>NZ_OBQI01000009.1 GCF_900221005.1 Blastococcus aggregatus | reverse complement strand
AGGATCGCGACGGGCAGCAAGACGTCGAGCCTCGCCGGTGACGCCCGCGAGCGCTCCGCCGTCGGCGACGGAGCGCAACTATTACCGCAGATGCAAGACGTGTGTGGCCTCGTGATCTTGTACATCGCCGTGGGTCGATCGCGACGAGGGCCCTATTGCTCGAGCAGCCGCCGGTCCCCGGCGCGGCGCCTGAAAAACCCTAGGCAGATGCCGCCGAGCAGCGCCAGGATGCCGACAGTCAGAACGACGCTCGGCTGGAGGTACGCGGTCCAGCTGTCACCTCCCGTGGTTGGGCTCTGCGGAGTCACGTTCGGGCCCTCACGGTGGCCACGCCTCCGAGGTAGGACATGCCCGGCGTCCGGCTGCTCCTGCATGACGGCAGTCCTCCGGAGGCAGGCGCCGAGGAGCCGCTTACGGGGTGGCCGAGTACTTCGCGTCGAGCTGCTGCAGCACTCGCTCAGCGAGGACTGCAGCTCCTTCCATGCCGGGCGCGGAGCGGTAGGTCAGAGCGGCGGTGCAGTCCCGCACGATCTGCCGGTCGCGAGCACAATCCGCAAGAACAGCCTTGGGGCCCGCGGCCTGGATCAGCTCTAGCTCGTGGTCGCCCAGATGGCCGGCGTTCCTTCCGTATGACCGGTCCGGGGTATCGCTGTCCAGCCACGTGAAGAACGGGAAGACCCTCGGGTTCGCGTAGTCGTCCTTGACCGTGGCGCGCTCCTCACGCTCGACGATGCGGGCGAGGAGGAGGTCGCAATCGGTGGCGGTCATGCGCACATCCTGGCGGTGACGAGGTATCGGCGGGTGAAGGCCGCGGCGCTGTCCTTACCTCGCCCGCCGTAGAACGGAGTTCAGTCCAGGGTGCGCAGATCATCGGCCGGATACCAGTGCCGCTCCGCGCCGTCGAAGACGGTTCCCTCGTACAGGGTGGCCAGCTCGAGCCAGCTGTCGTTCTGCGAGTGCTGCCGGGCCCATAACCACCCGGTCAGCCGCGGGCGCTGCGTGTGCGCGACGGGCCGCGGTGGGTCAATCCAAGTGGCGCTGGCGGAGCCAGCGCTGCCTGGATCTCCGACCGCAGCGCCTCATCGGGCTTCGGGGTCCATGCGGTGACGACGGCAGGATTGAGCGACCTCGCGGGGCAGGGCTAGTGCCCAACGATGCGCGGCCCCGCGACAGCGTCCATAGGTGTTCCGACGCCTCGGCCGAGGCGATTGCTCAACGCCCCGTAGGGCCTCACAGAGCGCCGACGCGCTACGAGAATGACGCCTGGGTGGCAGGCTCGGGCTCATGAGCGATGACCTCTTCGAGCCGGACACCCAGCGCGCCATCTCGGAGCTGTTGACCCTGGGGGCCACCCACGGGATCGGGGTCACCTTCACTCCCGACGACGAGGGGTGGACCGTCGGCTACATGGTTGGCCACGGGGGCGGCAACCTGGTCGCCGGCTACGACCTCGGTGAGGCCGTGCGGGCTGCGCTGCGCCCACTCGACCAGCTGGGCAACGAGCGCGAGCGGGCCCGTCAGGAGCGCAGCCAGCCGCGCTGACGTCGGGCGTAGCTGGCCCGCGCCCCACCACCCAGGAGGAGGTACCGCACCCGCCGAACGGAACGTCGTCCGACGACGCGACACAAGCATCACCCGCTCCCTACGGTGCCCCCACCCATTCACCGATCGAGGAGCCACTGATGGCCACCATCCTGGCGCATGAGCTGTTCACCGCCACCGATAGCAGCGCTCACAAGGAACACCCCCGCGGCACGTACCTCGAGGGCTCCATGCGGGACGTCACGCACGCCCAGGCCGGTGATGATGACCGGACCCTGTGCGGTCGCCGCGCCTATCGGGGGCCGGACGGCACCGTCTGGCCGGCGCGGCATTTCACCACCGGAACGGCGGAACTGTGCCCGGTGTGCGCCGCTCAGGTGGCCGCCGCCCTGGCGGCCTGACGACGGCGAGGGGGCCGTGGTTATGCCACGGTCCCCTCGCCGGACGCCAGCGCGCGCAGCTCACCGACGACGACGTCCCGCATCAGCGCCGGCCACTGATCGGCCAGCGCGAGCGCCACTAGTCGGCCCAGCATCACGTCGAACGCCTGCAATGCCGCCGGGGTGCTCTGGAAGCTGAATGTCGTGGCGGCCAGCGTCCCCTCAGTCTCACGCGGCGAAGGGCAAGCTGAGCTCATGACTGGTCAGGACACCGTTCAGTGCCCCCATTGCCTAGCTGACGCTGTGGTGCTCGAACGCTCGACCGTGAACGCCGCTTTCAACCAAAGAGAGGGCGACGTTCTGAGGCTCGCGTGTCCGGTCGATGGGGAGCTGAGCGGGCTTCCACTCAAGGCGGCGCGACGGGATGGCTGGCCCGGCTGACCGCGCCACCTCTGTGCAGTAGGCCGCAACAGCGCTTGCTGCCTAGGCTGCTGCTCATGGCCAATCCCACACCGGAGCTCGACGGTGAGCCGTTTCCCGAGCCCTACCCGCAGTCGACTGGCTTCGGGCCGATGGACTCCGACGACGCGAAGGAGTGGCGGAAGGCCAAGGCCAAGTGGGAGAAGGAGCACGGACCGCCGCGCCCGCTACGCCCCCTCCCCGTCTGAGCCCTAAAGAGCGCGCGTGAAGTGGGCGGACTTCCTCGAGCAACGAGCTGACGAGTTGATAGCGCGCGCCAACGCGCTAGGGCTGCAGTCGCTGGTGCCCGGCAACAGTGCGGCTGGGGCCGAGGCCCAGGAGCTGGCGACTCGCGCGCACCGGCTCCGCGGGGTGGTGGCAGACCACAGCGACCTCGTCATGATCGTCGCAGGGGACGAGCGCGCCGAGGTGCCGCCCCGCTGCCGGCGCTGCCGCTCTGCTGATCCGTGCGAGGTGGCCCAGAAGGCGCTGGCCGACTTCCGTCAGCACCCTGACCACAACTCGACCTGGACGGCCTAGCGCCCCTTCAGCGCCATCCGACTCTCGCTAGGCTGGTCGGGTGGCTCTGGTCGGCGTGATTCTCTCCGTGTTCGGGGCGGCGGTCGTCATGGCGGAGTACGTGATCCGGTGGCGGACGACGACCGTGACGATCGACGGTGGCCGGCCGGACACGGATTTCGCTGCGGAGGAGCTCAGGGCGAAGCGGCGCGCACTGGCTTGGACGGCAGGCCCAGCGCTAGTCCTCGTGGGTGCCTCCCTGAGCGCGTTGGCTCTCTAGGCCCCCTCATCCCCCCTTGCCGTTGAGAGTCAGCTCGCTACGCCTGTCGGGGGCCGCGTCAGCGGGAGCTGGCGAAGAAGGCGCTAACGACCTGGCTCTCTAGGCGGGATCGGAAGCTAGGGCTCGTTGCAGTGGTGCCGGGCGGCAACGAGCTCTAGGGAGACTCCCTCCACGTTATAGGTGGTGGCTCCCCGAAAAGTGGCTACGAAAGTCGCCTGTCGATCTCGTAGAGGTAGAAGAGGTCGTGGCGCTTCAGTGATTCGCTCTCCTCTCGACTGCTGACCACTCCGGACACTGCAGCTTGTGCTGCTGCGATCCCCGCTGGTGCCGCGCTGGCAGCCGCCGTGACCCAAGCGCTCAGATCTGCAAGAGATGTAGCTCCCAGGGCGAGTGCTGACCCCGCCAGCCCCTTGATCAACGGCTCAACGGAGACGCCAAGGTGCCGCCCGACCTCCCGCACGAGTCCGTGATCGGCAAGTTGTTCTCTTAGATCCGCGATGGCGGGTTGCACCTCGGTGACATAGAGATGGTCGATATCGGCTGGCAGGTCGCTATCGAACGGCCCAACGCGCAGCCTCGTCGCCATGTCAGCGACCGATCTTCGATACCGGGAAAGCGGGTCCTGGAGGTCCCTTCGAAGGTCCAGCACTTCCCCTAGCGGCGCTTCGTCGAAGGCGGGCAGGCGCGCTATCAGTCCACTCCCTACCGCCGCTTCCCCGGCATTGGCTATGGTTAGACGATTGGGCTCAACCCGCCCTCCGTTAATCATGGACCGAACGAGGGATCCAGTGAGCTCGTCAAGTAGGAGGTGCACTCTAGGGTTTTGGATCAGCTCACGAAGCTTCTCCATATATCGCGCCACGAAGGCGTCGGTATCGCCATCCCCAACAATCGGTGTCGACAGGCGCAGTAAGCCAGCCTCCATGGCTAGCGTCAACTCGTCGGCGCCTGAGTCGAGAGTCATCTGGTCCGCGACTCCGCGAAACTGCTCCAGGGCCGTCGCTAATGCGTTCTGAGCCTGGTTGGTCGCGTCCCGTACTTCGTCCGGTATCGACTGACCCGTCAAGCTCGATACGGCGTCGAGGGCCTCGGGCGTCATATTGCCGAAAAGCTGCAGTGCCTGCCGCCACTGTGGCAATGAGATCGGCTCTACGCCAAGTCGCGTTAGAGTCAAATCGTCGAGCGAGGACAGCAGTGCGACGACGTCTTGCTTGGAGCCGTTGCCGAGCGCGACTACGTTGCCGATCATCTCGACGCCGGGGCTGATGAGTTCTACCTCGTCGGCGTAAAGGACAGCTGACCGGACAAGCCGAAGGTCGTTGGCGAGCGTGACCGACGCGTCGCTCGATTGAGGTGCCGTTGCGATGGCGAGCCGCAGCTTGGCTGGCGGCGGTTGGTAAGGCTTCCGAGTAGCCGTCCGGTTCGGCTGTCGCTTGCGTCTTCCACCGCTAGGCATGAGAGAAGTGTCCCCGTCGCCACCGACGCAGGTAGCCAGCGCCACGCGCCGGCCAGTGCGCCTAGCCAGGGCGCGCGACCGCTGGCCGGGAGCGTCCCGGTAGCCAGAGCCGCCAGGACGCAGTTGGGCTTGACCGGGCCGCACCCACGGGCAGGGCGTCGCATGGCCCTGGTCTGTCTCGTAGCCTCAGGTCAGGTTCGATGGCGAACCGGCGGTCGCCACGACTCGTCCGTGTGCGCGAGTCAGACGAGCTCGAGTCGCGGGCTAACTTGACTCGGCGCGGAACCCGAGCCGCTGCCGTTTCGCGGTCGGCGTGGAAGCGAACGGCGCTCCCGGGGTAGACGGACACCCGATCAAGCGATTAATCATCCCGGTCAGGCATCGTTTACTCATCAAGAACGTACTGAGACGGGCGGTTGCACCCAACGTGGGCCAACGTCATCCCCGCTGGTCAGAAGCATCTTTCGTCAACTGTCAGGCATGATCAGCTATCGAATATCAAATCGCAGGCTCCCTCGCGCAAGCGCGGCTCTGGGTTGAGCCGTTTCGGTGCAGCCCCGACATCGAGTCCGTGCAGGCCTGCGGCACCGAGAACTCGTCGGAAGGTCACTAGGTCCATGCCCAAGAACTGCAGCGGCGTCCTCCCTCTGCGTCTTAGAGCCGTAGTGCTGCTGGTAGCCATGGAGGACCTCAAGCTTAAACCGTACGGGAATCCCGCCCAGCGACTTGCCTTTGAGCAGAAACGCATCGGCAACTACCGCCGCATCCTCGACCGCCTGCACGGTCGGCGGCTCATTAAGTACATTGCGACATCCCGCCGCGCGGTGCTCTCCCGGTAGGCGTCGAAGCGGTCGAGCTGTTGTTGCCCAAATTGGCGGCGGCGTTGATTGCCGTCTTCAGGCTCTTATCGCCCTCCTGGGCGGCTTGAGCGGGCTCGGGCCGGTGCATCACAGCCCCAGTACGGTGCCGTCGATCGACACGGATGCTGGGTCAGGCTTGTTCACGTAGACCTGCGGCGGCGTCCAGATTGCCCGCAGGCGGCGCGCGCCCTGGCGTGAAGGGCCGAGGGCGAAAGAGTCGATTCTCGATGCGGCCTGCTCGGTGAGCAGGCGCTCGGAGAACAGCACTCGCGCCACGGGCCGCAGAACGCTGTCGTCCAGGCCCAATCCCCGCAGCTGTGCCAGCGGATCGATCGGCCGCGCGAGCCAACCCATTTGTTGGCTGAGCATCGAGGTGCCGAAAAGCCCATCGGACAGCGCCCGACGGACCACCTCGTCGGCCGAAACGCCGTTGATGGACGCGCGCATGTTAGACGCCCGCTGCTGCTGCGCGACCATTGTCAAGCGCTCCTCGTGTCCGATAGTCGAGACGGTCCTCGTCGACAACTCCGCGATCTGCACGGGCAGTGCGGTGTGAGCCGAGGCGAACGGGACACTGCCGGCGCGGTTGTCCCGCAGGCGCACCAGCTCCGCATGGAGCGCGTCGCTACGCACTGCGGCCGCGAGCGAGATTGTCCTCCCGTCGTTGATGATCTCGCGGGCACGGAACAGCGTCCTGCCCACGCGCACCCACGGTGCCAACTCCTCAGCCGCAAGCTCCTCCAGACGTCGCCGCACCCGTCGACCGAGGTCCGCCGGGTTACTCCAAGGGCTTGTCGTGTACAGGTTGCGGGCGCTCTGAATCAGATCGCGCTGAGAACCGTCCATCTCGCCCGCGGTCTCACCGTGTACGAAGAGGCACAACCGCAACCCGCTCCGCTCCGCCTCCAAGAACTCAGCATGGGTCGCCGAGTACCCGTCGGGCATCCGCACGCCGTAGCGCGAGCCCCACATCCCCACGTAGACCTCGGAGCTGCGAACACCCGAGAGGTAGGCCTGCTCCGCCGATATGTCCTGCGCTCCGAGATCTTCGAACATCACCGCAGTGGCCCCGACCGCCTCGATCGCTGCCCGCACGGCGGCGCGCTCGTCGGGCATGTCGGTGATGAGGCTGGAAACGAACACCCGCCGGCCGCTCGCCCAGGCCCTGACATCCTTGTCGGAGGCGGCCTGGGACGCCGAGCGCTGGTCGAGCAGCAGTGACGCGTCATCCATGACCGCAGTCCATCACGGACATGGCCAGACGCCGAGCGCACACGTCAACCGCAGGGTCTAGGGGCGAGCGCGCCAGCCCGCTGCCGGTATTCCTGCATCCGGCAAAGCTCCATCGGCCACCGTTTCGGGCCGTGAGCCGCGCTAACGATTGGCGTTTCCGGTTGCAGTCTTGGTTGCAGTTGGTCCACTTCGATCTTGGTTCAGGGTCGTTCGCCGTTGTCCGGCGAAGCGGTGAACCCCCTGCTCAGCAAGCCTTTTCGGATATCGGCGGACATCGGCGAACGCCGTCAGGTCGGCCTGGCAGTGTGGGAGGAGCGACAGGCGCGCAGAAGTTCTGCCGTCTTCCGATGCCGAGCGCGCAGGACGCGGGCACTGCGCAAGGTGACAGCCCCATCCCAGCCGAGTGTTGCCCGTGGGGAGGCGTGGGCTTTCGCCGGACGAGCAGCGGAGGTCGACTCGACGGGCCCTCGTTTGTCGGCGGATCCCCCCGGCCGCTCGGAGTCCCATGCCGGCGAGCGGTCTAGGGGATTGCTGCGCCTTCAGTTGACGCTCGTTCTGCGGGATCTTGTCCCGCGGGAAGGATGTCGCTGTGCCCAAGAAGTTCCCCCCGGAGTTCAAGCGTGACGTCGTTCGGGTCGCTCGCCGCGGTGATCTGAGCCAGGCCGAGGTTGCTGCCGACTTCGACATCTCGGTCGAGTCGGTGCGCCGCTGGGTGCACCAGGCCGACATTGATGACGGGGTCGTCGATGGCCAGACCAGCGCCGAGCAGAGCGAGCTCGTCCAGTTCCGCCGGGAGAAGCGGCGGCTGGAGATGGAGAACGAGATCCTGCGCCGAGCGGCGGCTTACTTCGCCGCCGGCAGCCTCCCAAAATGACGTACCCGCTGGTCCAAGAGCTCGCCGCCGAGAAGATCCCCGTCGCGGTGACCTGCCGGGTGCTCGGCTTCTCCACGCAGGCCTTCTACAAGTGGCAGGCCTGCCCGGTCAGCCAGCGCGACCTCGCCGACGCCTACCTCACCAACGCGCTCATCGACGCCCACGGCGATGACCCGGAGTTCGGCTACCGGTTCCTCGCCGACGAGGTCGCCGGCGCCGGGCTGGTCGCCGGTGAGCGGCGCATCTGGCGGCTGTGCTCGGCGCAGAAGCTGTGGTCGACCACGGTGCGCAAGGGCCGGCGAGGCGCGGGCAAGAGCCCTGGCCCGGCGGTGCACGACGACCACGTGCAGCGGAACTTCACCGCGCCGGCCCCTGACCGGGTCTGGCTGACCGACATCACCGAGCACCCGACCGCGGAGGGAAAGCTGTACTGCTGCGCGATCAAGGACCTGTTCAGCAACCGCATCGTCGGCTATGCCCTCGATGAGCGGATGACTGCCCAGTTGGCCGTCACCGCCCTGCGCACCGCCGTTGCGCGGCGGCGGCCGAACGGTGTGGTGGTGGTTCACAGCGACCGCGGCTCGCAGTCCCGAGCAAGATCATTCCGGGCCGTGCTGACCGCTGCCGGCCTGCAGGGATTGATGGGCCGGGTCGCTTCCGCGGGTGACAACGCCGCCATGGAGTCCTGGCACGCCCTGCTGCAGAAGAACGTCCTCGATCGCCGCCGCTGGCGCACCCGAGACGAACTGCACCAGGCCATCGTGTTCTGGACCGAGCACACCTACAACCGCCGCCGGCGCCAGCGAGCCCTCGGCAAGCTGACTCCGGTCGAGTTCGAACTCGCCCTCACCACTCAGGCCGCAGTCGCGGCATGATCAGTCCCAACCGCCGTCAACCGAAGCTGCAGCAGTCCCGGTCCTCCGAAGCCTCATATCGACCCGCAAGTCGGGCGCGGTACTGGAGGGGCCTGTGAGTCGCAGGACCTGCTGCCCCTGGTTAGCGGTTGCGCTGTGTCTGCGCTCAGTGGCACTGTGCAACCGGGTTACTGGCCGAATTGGTTCCGACAGCTGTGGGCGGCCCCTCACCTCGTGAAGGCGGTACACGTGCGGAAGATCTTTCACTCACCGCCCACGAAGAGCCCTGAGTTGGCATGAGCCGCGAAGCGTCGAAGGAAGACCCGGCGTCTGCTACGACACCGGGGCAGGCCATACCGGCGCGTTCGAACAACCGCGCCGCGAGTCGCACGTCCACAGAGGACGCACTGAGCCCTGAGCGTCACCGTGGGCTTATGGGGGCCGGCGGGCGACACGGTCGCGTCACAACCTCCGCCGCGTCGAAGCTGGCCCGACGAGAAGCCTCGGTTCCCCGCGGCGGTCAGCAGGCGCCCCTCGGGCGCCCGCTGCAGCGATCGAAGAGGGCGGTGCTCGCGGCCGTGATCGGAGCTTTCGCAGTCGGAGTCGCACCAGAATCGCCAGCCCCGGCCCCTGCGGCCCTAGGTGCTGAGGCTGCGGCGACGGGGTCGACGCGCATTCCCGACGACGAGATGTCCGAGCGATACGCCTGGACTGGTGGTCCGTTAGCACCCATCTTTGGCCCAATCGGCGACGGCGTTCCAAGTTTCAGTCTGACCACCCCCTCAGCGGCTCTGGCCACGCCGACGGACGTGGTGCAGAGCATCCGCTCGCAGGAAAGCGGTACCTACCGTTCAGTCGATGGAATTCCCGCCGTCGCGCTCGATGCCTATCGGCGGGCGGCTGAATCCGCTCCGACCGGCTGCGGCCTGGACTGGGAACTACTGGCTGCCATCGGCCGCATCGAGTCGAACCACGGCCGCTTCGGCGGCTCGTCCCTCGACCCGGAAGGGCACACGACCAGGCCGATCCTGGGTCTCAGGTTGGACGGCCGCGCGACCGCCCGCATCGCCGACACCGACGCCGGACGACTCGACGGGGACACCGAGTTCGACCGAGCCGTTGGCCCAATGCAATTCATCCCCGCCACGTGGGCCGTCTACGGTCGAGACGGGAACGCCGACGGCCGCAGCGACCCGCAGAACATCTACGACACAGCTGCTGCTGCGGCGGCCTACCTGTGTGCCGCTGGCGGAGACCTGTCGAGTGAGGCGGGACGCAAGCGTGCCGTCTTCGCCTACAACAATTCGAGCCAGTACGTAGCGGACGTTCTTGCTCTCGCCGAGCGATATGCCGGCCAGAATTCGCAAGTTCTAGCGGTCGTCTCGGCGGAGGTTCAGCCCGCGCCCGTTCTTCCGATTGGCCCGACAGGTCCTGTTGTCGATGCGCCGTTGCCGCTCGCGGCCGCGCCACTGGTCGCGCCAGTCGGACCCGCGTCCCTGCTGGTCATTCCCGGTTCGTCGACGCAGCCGAGCAGTTCGGTATCGCCACCTACCGGCAACCCGGAACCGCCCGCGCCGACGCCGCCTGCTACTCCTCGGCCCGCTGCACCCGAGCCGTCGACTCCGACGCCACCTGAGCCGTCGACCCCGACCCCGACGACCCCCTCGAGTCCGATGCCCACGTTGCAAGTGCCATCGACGCCGACACCGACACCGACACCTGCGCCGACTCCGACGCCGGGGACGCCGGAGCCATCGAATCCGACGCCAGCGTTGCCATGCCTTACTGAGCTCTCCGCCAATCTGCCAGTCGCCATTGGTCTCCGTGGCGCTAGTGATGACGAGGGGCTGATGGCCGCCTTGGTCGAGCGACTTCAGGTAGCTGCCATCCAGTTTCATCGTCTTGAGGGTGAGGTGCCGACTCGCTCTGGCGTCTTCTATCCAGTGGGTGGGCAGTCACAAGCCATTGCGCTGGCAGAGCTGCTGCATATCGATCCGGTGTACGTGAGCGAGGCCGCGGCATCGCAGGAAGTTGCCATCACGCTGGCCCAAGCCGACACCGCCGAGATGCTTGCAGCGCTCAGTCGGACGGCGTCCTGCCAGTAACTGGCCAACGGGAAGTCAGTGTGCGGTCCTTATAGGGCCTGCCGTGCCTCCTGATAGCGCCACGGCGACGTAGTTCCAGGCCCGGCGGCAGCAGGGTGGCTGCGAGAGGATTGGCCCGCCAGCGCGGGCCCCGCAAGCCGATCATCGTTCGGGGGCTCCCGTGACCGCCGCCTCCGGGGCCGGACGGTCGGGTCTGCAGTAGCGGCGTTGCCTGCAGATGTGGTCGCGCCGGTCTTCCCGCCTCTGACTGCTGCCAGCGAAGCGGAACTGACTGCCAGGGCCGGCGTCAAGACCGGCCGGTGCTAGCTCCCCGCTCGCTTGGTGCAACGAGCGGGTAGCCGTTTCCCTAGGCGCCGCCGTGATGAGTCGGGTGGGACGCATGGTGCGAGTGGGGCGGCGCCACAGTTCGTTCACAGATAGTGTTGCGCTGCGTAGTTACGTGGTGCCACTGTGTGCGCGGCTTTCTAGCCGGGCCGGTTCCGACCTCGCGGACCAGCGGCCTCACTTCCGAAAGCGGTCCTCGTGGGCACTCGGCACGTTGTCTCTCGTATCCGTTGGCAGGCCCGCGGCGTGGTGGTCGTTGCGCTGACAGCAGCCTTGACGACCGGAATGCTGCACGGAGTGCCGGCCTCTGCGGAGCCCGCTGACGCAACGCCGCCGTTGTCGCGCGGTGCGCTCGAGGGGGCCTCGGACGATCCAGTCCCGGTGCCCTCTGCGGAGGTTCCCGAGGTCGGCGGGGAGGTCGACTTCCCGGAGCTGCCGGACTATCCGGAGGAAATGGCTGCCCACCCGGTGCCGGAGGGGCAGATGGCGGCGCTGGCTGAAGCTGCGGCGAGCGGGCAACCGGTGGTCATTGACTCGCTGACCACGGAGTCGACCATCGCCCATGCCCAGCCCGATGGCACGGTGGAGGTCAAGACCGCGGCGGGCCCGGTGCGCACTGAGGTTGACGGGGACTGGGTTGATGTTGACACCACGCTGGAGTTCACCGACGACGGCGTGCGGCCGGTCGCAGTAACTGGCGATATCCGCTTCTCCGACGGCGGCAGCGAGGCGATGGCCGTCCTGGGCGACGGTGAGGGCACGACGTTGCGCCTGGGGTGGGACGGCGAGCTTCCCAAGCCGGAGCTTGCCGGCAACGTCGCCACATACCGCGACGTGCTGCCCAACGTCGACCTGGTGCTCACCGCCAACCGACTGGGGTTCGAGCAGCACGTCGTGGTGAACGAGCGCCCGTCAGGGGCCACCCTGAACGCGTTGACCGAGCTGGAGTTCCCGCTCGACGCGCGCGGCGCCACCGTGCGGGCGACCGACAAGGACGCGCTCGTCGTCGAAGACGGTGGCGAGGTGGTCGGCACCGGCGCGGCCCCGCTGATGTGGGATGCCCGGGTCGACCCGACCACCGACGAACCCGTCGCCATCCGCAAGGTGGGGCTCGAGCTGACTGACCCCACGGTGAACGGCACCGACGCCACCATGGTGCTGAGCCCCGATCGCTCGTTCCTCAACGACCCGGCCACGGTTTATCCGGTCGTGATCGACCCGACTCAGTCGTTGGGGCCGATCGGCACCACGTTCGTGCAGAGCAACATCATCAACACGCCGCAGGGCGGGTCGCCCGAGCTGCGCACCGGGTACTACCCGGGACAGGTGGCGCGGTCCTACATCAAGTTCGACGTCGAGCCCGTCTTCAACCGGGTTATTCAGGCCGCGACGCTGTACCTGTGGGAGACCCACACGTACTCCTGCACGCCGTTCCGGGTGGACGTCCACGAAGCCGGCGACTTCGACCCGAACACCCTGACGTGGAACGGTCAGCCCTGGATCGGGCCTTCCCTGGCCAACAACACTGTCGCCAAGGGCAACACCGGCTGCCCCGCCGACTGGGTCGACTTCAACATCACCCCGCACATGCAGAAGTTCTCCAACCTCGCCAACAACCCGCCGTGGATCATGGCGATGGCGGTGCTGACGCATGAGAGCGACCCTCGCGGCTGGAAGAAGTTCGGCTCCGGCAACGCCTGGGCGGTGCCGACCATCTGGTTCACCTATGACGGCAACTGCGACCAGTACGGCGGTCAGACCATTTGTGGCGCGATCCGCGACAAGTGGTGGGCCTTGGGCGGACCCAACTCCTTCCTGGGCTGGCCAGTCACCAGTGAGGGATGCGGCATCCGTGACAACGGCTGCTACAGCCACTTCGAAGGCGGCTCGATCTACTGGAGCAGCGCCAGCGGAGCGTGGTCGGTCAAGGGCGCCATCAGGGACAAGTGGGCGGCCATGGGCTGGGAGAACTCGTCGCTCGGCTTTCCGGTGAGCGACGAAGGCTGTGGTGCGCGTGACGGCGGCTGCTACAGCCACTTCCAGAACGGTTCGATCTACTGGACCGGGTCAACCGGCGCACACTCGGTCACCGGTCCGCCGCGCAGCCTGTGGGCTCAGATGGGGTGGGAGAACTCTTGGCTCGGCTACCCGACTGGGGACACCGTGCCTGTGGCCGGCGGGATGCGGCAGAACTTCCAGGGCGGGAACATCGTCCATGACGCGCGGTCGAATACCACGGTCGCAGGTGCTGGCACGCTCACTCACCCCACCCAGTACCAGCGGGTTACCCAAGCGCGCACCCAGCTCAAGGGTGTGGCCAAGCTCCGCACCGGCAGTGGTGACTACGACGCGGTTCGTTTCCAGTGGCGGCCGTACAGCCTGACCATCAGCGACGGGTGGGCAGATGTCGATATCTCAACGCTGCGCCTGTCTGACGAAAGCGGCGTGACGAGCCCCGACGGTTGGCTGCCGCTGGTGGCCGAGAACGGGGATAAGGCCTCCGCGCTCTACACCTGGAACGCCACAGCCAACATTCCGGTCGACGGGCTCATGCAGCTGCGCAGCTGCTTCCGACTCGTCGGCGGTGGTGAGCGCTGCAGCAGCGTCACGCAGATCACCGTCGACCGCGCTGGTCTGACCGGAGCAAACTCGACCGATGAAGTCGGCCCTGGCACCGTCAGCCTGCTGACCGGCGCCTATCTGGTTACCGGCCGCGACGCCGAGGTCACCGCTCCGCACGGCGGCCTGGCCGCCACCCGGACCTTCACCAGTAATGCGGCCGGTCTCGCCTCCGGCAAGCCTGCGCCCTTCGGCCCCGGCTGGCGGCTCTCGCTGGCTGTGGACGAGGCCGGCGCGGATTATGAATCACTCATCGATCGCACCGAGACGGTCCTAATTAACCGCGCTGACGGCACCCAGATGCCCTTCGTGCGACGGTCTGCAGCCGAGCCGAACATCTATGTCGCCGATGGGGAAACGAGCACCGAGGGCGCCACCCTCACCTGGACTGGCGAGACGTCCGGCGCCAGCAGTTACGTACTGAAGGACCTCGACGGCGACAAGGTCACATTTCGCCGTGCCGACGGCGGCAACGGCCATCTTAACGAGGGCACCTTCCGCGTCGAGACGATCGAGGCGATCCGCGGCAAGCTCGGCGCCACGGAGCAGCCCCCCGCCGTCACCAACGTGGAGTACACGGCCGCTGGCAACCCCCGCTGGCTGCTGGCCCCCACCGACGCCGGCGTCGTTTGCCAGAACCCACAGGTTGTGACGCCGCAGCCGGCCGGCTGCCGAGCGCTCGAGTTTGTCTACACCGGCACCGGTGCCAACGAGCGACTGCAGCAGATCAAGCTGTGGGCCACCGGCGCGGCCGCCGGAGCTGATGGTCTGGTCACCGGCAACTCGCCGGTGCAGGCGCAGCAAGTTGTGCTGGCTGCCTACTCTTACGACGGCGCCGACCGGCTGACCGCGGTGACCGATCCCCGAACTGCAGGCACCGTCTCCTACGGCTACCGGACCGACGGGCGGCTAAGCACGATTACCCCGGTTGGAGCGACCGCCCGCTGGACGCTGGGCTACGACACTCGTGCGCTACCCCGCCTGTCGTCCGCGGTTCTTGATGACGTGCCCGACACCGGCCTGGCCGCACAGCAAACCAGCGTGCGCTATGACGTGCCGCGCGACGGCAGCAACGGCCTGCCGCTGCTCACCGCCACCGAAGTGAAGCGCTGGGGCCAGACGTCTGCGCCGACCGATCTCACTGCCGTCTTCGACCCGGCGACTGTTCCTGACGCCACGCCCTCGACCGCCCAGTGGCGGGGCGCTACCCTCTACGCCCTGGACGTAAACGGTCGTACGGTGAACACCGCCAATTTCGGTGGCACCGCAAACCAGGACACCGGCGCCAATCAGGCCGCGGCATGGCGCATCGCCACCACCGAATACGACCCGCTCGGCAAGGGCAACGTGGTTCGCTCACTGACCGCAGGCAACCGCGATCGCGCCCTGGCGGCGTCGGATACCGCCGCGCAGGCTCGGCTCCTAGACACTGTCAACGTCTACACCGACGACGGCATGGACTTGCTACGCGCCTATGGCCCTGCGCGCCCGGTCGTGGTTGCGGCGGGTGACCGGAGCGCCAGCGCCCGTACCCGTACGACAACCACCTACGACGTGCAGGCCGACCATCCTGACATCGCCGGCGTTTTGCACCTGCCCATGCGCACCGTCACCGACGCCGTGGAGATCACGACCGCACTGCCCGCCGGGTCCACTGGCACCGAAGCGGGTCTCCCGGCGTTGGATGGCAAGGCGCGTACGACCGTGCTGGAATACGGCACTCCGAACGCATGGCGGTTCGGTGTGGCCACCGCTACCCGGGTTGACCCTGGCGGGGGAGCCGCGGAGGTCGTCACCCGACAGGTCATCGACGACCAAGGGCGTACAAGCTCTTCGACGTTGCCTGCTGGCGGCGCTAGTACCGCTACCGCTGCGACGACCATCAAGATCTTCTACGCTGCGACCAACATTGATGCGCAGTGCGCCAAGGCCGAATGGGCGGGCTGGTTGTGTAAGACCCTACCCGGCGGGGCGCCCAGCGCCGGTGCTGTGATTCCTACCAGCTGGATCGTTGGCTATGACGTCTACGGGAATGCAACCCGTACGGTGGAAACGGGGGCAGGCGTCTCTCGAACCACCGACGTTAGCTACGACGTTGCCGGTCGTGTCCGCCGCAGTATCACCACCGGTGTCGGTCCGGAAGTCGGCGTGCAGCGGCCGGTCACCGAAGCCACGTACAACAACGCTGGCCTTACCGTGCAGACAAGATTGCTGAACGCTGACGGGACGGCATTTGGCAGCGCTGCGGATGGCACGGCTCCAATTGTCCGCACGTATGACGCCTATGGGCGCCTGCGTACCTACACCGACGGTAATGGCCTGGTTAGTGCCTATAGCTACGACGCAATCGGCCGATTGGCCAACGTCAGTAACGACCACGGGACTCGAACGGTGGCCTACGACGAAAACGGGGAGCGGGGCAGCCTGCCCACGAGTATCGACGTCTCAGGGGTGGGCGTCTTCACGGCGACTTACGGCGCGGACGGGACACTTGTCCGGGAGGGCATGCCGGGCGGGTTCGCAGCCACCACCATCCGCGACGCGGGTGGGGACCCGGTCAGTGTCACGTACACCAAGAAGGCCACCGACGGCTCTACCAGCGAATGGCTCCGTTCCTCGGCGCTGATGACTCCGTACGACCAGGTCGACAGCTACCGGACAGTGGCCGTTACCGGCACGCCACGGTCCACGCAGTTCAGTTATGACAACCTCGGCCGATTGACTACCGCGGTCGATCGAACCCTTGGGGCGTCCGGAGCGCCAACCGGCGCCGCGTGCACCCGGAGTTATGGGTTCGACGTGAACTCCAACCGCATCTCGCTCGCCCAAGCTGCGGCCACCGGCGCGCCGGCTGGCACCTGCCCGACGACCATTCCGGCCACAGACTCCTACGCCTACGACACCGCCGACCGGTTGCAGCCCAATGCGGCTCGACCGACTCTTCGTTACGACGCGTTGGGCCGCACCCGCACGCTGGCGTCGATGGACACCGTCGGCGCCGGTGGAGACGTGGCGATCGACTACTACGTCGACGACCTCGTCACCTCCATGACCCAAGCCGGAAAGACTTCGACGTTCAGTCTGGATGCCGCCGCCCGGCGGACAGTGCGTATCGACAGCGACGCCGCCACCCCTAGTGTGAGCCGGAACACGACCAGCTTTTACACGGCGGAGGACGACAATCCCGATGTCGTGAAGGAGCCCGACAACAGCTTCACCCGTAATGTTCTCTCCTTCGGGGGACTGGTGGCCACCGTGACGAAGAGCGGCACCGCGGGAGCTGCCGTGACATTGCAGATGACCAACCTGCACGGCGACGTTGCCGCTACCGTCCCGTTGACAGCTGTGACGGCCAATGACCTCAAGACCATAGAGGTCACCGAGTACGGCGTTCCCCGGGTGGCACCGGCGGCCGGAGCTGCGCAGATGCGCTACAGCTGGCTCGGCAGTTACCAGCGCGATGCGAGCACACTCGGCGGCCTTACCCTCATGGGCGTCCGCTTGTATGCCCCTGGCTTGGGCCGCTTCCTGAGTGTTGATCCTGTTGAAGGCGGTGGTGCAAACGCATATGCATACCCCACTGACCCAGTTAATGGCCTGGATCTTGACGGTAAGAACTGGTTCAAGAAGAAGTGGAAGCAGGCAAAGGCTCAAGTAAAGAAGCACTACAAGTCGGTATCTATCAAGGTTGCTCGGGGCCTGTCGGTCGCCTCAACAGCCGTGTCGATCTGCCCTCTTCCCCAGTGCAGAGTTCTTAGTGCTGGACTCGGCGCGGCCTCTGCGGGTGCCTATCTGCTTGCGGGTCAAAAGGGGACAGCCCTTCGTCAGCTAGGAGCGACCGCCACCTCGTTTGTGGCTGGGGGCATGAAGTTTATGCAGGTGAGAAAGGTCAATAGGCACGTTGCGGCTCCGAAGAGAACTCAATTCACGTACCAAAAGGTCGCCGGCGTCCGCGGCCTAGCTGTCGCTGTAGGGTCCGGACGTATGTGGTGCGGCGCGTTCTATCCGGTGTACTGTGGATAGCTGCTCGTCATCTGCTGGCCAGGAGGCGATTCATGACTGAGGTGCCGGGGACCGAACCCCGCCTTTTCTCCAAGCGATGGTGGACGTCGTCGAACCCGTATTGGGGAGAGTGGCGGTCTGGTCCCTGGGGATATGTTTGCCTGGCGTTGTTCATCGCGATGGCAGGTGGTGGTGTGTTTTTCTTCAACAACACCCGCCAAGGCTGGATTACATTCGTGGTGACGGTGGGCCTAGTTCTCGCGGGGACGTTCACCGCGCGCCCGGGCGGGCGGGATGATCTTGCTTGGATTCGCCGACACCAAGCCAAGTATCAGAGCGACGAGCACCCGCAGGCCTGACGGCCGTGCCTGCACGGCCATCATCCGGACCCTGGGTGAGCCCACGAGCCGCTCCGGCGACCACGTCATCCGGCTGCGTGCGGTGGCCCATCCGGACATCGTTTTCTACTAGCTGTCGCGGGCGCACCGCAGTCTGCTGTTCACGGTGGCAGGTGCGGATCTCTGGCCAGCGCTAGCAGGGCCGACCATGCCGGTCGTCTCTGGCATCCACTCTGGCATCCACCTGTCGGCCCGACCGTTCTAGGCCCCGGTGCTGAATGACAGGAAGGCCCCCACCTGCCGAAGCGGATGGGGCCTTCTGCTGTGGCCGGGCGACCAGCCGGCCGGTGCGGGCCTCCCGTGAAGAAGGCGACCAGGAGTGTGTCGGGCGGGTACGACAGGAACGGATCGTGGTCTCAGGGCTGACTCGACGGCGCCCCAGGGCCGCCGACCAGGCGCGCGGCGTGCTCGTCCCACTCGATGACGATCGCGTCGCCGCCTTCATTGAAGCTCGCCAGCCGGTGCGGGAGCGGGTGGCCAACGCTCGTCCGCAGTCTCCCAGCGGCCTACTCCCGCAGGCCGACGAGCACGAGCGGCTCACCACAGACGTTCGTGGCCGCGCCCCCATCGCTCACGGGTAGCTGCCCACCTCGGCGGGCTGCAGCCCGATGCCCGCGGCCCGGGCGGTCACTTCGGAGCGCAGCAGTGCCCAGGTGTCGCCGACCTTGATGCCGGCCAGCTGGCCGGCGGTAGCCCGCTGCACCACGCGCTGCCGGGAGACGCCGAGCAGTCCGGTGGCCTCGGTGTGACGAGCGACGGGAGCACCGCGTCGTCGATGCGCCGGTGGAAGTCGTCGGTCGGCAAGCCCTTCGAGTGCATGCACCTGGTGGCCGATGGTTGGTGGCCTGGAGCGACGCCAAGTCGCTGCATCAATTTAGGGGGAGGTGCTGGGCAGCACGTCGACGGCCGCGGCGAGGTAGGTCTTGTCGGACTCGAGCTTGGGCGCTGCCATGCCGCCGACCCTAGGCCCTCGACGCGCAGGCGGATTCACTCTGTCGAGCTCGTGCTGATTAGCAACCTCTAAGAGCGAGAGGCGCAGTTAGCGCTTGAGCTCCTGGTACGCCCGCCGGAGTCGCTTCAAGGACATCGCCAGCAGCAGCATGAGATGCGCGAAGAGCAGTACCAGGACTGCGGACCACCAGCGGTTGACCGCCATCAGGTCGCCAGTCTTGGCGTCCAGAGAGCGCGTAGCGCTCGCCGCGATGGAGACACCCACCGTCATGAAGCCGACGAGCACCGCGTAGCTGACGTTCGCGAAGAGCTGGTCCAGAAGGCGGGGGAGCAGACCCTGCGGGGCTACCCTGGGATCCGCGGTCACCTGAAGCCGTAGCTGGAAGACGAACACGACGAGTCCGAAGAGGAAGCCAGCCAGGATCGCCAGGCCTCCGACGACCTCACCGATGCCCTGCAGCTGGACGTTCCAGATGGCGAGCGGGGCCCCGGCGGCGGCCGGCAGCCCGTAGAGCATGGCCCAGTCCTGCCACCGAGCCGTGTGAGTGCGCTCGTCCTCCAGGGTCCCGAGATGATCGCTGATCACCGGGCCGACGGAGAACTTGGTCACCGGTCAGACCTCCACCCTCATGTCCAGCACATCGGCCGGCCAGTCCCCGTAGCGGTCGCCAGACTGCCAGTCGGCACCGACAGCGAGGAAGAGTTCCGGGGCCATGTCCAGGAAGAAGTCGAACGCCTCCTCCGCGCTGGGTTCGGGCTCTCCGGTTGCCGTGATGACCCAGCGTGCGAGCGGGGCGCCAGGGTCGCCGAGGGCAAAGCGCTTCTTGCGTCCGTCCTTCATCATCTGGACGAAGACCTCGCCGACGTCGGCGTCGTCGACGCCGAAGAGCGCGCCGCGGTCGACGTTCCCGTTGAGCAGCTCCGACCAGAGCGACCGCGGGAAGATCCGTCGGCCTCGTTCGGGTGTGAGCACATGCTGCAGCTTGCCGACGATCTTCGGCGTGCCGACGTCTTCGATGTTCGGGCTGTGGCCATGCACGACCGCCGAGACCTCGGTCAGCTCGGCGCCCTCGTGCCATGCGCCGGGCACGACGAGGCCCTCGGAATGCCATGTGTAGTCCATGAACCGGCTGCGCAGCCACTTCCTCAGGGGCTCGATCAATGCCCAAGCAGCGGAGTCGTTGGCTGCGTGTTCCAGGAAGACGAGCAGGCTTGTTGAGCGCTCGGGCAGCGCCAGCATCGCCCGGACAGCAGCGGCCGACGACTCGAGCGTGCCCCGGGTGTGCGTGGTTTGCCCCGTCACCACGTGTCGAGTTGGGCCCTCGTCTCCGAAGTGGCCAGCGAACAGCTCCAGCCCGAGCGTTCGCCCGGAGGGGAGGTCGTTCTCGATGGAGACGTACCGCTCCTTGGCGTTGTCAACGAGTTCCGACGGCGGGAGCGCCGTGTAGAAGGCCCGCGCGAGGTGCAGGACGTCGTGCTTGCCTTCGATGGCAGACAGGTCCAGCAGCTCGTTCGGTCGCCGTCGGGTGGTCGCCCAGATGCGGGTGACGGTGACGGTTCTGCGCGGCATCTAGCTCTCCCCGGTCCGGCAGCGGGCGGTTCCGCAGCGCCGTCCCCGGAACCGTAGGTGACATCCACCGGCCCGGTCGTGCCCGGTCCTTGCCGGAGGCTTCGGTCCGCGCGCTGGCCCGGCGACGAATCTCCCCGGACGTGCTCGGAGATCATTTGCCGGACTGGCAGTGTGGGAGAAGCGACAGGTGCAGAGGAAAGCCGGCCTCTTTCGCCATCCCGGCTCGTAGGACTTTGCCGCCCGGCGAGGTGGAAGCCCGTCCCAGCAGTAGCTGTTCCCAGTAGGAGGGCGTCGCGCCTTCCGCAGCACGATCGTCGGAGGGCGGCTCGACGGTCCTCGTCTGCAGGCTAATGCCGCCTGCCGCGCGGGGTCCCCTGCCGGCGAGCGCTCAGGCCGTGCCTTACGCGTGCCTTAAGCACCGGCCAAAGCCGGTGGTCAGCGGTCAGCAGGGGGCAGCACCGTTAAGGCACGGGGGCGGCGCCGAGGCTGGGCTGAGCTGCGCAAACGGGCATACGAGCTGGTCAGTGCGTGGAGCGGGTGACCGGGATCGAACCGGCATGGCCAGCTTGGAAGGCTGGGGCCTCCAAGCGTCATCTGTGCAGGTCAGCGCCATATCAGGCGGGTGTCGTGCCTTCCGCGTGCCTCCGTGCTACACGTGGCGCCGGAAGAGCAGATGGTCGCTATAACCGAGCCGTCGCCAGTCGAGTGCCCGGTCCATGGCCCTGCCGCGCGGGTCAGGGAGCCGCTGTCTCGGCGGAGCAGTCCTTCGAGATCGCGAACGAGTCGCGAACGTCGTGATCTCGCGCGTGGAGACCCGGAACGGCCACCGGCTGCGGATCTGGGTGCCGAAGCTCGGCCGAAATCCTGCTCCGCCCCTCGAGGTCGAGACGCTGACCTGGCAGACGACGGACCTGTTCTCCGGCTTTCTCAAGACCCGTATGGGCCGGGCGACGAGGGGTGACGAAGCCCGGGCCGCTTCACGGCAAGCGGACGCTCATCGCAGGAGGCGGCTCCGGCATCGACCGCGCCGTCGTCGATGCCTTCCGGGGCTCCGGTGCCCGCGTCGCCGTGCTCGAGCGGGACGGAGAGAAGCTCCGCGCCGTGCGCGATCAGGCCGCTGGAACACCCGAAGACGTGATCGTCTGGCGGGGGGACGCGACACGGCCCCAGGACGCCCAGAAATTGGTCCACCAATGCGTGGCCGACTGGGGCGGGCTGGATACCGTCGTCAACTGAGTTGGGATCTTCGACTTCTATAAGGGGCTGGGCGACCTCGATCCGCGAACCCTTCCCGACTCTTTCCACGAGATGTTTTTCCGTGAACGTCCTGTCCCACCTCGTCGTCGTGCAGGCCGCGTTGAAACCGCTTCACCAGTCGCGCGGATCGGCGATCCTGGCGGCTTCCTCTTCGGACTTCTACTCCGGCCGGGGCGGAGCCCTGTACGTCGCGTCGAAGTTCGCTGTGCGAGGCTGCGTCACGGCGCTGGGCCCACGAGCTCGCGCCGGACGTGCGGGTCAACGGAGTGGCCCCTGGCGGCACCGTGCGTACCGACATGCGCGGGCCTTTCCGCGCTCGGCCTCGACAGCGCCAAGATCGAGGAAGGGCCGGGGCGTGAGCAGGACCTCAAGGCCCTCACGTCGCTGGGTGTCGCGATGGCCCTGCAGGACCATGCGGTCGCGTACGTCTTCCTCGCCTCCTCAGGCGCCGACGGCATGACCGGCACGTTCCTGCACCCGGACGGCGGGCTCGCCGTTAGAGGCTGACGGACGCGCCGCGGGCCGGGACGCCCAGACCGGCGGACGAAGCCCGGCCCGTCCAGCCAGGGAGTGCGGGGCAAGCTAGGAGGATCGCGACGAAACGGCGGCCCTCCCGGGCGGCCTCGAAGCGCATGGCGTCCTGTGTCGTCGCCGTCAGATGTTCCTGCAGCCTGGTCAGCGCCGAAACGTCCGGCGGCCCGCACCGTACCGCCTCGTCGAGCTCGCCTAACCAGCTCACGTGCTCGTCGAAGAAGAGTGACTCCTTGCTCGAGAAGTGGTTGAAGCTGGTCTGGACCGAGACCGATGCGGCGGTCACGATGTCTGCCACGCTCCCCGCCTCGAAGCCTCGCTCGCCGAACATCTGCTCCGCTCGGCGCAGGATGTCCGATTGTCGCCGCGCCTTCCCGCAGCGCCGCCTATGCCGATCCCGTCGGGCGTCGGCGCGTCGGGAGACAGCATCGCTGCTACCTGCCGGGGATGTTCCATCTCTTCCTCTTCAACTGGCGGCCCGCGTCAGGCGATAGGTCTTCGTCGCCGGAGCGATTGATCGTGAGGTCGCAGCGCTCCTCCATTGTCCGGAGAGTCGCGACAATCTTGGCTTGGGCCTCCTCGACGGTGCTGGTGCGGACGGGCCGAGCATTTCGATCTCCGCGGCGAGGTCCTCCGGCGGACGGTCTGGGTGTGACTCGCGAAACGGTCTGTCACATACGTTGTGACACATCAGTGGCATGGCGAGCCCGTTCTGGCGCGCACGAACGCGAATCGCTGACGCAAACGACAAATGTGTTCGAGGCTCCCCCCATGGAGGGACGAATGGCCCGGGCTCCTACATGAAGAACCGCCCCCGCCGATAACCAGGGTGGATCAATTGAGCTCCAGAGTCGCTGGGGTGATGCGCGAGCAACGGGGGCTGACATGGTTGCTGAGAATGCTGTGGGTGGAACCTCCACGCTTATCACTCGACTGCTTCTGCGGGTTGTAGCCGATGAGGCCGGCGAGCAGGCGGTTGACCGCGTACTCGATCGGGCTGGGCTGCTTCCGCAGAAAACGCATCTGCAGAGTGCTCACGGCCGGGTGCCGTACTCCGTCAAGCTCACCCTCTTCGAAGCGGCCGCTCGTGAGCTCGGTGACCCGCGTATCGGACTGAGGATGGGGGCAGCCGCCCTGGTGGATCCTGCGCTGGCGCCCATCCGGGCGTTGACGCGGGCGCTCGGGTCTCCTGCTGCCGCGCTTCGCCACGTATCGCGGGTGTCGACGCGTCTGGACAGCACGGCGGTGTTCCGCTGTGTCGCGGCACAGGCCGGAGAGGCGGAGCTGGCATGGCATGTCCTGCCAGTGCGTCGACCTACGCGTGTGGACTGCGACTACAGCGTCGGCATGCTCGAGCAGGCTCCTGTGCTCTTCGGTCTGCCGCCGGCGCGCGTCGCGCACAAGGCCTGCCAGGTAGATGGTGCGCCCGAGTGCGAGTACACGGTGACCTGGCGGGAGCATCGCGCCGGAGCGATGTGGCGTCGGTGGCGGGGGCATGCAGTGGCCGGCGCGAGTCGCCAGGATGCTGTCGTGCACGCCGAAGAGCGGCTGCGCGGGCTGCATTCGGCCGCGAGCGACCTGGTCAGCGGGGCCTCACTGGAGGAGACGTTGAACAGCGTCGCCGAGCGTGCCGACGGGGCCGTCCATGCCCGCGGGCACCTGCTCGATCTCCGCTTGCCGAACGGAGTCCGCCATGTGCGGTCCCGCGGCCTCGACCCATCGTTGTTGGAAACCCTCAGGGAAACGTCGTTGGAGCCAGGAATCCGCTGCGTCGAAGGCGCGGAGGTGCTGACAGTGACCGTTGCCTCGGCAACCCGGAAGTACGGAATGCTGGCTGCGGTGGTCAGCCCCGGGCAGGCATTCTTCCCGGAGGACGAGGACCTCCTCGCCGCATACGCGCAGCACGCGGCGGTCGGCATCGAGATGTCCGTGCTGCTCGGCGAGGCCCGTGAACAGGAAGAGACCGCTCGGCTGCTGCTCAGGGTCGCCCGGTCGCTGGCCGGGCGCCAGACGGTAAGCGCCGTCGCGCAGTCGGTGGCCGAAGCCGTTCCGTTGCTGTCCGGCGCCGACCGTTCCGCTGTCGCGCTGTGGGAGCCAGGGGTGGGAAAGGTCTGGTTACCTGGCTCGAGCGGATGGCCGGCGGACCTCGTGGAGCGGGTGGCGCAGTACGTGACCACCCCCGAGGAGAGCCCCGAACTGCGCGAGCTGATGGCCGCCGGGCTTCCGATGATCGTCAACCGCGGCGGCTCAGCGTGGGCACGCGACGTGCTCGATGAGTTCGGTGTCGAGGCCATGGGGTGGGTTCCCATCAGGGTCGACGACCAACTTGTGGGCATCATTCTCGCGCACTGGGTGGAGAGCGCGCCCCCGCCCGTCCTCGGAGAGGCGCTCACCGAGCGGCTCTGGGGACTCGCTGGGCTGGCCGGGGTGGCGCTGGACAACAGTCGGCTCCTGGACGAGATCCGACGGCAGGGCTCGCACGACGCGCTCACCGGCCTGCCCAACCGCGCCCTGTTCGAGGCCCGGCTGGAGTCCGCTCTCGGAGAGGTGGATCGGGAGGGCGCTCAGGTCGCTGTTCTCTTCTGCAATGTCAGCCGGCTGAAGAGGATCAACGACAGCCTCGGGCACGGGGCCGGGGATGAGCTGCTGCGGCAGGTCGCAGGTCGCTTGAGCGCCGCGGTGGTGCGGGAGGGGGACACCGTGGCCCGCTGCAGCGGGGACGAGTTCGTCGTCCTTCTTCCCGGCGTCGGAGATTCGGATGCTGAGGACGTCGCGGCCAGAGTCCGGAGCAGCCTGACCGCGCCGATGCGCGTCGGTGGCGAAGAAGTGTTCGTCGACCTCGCCATCGGCTTCGCCGTCGCGGACGCGGCGCCCCTCGCCGGACCACAGAACCGCCGCCAGCTCAGCCAACGACTGATCGAGCGCGCGTACGAAGACATGCACCGGGCCAGGGCCGAGGCCCGTGGACTCGTGCACCTGGAACCGTCGCCGGATCGGTTGCGGGTGGAAACGGAGCTGCGCGGCGCGGCCGGCCGCGGTGAGTTCCGGGTCCATCTCCAGCCGCAGATCGATCTGGCCAGCGGCCGGGTTGTGGCGGTGGAGGCCCTCGCGCGCTGGTACCACCCGGAAATGGGACTGGTGTCTCCGGGCCTCTTCGTGCCCATCGCCGAGGACAGCGGAATGATCGAGGAGATCGGGGAGTACATCCTTCGCGAGGCCTGCCGCGTCGTCGCGGGCTGGCGTGAGCAAGGGATCGATCTGGAGCTGGCAGTGAACGTCTCGGCCGTCCAGCTGAACAAGCCCGACTTCGCCGAGCTGGTGCATCAGGTCCTGATGGAGTCCGGGCTGCCGTGTGACCGGTTGGTCGTAGAGGTCACCGAGAGTCAGGTGATGTCGCAGGTTGCTGCTGGCAACGGCAACCTGCATCGGCTGCGGGAGCTGGGTGTGGGCATCTCCGTGGACGACTTCGGAACCGGATACTCGTCATTGGCGCAGCTGCGTCGCTTGCCGGTGACCGAGGTGAAGGTCGATCAGGCTTTCACGGCGCAGCTGACAGATGAGGACTCCGCTGCCTTCGTGGCCGGCATTGTGGGCCTCGGGCAGGGGCTCGGGCTCCGCGTCGTGGCCGAAGGGGTCGAGACCTCGGCCCAGCTGGAGGCGCTGCGAGGCATGGGATGCCACCGTGTGCAGGGCTATTTCTTGGGTCGGCCGGCTGATCCGGCTGCCGTGCTCGAAACCCTCCTCGCCGGGACGTTGGTGCCGATTCCGGTTCCCGTGTAATCGTCCGATATCCAGGCTGGTCACGGTAAGTCCTTGTCAGGCGCCTGAAGGGGGCGGTGGCCAGGGCGGAATACGGGGGAGACTTGTGCGCGGGCGTGTGCGTCCGAGGCACCGCGTCGGGCCGCATCGACCACGCAGGCGTCGTTGATGGGTTAGCCCATTCGTGTTGTCTAATATCCCGTCTATCCGTGCGGTGTGACGGTAAGGTTGTCGCCTTGCGCCTCCCGGCTGTTACCGCGGTGGGGAAGCACCCGGTGGTCTCGGAACGTGCACGGCGGTCGCTTACTGGTCGACGCTGGAGGGCGGTTAGCGCTGTCGCCAGACGGCACGGCCACGGGCCACCGGATCTTGAAATACTCAGCCCGGCGGCAATTGCGCCCCGCGAGTCAGCGGGGCGATAATTTCAGGCCCGGTGCGCTAGCGGCCTTGTCAGTCCCATACTGGCCCGTCGATGGCTCTCCGGTGTGCTGTGCTGGGATGAGGCGCCGGGTCACCTGATCAGCAAGCTAGAGCCCCCGCCGCGATCGAGGGCCGGCCGGTCGCACGGTTCCTCGAGCAGGCTTCCCGAGCGCCGCGGACCGCCTGACGCGTTCTGTCGCTGTCATCGGAAAAGTGGGCCCTTCTCCTTGAGTCAGGCGCCGTCGGTGCCGAAGAAGCACTCACGGCGTTACGTCGCCGACCGCAATGCCACGGTCCTCCAGGAGTCCCCTTGTCTTTTTCTGCGCAGTTGCTTTCCCGGCCGGTCGCTGATGCCCCGCCCATCCTGTTGGTGGACGACGAGATGGCTATCCTCGACGGGCTGCGGCGCCAGCTGCGGAAGCGCTTCAACGTGCTCACGGCCAACGGTGGCGCGGAAGCGCTCGAACTGATGAAGTCCGAGCCGGTCTCCGTCGTCGTCTCCGACATGCGGATGCCGCAGATGAACGGGGCAACCTTCCTGTCCCACGTGCGGTCGCTCTACCCGAACGTCGTGCGGATTCTGCTGACCGGGCAGGCCGACACCCAGGCCGCCATCGCCGCGGTGAACGAGGGGCAAATTTACCGCTTCCTCACCAAGCCGTGCCCTCCCGAGGTGCTGCTTGAGGAGATCGGCAGCGCTGTCGAACTCAACCGGCTCGTGACCGCGGAGAAGGAACTCCTGGGCACGACCCTGCGCCGGACGGTGGAAGCGCTCACGGCCACGCTCTCCCTCGCGCAGCCAGCCGCCTTCGGCCGGGCCGTGCGCATCACCCGCACCGTCAGCGAACTCGCCGAGGCCCTCGGAATCGAGGAGTCCTGGGAACTGGAGGTGACGGCGATGCTATCCCATCTCGGCGCGGTCACCCTGCCGCCGAACGTCCTGCAGAAGCTCGACACCGGGAGGCCGCTGAACGAGGAGGAAGCCGAGATGGCTGACCGGGTGCCCGAGGTCAGCCGCAAGCTGGTCAGCGCCATACCGCGACTGGAAGGCGTGGCCGAAGCCATCGCGTGGCAGCAGGTTCGCTTCGACGGGCGGATGGCACCTCCGGCTGCTCCGCGGGGTCCCGATCTCCCCCTGGCGGCGCGGATCCTGCGCGCGGCGACCGACTTCGAGCTTGGCAAGTCCCAGCGCCCCTCCGTGCACGACACGCTGACCGCGATGAGCGGCGACGCGGGCGCCTACGACCCGTGCGTCCTTGAGGCCCTCATCGGCCTGCATGGCGACGGGGAACTCCATGACGAGCCCCAGGAGGTCGACATCGACGAGCTGGAACCGGACATGGTGATCTTCGACGACATCTTCACCACCGACGGCGTAATGCTCGTCAGCCGAGGCACGGTCGTCACCGATTCCCTGATCCTTCGCCTGGAGAACTACATCAGCCAAGACCGCGTCGGCCGCCGAATGCGCGTCCAGGGATAGCCCCTTCCACCGCCGCTGGGCAATGAGCGCTGATTCGGCGGTGGCTCAGCAGCGACAGCCATCCCTCGGCCGACTCGACCAGCCGACCGTGAAGTCCCGTGCTAGGGACTGCCGACCATGAACGAGCGGAAACCTCATGCACGCACCTGATCGCCAGACGCCTCTCACTTCCCAGGACGAAAAGCTCCGGGCGCGGCTGGTCGCGCAAGGTACTGAGCTGGCCCGTTGCGCGGCGGTGCTCGAGGCCGGCGACGACTCGATCATCATGATGTCGCCGGAAGGCCGGGTCACTGACTGGAACGTCGCGGCGGAGCAGTTGTACGGGTGCCTGCGGGAGGAGGTGCTGGGTCGGCAGCTCGACGTCCTGGTCACGACCGGCAATCCGGGCCTGCGCGAGGCGCTGGCCATGGTGCTGGCGGGAAACAGGGCAACCGTCGAGACGGTGCACGTCGGTTCCGACGGCTCGATGAGGCACACATCGGTGAGACTCTCGCCCATCGCGGATGCCAACGGCCAGATCTTCGGCATCGCGGGCGTCGCCCGAGACGTCACCGACTACAAGGTGCGCGAAGCCGAGCTCCACCAGGAGTCCAAGCTCGAATCGCTGGGACGGTTGTCCGCCGGGCTGGCGCACGAAATCAACACACCGATCCAGTACGTCGGCGACAACGCCCGTTTCCTGGAGGAGGCCTACACGGAACTCATCCGGGTGGTGGAGGTGTACCGCGGGCTGTTGGACACCTCCAACCCGATCGGTTGGCTCGAGCGGCAGGAGCGGGTGCGCGAGGTCGAGGCCGGCATCGACTTCGACTACCTCGAAAAGGAGATTCCCAGCGCGGTGGAGCAGACGCTGGAGGGGATCGAGCGGGTGGCGCGCATCGTGCGGGCGATGAAGACCTTCAGTCACCCGGGGCATCAGGAGCAAGTGCCGGCTGACCTCAACGAGGCGCTCGAGGCCACGGTCACGGTGACGCGCCATCAGGTGAGCGACGTCGCCGAGTTGATCGTGGAGCTGGCCGACCTGCCTCCGGTGCTGTGCAACATCGCCGACCTGAATCAGGTATTCCTCAACCTGATCGTCAACGCGGCAGACGCCATCGAGGAGACCGGGCGTCCCGGTGCGATCACCGTCACGACGGCGGTCGACGGTGACGAGGTGATTGTCCGGATCAGTGACACGGGCGGCGGGATCCCCGACGAGGTGCGGGCGAAGATCTTCGACCCGTTCTTCACCACGAAGGATGTCGGTCGCGGCAGCGGACAGGGCTTGCCGCTTGCTCGCGGCGTCGTGCAGGAGGGGCACGGCGGCACGCTCACGGTGGAGTCCGTCCTCGGGCGGGGAACCACCTTCACCGTGCGGCTGCCGATCGACGGACGGCCGACGACTGTGCCGGCGGGGTTCGGCGTCTGAGCTCGTCTTCTGCGTTGATCGCGGGGTGAGCTTGAGCCCGGTTGGGTGTGGGCCGCACGGGGCGCGCAGTCAGGCAGAGGCGCGTTCCGCAACCGGCGATCCTGCCACGCGGGTGGCGGCGTGCGTCTCGGCACTCTCCCCGGCCACGAGAGCCATGATCGTTTCGGCATCTACGGGGCGAGAGAAAAGGTAGCCTTGGGCGAAGTCGCAGCCCAGTTCGGCCAACTGCCGATGCTGCTCATCGGTCTCCACGCCCTCGGCGACGGTGCGCAGTCCCAGTGCTCGGGCCAGTTCCACGATGGCGCGGGTGACGACGTCGGCGTTGTCGTCCCGGCCGAGGCCGTCCACGAACTCACGGGCGACCTTGAGCATGTCGAGGGGAAACCGGCTCAGGTAGGCCAGCGACGAGTAGCCGGTGCCGAAGTCGTCGATGGCGATGCGGACCCCGACGGCCTTGAGCCGGTCGAGGTTGGCGGCGGCGGCGTCGCGGTCCTGCATGAGGACGGTTTCGGTGATCTCCAGGGTCAGCCGGTGCGGTTCCAGGCCCGTGTCGGCCAGGGCTGCCTGGACGGTCTCCACGGTGGTCGGGTCGGTCACCTGGCGCGCGGACAGGTTCACCGTGACGAGGAGGTCTGCCGGGCTGCTGGAGGACTGCACCCAGCGCACGGCCTGCCGGCAGGCGTCGCGTAGCACGAACTCGCCGATCTCCATGATCAGACCGGTTTCCTCGGCCAGCGGGATGAAGGTGTCCGGGGGGCGGTTGCCGTCGACGGGGTGCTGCCAGCGGATCAGCGCCTCCGCCCCGATGGTGCGGCCGGCGCGCAGGTCCACTAGCGGCTGGTAGGCGACGGTGAACTCGCCGCGGTCGAGGGCGGCGGCCAGTTCGGCGGCCGGATCCGGTTTCTCGGGGGTGGCGTCGCCGAGACCGGCCTCGTAGAAGACCGAGCGCTGGCGGCCGTTGCGCTTGGCCGTGTACATCGCGACGTCGGCGTGATTGATGAGAGTGGCGATGTCGGTCCCGGCGTCGGCGAAGGCGACGCCGATGCTCGCGCCGATGGTGGCCTCCCGCCGGGCGCCGAGGTCGATCGGGAGGTCCAGCTGCTTCCGGATGCGGTCGAGGACGCGGTGCACACCGGACTCGTCGATCGGACCGTGCACGAGGACGGCGAACTCGTCGCCTCCCAGGCGGGCGGCGGTGTCGGCCGATCGAAGGCATCTGCTGAGCCGTTCGGAGAAGACCTGGAGCAGGATGTCGCCGGCCTCGTGCCCGTAGGTGTCGTTCACGGGCTTGAAGCCGTCGAGGTCGATGTAGAGGACGGCGGGCCAGAGGCCGTTGCGGGCGGCGAGGTGGACGGCGTGCTGCGTGCGGTCGAGGAAGAGGGTGCGGTTGGGCAGTCCTGTGAGGGCATCGTGCATGGCCTGGTGCCGGAGCTTCTCCTTGAGCTCGGTCACGTGGCGCAGGTCGGTCTCCAGTCGGCCGCGCTCCAGCGACGTGGCCAGGTGTCGAGCGAAGGGCTCGAGCAGGGCGAGGTCAGTGCTGGCGAAGGTGGCGACGTCGCCGAGCCGGTCGGCGATCAGCAGCACGCCGTGCACCCGGTTCTCCGTCCGGAGCACCGACACCATGGCGTCCTTGAAGCCTCGCTGGGCGGCGTACTCGTCCAGGCGTGACCCGCGGACCTGGCCGGTCCGCGCGGTGAGCACGCCGGTTGCCGTTGCCGATGCGATCAGCTGCTCGATGCCTGCGCTGTGCGTCAGAGGCAGCAGAGCCGTCGGTTCCTGCCCGTCGCGGCTGCGGCTCACCGTGATGGCGCCGTCCTCGCCGAGCAGGATGAGCTCACCGACCTCGGCGCGGAAGGCGCCGCGGACCGAGGTGAGGAAGTTGGTCAGCGCGGTGGAGGCGTCGTCGCTGTTGTAGAGCAGCGAGGTGATCTCGTGCAGCAGTCGGAGGTTGTTCTGCTGTTCCCGGGCCTTGGTGTAGGCGCGGTAGGAGCTGATGAGCAGCACGGAGGGCAGCACGAGCAGCATCAGCGCCGTGGGGTTCTGCAGGGCCAGGTACGCCGCGAGCAGGCCGATGGCTGCCACCCCGACGGCGAACGGCAGGGAGAGCATGAGCATGTGCGGTAGCTCGCGCAGGTGCAGCGCGCCTTCGGAGATGCTGAGCGCGGCGAACAGGCAGAGGTCCGCCGCGAGCGTGACGGCTGCGACGGCGACCAGGGCTGCCGCCCAGCGCCACGGGCTGTCCCAGTCGGTGTTCGGAGCCAGCGCGGCGAACACGGCCACGGCCAGCGAACCGGTGAGGGCGTACTGCGCCAGGTTGAAGGCGAGCTTGAGCCCGGTCTGGCGCTGGCGCAGGACCAGCACCAGGCCGACGCCCACCAGCTGGGTCACGACGACCGTCGTCGGCTCGGCCAGGTAGAGCCCCGCGACGAGCACCAGGTCGGTCAGCGAGAACCCATGCGAGTCCCGCTTCAACTGGACCCACACCTTGATGACCTCGCCGGCGGCGAAGGCGGCGATCCAGGCCCACCAGGGGAGGTCGACCGGACCGCCGAGCCCCGGCAGGTCCCGGACGACGATGACGAACACTGCCACCGCGGAGAGCGACATCACTGCCACGAGCAGCGCGATACGCCGGCTCGTGGTGAACCAGGGACCTCGCCGAGCCTCGGGGCGTGCGTTCGTCATCGTCGTCGTCATGGGATCAGGACCAGTCCGCGCCGGACCAGGTGACGCTGCCCCAGGTGCGACCGCCCCAGGTGCGACCGCCCCAGGTGCGACCGGCCCACTCGTCGCCTCCCCAGGTACGTCCGACCCAGGTGTCCCCGCCCCAGGTGCGACCGCCCCACGTGCGACCGCCCCACGTGAGGCTTCCCCACGTGCGACCGCCCCACGTGCGGCCGTTCCAGGTCACCCCGGCGCCGGGGTCGGACACGAACCAGTCGGTGCCGTTCCAGGCGCCGCCGGTCCACGTGCCCTTGCGCAGCTCGCCCCCGGCCCAGGTGGTGCCAGCAGCGGAGGCGTCGGCCCAGCTCGCCGGGTCCCACGCCTGACCGCGGACGTCGATCTCTCCCTCGAGGGTTGTGCCCTCGTACTCGAGGTTGGCCGTACCGCGGGCTCCTTCGAGCGTGCCGAGACCGGTCGCTCGCGGCCACGACTGCACGGTCTGCGGGGTGGCGGCGTCCCGCGCGGCGCGCAGGTCGATGATGCCGTCGCCCTGGGCGATCGGGTCGGCGACCGGCAGCCGCTGGGCGGTGCCCATGAGCAGCGCCTTGATCTGGTCCGGCGTCGCCTCGGGGCGCTGCTGGATCAGCAGGGCGGCTGCGCCCGAGACGACCGCGGCCGCCTGCGAGGTACCGCTGCCGCGGAAGAACCGCTCGCCCTGCCGCGCGTTCGAGTAGCTCTCGTCGAGGTACGAGCCCGGACTGCGCAGGCTGACGATCGAGGCGCCGGGCGCCACCACGTCGGGGTTGCGGGCGCCGTCGCCGGTGCTCGACCAGGCCGGGACGACGTCGTCCTGCACGTCGTAGGTGCCGCGGCTGTCCGCGCCGCCGACGGCGATGACGTACGGGTCGTAGGCGGGGTTGTTCAGCTGCGGCGTGCCGTAGCCGCCGTTGCCGGCGGCGACCACCACGACGATGCCGGCGTGCCAGGCCTGCTCGACGGCGTAGGTCAGCGGGTCCAGCTGGTATTGCTGGACGCCATCGGTGCCGAACGACAGGTTGAGCACCCGGATGTTCAGCCCGTTGCGGTTCTTGTTCTGGACGACCCAGTCGATCCCGGCGATCACCTGCGAGACGTCGGTCGCTCCGTAGGCGTCGGCGAGCTTCAGGCTGACGATGCGCGAACCGGGGGCCATGCCGGAGAAGCTCTCCGGGTCACGGAAGGTCCGCGGGTTCGCGTTGGAGTCGCGACCGGCGATGATGCCGGCCAGGTGGGTGCCGTGGCCGTAGGTGTCGAGGTTCGTCTGCGGGCCGGCCTCGCAGCTGTCGACGTCGCAGATCTGGGACTCGAAGGAGAGGTCCGGCCCGTGCACGAGCTTGTCCCTGCCGGACAGCCCCTCGACGGGGACGACGCCGGAGTCGATGAGGGCGACATCCACGCCCTTGCCGTTGATGCCCTTCTCCCACATGGCGGTCGCGCCGGTCACCTCGTGGGTGACCCGGAACATCGAGCCGGCCTGGTCCAGGACCTCCGTCGGGACCTTCGCGCCCAGCAGCTCGATCGGCGCGTTCTCGGTGACCGCAGCGACGCCGGCCGCGGAACGCAGCGCGCCCCGCAGGTCAGCGGGCAGCGTGGCGGTGAACCCGCCGATGAGGTCCAGCGGCTCCTCGACGGTGCCGCCGAGGGCGAGCACCGCACGCTCGGGAGCGTTCCCGGCGCCCGGGAACTCCTGGACGATGACCGACACCGGCGGAGCGGAACCGTCGGTCGGCGACTGCGCCGCAGCGGGGCCCGCCATGCCCACGGCCAAGGCCGCAGCAGTCGCCAGAGTGGCGATGCGTCGCGCCTGCAGGGCAGGCGCACCGCCTGTCCCCATGAACGCGAGTGGCGCAGTTGGCGCCCTGCCCCTGTTGATCTTACCCATATCGATCACTCCATCTGTCAACTGCAACGGCTTCAGGAACTAGTTCGGCACGCAACGTGAGCAGCTGTAGACAGCCAAACCAGAAATGCGGAGGTTCACCCTTGGGTGGGAAGGCTGAGGATCTGGGCGCAGTCCGCCCCGGGACTTGCCCTCTGATCGTTGACACGCTCAACCCAGACCTGGCCCGGAGGAAGCGAGAAGATCAGACGGTGGCGAGACATGCCGAGACGGCGCCGTGGAGTTGACCCGCTTCGGTGGACACCCTGAGCTTGGGCATCTCGCCCGAGAAAGGGGTCCTGATGGGCCGACCAAGCAAGTTCTCCCCGGAGTTCCGGGAGCAGGCCGTGGAGCTGGTGAAAGCGACTGGCAAGACGGTCGCCGAAGTGGCTCGTGACCTGCAGATCAACGACACGACGCTGGGCAACTGGGTCAAGGCCGATCGCGCCGAGCGCGGCGAGCCCGACTCCAGCGGGCTGCTGCCGCTGACCGCGGAGGAACGGGCCGAGCTGACCCGGCTGCGTCGGGAGAACGCCAAGCTCAAGACCGAGCGGGAGATCCTGAAAAAAGCGGCGGCCTTCTTCGCAACCGAGTCGACGAGATGACGCGGTTCGCCTTCATTGACCGGGAGAAGGCCCACCACGATGTCGCCGCGCTGTGCCGGCTGGTGAAGGTCAGCCGGTCGGGCTTTTCGCCTGGCGGTCCCGTCCGCCCTTGGCCGGGCGGTCGCCGACGAGGTCCTTACCACCCAGATCCGCACCGCCTGCGACCACAACCGTCAGGTCTACGGCGCACCGCGGATCCACGCCGAGCTCGCCGACGCCGGCGTGCGAGTCGGTCTCAGGCGGATCGCCCGGCTAATGCGCGCCGCGGAGATCGTCGGCTGTAGCCGGCGCAAGCGACCGTTCTCGACTACCCGGCAGGATCCGCGGGCGGAGGCGGCGCCAGACCGGGTGGACCGCAAGTTCGTCGCGACCGCGCCCAGCCAGCTGTGGGTGGCCGACGTGACCTATGTACCGACCGTGCAGGGCTGGCTGCACCGGCCTGCGTCACCGACGTGTTTAGCCGGATGGTGATCGGCTGGTCGATGGCCTCCCACCGCAAGACCGATCTGGTCGTCGACGCAGTGACCATGGCGGTGCACCGCCGCGGCGGCCACGTGCCCGGCGTGATCCACCACAGCGACCGCGGCGGGGAGCACAGCTCGCACGCCCTGGAGCGCGAGCTTCGCCGTCACGGCGCGCTGGCCTGCATGGGCAGCGTCGCGGACTGCTTCGATAACGCCCTGGCCGAGAGCGTGTTCGCCACGCTGGAGTGCGAGCAGTTCGACCAGCAGCCCGGCGGCCGGTTCGCCACTCGACGCGAGGCCAAGCTTGCCGTCTTCGACTACCTCGAGACGTTCTACAACCCGCGCCGACGGCACTCAGCTCTCGGCCAGATCGCGCCGGCGACCTTCGAGGCACGGCACACTCTCACCACCGCGGCCTGAGCCTCAGACCGCAGGAACGAGGTGTCCACGCAAGCGGGTCAACTCCAGGGTACTGGCCGCACCCTCGCGGTCCGCGTCAGGCCGTTGACAGTTGGCGCAGCAGGTTCTGGAGGGTCGTGTGCAGGCCGGCGCCACCCGAGGGCGCCGGGTCGGTGGTTCGTGGCAGGGGGAAGTGCTCGGGCGCCGCGGGCTTGGCAAGTAGGTAGCCGCTGGCTGAGTCGACTCCCAGGGCGCTGAGGGCGGCCAGTTGCGCGTTGGTTTCGACGCCCTCGGCGATGACGTGCGCTCCGATGGCGTGGGCGAGCGTGACGATGCCGGCGAGCACGGCTTCGCCTCGCGTGGTCTCGACGTCGTTGACGAACGATCGATCGATCTTGATGACGTCGACGGGAAGTTGCCTGAGCCGGCAGCCCTGTAAGGGATGCCTGACCGCGACCCTGAAACGCTCCATCGGGCACGCGCGACAACCAAGATCGCGCCGAAACCGCCCCCTTCTCCGGCCGCGCATGGACCGAGGGAAGGGCCGCGCCGCCCGGGGACCCGGGAACGCGACGACCCCCTGACGCAGGAGCGCCAGGGGGTCGAGGAGCTGAGCTGATCAGGCGCGGCGGGTGAGCTTCCAGGCTGTCCCCAGCACCGCGGCCGCAACGGCGGCCTTGACGATGCCGCCCAGGATGAACGGGTAGAAGCCGGCGTCCAGCGCCTGGTTCGCCGTCAGTCCGGCGCTCACGGCCAGCCACGGCACACCCACGGCGAAAATGACCGCCTGGCCACCGACGAACAGCGGCACGGACTTCAGGGGGTTGCGGTCGGCACCGTGCTTGGCGGCCAGGCCGATCAGGAACGCGGCCGGAATGAAGCCCACGACGTATCCGCCGGTGGCCCCGACAACGACCTCGAAGCCGCCGCTGGCTTCCGAGTAGAACGGCAGGCCGACGAGCGCGGCCAGGATGTAGAACGCCTGCACGGCGACACCCCGGACTGGCCCGAGCGCGGAGGCAGTGAGCACCACGGCCAGTGTCTGACCGGTGATCGGCACGGGCGAGCCCGGCACCGGTACCGCCACCTGCGCGAGCAGCGCCGTGAATAGCACGCCGAGCGCCACGAGGACGACGTTGCGGGCACGGACGGCCGGGACGAGGTCGGCAAGGAGGAGCGCGCGCGACGGCAAGGCGGGCATGGAAGCGGTGGCCACAGAACCTCCTGAACGGCTGATCGGCACCCGCCCGGTCGACGAGAGGCGCCGCTGATCACCGGTGAGTCTGCACTACCGCCGGAGCAGCGACTGCGGCGGCCGGGCAGGCGTCGGCCAGTTCGCCGCTCTCCCGAGTGCTCCTGCGGGGTTCCACCGCGAGCGTGCAGGGGGAGTCGCTGCGGCTCGCTGTGCACCTGGCGCGGCACTTCGGCCGCACAGTTGAGGAGATGTTCGATGTCGACACCGAGTAGGAGTCAGCCGCCGTCTCGACCGCAAACGCCGTGTGCTGGGGTGTCTTCCTGGCCGGAGCCGTTGTCACGGCTATCGCCGGGAGCTGGTACGAGGCTGGCTTGCTCGCGGCGGTGGGGCTCGCAGTATTCGCCATGGCGATCTTCGCGCGGCATCCGAGCTCTCGCGAGATCACCCGGGTCAACGCGATCGAGTACCGAGACGAACGTGATAAAGGCATCGCGCAAGTCGGTTTCTCCGTTGTGGGAGTCGTCGCCCTGGTCGTCTCCGCGATCGAGTTCGTCGCGGTCGCCGTCCTAGCCGACGCACGCGACCGGCCCCCGAGTGCCCGACTTGTTGCTGGCATTCGCGATCGCCTTCGAGGTCCTCGCCACGTCCTGCTGAAGAGCACCGACGGGTTCAGCCGGTTGGGGCCGACCCTCGGGGTACTCGCCGCGCACGCCCTCTCGCTCGCGTCTTTCGCTAACACGGTCGAGGACATCCCCGTTGGTGTGGCCTACGCGTTGTGGTCGGGCATCGGGACCGTGGCGATCGCGGTCGCATTCTCCGGCAAGGAGATCACCGCGGTGAAGGTCCTCGGCGTGCAGCTCGTGGTTTCCGGTGCGGTTGTGCTGAACCTCGACGGCGGGCACTGATGGCTGGCCGTGCGCAGCGCTCGCGGGATCCTGAGGGTCGACGCGAGGAGATCCTGGCCGCCGCTGAAGTGGTGATCGCCGAGGTAGGCATCGAACGTGCGACGCATCGGCTGATAGCCGAGCGCGCCGGGGTCGCGCTGGGGTCGACGACGTACTACTTCCCGACTCGCCGGGACCTCGTCGCCGCCGCTCTCGAGCGCGCGACCCGGGTGTTGCGCGAGGAGCTTGCTCGGTGGACGGATGTCCTGCGCGACGCGGGCGACGTGCCGTCCGCGCTTGCCGGCCTCATTCACGAGTACCTACAGGACCAGACCCCCCAACGGTTGAGACCGAGCTCTACCTCGGCGCCTGCCGCGATCCCGACCTCGGGGCCCTCGCGAAGCAGTGGCTCGACTGATTCGCTGCGGTACTCGCGCCGCATGCGGATCCTGTCACCGCGGCAGCGGTGACGGCTCTCATTGACGTCACGACGCTGCAGAGCGTCGTGACCGCAACCTGCCCGAGCGCGACGCTCTCGCGCTCGGCATCAAGCGGCTCATGCCCGCGGGTACCGCCGCGGCAGACGGCTCGCGTCAGGCAAACTTTCAGCAGTCTTCCGGTAAGGGGACGTTGCACGGCGAGTGCTGAACGCGTCCGAGCGGCAGTCTGCGACGTTTCGCAAGGGGGTGGGCCTGCGGCACGCATTTACCCCGGCCAGCTCCGCCAAGAGGTCGGAGGCTGTCGGGAGCAGGGAGATCGAACGAGATCGCGGCGGCCGCCATCCCCTCAAGGGTCGTCACGCGCCACGATCACCCGCCCTGCTCGGTCACCCCGAGCGGCCGGAGCAGCTCCTTGACGGACACTTCGCGTTCGACCAGCCCGCGCTCGTGGACGAATCGGGCGAGCCGCGCCCACAGCTCTGGGTCCAGCGACAGATCGTCGGTGAAGCGGCCCACAGTGTCCGCCCATTGCTGCTGTGTCAGCTCGCCGCGCAGATGCGGCGCGACGTGGAGGAACGTCTCCAGCGCCCCATCGGGGTCCTCGCGGACCGCGTGGACCCCGGCGACCACGCCGCCGAGGAAGCGCTCGAGTACGTCGCGCCGCTCCGGATCATCAACGGCGTCTTCGTGCGCGCAGAAGACGAGGTGCCCAGGCGATGGCACATCGTGGTCGAGGAAGCGCAGGAGTTCCACCTCGATCCCGGCCGCGCGCGCCTCGAGCACCTCGACGTTCTCGAAGGCCGCAAACGCGCCGACCGCCTCGTTGCGGCGCAGCGCGTCAACGAGGTAGTAGCTCACGTCCGCGTAGTGAACCGCGTCGCGCTCCAGCGCGATGCCCCGGTACTCGGCCATCGCCTGGACCATCGCCGGCGCGTAGGTACCGAGCGGCGCGGCGATGGTGGTCCCCGCCAGGTCGCCGAGTCCGACCCCCTTCTTCAGCAGCAGTCCGAAGCCGGTCTCGAAGTACTTGCCGATCGCAACGATCGGATAGCCCTCCAGCCGCTCACCGGGCATGTGGATCGGCTCGGTGATCGCGAGGTCCAGCTTCCCGGCCGCGACGAGCGCCATGCCCGCCTCGTGGTCCACGGGCTCGACGACGTGGACGTCGAGCCCGCGCTCGTCGAACAGGCCGCGCTCCAGGGCCACGACGATCGGGGCGTGGTCCACGTTGACGAACCACTCCAGGGCGAGACCGACGGTCGCTCTGCCAGACACTGTGTTCTCCTCGCTCAGGGGCTACGTCCAGGATGCCTACCAGATCCTGCCCCCACGCCCCGTGCACCTACGCCCCGCGGTTATCTGCCGCGCCAGCCCGCCGAAAGGCCCTGCGGCCGGGCTGCACCACTGCAACCATCACCGGCGCCACACGCTGGATGGGCGGCTGCTGGGCCCGGTAGTGGGTGGCCTGCGGCCAGCCCAGGCAGCGCGCACGCGGCGGCAGCGGTGGAGGTGTGGGTGGCCCGGCCACCGCGGGGGCGATCACTTCTTCGACCGCTGCTCGGTGTCCGCACTCTCGGAGAGCAGATCCACGAGCGTATGTGCTTTTCCCGCGACGTCCAGCGCGGCCTTCGTGCGCGCCAGTTCGGCCTCGACCTTCGCCTTGTCTCGGCAAGTGTCTCGCCCCGGGTTTGATGGAGGCTTTCAATCGCCGCAAGGCCGACGGTCATGGTGGCATCGCGAACTGGCCGGAGCGAAAGCGGTGTCCCGGGACAGCCTGAACGGGTCCCGTGACATCGCATCCAGAGCGGGTGACGGGAATCGAACCCGCGTAATCAGCTTGGAAGGCTGGCCTTCCTGGCGTCCCTAACCGCAGGTCAGAGAGGTATTAACCCTCGAGCGTGCCTTCAGCGTGCCTTAAAGGTCTGCTGACCCGGCTCGTCTACCTGTCCACCGGGCCAGCCGTGATCATCAGCATCATCGGCGCCAAGCTGATCGTGCACTGGGCACACTGTGGTCGACCGGGTGTCCGAGGTCCCCACCTGGCTCTCGTTGGCCGCCATCGTGGTCATCTTGCTCGTTGCCACCGTCGGCAGCGTGATCGAGGTCAGTCGGATCTGGGCGCACGTGCCCACGTCGGCTGGCTGCATGAGCGGTCAGGTGATCGGAAGCCCCCCCGCGCGCTTTCACGCAGAGGCGTGAGCGAGGGTCGGTTGCGGGGTCGCGGAAGTGGTGTTATCGGCCCCCTGTGCGGGGCAATCTCATCCCCGTCGACGCCTGCGGGACATGGCATGTCCGGCGGGAGGCAATTCCGGGCTGGCGCAGCCGTCCAGTGGTCGGCGAGTGTCGAGAGGAGGCGTACGAGTGACCGGCCGGCAAGAAGAGGTCGTCGACCGTGGCGCCGGGATTAACCGGCGTGAGCAGGACGCAAGAAAGGGTCTGCGATGGCGTCCCCCGTGGCGCGTGGAAGGAGCACGCCCGGAGACCGAGTCCGACCGGTGGGCCGACAGCTGGCGCCGTCCCGGCGGCAGCCGCTTCTGGCTCGTGCTGGCGGGCGTGCTGCTGGTGAACTGGCTGCTGTCCGGCCTGCTGCTGGCTCCGCCACAACGGCTCGACGTGCCGTACACCGTCTTCCGTGAACAAGTGGAAGCGGGCAACGTCGCCGAGGTCACCACGGTCCGCGACACCATCGAAGGGCGCTTCGAAGAGGCAGTGACCTATCCGCCCGACGAACAGGGCTCAGCCTCCGGCCAGGGAGTCCTGCCGCAGCTGGGCGGAGAACCGCGGAGCTCGACGCTGTTCACCACCGAGCGGCCCTCGTTCGCCGACGACGGGCTGATGAGCCTGCTGCTGACGGAGAACGTGACGGTCAACGCCGAGCCGCCGGACCGGGTCCCGGTCTGGCAGCAGCTGCTGTTCGGCTTCGGTCCCACCATTTTGTTCGTGGCGCTGCTGGTGTGGCTGGCCCGCCGCTCGGCCGCCGGCGCCGGCCTCGGCACAGGTCTCGGACTGGGCAAGTCCAAGGCCCGCCGCTACAGCCCGGAAGCCGGACCGCGCACCACCTTCGACGACGTCGCGGGCATCGATGACGTGGAGGAGGAGGTCCGGGAGATCGTCGACTTCCTGCGCAACCCCGACCGCTACCGCCGCCTCGGCGCACGCGTGCCCAAGGGCGTGCTGCTGAGCGGGCCACCGGGCACCGGTAAGACGCTGCTCGCCCGCGCCGTGGCCGGCGAGGCCGGGGTGCCCTTCTTCTCCGTGTCAGCGGCCGAGTTCATCGAGATGATCGTCGGCGTCGGCGCCAGCCGGGTGCGCGACCTGTTCGAGCAGGCCACGAAGGAGGCCCCAGCGATCATCTTCATCGACGAGCTCGACGCCATCGGCCGCGCCCGCGGCGGCGGCGTCAGCGTCGGCGGGCACGATGAGCGGGAGCAGACGCTCAACCAGATCCTGACCGAGATGGACGGCTTCGACGGCAGCGAAGGCGTCGTGGTGATGGCGGCGACCAACCGGCCTGAGATTCTCGATCCGGCGCTCCTGCGGGCCGGCCGGTTCGACCGCCGGGTCACGGTCAACCCGCCGGACACCACCGGCCGACAGCAGATCCTGGCCGTACACACCCGCGGGGTGCCGATCGCCGACGACGTCGACCTGGCAGTGCTCTCCTCCGCCACCCCGGGCATGGTCGGCGCCGACCTACGCAACCTGGTCAACGAGGCCGCGCTGCTCGCTGCCCGCCGCAACCACGACCGCGTGCAGATGAGCGACTTCACCGACGCGCTAGAGAAGATCGTCCTCGGAGCAGAGCGCAAGATCCTGCTCACGCCGGAGGAGCGCGAACGCACCGCCTACCACGAGTCCGGGCATGCACTGCTCGGCATGCTCACCCCCGGCGCGGACCCGGTCCGCAAAATCTCGATCATTCCCCGCGGCATGGCTCTCGGGGTCACCCTGCAGAGCCCGGAGACCGATCGCTACGGCTACAGCCGCCGCTACCTGCGGGGTCGGATCGTCGGCGCGCTCGGCGGTCGTGCGGCCGAGGAGCTCATCTACGGCGACATCACCACCGGGGCGGAGAACGATCTGGAACAGGCCACCAAGATCGCCCGGCAGATGGTCGGCCGGTGGGGCATGTCCGAGGCCGTCGGACCCGTTTCGGTCCTGCCCGACCCGCGCACCGAGCAATCCATGGCCCTGGACGGCAGCGGACCCGCCCCTGCAACGCGGGAACTGGTCGACGCCGAGGTGCGGCGCATTCTCGACGAGTGCTACGGCCAGGCCCGCGATACTCTGGCCGACCATCGCGACCGGCTCGAGCGCCTCGCGCACGCTCTCCTCGCCGCCGAGACCCTCGACGCCGAGCAGGCTTATGAGGCCGCCGAGCTGCCCCAGCGGACTAACACGGACACCACGCTCCCGTCCGCGGCAGGACACCCCAGCTTTGCGGTACACGCCAGCGGCTCCGGCGATCCGGCGCCGGTCGGTGAGCGTTAGTCCGACTCGGCCGAGGGGGCCGACCCTGCCGATAAGCGGGCTCGTCAGGGCCCCGTCCGGGTGCCGCCCAGGAGGCGCACCCGGACGGGCCCACACCGGCTGACCGTGCGGCCAGTGTGACCGGACAGACAGGTCCTGATCGCAATCGTGATGTTGCATCCCCGGCCGTCGCGGTTAGCCATTTGGCATGGCTCAGCGACCCGTGATCCTCATCGTGGGCGGTGGCTACGTCGGCCTCTACACCGCGCTGCGGCTGCAGAAGCGGCTCTCCCGCGGACAGGCCGAGATCGTGGTGGTCGACCCACAGCCGCACATGACCTACCAGCCGTTCCTGCCCGAGGCCGCCGCCGGCTCGATCGAACCGCGGCACGTCGTCGTCCCGCTACGCCGCTGCCGGATCATCACCGGCGCGGTGACCGGCCTGTGCCACGCCGAGCGCACCGCCCACATCGCCCCACTGGAAGGAGCGCCGTTCGAGCTCTCCTACGACGTGCTGGTCATGGCCGCCGGCTCTGTGGCCCGCACCCTGCCCATCCCGGGCCTGGCCGAACAAGGAATCGGCTTCAAGACCGTCGGCGAGGCCATCTACCTGCGCAACCACGTCCTGGCCCGGCTCGACGCCGCCAGCTCCACCGACGACCCCGCGGTTCGCCGCCGGGCACTCACCTTCACCTTCGTCGGCGGCGGCTACGCCGGCATCGAGGCGCTGGCCGAGCTGGAAGACATGGCCCGCTACGCCACCGAGCACTACCACCCGCGGCTCTCCCCGGCCGACATGCGCTGGGTGCTGGTCGAGGCGACCGGGCGGATCCTGCCCGAGGTGGACCTCGACATGGCCGCCTGGACGGTGCGACAGCTGAAGTCCCGGGGCATCGAGGTGCGACTGGACACCCGGCTGGAGTCGGTGTCCGACGACGGGGTGGTCCGGCTCTCCGACGGTGAGCAGTTCGCCAGCGAGACGCTGGTCTGGACGGCCGGAACGAAACCGAATCCGGTCGTGGCGCACACCGACCTGCCGGTCGACGACCGCGGCCGGGTGCGGTGTGAGGCGACGCTGCAGGTGGCCGGCCTGCCCGACGCGTGGGCGGCCGGCGATCTCGCCGCCGTCCCGGACCTCACCCAGCCAGGCGCGACCACCGCGCCCAACGCCCAGCACGCCGTCCGTCAGGCCAAGCGGCTGGCCGACAACATCATCAGAGTGCTGACCGGCCAGGAACCGCTGCCCTACCGGCATCGCTATGTCGGGTCGGTCGCCAGCTTGGGGCTGCACCGGGGGGTGGCCCAGGTCTACGGGACCAAGCTCACGGGTTTGCCGGCCTGGTTGATGCACCGCACCTATCACGTCAGCCGCATGCCCACCCTTGATCGCAAGGTCCGGATCGTCGCCGACTGGCTGCTGGCCTCGTTGTTCCGTCGCGAGGTCATTGCACTGGGCCAGGTGCTTGATCCGCGGCGAGAGTTTGTCTTGGCCGCGCGCGACACCGACAGCAGTCGGTCGCCCGTTCCTGTGCCCGCTTCTCCGCCGATCGAAGGACCTCGCGCTCCCCGTCAGTGCGCAAACTGACCGGGGGGCACGGCGGACGTCTCCCGACAGCCCGGCGCGGTCAGCCAACTCCCGCGACCTGAAGCGCATGTCTGGTGGCGCGACTCTTCTCGGGAATCTATAGTCATGACTGCAGGTTTAAGTGAGCGTCGACTGGAGTACTTCACAGTCGCAGTTCACGTCCTTCTGTTTCGCAAAGGAGGTTGACTCAGATGACACTGCCTGTCCGTTCCCGTTCGCGCGCAGTCGCCGGCTGGGATCCCTTCCGTGAGCTGGACGAGCTCACCCAGCGCGTCAACTCCCTGTGGGAGGCCAACGCCAACGGCGGCCTCCAGGGCTGGGCTCCGCTGGCCGACGTCGAGGAGACCGACGACGCCTACGTCGTCGAGATCGACTTGCCCGGGATCAAGCGCGACGACATCGACATCCAGCTCAGTGACCGCCAGCTGACCGTCTCCGGTGAGGTCAAGGAGAAGGAGCGCACCGGCATCCTCCGCCGCCGCACCCGCCGGGTCGGGGAGTTCCACTACTCGGTCACCCTGCCCGCCGACGTCGACGCGGACAAGGTCAGCGCTCACCTCGACGACGGCGTGCTGACCGTGCGCGTGCCCAAGGCCGAGCAGGCCAAGCCGCGTCGGATCCAGATCAGCGGCTGACCCGGATGTGGTCGCACCGCGTACCCGGCCGTTCCACGGGTGGTCGTCCACCCGGCCGTCCGGTCCTCATCCCGGGTCGGCGCACACGACCCCGCCGACCCGGGACGCCGGGCGTTTCCGCCGTTCACTGACGAAGAGGTGTGATGCCATGACGTCATTCGCTGCGATGCCTGTACCGCCCAGTCGGCTCCAGCAGCTGGAGGAGCGTTTCGCCGAACTCGGAGACCAGCTCGACGACTCGCCAGTCACCGAGGCGCTCTCGGTCCTGCACGCGATCGTGCAGGAAGTGGGCCGGCAGGTCCCCTCGGCGGCGCAGAACCCGTCCGAGGCCGCCGGCACCACGTTGCAGGACGTGGCCGACCTGTACCTCACCGCGCCGCCGATGAGCGGAGCGGCCGAGTCGACCGGCCTGCCCGTGGGCACTCTCGCGCCGGACTTCGCCCTGCCCGACGCCAACGGTCAGCTTGTCAGCCTGTCCGATTTCCGCGGACGCCCCGTCGTGTTGGTCTTCTATCCGCTGGACTGGAGCCCCGGATGCAGTCGCCAGCTGGAGCTCTACCAGCAGGAGTTGGCGGAGTTCGAGGCCCGCGGTGCGGCGGTGATCGGGGTTTCGGTCGATTCGATCTACAGCCACGGCGCCTGGTCCGCCGTTCGGGGGATCACCTTCCCACTGCTGGCGGACTTCCATCCCAAGGGAGATGTTGCCCGCCGATACGGCGTATGGCGCGAGTCCGACGGCTTCAGTGATCGTGCGCTGTACGTGATCGATGCCGACGGGGTGATCCGCTATGTCGATGTGTCGCCGCGAGTGGAGCACCTGCCCGACATCTACGACGTCTTCGCGGCGCTGGACAGGCTGACCGACCAGACGTCGGCGGCCTGAGTACGAGCTTCCATCAACCCAAGCCTGAAAGGAGAGGTATCAACATGACGGCCCCCGTCATGCCCGGTGTCCGCCAGGCTGTCGCCCCGGTCACCGTCTACGGCAACCGGTGGTGCGGCATCACCCAGATGACTCGCCGCATCTTGGATCGGGCCGGTGTGCCCTATCGGTACGTCGACCTCGACCTGCATCCGGAGATGAAGCGGCGGCTGCGCTGGATGGCCGGCGGTGACCTGCGCAACCCCGTCATCAACGTCGCAGGCGAGTGGCTGGAACAGCCGACTCCGCGAGAGCTGCAGTGGGTTCTCGCTCGGCACGGGCTGATCTGACTCGACCGCCGAACCGCTCAGGAGCTGGCAAAGCCCCGCTCGCGATCCTGGTGCAAGGCCACAAGAGTCAAGGAAGGAGCGTCATGCGGTACGACGAGTTCCTCGCCAAGGTCCGCGAACTCGGTGAGTACGCAGACACATCCGAGGCCGACCGCGCCACGCGCGCCGTGCTCGGCTTGCTCGGCCAGCGGCTGGTGGACGGCGAACGCAAGGACCTCGCTGCCCAGCTCCCAGGCGAGCTGCAGGACGCTGTGCTAACTGCCGGACCGCAGGAGGCGTTCGGCGTGGAGGACTTCCTGCGCCGGGTGGCCCGGGACCTGTCCGCCACTGAGGAAACCGCACGGTGGGACGCCAGCGCCGTCCTCACTACCCTGGCCGAGGCAGTCAGCGGGGGAGAGCTCAACCAGATCCTCAGCCAGCTCCCGGCCGGCTACGCCCCGTTGTTCGGCAAGGCGGATCTCGCCTGACCGTGGGCCACGCGCGGTGTTCCCCCGCCGGCGATCGCACTGCAGCACGGGGCAGGCGCGCGTCAACCCGTCGTTGTCCGCCGAGCCGCGGACAACGAACAACCAATGATGTCCAACACCATCAACAGGAGGGAGTCAGGAGATGGCACTGATCAAGAGCCCCCTTCCCGAGAACGTTCAGAAGATCGCCGGTGAGGCGCTGCAGGGCACCCTGGTGGACCTCAGCGAGCTGAGCCTGATCGCCAAGCAGGTCCACTGGACGATCGTTGGACGCAACTTCCGCAGCATCCACCTGCAGCTCGATGACGTGGTGGACACGGCTCGGCAGTTCACCGATGTCGCGGCCGAGCGTGCGGCCGCGATCGGCGTCCTGCCCGACGGCCTCATCGACGCTCTGCGGACGCAGAGCCGGGTGGCCCAGCCGCCGGTCGAGTGGATCCCGGCCGAGGATGCGATCGCGTTCTTCGTCGACGTCTTCGATCAGATGGTCGCTCGTATGCGCGAACGCATCGACGCCACCGAGGAGGACCCGGTGACCCAGGATCTGCTGATCGAGATCACCGCGGCCCTGGAGAAGCACTACTGGATGTGGCAGGCGGAGAACCAGTCCCGCTGAGAGTTCACGCTGTCGCCACGGCCGGTCCCCTTGCGGGGACCGGCCGTGACCGAATACGGCTCCTCAGATGGCGATCTGGTCGCTCAGGAGGTTGGTCCGCCCGAACCGGCAGGTGATCGGCCGGCTTCCGTGCCGGAAACCGTGCACATCGCCCACAGTGGACTTAGCCGGTGTTGCCGTAGCCGACACCGAGGGCGGCTGGCCGCTGCTGCCGTGGACCTGTGGTCGGCGGTTTCGTCTGACACCAGCACGCGCGGCGTTCACCACACGCCGGTTCGCCTGTCCAGCGAGCGGCTACGAATCAAGGCGAGCCCTGCAGTAGCTGCTCCAGGTTCGCGATGACGACATCGGCGCCTTGGGCTCGAAGCTCGGCTGCCTGCCCCACTCGGTCCACCCCGACGACGTAACCGAAGCCCCCGGCTCGGCCGGCGAGCACTCCCGCAAGCGCGTCCTCGAACACGGCCCCGTGTGTCGGCGCAACACCCAAAGCTCGCGCCGCAGCGAGGAAGGTATCGGGCGACGGCTTTCCGCGCAGACCGTCCCGGGCAGCGATGATGCCGTCGACCCGGACGTCGATTAGCCGGGAGAGCCCACTCGAGGCCAGCACCTCCGCACCGTGAACCGAGGCCGTGACGACCGCCACGAGTAAACCGGCGTCCCTGACTGCCTCCAGGTAGCTCGCCGCGTCGGGGTAGGCGGCGACTCCATGGTCCTGAAGTTGGCGGAGGAAGAGCTCATCCTTGCGCCGTGCCAGGCCCTGAACGGTTGTCGCGCTGGGCGGGTCTTCCGGTCCGCCCTCAGGCAGGCGGATACCGCGGCTGGCCAGGAAGTCCCGGACACCGTCTGCCCGCGGCTTCCCGTCAACATAGCGGTGGTAGTCCTCTCGGCTAAACAGGCGTTGCCAGGGCTGAGTCGCCTGCAGGAAGTCGTCGAACACGCGTTTCCAAGCGGCCTCGTGGACGGTGGCCGTCTGCGTCAGGACACCGTCCATGTCGAAAAGGCAAGCGCGCACGTCTTGGGGGAGGCCGAGCACACCCCGACATTAGAGACGTCACCGACGAGCCTGCGTCCAAGGCCGTCCTCCCGTGACGGGCAACCGTGGGCAGGCACGGCGAGCAGTGGCTTCGCTGGCACCGGCGTTCCGTGGGCCCGTGAGTGTCGGACGGAGGGGCTGCAGCGGCGAGGGCAATCGCGGGCACGAAACGGGGGCAGCGGATGAAACGGCGAGCTGCTGGGTGAGAGTTCAACCAGTGTGGGGTAGGGAGGTGGCGCCCTCAGCAGCAAGAGAGGAGGACGAGATGAGCATTGCAAGATTGGGGGCCCGTGCTCTGATCGGCGGCCTGTTCGTTGGGCACGGCACGCAGAAGCTGTTCGGCTGGTTCGACGGTCCAGGCCGTGTCCGCACCGAGGAGATGATGGAGTCCATCGACATGCGGCCGGCCAAGGTGCATGCAGTACTCGCCGGGGTGACCGAAACCGTCGCCGGAGGCCTGCTGGCGGCCGGACTGGCCACTCCGCTGGCCTCGGCTGCCCTGACCGGGGTTATGACCACGGCGATCAAGAAGGTGCACTTGCCCAACGGCCCCTGGGCCAGCAAGGGCGGCTGGGAGTACAACGCTGTGCTGATCGCCGCGTTGACTGCCCTGGCCGAGACCGGACCGGGCGAACTGTCGCTGGATCACCTGCTCAACACCGAGCGCAGCGGAACGCGGTGGGCTATGGGCGCCCTCGGCACCGGAGTCGCCACCGCGTTCTTGACCATGTGGCTGGGCCCTCGCATGCCTGCGAGGCCGACGGGCGCAGAGTGGACCGAGGCGATGACGAACACGGGGTCACAGCCAGACTCTGCCGCTGTCCCCGGGCCGCCCGAGGCAGCCTCGTGAGCCAGACGCAGAGCCGCTCTGTGTGACGCTACGCGGCGGGCTCCACGCCAACCACGACCTACCGGACGCGGGGCCCGCTGCCGGCCCGTCAACTCACGCCCGACTCGTGGGGCGACGTCGAGCGCAAACCGCCGATCCCCGAGGATGAGGCAGTGGAAACTTGGCCCGGGCAGCCCTATCCATTGGGTGCCACGTATGACGGCACCGGCACCAACTTCTCGTTGTTCTCGGAGGTTGCTGAACGAGTCCAGCTATGCCTGTTCGACGACGCGGGTGTCGAGACGCGCGTCGACCTCGCCGAGGTGGACGGGTTCATCTGGCACGGCTTCCTGCCCGCGGTGGGCCCAGGACAGCGGTACGCATACCGCGTGCACGGACCGTACGACCCGGTGGCCGGCCTCCGGTGCAACCCCGCCAAGCTGCTGCTCGACCCCTACGCCAAGGCGTTCGAAGGACCGGTCGACTGGAACGAGTCGCTGTACGGCTACCGCTTTGGAGACCATGACGCGCGCAACGACAATGACTCCGCGCCGCACCAGACCCGCTGTGTCGTGGTCAACCCGTACTTCGACTGGGGTCATGACCACCCGCTGCGCACTCCCTACAGCGACACGGTGATCTACGAAGCCCACGTGCGCGGTCTCACCGTCAGCCATCCCGACCTACCGCCCCAGCTACGGGGTACTTACGCCGGTCTGGCGCACCCCGCGGTGATCGAACACCTGCAGCGGATCGGCGTCACCGCCGTCGAGCTGATGCCAGTGCACCAGTTCATCGACGATCACCACCTCGTGCAGCGCGGCTTGTCCAACTACTGGGGCTACAACTCCATCGGCTTCTTCGCCCCCCATCACCGCTACGCGGCCCGAGGCACCCGAGGCCAGCAGGTCCCCGAGTTCAAAGCCATGGTCCGCACCCTGCACGAGGCGGGCATCGAGGTGATCCTCGACGTCGTCTACAACCACACGGCCGAGGGCAACCAGCTGGGTCCGACGCTGTCCTTCCGCGGCATCGACAACCCTGCCTACTACCGGCTGGCCGAAGACCGTGCGCACTACGCCGACTACACCGGCACGGGGAACACCCTCAACGTCCGGCACCCCCACGCCCTGCAGCTGATCATGGACTCGCTGCGGTACTGGGCCGTGGAGATGCACGTGGACGGCTTCCGGTTCGACCTGGCGGCAGCCCTCGCCCGCGAGTTCCACGACGTGGACCGCCTGGCGGCCTTCTTCGACCTCGTCCAGCAGGACCCCGTCGTGTCCCAGCTCAAGCTGATCGCCGAGCCCTGGGACGTAGGCGCCGGCGGCTACCAGGTAGGCAACTTCCCGCCGCTGTGGACTGAGTGGAACGGCCGCTACCGCGACTCGATGCGCGACTTCTGGCGAGGCACCCCGGGCACGATGGGGGAGTTCGCCTCCCGGCTCACCGGATCCAGCGACCTATACCAGTCCAACGGCCGGCGACCGCACGCGTCGGTCAACTTCGTCACCGCCCACGACGGGTTCACGTTGCACGACCTCGTCTCCTACGAACGCAAGCACAACGAGGCCAACGGCGAGGACAACCGGGACGGCACCGACGACAACCGGTCGTGGAACTGCGGCGTCGAAGGCCCAACCGACGACATCGCCATCCTCGCTCTCCGCGAGCGACAGAAGCGCAACCTGATCGCCACCCTGCTGCTCTCCCAGGGGGTACCCATGTTGCTGGCCGGCGACGAGTTGGACCGCACCCAGGGCGGGAACAACAACGCCTACTGCCAGGACAACGAGATCTCCTGGGTCGACTGGGGGAGGGCCGTTCAGGTCCCCGGCCTGACCGACTTCGTCGCGCGGTTGACCCGGCTACGCCGAGAGCATCCGGCTTTCCGTCGTCGCCGCTTCTTCCAGGGGCGCCCCGTGCGCGGCACCAACCTGGAGGACATCGCCTGGTTGAACCCGGAGGGCCATCCGATGACCGACCAGGAGTGGACCGCCGGGCACGCCGGGGCCCTGACGGTCTTCTTCAACGGCGGCGGCATCCCTGAACCCGACCGCTACGGCCGCCGGATTGAGGACGACTCGTTCCTGTTGCTCGTCAACCCCGGCTTCCAACAGCGGTCGTTCACCCTGCCCGGCGCCGCCTACGGCCTCACCTGGGTCACCGAACTGGACACCGCAGATCCATCCTCTGCACCGGGAGATGCGGCCGAGCGCATGCCAGTAGCGGCGTATGCCGCCGGTGACGTCGTTGCGCTCGACGCACATTCCCTGCTGCTCCTGCGCCGGACCGAATGATGGGCCGCAGCAGTCGGCGGCTACGAGTGCGAGCGGGAAGACATCGAGCTTTGTGGGGATCTGGGCAGCAGCGGCTCGGCGGGGGCGTCCTCCAGTCAGCTGGCCGACCGTTGACGGTTGAAATGTCCAGTCGAAGTCTCGGGGATGTCGGTGGCGAGCTCATCGTCCTTCGGCGGCCCCTTGTACTCGACCAATAGCAGGGAGGCGTCATCGCTGGTACGCCCGTAACGGGCCGCTTTGAGCGCGTGGGACAGCCTCCGGACGGTCTCCGCGGTGGGGAGCCGCTCGGCACCGATCTGCTCCAGGATCTGGCGCAGTCGGGCTTCGCCGAACTGCTCGCCGCCCTTCAGCCGTTCCTCGATGACGCCGTCGGTGAACACGAGCAGTCGGTCGCCGGGCTCCAGCCGCACGGACATCGGCCCGGCGACCGCGCCTCCGAAGCCGACCGGGCGCGTGACGGTCCCGGTCAACTCGCCGATCACCTTGCCGTCGCGCACCCACAGCGGCGCCGGATGTCCGGCGTTGATCCACGTCAACTCGCCACGCTCGGTGTCCAGTCGGCCGATCTGGGCGGTGGCGAACCGGTCTGGGAATGCCTCGGCTACGACCTGATCCATCGCCGCGTACAGCGCGGGTAGTTCCAACCCGATTTGGCGCCCGTGGCGGTAGGCAGCGATGACGACGGTTGCCACTGCTGCTGCCCCGAGACCGTGGCCCATCGCATCGAAGACCCCGAAGTGCAGCACGTGACCGTTCATCGCGTAGTCGAAGCTGTCGCCGCCGACCTGGTAGGCCGGTTCGAGGGCGCCAGCCAGTTCCACGTCCGGGTTCGTCATGGTCAGCGGCGGCAGGGCCCGCCGCAATAACTGCGCTGAGACGCTCATCGGCTGCGCGGTACGGGTCTGGGCGAAGGTGTCCGTGTATCCAGACTTGGTCACGATCAGGTCGGCGACCAGGCCGGCCAGCCGTTGCGCGAGGCGCCGATCAACGTCGTTCACGCCCGGAAGGCTCAGCGACAGAACCCCGATCCGGTCCGACCCATCGAGCATCGGCAGGTACATGCGCACCGAGCCGTCCGGGACCTGCTCTTCGACCGGGGTGTCGGTAGCGAAGGCGCGCCCAGCCAGGCTGGCGTCGATGAGGACCCGTTCGCCGACCAAGCCTTCGCCCTTCAGCGGCTGCAGGTGTACCTGGTCATAGTCCTGTAGGAAGATCGCGATCTCGCTTCCGCCGACGGCGTGGATCTCCTGCGCTACCAGTGGGCCCACCAGTCGAGGCGGCATGACGTGGGCGCGGTCGAGGAGTGAACCCAGCAGGGCCTCGCCCATGCTCTCTGCCGTCGGTTGTCCCTCGACGGCACTGTGAAACCCGATTGGCAGGGCCTCATCCTTCACAGAAACAGGTCGCATAAAACGATCATGCACGGAGTTCTCCGCCAGCAAGTCAGCCAGGGGGCCCGACGATCCGCTGACCAGCACCAAAGCCGACCTGGACGTGTTTGACCAGAGCCGCGATGGGTGAACGTCAATGGCTGCAAACACGGCCGAGACGCGCGGCCGACGTGCAGAAGGGGGGACTGCTGCACGAGTAGGTGACATCTGATCTGTGGTGCCAAGGGGTGCCGCTGGAAGGATGTTCACCGTGCCCAAGCCCTACCCCCAGGAGTT
>NZ_OBQI01000008.1 GCF_900221005.1 Blastococcus aggregatus | reverse complement strand
GTCTTCGGGCCGTTGACCACCACCTCGGCGAACCGCACGGCGTGCTCATCGGTGCGCAGCTGCCCCCTCGGCTCGCCGGTGTCCGGGTCGCGGCCGGCCACCCAGGTCTCGTAGGCGTCGCCGGTCAGCGGAGCCAGCTCGGCCACGCGACCATCCGTTGTGGTGAAGCGGCGGGCGATCCCGGTGCCCTCGGTGAGGTAGTAGTCGTCGACCCGGCCGCGGTCGGCCTCCACGTAGTGCCGGGCAGCCGCCGGCGCGCCGGCGTAAATCTTCATTCCACCGTGCATATTCAACGCCACCCGACAATGACCAACAAGTCACCCCTAGAAACGCCGATGGGCCCCGCAAAGCGGGGCCGAACTACCGCCAAAGGTAGCATTCGTGCCGTTCTTCACGGAATATTGGCGTTCTCTTTCAGCACGTGGCGGCATCTAGATGATCAGTGCCGGTGGTTATTGGCAATAATCCATTGCCTTGACTGAACTCGTGAACGAGGACGATCACCGCTTGCGAATGCTGGTCCGGTCTGGCGTCAGGTCGCGCTCGGCCCCAGTGACCCTCGACCAGATCGCGGCGACATCCCGCCGCAGCTCGCTCGTACCAACGCCTGTTGCTATGTTGGTCTGGACTCGACCGGGATGCGAAGGGAACCGATGAACGGCGACACCTGCGAGCTGTTGTGTCTCGATCTGCCGCACGCTGAGGCGGTCCGTGCCGCGCTGACCGGCGAGGAGCGGGCGCGGGCGCTGGCCGCGCAGGCGAAGGCGCTGGGCGATCCCACCCGGCTGCGCATCGCTGTGGCGCTGCAGCTGGGCGAGGAGCTGTGCGTGTGCGACCTTGCCTGGATCACCGAGCTGTCGCAAAACCTGGCTTCGCACCACTGCCGCGTCCTGCGCACCGCGGGCCTGTCCACGTCCCGCCGCGACGGCAAGCTGGTCATGTACCGGCTCACCGACGCCGGCCACCGACTGCTGACCGCGGTCGCCGGCTCGTCGGTGCCGCTGCCTGTCGGCGCCGCGGAAACCGCTGAAACGACGGTCCGGTGAGCGTGGCCCCGGCCCAGGTCCACGCGCACTCCGAGCTAACCGACGCCGAGCGGGCCTGGTTGGGCGCCGCGGCGCTGGCCGCGCTGGTGGTCGCGGTGCAGCTGCAGGTCCGCAGCATCGAGGAGCCGTACCTGCGCGCGGTGCACGGCGCCGCCTACCTCGCCTTCGCCACCCGCGCCGGCCGGTTCCTGCCCGGCATCGGCCGTCTGCACGCACCGGCCGACCGGGAGCGCATCGCCGCCTGACCCGCCCGGCGCCGCTCGCCGGAGCACCCACCCACCAGACGCTCCCGCTCGCCGGCACGCCCACACATGCACGACCGGCCGAAGGCCGCACCACGCCCACCCGGGCAAACACTGATCGGAGAACTTGTTCGTGGACGTCGCCACCTGGACGCTGCAGGCGCTCGGCCTGTTCGTGGTCACCAACATCGACGACATCATCGTGCTGTCGCTGTTCTACGCCCGCGGCGCCGGCCGGCGCGGCACCACCGCAGCGATCCTCGCAGGCCAGTACCTGGGCTTCGGCGCGATCCTGGCCGCGGCGGTACTCGTCGCACTGGGCGCGCGCAGCTTTCTGCCCGAGGCCGCAATCCCGTACTTCGGGCTCATCCCGCTGGCGCTCGGCCTGCTCGCAGCCTGGCGGGCCTGGCGCGGCGACGACGACGATGACGATGACGACGAGGGCAAGGTCGCCGGGAAGTCGGTGAGCGCGCTGACCGTTGCGGCGGTGACGTTCGCCAACGGCGGCGACAACATCGGCGTGTACGTGCCGGTGTTCGCCACCGTCGGCACCGCCGGCATCGTCGCCTACTCCGCGGTGTTCCTGGCCCTGGTTGCGGTGCTGGTCGCTGCGGCCCGGTTCGTGGCCACCCGCAAGCCGATCGCCGAGGTTCTCGAGCGCTGGGAGCACGTACTGTTCCCGCTGGTGCTGATCGGCCTCGGCATCGTCATCCTCGTCGAGGGCGGCGCGTTCGGGCTGTAGCACCGGCGGAGGGGGATGCGGCGGACAGGCGCCTTGCCTGTGCCTGCGGTGGCGGCCACGGTGGTCACATGAGCAGATCTCCGGAAACGGTGCCCGGGGCGACGCCGGCGGGCGAATCGCTGGTGGACCGGCTGGCCATCGCGCGAGAGATGGACGCGGCCCGGGCGTCGCTACACGAGCTGCTCGCCGGCGCCGATGCCGCCGACCTGCGCCGCCCCAGCGACGGCACCCGGTGGACCAACGAGCAGCTGCTGTTCCACATGGTCTTCGGCTTCCACGTCGTGCGGGTGCTGCTGCCGCTGGTGCGCCTGGTCAGCCGGCTGCCGGCCCCGGTCGGCCGGGGATGGGCGGCGCTGCTCAACTTCACCACCCGGCCGTTCCACGTCATCAACTACTGGGGATCGGTGGCCGCGGCGCGGGTGTTCGACCACGCCCGGATGGGGTCGTTGGCCGACCGCACGACCGCTGCGCTGAAACGCCAGCTGGACCGCGAGCCCGAAGAGGCGCTGCACCGCGGCATGCCGTTCCCGACCGGGTGGGACCCGTATTTCGGCTTCATGTCGCTGGCCGACGTGTACCGGTATCCGGCCCGGCACTTCGAGCATCACCGCCGCCAGCTCACCCTTGCCGCCGCGGCCCCGAAGCGACCGGCCGGGTGACGCCGCCATCAGCGCAGGGCCAACACCGGACCGGATGAACAGACACCGCGACGTCTTGCGTGCAAGGAGTCGGCCGGTGCCCGTCGCTGGCCGACATCGTTCCCCGTCTGCCGATCGCTTGACCGCCGACCCGGATGGGCACCGGGCGGTGCCGTCCTACCGGCGGCCGATCCGGGTCGCGGCCCACAACCCGCAGCGGCGGCAGATGTAGACGCCCGGGGTGGCGCCGAGCTCGTGCACGGCCGTCACCGGCAGGTCGCGGCCACAGCAGCCGCACGACCGGATCTCGTCGGTGCCGACGAGCCGGCGGCCGGGCAGCCTCACTGCAGGACCGCGAGCAACTGGTCGACCGTCGGTGATCCGGCCAGGCCGTCCGCAGTGCGTACACCCGGCAGGACAGGCCGACCGGGGCAGCGGGATTTGCGAACGGGTCCCGCCCGTCCACCAGCACCGTCGGCGACCCGCGGAACCGCGCGGCCTCGGCCTGCTCCGGGGTGCTGACCAGGCGGCGCTGCACACGCACGTCGTCGCGGCCGGCGCGGGCCAGCGCTTCCTGCAGCCGCTGGTCAGCCACCTGCCAGGTCGTGCACCCGTCGAAGTACAGCAGCGTCACGTCCATGCCCGGAGAGCCTCCCGCCTCAGCGCCGTCTTCCCGCGGTTGCGTGGCCGCGGGCCGGGCGCAGTCGCGGCAGATGTGCGACGCCGGGCGCGGGCGGCCAGGGAGCGCGACGGCCCGCCCCGAACGTGTGACGGGCGCATACGCCTTGACTCCCCGAATCGCTTCGTCGGTGGCACCCTGTAGACACGTGGGTGTGGACGTCCTTGTGGAGGGACGTGTGGATGAAGGAGGGGTGCTCGTGTCGATCGCGGAGAGCAATGCGTCCGTCGAAGCGAAGGAGCTCACCCCCGAGGAAGCTGCCGTCGCCTTCGACCGGATCGCCCGCCGTGCCCTGGACCTGAGCGGGGAGGACTTCCTCGTCGCCCTGGACGAGGGCACGTTCGACGACGTCGATCCTGATGCCCATCCCGGGCTGCTCGACGTGCTCATGGCCCTGCCCCTCGTGCGCTGACGACTCGTGCCGGGAGCGTCGCCGTATCAAGCGGTCGAGGCGTTCCTGACCCCTCTTGAGCGGGCGGTAGCCTGCCTCGGAGTCGGCAAGATCGTCGTTTCGCCGGGCGGCCGCGCCACCGCGGGCAAGACGCACCTGTGGAGCCTCAACGGCGGCGACGGCCTCCTCCTGCGTGGTGACGCAGCCGGCTGCCGGTTCCTGGCGTCCATGCATTATCGGATCGTCCCGACCGACCCCGAGAGGTACGACATCGAGCAGGGGCGCTGGCGGGTCACCACCTCGGCTTACCTGTACGAGTTCAGGACTCCGGACAACGCGAAGCTGTGGGCGATGCACTGGCACCCGACCGGTCGGAGTCACGCCACCTTCCCGCACCTCCACCTCTACACCGTCCGACCTGACGGGCACTTCGTCACGCCGCGACAGACCCTCGAGTCGGCGGTGCAGTGGTGCATTGAGATGGGCGGGGAGCCGCAGAATCCCCGGTGGCGCACCGTGCTGGCCGAGTCCGAGGGCATCCACCAGCTCTACCGATCCTGGTCGGAGGACCCGCCATCGCCACCAGCGGATCGGTGACGTCAGCCCTCCCGCGCCGAAGCAGAACGTGGGCGGTCAGCCGAGTGTCTACTCCGCTTCCCCATAACCAGCTCGCCTCCGACTGTGCAGCGCCGGGGGAAGGGTGGGCCGCAGGCCCATCCCGCAGGGACGCGCAGCGCCCTTCCGGCGGCCGGCGCAGTCGGAGAGGCTCCTGCGGGGATGGGGCGGGTGCCGCCTCCGAACGCAGCAGTCGGAGCGACGGCTGTGATGCGTCCAGTCCGCACACAGTCCGCAGATAGTCCGCAAAACGGCCGAAAACGGCCAACATCGCCCGACGACGGCCGACGATGAAAGTGCTGGTCAGGATGGGTTTTCAGTCATAGCCCATTCTGTCAAACCACCCCTCGGTCGATTTTGCAAGGCGGGGGTTAGGGGTTCGATTCCCCTCGTCTCCACTCGCTCGACCTGCGGATCCGCTCCACGCACCGGCGTGCTGCGGACAGGATCCGCCGCCGTCCTTCGCTCGTGCGGGGACCGGGCCACCCGCCCGCCCGCCCCTAGGCCCCCGGGGCAGCGCCCGGCGCGCGGCCCACCGTCCCGGCCCGGGATCGGCGCGACGGAACCGGAGCAGTCGGTCATCTGGAGCCGACATGCTGGACGGACACGTCTCCGTGCGTCAGGACACGCGGCAATCCCAGCAGGACCGGCGACGGGCGGCCGGCCGGGAGCTTGACCGGCCATGTGACCGGGACCACAGTCCGACGGGACCAGAGGTCGTGCTCGACCCGTCCGCAGCCACCGGAGGAGTTCCCGTGCCTGACGTCATCTTCGAGATCAACCGTGACCTGAGCGTGTCGATGCGCGACCAGACGGTGCCCGGCCACAACCGCTGGCACCCCGACATCCCGCCGGCCAGCACGGTCGCCCCCGGCGGCACGTACCGGATCGAGTGCAAGGACTGGACCGACGACCAGGTCCGCAACACCGACGACGCCGACGACATCCGTGACATGAACATCGACCCGTGCCACATGCTCAGCGGACCGTTCGCCATCGAGGGCGCCGAACCCGGTGACCTGCTGGTCGTGGACATCGTGGACATCGGGCCGTTCCAGGAACAGGAGTGGGGCTACACCGGGATCTTCGCCAAGGAGAACGGCGGAGGGTTCCTCACCGACTACTCGCCGCAGGCGTCCAAGGCGATCTGGGACCTCGACGGCATCTGGACCAGCAGCCGGCACGTCCCCGGCGTGCGGTTCATCGGCAACTCCCACCCGGGGCTCTTCGGTTGCGCCCCGTCGGCGGACCTGCTGGCGGAGTGGAACCGCCGGGAGCAGGCGCTGATCGACCAGAACCCGGACCGGGTCACCGGCGACATCCCGGCGCACGAGGGCGACGTCCCCGGCACCCCGCAGGTGCCGGCGCTGGCCCTGCCTCCGCTGCCCAAGGACGCGCTGCTGGGCACGCTCAGCGGCGCGGACCTGGACCGGGCGGCCGCGGAGGCCTGCCGCACCATCCCGCCGCGGGAACACGGTGGCAACGTCGACATCAAGGACCTCGGCGTGGGCAGCCGGGTCTACATGCCGGTGTACGTGGCCGGGGGGAAGTTCTCCATCGGTGACCTGCACTTCGCCCAGGGCGACGGGGAGATCACCTTCTGCGGTGCCATCGAGATGCCCGGGTTCATCGATCTGCACTTCGACCTGATCAAGGGCGGGATGGACCGCTACAAGCAGACCATGCCGTTCTTCAAGCCCGGCCGCGTCGGCCCGAACTACTCGGAGTTCATCACCTTCGAGGGGATCAGCGTCGAGAACGGCCGGAACTACTACATGAACGCGACAGTGGCCTACCGCCAGGCCTGTCTCAACGCCATCAACTTCCTCATGCCGGCCATGGACTGGACGTTCGAGCAGGCCTACCTGTTCCTGGGGGCAGCACCGATCGACGGCCGGATCGGGGGGGTGGTCGACATCCCCAACAGCGCGGTGTCGATCAGCGTCCCGCTGTCGATCTTCGACCGGAACATCCTGCCCGGCGGTGCCGGCGGGGGGCGGGACCTGACGGCCGACTGACCTGCAGACCTTCCACCCGGTGGCGCGGGGCGGGCCGGCCCCGCTCCGCGTCACCTCCGCCGACCGTCCGAGAGGAGCACCGCATGCCGCTGTACGAGTTCCGCTGCCCCGCGTGCGGCCCGTTCGACCTGCACCGCTCGATGCGCGAGGCGCCCGCGGCGGCGCCGTGCCCGACGTGCGACCAGCCGGCCCAGCGCTGGTACGGCGTGGGGTTCGGGCGTCCGGCCACCGGCGTGCTGCGGGACGCGGGTCGTGCGGACCGTGCACGGGTCGACCGGGCGTACAGCGGGGAGCCGGTGGTCACCGGTCCGCCTGCGGGACGGCGGCTGCCCGGCGGCGGTCGGCACCGGCACTGATGCCGAAGCCGGGCGGTCCGACCCCGGCTACGGTCGGCAGCAGCTCCGACACCCACTCCGGACGGAGGGCCATGCCGCTCGTCTCCCGGCTCTCGACCACCCCGGTCAAGGGCACCGCGCTGCACCATCCGCCGACCGTGGCCGTCACCGAGAACGGAGTGCCCGAGAACCGGCGCTTCCACCTCGTGGACGCGCGAGGGCGGCTGTTCAACGGCAAGCAGCACGGTCCTCTCGTGCGGCTCGCCGCCGAGTTCGACCGCCATGGGGCACACCTCCGCCTGCGCTTCCCCGGCCGACCACCCGTGGAGGGCCGGACCACCGAGCTCGGCGAGGCGGTGCGCACGGACTTCTACGGACGCGACGTCGACGGGCACCTCGTCGAGGGCCCGTGGTCGGCCGCGCTCAGCGACTTCGTCGGGCAGGAGGTCCACCTGGTGGCGGTCGACCGGCCCGGGGACGGGGTCGACGTCCACCCCGTCACGCTGATCTCCACCGCGACGCTCGACCACCTGCGCCGCGTCACCCCTGACGGGGAGCGACTCGACCACCGGCGGTTCCGCATGCTCGTCGAGGTCGACGGCTGCGACGTCCACGAGGAGGACACCTGGGCCGGCCGGCGACTGCGGATCGGCGGGACCACCGTGCAGGTGGTCGGTCCGGTGCCGCGCTGCGTGGTCACCAACGAGAACCCCGAGAGCGGGGAGGTCGACTTCGGCACGCTGAAGGCGATCGTGCGCTACCGCGGCGAACTCGCGACCGACCTCAGCACGCCGGTCGCTCACCTGCCCGACAACGGGGCGGCCATCCTCGGCATGTACGCCACCGTGGAGCAGCCGGGTGAGATCTCCCGCGGCGACCAGGTCGAACTCCTCGACGAGCCCGCCGTCCAGCCCGCCTGACCCGTCCCGTCCCTGAGGAGCACCGATGCCACGGCCCACCGACCACGAGCTCTTCGACCTGGGGGACGTCGTCCTGCAGGGCGGCGCGACCTTGCGCGGAGCCCAGCTCGCCTACAAGACCTACGGCACGCTGAATGCCGATCGGTCCAACGTGATCGTGCACCCCACCTGGTACAGCGCCTGGCACGACGCCAACGACTGGACGACGGGGCCGGGGAAGGCGCTGGACCCGGAGAAGTACTTCATCGTCGTCCCGAACCAGCTGAACAACGGCCTGTCGACGTCCCCGAGCAACACCCCGCCGCCCTACGACGGGCCGAACTTCCCGAAGGTCACCTTCTACGACCAGGTGGAGGTGCAGCACCGGCTGCTCACGCAGAAGTGGGGCATCGAGTCCGTCGAACTGGTCCTCGGGTCCTCGATGGGCGCCGGCCAGACCTACCAGTGGGCGGTCAGCCACCCCGAGATGGTGAAGCGGGCAGCGCCCATCGTCGGCTCGTCGGTCACCAGTGAGCACAACCAGGTGTTCCTGAAGAGCCTGCGCGCCGCGCTCAGCGCCGACCCGGTGTTCAACGGCGGGCGGTACTCCTCCGACGCGCTGCCGACCGTCGGACTGCGGGCCTTCGCCCGGATCTACGCCGGCTGGGGCCTGTCCCAGGCCTTCTACTGGCAGCGGGAGTACCGCAACCTCGGCTTCTCCTCCCTGGAGGACTTCCTCGTCGGCTTCTGGGAGGGCTTCTGGCTCGACGACCGCGACCCCAACGATCTGCTCGGCATGCTCTGGACGTGGGAGCACGGTGACGTCGGGAAGACCCCCGGCTTCGAGGGCGACACCGAGGCGGCGCTGCGCTCCATCCGCTGCCCGCTGCTGGCCATGCCGGCGAAGACCGACCTGTACTTCCCGCCGGAGGACGAGGAGTGGGCGTCCCAGTTCATCCCGAACGGTGAGGTCCGCGTCATCCCGACCATCTACGGGCACTTCGCCGGCCTCGGGCAGAACCCGGCGGACAACGAGTTCATCGACCGGGCGCTGACGGAGCTGCTGGCCCGCCCGGCCTGACCGGATCGGCGGGGTTCGGGCCCGACCTGCCGCGGCGCGCCGCTGTTTCACGTGGAGCGACAGCGGGGTCCTCGGTCCCTGGACGGCCGGAGGCAGCGGGGCCACGGTCGTCAGCACCCGGCCCGCGCGCCGTGGGCCGCCCGGCACCGAGGAGGAGCTGTGGCACGGAGGACGATCGACTGCCGGTCGATGCCGAGCGAGATGAACTGCACCGTGACGATCAGCGGTGAGGAGCAGGAGGTCCTCGAGCTCGCCGCCGCACACGCCGTCGCGACGCACGGGCACACCGACGGGGACGAGCTGCGACGAGGTCTCCGTGCGGTCATGCGGGACGAGACCGACCTCGACCTGGAGGACGGCGCCTTCCTGCAGCTCATCGAGTTCCACGCCCGCGACCTGGGCGGTTTCCGGAACCTGGTCGAGCTCTGGCGGGAGCGCATGGGCCCCGAGACCACGGCCCGCTGGGGCATCGTCGCGGCCGACCGGGACCGCCCGGACACCTACGTCGAGGTGGTCGCCTTCCCGGACCACGCGGCCGCGATGCGGAACTCCGAGCACCCGGTGACCACCGACTTCGCCAAGCAGCTGCAGGAGGTCACCGAGGGCGAGGCCGGGTTCCGCAACCTCGACGTCGCCATGGTGATGCGGATGTAGCCCGATCCCGGCCCGCTGCCCTCTGCCCTCTGCCCTCTGCAAGCGCACTGTTCCACCTGGAGCGCGGTGCGGCGGTGCGGCGGTGCCGACGCGGATGAGTACGGTCGGGCCTCGCCGTCCCGAGCCCCGGAGGACTTCACGTGAGCACCCAGCCGCCGGGAGCCGACGCGCCGCCGCCCACGCCGCCTGCGCCTCCCATGCCGCCTGCGCCTCCGGCACCGGCCTGGCGTCCCATGCCCCCTCCGCCGCCGCGGGAGCCGGGTGCCTTCAAGCGCGGCTTCGGCCTCGGGCTGGGGGCGAGCCTGGGCGCCGGGATCGGCCTGGGCGTGGTCGGCTTCGGGCTCGTCGTCGTCATGGTGATCGCCGTGGTGGGGCTGGTGTCCGGAGGTGACGGGAGCGGGACGACCGAGCCGGTGACCGAGACCGTCTGGGGCGACCCGTCGGCCGGGGCGAGGCTGGTAGCCGTCCCGGTCACGGGCGTCATCCTCGGCGGGGAGAGCGACGGCGCCACCTTCGGCGGGACCACCTACGGCTACGAGGTCGCGGACGTCATCGACGCACTCGAGGCCGACGACGCCGACGGGCTGATCCTGGAGCTGAACACCCCGGGTGGCACGATCTACGGCTCGCGTGCGATCGCGGACGCCGTGGAGCGCTACCAAGAGCGGACCGGCCACCAGGTGATGGCGCACGTGCAGGGGATGTCCGCCTCGGGCGGCGTCTACGCGATGGCCGGGGCCGACCGGATCGTGGCCGACCACGGCAGCCTCGTCGGCAGCATCGGCGTCGTCATGGGCCCGTTCCAGCGCTTCCGCGACGTCACCGGCATCCCGGGCACGCTCCTGGACCAGGGCGTGACCACCGAGGGTGGCGTCACCGAGGAGTACCTGTCGCGCGGCCGCGGCAAGGACCTGGGCAACCCGTACCGCGACATGACCGACGAGGAGCGGGCGGTCCTGGGCGTCGGCCTGGACCGCGAGTACGCGGAGTTCGTCGCGTGGGTCTCCGAGGCGCGGGGCATCCCGGCGCAGACCGTCGTCGACGAGCTCGGCGCCTTCGTCTTCGACGGCGCGACCGCGGTGGACCTGGGCCTGGTGGACGAGGTCCTGGGGCGGGACGAGGCCTACCGGTACGCCGCCGGGATGAACGACGTGGACCCCGACGACACCCGGGTCGACCGGGTCAGCGGGCCCGGGCTGCTCGAGGTCTTCCTGTCCGCGCGGTCGCCCGCGGGCGGGACCGGCGCCGCTGCCCTGGAGCCCGGCCGCAGCACCGTGTGCTCCGGAGCCCCGCTCGTCCTGGCGTTCCACGGCGACCTCTCCGCCCCCTGCACCGGCAGCTGAGCACTGCCGCCCCCTCGCGGCGGGCGCGGCAGTGGGAGACTGGAGGGGTGACTGAATCGACTCCCGCCCGCCGCGCGGTCCTGCACACCAACTACGGCGACATCACGGTGGACCTGTTCCCCGACCACGCCCCCAAGACGGTCGCGAACTTCGCCGACCTCGCCGAGGGCGCCCGTGAGTGGACGCACCCCGAGACCCGCAAGAAGACGACCGACAAGCTCTACGACGGCACGATCTTCCACCGCGTCATCTCCGGCTTCATGATCCAGGGCGGCGACCCCCTCGGTCAGGGCTTCGGTGGCCCGGGCTACCAGTTCGGCGACGAGTTCCACCCCGAGCTCGCCTTCGACCGCCCCTACCTCCTGGCGATGGCCAACGCCGGCCCCGGCACCAACGGCTCGCAGTTCTTCATCACCGTGGGCCCGACGCCGCACCTGAACCGCAAGCACACGATCTTCGGCGAGGTCACCGACCCGGCCAGCCGCGAGGTCGTCGACAAGATCGCCGCCGTTCCGACCGCTCGCGGCGACAAGCCCCTCGAGGACGTGGTGATCCAGTCCGTCGAGGTGCAGCGCAGCTGAGCACCACCCCGGACGACGGGGGCGCCGGCCGGATCGACCAGCCGGCGCCCCTGCCCGCCACCTGCTACCGGCACCCGGACCGGCCCACCGGCATCGTCTGCACGCGCTGCGGCCGGCCCATCTGCCCGGAGTGCATGGTCCCGGCCTCCGTCGGCTTCCAGTGCCCGGAGTGCGTCCGGGCCGGGAACGCGACCGTCCGGACGGCGCGCACCGGCGGCCTGCGGGCTGCGGGACGGCGCTGGGGGGTCGTCACCCTCGCTCTCATCGCCCTCAACGTGGCGATGTTCGTCGTCACCGCGGTGTCGGCCTTCTCCGTGGGGAACTCCCCGGCGGACAACCAGCGGTCGCCGGTCTTCGTCGACCTGGCCCAGTGGCCCGCCGGCGTCCACTACCTCGACGAGTGGTGGCGGGTGCTCACCGCGGCGTTCCTGCACATCGGCCCGGTGCACCTCGCGATGAACATGCTCGCCCTGCTGATCTTCGGCTCCGAGCTGGAGCGGCAGCTGGGCCGGGCCCGCTACGTCGCCGTCTACCTCGCCTCGGCCCTCGGCGGCGCGGTCGCGATCCAGGTGCTCGGTGACCCGAACGTGGTCGTCGCCGGCGCCTCCGCCGCCATCTACGGGCTGCTCGGCGCGCTGGGCGTGCTCATGCTGGCCGGCCGGCAGGACGTGCGCGGCCTGCTCACCCTGCTGGCGATCAACGTGTTCATCAGCTTCCTGCCCGGGATCTCGCTGCTCGGGCACCTCGGCGGGCTCGTCGCCGGTGCGCTGGCCGCGGGCGTGCTCCTGCTGGTCCGGCGCCGCCCGCAGTTCCAGGTGGCCGGCGTGGGGCTGCTCGCGGTGGTCCTGCTCGTCGTCGCCCTGACCGTGCCGACGCTGACGGTGCTGAACCTCTAGCCCGTCGGGTCCAGCTCGTGCAGCCGGCGCGCCACCTCCCGTGGATCGGCGCCGAGATCCCGCCGGCCGAGGACGACGAGCACGCCGTCGTCGTCCCGGTCCGAGGCGGTGTCGAGCTCCAGCGTGACCGTCCGCATCCCGAGCCGCCGGGTCTCGCGGACGCTCACCTGCAGCTGCGGCCACGGCAGGTGCAGCCGCCCCGGGAGCCGGCGCACGTCGACGCCGTCGGGCCCGGCCGTGAGGCGCGGGCGCAGCAGCAGGTCGCGCGCGGCCTGGCCCAGGGACAGCGCGGCGCCCACGCCCAGCAGCAGCCGGCCGGGGGCGTCGTCGACGAGCAGTGCCCCCGCTGCGAGCAGCGCTCCGAGCACCGCCACGGCCGCGGTTTCGTTCATCCGGGTGGTCCAGGTCACGGGGGGACCTTGTCAGGTGTCGGCCAGGTCATACGATGGCAGTCAGGGCGGACCGTTCGGGCGCGCCCGGAAACGTCGACGAGGAGTAACTCCATGCGGGATGCCGTCATCTGTGCCGCCGTACGCACGCCGGTCGGCAAGCGAGGCGGAGGGCTGTCGGGCGTGCACGCCGTCGACCTCTCCGCGCACGTGCTCGAGTCCCTCGTCGAGCGTTCGGGCATCGACCCGGCCGTCGTCGAGGACGTCATCTGGGGCTGCGTGAGCCAGGTCGGCGAGCAGACCTTCAACATCGCGCGCAGCGCCGCGCTGGCCGCCGGCTGGCCCGAGGCCGTCCCCGGCACCACCGTCGACCGCCAGTGCGGCTCGTCGCAGCAGGCCGTCGCGTTCGCGGCCGCCACCGTCATCAGCGGCCAGGCCGACGTCGTCGTCGCCGGTGGCGTCGAGATGATGAGCCGGGTGCCCATGGGCTCGGCCAGCAACCCGGCCTCCGGCGCCGGCCGCCCGATGGGCCCGAAGTTCATGGAGCGCTACGCCGGCCAGACGATCAACCAGGGCGTCGGCGCCGAGATGATCGCCGAGCGCTGGGGCTTCTCCCGCACCCAGCTCGACGAGTTCGCCCTCTCCTCGCACGAGAAGGCCGCGAAGGCCCAGGCCGACGGCGCCTTCGAGGAGGAGATCGCCCCCGTCACCACCGCGGAGGGCGTGATCAGCCTGGACGAGGGCATCCGCCCCGGCGGCACGCTTGAGAAGCTCGGCTCCCTGAAGACCCCCTTCAAGGAGAACGGCGTCATCAGCGCCGGCAACGCCAGCCAGATCTCCGACGGCTCGGCCGCCCTGCTGATCACCACCAGCGAGAAGGCCCGCGAGCTCGGCCTCACCCCGCTGGTGCGCATCCACACCACCGTCATGGCGGGCGACGACCCGATCATCATGCTGACCGCGCCGATCCCGGCCACCAAGAAGGTCCTGGACCGCTCGGGTCTGTCGATCGACGACATCGGCGTGTTCGAGGTCAACGAGGCGTTCGCGCCCGTGCCGATGGCCTGGGCCGTCGAGACCGGCGCCGACACCAGCCGGCTCAACCCGATGGGCGGGGCGATCGCCCTGGGTCACCCGCTGGGTGGCTCCGGTGCCCGCCTGATGACGACGCTCATCCACCGGATGCGCAACACCGGCAGCCGCTACGGCCTGCAGACGATGTGCGAGGGCGGCGGCATGGCCAACGCCACCATCCTGGAGCTCATCGACGCCTGATCCACACGCCGCGGTCCCCAGGGCCGCCGACGACAGCCCCCGACACCGAACCGGTGCCGGGGGCTGTCGTCGTCCGGGGGTCCGAGAGGGCGCCGTTCGAGGTGTCGCCGCAGGTCAGAGCGGGTATGCCCGGCGTGCGACGACCGTCCCGCACCGGCGGACAAGTCGACTCGTCCACAGCTGCATGCACAGCTGGGGACAGACTCACAGTCGTGTAGTTACGCGCATGGACGATCCGTCACACCCGTCCCAGCCCGCCCATCTGCGCAGGTCAGCGCGGTACGGGCCGGTCCCGTCCCTCCACATCCGGTGGACAACCCTGGGGGTGGGGCGCCATGTCGACCTGTGGACGACGGTGATCGGCTGTGCACAGACCCCGGGAACGACGCAGGCCCCCGTCCCGGTGGGGACGAGGGCCTGCGCGCGGCGTGGGGGAAGGTCAGCGCCAGCGCATCGACATGACCAGACCGGCCACCATCGCGCCGAAGCCGATCGCGAAGTTCCACGAGTTCAGCGACACCATGAACGGGATCTCGTCGCCGGCGACGTAGTACACGACGATCCAGAGCAGGCCGACCAGCAGCAGCCCGATCATGAGCGCCACGTACCAGCGGGGGCTGGGCTGCGCCAGGCGTGCCTGCGCCGCCGAGCGGGACTGGAGCACACCCTCGGGTGGGGTGTAGACGGACTTCTTGCGCACCTTCGACTTGGGCACGTACCTGCTCCCTCCGGGTGGCCGGGTGCGTCCTCACCGGCCGTGACGGAACCCAGCCTAAGCTGTGGACGGAGCACGACGACGCCGCCACGGTGGCGGAACCCCCACGGATGACCGTCGTCGTCCGCCGGAGCGACGCAGGAGGTGCCCGTGGCCCGTCTGTCGGCCTGGGGGGCGCTGGTGCCCGTCGTCGCCCTCGCGGCGGGCCTGCTGTTCGCCACCTCGGGCAGCACCGCCCAGGGGACCGACCTGCGGGCCGGTGAGGTCACCGAGCTCTCCGCGCTGATCCGTGAGCGCGAGGACGCCATCGCGGGCCAGGAGCGGCGCCTGGCGGAGCTGGAGGGCCGCTCCGAGCAGCTCACCGAGCAGGCAGCGGCCCGGGACGGCGCCGTCGCCGACGCACGGGCCGCGGGCGAGGCCGGCGTCCCGGCCGCCGGGCTGGCGGCCGTCAGCGGCGCCGGGATGGTGGTCACGCTCGACGACGCCCCCAGGCGCCCCGACGGCAGCCTGCCGGTGGGTGCCCGGCCGGACGACCTCGTCATCCACCAGTCCGACGTCCAGGCCGTCGTGAACGCCATGTGGGCCGCGGGCGCCACCGGGGTCGCGGTGATGGACCAGCGGCTGATCGCCACCAGCGCCGTCCGGTGCGTGGGCAACACCCTGCTGCTGCAGGGGCGCACCTACTCGCCGCCGTTCGTCATCTCCGCCGTCGTGGACACCGCGGCGGTGCGCGAGCAGCTGGCCGCCTCTCCGCAGATCGCCGTCTTCCGGCAGGTCGTGGACGCCTTCGGGCTGACCTACGAGGTGCGCGACCGGACCCAGGTCGAGGTGCCCGCCTACGATGGCCCCCTGGCGCTGCAGTACGCCGCCGCGGGCTGAACGTCAGCGCCCGACCGACCACACCGGGGGAGCCGTGCCCGCCGAGAGCCGCACCACCGGGACCGCCGACCGGCCGGTCCTCGTCGTCGACAACTTCGACAGCTTCGTCTACAACCTGGTCCAGTACCTGGGCCAGCTGGGCGTGCGCTGCATCGTGCGGCGCAACGACGCCGTCACCGTCGACGAGCTCGCCGACCTCGACGTCGCCGGTGTCCTGCTCTCCCCCGGCCCCGGCACCCCGGCGGACGCCGGCGTCACGGTGCCGATGGTGCACGCCGCGGCCGCGCAGGGGGTGCCCGTGCTCGGGGTCTGCCTCGGCCACCAGGCGATCGCGGAGGCGTTCGGCGGGCACGTGGTGCGCGCTCCCGAGCTGCTGCACGGCAAGACGAGCCAGGTGGTGCACGACGGCGTCGGCGTGCTGGCCGGCCTGCCCTCGCCCTTCACCGCCACCCGGTACCACTCGCTCGCCGTCGACGCCGCCACGGTGCCCGGCGAGCTGGAGGTCACCGGGCACACGCCGTCGGGCATCGTCATGGCGCTGCGGCACCGCGAGCTGCCGATCGAGGGCGTCCAGTTCCACCCGGAGTCGGTCCTCACCGAGGGCGGGCACCGGATGCTGGCCACCTGGCTGACCACCTGCGGCCTGGCCCCCGACCCGGCGGCCCTGGAGGCGGCCTCGGCGGCCGCCGAGCGGCTGAACGTCGCCACCGCCTGACCGCTCCGGTCCACCCCGCGACGATCAGGTGACCTGATCATCGAGCGTCCTCCCTCACCGTGGGACGTGAGGGAGGAAGCAGCACGATCAGGGTCCCTGATCCCAGCGGGGTCCACGAACGACGAAGGGCTCCTCCCGGATCGGGAGGAGCCCTTCGTCATGCGGTGCTCAGTTGCCGGTGCCCGTCCCGGTGCCGGTCGCAGGTGCGGTGGGCGGGGCCTCGGCGCCGGCGATCAGCAGGATGATCGTCGTGTCCGAAGGCACCGTGGTGCCCGGCGGCGGCTCGGTCGTCAGGACCTGCCCGGCGCCGACCGAGCCGTCGTTCTCGACCGTCTCCCGCACGAAGCTGGTGAACCCGACGGCCCGCAGGTTGGCCTCGGCCGCCGACGGCGACTGACCCGCGACGTTGAGGACGACGATGTCGCCGCGGCCACCGGAGACCTGCAGGACGATCCGGGTGTCGGCGGTCGCCGCGCTGCCCCCGCCGGGGTTGGTGGCGACGACGGTTCCGGGCGGCTGCGGGGAAGCGACCTGCTCGGTGCTGATCTGGGCCTCGCTGAACCCGGCGTCGGTCAGCGCCTTGCGGGCGTCGACCTCGCTCCGGTTGAGCACGTCGGGCAGCCGCACGCTCCCGGTGGAGATGCCGAGGGTGAGCGTGCCGTCGGGAGAGATCGGCTGGCCCTCCGCGGGGCTCACCGCCGCCACCAGGCCCGCCTTCTCCAGCGACTCCTCGTCCTCGAGCTCGATCGTGCCGTCGAAGCCGGCCCGCTCGAGGGCGGCGCGGGCACGCTGCTCGTCCAGACCGACGATGTTGGGCACCAGCACGGTGTCGGGCGCGGTGCCGACGATCAGGTCGACCTCGCTGCCCTCGTCGACCTGCGCGCCGCTGGCCGGGGTGCTGTCCAGCACCAGGCCGACCTGGGCCTCATCGGTGACCACGCGGGGGGTGCGGGTCCCGGCCTCGAGGCCGACCGCGGTGAGCGCGGCGACCGCGTCGGCCTCGGGCAGGTTCTGCAGCGGGGGCACCTGCACCTGGGCGACGGTGGGCTCGGTCGGCTCGTCGCCGCCCATCGAGAGCGCGGCGGCGATGGCGCCGCCGAGGAGCAGCACGGCCAGCACGGAGACGACGGCGATGATGATCCGACGCTTCTTGCGCCTGGCCTGCTCGTCCTCGTCGTCCCACTCGTCGTAGCCGCCGTAGGCGGGCGCGGCGCCGATGATCGCGGTCTTCTCGGCGTCGCCCATGACCGGCGTCGCCTCGACCCGCTGCCCGGCGAGCGCCCGGAGCAGGTCGTTGCGCATGTCCGCGGCCGACTGGTACCGGTTGGCCGGGTTCTTGCTCATGGCCTTGAGGACGATGGCGTCCAGCTCGGCCGGGATCTCCGGGTTGATCGACGACGGCAGCCGCGGGTCCTCGCGCACGTGCTGGTAGGCCACGGCCACGGGGGAGTCGCCGGTGAACGGCGGCGCGCCGGTGACCAGCTCGTAGAGCATGCAGCCGAGGGAGTAGACGTCGGAGCGGGCGTCGACGCTCTCGCCTCGGGCCTGCTCGGGGGAGAGGTACTGGGCGGTCCCTATGACGGCGGCGGTGGAGGTCATCGTCGCCGCGGAGTCCGACACCGCCCGGGCGATGCCGAAGTCCATCACCTTGACGGTGCCCTGCGGCGTGATCATCACGTTCCCGGGCTTCACGTCCCGGTGCACGATGCCGTTGCGGTGGCTGAAGTCCAGGGCGCCGCAGATGTCGGCGGCCAGCGTCATCGCGCGCTCGGCGGGCAGGTGGCCCTCGCGTCGGATGACGTCGCGCAGCGTCTCGCCCTCGACGTACTCCATGACGATGTACGGGGTCGCCCCGAGCGCGGTGCGGTCCTCGCCGGTGTCGTACACCGCGACGATGGCCGGGTGGTTGAGCGAGGCCGAGGCCTGCGCCTCGCGGCGGAAGCGCACCTGGAAGGACGGGTCGCGGGCCAGGTCGTTGCGCAGCACCTTGACCGCCACCTCGCGGCCCAGCCGGAGATCGCGGCCGTGGTGGACCTCGGCCATCCCGCCGCGGCCGAGCACCTCGCCGATCTCGTAGCGCTCGCCGAGCACCTGCGGCGTGGTCATCGGAGGTCCTCTCGAACGGGAGCGTGCGTCGTCCGGGCACGGACCGCGGCACGCGGGCAGCGGCCGGGGCGCACTGCGGGCAGGATGCCGACGGCGAGCCTAGCGGCGCCGCGGCGCGTTGCCGGGGAACCGGGAGGGGTCAGCCGGGTCACCTGACCACTTCCGCAGCAGCGGCCTCAGGAGGGTTCGCAGCCCCGCCCGGGGCAGGCGCACCCGTCCCGCCGCCGTCACCCGGGGGGACCGTGTCGCTGGGCTCGGCCGGCTGGCCCGACAGCGTCGGCGTCGACGGGGCCGAGCTCGTGTTCGGCGCAGACGTGCTGGAGGCGGGCGGCGACGTCGTCGGAGGCCGGCTCGTCGTCGGGGCCACGGTCGGCTCCGGTTCGGGCTCGGGCTCCGGCTCGGGGGCCGGCGCCTCGGTCTCGGGCTCGTCCTCGACCGTCCAGCCGTCCTCGGCGACGGTGAGGCGGACGACGGTGGTCGCCGGGTCCACGGTGGTGCCGGACGGGACGATCGCCGCGACGGCGTTCTCGTCGAAGTTCCGGCCCAGGTCGGCGAGCAGCGCGTCGCTGGCCGGCTCCTGCACCACCTCGAGGCCCAGGTCCTCGAGCTCTTCGGCCACCTCGTCGGCGTCCCGGCCGACGTAGGCGTTGGCCGCCTTCAGCGCGATGCCCGACGCGGGCGCGCTGGAGCCGGTCGCGGTGCCGGTCGGGCCGGCGGTGCGGTCGCCGTCGTCCCCGTCGCCGCGGGTCAGCAGCAGCGCGGCACCCCCACCGGCCAGGAGCAGCACGAGCAGCGCGGCGACCAGCCACGCCCAGCGGAAACGCCCGCGGGCGGGGGCCGGCTCGTCGTCGACGCCCCAGTCGTCGTCGTCCGGCCCGTGCAGGGGCGGCATGGGCGGCACGGGGCCGGTCGAGGGGGTCAGCGCGCGGGTGCCGGTCAGCGCCCCGGGCTGCGCGGCGAGGACGGTGGTGCGGCCGTCGGCGAGGCCGGGGTCGACGATCTGGGTCGGCGTCGTCGGCGGGCCGACCGGGACGGGCGTCCCGCCGGCGGCCACGCGCCGGATCGCGGCGGCGAACGCGCCGCCGTCGGGGAAGCGGTCGGCCGGGTCCTTGGCCAGGGCGCGCTCCACGAGCAGCCGCACCGCGGGCGGGACCGAGGCGGGCAGCGGCGGCGGCGGCCGGTTGATGTGCGCGAGCGCGATCGCCACCTGCGAGGTGCCGTCGAAGGGCCGGCCGCCGGTCAGGCACTCGTAGGCGACGACGCCGAGCGAGTAGACGTCGGAGGCGGCGTTGACCTCCAGCCCCTGGGCCTGCTCGGGGGAGAGGTACTGCGCGGTGCCCACCACCATGCCGGTGCGGGTGAGCGGGGTGGCGTCGCGCGCCTGGGCGATGCCGAAGTCGGTGAGCTTCACGACGCCGTCGGGCCGCACCATGAGGTTGCCCGGCTTGATGTCGCGGTGGACCACGCCGGCGCGGTGCGCGGCCGACAGGCCCTCGGCGGACTGCTCGAGCACGTGCAGCGTCCAGTCGACCGGCAGTTTGCCCTCGTCGTGCAGGATCTGCACCAGCGGCTGCCCCTCGACGAACTCCATGACGAGGAACGCCAGCTTCTTGGTGCCCGAGTCGTCCTGGATCTCGCCGTAGTCGTAGACCGAGGCGATGTTGGGGTGCGACAGCGCCGCGGTGTGCCGGGCCTCGTTGCGGAAGCGGGCCAGGAAGCTCGGGTCGTCGGTGTACTCGCTCTTGAGCACCTTCGCCGCGACGACGCGGTCGAGCACCCGGTCGCGGGCCTTCCAGACCTCGCCCATGCCGCCGACGGCGATCGGGGCGGTGATCTCGTAGCGGCCGGCGAGCAAGCTCCCGGTGGCCAGGGTCATCGGCCCTCCTGCGCGTCGAGGTAGGCCTGGATCACCTGGCGGGCGATCGGCGCGGACGTGTCCCCACCCGTTCCCCCACCGTTGCGCACGAACACCGCGACGGCGATCTGAGGGTCGTCGGCGGGGGCGAACCCGATGAACCAGTTGTGGTCGGGGCCCTCGTTCTCCGCCGTGCCGGTCTTGCCGGCCACCTGGATCCCGCGGATGCCGGCGGCGCGCCCCGAGCCGTTGGTCACGACGCTGGTCATCATCTCGGTGAGCTGCTCGGCCGTCCGCGCCGAGATCGGCTGGGAGAGCTCCTCGGGGTCGGTCTCGTCGATGACCGTGAGGTCCGGGGCGAGGAGCTGGTCGACCAGGTAGGGCTTCATCAGGACGCCGTCGTTGGCGACGGCGGCGGCGATCATGGCGGCCTGCATCGGGGTCACCTGCACGTCCTGCTGACCGATCGAGGTCCTGGCCAGCTGGTCGCCGTTCTCGATCTCGCCGAGCGTGCTCGTCGCCACGTCCAGCGGGATCGCCAGGTCCTCCCGGCCGAAGCCGAAGCCCTCGGCCATGTCGCGGATCGCGTCCTCGCCGAGGTCGATGCCCAGCTGGGCGAAGGCGGTGTTGCAGGAGATGGTGAGCGCCTGGATGAGGGGCTGCTGACCGCTGGGGTCGCACGCCGAGCCGTTGAAGTTCTTGAGCGTCCCGTCGGACTGCGGCAGGTCGAACACCTGGGGCGCCGGTACGACGGTCTCCGGGGTGTAACCGTTCTCCAGCGCCGCCGCCGAGACGATGACCTTGAAGATCGAGCCCGGCGCGTAGCGCTGGCTGATCGCCTGGTTGCTGCGCGGGTCCGGGTCGGCCGCCTCGAGCTGCGCCGCCGCTTCCCGGACCGCGTCCAGGTCGTGGCTCGCCAGCAGGTTCGGGTCGTAGGTCGGCGTGCTGGCCAGGCCCAGGATCGCGCCGGTGGAGGGATCCAGTGCCACCACGGCGCCGACCTGGCCCTCGAGGCCGGCCATCGCGGCCTGCTGCACGGCCGGGTCGAGGGTGAGGACGACGTCGCCCCCGGAAGGGTCCCGGCCGGTGAACAGGTCGGAGATCCGCCGCACGAAGAGCCGGTCGTCGGTGCCGGCGAGCAGCGGGTTCTCCGCGCGCTCGATGCCCGTGGCGCCGTAGATGACGGAGTAGAAGCCGGTGACCGCCGCGTACAGCCCGCCCTGCGGGTACTGGCGCAGGTACTTCAGCCGGTCGTCCGTCGGGGTGGACAGCGCGATCGGCTCGCCGGCCACCACGATCGCGCCGCGCTCCCGCGAGTACTCGTCGGCGAGGACACGGGTGTTGCGGCCGTCCTCGCGCAGCTCCTCGGAGCGCACCACCTGGATGTAGTTGATGTTGACGATCAGCAGCGTGAACAGCACCAGCACGCTGATCGCCACGCGGCGCAGCGGGGCGTTCACGGCTGCACCACCTCGGTGGGCGCATCGGTGAGCCGCTGCGGCGCCACGTGCGGCGTGGCCGGGCGGCGGGCGGCGTCGCTGATCCGCACCAGGAGCGCCACCAGGCCGAAGTTGGCCACCAGCGAGGAGCCACCGTAGGCGAGGAACGGCGTCGTCAGTCCGGTCAGCGGCAGCAGGCCGGTGACCCCGCCGAGGACGACGAACAGCTGCCAGGCGACGGCGAACGAGAGGCCGGCGGCGAGCAGCTTGCCGAAGGGGTCCCGCACGATGAGCGAGGTGCGCAGGCCGCGCTCGACCAGGACCAGGTAGACCATGATCACCGCGGCCAGGCCGAACAGGCCCAGCTCCTCGCCGATCGCTGCGGCGATGAAGTCGCTCTTGGCGATCGGCACCTCGTCGGGGCGGCCACCGCCCAGGCCGGCGCCGAACAGCCCGCCGGTGCCCAGGCCGAACAGCGACTGCGCCACCTGGTAGCCGGAGCCGTCGTAGTAGGCGAAGGGGTCCAGCCAGGTGTCCACGCGGGCCTGGACGTGACCGAAGGCCTGGTAGGCGATGGTCGCGCCGCCGGCGAACAGCAGCAGGCCGATGACCAGCCAGCTGGACCGCTCGGTCGCGACGTAGAGCATCACCACGAAGATGCCGAACAGCAGCAGCGAGCTGCCCAGGTCCCGCTCGAAGACGAGGACCAGGATCGAGACGAGCCACACCACGAGGACCGGGCCGAGGTCGCGGCCGCGGGGCAGCTCCAGCCCCATCACCTTGCGGCTGGCCAGGGCCAGCACGTCGCGCTTGTCCACCAGGTAGGCGGCGAAGAAGACGACCAGGCAGATCTTGGCGAACTCGCCGGGCTGGATGGAGAACCCGGCCACGCGGATCCAGATCTTGGCGCCGTTCACCTCGGAGATCGAGGCGGGCAGGATCGCCGGGAGGGTCAGCAGCACCAGGCCCAAGAGCATCAGGATGTAGGCGTAGCGCGAGAGCAGCCGGTGGTCGCGCACGACCAGCAGCACCGCCACGAACAGGAGCAGCCCGATCGTGGCCCACAGCAGCTGCACAGGGGCGTCGGCGCCCGAGTCGGGGTCGGCGATGTCCAGCCGGTGGATCATCACCAGCCCCAGGCCGGTGAGGACGGCGACGCAGGGCAGCAGCAGCGGGTCGGCGTAGGGCGCGAACTTCCGGACGACGAGGTGCGCGCCGGTCCACAGCGCGGTGAACCAGATGCCGAACGTGGCCAGCTCGGGGCGCAGCGAGCCGGTGACGGTCAGGTCGACGATGCACTGCGCGGCCAGCGTGATCGCCACGGCGAAGGCCAGCAGCAGGGCCTCGGTGCCGCGGCGGGTGGGCACGGCGGTGCCGGGGGCGGCGGCGCGGGGGTCGGTCGTCGGGCCGGCCATCACTCGGCCTCCCGGCAGTCCACCCCCGGCCGGGACGACGGCGTCGTCGCGGCCGACGAGCCGGCGTCGGGGGAGCTCTCCGGGGTGGTGGACCCGGCGCCCGGCACGGCCGGGGCGGGCACGGTCTCGGGGGCGGCGGGGGGCACGGTGGGGACCGAGCCGTCCGTCGGGACGGCGCCCTCGGGCTGGGGGGCCGGGGTGGCCTCCGCCGGCTCGGCGGCCTCGGCCTCCTCCTCGGCGGTGCGGCAGGGCGGCAGCCGCTGGTCGCGGAGTGCCGCCACGATGCGGTCGGCGTCGGCCGCGTCGTCGGCGGTGATGCCGCCCTGCACCCGGTTCCGGGCGGCCGGCGTCAGGTGGGTGACCGGCAGCTCGGCGTCCTGGTCCACGCGGTACAGGTCCAGGCCGAGCAGCGAGACGTCCAGCCCGCGGAAGACCGCCACCTGCTCGGTGCCCTGCTGCTCGTCGACCCCGACGAACCAGTGCTGCAGCGCCCACACGTAGGTACCGATCGCCCCGGCCACGAGCACGACCAGGAGGATCCCCGCCCCGAGGAGAAGTCGCAGCGGGCGGCGGCGGGCGGAGGGGCCACCGCCCGTCGGCGGTGCGGGCGGAGGCGAGGGCGGCGGCGCGGGATCGGCCAGGGCGGCCCGGCCGGCCGCGGAGGTGCCGTCGACCTGGCGCTGCCCGATGTAGTCGCCCGCGGCGCCGTCGACCACCGGCTCCATGAGCACGCCGCGGCCGTCGTCCTCGACGACGTCGGCGACGATCACCGTGATGTTGTCGGGGCCGCCGCTGCGCAGCGCCAGCTCGATCAGCCGGTCCGCGGTGGTCTGCGGGTCGGGGTCGGTCATCGCGTCGGCGAGGGTCTCCTCGCTGACGACGCCGGACAGCCCGTCGGAGCACAGCAGGTAGCGGTCGCCGGCGCGGGCCTCGCGCATGGAGAGGTCGGGCTCGACCTCCTGGCCGTTGAGCGCCCGCAGCAGCAGCGAGCGCTGGGGGTGGCTGTTGGCCTCCTCGGCGGTGATCCGGCCGTCGTCGATCAGCGTCTGCACGAACGTGTCGTCGTGCGTGATCTGGGTGAACTCGCCGTCGCGGAGCAGGTAGGCGCGGGAGTCGCCGACGTGGCACAGCGCGAGCCGGCCACCGGCGAACAGGATCGCCGTCAGCGTCGTCCCCATGCCCTCGAGCTGCGGGGAGTCGCGGATGACCTCGCGCAGGTGCTCGCTGCCGTCGAACACGCCCTGGCGGAGGGCCTGCAGCATGTCGCCCGAGGGGGTGTCGTCGTCCAGGTGCTGCAGGGCGGCGATGACCACCTTGCTGGCGACGTCGCCGGCCGCGTGACCGCCCATGCCGTCGGCGACCGCGAGCAGTCGCGGACCGGCGTAGACCGAGTCCTGGTTGTTGCCGCGGATCAGTCCGCGGTCCGAACGCGCCGCATAGCGCAGGACGAGACTCATGAGCGCAGCTCCAGGGCCGTCTGGCCGATACGGATCGGCTGACCGGGGTTGATCAGCAGCGGACCCTGGACGCGCTGCTGATCGAGGTACGTGCCGTTGGTGGAGCCTAGGTCCTCGACGTACCACTGGCCGCCGCGGTTGGTCAGCCGGGCGTGACGGGAGCTGGCGAAGTCGTCGGTCAGGACGAGCGTCGAGTCGTCCGCCCGGCCGACGAGGATCGGCTGCTCCCCGAGGGTGATCTTGGTGCCGGTCAGCGGGCCGGCGGTGACGACCAGGGTCCGGGGGCCCTTGCTGCCGCGCTTCTTGCTGGGTGCGGCGGCCCGGGGCGGGACCGACGCGACGCGACCGACGCGGCCGCCGAACAGGTCGGCCCGCACGACGCGGAACGCGGCGAAGATGAACAGCCACAGCAGCAGGAGGAAGCCGAAGCGGAATCCCTGCAGCACGATCTCTGCCATCAGCCGGTCACCTCGCTCACCATCAGCGAGGTCGTGCCCGGTACCGCCCGGCTCATGCGTGCTCCCGGCGTCCCCGTCACGCGCCGTCCCGCCGGTACACCAGCACCGAGTGGCCGATCCGGATGACGTCGCCGTCGGAGAGCGGCTGGCGGCTGACCCGCCGGCCGTTCACCAGGGTTCCGTTGGTCGAGCCGAGGTCCTCGACGGTGGCGACGCCGCCGTCCAGGACGACGTCGACGTGCTTGCGGCTGACGCCGGTGTCGGGGAGCCGGATGTCGGCCTCGGTGCCGCGCCCGATCACGTTGCGCCCGGTGGACAGCTCGTGGCGGGTGCCCGGGCCGTCGACGACCAGGGCGTGCGTGACGGTCGCGCGGCTGCCCGGGCGGGCGGAGGACGGCGAGACCCGGCCGGTGTCGCCGACGTGCCCGCGCAGCGGGGGCAGGGGCGGCAGCGGGGGATGGCCGGGGAGCGGGGGGACGCCGGCGGGGGCGAGATCGCCGCGGGCGCTCGGCGCGTCCGGGTCGGCGACCTCCGAGGAGACCTCGAAGACGCCGGTCGGGAGGTCGCTGTCCAGCTCGAGGTGCACGCGGACGGCGTCGAAGATCGAGTAGCCCTCGTCGTCGATGTGCTCGGAGACCATGTCGGCGAGCTCGCCGGCGAGCTGGTCGGACCACTGGCCCAGGTGCTCGTAGTCGGTGTCGCCCAGGCGCACCACGTACACGTTGGGCGCGAGGATGCGGCCCTCGCCGACGACCGAGCGCTGCTCGTCGGCCTCGCGCTGCAGGGCCTTGGCGATCTCGGCCGGGTGCACCTTGCCCTTGAACAGGCGGGCGAACGCGAGACCGACCATGCCCTCGAGTCGTCGCTCGAAGCGCTGCAGCACACCCACAGTCGCTCCCTCGCGCTCGGCCGGACGTTCTCGTGGACGCCGTGATCGTAGCCGGGCGGCGCAGCCCGGACCGGCCAACGCGCGTCGCCCGACACGTTTGTGACGGCAGGGTGGGAACGACGGCCCCCCTGCCGGGGTTGCGCGCGGCAGGGCTGCTAATGTCGTCGCTCGCCAGGGCAAGTGGCGGAATGGCAGACGCGCACGGTTCAGGTCCGTGTGTCCGAAAGGACGTGGGGGTTCAACTCCCCCCTTGCCCACCAGCGACGAAGGCCGGATCCCGACGGGGTCCGGCCTTCGTCGTTCCGGCGCCTACCGGCGCTTACCGGCGAGCTCGGCGAACCAGGTGACGGCGGTGGGGTCGTCGACCGCGCCCAGGTTGCAGGCCTTCTCCACGGGGATGCCCTGGAAGATCCGCTTGATCGGCACCTCGAGCTTCTTGCCGGTCGTGGTGTGCGGGATCGCCGGCACCTCGATCACCTCGTCGGGCACGTGCCGGGGCGAGGCCTGGGTCCGCACGGCCGAGCGGATGCGGTCGACCAGCGCCTCGTCCAGGACGGCGCCCTCGGCGAGCCGCACGAACAGCGGCAGCCAGTAGCCGCCGTCGGGCTGCTCGATGCCGAGCACCAGCGCCTCGGCGACCTCCGGTAGCGCCTCGACGGCCTGGTAGATGTCGGAGCTGCCCATGCGCACCCCGTGCCGGTTGAGCGTGGAGTCCGACCGGCCGGAGATGACGCAGGTGCCGCGGCTGGTGACGGTCAGCCAGTCGCCGTGCCGCCACACGCCGGGATAGGTGTCGAAGTAGGCGTCGTGGTACCGCGAGCCGTCCTCGTCGCCCCAGATCCGCAGCGGCATCGACGGCATCGGCGCGAGGATGACCAGCTCGCCGACCTCGTCGACCACGGGGCGGCCCGCGTCGTCCCAGGATTCGACGTGGCAGCCGAGCGCGCGTCCGGACATCTCGCCGAGGTGGACCGGCAGCCAGGGGGATCCGCCCACCAGCGTCGCGGCGAAGTCGGTGCCCCCGCTGAACACCCGCAGCACGAAGTCGGGCCCCAGCTCGTCGTAGACCCAGCGGAACGAGCTCGCGGGCAGCGGGGAGCCGGTGACCCCCAGGCTGCGCAGCGCGGTGAGGTCGTGGTCGCGCCCGGGGTGCAGGCCGGCCTTCTCGCACGCCTGCAGGTAGCCGGGACTGACGCCGAGGCTGGTGAGCCGGTGCTCCTCGGCCAGCTGCCACAGCCGGTCGACCGAGGGGTACATCGGGTTGCCGTCGTACAGCACGGCGGTGCTGCCGGTGAGCAGGCCGCTGACCATGCTGTTCCACATGATCCAGGTGGTCGAGGTGTAGGACATGCCGCGGTCGCCGGGCTGCGGGTCGTTCTGCAGCCCGCTCTGCGCCAGCGCCATGACCAGGATCCCGCCGTGGCCGTGCACCAGGCCCTTGGGCAACCCGGTCGTCCCGGAGGAGTAGACGACCCACAGCGGGTGGTCGAAGGGCAGCTGGACCGGTGCGGCCTCGCCGGGCTCGGCGAGCAGCTCCGACCACGGGGTCTGTCCGTCGGCGGGCTCGGTGCCGAGCACCGGCACCTGGACGACGGCGCGCAGCGACGGCAGCGCGGAGGCGAGGTCGGCGACGAGTTCGCGGCGGTCGTGCTCCCGTCCGCCGAAGCGGTAGCCGTCGACGGCGATCAGCAGCACCGGCTCGAGCTGGGCGAACCGGTCGACCGCGCTCTGCAGGCCGATCTCCGGGCCGCACGCCGACCACACCGCGCCGACGCTGGCCGCGGCGAGGAAGGCCACGACCGCCTGCGGGATGTTGGGGAGGTAGCCGACGACCCGCTCGCCCGGCTGGACGCCCATCCGGCGCAGGGCGGTCGCCACGGCGCCGACCTGCTCGGTCAGCTCCGCCCAGGTGACCTCGGAGACCGTGCCGTCCTCGGACACCGAGACCAGCGCGGTCTCCGCACCGCGGCCCTCGCCGCGCCGCAGGACGTGCTCGGCGTAGTTCAGCCGTGCGCCGGGGAACCAGACCGCCCCCGGCATGCTGCGGTCGGCCAGCACCGCGTCGTACGCCGTCCCGGGCGCGATGTCGAAGAAGTCCCACACCTCGGCCCAGTACTCCTCGAGGTGCTCGACCGACCAGCGCCACAGCGACTCGTAGTCCGCGAACCGCACGCCGTGCTTCGCCTCGATCCGGCGCGCGAAGGCGGTGAGCTTGGAGCTCTCCTGCCGCTCCGCGGACGGGGCCCACAGCACCTGGCCGGGCTCGCCGAACTCGTTGTCACCGGTCACGCGTGCCTCCTGCGATGGCGGGGAGCGGGGGTGGGCCGGCCGCGCCGGTCCGCTCCTCGCAGCATGGCACGGGCGGTTCCTGCGCCCCGGGGGACGTCAGCGCCCGGGCAGCGCCTGCGGCCCGGGGCCGTCGTCGTCCTCGTCGTCGTCGCCGAACGACTGGATGAACAGGACGACGCCCCACGGGCCGAGCACCCAGATCGGCCAGAAGTAGAGGAACTCCCAGCTGGCCAGCGAGGTGATCGCCCAGATGCTGATCACGATCGCCGCGGTGGTCGCCCACGAGCGCCACGCCCAGGCGTCGGCCTTGCCCCAGTCGCCGCCCCACCGGGCGGGCCGGTCCTCGCGTCGGGCGGGTGCGCCGCTGCTGCGCACGGCGGGCGTCACGCCGCCGGGCAGGTCGGTGGTCAGCTCGGCGAGCTCGCCGTACGTCTTGGCGGCGTAGGCGCGGGTCAGCCGCTCCTCGTACTCGGCGACGGTGAGGCGGCCCGCGGCCATGTGCTCGCCGAGCACGGAGGCGACGGCGGAGCGGTCCGCGTCGGCGGCGCGCAGGTGCGGTTCGGGCATCGAGCACTCCCAGGTGGCGGTGGGCTCCAGTATCGGCCCGCGGCCGCGCGTCGTCGTCCACCCATCGGTGGGTTCCACGTGGAACCGGCGGCTCAGCCGGCCGGAGGCACGACCGCGTTCGTGAGGTGCCGGCCGATGACCATCCGCTGGATCTGGTTGGTGCCCTCGAAGATCTGCATGACCTTCGCCTCGCGCATGTAGCGCTCGGCCGGGTGGTCGCGGGTGTAGCCGGCCCCGCCCAGCACCTGGACGGCGTCGGTCGTCACCTTCATCGCGGCGTCCGTGGCGATCAGCTTCGCGATGCTGGCCTGGCGCGAGTAGGGCTTGCCGGCGTCCTTGCGGCGGGCGGCGACCAGGTAGGTGGCCCGCGCGGACTCCACGGCGGCGGCCATGTCGGCCAGCAGGAAGGACACGCCCTGGTGCTGGGCGATCGGCCGGCCGAAGGCCTCCCGCTCGACCGCGTAGCCGACGGCGAGATCGAGCGCGGACTGCGCCAGCCCGACGGCGACGGCGCTGATGCCCAGCCGGCCGGAGTCCAGCGCCGCGAGCGCGATGCCCATGCCGCGGCCGCGCTCGCCCACGAGCCGGTCGGCGGTCACGGGGACGTCGTCGAGGCGGATGGCCGCGGTCGTGGAGCCGGTCAGCCCCATCTTCTGCTCCGGAGGGGCGGCGCTGAAGCCGGGCAGGTCCGGGGTCAGGTGGAAGCAGGAGATGCCCTTCTCGCCGTCGTCCGGCGTGCGCAGGAACGTCGAGTAGAAGTCGGCCTGCCCGCCGTGGGTGACCCAGGCCTTCTCGCCCGTGGCCAGCCAGCCGTCCCCGTCGGCACGGGCGCTGGCCCGCAGCGCCGCGGCGTCGGAGCCGGCGTGCGCCTCCGACAGGCAGTAGGCGCCCAGCAGGTGCCCGCCCACCATGACCGGCAGCAGGTCGCGGCGCTGCGCCTCGGTGCCGAACCGGTCGATCGGGAAGCAGGAGAGCGTGTGCACGCTGACGCCCAGCGCCACGCTGGCCCACCGGGCGGCGAGCTCTTCGACGACCTGCAGGTAGACCTCGTAGGGCTGGCCCCCGCCGCCGACGTCCTCGCCGAACGGCAGGCCCATGAGGCCGGCGTCGCCCAGCAGCCGGAACACCTCGCGGGGGAACCGCTCCTCGCGCTCGAACGCGGCCGCCTTCGGGGCCAGTTCGGCGTCGGCGATGTCGCGGGTGAGGGCGAGCAGGTCCTCGGCCTCGCGGGTGGGCAGCTCGCGGTCGACGGGCACGGTTCTCCTCCAGGACGGCGTGCCCGGACGGTACCCGCGGGACCGGCCCGGGCTGCTGGGAAGGATGGGCGGGTGCGCATCGAGGAGCGGGCCTGGGACGACGCCGTCGTCCAGCGCCTCGCCGACGACCAGCAGGAAGAGATCCGCGACCTCTACGGCGCGGAGACCGAGCCCGGACGTCCACCGTCGGCAGCCGACATCTCGGTCGTGCTGGTCGCCCTGGCGGACGACGGCACGCCGCTGGGCTGCGGCGCCCTGCGCGCCCTGGGCGACGGCGTGGCCGAGGTCAAGCGGATGTACGTCGTCCCGGCCGCGCGCCGGCGTGGAATCAGCCGCCTGGTGCTGACCGGCCTGGAGGATGCCGCGCGCAGCCGTGGCTGGACGACACTCCGCCTGGAGACCGGGCCGCTGCAGACCGCGGCGGTGGCGCTGTACGAGTCCGGCGGGTACCGCCCGATCACGGCCTTCGGCGGCTACGCCGGCGATCCGCGGGCCACCCACTCGCTGTTCTTCGAGCGCACCCTCCCCTGACGAGTCAGGGGAGCAGGACCTCGATGCGGGCCGGGCCGCGCAGGATGCGGTTGGGCTTGTAGGTCAGCTCGCCCAGCCGGGCGCCGGCGAGCCGCCGGGCCAGCGCCTGGAGCGCCACCCGGCCCTCGAGCCGGGCCAGCGGCGCCCCGAGGCAGTAGTGGTGGCCGATGCCGAACGCGAGGTGAGCGCTGGTCCGCGTCGGGTCCATCCGCAGCGGGTCGGGGTGCTGCTCCGGATCCCGCCCGGCAGCGGCGACCAGGAGCACGACCCGGCCGCCGGCGCGGACGACGCCGCCGGGCACCGGCAGGTCCTCGCGGGCGATGCGGGCGGTCATCTGCACCGGCGGGTCGAGCCGGAGCACCTCCTCGACGAACCCGGTGGCGCAGGCGTCGTCCGCGGCGACCTGCGCGCGCAGCTCGTCGTCCCGGAGCAGCGCGAGCGTGCCGTTCGCGATCAGGTTCACCGTCGTCTCGTGCCCGGCGACCAGCAGCAGCTGGGCGGTGTTGAGCAGCTCGTCGGTGGTGAGCCGGTCGCCCTCGTGCTCGATCTGCACCAGCGCGCTGAGCAGGTCGTCCCGCGGGTCGGCCCGGCGCTCGGCGCACAGCGCGGTGAAGTACGCGCGGAACTCGTCGCTGGCGTGCCGCCGCTGCCGCGCGACCTCGGGGTCCTCGGTCAGCGGCCCGTCGTCGAGGCTCTTGGCCAGCACGTCCGACCAGCCGGAGAACCGCACGTGGTCGGCCTCGGGGACGCCGAGCATCCGGCTGATCACGGTGACCGGCAGCGGATAGGCCAGCGCGCTGACCACCTCCAGCCGGCCATCGGCGGTCGCGGCGGCGAGCAGGTCCTCGGCGAGCTGCTCCACGAACGGCGTCAGCTCGGCGACGGTCCGCGGCGTGAACGCCTTGCTGACCAGCCGGCGCAGCCGGGTGTGGTCCGGCGGGTCGAGGAAGAGGAAGCTGCGCTGCCGTTCCTGGCGGGCGAGCTCCTCGGGCGGCAGCGTGGCGGCGATCTCCCGCCACGAGGTGGAGTTGTTCCGGTCCACGCTGACCAGGGGTGAGCGCAGGACGGCGTCGCAGTGGTCGTGCGCGGTCAGCAGCGCGAAGGAGCCGTCGGGAGCGATCAGCGGCCCGCGGTCGAGCAGCGACTGCCACACCGGATAGGGGTCGGCGACGTCGATGCTGCGGACCAGGTCCTCGAGGTCGGTCACCGGAACATCAATCCCTCGAACTCTCCGGACGAGCGCCAGCCGTCCAGGTAGGTGAAGTAGGCGGCCGCGCCGGCCGGGTAGCCGACGTTGAGCTTCGCCCGCGGGCCGGCGTCCTGGCCCTCGTTGTTGTAGTAGCCCGGGGTGCAGTCCGGCCCGCCCATGCGCGTGCCCGGGTGGGTGAGCAGCAGGTCGACCCAGGCCTGCTCGGCCTCGGCGCCGACCTCGACCTCGCACGAGCCCGTGTCCAGCGCGTGCCGGATCACCGCGGCGATCGTGCGCCCCGACTCGGTGAGGTTGTGCGGCACGTTGCTGATCAGGTTGGCGCCCTGGGTGGGCTGGACCAGGAACATGTTCGGGAAGCCGTGCACGTACGTGCCGTGCAGCGTGCGCATGCCGTCGGCCCAGCGCTCGGACAGCCGGACGCCGTCCCGCCCGGTCACGTCGTAGCCGGCCCGCCGGGTGTAGTCGGTGCCGACCTCGAAGCCCGAGGCGTAGATGATGCAGTCGACGTCGAAGGCCTGCCCGTTGGCGACGACGGCGGTCTCGGTGATCCGCTCGACGCCCTTGCCGTCGGTGTGCACGAGGTGCGTGCGCGGCCGGTTGTAGGCGTCCAGGTACTCGTCGTGGAAGCAGGGCCGCTTGCACAGCTGCCGGTACCAGGCCTTGAGCCCCTCGGCGGTCGCCGGATCGGCCACCACGGCGTCGACCCGCGCGCGGATCTCCTCCATCTTCTCGACGTCGGCGTCGTCGAAGGCCGCCTGGATCCGCTCCGGCGTCAGCTCGTCGGCGGGCAGCGCCCTGATGCTGGCCTGCATCCGGCGGGCCAGGTCGGTCCAGCCGTCCATGACGAGGTCCTCGCCGGTGCCGGCGCCGGTCTGCGTGGCGGTGAAGTTCTCCAGCCAGCGCTGCTGCCAGCCGGGGGTGGCGATGGAGGCGAACCACTCCGGGTCCAGCGGCCCGTTGCCGCGGACGTCCACCGACGACGGCGTGCGCTGGAAGACGTAGAGCTCCGCGCACGCGCCGGCGAGGTGCGGTACGGCCTGGACGGAGGTGGCGCCGGTGCCGATCAGGGCCACCTTCTTGTCGGCCAGCCCGTCCAGCGGCGCGCCGTAGGGGTCGCCGCCGGTGTAGTCGTAGTCCCACCGGCTGGTGTGGAAGCTGTGCCCGCGGAACGAGGTGATCCCCGGGATGCCGGGCAGCTTGGGCACGTGCAGCGGACCGGTGCCCATGGCGAGGAACTGTGCGGTGAACTCGTCGCCCCGGTCGGTGCGGACGATCCAGCGGGACGCCGCGGCGTCCCACTCGAGGTCGGTCACCTCGGTGTGGAACAGCGCGTCGTCGTAGAGGCCGAAGTGCTTCCCGATGCGCTGGCAGTGCTCGAGGATCTCCGGCGCGTGCGCGTACTTCTCGGTCGGCATGTGGCCGGTCTCCTCGAGGAGCGGCATGTAGATCAGCGAGGCCGTGTCGCACTGGGCGCCGGGGTAGCGGTTCCAGTACCAGGTGCCGCCGAAGTCGCCGCCCTTCTCCACGATGCGGACTCCCGTGACGCCGGCCTCGGTGAGCCGCGCGCCGGTGACCAGGCCGGCGAAGCCGCCGCCGATGAAGGCGACGGTGACGTGGTCGGTCTTCGGCGCGCGCTCGACCCGCGGGGTGTACGGGTCGGCGAGGTAGCCGGCCAGTTCGCCGGTGAGGCGCAGGTACTGGTCGTTGCCGTCGGCGCGCAGGCGCTTGTCGCGCTCCTCGAGGTACTTGCGGCGGACCGCATCGGTGTCGATCGGCGTTCCGTCCGGGCGCACCGGCCCGCGTGTGGAGGTCATCCCGCGTTCCCCTCGTCCGACTGTGCCGCGCGCCACAGTCCCGATGACACTCTCATGGCGCAGGGTTGCCGTCACCAACCACTCGTGGCGCACGCCGTGGATGTGGTGAGCTGGCCGCATGCCCGACATCTGGCCGACCGGACCGCGCGAGGTGCAGCTGACGGCGGGGGAGGCCTCCCTCGCCGTCGACCTGCGGGGCGGCGCGCTGCGCCGGCTCGCCGTGGGCGGCTGGGAGGTGCTCGACGGCTACCCCGCCGGCGGCACCCTCCCCGGCCGCCGTGGCGGGGTGCTGCTGCCCTGGCCCAACCGGATCCGCGACGGCCGGTGGACCTGGGAGGGCGAGGAGCTCCAGCTCGACGTGGTCTCGCCCGCCGCGCCCGTCGCCCAGCACGGCCTGGTCACCTGGCAGCCGTGGACGGCGCTGGCGGTCACGGACGACACCGCCACCGTGGGGACGACGGTCCTGCCACGACCGGGCTACCCCTTCCGGCTGGCCGCCGCCGCCGATCTCGTGCTGACGCCCGAGCGCCTCACCGTCACCCTGCGGGTCCGCAACGACGGCGACCGCCGCGCGCCCTTCGGCGCCGGCTTCCACCCCTACTTCTCGGTCGGTGCGACCGAGGACGGCGGCATCGCCGACGCCGAGCTCGACCTCCCCGGGCGCACCGAGCTGCTGATCGACGGCGGGCTGCCGACGGGCGAGCGGCGCCCCTTCGACGGCGCCGTCGGCCGGATCGGGAACCGCGCGTTCGACACCCCGCTCACCGACCTCGACCGGGACGCCGACGGCTGGGCCCGGGCCCGGCTGCGCGGCGCGGCAGGGGAGCTGGAGCTCGCGGTCGACGAGGCCTGGCCGTGGCTGCTGGTCTACAGCGGCGACACCCTCCCGGTGGGGCAGCGGCGGCGCAGCCTCGCGCTGGAGCCGATGAGCTGCCCGGCGAACGCGCTGGCCGACGGCGTCGACGTCGTCGTCCTGGAGCCGGGGGAGAGCTGGTCCGGCACCTGGGCGCTCACCTGGACCCCGGCGGGCTGAGATGCGCGTGCTGGAGCTGTGGCGCTACCCGGTCAAGTCGCTGCAGGGCGAGCTGCTGACCGAGGCCCACGTCGGGCCGCTGGGCATCCCGCGCGACCGCGGCTGGGCGCTGTTCGACCGGGACACCGGGCTGGGGCTCACCGCCCGGCGGGCGCCGGAGCTGCTCTTCGGGGCCGCACGGGTGACGCCGGACGGCGGGGTGGAGGTCGTGCTGCCCGACGGCACCGTCACCGCGGACGACGCCGTGCTCTCGGACTGGCTCGGCCAGCGGGTCGAGCTGCGCGCCGCGACCGAGAACGACGGCAGCGCGCCGACCTACGAGGACCCCGGCGACGAGCAGCCGGACGGCCCGATCGAGTGGCAGCAGTGGCAGGGCGCGACCGGTCCCTTCCACGACAGCCCGCGGATCCGGCTGTCGCTGGTCTCCACCGGCACCCTGGGGAACTGGGACCGGCGCCGGTTCCGCGCCAACGTGCTGCTGGACGGCGCGGGGGAGGACGACCTGCGCGGGCAGGAGCTGGCGCTCGGGGAGGTGGAGCTGCGCGTCGGCGCCCCGATCGCCCGGTGCGTGATGACCACGCGCCCGCAGCCCGGCGGCATCGACCGCGACACCTCCGTGCTCAAGACGATCCACCGCGAGCGGGACGGGATGCTCGCCGTCCGCGCCGCCGTCACCCGGCCGGGACGGGTCCGGGTCGGCGACGTGCTGGAGCCGGCGGCAGACTGAGCGGCATGCGCACCGTCGACCTGCGGCCCGGAGAGGACACCATCCGGCTGGGCCAGCTGCTCAAGCTGGTCGACGCCGTGCCCACCGGCGCCCAGGTGAAGGACGTCCTGGCCACCACCGACATCCGGGTCAACGGCGAGGCCGAGGACCGCCGGGGCCGGCAGCTGCACTCCGGTGACGTCGTCTCCATCGAGGGCTTCGGGGACGTCCGCGTCCGCTGAGGTTCCACGTGGAACGCCTGGTTCTGCCAGGCTGACCGCATGGTCCGCGCCCCGCTCCGCGTCCCCCGCTGGCCGGCCGCGGCTCCGGCGGGCCCGGACTTCGCGGCGATCCGCGCCGAGTTCGACGTCCCGGAGGAGTTCCCCGCCGCGGTGCTCGCGGCGGCGGAGCAGCGGGCGGCGCAGCCGCGGCTGCCCGAGCTGGACGCGACCGACCTCCCGCTGGTCACGCTCGACCCGGTCGGCAGCCGGGATCTGGACCAGGCCGTCCACCTCGCCCGGCTGGGTGGCGGCTACCGGGTCACGTACGCCATCGCCGACGTCGGCGCGGTGGTCGCTCTCGGCGGGCCGCTGGACGGCGAGGCCGGCCGTCGCGGCCAGACCCTCTACAGCCCCGACCGCCGGACGCCGCTGCACCCGCCGGTGCTCAGCGAGGGCGCGGCCAGCCTGCTGCCCGGCGAGCTCCGCGCGGCCGCGCTCTGGACCATCGACCTGGACGCCGACGGTGAGCCGCTGCGCGTGGACCTGCGCCGGGCCCGGGTCCGCAGCCGTGCGCAGCTGGACTACCCCGCGGTGCAGGTCCAGGCCGATGCCGGCACCCTGCCCGAACCGCTCGCCCTCCTCCCGGTGATCGGCCGGCTGCTCCAGCGCCGGGCCGCCGAGCGCGGAGCCATCGAGCTCGGCACACCGGACCAGTCGGTCGAGGCGACACCCGACGGCGGCTGGACGCTCGTGCTCCGCGGCGACCTGCCGGTCGAGGGCTGGAACGCCCAGATCTCGCTGCTCACCGGACGGTGCGCCGCCACGCTGATGCTGGACGGAGGCCGCGGCCTGCTCCGCACCCTCCCGCCGCCCCGCCCCTCGGACGTCGACAGCCTGCGGGTGCTCGCGCCCGCGCTCGGCGTCGACTGGCCGGAGGGGGCCGCCCCCGGAGCCGTGATCTCCGGGCTGGACCCCGCCCGCCCCGGGCACGCCGCCTTCCTCGAGGAGGCGGTCACCCTGTTGCGGGGTGCTGCGTACACCGCCTTCGACGGCGTGCCGCCCGAGCAGCCCGGGCACGGCGGGGTGGGCGCCCCGTACGCGCACGTGACCGCCCCGCTGCGGCGGCTGGTCGACCGGTTCGGCACCGAGGTCTGCCTGGCGCTCGCGGCCGGGACCGAACCTGATCCCGTGCTGCGCGCCGCGCTGCCCGAGCTCCCGGCGCTCATGGCGGCCTCGGACCGGCGCACCCGCGACGTCGAGCGGGCCGTGGTCGACGCGACCGAGGCGTGGCTGCTGCACGGCCGGGAGGGCCAGACGTTCTCCGCCGTCGTCGTGGAAGCCGAGGACGGCCGCGGCACGGTGGTGCTGGACGACCTGGCGATCCGTGGCCGTTGCACCGGCGAGGGCCTGCGCCCCGGCACCCGCATCCGGGCCCGGCTGGAGCAGGCCGACGTCGTCGGCCGGACCGTGCGCTTCACCCTGGCCGGTCCGGCATGAGCCGGACGCCGTACCTCGCCGACCGCCTGCAGGGCTTCGGGACGACGGTCTTCGCCGAGATGAGCGCCCTCGCGGTGGCCACCGGCTCGATCAACCTGGGTCAGGGCTTCCCGGACTACCCCGGCCCCCCGGAGGTGCTCGAGGTGGCCCGGCAGGCCATCGGCACCGCCGCGGACCAGTACCCGCCGGGCCCTGGCATCCCGGAGCTGCGGGCGGCGATCGCCGAGCACCAGGTGCGCTTCTCCGGCCTGACCTACGACCCCGACACCGAGGTGCTGGTCACCGCCGGGGCCACCGAGGCGCTCGCGGCCGCCATGCTCGCGCTGGTCGAGCCCGGCGACGAGGTGGTGCTGCTCGAGCCGATCTACGACAGCTACTCCGCGGCGGTCGCGATGGCCGGCGGCGTGGTCCGCCCGGTGCCGCTCACCCCGCCCGGGCCCGAGGGCGGCCGCTGGACCTTCGACCCGGCCGACGTGCGGGCGGCGATCACCCCGCGCACCCGGTTGCTGCTGCTCAACACACCGCACAACCCCACCGGCACCGTGCTGTCCGCCGAGGAACTGGCGTTCCTGGCCGGGGTGGCGGTCGAGCACGACCTGCTGGTCCTCACCGACGAGGTCTACGAGCACCTGGTCTTCGACGGCGCGCGGCACGTCTCGCCGGCCACGCTCCCGGGCATGCGCGAACGCACCCTCGTGGTGAGCAGCGCCGGCAAGACGTTCAACGTGACCGGCTGGAAGGTCGGCTGGATCTGCGGGCCCGCGCCGCTGGTCTCCGCCGTCCGCACCGCGAAGCAGTTCCTCACCTACGTCAACGCCGGGCCGTTCCAGCCCGCCGTCGCGGCCGGCCTCCGGCTGCCGGACGCGTACGTCGCGGGGGTGGCGCGCGACCTGCAGTACCGGCGCGACGTGCTGGTGCAGGGCCTCCGGGACGCCGGCCTGCCGGTGGTCGGCCCCGAGGCGACGTACTTCGCGACCGTCGACGTCCGGCCGGTGCAGCCCGACGGCGACGGCCTGGCCTTCTGCCGGGCGCTGCCCGCGCGCGCCGGGGTCGTCGCCGTCCCGAGCGGGGTGTTCTACACGCCGGAGCACGCGCACCTGGGCCGGCACCTGGTCCGGTTCGCGTTCTGCAAGGGCGACGACGTGCTCGGCGAGGCCGTCCGGCGGCTGGCCGCCATGGACGGGGAACCGGCATGAAGGGCAGAAATGGCCATTTCTGCCCCGGGTGGAAGGGGACGGCGTGAGGATCGCGGCGGTGCAGCACGACATCGTGTGGGAGGACCGGGCGGCGAACTTCGCCCGGCTGGCCCCGCAGGTGGCACGGGCGGCCGACGCCGGCGCGGAGCTGGTGCTGCTCTCCGAGACCTTCTCCACGGGCTTCTCGATGACGCCGGGCATCGGCGAGCCCGAGGGCGGGCCGTCCGCGCAGTTCCTGGCCGAGCAGGCCGCGGCGCACGGCGTCTGGGTCGGCGGCAGCTGCCCGGAGATCGCCGCCGACGGCCCGCTCCCCTACAACTCCTTCGTCCTGGCCGGCCCCGACGGCACGGTGCACCGCTACCGCAAGCTGCACCCGTTCACCCACGGCGGCGAGCACGAGCGCTTCCGGGCCGGCGACGGGCCGGTGACCGTGACCATCGGGGACCTGAGGATCACGCCGTTCGTCTGCTACGACCTGCGCTTCGCCGACGTGTTCTGGCAGGCCGCGAGGGACACCGACGTCTACCTGGTCACCGCCAACTGGCCGGCGGCCCGGCGGCTGCACTGGACGGCGCTGCTCCAGGCCCGCGCCATCGAGAACCAGGCCTACGTCGTCGGCTGCAACCGGGTGGGCGTGGCCGGCGACGGCACCGAGCACGCCGGCGACAGCCGGATCGTGCACCCGACGGGGGAGCTGCTCGCCACCGCGGCCGGCGTGGAGACCCTCGTGCTCGCCGACGTGGACGCCGCCGAGGTGGCGGCCACCCGCGACCGGTTCCGGTTCCTGGCCGACCGGCGGGAACACACCGCCACACCCCCGGCGCTGCCCCGGTCGTGAGCACGAGCGTCGACGGCGCCAGCCGGTCCCGGACCGGTCACCTGGGCGGCCAGCTGTCCGGTTCGGTGCGGCGGCTGATCTCCTCCGGCCTGGCCGGCGCCGCGCTCCTGGTCGGCGCCACGGTCCTGGCCCTGGTCTGGGCGAACTCCCCGTGGGGCGGGTCCTACGACCGGCTGTGGGACACCGGGTTCGCCGTCCGCCTGGGCGACCGCGGGATCGAGCAGGACCTGCGGCACTGGGTGAACGACGGCCTGATGGTGTTCTTCTTCTTCCTCATCGGCATGGAGGTGCGCCGGGAGCTGTCGATGGGGGAGCTGGCCCAGCGCAGCCGGGTGACCGTGCCGGCGCTGGCGGCCCTCGGCGGGCTCGCCCTGCCGGCGCTGGTCTATTACGCCATCAACGCCGGTGGTCCGGGCGCGCACGGCTGGGGCATCCCGATCGCCACGGACACGGCGTTCGTGCTGGGCGCGCTCGCCGTCTTCGGCCGGCACTTCCCGATCCAGCTGCGGGTCTTCCTGCTGTCGCTGTCGGTCGTCGACGACATCGGCGCGCTGACGGTGATCGCGGTCTTCTACACCGACGACCTGGACCTGGGCGCGCTCGGCGTGGCCGGGCTGTGCGTCCTGGTGTTCGTCGGGCTGTCGAAGCTCCAGGTCTGGCGCGGTCCGGCCTACTTCGCCGTGGGCGTCGTCATGTGGGTGGCGATGTACGAGTCCGGGGTGCACGCCACCATCGGCGGCGTCGTCCTCGGCCTGCTGGTCAGCGCCTATCCGCCGCGACGGGACGAGGTGGAGCGGGCCGGCGTGCTCACCCGCGCCTTCCGGCAGTCCCCCGACCCGGGCATCGCGCGGCAGGCCAAGTTGTCGGTCGAGCGTGCGGTCTCGCCCAACGAGCGGATCGGCGCGGTCCTGGTCCCGTGGAGCACCTACCTCGTCGTGCCGGTCTTCGCGCTGGCCAACGCCGGGGTCCGGGTCGACGGCGAGCTGCTGGAGCGCGCGCTGGGCTCGCCGGTGACCCTCGGCGTGTTCGCCGGACTGGTCGTCGGCAAGCTGTTCGGCGTCGGGCTCGCCGCCACGATCGCGGTGAAGCTGCGGCTGGGCCCGCTGCCGCGCGGGGTGACGCTGGGCGCCGTCTGGGGCGGCGCCGCCCTGACCGGCCTGGGGTTCACCGTCTCGCTCTTCGTCACCGACCTCGCTTTCGACGACGAGGCGCTGCGCGAGGAGGCGACCATCGGCATCCTCGCCGCCGCGGTGGTCTCCACGCTGCTCGGCGCCCTGGTCTTCCGGATGCTGGGCCGCCGGTCGGCATCCGACGGGCCCGCGCGCCCGGTGCTGCTGGACCCGCCGGTCGATCCCGCCGTGGACCACGTCCGCGGCCCGCTCGACGCTCCGCTGGCCCTCGTCGAGTACGGCGACGTGGAGTGCCCGTTCTGCGGGCGGGCCACCGGGGTGGTCGGCGAGCTGCGCCGGCGCTTCGGCGACGAGCTGCGCTACGTGTTCCGCCACCTCCCGCTCGTGGACGTGCACCCGCATGCCGAGCTGGCGGCGGAGGCTGCCGAGGCCGCGGGCGCCCAGGGCGCGTTCTGGGCCATGCACGACCGGTTGTTCGCCCACCAGGACCGGCTGGGCGCCGCCGACCTGCTCGAGCACGCCGCCGCCCTCGGGCTGGACCTGGAGCGGTTCGCCCGGGAGCTGGGCGAGGCGACCCACGCCGCCCACGTGCGCGACGACGTCGCGAGCGCGGAGGCCAGCGGCGTCCGCGGCACCCCCACCTTCTTCGTCAACGGCGTCCGGCACGACGGCCCGACCACCACCGACGCGCTCGCCGCGGCGCTGCTGGCGTCCGATCCGCGGGGCACCCCGGGGGAGCGGCCGGCCGCGCCGCCGCCGCCCGCCGCGGGACCGCCGCCGATCTCGCCGCGCGTGCGCATGGACGCCGTGGCCGAGGTGGCGGTGCTGGACGGCGCCGCGGAGACGCCGGACGTGGACGGGTCCTCGCCGCGGCTGACCGACCGGCAGCTCGCGGTGCTGGCCCGCTTCGGCCGGCGCCGCCCGACCACCACCGGTGACGTGCTGGTCCGCGGGGGCAGCGCGGAGTGGGACTTCGTCGTCGTGCTGTCCGGCACGGTCGCGGTCGTCGAGGACGGCGAGGGCGCGGACGACGGGCCCCGGGTGGTCTCCGTGGTGGGCCCGAACCGCTTCCTCGGCGGGCTGAACCTGCTCGCCGGGCAGCCCGCCGTCCGCTCCGTGGTGGGGGCGGCGCCGGGCGAGGTGCTCACCCTCTCCGTGGACCGGCTGCGCGCGGTGATGGCCGGGGACCGCGAGCTGGCCCAGCTCATCACCCGCGCCCTGCTCATCCGCCGGGCCATGCTCATCGGCCGGGCGACCGGCATCCGGGTGCTCGGCGACCGGCGGTGGCCGGCCAGCGAGCGGTTGCGCGACCTCCTGGCCCACCAGGACATCGGGCACACCTGGCTGGACCCGGCCGAGGATCCGGCAGCACGGACGATGCTCGAGGAGCTCGAGCCGCCCGACGGCGTACCGGTCGTCCTGGCTCCGGACGGCCGGGTGCTGGTCGACCCGAGTGGCGACGAGCTGCTGCGCCTGACGGCCGGCACGTGGACCGGCGGGCGGGTGGGCTGACGGTCAGCCCTGCCGCGGGGTCCGGTCCTGGTCGACGACGACCTGCTCGCGCTGCAGCGTCTCGGTGACCGGCTCGTGCCCGTCGACCGTCTCCGTCCGGAGCCGCACCCGCTCGACGGGCACCACCTCCACGGTCACGACCGGCCGCTCGGCGTGCAGCACGATCTCGTCCGGCAGGCCGGGCGCCGACGGGGACCCGCCGCCCAGCGGATCTCCCTCGACGACCAGCTCCCCGGCGTCCCCGGCGTCCCCCAGGGGCAGCTCCTCGATGCGGATCTCCTCCCGGCGGATCGGGACGGTCACCTGCACCTCCTCGGTGACCACGTACTTCACGATGCGGACGCGCCGCGCCGGGAATCGCGCGGTGCCCACCCGGAGCTGCTCCTCGCTGCGGACCATGCTGCCGTCGTCACCGCTCGCGCCGGGCTCGTCCGCGCTCCGCTCGTCCACGCTCCGCTCGACCGGGCCGGGCTCGACCGGGGCCTCCGCCGCCGCACCCGCCACGCCGGAGGGCCGCTCCAGGGGGTCGCCCGCCGGGCTCACGTCCCGTGCGTAGTGCCGGCGCAGCGCGTCCTCGTCCTCCGGGGTGAGGTGCTCGCCGCCCATCCGGGGGGCGTGTGACACCGCCTGCGCGGGCACCGTGAGCTGCAGCCGGCCGTCGACGAACGTCGCGTCCTCGGCGGGCGCGATGGCCCGCCGCCTGCCCAGCAGGCCGCTGGAGAGCGACACCCACGTCGTCGCGCCGGTGCGGTCGTCGTTGTAGAACGTCTCCACGGTGCCGACCGACTCGCCGTCGCTCCCGTAGGCGGTGCTGCCGATCGCTGCCGACACGTCTCGTTCGCTGACCATGGGCCGACCTCTCCGAGTGCGCGGGGACCTCGGCTCGGCCGCCCTGCTCCCTGGGCGTGCCCAGCACGCTCGCTTCGTGAACATGGCGCCGGCACCCGGGCAGTGGCTCGCGGCCCGCCGTACGGTGCCCTGATGGCCGCCGACCACCTCGAGATCGAGACGAAGTTCGACGTCCCGCCGTCCTACGTCCAGCCGGAGCTCGCCGGGGTGGACGGGGTGGCGTCGGTGGACGACCCGGTCGAGCACCGGCTCGAGGCGCAGTACTTCGACGCCCCCGACCTGCGGCTGGCCCGGGCGCGGATCACCCTGCGCAGGCGCACCGGCGGCGCGGACGACGGCTGGCACGTCAAGCTGCCCGCAGCGGGGGACGCCCGCCGCGAGCTGCACCTGCCCCTGGGCCGGGCCGTCCGTCGGCCGCCCCGGGCGGTTCTCGCACCGGTGGCGGGCGTGCTCCGCGGCGCGGACCCGGTGGCGGTGGCCCAGCTGCGCACCCGTCGGGTCGTCACCGTGCTCCGGGACGCCGACGGCCGCCCGCTGGCCGAGGTCGCCGACGACACCGTGAGCGCCACCCGGCTCACCGGGCCGGACGGACCGGCGGAGGTGCGCAGCTGGCGGGAGGTCGAGGTCGAGCTGCTCGACGGCGATCGCGCGCTCCTGCCGCGTGTGGGGGAACGCCTGGTCGCCGCCGGCGCCGAGCGCACCGACCGCGCCTCCAAGCTGGCGCGAGCCCTGGGGCTGGAACCGGCCGGACCGGCGCGCGCCGCTCCCGACCGGCGGAGGTCGGCGGGCCGGAAGAAGCGCCGGGATCCCGGGCCGTCCGCCGGGGAGGTGGTGCTGGACGTCCTCGGCGAGGAGTCCTCCGCGCTGCAGCTCGCCGACGTCGGGCTGCGCATCGGCGCCGACGACGGCCTGCGCCGGATGCGGATCGCCTGCCGTCGGCTGCGCGGCCTGCTCGCGGCCTTCGGGCCGGTCCTGGACCGCGAGGCGACCGAGCCGCTGCGGGCGGAGCTGTCCTGGCTGGCCGGCCGGCTGTCCGAGGCGAGGGACGACGAGGTCGGGTACGCCGGACTGCGCGCGGCCGTGGCCGAGCTGCCCGTCGAGCTGGTCCTCGGCCCGGTCGTGGCCCGCCTGCAGTCGGGCGAGGTGGCGGCCCGGGAGCGCGGGCGAGCCCGCGCCGCGGCTCTCGTGGCCGAGCGGCGGCACCTGGCGCTGCTCGACGCAGTGCACGACCTGCTGGCCCGGCCTCCGCTGACCGCGCGGGCCGCGAAGCCGGCCACGCCGGTGCTGGCCGCCGTCCTGAGCCGCGAGGCCCGGCGGGTGCGGCGCGCGGGGTCGGCCGTCGAGTCGCTCGCCGGGGCGGAGCGGACCGAGGCGCTGCACGCGGTGCGGCGGGTGGCCCGACGGACGCGGTACACCGCGGAGGTGCTGGCGCCCGTCCTCGCCGACCCGGCGGTGGACGTGGCGAAGGCGGCGAAGCGGACGCAGCGGCTGCTCGGCGCCCTGCAGGACGTCGTGGTGGTCGGCGGGCACGCCCGCCGGCTCGCGGTGGATGCGCACGCCGCCGGCGAGCCCGGGTTCACCTACGGCCTGCTGCTGGGCCGCGCCGAGGCACGCGCCCAGGATGCCGAGCGCTCCTTCACCGAGCGCTGGCCGGACCTGAGGGAGCGGCTGGGCGGCTGACGGTCAGCCGCCGAGGGCGCGGAACGCCTCGTCGATCAGCTCGTCCAGCTTGCGCCGGCCCTTGCTGTCGGCCCAGGTGAGCAGCGCGGCGGTGTAGGCGGCGAGGTAGGCGCCGGCCTGGACGACGTCGGCGTGGGCGGGAGCGGCGCCCGTGACCCCCGGGAGGCTGTCCAGGAACATCCCCGCCGTCGTCCGCTCGAACTCGGCCGCGCGGATCCGCAGCGCGGGGGTGTCGGCGATGATCCGCCAGCGGGCGGCCATCTCCTCGTGCTCGTCGGGCGGCATGGCGGCGATGAACCTGGGGACGGCCCGGCGGAGGCGCTCGGCCATCGTCAGCTCGGCCGGCTGGCCGGCGATCAGCGCCGAGATCTGCTCCGGCGTCGGCAGCGCCATGATCAGGTGTTCCTTGCTCGGGAAGTGCGCGTAGAAGGTCGGCACCGAGACCTTCGCCCGGGCGGCGATCTGGCCGACGCTCACCTGCTCGAAGCCGAAGTCCTGGAACAGGGCCAGCGCGCACGTGAAGATCCTCCGGTGCGTCGCCTCCCACCTGGCCTTTCGCCAGTCGCCCGTCTCCGTCACGCAGAGATGGTGCGCGAGGAACCGGGTTTCGGCCAGCCAGCGCACCGGCCCCCTCCCCGACCTGCGTAGGTTCGCAACCGTGCACACGGCGACCGGTGTCCGCGAGGTGCCCGAACCGCGGGCCGAGGTGTGGCGGGCGCTGGCCGTGCTCCGGCCCTACTGCCCCGTCTGCGACGTCTCCTACGTGGTGACCGGCGCCGGGCGGCGGACCTCGTTCGTCGCGGTCCCCGGCCGGCTGGACGGCGAACCGCCGGAGGGTGCGCCGCGCGGACGGATCCTCGAGTGGGCGCCGGGCCGCACGGTGGTCACCGAGCTCGAGCTGACGCCCGAGACCTGGACGACGCGGATCGAGCTCGCCGACACCGCCGCCGGCGGCACGCGGGTGACCATGACCCTCACGCACGAGCCGCGGCGCGCGGGCCGGCTGGCCCGCCGGGTGCTCGCCCGCGCGGGGCGGTCGATGGTCGAACGCACGGTGGAGGCCGAACTGGACAAGGTCCCGGCGCACGTCGCGGCGGTCGCCGACATCTCCTGACGATCACGATCGGGCGAACCGTGCATCAGTGATCGTTCCCGGGGTATCCGCTCCTCCGTGCACCGGCGCCCTGGCCTGGCGACGTGTCAGAACCCCCGGGCACCGGTCGAACGAAGGAGACAACGCTGTGTTGATTGACATTCTTGGTCTGCTAGTGGTCGGCCTGATTATCGGAGCGCTGGCTCGGCTCATCAAGCCCGGTGAGCAGAAGCTGAGCATTCTGGCCACCCTGCTGCTTGGTGTGGTCGGCGCCTTCATCGGTGGCGCGATCGGCGGCCTCTTCAACGACGAGACCGGCATCTTCGAGCTCAACGTCGTCGGCTTCATCATCGCCGTCGTCGCGGCCGTGCTGCTGGTGGGCGTCGCAGAGGCGCTGTCCCGCAACCGCGCCGTCCGCTGATCCAGGTCCTGTCACAGGACCCCTGACCACGAGGAGACAGCAGTGATCGGATTTCTCGTCGCCGGACTCATCATCGGCGCCCTGGCCCGGCTTCTCGTGCCGGGCAAGCAGAACCTCGGGATCCTGGCGACCCTCGCCCTAGGCCTGGTCGGTTCGCTGATCGGTGGCCTCATCGCCCAGTTCTTCGGGACCGGGGACATCTGGGAGCTGAACGTGATCGGCTTCGTCCTCGCCGTCATCGCCGCCGTGCTGCTGATCGGCGTCGCCGAGGGCATCTCCGGCCGGTCGAAGCGCGGCGCCGTCCGCTGACACCGCACCCGGGGGACGCGGTCGGGCTCAGAGCTCGACGGCGTCCCCCGGGGCCAGCCGGCTGAACGGCGTGGGCGTGCCCGGCCCCCGTTCACCCAGCAACCCGGTCACGATCCCCAGACCGATGTCGTTGAGCAGCCCGTCGTGGACGGCGAACGCCTGGTCGGCGTGGACCGCGCGCACGTAGTCGATCAGGTCGGCCGTGCGGGACCAGGGCGCGTGCATCGGCACCAGCAGCGTCGCGACCGGCTCGTCCGGCACGGTCAGCGCGTCGCCGGGATGGAAGACCTGACCGTCCACCAGGAACCCGATGTTGGCGATCCGCGGGATCTCGGGGTGGATCTCCGCGTGCAGCTCGCCGTGCACCTGGACCTCGAAGCCGGCCACCGTGACGGCGTCGCCGTGGCCGACCACGTGCACCCGCCCGCCCGGCCCGTCGAGCTGGGCGGCCACGGACGTGTTCGTCCAGATCTCCAGCGCTGGATCGGCGTCCAGCGCGGCCCGGAGCCGGTCGGGGACGAAGTGGTCCGGGTGCTCGTGGGTCACGAGCACGGCCGTGGCCCCGTCCAGCGCGCCCGCGTCGGTGAAGGCCCCCGGATCGATCACCAGCCGGCGGTCGCCGTCACCGAGGACGACGCAGGCGTGGCCGTGCTTGGTCAGCTCCATGACCGCATCCTGCACCGGCGGCGGCGCGCCCGCGTGGGGAGCCGCCTCCTCCGTCGGGGTGACAGGAGGACGCCGGACCGTCACCCCGGGCCGCGCGGCTGCCGACGTCGTCCCCATGATGCTGCAGACCACCGTGCACGCCGCGGCGCAGAGCCGCGCCCACGGCACGACCGCCGCGCTCTGGCACGCGGTCGAGCTGCACCGCCCCGTGGCCGAGATCGACGGTGCCTGCGAGCTCGCCCTGTGCGGCTCGCTGGCCCGCGTGGACCCGGAGCAGACGTGGCCCCGGACGGGTGCCGACGTCTGCCCGGCCTGCGCCGCGCTGTCCCGCTGACCGCACCGCGGCCGGTGGCGGCCGGCGCCCGCCGTCAGCCGCCCTGGGCGATCTCGAGCCGCAGCCGGGCCAGCAGGTCCGAGCGGTTGCTCGCGCCCAGCCGCTGCCGCATCCGCGACACGTGGTGCTCGACGGTCTTGGCCGAGATGAACAGCCGGCCGCCGATCTCGCGGTAGGTCTGCCCGGCGACCACGAGGCGGGCCACCTCCTGCTCGCGCTCGCTGAGCCGGCAGGGAGCGGTCGGGCCCGGCCCAGCGGCGACCGGGGACGCCGGCGACACCGCCGCGTCGAGGTCGTGCGCCTCCGCCAGCGCCCGTGCGCAGGACAGCAGTGCCGTGCGCGCCCGCGGGTCCACGGTGCGGGCCGCCGCCTGCCCGGCCAGCCGGGACCCGTCCCACGTCAGCCCCACCGCCGCCAGGTCCTGCGCGGTCGCCTCCACGGCCCCGGCGTCGATGTCCCCGGTGAGCACCTGCAGCCAGCACCGTCCCGCCCGGGCCAGGTTCGCCGCGTAGGGGCTCGTCCGGGCGGCCGCCACCAGCGCGGCGGCGTGCGGCCGCAACGCGGAGGGGTCGTCGAGCAGGATCGCCGCCTGGGCCCCGCTCCAGTGCAGCGGGGTGGCCCACAGCTCGGGTGACCCCAGCCGGGCCAGCAGCGCCTGGGCGGCGGCGACGTCCGGCGCGATCCGGTCGCTCTCGCCCAGCCGGGCGCCGGCGATCATGAGCTCACCGAGCGGCAGCAGGCTGAACAGCTCGATCGGGTACCGCAGCAGCGCCTCGCGCGCCCGGGCCCACGCCGCCGCCAGCCCCGGGGCGTCCCCGCTGCGCCGGGCCAACCCGACGTCGAGGGCCTGGAGGTACAGGTCGTCGCGGGGTTCCAGCCGGTGCTCGGGGTCCTGCGCGCGGAGCAGGTGCTCGCGGGCACGGTTGAGCCGGCCCCGCAGCATCGCCGCCCACGCGAGCAGCAGCAAGTGCCGGGCACGGCTGGGCGCCCCGCCGGTGTCTGCGGCGACCGCCCGCTCCAGCACGGACTCGGCCACCCCCAGCTCGCCGCAGTGCAGGGCGACCAGGGCGGCGAGCGCCGACGGCGTCTCGTGCAGCAGCGCGGTGCGGCCGACCGGCTCCAGCAGGGCGGCGGCCCGGGACAGCGTGGACAGGGCCGCGGTGATGTCGGCACCGGCGTGCTCCCCGGCTCGCAGCGACTGCAGCACGCCGCGGGCCATCAGCTCCTCGCAGCCGGCCAGCAGGGTCGGGATCTCCGCGGCCTCCCGGGGCGCCTCGAGCGCGGCCTGCGCCTCGGCCGCCGAGCCGCCGCTGAGCAGGGCGAGCGCCACGGCCCCGGTCCGCTGCGGTCCGGCGAGCCGGTACAGCGCGGCGCTGTGGGCCGACAGCCCGCGGTGGGCCAGCACGGTGGCCGCGACGGCCGCGGCCCGGGCACGGTCCGGGGAGGTGTTGTCGCAGAGCACGGTGTCGGCCCACTGCAGGGCGGCGTCGAAGTCCCCGGACTGGGCGGCGGCCTGGGACCGGCGGGCCGCGACCGCGGTGGCCGGCGCACCGCAGGCGACCGCGGCGTCCAGCAGCTCGCGGGCCGCAGCGGGGTCGGAGCGCAGCGCGACGTCGGCCTGTCGCTCCAGCAGCCGGGCGGCGCCGGCGTCACGGACCCCGTCGGCCGCCAGTCGCCGGGCCAGGACGGTGGGCTGGTCGCCCCGCTCCACCAGGAGGCCGAGCAGGCGGCGGCGGAGGTCGCGGACGAGCTCGGGCGGTGCGGTCTCGCCGAGCACCCTCGCCGCGAGGGGGACGACGGCGCCGCTGCCGAGCAGCAGCCCGCTGGACCGCGCCTCCCCCAGCAGCTCCCCGACCCGGGTCGGAACGACGGCCAGGAGCTCGGCGAGCACCTCGGTCTCCAGCGGTGCTCCGGTGGCCACGGCGAGCATCAGTGCCCGGGTGCCCTCGCCGAGCCCACCGAGGGCGGCCCGGACGGCGTCGAGCACCTGCTCGGGAACCGGCAGCCGGCCCTCGGGCGGAATTCCGACCCGGGGGTGCGCCAGGGACCGGAGCAGCGGCACGACCAGCGAGGGCAGCCCACCGGTCGAGGAGACGACGCCGTCGAGGAGATCCGGCGGGAGGGGGCCGCCGAGGAGCTCCCGCGCCCAGCCCTGCACCGTTGCGCGGTCGGCGTGACCGAGGACGACGAACCGGCGGTCGCCGCCGAGCGCCTGCACCAGGGCCGTCAGCGCGGGCGGCCGGGGCCAGGGACGGCAGGCCACGGCCACCCGGCAGCTCCCGTCCGCCACCAGGTGGCGGACCCGGTCGAGCGTGGCCGCCGGCAGCCACTGGCCGTCGTCCACGACCACGGCGAACTGCCCGGCGGCCACGTTCGGCGTGGGGTCGGCGACCGCGTCCAGCACCGCGAGGCCGGCGGCGCGGTAGCCGTCGGCCACCTCGGCCAGCAGCGCCGTCTTCCCCGTCCCCCCGGGCCCCTCGACGACGACGTGGCCGTGGGTCCCGGCGGCCGGAGGGCGCCCGGCGTCCGCCTCCCGTCCGGCGACCACGGCGCGCAGGTCGGCGATCACGGGGCCGCGGGGGGCTCGGTCGACGCGGGCGGCTCCACGACCGCGGTGGCCTCCGCGACGGGAGACGGCTCCGGCTCCGGTGCGGGCTCCGGATCCGGCGGCGGGGGTGGCGCCTGGGTCGTCGGCGGCGCCTCGATCGTCGGCGGTGCCTCGGTGGTCGGGGGCGCCTCGGTCGTGGGGGGCGCCTGGGTCGTCGGCGGCGCCTGCGTGGTCGGCGGCGCCTGCGTGGCCGGGGGCGCCTCGGTCGTCGGCGGGGCCGCCGTGGTCGGCGCCGGAGCCGGTGCCGCGCTGGTCGGCGCGGGCGGCGCGGTGCCGGCGGGCGGCGTCCCCGCCGCCGGTGCGGCCGCCGGAGCCGGTGCCGCGCCGGTCGGCGCCGCAGCCGTCGTCGACCCGGCGGCGGGAGCGGAGGAGCCCGCCGCGGCCGGCGAGCGGGGCGCCGGGGACCCGGTCGTCCCGCCGCCACCCGCTGGGCGGCCGAGCGTGCCGCTGCCGCCGGGCGGGTCACCGACGAGCCCGTCGAGCGGTTGTCGCGGCGGCCGGCGGCCGGCTGCAGGTCACCCCGGTTCCCCCCGTCCGGGCGGCTCCCGGAGCCCGCCCGCGGCGTGCCGGCAGCCCCGGGGGAGGTGCCGGTGACCGCCTCCGCCCCGGCCACGGGGGTGCCCGGTTCGGACGTGGCGCCGGACAGCAGCGCGGTCGGCAGCGTCGGGATGATCAGCACCAGCCCGAGCAGCAGCCCGGCGACCACCAGGAAGCGCCCCGTCGTCCGCACCGGGGAACGACCGACCGGCCGGCGACCCGGGGAACCGCGGCGTGGCGCGGTCGGCGGGCGGCCGACGGGCGCCGGCCGATCGGCACGACGAGGGGTCCGTGGCGCGACGACGTGGTCCGGGGTGTCCGTGCCCGCCGGTGAGGTGGTCTCCTCCGGCCGGGCCAGGTCGGCGGCGAGCCGAGCCGCTCCCCGGGCTGCGGTCAGCTCCGGGTCCGCGTCGACGACGAGCGGGCGCCCCAGCCGTGCCGACAGGTGCTCACCCACCAGCGGCACCCGCGCGGAGCCGCCGACGAGCACGACGGCGTCGAGATCAGCGCTGGTCAGGCCGGCGCCGGTGACCGTGGCGTCGAGGACGTCCACCGATCGAGCGACGCCGTCGGCGATGAGCTCGTCCAGTTCCTCCCGCGTGATCCGCAGCCCGTCCGCGGATGCGTCGGCCCCGGCCGGGAGGGCCAGCCGGGTCGTGGTGTCCTCCGACAGCGACTCCTTCGCGGTGACCATCGCTGCGCGCAGCTGCCGGGCGTGTCCACGGTCGAGCGGGGTCTCGGGAGCCAGCGCCGGCAGGACGTGGGCGAGCAGCGCGTCGTCGATGTCCTCGCCACCCCAGCGGGCGGGGTCCGGCGGCGAGCCGACGTGCTCGACCTCGCCGCCGTGGACGGCCCGGACCACGGCGGTGTCCAGGGTGGCGGCTCCCAGGTCGTACACGGCGACGGTGGCCGCGTCGGGCAGCCGGCCGGCCGCGAGGTGGTCGTAGGTCGCGGCCACGGCACCCGACACCACGGAGGTGGCCGGCCCGAGGGCGGCCGCGAGCAGCTCGGTGCGGTACGTCCCCCAGGACGGGGGGACGGCGACGACCGTCCACGCCGGGGCTCCGCCCTGCTGCGCCTCCGCCGCCGCCCGGGCGGCCGCGACCAGCTCCGCGGCGACCTCGACCGCGGGCCGCCCCGCGCCGTCCTCGTAGAGCGGCGTGGCGGCTCCCACGCACGCCATCACCCGGGCGGAGCGCCCGCCGGGCAGCGGTACCGGGACGGCGGCCCCGTCCCTCGTGCCGGGCCAGGCCACCGCCGTGACGGAGGCGGCGCCGATGTCGACGCCCAGCCCGTATCCGTGCTCCTGCATGGGTCCCCCTGCGTGCCGGCAGCCGGTCCGTGCCTGAAACGGGTCGGCTTCGGCCGGAAGCTAGCGGCCGGATCGCGCTCCTGGGGACCTCGTGCGCGCCCGGGTTCCGCAACTGCGCAACTGGGGGGCCAGACCCCGGGTGTCCCTAACGATCGGTGACCGCGGATCCCCCAACGTCGGGTCACAGACACAGGGCCGGTTCCCGATGGGCCCACCGGCCGATCGGTCGTTGACTGGCCCCGCCAGCCGGCCGACGGCGGACGGCTCGAACCTCGGGAGATCTCTCATGACCACAGTGGCGAGCACCCTGCTCGACTTCATCCTCGGGCTGTTCCGCGACGAGGAGGCCGCGAAGGCGTTCGAAGCCGACCCGGAGGCCGCGCTGGCGAGCGCCGGCTTCCCCGACGTGGACCCGGCCACGGTCCACGCCCTCATGCCCGTGATGGCCGACTCCTCGCCGGCCGCCTACGGCCGGTACGGCGGCGGGCGCGACCGGGACGACGACGACAAGGGCTACGGCGGGCACCACGGCGGGCACCACGGCGGCAAGCACGACGACGACGACGACAAGGACCACGGCGGGCACCACGGCGGCCACCACGGCGGCCACAAGCCGGTGAAGGACGAGGACTGCGACCGGGACGACGGCCACTGGCACAAGGTGTGGCACGACGAGCACAAGGACGACTGCGACGACGACGACGACAAGGGCCACGGCGGCCACGACCGCGACCACGGCGGCTACAAGGACCACGGCGGGCACAAGGGCCACGACTACGCCGGGCACGGCCAGGACGCCGCGGTCATCCACAACGTCCGGTACGTCGAGAACAACTACTCGCACACCGACATCGACGTGGACATCGAGAACGCGATCTGGGCGGCTCCGGGATCCACGGCCGTCCTCGTCGACGGTGACGTCGAGGGCGACCTCAACATCGGCAACGAGGACAACGACACCACCAACATCAACAGCGGCAACACGGTGAACAGCGGCAACGTCATCGGCAACGAGGACAACGACGTCGCCGTCATCGGCAACGACTTCAGCCAGGACAACGACGGCAACGTCATCGGCAACGACTTCAGCCACAACGAGGACAACGACACCACGACGAACAACATCAACAACGGCAACATCGGCAGCAACGTCGCCACCGGCGGCAGCACGGTCGAGGACAACGACCTGTCGGTCGAGGTGGACGACATCACGCTGGTCAACGACAGCTTCAACGGCAACACGGTGGCCGGTGACGACGTGGACCAGTCGACGGACGTCAAGATCGAGGAGTCGTTCAACGGCAACAACATCGCCGGTGACGACGTCATCGCGCCGGAGATCGAGGAGTCGTTCAACGGCAACAACGTCGCCGGTGACGACGTGATCGAGGAATCGATCGTGGGCAGCAACTTCGCCGGCGACGACGTCAACGAGGACTCGCTCGTGATCGAGGAGAGCCTCAACGGCAACAACGTGGCCGGGGACGACGTCACCGAGGTCGAGGACTCGCTCGTCGTCAACGAGTCCCTCAACGGCAACGACGTCGCCGTCGCCGGTGACGACGTGGAGGACGTCGACCAGTCGAGCGACTTCCTGTCCGACAACGAGATCCTGTCGGACAACGAGCTGCTCTCCGACAACGCGCTGGCCCTGCCGGTCGCCTGACCCACACCTCGCCCGACCCCGGTCCCGGCTCTGCCGGGGCCGGGGTCGGTGCCCTGTTCCGACCGCGGCCCCGGTGGTAGACCGGGGGAGGACCTCCCGAGGAGGGCACATGGCCGTGCCGCAGACCGAGCTGATCCAGCGCGCCGCCGCGCTGGCCGCCGAGTGCGGGCGACCGGACCTGGAGCGCCGGCTGGCCGAGGTCCGGCGGCGGGTGCAGCGCCGGACCGTGCGGGTGCTCGTCGTGGGCGAGCCGAAGAAGGGCAAGAGTTCGCTGCTCAACGGCCTGGTGGGGGCACCGGTGTGCGCGGTGGGCGACGACGTCACGACCGTGGTGCCCACGGTGGTCGCGGGTGGCCCCGAGCCACGGGCGGTGCTGGTCCACCCCCCGCGCCCCGACGCGCCGGCGGGCGAGGCCGGCGCCGGCGAGCGGGAGCGCGTGCCGCTGTCCTCCCTGGCGTCCCGCCCCCCGGACCTCGACGTCGACGCCCGCCCGCTGCGCATCGAGGTCACGCTGCCGCGGCGGATCCTCGACGGCGGGCTGGAGCTGGTCGACACACCCGGACTCGGCGGGGTCGGCGCGGTCGCCTCGCTCACCGCCCTGGACCTGGTGCCCGGCGCCGACGCGGTGCTCGTGGTCACCGACGCGACGCAGGAGTTCACCGCGCCGGAGATGGCGTTCCTGGAGCAGGCCGCGGCGCTGTGCCCGAACGTCCTCTGCGCGGTGACCAAGACCGACGTCGCCCCGGAGTGGCGCCGGATAGTCGAGCTCGACCGGCGGCACCTGGCCGACCGGGGCATCGAGGCGCCGCTGTTCCCCGTCGCCTCCCCGCTCGCACTGCTGGCCGCGCAGCACCGGGACGCCGACCTGCAGGAGGAGTCCGGCCTCGGCGCGCTCGGCCGCCACCTCCGGGAGCAGGTCGTGGCTCGCGCGGAGGTCCTCGCCCAGCGCTCGCTCGCGCACGACGTCGCCACGGTCGCCCAGCACCTGCGGCTGGCCACGCGCACCGAGCTCGCCGGGCTGGAGGACCCCGCCGCCCAGGAGGCGCTGGTCCAGGAGCTGGAGGAGGCCCGCACCTCGGTCGATCAGCTGCGCCGGCGGTCCTCCCGCTGGCAGCAGATCCTGGCCGACGGCGTGACCGACCTGATGGCCGACATCGACTACGACCTGCGCGACCGGTCCCGCGTCGTCACCCGGGAGGCCGAGGAGGCCATCGACGCCGACGATCCGGGCGTGCTCTGGCCGGAGTTCAGCCGGTGGCTGGAGCAGCGCATCGAGATCGCCGTGGCGGACAGCTTCGTGTGGGCCCAGCAGCGCTCGCAGTACCTGGCCGACCAGGTGGTGGAGCAGTTCGCCCGGGACGGCGGCGCGGCGTTGCCGGAGCTGACCATCGGCGAGGCGACCGACGTGCTCGCGACCGTCGTCGCGCTGCCGGAGATCGACGACGGCTACCTGCAGCTGCGCGAGCGGTTCCTCATCGGCATCCGCGGCTCCTACACCGGCGTCCTCATGACCGGGCTGGCGACCAGCCTGGCCGGGATGGCGCTGATCAACCCCATCTCCCTGGCGGCCGGCGTCCTGCTGGGCCGGAAGGCCTTCAACGAGGACAAGGCACAGCGGCTCCAGCGCCGGCAGGCGGAGGCCAAGTCGGTGGTGCGGCGGCACCTGGACGAGGTCGTCTTCCAGGTGAGCAAGCACCTCAAGGACCGCCTGCGCGTCGTCCAGCGGACCCTGCGGGACCTGCTCGGCGAGACGGTGGAGGAGATGACGCAGTCCCTGAACGACGCCGTCCGCGCCGCGCAGCGCTCGACCAAGGAGGCGGCCGGCGAGCGGACGGCCCGGCTGCGGACCCTGCGCCTGCGGCTGGAGCGCATCGACGGCCTCGTCGCCGAGGTGGCGCGCGGGGTCGCCGCACCGGCGCTCGCCCCGGCCGGGAGAACCGCGCCGTGACGCCGGACGTGCGCGCACTGGTCGACGCCGCGCTCGAGCTGCACCGCGACCACCCCGAGATCACCGCGCGGCTGTCCGAGCACCGCGCCCGGCTGGAGGAGCCGGTGCGGATCGCCCTCGTCGGCCGGGTGAAGGCGGGCAAGTCCACCCTGCTCAACGCCCTCGTCGGCGCCCGGGTCGCCCCCACCGACGCGGGGGAGTGCACCCGGCTGGTCACGGTGTACCGGCACGGGCGGGTGCCCCGCGTGGCGGCCCGCACCGGCCGGGGGGAACGGGACCTCCCCGTCCGCCGGGTGGACGGCGGGCTGCTGCTCGACCTCGCGGGTGTCGACGCCGACGACGTCGACCACCTGCGGGTGGACTGGCCGACGGCCGGGCTGGCCGCGGCCACGCTCGTCGACACCCCGGGCATCGCCTCCCTGTCGGCCGACCTCAGCGCCCGCACCCGCGCGTTCCTGGAGCCGCCCGACGGGCTGCCCGGCGCCGATGCCGTGCTGTTCCTCACCCGGCAGCTGCAGGCCGGGGACGTCGACGTGCTCCGCGACTTCCAGGCCCGCGCCGGGTCCCGCACCACGACGATCACCGTCCTGTCCCGCGCCGACGAGATCGGGGCGGGCGGCCTCGACGCCCTGCTGCAGGCCGGTCAGGTGGCCGAGCGGATGGCGGCGGACCCCGCGGTGACCGAGGTCAGCCCGACCGTGCTCCCCGTCGCCGGTCTGCTGGGCCTGGCCGGCCGGACCCTGCGGCACGGCGACTTCGTCGCCCTCCGCAGCCTGGCCCGCACGGCGCCCGCCGAGCTCCAGCCGTTCCTGCTGACGGCGGACCGGTTCTGCCGCCCGGAGATCCCCGGGGAGGTGGCGCCCGGGCTCCGGCGCACGCTCGTCGAGCGGTTCGGGCTCTTCGGCGTCCGGCTCTCCGTCGCCCTCGTGCGTGCCGGGATCGACGGCGCGCAGGAGCTGGCCGACGAGCTGGTCCGCCGCAGCGGCCTCGAGGAGCTGCACCGGCGGATCGCCGTCGAGTTCACCGCGCGCGGGGCGCACCTGCAGGAGGCGTCGGCGCTGGCGGCCGTGGAGTGGGCGCTGCGGTCGACGCCGGCCGACGGCGACGAGCGGCTCCGGTACGAGGCGGAACGGCTGCGGCTGACCGTGCGGGACGTCGTGGGGCCGGCCGCGCTGCGCTCCGACGGCGCCCTCGGGGACGTGCCGGCGGGGGTGCGGGCCGAGGCGGCGCGGCTGCTGGGTGCCGGTGGCGGCTCGGTGGCCGCCCGTCTCGGGCTCCCGGAGGACACCCCGCCGGAGGCGCTGCACACCGCGGCACTGGCCGCGCTCGACCGCTGGCAGGCGCACGGGGACGATCCCCTGGCGGCTCGGGCGGTCCGGGACGCCGCCGGCGCGGTGGTCCGGTCCGTGGAGGCGGTGCTCGCCGAGCTGGACGAGGCGTCCTCAGCCGGCGCCGGGCCGCAGCCAGCGGCCGGTTGACCGCCAGCACAGCGCCACCACGGCGACGACGACCAGCCCCGCCATCACGACGAACGCGATCCGGTCGAGGTCGGAGCCGCCGGAGACGACGCTCTGCGCGACGTCGGCGGCCACCACGGTGAGCACCCCGGTGACGAGCAGCACCCAGCGGGCCCACGGCCGGCGGCGGAGCAGGACGACGGTCCAGAGGACGAGGGCCAGGCCCAGCCCGGCGACGGAGGCGAGCACCAGCGTGGTCGTCGCCGTCACCCCGTCGCTGATCGCGTCGGGCGCCAGGCCCGGGTCGGCCTCGGTCGCCTCGGCGGTGAGCTTCTCCCGGAGGGCGTCGCCGTCGGCGAGCGCGGCGAGCACTCCGGCACCCCCGGCGACGGCCGCCAGCAGCGCCGCCGCAGCCGTGAGGCGGACCGACCACGGCCGGGCCGGAGCGGTCGAGCGCTCCGGCGGTGGCAGCCGGGAGGTCACCTGGGGCCGGGGCGGTGGGCCGGGCTCCGCCGACGGGAGGCGGGCCGGGACGCGTGGCCGGAGGCCCGCCGGTGGACGCACGGGAACTGCAGGCGGCTCGTTCCCCGCTTCTGCCACGGTCCCCCCGTCGCCGGTCCTGACCTGACCTGACCTGAGCGCAGCGTGGCAGCGGCTCGCCCCGAGGGCACCCCCGCCCGGCCGCCCGGCCCGTGTCGCTCGCAGGCGGCCCGGGGTCGCCTCCGGTCAGTGACCGGTGAACACCGGCGGACGCTTGGCGAGGAAGGCCTCGACGGCCTCCCGGTGGTCGGCGGTCCGCCCGGCGACCGCCTGCAAACGGGCCTCGAGCGCCAGCGTCTCCTCGAGCGAGTCCGTCGCCGCCGTCGCCAGCACCGTCTTCACGGCGCGGTAGGCCACCGTCGGTCCGGCCGCCAGGCGCGCGGCCAGGGCGAACGCCTCCGCGTGCACCTGCTCCGGGGGGACGACGCGGTGCACCAGGCCCCACTGGGCGGCGGTCTCGGCGAGGAACGGGTCGGGCAGCAGCAGCAGCTCGGTGGCCCGTGCTCCGCCGACGCAGTGCACCAGCCGCGAGGCGACCGCCGAGTCGCTGGACAGGCCGACGCCGGTGAACGCGGTGGTGAACTTGGCGCCCGCCGCGGCGACCCGCAGGTCGCCGGTGAGCGCGACGCCCAGACCGGCGCCCGCGCAGGCGCCGTTGATGCCGACGACGAGCGGCACCGGCAGTCGGGACAGCGCGAGGATCAGCGGGTTGTACTCCTCGACGAGGACCGGCATCGGCGCGTCCAGGTCCTCCGGCAGCTCCGTCGCGCCCGGCTCCCTCGCCGGGGTCCGGCGGACCGAGGCGTCGGTCAGGTCCTGCCCGACGCAGAAGGCCCGGCCGGTGCCGGTGAGCAGCACCGCCCGCACCGAGGGGTCACCGGCGATGTCCTGCACGGCGGCCAGCAGCTCGCGGCGCGAGGCGGAGGTGAGCCCGCGCTGCAGCATGGTGAGCGTGGCGACTCCGGCGGAGTCCTCCCTGGTCACGGTCTCGGGCATCGTCGTCCGCCTTCTCGCGCAGTGGTCGGGCAGCCGGGCGCCCCCTCGACGCCCACCCTGCCACGCCGGGTCACCGGCGAGGGAGGACGCGGAGGACGCTGATCCTCGGGGCCTCCGGTCACCTCCCGGCTACGCGGAGCAGTGGGCACGCCGGGCGCGCCGGGGGAGTCGCCGGGGTCACTCGGGCGCTGGCCAGGAAGGACGCGGTCCGCGGGCGATCATGGGTGCGACTCCTGCATGTGTAGACCGGAACCGGTCTGGACACCGTCGGGGTCGGGAGGCCTGCCCGGATCCGGGCGCCTCCCCGCACCAGCCGGCGAAGCGTGGACAGGAGTGGCCCCCGTGGTCGAACCAGGACGACGGTGCCTGGGCGACCGCTACGAGCTCCAGCAGATGATCGCCGCCGGCGGCATGGGCCAGGTCTGGCGCGGGCTGGACACCGCCCTGCACCGCTCGGTCGCGGTGAAGGTCCTGCGCAGCGAGTACACCGGCGACCCGAGCTTCCTGGCCCGCTTCCGGGCAGAGGCCCAGCACGCGGCCTCGCTGAGCCACCCGAACGTGGCCGCGGTCTTCGACTACGGCGAGGAGACCGCCCAGGACGGGACCGGCGAGACGCTGGCCTACCTGGTCATGGAGCTGGTCGAGGGCGAGCCCCTCTCGGCGCTGATCGCCCGCGAGGGTGCGCTGGGCACCGACCGGACGCTGCGGCTGCTCCAGCAGACCGCCTTCGCCCTGGCCGAGGCGCACCGCGCCGGCCTGGTGCACCGCGACGTGAAGCCCGGCAACATCCTCGTCCAACCCGACGGCAGCGTGAAGATCACCGACTTCGGCATCGCCTGGTCGGCCCGCAGCGTCGCCCTGACCCGCACCGGCCAGGTCATCGGGACCCCGCAGTACCTCTCGCCGGAGCAGGCCGAGGGCCGGCTGGCCTCGCCGGCGAGCGATGTCTACGCGCTCGGGCTGATCGGCTACGAGTGCCTCACCGGGCACCCCGCCTTCGACGGCGACAACGCGGTCACCATCGCGCTCAAGCAGGTCCAGCAGGAGCCCGAGCCGCTGCCCGGCGGGCTGCCGCCCGGCGTCCGCACGCTGATCAGCCGCGCCCTGGTGAAGGACCCGGCCGCGCGCATCGCCGACGGCGCCGCCTTCGGCGCCGTCCTGGACGACGTCCTGGCCGGCCGCGAGCTCGCCGAGGTGCCGGCGCCGCCCACCCAGGACGTCGCCGCGCTGCCTCCGCCGCCGCGGGACCCCACCACCTCGGACACCGGCGCCTCCGTGCTCAGCCCGCCGGCGCCCCGCCGCGGCCGGCGGGTGGCGCTGGCGCTGCTCCCGCTGGTCGCCCTGCTCGCCGGCGCCGGCATCGCCGCCGGAGTGCTGCAGGGGCTGTCCGACGGGCCGCCTCCCGCCACTGCCCAGGCCGCCGAGCAGCGCGACAGCGGCAGCCTGCGGCTCGCGGCCGCCGACCACGTCGGCCGGCCGGTCAGCGAGGTCGCCCAGGAGCTGACCGCGCTCGGGCTCGTCGTCGAGCTCAAGACGGAGGTCACCGCGGACCAGCCCCGCGACCGGGTCACCGGCATCTCGCCCACGGGCCGGCAGCTGCGCGCCGGCGACGTCGTCGTCGTCCGCTACGCGGTCCCCCCGTCCCGCCCCGGCGGGTCCGGCGGGAGCAGCCGCCCGACCGCGGCTCCGGTGACCGAGGTCGCTCCCGACCAGGGCGCCCCGGCGGAGGTCGAGGCGGTGGTCGAGCCCGAGGCACCCGCGCCGACGCTGCAGGCCGGCGTGCCGGGGACGCCGACCGCCACGCGGCCCCAGACGACGCCGCCCGTGACGCCGACGACGACGCCGTCCTCGACCCCGCCGTCCTCGACCCCGCCGTCCTCGACGCCGCCGACGACGACCTCGTCGGCCCCGGCGACGACCTCGCCGGCGACGGTGGCGACCACTCCGTAGGGGGACCGCGGTCGCGGGACCGGCTCGAGCCGGGTACGACAGGGGGACGACGGAACGTGAGGTGAGGTCGGTGGCGGAGCCGGGACTGCGGGTGCTCGGCGGCCGCTACGAGCTGGGCGCGCTGCTGGCGACCGGCGGCCAGGGCCAGGTGTGGCGGGCCCGGGACACGGTGCTGTCGCGGGCCGTCGCGGTGAAGGTGCTGCGCAGCGAGTTCACCGGCGACCCGACCTTCCTCGCCCGGTTCCGCGCCGAGGCGCAGCACGCCGCGCTGGTCGCGCACCGGCACATCGCCGCCCTCTACGACTACGGGGAGCTCGACGACGCCGTCACCGGGGAGCGGCTCGCCTTCCTGGTCATGGAGCTGGTGGAGGGGGAGTCCCTGGCCGAGCTGCTCGTCCGCCAGCCGCGGCTGGGCGTCCCCCGCACCCTCGCCGTCCTCCGGCAGGCCGCCGACGCGCTCGCGGCGGCGCACGCCGCCGGGCTGGTGCACCGGGACGTCAAGCCGGGCAACGTCCTGGTGGCACCGGACGGCACGGTGAAGATCACCGACTTCGGCATCGCGGTCTCGGCCTCGAGCGTGCCGCTGACGAAGACCGGGCAGGTCGTCGGCACGGCCCACTACCTCTCCCCGGAGCAGGCCGCCGGGAGCCGGGCGGGCGTGGCCAGCGACGTCTACGCCCTGGGCCTGATCGGCTACGAGTGCCTGGCCGGCCGCCGCGCGTTCGACGGCGAGAGCTCGGTGCAGATCGCGCTGAGCCAGTTGCGGGACGCCCCCGACCCGCTGCCCGAGGACGTCCCCGAGCAGGTCCGCGCGCTGATCGAGCACGCCATGGTCAAGGACCCCGGGCAGCGGCTGCCGGACGGCGCCGCCTTCCGGGACGCCATCGACGACGTGCTCGCCGGCCGCCGGTTGCCGGCTCCGCCGGTGCCGGACACCAGCCCGTTGCCGCTCGAGGGCCACTCGTCGGGCGCCCGCCGGCGCACTCGCGTCCTCGCCCCGCTGGCCGCGCTGCTGGTCGGCGCCGGCGTGGGCATCGCGGCGCTGCAGCTGGCCGGCGACGCCGCGGTCCCGCCCGCGGCCGCGGCGTCGGAGGCCCCGGGCACCGTTCTCCTCGCCGCGGCCGACCACCTGGGCCGCCCGGTCGCGGAGGTCGAGGCGGACCTGGGCCGGCTCGGGTTGCGCGTGCAGCGGACCGCCGACCCGGTCGCGGCGGGCACTGCGGGGACGGTCGCCCGCATCTCCCCGACCGGTGCCGTCCCGCGGGGCGCCCTGATCACGCTCGCCGTCGCCGTCGGCGAGCCGGAGCCCGCTCCCGGCGACGGTGCCGTCGTCACGGATGTGGGCGCGGGGAGCCCGGCACCCGGGAGCTCCCTGCCCTCGCCTTCACCCGCGCCGGCACCCGTGTCGTCCCCGGAGCCGCTGCCCGTGCCGCCGTCGGGCGGTTCCGGGACGGCGCCCGGCGGACCCGCGGGGAACGCCGGGACGCCGGCCGTCGGCAACGGGCAGGGGGCGGGGACGCCCACCGGGCCCGGGAACAACAACGGGAACGGCAAGGGGAACGGCGGGCGCGGCAACGGCTGACCGCGCCCGTCCGGTCAGCGGGTGCGGGCCGGGCCGGTCCACAGCGCGGCGCCGAGGCAGCCCAGCGCCGCGGTGAGCAGGAAGCCGCGGTCGCTGGCGACGACGGGCAGCACCACCAGCAGCCAGAAGACCGCGAGCCCCACCAGGCCGCCCGCGGCGATCCGCCAGGTGGTCGCCGGGCTCGGCCGCCGACCCCCGGGGAGCAGCCCGGCGGCACCGGCCAGCCCCAGGGCCGCGCAGACGGTCGCGAACGCCGACCACAGCGGGATGTCGGACCAGAACGACTCCCCGCCGAACCGCAGGCCCAGCCCGAGCTCGAGCAGCCCCAGGGCGACGGCGACCAGCCCGAGCGTCCGCAGCGCCGTCCGGTCGCGGCTCACCGACGCCGCGGGCTCCGGCTCTCCGGCGATCGGCCCGGGCTCGTCGACGGCCGGCCCGGCCTCCTCGCCGAACGGCACCGGACCGGTCTCCAGCGAGGACGGCCAGGCCGAGGTCGCGGGTGGCGGCGTCGTCGCGGGCGCGGCCGCGGCAGGCGGCGGGGGCGGGGGGAGGTGCGTGGGCGGGCCCGGGACGAAGCCGACCGGGCCGGTCGGCTGGACGGTGTGCACCGGAGCGGGGGCGCTGGCTCCCGGGTGGGGCGGCAGCGGCTGGGCGGTCGCAGCCGGTGTCGCCACCGGGATCTCCTGCGTGGTCGGCTGCGCCCGGACCGTGGGCTCGGCGGGCGGCTGAGGGTCGGTCGGCGAACTCACGGGTCCTCCTCGCTCTCGTCGGTCGGCCGGGTGGGCCGGTCGTCCCCGCACCGTATCCGGGCGCCCGGGGGCGGGGGCCCGGGCGCACCGGTGAGCGCCGTCCTAGGGTCGGGCCGGTGAGCATCCGCGCCGGCATCGTCGTCACCGGGACCGAAGTCCTCACCGGCCGCGTCGCCGACGCCAACGGGCCGTGGCTGGCCGAGCGGTTGCGCGAGCTGGGCGTCGACGTCGGGCACGTCGTGGTCGTCGGCGACCGTCCCGACGACCTCCGCGACGCGCTGGCCTTCCTGGCCGGCACCGGCGTCCCGCTCGTGGTCACCACCGGCGGGCTCGGCCCCACGGCCGACGACCTGACCGCCGAGGTGGTCGGGGCGTTCCAGGGGCGCCCGTCCGCGGTGGACGCGGAGCTGGAGCGGCGGATCGCCGCCGTCGTGGAGCGGCTCATGGCGATGCGCGGGTGGCGGGCCGACGCCGGTTCCACGGCGGCCGGGGTCCGGAAGCAGGCCCGGGTGCCCGCGGGCGCCGCGGTGCTCGAGCCGGTCGGCACGGCGCCGGGCCTGGTCGTGCCCCCGGCCGACGGCCGGAGCGGGCCGGTCGTGGTGGTGCTGCCCGGCCCGCCCGGTGAGCTGCGGGGCATGTGGTCCGCGGCGCTCGCCGCCGGCCCGGTCGCGGCCCTGCTCACCGACGTCCCCGAGCTGCGCCAGGAGACGGTGCGCATGTGGGGGACGCTCGAGGCGCAGCTGGCCGCCACCCTGCGCGACGCGGAGGACCGGCTGGGCGGCCTGGAGATCACCACGTGCATGCGCGAGGGCGAGCTGGAGATCGTCACCCGGTTCGGCCCGGACGCGCAGCCGGCCTACGACGGGCTGCTGGACGCGCTCACCGAGCGGCACGGCGACACGATCTTCTCCACCGGACCGGATCTGGACGCCGTCGTGGCCGGCGCGCTGACCGGCCGGGGGCTCACCGTCGCGACCGCGGAGTCGTGCACCGGCGGTCTGCTCGCCGGCCGGCTGAGCGCCCGCGCCGGATCGTCGGCGTTCCTCCTGGGCGGCGTGGCCGCCTACGCGAACAGCGCCAAGGAGGCCCTGCTCGACGTCCCGGAAGCCGTGATCGCCGAGCACGGCGCCGTGAGCGCCGAGGTGGCCGCGGCGCTGGCCGACGGTGCGCGAGCGCGCTTCGGCGCCGACGTCGGCGTCGGGATCACCGGCGTCGCCGGGCCCGGTGGTGGGACAGCCGACAAGCCGGTCGGCACCGTGCACCTGTGCGTCGTCGGCCCCGACGCGCGCCTGTCGCGGGCCCTGCGGCTGCGCGGATCCCGGACGGCGGTGCGGGACCGATCCGTCACGATGGCGATGCACCTGCTCCGCGAGCTGCTGCTCGGCGGCCCGCCCGCCTGAGCGGGCGGACGGTCAGCCCGGCAGGGCGCTCGGGCCCTCCGGCGCGGCCGCCTTGCTCAGCGGTGCGCCGTCGAGCCGGGCGTGGATGATCAGGCGTTGCTGCGCCGAGTACTTCGGGTGGCAGGTGGTCAGCGTCAGGTACGCGCCGGACGCCTCGCCGGTGGCCGGTCCACCCGGCGTCGGCGAGATGACTGCGACCTGCGAGGGGCGCACGATCTCCCGGCCCGGGATGCCGGTGGGGTCGGCGTCGAAGTCGCCCGAGGCCGGGTCGCCGAGGACGCGGTAGACGAACCAGGAGTCGTCGGTCTCGACGACGATCGGGTCTCCGGGGCGCATCCGGTCCAGGTCGAGGAAGGGCGAGCCCCGGCCCACCCGGTGGCCGGCGACGGCGAAGTTGCCCTGCTGGCCGGGCATCGCGGTGCCCACGTAGTGGCCCGGTCCCTGCTCCAGCTGGACCTCCGAGGCGCCCTCGACGACGACCCGGGAGTAGCCCTCGCCGAGGCGGGGGATGTGCAGGATGGCGAAGGGCTCGCCGAGGCCGGCCTCGACGACCCCGGGGGTGTACGCGGGCGGGGGCGGCTCCGTGCCGGGAGGCGCCTGGACGACGGGCGCGTCGGCGGGAGGGGGCTGGACGGTCGGCGAGTCGGCCCACTGGTCCTGGATCTGCTCGGCGAGCTGGTCCTGGGCGCGGGCGGCGAGCAGGTCGGTGATCCAGAGCTGGTAGACGACGAAGAGCAGGGCGACCAGGCCCAGGGTGATCAGCGTCTGGCTGACGCCCCGGCCGACCGTGCGCAGCAGGTCCCCGCCGCCGCGACGCGTGGGGCGCGAGGGTTCCGGTGCTGTCGTCCCAGGCGTGTCGCGCTCCGCTGTCCCGTGCACTCTGGTCCCCTGTCGCGTGTCGGTGGGCTCCGGCGCGGGTAGTACCCGCCGGAAGTCGATGGGTGGAAGACGGGTGAACGAGGTGGGACGCCGCCTGCCGGCGGCAACCGGCAGGCGACGTCCCAGGGTGGTGTCCGGCCCGCCGCTCCGAGATGGGTCGGAGCGGCGGGCCGGCGCCTGTCAGGCCGCCTGCGCCTCGGTGCGACGACGGGTGGCGAAGGCCAGGCCCGTGCCGGCGGTGAGGGCCAGCAGGCCCACCGTCAGCGGGACCGACACGTCAGCGCCGGTGGAGGCCAGCTGCGACGTGGGCTGAGCACTGCTCATGGCCTTGACGGGAGCCGCCTTGACCGGAGCCGGGGTGTACAGCGCCGGCTTGGCGACGACCGGAGCGGCCTTGTACTCCGGGCAGTCCGTGTCGCTCTTCTGCGCGACCGGAGCCGCCGGGGCCGGGGCCGGGGCCGGAGCCGGGGCCGGAGCGGCGGGCAGCTTGCAGACCCACTCAGCAGCGTTGCCGGCGGCTGCGTTGTTCGAGCAGGTCACCGTTCCGCCGTTGGCCTCGGCGATGATGTTGATGATGACGTTGATGTTCTGGTTGCAGATCACGTCACCCTTCACCGACGAGCAGTAGAGCGTGTTGCCGTTGCCGGCCACCACGTCGATCACGGGGCTGCCGCCGCCGGCGTCGACGTCACCGGTCTTGGCGGTGTTGTCGACGTCGTTCTCGGCCTTGACGCCCTGGACGTTGGTGCTGTCCGCGTCATCGTGCTTGCCGCTGCCACCGGCGGTCACCGAGTCGATGTCGCCCTTGGCGTTCGCCTCGTTGGTGGCACCGTTCCCGGCCGTGGCGTTGTTGCTGTCGTGCACCGCGCCGCCGTTGGCCTCGACGGCGATGTTCACCTCGGTGTCGACGTCCTGGTGGCCCTTGACGTCGCCCGCGAAGCTGCCGGCCTCGGTGGTGTTGCCGTTACCGGCCAGCACGCCGACGGACGGGTTGCCGCCGCTGGCGTCGACGTCGCCGCTCTTGGCGGTGTTGTCGACGTCGTTCTCGGCCTTGACGCCCTGGACGTTGGTGCTGTCCGCGTCGCCACCGTGACCGTGACCGGAGCCGCCGGCGGTGGTGGAGTCGATGCTGCCCGACGCGTTCGCCGAGTTGCTCGCGCCGTTGCCGGCCGCGGCGTTGTTGCTGCCGCTGACGGTCCCGCCGTTCGCCTCGACCGCGATGTTGACGACGGTCGTGACGTTCTGCGACGCCGAGACGTCGCCCATCACGCTGCCGGCCTCGACGGTGTTCTCGTTGCCGGCGACGACGCCGACCGACGGGCTGCCGCCGCCGGCGTCGACGTCACCGGTCTTGGCGGTGTTGTCGACGTCGTTGCTCGCCGCGACGCCCTGGAGGTTGGTGCTGGTCGCGTCCCCGGACTGACCAGCCGTGGTGGAGGTGATGTCCCCCGCGGCATTCGCGTCTGTCGACGCTCCTGCCACTGCCTCGCCGAGGAAGAAGATTCCCCCGGCCATACCGGCAATGGCGAGGCCATTGCGCACAGATCGTCTCATCGTTTCCGTTCCTTCGATGGGTGGGTGGGTGATGCGGGTGGTGGTGCGGTGCACCGCGGGCCACGGAGCCATGGATGGGCACGCGGCTGGTTCGGTCGTGCGAGTGGTGGAACAGAGCGGGGCGGCCGCGATGGGTCGTGATGCGCCCCCCGTGGCACACCGGGAACCGAGGGGCGGCCGCGCAGGCGGCCGGCCTCAGTCGGGCGAGGAACCGGTGTCGGCGACCGGGCCGCCGATGGAGCCCTCGAGAGGGGCGCTGAGTCCGGCGCTGAGGGCCAGGACCAGGTCCACGGGTGTGGCCGGGAGCACGGCGGAGCCGGTGGAGCCGCTGCCGACGGAGCTGCCCTGGCCACCGCTCTGGAGCCCGCACCCGCCGGCCGCGCCGGACATCGCCGGGGCGGCGGGAGCGGGGGCAGGAGCCGGGAGGGGCGCCACCGGAGCGCTCGGCGCCTCCGGCTGCGGGGCGGTGTCGACGGGTAGCGGCGCGACCGCCGCGGCGACCGGCGCGGGGGCGGCGGCCGCCGGGGCGGACCGGGCCGGTGCGGCTGTGGTGCGGGAGGGCGTCGCCTCGGTGGTCGCCTCGGTGGTCGCAGCGCTGGGCTGCGGCGTCTCGGCCGCCACCGTGGCCGGGGCGGCCATCGGTGCCGGAGCGGCGGCTGCGACCGGCGCGGGGGCCGGGGCTGCGACCGGCGCGGTGCCGGCCGTCGCCTCTGCCGCCCCCGGGCTCGCGCTCGCGGTCTCCGTCGTCGTCTCGACCGACACCGTGGTGCCCTCGGTCGTGGTGGTGGTCGTGGTGGTCGTGGTCGTGGTCGTCACGGTGCCGGGCTGCGCGGCGTCGTCGGGCGGCGTGGTCGATTCCTCGACCGTGCTCACGCTGGTCACCGACACCGCCGTGACCTGCGGCGACTCGCCCTGCGTGGGCTCGGCCGGCTCTGCGGTGGGAGCGGTGCCGGGCTCGGGGCTCACCGGATCGGGTGCCGGGGTGGTCTGCTCCACGGGGGCGGTCGGGACCGGTTCGTCCGCGCCCGCGACGTCGGCGGCCAGTGCGAGGCCGGCGTACACGCCCGCGCTCAGGACGCCGGTGAGGAGGAGGCGACGTGCCCAGGACCGACCGACGGCAGGCAGTGCCCGCCCGTCGTCGACTCCCAGGGAACCCGTCACGCGGCGGACGCTAGGAACCCGTCCGTCTCGGTCGCTAGAAGTCCGAACGCGCCGGTTTCGATGGTCGGAGTGTCCTGGCTCACATCCAAACGGGTGAATGCGGAGAGTGATGGCGGGTGTCGCCTTGACTCCAGTGCGTGAGTAGGTGATCACACCCCGCGTCCGACGCCGAGCCGGTGAACCCGGTGGTCGTACGGTGCGGACCATGACCGCGACCCACGAGGTGACCAACCAGGTCCCACCGTTGACCGGCTACGACCCGATCGCGGGGGACGCCGCGCTGGCGGAGGCGTGCGTCCGGCACGCCGATCGCGCGACGCTGGACTCGCTTGCCGGGCTGGGGCGGCTCGCCGGCGGCGAGCAGGCCCAGGAGTGGGGCAGGTCGGCGAACGAGAACCCGCCCCGGCTCCGGACCCACGACCGCTACGGGCACCGGATCGACGAGGTGGAGTTCCACCCGGCCTGGCACGAGCTGATGCGGACCGCGGTCGAGAACGGCCTCGCCGGCGCGCCGTGGCGGGCGGCCGACGCAGGTGATGCGCACGCCCACGTCCGGCGTGCCGTGGGGTACCTGGGCTGGACGCAGGTCGAGATGGGCCACGGCTGCCCCACGACCATGACCTACGCCGTCGTTCCGGCGTTGCGCCGGGCACCGGAGCTGGCGGCCCGCTTCGAACCGGGGCTCACCGCGACGGCCTACCAGTTCGGGCTGACCGAGCCGTCGGGCAAACGCGGTCTGATCGCCGGCATGGGCATGACCGAGAAGCAGGGCGGCTCGGACGTCCGGTCGAACACCACCCGCGCCGTCGCCCAGCAGGACGGGAGCCACCGGCTGACCGGCCACAAGTGGTTCACCTCGGCGCCGATGAGCGACCTGTTCCTGGTGCTTGCCCAGCTCGACGAGGGGGTCTCCTGCTTCCTCGTCCCGCGCGTGCTGCCGGACGGCACCCGCAACGTGTTCCACGTGCAACGTCTCAAGGACAAGCTCGGCGACCGGTCGAACGCCTCCAGCGAGGTGGAGTTCGACGGGACGACGGGATGGCTGGTGGGCGACCCGGGCCGAGGTGTCCCGGCCATCATCGAGATGGTCAACATGACCCGGCTGGACTGCGTCCTCGGCTCGGCCGCCACCGTCCGCGCCGCGCTGACGCAGGCGATCCACCACGCCCGGCACCGATCGGCTTTCGGGGCCCCCCTGGTCGACCAGCCGCTCATGCAGAACGTGCTCGCCGACCTCGCCGTGGAGAGCGAGGCCGCGACGGCCCTCGGCATCCGCCTGGCCGCCGCGGTGGACGCCGGGGAGTCCGCGTTCCTGCGGCTGGCGGGTGCGGCCGCGAAGTTCTGGGTCTGCAAGCGGACGCCCGGCGTCGTCGCCGAGGCGATGGAGGTGCTCGGCGGCAACGGCTACGTCGAGGAGTCCGGTCTGCCCCGGCTCTACCGGCAGTCCCCGCTGAACTCGATCTGGGAGGGATCGGGCAACGTCATCGCGCTGGACGTGCTCCGAGCCATGGGGCGGTCCTCGGAGTCGCTGGCTGCGGTGACCGAGGAGATCGACCTCGCCCGCGGCGTCGATCCCCGGTTCGACGACGCGGTGAAGCGCCTGTCCGCCGAGCTCGGCGATCCGGACCGGCTGCCGCTGCGGGCCCGCCGCATCGCCGGTCTCCTGGCGCTGTGCCTGCAGGGCTCGCTGCTCCTGCGGCACGCCCCGGCGCCGGTCGCCGACGCCTTCTGCGCCTCCCGCCTGGGCGGCGACTGGGGAGCCGTGCTGGGCACCCTGCCCGCGACCACGGACGTCGCCGCGCTGGTCAGCCGCGCGGCGGTCGGAACACCCGGCGGAGACGCCGGGAGCGGTTAGGCTCAGGCGTCGGGTCGGTGCTTTCCGGCCACGACCGGGACGGATCCGTGCCGTCATCTCCGCGAACGCGGACCATCGAGAGCCAGCGGACGGAGTGCGGGGAGCGTGGCTTCAGACGACGGGTCCCGGCCGGACCTGGCCGGCGTCCCCGACGCCGTCTTCCGCCTCGACGCGGGAGGTCACTTCACCTACGTCAACGCCGCCGCCGAACTGCTGCTCGAGCGACGCGCCGACGAGCTGCTGGGGCGCCGGGCGCGGGACTGCTTCCCGGCCGCGGTGAACACCATCGCCGAGGAGCGGTACCAGCAGACCCTCGCCGACGGCCGGGCCCGCGAGTTCGACTACTTCTACGAACCGCAGCAGCGCTGGTTCGAGATCCGGGTCTTCGCCGACCCGCCGGGGATCTCGGTCTTCTTCCGCGACGTCGACTCGCGGCACCGCGCCGAGGCCGAGCGGGAGGCCGAGCTGCGGCGGCTCACCTCGGTGCTCGAGGCGCTGCCGTCTGCGACGGTGCTCCTCGACGAGCACCGGCGCATCGTCACCGGGAACCGGGCCTGGATGGCGGGGCTGGCCCGACCGGAGCTCGCGATGGGGATTCCGGGCAGCGACTACCTGGCCGCCGTGCAGTCCGGGCTCGCGCCCGCCGACGCCGAGACCATCGCGACCGGGATCCGGCGGCTCTTCGAGGCGCCGGCCGGGACGACGCCGGGCACCTTCGAGCACGAGTACTCCCGCTCGACGCCGGCCACCACCGGCTGGTTCCGGCTGCAGGCCTCCCGGGTGGAGCTCTCCACCCGGGTCGTGGTCACCCACACCGACGTCACCGAACGCGTGCGCGGCGAGCAGGCGCTGGCCTGGCGGGCGCGGCACGACGACCTGACCGGCCTGCCCAACCGCAGCACCCTGCTCGACCTGACCGCCGAGGCGCTGGCGGCCGGGCTGGACGAGGAGGGAGCCGGGGCCGCGCTCATCGTCCTCGACCTCGACGGCTTCAAGACGATCAACGACTCGCTGGGCCACGGCATCGGCGACCAGCTGCTCCGCCAGGTCGGCCACCGGCTGGCCGGCGTGCTGCGGCCCGGGGACGCCGTCGGCCGGCTGGGCAGCGACCAGTTCGTGGTCCTGGCCCACCACTGTCACGTCTCGGACGCAGCGGACCTCGCCTTCCGGTTGCAGGGCACCTTCACCCGGCCCTTCCCCGCCTCGGGGATCTCGGTGCCCCTCTCGGCGAGCGTCGGCGTGGCGGTCGCCCAGCCCGACGCCCGGGATCCGCACCAGCTGCTCAGCGACGCCGACGCGGCGATGTTCGCCGCCAAGAGCATGGGCCGCGACCGGGTGCGGCTGTTCTCGCCCGGCCTGCGGGAGGCCGCGCGGTGGCGGCTGGAGGTCGCCACCCGGCTCCGGGACGAGGCGATCGACCAACTGGTCGTGCACTACCAGCCGGTCGTCCGGCTCGACACCGGCGCCGTGGAGGGCGTGGAGGCCCTGGTGCGCTGGCAGCACCCCGAGCGCGGCCTCCTCGCCCCGGACACGTTCCTGGCCGTCGCCGAGGAGACCGGCCAGATCATCCCGATCACCCGGTGGCTGCTCCGGGAGACCACCCGCCGCGCCGCCGCCTGGGCCGCCGAGGGGCTGCCGCTGCGCATGTCGGTCAACATCAGCGCCCGGCACTTCTCCGCCGAGACCCTGGTGCGCGACGTCCGGCTGGCGCTGCGGGAGTCCGGCCTCCCGCCCGACCAGCTCGTGCTCGAGCTCACCGAGACCAGCATCGCGGAGGATCCGACCCGCGCCGAGGACCAGCTCACGGTCCTCCGCCGCGCCGGGATCCGGGTGGCGATCGACGACTTCGGGACCGGCTGGTCCTCGCTGGCCCAGCTGTTCTCCCTGCCCATCGGCACGCTGAAGATCGACCGCTCGCTGCTCGTCGCCGCCGAACGGGTCACCGGCGGCGAGGGCGGCGCGGTGCTGGCAGCGATCGTGGCGCTCACGCGGACGCTGGGCATCCGCTCGGTCGCCGAGGGGGTCGAGACCGTCGAGCACCTGCGGATGGTGCGGGAGGCCGGCTGCGACATGGTCCAGGGCTGGCTGCTGAGCCACCCGATGCCGGCGGACGAGGTGCCCCGCTGGGTTCGGCGGGTGCAGGAGGCGGGCGGCGACGCCTGTGCGATCGCCGCCGCGACGGCGTCGGTGCCCACCGCACCGTGAACGCGCGCCGCATCACCCGCCGGGCGACCGCCCCGGCGGGGTCCCCGACGGCCGTCCCGGCGTCCGCCCCCGGACCGTCCGCGACGGACCGGCGGCCGGAGGGGCAGACTGCTCCCGTGCTGGACAGCCCCTCCGCCCCCGCCCCGGTCGACGACGCCCCGGCTCCGCTGCCTGCCGACGGCGCAGCGTCCGACGGAGGCCGCCCCCGGCCGCCGCTGGACCTGCTCATCTGGGACGCCCCCAACATCGACATGACCCTGTCGACGGTGATCGGCGCGCGGCCGACCAAGGACTCCCGGCCGCGGTTCGACGCGATCGCGGCGTGGTTCGTGGCCGGCGCCGAGGACGGCGGTTCCGGCGCGCTACCCGAGGTCGAGGCGTGCGTCTTCGCCAACATCCCGCCGCAGCCGGGCACGCTGCGCGGGTTCGTCGAGGCGTTGCGCGGGTTCGGCTACGCGGTGTTCGCCCGGCCGAAGCTGCAGCCGAACGACGACATCGACCAGGACATGCTCGACCACATCGCGGTGCGCGAGCACAGCCACCAGCTGCGCCGCCTGATCGTGTTCTCCGGCGACGGACGGAACTTCGCCGAGCCGCTCGAGCAGCTGGCCCGGCGGGGGACCCAGGTCGTCGTCGTGGCCTTCAGCGAGGTCGCCGGCTACGCGATCAGCTCCGACGTCCTGGAGTTCATCGACATCGAGGACGTGCCCGGCGCGTTCGTCGAGCCGCTCGACCGGGTGCGGCTCGACGCCCTGCCCGCCGACGGTGCCTGGCTGCGGCCGACCCGCAGCCTGCGGGAGTTCGTCAGCTCCTACGCGGCACGCCGCCCCTGAGGCCGCCGGGCCGCAGCGTTGCGGTTACCGTTCGTCCGGAACAGGTCCGGTCCACGGTTGCGGGTCACGGTCCGCGGCTGAAGAACGGAGACATGGATGACCAGCGTTCCCGGTGTCGACCACCCCGAGGAACAGGGCGAGGCCGACGTGACCCTGGCCGCCCGCGGCATCTCGGTGAGCTCGCGGGTGGAGTTCGTCGGTGACGGCGTGATCACCGTGCGCCCCTCGGCCGGCGAGTTCGTCGAGCAGAGCGTCGTCGCCCCCGGGGACTCCGTCGAGGTCTACTGGAAGGCCGCCGAGACCCGCCGCGCGCTGCCGGCGCAGGTGCTCGAGGTCGAGACCGGAACGGTGGTCCGCTGGCGCCTGCGGATCACCGGCCCCGCCGAGGAGAGCCAGCGGCGCACGGCGGTCCGGGGACGGGTCTCCGTCCCGGTCACGGCCGGCCACGGCTCGGTCGACCTCAAGGGCGAGAGCGTGGACCTGAGCGAGAACGGCATCCGGGCCCAGTTCGAAGGCTTCGGCGCGCTGCCCGAGTCGGGTGCCGCCCTGGACCTCGCCTTCACGCTGGAGGACGGCGAGGTGCGCACGAAGGCCGAGGTGGTCCGGGCGCAGGCCCGCGGGGCCCGCTGGGTGATGTCCATCCGGTTCGTCGGCATCCAGGAGAAGGACCAGGACCGGGTGCGCCGGCGGGTGTTCCAGGCCCTGCGCGAGGAGCGCGCCCGCAGCATGGAGTGAGGGGCGCTACTCGCGCCGGAACTCCCCCGAGCGAGGCTCGGGGAGGCGGTCCCGCTGCTGCGCCTGCTCCGGCGCCTCGGCCCGGCCGGAGGGCAGCCGGGCCCACACGTGCTTGCGCCCGGGGCGCTTCTCCCAGCCCACGCTGGACGACAGCTGGGTGACCAGGTGCAGCCCCATCCCGCCCAGCGCGGGATCACGGTCGATGGCCGGTACGGGCGGTCGGTCGGGTGCCTCGTCGCTCAGGTCGAGCAGCCACCCCTCCGGCCCGGCGACGACGAGGGCCCGGACGTCCCCACCGCCGTGCCGCAGGGCGTTGGAGGCCAGCTCCTCGAAGACCAGGAGCAGCCCGTCCCGGGCGTCCTCGGTGGACGCCGAGGCCACCGAGGGGTGGGCGATGCGCGCCCGCAGGTCCGACCGCACCCGCGAGACGACGTGCATCGCCTCGAGCTGCCAGTGCCAGACGTCACCGGGCACGGAGGGGACGGGTGCCGTCGGCCACGCCACCTGGGCCGGCTCGTCGGCCATCACATCTCCCTCGCGTCTGCTCCGCAGGCGGGGCCGGGGTGCTCCCCGGCCGCGGCCCCATCCTGACCGATGCCGGGCCGGAGCGCGAAGGGGGGCGGGGAACGGCTGGGTCGACGGGGCACAATGCCCGTGTGGACCAGCTCACGCGCGACCTCAGCCGGGTGGTCCTCGCCGATCGCGCCCTCGACGAGGTCCTCACCGAGATCACCGGCCTCGCCGCCCGCGGGGTGCCCGGTGCGGAGTCGGTGTCCACGACCCTGCTGCGCGGCGAGAAGCCGTTCACGGCCTCCCACTCCAGCGAGATGGCCCTGCTGGCCGACGAGCTGCAGTACGACGAGGGGTACGGCCCCTGCATGGACGCCGGCCGGGGCGGAGTCGTCCTGCGGGTCGACGACATGCTCACCGAGCAGCGGTGGCCCACCTACGTCGCGCGGGTGCGCGAGCACGGCGTGCGCAGCTCCCTGTCGGTGCCGCTGCCCTTCCAGGGCAACGTCATCGGCGCCCTGAACGTCTACTCCTCGAAGCCTGAGGCGTTCGTCTCCACCGATTCCCTGGACGCGGGCCGGGACGTCGCCGAGGCGATCGCCGTCGCGGTCGTCAACGCCACGGCGCACCACCGGCTGACCGAGCAGGCCCGCAACCTGCAGATCGCCATGGAGACGCGCGCGGTCATCGAGCAGGCCAAGGGCGTGCTCATGGCCCAGCGACGGGTGGACGAGGACCAGGCCTTCGAGATCCTCCGCGACGCCTCGCAGCGCTACAACCGGAAGTTGCGCGACATCGCCGTCGGGATCGTGGAGTCCACGCAGGCGGGCTAGGCAGGCCCGTCGAGGCGGCCCAGCCGCGACACCAGGAACTCCACCGCGGCCCCGACGTCGACGGTCTCGGCCACCTCGACCGCGGACGGTGACGTCGACACCGTCCGGCGGTCCACCAGCGTCTGGCCGCGGCCGGCGCCCAGCGTCGTGTCGACGACGACGTCGCGTCGCACCGTCCCCAGCGTGCCGGGCGCGATCGCCTCGGTGAGCGCCAGCGCGTCGTGCACGACCACCCCGGCGGTGCCGTAGGCGTCGCGGGCGTGATCGAGGTACTGCCGCAGTATCGCGGCGGCCGTGGCGCCGATCGGGCCCGCCGAGGCGAACCGGGCGATGCCCTCCTCGCTGAGCACCGTGGGCAGCGTGACGTCGAGGCCCACCATCACCGTGGGGACGGTGGAGCCGAACACGGCGGCGGCCGCCTCGGGGTCGGACCAGATGTTGAACTCCGCCGCGGCGGTCACGTTGCCCCCGCGTCCGGCCGAGCCGCCCATGACGACCAGCCGGCCGATCCGCGCGGCCGCCTCGGGGTAGACCGCCAGCAGCAGCGCGATGTTGGTCAGCGGGCCGATCGGCGCCACGGTGACCGGAACCGGTGAGCTCATCAGCAGGTCGGCGAGGGCGACGACGGCAGGGCGCGGGTCGAGCCGGGCCGGGGACGGCGGCAGCTGCACCCCGCCCAGGCCCTCGGCGCCGTGAACGTGCCCGGCCCGCTCCGGCTGGGGGTGGATGAGGGAGGCCTGCGCGCCGGCGGCGACCGGCACGTCGGAGCGCCCCGCCAGGTGCAGCACCCGCAGCGCGTTCTCCGTCGTCAGCGCCAGGTCGACGTTGCCGTGCACCGTGGTGACCAGCCGGAGGTCGACCTCCGGGCTGGCCAGCGCCAGCAGGATCGCCAGCGCGTCGTCGATGCCGGGGTCGGTGTCGATCACCAGGGGGATGCGGGCGGCCACCGCAGCATCCTCGCAGTGGCCCGGCGCCCCGCCAGGAGCAGGTCGGCGCCGCTCAGGAGGCGGTCGGGACCGGCTCCTCGCGGGCGCCCTCGGGCGTGGCCCGCCACCACGGAGCCTGCGCCAGCAGGTACAGCACCACGCCGACGACCAGCAGGATGCCGGCCCGCAGCCAGATGCCGGCCTCCTGCTGCCAGAGCAGCAGCACGCAGGAGGCGATGGCCAGCACAGGGACGACGGCCCACACGTGGAAGTGGTCGGCGTCCACCGCGTCCTTGCGGAGCACCAGGACGGCGATGTTCGTGCTGAGGAAGACGAACAGCAGGAGGAGGACGACGGTGTTGGCCAGCTCGCCCAGGTCCCCGGTCAGCGTGAGCGCGATCGCCACCAGGGTGGTGACGACGATCGCCACCCAGGGGGTGCGGCGCTCGGGCAGCACCCGGGCCAGCGGGCGGGGGAGCAGGCCCTGCTCGGCCATCCCGAACACCAGCCGGCTCGACATGATCATGGTCAGCAGCGCCCCGTTCGCCACGGCGATGAGCGCGACGGCGCTGAACAACCGGTCGGGAACTCCCACGTCGGCGGCCCGGACGACCTCGAGCAGGGGACCGGAGGAGCCCGACAGCTCCTCGGGCGCCAGCACGATCGAGGCGGCCAGGCCCACGAGCAGGTAGACCACCCCCGCGACCAGGAGCGCGCCGAACAGGGCCCGGGGGTACACGCGGCGGACGTCGCGCACCTCCTCGGCGACGTTGGCCGAGACCTCGAACCCGACGAAGGAGTAGTAGGCCAGCAGCGCCGCCGCCAGGACGCCGGAGGTCACCGACACGCCCTCGGGGAACTCGGTCACCCGGCCCACGTCGCCGTCCCCGCGGCCCAGCACCAGCGCACCGAGGATGACGACGAGCACCAGCCCGGAGACCTCGATGACGGTCATCACCACGTTGGCCCGCACCGACTCCTTGATGCCGCGGGCGTTGAGCAGCGCCACGAGGACCAGGAAGACGACGGCCGCGGGCACGGCCGGGACGTCGAGGAAGACCGCGAGGTAGTCGCCGCCGAACGCCAGCGACAGGCCGGCGGCGCTGGTGACCCCGGCGGCGAGCATGCAGTAGCCGACGAGGAACGAGATCAGGGGGCTCCGGAAGGCGCGCTGGGCGAAGACCGCCGAGCCGCCGGCGCGGGGGTACTTGGTCACCAGCTCCGCGAAGGACGCCGCGGTGAGCATCGCGAGCACGAGGGCGACCAGCATCGGCAACCACACCGCGCCGCCGACCTCTCCGGCGATCTCCCCGACCAGCGCGTAGACGCCGGCGCCCAGCACGTCGCCCAGGATGAAGAGGAACAGCAGCCGGCCGGTCACCGACCGCTTCAGGCGGGTGTCGCCGTCGTCCGTCGGAGCGGTGGCCGTCGCGTCCTGGGCGTGATCATGCACGGGCCGAGTCTCGGAGCGGGCCGCTCCGGCGGCAATTCGACCGTGCCCCGATCGGGGAGCGGAACGCGCAGACGCCGCGACACGCGGGCGCGTCGCGGGGCGGCCGGGTGTGACCGATGGGGCGGATGCGGATTTCCACGCTCGGGGAGCGCGGCTTGTCGACAAGGCCACGCCCCGGGGACGGGGTCACCGGTCGCTCCGGGAGGGCCGGGCAACGGTTCGGTCACGCGCGCTCCAGGAAGGGTCGGGAACGGCCGTCGCACCGGACCGGACTGCCTAGTTTTCTCCTTGTCCGCGACACCTTCCCCGGTCGCGGACGACGACCCTGGAGGCGACATGAGCAGCAGCGAGGCGACCGCGACGGTCCCCGCACGCCGCGCCGCCGCCCCCGTGCCGGGCGCATCCCTCGCCGGCCTGATCGGCGTCCTGGACCGCGCCGAGGGCGCGGCCACCCCCCCGAGGACCCCAGCCTCGCGGACCCGGCCGGTGCACGCCGGCGCCTTCCGCGCCTCGGTGCGTGCGGTCCCGCTGCGGTCGGTGCAGCTGGCCCCCTCCGCGCGGCCGGCCCGCCTGCCCGCCGCACCCGCCCGGACCCCGACCGTGACCGTCGTGCCGGATCCCGAGCGCCGGCCCGTCACCGGCCTGCGCGACCTCACCCGCAGGATCGCGCTCTGGGGAGGGGGAGCGCACGGCGAGTACCTCGCCTGGCGCACGCCGGAGCCGGCGCCGTCGACGCCCCTGCGGCCGCGGCTGCGCGCCCTCACCCGCCGGATCGCCCTGTGGGGCGCCGGTCCGCACGGTGAGCACCTCGCGTGGGGCCGCCCCACCCCCGTCCCGGCACCCCGGCAGGTGGACCCCCCGGTCGTCCTCCGCGAGCTGCCCAGCACCCCCACGATCCGGCCCGCGGCGCCTTCCCCCGCCGTGGCGCTGCTTCCCGCGCCGACGGGGCCCGTCCGGCCCGGGTGGGCGCCGCCGCCCTCCGGCTGGCCGCAGCCCCCGGCGTGGCGCACGTCCACCCCGGCCCGTCCGGCAGCGGCCCGCAGGCCGCTGCCCGCGGCGGTCGCGGTACCGGTTCCCTCCGGTCCGCGGCGGACCGTCCCCGCCGCCCGGTCGCCATCGGCCGAGGCGCGTGCCGGGCCGGCCCGCGCCCGGGGGGACCCGTCCTCCCGCCCGGCGCTCCTCGCGCCCCGCTGAACCCCGCGCGACCCACGGCGACCCAGCCGTGGACGCCGTCCTCCGCTCTCCCCGAGCACGCCGCGACCGCCCCCTCATGACGGGGACCGCGACCGCGCCTCGGTCGTCCGAGTGCGACCCTCCCGGGCCGACCTCGGCATCCTCCTGGCCCTCCTCGACGGTGCTCCTCCGGGCACCGGCAGGCTCTCCCGTCCGACGACGTCCCGCCTCCACCCACCGCCGACTGCCACAGCGCAGCGCGCGGACCCTCCCGGGAGGCGACGACCGACGACGACGCCGCCTGCCGGAACCGGATCCGCCGAGGGGAGATCAACAGTCCCTGCCGGTACCCGGTGCTCACGCCCCTTCCGTGAGCCGCCCGGGTCTCTGACCGGCAGCGCCTGGCCGCGGGACGCCGACGCAGCCCCGGGAACGGGAACGCACCACGACCGGCGCGGCCCCGGACAGGGTCGCCCGGGTGGAGGAGCACCATCCCGCACGATCCGCCGAGCGGCGGGCGCCCCGGAACCGCCTCCGGACCGGCGCCCGCCGCTTCGCGTCGTCCCCGGTCCGCGCCGTCGCTCGCGGCCAGGGAGAATGGGTTCCGGCGGACCGCTTCCGGTGCCGTGGACGCCGGCCGGCGAGGAGGGGACGACGACGTGACCTCGATCGATCCCGCCGCCGGCAACCGCGTGGCCGCCGTCCACCGGCTGGAGGCGACGGCCGTCGGGTCCGGGGCGCTGCAGCGGCTCACCGCCCTGGCCGTGCAACTGCTGGGGGTCGACGCCGCGCAGGTGTCGCTCTTCGGCGACGACGAACTGGTGCTCGGCGGCACCGGCCTCCCGCAGGGCACCGTCGGCATCCGGGTGCCGCTGGCCGAATCCCTCTGCGCCGTGACGTCGGCCGCCTCCCCCGACCCGGTCGTCGCTCCGGACACCCGCGCGGACCCGCGGCTCGCCGCCCTCCCGCCGGTGGCCTCCGGCGAGGTCGGCAGCTACCTGGGCATCCCGCTCGCCGTCTTCGAGGGCCAGGTGGTCGGTGCCCTGTCGGCCTTCGGCCGGGAGCCGCGGCGCTGGTCGGCCGCCGACGTCGCGCTGCTCCGCCAGCTGGGCGACTCCGTCGCCACCGAGCTGCAACTGGCCGCCCAGGTGCGCGAGCTCGAGTCCAGCCGGCTGGCGTTCGAGCTGGCCATCGACGCGGCCGGGATCGGCAGCTTCGACTGGGACCTGGTGACCGGCCGCCTGGTCTGGGACGACCGGCTCAAGGAGCTGATGGGCTTCGGCCGCGGTTCGTTCGACGAGACGATCGACGCCTTCACCGCGGCCGTGCACCCCGACGACCGCGAGCGCACGTCGGAGGCCCTGCAGGCCGCCATCGACACGGTGGGGGAGTACGACGCGGAGTTCCGCGTGGTCCTCCCGTCCGGCGAGACCCGCTGGGTCCAGGGCCGCGGCCGGGCCCTCGCCGACGACCGCGGGGCCGCCGTCCGCCTGATCGGGGCGGCGTACGACACCACCGCCCAGCGGCACGCCGACGCGCGGGTGGCCCGGGTCATGGAGTCGGTGAAGTCCGCGTTCTTCACCCTCGACCGCGACTGGCGGTTCACCTACCTCAACGCCGAGGCCGAGCGGGTGCTGCAGACCACCCGCGAGGAGCTGCTCGGCGAGGTGATCTGGTCGGCCTTCCCGGAAGCCCTCGAGAGCGACTTCGGCGTCCGCTACCGGGAAGCGGTGGCCGCCGGCCGGGAGCAGGTCTTCGAGGCCTTCTACCCGGCGCCGCTGGAGGGATGGTTCGAGGTGCGGGCGTGGCCGGGCCCCGACGGGCTGTCGGTCTCCTTCCTCGACGTGACCGAGCGCCGGGCCGCGCAGGAGCGCGCCCAACGCAGCGCGGAGCGGCTGCGGCTGGTCGCCGAGACCACGACGGCGATGGCCGAGCGGCTGGCCGGCGGGGCCGGCGAGGAGTCCGCGCTGCAGCAGGTCGCCGAGGCGCTGGTGCCGGTCAGCGGTGACTGGGTCATCGCCAGCCTCGTGGACGAGGACGGCCGGATGCGTGACGTGGGCTCCTGGCACCTCGACCCGGAGAAGCGCCCGCTGGTGCGGCGGTACGCCACCCTGCGGCTGGCCGCCCTGCCACCCGACGCGCCGATCATGCGGGCCCTGGCGTCGGGGCAGCTGCGCGAGGTGGTCGACGTCCCCTCGGCGATCGGCCGCACCCTGCCGGCGGGTGAGGTGAGCGACGTCTTCTGGGCGCTGGCCCCGCAGTCGGCGGTCGCCCTGCCCCTGGCCGCCAGGGGGCGGACCCTCGGCGCGCTGAGCGTGTACCGGTCGGCCGAGCGTGATCGGGCGGATGCCGAGGACGTCGCCACGCTGCGCGACATCGCCGACCGCGTCGCCCTCGCCCTGGACAACTCCCGCCTGTACGAGCAGCAGCGCCGGCTGGCCGAGGGCCTGCAGCGCAGCATGCTCACCGAACCGCCGGAGCCCGACCACGCCGAGATCCAGGTCCGGTACCTGCCCGCGGTGCAGGCCGCGGAGGTCGGCGGGGACTGGTACGACGCCTTCCTCCAGCCCAACGGCGCCACGGTGCTGGTCATCGGCGACGTCGTCGGCCACGACACCGCCGCGGCCGCGGCGATGAGCCAGCTGCGCGGCATGCTCCGGGGCATCGCCTACCGGGACGGCATCGGCCCGGCCGCCGTCCTCACCGATCTCGACGCCGCCATCGAGGGGCTCGGCATGGGCACGATGGCGACCGCCGCGATCGCCCGCGTGGAGCAGACCCCGGAGGAGCGGGTGCAGGGGCTCAGCCGGCTGCGCTGGTCGAACGCCGGCCACCCGCCCCCGCTGGTGCTGCACGTCGACGGCCGGATCGAGGAGCTCGGCACCGAGCGGGCCGAGCTGATGCTCGGCGTCGACCCGGCCGCGCGGCGCACCGAGTCGGTCGTCACCGTCCGCCGGGGCACGACGATCCTGCTCTACACCGACGGGCTGGTGGAGGGCCGAGACCTGCCGCTGGACGACGGGATCGCCCGGCTGCGCGAGGCGTTCGCAGAGCTCGCGGACCGTCCGCTGGGCGAGCTGTGCGACGAGGTCATCGCACGGCTGCGCCCCGAGGGGCTGCAGGACGACGTCGCGCTCGTGGCCATCCGGCTGCACCCGGAGGACCGGCCGCGGCCGCCGGGCGCCGGCCCGCAGGACCTGCCGCCCAGGTTCCGCTGACCGGAGGTCAGGTACGGGGGAGCAGGGCCCACACGTGCTTGACGGCGTTGCCGGCGTACCAGCCGTGGCGCAGCGCCATCCGGGCGATCAGGTAGAGGCCGAGCCCGCCCTCGCTGGGGTCGCGGTCGACCGCGGGCGTCGGCGGCTGCGCCGCGGCCGCGTCCGACACGACGATCAGGTAGCCGGTGTCGGTGAGCCGCACGGCCGCCTCGACCTTGCCCCCACCGTGCCGCAGGGCGTTGGAGGCCATCTCGTCGAGGGCGAGGATCAGCTGGTCGAGGACGTCGGGGTCGATGCTCGCGGCGACCGCGCGGCGCACCTGCGCCCGCATCCGGGGCAGCTCGGCGACGTCCGCCAGCTCCCAGGAGAGCAGTGGATCGGCGGCCGGAGGGGCCGCGGACGGCCACACGTGATCCGCCGCCTGCCCTGTCACGTGCTGCACCCTCGCAATCCAGGCCCCCGTGGACGTGGCGGACCAAACAACTGTGTATCGGCTTCGCAGATGCTCGCCAAACCTGGATGCGACGTAGGTCACTACTGCGGCCTTCCGGTCATCCGCCGAGGACAGGATGCCAGTCGCCCGCGCGGACGCTGACGAGGACCGCGAGGAGGCACACGAGGGCTGCGCCTCCCAGGTAGCCGGCGTCCCGGAGCCGCAACCGGGAGCCGCGGGCGTTGCTGCGCTCGACGCCGGAGTCGAAGCCGCGGGCGTCCATCGCCGTGGCCAGCCGCGTGCCCCGCCGGACCGCGGCGACCAGCAGCGCGAACGCGGTGCCGGCGAACAGCCGCGCGTGGGCGACGGGGTTGCGCCCGGGCTCGATGCCGCGGGCCCGCCGGGCCAGCCGGATGGTCTGCCACTCCGTGGCCAGCAGGGGCACCAGCCGCAGCGCGGCCAGTGCGCCGTAGGCGAAGCGGGTGGACACCCGCCAGTGCACGGTCAGCGCGTCGGCCAGCCGCACCGGATCGGTCGAGGCGACGAGCAGGACGCCGGGCAGGGCGAGCGCGAGCACCCGCACGGCCAGCGCGATCGCCGAGGGCCAGCCGCTCCCCCCGGACGCGTCCCCGAAGAGCACGTTGACCCACGCGACCCCGGCCGCGCCGAGGAGCAGCGGCCAGGTGCGGGCGAGCAGCGCCCGGGGCCGGGCCAGCCCCGCCGCGGGCAGCAGGCAGACCTCGGCGGCCAGGACGATCAGCGGGGTCAGCAGGCCGCCGCTGACCAGCAGGACGGGGAGCACGAACCCGAGGGCGCCCAGCTGCGCCACCGGGTTGATCGAGGACAGCGGAACCGGTCGGGCCGGGCCCAGGGACAGCGGCAGGCTCATGCCGGGCCCTCGGCGCCGGTCGCCGGGGTCAGGCGCAGGACGTCGTCGGCCAGTGCGTCGACCACCGCGGCGTCGTGGGTGACCAGCACCAGAGCCCGCCCCTCGTCCTGCTGCTCGGCCAGCAGGGCGACGAGGTCGCTCCAGGTGTCCCGGTCCTGCCCGAAGGTCGGTTCGTCCAGTACCAGGACGAACGGGACGGTCGCCAGTGCCGTCGCCACCGACAGCCGGCGCTGCTGGCCGCCGGAGAGGGTGAACGGGTTGGCCTCGGCCAGCGCGGCCAGGCCCAGCCGCTCCATCAGCTCGTCGGCCCGCCGGGAGGCGGCGTCGTCCCCCGCGCCGGAGCGCAGCGGTCCCAGCGCGAGCTCGTCCCGCACGCGGCCGGTGAGGAACTGGTGCTCGGGGTGCTGGAACACCGTGCCGATGCGGCGAACCAGCGCGTCGGCACGCCAGCGGTGCGGCGGCCGGCCGGGTCGGGCCAGCCCCGCGGTGAGCGCCGGGCCGGCGGTCACCCGTCCCGTCGTCGGCCCGCGGAGCCCGGCGAGCAGAAGGGCGAGGGTGGACTTGCCCGTGCCGTTGGGTCCGGTGACGGCCAGCGTGCGGCCGGCGGGCACGGCGACGTCGGTCGGCGGCAGCGCGGGGACGTCGCTGCCGCGGTGGGTGAAGCCGGCGGCGTCGGCGCGCAGCAGGAGCTCGCCGGCCGGACGGGGGGTGCGGGCCGGTAGCCGCAGCGGAGCCGGGGCCCAGCCCGCCCCGTGCTGCACGGCACCACCCTCGGCGCGGAGCTCCACGACGCGGTCGACCAGCGGCAGCCACGCGGCGGCGTCGTGGTCGACGACCAGCAGCGTGCTGCCGCGGTCCGCGACGGCCCGGGCGACGGCGGTCCGCACCAGCGCGGCGCCGTCCGGGTCCAGTTGCGCGGTCGGCTCGTCGAGCAGCAGGAGCCCTGGCCGGCCGGCGAGCGCACCGGCGAGCACCAGCCGCTGCTTCTGCCCGCCGGAGAGCGCGGCCGTGGCGTGCTCGCGGCCGTACGGGAAGCCGACCGCGTCGAGCGCCGCGTCGACCGCCGCCCAGATCCGGTCCGGCGGCAGGCCGGCGTTCTCCAGCCCGAAGGCGACGTCGTCGCCGGCGCGGGTCATCACGAGCTGGGCGTCGGGATCCTGGAAGACCACCGCCGTCCCCGCCCGTGCGCGCCCCGGCTGCTGCCCGCCGACGGTGATCCCGCCGGCCTGCTCGCCCTCGTCCGGGCCGAGCAGCCCGGCGAGGGCGTGCAGCAGGGTGGACTTGCCCGACCCCGAGGCGCCGGTGAGCAGCACCCGTTCCCCGGGCTCGACGAGCAGGTCGACGTCGCGCGCGGCCCAGGCCCGCCGGCTGGCGTAGCGGAACCCCCAGCCGGTGAGCCGCACGGCGGCCGGCGCGGAGCCGGCCACCGTGCGGCCGATCGTGCTCAGACCCGTGTGCGGCCGGCCGGGAAGGCCGAGAGCGCGCCGGTGGCGCCCAGGGACCGCCGCAGCCACATACCGCCGGCGCCTGCGATCACCATCGTGCTGACCGCCACGAGGACGACGTAGGTCAGCTGCCAGGTGCCGGCCCAGTCGGCGTAGTAGTTGACCAGGTCGAACAGCGCGGCGGCGATGCCCGCGCCGAGCGCCGCGAGCAGCGCCTGCGGCCAGCCCCAGCGGCGGTAGCAGAACGCGGCGAAGCCGGCCTCGCCACCCACGCCCTGCACGAGGCCCTGGAGCAGCACGAGCGTGCCCCACGCGGAACCGAGCAGGGCGGAGACCACTGCGGCGATGAACTCGGCGAACAGGCCGGCGCCCGCCTTGCGGACGATCAGCGGGGCCAGCACCGCCGGCAGCAACCAGACGCCGTACATGACTGCCTGGCCGGGCGGGAACGCGGTGAACGGCGCGTCGAGCGCGGCCCAGAGCAGGCCCCAGGCCCAGAAGACGACGCCGAAGGCGACGCCGAGAACGGCGGTGACGACGATGTCGACGGTGCGCCAGCGGCTCGTGCCCCGCCCGGCATCGGACCCGGCGGACGACGGATGGACGGCCTGATCGGCCATGGTGTTCCTCCAGACTCCCTGCGCCGGCATGACCCGGATCAGGTTCGAGGGTCTGCGGTCTGTCCCGCACTCTCAGCGCCGAAGCGCTCCCCTGCTGTGAATGTGTGTTCAGTTGTGCCGCCGAGCGTAGCCCCCCGCCGGACCGACCACCCCGCCGGACTTTCTGCACCGAAAGTCCCGGACTTCCGGTGCCGAAAGTCCGGTCGGGCGACGAAGCCGTCGTCGACCCGTCGGGGCCGACGCGTGGCCCCCCGGGCCAGGCGAGCCTGTCCGGCCTCAGCAGCCGCAGACGAGCCCCGCGGGGGCGGTGAGCGGGTCCGCCGGGCGCCGGGCCTCGCCGTCCGCCGTCGCCACGGGCAGGCCCTCTCGGGCCCAGTACTCGAAGCCGCCGATCATCTCCCGCACCCGGAAGCCCAGGCCGGCCAGCGCCAGCGCGGCCCGGGTGGCCCCGTTGCACCCGGGGCCCCAGCAGTAGGTGACGACCGGGACCGACCGGTCCAGCTCGGCGTCGGCACGGGCGGCGATCTCCGGGCCGGGCAGGTGCACCGCTCCCGGCACGTGGCCCTGTGCCCAGGCGGCGGCGCTGCGGCTGTCCAGCAGGACGAAGCCCGGCGCTCCGGAGTCCAGGGCGGTGGCGACGTCGCTGACGTCGGCTTCGACGGCGAGGCGGTGCGCGAAGTGCGCGGCGGCCTCGCCCGGGGAGGTGCTCCAGTCGATCACGTCGTCGACGCTAGGGAGCGGGGCGCGCACGCACGAGGCCCCGGGCGGACGGGAACCGCAAGGAAGCCGCCACCCCGGGCCCACGCGGGCCCGGGGCGGCGCACTCCGTCGGACCGTCAGGCGTCGTCGGCCAGCTTGACGATCATCTTGCCGGTGTTGCCGCCGCGCAGGAGGTCGAGGAAGGCCGGCACGGCCTGGTCGAGCCCCTCGCGGACGGTCTCGCGGACGACGAGCTCGCCGGAGGTGACCAGCGGGGTCACCTTCTCGATGAACTCCGCGCGCATGTCGGCGTGGTCGCTGACGATGAACCCGCGCAGGCTCAGCTTCCGGCCGACCATCAGCCCCATGTTGCGCGGCCCGGGCGCCGGCTCCGTGGCGTTGTAGCTGGAGATGGCGCCGCAGAGCGCGCCGCGGCCGAACTCGTTGAAGGCGCCGATCGCGGCCTCGAGGTGCTCGCCGCCGACGTTGTCGAAGTACACGTCGATGCCGTCGGGCGCGGCCTGCGCGAGCAGCTTCGCGACCGGGCCGTCGTGGTAGTCGAAGGCGGCGGTGAAGCCGAGCTCCTCGGTCAGCCAGCGGACCTTCTCCGGGGTGCCCGCGCTGCCGATGACCGCGGCGGCGCCGTGCAGCCGGGCGAGCTGGCCGACGATGCTGCCGACGGCGCCGGCGGCACCGGAGACGAAGACGACGTCCCCGGCCTTGAACTCGGCGAGGCGGAACAGGCCGGCCCACGCGGTCAGCCCGGGCATGCCGAGGACACCGAGGTGGTAGCTGGGCGGGATGCCGGGCAGCTCGGGGAGGACCTGGACGGTCCGGGCGTCGAGGACGGCGACGTCCCGCCAGCCGGCGTTGGTCGACACCAGCGCCCCCACGGGGACGTCGGCGGAGTGGCTCTCCACGACGCGGCCGATCGCGCCGCCCTGCATCGTCTCGTCCACCTCCCACGCGGCCGCGTAGGACTTCCCGGCGTTCATCCGGCCCCGCATGTACGGGTCGACGGACATGGCCAGCATCCGGACGACGACCTGGCCCTCGACCGGATCGGGGTGCTCGACCTCGACCAGGCGGAAGTCCTCGGGCTTCGGCTCGCCGTGCGGACGAGCCGCCAGCTGCCACTCACGTGTGGTTAGGGGCACATCGTCGATCATGCCCGTGGCCCGGCCGCCGCTCCGACCGGGGGGATCGGTCGTGCACGACACACGTGCGGCGACCGGCCTACGCTCCGAACATGATCTTCTCCCGGTCCAAGGCGCAGTCCGTCTCGGCCGAGGACGCGCTGCCCGGCCGTCCCGGCCCGCTCCCCGGCGTCCCGCAGGTGCACGCGGTCAACGGCAACCGGATCCAGCCGCCGTTCCCCGACGGCATGCAGACCGCGGTCTTCGGCGCCGGCTGCTTCTGGGGCGTCGAGAAGGTCTTCTGGCAGCTGCCGGGGGTCTACTCGACCGCGGCCGGCTACGCGGGCGGCTTCACCCCGAACCCGACCTACGAGGAGACCTGCTCCGGCCGGACCGGGCACACCGAGGTCGTGCTGGTCGTCTTCGACCCGGCGCTGACCTCCTACGAGCAGCTGCTCAAGGCCTTCTGGGAGGACCACGACCCGACCCAGGGCATGCGCCAGGGCAACGACGTCGGCACCCAGTACCGCTCGGCGATCTTCTACGCCTCGCCCGAGCAGGAGGCGGCCGCCCGGGCCACCCGCGACGCATACCAGGAGCGGCTCACGGCCGCCGGCTACGGCGGGATCACCACCGAGATCGAGCCGCTGCGGGAGTTCTACTACGCCGAGGACTACCACCAGCAGTACCTCTACAAGGTCCCCCACGGCTACTGCCCGGTGAACTCCACCGGGGTCTCCTGCCCGATCGGCCTGCCCGGCGTCTGACGAAGGCCCCCCCGGGCATGGGAAGCGATACCTGCGTTCTCGCGCCCAGGACGCAGGTAACGCTTCCCATGCCTGGACTGGCAGGGTGGGGCACATGGAGGCCCTGCGCACGCCGGACGAGCGGTTCGCCGATCTGCCCGACTTCCCCTACGAGCCCCGGTACGTCGAGGTCGACGACGGCGAGGGCGGGCGGCTGCGGGTCGCGTACGTCGACGAGGGGCCGGCGGACGGCGCGACGGTGCTGCTGCTGCACGGCGAGCCGTCCTGGTCCTTCCTCTACCGGCGGATGATCCCGGTGCTCGTGGACGCGGGCCTGCGCGTCGTCGCCCCCGACCTGGTCGGCTTCGGCCGCTCGGACAAGCCGGTCGACCGCGCGGCGCACACCTACGCCCGCCAGGTCGGCTGGATGCGCCAGGCGCTGCTCGACCGGCTGGACCTGCGCGACGTCACGTTCGTGGGCCAGGACTGGGGTGCGCTGATCGGCCTGCGGCTGGTCGCGGAGCACCCCGACCGCTTCGCCCGCGTGGTGATCGCCAACGGCGGGCTGCCCACCGGCGACCGGCCGGTCACCGAGGCGTTCCTCGCCTGGCGCCGGTTCTCCCAGGAGTCCCCGAACTTCCAGATCGGCCGGGTCGTCGGCAACGGCTGCACCACGCCGCTGCCCCCGGCGGTCGTGGCCGCTTACGACGCGCCGTTCCCGGACGAGAGCTACACCGCCGGCCCGCGGATCCTCCCCTCGCTGGTCCCCGCGGACGCCGACGACCCCGCCGCGGCGGACAACCGCGCGGCCTGGGAGGTGCTCTCCCGCTGGGAGAAGCCGTTCCTGACCGCCTTCTCCGACGGCGACGCGATCACCCGCGGCGGCGAGCGGGTGTTCCAGAAGCTGGTCCCCGGCGCGCAGGGCATGCCGCACACGACGCTGGCCGGAGGCGGCCACTTCCTGCAGGAGGACGTCGGCCCGGAGTTCGCCCGCGTCGTCGCCGACCTGATCGACTCGACCCCCCTCCGGGCAGGGGAGTGATGACCACTTCTGCCCCGGACTTCTTCGGGCAGCTCCGCCGCGCCCCCGACGTCGAGGCGCCGGAGCTCGTCGCGGTCGACGCCACCGACCGGCTGCTCCTCGACGAGGCGGCGGCCGCGCTCGCGCTCTGCGGCCCCGGTGAGGTCGCCGTCGTCGACGACTCGTACGGAGCGCTGACCCTCGGCGCCGTCGCGCTGCACGGCGCCCGGGACGTCCGGGTCGCGCAGGACCTGCTGGTGGGGGAGCGGGCGCTGGCCCGCAACGCCGAGCGCACCGGACTGGCCGGCACGTACCGCTCGCTGCCCCTCGACGAGGTGGCGGTGGGCGCCCGTGTCGTGCTGGTGCAGGCGCCCAAGGCGCTGGACGCGCTGCGCGAGATCGCCGAGCGGATCGCCGACGTCGCCGCCCCCGATGTGACCGTGCTCGTCGGTGGCCGGGTCAAGCACATGACCCACGCCATGAACGACGTCCTCGGCGCCTCGTTCACCGACGTCTCGGCCACCCTGGCCCGGCAGAAGTCCCGCGTACTGGTCGCCCGGGGGCCGCGTCCCGGGACGTCGTCCTTCCCCCGCCGGCAGGAGCACCCCGACCTGGGGCTCACCGTCTGCGCCCACGGCGCCGCGTTCGCCGGCACGAAGATCGACATCGGCACCCGGGCGCTGCTCGGCCGGCTGCCCGCGATGGCGCCGGAGGCCGCGGTCGCCCTCGACCTCGGCTCGGGCACGGGCGTCCTCGCCGCCGCGCTGGCGTCGGCGCGGCCGGAGCTGCGGGTGCTCGCCGCCGACCAGTCGGCCGCCGCGGTCGCCTCCACCTCCGCGACGGCGGCCGCGAACGGCCTGGCCGACCGCCTGCAGGTCATCCGGGACGACGCCGCCGAGACGGTGCCGGCGGGGAGCGTGGACCTGGTGGTCTGCAATCCGCCGTTCCACGTCGGGGCCGCCGTCGTGACCACCGCCGCCGATCGGCTGTTCGCCGCCGCGGCACGGGTCCTGCGGCCCGGCGGCGAGCTGTGGACGGTCTACAACAGCGCGCTGCGCTACAAGCCGACGCTGACCCGGCTCGTCGGCCCGACGCGGGTGGCCGAGCAGACCCCCAAGTTCACCGTGACGGTCTCCACCCGGCGCTGATCCGGCGCCGTCCGCGAACCCCTTGTCCACGGCGACCGTCGGGGCCACGGTGTGCGGGCATGACGGACATCCCGACGCGGAACGGAACTCCCCCGCTGGGCGACCGGTTGCTCGCCGCGGTGATCGGCGCATTCGAGACGGCGGCCGTGGACCTGGGGGACCGTCTCGGGTGGTACCGCGCCCTCGCCGACACCCCGGCCACCGCTCCGCAGCTCGCCGTCCGCACCGACACCCATCCGCGCTACGTCCGCGAGTGGCTCGAGCAGCAGGCCGTCGCCGGCTTCCTGACCGGGGACGACGTCTCGAAGGCGCCGGACGAGCGCCGCTACACGCTGCCCGACGAGCACCGCGCCGTCCTGGTCGACGACGACGACCCCGGCTACGCCGCACCGCTGGCCCGGCTGGCCATGACGTTCACCCGCAACGTCCCCCGCCTGGCCGAGGTCTACCGCACCGGCCGCGGGCTGAGCTGGGCCGAGATGGGGCCCGAGGCGCGCGAGGGGCAGGCCGCGGCCAACCGGCCCTTCTTCATCGGGCCGCTGGTCACCGAGGTGTTCCCGGCCCTGCCCGAGGTGGACGCCGTGCTGCGCGCCGGCGGCCGGGTCGCCGACGTCGGGTGCGGTCTGGGCTGGTCCTCGATCGGCATGGCGGCCGGCTATCCGGAGGCACGCATCGACGGGTTCGACGTCGACGGCCCCTCCCTCGAGCAGGCGCGCCGGAACGCCATCGCGGCCGGGGTCGCCGACCGCGTCTCCTTCTCCCTCGCCGACGTCGGCGAGCGCACCGGCGCCGGCGAGTACGACCTGGTGACGGCGTTCGAGTGCGTGCACGACCTGCCCGATCCGGTGGCGGTGCTGTCGGCGATGCGGGCGATGGTGCGGCCGGGCGGAACCGTCCTGGTGGTGGACGAGCGCGTGGCGGAGGTGTTCACCGCGCCCGGCGACGAGGTCGAGCGGCTGATGTACGGCTACAGCCTCACCTGCTGCCTGCCGGACGGGATGTCCGTCCAGCCGTCAGCGGCCACCGGCACGGTCATGCGGCCCGCCACGCTGGCCGGGTACGCGCGGGCGGCCGGTTTCGCCGACGTCGAGGTGCTGCCGGTCGACCACGACTTCTTCCGCTTCTACCGGCTGGTGGCCGGCTGATCGCTGTCCGCGCTCGGTGGGCGGGGAGCGCGCGGGGCTGGCTAGACTCCGCGCCGCACCCAGCTGTGCAGATCGACCACCTTGTTCCGGGCCACCCCTTCGGGTGGCCCGGGTCCGCGAGGCCGGTCGCCATGTCCGAGACTGGATGGACGGTCGGGGAGCCCGACCCGGAACGGGACGAGGGTCGGTGGACCGAGCGGTGGGCGGGCACGCGGAGCGCTCCGCGCTCCCCGACGCACGCCCGGCCGAGGGAACCGTCCACTCCCGCCCGCACGCCGCCGCGGTGATCGCCTCCGACGAGGAGCTGCTCGCCTCCTGCGTGCCCTTCCTCGAGGAAGGCCTCGCGGCCGGTGACACCACCGTGCTCGCCTGCCCACCCGAGACCGCGGAGCTCATCGGAGCCGGCCTGGGCCTGCCCGCCGGGGCCGTCGAGAACCACCCCCGCATCGGCCTGCTGGACACCCGGGCGCCGGATGCGCTGACCGTCACCCGGCGGCTGATCGAGCGCGCCCGCGCCACCGGCTCCGGCTGGCTGCGGGTGGTGGGCGCGGTGCAGTTCGGGCCCCAGCCGCGCACCTGGCGCGAGGGGTGCCGCTACGAGGCCGCCCGGAACGTGCTGCTGGCCGGCGAGCCGCTGACCGGCCTGTGCGTCTACGACTCCCGGATCCTCCCGGCCGAGGTCGTCGACAGCGCGCGCGCCACCCACCCCGACCTGGTCGTCGGCGGCGCCCGTCGCGCCAGCCCCGACTTCGACGACCCCACCGCCTACCTGCGCAGGCTGCCCGTCCCGCGCGAACCGGTCGAGGACACGCAGCCGCTCCTCGCGGTCACCGAGGCGACCGCGCTGGCCGACCTGCGGCACCGGCTCGGCGCCGTGATCACCGCGCACGTGGACGACCCCGACCTGGCCGGCGACCTGCACCTGGCGGTGAGCGAGGTGGCCTCGAACGCCTTCCGGCACGGGGTGCCCCCCGTGTCCGCTCGTGTCTGGGCCGGCCCCGACCAGCTCATCTGCGAGATCACCGACCGGGGCGTCGGGTTCTCCGACCCGCTCGCCGGGTTCCAGCCCGCGCACGGGCCGGACCTCGGCCGCGGGGGCATGGGGCTGTGGCTGGCCCGCAAGCTGTTCGACCACGTCGACCTGCTGCCCGGGCCTGACGGCCTCACCGTCCGGCTGGCCACCCGGCTGCGCTGACCCCGCGGGCAGGGAGGCGTCGTCAGACGGCCCGGGCCGCCTCGCTGCCGAGCAGGGACGCGGAGTTCTTGCCCGCGCGCTTCGCCTCGTACATCGCCGTGTCGGCGCGGTGCAGCAGTCGGTCGGGGGTGTCGCCCGGAGCGCCCAGCGCGCCACCGATGCTGGCCGTCACCGACAGCGTCGTGCCGCTCAGCGCCATGGGCGCGCGCAGCGAGATCACCAGGCGGTCGGCGACCTCCCGGAGCCGGTCGTCGTCGGCATCGGTCAGCAGGACGGCGAACTCGTCACCCCCCAGGCGGGCCACCACGTCCTCGGCGCGCACGGCCGCGGTGAGCCGCGCGGCGACGGTGGCCAGCAGGTGGTCGCCGGCCGCGTGGCCGAGGGTGTCGTTGACGCCCTTGAACTCGTCGACGTCGACGAAGAGCACGGCGGGCGGTGCGGCGGGGTCGAGCGAGCCGGTCGCCGCCTCGAGCCGCTCGGAGAACGCGGCGCGGTTGAGCAGGCCGGTGAGCGCGTCGGTGCGGGCCTGGCGACGCAGCTCGTCCTCGAACAGCTTGCGGTCGGTGACCTCGCGGAAGTTGACCACCCAGCCCTCGATGCCGGCGGAGGCGACGCGGCCGCTGAGCCGCATCTCCACCCAGCGGGTCCCACCGGAGCTGTGCTCCACGCGGAGGTCGATGTGCTCCGCGCCACCCGCGGCCACCGCGGCGCGCAGCCGCGGCTGGTCGCGGGGGTCGGCCAGGTCGATGGCCTGGCGTCCCACGTACTCGGCCGGTGGGCGGCCGAGCAGGGACTCGACCGCGGGGTTCATGTAGGTGACCGTGCCGGAGGCGTCGACGATCGCGATGACGTCGGAGGAGTGCTCCAGCAGCAGTTGCAGGCGGGCCTCGCTGGCGGTCAGGGCGGTACGGGTGCGCTCGCGGTCCCGGTTGAGCGCCAGCAGCCGCCAGAGCGCGGATCCGGTGAGCAACGTGCTGCCGGCGCCGAGGACGTAACCGACGCCGCCGTGGCCGAGGGTCCACAGGAGCAGCAGGGCGGGGCTGACCAGCAGCGCGGCGCTCAGGCCGAGGACCCGGGTGGTGGAGTCCTGCGGCCCGGTCCCGGTGTGGCGGCCCATCTGTGCGACGTCCGGGTGCCGGGCGGCGAGGACCAGGGCGGCAACGGCGAGCAGCGGGAGCGGGTCGAGGAGCGGGTTGTCCCGCAGCGCCGTTCCGACGACGATCCGGCCGCCGTAGCCGGCGACCGTGAGCACGGCGGCGACGAGGAGGGCGGTGGTGCTGACCGACCGGCGCCCGTGGCTGATCGCCAGCGGGACGCACACGATGAGCAGGACCACGGTCAGCACGGGGGCGCCGATGCTGAGCTCGACGACGTCGCCGGGGGCCGAGGACCGGTTGCCGCTGACCGCCAGGACGGCCAGGCCGCCGGCCAGCAGCAGGGTCGCGGTGTCCAGCCAGGTGTTGGCGTCCCGGCGCCGGGGGCCGCCTCCGATCACGCCCACCGCGCCGACGGCCATCGCGGCGTACGCGGCGATGTCCAGGATCGACTCGGCGGCGCCGGTCGCCTCCGGCGAGATGCCGGTGAGCTCGAGGACCTCGGCGACGCAGCTGAGCGCGAAGAAGAGCAGGCCGAGCGCCAGCCCCCGCCAGGCGACGACGAGCGGCGTCCGGTGCAGTGCGGTCAGGGTGCCGGCCAGGCCGAGGCCGAACAGGGGGATCTCCGCGGCCGGACGCCACGGGCCGGCCGGCACGAGGGTCACGATGATCGCGACCAGGACGACAGCCGCCGCCGCGTGCTGCCAGGCAGCGCGGGCGGAGGGGGCGGCGGGAGGGCTCACGAGATCCCATCGTCCGGTACCGACACCATCTTGCGTCGGATCACCCCAGCGAGGGAGTCGGGGTGTCGTCGGGCGCTGCCGCGCAGGTCAGCGCAGGGGTGGCAGGTCCTCGACGCGCAGGTCGGCGCGGACCCGCAGGAACCGCAGCGGATGCCGGAAGACCCCCGCCTGCAGGGCGGCGTCGGCACTCACCTCGACGACCACCTCGGGGCGCACGCGGGTCAGCGGCACCGACAGCCGCCCGCCCCCGAACCGGCCGGTGCCGATGCGGTCGGGCCACGGGTGGTCGTCGCCCGCGGGCTCGAGGACCGCCGCCAGCTCGGCGCTCTGCCGGGGGTCCAGTGGCACGCTCCGGCCGACGACGACCAGCTCGCCGTCCCGGTAGCGGCCCGCCACCAGCTGGCTGGGCCGGTCCAGCGGCCCGATCACCCCGCCGGCGACCACCTCGGCGCTCTCCCAGCTCTTGACCTTGAGCCACTCGCGGCGGCCCGGTGCGTACCGCGAACCGGCGCCCTTCGCGACGAGCCCCTCGACGCCGGCGGTGCGGAAGTCCTCGAACCACTGCCGGGCCAGCGCGGGGTCGGCGGTGCTGGGGGAGAGCTGCATCGGCGGCGCCCAGCGGGCGGACAGGGTCTCCAGCTCGGCCCGGCGGCGGCCCAGGGTCTTCTCGCGCAGGTCGGCGCCGCCCAGGGCGAGCACGTCGAAGGCCACGTAGGACGCCGGGTGCGCGGCCACCTGCGCGGCGATCCGGCCGGGGGCGGTGACCATGCGCTTCTGGAGCAGGCCGAAGTCCAGCCGGTCGTCGTGCCAGATGACGACCTCGCCGTCGAGCACCGTCCCGGCCGGCACCTGGGCGAGCGCGGCGGCGGCGACGTCGGGAAACCGGTCGGTGAGGTCGCGGCCCTGCTTGGACCACAGCCGCGTGCTGCCCGCGGTGCGCACGACCACCAGCCGGTAGCCGTCCCACTTGGGCTCGTACCGGCACCCGCCGGGCAGCGCATTGGCCGGCGGGATCTCGCGCACCGGCTTGGCCAGCTGCACGCCCACCGGCCCGGTCAGCCCGGGCGGGAGGCTCGGGAGCCCGGGGGCGGTGTGCGGCACCGGCCCAGCCTGGCCGCCGGCCCGCCCGTGCGCATCCCCGCGGCGCGCGGTCACACCCGATCGTGCACCCGGCGGCGCGGGCTCAGTCCAGCCGGCGGGCCAGGTCGGTGGCGAAGTCCTCGGCGACGGACAGCTGCTCGCGCAGCGCGTGCACCCGCGCGGTGGCCGCCTCGTGGAACATGCGCAGCCGGTCGACGAGGGCGGCGTCCCCCGGGCGGTCGGTGAGCTCGGCGAGCAGGTCGAGCAGCTCCTGCATCTCCTCCAGGCGGAACCCCAGCGGCTTCATCCGCTTGATGACCTCGAGCCGGGCGACGTCGTCGTCGCTGTAGAGGCGAAAGCCTCCCTCGCTGCGGGACGTGGGACGGACCAGTCCGTTCTCCTCGTAGAAGCGGATGGTGCGCAGGCTCAGCCCGGTGCGCTCGGCGACCTGGCCGATCTGCAGCAGGCCGGTCCGCGACGGCATCAGTGCCCCGCCCCCAGTTGGCCGCTGTGCCGGTCGAAGCGATCGGCCGAGTGCCCCTGCAGGCCGACGAACTCCACCGTCTTGCCACGGGTCGCGTACTTGTGGGTGATGGCGTCGAGCGCCGCGACCGTGGAGGCATCCCAGACGTGGGCCCGGGTCAGGTCGATGACGACGTTCGCCGGATCCTCGGCGTACTCGAACTGCGTGTACAGGTCGTTGCTCGAGGCGAAGAACAGGGCGCCGTCGACGGTGTACCTCGCGGTGCCGCCCGCCACGACGCGCTGCACGTCCACGAGGTGGGCGATGCGCTGGGCGAAGAGGACGCAGGCCACCAGCACACCGACGCCGACGCCGATGGCGAGGTTGTGCGTGAGCAGGGTGACGGCGACGGTCGAGAGCATCACCGTGGTCTCGCTCTTGGGCATCCGGTGGATGGTCTGCAGGCTGTGCCAGTCGAACGTGGCGATCGACACGAAGATCATGACCGCGACCAGGGCCGCCATCGGGATGATGCTGACGATGTCGCCCAGCGCGACGACGAGGACGAGCAGGAAGGCGCCGGCGAGGAAGGTCGACAGCCGGGTGCGGGCACCCGAGGCCTTCACGTTGATCATCGTCTGGCCGATCATCGCGCAGCCGCCCATGCCGCCGAAGAAGCCCGACGCGACGTTGGCGACCCCCTGGCCCCACGACTCACGGGTCTTGTCCGAGTGGGTGTCGGTGATGTCGTCGACGAGCTTGGCCGTCATCAGCGACTCCATCAGTCCGACGAAGGCGATGCCCAGTGCGTAGGGCGCGATGATCGTCAGCGTCTCCCACGTGAACGGCACGTCGGGCAGCAGGAAGAACGGCAGGCTGTCGGGCAGCTCCCCCTCGCCGCCGACGTCGGGGATGTCCCAGCCGACCGTGACCACGAGGGTCGTGAGCACGACGATCGCGACCAGCGGGGCGGGGACGGCGGTGGTCAGCCGCGGGAGCAGGAAGATGATCGCCAGGCCGGCGGCGACCAGGGGGTAGACCAGCCATGGCACGTCGGTCAGCTGCGGCAGCTGCGCGGTGAAGATCAGGATCGCCAGGGCGTTGACGAAGCCGACCATGACGCTGCGCGGGATGAACCGCATGAGCCGGGCGACGCCGGCGGCGGCCAGCAGCACCTGGAAGATGCCCCCGAGGATCACCGCGGCGAACAGGTACTGCACGCCGTAGTCGAGGGCCAGCGGCGCGACGACCAGTGCGATGGCGCCGGTGGCGGCGGTGATCATCGCCGGGCGACCGCCGGTGAAGGCGATCACCACGGCCATGACGAACGAGGAGAACAGTCCGACGCGGGGGTCGACCCCGGCCAGGATGGAGAAGCTGATCGCCTCGGGGATCAGTGCGAGGGCGACGACGAGGCCGGCGAGGACCTCGGTGCGGGCCACCCGCGGGTCGAGCCAGGCGGGGCGGGCAGGGCGGCGCGGCGCAGACAGGAGAGACATCGCCGACCATCGTGCAGCACACTCGACCCTCACGTAAGGGGAGAGTGCTGAGCCGTCGGTCACTCGTACCGTGGAGGCGTGACCGAGCGGAAGCCGCCGGGGATGTCGTTCGAGACGTGGGTGGACCGGCAGATCGCCCAGGCGCAGGAGCGCGGCGACTTCTCGGCGCTGCCCGGGGCCGGCCGGCCGCTGCAGAACCTGGACCGCGAGGAGACCGCCTACGACTGGGCGCTGGCCAAGGCGCGGCGCGAGGGCGTGGACACCGGGGCGATGCTCCCGCCGGGGCTGCGGCTGCGCCGGGAGCGCGACGACCTGCCCGAGCGGGCGTCGCGGCTGGCCACCGAGGCGGAGGTCCGGGCGCTCGCCGAGGACTACAACGCGCGGGTCGAGGCCTTCTGGCGGCTGCCGGCGGAGAGCCGGTGGGCCGCGGTCCCCGGCCTGGCCGACGTCGAGGCGCTCGTCGAGGGCTGGCGCCGCGACCGCCCGCCGCCGCTCCCGCCGGTGGAGCCGCCGCCGCAGCCGGTCGCGCGGCGCCGCTGGTTCCGCCGGCGCTGAGGTCAGTCCTGCTCGGCGCCGTCCTGCTTCGCGTCGCGCTCGCGGGTGGCCATGCCGCCGTGCCCGCCCTCGTCGTGCTGGCCCGGGTGCAGGTTGTTGGTCTCGTCGTCCTCGCGCGGCTCGGTCACGCCCCGAGTCTGCTGCGGGGACGTCCTCCCCGCACAGTCGGCCTCTGCCCACGCATGGTGGGCAGAGGCCGACTGTGCGCGGAACAGGTCTCAGGCGGCCGCCGGCACCCGGTCGAGGAAGCCGAGCACGGCGCTGATCCGGCCGTCGGCGTCCAGCAGGGCGACGTCGGAGCCGACGATCGGCGCCTCGACCCCCTCGGGCCCCAGCTCCCAGGTGAAGCGGAGCTGGTCGTGGTGGGCGTCGACCGGCCCGAGCAGCCGGAAGACGAAGCCCGGGAACTGCGCCTGGACGGCGCCGATGGTGGCGGCGAGCGCCTCGGCGCCGCGGACGTCGGCCAGCGGGTCGGTGTAGCGGACCTCGGCGCTGAACACCTCGTCGACGGCTGCGCGGCGGGCGTCGGGGTCGGTCTCGTTCCAGGCGGCCAGGTAGCGGTCGGCGTGGGCGGGAGTGGCGGTCATGGCGGGCTCCTTCTTCTCTGGGGTGTTTCCGGGGTCGTGCGGGGGGAGGGGGTCAGCGCCGGCGGAGGCCGACGAGCTGGACGGCGGCGAAGCCGGCGACGACGGCGGCCTGCAGGACCAGCCAGCCGGCGCCCAGCCCGGTGAGCGAGCCGATGCCGACGACGGCGGCGACGACGCTGCCGGCGGCCCACAGCGCGTTCGCGCCGATGACCGCTTCGACGGCGGCGCCGGAGATCCGCCGGCGGGCCGCGACGAGCCAGACGGCCGCCGCGTAGGCGAGCAGGAAGGCGCCGACGCTCCGGAGCAGGCCGGGGGACAGGCCGAGCGGTCCGTCGAGCAGCGGAGCGGCCAGCAGGTAGCCGGCTCCGTTCGCGCCGGTGACGACGGCGTCGAGGCGGAGGGCCGGGCGGAGCAGTCCGCCGGCGCGGGTCAGTGGGGAGGCAGCGGGAGCGGTGCGCGTCGTGGTCATGGCACGACCGTGGCGGCGCCAGGGAGGGGCGTCGATTACCTCCGAGGTAAGGGACAGCGCACCTCGTCGTCGCTAGCGTCGGCGGCGTGACCAGCGCACTCGCAGTGGAGGCCTCCGTCGGTGACCTGCTGCGCCAGTGGCGGCAGCGCCGCCGGCTCAGCCAGCTCGACCTGGCGGGGGAGGCGGGGGTCGTCGACCGGGCCTGGCACCTGGTCGCCGCCAACGGCGCGCTCTCGGGGCTCCTCGACGGCGTCGCGCCGCACCTGCTGGAGCCGCCGGTCAACGTCCTGCGGCTGAGCCTGCACCCCGACGGGCTGGCGCCGCGGATCCTCAACCTGCCGCAGTGGCGCCGGCACGTCCTGCACCGGCTGGGCCGCGAGGCGCACCTCGCCGGCGATCTCGGGCTGGCGGCGCTGCACCGCGAGCTGCTCGCGCTGCCGGGCGGGATGGACCGGACCCCGCCGAACGGCATCGCCGTCCCGCTGCGGCTCCGCGCCGGCGAGGAGGTGCTCAGCTTCCTCGGCACGGTGACCACGTTCGGCACCGCGGTCGACCTGACCGCGGCGGAGCTGAGCATCGAGGCGTTCCTGCCCGCCGACGAGGCGACCGCCGCCGCGCTCGGCCGCACCGGCTGACGACGGCGGGTCGCACCGCCGGGCTGGGCCGCCCCGGCCGACGTGCAGCCGCGCCACACCCCGGCTGCACGTCACGTCCCGCGGCTGGACCCCCGGAGGACGGGGCCCCTCCACCCGCGCCGCGGCGGCCCTCAGTCGAGCAGCGCGGTCAGCAGCCGGGTGAGGGTGGCGCGGTCGTCGGCGGACAGGCGGGCGAGCAGCGCCTCGTTGTCCGCGGCCCGCGCACGGCCGACCTCGGCGCGGACGCGGCGACCCTCGTCCGTCGGCCGGAGCAGCACCGCGCGGCGGTCGCCGGGGTCGGGCGTGCGCTCGACGAGGCCGCGCTCCTGGAGCCCGTCGGCCACCTCGGTCGCCGAGCGCGGGGCGATGTGCAGCGCCTCGGCGAGATCCGAGAGGCGGACGCCGTCGTGCTCGCTCACCACCCGCAACGCGCGGGCCTGGTGCGGCGAGAGATCCCACGGGGCGAGCGACTCGCGCCAGCGGCGGCGTTGGGTGCGGGCCACCCGCATGAGCAGGTCGCCGAGCTCGCCGGTCGGTTCCTCGGCCACGTCGGAATCGTAGCGGAGATGCGGTGGTTACCTGACCATGAGGTAACCTCAGCATCCCTTCAGGAGGTGTCGCTATCAGCGAGATGACGATGGGCAGCCGGGGTGGCGGCCCCGGCGGCGGTCCTCCGGGCCGCAGGCCCGACCCCGCCGACCGCGCCCAGCTCGAGCGCTCCCCGGTCCGCTGGAGCCGGGTCGCAGCGCTGTTCCACCCCTACCGCGCCCAGCTCGCCGTCGTGATGGGCCTGATCGTCGCCTCCTCCGTCGTCGCGCTGGCCACGCCGTTCCTGATCCGGCTGGTCATCGACGAGGCCATCCCCGCGCAGGACGTCCCGCTCCTGCTGTGGGCGGTCGGCGGCATGCTCGCCGTCACCGTGCTGACCGCGGTCTTCGGCGTCGTCCAGACCTGGCTGTCCACGACCGTCGGCCAGCGGGTCATGCACGGCCTGCGGACGGCGGTCTTCACCCACCTGCAGCGCCAGTCGCTCGGCTTCTTCACCCGGACCAAGGGCGGCGAGGTGCAGTCGCGGCTGATGAACGACATCGGCGGCATGCAGTCCGTCGTCACCTCGACTGCGACCTCCTTCGCCTCGAGCGCCACCACGGTGATCGGCACGGCCGTCGCCATGGCGGTGCTCAGCTGGCGGCTGTCCCTGCTGTCGCTCGTGGTGCTGCCGCCGGCGGTCTGGCTCACCCGCCGGGTCGCGCACATGCGCCGGACGATCACCGCCCAGCGCCAGCGCCACCTGGCCGATCTGCACTCGCAGGTGGAGGAGGGGCTCTCGGTCAGCGGCGTCCTGCTGGGCAAGACGCTGGGCGCGGGGCCGGCCCAGTCGCAGCGGTTCGCCGGCACGTCGGCGTTCCTCGTCGACCTCGAGGTCCGCTCGCAGCTGGCCGGCCGGTGGCGGATGGCCACCATGAGCATCGTCTTCGCCGGCATCCCGGCGCTGATCTACCTGGCCGCCGGGCTGCCCGCGACGTCGGGCGGGATGACCATCGGCACCCTGGTCGCCTTCACCACCCTCCAGGGCGCGCTCTTCCGGCCGCTCATGCAGCTGCTCGACATCGGCGTCTCGCTCACCGCCTCGATGGCCCTGTTCAGCCGGGTCTTCGAGTACCTGGACCTCCCGGTCGACATCGACGAGCCGGCGCACCCGGTGGCCGTCGACCCGGCCGCGGTGCGGGGCGAGGTCCGGTTCGAGCGGGTCGGCTTCCGCTACCCCGACGCCGTCCGCGCGGCGCTGGCCGACGTCGACCTCTCCGTGCCGGCCGGCTCCTCCCTCGCCCTGGTCGGCGAGACCGGCTCGGGCAAGAGCACGCTCGCCTCGCTGGTCGCCCGGCTCAACGACCCCACGACCGGCCGCGTGCTGATCGACGGCATCGACGTCCGCGACCTGGCCCTGGGCGACCTCGCGCGGATCGTCGGCGTCGTCTCCCAGGAGACCTACCTGCTGCACGGCACGGTGCGGGAGAACCTGCGGCACGCCAAGCCCGACGCCACCGACGACGAGATGGTCGCGGCTGCCCGGCGCGCCCACGTGCACGACGTCGTCATGGCGCTGCCCGACGGCTACGACACGGTCGTCGGCGCGCGGGGCTACCGGTTCTCCGGCGGCGAGAAGCAGCGCCTGGCGATCGCGCGCACGCTGCTGCGCGACCCGGCGGTGCTGGTGCTCGACGAGGCGACCAGTGCGCTGGACAACGAGACCGAGCGGGCGGTGCAGGCGGCGCTGGACGAGGCCAGCCGCGGCCGGACGACGATCACCATCGCCCACCGGCTCTCCACGGTGCGCGACGCGGACCGGATCGTCGTCCTCGACGCCGGGCGGGTGGTCGAGCAGGGCACGCACGAGGAGCTCCTCGCCCTCGGCGGCCGGTACGCCCGGCTGGCCGGCCTCGCCCGGAGGGACGCCGTTCTGGCCGGCTGAGCACGCCGCCCACCAGCCGGTTCCGGAACCGGGTGTCGGGCGCGGTCGTCGGGGGAACGAACGAGCCCGTGACCGGGCGGGATCTCGAGACGTCGAGCGCCGGCGCGATGGCGCTGGTGACCGCGTTCATCGACGCGACCGAGGCGCTGGTCTGCATCATCGGCGCGGACTGCCGGATCCTGTTCGCCAACCCGGCGCTGCAGCGGTTCACCGGGCGGAGCCCCGAGCGGCTGCTCGGGCAGCGGTTCTGGGAGGTGTACGTCGTCCCGGAGCACGTCGAGCTGGCGCAGGACGCCGTCGCCCGGGCGCTGGACACCGGTCGGGCGCACCCGCAGGAGGCCGACTGGCTCACCGGGGAGGGCACCCGGCGCCGGGTGGCGATGCGCAACACCGTGCTCACCGACGACGCCGGCCGGCCGTTCGCCGTCGCCACCGTGGGCATCGACGTGACCGCGGACCGGCAGCGCGAGGAGCGGCTGCACCACCGGGCGCAGACCGACCTGCTCACCGGCATCCCGAACCGGGCCGCGCTGTTCGACGCCCTGCACCGGCACCTCGGCGTCGCGGGCGGCCCCGACGTCGGCGTGCTCTTCTGCGACCTGGACCGGTTCAAGCAGGTCAACGACGAGTACGGGCACCAGGTGGGGGACCGGGTGCTCACCGAGGTGGCCCGGCGGCTGGTGGCGCTGTCGTCGCCCGGCGACGTGGTGGCCCGCTTCGGCGGCGACGAGTTCGTCCTGCTCCGGCCCGGGGCCGACGAACCCACCATGGTCGCGCTGGCCCAGCGGGTGGCGACCACTGTGCTCGCCCCGTTCGGCGGGCTGCACGACCAGCCGGTGGGCGTCAGCGTGGGCGTGGCCGTCGGCCGTGCGGGCGAGACGCCCGACGAGGTGATCGCCCGCGCCGACCTCGCGATGTACGGGGCGAAGAGCCACCACCGCCGCCGGCTGCCCCGCGGCTGAGCGTCCAGGCGCGCCCCGCGTGCCGGGGCGCCTCGCGGGGGTGCCGGCCGCGTGGTCGGATGGGTCCAGCGGACGGCGACGGCGCCGTCCCGAGACCAGGGGGTGGCATGGCCGAGGTCCACGGCCGGTGCGACGAGCGGTTCGCCGGCGTCCGCGAGGCGCTGGCGCAGCAGCTCGACGCGGGTGAGGAGCTCGGCGCGTCGATCGCCGTCGACTGGGACGGCGAGACCGTCGTCGACCTCTGGGGCGGGCACCGTGACCCCGAGCGCACCCAGGAGTGGTCCGAGCACACGATCGTCAACGTCTGGTCGACGACGAAGTGCGTGCTCGCGCTCTCGGCGCTGATGCTGGTCGACCGGGGCGAGCTGGACCTCGATGCGCCGGTCGCCGACTACTGGCCGGAGTTCGCCGCCAAGGGCAAGAAGGACGTACTGGTCCGTCACCTGCTGTCGCACACCTCCGGCGTCTCGGGCTGGGAGCGGCCCTTCTCCATCCGCGACATGTACGACTGGACCTCGGCGACCGAGCGGCTCGCGCAGCAGCGGCCGTGGTGGGAGCCGGGCACCGCCTCGGGCTACCACGCCAACAACCAGGGACACCTGGTCGGCGAGGTCATCCGCCGGATCACCAACACCACCTTCAAGAAGTTCGTCGCCGACCGGATCGCCGACCCGCTGGGTGCGGACTTCCAGATCGGCGCCCGCGAGTCCGAGGTCTCCCGGATCGCGCCGGTCGTCGCGCCCCCGCGGCCCGACGCCGGGGGGCCCGCGCCCGATCCGGAGTCGGTGAGCGTCAAGACCTTCACCGGCCCCAAGGCCTCGGCCGCCGCGGCGAACTCGCCGGAGTGGCGGGCCGCCGACCTCGGCGCCCTCAACGGGCACTCCAACGCCCGCGGCGTGATGAAGGCGCTGCGGGTGCTGAGCCTGGGGGGCGAGGCCGACGGCGTGCGGCTGCTCTCGCCGGAGACGATCGAGAAGGTCTTCGACCAGCAGGCCGACGGCGTGGACCTCGTGCTGGGCGCCCCGTTCCGCTGGGGGAACGGCTTCTGCCTCGGCTCGCCGGTGGTGCCCTACGTGCCCGAGGGCCGGACCTTCTTCTGGGGCGGCTGGGGCGGATCGCTGGTCGTCCTGGACCTCGACCGGCGGCTCACGATCAGCTACATGATGAACAAGATGGGTGGCGGGCTCCTCGGTTCGCCGCGCAGCGAGGCCTACGTGCGCGCGGTCTACGCCGCGCTGGGCTGAGCCGGTGCGGCTCGACGACGTCGTCCCCCGGCCGGACCACCTCACCCGCCAGGCGCGCTGGATCGCCGCGGAGCCGGCCGTGGTCTGGGACGCGCTGCACGCCGTCCGGATGTCCGGGCTGCCGGTCACGCTGGTGCTCTCGGCCGCCCGGTTCCTCCCGGTGGTGCTCTCCGGGCGCGGGCTGGGCGAGCTGCACGACCGGCCCTTCCTCGACGCCCTGCCCGTGCCGCTCCTGGCGTCGGACCCGCCGTCGTCGGTGGTGTTCGGCGGTGTGCTCCAGCCCTGGCAGCTGACCGGTGGCGAGCCCGGGCCGGCCCTGGACGCCGGCCGGCTGCGGGCCTGGGCCACGCCCGGCTGGGTGAAGGCCGCGATGGACTTCCGGCTGACCCCCAGCGGGAGCGGCACGCAGTTGAGCTCCGAGACCCGCGTGACGGCGACCGACCCCGCCAGCCGGCGGGCCTTCGCCCGCTACTGGCGGGTGATCCGGCCGGGCAGCAGCGCGGTGCGCTGGGAGGTGCTGACCGCGGTCGAGCTGCGGGCGACCGGCCGGCTGGGCTGACCTGCGGCAGGATCGCACCCGTGGCCTGGACCGAGAGCGACATCCCCGACCTGAGTGGCCGCACCGCGGTGGTGACCGGCGCGAACGGCGGCCTGGGCTTCCAGACGGCGCTCGCGCTGGCCGGCGCCGGGGCGCACGTCGTCGTCGCGGCCCGGGATCCGGAGAAGACGGCGGCGGCGACGGCGCGGATCCGGGAGCGGTACCCGGCGGCGTCGCTGGAGGTGGTGCCGCTGGACCTGGGCGACCTGTCGGTCGTGTCGGCCGCGGCGGACACCGTGCTGGCGGCGCACGAGCGGATCGACCTGCTGGTGAACAACGCCGGCGTGATGGCGATGCCGCAGCGCACCACCGTCGACGGGTTCGAGATGCAGCTCGGCGTCGACCACCTCGGGCACTGGGCGTTCACCGCCCACCTGCTCCCGGCGCTGCTGCGCGCGCCCGCGGCGCGGGTGGTGACGGTGACCAGCACGGCCCGGTTCATGGGCGGCCCGCTGGACCCGGCCGATCCGCACATGACGCGCAAGTATCGCGCGTGGGGCTCCTACGCGCGGGCCAAGATGGCCAACTACCACTTCGGCCTCGGCCTGCAGCAGCGGTTCGCGCAGGCCGGTGTCGCGGCGGCGTCGCTGATCGCGCACCCGGGGCTGTCGAACACCGACCTGCAGGCCCGGACGGTGCGCGAGGGCGGCGGGGGCTGGGTGGGCGCGGCCGCCCACGTGCTCACCGCGCGCTCGGGCATGACGCCGCTGGAGGGCGCGCGGCCGCAGCTGCGGGCGGCGACCGACCCGGCGGCCAGGGGCGGGGAGCTCTACGCCCCGCGCTTCGGCTCGCACGGGCCGCCGGTCCGGCGGCCGATCCTGCGCCGCTACGACCTGCAGAAGCAGATCGACGTCCTCTGGGCGGTCTCGGAGAAGGAGACCGGGGTGCCGCTGGTGGTCCCGCCGGCCTGAGGTCAGCGGGGCAGCGCGCCGCCCTCGGGCTGGTGCGCGTCGCGGACGTGCCGCTCGGTGTCCCGCCCGATCCGCTCGCCGCAGACGTCGCACACCCAGGATGCGGTGATCCGGTGCCCGGCGTGGCGGAGCTCGACCGGGGGCTCGTCGGCGACGTAGCGGTCGCCCCACTGCATGAGCGCCTGCAGCACCGGCCAGAGGTCCCGCCCGGCCTTCGTCAGGTGGTAGTCCCAGCGGGGCGGGCTCTCGCTGTACTGCTTGCGCTCCAGCACCCCGGCGTCGACCAGGGCGTTGAGCCGCGCCGTGAGCTGCTCGCGGGGGGCGCCCGTCCCGCGCCGCATCTCGCTGAACCGGTGCGCGCCCAGCGCCACCTCGCGGACGACGAGCAGCGCCCAGCGGTCGCCCACCACGTCGAGGGCGCCCGCGATCGAGCAGCGCCGCCCGGGCAGCTCGTCCAATCGGTCCGTCACGGTTCAAGGTTCGCATACCGAACCAACTCGTGTACGGTCCGATCGAGTCGGTTCGGCAGGCGAACCGAGGACGAGGCGGGGGTGCCATGAGCGCGACGACCGGGCCGGCGACGGCAGCCCCTGCGCGCAGCCCGGGCCTGGTGCTGCTCGTGGTCTCCGCGGCGGTCTTCCTCTCCTCGCTCGACCTGTTCATCGTCAACATCGCGTTCCCCGTGCTCGGCGAGACGTTCGAGACGTCCACCGGCGCGCTGTCCTGGGTGCTGAACGGCTACACGATCGTCTTCGCCGCCCTGCTCGCGCCGGCCGGCCGGGTCGCCGACCGCATCGGGCGGCGGCGGGTCTTCCTCGCCGGCCTGGCCACCTTCCTCGCCGGCTCGCTGGGCTGCGCGTTCGCCTGGGGTGTGGGGAGCCTGGTCGCGTTCCGGGTGGTCCAGTCGGTCGGCGGCGCGATGGTGACGGCGACGTCGCTGGCGCTGCTCCTGCACGCCTTCCCCCCGGCCCGCCGGGCGACGGCGATCGCGGTGTGGTCGATGGTCGGAGGCGTGGCCGCCGCCCTGGGGCCGCCCATCGGCGGGCTGCTGCTCGAGCTCTCCTGGCGCTGGATCTTCCTGGTCAACGTGCCGGTCGGCATCGCCGCGCTGGTCATCGGCCTGCGGGTGCTCCCGGAGTCGCGGGACGAGTCGGAGACCCGCCGGCCCGACCTGCTGGGCGCGGTGCTGCTCGTCGTGTCCGTCGGCCTGCTGGCGTACGGGCTGGTCGACGCCCCCGACCGCGGCTGGGGCAGCCGCGTGGTGGTCGGCGCGTTCGCGGGCGCTGCCGTCGCCGGTGCGCTGGTCGGGCTGCGTGCGGCCCGGGTGCCGCGCGGCGTCGTCCCGGTGCTGCCGCTGGCGCTGTTCCGGGTGCGCTCCTACACCCTCGCCAACCTGGCCATGGCGTTCTTCATGGCCGGCTTCGGCGGGATGCTGCTGGGCAACGTCCTGTGGCTGACCGAGGGCTGGGGCTTCTCCTCGATCGAGGCGGGCTTCGCGCTGATCCCCGGGCCGGCGCTGGCCGCGCTGACCGCGATCCCCGCCGGGCGGCTCGGTGCCCGCATCGGCTGCGGTCCGGTCGCCGCGGCGGGGACGGCGATCTTCGCGCTCGGTGCGCTGTTCTGGATCCTGCAGGTGGGCCCGGAGAGCGGGTTCGTCACCGACTTCCTGCCCGGGCAGGTCTTCACCGGCATCGGCGTCGGGCTGACGCTCACGAACCTCTCGGCCGCGGCGTCCTCCTCGCTGCCGCCGGCAGCCCTGGCGACCGGGACGGCGACCTTCGGCGCGTTCCGGCAGATCGGCGCGACGCTGGGGGTCTCGATCCTCCTGGCCGCCGTCGCAGGCGCCGGCGGGGAGCTGTCCGGTGCCGAGCGCGGGTGGTCGCTCACCGTCGGTCTCGCCCTCGTGGCGAGCCTGCTGGCGCTGGCCGTCGGCCGCGGGCACCACGCCGACCTGCAGCTGCCCGCGCCCGTCGCGGTGCCCGCGCCCACGCCCGCCCCCGTCGACTGAGCGAGGTCCAGGTATGGGAAGCGATACGTGCGTTTCGGCCCGCACAACAGGTGTATCGCTTCCCATGCCCGAGGGCGCGGGCGGGCGACGGCTCGTGTTCGACCCCACCTGGCGCTCGTTCACCAGCACGCAGGGCGGGCTGGTCATCGGGCACCTGCTCGACGCCGCGGCCGATCTCTCGGGTGCCGCGCCGCGGGCGGTGACCGCGCACCTCCTCGGCGGCGTCGCGTCGGACGTGGCGGTCGAGGTCGCCGCCGTCGCCGACCGGGCCGGCCGGACGGGGAGCGTCCGCAGCGAGCTGCGGCAGGAGGGCGCCCTGCGGGCGGTCGCCCAGGTGCTCACCTCGGCCGGGCGGGCGTCGTCCGCGCGCGAGTTCGGGCCGGGGGAGCCGCTGCCCCGGCTGGAGGACGGCGAGCCGTTCGAGCTGCCGCGCGACTACGTGCCGGTCGGCGAGCACACCGAGATCCGGGCGCTCGGCAGCACCCGGCCGCTGGGCGGGGGCGCCGAGCCGCGGCTGCACGCCTGGGTGCGCATCCGCGGCGCCGAGCTGGCCCCGCTGGTCCAGCTCGGTGTGCTGCTGGACGCGCTGCCGCCCTCGCTGTTCGCCGTCCGCACCGTGCCGGCGGCGATGCCGACGGTGGAGCTGACCGCGCACCTCGCCGGCTCACCGCCACCGTCCGGCGCCTGGGTGCGGGTCGACCAGCGCACGGTCTGGGCGGACGACGCCCTCGCCGTGGACGACGTCGAGCTGCGCGCGCTCGACGGCTCGCTGGTGGCCCGCGGCCGCCAGACCCGCCGCCTGCTGGGGGTCTGAGCTGGGATCAGGGAACCTGATCATGGCGCGTCCTCCCTCACCGCCCACCGTGAGGGAGGAGGCGCTGCGGTGAGGGAGGACGCCCTCGAGGTCAGGCGCCGTCGACCGCCCAGTCGGCGAAGACGAGGCTCACGGTGTGCCCGCTCGACGGCCAGTTCGGCACGTTCAGCGTCTGCGGCCGGCCCGCGTCGCCGCGCGGCAGGTTCCGGGCGGTGACGGTGCCGTCGCCGTCGGGCGAGGCGGGCAGGAAGACGTCGATGCCGCTCTGGAACGGCTGCTCGCCGAAGTAGGGCAGCTTCGCCGTCGTGCTCTCGCCGGGGGTGGCGACGTCGTCGTGGACGTGCAGCCCGATGGCGCTGTTCCCCACGAAGTCGGTGATCACGTCCACCGGCTCGCCGTCGTCCACGCTGAGCTCGAGGACGTCGGGGTCGCCCTGCGCGTGCCACTCGCGCATCCGCATGATCACCAGTGCGGTGTGCTCGTCGCCGACGTTCGTGTTCTGCCGGATGGTGCCGTCGGCCTCCGAGGAGAGCAGCCGGACGAAGGCGCTGCTGCGGACGTAGGGCTGCAGGTAGAGGTGGTGGACGACGGGCGAGGCGTCCGAGCTGAGCGCGTACTCGTAGTGGGCCGCGTTCTCGAGCTCGACGGGGCCGAACTCGCCGTCGGGGCCGAGCTCGATGCTGGCGTGCGGCTCGTCGCCGGTGCGGGCGCCGCTGGCGGCGTCGATCGCCCAGATGTCCAGCGTCGCGTCGCGACCGGTGTTGGCCGGGAAGTTGACCGCCCGGCCCGAGATCTCCACCGGCTCGCGCTGCGGCACGATGTCGACCACCTCGGGCGCCTGGCCGACGAGGAACTCGTACTGCGCGGCGAAGGACTCCTTCGACGTCGCCACCTCGACGTGCGTCTGGCCGGGGAACTGGGCCTGCACGGGCGCGATGCAGGGGACGACCTGCGGCTCGGGGCACGGCCGGCCGTCGATGGCGACGTACTTGGCCACCGTGGCCGCCGACGCCGGGTCGCTCAGGAAGAGGTTGCCGACGGCGGTGCCGCGGGAGTGGCCGATCAGGTGGACCTGCTCGACGTCGAACTCGGCGAGCGTCTCGTCGACGAGCTCGGTCAACCCCGCCGCGTAGCCGGGGATGTCCAGGCCGGCGCCGTCGTGGTCGTAGGCGACGATCCGGTCCGCGGGGTAGCCGTTGGCCACCAGGCGCATGGCGTTGGACTCGATCTGCTGGGCGGATCCGGCGAAGCCGTGCACGAAGACGATCGGCAGGGCGACGTCGTCGGGGAGCGGCGGGAGCGGGTCGGTGCCCTCGACCGTGGCCACCGCCGGCTCCGCGGCCGAGGCGCCGTCGTCGTCGCCGTCCGAGGAACAGCCGGTCAGCGCCAGGGCGGCCACGAGGACCAGGGCGGACAGCGGACGGCGGACGCGCCCCGAGTTGATCACGGCGACACCCTAGGGCAGGAAGGTGACGTAGGTCGCACATCGGAATGCGCTCCGTGTCCGTCCGCGATGTCCCAGACGTGGATCTGTTCTCACCGATCGCCCTCGGCGACCTCCAGCTGGCCAACCGCGTCGTCATGGCGCCGCTCACCCGTCTGCGCGCGGGAGCGGCCGGCGTGCCCAACGACCTGATCGTCGAGCACTACCGGCAGCGCGCCGGCCTCGGCCTGATCATCACCGAGGGCGTGTGGCCCAACCGGCAGTCGCGCGGCTACCCCGGCCAGCCGGGCATCGTCACCGACGAGCAGATCGCGGGCTGGCGCCGGGTCGCCGGCGCGGTGCACGAGCGCGGCGGGCAGATCGTCATGCAGCTGATGCACGCCGGCCGGGTCAGCCACCCCGACATCAACGACGGGCTGGAGCCCGAGGCGCCGTCGGCCATCGCCATCGAGGGCGAGGTCCGCACGCCGACCGGCAAGGCGCCCTACCCGGTGCCGCACGCGCTCGGCGCTGACGAGCTCGGCCGCGTGCGCGACGAGTTCGTGCAGGCCGCGCGCAACGCGATCGACGCCGGCCTGGACGGCGTCGAGCTGCACGGCGCCAACGGCTACCTGCTGCACGAGTTCCTGTCGCCGGTGTCCAACGAGCGCACCGACTCCTACGGCGGGCTGCCTGCGAACCGCGCGCGCTTCGTCGTCGAGGTGGTGACGGCGGTGGCCGAGGCGATCGGCGCGGGCCGCGTGGGCCTGCGGATCTCCCCGCAGCACAACATCCAGGGCGCCTTCGAGACCGACGCCGCCGACGCGCTGCTCACCTACGGCGCGCTGCTCGACCAGCTCCGCCCGCTCGGCCTGGCCTACCTCTCCGTGCTGCACAAGGAGCCCGGCTGCGAGCTGGTGCAGGAGCTGCGGCAGCGCTTCGGCGGCCCGCTGATCGCCAACAGCGGCTTCGCCTCGGTCACCACCCGCGAGGAGGCGCTCGGCCTGATCGAGGACGCGCACGCCGAGGCCGTGGCCGTCGGCCGGCCGGTGATCGCCAACCCGGACCTGGTCGAGCGCTGGGCCGGCGAGCACCCGGAGAACGAGCCGCAGCCGCACCTGTTCTACGCGGCCGGCGCCGAGGGCTACACCGACTACCCGACGCTGGAGCAGGTCGGCTGACGCCGTCGATCACCGCGCGCTGAGGGTCGCCCCGACACCGGTGGGCGACCCTCAGCGGGCTCTCGTGCTCCGTCGCCCGACCCCTCCAGGGTCGGGTCGCATGCCCGTACCGGGTGTCGGCGTGATGCCGTCCGCCCAGCGCTCGAAGGTCTGCGCCACCCAGAACCAGGTGAACAGGGCGATCAGGCTGGCCTCGAGGGTGAGGATCCAGTGCGACCAGTCGAGCAGCAGCAGGACGCCGTGCACGCCGACGTCGACCAGCATGACCACCGCGATCCGCGCGTAGCGGTTGTCCCACCCGGCGGGCATCCCCGCCTTCCGCTCCGCCCGGTACCGCTGGACGGCGTTCAGGCAGACGTTCAGGAAGACGAAGACGAACATCAGGGTCGCCGCGAGGTAGTGCGCGACGTCGAGGAACAGGCCGCGGTCGGCGACGAAGAAGACCGTGGTGCCGAGGAGGACGGCCACAGCGACGGCGTAGCCCGTGAGGTCGGCGGCCGACGGCCGGGTCGTGGCGTCCCGCTGGGGGTTCCGGACGGTGACGAGGGCCACGAACGCGAGCGAGAGCCAGGCGACGACCAGCAGCGCGGTGATGTTGTTGCCGACGTTGAGCGCCTGATCGCCGACGGCGAGGTCCGGCACGGCGCAGTCGCCCTCGTCGGGGAGGGGGACCAGCGCGACGAACGGGGCGCCGATCCCGGCCAGGTTGAGCAGGACGTCCTCGCCGTCGCTGGCTCCCCGCAGGCAGATCAGGCAGACGCCGATCGCCACCAGCCCGCCGACCAGGACCCCCTGGGCGGGTGTGTAGTAGTAGGCGCTGATCGAGGTCTGCCAGCACCCGGCGCGCATCCGCTCGTAGGCGACCGCCACGCCGAGCCCGATCGCGAGCGCGATCAGCCCCATGCGCAGGTACCGCCAGGTCGTGACGGCCAGGTCGCGCCGGTCGTCGTGCTCGTCGAGCCCTCGCTCGACGGCGGTCCCGATGGTCGACCCGATACCCATTCCCCGCCCCCGTGTCCGGTTTCGGCGAAGGCTCCGCCCGCACCTGGCCGCGGCACAAGCAGTCCGGGCGTGTCGCCCCGGCCTCCCGCGACACCGCTGAACACGCGTGCTCAGGCGAGGGTGGGAACAGGCAGCTCCTGGCCGGGGCGGCGCTCCGGGAGCGACGGCGCAAAGCCGGAGACGATCAGCCGCACGGCGAGGCACAGCTCCCACGCGGCGACCGGGATCGCGGCCACGAGGGCGACGGCGGACGTCTGCGCGTAGAACCCGAACAGCACCGCCGTGGACGACGCCAGGACCAGCGCCCCGCCCAGCGCCCCGCCCCCCAGTCCGAGCCGGGCGATCCAGGCGGGGACGAGCCGCGAGCGCAGCATCAGCCAGGCCAGCAGCATGCTGTTGACGCCGATGACCAGACCGGGGCCGAGCAGGAAGGTCCAGTCGTGCAGGGCGATCAGCGTCCGGGCGGCCGTGGTCAGGGCCTCGTCGTCGCCGGCGGGCGCGTCCTGCCGCAGGCTGACCAGCGAGAGGGTGGCGACGATGCCGACGCAGATGATCGCGGCCTCGAGCAGCCGCCCGCAGACGTAGCCGAGCGCGACGCTCGGGCCGTACAGCCTGATCACCGGGTAGAGCGCCACGCCCGTGCCGATGCACGAGCCGGCCAGCAGTAGCTCGAGGAAGCCGCCGAGCAGCACCTGCCCGTCGGCCCCCGCGCCGAGGACGTAGGCGGGATCGCCCAGCGCCGGCTGGTAGAGCGCGAGTCCGGCGATCGCCGTGGCGAACGCGACGAGGAAGAACACGCCTGCTGCGACGGCGTTCGGTCGGGTGGTGCCCATGCTGCTGCCTCCGGAGCAAGAGGTGTACGGCGTACACCTGCGGCCACGAACCGTAGGTGTACGGTGTACGCCTGTCAATGGAGAGAGGGAGATCGATGACCGGCGGCACCGCGCGACGGGCGCCCCTGAGCCGCGACCGGGTGCTGGGTGCGGCGGTCGCCCTGGCGGACTCCGTAGGCATCGAGGCGCTGAGCATGCGGCAGCTCGCCCAGGAGCTGGGCGTCGTCCCGATGGCGCTCTACAAGCACGTCGCGAACAAGGACGAGCTCGTGGACGGCATGGTCGACGTCGTCCTGGGCGAGATCGACCCCGCGGCCCCGACCGCGGACTGGCGTGACGCCGTCCGCCGGCGCGTGCTCTCGGCCAGGGAGGTGGTGGTCCGGCATCCCTGGGCCCGGAAGGCGATCGAGTCGCGCACCCGCCGGACGCCGACGGTCCTCGCCTACATGGACTCCCTGGCCGGGATGTTCCGGGCCGGCGGGTTCTCCCCCGACCTGACCCACCACGTCATGCACGCGCTGGGCAACCGGATGTGGGGCTTCAGCCCGGAGCTGTTCGAGGAGCCGCGCGACCCGTCGGCGCCGGCACCGAGCCCCGAGCAGCAGGAGGCGATGGCCGCCGAGTTCGCCGAGCGCTTTCCGCACATCCTCGAGATCGCGACAGCCGCCACCTCCGGGGATCTCTCCCGCGTGGGTGGCGGCTGTGACGAGCAGTTCGAGTTCGAGTTCGCCCTCGACCTGATGCTCGACGGCTTCGAGCGGCTGCGGGAGCAGGGCTGGACGTCCCGGCGCGGCTGATGCCGCGACGGGGGAGTCAGCCCACGGCCTCGATCAGCCAGCGGCCTCGATCAGCTGCGCCATGCGCTCCTGCTCGCCGAGCACCTCGCCGATCCGGCTCTGCACCTCGTCCAGCCGGCCGATGATCTCGCCGGTCGTGGAGATGCCCTCCGCGACCGCCTTCGAGCTCGACTGGATGCCGGCGATCTGGTCGGCGACCCGCTGGGTGGCCTTCGCCGTCTCCCGGGCCAGGTCCTTGACCTCGCTGGCCACGACCGCGAAGCCCTTGCCCACCTCGCCGGCCCGGGCCGCCTCGATGGTGGCGTTGAGGGCCAGCAGGTTCGTCTGGTCGGCGATGCCGGAGATGATCCGGATGACCTCGCCGACGGCCGCCGACGCCTCGTCCAGGGCCACGACGTCGCCGGTCATCGCCGACGCCTGGGTCACGGCGCTCTCCGCCACCTGGCCGGCCTCGTTCGCCGCCTCGCGCAACCGGGCCACGGTCACCAGCAGCTCGCGGGCGTTCGCCGCGCTCTCCTCGTTGCGGCGCAGCACGTCCAGCCGCTGCGACACCAGCTGTTGCACGTTGCGCAGCGACGCCGCCCGCGACTCCGACAGCTCGATGGTCTCGGTGACGAAGAAGTCCATCGTCCCGACGACGCGGCCGGAGACGACCACCGGGAAGCAGACGCCGGACTTCACGCCCGCGCGCTGGGCGGCCGGCGCCCGCACGCAGTCGGTGACCTTGCCGATGTCCGGCACGAAGACCAGCTCGCGGGCCCGCCAGGCCCGGCCCGACAGGCCCACGCCCTCGGCGAAGCTGGCGCTGAGCGTGACGGCCCGGAACTCCTCGCCCGCCGAGCCGGACTCCTGCTGGAACCGCAGCACGTTCGCCGACTCGTCCAGCGCCCAGTACGAGCCGTAGGCCCAGCCGAAGGCGCTGCGCACGGTGTCCAGCGCGAGGCGGAGCGCCTGCTCCTGGGTCGCGGCCGCGCCGAGCGTCGTCACGACGGTGGTCACGGCCTCCCGGTCGTTCAGCGTCTCCTGCAGGTGTGCCCGCGCCAGCGCCGACCGGTGCGCGTGCACCAGGACGCCCCGCAGCGACCGCCACTTCGACTGCCGGCCGCCGAAGAACGGCAGCTCCCGGTCGTTGTAGAACTCGTACAGGCAGGCGACCTTGCCCCGCTCGTCGAGGATCGGCAGCACGCATCCGCGGGTGGCCCCGGCGGACTGGGCGGCCTTCCAGCGTCCGCAGAACGCCGGGTCGGTGGTCTCGTTCGCGAGCACCGGGTCCTGCGTCCTGATCGCCGCCCCGGCCAGCCCCTCGCCCGGCATCAGCCGCTCGATCCGCGCCGCCCGCATGGCGCCGGCGCTGCGTCCGCCCTCGGCCGCGAGCGAGAAGCCCCCGTCCTCGTCCACCAGCCAGGCCGCGCCGTAGTCGAGGTCGAGCTCGCGGGCCAGCGTGGTCACGATCGTCCGGTGCGCGGCGGCGCTGTCGGCGACCCCCTCGTCGAGGGCGTTGATCACCGCCTCGACCGCCTCGACGTCGCGCGGGACGGCGACGGGGGCGGTGACGGTGCTGGCCTTGCGCGTGAGTCGACTCATCGGGGGTCCTTCTCGGGTCGTCCGGCGACCGGAACACCCCGCCACCGAGAGGCGCTATCGGCAGTGATCGACGCCATCGGTACCTGTGCGCCACCCGGTGGCGGGCAACCGATCCCGCGCGAGGGCCGTCAGGGCGTCGCGCGATCCGCCGCCGTGGTGGCCGTGGCGCCGTCCCCCGCGCCGTCCTCCGCGCCGTCCCCCAGGCCGTCCTCAGCGCCGTGGACGTGCCCGAAGGTCGACCCGGCGGCCGGGTGCGGCCCCTCGTGGGTCAGCGACGCCTTCATCTCGGCCGGGGCGAGCGCGCGGGCGAGGTGCCAGCCGCCCACCGCGACGATCGTGCCGAGCGCGATCCCGCCGAGGGAGAAGTCGTCGGTGATCTGCAGCAGCGGCGCGGCGTCACCCGAGTTGCCGATGGCGATCACGATGCCCGCGGCCAGCGGCACCAGGTTGATCGGGTTGGCGAAGTCGACGCGGTTCTCCTTCCAGATCTTCGCGCCGAGCAGGCCGATCATCCCGTAGAGGACGACGGTGATCCCGCCGAGGACACCGCCGGGGATGGCGTTGATCAGCGCGCCGAACTTGGGCACGAGCCCCAGGACGATCGCGACGATCGCAGCCACGTAGTAGGCGGCGGTCGAGTACACGCGGGTCGCGGCCATGACGCCGATGTTCTCCGCGTAGGTCGTGGTGGGGGAGCCGCCGATCGACGTCGCCAGCACGGTGGTGAGGCCGTCGGCGGCGACGGCCCGGCCGATCATCGGGTCGAGGTCGCGCCGGGTCATCTCGGCCACCGCCTTCACGTGCCCGGCGTTCTCGGCGACCAGTGCGATCACGGCCGGCAGCACGAGCAGCGAGAAGTTCAGCGAGAAGGACGGCGTCGTGAACTCCGGCAGGCCGAACCAGCGGGCGTCGCCGACGGCGGTGAAGTCGACCCGGTCCTCGCCGGTCGAACCCACCGGTCCGGCCGCCCAGTCGAGGAGGATCGACAGCAGGTAGCCGAACACCAGCCCGAGCAGGATCGAGATGCGGGCCAGGAATCCGCGCAGCAGCAGCGAGGCGACGACGACGAACGCCATCGTCGCCAGCGCCACCCACTGGTCCTGCGGCCAGTAGGTCGACGTCGCGACCGGGGCGAGGTTGAAGCCGATCAGCAGCACGACGGCGCCGGTCACCGCCGGGGGCAGGACCTGGTTGATCACCCGCACGCCGGCCAGGTGGATGACCAGGCCGACCAGCGCGAGGACGACGCCGGAGACCAGTAGCGCGCCGAGGACGTCGGCGTCCGAGCCGCCCGCTGCCCGGACCGCGACCACGCCGCCGACGAAGGAGGCCGAGCTGCCCAGGTAGCTGGGCACCTTCCCCTGCACCACGAGCAGGAACAGGATCGTCGCGACCCCGCTCATCATGATCGCGAGGTTGGGGTCCAGGCCCATGAGCAGCGGGAAGACGAAGGTCGCACCGAACATGGCGACGACGTGCTGCGCGCCGATGCCCACCGTCCGCGGCCAGGTCAGCCGCTCGTCGGGGGCCACCGCCTCACCCAGCGGCAGGGTCTTGCCGTCCCCGTAGAGCTTCCAACCGAACGCCATCGGGGCCTCCTCGACTGCCACGTTCGCCCGCGACCGGCGGCGGGCGACGCGCATCGTCGCACCACCGCGGTCCGGCTGCTCCGGGCGGTCCTCAGCCCCTGCCGGTGGAGCGGGCCACCCGGCGCTGCCAGGCCACGAGCAGCGGGGGGCCGAGCAGCTCGAGCGCCGTGGCTCCGACGAGCGCGGGGTGCGGCCGGCCGGTGCTCCGCCAGGCCAGCAGCCGGACCGCGCCGCCCAGGAAGAGGGCGCCGGAGACACCGCGCACCAGAGCGCCCTTCCGCTCGATCTGCGGCACGGCCGACCAGATGAGCGGGGCCGCGGCGGCGTAGATGGCGTGCGCGTAGCGGTACTCGCTCTCCACGCTCGGCGACACCGGCCCGGCGTCTGGCAACGAGGTGGGGCCGACGAGGGCGCCGGCGAGCCCGGAGGCCAGGGGGATGGCTGCGAGCGCGCCCAGGGTGATCTGCAGGCCGCGTCGGCCGCCGTCGGAGGAGGTCATCGCAGGACCGTCGCACAGCGGCGGTGTCCCGACCAGCGCGGGTCGATCAGTCGAGCGTGCAGCTCAGCAGCCCGCCGACGGCGGCAGCGAACTCCTCGCTCCGGGTCAGCGGCTCGGGGAAGGCGACCCGCACGTCGTAGCCGCCGCGCAGCGACTCGACCCGGAAGCGGACGCCGAAGCGGTCCAGGCCGAGCAGGCCGACGTCGTCCCGCCGGCCGGCCCAGCCCTGCACCCGCACGCGGAGCCGGGCCAGGGCGTCCGACTGGGCTGTCAGCAGGTCGGCCTCGGCAGCGGTCACGGGGTCGGGCGCGGCGGCCACGAAGTCCTCGGGCTCGACGTGGTCGACGGCGTGCGACTCGTGCAGGACGACGTCGGCGACGTCGAGCTCCAGCAGCGTCGCGGTGCGGCCCACCTCGAACAGCGCGTCGCACGGGCAGCCGTCGGCGAAGGCGAGCACGGCAGCCGGCACGTCGGCGGCGGGTACCGGCGTCAGCCAGCCGGCGATCTCCACCAGCGCGCGGATCGGCTGTCGCAGCGCCGACGGCGCCCGGTCGGTCACCGTCAGCCGGGCGGGCAGGTCGCCGGCGGGGGAGTCGGCCAGCGCCTGGACCAGCGGCCCCGACGTGGGGACGACGACCAGCGTGCGCCCGTCGGCCGTCGTCGTCGCCGCCAGCGCGGGCGTCGTCCCCGTCCCGAGCACGTGCAGGGCGGCCGTGGGCCGGGCGGCCACCGTGCGGGCGCGCTCGGACGGCGACGGCTGACCGCCCGCCCCGGACGGCGCGGTGACCGGCGCCGGCGTTCCGGCGCGGAGCCGGCTCGGCCTGGATCCAGCTGTCATGGGGACCACCTCGGGGCTCGTGCGCTGAGTAGTAAGGTGAGCCTAACCAAAGACGGAGGTTCCCGTGAACACACCCCGACCCAAGATCCGGATCAGCCGCGCGCTGGGCATCGCCCTCACCCCCAAGGCGGTCGCCTACTTCGAGCGCCGTCCCTATCCGCCGGGCGAGCACGGCCGCAAGCGCCGCAAGGACAGCGACTACTCCACCCGGCTCAAGGAGAAGCAGCGGCTGCGGGCCCAGTACGACATCAGCGAGTCCCAGCTGCGCGCGGCGTTCGACCGGGCGAAGCGCACCGGCGGCAAGACCGGCGAGGCGCTGATCCAGGACCTCGAGTCGCGGCTGGACGCCACCGTCCTGCGCGCCGGCTTCGCCCGCACGATCTACCAGGCCCGCCAGTTCGTCACCCACCAGCACGTGCTGGTCAACGGCGCGCGCGTGGACCGCCCCTCCTACCGGCTCAAGCCCGGCGACTTCATCCAGGTCGCGGAGAAGTCGCGTCGCAAGGAGCCGTTCGTCGTCGCCGCCTCCGGTGCGCACGCCGAGCCCCCGAAGTACCTCGAGGTCCGGCTGGCCGACCTCGTCGCCCGCTACGAGCGGACGCCGAGCCGCGAGGAGGTGCCGGTGATCTGCGAGGAGCAACTGGTCGTGGAGTACTACTCCCGCTGACGTTCAGCCGGCGAGCAGGTCCTCGACGGCGGCCAGCAGCGTGCTGCGGGCCGCCTCGGGGTCGCCGAGGTAGCCGGCGACCATCGCGCCGTCCCGCAGCATGAGGAACCGCCGGGCCGTCTCGGCCGGGTCGGCGTGGCCTGCGGTCGCGAACGCGCGGGTCAGCACGTCGGCGAGCCACGCGCGGTGCTCGACGACGGCGCGGTGCACGGGGCTGTCCGGGTCCGGGAACTCGGCGGCGGCGTTGATGAACGGGCAGCCGCGGAAGCCGTGCGAGCACAGCTCGCCGCCGATCCCGCCGGCGATCGCGCGGACCAGGCCGGCGGCGGCCGCCGGGTCACCCTCCGGCACCTCGCCGACCCTCGCCCGCACGTCGACGTCGATGGCCCGGAGGTAGGCGACGACGAGGTCGTCCTTGCCGGGGAAGTGTCGGTAGAACGTCGCCCGGGTGACCCCGGCCTCGGTGACGATCCGGTCGACGCCGACCCCGCGGATGCCCTCGCCGTAGAACGTCCGCGAGGCGCTCGCGAGGAGGCGGTCGCGCGCTGCCGAGGTGCGAACGGGGGTTGTCACCCGTGTCACGTTAGCAGAACGAACGTTCTGTATTGCGGGATGTGAGCATCCGTGCTCTGGTGGACCCGAGGCAGAACGACCGTTCTGTCACATTCGACGCTCCGGAGGACTCCGTGCCCGCCATCTACACCGCCACAGCCACCGCCACCGGCGAGGGCCGCAATGGCCACACCCGATCCTCCGACGGCCTGGTCGACCTCGACCTCGCCATCCCCGAGGAGATGGGCGGCCCGGGCGGGGCGACGAACCCCGAGCAGCTCTTCGCCGCCGGCTACGCGGCCTGCTTCCACTCGGCGCTCAAGGCGGTCGCCCGCGAGAAGAAGGTGACCTTCACCGACTCGGCGGTCACCGCGGACGTCGGCATCGGCACGAACGACGCCGGTGGCTTCGGGCTGGAGATCACGCTCTCGGTGGAGCTGGGCGGGCTGGACCAGGCCGCGGCCGAGCAGCTCGTCGAGGCCGCCCACCAGGTGTGCCCGTACTCGAACGCCACCCGCGGCAACGTCCCGGTGACCCTGGAGACGACCGTCGCCTGACCCCGCTGACCGCCTCTGCGGCGGGCCTGCGGAAATGCCGCAGGAATGGCGGCCGGCGACCGTTCCCCGGAGTCGACTCAGCGACTCCAGATTCTTTTGGGACAGGAGTGAATACCGCCCCCGATCTGCCGAAAGCTGCCCTGTCAAGGATGACGGCGCAGCCATCCCCAGACCGGGTGAGAAGCACTCGAGCGGGGCCTGGGCCACTGAGAGAACGGAAACTCCCATGCGCATGTCGCGTGTTCTGCTCGCCGGTGCCGCGGTCGCCGCTGCCGGCATCGCCACCTCCGCCTTCACCGCTGGTAACACCGTCGAGGACTCCGTCGCCGGTTACGGCGACTCCACTGTCACCGGTGCCACCACCGAGCAGATCGACTACGTGCTGAACGGCGCGGACAAGTCGCTCGTCGACGAGATCCGGTTCGAGCTCGTGGAGGACTTCACCGCCGAGGTCGCCGGCGAGGGCCTCGTGGCCTGGCTGACCGTGACCAACGCCGGCACGAACGTCTTCGCGCCCGTGCAGTGCGCCTTCGAGCCCTTCGCGGTCACCCACCCCGTCTCGTGCGACATCCCGGGCACCGAGATCGCCAGCTTCGACGGCATCGCCCTCACGGTCTCCGAGTAATCCCTCCGTATCGGGGGTGCCCGAGAGGTCACCCCCACCGCACGAGCCGGAAGCGACCGTGACCGCCGCAGCCAGAGCCGCCAGCATCAGCGCGATCGCCGCGCTGGTGCTGGCGGCTGCCTGGTTGTTCTGGCCGTCGCAGCTCGGTGGCGCCACCACGTACGTCTCGACGCACGGCATCAGCATGGAACCGGGCTTCTCCACCGGTGACCTCGCCGTGCTCCGCCCCGCCGACTCCTACGAGGTCGGCGACGTGGCGGCCTACTTCTCCCCCAGCCTGAACACCGTCGTCATGCACCGGATCGTCGCCGTCGAGGGGGACCGGTTCGTCTTCCAGGGCGACAACAACGACTGGCTGGACGAGGACCGCCCCACCTCCGACGAGGTGCTCGGCGAGCTGTTCCGCCAGGTGCCCCAGGGCGGCAAGGTCCTCGATGCGATCGCCTCGCCGTGGTCGCTGACGCTGATCTTCGCCGTCGCCTTCGGGCTGTTCGGGAACAGCCGCCGCAAGGCCGGGGGCCGGAAGGCCCCCCGCCACCGCGCCTCCACGGGCCGGACGTCTCCGGCCCTCACCCTCCCCACGTTCTCCATGCCCACCCGCGCGCAGGCCCGCCAGGTGGCGGTCGCCTCGGGGGCGGTCGCCCTCCTGGCCGGCGGCGCCGGGGCCGTCCTGCTCGTCCTGCCGTCCACCGAGACCGAGGCGCGCACCCAGCCGGTCGCCCAGGAGGGCCGGTTCTCCTACGCCGGAGCCGCGGAGGTCGGGACCACCTACCCGACCGGCGCCCTCACGAGCGGCGACCCGATCTACACGAAGCTCGTCGACACGCTGACCGTCTCCTTCGAGCACACGGTCGACGCGCCCGGCCTCGACGCCGTCGACGGCACCGTGCGGCTGGACCTCTCCGTCGCCACCGCCGACGGCTGGACCGCAGCCCTCGGCAGCAGCGCCGCGGTCGCCGTGCAGGACGGCGTCGCCACCGCCTCGGCCGAGATCGACCCGACGCTCGCCGCCGCTCTCGTCGGCCGGCACAACGCGGAGATCGGGGGCAGCGCCGGCTCGGCGAGCATCCTCGTCACCCCGGTCGTCGACGTGACCGGCTCGGTGCAGGGCCAGGCGTTCACCGCCGCCGCTCTGGACCCGCTGACCTTCTCCATGGACACCGTGTCGCTCCGTCCGCCGTCGACCGAGGCCGCGTTCGCCCCGACCGGCGCCGTCTCGGTCTCCCTCGACGCGGAGGTGTCCCGGACGTTCACCGTCCTCGGCGTCGATCTGCCCATCGGCGCCGCCCGGCTCATCGCCGCCGTGGTCCTGGTGGTCGCGGTGCTCGTCACTGCCGCGTCCGGCTGGATCGGCCGGCCGCGCGCCGGGGACGCCGCCGACGAGTTCGCCGTCCGCAACGCCGCGCGCATCCTGCCGGTGGCCGGACTGGTCCCCGGGCGGAGCGTCGTCGACGTCTCCGACCCCGCGGCCCTGCGCCGGGTCGCCGAGCGGGTCGACGGGCTCGTGCTGCACCACGCCGGGGCTGACGGGCAGACGTTCGCCGTCCAGGACAACGAGACGACCTACCGCTTCGTCTTCCCCGACACCGCGATCACCCGGACGCCGCCGCCCCCGCCGCCCCCGGCGGTCCGCCTGGCGCCGCCGCCGATGACCGTGCCGCTGCCCCGCATCGCCTGAGCGAGCGGTTCAGCGGCGCCAGAAGTCGAACCGGTCGCGACCGGGGCGGAACCCCGCCGCTTCCACGACGTCGACGGCGAGGTCGAACTTCTGCCCCACGGCGGCCGGGGAGTGCGCGTCGCTGCCGAAGCTGACCGCCTCCCCGCCCTCCTCGTGGAACCAGCGCATCTGGTCGGCCGAGGCCAGCGGGCTGCTGGTGTTGATCTCCAGCGCCCGTCCGGACCGGGCCAGCGCGCGGAAGACGGCCCGGTACTCCTCCTCGTAGTCCTTCTCCACGTACCGATGGGTGCCGCCGGGCCAGTAACGACGCGGGAAGTCGGCGTGCGCGAGCACCTGGAAGACGGCGCTGCTCTCGATCATGTCCACCAGCTCGCCGAGGTAGCGGCGCATGGTGCCGTCGTCGTCCTGCCAGAGCAGGTGGCCGACGCCGTAGAGCCGGCCGCCCTGGGACAGGGAGTGCAGCGAGCCGAGGATCCGGTCGACCGGCGCCTGCCGCAGGTAGGAGGCCACGCTGCTGCCGAACAGGTGCGGCTCGCCGGTCTCGACGCCGGAGAGGATGCGCAGGTCGGGGAACCGGCCGCGCACGTCCTCGAGCTCGGCGAAGTAGCCGTCGACGTCGATCTCGGCGTGCCGGGAGGCGTGCCGCTCGACCAGTCCCTCGTCGGTGGCCCGGTCGTCGGGGTCCCAGACGGTGAAGTCGAGGTGCTCGGTGAACGCGATCGCCGGCAGCCCCAGCTGCACGGCCCGCTCGCAGGCCTTCCGCATCGTCGACGAGTCCGCGGTGTCCCAGGACCAGTGCGTGTGCACGTGATTGTCCGGCGGTCGCTGCCCGTGGTGTGCCATCGCCTGTGGATTGTCCACCGTCGTCCACAGGGTGCGCGCGCTGGTCGGTCCTGTCACCCGCGGTGCCTACTGTCGAGGCATGACCACTGTCGCGCCGTCGTCCGAGGTCGCCGGCCCCATCCACGCAGAGGCGCTGGCCGTGCTGCGCGAGCTCACCGGCCGGCCGGACGCCGACTTCCGGGAGGGTCAGGACGCCGCGGTGTCGGCGCTGGTCGAGCGCTCGCAGCGGGCGCTGGTCGTGCAGCGCACCGGCTGGGGCAAGTCGGCCGTCTACTTCGTCTCCACCGCCCTGCTCCGCCGCCGCGGCAAGGGCCCCACCCTGCTCGTGAGCCCGCTGCTCGCGCTGATGCGCGACCAGGTGGCCGCCGCGGCCCGCGCCGGCATCCGGGCGGTGGAGATCTCCAGCGCCAACATGACGGAGTGGGACGACATCGCCGCGCGCCTGTCCGCCGACGACGTCGACGTCCTGCTCGTCTCGCCCGAGCGGCTCACCAACCCCCGCTTCCGCGAGGAGCAGCTGCCCGGCCTGGTCGCCCGCTGCGGCCTGGTCGTGGTCGACGAGGCGCACTGCGTCTCCGACTGGGGGCACGACTTCCGGCCCGATTACCGCCGCATCCGTGACCTGCTGGGCACGCTGCCGGCCGGGACGCCGGTGCTGGCGACGACGGCGACGGCCAACGAGCGGGTGGTGGAGGACGTCGCCGAGCAACTGGGCGCCGGCGGTGTCGAGGTGACGACGGTGCGGGGGCCGCTCTCCCGCGACTCGCTGCGCCTGGGCGTGCTGCGGCTCCCCTCGGACCGCGCCCGCCTCGCCTGGCTGGCCGCGCGGATCGGCGACCTCCCGGGGAGCGGCATCGTCTACACGCTCACCGTCGCCGCGGCCGAGGAGACCGCCGCACTGCTGCGCGACGCCGGCCACGAGGTGCGCTCCTACACCGGCCGGCTGGACGACGCCGACCGCAAGGACGCCGAGGAGGCCCTGCGCGAGAACCGGGTGAAGGCCCTGGTCGCGACCTCTGCGCTGGGCATGGGCTTCGACAAGCCGGACCTCGGGTTCGTCGTCCACCTCGGCGCGCCGTCGTCGCCGGTCAGCTACTACCAGCAGGTGGGCCGTGCGGGCCGCGCCGTCGAGCACGCCGACGTGCTGCTCCTCCCCGGGCCCGAGGACATCGCGATCTGGCAGTGGTTCGCCACCTCCTCGATGCCGCGCGAGGACCACGCCGCGGCGGTACTCACCGCCATGGCCGACGGCAAGGCCTGGTCGGTCGCCCGGCTGGAGACCGTCGCCGACGTGCGCCGCTCCCGCCTGGAGCTGCTGCTCAAGGTGCTCGCCGTCGACGGCGCCGTGGAGCGGGTGCAGGGCGGGTGGCGCTCGACCGGCCGGCCCTGGGTCTACGACGCCGACCGCTACGCCCGCGTCACCCGCACCCGGGAGGCCGAGCAGCGGGCGATGCTGGCCTACGCCAAGCCGGTCGACGAGGCCGAGTGCCGGATGGCCTTCCTCCAGTCCGCCCTCGACGACCCGACGGCCGCCCCGTGCGGACGCTGCGACGTGTGCGCCGGCCCCTGGTACTCCACCGACGTGCCCGAGGCCGCGGCGGAGGCCGCGTCGGCGGCGCTCGACCGGCCCGGGGTGGAGCTCGCGCCCCGGGCGCAGTGGCCCACCGGCGCCGACCGTCTCGGCGTCGACGTGAAGGGCAAGATCGCCGCCGGCGACCAGATGGAGCCCGGCCGCGCCGTGGCCCGCCTCACCGACCTGGGGTGGGGCCAGCGGCTGCGCACCCTCCTGGGTGACGACGGCGTCGGCGGGACCGTGGTCCTGGATCTCGAGGCGCCCGGCATCGAGGAGGATCCGGACGCCGCCTTCGACGTGCCGGTGCAGCGGTCGATCTCCGACGTCCCCCCGGACGACGAGCTCCTCCGTGCGTGCGCGCGCGTGCTGGCCGCCTGGGACTGGTCGCAGCGACCGGTGGCGGTGGTGGCGATGCCGTCGCGCCGCCGCCCCGGGTTGATCACCGGTGTCGCGCAAGGTCTGGCCCGGATGGGGCGGCTGGAGTACCTGGGCGAGCTCTCCCTCGCGCACGGCGGACCCACCGGGCAGCCCGGCGGGAACAGCGCCTTCCGGCTGGCAGCGGTGTGGGACCGGATCGTCGTGGGGCCCGAGCTGCGGGAACGGCTCGCAGGCCTCACCGGGCCGGTGCTGCTCGTCGACGACCTCGCCGACTCGCGCTGGACGATGACGGTGGCCGGGCGCGAGCTGCGGCGGGCCGGAGCGTCGGCCGTGCTGCCCTTCGCCCTCGCGCTGACCGCCTGACCGAACGTCTGTCCACAGCTTTTCGCACACATGTGCGAAAACTCGGAGTAGCGTCCCGGGCATGACGCTCGCCCATCAGCCGTCGATGTGGGACGTGGCCGAGGAGGCCACCCTGACGCCCCTGGCCGGCCGGGTGCGGCGGCACGAGTTGAGCGACGGGGCCTGGGTGGACCACCTGCCCGGCTGGGTGTCCGGCTCCGACGAGGTGCTCGACGTCCTGCTCGGGGACATCGGCTGGCGCGAGGACCGGCGCCAGATGTACGAGCGCGAGGTCGCCGTGCCGCGACTGCTGCGCTGGTACGGCGCCGGCGAGACGCTGCCCCACCCGCTGCTCACCGGCGCGCGGACGGCGCTGGACACCCACTACGGGCCGGAACTCGGCGAGCCGTTCGTCAGCGCGGGGATGTGCCTGTACCGCGACGGCCGGGACAGCGTCGCCTGGCACGGCGACCGCCTGGGCCGGGGCCGCACGGGCAGCACGATGGTCGCCATCGTCTCGTTCGGCTCACCGCGACCCCTGCTGCTCCGCCCGGTGACGGGCGGGCCGAGCCTCCGGTTCCCCCTCGGCCACGGGGACCTGGTGGTCATGGGCGGCACCTGCCAGCGCACGTGGGAGCACTGCATCCCGAAGACGGCCAAGCCGGTCGGGCCGCGGGTCAGCGTCCAGTTCCGGCCGCGAGGCGTCGCCTGACGCCGAGCCGGAGCCCCCAGACCCCCGTCGTTCCGGGGAAACCCGGGGCAGAGAGCGCCCCGGACGAGGCCTCTAGGACCCCCCCTGCAGAGCGCCCCGGAGGGCATGTAATGTTCTCCATGCGCCGCGCGGACCTGAGGGTCTGCCGGACCGGGACCCGCCACTGGCGGGGGCAACGGAAACCGGCGTAGTGTTGGACATCCAGCC
>NZ_OBQI01000007.1 GCF_900221005.1 Blastococcus aggregatus | reverse complement strand
TCAGTCCCAGACCTGCTCTTCGCTGCGGTCAGTCCACCGCACCCACCGCCGACCCGGACGCTACTCCCGGGCCGTCTTGACACATAGGAGCTCATTTCGGCTGGCCGCTGCCAAGCGGTCGGCCGAGGAAGGCGGCAGTCGTCCGACACCGGGTCAGTGATCTGGGGTCCAGCGGACGAAGCCGGGGTGGAGGCGCGTAGAGACCGCTCACGGCTCCGTCGACGCGAACGATGACGGTCCAGGCAACGCCCGGCGCCACCGCGCTACTGGAGAAGTGCGGCAGCCGTAGTGGAGTCCGCCTTCCTACGGTCCGCGACCGTGATGACGCTGCACAAGCTGACCGCCGGGGACGGCTACACGTACCTGACGCGGCAGGTGGCAGCGTTCGACGCGACGGAGCGGGGTCACACGGGCCTGGGGGACTACTACTCCCAGCGGGGAGAGTCCCCGGGGCGGTGGGTGGGCGACGGCATCGCCGGGCTCAGTGGCGTGGGCGCCGGTCAGCTCGTCACCGAAGAGCAGATGAAGTCGCTTTTCGGAGAGGGGCGGCATCCCGACGCCAACCGGCTCGAGAAAGAGACCCTGGCCCTGGGACAGACGCCGACCGAGGCCCGAGCGGCAGGAGCCCTGGGGCGGGCCTTCTACGTCTTCACCCCTCAAGCCGACGGCTTCCGAGCCCGCTGCGCGGAGGAGTTCGCCGCTCTCAACTCTGCACGCGGGCAGCCGGCCACAGCGCCGGTTCCGGACGACGATCGAGCGAAGATCCGCAGCGACCTCGCCCGGGTCATGTTCGCCGAGGCCTACGGCCGGGCACCGCACGATGCCCGCGAGCTATCGGGGTTCCTCGCCCGGGTCTCGCGGCCGGCAACGACGGCGGTAGCCGGCTACGACCTCACCTTCTCCCCCGTCAAGTCCGTATCGGCGTTGTGGGCACTGGCCCCGCGGGGGGTGGCCGAGCAGATCGAGGCAGCCCACGCCGCCGCGGTCGCCGACGTCTTGGCCTGGCTAGAGGAGAACGCGTGCTTCACCCGGCTGGGCACCGATGGAGTGCGACAAGTGGAGACCACCGGACTCATCGCCTCGGTCTTCACCCACCGCGACTCCCGCGCCGGCGATCCCGACCTCCACAGCCACGTGGCGGTGAGCAACAAGGTCCAGACCCGCGATGGACACTGGCGTGCGCTGGACGGACGGGTACTGCACAAGGCCGCCGTCGCCGCCTCCGAGCGCTACGACACCCGGCTGGAAGCACACCTGGTCACCCGCTTGGGGATTCGATTCACCGACCGTCCCGGCATCACAACGGGCCGGCGGACGGTGCGGGAGATCGTCGGCATGGACCAACGCCTGCTGAGCGCGTGGTCGTCGCGGCGTCGGGACATCGACGCCCGGCGAGGCGTGTTGGCGGGCGAGTTCCAGCGCCACCACGGCCGGGCGCCCACGGCGGTGGAAGCGATCGGGCTGGCACAGCAGGCGACCCTGGAAACGCGCGGCCCCAAGCACGAGCCACGCTCTATCGGTGAGCAGCGGGCAACCTGGCGCCGAGAAGCCCTCGCCATCCTCGGCAGCCCGAATCGCGTCGACCGGATGCTGGGCCGGGTGCTGGGCGCGCGAGGGTCCCCGCGCCCGGGGGTAACCGAGGCCTGGGTCCAGTCGGCCGCCTCCCGGGTGCTGGACACCATCTCGGCTGGGCGGGCTACCTGGCAGATGTGGCACGTGTGCGCCGAGGTGGAGCGGGTAGTGCGGGCCGCCGCCCTGCCTCCCGCTGAGGTGGACGTCGCGGTCACCCGGGTCACCGAGGAGGCGCTGTCCCCCGGCCTGTCCGTTCCCCTCGGTGAACGCGACCCGGTGGTCGAGCCGCCGGAGCTGCGCCGCTCGGACGGGGCCAGCGTCTATACCGTCGCCGGATCCCGGCTCTACACCAGCCGGGCGGTGCTTGACGCCGAGGCGCTGCTGCTGGCGGCCGCGGGGCGCGGTGAGGGACGCCGCGCCGATCCGGCCACGGTGGAGCTGGCGCTGCTTGAGTCGACGGCCAACGGCGCGGAGCTCAATCCCGGCCAGGCGCAGCTGGTCCGTGAGCTGGCCTGCAGCGGTGCCCGAATGCAGCTGGCCCACGCCCCGGCCGGCGCTGGTAAGACGACCGCGCTGGCCACCCTGGCCCGCACCTGGACCGCCGACGGCGGGACGGTGCTCGGGTTAGCGCCCTCCGCCGTGGCCACCGCCGGGCTGCGGGCTTGTCTTGGTGCACCTTGCGAGACGCTTACCAAGCTCGTCTGGTGCCTCGAGGCCGGACAAGCACCCGACTGGGTGGCCGGCATCGGGCCGACGACGCTGGTGGTCCTCGACGAAGCCGGCATGGCCGGCACTGTCGAGCTGGCCCGCGCGGCCGAGTACGTCTTGGGGCGGGGCGGATCGGTGCGCCTGGTCGGCGATCACCAGCAGCTGACCTCGGTTGCCGCCGGCGGCCTGCTGGCCGAGATCGCCGCCACCCATGGCGCGGTCACCCTCACCCAGTTGGTGCGCTTCGATGACCCGGCGGAGGCCGCGGCGACCGTCGCCGTCCGGGAGGGCGACACCCTCGGGCTGGGCTTCTATCTCGACTCCGGCCGGGTCCACGTCGGGGACCGGTCCACCTGCGCCGAGCAGGCCTACGCCGCCTGGGCCGCCGACCGCGACCGCGGTGTGGACGCGCTGCTGCTGGCCGCGACCCGGGAGCTGGTCGCGCAGCTGAACCAGCGGGCGCGGGCTGACCGGCTGACCCGCGCCGCCTCCTCGCCGGGTGCGGAGGTCGAGCTGGCAGACGGCACCCGGGTCGGCGCTGGGGACCCCATCATCACCCGCACCAACAACCGGCATTTGCCGATCACTGCCACCGAGTGGGTGAAGAACGGTGACCGGTTCGCCGTCCGGGCCGTCGGCGGCGACGGCTCCCTCGACGTCGTGCACACGGACACCGGACGGCGGATCAGCCTGCCGGCGGGCTACGTCGCCGAGCACGTGCAGCTCGGCTACGCGACTACGGTGCACGGCGCCCAGGGCGTCACCGCCGAGGTCTGCCACACCGTTCTCGGCGGCACCGAGTCCCGGCAGCTGCTCTATGTGGCGCTGTCCCGGGGGCGCGCCGCGAACCACCTATACCTGGCCACCATCGGCGACGGTGATCCGCACAGCATCGTCACCCCCGCCGCCGTGTCCCCGCCCACGGCCACCGACCTGCTGGTCGGCATGCTCGCCCGCGACGGCGCCCAGACCTCCGCGGCCGGCGCCCGCCGGGCACTGGCTGACCCGGCCGAGCTGCTGCACGAGGCCGCCACCCGGTACGCCGACGCGCTACACGTCGCCGCCGACCACCGCCTGGGTGCCGTGACTGCAGAAGAACTGGAGAACGCCGCCGAGCGCCTGCACGCCGGGTTGACCGCCGCGCCGGCGTGGCCGACGCTGCGCGGACACCTGGCGCTGCTCGCACTCAAAGGCTGCGACCCTGCCGCCGTACTGAGGACGACGGTCGAAGCGCGGGAACTGGAGACGGCGACCGACCCCGCTGCCGTCCTCGATCACCGGCTGCCCGTGTCGGGTCCGGCAGGTCCGCTGCGGTGGCTATCCGGGATACCGGCGGCACTGGTCGACGATCCGCGTTGGGGGCCCTATCTGACCGCCCGCGCCAATCACGTCATCGCCTGCGCGGCACGGGTCGGAGAGAACAGCGCCGGCATGACCGCGGCCACCGCGCCCACCTGGGCGAGACCGCTGCTGGGCCCGGATCACGGGTCGCTGCGTGCGGACCTCGCCGTCTGGCGCGCCGCGCTCAGTGTTCCCGACAGCGACCGGCGCCCCACCGGACCGCCCCGGCGGCAGGCTGCGGAACGCCAATCTCAGACACGCCTGGACGAGGCCGTAACCGCTACCGGCCCCACCCGGGACAGCTCCGTGTGGTCCGCCCTCGCCGACGGCATCGCCCCCCGCATCCGCCGCGACGAGCACTGGCCGGCACTCCGCGACCGGCTGGCCGCCGCCGACCGTGCCGGTCTAGATGCCGCCGGCATGCTCGCCGCCGTTGCTGCACAACGTCCCCTGCCCGACGACCTGCCCGCCGCGGCCCTGTGGTGGCGGATGGCACCCCACGTCGCCCCGGCCAGCGTTCCCGCTGGGCCGGGCACGGCCGGACCGCGCCCCGACTGGTGCACCACCCTGCTGGACCTGCTCCCAGACCAGCAGGCCCAAGGTGTGCTGGCCGACCCGGCGTGGCCGGCGCTGGTCACCGCGGTCACCACCGGCACCCGCAACGGATGGCGTCCCGCCGACCTGCTCACCGCCGCACTCACCGGCCTGCCGCCCGCAGTGACCGACGACGCGGTTGGGCTGGCCGAGGCGCTGGTCCTCCAGATCGCCGCCCTCACCGACCCGGCCCCCGTGCACGACCCCGAACCCCTGCCGGCCGATCTGCAGCCCCCCGACGATGCGCATCTACTGCCGCCCGTGCACGCACCCAAGACCGCCACCACTGACCCGGCGGACGGGCTGCCCTGCGACGAGGACGCGCCATTCGACCCCAACTACGACACCCCTCCGCCGGCGTGGCCGCCGCGGTATCGCACGCCGGACCCCTTCACCGTCACCGGCGGGGTCGATGTCGCCGACGACGCCGACTACCTCCTCGAGCAACACTTCTGGGCCACCGCCATCGTTGGCCGCGACCGGCTCATCGAGCTCAACGCCCAGGCCGCCGCCTTCTCCAGCGACCACTACCGCCACTCCTGGGCAGCGGGCTACCTGCACGACCGGCTGGGCACCGACCTCACCGCCGATCCCCGGTTCACCGCGGGCTACGCCCCCGCCGGCTGGACCGCGCTCGTCGACCACCTGCGCGGCCTCGGCGCCAGCGACCAAGAGCTGCTCGCCGCAGGCCTCGCCCTCCGCGCTCGCACCGGAGCGCTGATCGATCGGTTTCGCGACCGGCTCACCTTCCCCATCTTTAGCCGCGACGGCGTCATCGTCGGCTTCGTCGCCCGCCGCAACCCCACCGCACCCGACGACGGACGCGCCGGACCCAAGTACCTCAACACCCCGGGCACCGACCTGTACCGCAAGGGCGAGCACCTGTTCGGGCTCCATGAGAGCCGAGCTGCGCTGGCCGCGGGAGCCACCCCGGCTCTCGTCGAGGGACCGCTGGACGCCATCGCCCTCACTCTGGCCGGTGGCGAACAGACCGTCGGCGTCGCCGCCCTCGGGACCGCCCTGACCGACCGACAAGCAGACCTCCTCGGCCCCTACATACGCCTCCACGGCCCCGGCATTCTCGTGGCCACCGACGACGACACCGCCGGACAGCAGGCCGCAGAGCGCATCTTCTGGCAGCTCTCCACCCGTGGGGACGACCCGCGCCGACTCGCCCTGTTCGACGGGCTCGATCCCGCCGACCTCTTCCACCGCGAGGGGGCCACCGCGCTACGGAGGGCCATCGACGCCTCGAGCAGCCTCGCCGACAACCTTCTCGACGCCCGCCTTACCGCCGCGCTCTCCGACAGGAGCCCCGCAGCTCTCCGCGCAGCACTGCACGACGTCAGCGCCACCATCGTCGCCCTGCCACCCAGCCGGTGGCTGGCACACATCGACCGGGTCACCGAGGCTCTCGGCGTGCCGCCTGGCACCGTCCACAAGGCCGTGCTCGACACCGAACCGATCACCTCGGCGCCTCGCAGGACCCCGACTGGTCCACACCGGGCGCACCGCTCAACGCCCCCATACGCGGATCCTCAGCGGCCGGGTCAGACGGGACGGCCGTCCCACAGCACGCCACCTGAGCTGCACCAACCCCGGTAGAGGTTCGGCTTCCGGGACGCGTTCACTCCCGGCAGCCGGGAGGACGCGCCACGGTCTGGGTCCCATCACTGTCGGGTGACAGTCCTGCGCCGCATGCCGCTTGTCCAGCGCTCGGTCATACCTCCCTGACAAGATGCGCTCATGAACCGAGTCGCCCGGCTGGTGGACCGCCCGGTGTACTCGATGGCCCAGGTCGATCGCATCCTCGGTCTTCATGGCGGGACAGCCCGCCGGTGGATCGACGGCTACAACCGCGGAGCCAAGTCGTATCCGCCGGTCATCAGGCAGGAGCGGACCAACGAGGACACCGCCACGTGGGGCGAGTTTGTAGAGACTCGGTTGCTCGCGGAGTTCCGTGACGCCGGGGTGCCGATGATCCGGATGCGGCCAGCGGTGGAACGCCTGCGCCGAGAGCTCGAAACGCCGTATCCGCTGGCCTCAGCGCGGACCTGGCTGTACGCGGAGGGTCAGGAACTGGTCCGAGCGGTGCAAGACGAGGTCGGCCTCGACAGCGCGTTGCAGCTCGTCGTGGTGAGGAGCAACCAGCGTCTTCTCTGGTCTCAGCATGCCGAGTCGTTCCGGGGGTCGCTCGAGTGGACAGACGGCGATGTTCCTGAGCCCCGACTACTGCATCCCATGCCGGACATCGCTGAGGTACAGGTCGATCCGCTTCGCGGCTACGGGGAGCCAGTTGTTCGCAACGTCCCTACTGAGGTCATCGCAGAGCTGATCCGTGCGGGAGAAACGCCTGACTCTGTGGCAGACATGTACGAGCTGAATCGCTCGCTCGTCGACGCCGCGGTCCGGTACGAGCTGAAGCGCGCGGCCGCCTGACGTCTCGTGGTGGCCGATCGCGAACGTCTGCGCTTCTACGTGGACGAGAGCGCGCTCGGGCTCGGCAAGGCTCTCACCGCCGCGCGCTTTGACACCGTTCATGTCGGCCATCCACTGATCCCCGAATGCCCATACGGCACGCTGGACCCCGACTGGATGCCAGCTGTGGCGGCGCGAGGCCTCATCGCCATTGGCCGGGACAGGCGAATGCGTACCCGGCCGGCCGAAGTGCACTTGATCCGGGAGTCGGGCCTGCGTGTCTTCCGGATCGGCGGCAAGCGGGATGAAACGACGTGGGGTTGGCTGACGTGGATGGTTCGCCGGTGGGACGACATCGAGGAGATCGTTGACACCAGGGGCCCAGGGCCATGGTGGTACGTCATCACCGAACGGTCAGTAAGGGAGTTGCCTTTGGCTTGAGAAGCCCCCGCCGAATGGGGGCAACCGTCATGTCGGTACCCGGCTGCATAGTCAGGGCACCCCGAGTAAGTACGGAGTACCGATGCCGGATCGCTTGTGGCTCGACGTGCCGTACGCCGAGAAGGACGCTGCCAAGGCAGCCGGTGCCCGATGGGATCCCGACGTTCGCCGCTGGTATGCGCCTCAGGTGGCACTGCTCCCGAAGCTCGCGCGCTGGGAATCACGGATACCCGAGCTCTTGCCCGGGGAGGACCGCAGCTTCGGCCAAGGTCTGTTTGTCGACCTGGTGCCGTCGACTTGCTGGTTCACCAACGTCCGCAGTTGCGTCGACGAAGGCCAGTGGGACGCGCTCCGGTCCATGGTCTACCGCCGGGCCGGGCACCGCTGCGAGGCCTGCGGCGCTCCACGCGGCACTGACCGTCAGCGACTGGAAGCCCACGAGCGCTGGCAGTACGACGAGAGCACCTACACGCAGACGCTGCGGCGCCTGATCGCCCTGTGTTGGTCCTGCCATCGGGCGACGCATTTTGGCTTCGCCGAGGTCACCGGCACCTCCGCCGAAGCGACCGCCCACCTTCGGGCGGTCAACGGCTGGTCACCCGGCGAAGCTGACGCCCACATCGACCGCGCCTTCGCACTCTGGGAGAAGCGGTCGACCCATGAGTGGCGGCTCGACCTGGGCATCCTCACGAACGCCGGCATCAGGGTGGTCGAGCCCCCCGATCCCGGGCGTCGGACTGAGGAGAGCGCGACGCGCCTGGCAATCAAGATGCCGCTCCTGCCCACGTCGATACAGGGGGAACACGGCAGCCATACCGCCGCGGAGTACCGATGCGACGACGAAGGCCCCTCCGCACCCGAACCGCCCCGCAGAAAGCTGTGGGCGCGTATTCGCGGAGCTCTCACTAGTCAGTAGCGGCCAGGGCCGCCTGCGCCCGGCGCCGGGGTGTTGATCCCTTGCGCACAGCGGGCTCGTGCGACTGCCTTGGCCACGTCGTCGGCGTGGCTGAGCAGTCGCTCGCCCGGGCCGGGCGCTCGAGCGCGCTGCGCGTAGAGCCCGGCGAGGTGGCGCTGGCTCGTAGGTGCGGCGGGTGCAGCACGGTTCACGGCGTCGGCCAGGCTGCTCGACAGCGCGGTGGCCGAGGCGACCGCGCGACCGAGGCGGTCAAGGTCGGCGCCGCGGGCCTGTACGCGGCGGCCGGCGATGACGTCCCGCACCCGGTCGTCGGGCATGTTGTCCATGCGGGGCAGGTCGCGGGCGGCGGCGTAGAGCTGACCGGTGCGTGACCAACGGTCGACGGCCGCGGCGAGTCGGTCGGCGAGGACGGGAAGCTGGTTGGTCACCTGCTGGACCGTGCGGGTCAGGCGAGGGAGGTCGCCCCGGTCGCGGAGCGCGCCGCGGTCGGCGTTGGACCCGAGGTCGTTGCGCAGCGTGTCGGCGAGGGCGCGTGCCCAAGGAACGACGCCGTGGGGGTCAGTGGGCCCGACTCGGTGGCCGTCGTCGAAGGTCATGCTGATTCGGCCCGTGAGTTCCCATGCGACGGCTGCCAGCAGGGGCCGCATGCCTTCGTCGCCCGAGGCGGCAGCTAGCACGGACGAGGCGCAGTCGCTGGTGATCTCGGCGGCGGCCACAGCGGCGCGAAAGTCGCGCAAGGTCAGGCCTTCGCTGCGCAGGGATCGGTCGACCGCCGCGGTCAGCGCCGCTGCGGCATCGACTGCGGTCAGCCTCTCGCCGGCTCGTGGCAGGCCGGACACCGGCACCAGGCGATCGAGGACGGCCGCGCCGTTGGCCGTCGGCGGGTCGGCCTGGGCGTCGCGCTCGACGGCTGCGGCCAGCCTCCGGACGACGGCCAGCTCGGCGACCGCAGCCTGCGGCAGCAGCCGGTGCGCCAGCCGGGCGCAGTGGTCGGCAGCTTCGGCAAGTTCGACGGTGACCGCCCACCGGTGGCCGCGACCCATGCTGGCGCGGTCGCGGCCGATCACGTCGGCGGCGGCGCCGGCCAGGTCGGTCAGCGGTCCTCCGGTGCGCGGCCAGAGCCGGCCCACCGTCGTGCAGGCAGCGGTCATCTGGGCGGCGGTCTGCTGCCGACGGCTGACGCCAGCAGTGAGCCCGTCCTGGGTCATGCCAGCGATGGCGCGGCCGAGGTGGGCCATCGCTCCGGTGACGTCCTCGATCGCCGCGACGCTGGTCGGCGCCGCGGTGCGTTCGGCGAGCGCGTCGAGCAGCTGCTGCAGGCTGGTGGCCATGATCAACGCAGCTGTCGCAGGGCGCGGCGGGCTGCGCGGGCCGCGTCGATGACGTAGCGAGTCGCGAAGGCCTCCTGGTCGACGAGGCCGAGCGCGCCCATAGCCGCGCGGATGCTGGCGCGGGGGTCGTCGTCGACCAGTGGGACAGGCTCGGCGTGCCCACCGGCCAGCTCGAGGAGCTCCGCGGCCTGCATGCACTCCAGGGCGATGTGTGCGGGGACTTGCTCTCGGTCGGCGCCGACGGCGTCGAGCAGGGAGGCGGCGTAGCTGAGCGGGTCGATGCTCGCCTCGACGGTCACGGCGGCTCTCCTTCACTTGGTGGACTGCACCGAGGCTGGGTCGCCGCGGCCGGTGAGTGGGGATGTGGCGATCAACCTGTGGATCGCGGCGGGGCTGTTTACGACCGGTCATCTGGGCGGCGGCGTGGCTGGGCCGCCGTCCGCATCGGGAACGGGCAAGGCGGCCGGGCAGTCGTCGAGCAGTCGCCAGTGCAACTCCCGCGCCGGATGCCGGTCGGGAAGCGGGGCGGCGGCGAGGCCGGGCAGCCCGGCGGCAACGTCGTAGCCGGCGGCCGCGGCGCGGGTGAGGGCGGCGGACAGAGGCCACCAGTCCGGGCCGTCCAGGAGGCGCGGATCGATCCGCCGGGCGACGGCCTCCCACGCCGGGTCTGCAGGCTCGTCGTCCCGGCGGCCGACCGGCTCGCTCTCCATCTCGGCGGCGACGCGCACGATCTCGGCCGCGATGGCGCGCCGCCGGGCCTCGGGCATGGCCTCGCACCACGCGGCCAGCAGTTCCGGAGTGTGGCGAGTCATCCACTGCCGGCTGACCCGGACGCCGCCGAGCAGCGCGACCCAGTCGTCGGACCGGTCAGGGCGCGGAGCAGCACTCATCGGGTAGCTCCCTCGCCGTCGTCCAGTGTGACTGTGTCCGGTGCCCCGTCAGATGACTGGGCCCCGGTGTCGGCGTCGAAGCGGCGGCGCCGCTCCGCGACGGCGGACGGAGTGCGGTAGTCGGCGTCCCAGGAGCGGGCCGGCCAGTCGACATGTCGGCCGGGTGGGCAGCCGAGGCCCTGTCGCTCGTTCATGCGGGCGTAGAAGCCGGGCAGGGCGTAGCGGTGCCACTCCTCCATCGGATGGGGAACCGTGGCGTCGGCCGCCGCGGCCCGCATGCACGCGAGGACTGCCAGCTCGCGGACCAGTGCCGGGTGGGCCGGCCAGCAGGAGGGGACGAAGTGCGCGGTTTGCCAGGCGTAGGTGTGGTTGAGCCAGCCGGCGACGTCGTCGATCCACGACCACAGCTCCCGGCGCACTTGGGGAGAGCAGGTCGCCGGGTCCCACGGCCGGTCTAGCAGCCCGTAGGCCGATGGCTCGAGCCCGGACACCTCGGCCTGCCGCAGCATCTCCAGCGCGTGCCGGACCCAGCGCGGCGGTCGCGGAAACGGGGGCGCCAGGAGGATCTCGGTCACGACACCTCCCAACTCGCGGGCATGGTCCCTGCGGCTTCAGCCGTCGGCTCGGAGGGGCGGCGGGGGCGCTCCCCTCCCCCGGTGCCGCGGCCGCGGGCGGCCATAACCCGGTCGCGGGCGGCCGCCTGGGCGGCCAAGAGCGTGGCGCCCCGGCGCCCCGTGAGGCACCGGGTCAGACGGGCGATCAGCGGCGGCGCGTTCTCTGCGAGCACCAGCGCCCGGCCGGGCGGCAACAAGCGGATCTCCTCCGGCCGCAGCACCGGGGTGTCCTCGCCGTGGGTGGACCGCGCCCAGCCGGCGCCCCGGTAGCTGTAGGAGGAGCGGCGCACGCGGGTCCGGCCGATCAGCTCGGAGAGCTCGCGGTAGAAATCGCCGTCCTTGCCGCCGCCGAAAGCGATCACGACGTTGGTGAGGCCGAACAGGGCCCGGGCCTCGTGCTCGCCGTAGAGCAACACCAGCTGCCGCCAGGTCTGGGCGGCGTAGATGTAGCTCACGCCCAGGGCCCGGTCGTTGGCCATGCGAGTGCGCAGAGTGGGCAGCGGCGCGGTGGACGGCAGCTCGTCCAGACAGGCCAGCAGCGGCGGGCACAGCCGGCCGGTCCGCGAGCCGGCGGCGAGTTGGAGCGCGGTATCGAGGACGTGCTCGGCCAGCGCGGTCAGCAGCGGGGACGCGGAGGCGTAGGGGTCGTCGCGCCCGAGCAGGTAGACGGTGCCGCCGGCAGCGAGGAGACCGGCAACCTCGGTGGCCGGCCGGCCGGGCCCGGGAGTGCAGCGGCGGCGGATGTCGGCCTGGAAGAACAAGGCCAGCGCCTGCTGGACGGTCGTGGCGGTGTTCCCGGCGGTGCGCGGGTCGCCCTGCATGGCGCCGTGCAGCAGCCCGTCCCACAACGGCGCGGCCTGCGGGTGGCCCCGCAGGATGTCGGCCGGGGCGGTCGCGGCCTGCGGATGGGCCGCCCACTCGAGGACGTGCTCGACGGTGCCACCGGTCAGCGCGGCGGCGTGGAAGTAGGCCTGCAGCACCTTGGCCGCCTCGAAGGCGTAGAAGCGGGCCGCGCCGTCGGAGATCCCCCCGGTGACCGCGCCGGCGACGGTGCCGGCGGTGAACGCCTTCGCCCGACGCTCGGCGACCATCGGATCTCCGCAACCGGCGACCGGGTCCCACACCAGCTCCGGCACGCCCGGGACCGAGCCGAACGGATCGCACACGGCGACCGGCCGCCCGCCGTCGGCGCGGGCGTCGAGGGTGAGCAGCAGGTCCTCGGCCTTGGTCAGCGTCACCAGCGCCGCGCCGGGCGCGTCCAGGAGCGCCGGTGCGAGCAGGTCAAGGGTCTTGCCCGAACCCTGCGGGCCGTAGATGCCGGTGGTCCGGTCGAAGGGCACCCACAGCTCTCCACCGGCGGGGACGGCGCAGACGCCCAGCCGCCAGCCCACGCCATCCGACTCGGGGGACCGCCCGCCTCGACCCGCGGAAGTGGGAAAGTCGGGCCGGACCACGGCAGCGGCGCGACGCAGCCGGGAGCGGCCAAGCACCTGCTCGACTTGGCTGCGGTCGGCCATTCCGCTCGGCGTCCCGAGCAACCGCCGTCCGGCCCAGACGGCACCTCCGCTGGCGACGAGGAAGGCGACGAGCAGGACCGCGATGACGGCGTAGACGGCGGGGGTGCCGGGCAGCGCCGCCGCCTGGCTCGCGTCGAGGCCGGTGTCCGGATCCCCGACCAGCAGGCCGCCGATCGAGGCGGTCAGGGCGGCGCCGTCGGTCGGCCAGACCCAGCCGCCGCCGTCGAGCACCGCGGCCACTCCGCGGCCGACAGGCAGCAGCAGCGCAGCAGCGGCCAGCCAGGCGCTGACGGCTGCAGCCGGGACCTCCCAGCTCGCCGGGCCCACGTCTGCGCGCGCGCCGACGCCGGTCATCGCCGCCGTCCGTACGGCGTCCGGTGCATGGCTCCTCCTGTGGGTCGGAAAAGGGGGCACGAGCAGGTCAGCCCGGGTTGGACGCATTCAGGTCCACGCCGCGATCGGCCAGCCACGGAACCGGGTCGAGCGGCGCGCCGTCCTGGCGGACCTCGAAGTGCAGGTGGACACCGGTGCTGTTGCCGGTGGATCCCTGGAAGCCGACCAGCGTCCCGGCGCCGACGTGCTGGCCCGCGCTGACCGTGTAGGTCGAGAGGTGCCCGTACCGGGTGGTCACCCCGCCGCCGTGGTCGAGCTCGACGAGGTTGCCGTAGCCGGCCAGCCCCAGGCCGCCGTCACGGTCGCAGTAGGCGCTGGTGCAGGCGGCGGTGATGACGGTGCCGCCGCCGGCGGCGTAGACGGGGCTGTCGCGGGGGCCGGCGATGTCGACGCCGGCGTGCAGGGTGCCCCAGCGGGGCCCGGAGCCGGAGGTGACCTGACCGGCGGTGGGCCGGATCCAGGATCCGGCGGGCACCGGAAGGTTCGGGCAGACGCCGGACGCCCCGCGAGCAGGGTCGGCAACGATGGCCTGGGCGGTGGGCCACAGCATGCCGGTCAGCTCGCCCGCGAACGGCGCCCAGCGGGCGTAGGCGCCGCCCGCGGCCGAGACCTGCACCTCCTGGGCTGCCTGGGTGAGCGGGATGGTCCGCCAGTTCGGCACCTCGACCAGCCGGTCGTAGAAGGCCGCAGCGGCGTAGACGGGGTCCATCAGCTGGGCGACGGTGCCCCAGCCGGCGATCCAGCGCTGCTGGAAGGTGTTGACGCTGTCGTGGTCGGAGCCGAGGCCGTCGTGCGCGTGCTGGAGGCTGGTGGCGGTCACCGCAGCCTGCTCGGCGGTGAGTTCGGGGCTGCTGCCGTCATTGGCCAGCATCCGGATCCGGGACTCCTGGTATGCGGTGGCCAGCGCCACGGTGGCCGCATAGGGGTCGAGTCCCTGCGCCGCGGCGACGGCGACGATGGTCTGCGCGTGACCCATCTGGACGGCGTCCAGCTCGATGCCGGCGACGGTGCCCCGGGTGCCGCCGATCGAGCAGCGCGACGATGCGGCCGCTGGCTGGTCGGGTGCGGCCAGAACGGCGAGCGGGATTAGCAACAGGGTGAGCCCGGCGAGCACCGGGAGGGCGACCGGAGCGGCGGCCTTCCACAGCCACGCCCGCGCCGCGCGCTCCGCCGCGCCGCTCATCGCGCTCCCCCGGCGGTGAGGGCCTCGTTGGTGTAGGTCAGCCGCAGCTCGGGCTCGGTGAGGACGGTCTGCACCTTGAACGCCCGGTCCCCGACCAGCCACAGTGCCCGGCCCTTGCCCGCGACGGCCCAGCCGGTGACCACCCGCTGGGCTATCGGGGCCAGGCCGAGCAGGCTGCCGAGTTCGTCGCCGATGGCCTGGTCCTGGCCGTGCAGGACCTTGACGTCGCACAGGTGCAGCAGGTCGCGGCCGATGGCGACCGCCTGCGAGGTCGCGTCCCCGGCGGTGAGCATGTCGGAGGGCTTGTGCGCCAGCAGGATCTGCACGTCGGCGTCGCGGCGGGACAGCCGGAGGTTGGCGTCCAGGCTCTTCATCGCCTCGGCACCCAGGCGCATTTGCCGCCACGTCTCGTCGCGGATGACGATGCGCAGGTCCCCGGGCTCGGCGATCTCGCGCATCGCCTGGCCCCAGGAGTTGAGGCAGGTCAGCGCGATGCCGACGGCCTGGTCACCGAGCGGCTCGACCCGGGACAGCGACAGCGACTGGATCGGGGCGCGCCAGTCGACGGCGATGGTGGTGTGGTCGTCGAACAACCCGGCCAGGGAGCCCTTGACCAGGGCGCCGAGAGCGTCGCGGAGAGTGCGGGTGGCGTCGATGAAGTGCCGCCGGTCGGCGTAGCGGCAGCCGGCGACGAGCTCGTCGGGAGGCTCGTCGAGTGCCCGCCACAGCTGCGGGATGGTGGGCTCGGTCAGCCGGGTGGCGCCCGAGCGGTAGCCAGTGAGCAGCCGCAGCGCCTCCCCGACCGCGGTCTCCTCCACCGGGCCGAACGGCACCGCCTGCGAGCCGATCAGGCCGCGCAGCAGCACCAGCCACCGGGCGAACAGGAGCGCCTCGCGGCGCCGGGCCTCGGCGGCGTCGAGGCGGTCCCAGCCGTACCCGAGCGGGCCGAAGGCCAGCGGGTTCACCCGGGTCGGCAGGCCGTGACCGATGACGAACGGCTCCACGCCGAGTGCTCTGCAGAGGGGCTCGTACTCGTCCTTGGTGTCCCCGAGGATGAGAGTGCGATAGCCGTAGGCGAGCATCCGCAGCGCGAAGGCCTTGACGGTGGCGGACTTGCCGCGGCCGGGCTTGCCGAAGACGACGACGTTGGGGTTGGTGACCGGGAGATCGTCGTCGGTGACCCAGCCGACCGGATCGCAGTAGAACGCTCCGCCGGACAGCAGGTCGAGTCCCATCTGTGCGCCGGTGGGCGGTAGGCCCGAGGTGGCAATCAGGGGCCACACCACCGGCGTCTGCTCCGAGGTCATCCGCCACACCGACAGCGGCGCCAGCGCCGCCGCTCGGCCACGACCACGTCCGCGGGGGCCGCGGCGGGGCACCAGCTGGGTGAACGGCCCCCGTTCCCGTGCCGCGGTCTCGATCGCGGGGACGGCGGGCAGCCGGTGGCCGAAGTCGTCGAGCAGGACAGCGACGTCCCGGCCACGGCGGAAGGGACGGCGGCTCATCGTCGGCCTCTGCGGTCCGGCAGCCCAACGCCGAGGGGAATGGCGGCAGCGGCGAAGGCGGAGTCCTGCGCCAGGTCGAGTCGCAGCGGCACGAAGCCGGCGGCCCGGACCGAGGCGGACAGCCGGCGGCCGTGCTCGACCACCGGCCACGTCGCCGGCACGGTGACGCAGGCCGCCGCGGCGACGCGCACCAGAGCACGGCCGGCGGTGAGCTTCTCCTCGGCGGCACCGACCCGCTCGGTGTCCCGCCGCTGCCGGGCCCGCTGCCGGAAACCCATCCGGGCGCGCATCTCGTTGCCGGTGGTGGCGCTCATCTGCTCCCGACTGACCACCCGGGTCGCCCGGGTCAGCGGCAGCGGGTCGAGGAAGACGGTCAGGCAGCGCCGCTCCCCCGCCACCGTCGGCACGAGCACCGGGGCGAGCGCGCCGAGCACCGCACCGGAGTCGGGCAGCAGGATCGTGTCGGTCACCGACGCCCAGGCGTCGTGCAGGTAGTGCCGCACCTCGGCGCGCGCCATCGTGGGTGCCGCGGCGGCCATCGGCACCCCGGTGGCCAACTGCTGGCTGGAGGCGGCCGCCAGGTCGGCGGCGACCAGCTCGCCACGGTCACCCGGGGCGAAGCTGGTGCGCACCGCGGCGGCGAGCTGTGCGGAGTCGAGCCAGGACACCGTCGTGCAGCCGACGGGTCCACGAAGCGCGGCCTCGACCTCTGCCATCACCGAGTGCAAGACCCGGGCCCGGCCGTCCACGCCCCCGCCGGACTCCCTCGCCGCCCGGGCGATCCGTCCCTCGCCGACCACGACGGTCACGAACGCTTCGGTCCGTACCGCGGCCGGCGTCAGCGTTGCGCCCAGCAGCGCGTTGACCCGCGCGGCGAGCGTCGGCGCGTCGGGGTGGGTGTGAGTGCGTTCCCAGGCGGCGCGCTCCGCGCCGTCGTCGGGCACGGTGCGCACCTGCAGGACGAGCACGTCGATCAGCTCGGTGCGGGCGGCGAGCTCGCACATCTCGGCCAGGCCGGCGCCCATCCGGTCCCGCTCGCCCGCCTCGGCGAGCCCGATGCCGGGATGGGCAATCGACGCCACCGCTGCCCAGGTCCGTGCGGCGCAGTTCTGCACGATCACCGGCCGGGTGAACAGCTGCCCGAAGGGCGGCCCGTCGTGAGTGCGGATTCCGGCGAGCACTCCCGGCAGGTCGGCCTCGGACAGGTCGTCGGCCGTCCCCGCTCCGGCCCGTGAGCCGAACGCCGCCCAGCCCATGGCTCCTCCGATCGCGTGCAGACAGAGGTCGCCGAACCAGCGGCCGGCGGCACGGCCCCGGATAGGCACCAGCAGCACGGCGGCCAGCAGCGCCCACACCGGCAGCCAGCCGACGAACAACCCCCAGGCCTGGCCGTTCAGGGCCAGCAGCGCCGGAACGCCGGCGAGCGTCACCAAGGCCAGCTGCGTGCCGGTCATCCCCAGGAACCAACCGGAGACGTCCTTGGCGTACTCGCCGTAGCGGTGTGCGCTCATGCGGCACCGTCGTCGGCAGGAGAGTCAGGCCGCCCCCGCGGAGCGGGGAGGTCGGATTGGGGAGACCCGCCGCGTCCGGCGCCGTTGGCCCGCTCCGCGGGCCAGCCAACAGCCGCTGCGCCGTCGGCGAGGGACGACCACAGCGGATCAGGAGTCAGGGGGTCTTGGCCGTCCCCGTCCGGACGCGGCGACGCGTCGTCCTGTCGTGAGAGCGCGGTTGCGCGAGCGTGCCCGTTTCCCGCCACGGAAGCCCGGCCCCGAACTGACTGCCTGTAGTAGGGCGCGGTGTGTCCGATGCCAGCTCCGGAGAGGACGTCGGCCGCCGAGGCGGCCACCCCAGCGGCCAGACGGCCGGCCGTGGAGGTGCCCGTTGTCAGCGCACGCAGCGCGCCGGCGAAGCGACCACTGGTCGCGGCGTCGGCGGTCGACTCCCCCTGCGCGCGGTCTCCAACCAGCTCTGCCGCGGCTCCGGAGGCCGCAACCCCACCGGAGGCGGCGACAGCGGCGGCCCCCGCAGCACGACCACCTCCCCCGCCGAGATTGCCCAGTGCGCCCATGACTCCGCCAGAGGCGGCCAGGGACGAACGCAGAGCCGCGCCGCTGGAGGTACCGGGGTCGACAAAGGCCAGCAGCCGGAACAGCGCCAGCGGGCAGATCGCGCCGAGCAGAATCAGCAGGCAGCCGACCACCGCCATGCCGACCGCTGCCTCTGTGCTCGTTTCCTCGGCTCCGGTGACGATGCCCTCGGTGATGGTGACGCCGACACCAAGGATGAGGACGGCGACCGGGGCGACCAGCAGTGCGGCGAGGAACCAGCGCAGGCTGCGCCAGAACCAGGCGCTCGAGGACTGTGCCAACAGGCCGCCGGCCGAGATGGCCGAGGTCGCCGCCAGCACGATCAACGCCGCCTCGCGGACCAGCATCAGCAGCAGGTAGCCGACGCTGGCCGGCACCAGGAGGAAAATGGAGCTGACTCCGAGAACGGTGGCAACCGTGCCGTTGACCACGTCGCGGCCCACGCTGATCGACGGGTCAAAGGCGGCCAGAGTGTCGATGTCGAGCAGGCTGCGCAGCAAGGCGGTGATCAGCCCGGAGACGCCGGTGACCAGCAGCGCCGCGATGCCGACGTAGCTGACCCAGACCAGCCCGAACTGCAGCAGGCCGATGAGCAGCCGGCCGAGGCTCTGCCCGTCCCGGCGTGCCGCCGCGACACCGAGTTGCACCATGGCCATCAGCGCAGCCACGGCCGCGCCGATGCCGAAGGTCACTGGATAGACCCCGGCCAGCGGGCCCCCTGCGGACAGGTCAGGGGTGGCGAGCGCGTCGATCACCGAGAAGGCCAGGCCCAGTAGCCACAGCCCGGCCTCCCACAGCGACAACATGGCGCTGATCCACACGTCGGCGACCACGGCTCCGGCCGCTTCACCGATCACGCAGAACGGGTTGGTCGGCAGACACGACAACGCGTCCTCGGCCGATGACGGATCGGCCGGGAAGGCGACCACCACCGCCGTGTCGGCCAATGCGGGAGCGGCGACTGCCAGCCATCCCGCCGCCGCCAGCAGAACGACGACCAAAGCTCTGGGCCCGACCCGACTACGCCGTCGTGGCTGTGGGCTAGGCATGGCGCAGATCCCGCCAGCCAGCCGCGATCGCGGTGTCGGTACCCGGCCAGACGGACGGCGCCGGCGCGGGCTCCGGCCCGGCACCGATCATCCACCGGTCCCCCACCCATGCCATGCGCTGGCAGTCGGCGATCGCGATCCGCGACGTCTGCTCGACGGTGACGGTGAACTCGAGGTTTACGCACACCACCGCGAACTGCGGACCCACCGTTCCCTTGATCAGCCCCATCGCCGGTCGGACAACGATGGCCAACTGCGGGGACCCGGCACCGGACAGCCCCGCCGCCGACAGAAGGCTCGCCATGCCAGCCACCCCGGACCACGACTCCGGGGTCGGGCCGCCAGGGGCAGCCCACTCGGCGATGACACGCCGCACACCGTCCATCGAGCCGGTCTGCATCGCCGTCACGTCGATCGCGGCCAACTGCGCCAGGGCCCCTTCCGAAGTGCGGGGAAAGCCGGTGGGCACGTCAGCCGGGCCGTCGGCCGTGGTGCGCGGCAACTCGATGACACCCGCCGCCTGCCGCGACACCGGACCTGGCAGCGCGTCGTCCGGGTCGGCGGTCGGCATCGGCGTCGCGGCCAGGGCATCTTGGGACGACGTATCCGTGGAGAGTGAATCTCCCTGTCGCGCAGCGTGCGCTGAGCCTGACTCCTCCTCGGTCAGCGCCCCAACGACTGCGAGGACCACGCCGGCCAAGACCGCTAGCGCGACGAGGGCGGCGACCACGACCAGCGTGAGAAGTCGACCAGCTCCCCACCCAGGGATAGCGCTTCCCTGGACGTCTCGGTGGCGGCGCATCACGTGCACCCGCTGCCGGTGATCGAGTCCAGGATGACGAGGATGACCGTGTAGGCGATGGCCACCATCACCACCACCGCGACGCCCATGGCCCCGTACCGGGAGGCGTGCGGATGGGAGAAGATCCGCCCGACGAGGATCGACCCGAGGGACACGACCGCGCCGATGCCGATCAGCGCCAGCACGCCCCACTTCACCCAGGCGGTCACATCGTCGGCGAAGGCTTCCATCCCGGGCGGTGCCTGGGGGCAGACCGCCGCGCTGATTTCGGCCGGCGTCGCAGTCGCCGGCCCGGCATCCAGCACGACGAACCCGGCAAGGACGAACACCACGCTTGATGCGGCCCGCACCGCCACGGCGGTGCTCCTGCGTCCGGCGGTCACGGAGTCTCCCCCGCCGGGGCCACGAGTGCGGCCAACGACCGGCCGGCGGCCGCCACTGGCTTCGGTAGCCGGTCGCCGGTCAGCCCGGCAATCTGCAGTTGCCGGTCGATCGGCACTGGGACCACCTGCCCCCGCGACCGCAACTCACGAAGCCGCGGACCGCAGCTGACCTCCACCAGCCGGGGCCAGCGGGCCGGGCCCACTGCGGCGACCGCCGCCTCGCCGCCGACGGCGGCGAGCAGCTGCTCGGTCTGCCGGACCGACGGCACCGTCACCCGGGTGACGACGACGACCATCGCGCCGCCGACGACCGAACCGGGTGGATCGAGCAGCGTGCGGGTCAGCGACCAGCCGGCATCGACCACCCTCAGGGGCTCAGCGTCGTCGGTCTCTGGTGGCGGCGGAAGCACTCCGTCGGCCGGATGCCGAGTGAGGCGGACGACGTCGAGTCGATTCCGGCGACCGCGCCGCCAGGCCCCGTCCGTGCCCATCTCGATGGCCGGGGCCGCCACCAAGCCCGACTGGACAGGCTCGGCATAGTCGACCAGCTGCACACGCCTGGCTTCCGCCAGCCCTTCGGCCACGGCCAAGGCGACCGTCGAAGCGCCGGCGCCGGCGTGACCGGCCATCACCAGGACGACAGGATCGCCGACGTTGGACGCCACCCACGGGATCGAACTGGCAGCCGGCCGGGAGGCAGCGACAGGACCCGCAGCGCGCGACGCCTGGCCTCTCCAAACGACGTCGAGATCGTTGAGGTCGTCGAAGTTCCCTGAGCGGATCGCGATGACGGCCGCGCGCATCGCCTCGACCGTCATCGGCCGTGCTCGACGAGAAGTCAGTGGGTCCGCGATCGCCATCGATCCCGACGGCGGCGCGTCACGGCTCATCCGACCGCGCCGCGGTCCCCGACGCGGGGTTGGGCTCTGCATGCGCCGACCGTGTCGTCCGGGCCTCCAGAAGTCCTCCAGTTAGCAAACTGGAGAGCGGTCATCGGCCGAGGTGAAGTGTGTGCCGGCGCTGGGGTGGTACCGAACGACTCTCACCGGCGGACGACTGGAGGATTACCGGAGCCCCGACGCCGCACGCCGGCGGATGCCGGCCCTCGATCGGGTTTCGGTCAGGGACGCTGGGCACCCTGCCGTGGAGCGCCGACCGCGCGCCGTGGAACCCCGTGCTTGTCCAGCACGCGGCGGACTGCGGTGGGCGAACGGTCGATCAGCTCGGCGATCTGCCGCAGCGAGCGGCCGGCGGCGTACTCGGCGAGGACGAAGGCCTCCAGCTGCGTCTGCAGCCGCAGACTGGGCACGGTGCCGGTGCGGGCAGTACCGGCGAAGGCGGGCAGCGGGCGAAGCTGTGGCCGCGGCGGATAGGGCATGGCTGGATCAGTGCCGAGCCGGCCAGGCGATCAGCGGTCCCAGCCGGAGGTCGGGGTCTACGCCCTGGCCGGCCGGAGCGCAGTGATCGTGGCTGCCGGCGGCGTGCGCAAACGCAGCGAGCACCAGGCCGAGTCTGCGACGGTCCAGCGCCACCACCACGTCGGCAAGGTCGACCGGCCGGCCGTCGGCGAGGCTTACGGCTACCCGGAGCACCGCAAGCTCCTCCGGGCTGCCGGGCAGCCGCCCGTCGGCGAGGGCAGCGTCGAGCTCGGCCCACTCAATGCGCGCCCACATCTGCCCGCCGACCGGCTCGGCCTCCACCGTGATCATCCCAGCGGCGGGCAGATGAGCCGGCCAGTAACCGTCGTTGGCGAGCAGCAGCACGGCGGCCTCGGCGGCGTAGTCACCGACCGCGGCATTCAGCAGCGCGACCTCTACCTCGTCGAGGTCGAGGTCGGCGGCGATCGGGTCGATGATGACCAGCGTCTCTCCTTCCATCCCGAGGGCCTGCGCACTCGAGTGTGGTCAGCAGGTACGACACCTCGACCTGCCGGCGAAGGTCCCGGACGTCCCGGACTGCGGTTCGTCCAGGTTGGACGCTTCCCTCGTTGTGGTGGATGCAGCCAGCGGCCGTCGTCACGAGGCACGGTCGAGGAACTGCCGGCGGGCGCGGTTGATGGTCTCCGCGGTGCTCATGGGCAGGTCCATCTCGTCCTCACCGTCGTGGACGGCCACGATGCGAGCGACGTAGGTCTCGGCCTCGGCGCGGTTGCCCTGGTGGTAGGCCACCCACATCGCGTCCAGCAGCACTTGTTCGTCGTCCGGCGCCACAAGCAGGGCGGTGGCCGAGGCGGTGCCGGCGGCGGCCAGGTCGCCGTCGGCGAGGGCGGCGGTGACGACCTGGTGGGCGACGTCGCAGACCGCGGCGGTGAGTGTGAGGTCCAAGCCGTCCAGCCACTCGTAGCCGGCCGGGCGCTGGGCGAACGGCGAGCCAGACACCAGCTGAAGGGCGGCCAGCAGGTCGGGCAGGCCGTCGTTTCCGCGGACAGCGGCGCGGGCGCGCAGCTGGCGGAAGAGGTCGGCGTCGACAAGCACGCCGGTCAACGTGTAGCGGCCGCGGTGGCCGGAACTGACGTGCTTTTGGCCGGTGGCGGGATCGGTGCCCAACCAGGCGCGGGCGCCGGCGGTGACCCGGTGGACGTAGGCGCGGGCGCTGACCGGGTCGGCCCTGCCGCCGCGGGCAGGCTGCAGCGCGGTGGCGGCCTCGTCGGCGGTGGCGCCGTGCGGGCGGGTGGCGAGGTAGGCGACCGTCTCCTCGTAACGGCGCCGCAGCCCGGACCGGGCGACGGCCGCCTCATCACCGTGCGCGCTCAGGGTGACCGGTCCGAGCAGCGTCAGCCGCGGCCGGGCGCATTCTGGCGACCACCAGTCGGCGAGATCGCGGTCGAGTTGGGCGAGGTCGTCCTCGATCCGGCTGCGCATGTCGGCTGGCGCCGCACGCCCCGGCGCCTCGGCGGCATCGCTCGCCGACGACGTCGTTCGGGCGGCAATGTCGGTCGGCGAGCGCGGCGTGGCATCGCCTGCTGCAGCAGTGGTGGACCTGCGTACGACCGTCTGCGGGGCGGCCAGTTGGACCCGTGGCTCGGTGATGCCCGAATCGGATGCGTCGTTGCGGAGGGCGCCGGCGGCGTCGGTGTGCACCTGCCAGGGGCGGTCGCCGGCGGCGACGGGGATTGGGTCGTCATTGGAGTCACGCTCGAAGGCCAGCAGCGTGGCGATGTCGCGACCCTGCTCGGCGGTCAGTTGTGGAGCCGGTAGCCGCAGCCCCAGTGCCGGAATGAGCAGCGACCCGTCGTCCGTCAGCGTCAGCAGCCACTCGTCGCCGGCCTCCCCCGCGTCGACGCCGAGCACGAGTGCGACCGCGGCGCGCCGCTCGCGGGCGGGCAAAGCAGCGGCGGCCTCGGTCAGTTCGCCGCCCTGATCTGGCGTCTGTGGGTTGAGGACGACCTGCGGCATCCAGCCGTCCCCCGCTCCGGCCCGCAACCGCCCGTCCAGCACGTCGTCGGTGTCGCGCTCGGCCGCTTCCCGCAGCGCGGCGTGCAGAGCGGGATCGTTGGCGGTGTCGGTCGGTTGGACCCGGTGCGGTGCCAGGTCGAGCAGTTCCTCGCCGAAACCAACGGTGGTGACAGTGAGGTGGTCCGACCAGCTGTTGACGGCCAGTTCGGCGGCCAGGTGCCGGGCGAAGTCCGTGCGGCGGTCGGCCGGTCCGGTCACGTACACGGCGCCGAGGCGTTCCAGGTCGAGCAGCCAACGGTCGCCGCCGTCGGTCCCGATGGTGACCAGGGTCGGATATGGCGCCAGGCGAGCCCGGACCACTTCGGTGGCCACGCCGGTGTCCCGGTCCAGCCGCACGAACCACCACAGGCCGGTGTCATCGGCGGTCCACGGTTCGGGCGGCGGACTGTCGGCCGGGGCGTGCAGCCGCAGCTCGAGCCGGCCGCCGTGCAGTCGGGCGGCGACAACGTCGGGCATCAGCCCGTCTGGGTGCTCGGAGATCCGGACGGCGAGTCCGCGCAGCGCCAGGTCGAGCGCGTCGTAGTCGGCCGTACCCGCGTCGGCCGCCGAGGTGACGACCGTCTGGGTGGCCGACAGCCCCTTCGGGAGGGGAATCAGCCGTCGGCCAGGGCGGCGGCGGCGCAGCCGCTGGCGGCGGTGCGCCAGCCACGTCGCGCCCACGCCTGCGGCGAGCAGTGCCCCGCTGCCGGCGAGAACGGCCGCCAGTTCCGCCGGGAACTGGTCCCCGTCGGCATCGAGGGCATCAGCGTCGACTGCCGACTGCACCGGTTCCTCGGCTGGACTCTGCGATGTCGGCGAGGCGGCGGAGGTCGATGAGGGCTCCGCCGGCACGGCTGGCTCGTCCTCATGCGGCGGGGGTGGCGGCGGTGCCTCCTCAGCCGGTGGTTCGGGGGTGGCGGGCGAAAAAGAGCCAGCGGCTGCCGGGTCTACGGGCGGGAGGTCGAGGACCTGCCCGGGGAGGATCAGGTCGGGATCGGTGAATCGGCCGCCGCCGGGAAGGGGTTCGCCGGCATTGAGGGCGTAGATCGGCTGCCAGCCGTCCAGGCCGTGTTGCTCGGCGATGTCGGTGAGGGTGTCGCCGGGCCCCACGGTCACCTCGCCGGCCGTCCTGTCGACCACGGGGACGCTGGCGTCGGGCGGAAGGATCAATACCCAGCCCGGACGGATCAGCCCCGGGTCGATGAGGATCGCGCCGTCAGGCTGGGGCCGGCCGCGGTTGAGCTCGAGGATTTCCTCGAAACGGGTCCAGTCGCCCAGGTAGCGGGCGGCGATGCGGCCGAGAGTGTCGCGCGGCTGCACCGAGTAGGTCGGACCGGCCGCGGGAGGTGCGGTAGGCGGGGTGTCGGCTGGCGGGGCGGGCGCCGGCGGCGGCTCCTCGTGGTCAAGCGGCTGTTCGGCGACGACCGGCGGACCGGCCACGGCCGGAGCGGCCAACAGCGGTGCGCTGGCGAAACCGAGGACGGCGGCCACCAGAAGGCCGGCGAGCTGCTGTGGGACCGCCAGGCCGGGCAGCCGCAGCGGTGGCAGTCCGCGCAACTGACTGACGAGCTCGACGGCCACCGACAGGGCGAAGCACGCCCAGGCACTCCAGCCGATCACCACGAGCAGTCCGAGGAAGACGGCGCCGGTGTCCGGTCCGCTCAGCGCAGTGGTCACCTCCACCCAGGAGGGCAGCTCGTCGGGCAGGTAAGCGCCACCGAGGTGCCATAGCGCAATCGGGACGCCGGCGACGGCGGCCGCCAACACCAGAAGGGCGAGCAGCTGGCGCAGCACGTCGAATGCCCGCGGTGGCGTGGTCATGGGCCCGCTCCCCCGTTCTGGCCGGTCCCTGTGATCAGGTCGGCGGTGCCGGAGCCCTCCACCGTGAGGGTGGAGATGCCGATCAGGCCCAGGAAGGTGGTGGGCTGGGTGATCGTGGTGGTCACGTACAGGGTGTCGCCGTCGACGACCGTCACCGCGCCCTGCACGTCGTTGCGGTCGAGGTAGTCCTGCGCGGCGGCGACAGCGGCGGTCGGGTCGACCTGCACCTGTCCGGCGAGGGCCGCGGAGATGTCGAGGGCCTGTCCGCCCGCGCGCGCCGCCTCGTCGGCGATGGCGTTGGCGCGCTGGGTCGCGGCCACCTTCGCGCCGCCGTCGACGGCCAGCCCGATGATGAGCAGCAGCCCGGGAACGAGAACGGCGAGGAAGACACTGATGGCGCCGCGCTCTCCGTCCGGCCGCCGGTGTCCGTGGTAGCCGGTCATCGTTCGCGGTAGGCGTCGATGGGGCTGATGAAGGAGGCTTCGACGGTGACCGAGCCGGGGAGGCCGGGGGCCAACAGGTCGGCCATGCCGACCACGCAGGTGATCGACACCGTGACGTCGCCCGGCTGGCCGAGCGGGGCTTGGAACCCCGCGGTGTCGACGTCCACCGTGGTGCGCTCGCAGCGCAGATCCTGAGCGGCCAGGGTGCGCTCCGCCTGGGCGCCGGCCCGTGCGGCGGCGGTGGCAGCGTCGCGGGCGAGCGATGCCTCCCGCGCGGCGGCTCGTGCGGCCTCTTGGACGGCACCCTCGGCGATCTGGGTGCGGCCGGCGACGACGGCGAAGGACAGCAGCAGGAGGAGCGCCGGGGCCAGCAGCGCCAGCTCGACCGACACCGACCCCCGCTCCCTGGCCTGGGCATTCATGGCGTGGGCCGTTCCACCGGGCCGACGGCGGTCTGGGTCACCGACCAGCCCGACAGGCCGGGGAAGAGGCTGAGCGAGCTGCCGGTGACGGTCACCTCGATGCTGCTCGGCGAGCCGGTCACGGTCACGTTCCGGGCGACGAGCAGGTCCTGCGCGGTCTGGTCGAGGAAGCCCTCGGCGGCAGACTGGGCGCGCGCGGTCGAGGCAGGCTGCACGCGGCCCTCGCGGGCGCCCTCCTGGGCGGCGCCCAGCGCGATCGAGCGGGCGTAGAACCACAGAGCCGCCTGGATCAGCGTCATCACCAGCAGCAACACCACCGGGAAGGCGACCGCCAGTTCCACCGACGCCGCACCGCGCTCGCCCGACATCCGTCGGCGCCCCACGCCGCCGGCCCGGCTGCCCGTAGCAGGGCAGGGCCGGGACACGGCCGCAGGGCCACACGGGCCGGCGAGGTGAGGCACGGGCCGGGCTACTGGATCTGGGCCGACCGAGAGGTGACCGCGTTGGCGATCACGGCCACCAGCGCGACGGCGATGCCGATCAGCGCCACAGTGATGATCACCTGCTCGACCGACAGCGAGCCGCGCTCCGGCTCGTCGCGGAGATCGCGCAGCCGGTCGCGCAGCTGCGCGCCGACGACGGTCAGGAGAGTGAGTATCGAGGTCATCGGGGTTCCTCTCGGATCGGGGTCACCGGGTCAGGTGGCCATGAGACGGGCCAGGGCGGGATAGAGGAAGAGCAGCAGAAAGGCGATCGACAGCAGGGCGACGGGAGCGGTGAGCTTTTCGCTGGCGGTGTTGGCCGCCGCCTCCTCCTCGGCCAGCAACTGGACCCGCAGCGACTGCGCGCGCGCCCGCAGCGTCGGCGCGATCGACGCGCCCTCCGAGGCGGCGACCTCGGCAATGTCAGCCACGTCGGCCAGCTCACCAACACCGGTGTCGGCGGCCATTCGGCGCAGGCCGTCCCACGGCGGATCGCCGGCCAGCCGGGCGGCGACCAGGGCGTCGGTGATCCGTCGGAACACCCAGCCCTCCCCCACGCCGGCGGCCCGCTCCAGGGCGATGGTGGGGCCCTCGCTGGCGTCGCGGCGCAGGCTGACCAGATCCAGATAGGACGCCAGCGCCCGCCGCATCTGACCGCGGGCCTCGGCGGCCTGGTCGCGCACGACCAGGTCTACGACGAGGAACAACACGCCAGCCAGCGCCAGCGATCCGGCCACCGGCACCACCACCGGCAGCCGGACGCCGGTCATGCCGAGCACGGCGGTCAACAGTGGAACGAACACCGCGCCGAAGGCGGCCAGACCGACCTTGCGGGCGGCGTAACCCTCCGGCGTCCAGCCGATCAGCGTCAGCGCCTGGGACGGCGCGCTCCTCCCGGCGGCGGGCAGCCGGGCGGCGGCCCAGGCACCGGCGCGGCCGGTTGCGCGTGCCCACCGGTCGCCTCCCTCCGGCATCGGCGCGACCGGGACAGGAGCCGCGCCCCCGTCGAGGCGGGCCAGCGCGTCGGCCAACCGCGGCTGCTCGACCACGAGAACAACCCGCAGCAGCAGGAACGCTCCGAGACCGACGAGCGCGCCGGAGCCGATCAGCAGTGCCTGGATGCCGCTCATGGGACCGGCAGCTCGTTCGGCTCGAGACCGAGAACCCGCAGGCTGCGGTCGGGATCGACCAGGAAGCGTGGGGACGGCGCAGGGGCGGTGAGCCGGCGCATCCACAGCAGGCAGGCGACGATCAGCCCGGCGATAGCGGCCAGCACCAGCTGCCCGACTCCCGTGCCGTAGGGAGCCAGGTAGTCGCCGTTGAGCGCGGCCAGCGCGGATGCGGCGACGGTGATCAGCAGCAGCCACCGGGCATTCGCGCGGGGCTTGGCGCGGTCGGCCTCGACCTTGCGCCGCATGGTTACGTCCTCGGTGAGGCTTCCCGCCAGCTCGGTCAGCACCCGTGCCAGCCCCGGCCCGCGCAGCTCCGCACCCAGCAACAGGGCGGCGACGACCAGGTCCCCGGCGGCGTCGTCGAGATCGTCGGCGAAGGCCAGCAGCGCCCGGGACGTCGGCCAGCGCGCCTGAAGCCGCGCGGCCAGTGCCGCTACCTCCGCCGCGATCGGTTCGGGAGCGGTGCGGGCCGAACGAATCAGCGTCTGCTCCAGCCCCCCGCCCGCAGCGAGTACGTCGGAGGTGCGGCGCACCCACTCCTGCAGCGCCTCCAGCCGCTCCACGGTGGCGTTGCCGCCGGAGAACTGCGCCAGCAGCCACGGCACACCGATCACCGCCAACCCGGTCAGCACGCCAGCGACCGGCCAGCCCGAGGCCAGCCACACCACCGCCGCCGCAACGGCGGCGGCCACCCACAGCGCCCGCTGCCGCCGCACCGCCGGGCCGTCGGCCCGCGCCGTCGGACGCGGCTGGCGGCGCCGCGGCCGAGCCGGCGGTTCGGGGGCGGTGAGGGCGTGGGCGGCTAGCAGCAGGCCGCCCATCAGCAGCGCCCCGCAGACGCCGGCAAGCAACCCCGTGCCGCTCACCGTCGTCCCCCGACAGCGCCAGCCCAGCGCCCGTGGCCTGGCCGGAGCCAGTCGGGATCGAAGCCCACCCGGACGTAGTCGGCGAGGTCCACCGGATCGTGCTCGGGTATGGCCCTGCCGTCGGGGCCTGGGGCGAAGACGTCGGTGACGGCCGGGCGCCCGCCCTCCCCGATGCCGTTGCACTCGAGGACCTGGCTAACGAACCGGTGCCGCTCGCCCCCGATCCACCGTTCGTCCACGGTGGTGATGTGCACGATCAGGTCGATCGCCGACGCGCAGGACCGGTAGACATGCTCCGGGGTGACCGCGGCGCGGCCGCGCATGCACAGGTTGGCCAGCCGCTCGAGGGCGTGGTGGGCTGAGCGGGCGTGCAGAGTGCAGGCCGAGCCGCCCTCCCCCGCCTCCATCACCTCGATCAGCGGCCACGCCTCATCGCCGCGGACCTCGCCCAGCCACACGCGGCTGACGTTCATGACCAGCGACTGCTCGACCAGCTCGGTCAGCGTCACCTCGCCGAGGCGGCGGCCGTCGGGTCCGCGCTCGCCGGTGCCCTCCCGGGCCTCGAACGGCACCACCCTCGGATGCCGGTCGGGCAGCTCGTGCAGCAGCAGCTCGAAATGCTTCTCGATCGTGGCCAGGTGCTCCTCGACCGGCAGCTCGTTGGCCAGCGCCCGCAGCATCAGCGTCTTGCCAGCAGCCTGGGCGCCGGTGACGACGATGTTCTTGCGCGCCCGCACCGCCGCCCGCAGGAACTCGGCCAGCGGCCGGTCGATCGCCCGCAGACCCACCATGTCGTCGAGGTCGACGTTCCGGATCCGGTGTCGGCGTATCACCAGATGGGGTCGCGGCACTGTCTCGATGACTGCGGCCAACCGGGACCCGTCAGGCAGGCGCATGGTGAGCAGCGGACTGGCTGTGGTTAGCGTCCGCTCCGCGCGGCCCAGCCGAGCGGCGATGTGCTGCAGTTGCCGCACCAACTCCTCGTCCGAGTCGGCGATCGGGTCAACGCGGACGTCCCGGCCGTCGGCGTAACCGATCCACACGTTGTCGTACCCGTGAACCTCGATGTTCTCTACCAGCGGGTCGTCCACGTAGGGCTGCAGCCGGCCCAACCCGAACTGGGCGGCGAACACCGCGTCAGCGATCACCCGCTCCTCGGCCGGCGTGGGAACCATCTGCCCGGCGCGCATCCGCTGCCGGACCAACTCATCGACGCCGTCCTGGACGAGCGTGCGGGCCAGCTCATGCTGCGCCATCATGCTGAGCGTCGGGCGGCGCTTGAGCTCCTCGGCCAAGGCCGTCGCCGTTGTCTGATGCAGCCGACGCACCAGCGTCCAGTCCACCGCCACCGGTGATGCGTCCGCTCGTCGAGGCACGGTGCCCGCGCTGAGCAGGTCGGTGGTGAGGTCAGCGGACACGGCTGCCCCCAAACGTGGTTGCGGGCGCAGGCACGGGCGCTGGCGGTGGTGTCAACCTGGATTCGTGAGCCGCGGCCAATTCGACCAACCGGGTCGCGACCGTCCGCGCGGCTCGTAGCAGCGGCGACTGGGTGAACAGCCGGCCCGCCGGCGCGCCGTCGCTGAGCACTGCGGCCGCCTTCGGATCCCGCGGCAGCGAACCGACCGAGGGAACGCCGAGTGCCTCGCTGATCTCTCGCTCGCCGTACGGCTCCCCCGGCCCGATCACCAGCGTGCCCAGCATGCCGGGGTACGCCTCCCGCCCTCGGAGTTCGGCAATCGCCTGCGTCGCCGCACGCACGGCGCGAAGCGTGGAGCCGGTGGCCAGCACGACGGCGGCAGCCCGTTGGACCACGGCGGCCGGGAAGTGCTCAGCGCGCCGCCGCCCGCAGTCGGCCACCACGTCCACGGCGCCGTCCTCCACCGCCGCCAGCACGGCGGCCAGGCGATTCCAGTCCATATGTCGGGCGCCGGCGGGATCGGCCAGGCCGGGTAGCAGCCGCGCACGTCCTTCGGAGTCGAGCCGCAGCAGCTGACGGTCCAGGTGCAGGGCCGGCCCGCCGCGCCGCGCCGCGAGCTCCAGGTCGGCCAGCCCGCCCGCGAACGGCTCGCCTCGGCCGTACCCCGGCAATACGTCCCCGCCGGCCGGATCCAGCTCGGCTAGGACCACCGGGCGAGGCCAGGACAGCGCCAGAGCCAGCCCGCTAGTGGTCACGCCGGGTGCGCCCTTGGCCGAGCACAGTGCGATCAACACGGCAGCCGCCCCGCCTACTCGCCGGCCACCACGACGATGGCGATCAGGCCTGCGGCGGCACGGGCGGCGACGTCCGGCCCGTCGGCCTCGTCGACGAGCACGTCGACGACCCGCAGCCCGTCGGTTCCGGGAGGGCCAGAGTTCACCACGGTCGCTTCCACCACGCTCGGAACTCCTTGGGTCGTGGCTGGAGCGCTGCCCGCGGCCACGGGCACCAGGAGGACGTCGTCGCCCGGCCGCAGCGGGGTCGTCGGTAGTTGCACGAGCGACACGCCAACCCCGATCAGCTGCTGTCCTGGAGCCGGGAGGCGCTCATCGGTCAGGGCGTCGCGGGTGAGCAACGAACCGGGCCCCAGGGTGGTCGCCGCGACCAGGCCGATCACTTCGTCGCGGTCGACGTACGGGATGGGCTCCAACGCCGGATCGGCAGAGATCGTTGCTTCTACGAGGTCGGCAGCGGTGAGAGTCTGCCCCCACGGCACCTCGCGTGCGATCGCGATCACGGCGGTCGTCTGACCCAGCGACGTCGCCAGATAGGTCGCCCCAAGAGCACCGAGCACCACCATGCTCACGGCCAATGCCAGAAGGGCCGGACGGCGCCGGCGGCGAGGTGGCGGCAGCACCGGCGCGCGAGGCAGGCCATGCATTTCCGCCGGAGAGGGCGCTGCCCCGGTCGTCGGCGGCTGGGTCCGGGTCATCGGCTTGCCCCGTCCTGGTTGAGGACGTGCAGTTCACCGACGAACAACTCCGCCGAAGAGGACAGCTCCAGCGTCTCTGTGCCCGACAGCCCACTACCGGACCAGGTGATCGTCCACGTGCTCGTCGCTGTGATGGGCCACGGGCCACCGCCCGGTACGTGTCGGCTCGACGCCTGCGCATACACATGGCCGCAGTCCGGAGACGCGCCTTCGGTGCCCTGCACGTACGGCGTCCCGAGGCCGCAGGTGACGATGTGTCCGTCGCCCATGTTCCAGAGGACCTGGCTGACCCGAGCTTCGGCGGTCACCGTCACGCCTCCGGCGGAGGCAGAGGCCTGGACAGGGCCAGTCGTGCCTGCGGTGCGTGCGACCCACATCCACACCGGTAGACCCACCAATCCGCTCCGGGAAGCCGGCGGTGGTGCCATCCCGATGTCCGGCGCCTTCAGTGCCATGGATGCGATTGCCTCCTGAGCGAGGAGGCGAGGGTCCACCGGGGGGGCGCCAGGTGCTCCAGCCCCGTTCGACAAGAAGATCAGGCCCGACCACAATCCTGATCCGGTTCCGACCGGGCGCGGGCATGTGAAGACCCAGATCATCCCGTCTTCCGGACGATGTCCGGCCCATACCGGGTCCCCAATCCACGGTTGAGGATCTGCAACCGCTCTCGTGCAACTGGGCGGGGGCGCCTCTCCGACTGCCGGCTGCTCCCAGCCAGGGCTGACGTCGTTGTCCCCACCGGCGCCTTGTCCCGCGGATGTCGCCTGGACCAGGCAGATCCCGGTCTGGGCATCCCTTTGCGCGCACTCCACGGGTGGAGCTGCCATTGCGACGTTCAGCCCGCCGGAGACCGTGAAGATCGCGATCGCGAGCAGGACCACGCGGTGCGACGTCAGCATGGTCGATCCGTCAGCGGGTCCAACTCGTTGACCAGCCACGGGGATCCCGGTTCGGCCTCGTAGCGCGTGACGGTGATGTCCCAGACGTACCGCGGCGGAGTCCCGTGGGGCACGACCTCCCCGTTCTCGACCCTCAGAACGCGCGTGCTCTCGCTGTCGTAGCAGCCGGTGATCCTCACGGTGGGTCCCTCGGGAGCCGTTAGGTCGACGTCGGTGACCTCCAGGTCGACTGCGGTGTCGCCTTCCTGACGGAGCCCGAGGGCTGCGTAGTCCCGTACTGCCGTGACGGCGAGCAGCGCGGCGGGGTCACCCGAGAACCGCCGGATCTCTGGCTCCCAGTCCCTGGCACCTGGGTCCTTCTTGGCCGCGTCAGTGACGCGCAGCAGCTCGTTGACGACCACGGTGGCATCTGTTGCCGCCTCGTCTTCGGGGCTCGGCGCGTTGCTCGTGGCAGGAGCGGTCGTCGAAGTCCGCGAAGTCGAAGACGTCGTCGCGCTCGGCGTCGAGCCCTCCGGACTGGCCTCGCCCGCCGTGCATCCAGCGAGGGGCAGTAGCGCAAGGAGCGCACCAGCCGCCCACCGCCGCCTGGTCATCGCGACTGCCCGCGCCGGGTAGGGAGACCGTGCTTCGGTACGAGGCTGACTGCCCGCGGTCGGTGGACGAGTCCCTGGGGCATGCGGTCCCATGCCGCACTCGACTCCGTCGTGCGGGCCATTGGGCACCTCCCCCGGGCAACTGCGCGGGAAATTACCACCGGGATCGTCCGGGGAGGCAGGCTCTTTCTCCAGTAATTCTCCAGTTCAGCCTTCGAAAGTCGCCATGGCCGCGTGGTCCCTGCGAGAGCGGCGGACGGCCGCCTCCACTCGCGGGCTGTCCACGCCGAGAACCTGGCTGATGGCGGCTATCACCTCGGGCGAGGGATCCGCCCCGGGGCGGCCGTCTTCCAGCCGCAAATACGTCATGACCGACAACCCGGGCCCAGTCACCTCATTCGTGGCAAATCCGGCCGCCAAGCGCAGAGCCGCCAGAGGTGGGTCGTCGCGGTCAACGTCGAGGAGATACAAGGGGTCGACGCCCAGCGCGGTCGCAAGCCTCGGCACGAAGCGGGGTCGCGGACGCTCGAGTCCCGTCTCCCAGACCCGGATGCGCACCGGACTGGAGAGCTCCAGATTTTCAGCCAGTTCTTCTCGGCTCAGGCCGATGGCCTCACGGGCAGCCTGCAGGCGGTCGCCTCGAAGCAGCGGCCGCGCCACGGCAGCTCCCCCATCACCCGATCGGTGGACACCCGCCCCGTGGCGCCGAACCCTAGTGCCGTGTGCCCGCCCCGATCGGGCAAGCGCCTCGTCACCGGCGCGGCGCGCCTGCGTGTCGGCACGCTGCGACACCAGTCGACGGAGGGGGCAACGGGAGGGTGACGTCGGGCGGTGGCTGGAGGCCTGCGCCGGCATCCTCCCGACGTCCAACGCACCTCTCGTCCACTGGAGACCCTCTGCAGGGCCACGACCGACTGCGCATCTGCCTCCGCAGGGGAACTGGAGAAGAACTGGAGGACGACATGCTCGACAAAGCCGGCACCCGCGACATGGCTGTGGAGAGCGCCTGCGTCGTCTTGCCGAGCCACCAAACCGAGGCCTCAAGACTGAAGGAATACCGGAACAGTCCGCGGAAGCCTTTGCGCCATGAGACCAACAGCCCAGCCACAGCCGCCGCGGTATCCGTGCCGGCCTCGGGGCACCCCGATCGGTGACGTCGACCGCGGCATCCGTGGCCGTCCCATCCTCGGTCAGCAGGTCGGTTCCTGATGCCTGCGACGACCTCGGAACGAGTCGCGTCGCTTGAACAGCACAATCAGCTGCTGACCGTCGCCCAGGCCGGGGACTACCTGGGAACAGGAGAGCGGTTCATCCGCCGGCTGATCGCTCAACGGCGGATCACCTACGTCAAGCTCGGCAAGTACGTCCGGCTCCAGCGCTCGATCCTCGACGAGTTCATCGAGGCCGGACGTGTCACGAGTGAGGAGTAGCTCGACTCGTGCCGCACACCGGCAGCGACCGTGGGGGCGCGCCTATGCCGGGCCGAAATTCTCGGCGGTCACCACGCCACTTGGGCGCCTGTCCCTGCCCTCGTCAACCATGGCGTGGGGGTGGCGATTCTGCGGCCCCTCCACCGACCTCGCGCCCACCGCCCGCTATTGCCGCGGCGAGCACGTCGTCCTAAGTACGTCAAGCCCCCCGATGAGACTCGTGGAAGGCCATCAGTCGATCGGCGTCGCCGCCTCAACTCGGTCGGCAATCGCCCGACAGTCGCCTCAACCGAAGGCACGGGGAGGCTGACGTGAGCCGAAGGACCTGGGGCACGGTTCGTCGGCTCCGCTCGGGGCGCTATCAGGCCCGCTACACAGATGACACGGGCAGGCAAGTCTCGGCGCCGTCCACGTTCGCGACCAAGGCCGACGGCTACAGATGGCTCGCCAAGACGCAGACCGAGCTGGACTCGGGCCGCTGGATCGACCCGAAGGCGGGCAAGGAGCCGCTCCAGGTCTATGCCGAGCACTGGGTGGAGACCCGCCTCGTCCGTGGCCGGCCACTGGCCCCTCGCACGGCCGAGCTCTACCGAGCACAGCTCAAGAACCACATCGTCCCGTCCCTGGGATCGACGCCCCTTCGCCAGCTGGAGGCCTCTTCTGTCCGGGCCTGGTACGGGAAGCTCAGCGGCCCCGCCGGACCGGGTCAGGTCACAGCGGCCAAGTGCTACCGACTGCTGCGCGCCATCTGCACTACGGCTGTCGACGACAATCTCATCGCTCGGAACCCGTGCTCCATCCGTGGAGCAGGGCAGGAACGCTCCAGTGAGCGACCGATGTTCACGCTCGCTCAAGTCCAGGCGCTCGTCGATGCCGTCGAGGATCGCTGGCGAGCGCTGATCCTCCTGGCTGCCTGGACGGGACTGCGCATCGGTGAGCTGTCGGCGCTCCGTCGGGAGCACCTCGATCTCAAGGCAGGCACCGTGAGCGTGAAGAGCGCGGTCATCGACGTGATCGGGCAGGAACGTTCCTACGGCCCGCCGAAGTCGGCCGCAGGTCGCCGAGCCGTGGCGATCCCGCCGCACATCATCGGCGACCTGGAACACCACCTCGCGACGTACGCCCAGCCCGGTGCGCACGGACTGGTCTTCGTGGGGCCGAAGGGCGGGCCTATACGACGCAACAACTTCGCCTCGCGGGTGTGGGCTCCAGCAGCAGAGGCGGCCGGACTGCCGGCTGGCTCCCATCTACATGACCTGCGCGGCTGGGGCGCCACCGTCGCCGCCCGGCACGGCGCCACCACCAGGGAATTGATGCACCGACTCGGGCACGCCTCCCCCGCCGCGGCGCTGCGCTACCAGCGCGCCGAGCAAGAACGAGATGCCGCGCTCGCCGCCGCCATGAGCGCGGCGCTGAGGCACTCCGACGGCACGACTTCTGCCTGATCCGGCTTGAGCTCCGGAGATCGAGCCACTCCACGAGCTCAACCTTGTCGCTGGTGATGCGGGTTCGAGCCCCGTCACTCACCCCACCGGCGAGGCCCCTGGTCAGGCGACTAACCAGGGCCTTTACCCTTCCTCGTTGCATGCTGGGAGGCAAGATCACCCCGGTCAACCCCTAGCTGGGGGCACCCTTTTTGGGAGGCCAATCCCACGACCGCCGTCGGCCGGCCGGGTCGGTGCACGCCAGGGATGACTGACTGAACATGTTGCTGACCCAGGAGCGGCGCAGCTCGTCGGCCCTGGGTCACGTCCTCACGCGGTGGCGGCGAGTTGGCCAGGCGAAGTGACGTCGACGGTCAGGACGCTGGGCAGACGGTCCAAGCGGAGGGTCACGAGTTCCATTTCATGCGACGAGGCAGTCAGATGCACGGTGACCGTCCACCGACCACCGTTGGCCTCTTCGGCTTCCAGGCGAGTGAAGGCGTGGTTGCGTCCGGTCAACATGGTGAGGACGCGCTGCAGTCCCAGCGCGTCGGCCACGACGACGCGCACTCTGGCTGCGCTGGGAACGAGATCTTGGTGGATGGCCATGGATGCCTCCGGGCCGTTGGGGCCCTGGTCAGCGGGAGAGCGACCTCGACTGACGTGCTCTCGGACCCACCGGCGCGAGAGTCAGTCGCCGGCGAGCCCGCACAGAATCGCGAAGCCAGCCACGTCAGCAAGCTACACGGCGCTTCTGTGGTGGCCGGCGAACCCCGCCCGACCAGCCGGAGTCCGCTCCGAACGCCGCATCGGGGATAGAACCACCGGGTTCCCCGCATCTACGCCTCACCGTCTCATCGGCGGATGAGCCCTCGAGCGGTGGCGGCGGCCACGGCAGCGGTCCGTGAATCGACGCCAAGCTTGGCGTAGATGTGCACGAGGTGGGACTTCACGGTCGCCTGGCTGAGGAACAGTCGCCCGCTGATCTGCTGATTCGACAGTCCTTCGGCCACCAGCTGCAGAACCTCGACCTCACGGAAACTGAGCGTCTCGGCGGGCGTTCGTACGCGGTCCATCAGCCGCTGTGCGATCTCCGGAGCGAGCGCGGATTTGCCCGCGGCTGCCGTCCGTACTGCGGCGGCGAGCTCGTCGGGCGGGGTGTCCTTCAGCAGGTAGCCGGTGGCGCCGGCCTCGATCGCGGCGAGGATGTCCACGTCGGTGTCGTAGGTGGTTAGCACAAGCACCCGTGGCGCGCCGGAGCGAGCGGTGATGAGCGCGGTGGCCTGCGAGCCGCCCATGCCGCTGCCGAACTGCAGGTCCATGAGCACCACGTCGACTTCCAGCTCGGCGGCGAGCTCGACGGCCCGCTCGGCGGTGGGCGCCTCGGCCACGACGTCGAAGTCCGGCTCGCCCTCCAGGACCGCACGCAGGCCGGCGCGGACGACGGGGTGGTCGTCGGCGAGCAGCAGCCGGACGGGTCCGGACGTCAAGCCGACACCTCCTCGACGGTGCCTGCGGGGACCGGGAGGGTGGCCGCCACCGCCGTGCCCTTGCCGGGCGCGGACTCCACGACCAGCGCGCCCTGCAGGGCGCGCGCGCGAGCGCGCATCGCCGCCAGGCCGAACCCAGTCCCGTCCGGACCCTGGCCGGGCGGTGCGACCAGCTCGGGGTCGAACCCGGTGCCGTCGTCGACGATGTCGAGGGCGACGTCGGTGCCCATGTAGCTCAGCGTCAGCTCGACGCGTGACGGCTGCCCGTGCTGGACGGCGTTGGCGAGCGCCGCCTGTGCGATGCGCAGCAGCGCGGTCTCCTGGGCAGCCGGCAGCTCGATCGGCACACCGGAGATGGAGGCGTGCACGGCCAGCCCAAAGGCATCGGCGGTGGTCGCGCACAGCTGCTTGAGCGCGGCGGGCAGTGAGCCCGCCACCTCCAGGCCCGGCGGAGTCCAGTCCCGGACGAAGCGCCGCGCCTCGGCAAGGTTGTCGACGGCGGCCTGGCGGGCCTGCCGCACGTGACCGAGGGCGCTGTCCGACCGGCCGGGAAGGGCGCGCTCCGCGGCGCGGAGCAGCAGCTGGATGCTGGACAGGCCCTGGGCGAGGGTGTCGTGGATCTCCCGGGCGAGCCGCTCGCGTTCGGCCAGCACCCCACCCGTGTGCTCGGCGGCGGCCAGGTCGGCGCGGGCGGCGGTGAGCTCGTCGATCAGCCGCCGGCGCGCTTCGCTCTCCCGGTACAGCGCCTGGTAGCCGAGCACGGTGGCCACCGCGACGGCCGCGCCCAGGACCGGGCCGAGGACCATCGGCGCGGTGAGGCCGTCCTGGTGCCAGGCGAACCCGGCGATCGCCGCGACAGTCGTGGTCGCGACGGCGGTGAGCCCCCAGCGCATGGGCAGCAGGTGGAGCTGGACGAAGAACAGCGGGAAAGCCAGCCAGATGCCGTCCGGCGTCCAGTACAGGAGCACCAGCCAGCCGAGGCCCAGGATCGTCAGCCAGATTGCCGCCGCGGCGGTGGAGCGCTGCACCGACGGCAGAGCAGGGCCGACGGCGTAGATCAGGCCCACGGCGACCGCCGCGGCGAGGACCGCACCGGCATGCGGGGCGTCCTCGGCGACGGCGCGTGCGACGGCCAATCCCAGCAGCGCGAGCACCAGCAGGTGCAGACAACCGCGCAGCACCGGCTGTACCGGAACGGGAGCAGTCGGGGTCATGGCACCTCCAGGCTAGGCAGCTGCGCGAGCACCGCATCCATCGAAAGGTTGAGGCGGCCGTGCACCTCCTGGCCTGGCCGGAGCAGTCTCCCGCACGATGCCTGGAATGCCCTCTCCTGGCGAGGCTGGATCCAGTCGCCGGGCACGTCGCCTGGCACGTGCAGCGAGGAGAGCCTGAACCGTGTTCGTCGCCTGGAGAGACCTCCGGTTCGCCAAGGGACGCTTCGTCCTCATGGGCGCCGTGGTCGTGCTCATCACGGTGCTGGTCGGGCTGGTGTCCGGCCTGACCGCCGGCCTGGCCCGGGCCAACACCTCCGCCATCACCGACCTGCCCGCCGACTCCCTCGCGTTCGCCGCGCCCGCCGACGGAGAGGGCTTCTCCTTCACCGTCTCCAGCGTCGACGCCGACACGTGGACGGCATGGGAGCGGGTGCCCGGAGTCACGAGCGCCGAGCCGCTGGGCATCCTCACCACCCGCGCGCAGACCGACGGGCGGACGGCCAGCGTGTCCGCGTTCGGGGTGCAGGCGGGCTCCGGCCTGGCCCCGTCCGCCGGGCAAGTCCGGGACGGCGCGGTCGTGCTGTCCACCGCCGCCGCGGACGAGCTCGAGGCCCGAATTGGGGACACCGTCACGGTGGCCGGGCAGGAACTGCGGGTGGCCGACATCGCCGGGGACGCCTCCTACAGCCACACCCCCGTCATGTGGACCAGCCTGGACGACTTCCAGGCGCTCACCGGCAGCACCGGCGACGACGATCCCAGCGCCACCGTCATCGCGCTGACCACCACCTCCGACGCCGACCTGGCCGCCGCCGACGCCGAGCTGGGCACCACGACGGTCAGCCGCGACGACGCCCTGTCCGCGATCGGGTCGTTCACCTCAGAGAACGGCTCCCTGCAGCTGATGCGCGGATTCTTGTTCGCGATCTCCGCACTGGTGATCGGTGCGTTCTTCACCGTCTGGACCATCCAGCGCAGCGGCGACATCGCCGTCCTCAAGGCACTGGGCGCGTCCACGGGCTACCTGCTGCGCGACGCGCTCGGCCAGGCCGTGGTGCTGCTCGTGCTCGGCACCGTCGCCGGCACCGCGATCGCGGTCGCCGCCGGCGCCGCCCTCGGCCACGCCGTGCCGTTCGTCCTCGACCTCGCCACCGTCGCCGTCCCGGCGCTGGTCATGATCGCGCTCGGCGTCGCCGGCGCAGCCCTGTCCATCCGCCGGATCACCTCCGTCGACCCGCTGACCGCCCTGGGAAGTGCCCGATGAGCCTGCACCTGACCGATGTCACCCTCACCTACCCCGACGGCGGTGCTCGCCTGACCGCCCTGGACGACGTCGACCTGGACGTGCCGGCCGGCACCATCACCGCCCTCGTCGGCCCGTCCGGCTCCGGCAAGTCCAGCCTGCTGGCCGTCGCGGCCACACTCATCAGCCCGGACACCGGGCACGTGGTCATCGCCGGCACCGACACCACGGGGCTGAGCCGCAGCCGGCTGACCGAGCTGCGCCGCACCCGGATTGGCATGGTCTTCCAGCAGCCCAACCTGCTGCCGTCACTGACCGCCGCCGAGCAACTCCAGGTGATGGCCCACCTCGACGGCCGCGCCCCGAGGGCCGCACGAGGCCACGCCATGGAACTCCTCGAGGCCGTCGGGCTCACCGGGCAGGCCGACCGCCGGCCGCACCAGCTCTCCGGCGGCCAGCGGCAGCGCATCAACATCGCCCGCTCGCTGATGAACGAGCCGGCCGTGCTGCTGGTCGACGAGCCCACCAGCGCCCTGGACCAAGAACGAGGCGCCGCGATCCTGGACCTCATCACCACCCTCACCCACCGGCAAGGAACCGCCACCGTCCTGGTCACCCACGACCGCACCCACCTGACCGCCGTCGACCAGATCGTCGAGATCCACGACGGACACCTGCGCAGCCCCGTTACGGCCGGACACCGCTGAGGGCCATCACCCCTCCGCGGCGGCCAGCAGCGACCAGGCGATGCCCCGGGATTGGGGGGCAGTTGGGGGTGTCCCAGGCGGGGGAAGACATCCGGACCCCCTCCGCCTCGGCCGGCGTCATCGGAGTGGCGCACACCGTGGTCCGGCGACGATGTGCAGGAGTTCGTTCATCGGATCGCACCTAAGGCACGCGGAAAGCACGACGGCCACCTCGTGAGGCTGTCACCAGCGGATTCACGGGTGGAGTCACCCAGCCTTCCAAGCTGACTGTGCGGGTTCGATTCCCGTCACCCGCTCCGATGCGATGTAGCGGGACACCTCTCACAGGTGTCCCGCTACGTCATTCACGGTCATCTTGCGGTTGTTTGTACCCGGGTCGGGGTGGGGGCAGGGGCGCGGAGTAGTTGTCCGTGAGTTGCAATGATGCGGACGCGCGGACATCTACGTCCACGAGCCCGCCGAGGGCGACGAGAAGTTCCTGGAGGAGACCCGCCGCCCTCTGGGCCAGAAGGCCGCGTAGGCGGCGCGAATCGAGGGGCCGGCTGCTCAGGCAGCCGGCACCTCCTCTTCGCGCGTTGGGCCGACCGACTGGATCCGCCCGTCGACTACCGCGATCGCCGGAACTTCGAGAAGAAGCCGCCGCCAGCGCGGCCGGCCTGCCGATCGTGCCCTGGGCAGCGCTGTGCGGCTGGGACGCCTCGCATCACCTGGTCCACGTGCTGACCGCAGCCGGCCCACGTTGTGTTGCCGCATGTCTTGCAGGACACCGCTCGACACATCCGTCCTTTTCCTTCTCCTCGAGGGTGATCGCGAGGGCGGAGGTCCTCGTCGACACCGGTGTTCCACCACACAGGTGGGGTGCAGGCAGCGCTGGCTTGGTGAGCTCTGCCGCTCGCACAACATGCCCCCGGGGGAATGCGTCGGACGGTGCTACCGTTGGTCCACACATACCCCCCCGGGTATCTGACCCACAGACTTTCAGGAGCTGACGTGATCCCCGAGATCGACCAGAACACCTTTGCCGCCCGGCTCGCCGAGGGCGATGCCCTCGTCGTCGACGTGCGCGAGGCGCGCGAGTACCGCCCCGGCCACGTCCCCGGCGCGCAGAACATGCCGCTGAGCGTGCTGCCGGCCCGCCTGCCCGAGCTGCCGAAGGACCGTCCGGTCTACGTGATCTGCCAGGCCGGTGGCCGCAGTGCCCAGGCGACGGCCCTCATGCGCGGCGTCGGCATCGACGCCACCAGCGTCGCCGGCGGCACCGGCGCCTGGATCGAGTCCGGCCGCCCGGTCGCCACCGCCGCCTGACCTGAACCACGCCACCACGGCCCCGAGAGGAACCCCGATGACGATCACCGTCCTCCCCCTGGACACCCCCGGCCTGGGTGACCGCACCTACATCGCCCACGACGGCGAGGTCGCGCTCGTGGTCGACCCGCAGCGCGACTACGACCGCGTGCTCGGCATCGCCGAGGCCGCCGGCGTCCGGATCACCCACGTCTTCGAGTCCCACATCCACAACGACTACGTCACCGGCGGACTGGAACTGGCCCGCGAGGTCGGCGCCCAGTACCTGCTGAACGCCGACGACCAGGTCTCCTTCGAACGGACCGGGGTCTCCGACGGCGACATCGTCGAGGTGGGGGCCCGGATGCGCGTGCGGGTGCTGCTCACCCCCGGCCACACCCACACCCACCTGTCGTTCGCACTGGAGGCCGACGGCGAGTCCGTGGCGGTGTTCACCGGCGGCTCGCTGCTCTTCGGCTCCACCGGGCGCCCCGACCTGCTCGGCCCCGACCACACCCAGACGCTGGCGCACGCCCAGTGGCACTCCGCGCAGCGGCTGGCCGCCGAGCTCCCGGACGAGACCGCCGTCTACCCGACGCACGGCTTCGGCAGCTTCTGCTCGGCCACCCAGTCCGGCGGCACCGCCAGCACCATCGGCCAGGAGAAGCTCGCCAACCCGGCCCTGACCACCGACGAGTCCCGCTACGTCGAGGATCTCCTCGCCGGCCTGGACGCCTACCCGGCCTACTACGCGCACATGGGCGCGGCCAACTCCGCCGGCCCCGGCGAGGCCGACCTCTCCCTGCCGACCGAGGCGGACCCGGCCGAGCTGCGCCGGCGCATCGAGGCCGGCGAGTGGGTCGTCGACCTCCGCAACCGCACGGCCTTCGCCGCCGGGCACGTCGGCGGGACGGTCAACTTCGGCCTGGACGGGCAGTTCGTCACCTACCTCGCCTGGCTGATGCCCTGGGGCACCCCGGTGACCCTGCTCGGGGAGACCGCCGAGGACGTCGCCGAGGCCCAGCGCGAGCTGGTCCGGGTCGGCATCGACCGGCCGGCCGCGATGGCCACCGGCCGCGTCGAGGACTGGTCCGGCGGCGAGCCGCTGCGGGCCTACCGCACCGCCACCTTCGCTGACCTCGCCGCCGAGTTCACCGCCGGCCGCAGCCCCCTCGTGCTCGACGTGCGGCGCAACCAGGAACGCGCCGAGCGGCACATCGCCGGTTCGCTGCACATCCCGATCCACGAGGTGCTCGAGCGCCTCGACGAGGTCCCGGCCGGGCCGGTGTGGGTGCACTGCGCCGGCGGCTACCGCGCCGGCGTCGTCGCCGCCCTGCTCGACGCGCACGGCATCGACGTCGTCGCCATCGACGACTCCTTCGACAATGCCGGCCCCGCCGGCCTCTACCTCACCACCGACGCGATCAAGCAGGAGATCCCCGCATGACCACCCCCACCGTCGACGCCCCCACCCTCGCCGAGCGCCTCGGCAACAACTCGGACCCGGACCCCACGCTGATCGATGTCCGCACACCGGCGGAGTTCGAGGCCGGCCACATCCCCGGCGCGGTCAACGTCCCCCTGGACGAGCTGAAGGGCTCGCTCGACGAGCTCCGCACGGTCCTGGACGATCACCACGACGTCGTCCTCGTCTGCCGCTCCGGCGCCCGGGCTGGCCAGGCGCAGGAGGCCCTGCAGGCGGCTGGCCTTTCCTCCCCCGCCGTCCTCTCCGGCGGCATCGTGGACTGGGAGAAGACCGGCGGCACGGTGAACCGCGGCCGCCAGAGCTGGGAGCTCGAGCGCCAGGTCCGCCTGGCCGCCGGATCGCTCGTCGTCGCCGGGATCGTGGGCAGCACGGTCGCCCCCAAGGCGAAGTGGCTGTCCGGCTTCGTCGGCGGCGGGCTGGTCTTCGCCGCCCTGACCGACACCTGCGCCATGGGCATGGCGCTGGCGAAGATGCCGTGGAACAAGCGGGGCGCCCGCGCCACCGGCTCGGCGCTGGACCAGCTCACCCGGAAGCGGTGACCCGGTGCTGATCGCGCTCACCGTCGCACTGGCCGTCGTCGTCGGAGTCACCCTGGGGCTGCTCGGCGGTGGCGGCTCGATCCTGATGGTGCCGCTGCTGGTCTACGTGGCCGGCATGGACGCCAAGGAGGCGATCGCCGCCTCGCTCGTGGTCGTCGGCGTCACCGCGGCGGTGAGCGTGGTCGGCCACGCCCGCGCCGGGCGCGTCCGCTGGCGCACCGGGCTGCTCTTCGGGACTGCCGGCATGGCCGGCGCGCTGGCCGGCGGGTTCGTCGGCGGCCACCTTCCCGGGCAACTGCTGATGATCGCCTTCGCCCTCATGATGGTCGCCACGGCGGTGGCCATGCTGCGCGGCCGCCAGGACGTCGACCCGGCCAAGGCACACGCCGAGCTGCCCGTGGGCCGGGTACTGCTCGACGGCGTCGTCGTCGGCCTGGTCACCGGCCTGGTCGGCGCGGGTGGCGGATTCCTCGTCGTCCCCGCGCTGGCCCTGCTCGGCGGGCTGCCGATGGGCGTCGCCGTGGGCACGTCCCTGCTGGTCATCGCCATGAAGTCCTTCGCCGGGCTGAGCGGCTACCTGGCCACCGTGTCGATCGACTGGGCCCTCGTGGGTGCGGTCACCGTCGCCGCTGTCGTCGGGAGCCTGCTCGGGGCCCGGGTGGTCGACCGCATCCCGGCCGATGCGCTGCGCCGGGCGTTCGGGTGGTTCGTCCTGGCCATGGGCGCCTTCGTGCTCGTCCAGGAGGCACCGGACGGCGCGCGGCTCCCGGCACTGATCGCCGTGCTCGGCGTGGCCGCAGCGATGGGGACCTGCACGGCGTTCGTGCCGCGCTGCCCCCTCCGCCACGCCGGGATCGTCGGCCCCCGCCCCGCCCGGGCCTGACCCAGACGGCCGCGCGGTGCGTCCGGGAATGCCCACGCACCGCGCGGCGCTTCAAGAAGCAGTACCCGCCGGGGTATCACCCCGGCGGACGGGAGAGGATGAGGGACATGCAGCTCGAGAACACCCAGGTCGTCGGAGATGTCATCAAGCGGCTCCGGCGTGCTGAGGGCCAGCTCGCGGGCGTGATCCGCATGCTGGAGGCCGGCCGCGACTGCGAGGACGTCGTCACGCAGCTGGCGGCCGTGTCCCGGGCCCTGGACAAGGCCGGGTTCGCCATCATCGCCACCGGCCTCGAGCAGTGCATCACTGCCGGCGAGGACGGCAACGCCGCCCTCGACCGCGCCCGGCTCGAGAAGCTGTTCCTCTCGCTCGCCTGAGCAGCGGCTCCCCGCGGCCCGCACCGGTAGTTCGGTGCGGGCCGCGCGCCGTTTCCTGGTCCGTTTCACCCGCAGGGCCGACGGGCACGGGCTCCGAGGCACCCGCCCGTGACGAGATGGAGGCGAGATAGGCCAGGAGGAAACCGACCCGGTGCGGACGCACACTCCCCAGCGGCTGACCCGGCGCCTGGACGACGAGCGGCTGGCGCGGATCGCGGAGTTCGGGACGGCGCCGCGGGAGAGGTCGAGCAGGCACCTCTCCCAGCTGGACCGGGAGTGGGACGTCGAGCGCAAGCTCGAGGCGAATGCCGCCACGCTCATGCTCGTGGGCGTCGCCCTCGCGGCCACGCGGTCGAAGCGATGGCTCGCGCTCGCCGGCGTGGTGCCCGCGTTCCTGCTCCAGCATGCGATCCAGGGCTGGTGCCCACCGATCGCCGCCTTCCGCGCTCTCGGCTCCCGGTCGCGCAACGAGATCGACGCCGAGCGCACCGCCATCAAGGCCCTCCGCGGAGACTTCGCCGGGCTGGAGCTGGAGCCCGGGGCGGCTGAGCGCGCCCTCGCAGCGGCCGGCGCACGCTGACACACCTCGAGACCTAGGCGTCCTCGAGTCCAGCCTTTCCGGCCGACTCGTAGGAGTCGTTGACCAGGACCACGGAACGGCCGGGTCGGTCCAGCACCGAGGCCGCGATCGAGGCCCGGTAGCCGGAGCCGCAGTAGACCCACACCTCGCCCTGCGGCACCTCGTCGAGCCGGTCGGCGAGCTCGTGCAGCGGGATGTGCTGCGAGCCGCGCACGAAGCCGTCCGCCCGCTCGTCGTTGCGCCGGGCGTCGAGGACCTGCACCGGCCCCCGCTCCATCGCCTCGGCCAGGCCGGCGAAGTCACTCACCGGATACGACCGCAACGGCTGCCCGTCGGCGAGGGACTCGACGTCCCCGATCGCGGCACCGGCCAGCTCGTCGACGCCGATCCGCACCAGCTCGCGGCGAGCCTCGGCCACCTGCTCCTCGCTCTCGCCGATCAGCGTCAGCGGCTCCCCGTAGCGGTAGAGCCAGCCGAGGTAGGTCACGAAGTTGGTGCCGAGCTCGACGTTCATCGCGTCGGTCAGGTGGCCGGCCGCGAACGCCGTGCGCTCGCGCAGGTCGACCACCCACTCCCCCGCCTCGATACGCCGGCGCAGCCCCGCGGGGTCGACCTTCTCGGGCATGGAGAGGTCGACCGGCGCGGGGCCCCGCCGGTTGATGGGCGCCATGCGCGCGTAGTAGGCCGGGAAGGCGTCCAGCCCGGCGAGGAGGGTGTCGACGTACTCCTGTTCGGCCTGCGTGAGCGCGGGGTTGACCTTCGCCTGCTCCCCGATGGTCGACGACGTCCCGCTGGTCGGGGTGGCCGAGCAGAAGCTGCCGAAGCCGTGAGTGGGGAACACCTGCGCCTCGGCCGGTAGCTCGCGGGCCAGCCGCCGCACCGAGTGGTACTGGGCGTGGGTCAGCTCGTCGGTGACCTCGGGGCTGACTAGATCGGTGCGGCCCGTAGCGCCGTAGAGCATGGATCCACCGGTGAACACCGCCTGGACGTCGCCGTCGCCGTCGCCGTCCGCCAGCGCATAGCTGACGTGGTGGTGGGTGTGCCCGGGGGTGTGCAGGGCCGTCAGCCGCAGCCGCCCGGCTGCGATCACTTCGCCGTCGGACACCGCCACGTGGTCGAGCTCGGCGTCGCTCCCGCTGGGCAGGACGTAGGCGGCACCCGTCTCACGGGCGAGTTCGGGGCCCCCCGTCACGTAGTCGTTGTGGACGTGGGTCTCCAGGACGTGGGTGACCCGCACGCCGCGCCGCGCGACCAGGTCCAGCACCCGGTCGATGTCGCGCTGGGGATCGATCACCACGGCGACCTCGCCGTCGTCGATGAGGTAGCTCCGGTCGCCCAGGCTGGAGGTCTCGATCGTCTGCACATCGAACATGCCGTTGTCCCTTCTCTACCCCGTACGGTACAAACCGTCTGCGGCGGGCTCAGCTCCTGAGTGCCGCCAGCGCCGCATCCAGACGACGCCCGGCCTCGTCGGCCATGGGCTGCAGCTCGGGCCGGCCGGTCATCGACACCATGGTCTGCGGGTCGAGGACCTGCACCGTGGAGCCGTCACCGGCCTGGCTGACCACGACGTTGCACGGCAGCAGCACGCCGACGCCGCGGTCCGCCTCCAGTGCCTGCTGCGCGAGGTCGGGGGCACAGGCGCCCAGGATCAGGTAGGGCTCCATCTCCACTCCGCGCTTCTGCCGCAGCGTGGCCTGCACGTCGATCTCGGTGAGAATGCCGAAGCCCTGCTCGGCCAACGCCTCCTTTGTGCGTGTCACCGCCTCTGGGAACGGAACGTCGAGGTCGAGGGTCCGTCGGTACTCCATGCGGCCGTTCCTTCCGGAGCGCCGCCCGACGTTGAGAGGCGGCCCGCCTGCTCGGACCGCCGGTCGGTGCGGCGAGGTCTCGGCGTCCCTACCCGCACCGACCCTGCCGTACCGCCCGTTGGGGCCGGCGACGACGCTGGACGACGGCCAGCGGGCTGACCTGCGTCGTTGCCCTCGCGGTCGCCCGCTGCCTATTCTCGATCTGTGTACTGGGGATTTGCACCGAGCCGGCCCGCGTTCTGCGTGTGCCTCCTCGCGGTGACCCCGCTCGTGGTCGACGACCGGCTCTGTCCGGGCGGCACTCCTTCCCGCTGAGCCAGCGCTCAGCGGTCCCGTGTCCGCCCGCACGCCAGCCGAAGGACCTCCGTTGACCGAGATCGCCGCGCCCGTCCCCACACCCTTGCCGCTCGCCCGAGCAGTCGAGGCGGTCACCCCGGCCGCCACACCGGTCGCGACCAGCTCTGCCCCGGCCCGCCGATCGCGGTGGCGGCGCCTGGTCTCCGCCGTCGCTGACACGCACCGAGCAGCCGTCCCCTTCTGACGGGCTTGCCCGCCACTGACGCGCGCCGGGAGCTCACACGGCGGGAGCGTTGCTGGCCACCGCGGCCGGTTCCCGCGCGAGTGCCCGCCCTGTGCGGCGGTACCAGGCGGCGAACAGCGCGACGAGCAGCAACAGGTCCGCGACGTGGCCGCCGTAGTACATCAACTGTGCAGCAACCTCGACCTCCGCGGCGTCGTGCCCGCCACCCACCGGTAGCACCGGAGCACGGGAGAACAGCAGCTTGGCCAGGAAGGCGTGCAAGCCGCCGGCGACGACGAGGACGACCAGACGTACCGCCATGCCCGGCCGGCGCGGCGCGGGATCGGGCCCGGCCACCGCCCAGGCGAACAGGTACCCGGCCAGCAGGAAGTGCAGGTGCAACAGGTGGTGCACAACGTCTGACCGGGCGCTCAAGGCGTACAGCGGCGTCAGGTAGAGCAGGTACAGCCCGCCGACGCTGAGCACCGCGGCGGTGGCCACGTGGGACAGCCCGTGCAGCACCCGCGACCGCAGCAGCACGGCTGCCGGGCGCCGGGCGGACACGGGCAGACCCGAGAGCAGCAGGGTCACCGGGGCGCCCATGACCAAGGCAATGGGCGCGAACATCCCCAGCAACAGGTGCTGCGCCATGTGCCCGTCGGCCGTGCCGGCGTCGACAGCCGGGGACAGCGCGGCTCCCACCAGGACGGCTCCCAGCAGGAAGCTCGCCGTCCGCCCGCCGCTCCAGCGGCGGCCACTCCCCCGCATGCGGGCGACGCCGGCCAGGTAGCCCGCGCCGAGCACGACGGCGACCAGCACCGGCAACAGCCACGCCGCCGCGGCGGAGCCCGTCCCGTGCGAACCGCCGTGCGCCAGCACGGCGGCTCCGGACATGGTGTTCACCGCCGGTCGGCCCCGGCCTGCCCTTCGCCCCGGGACCGCCACAGCAGACCCGCACCCACCGCCAACAGCACCAGCGCGGCGCCGTTCCAGGCCAGGTCGTAGGGCAGCAGGTCGACCCCGTAGCGGATCTGGTGCAGGCGCAGGAGCTTGTGGTCGACGATCCCGTCGAACAGATGGAAGATGCCCAGGCCGAGCACGAAGCCGCCCCACGCCGAACGGCGCGCCAGCGTCCCGCGGCGGCGCAGGTCGGCGAACCAGAAGAATCCGGCGACCAGCAGCACGAGGTAGGCCGTCTGCAGCAACCCATCCGACAGCAGGCTGATGTCAGGGGTGGACCGGTCGTAGAAGTGGTGCCAGCTCAGCATCTGGTGGAACACGATCTCGTCGATCGCGGCCATGATCGCGACGCCGAGCATGGTGCCCGTCAGCACCGATCGGTGGCGGTCCGCCGTGATGGGTCGGGCGGCGGTGTCCGTCATGCCGAGTCCTCCTGGCGTCAGTGGCTGGTCAGCCCGCGGCGGGACTGCAGGGAGGGCGGGATCCACCGCTCGGCGATCAGCCCGGTCGTGACCGAGTAGATGGCCTTGTGCAGGATGTCTACGACGTGCTCGTTGCGGGGCCAGACCATCGGCGGGGCCCCCACCCCGGTGGTGTTCTCCAGCGTCTGGTCGGTCGACAGCCGCACGATGGTGTGCGCCACGTGCGCCTGCGGGCCACGGAGCCCGACCGCAGCCCACACACCCCGCAGGGCCCCCAGCACGGCCCCGGTCCCGTAGTGCATCGCCCAGTTCCAGCCCGTCGGCCGGTCGGCGTCGGACGGATGGCGGCCGAGCAGAGTGAGCAGGGTCCGGGCGGGGATGTAGGAGTGCGGCCGGCGGGTGACGGCCTGTTCCAGCCTCTCAGCCGCCGTCATCACAGCCACCCCCAGCAGGCCGGCGGCCGCGCCGCGGCCTGCTGCCGGAAGCAGTGCTCGGGCACGACTTGCCTCGTCCGCAGACATCCCCTGTGATCCCTCCTGTGAGTTGCGGACGGTCATAGCCCCTCCGGCGCGGATCTACACGGTCATCAGGGACGTTGCGCGAACAGCAGCGTGTCCACGGCGGTGCCGGAGTCGGTGTCCCTGTCCATCCGCTCGAGGCGTTCCGTGCGCCAGCCCCGGACCGCCGTCCCGAGCAACTCCGGGTCGTAGAGCACGTCGGGGTCCTGTGGGCCCCCGGTCCCACGGATGAGGTTCTCCCGGTCGTGGCCGAGGACCAACAGGTGCCCGCCCGGGAGGACGGCGCCGGCGGACCGCGCAAGGACGTCGACCAGCTCGGGGCGTGGAAGGTGCAGGTACAGCACGAGAACCAGGTCGAACTCCGCCGAGCCCAGATCGGCGGTCAGCACGTCCTCGACCCGCCACGTCACACGCGCCCCGGGCGGCGCGTTCTCCTGCCCCCGACCGAGACCGACGGCCGAGAAGTCGATCGTCTCGACATCCCATCCCCCGCCGGCCAGCCACAGCGCCATCCGTCCCTCGCCCGCGGCGACGTCCAGAGCCCGCCCGGGGGGCAATCCGGCGGTCACCTCGGCGGCCGTGCGGTTCGGCTCGACGGACCACTGCCGCGCCTCGGCGTAGCGGCGGTCCCACTCAGCGGCTTCCATGTCGCTCCCCTCGATCACACCGGGCTGCCTCAGCGGGCCGCGCCGGCGTGCGGCAGAGCCGGCACGGCGCAGGCGACCTGCCCCCGCAGTCTGCGGGCCAGCGCCCACGCCAGCAGGAGCAGCGCGAGGACGGAGAGCACGGGCTGTACCGGCTCGAAGTACGTCATCGCGCCACTGGCGCCCAGGGCCAGCAGGACGAGCTTGTTGCAGACCGGGCACCCGACGGCGAAGAACGTCAGCAGTCCGCCGGCACCACCCCACCAGCGCGACCGGCGCTCCTCCACGGCCGGAGCCGGCTCCGGCGACCCCGGTTCGCGCACGTAGGTCGCCACGAGCAGCCCGGCGAGCGCGGCGCTCGCCAGCAGGGCCGGCCAGGACCACCATGTGGGCGGCACCTCCCGGCTGAAGACCGGCGTGTCGATGAGGTCGGTCGGGACGGCGACCACCAGCACGCCGACGGCGGTCATGGCGAGCGCGGTGAGCCAGCGCCGGCGGTCCCAGGCCCGGAGCGCCAGGTACATCGAGGTCATCGGGACTCCTGTCGGTCGAGCGCGCGGATCGTGTCGTCGTCAGGACCGGCATCGGTGGTCCTGGTGCGGATCCGGTGCAGGCGGCGCGCGATGACGCCGAGGAGGAGCGCTGCGGTGGCCGCCAGCAACCAGACGTCGAGATCGCGTGCCGACAGCTCGGCGATCCAGCTCTGCGCCATGAACTCGAGGTCCGTGGTGTCCCCGAGCCCGAGGACGCCGGTGATGCCGGCGGTGCCGTCGAAGCGGAGGAACAGCCAGCCGATCACGATGAACAGGGCACCGGAGATCAGCTGGCTCGTGTGCAGCTGCCGACCGCCGATGCACAGCGGGCGACCGCGCAGCCATCTGCGCCGACCGAGGTCGAACCGGTCCCACAGCAGCGCGAGCACGAACATCGGCGCCGCCATCCCGAGGGCGTAGACGGCCAGGAGGACTCCTCCTCCCACCACGCCCCCATCGGTCGCAGCTAGGGTCAGCACGGCGCCGAGGATGGGCCCGGAGCAGAACCCGGCGAGGCCGTAGACCGCACCCAGCGCGAAGGTGCTCGCCCAACCGCGGGCCCGGCCCGGGGTGGCGACCCGGGCACGAAGCCGGTCGGCTCCGGGCAGGCCGAAGCCACCGCCGAGGAGCTGCACGACCCCGAGAGCGATGATCGTCCACCCGGCGACGGCGATCAGCACCTCGCGGTGCCCGTAGAAGAGCGTCGAGACCAGCGCCGACCCCACCCCGAGGGGCACGAGGGTCAGGCAGAGGCCAAGCCAGAAGACGACGGTGCGGGCGAGCAGCTCCCGCGGATGCGCGAACGCGTAGGCGAAGAACGACGGCAGCAGGAGTGCGCTGCAGGGGCTGATGAGCGTCAGCGCGCCACCGAGGAACGCCGCCGCGAGCCCCAGCTCACCCATCGGCCCCGGCCTCGGCGGCCGCCTGCTCGATCGCCGCGACGAAGGTGTCCGTGGGCTGCGCACCCATGATCGGTCGGCCGTTGAGCAGGAAGGCGGGCGTGCCGGCGATGCCGAGCTGCTGCCCCTCACGGAAGTCAGCGGTGACCGCGTCGAGCGTCTCCTGCGACTGCATGGCCGCGGTGAACCGGTCGACGTCCAAGTCGAGGTCGCGAGCGAGCCCGAGCAGCACGTCGTCGGTCAGCTGACCGCTGTTCGGCGGAAAGCCCAGCGCGTAGACCGCGTCGTGGTACTCCCAGAAGGCGCCTTGCTCCCCCGCCGCCCGTGCGGCCCGCGCCGCCTGGACCGACTGCTCACCGAAGTAGGGGAAGTCCCGCCACTCCAGCCGGAGAGTGCCGTCCTCGACGAACCGGTCGAAGAGCACCGGCTCGGTCTCCTGGGCGAACTTCGCGCAGAAGGGGCACTGGAAGTCCTCCCACATGACGAGGACGACCGGCGCGTCGGCGTCCCCCTGTGCCAGCGGGTCGTCGGCGATCCGTCGGGCCTGGTCGTCCGCCGGCTGCGCCGACCCACCCTCGTGGTGGACGTCCGCCACCGGGCCGCCGGCGTCCCTCCCGTCAGCACGGCCGAGACCCCAGACGACGGCGACGACGCCGAGCACGACGACCACGGCCAGGGCGATGAACGGTCCACGCAGGGCCTGCGCCGTCGTGGATCGGCCCGTCTCCGGCGGCGTGGTTGGAGCAGCGTTGGGCACGAGAACTTCCCCCTGACGCGCCATCGTCGACGCGGGTTGTCCGGACAACTCGTCTACAGTTGACCGTACAAGAGCTGCTGCGGTCGTCGATCGCCACCCACGGCCCCGTGAACCGAACTGGAGGAGCCATGCCGGAGCTCCCGCGCATTCCCCCGGCGGCACGGCTGGATCGCCACACGAACACACCGCTGTGGCGCCAGCTCGCCGCCGATCTCCGCGACCGGCTGGACGGCGGCGAGTTCACCGAGGGCTTCCCCGGTGAGGTGGAGCTCGGCCTCCAGTACTCGGTCAGCCGGCACACGGTCCGCGAGGCGTTGCGCCAGCTGCGCGCCGACGGCGTGATCAGCACCGGGCGCGGTCGGCGCCCCCGGCTCGCCGCGCTCGACCCGGTCATCGCCCAGCCCACGGGGATCGCCTACTCGCTGTTCTCCTCCGTGGAGGCCTGCGGGCTGGTGCAGACGTCGGTGGTACGCGTGCTGACCCTGCGGGCGGACGGCGTCATCGCCCCCCGGCTGGGGCTGGAGGAGTCGACACCGCTGGTCCACCTCGAGCGGCTGCGCTTGGCCGACGACCGACCACTGGCACTCGACCGCGTCTGGCTCCCCGCCTCGATCGGTGAGCCCCTGCTGGACGTCGACTTCCGCCGCACCAGCCTGTACGAGGAGCTCGCCCGTACCGGCATCCCGGTCACCGGCGGGCAGGAGACGGTCCGGGCGGTCATCCCGAGCAGGGCCGAGCACGACGCTCTCGACCTGCAGCCGCCGTCGGCCGTGTTCTCCGTCGAGCGGACGGGCACGAGCTCCGGTGTCCCCGTCGAGTGGCGGCACACCCTGATCCGGGCCGACCGCTTCGCCCTGACCAGCACGCTGGACCCCCGGCCGGGAGCGACCGAGCCGCCCAGCGGCGATCTCGCCGCCTCCGCGCTCACGCCGAGCTTCGGCTGACCCCACCCAGGAAGGACCGACGATGACCGAGGCGTCCCGCACCACCCGGCTCCCCGACCTGGACCCGGGCCAGGCCGCCGAACTGCTCGAGCGGGGCGAGGCCGTGCTCCTCGACGTCCGCGAGCCACAGGAGTGGGCAGCGGGCCACGCCCCGCAGGCCCGACACCTCCCGCTCGGTCTGCTCACCCCGGAGGCGGTCCCGCAGGACCGCCCGGTGATCGCCGTCTGCCGGTCGGGCAACCGCTCGGGCAAGGCCGCCGACACCCTGGCCGCAGCCGGCAGGCGAGTGCACAACCTGGCCGGCGGTATGAAGGCGTGGGCGCACGCCGGCCTCCCGGTGGTCACCGACGACGGAGAGCCGGGCACCGTCGCGTGATCGTCGCCGCCACGCTCGGGCTGGGCCTGCTCATCGGCCTGAGCCTGGGCGCCCTGGGCGGCGGCGGCTCCATCCTCACCGTGCCCGCCCTGGTCTACGTCATCGGCCAGGACGCCCGCGCTGCCACGACCAGCAGCCTGTTCATCGTCGGCGTCACCTCGGTCATCGCCGCACTCGGCCACGCCCGCAGTGGGCGCGTGCGCTGGGGCGTCGGCGTCGCTTTCGGGATCACCGGCATCGCGGCCGGCTTCGCCGGGACCGCGGTCAACCGGCTCATGAACCCCGATGTCCTCCTGCTCGGCTTCGCCGCGGTGATCGTCGTCGCCGCTGTGGGCATGCTCGCCAACAGCGGAGACGAGACGCTCCCGCCAGAAGAGGGCGACGCACTTCAGCCCGCACGACGCTGGAGAGCCGGGCGGATCGGACGGATCGCCGGCGCAGGCCTGCTCGTCGGCTTCATGACCGGGCTCTTCGGCGTCGGCGGAGGCTTCGTGATCGTCCCAGCGCTCACCCTCGCCCTGGGCATGTCCATGCCACAGGCGGTTGCCACGTCGCTGGTCGTCATCTCGATCAACTCCGCCGGCGCCCTGCTGGCACGCGCCGGCACGGCTCACTTCGACTGGGCCGTGATCGCCCCCTTTACGCTGGCCGCCGTCGCCGGCTCGCTCGGCGGGAAGGTCGTCGCCGACCGCCTCTCCGGCGCAACCCTCACGCGGGCCTTCGCCGTCCTGCTCATCGCCGTCGCCGTCTACACCGCCACCTCGAGCCTGATCTCGCTCCTCGGCTGACCGTCGGGAACAGGACGCACCTTTCGCGGGCTTATACCCATATGGGTATCGGACAACGAAAGGGTCACATCATGAGCTCGACCGACCTCACCGCCTCGACCTTCCAGGACACCGTCAGCCGTGACGGCATCGTGCTGGTCGACTTCTGGGCCGGCTGGTGCGGCCCCTGCCGGGCCTTCGAACCGGTCTTCGAGGCCGCCGCGCAGCGCCACCCCGACATCGTCTTCGGCAAGGTCGACACCGAGGCCGAGCAGGAGCTGGCCGCCGCCGCCGGCATCCGGTCGATCCCGACCCTGATGGCCTTCCGCGACGGCGTCCTCGTGTTCGCACAGCCCGGCGCCCTGCCCGCCGAGGCGCTCGAGGAACTCGTCACCGCGGTGCGCGGACTGGACATGGAGCAGGTGCGCGCCGACCTCGCCGACCAGCGCCTCACCGCCTGATCGCGGGACCTCGCTCGCGGTGTCCCGCGACATCATCTGCGTTGGAATTCGCGGTGCCGCCATGACTGATCATCCTGTCGGGCGATTGCAAGCCTTGGAGCAGACTTGGTGGGTGGAGTGCCGCCCCGGTGCCATCGCGGTCTTTCCCCCACGTCTCTTGGCTTCCGAGGCGACTGCGGCAGGACCTTCGCGCCATTGCGACACGTGGCCTCCCCGTGACGGGACCGGCGTTCATCGACCTGCGAAGGCGAGAGCGTCCTGCCAGGCGCTTCCCCGGCCGATCATCGCCCGATATTTCATGATCTTGCCCGGCATGTTGAGCGCCAGGGCGCCGACGAGCAGGTCCTCCTGGCGGTAGAGGGCGAGCCATCGAGTGTCGTCCAGGTCCCCGATCACGGTGACCTCGTCGGCGGCGGTGATGCCGACCATCTGCAGCTTGTCGCTGTACCAGTCCGACCAGAAGTAGGGGACGGTGCTGTACGGGGTGGCCTCGGCGGGGGCCAGAGCGTTGCGCGCCGCAGCGGCGCCCTGTTCGGCGGCCGACGTCCAGTGCTCGAGGCGCATCATCCGGCCGAAGAGCGGGTTGTGCCAGCGCGCGACGTCGCCCGCGGCGTAGACCTCGGGCGCGGCACGCAATGTCTCGTCGCACACGACGCCGTCCTCGACCTGCAGCCCTGAATCGGTGAGCCAGTCGGTGACGGGGTCGGCGCCGATCCCGACGACGACGAGATCGGCGGGCAGGATCGAGCCGTCGGACAGCGCGACGCCTTCGACGCAATCCTCGCCTTCGAGCCCGGTGACGGAGACACCGCACCGCAGCTCGGTGCCGTTGCGGGCGTGCAGGTCTGCGCAGGCGGCGGCCATCTGCTCGCCAACGGCACGAACGAGCGGCAGCGGGGCCGCCTCGAGGATGGTGACGTCGACGTCCCGCTTGCGGGCGGCCGAGGCGACCTCGGACCCGATGAAGCCACCACCGACGACGACCATGCGGCAGCCGCCGTCCAGGGCCCGGCGGATGCTGCGGGCGTCCTCCACGGTGCGCAGGGTGTGCACGCCGTCGAGCTGCTCCCCGGGCAGCTGCCGGGCGCGCGCACCGGTCGCGATGACCAGCCGGTCGTAGCGCAGCTGCTCGTCACCGCCCAGGACGATCTCCCGGGCATCGGTGTCGAGCGAGGTCGCGGGCACGCCGAGGCGCAGCTCGACGTCCAGGGCGCGCAGCTCCTCCTCGGTGCGGTGGTGCGGCACCGCCGGGTCCTCGCCTGGGTCGAGGAAGGCCTTGGACAACGGTGGCCGGTCGTAGGGCAGGTGCTCCTCGGCCCCGACGAGAAGCAGCCGCCCGGCGTAGCCGGTCTTGCGGGCGGACTCGACCGCGCGCAGCCCGGCCAGTGAGGCTCCGACGACGACGACAGGTCCTTCAGACATCGACTCTCCAGAGAACAGTCGGCGCTGATGCGCCAAGAACACGGGGCGCGTCAGCGGTCGGCGGTCACACAGGCCGGCAGCAGCTGATGGCGCAGTGCCCCCGGTGCGTGGGCGGGACGGCCGGCACGGATGGCGCGACAGGCGCGACGCGCTGGTAGGCCGCGCCAAGCGGTGGCCGCACATCCCGCTCTGCCTTGTTGGGCCAGAGGGAGCAGGCGCGCTCGGCCTGTGCGGTGATGGTCAGCGGCTGGTACAGGGTGTTGGCGTAGTTCAGCGAACCGGCGCCGACGCCCGCCCCGGCGAGGACCACGACCTTGGCGACCTTGCTGATCCGCTGGATCCCCTTGAGTCCCCAGGCGGGGTTCCCACCGGAACCGACGGACATCCCATGAGGTCCCGGGCAACGTGTCGTCGGTGAAGCGCATCCCCGGCCTCGAGCACGGTGATCCGGTAACCCTTCTCCGACAGCCGCAGAGCCGCGACGCTTCCGCCGAAGCCGCTGCCGATGACTAGGACGTGGGCGTCGTGCTCCGGGCGCGATGCGCCCATCCTCACTCCTCGATGCTCAGCGCGCTCGTGGGGCAGGCCGCGACGGCCTCCTCCATCAGCGCCCGGCGGCCCCCCGGGGGCGTGGGGTTCAGCAGCTTGAGCGCGCCGTCGTCACCGACCTCGAAGAAGTCCGGGGCGACCGACTCGCACATTCCCAACGACGAGCACTTGTTCTCGTCCAGCACGATCCTCACGGGAGTGTCCTTTCCGGTCGGGTGGACGGTCAGCGCTGCGGGGTGAAGCGCACGGGCAGGTGGTTGACGCCGTGGAAGAAGGTGCTGACCGTGTAGGAAGGCTCTCCGGACACGTCGATGTCGGGCAGCCGGGTCAGCAGCTCGCGGTAGATGGCCGCCAGCTGCTGGCGGGCCAGCTGATTGCCCAGGCAGTGGTGGATTCCGCCGCCACCGAAGCTCACGTGCGGGTTGGGGTTCCGGGAGAGGTCGAAGCGCTCGGGCGCGTCGAACACCTCGGTGTCCCAGTTGGCCGAGGCGTAGAACATGACCACCTTGTCGCCCTGGGTGATCTGCTGCCCGTTCAGCTCGCAGTCGCGGGACGCGGTGCGCCGGAACGTCATGATGGGGGTGGCCCATCGGACCATCTCCTCGACCGCCCCCTTGAGCCGGCCGTCGAGGTCCTCCATGAGCCAGGCCTTCTGCTCGGGGAAGTCGGTCAGGGCCTTCATCGCATGGCTGGTGCTCTGCCGGGTCGTGTCGTTGCCGGCGATGGTGAGCAGCCCGAAGAAGGACATGATCTCGTCGTCGGTCAGCCGCTCACCATCGACCTCGGCCTGCACGAGGTTGCTGAGCAGATCCTCGCCCGGGTTGCGCCGGCGCTCGGCGATGTACCTGCCGGCCAGCTCACCGAGGTACAGCATGGCCTGGAACAGGCGGTCGAGGGGTTCCTGGTCGCCCATCAGCTCCGGGTCGTTCCAGCCGCCGGCGAACTGCGACTCGTAGGCCATCTTCGCCCGGTCGGCCTCGTCGATGCCCATCATGTCGCAGATGTTGTGCATCGGGACGAGAGCCGCCACCTCGGGGACGAAGTCGACCTCGCCCCTGGTCGCGATGTCGTCCACGATGCGCCGGGCGTTGCCCTGGATCTGGTCGTGGATGCGACGGATTTGCTTGGGGGTGAACGCCGAGCTCAGCAGCCGCCGGATCTTGGTGTGCCGCGGCGGGTCCATCGCGATGAAGCCCTGCCCCGCGTCGAGTAGTTCCTGCGGCATCGACTCCATCACGATGCCCTCGCCGGAGATGAAGTCCTCGTGCCGCTTGGTGACCTCGACCAGGTCGGCATGGCGCACGACAGCCCAGAACCCCTGGTCGTTCGGGTCCTTCATCAGCATGTCCTCGACCGGCTGGTGCCAGCTCACCGGGCGCTCGGCGCGCAGCACGGCGTAGGTCTTCTCCCGCTCGGCGGCCGTCTGGGACCAGAACGCTCGGGACGAGATGTCCGCGGGGTCATAGGGGCGGGTGTCGCGCGGATGGGCAACGGTGGTCATCACGGCTCCAGGGTCTGCTCCGTACGGGTGGCAACCAGGTTGACACACCGCCCATTTTTGTCAAGTTGTAGACCCCGACTCGGGATTTGTCAGGACCGGTTTGGACAGAAGGAGGCCCCGGCAGTCGCTGTGACACACTGTCGGAAATTGTCAAGGACGGAACAAAGACGATGGGACGGGGGCGGCCAGTGGCGGCAGAGCCTCTTCGTCTGACCTTCCGCCAACACGTGCGCGACCGCGCACTGGACGCGGCGCGGGCTCTGACGGTCCAGAAGGGCTGGTCCCGAGTGCGCATGGGGGATGTCGCCGCGCTGACCGGGGTATCGCGCCCGACCTTGTACAAGCAGTTCGGCGACAAGCAAGGCCTCGGGGAAGCGCTGATCATGGAGGAGACCGAGCGGTTTCTCGTCGGCATCTCGGGAACGCTCGAAGCCCATCCTCAGGACGCCGCCGGGGGAATCACCGCAGCAATCGAGTACGTGCTGGCCGAGGCCGACGCCAGTCCCCTGCTGTGCGCGATCCTCACCTCGGCACGCGACGCCGACAACGAGCTGCTGCCCATGCTCACGACACGTTCCGCACCGGTGCTCGACGCCGCCACCCGAACCCTGATCTCCTGGTTCACGGAGCACTTCCCCCAGCTGGACCCGCAAGACCTGGCCGACGGCGTGGACGCAGTGGTCCGACTCGCAGTCAGCCATCTCGTACTCCCCGTCGATGACCGCACGACCACCGCGCGCCGACTGACTCGGATCGCCTTGCGAACCCTGCAGCTGGGGACCGTATGAGCGCGCGACCGATGCGGATCCCGGGCCGGGAAGACGACGGCGCCCGCCCCCGCTAGGGACGGGCCCCGTCGGCGTCCTGGATCATGCCTGACCGTGCTCCGTGTTCGCGGAGTCCAGGCCGACGACGTCGTCGGCCTTCGTGCCGACGTCGGCGCCGGACTCGGCACCCGGTGCCGCGACACCCGCCGGCGTCATCGAGCGGAGCAGGATCTGGCTGACGTCGAGGACCTCGACGTGCTCGCCGGCCTCGCCGTTCTGCTTCTTCGACGTCAACGCGTCGGAGAGCATCGTGATGCAGAACGGGCACGCGGTGGAGATCACGTCCGGGTCGAGCTCGAGGGCCTCCTCGGTGCGCTCCATGTTGATCCGCTTGCCGATCTTCTCCTCCATCCACATGCGCGCGCCGCCGGCGCCGCAGCAGAAACCGCGGTCCTTGCAGCGGTGCATCTCCTGGGTGGAGAGGCCCTGGACGGAGTCGAGGATCTCGCGCGGCGGTGTGTAGACCTTGTTGTGCCGGCCGAGGAAGCACGGGTCGTGGTAGGTCACCTTGCGGTCGACCGGCGTGACCGGCGTGAGCCGGCCCTCCTCGACGAGCTGACCGAGCAGCTGGGTGTGGTGCACCACCTCGTAGTGGCCCTCGAGCTGCGGGTACTCCTTGCCGAGGGAGTTGAAGCAGTGCGGGCAGGTGGCGACGATCTTGCGCATGCCCGGCACGCGGCCCTCGAAGACGCCGTCGAGGGTCTCCACGTTCTGCTGGGCGAGCATCTGGAAGAGGAACTCGTTGCCCATGCGGCGGGCCGGGTCGCCCGAGCAGCTCTCCCCGTTGCCGAGGACGGCGAACTCGACGCCGGCCATGTGCAGCAGCTCGGCCACGGCCTTGGTGGTCTTCTTGGCGCGGTCGTCGATCGCGCCGGCGCAGCCCACCCAGAACAGGTACTCGATGTCGTAGTCGAGCGGCCCGTCGGCCACCTTGACCTCGAAGTCGAGCTCCTTGAGCCAGTCCTCGCGGACGTTGCCGCCCATGCCCCACGGGTTTCCGCGGTTCTCCAGGTTCTTCATCATCACGCCGGCCTCCGAGGGGAAGCTCGACTCGATCAGCACCTGGTAGCGGCGCATGTCCATGATGTGGTCGACGTGCTCGATGTCGACCGGGCACTGCTCGACGCAGGCGCCGCAACTGGTGCAGCTCCACAGGACGTCGGGGTCGATGACCCCGCCCTCCTCGAGGGTGCCGACCAGCGGCCGGTGCGCCTGGGCGTCGTTGGTGCCCTCGATGCGGGCGTACCCGGACGCCCAGGCCTGCTCGTCGCTGGGCTTGAGGACGTCGTAGTCGGGAGCGGTCTCGCTCGCGGTCTTCTCGCCGAGCAGGTAGGGGGCCTTCGCGTAGAGGTGATCGCGAAGATCCATGATCACCATCTTGGGGCTGAGCGGCTTGCCGGTGTTCCAGGCCGGGCACTGGCTCTGGCAGCGCCCGCACTCGGTGCAGGTGGTGAAGTCGAGCATCCCCTTCCAGGTGAAGTCCTCGATCTTCCCGCGGCCGAAGATGTCGTCCTCGCCCGGATCCTCGAAGTCGATCGGCTTGCCGCCGCTGGTCATCGGCTGCAGGGGGCCGAGCGCGACCGTGCCGTCGTCGTTGCGCTTGAAGTAGATGTTGAAGAAGGCGCTGAACCGGTGCCAGGCGACGCCCATGTTCAGGATCCGGCTGATCACGACCAGCCAGACCAGGCTCGCCACGATCTTGACGAACGCGACGACCGTGAGCAGGTCGGGATTGTCGGGCAGCACCGTGGCCAGGGCGCCGGAGATCGGGTGCGACCAGGCGGGGGCGTCGGTCAGGTCGGAGGAGACCTTCAGCGCCCGGATCAGCAGGATGGAGATCCCGATGGTGAGGATGACTGCCTCGACGAAGTAGCCGCGGCCCTCGTTGGTGCCGGCGAAGCGGCTCTTCCGGCCCTGCCGGCGCGGGTGGTCCTTCTGGCGCCGGTAGATCAGGTACAGGATCCCGAGGATCGTGCCGGTGCCGATGACCTCGGCGAACAGGTTCCAGACCCCCCACTCGCCGATCAGCGGCACGTGGAACGCCGGGTCCCACACCTCGCCGAACGCCTCGACCAGCGTCAGGACGAGACCGTAGAACCCCATGAAGACGAACCAGTGCGCGACGCCGATTGTCGACCACTTGAGCATGCGGGTGTGGCCGAGCGACTCGATCGCCAAGGTCTTGAGCCGGTCCTTGACCGGGCCGAAGCGGGTGCCGTCGGGCTGGCCGATGCGGATGATCCGCACCATCGCCCGCACCGCGCGGTAGGCCATCACCGAGGCCACGATCAGGAAAAGGACGCTGATCGTGCCCAGGACAATCTGCAGAGGGCCCGTCATTCTCTTCCTCCCCGTACGCCTGGCGGCGTCGATCGACTCCCGTCCGTCACGCGAGGGACGGGTTTGCTCCGGTAAGCGCGCCGCGTGCGACAGCGGAAGGCGAGAGGCGGGGCACGTGTAGGGACGCCCTCCGCACTACTTGTGCGCGATAGCGGCCGGAGGTTAGACGACTGGTCGGTAACTCGGTGGCGGCGCCGCGCGTCCAGGGGCTGTCTGCGGAGCGGCTTCCCCCTTGTGACGACTCCCGAGGGCGCGAGGTCGAAGTCTGCGATGAAGGCCGCGCACAGTTGCCGATACCGCTGCACAATCTCCGGGCCGGATTCGGTCGTGCCGCCGTCGAGAGCGGGCGGGACGTGCCCGGACACGCACCCGAGGCTCCAGGCGCGGTCATCAAGACGACCTCTCCCAGCGAGCTATCGCGCGGGATGCGCTGGCGCGCAAGTACGACAGGAAGTCCCGTGCTTCCAGAAGTCGGTCTCGGTCGTCCCGGGGGGCGAGTTCACGGAAGCCGGCCTCCAGAGCTTCCTCGAGCCTCTCCAGCAGGACGAGGCGACTGGCGAGATAGCGCGGAAGGGGATTCGGCCGGCCCAGCCGGTAGTACCCACTTCGCACACCGGGCTCGCGATCCCGTTGCAAGAGTCCCAGACGGACCAGTTCCTGCACGGCGCCGCTGATCGCAGCCGCGCTGCTGCCGATCCCCTCGGCGAGATCTCGGGCGGTGAGGCGATCCCGACCGTCGGCGAGGGCGTAGGCCAGCACGCGCGAGGCCGTCGTGGACAGACCCAGACGATGCAACTCAGCGGTCAGTCGCTGATGCACCCGCACGGAGTCACGCCCCGCGTCGAGGTCGGCGGGGTGGGGCAGTCCCTCGGTCCGCGGGGACGTCGCCCCCCGCGGTCCCCGGTCCGGACCCGTGTCACCGGGCGAAGCGGCCATCACGACCCCGGGGCGTCGGGTGGGGGGTCGCTGGCATCGATCACCCGAACTCACCTGGCTGAACATGGATGCCCTCACGAGGGCTGCTCTCAGGATGGCGTGACGAACTTGCGATCCGGATCGCCGTGAAGCCGCTGCGCATGCCTTCCACGACATCCTTCTCGTCGAGCGGAGGCAGCGGCTCGGCCTGGTCGGGTCTCATCGCGTCGAAGACCAGGGACACGTACCGGCGCCGGTCCGCCGGCGAGGCCGGGGGCGTGGACAGACCGACGACGAGGATGCTGAGCACACGCGGGATGTCGTAGGGCTGGAGGTCCGCACGGATCTCGTTGGCCTCCTGCGCATGCCGCAGCAGGACGGCGAAAGGCTCCAGGAACTCCCTCAGCATGTCGTCGGTCAGCACCGCGAAGTTCGCCGACGAGGCGATCAATCCGCGCTCCCGGTCGAGCAGCTCCAGCAGCCGCTCGACGATTAGCAGGAACGACTTCCGGGCACTGCCTTGCGCGCACGAGTGCCGGAGGAGCGGCAGGAGCTCATCTCGCATGATCGACCGGTACACGGCCCGGGTCAGGCTCTCCCGGCTCGAGAAGTGGCGGTACAGCGTGGCGACCCCGACACCGGCTTCGCCGGCGATCTCCTCCAGCGACCCCTGGCCACCGGAGGCGAAGACCTTTCGGGCAGCCGCGATCAACCGCTCACTGTTGGCCAGGGCGTCGCGCCGCCGACCTCTTGTCGCCGATGTCATCGCAGCACTCCTCTCACGCCGACTCGGGGCGGCCCCCGTGGTGCCGCCACAAGCCCCCCTCCGCGTCCCGAGCTGACCGCGCTTACGATAGCTTCCTATCACTTCCATTCCGCGGGGCCCGCATGGGCGCTGTGACGCACTGACCGGCTCTGGGGGCTGCGGTGTCGACTTTGCTGTACCGGGTGGGGCGCTGGACCTATCGGCACCCGTTCCGCGTGATCGGGGTGTGGGCGGCGCTCCTCGTCGCGCTCGTCGGCGCGCTGGTCCTCAACCCGCCGAAACTCAGCACAGAGTTCCGGATCGACGGGACGCCGGCGCAGGAAGTGATCGACGAACTGGCCCGCGAACTGCCAGAGGTGTCCGGCGGCCAGGGGTCGCTGGTGTTCCAGGCGCCGGCCGGCGACCGACTGGACTCCGAGCTGTTGGGACCGGTGCTCGCCGAGGCGGTGCAAGGGGTCTACTCGGTTGAGGAGGTCGTCGATCCGGCCGACCTGATGCAGTCGCAGCAGCAGCCGGGCGCGGCCCCGGCCACCCCGCCGAGGAGCACCCCGGAGACACCGGGGAACGCGCCCAGCGCCCCGCCGGGCACGCTGGTCGTCGGGGGCCAGCCGGTGCTGGGAGTGACTGTGTCCGAGGACGGCCGGGTGGCACTGTTCCAGTTCCAGTTCGACGACCAGATCTTCGAGCTCCCTCAAGGCACCGTCGCGGACACCGTCGCGGCGGCGGAGGCCCCGGCGGAAGAGGCCGGTGTGGCCGTGCTGCCGGGCGCCACCCTGCAGGAGATACCCGAGATCATCGGCGTCGGGGAGATCGTCGGACTCGCCGTGGCCGCCCTCGTCCTCGTCGTCACGCTGGGCTCCGTGGTCGCCGCTGGGCTGCCGCTGCTGACCGCCCTGGCCGGGGTCGGCGCGGGCATCGGCGGCGCCTTCGCGCTGGCCCACCTGTTCGAGCTGAACTCCCTGTCGGTCGTCCTGGCCCTGATGCTGGGGCTGGCAGTGGGCATCGACTACGCGCTGTTCATCGTCAACCGGCAGCGCTGGCTGATCCTGACCCGCGGCCTGGACGCCGGGGAAGCCACGGGCCGCGCCGTGGGCACCGCCGGCAGCGCCGTGTTCTTCGCCGGCACGACGGTCGTCATCGCTCTCACCGCGCTGCTGGTCGTGGGCATCTCCCTGCTGACGGTCATGGCGCTCATCGCCGCCGCGACCGTCGCCATCGCCGTCCTGGTCGCCCTGACCCTGCTCCCGGCCCTGCTGGGTCTCGTGAAGGAGCGCATCTGCTCACCCCGCGCCCGGGCACGCCAGGCGGGACACCGCGACCGCTCCCGCAACCCGGCGCGACGCTGGGTCGGCCTGGTGGTGCGATACCGGTGGGCGGCCGTCGTCCTGGTCACGGCAGTCGCCGCGCTGCTCGCCCTGCCGCTGTCCAGCATGCGGCTCGGGATGCCCTCGGCCGAGAGCTACGGCAGCGGCACCCCGCAGCGTGAGGGATACGACCTGGTCGCCGAGGGCTTCGGCGAGGGCTTCAACGGGCCGCTGGTCGTGGCGGCCCGGACGGCCGAGCCCGGCACGCCGATCGAGCCGCCCGCCCTGCAGGAACTGGTGGCCGACCTGAGCGCGCTCGACGGCGTCCAGAGCGCCATGCCGGCCGGCCTCAGCCAGGACGGCACCATCGCGGTACTGCAGGTCGTCCCCACCACCGGCCCGACCGACGAGGCGACCGAGGACCTGGTCGCCGAGATCCGCGACCGCTCCGCGCAGTACGGGGACGACCTGGGGATCACCCTCGGCGTCACCGGCCTGACCGCCATCGGCATCGACATGTCCCAGCGACTGTCCGAGGTGCTGCCGATCTACCTGGCGGTGGTCCTCGGCCTGTCGCTGATCGTCCTGCTGCTGGTCTTCCGGTCCATCCTGGTCCCGGTCAAGGCGACCCTCGGCTTCCTGCTCAGCATCCTCGCGACGTTCGGGGCCACGACCGCCGTCTTCCAGTGGGGGTGGCTCAATCAGGTCTTCGGGCTCGACAGCACCACCGTGGTGATGAGCGTGATCCCGATCATCGCCACCGGCGTGCTCTACGGGCTGGCCATGGACTACCAGATCTTCCTGGTCTCCTCCATCCGCGAGTCCCACGTCCACGGCCACCACGGGACCGACAGCGTCACCGACGGATTCACCCAGGCCAGCCGGGTGGTGGTCGCCGCGGCGATCATCATGACCGCGGTCTTCGGCGGGTTCATCTTCAACGCCGACCCGATGGTCAAGCAGGTCGGCTTCGCGCTCGCCGTCGGCATCTTGATCGACGCGTTCCTGATCCGGCTCACCCTCGTGCCGGCTGTGATGGCCATGTTCGGCGACCGGGCCTGGTGGCTGCCCGCGTGGCTCGACCGGCTCCTCCCCGACCTCGACGTCGAGGGTGACAAGCTCGTCCAGCGGCTCAACGGCGAGCACGGCGACGTGCCCGAAGCCGCCGAGCCACCCGGCCGGGAACCGGCGTCGGCCCCAGCCGGGTGACGTGCCGATGATCGGAGGGCACCCGGCGAGGCAGCTCACCCGGCCGGGGAACCGACGCCTCGCGCGGTGGGGACGGCGGTTGATCGCCGGATCCGTCGTCGCGTCGGCCACCCTGCCCTGGCTGGCCGACTGGAACCACAGCCACACCTTCGGGCCCGAGTACGGCCCGCACGCCCGGTGGCACGGAACCTCCGAGGTCGTCGGCGCAACCGCGGAGGGACTCCTCGCCCTGTGGCTGCTCCGCGCCGCCGAGGAGCACCGCCCCGACGAACGCCTGCTCACCGCCGCAGCGCTGCTGCCCATCGCCCGCTGGGCGCCGTTCAACCTCACCCTGCTGGTGCCCGGGACCTCCCCCTACGACCAGCACCGCATCCCGCAACGGGTGCTGGGCATGCCGGCCGCCCTGCTGAGCCAGGACCTCATCGCCGCCACCGCCGCCGCCGGCCTGATCCTCCGCCGCCTCGCCCGCGAACGGGCGTAGGGCGCCCGGACCACCCCGGCGGCGCGCCGGGGGCGGCCGCTCGATAGGCAGGCCACCACTTCTGAGGTGCTTGTCCTGCACGGGCGGCGCGGAGTCGACAGCGAGCGCCTTCAGTCGGCGGTCGGGTCCCCGTCGTGGAGGTGGCGCGCGAAGAAGCCGAATACCCGCCGCCAGGCATCCTCCGCGGACGGATGGTGGTAACCGAAGCCCACCACCCGTTCGAGGACGGCGAGCGGCCCGGTGTTGTGCCGGTTCATGAAGGAGTGGCCGGCGTCGGGATACTCCTTGACGTCGTGGTCGACCGCGAGGCTGGTCAGGGCACCGTTCAGTCGCTGGGCCGCACCCGGCAGCGTCCTGTCGCGGCCCCCGTAGCTGGCGACGACGGGGCAGGCCCCCTGCAGCACCCGCTCGAGATCCTGCGGTGTCTGCCCGTAGTTCGGAGCAGAGGCGTGGAACCCGCGAGTCGCCGCGACCAGGGCGAAGCCGCCCCCCATGCAGAAGCCGACGATCCCCACTGTGCCGGTGCAGTCGGGTCGCCGTACGAGCCAGGAGCGCGCGGCCTCAAGATCATCGAAAGCCGCGCCTTCGCGACGGCCCAGCGCCCGGAACGTCGACCGGAGGCAGCGAACGGGTCCTCCGGCTGTGAACAGGTCGGGCGCCAGCGCCAGGTAGCCTCCGACAGCCAGCCGATCCGCCTGCTGGCGGGTGTCGTCGGTGAGACCGAAGGCCTCGTGCACCACCACGACGGCGGGCCACGGCCCCGTGCCGACCGGCGGGACGGCGAGGTACGCCCGCAACTGGGGGGCGCTCGCGGCCCCGTCGATCGTCGTGTCCGGCATCAGGACCCCCCGTGTCGTGTGCTCATCTGTGAACTGTCGGGCTGCGTGTGGGCCGGCGTCACGAGGAGACGCGTAGTTCCTCGGCAGCCAGCGCGAGCAGGTCGGCGGCCTCCTCCTCCAGGGCGGGCAGTCGAGCGGCCGCCTCGGCGGCTGCGGCGACCCGGTCCGGCAGCGGAACGTCGGCGGTCGCGGCACGAGCCAACCGGCTCCACGCCTCGGCACACCTGTCGTAGGCCAGGCCCGCCCGTGCGCTGGCCGAGCTTCCCGTCCGCCACGCCACGTCGTGGCAGGCAGCCACCTGGAGCCGGCGGAAGAGCCCACCGCCCGTGCCGGCCTTCTCGACGAACACCGGGAGGGCGGCCAGCGCGGCTTCCAGGGTCACGGTGTCCCACACCTGCGGCCACGAGGCCAGGTCGTCGGCGAACTCCCGGATCCCGGCGAGCCCCAACGCGCTGATCGAGCCCGGCGGCAGGTCGGAGGAGTCCACGATCCCCGGACCGCCGTGTCGGATCCCGGCCGCCGCGGCGGCGAACGCCTCGGCGGCGACTGACCTCAGATCCGGGAGCCGCTCGGGCCAGTCGACAGCGAACGTGGCGTGACGCGTCGGCGCCGGGAATCCGGTCGAGCGGCGCGCACGGGCCAGCGCTGCGTACGGCACCTCTTGGACGGCCTCGCGGTCGTTGTCCACGACGTAGGCGATCTGCCGCTCGTCGTCGTAGCCGATCACCACGACGTTGTGCCGGCTCATCTGCAGCCGCACGCGCAAATAGGGCAGTTCGGCGATGTCCGCCCAGACCATGACCGGCCGGCCGGCGGTCAGTTCGTCACGGACCCAGCGCCATCCCAGCGCCGCGTCATCGGTCCGCCGCAGCTCCACCTGCGCACCCAGGCGTCGCAGCAGGTCGACCTCCATGTCCCCGCCCCGGCCGACGAGGTAGATCGGCGGCGCCAGACCCGGCACCCGCAGATAGGAGAAGTCCAGCCCCCCACCGAGGCCGAAGACCAGTCCCTCCGCGAGCACGTCCCCTCCCCAGTCGAGCCCCGCCCAGTCCAGCAGGTCGCGGAGTGCTCCGGACCCGCAGTGCCCGGCCATGCGATCGGGATAGCTCTCCAGCAACCGTCGCCCGCTCACGGCGCCACAGGCGCCGCGTCTCCACCGCCACGGGCGAAGTGCTCCAGGCCGACGACGAGGAAGAGTGCGGACGCCTCGACCACGGCCGCTCCCCCCTCGTCGGTGCCCTGCGCCCGGACGAACAGCTTGCGCCCTTCCCGACGCTGCACACCTGCCTCCAGCAGGTAGGGGGTCCCGAGCAGGACCGGCGACCGGTACCCGACCTCCAGGTGACGGGTGACCGCGGGCTCCCCGATCAGGTACAGCAGGAAGCCGAACAGGTCGTCCAGCACCGTCGCCACCGCGCCACCGTGTGCGATGCCCGGCGCGCCGACGTGCCGCTCGTCGAAGACGTGCCGCGCCCGCACGGCGTCCCTCTCCCGCCAGACCTGCAGGTGATGCCCGTGCGGGTTCTCCGGGCCGCAGCCCAGGCAACGAGCATGGTGCGGCGGCAGGGGCCCGGCATGGTCCTGACGGGCAAAGCCCTCCGACCAGTCCCCGATCACGGAATCCACGTCATCACCCCTGCCTCCTGTCGCGCACCAGCTCGCCTGCGGCCCTCATGACTGCACACTGCCCGCCGCCGGCAGTGGCCGGAGGGAGCAGAACTCCGACGCCGGGAACGAACCGGAAGTGGAGGGTGAGTTGCCCCATCACGGGTGATCGACCGTGACGTCATTCCTGCCCCTCGCCGTTCCGCCGACCCCGCGTGCCGTCGGCCACTGTCAGCGGAGTACCGCGTGCTCTCCTCCGCCGTGCTGCTGCCGTAGCACCGTCTTGAGCACCTTGCCGGTGGCGTTGCGCGGTAACTCGGGGACGAACTCCACGCGGGTGGGGCACTTGAAGTGGGCGAGCCGCTCCCGCGCGTAGGCGATCAGTTCCTCGGCCGTCGTCCCGGCGCCGTCCTGGAGCGCGACCACGGCCACCGGGGTCTCACCCCAACGGTCGTCGGGGACCCCGACGACCGCTACCTCACGGATCGCGTCGTGTCGGTAGAGGACCTGCTCGACCTCGATCGGATACACGTTCTCGCCACCGCTGATGATCATGTCCTTCTTGCGGTCGACCAGCGTGATGAAGCCCTCGGCATCCATGCGGCCCAGGTCGCCGGTGTGGAACCACCCGCCGCGGAACGCCTCGGCCGTGGCCTCCGGTAGACCCCAGTAGCCGGCGAACACGTTCGGGCCGCGCAGGACCAGCTCCCCGACCTCATCGGCGGGCTGGTTTCTGTCCGTGTCATCGACGATGCGTGCCTGGACGTGGAAGACCGCCCGGCCGATGGAGCCTGCCTTCTCCTTGACGTGGTCGGCGTCCAGGACCGACACGAGCGGAGCGGTCTCGGTCATCCCGAAGCCCTCCTGGAAGGGCAGGCCTTTGCCCTGGAAGAAGTCGATGACCGGCAGCGGGCACGGCGCTCCCCCTGAGACGGCGAGTTCCAGCGACGACAGGTCGTAGCCGTCGAAGCCGGGCACCGACATGAGCGCCGCCCACATCGCCGGCACCATGAACTGCACGGTGGCCCGCTCCCGGGACATCACCTCCAGAGTCCGGATCGGGTCGAAGGACGGCAGCACGACATTGGTTCCACCGACGTACAGCAGCGGCAGGGTGTGGACCCCCAGTCCGCCGATGTGGAACATCGGTGCCACTGTCACGGTGACGTCACTTTCCCGCAGGCCCCGACCGAAGGAGAGGCTGTTCACGACGTTCCACAGGTGGTTGTCGTGGGTGAGCATCGCGCCCTTGGGACGCCCGGTGGTCCCCGACGTGTACATCAGGCACGACAGGTCCCGCCGGTCGACGTCGCTGTCCACGGGCCGGGGCTCACCGCCGGCCAGCACCTGCTCGTAGTCGAACTCCCCGTCCTCGACCTCGCCGCCGACCAGCAGGCGGGACCGTATCCGGACGCCGTCACCAGTGAGGGCTGCGCGCGCCACGGGTGCGAGAGGCGCGGAGTACACGAAGGTGTCGGCCCCCGAATCGGCCAGGAGGTAGGAGACCTCGGGCGGCGCGAGTCGCACGTTCATCGGCACGAACACCGCCCCCAACTTCGCCGTGGCGAGCATCGTCTCGAGGAACGCGACGCTGTTCAGGAGCAGCCCGGCGACGCGGTCACCCCGGCGCACCCCCAGTGCGCGCAGCGCCCGCGCCAGTTGGTCGGTCCGCCCGTCGAGGTCGGCATAGGTCAGCCGTCGCTCACCCTGGACCAGCGCGACCCGGTCCCCGGAGAGGAACGCCCTCGTGGCGACCCAGCTGCCGATCCCCTTGTCCATGTGCCGTCCTTCCCGAGAGCCCCACGGTCCGGTGACCTGAGTCACGGCCAGCTTGGCCAGACTTGACGGTTCCGTCAAGATGAGGTTCCACGCGCGACCGCCGGATGAAGGGACGAGGCATGACGTCGGCAGGACCGGCATCCCCTCCAGCCACCGCGCGTGGCCGTCGCACCCGGTCCGCGCTGCTGGCGGCCGGAAGGGAGCTGTTCGAGGAGTGCGGCTTCTCGGCCGTCGGTATCGACGCGGTGGCGCAGCGCGCCGGGGTCTCCCATGGCACGTTCTACACGTGGTTCGACTCCAAGGAGATGTTGCTCCGCGAGATCATCTCCGAGGTCGCCGCGGACATCTTCTCCGCGACCTCGATCGGTAGTCGCCTGCCGGCGGACGCGGCGTATGCGCGGATCGAGGCGGCGAACCGGTCCTTCCTGCGTGCGGTCACCCGGCACTCCCGCATCCTGCGGGTGCTGGACTCGCTGGCGGACACACGGGAGGACTTCCTCCGGCTGCGGCTGGAGATCCGGGAGTCGTTCGTCCAACGAGGGATGGAGGGCCTGATCCGGCTGCAGGAGCTGGGGCTCGCCGATCCGCAGCTGCCGCCGCGGGCGACGGCCAGCGCTCTGGGCGCGATGGTGGAGTCCTTCGCCCACCTGTGGCAGGACCCGGTGGAGGGGCTGGACGAGGCGGCGGCAGTCGACGTCCTCACCCGGTTGTGGGCCGGGGCGATAGGTCTGGCGCCGCGAGCGTGGCCCGGCGGCGGCCGGGCGGGGGCGGGCTGACCGGACGGCCACGGGCCGAGATGGCGTGGATGGGTGGCCGGCGAGTCAGTGCTGCACCCAGCGCCACGGCGTCTCGCGGCTGCGCCGCACCCGTCCTCTGCTCTCCAGGAGGACCAGGTGCGCCAGGGTCTCGGCGACAGCCGCTCTGCGCATGAAGCCCGAGATCTGGTCCCAGGGCCGCGACCAGGTCAGCGCTGCGGTCAGTTCCCACGTCGTGGGCGCCGTCGCCGCGGCAGCGCGGACCTCCTCCAGCCGCGCGTCGTGGTGTGCCACGAGCGCCGACACGCGCGCCGCGAGGCCGGCGAAGCGGTACTCGTGCGCGGGCAGCACCTCGCGCACGTCCGAGTCCAGCGCTCCCACACGCGCCAGCGAGTCGATGAAGTCGGCCAGCGGGTTGCCGGGCGACTGAGCGTGCACCCCGATGTTGGGCGTGATGCGGGGCAGGACGTGGTCGCCGGAGAAGAGAAGGCGACGACGGTTCTCGTGGAAGCAGAGGTGGCCGGGCGAATGGCCGGGGGTGTGCACGGCACGCAGATCCCATCCCGCCAGTGGCAGCCGGTCGCCGTCGCGGATCAGGCGGTCGGGTTCGGCCTGGCGGACGTAGTCGGTGATCGCCAGCGAGGCGCCGGCCAGGACCCCGAGCTCGTCCTCGGGCACGCCGCAGTTCCGCAGCAGCGCGGCCATGTCGTCGAGCAGGTCGGTGATGCCGGCCCCGTACCGAGCGGGCAGCAGCGCGGCGTCGTCGGGATGCAGTCCCACCCAGGCACCGGACGCCTCGCGGACGCGGCCGGCCAGGCCGTAGTGGTCGGGATGGATGTGCGTCACCATCACGCCGCGGACGTCGCCCATCGCGTGCCCCGCGGTAGCGAGCCCGTGGGTCAGGGCCTGCCAGGCGTCGTCGGTGTCCCATCCGGCGTCGATCAGGGCCAGGCCGTCGTCCAGTTCGAGGGCGTAGACCAGCACATAGCGCAGCGGGCTGTCCGGGATGGGGACGGGAATGGACCACAGCCCCTGCTGGACCATCTCGACCGGGGGCAGGACCTTCTCGGCCCAGGCCCGTTCCTGTTCGGTACCGGTGACCCGCAGCGGGCGGGCGGGCTCCGAGGTCACAGGCCCATCCGCTTGCTGATGACCTCGTTCATGATCTCGTTCGTCCCGCCGCCGATGCCGAGGATCCGCGCGTCGCGGTAGTGGCGCTCCACCTCCGACTCCCGCATGTAGCCCATGCCGCCGAAGATCTGCACCGCCTCATCCACCACGAAGTCGCAGGCGTAGACGGCTGTGTTCTTCGCCATCGACACCTCGGTGACGACGTCCTCGCCGGCCAGGTACCGCTGCGTGACCGCCCGCGTGTAGCAGCGGGCCACGTCGACCTGACGGGCCATCTCGGCGAACTTGTGCCGGATCACCTGGCGGGAGGACAGCGGCCGCCCGAAGGTCTCCCGGTCCCGCGCCCACGCGAGCGCCAGATCCAGGGCGCGAGCTGCGGTCGCGTAGGCCTGGACGGCCAGGCCGATCCGCTCGCTCTGGAACTGCTGCATGATCTGCACGAACCCGGAGTTCTCCGCGCCGACCAGGTTCGCGGCCGGCACCCGCACGTCGGTGAAGGCCAGCTCGGCGGTGTCGCTGCACCGCCAGCCCATCTTGTCCAGCCGCCGGGACACTGTGAACCCCGGCGTGTCCGTGTCGATGACCAGCAGTGAGACTCCACCGTGACCGGGTCCGCCGGTGCGCACGGCGGTGGTCACGAAGTCAGCGCGGACGCCGCTGGTGATGAACGTCTTGGCGCCGTTGACCACGTATTCGTCGCCCTCGCGCACCGCGCGGGTGCGCAGATTCGCGACGTCGGAGCCTCCGCCCGGCTCCGTGACCCCCAGAGAGCCGATGAGCTCGCCGGCGAGCGTCGGCCGGACGTAGCGGTCGACCAGGTCCGGGCTGCCGTGCGCGGCGATGTGCGGAACGGCGATGCCATGGGTGAACAGGGAGGCGCAGACGCCGGTGGAGCCGCCGCCTTGCAGGATCTCCTCGGTGATGATGGCCGAGTCGATGGGGTCGCCGCCGCTGCCGCCCACCTCCTCGGCGAACCCGACGCCGAGGAGCCCGACGTCGGCCGCCTTCCGGTGCAGCTCCCGCGGCAGCTCACCGGCCAGTTCCCACTCCTCCATGTGCGGTGCGATCTCGCGGGACACGAAGTCGCGGGCCAGCCGCCGCAACGCCACCCGCTCAAGCGTGCTCCACGGGTCCCCCACGGGCGCGAGGACATCGGTCTCGGTCATGCGGCTCCTCCTCCGGTCGGTGCTCCCGCCGGTGACACCCAGGCGGGCAGGCGCTTGTCCAGCAGCGCGGCGATGCCCTCCCGCGCTTCGGCCGAGAGGAACCGCTCGGCGGAGACCTCGGCCATCCGGCGGAGGTCCTCCTGCAAGTCAGCGCCCGGGATGTCCCGCAGCAGCTGCTTGGTGATGTCCAGCGCCTCGGGGGCTCCCCGGCTCAGCTGCCCGACCAGCGCGTCGACTGTCTCGTCCAGCTCGTCGTCGGCCACCGCACGGTCCAGCAGGCCGGCCTCCCGGGCACGCACCCCGTCGAACTGCTCGCCGGTGAGGAACAGCTCGCGCGCGGCGCGGCGGTCCATCCGGCGCAGGACTGGCACGGCGATGATGGCCGGGGCCACGCCGATGCGGACCTCGCTGAACCCGAACGTCGCGCCCGCGAGACCCACCGCGAGGTCGCAGGCTGCGACCAGGCCCAGCCCGCCGGCGCGCGCGGCCCCGTTGACCCGCGCCACCACCGGCTTGGGTCCCTCCATGATCAGCGTGAGGACCTCCGGCAGGTTGACCACCGGCCGCACGCCCGTCCGCTCCTCCTTGAGGTCCGCGCCGGAGCAGAACACCGGCCCGGCCCCGGTGAGGACGAGGACGCGCACGGCGGGCTGGCCCATCGTCTGCCGCAGCGCGGAATGCAGCTGCTCGAGGAGCGCGGCTGACAGCGCGTTGCGGTTGTGCGGCGAGTCCAGGGTGACCACCGCGGCGGGCCCACGGTGGTCGACGTGGACCAGCTCCTGATCAGCCACGGAACCGCGCTCGCAGCTCGTGCTTCTGGATCTTGCCCGTCGCCGTCTTGGGCAGGCCGGCGAGGACCTCGATCCGCTTCGGGACCTGGAAGCCGGCCAGGTGCTCGCGGCAGAACGCGGTCAGCCGCTGCGCGAGGTCGGCGGGGTCGGCGGCGCGGTCGGCGGCGACGACGACAGCTGTCACAGCCTCGCCCCACTGGTCGTCGGGCACCCCGATGACAGCGGCCTCGGTGATCTCCGGGAAGCTCAGCAGCACCCGCTCGACCTCCACGGAGGAGACGTTCTCCCCGCCGGTCTTCACCATGTCCTTCACCCGGTCGGTGAACCAGACGACAGCCTCCTCGTCGAGGTGGCCCACGTCGCCGCTGTGGAACCAGCCGTGGGCGAAGGCCGCGGTGTTCGCCGCCGGGTTGTTCCAGTAGCCGCTCATCGCGTGCGGACCCCGGTAGACGATCTCCCCTGTCTCGCCCCGGGGAAGCAGGTCCCCGGCCGGTCCCATGATCCGGGTGTCGACAGTCACCACCGCCGGGCCCCACGAGCCGCTCTTCGTGTCCTGGTGAGCGGGCCACTGGAGCACCGTGGCCGGCACGCACTCGGTCTGCCCCGAGCCCAGCAGCACGTCGGCGCCGGGGAACGCGGCGGCGATCTGGCCGATCCGCTCCTGCGGCATCGGGGCCATGGCGTACATGCAGAGCCGGACCGAGGACAGGTCCCGCTCGTCCAGCCCGGGGGTGGCGAGCACCGCGGCCCACATCATGGGGAGGAGGAGCAGGTGCGTGGCGCGGCGGCTCTCCACGACGTCCAGGTAGGACCGGGGCTCGAAACCACCGGGCAGGATCGCCGTTCCGCCGGTCAGCAGCACGGGCAGCAGCAGCGTGTCCAGCGCGGTGGTGTGGAACAGCGGGAGCACGATCGGGGCCACGGAGAACTCGTGCCCGTGCCGGTGACCCACCTGCAGCGCATTGCTCAGTGCCGCCACGTGGACGGCCAGGTGGCTGGTCAGCACGCCCTTGGGCCGGGCCGTCGTGCCGGAGGTGTAGAGGCAGTGCAGGGTGTCGCGGTCCTCCACCACCACCTGCAGCGGGGTGGGGTCCGCGGCCACGTCGTCCCAGCGCAGCACCGGGCGACCGGCCACCGAGGCCGGCGCCTCCCCGGTGACCACCACTGTGGTGACCTGCGGCAGGTCGGGCAGCACCTGCTCGAGGATCGGGACGAACGCGGGATCGGCGACCACCGCCCGCGCGCCCGAGTCGCCCAGGATCCACGCCACGTCGTCGGCGGGCAGCATCAGGTTGACCGGCAGGGCGACCAGCCCGGCCTTGGCGCAGCCGAAGAACGTGGCCACGAACCGCCACGAATTCCCCAGCAGGAAGGCCACTGGCTGCTGGCGCTGCAGACCGGCGTCGAGCAGCCCGCGCCCGAATGCCTCGGCGGCGGCGTCGAGCCCTGCGTAGCTGATCTCCTCGGCGCCGTCGGCGACGGCGGTCCGATCGGGGAACTGGAATGCCGAGCGGGTGAGCATGTCCCCCACCGACAGGCGGGTGGCCAGATTCAGCTGGAGGGGATCGATCCCGGACAGGTCAGGACGCATCAGGTTCTCCTCGGTCGGGCGCGGGTTGGTCCTCCACCACGGCGAGCACGGCGCCGGTCTCCACCTGCTGGCCGACGGTGACGTGCAGTGCGGTGACCACGCCTGCCGTGGGGGCGGTCACCGGGTGTTCCATCTTCATCGCCTCGAGCACCAGCAACGGCTGCCCCGCCGTCACCCGGTCGCCCTCGGCGACGGCGACCCGGGTCACCGAGCCCGGCATGGCGGCGGTCAGCGACCCGGGCGGGATGGCGGCACTGGGGTCGGGGAAGCGCGGCAGCTCGACAAGCGCGGTGGACCCACCCGGCTCGTCGACGTAGCAGCTGTCGCCGGCCACGTGCACCTCGAAGGCGGAGCGCAGGCCGCCGGCCTCCAGCTCGATCAGCACCCTGCCCGGCGCCAGCACCTCGGCGCCCAGCAGCGTCGCCTCCACGGGGGTGCCGTCCACGTCGGCAGCCAGGCCGCCTCTATCGAGGCGGTACCGCACGGTCCCGGCGTCGAAGACAGTGGTCTGCGCCTGCGTCGGGTTGTTGCGCCACCCCGACGGCAGGCCGGCGAGCACCGGCGCGGTGGCCCGCCGCAGCGCCGCCCCCGCGAGGGCGGCCGGAGCGCGTGCAGTCGCAGCCGTTCGGCGTCCACCAGGGGTGCGGCCAGCACGTCCAGGCCGTGCCGGTCCAGGAAGCCGGTGTCGGTCTCACCGGCGAGGAACGCCCCGCTGCGCAGCACCCGCACGAGCAGGTCACGGTTGGTGGTCAGCCCGTGCAGCCTGGCGCGTTCGAGCGCGCCGGCCAGGGCCAGCGCGGCCGAGGTCCGGTCCGGCGCCCAGGCGATGACCTTGGCCAGCATCGGGTCGTAGTGCACGCCCACCTCGCTGCCGGGGGCGACACCGCTGTCCAGCCGGATGCCCGGCCCGTGGGGCAGCCGGAACTCGGCGTCGGCGGGGACGTGGAGGTCCTCGAGCCGCCCCGACTGGGGCAACCAGTCCCGGGCCGGGTCCTCGGCGTAGAGGCGGACCTCGATCGCCGCCCCGTTCAGGGGAGGCCGCAGCGCCGAGTCGGGCAGCGGCCGGCCAGCGGCGACGTCGAACTGCAACCGGACCAGGTCCAGGCCGGTGACCGCCTCGGTGACCGGGTGCTCCACCTGCAGGCGGGTGTTGACCTCGAGGAAGTAGAAGTCGCCCTCATCGTCGAGCAGGAACTCCACGGTGCCGGCGCCGAGGTAGTCGATGGACCTGGCCGCGGCGACAGCGGCGGCCTGCAGCCGCTCCCGCAGCTCGGGGCCGACCGCCGGGGACGGCGCCTCCTCGACCACCTTCTGGTGGCGCCGCTGGATGGAGCACTCCCGCTCGAACAGCGCCACCGTCGTGCCGTGGCTGTCGCCGAAGACCTGGACCTCGACGTGCCGGGGCCGCTCGAGCAACCGCTCCAGGAAGACAGTGCCGTCGCCGAAGGCCGAGGCAGCCTCTCGGCGGGCACCCTCTACCGCCTCGGCCAGCTCCCCGGGACGGCGGACCTCCCGCATGCCGCGGCCGCCGCCGCCGAAGGACGCCTTGACCAGCAGCGGGTAGCCGACGTCGGCGGCGGCCTTTTCCAGTTCCGATCCGGACAGCCCGGTGGCGTCCACGCTGGGCAGGGTGGGCACCTCGGCCTCCTGCATGCGGGCCTTGGCGGCCAGCTTGCTGCCCATGGCGTCGATGGCCTCGGCGCTCGGGCCCACGAAGACCAGCCCCGCCGCCTGCACGGCGCGGGCGAAGTCGGCGTTCTCGGAGAGGAAGCCGTAGCCGGGGTGCACGCAGTCAGCGCCGGCCCGCAGCGCGGCCGCCACGATGGAATCGATGCGCAGGTAGGTCTCCGCCGGGGTGTTGCCCGGCAGCCGGACCGCGATGTCCGCGTCGGCCACGAACGGCGCGGACGCGTCGGCGTCGGAGTACACGGCCACCGTGCGCATCCCCATGGCCCGCGCGGTGGCGAACACGCGACGGGCGATCTCCCCGCGGTTGGCCACCAGGACGCTCGTCAGGTTCCGGGGAGCGGTCACAGCCTGAACACCCCCCATCCGTCGTGCAGACCTCGGACAGGGGCGTTGTGGATCGCCGACAGCGCCAGCCCGAGGACGGTCCTGGTGTCGCGCGGATCGATGATCCCGTCGTCGTAGACCCGGCCCGAGAGGAACAGCGCCAGCGACTCCGCCTCGATCTGCTGCTCCACGGCGGCCCGCATCGCCGCGGCGGCCTCCTCGTCGTAGTCGCGCCCGCGGGCCTGTGCGCTGGCCCGGCCCACGATGTCCAGCACGCCCGCGAGCTGCGCCGCCCCCATGACGGCGCTCTTCGCGTTGGGCCAGGTGAACAGGAAGCGGGGGTCGTAGGCCCGGCCGCACATGCCGTAGTTGCCGGCGCCGTAGGAGGCCCCGATGTTGACCGTGATGTGCGGGACGGCGCTGTTGGAGACGGCGTTGATCATCTGCGAGCCCGCCTTGATGATGCCGTCCTGCTCGTACTCGGTGCCGACCATGTAGCCGGTGGTGTTCTGCAGGAACAGCAGCGGGGTGTCGGTCTGGTTGGCCAGCTGGATGAACTGGGCGGCCTTCTCGGCGTCCTGCCGGAAGAGGACCCCGCGGGCGTTGGCCAGCACGCCGATCGGATAGCCGTGGATGCTCGCCCAGCCGGTGACCAGGGAGGTGCCGTAGAGCGGCTTGTGCTCGTCGAAGCGGCTGCCGTCGACGATCCGGGCGAGCACGTCGCGGGGGTCCAGCGGCTGCCGGAGGTCGGCCGGGGCGAGGTCGAGCAGTTCCTCGGGGTCGTGCAGCGGCGGGTCGGCCGGCCGGGAGGGGCCTAGTCCGCGCTTGCGCCAGTTGAGATTGCGCACGATCTGCCGGCCGATCCGGATGGCGTCGACCTCGTCGACGGCGAGGTGGTCGGCGCTGCCGGAGACCCGGGCGTGCATCGAGGCCCCGCCGAGGGACTCCTCGTCGGCCTCCTCGCCGGTGGCCATCTTCACCAGCGGCGGTCCGGCCAGGAACACCTTGCTGCGACCGTCGATCATCACCACGTGGTCGCTCATCCCCGGCACGTAGGCGCCGCCGGCGGTGCTGTTGCCGAAGACCAGGGAGACGGTCGGGATGCCCTGGGCGGAGAGCCGGGTGAGGTTGCGGAAGCCGCGGCCGCCGGGGATGAAGATCTCCGACTGGGTCGGCAGGTCGGCGCCGCCGGACTCCACCAGGCTGAGGAACGGCAGCCGGTTGGTCTCGGCGATGTCGTGCGCCCGCCCCGCCTTGCGCAGCGTGTACGGGTTCGAGGTGCCGCCCCGCACAGTCGGGTCGTTGGCGGAGATGATCACCTCCACGCCCTCGACGACGCCGATGCCGGTGACCTGGCTGGCGCCCACCGGGAAGTCGGTGCCCCAGGCGGCGTACGGGGACAGCTCCAGGAACGGGCTGTCCCGGTCCAGCAGGAGTTCGATGCGTTCGCGGACCGTCAGCTTGCCGCGCTTGCGGTGCCGGGCCAGGGCGCTCTCGCTGCCCCCCAGGTTGGCCAGGGCGCGCTGCTCGTCGAGTTCCGCGAGGCGCTCGAGCAGCGCGGCACGGTTCTCCGCGGCGCGCTCGGCGAGGATGGTCACACTCGTCCTTCCGGGAACAGGGACACCGGGACGTCGACCACGCGGGAGCGCAGCCACTCCCCCACGGCCTTGGCCTGGGGGTCGAAGCGGGTGCCGGCGGCGACGCCCTCGCCGAGCAGGCCGTGGATCTGGAACAGCACCGCCCGCAGCCCGGGCAGCAGCTCCCGGGTCAGCGGCAGGCCGGCCGCCTCGGGCAGCAGCTCGCGCAGCCGCTCCTCGGTGAGGAAGGCGGCCAGCCAGGCGTAGCCCTGGTCGTTCCGGGCGTACACGCCGAGGGTGGCCGCCCCTCCCTTGTCACCGCTCCGGGCGCCGACCACCCGGCCGAGTGGGACGCGGCGGGTGGGGCCGCCCGGCGACGGCCCACCGCCGGCCACCAGTTCCGCGGGCTCGTCGTCCTGGGCGCCGGCCGGCCGCGACCGCGCCGAGGGAACTGTCTCCGCGCCGCCGTCGGGCAGGCCCACCAGCTGGTCGACGTCCTCGGCCGGCACCCAGGCTGGCGCGTACACGCCGTAGGCCGACGGGCTGGGCGGGGCGGTGGTGGCGAAGAAGCCGGGGATGCTCGCCAGGCCCAGCTCGATGAGGGGCACTGTGAACGCCTTGCCCACCTTTTCCCGGTCCGGGTCCTTCACCGTCACGTGCAGCAGGGCGCTCGCCTCCTCCTCGGAGCCGGCGTCCGGGGAGTCCGTGCGCGCCAGGGTCACGACGGCCTCTGCCACCCCCTCCAGCGCCGGAGCCAGCTGCCGGCGCAGCAGCTCCGCCTTGCGGTCGACGTCCAGCCCCGCCAGCGGCAGGGTCATGGAGTTGCGGAAGCCGCCGAGACGGTTCGTCGCCACCTTCAGCCACCCCCCTGGCGGGAGCCCGCGGGCCCCGGTGATCTCGACCCGGTCACGCCCCAGCTGCCGAAGCTCTAGCTGGTCGAACCTGGTGATGACGTCCGGCCCGCCGTAGCGGCTGCCGGTGCACTCGTAGAGCAGCTGCTCTGTGACGGTTCCGACGGTGACAGCTCCCCCGGTGCCGGGGTGCTTGGTGATCACGGAGGTCCCGTCGGCGGCGATCTCGGCGAGCGGGAAACCGATGCGGTCCAGGCAGCCGGGGTCGGCGTCGAGCAGCTCGGCGAAAAAGCTGAAGTTGCCGCCGGTGGCCTGCGCGCCGCACTCGAGCACGTGCCCGGCGACGGTCGCCCCGGCGAGCGCGTCGAGGTCACCGGGGCCCCAACCGTGGTGCCAGGCCGCCGGGCCGACGACCACGCTGGCGTCGGTGACACGACCTGTGACGACGACGTCGGCGCCGGCCTCCAGCGCCCGTACGATGCCCCAGCAGCCGAGGTAGGCGTTCGCGGTGAGCGTGTCGGGGAACTCCCCGGCCCCCGCGGCCCCGTCACCGTCCGCCGGTGGCCGCTCACCGGCCCGCAGGCGGCCGGCGGAGCTCAGCTCGACGAGCCGGGGCAGCAGGTCGTCACCGCTGACAGTGGCCACCCGGACCTCGACCCCGAGCCGCGTGCCGAGTTCACGTACCGCGTCGGCCAGCCCTCGCGGGTTCAGCCCGCCGGCGTTGCTGACGATCCGAACCCCCCGGCTGAGTGCGTCGCCGAGGCAGTCCTCGAGCTGGGTGAGGAACGAGCGCGCGTACCCGGCGGCCGCGTCGCCGGCACGCTGCCGGCCGAGGATGAGCATGGTGAGCTCGGCCAGGTAGTCGCCGGTCAGGACGTCGACGTCGCCGCCGTCGAGCATCTCCCGCATTGCGGAGAGGCGGTCGCCGTAGAAACCGGAGACGTTGGCCACCCGCAGCGGCGCGCTCATCGCAGCGGCTCCCGCCCGGCTCCGGGGGGGCCGGCGAAGGCCTGCGCGATCCGGGCCCATTCCTGCGCCGCCGCCCCCCGCACTGTCAGCGCCAGGTCGTCGCGATGCCGGCGCTGGGTGACCAGCAGGCAGAAGTCCAGCGCCGGGCCGCTGATCACGTCCGCCGCCTCGGGCGGGCCCCAGGTCCAGCTCTGGCCGTCCGGCCCGGTCAGCTCGAGCCGCACCGGCGCTTCGGGCATGGTCGCGCCGCGGGCCGCGTAGGAGAACGGGCGCGCCCGGTAGCCGATCTCGGCGACCTCGCGCAGCCCGGAGGTGGCCGGACGCTGCTGCCCGAGCGCGTCGACGACATCCTGCCCGTGGGCCCAGGTCTCCATCAACCGGGCGGTGACGAACGAGGCGGGGCTCATGGGCGGGCCGAACCACGGGACGCGCATCCCGGGCTCGGCGACCCGCAGTGCTGCGGCCAGCTCGGCACGTCCCGTGCGCCAGCGGTCCAGGACCTCGGCCGGCTCCAGGTCCCGGCCTTCCAGCGTGCGCTGCTCGACGTAGTCGCCGCCGTCCGCGGTCACTCGCTGCACCAGCGCGGTGAAGGCATCCGGACCGGTGACCGCCAGCCGGGCGTCGGCGTCGAAGAAGGCCAGGTGGTTGATGGTGTCCCGGATGTCCCAGCCGACCGCGGGGGTAGGAGCACGCCAGGCGGCTGCCTCCAGCGGGGCGACCCGCGCGTCGAGGTCGGCGCACTCGGCCTCGAGGTTGCCGACGAGCTGCTCCAGCAGCGCGCTGCCGGTCGCCGTCATGCCGTGAACCCGTCCATCCGCGCCAGCACCTGGAGCATCACCTCGTCGGCGCCGCCGCCGATGGAGGCCAATCGGGTGTCGCGGAAGAACCGGGAGGTCCAGGTCTCCTCCATGTAGCCCATGCCGCCGTGGAACTGGATGGAGGTATCGGCGACCTCGCGCAGCAGGCGGCCGGCTGTCAGCTTGGCGACTGTCGCCTGCCGGGTGACGTCCTCCCCGGCCAGGTACGCCTCCGCGCAGGCGTAGTTGTGCGACTGCAGCAGGTCCACCTGCGCGGACAGCTCGGCCAGCCGGAAGGCCAGGTACTGGCTGGCCATGAGCGGCCCGCCGAACGCCTGCCGCTGCTTGAGGTAGTCGCGGGTGCGCTCGAGGGCGTGCCGGCAGCTGGTCACCGCGCCGTAGGCGACGAACATGCGTTCCACCACGAACTGCGCCATCTGCTGCTGGAAGCCGCGCCCGACCTGGCCGATCGTGTTGGACACCGGGACCCGGACGTCGTCGAAGAAGAGCTCGGCGGTGTCGGAGGACCGGTTGCCGAGCTTGTCGAGCGTCCGCGAGACGGAGAAGCCGGGCGTGTTCGTCTCCACGATGATCTGGGACATGCCGCGGTGGCCGCCCTCGTCGGAGGTGCGGGCGAGCAGACACAGCCAGTCGGCCTGGGTGCCGTTTGTGATGTAGAGCTTGCTGCCGTTGATCACCCAGTCGTCGCCGTCGCGCACGGCTCGGGTGCGCAACCCGGCCACGTCGGAGCCGGCGGCCGGCTCGGTCACCGCGATGGAGCAGACCGCAGTGCCACGGATGGCCGGCTCCAGGTAGCGGCGCTTGAGCTCGTCGCTGCCGAACTCGTGCAGCGACGGCGTGGCCATCATCGTCTGGACGCCGATGGCCATCGGGATCCCCGCGCACCCGGAGCGGTGCAGCTCCTCGACGAGGATGACCGAGTACATGTGGTCGGCCCCCTGCCCGCCGTACTCGGGGTCGTACTCCAGGCCCAGCAGGCCCAGCTCGCCGAGTTTCGGGAAGAGCTCGTGCGCCGGGAAGATGCCGGCGCGCTCCCACTCGTCGACGTGCGGGGCGATCTCCTTCTCGACGACGTCCCGGACCAATGCCCGGAAGGCGCGGTGCTCGTCGGTGAAGCGCACGGAGGCTCCTGCGGGTCATGGGCGCTGGCCACGGAGACAAACTTGACGACCCCGTCAGGTTAGCCATCTGGCGATGTGGCGCACAACACCCCGGGTCGGCTTTCTGGCGGGCCCGCCCCCTTTGGCGGCGCGGCTTCGTCGAACGGTTCAGCGACCGGCCGCTCCCGATCATCGGAGCCACCTTCCTGACCACCGGCGCTGGTCGGCTCCGGGCGATCACCCGTGGGTGGGTGACCCGCTGGATCCTGGCCCCGACCTTCCCGCTCGTCATCGCCCGGCGGCAGCGCCCAGCGGGGGCTCTGGAGTCATGGCAGGTCTGGCGAACGTGGGACGGAGCGGCGGAGGAGCTCATGCCCGAGCGGGCGGTCGAGGGGCAAGCGCGAGACGCCGATGTCAGCGGCGTCCGGGTCCTGCTGACGGGCGGTACCAGCGGGCTGGGGCTGGGCATGGTGCGGGCCCTGGTGACCGGCGGGGCCTCGGTGGTCCTGACCGGCCGGGACGCCGACCGTGCCCGCCGGGTCGCCGAGCAGGAGACGGCCGCCGGCCCGGGATCGGCCACCGGGATCGCGATGGACGTGCGGGACGAGGCCTCCGTCGCCGACGGCGTGGCGGCCGCGCGCGCGGCCCTCGGCGGCATCGACGTCCTGGTCAACAACGCCGGCATCGGCATGCGGACGGTCAATCCCCGGTTCCTCACCGAGCCACGACCGTTCCACGATGTCAGCCCGGCGGGGTTCGCCGACCTGATGGCCACCAACGTGACCGGCTACTTCCTCGTCGCCCGCGCGGTCGTGCCCGACATGGTCGCTGCCGGGCACGGCACCGTGGTGAACGTCAGCATCAACGAGGAGACGATGCGCCGCCGAGGGTTCGTCCCCTACGGCCCGTCCCGAGCCGCCACCGACGCGATGTCGCACGTGATGGCCGCCGACCTGGCCGGCACCGGCGTGGACGTCCACCTGCTGCTGCCCGGTGGGGCCACTGTCACCGGCATGATCCCTGACGACCTACCGGACGAGGCCCGAGCCGGGCTCCTGGAACCCGGTGATGGGCCCGGCCATCCGGTGGCTGTGCTCGCCCGCGTCCGCCGGCCGCACCGATCTCCGCGTGGTGTCGCGGGACTTCGTCCCAGCAGGGGACCCCTCTCCCGCGTGACCGACCCGCGGTTCGCCCCGGCCCCGGCCCGGGAGCCGCCGGCTGTGCGGGGCAGCCGGCCCCGCCCAATGGACGGAGCCGGCTGCATCCAGGGGTCGGTCAGCCGCGCAGCAGCTCGCCGAACCGGGCAGAGCTCTCGTCGATCGCCTTCTGCGCGGCGGGCGAGATCGCGCCCATGTCGAAGAAGCCGTGGATCATGCCGTCGTAGCGGTGGACGTCCGCGGCGACGCCCGCGGCACGCAGCGCCTCGCCGTAGGCCTCGCCCTCGTCCCGCAGCGGGTCGAACTCCGCCGTGACGACGACCGCCGGGGGCAGTCCAGTGAGGTCGGCGTGCAGCGGCGACAGGCGGGCGTTCTTGGCGTCGTCCCATGCCCCCGCGTAGTGGCCGTAGAACCAATCCATGGTGTCCTTCTCCAGGAAGTAGCCCTTGGCGTTCTCGACCCGGGACGGGTACTCCCCCTCCGCGTCCACCGCCGGGTAGATCAGGAACTGGGCGACCAGCGCTGTCCCGTCGGCGTGCAGCACCTGCGCCACGACAGCCGCGAGGTTGCCGCCGGCGCTGTCCCCGACGAGACCCAGCCGCTGGTCTCCGCCGAACTCGTCGAGATGCTGGGCGATCCAACGGGCGGAGGCCACCGCGTCGTCCGCTGCGGCGGGGAAGGGGTGCTCCGGCGCGAGCCGGTAGTCCACGGACACCACGACGGCGCTGCTGCCCTTGCAGACGTTGCGGGCCATGTTGTCGTGGGTGTCGAGGTCACCGATGACCCAGCCCCCACCGTGGAAGAAGATCACCGTGGGGAAAGGGCCCTCGCCTTCGGGGCGGTAGACGCGCGCCTTGAGGTCACCCTCGCTGCCGGGCACCGTGCGGTCCTCACTGCTCCCGACCTGGACGACGTGTTCGGGCGCCCGGGAGCCGTGGGTGAGCGCGAGGTACTGGTCGCGCCCGGCCTCTGCGGTCCCCTCGTACATGGGGGGCATGCCCGCCTGGTCAAGCATGCTGAGGACGGCGGCGATGTGCGGGTCAACCGGCACAGGATTCTCCTTCTGGGAACGACTCGGGACGTGCGGAAAGAACTCGTGGGTGGTGCAGCGCGACCGCCGGCCGGCCGGTCAGCCGTACACCAACGAGGTGTCGTCGAGCTCGAGCGCAGGCAGTGAGTCGCGCTCCTCGGCGTACTCGAGCAGGTGGAGCCAGGGCTCTCGGTCACCCTGCTTGAACATCAGGTGCATGGTGCGCATGACGTAGCCGGAGTTGAAGTTCTCCGGATCGCCCCATGGCCGCAGCTGCATGCCGGCGTCCTCCGGACGCAGCGTGGGGACGACTGTCGTCGCACCCCGCTTCTCCATGTGCGCGAGCAACCGGCAGACGAACTCGCTGACCAGGTCCGCACGAAGGGTCCAGCTGGCGCGGAAATACCCGAACACGTAGGCCATGTTCGGCACGCCGCTGATCATCATGCCGCGCCAGGTGACCCGCTGGGTAAAGTCGACCGGCTCCCCGTCGACGGTGAAGGCGACCCCCCCGAACAGGCTCAGGTCGAACCCGGTGGCGGTGACGACGATGTCGGCCTCCAGCTCCTCTCCCGAGGAGGTGCGGATCCCGGTCTCGGTGAACGTGTCGATCGTGTCGGTGACGACCGACGCCTGGCCCTCCCGGATGGCGGTGAAGAGGTCGCCGTCCGGGAGGAGGGCGAGCCGCTGCTGCCACGGCCGGTAGGTCGGGTTGAAGTGCTTGTCGATGTCGAAGCCCTCAGGCAGCAGGGGACGCATCGATTCGATGATGAAGGCCCGCAGCTCCTCCGGCGCTTCCTTGGACATCCGGGTGATCTCGTCGCCCTCGGCGATGTACGCGCGCCGCAGGATCTCGTGGGTCCACTCGTCAGGGACGTCCAGGGCGCGCAGCGTGTTCGCCAGCTCGTGGGTCCTGGGGCGGGCGAAGAAGAACGTCGGCGAGCGCTGCAGCATCGTCACGTGCGCCGCCTCCTGCGCCATGGCCGGCACGAGGGTGGCCGCAGTGGCTCCGGATCCGATGACGACGACGCGCTTGCCCGCATAGTCGAGGTCGACCGGCCACTGCTGCGGGTGCACGACCTGACCACGGAACCGGTCCAGCCCCTCCCACTGCGGCCGGTGGGGCCGGGAGTGGTCGTAGTAGCCCTGGCACATCCAGAGGAAGTCGGTGGTGAAGCGCAGCGACTCGCCGGTGTCCTCACGGGTCACGTGCACCGTCCAGCGCTTCTCCTCCGATGACCAGCTGGCCGCGCTCACCCGGTGCCGGTAGCGAATCCGGTCACCCAGGTCGTTGTCCTCGATGACCTCGTCCAGGTAGGCCAGGATCTCCTCCGAGGCGGCGATCGACGCGCCCCGCCAGGGCTTGAACCCGTACCCGAAGGTGAACAGGTCGCTGTCGGACCGGACGCCGGGGTAACGGTGGGTCCACCAGGTGCCGCCCCGGGCGTCCAGCGCGTCGAGGATGACGAAGCTCTTCCCCGGGAACTGCTCCTTCAGGTGGTAGGCAGCACCGATCCCGGAGATTCCCGCGCCGACCACGAGCACGTCGACGTGCTGGGTTTCCTCGGCGGTGCCAGGTGCTGCGTCTGCGGTCAAGGTCATGCTCGGTACCCATCTGCCGGGTGACGGCGGTCACCACGGAAGCTAGCCGCGAGAGTTCCACGTGAGCCATGACACAATAGGCCGTAAGTTGATTATTTCGGCCAACCCTCAGCCCTTCGACGCCCCCGTCCGCGGCACGGGCAGCGTGGCTCTGCTGTGCGCGCTCGCCATGGAGCACGGCCTGCCTCGCCGTGATGTCCTGGCCGGCGGCGGGATACCGGAAGCAGCCCTCGAGGACCCGGACGCCGAGATCACCGGCGCCCAAGAGCTGCGCGCCATCGCCGCGGTCGCCGAGTCGCTGCCCGAGGACGCAGGCCTGACCGCCGGCGGGCGGTACCGGCTCGCGAGCTACGGCATCTGGGGCTTCGCCCTGCTCTCGAGCCGCACCCTGCGTGAGGCACACGAGGTCGCCATGCGGTTCGTCGACCTCACCTACGCCCTGACGCGCATCAGCGCCCAGGAGGACGAGGGCGAGGTCCGGCTGTTCTTCGACGACTTGGACGTCCCGGAACACGTCCGGCGCTTCGTCCTGCTCCGCGACACCTCGGCGGCCCTCCAGCTGTGGCGCGAAACCCTCGGCCGCCCGGTCGTGCCGCTGCGCGTGACGCTGCGACTGCCGCAACCGGCCGACCCCACGGGGTACGAGACCGCGTTCGGCGTGCCATCCCTGTTCGGGACCGCACGGTCGATGCTGGCCTTCGACGCTGCCCTGCTCGACCAGCCATTGCCGCAGGCGGCCCCCCTGACCGCCGCACTCTGCCAGGCCCAGTGCCGGGACCTCCTCCAGCGCCGCCACTCACGGCAGGGGACGAGCGGACGCGTGCGGGACCTCCTTGTGCACACGGGAGGCCGGATCCTCGGACAGGAGGAGGTCGCCGCCGAGCTGCACGTCAGCGTGCGGACCTTGCGCCGAATGCTCGAGGACGACGGAACCACCTTCCGCGCCATCGTGGAGCAGACACGTGAACACCTGGCGGAGGAGCTGCTCGTGACCGCCGGTCTGAGCGTCGAGCAGGTCGCTCGACGGCTCGGATACACGGATGCCTCAACTTTCGTCCATGCCTTCCGACGGTGGAAAGGGATCAGCCCCGGCCGCTGGAAGGAGCGGAAACGCGGGCTCCCGGTGCGGCCGTCCACGAACGGTCGGAAGTCCCGGCCGGCGGCCGGCGTAAGTGACGGCCGCGCCGGCCGAGCCGCAGATGGGATCCCTGTCCCATCGACGAGTTCGAAAGCCCCGGGCCCGAGAGAGCCCGGCGCCGCCGACTCCTGAGCATTCGCGCCTCCCGTTCGAGGCCGCGCTCAGTCGGAGGTGTTGGGCCGTTCAGTTCGATCCCGCTCCGGCCGATCGGCCGCCGATGGGCAGCCGGCCCGTATCCACGATTCCATCGCGGCGACCCCTCGTGCCGCCTCGAGCGCGATCATGATCTGCTGGCGACCCGGTCGCCGCCAGGTCGGGGGCCCGGCCGCCAGCCAGTCGGTCAGCACCGCGGGACGTCCTGTCCACGCCGTGCCCATGGCCAGGCTGCCGGTCATCAGGCACCAGAGCAGCAAACGGGCCGCGCGCAGCAGCCACAAGCCGAGGCTGTAGAGGTACAGCCTGGTTCGGAGGAGGTACTCCACCGCCCCCCCTCTCTCCAGGGGTCTGCCCGCTCACAGCGTCACGACCGCCGCGGGTCACCCCCGGCTGTTGCGAACTGCAACCATGGTCCCGCGGTGCAGTGCGAAAGGGAAGGGTTCCGTCTGCGGGCAGCATCTGGGGGCAGCTAGCTGTAGCGCCCCGGAGACACAGGCTGGCCTGGCTGGTCCGGTGGTCCCGCGACTACCGACGGCAGAGGCCGCTATGGCTCGGCCTTCGGAAGTCGCGCACCGGCCGATCCGCGGGCGTCGGAAGCGCTCCTGCGTCCGGCATCGTCCGCGCCATGCCCGAGATCGCAGTCCGGATCGACCGCCGTCTCGAAGGCCTCTGCGACGTTCTCCCCGGTGGTGTGCTCCTGCGCGTGTTCGCGCAGCGGGGTCTCCCGCAAGAACAGCAGCACGAGGAACCCGAGCAGAGCGAACGGCACGGCGGCGAGGAAAGTGGTCTGCAGCGCGTCGGCGAAGCCGGTGATGACCGCGGTGTGCACCGGTTCGGGCAGTGCGCCGATCTGTTCGGGGCTGCCCAGCGTCGGAGTCCCGCCGGCGATCCGGTCGGCCGGGACGCCGGCCTCGGCGAGGCGGGACGGGATGGTGTCGGCGAGGCGATGGGTGAGCAGGGCGCCGAACACCGCCACCCCCAAAGCGCCGCCCAGTGACCGGAAGAACGTGGCCCCGGAGGTGGCCACGCCCAGGTCCTTCTGCTCCACGGCGTTCTGGGTGGCCAGCACCAGCACCTGCATCACCAGGCCGATGCCGACGCCCGTGACCAGCATGTACAGCCCGGCCACCACCAGGGAGGTGTCGACGGCGAGCCGGCTCATCAGCCCCAGCCCGACCGCTGCGATCAGGAGGCCGACCACCGGGAAGATCTTGTACCGACCGGTGGCCGTGATCGCCCGCCCGGAGCCGATGGAGGCAGCGAGCAGGCCCACCATGAGCGGCAGCGTCAGCAGCCCCGAAGCAGTCGGCGACTCCCCCTTGACGATCTGCAGGTACTGCGGCAGGAAGATGATCGCGCCGAACATCGCGACACCGACGACGAAGCCGGCCAGGCTGGTGACGACGAAGGTGTGGTTCGCGAACAGGTGCGGCGGCATGATCGGCTCGCCTGCGCGACGCTCCTGCCACACGGCGAGCACCAGCAGGACGGCGGCCGCGGCGGCGAGCGCATAGGTCCAGGCCGAGTTCCAGGCGAACTCCTTGCCGCCCAGCGACAGCATCAGCAGCAGCGCGCTGACCGAGGCGACGATGAAGAAGGCACCGAGCCAGTCGATGGAGTGCCGGCTGCGCGGGAACGGCAGCTTCAACACGCGCTCGGTGACGATCAGGGCCGCCACGCCGATCGGGATGCCCACCCAGAAGGTCCACCGCCAGGACAGGTGCTCGACGAGGAACCCGCCGAGCAGCGGTCCCGCGACCGTCGCGATCCCGAACACGGAACCGATGTAGCCCTGGTAGCGACCACGCTCCCGCGGGCTGACGACGTCGCCGATGATCGCCTGCGACAACGCCATCAGTCCGCCGACACCCAGCCCCTGAACCGCGCGGAACGCGATCAACTGCGCCATGTCCTGCGCGAAGCCGCTGGCCAAGGATGCGAGCAGGAAGATCCCGATGGCGGACTGGAACATGATCTTCCGCCCGTAGAGATCGGACAGCTTGCCCCAGATCGGTGTGGATGCGGTGGAGGTCAGCAGCGTCGCCGAGACGACCCAGGCCAGCTGCTCCTGCCCACCGAGCTCGCCCACGATGGTCGGCAACGCCGTGGCCACGATGGTCTGCGAGAGCGCCGCGACCAGCATGCCCAGCATGAGCCCGAGCAGCACGGTCAGGATCTGCCGGTGTTCCAACGGTGGCAGGCCCTGGTGGCCGCTCGAGGAGTCCGGCGTCTGGCTGTGAGGAGCAGGGGAACTCACGCGCGCAGGACCTCTTTCGAACCGGCTTCGTCGGGGGTTGCGGCGGATCTGTCCGGGCTCGCGCCGGAGGGCGACGGCGCTCCGCCGGCCATTGCCTCGGTGACTCTGCCGTCGAGACCTGCGTTCAACCGTTCCAGCAGCGCTGCAAAGGTGTCCTGCTCGTCGATCGGCCACGAGCCGATCAGCTCGCGCACGGCATTCCGGCGGACCTGACGTGTCCCAGCGACCGCACGCCGCCCCGCCGATGTCAGCCGCAGCCGGCAGGCCCGCCCGTCCTCGGGGTCCGCCTCGCGCGTGACAAGCCCGGCCTGCTGCAGGCTGGCCACGTGCCGGCTCACCGTCGAGGCGTCGAGGTACAACCGGGCCGCCAACGCCCCGTTGCGCATCGGTCCCTCGTCGTTGAGGAAGCCCAGGATCGTGTATGCGCTCCGCTCCAGTGGCTCCACGGGCCCATCGGTGTGGAGCTGGACGCGCTGAGCCCGGCGGACCAGATGGGTCAGCTCACGTTCGATGCGCACCATGGACCCCTCAGCCGATCCGGCCCCACCCAGTTGCATGGGCCAACCATAAGGCGTTGCCGACGAAGGTTCCAGCTCTACCGCCGCCGGTGGAACTCCCCACCTACGCAGTCCGCCATCCGGTCAGCCCTCGGCGCTGGATCCCGCCTCGTCGCCTCCCGTCGACCCCGGCGATGACTGGCCCAGCCACGACTCCAGGGCGGCGATGCCACGCGCCGCTTCCCGGTGCACGAGCTCATCGTCGAATCGCGGTGCAGGTGAGCCATCGACCGGCCCGGACCGCCCCGGTGCACCGTGGAGCAGGTGCCGACCCGCGGCGTAGAGGCCGTAGCAGGACACCGCCACGCCGCCCATACAGAACGCCGCAACCAGGGTCCACGTGAAGGCGGGTAAGGCTTCCTCCAGCAGGCGCGACAGCGCTTCCCCCGTCGCCTCCCAGGCCACTACCGAGGCACCCATCAGTCGCCGCCAATCAACGTGCGGCACCACAGCCACCGGGCCATGGCGCCCGCGTGCGAGGACTTCAGCCTATTCCCGTACCGGCTCGGAACGGATGGTTGCACACGTCATCTTTCGACCAATCCCCAGCGAGACCTGCACCCGGGCAGAGGTCCGCGGCGGGTTCCACGATCAGGTTGCGAGTCCCCATCGTTCCGTGACACGTCCCACCTCAGGCCGTGAGCGAGGCGCTGTGGCGTGTAGCGGTGCGCGCCGGGCTTGACCCGAGGGACCTCGCCGGGGCCGACGGGCACGACCGGTCACGGACACCGCCCCCCTCGAATGGGTGGTCGCGCTCAAGACGAGTTGAGCCGTACCGATACGGAACCATGCGATTCGTGCGGTTCTCCGAGCAGAGCATGCGCCGCGCCTCGCCCCTGTGGTGCTACCTGACGGCGCTCGTGCTGCTGCCGCTCCTCGGCGTCATGGTCTTGGCCACCGCCGCGGCACAGACCCGGGCGAGCGAGGCGGACAGTGCCGCACGCGCGGAGAACGGCATGCGGACCCTCGCGGCCCTCGACGGCGCGCGCCGGAGCGTGGAGCAGGAGCTGATCCCGTTCCTGTGGCTGCACGTCGTCGCCAACCCGGAGGCCATCGCCATGCTCGACCTGCCGCCGGGACTGCTGGAGGTACAGGCCGAGACGATGGCGCGCGACTCCGCGCGGGTCCGAGCGGTGACCGATCGGGCGCTGGCCGGCGTGCCGGCCGGCTCGGTGGGCTCCGCTGCCGCCGAGCGCGCCGCGACGGACCTGGCCCTGCTGCGCTCCGGTGGCAACACGCTGAACCTCGACATCGAGGACGTCTACTTCCGTTTCCTGGCCGTCTCGAACGATCTGATGACCGCCCAGCAGGCCGCCGCAGCCGCCGCCACCGCGGAAGGGATCCCGGGGGTCACCCTGCGGGCACTCCAGGACGTGCAGTCCATCGCGCGGCTCAGCCAGGTCGCCAGCCGGCAGCTCCCGCTCTTCTTCGGGTCCATGTTCGCCGGCGGGGACAGCATGATCGGCTCGCGCACCGCGTGGCAGACCGCCCTGCTCGACTACAGCGACGCCGAACGCCAGATGAAGTCCCTGTCCCAGCCCTCGCTGCGAGAGGCATGGCGGGCCGTGCAGACGTCCGACGCCGTGGGCGCCGTGGACGGCGTGCTGACCAGCGGTGCGGACGGCGACACCCCCACCGTGTCCGTCGCCGAGATCGCCACGCTGCTCGTCCAGACCCAGGAGCGCAACGATCTGCTGGGCGAGCTCGTCGAGACCGCGATCGGCAACGCCCACACGCTGGTGTCCGCCGACCGGGAGGAGGCCACCGGTCAGCTGCGGGGGATCCTTCTCCTCGCCGCCGGCCTGCTGGCCGTCTCGCTGCTCGCCGCACTGGTGCTCGGCCGCAGCGTGGCCGGCGCGCTGCGACTGCTGGCCGGGCAGGCCAGCCAGATCAGCGAGGGCTCGCTGGTGGAGGTGGAGGTCGCCGGACCGCGCGAGGTGCGCACCGTCTCGGCGGCGCTGGGAGCCGCCGTCGCCGGGCTGCGCCGGATCCAGGACCAGGCCCAGGCCGTCGCCCGCGGCGACCTCGACGACGCCCTGCTCGACCAGCCGCTGCCCGGACCGCTCGGTGAGGTCGTCCACGCGTCGGTCAAGGAGATCGTGCACGCGGTACGCCAGCGCGAGGAGCTGCAGTCCGCCCTCGCCCACCAGGCCACCCACGACGCGCTCACCGAGCTGCCCAACCGCGCCCAGGCCGTCACGCTGGTCACCGGCGCGCTGCACCGCGGCCGGCGGTCCGGTCAGATGACCGGCCTGCTCTTCGTGGATCTCGACGGCTTCAAAGCGGTCAACGACGGGCACGGGCACGCCGCCGGCGACGAGGTGCTGCGCGAGGTCGCCCGCCGGCTCACGGCCGGGGTCCGGCCCGGCGACGTGGTCTGCCGCCTGGGCGGCGACGAGTTCGTCGTCCTCGTGGAGCCCGTGCACACCGAGCACGACCTGCTGGAACTCAGCCACCGGCTGATCTCCTCGATCAGCGAGCCGATGGTGGTCCAGCGTGCCCAGGTCCGGATCGGCGCCAGCATCGGCGTAGCGGTCAGCCGGGACGGCAGCACCGACGCCGACGTGCTCTTCGCCGAGGCCGACGCCGCCGCCTACCGCGCCAAGGCTGCGGGGCGTGGCCGCGCGGAGATCTTCGACGAAACCCTGCGGCGGCAGCTCAACCAGCGGGCGGCACTGGAGGTGGCGATCGCCACCGGCCTGGCCAACGGTGAGATGCAGGTGGCGTACCAGCCCGTCATGGAGGTCGCCACCGACCGGCTGATGGGCTACGAGGCGCTCATCCGCTGGACGCGACCCGGTGTCGGACCGGTCGCTCCAGACCAGTGGATCCCCGTGGCCGAGGGGTCCCGACTGATCGGTGAGGTCGACCGCTGGATGCTGCACGAGGCCACCCGCCAGCTGGCGCAGTGGCGGGCCGAGTCCCCCGCCGCGCCGGGGGCGCCCGACCCGACGATCGCGGTGAACATCTCTGGACGGCACCTGGCCGACCCGCGGGTGATCAGCGACGTCGCCGACGCGCTGGAGGCGTCCGGGCTGCCCGCTCACCTGCTGGTCCTGGAGGTCACCGAGACCGTGCTGGTCGACGACCCGCTGGCCAATGACCACCTCACCGAGCTGCGCGCCATGGGCGTCAGCATCGCCATCGACTACTTCGGCACCGGATACACCTCCATCGGCCAGCTGCGCAACATGCCGGTCGACACGCTCAAGATCGACCGCAGCTTCGTGGCCTCCACGGAGCCCGCCCACCGCGAGCTCGTCGCCCTAATGATCAGAGCGGCGCACACCTTCGGGTTGACCGTCGTCGCCGAGGGCGTGGAGGAGCCGGACCAGCTGGCGCAGCTCAAGGCGCAGGAATGCGACCAGGCCCAGGGCTACCTGCTCTACCGGCCCATGCCCGCCACCGAGGCCGGGGCGCTGCTCCGCAGCCCCCAGCCCGCCGGCTCGCTCTGAGATGGAGCGACACGGTCCTGCGAGAGGGTGTGGGGGACACGACGACCTCCTGATCGAGGGCCGTCCATAGACAACTCCACAGCCCACCCAGACGTCTGAGCCATGCCGAGACTGGCACTACTGAGCAGACTCCCGGTCATTGACCGGCTCGCTGGCGCACGCCACGGTGACGGCCGAGACATCGACGACACCGCGATCGCCCCTACCCGCCGCAAGCGCAACGCCTCCTTGCGCGGCAGCAGGCCGCCCCCCGAGGAGGCGGCCAGCTCCGCAGAGCCATGGAGCAACCCAGAGGCGGATCGCGAGGTCGACGGCGTCGAACCCGTCGACCTTGTTCGGTCCGGAAGGTGCTGATCGCCTCGCCCCGCGATAGGACATGACGTCTCCCACCCTGGGTTACCCCCGAGCCGAAGAGGAGCCGGGACGCCGCATGCGCCGGCATTGCAAGCGCGGTGTTGAAGGCACGCGGAAGGCACGGCATCCGCGTGCCTCACGTCCCGCCTGCGGGAACAGGGCTAGAGTCTCAAGCCTTCCAAGCTGGCCATGCCGGTTCGATCCCGGTCACCCGCTCCACGTCCTGACCAGCTCCGATGCCCGTTTGTGCAGCTCAGCCGGGCAGCGCTGCTCCTTCCGTGCCTTACCGGTGCCGCCCCTGTTGACCACTGACCACCGGGTTTGACCGGTGCTTAAGGCGCGGATAAGGCGCGCCCCGGCCGTGGATGACCTCTGCGTCGTGCAGCTGCAGGGCACGGGCCGCCAGCCCACGAGCGACGCCGGGTACGGACGGCCAGGTGTCATCTCGTGGCTGGCCTGTGCCCCGATCGGGGCGGCCGGCGCACCGTGATCGCGGCCTGGCCGTCCCGTGTCGTTCACCCGTCGTGGCGGGTATCAAGCGGGGGCAGGGAGTCGACCACCTTGATCGTCTCCAAGGACACTGTGACGATGCGCGCCAGCAGGTCGACGATGTAGCGCGGATCGCCGACTTCGCGGGACCAGTCGTTGGGGTCGTTGACGATGCCCGACGCCTTGTCCGTCTTCACCCAGTAGCGGTCGATGATCCACTCGATCGCCGAGCGGCTGCCCAGCGTGTACCGGTACGCCTCTTCCGGGATGCCCCGCAGGGTGATCCGGTCGTTGTAGTGGATGACCGACTTGTCGCTCCGCAGACCTTCGGTCTTCTGCTCCGCAGTGGGCTTGCCGAAGCTCATCTTCTTGTTGCCGACGGCGAAGAACCCGTAGTTGGCCTCGCCGCCCGGGCCACTCACGTCAAGCCCTTCCAGCGGGTACGGCTTCACGGTCTCGTAGCCCAGGTGCACCTCGGCCAGCTGCCTGCCAGCATCGGCGAACGCCCGGAAGTCGGCCGCGAACGGGATCCGAGGCAGCATCTTCTTCAGGTCCGCCGCGTAGGTCTCCCGGTACTCCGACGAGTGCAGCAGCCCGTAGACGTAGTCGAAGATGTCGTTCTTGCTGATCGCCTCGCCCTGGTACGCGGCGGTGAATGCGGCCAGCGCCTCATCGGTGATGTTGTCGATCTGCCGGTAGCCATCGACGACGTCGCCCTCGTGGACGTCGAACATCCCCGCGTCGTCGACCTTCTCGTAGTGCCACCGCGCAAAGAACTGCCCCGTGTAGCTGTAGAAGCTCAGGTCCGGCAATTGGTCGACCATGACCACCCCTGGCGCTGCTTCAATGCGCGGGGCAACAACGACAAGCCCTCGATTCACGTGCGTTGAGCCGGGAAACAGCGTGGGAAGCCTGTAGACCATGTCATTCAGCGCGCGGTCGAAGTAGACGTTCGCCTTCGTGAATGGTCGATAGACGGCTAACTGGACGCGCTCACCCTTGAATTCACGAGGACGCCCCCGATCCAGATCCGCCAGGAGACCCCGGTTCCAGCTGATCAAACTGCCGTCCGTCGTTGCGGTCGCTGCGGTGGCGCCTCGGGCACGGTCCGTCTCGTACGTGGCGACCAGCCTGGTCATGTTCTCAGCCACTGATTCCCGGCCGAAGGAATAGCACCATGTATCGCGATTGGTCTTCAAACCGCCTGACTGGACTGCAAAGACAGACTCGATGGGCAGGAAGCTGACAAAATCGTCGGCGCGTTGGCCGAGCCAATCGCCATGATCGTTCGGCGCGATAACCACGGGTGCCAAGCCACCAAGAGTTTCCGCCTCGGCGACATGGGCCAACTTCTGCTCGCGAGTGAGATAGTCGCCGACGTCGGTGTAATGCACAGTGGCCGATCCGGCCTGGCCACGTTTCTTGACCAGCACGGTGATGGCGACAGTGGCTCGACTGCCGGCGCCAAAGACCTTGCCGCCCTCACGGCGAGACTGCTCGCCTGCCGTGCGCTGGTTGCCGCGGAGGTTGAACACGTGGATGGCCGAGAACTCCTCGGCCAGCGTCTTGCGCATGCCGTCGGCGGTGTTCGAGTCCAGAAATCCACCGTTCGTCACGAAGGCGACGATGCCGCGATCCTGGATGCGCAGCGTGGCCCACTTGATCGCCCGGATGTAGGAGTCGTACAGCGAGTTCTTGTTCGTCGCTGTCGAGCGGGCGGCGTAGGTGTCCCGGATGGCGGCGTCCAGCGTGGGGTACTTCTCGTTTGCGTTGTCGTCGTTCGCCGAGTCCTGGCCTGCCGAGTACGGCGGGTTGCCAACGATCACCTGGATAGGCAACTTCTTCTGCCGCTCCAACCGCTCGTTGTTCTCCGGCATGACGCTGATGTCCTGCTGGTCGCCGTCCTCCCACGACTGGAAGCTGTCGGTGAGCACCAGCCCGGGGAACGGCTGCGGCGTCCCCTCCAGCTCCTCGAACGTCGTCTCGATGTTCGCCGCGGCGATGTAGTAGGCCAGCAGCAGGATCTCGTTGGCGTGCAGTTCGTTCGCGTACTTGCGGGCCAGGTCATGCGGCTCGATCAGCCCGCTCTGCAGCAGCCGCACCAGGAAGGTGCCGGTGCCAGTGAACGGGTCGAGCACGTGCACGCCCTCGTCGGTCAGCCCCTGCCCGAACTCCGCGCGCAGCACCTCGTCGGCCGAGCGCAGGATGAAGTCGACGATCTCCACCGGCGTGTAGACGATGCCGAGCTTCGACACCGTCTTCGGGAACGCGGTGGCGAAGAACTTGTCGTACAGCTCCACGAGCACCCGCTGCTTGCCCGCGGCGTTGTCCACCCCGGCGACCCGCTTGCGCACGGTGTCGTAGAAGCCCTCCAGGGTCTCGTTCTCCGCACCCACCGCGTGCGCATCGAGCACCACCAGCATGTTCTCCATCGTCCGGGCCACCGGATTGCCGGCCAGGAAACTGGAGTGCGCGAACAGCGCATCGAACACCGGCCGGGTGATGAGGTGCTGGGCCAGCATGTCGATCGCGGCGTGGTCGGTGATCGAGTCATTCAGGTTGCCGCGCAGCCCGGCGACGAAGTGCTCGAACTCGGTGGCCGCCGGCCCCGGCGTCGCGAGCAGGCCCTTGATGCGGGTGACGTGCGCGGCGGCGATGTCGGCGATGTCCTTCGCCCAGGATTCCCAATACCGGCGCTCGCCGACCTTGGCCACGATCCGCGCGTACATCGCGTCCCGGAATTCGTCGGCCGGGAACTCCATGAGCAACTGCTCGGTGGACTTCTGCGCCGGCTGATCCGGGTCGGGCACGGCCACGCCGTCGCCGTCCGTCGGACCGGTGATGGAGACGATCTCGATGGTGTCCGGCTTGCGCTTGTTCAAGTCGATCTGGTTGACCATCGCGTGGAAGCGGTCATCGTGGCTGCGTAGCGCCTGCAGTACCTGCCAGACCACCTTGTACCGCTCGTTGTCCCGCAGCGCCTCCTCCGGCGCGACGCCGCTGGGCACCACCACCGGCAGCACGATGTAGCCCAGCTCCTTGCCCGGCGCCTTGCGCATTACCCGGCCGACGGACTGCACCACGTCGACCTGCGAGCCACGGGGGGTGAGGAACAGGACGGCGTCCAGCGAGGGCACGTCCACCCCCTCGGACAGGCAGCGGGCATTGGTGAGCACGCGGCACACGCCGTCGGGGGCGGGCTCCTTGAGCCAGGCAAGATGGGTGTTGCGTTCGTGCACGCCCATCGTGCCGTCCACGTGCGCCGCCTGAACCCGCAGCCGGGGGCGGTCCTCCGGGGGTCGATCTGCGCTCGGTCGGCCAGGTCCGGGAACGCCGCGGCCGCCGTCTTAGACGCCTTGATGTGCTGCGCGAAGGCCACCGCCGTCCGCATCGGCGCCCTGCCGACGACCGACGGCTGGCCATCGGTCGCCGACGGGCCGAAGTTCTTCGCCAGGCCGTTCCAGCAGCCGATCAGCTTCGCGGCCTGGTCGAGCTGGATCTCACCGGAGTTCGCCATGGCCTGCTGGAAGTTCTCCGCCACGTACTTCTCGTCGACGGCCAGCACCAGCACCTTGTAGTCGGTCAGCAGGTCGGCCTCGACCGCCTGCCCGAAGCCGAGCCGGTGCAGCTCCGGACCGAACGTGTTCTGGTCGCCCATGTCGGCCAGCACCGCGTCGGCGTCCGTTGCCTTGCGACGGACCTCCTCGCCGAACACCTTGGGCGTCGCGGTCATGTACAGCCGCTGGGCCGCCTTCAGGGCATCGGCGTCGTGCACCCGCACGAACGCGGACTCGTCTCCCTCGGCGAGGGTGACGCCGGTCGTCCGGTGTGCCTCGTCGCAGATGACCAGATCGAACCCGGGGAGGCCGAGCTCCTGGGCGCGGGTGACCACGTCGATCGACTGGTAGGTGGAGAACACCACCCGCATTTGGCCGTCGGCGTTCGTGTTCGCCTCGAACCGGCTCAGGAGCGTCTGCGGGTCGGTCGAGGCCGGCTCGGTCAGGTCGATCGGGAGCTGGTCGGCGTCGTCGGACGGCGTGCGCCGTCCGACCCGGACGTCCGAGCAGACCGCGTACGGCGCGATGTCCACCTCGGCGTTGGCCATCCACTCCCGCAGGCTCTGGCTCAGCAGCTGGATGCTCGGCACCAGGAACAGCACGGTGCCGCCCGCGCCGACCAGCTCCTCGGCGATCCGCAGGCTGGTGAAGGTCTTGCCGGTGCCGCAGGCCATCACCAGCTGGCCCCGGTCGTGCTTGGCGAGCCCGGCGCGGACATCGTCCAGCGCCTTCTGCTGGTGTGGGCGCAGCGTCTTCTTGCCCGTCGGGACGACGATTTCCGGCGTCGTCCAGGAGAACTGGTCCCAGTCGATGGCGGCGTCGGCGAGGTACCCGATGTCGACGCGCTGAGCCACTCCCCCCGCCAGCGTCTCCTCGGCGTTGGACGACCAGCCTGCTGCCGTGTCGAAGACGATCCGCTTGGTGAACTGGGCGGAGGCGGAGGCGGAGACGAACGAGTCGATGTCGGCCTTGGCGACCGTGCGACCCGGTGCGTAGAACTTGCACTGGATGGCGGTGAGTCCGCCGTCGTCGGCGTTCGCCGCGACCAGGTCGATGCCGGTGTCCGGCCGGCCGGCGCGCTCGGGCCAGTCCGACCACAGCCAGACGTCGGAGAACCGCGACTTCCACTCGGGGTCGGAGGTCAGGTAGGCCCTGATCAGTCGCTCGAACTTGCTGCCCTTGTCCCGCTCGTCCAGCGCTTCGCTGCGAAGTCGGTCTAGGACAGTGTGGATGGTCCCCGTCACGCTTCGCATCTTGCCCGACTGGACCTCAGGGCAGGGTTGCGCCGCCCAGACAAGTCGGCCCATCGCAGGGCGAGAGATCGACTAACGGGACGTCCGGCGAGGGTGGCTCCCGTCGGACGGGCTCACACAATCGACGCCGATCTGACGCCTTGGCACTCTTCTCCAGCGCCAGGTCTGCCGAGCCCATCGCCCGCTCACTCGCTTCGATCGGTCGGTGACTCCCACACCTCAAGGGATAGGAGACGAGGGCCGCCGCGACGGCGGACTTGCTGGCGGACGGCGACCTGCCACAGCGGACCGCCAGCGAGCACAGCCATCACCGGATAGTCGGCGCGCGCGTCGGGATGCTCGGCGATATGACGCAGGGTGGCCCGGTCGGTGCCGCTGAGCCTGACGGTGCCACGCGGATGGGTGTGCCAGTCGCCCAGGTACTGCAGTCGTCGGCCTGCCAGCTCGTACGCCTGGGCGAGTTGCTCCTCCTGCCAGGCGCTATCCGGTGTGAATGTCCTCGCGTGATGGCCGGCGCGGGGCCCGGGGCCGATGACCTCACTGATGACCACCGCGGCCGGTTGAGGGGACCAGCCCAGAAGGAGTCCCCCGGTCTCTGAGGGGTAGGCGCGCTGGGCCTCGCGGAGCGCCTCCTCCAGGGCCGCCGCGGCCCACCACACGCGGCCCCGGCGGGTGGCGCGGAAGTCGATCAGTGGTCGCCGCGGCACAGCGGATGCACCGGTAGCTCGAGGCCGGTCCAGGTCGGGGGGATCGGCGTCCCGTCAGACGTCCTCAACGCGAGGACGTGCACGTCGTGGCCGCTGTCGGGGTACCCGCCTGGCCGGCCCTGCTGCAGCGTTGCCACGGCGACGCGGACGGCGTGCAAGGCGACCTCGGCGAGGTCGAAGCCGGACCCGGCGAAGGTGGGGTCGGCGCAGCCGACCGGTTGGACTCCACTTCCGTCTGGGGCCGCCGCTAGCGAGGGGATGGACTCGCCGTGGAGGCCGTACTCGAGGCAGTACCAGCACGCCGTTCCCGACACGGGCGACAGGCGGGTCACACGACCACCCCACCCGCCGTTGGTCGCCGAGGCGGCGAGGTACGGCTTGCGGCGGCGGCGCGCCAGCCACGCCAGCGCCTGCTGCAGGCCCTTCTCCGCGGTGCAGTCCAAGACGAGGTCGACCTTGTCGATGAGCTCGATCCACGCGTCGATCTCGTTGCGGTGGTCGGGCTGGGGGTCGGTACGTGGTGCGCCGATCGCGTACGGAATGACGTTGACGGTGATGTCGGGCGCGACGCTAAGGGCGATCTGGCTGGCGGCGAAGGCCTTGTTCCATCCCGCCATGTCGAGGCGGGCGGCGTGCCGGACCAGGTTGCCCGGTTCCAGGTGGTCGCGGTCGACCACGGTGAGCTGTCCGATACCGGCCCGGGCGAGATGCTCGGTGACGGTGCTGCCGAGCGCTCCGACACCGAAGACGGCGATGTGCCGGTCGTGCAGGCCGGTGAGTTCGGGGACCCGGGCCGCCATGTCCGGCTGCCCGGCGTACCCGGCGCGGATGACATGCGTGGTGATCCTGCCGCCAGCCGACGGAAGGCCGCGCTGCCCGCGCCCGCGCTTGGCCTGCTGCCGGGGCCGGCCGCCGGCCGGACGGAGGCGGACGAGGAAGACCCAGCCGTCGCCGGTGCCGCGGTGCACTCGCTCCTCGGGGAAGGTCAGGCCGAACACCTGCAGTTCCCAGCCTTCGACGGGAGCGGGCTGCCACGCCCCGTCGAGGAGTTGCGGCGCAGCTCTCTTCAGTTCGGTCACGAACGCCTCGGGGGTGTTGCCCCGGACGGAGGCGTCCAGGCGAGCCCAGCGGCCGGTGACCGGTCGCGGGAAGCGGTCGGGATTCTGCCCGGAGAGCGAGCAGAGGACCTGGCCCCTGCCGTCGCTGACCGTGAAGACCGCGCCGTGCAGGAGGCCGGCGTCCTGCACCGCATCGACGCCGGCCAAGTCCAGCCGGGAGAGCCGCAGGCCGAGCGTCCCATGCGTGCTCGTGGTGGGCAGCGTCCAGCCGCTGTCGACGAGAAGCATCGATCCCTCGTCGAAGCAGCTGTAGTAGTCGGTCCAGGGCTCGGCCTGGGCCTCTTCCACGCCGGTGAGGGCCTCGACTTCGTCGGCGGACGTCGCCGTTGCCTGGCCGGCCTGCACCGTCTTGGGCAGCTGGTTGGTCAGCAGCCAGGCCAGCGTGTCGTCCGTGTGCCACAACGCAGTCGAGCGACCGATCAGGCAGAGGTCTCCGCTGAAGGGATGCGCGTGGTGGGCCATCGGCTCCAACTGGTCGGCAGTGAGGCGGACCGAGGGCCGGACGAAGGGGTACAGGTCGGGGAAGGTCACCGTCAGGTCGACGACCCGGTCACCGATCGCGGTCACGCGTAGCTGAAGGACGCCGAGCCGGCCGGCCGCGTCGTCGATGTCGTAGCGGATGCCGGCCGCCTCGAGACATATCAACTCGTGCTCGAGGCGGCCGGGGAACTCCGTCTCCCAGAGCGGAGTGCTCAACCGACCGGCCGGTCCTTCGGCGGACGCGGCGGGTTCGGCGGGCCCGGCGGGGGGCCCGGCGGCGGCTTCGGGGTGTGCGGGTGCTCCGGGTGCTCCGGGTGCTCCGGGTGCTCCGGGTGGTCGGGCTTGCGCGGCTGTCCAGGCATGGTTTTCCTCTCGTTCGGCGCCGATGTCGGCGACTCCGTTGACCATGGCACGTACCTCTGACAATTCCGCCCAGTCGCGGTTCTGCACGCCGCCGGACGGTTGACACCGCCTGAAAAGGAGCGAGTTGCACGACGCTCTTTTCAAGCGAGGTGGCAATCAGTTCTCTTTGCGGACGCCCTTGAACGGTTTGGCGTCGGCCTTGCCATCCATGAACTGGCCGCCTGGTCCACGCTTCGTCCACGAATGCGTCTTGGGGTTGTAGGTCTGCGTCCGCTGGCGCACTGCTCCAACGCGATGTCCGCGACCAGTGTTTTTGGCCATGACGGCCTCCTCTGTCTCATCGCCGCCACCATGGTGGGCGGACGTTCACTAGAGTGCATGGCGGTCGCAGGCTTGTCAACTATGGTGTCCGGGCGTGTACTATCGTGGCTATGCAGGACCAGCCCGCCGAGCTCGGCAAGATCCTTCAACGCCTTCGGGAGTTGTCCGGCTCATCGCTCAAGGCTGCGGGCGAGCAAGCGGGGATCAGCGCGGCGTACCTCTTGAAGCTTGAGCGCGGCGACGTTCAAAACCCCTCTCCCCACGTCTTGTACCGCCTCGCCGAAGCTCTAGACGGGGACTATCTGGACCTGATGCGGCGCGCTGGCTACGTCGTACCCGGCGCGCAGGGTGCCGGCGGCAGCCTCGCTCACGCACTCAGCGCCAAGGGCATAACTGACGACGAGGCCGCTGCGCTAGCCGCCTACCTAACGATCTACCGACAGCAGCGCGGGCATGGCTGACCTCCTAGCGTCGGCCGAGATGATCGACGCGCACGTCGACGACCTGCTTCGTGCAGCGGACGCGTACGGCCGCTTTCCCACACCGGTGAACGACATCATCGAGGCGGCCGGCCTGGTCGAGGTGCCGAACCACGAACTGGACCACGCTGTGCTGGCGCAGATGCCGCCCGAGCAGCGGGCGCTAGTCGTGCAGGCACTGCCCCAGCTTGAGGGCATGCTCGACCGACAGGCGAGGACGCTTTGCGTAACAGACCTCGTCACCAACGAAAACCGTCGTCGGTTTGTCAAACTCCACGAAGTCGTTCACGGAGCTCTGCCACACCAACAAGCGCTCATATACGCAGACAACGCCGAGACGCTGAGCCCTTCCACGCGTCTAATGTTCGAGCGCGAGGCGAATTACGGGGCCGCGCACCTGCTTTTTCAGAGAGCCGCTTTCGCGGCTGAAGCCCGCAGTCTCAGCCTCTCCGTGGCATCGGTTCAGGTGCTCGCCGCTCGCTATGGGTCATCGATCCACGCGGCGTTCAGACGTTATGCGGAGACTCACGACCGAGCGGTCCTAGTTTTACGGTTGGATCTCCCGAAGGTCAGGGGGGGACCACAGATTCGTCGCGAACAACCATGCTCCCCCTCGTGGACGAGCCGGTTCGGTGCTCCAAAATTCCCAACGCACATGAGCCCGTCGGATTTTTCCTTCCTCCACCTGGACAACGAGGTTGCCGGGGAAACTCAGCTCGTCGACCTGAACGGCCAACCAGCGAGAGCCAACGTCGAAATGTTCAGCAACTTCTATTCACGCTTCGCCCTGCTCTGGACGACGCCCGCACGCCCAAGAACGGACCCGCAACGACTCGCGAGCCTGCTCTCCTCGGACTGGACCGCAGCCCGGAGGCTGGCAGACCGCACACATCGCACCGCCTTGGCCCGGTCAGCTGGTACGGCGCCGAATGACCACACCACAGGCAACGACAACCGTTAGTCGGTGCGGCGCCGCTCCTGAGACAGGGTGCGTCAGACGGGAGACGCAGGCGTTTGCACCGCCGCGGTGAGAGTCATGCACGGCCACCCAGGTCAGGTCCCGTCGGGTGGGACTTGCGGCACGAACATCCCTCGGCCACCCCGCGACGAAGCAGCCTCGGCACGAGATGGGAGCTGTGTCCGCTCGGGGGCGCAGCAACGTGACCTGTGGCAGTGCATCAGAGCCAACTTGCTGCTCCGTCCCACGGCCCAGTTGCCTAACATGTCTTTCCGACAACGCCATGTCCCACCACCCGGCGCCAGCGCATCCTCGTAGCCGAAGGATTCAGGATCATCGGCCGGCACACGTCTTGCTGTCCGCCTGTCTATCCCGGACAGTCCCCACTGCATCACAGCGAACACTTGGTTAGGTCGCGCCACGAGATGCGCGAGGTGCCGTCCGGAAAGAGCTGCTCGGATTCCGTCCCGCCATCTGGGATTCTCGAAGCAGCGTCGAACCGGGGACCGAACGCCCGACACGCTCCCGCGCCATCTACTGTGCGCCGGCGTCACCACGCCTCCGGTCCGACATCGGGCCGTAGGACCATGCGGCGATGGCCGACGTCGCTATCTCACGGGCGCCGCGAAGGAATCTGAGAGTGCTCACTCTCGTCGATCACGACCACAATGCCTCGGTTGTTCTCGAGCGTATTTCTAATCAAGCTTGAGACGACCGTGCTCGTGTCACCTCGAGTCCCGATCCATGAGCCTCCCACTAGATCCACGAACTGACCATTGGTGAGGTAGCGCATGGCGTTATGCCAACCAATAGCCACGCCTCCTCGACTGCCCTCCACCCGGCGATCCCGACGGACTAGCTCGAACAGGTCGACGGGGAAGTACATGCCCTTCGCCAGGCGATTGCCGTCGGGACGACGGATATCAGGATTTACAAGCTTGACATAGAACGGCGCTGCGGATAGCCGCATGTCTTCCACCTGCACAGGAGTCGAGTCCACCAGACCAAGGCTAGCCATTCGCTTAAGTTCTTCGGTCAACTGCGCGTCAGGTCGATAGCTGACTCGCGAACCGTTTGCCTCCGCGGTCATGCGCTTGTACTGCACTAAGACGAATGCCTTCGTCTCTTCACGGTAGTAAATTAGGTCGGTACCAGTGAGCAGTTCGAGCTCGGTCTTGTCCGCATACAGGACAGTCAGCCTTCGTTGTGGCACATCCGGGTCCGTGTACCTCCAAACATCGTGGATGCCAACCTCGGTATCAACCCAAAGACCGAATCGTTGGGCATCGTGTCGAATCAAGGCCGCCTCTTGCGTGGTGGAGGTGGTCAAGCCACGCAGGAAGGGAACGTCGATCGCGCTCTCAACATCAGGCACCCGGGCGCGGCTGTCCACCCCGGCCAACTCGAATCCAAGCGCCACCGCATCCCGCTGCTCACGCCGATTGCGCACAGCAGCTGAGATTTGCCCAGGCACCGCTTGGAGCCGGTCGCGCAACGACTGAACTGCCTCCGCGACGCCGGCGCGAAGTTCGTCTAGTCGGGCTACCACGACATCCGCGGCACCGGGCGGCAGGAGTGAATCCCACGCCAATGCACTTGTGACCGTAGAGCGGCGACCTTCGGGTAACCCCTCGAGTACCTCCGTCCAGGGAACCGGTGGCGTTATGCGCCGGGGGTGGAGGACCTCCACCAGGAGGTCAAAGTCCCCCGACCGCTGTCGTCGGCGGACCAGCGCCGCGCCGCCAAGGCTGTCCGACCGCGACAGCAGCGCGACTTGCCAGGTCTTCGTCAAACGGATTCCCGTCGAAGCGATGGTTGTGGTCAGCACACCACCTGCTGTCTCGGCGCGGTCGAAGAGCACGTCCCACGACTGACGCAGTTCCAACACCGGCATGCGTGGAGTCTTCTTGGGGGATGCCACAGCCCGCGATTCTTCCCAATCATTCACTTCTCGCCCAAGGACCAGACGGCGAGTCACCCTATGGGGACGTCTTGAGCAACAAGGATGTGCTCACCGCGCACTTGTGTGGATCGAGGGCCGGCAGCGATGGCGGCCATGGCGCATACCAGGGAAATCCCGTCCGTCCCAAGGGACGCAGCGATCTGGTGAAGCGTCAGCCCATTGGCGCGCATGGCTGCCGCGGCCGCTCGGCCATGGCCGGTGATGACCCACCTTCGCCCCCTGTGCGGCCGGCGACCATGCCGGCCATGGCGCGTGCGCGGACAGTGCGGGTCTCGAAGGCGTGCCGCAGTCGGGGGTCCCACGCGCACAGGCGCCCTTAAGTGCTCGTGCAGGAGGTTTGGTCCGACGCGGTTCCATCCCGAGTGACATTGCGAGACGGCCGGGGATCGTCCAACTGCAGTTTCCAAGATCATCGATCGACACACCTAGTGCATCCAGGATGATCTTGGTGGGACAGCGCTTCATAGCGTCAGGTCGTGATGACGCTGCACAAGCTCACCGCGGGCGACGGGTACATGTATCTGACCCGCCAGGTGGCCGCGCACGACGGCACGACACGCGGATCTGGGAGTCTCGGCGACTACTACAGCGAGAAGGGCGAAGCTCCGGGCGTCTGGATGGGCCGCGGCCTTGCCGGTGTGCCGGACTTCCCGCTCGGTGAGCGGGTCACCGAGGCGCAAATGGTGGCGCTGTTCGGGAACGGACGTCACCCCAACGCCGAGGAGATCGAGCGAGCGGCCCGACTCGCGGGCAAGGACCCGGAGCAGATCGACCAGGCGAGCCGGCTGGGCGCGCCGTACCGGGTCTTCGACCAGTCCAACGAGTTCCGCCGTCGGTGCGCCGAGGGCTTCCGTGACCACAACTTCGCCAGCGGACTGGACGCCGTCACCCCGGTTCCGGAAGAGGATCGCGCCCGGATCCGCACGGCCGTGGCGAGCGCGATGTTCGTCGAGAGCTACGGCCGGCCCCCGGCCGACGCCCGAGAGCTGTCCGGTCACCTGGCCCGGATCTCCCGGCAGGCTACGACGGCGGTGGCCGGCTACGACCTGACGTTCAGCCCGGTCAAGAGTGTCTCCACGCTCTGGGCCATCGCCCCGCCAGACGTCGCCGCCGTCATCGAGCGGGCACACGCCGACGCCGTCGCCGACACGCTGACGTGGCTGGAGGACCACGCGACGTACACCCGGATCGGCCGCAATGGGGTGGCCCAGGTGGAGGTCCGAGGACTGATCGCGGCGGCGTTCACCCACCGCGACTCCCGTGCCGGCGACCCGGACCTGCACACCCACGTGGCGATCAGCAACAAGGTGCAGACCCTCGACGGCCGGTGGCTGGCGTTGGACGGGCGACCGATCTACAAGAACAAGGTCGCCGCCTCCGAGCGGTACAACACCCGGCTGGAAGCGCTGGTCGTCGACCGGCTCGGCGTCCGCTTCGCCGACCGGCCCGGCACCGAGCCGGGCAAACGGCCGGTGCGGGAGATCGTCGGTATCGAGGGGCCACTCCCCCAGCTCTGGTCCTCGCGGCGGCGGGCGATCGAGGTCCGCCGCGCGGCACTGGCGGTGCGGTTCCAGGCCGACCACGGCCGCCCACCGACCACGGTCGAGGCGATGTCCCTGGCTCAGCGGGCCAACCTGGAGACCCGCCAGGCCAAGCACGAGCCGCGCTCCCACGCCGAGCAGCGCGCCTCCTGGCGGGCACAGGCGCTGGCCACGTTGGGCGGCGAAGCGGGACTGCGCGCGTATCTGGACGGTGCCCTGCGCAGTACCCGCGGCCGCCCACGCGGCCCGACGCGCGCGTGGGTGACCGAGACCGCCCACCAGGTGCTCGCGGTGGTCAGCAGCGCGCGGGCGACCTGGCAGGAGAACCACGTCCGCGCCGAGGCCGAACGCGAGGCCCGGTCCGCCGGAATCGGACTGAGCGACGTGGACCGGGCGGTTGACGCGGTCGTCGCGGCCGCGCTGTCACCCCCGATGTCGATCCGCTTGGACGGCGGGGTGACACCGGGCCAGCGCGTCGCCGACGAACCCGTCGCGCTGCGCCGCTCCGACGGAACGTCGGTGTACGTGGTGGCCGGCTCGGCGCTGTACACCTCGAGCGAGATCCTCGCCGCTGAACAATTCATCCTCGCTGCGGCCGGCAGACGCGACGGGCATGTCACCCCTGCCGCGGCCGTCGAGGTCGCGCTCGTGGAGTCGGTCGCCAACGGGGTGACGCTGAACCCGGGCCAGGTGCAGCTGGTCCGTGAGCTGGCCACATCGGGCGCGCCGGTGCAGCTGGCGCTGGCGCCTGCCGGCACCGGGAAGACCACCGCGCTGCGGACGCTGTCGGCCGCCTGGCGCGCCGGCGGCGGCAACGTCGTCGGACTGGCTCCCTCGGCGGCGGCGGCCACGGTGCTGCGCGAGCAGATCGGCGCCAGCACCGACACGTTGGCCAAGCTGATCCACGCGCTGACCACCGACCTCGACGTCCCACCCTGGCTGCCCACGATCGGGCCGCGCACCCTCGTGGTGGTCGACGAGGCCGGCATGGCCGGCACCGCGGACCTCGCCCGCGTGGTCGAGCACGTCACCGCGGTCGGCGGGTCGGTCCGGCTGATCGGTGACGACCAGCAGCTGGCCGCCGTGGGCGCCGGCGGAGTGCTGCGCGACCTCGCCGCCACCCACGGCGCGGTCAGCCTCTCCCAGGTCGTCCGTTTCACCGACCCGGACACCGGCAGCGCGAACCACGCCGAGGGCGCGGCGTCGCTGGCGCTGCGCGAGGGCGACCCGGCCGCGCTGGCCTACTACGTCGACCATGGCCGGGTGCACGTCGGCGACCTCGCCACGGTCACCGAGGACGCCTACATCGCCTGGGCCACCGACCGCGCCGCGGGACGCGACGCCATCATGCTGGCCCCCACCCGCGAGCTGGTCACCGAACTGAATGGCCGCGCCCGCACCGATCGCCTGGCCCGGCAAACTGGACCGATCGGCCGCGAGGTCGCCCTGGCCGACTCGATGTCCGTCTCCACCGGCGACGCGGTGATTACCCGCCGGAACGAGCGCACCCTGGCACTCGGCGCCACCGACTGGGTGAAGAACGGTGACCGGTGGACCGTCACCGCCGTCCATGATCGCGGAGCCCTCGACGTCGTCCACGAGCGCACCGGCCGGCACGTCACCCTGCCCGCCGACTACGTCACCGAGCACGTCACCCTCGGCTACGCCACCACCGTGCACGGCGCCCAAGGTGTCACGGCTGACACCTGCTACGCCGTCGCCACCGGCAGCGAGACCCGCCAGCTGCTGTACGTCGCGCTCACCCGCGGCCGGCACGCCAACCACGTCTTCCTCCTCACCGCCGGGGACGGCGACCCGCACAGCGCGATCACCCGTGACGCGCTGCTGCCGCCCACCGCCGTCGACCTGCTCACCCGGGTCCTGGGACGCGACGGCAGCCAGACCTCGGCCGCCAGCCACAGCCGGGCGCTGGCCGACCCAGCCGCCCGGCTCTCCTCCAGCTCCGACCGTTACTCCCACGCGCTGAGCACCGCCGCGGAGGACCGGCTCGGGTCCTCCGCGCTCGTGGTGATCGACAGCGCCGCCGAGGCCGCGGTGCCCGGATTGACCGCGCAGGACGCCTACCCGGTGTTGCGCGCGCACCTGGCGCTGTGCGCTGTCGCCGGCCAGGACCCGGTCGATCTCCTCAGGCGGGCGCTGGCCTCGCCGCGCGGTCTGCACGACGCCCGCGACACCGCGGCGGTCCTCGACTGGCGCATCGATCCCACCGGTTCCCACACGGCCGGAACCGGTCCGCTGCCGTGGCTGCCCGCCATCCCCGAGACGCTGCGGACCGACCCCCGGTGGCGCGCCTACCTCACCCACCGCGCCGACGAGGTCGCCGCACTCGCCACCGCCGTCAGCAACGGGGCCCGCGCCTGGACCCCGGCCAGCGCCCCCGCCTGGGCACTGCCGCTGCTCGACCGCGCCCCTGACCTCGTCGCCGACCTCGCCGTCTGGCGCGCGGCCCACGGCGTCGACAGCGCCGACCGGCGCACCACCGGCCCCCCGCTGCCTGCGGCCGTCGACGCCCGCGCACAGCGCGCCCTCAACGCCCGCGTCGAGCGGCTGCTCGGCGAACCGGGCACGGCCGCCGCAGGGTGGTCGGCTCTGGCCCACGGCATCGACCCGCGCCTCACCGCCGACCCCTACTGGCCGACCCTCGCCGAGCGTCTCGCCACCGCAGAACGCGCCGGCATCGACGTCACCTCACTGGTCCGCGCGGCCGGCGACCGTCCCCTGCCCGACGAGCAGCCGGCCGCCGCGCTCTGGTGGCGGCTGTCCGGGCACCTCTCCCCCGCCGCACTAGCAGGCGGTGCCGTCGCGGCGCAGAAGCTGCGCCCGGACTGGGCGCCGGTCCTGTCCACCGTCATCGGTGGTCCGTCTGCCGACCGGGTGCTCGGCGATCCGGAATGGCCAGCGCTGGTCGCCGCCGTCAGCTCGGCCTGCCTCACCGACTGGTCCCCAGAGCAGCTCTTGAACACCGCGTACGACCTGCTGCGCGCCGGCCACCCCGACGACGAGCCGCTGGGTCCCGACGAGTTGACCACCGCTCTCGTGTGGCGGATCGGCCTGCTCACCGATCCGACGTCCGGCGGCCGCACCACCACATGCCCGCCGCCCGACGACCTCGACCAACTCCCGACGCCGGACGGCGTCCTCGATGAGGACTGGCTGGCCGGCCTCGCGGAACCTGACGACCTGGACCACCCCGGGCCGCCCGAGGACGACCCCGCTGGCGCCGCCGACACCGGTCGGGCAATCGGCTACGCCGAGTTGGGCGACGCGCCCCGCGTCGACCGGCGGCGCCTCCTCGAGCTCAACGAGGAGGCCGCTGACTTCTTCGCCGCCCGCTTCCGCGACTCGTGGGCGCCGTCGTACCTCATCGGACGGCTCGGCACCGACCTTGCCGCCGACGAATGGTTCACCCTCGGCTACGCACCCGCCGGCTGGACTGAGCTGACCAATCATCTGCGCCGCCTCGGCGCCACGGACACCGAGATCGTCGCCGCCGGCCTCGGTAGCTACGCCTCCACCGGCCGGGTCATCGACCGCTTCCGCGACCGGCTGCTCTTCGCCATCCGCGACGGCGCGGAGGTCCACGGCTGGATCGGCCGCCGCAACCCCGCGCACGACGGCGACGAAGCCGGTCGAGCCGTACCGAAGTACCTGAACACCACCGAGACAGACCTGTTCACCAAGGGGCGCGAGCTGTACGGCCTGACCGAGGGCGCCACAGTGCTGGCGGCCGGTGCCGTCCCGGTCATCGTCGAGGGCCCCCTCGACGCACTGGCCGTTACCCTCGCCGGCGACGGCGAGTACGTCGGCGTCGCCCCGTTGGGTACCGCGTTCACCGACGCACAGGCCGACCGACTGCGCCCCTTCATCGGCGAAGGACGACTGGGGGTCATCGTCGCCACCGACGCCGACTCTGCCGGACAGACGGCAGCGCAACGCATCTTCTGGCAGCTGACCGCCCGCGGCGACGACCCACGCCACCTCGCCGTCGCGACCGGCAAGGACCCCGCCGAGATGCTGCAGACGGCCGGCACCACCGCGCTGCGCCAGGCCCTCGCTTCCTCCCCCAGCCTGGCGGGCACGCTCATCGATGCCCGCGTCGCCGTCTACGCCGACCGCCTGGACACCGTCGAGGGCCAGGTCCACGCCACGCGTCGCGCCGCCGAGGTCATCGCCGCTCTGCCCACCACCAGCTGGCCAGCGCACCTCACCGACCTGGTAGCCCGCACCGGCATCGCCCCCGACATCGCGCTGTCCGAGGTCTTCGACGCCGCCCAGGCACGCAGCGAGGTAGACCGACGCACGAGAGCAGCGCTACCGGCACAGCACGGCGACGCTTGCACCGCAGTCCCCGGCCGCGCTGCTGAGTCATCTCCACCAGTGACCGGGCGGCAGACTCTCACGGCCAGCACGAGGACAGCTGAGCTCGCCGCATCCGCGGCACCTCATTCTCAGCCTGCAGTTCGGCGTGAATCCCGCCAGCGGTGCTGACGAGGACGGTAGGGAGCCTCCACAGGGCGGCCAAGCAGCGCGGTCAGCTGCCGAGAAGTCGGGCGCGGACGCGTCGTCTTCGCCCGTCGCGCTCGGTCTGGATCCCGCCCATCGGCCGGCTCATAGGGGGTCCCTTGGCGGAACCAAGGATTTGCCGTGAACCGCTTGCTCTTAGCCAGCCGCGACGATCCTGAGACATGAGGTCTCGTGACGCCGCCGCAGCTGCTGCGGGGGACGTTGGCCGGTGGGGCACGATGGGGGTACGCCCGGCCCAGGAGTGCGATGTTGAAGTACGACCTGCAACGTCTTGGAGGCATTGGCTTCCAAGACGTGGTGTCTGCGTTGGCCATCAAGGTGCTCGGGGCACACGTGCGGCCCATGGGGCGCGGCAAGGACGGCGGCCGCGACATGCTGGTCAACAACGGCGTCATCGTGTGGGCAGCGAACGACCACTACGCCAAGGTCGAGACCTGGGACGGCACCACGGTCTTCCAGGCAAAGCACAAGCAGATACTCGAAGCTCCTCAGAGGGACGCCAGCACACTGTGGCAGCACATCAAGGCTGAACTGAACGCGTGGGCCTCGCCTGACTCCGAGCGAAGTGCGGTGCCGCACTATCTGGTCTTCGCCACTAACATCCCGCTTACGCCGGCTCACCGGGGCGGCGGATTCGACACCATCAACGCCAACATTCAGCGCTTTCTCGACGACCTGAGCGACGAGACCTCCGAAGACCATCTCGACGGGGCAGAGAAGTCCCGGGCACGGCGAGTGCGGCAGGCACGCCGCGACCGGATGCGGAGCCTGCGAGCATGGCGCCTCTGGGACGGCAACCAGCTCGTCGGCCTACTCGACGCACACGATGGGGTTCGCCGAGCGTTCGACGGGTTCCTCACCGCAGGTGACGTACTCGCAGACCTCTCCATGCTGTCCACGAACCTCAATCAGCAGGAGTTGGGCCCGGCTCTCAAAGAGCACGCCCGCTGGGCGCTTCTGGCCGAACGGGGCGTCTACTTCGACGACGCTGGCGGTGAATCCAAGGGCGTGCCCGTCGAGCAGGTCGCCATCGACTTGCCAGTCCTCGTCGGCGACGGCCAGGCAACCGAGCGCGTCATTCGGTACGTGCTCGACCGGGGTGACCACGTCCTGAAACCAACGATGACGACGTCGCAGAAGCCGCGGCATCTCGTCGTCACGGGCGCCCCCGGCAACGGCAAATCAACCATCGCGAAATTCTTAACCCATGCCTATCGCGCCGCGTTTGTCGGCGAAAGCACCGACCTTGGCGACGAACACCAGGCCACCGTTGCGAAAACAGAAGCGGCACTCAAGAGGATGGGGCGAGCTGTTCCGGCGAACCGCCGATGGCCCGTCAACGTCGACCTCGCCAAGTTCGCCATCGCGCAGGCGACCAACAGCGACTACACCCTCCTACACTGGATCGCCTCACATTTGACCCGTCAGGTCACATCTAAGGACGTGCCCCGATGGGGGCTGTGGGCGTGGCTTCGAACATGGCCCTCGTTCATTGTCCTTGACGGTCTCGACGAGGTCACCGAGCCGTCAGTCCGGCAGACCCTGGTCGCCGACATCGAGGCATTCGTCGGGGACGCCGAGTCAAAGGACTGCGACCTGCTGGTTATGGTCACGACCCGACCGACCGGCTACGCCGACGAGATGAATCCGACGATTTTCGAGCGCATCAACCTGACGGATCTCACTATCGATGACGCCCTCCAATACGGTCGACTGGTCACCCGCGTGCGGGTGCCGAACGACGAGACTCGACGCAACGGCATCATTGCTCTCCTCGAGGAAGCCGCGAGACAAGAAGCACTGAAGCACCTGCTCCGCACGCCTTTGCAGACCCTCATCATGTCCATCATCGCGGAGTCATCGCGCCGCTTCTCTCCTAGCCGATTCGCCCTCTTCTGGGGCTATTACAAGGTCATTGAACAACGCGAGCAGAACAAGGAACTGGGGTACTCGAGACTGCTGCGTGACTACGCACCTCAGGTCTTGGACCTGCACCTTCGGGTAGGACTGCTGTTGCATGAGCGCGCCGAAACCACGACCGGCTCCGACGCGATCCTGACTCCTGAAGGCCTTCGAGATATGGCATGGCAGGTCCTCAACGATGCCGGCTACGAGCCGTCGAACAAGGACAGGCCGCTGTTGGATCGAATCCTCAGCGCTGCGACCCACCGACTCGTTCTGCTGACCCCGCAACCCGGCGGCGGTTACGGCTACGATGTGCGCTCGCTTCAGGAGCTGATGGCCGCCTACGCGCTGACCACCGGCACACTCGAGCTGGCCATTCCTCGACTTCGCCGGATCGGCGCTTCCCCGCACTGGCGCAACACCCTACTCTTCGCCGCAGGACGCTACTTTTCAGAGCCGCAGCCGCACCAAAAGAATGCCGTTACGTCCCTCGTCCTGACTCTCGACGAGAACGCCTCGGACCGACTCGGAGCAATCTTTCCGGTCGGCCCGAACGTGGCCATCGAAGTCATCGACGACGGGATGGCCTCGGAACCAAGGTATCTCCACCCACTCATGACCCACGCCTTGAAGGCGATCCACGAACCCGAGGGCTTCAGTCCGGACATCTACGCACGCATGCTAATGTCCGCCGCAACGGCCTCCGAGACCGTGCGTCGACTCATCGCCGACGGACTCCGTGAAGCGCTCAGCGGCACTTCTGTCTCACGCATGAACGCAGAAGACGTCCAGCGCTCGATCACAAACATTGGCAAAGAGGTCGGCACCACGCCGGACGTGCTGGGGCTGGCCACCGTGAAACGCGACCACTCAAGGTCGCTTCCGGATGACCCAAAGCCGGACTGGAAAGCGTTCTGGGACACCATCCATGCCTACTCCGACCCCGCCACTGCTGAAGTGCTCAGCACTATCGGAGACCTCCTACAGAGGGTCGCCGACCAAGGGGTGACGCACGATTGGGCTCCCCTCGACCTACGGACACACCTCTCTGATCCGGACGTCGCATTCATCCTGCAAGAAGCACTCAGCCACGTCGCCGACGCCTCCCCGCTCCTCGTCGCCATGTTGCGCCACGACGTCGTCCCGACACTGTGGCGGCAACCGGTCGACCTCACCGACGACCCGCTTTGACCCATCTTGGGCCCAACGCGCACGGCTGCCTGGCCGGTCCCGGAAGACGGTAGTAATTCGGGCGGCGCAGGCGAGCGCCGGTGGCGGTCCTGCCGCGTCACTCGTCCTCGTTGGCGGAGTCGTCATTCTCGATGATGCGGACCTGCTCCCCGAAGGTTGCCAGGTCCTCGTGTGTCCCGATTCGCACGAGCGCCGGCGTCGGCAAGGGGACCTCCCGGAGCTGTTCGGGTCCGTGTAGGCGAAGGCTGCAGACAGGGCAGCGAAAGCCGTCAGCGGAGAGCCGAATCCTGATCGCCACGAGCACCTTGTCTGAACCGTCGGCGTCGACGAAGTGCTCGCCAGGCTGCATCTCGAGGTAGGGGGATCCGGTCAGGAAACCGATGCGTTCGCAAGCGGGGCATCCGAGCGCAACCTTTCGGTCATCCTCCTCCGCCTGCAGCATGGTCACCCTGTCCAAGGCGGCGAGCTCCTCTTCGCGCTCGGCCTCCGTGAAGTCGGAGACTCGAGTGGCGAAGACTTGACGGGCATGGCCGAGGCGCAGCGTGATGACCTGCTCGACGGCCGTGCTCGCCTCGTCAAGGAGCGACACCGCAGCGTCCGTGTAGTCCCCGAAGACTTCATGGAGGTCCTCACCCATCATGCTCAAGATTTCGTCGGCGCCGCGCACCGCGAGCTGAGCGACCTCGTCGGCTCCGCCGCCCTGGTCGCCGATGTGTGCCACACCGTTGCGGGCCTGCATGACGGCATCGAACCGTCTGGCGAAGATGACGCCCGCACCGCCAGCGCCTCCGGCCTGGATGGTCCCGATCCGTTCGAGGGCTCCTTGCAGGCCCACCGTCTTCAGGACGTGCGGGGTGCTGAGCCGGTGCCCCTGGCCGGCGAGAACTACCAGCGAAAGCAGGTCGAATCTGGCGTCGATGAGGAGCGAGGGATGCAGACGCGCGAGATACGCCTTCGCGAGGTGCTCGAGCATGATGCCGAGTTGCAGGGCTGCGTCGTCGTTCTCATCCGCGGCTCGCGCTCGCATGCCCCGGGACGCGTGCCGACGTGCCGACGCCAGCAGAGAGTCGCTGTGGATCGGCGCTGAGGGCAGGATTGAACCGGCACCGGTCCGCACCCTGATGTTGCCGATCGACAGCGTTCCCTCGCCCGACAGCCCCGCGGGTACCCAGCCGCCATACCTGCCGGAGGTGCCCATCAGCGGATCATCCCGGCGACCCTCACGGGTAGCTCGCGCCGAGGATCTTCCCGGCCTCCGGAACGACACCTGTGGCGGCTTCGGCGCAGACTCGGAGCGGTGCATGAGCTTGTCCTGAGTCATCACCTCGAGGGCGAACGGACCGAGGTAGCTGGCCGACGCGGTCAGTGCCGTGCCGGTCGCGATCGCCTGCCGCATGGTGGCGGCGGCGACCCTGAAGTGTCGCTCGACGCGGTCGGCAGGGGTGAAGGCGACGAGTCCCCAGATTCTCCGCAGCCAGCATGAGACCGAGTGTCGCTCATGAGCTGTCGAGACCTCGTCGTTGGCCCAGCGGTTTCGTCGTCCCGGTAGGCGCTCCCCTTGCGCGCGTCCCGCGCGACGATTCTTCCCAAGGAACGGAGTCTCCGGACTCGCCGGGGCTGTTCAGTCCCTGGCCTCGCCGGACATCGGGGACGAGGACCGCGTGGACCTGCGAACGCTCTCCCTGGCCAACGGTTGCCTGCAATGCCTGGTTCGCCTCCAGCTGACTCCTCGCGACGCCGTAATAAGCCCCCGCCGCACTCTCGGCCACCACGCGTCCCGCGAGCCTCACCGGGAGGATGCCCGCTGGCACCGCCGGTGGGCGTTCAGCGTCATGAGCGGACATTCCGGAGACCTCCGCGGCGACGTCCGGCCGGGAGTGCGGGACGTGGCTCGACCATGCGCCGCGGTACTCGACAGGCCGCCGGGCGCTCGTGGATGACGTAGGGCGGGCACCTACTTCTCGACGAGGTTGAGGTTAAGCTTGGCGCACCGGCAGCGCAGCATCTTCGCGTCCGGGTACCCCTCGGTCTGGACGAGCTGCCCGCACCGGTTGCACTCGAAAATCGCGAGCAGCTTTCGGGCCGCCGCAACCGTCTCAGCGAACTCTTTCGCGGTCACGTCGATCGACGGGTTGTAGTGCGTCATGGCGTTGATAGCCCACTGCTCGATGTCGTAGCCGCGGCGGACCTGCTTCCAGGTCTCCTCGAGCTCCTCGGTCCTGGTGAGCTGGTCGGCGTCACCCCACCGTTGCGCTGCCTTCTTGGCCTTCTGCAGCAGCTTCGAGTACCGCGAACCGACGGCGGCGAGCATCTCGCCGAGCTCGTGCCGTCCGTCGGCACGGAACTGCACAGGGGCGCGTAAGTCGTTCGCGAGCGTGTGCATCCGGTTCTCGAGGAGTTGCCGCAGAGCCGGCGCCGCCAGGTTCACCTCGCCCTTGGCGAGGTGGCTCTCGATCTGGGCGAACACGTCTCCCTTAAGGGAACGGACCGGGCCTGTTTGCACGCTCCAACTCTGGAACTCGACGATGTTGTCGCGCTTGACGACCTTGAGCTGCTCGATCGTCTTCGCCCACGTCGTCTCGTGCGTCGTGATGACGAACTGCACGTGCGGGAAGCGCGACAAGAGCAGGTCGCAGATCTTGCGCCGATGCGCGATGTCGATGCTCGTAATGACGTCATCGAGGACGACGAAGCTGAGGTCATTGCCGAGCATGTGGTCGAGCAGGGCGAGGTACAGCGCCAGACCCATCCCGTCCTGGTGGCCCTCGGAGTGGTAAGCGCCTGGTGGGAACAGCCCGTGGTCATAGAAGCCGACGGCGAGGTCGAGCTTCCCGGCTGTTGGGGCGAGCTGGGCCCGGAACGCGTCCTCGTCTCCGGCGTTGATCTGCTGGTAGTGCGCCGAAAACTGCGCCTCGATGCTGCGGTACAGCTGGTCGAGGGCGGCGTCCATGGCTGCGCAGTACTTCACGTACAGCAGGTCGGCGACACGGGAGCTCTCGGTTGCGTCCTGCAGCGCGGCCCGCGCCTGCTCAAGACGCGACCACCGCTCCTGTGCACGAGCAAGCCAACCGGACGCGGCCTGGATGTCGGACTGGTCGGGCAGCGCATCTGCGGACGCGGCAACGGCGTCAGTAGTCGCGGTCGTGCTTGCCGTCGTGCCAATCAGTAGAGCGGCAGCATCGTCGCCACCGGCACGTGTGATGGCCTCGGCGACGGTCGCCGTCGCGTCGTCGGTGATCCGGCTGCGGGTACTGGCAAGCTCAGCCGCCCATGCGATAAGGGTATCGGGGTGCTCCGTGCCAGCGAGGAGCATCTTCGCGGTATCGGCGGCGGCGAGCACCTTGCGTTGAAGCGCCTCGAGCTGCAGGCCGAGCTGGCCGGTGACGTCTCCAATCGTCGTTTGGACGCTCCCGGCGTGCTCGGACGCGGCGAGCTTCGTGGTGATGTGATCCCGCAGTGCCGCTTCGGTGTCCCAGTCGCGGTCGCACACGGGGCAGTGGCTGCCGTCGACCTGAGCGAGAGCGGCGACGAGGAGGCTGCGTCGTGCGAGGGCCGTCTGTGCGGCATCGACGTCACCGAGTTCACGGACGGCCGCACCAAGCTCCGAGACGAGTTCACCGACGCGGGTTGTCGCCGAAGCGGCCGCGCCAGCGAGCTCCTGTGCGGTGCGGACCGCGCCGGCACGGTCGGGCCCGCTCGTGTCGCGATTGACGCCGTCGTCGAGCGCGACCCACTGCGGGCCAATCGTGAGGTTCGCCTCGGTCAGCTCGGGGAGGTTGAGCAGCCGCCGCCGGTTGTTCGCTGCCCTAGTGACGTCGCCCCGTGTGGTAGTCGTGCCGCCGAGGAGGCTGGCGAGGTCGGGCAAGGCGGCCTTGACGCGCGCGTCGGCGTTGTTCTTCTCCTTGGTGAGTGACCTCTTGGATGTCCCGAGGTTCTGGCGCAGGGTCTCGAGGCTGTCAAGCTTGAGTAATGCCTGCACGGTCTGCGAGCGGTCGCCGGGCTTGGCCAAGATGAACTTGAGGATCTCGCGCCGTGTCAGGATGAGCTCACGATGCGCGGCGGCGTCTGCGACGGCTGTGTGCATCTCCGCGGTGTCGGGTGTGAGCGTGTACTCGCCTGCGCGCCGGACGGTCCGGGTTAGCGTGCCTTCGCCGCCATTGGGGATGCTGAACGTGAGGGTGACCCTCGCTGCGTCCGGATTATTTCGCTGCAGAACGTGTGGCGCGTGCTCTTTCACGGTGATGCCAGCCGTGGCTGCGCCAGTGAGTCGAGCAATGCTGCCGGTGAGGGCAAAGTCGATGGCGTCGACGACGCCGCTCTTACCGCTGCCGTTGGGGCCATGCACGAGGATCGAGTCGCCGCCCATCGGGATCGTGAGGTGGCGGATCCCGCGGAACTCAGTGATCTCGAGTCCGACGAGCCGGATCATGCCGTGCCGCCCAACCCGTCCCGCGTCGCCGTGTGGACTTGGACGAGCGCCACGATCTGCTCAGCGTCGGGCAGTTTGCCAGTTCCGGCGAGGAGTTCGCGGAGCTCTGCGGTCAGTGCCGGCGGCGTTGTTTCGTCGGACTCGACGGCGGAGAGAAAGTTCTCGATGACGGCGGTAGGGATGCTGCTCAAGATCACGCTTTCGTGTGCTGGCTGGCCCGATTTCATCAACCCGGAGTGGCTGATTCAACAGAGTTTCGACTTCTCGTAGAGTTTGCACGACCCGGGCCCCCGCTGGGCTCGGAGAAGGTCTCGGCGAGCCTCTGGGATTACGGCCAGCGCCCCGCCTGTCCGAGGCTGCCGGTGGGGCGTCGTCTTGTCAGCTAGGCAAGCGCGCGGGCCCTCCAAGCCGACCCCCAAGCGGGGAACCGCCCTCGTCCCGCTGACCCAGCCCTCAGCGGGAACAGCGAGCTAGCGTTGGCGCCCGTATCGGGGCGTCCCGCAAGACCCACCCGGTGATGCGTAGTCACAGCGAGGCGACATCAGGTACGCCCGGCAACGCCAAACGATTCTGGACCAGCCTGTCAGTCGTCTCAGTGCGCACATGGCCGCGGTAGCGGCTGGGCGAGAGTGGAGCACTACGGCCGGGTGGCCAGCAGGCTGGCAACCGTGCTGGTGGCCTGCACGTGCTGTCCGAGCTGCGGATCCAGTCGCTTGGCCAGCCCGAGCAGGTCGGCCAGGCGCGCGGCGACGTCGGTGTTCAGCAGGGGTTCGTGGTGGGCCACCCGGTTGCGCAGGTCGTGCAGGCGTCCGACCGGTCCGTCCACGTGGGCGGCGCGGTCGGTACCCGACGGGAAGGCGCGGTGCAGGGCGGGCACCCACAGCGTCTTCTCGTGCGCGGCGGAGCTGAGGTAGCGCCAGAAGCCGAACATCAGCTCCGCCACGACCTTGCCCGGCGGGGCGGTCGGTCCGCCGGCGTTGGCGACCGCATGGCGCAAGCTCTCCCGGGGCCTGTCGTTGACGTCGACGCGGCGTCTTCCTCGTCTGCGGTACAGCGGTGCGAAGACGGCGTCCCCGGCGAGAGTCCAGTGCGGTGGTCCGGGCCAGCGAGTGGACAGGGCGACGTCGTACGCGTTACGCAGCCCGACCTCCAGGTTCGCCAGGTCGTGCAGAAGTGCAGCGCTGAGCTGGGCGTTCCACTCGTACATGGCCAGCGCCCGAGCCCGATCCCCGCCCGTGGCGGTCAGATAGACCGCGAACCGCGGCGCACTCAGCCAGGCCTCCACCCAGGACCCAGCCAGTGGGGAGGTCGGGGGCGTCGGCGTTGTCATGACGCCCGATCCTCGCGTACATTGATCGCGAAAGCCCCGGTGGACCGCTGGCCTCTGGCCATGTCGCCGGGGCTACGTCTTTCCGACGACCGCCACGTCGGGGTGCCCCGCTGGAGCCCTTCGCCCCGGTCACCGCGACGGGGCGTCGAGGGACGCGATGTAGCGGCTCTCGGCGGGCCAGTCCTGGTGTCTACCGGTGCGACACGTGCTCTCCCCGAGGCGTTCGGTCATGCGGTCGCTGAACATCGGGAAGGCGTAGCGGTTCCACTCCTCCACCAGCTCGGGCCCAGCAGCGTTCTCCGCCGTCCAGCGCAGAACCGCCAGGACGGGCAGCTCTCGGGCGATGTGGGGATGACGCGCCCAGCAGGCCGGAATCATCTGCGCGGGGCGCCACGCGTACTCGTGGTTGATCCACGTGACGACGTCGTCGCACCAGCTCCAGACCGCAGCGCCGAGCTCGGCGCTGCAGCTGGCCGGCTCCCAGGGCCGCTCCAGGTCCGCGATGGCATCGACGCGCCCCGCTCCCCCGCGGTCACGTCGCCGAATGTCCTGCAGGAGCTCGAAAGCGTGCAGTACCGCGAGCGGTGGCGGTGGGAAGGGCAGCACGATCACGACGACCACGCCCCGGGCAGCGATCCGAACGGCGGCTCGATGTGCTCGTCCTGCCTCGGGCCGAGCCGGTGGTCGCGGGCATAGGCGAGGGCAGCAGCGGTGCGTTCACGAACATCCGAGGAGTCGGCGCGGGCGCGGTTGACTTCCGCTCGTGCAGCGTCCAACTCCTGCTTCAGTTGCTCGCCGTCCTTGCCGTCGAAGCAGCGCTGCAACCGCGCGATGATCGGTGGCGCGTTGCCGGCGATGACCAAGGCGTGGCGCTCACGGATGCGTCGGATGTCGCCGGGCCGCAGGACCCGTACGTCCTCACCGGAGCGCGAGGTGCCGACGCCGCCGGGACCGTCGGTGACGGTCTGCCGGCTGATCCGCACGTCGTCGAGCAGGTCGGACAGCTCCCGGTAGAAGTGGATGTCCTTGCCGCCGCCGAAGACGACGAGGTTGTTGGTGAGCCCGAACAGCGAGCGGGCCTCGTCCTCGCCGTAGGAGACGACCATCTGCTTCCACGTCTGGGCGGCGTAGATGAAGGAGAGGCCGAGCGCACGTTCGTTGGCCATGCGCACCCGCAGCGTGGGCAGCGGCGTGGTGGAGGGCAGCTCGTCGAGGCAGGCCAGGAAGCAGGGGGTCAGCCGCCCGTGCGGCGAGGTGGTGGCGGCTCGCAGTGCGGTGTCGAGGACGTGTTCGGCGACCGCGGTCATCAGCGGCGCCGCCGAGGCGTAGGGGTCTTCCCGGCCGAGCAGGTACACGGTGCCCTGCCGCGCGATCAGGTCGGCGAGATCGGTCGCCGACCGTCCGGGCGAAGGCACGCAGCGGGCTCGAATCTCGGGCTGGAAGAACAACGCCATCGCCTGCTGAACCGTGGTGACGGTGTTGCCGACGGTGTCCGGGCTGCCGTGCAGTGCACCGGCGAGAAGCCCGTCCCAGAACCGGGCGGCGTGCAGGTGCTGCTGCAGGATCTCGGCGGGTTGCTCGGCGGCGACCGGGTTGGCGACCCACTCCAGGACGTGCTCGAGGGTGCGGCCGGTGAGCGCTGCGGCGTGCAGGAAGCCCTGCAGGACCTTGGCGGTCTCCGCGGCGTAGAACCGGGCGGCGTTGTCCTGCCGACCCCCGGTGACGGCTCCGGTGATAGTGCCGGCGGCGAAGGCCTTGGCTCGTCGCTCGGCGGTCTGGGGGTCCACACAGCCGGCGATCGGGTCCCACACCAGCTCGGGCAGCCCGGGCGCGGCGCCGAACGGGTCGAGCACCGCGATGGGGCGCGGTGGATTCCCGGCGTGCGGCGGCTGCTGGCGTCGTCCGGCGGTCAGCAGCAGGTCGTCGAGCTTGGTCAGCGTGGCCAGCGCGGCGCCGCGGTGGGCCAGCAGCGCGGGGGCCAGTAGGTCGAGGGTCTTGCCGGACCCCTGCTCGCCGTAGACGCCGGTGGTGCGGTCGTAACGGCACCACAGCTCCACCCCGTGCGGAACCCGGGACCGGCCCAGCCGCCAGCCCACGTCGGTCGGGTCGAACGCGTGCCTGCGCATCGCGTCAGCGCGCCCGGCTCGGCCCGGGGCGGGCTCGGGTCGCCTGCAGCTGTTGGTGGGCCTGCTGGCGGGCCTCGCTCAGCGCCACCGGCGTCTGCGGGTCGTCGAGCAGCGCCCGATTCGCCGTCCAGGCCCGCTGCGGGAAGCCGGCCGTCGCGCGTACACCTGGGCCGGCGGCATGATCGGCGACGGCGAGGGAGAGCAGCCGGGCGTTGTGCAGGGCGCCGGCGACGGGCTGCAGGTCGACCGCGTCGGCGCGGACGAGCCCACCGAGCTGATAACCGCGCAGGTACGCCGCCACGCGCTCGTCGCGCGGCGGCATGTCGCGGGCGTAGCCGATCAGGGTTCCGGAATCGGCCCAGTGCCGGACGGTGCGGTACAGCAACTGGTTCGCAAAGGTCGGCAGGTGCTGAGCACCGGCCGCGACCGACGCGCGCAGCGACGCCGTCCAGGTGTTCGGGTCGGATCCAGCCTCGCTCAGGACGGCATGGAGCCGTCCGGCCGCGGTCACGCCGGACGGCGCGTGCGCGTGGGGACGCCGACTGCCGTCCTCGTACGGACGGAGAGCGAGCCGGACCGCGCCCCAGGCGTCCGACGCCCTGCTCGGTCCGGCAACTGCCCCGCTGGCTGGGCCGAGGCGTTCGGCAGCGGAGCTGAGTGTCTGGGCGGCGATCGTGTAGGCCGAGACCTCGGCGACCGAGGGTGGATCACTGCCTCGGGCGGTCGCGCGCAGCAGGACGCCGACGGCGTCGGGGACCACAATCGCGGGATCGACGGATCGATCGGCCGCCGGGCCCGGGACGGGGCGGTCGAGGATGGCGGCATCGGTACGTGTCGGCGGTTGGAGCGCGGCTGTCTGCTGCACCAGGACCGCCTGGTGCCTAACCTCGGCCAGCCACTCCGCCGCCGGGCCGGCGGGCAGGCCGCGGGCGATCACCTCGGCCAGTGGCGTCACGGTCTCGGCGACGGTAGTGGCGGCGGCCCACCGGCTGGCGACGGTGGTCTGGGCGTGGAGGACGCCGACGGTGTCGGCTGCGGCGGCCGCTATCCGGGTCAGCGTCGACTCGGTCGCCGGAGCGCGAGCGGCCAGCTCGGTGCAGGCGGCGGCGAGGGCGGCCACGTGTTGTTCCCGCTGGTCGCCGGCGATGGGAGAGACGCCGTCGCGACGCAGGTGCGCCAGCGCTCGGCCGACGTGGCCGAGCGCGGTGGCGGCGTCGGCACGGACGGCCGGGCGGTCGTCGAGCGAATGGGCGTTGTCGACGAGGGCGTCGAGGAGCTGCCCGAGTGAGGTGGCCATCAGCGCGGTGCCCGGAGCGCGCGGTGCCCGTGCTGGGCGGCGGCGAGGACGTCGGGGTGCGCGAAGTCGTGCGCGGGCAGGTTGCCGAGGACGCGCAGCGCCTGCTCGATGAGCCGGTCGGGGTCGGTGCTGTCGGCCGTCGCGGGCACCGGACCGGGGGGCGCCAGAGTGGTGGCCGCGGTGAGGCAGTGCAGCTGGGCTGTCGGCCCGGCCTTCTCGTTGCGGGCGGCGGCGGCGAACAGCGCCGCTGCCTCGGCCCGGGCGGTCAGCAGGTCCGGCCTGTGGCCGTTGTCGGTCGAGCTCATCGATATGACTCCTTCTCGGAACGAACGGTTGGACGAGATGTCGACGTCGACGGTCGTGGCGCGGTCGGCCCCGAGTCGGGGCTCGCGCCGGATCTGTGGGCACGACGGCGAACTGCAGCGGCGCCTGTGGACAGCAGTCGGCGGAGGCGGCCTCGGCCGCCTCGAGACGGGTAGCGGTCCGGGCGGATGACTGCTCGCCCGGCGCGGAGCTGGCGCAGCCCCAGTGCTTGCTCGGCCTCCCGGCGGGTGGCCATGCCGCCGCGGGCGTCGCCGGGACGCCGGTAGCGAACAGCCAGGACGGTGGTCGTGAGCGCCCCGCTCAGCAGAACGAGCTCGGCTGCGGCGATACAGGCGTACGCCGGGACCTGCCCGGCGACCTGGCGCAGCTGGTCAGGCGGCAGACCGCGACCGGGCTGGCCGTGCAGAAGTCCGCCCAGGACTCGCACGACCGTGTCGGTGCTGTGCGGCCACACCCAGCCGCCGCCCCACAGCGCCGAGGCGACCCCGAGTCCGGTCAGGGCGGCCAGCGCGATGGCGATCAAGGTGCCGCCGGCTGCCACGACGGCCAGCTCCCATCCGCGACCGATCGGCTGGGGATCGCGACGCCGGGGCGGTGTGGTCACGCGCCGGCCCCCGCGTGGACGGACAGGTCGACACCGCGTTCAGCGAGCCAGGGCACCGGGTCGACGGGTGCGCCGTCGAGGCGGACCTCGAAGTGCAGGTGGACGCCGGTGCTGTTGCCGGTGGAGCCCTGGAAGCCGAGCAGCGCACCGGCCGGCACCTGCTGCCCGGGAGTGACGGTGTAGCCCGAGAGGTGGGCGTAGCGGGTGGTTACTCCGTCGCCGTGGTTGAGTTCGACGAGGTTGCCGTAGCCGGCCAGATCGAGGCCGCCGTCGCGGTCGCAGAAGGCGCTGGTGCACGCGGCGGTGAGCACGGTGCCGGCCGCGGCGGCGTACACCGGGCTGCCGCGCGGGCCGGCCAGGTCGACGCCGGCGTGCTGGCTGCCCCATCGCGGCCCGAAGCCGGAGGTGAGGACGCCGGCGCTGGGGCGGGCCCACGCGCCGTCGGGCACCGACAGGCCGGGGCAGCCGCCGTCCACCGCACCGGCCGTGTCCGCATCCACCGCCTGGGAAGCCGGCCACAGCATCGCCGTGAGTTGCTGGGCGAGCGGCTCCCAGCGGGCGTAGGCGCCGCCGGCGGCCGAGATCTGCACCGCCTGCGCAGCCTGGGTCAGCGGAATGGTTTCCCAGTCGGGTACGTCGACGAGCCGGGTGTAGAACGCTTCGGCCGCGTAGACGGGGTCCATCAGCTGGGCGACGGTGCCCCAGCCGGCCATCCAGCGCTGCTGGAAGGTGTTGACGCTGTCGTGGTCGAACCCGAGCCCGTCGTGCGCGTAGCTCAGGCTGGTGGCGGTCACCGCGGCCTGCTCTGCGGTGAGCTCGAGGCTGCTGCCGTCGTTGGCCAGCATGCGCAGCCGCGACTCCTGCCAGGCGGTGGCCAACGCCACCGTCGCGGCATGCGCGGGCAGGCCGCGCGCGGCGGCGACGTCGGCGATGGTCCGCGCGTGACCCATCTGGACGGCGTCCAGCGCGATGCCGGCGACTGTGGCCCCGGTGCCACCGGCCCCACATGTGGTGTCGGGGTGGGTCTCGCTCGACGCTGCCCCGCCGAGGAGGAGCAGCACGGTGGACATGGCCAGCAGGGGCAGGACGAAGACTGCGACACCCGCCGCCAGCGCCGTCCGGCCGGCGTCCGTTCCTGCCATGGGCTACGCCACCCCCGCCCGGCGGGCGGCCACCGAAGCTGCCTCCGCGTCGCCGGACGTGGAGGTCGTGATGGCGTCGTTGGTGTCGGTCAGGGCCACGTCGATCGAGGTGCGAACCGTCTGCACCTTCGCGACGTGGCTGCCGACCAGCCACAGCGCCCTCCCCCGGGCGGCGGCGGCCCAGTCGGTGACGATGCGCTCGGCCATGGGGCTGAGTCCGAGCAGGCCGGAGAGCTCGTCGCCGATCTGGTCGTCCTGGCCCAGCAACACCTTGGTGGCGCACAGGTGCAGGAGGTCCTTGGCGATCGCCACGGCCTGGCTGCCGGCATCGCCGACGGTGAGCATGTCCGACGGCTTGTGCGCGACGACGACCTGGATGCAGCCGTCGTTGCGGGACAAGCGCAGGTCCGCATCCAGTGACCGGACGGCGTCGGCGCCGAGGCGCATCTGCTTCCAGCACTCGTCGCGGATGACGATCCGCAGGTCGCCAGGTTCGGCGAGCTGGGTCATCGCCCGGCCCCAGGAGTTCAGGCAGGTCAGGGCCACGCCGACGGCCTCGTCGCCGAGCGGGTCCAGCCGGGACAGCGACAGCGACTGGATGGGGGCGCGCCAGTCCACCGAGATCGTGGTCGGTGCGTCGAACAGGCCCGCCAGGTGCCCGGTGACCAGCGCGCCGAGAGCGTCGCGCACCGGTCGGGTGTCGTCCAGAAACTGTTGGCTCGTCGCGTAGCGGCAGGCGTCGACCAGCTCGGCACTGGGGGCGCGTAGTGCCTCCCACACCCGCGGGATGGTGATCTCGCGCATCCGGTCGGCGCCGGTGGTGTAGCCGGTCAGGTCCCGAATCACCTGGCCGACGGCGGTCTCGGCCGTCGGCCCGAACGGCACGTGCTGGGACCCGACCAGACCGCGGAGAAGCAACAGCCAGCGGGAGAACACCATCGCCGCGCGGCGTTGCGCCTCCGCGCGCGGCAGCCGGGTCCAGTCGTTGCCCAGCGGACCGAAGTCCAGCGGATTGATCCGCGCGGGCAGGCCGTGGCCCACCGCGTGGGGCTGCACCTCCAGCGCCCGGCAGAGCGGCTCGTACTCGTCCTTGACGTCGCCGAGGACCAGCGTGCGGTAGCCGTAGGCCATCTGCCGCAGGGCGAACATCTTGACGGTGCCGGACTTCCCGCGGCCGGGTGCTCCGAAGAAGATCATGTTCGGGTTGGTGACGCCGGCGACCGCCTGCAGCGTCCAGCCGATCGGATCGACGGAGAAGGCGCCGCCGGAGAGGTAGTCGATGCCCAGCAGCGCGCCCGTGGGAGGCAGTCCGTTGCCGGCGATCAGCGGCCACACCCCGCCGGCCTGCTCCGACGTCATCCGGTAGACCGCCAGCGGCGCGGGCACCGGGCACCAGCCCGTGGCCCGACCGGTCCGTCCGTGCTGGCCGACCAGGAAGGAGAGAGGGTCGCGGTCGTCCGACCGAGCCGGACGTGGGGCGAGCGGCGGCAGTTGGTGGCCGAAGTCCGAGACGAGCTTCGCCACTCCCCTCCCCCGCACGCGAGCGGCGCGTCGGCCGATCACTTCGTGCCCCGACGTCGAGGCAGGCCGATGCCGAGCGGGATGCAGGCCGCGGCGAAGCCAGAGTCCTGAGCCAAGTCCAGCCGCAGCGGCTTGAATCCGCTTCCGGTGATGCTCGCCTCCAGCCGGCGGCCGTAGTCGGTGATCGACCACGTCCCGGGCACCGTCACTGATGCGGCGATGCCGACGCGGACGAGCGCGTTTCCCTCGGCGAGCCGGACGTCCTGGCCCTCGACGCGGGCGGCGTCGCGGCGGTGGGACGCGCGGACCTGGAACCCGCCGCGGCGTCGGATCTCGGTCGCCAGCTCCGAGCTCATCGACTCGTTGCCCACGAGGCGGTCGGCCTTCGCCGTGCTGATCGGCTCGAAGAACACCGTGGCGCACCGCCGCTCCCCCGCCGTCGTCGGGGTCAGCACCGGTGCCAGGGCACCCATGACGGCGCCCTTGTCGGGCAGCAAGACGGTGCAGGTGGCCGAGTGCCATGCGTCGTGGGCGTAGTGGCGACGCTCGGGATTCGGCGCGACGGTTGGCCCGGCTGCGCCCATCGGCAGAGCCGCGGCGACCTGCGGATCGGAGCTCGCGGCGAACTCGGCCGCCGCGAGACCGGCCCGGTCACCGGGCGCGAAGCCGGTGCGGATGGCGGCGGCCAGGCCGGGAGAGTCCAGCCAGGTGACGCTCGTGCAGCCGACGGCACCGGCCAGCCGGGCCTCGATCTCGCCCATCACCCCGTACAGGACGCGCGCGCGGCCGTCGACGCCGCCGCCGGCTTCCTTGGCCGCGCGGGCGATCCGCCGCTCCGGGACGACGACGGTCACGAATGCCTCGTGGCGCACTCCGGCGGACGTCATCACCGCGGCGAGTTCGGCGTTTGCCGCCAGCGCCAGCCCCGGAGCGCTCCGGCGCAGATGGGTGCGCTGCCACGCCTCCCGTTCGGCACCGTCTTCGGGCAGCGTGCGGATCTGCAGGGCGACCACCGACACCAGCTCCGCCGTGGCCGCGCCCTCGAGCAGCTCGGCCAGGCCCGCTCCCAATCGCGCGCGGGCGGCTGCCTCGGACAGCCCGATCCCGGGGTGGGTGATCCTGGCGACGGCGGCCCAGGTGCGCTCCCGGTGGTCGGCCACGACGGCCGGGCGGACGAGCAGCGGGCCGAACGGCGGGCCGTCGTAGGTTCGGATACCCGAGAGCACGCCGGGCAGGTCGGCCTCGTCGAGGTCGTCGGCAGTTCCGGCGGCGGCCTTGGACTGCCAGTCCGTCCAGCCCAGGACGGCTCCCGACCAGCGACGCAGACACTCGACGGCCCACTGGAACGCCGAGCGACCCCGCACCGGGACGGCGACCAGCACGATCAGTACCGCCCACACCGGGGCCCATCCCAGCGCTAGCAACCACTTGGCCGAGCCCGCGGCCAGCAACAGCGGCAGGCCGCCCACAACGATCACCACCCACGACCCGCCGCCGAGACCCAGGAACCAGCCCTGCCTGTCCTTCGACCACGAGCCGTACCGGACCGGCCGTCCCGGGGCCGTCACAGCGCCACCGTCGCAGCTTTCTGGGCGGCCGCGGCGCCGCCGGAACCGCCGGCCGCCGTCCCCTCCTGTGCCCAGCCCGCCAGGCCCCCGCGGGGAGTCCCGGGAGTCCCGGCAGGGGGTCCTCCATCGAAGGGCGGTGGCCCCGGCGGCTGAGTCGATGGGCCGCCACCGTCGGCTTCCGGTCCACCGGCCGAGCCACCGTCACCGGAACCGCCGTCGGGACCTCCGCCCGTATCGCTCGACGACCGGCCGCCTGCTCGCCGGCTGCTACCCGCATCGCTGGGCGGCATGCCGTAGGCGGGGTGGCCGACGCCGGCCGAGCCCAGCACGTCCGCACCGACGGCGACCGCACGGTGAGCCAGCGAGGTGCCGGCACCCACCGCGGCGCCGACCCCACCGAACATCGCGGCCAGCCGCCCCGAGGACTGGGCCTCCGCTGCAGCCTCCCCACCGGACCGGCCGTCACCGCCGCTGCGCGCCGCGGCGCCACTGCCCACGGACTCGCCGCCACCGCCGGAGAGCACGCCCGACAGGCCGCCCGCGTCGGTCCACGACTGGCGCAGCGCCGCACCGGATGCGGTTCCTGGGTCCACGAACGCCAGCAGCCGGAACAGCACCAGCGGGCAGACCGCACCGATCGCGATCATGACCGCGCCGACGATGGCCGTTCCCGCGGCCTGGGCGGTCGAGTCACCGTTCCCCGCGACCACCCCGGCGGAGAGCTGGACGCCGATGCCGAGGACGAGTGACGCCACCGGCGCGATGAGCAGGCAGGAGATGAACCAGCGCAGGCTCTTCCAGAACCACGCTTTGGTGCTGTCGCTGAGCAGTCCGCCGGCGGAAATCGGAGCCGTGGCGGCCAGGATGATCAGCGCCGCCTCCCGGACGAACATGATCACCAGGTAGAAGAACGAGGCGGGGATGAGAAGCAGCAGGGAGGAGATGCCCAGGACGGTGGCCACCGTCGCGTCGACCACCTCGCGGGGCCAGGAGCTGCTGGGGTCGAAGGCCGACAGGCTGTCGATGTCCAGCATCGCCTGGAGGATTCCGCGGGACAGCCCGGCCGCGGCGGTGACCAGGGCGCCGGCCACTCCGAGGTAGCCGACCCAGACCAGTCCGAACTGCGCCATCCCGAGCAGCACCCGGCCCAGGGACTGTCCGTCGCGGCGGATCAGTGCCACGGCCAGCTGGACGAACATCATGATCACCGCGACCGACGCACCGATCCACAGCGTCGTCGGAAGCACCGCCCCCATCGGTCCCGATGCCGTGAGGTCTGGGGTGGTGAATGCGTCGATGACCTGGAAGGCGAGGGTGAGCAGCCAGAGCCCGGCGGACCAGAGGGCGATCATGGCGGCCTTCCACACATCAGCGACGGCCGCGGAGGCGGCGTCCCCGAGCCAGCTGATCGGGTTCAGGTCGATCGCCAGCACGCTGGTGCTCACAGCCGCCGCGTCGCCGGCCAGGAGAGTGCTACCCATGGCGCAGCTCCCGGTAGCCGACGTCGATCGCCAGATCTGTTCCGGGCCACACCGATGGCGGCTGCGCGGGTTCGTCGCCCGGTCCGATCATCCAGCGGTCGCGGTGCCAGACCATCCGTTGGCAGTCGGCGGTCGCGCCGCGGGCAGTCTGCAGCAGGGTCACGTCGAGCTCGAAGTTCACGCAGGGCACGACGAAGTCGGGCCCTGCGCTGCCCTTGAATTGGCCCATACGTGGCGTGAGGACGACGGCGAGCTGCTGCGATCCTCCACCGGACAGGCCCGCGGCACTCAGGAGCGTGCTCATCGCCTGGACGCCGGACCAGCTCGTGGTCGTCGGGCCACCGGGCATCGCCCAGGCGGCGATCACGTCACGCGTGCCGGCCAGCGAGCCGGACTCCAGCGCGACCTGGTCGATGGCTGCCAGCTGCGCCATCGCTCCTTCGGCGGTGTGCGGGAAGCCGGTCGGCACGCCCGCCGAGCCAGTGTGCGTCGCCCGCGGCAGCACGATCGGCGGGCCGGAGTCACGGTTGGAGAGGGGCGCGGGACGGGAGGCGGATGTCGGCACCTCAGGCATCCGCCTGGCGGCGAGCGCGTCACGAGCCTCGGCGGCGGGCAGCGTGCCGGTCGGATCAGCTTCCGTCGCCGGGCCTGTCTCGTTCCCGACCAAGCCGCTGGCGTCGTCGCCGTCTCCAGTCGGGGCGACCGCGTGGCCCACGGCCAACACCAGGCCTGCCATCAGAACCGCGACCGTCAACGCTGCCATGACTAGCAGGGCGAGCAACTTCCGTCGCGACCACTGCGCGCTGCGCGGCTCCCGGCCGCCTCGGCGGAGCGCCATCAGCAACCGGTCCCGACGATCGACAGGACGATCACGTATCCGACGACGTAGAGGATCGCGCCGACCAGGCAGATCAGGATGCCGTCCATACCGAGCCGGGCACCGCGGGGATGGTGGGTGACCCGGCCCCAGATCAACATCCCGACGCTGGCGAAGAAGCAGATGCCCAGGATGGCCAGGACGCCCCACTTCACCCAGGACTGGATCTGGTCGGCATAGACCTGCACGCCAGGCGGTGCGGCCGGACAGACGGCGGCCACCGTCAGTGTGTCGGCGAGCAGGGTTCTCATCGACGCGTGTCCTCCGGAGTCGGTACGGGATTGATTGCGCCCTGTGACGCCCTGTTCCGGTTCCGTGAAGGCCGTCGTCGAGCAGCTCGAGCAGCGCGCGGCCGGCCCCGCGAAGAGGCTTGGGGAGCGGGGATGAGGTGGGTCCCGTGAGCTGGAGGCGCCGATCCATCGGCACGGACACGACGCGACCAGCGGCCCGCAGGGCGAGCAGGCGAGGGCCCAGGCTGCCGGTGACCTCGCCGGACCACCGGCGTGGACCGACGGCGGCAACCACGACCGGTCGCCCTCCCAGCTGCTCCAGCAGCTGCTCCGTCAGCCGCACCCCGGGCACGGTGGGCCGGCAGACGACGACGGCGCGGCTACGGCCAGTCAGACGGCGCAGATTCTGCGCGGCGTGACCGAGGTCGATGACGGTCAGCGGCGGGCCGTCGGCGACCGGAAGGACCGGCCAGTCATCGGATGCCGTGTCGGTGGCGCGGCGGTCGATGGTGACGCCGGTGCGCAGCCCGCGCCGCCATGCTCCGGTGACGTCGGTACCCAGCTCCTCCGAGGCCGCGGCGACCAGCCCCGACCGGAACGGACGGGCAGTGTCGACGAGGTGCACCCGCTGCCCGTCCGCTGCCGCGGCGTCGCTGACCACCAACGCCACCGTGGACGCACCGGCGCCGGCGTGAGCGGCCAGAACCCCGATCCAGCCAGCCTCCAGCTCACCGTGGTGAGCCCCGGGGTGCCTGGTCCCGGCGGTACAGTTACTCCCGGGGACGAGCACCTCCCCTTGGGAGTTCCCTCGGCCTCGAACCGGTGAGCCCGCCTCCGCCCTTCTCCGACGTCGCGTGGTCGGAACCGCCTCGCTCGTCGAGGCGGGCTGCTGCAAGCTGCCGTTGCTCGTGCGCTGCGGCGGTGCGGTGATCCCTGCTGTGTCGGGTCGCGGCCGTCGGGACTGCAGCTCTCGCAGGACCTCCTGGATCTCAGCGACGGACAGAAGTCGGCCGTTGCCCCCGAGGTCGCCGGAGTCGTGATCGCCGCCATCGGTCATGCCGACGGTGGGCAGGCGCGCGGTCACGCGACGGCCCCCAGATACTGCGTAGCCACGTCGCGCAGGGCGGTCAGCGTGCGGTGCCGCCGGCGGTACAGGGTGCGGGTCGTGATGCCGTGCGCGGCGGCCACCCGCTGGTCGACATCGCGCTCACGTAGGGCTCGGGCGCACTCGGTGGCGACCAGCAGCGCCACGTCACCGGCGTCGACCCCGGACCGCACCGCCCACTGCAGCAGGTCGGCGACGTCGAGGTCCTCCCGCTTGTCGTAGGCGGTGGCTCGAACCAGCCGAGTGACGTCGCCGTCGACGGTGAGGAGCTCTCCCCACTCTGGGTGCCGTCGGCTCCGGGGTCGCAGCTCGTGGAGCACCATCCGCCGCGTCTCGGCCCCCAGGTTCGCGGCGACCGCACGCGGACGCCGTTGCCAGGGGTAGCGCCGGACCTGGCAGGCGAGCTCGCCGACCACCACAGCGACGATGTCGGGGCTGAGGTCCCTCAGTTGCGCGGCCATCGTCCACACCAGGCCACTGAGCAGGTGCAGGATCAGCAGCAGGGCGTCGTCGTCCCGGCCGCCATCGACGGCGGCCAACCGGACCAGCGCGGCAAGGACGACGTCGGTGCGGTCGGACTCGGCGTCCCTGGACCAGACGGCGAGCAGCTGGGCGACGGTGGTCAGTTCGGCCAGGTCCGGCTCGGTCTCTGCCCAGCGGGGCAGAACGGCGTCGGCGTCCAGCCGTGCGGCCAGCGCCGGCCAACTGCCGACGATGGTGGGGTCGTAGAACATCTGCGGGTCCTCCGGCATCAGTGCGATGCCGTAGACGCTCCGAAGAGACGTTCAAGTAGCCGTCACCCCTTGCCGGGGTGACATCGGGACGAGCACGGCTCGCCGACAGGCCACCAGCGCCGTGGCACAACCACGTCTCTGCACCGCCCGGGCGCTGGTGCCGGCGAAGGGGTGACGGAGTCGCTCGTCGGGGTGACGGATGCGGTGTTGATCGCTGGTACGAACTCCGCCGCCACGCAAGGGATCGGGCCCCGCATGACGCCCCTCAGCGGGAATGGCAACCGGACGCGTCTACCGGGACAAGCTGACACGAGCGCCTCGTCCAACGGCGGCGTGCTCGGTAGCCCTTCCCCCTGCGGAACATCCGGACATGCCGGTGAGCGGATGTTTCCTAGTCGGCCGTCTCCGTCAGTGCGATGAACTTGTCGAGAGTCCTTCATTCTCGAAGGCCAGTGAGCCTACGGTGAGTGCGTGCCCGACCACCTGCTGACCGTGCTTGCACCGATGCTGACCAACCGCCCACAGCGCCGGTTCAACGTGTTCGACGTCATGCACCATGGCACTCACGAAAAGCAGCTCTCGAACGTCTTCGCGTGGCTCCTGAAAGCCGACGGGACACATGGCTTAGGAAGCGCGTTCCAGCGGATCTTCGTTGAGGAGGTCAACCTCCGGCTCGGCGAAAAGGGTCGAGAGCCGATTCCAGACCAGGCGTTCGGTGTCCGGCAGGAGCAGAACACAGCTGCAGTCGGTGAGCCTGCGGACATCGCAGACATCGTCCTCGACGGTGACGACACCACGATCGTCATCGAGAACTACGGCGTGCCCGATGGCCACGAGCACAGCTATTACGGGTACCTGGGGTACGGCGCACGTCAGCCCCCCCCCCCCCCCCCCCCCCCCCCCCCCCCGAAGAGTGTTGTCGTGCTGCTCTGCGAGAGCGGACTTGGGGGCGCTCTCGTCAGGGGATGGGAGAACGCCCCCGTAGTTCTCTACGCGACGCTGCTGGACCGGGTCTACGAGCACATCCAACAGCTTCCGAAGTACCGCCGCGAGTACGTCGAGCAGTACTACTTCATCGAGAACATGCACCGGTACTTCACGAACAGGACGGCGCTCACCATGGATCGTGAAGGCTTGATGCAGTTCGTCGATGCTCTCTGCAGAGGCGGGGAAGCCGAGCGCTTTGGTCAGAAGCATCAAGACGCGGTCGCTCGGCAGCTCGCAGATCAGCTGCGGGAGGAGGCGATCCAGCGCTACAGCGAAGGACGTGAGCTGCTCGGCATGGCGAAGACGATCCTCCGCAACTACTGCGACGCGACACTCTCTCCGCGGGTCAACGAGACCTTGGGGCGCAACGTCCTAGGGAAGGCCATGGTCCCGTGGTCTGGCATCTACGCATGGGAAGTCAGCATCGCGCCTCACCCAGACTTCGCTGACAAGGCCGAAGGCACCTACGTCGCCCATCTGGCTCTTGGCCCGTCTGCTTGGTACGAAGTCACGAAGGGGCGCTGGCAGGGCACAGCGATACAGCCTGACTTCAAGCGCGTCATGCTGCTCGACGAGAGAACTGCCGGCCAGGCAGTGATCTCGAAGGTCTCGATCGTCGAGGTACTCGAGGGTCTCGGTGCAGAAGACACGCGGCTTCACGACGAGATGGTGAGCCTGCTTCAGCCTTGACCCAGTTGGCGTGCTCGCAGCTTGTCCAACGCCTTCCGCACAGCCTTGCCGCCCCTCGATGAGAGGTCCCCCTACCGCGCGCCCAGTGCGCCTACCTCGCTGCCGCGACCGGACGCGCGCCCCGCTAACAGGGGCGGCTAGCCGACGTCCGCTCATGCCGCGGACAGCGTGCGTTTCGGTGAGGGATCCCCTATCGGAACAACCCTCGCTGTCATGTCAGAGGTCGCCACTAGCCTCCGCCTCATGTCTCAGTGCACTGCGCCCGTGCGGGGCCACATCAGGGGCGGCGGCGCCGACTGCCCAGTTCACGGACGCGGCGGAGGGTATGGCTACGCGCCGCCGCGGTCATACCCGTCTTACCCAGCACCGGCCGCCCCTCTCCGTAGGAGCGGGAGCCTGTCGAGCGGCAGCGGGGAAGGTCGCACCGTCCAGCCGGCCTGGCAGCCGAGCACGTCGACTGTCTCGTACACGCCGCAGCAGGTGCGCGACCTAGAGCCCGTCCGCGCTTCGGTCGTGGCCCGAACCCAGGAGCAGGACGTGTTCCTCTGCCACGCCTGGGACGACCGTAAGGCCGACGCGAAAGATGCCTACGACTTGCTCGTCGGACGCAAGCTCTCGGTGTGGTTCAGCGAAGTGAGCCTTCGGCCCGGCACGGACATGCGAGTGGCCATCGAAAAGGGGCTCGTGAGTTCGCGCATGGGAATCGTCCTAGTGACGCCCGCCATGCTCGTAAAGCTGCGCTCCGATCGAAGCGTCGCCAACAGTGAGCTCAGCGCTCTACTGCGCCGCAACCTGCTGGTGCCGGTCATGCACGGTGTGACGTTCGAGGAACTCGACCAGGTCAGCCCCATGCTCGCGTCACGTGGTGGGTTCAACACGGCGGAGGAGTCCTTGGAGGACATCGCCGTAAAGGTCGCCGAGCTCGTCGGAGAGCTCGCCGATGAAGAGGCGGCCGCGCTCAGCATGAAGTCGGCCGCCGAGTAGCGCGGGATAGGGACGGCTACGACCCCTCGGAGCGTTCTCGGTACCCGATCGCTCAGCGGAGCGCGGCTTCGAACAATGCCGGCAGGCGAGCATCGGCGAGCTTGAGCGCCGTCATCTCCCCATGGTTCAGCCAGGCCAGGGCATCGTGCTCTGTCGGATCAAGGCTCGCTGGCTCTCCATCCCACGATTCGACGACCCAGACATCCATGCGGAAGTCCGCGCCGATGACTTGAGCGAACGGAGTCCCGGTGATGACAGCGGCAACGCCGAGCTCCTCCCGCAGCTCTCGGCGTAGCGCCGCGGCGGGAGTCTCCCCATCCTCAACGTGGCCGCCAGGAAGGTCCCAGCAGTCGGGGTACCAGCGTCGCGCGGGGGCACGATGTAGCAGCAGCCCGCGGCCGCCTCGCTTCAGCAGTCCGGCGGCGACAATGTGGACATCCTCATCGACTGTCACCGCGTCAGTTTTGCAGGTGCCCCGGTTGTCCATCGCTCCGTGGGGACGCAACTGTTAGGGCCCGTGCCCTGGAGTCCGGCACAGTCGTCCACTGGACTACTCGGTCGGCGGCACTGGCTCTCGGCGCTCGGCCTGGGCACTATCTCCCCGTGGACCGCACCGTTCTACTTGTCGACGCCGGCCACCTGCTCTCCGGCGGCGGGAGCTTGACCGTGGCCGAGCACAGGCGCACCAACCTGGATGTCGACGTGTGCAAACTCTTGACGGCTCTCGTCGATCGCGTCGAGCAAGACGCTGAGCTTCCCCTGCTACGCACGTATTGGTACGACGGCGCCCGCGAGGGCAAGCCCTCCGCGGAACACTCAGCACTCCGGGAACTGGACTACACCAAATTGCGACTCGGGCGCCTCGTACAGGGCAGACAGAAGGGCGTCGATGCGCTGATCTACCGCGATCTGACGACTCTCGCGCGCCAGCGCTCCATCGTCACGGCATACCTTGTGGCCGGCGACGAAGACCTCTGTGAGGGCGTCGCCGAAGCGCAGTCCCTCGGCGTTCAGGTCTGCCTCATGGCCGTTGAGCCCGCCGGGAACAGCGACGTGTCGCAGGCCCTGATCCACGAAGCCGATCGTGTCATCGACTTGGACGACGACTTCCTAAGCCCCTTCTTCGCTGCGCGCGGTCCGGTCGCTGCTCCGCTTGGCGCCCAGCCGGCCGAGCCTGGGTGACGGTCTCCTCACAGAAGCATCCAGATGGGATCGTGCCCGGTGCGTCAGGTTCCCATCGTCTCGTCTCGAGAGGTGCGAGCGATCAAGGCGGTGGCCTGTACTCAACACGATCCTGCACAATCCGCTCCTCGCCTGGCTGCACTACCCAGCGCACTCTCGACACCACCCACGCGTGCCGCCCCGTCGGGGAATCCTGGTCTGGCAGGGTGATACCTACGTCTGACGGAGGCGCTGACCAACCGACAAGGTCTGAACCCGGAGGAGGCTGCAATGCCCACAGGACCAAGGCATTACCGCGCGGTGGAGCGGCCGGAAGGTGCGCCGCCCGGCGACTACGCAGTGGAATGTCGGTGCATGATCGGCGAAGACCACGCGGACGGGGAAATCGAGGAGTCGCTCAGCGTTTACGACGCCGCAGACATCTGGCTGTCCAACGGCATGGACGAGGACTATACGTTCGGCTACGGCGAGGATGAGTTGAGAAACGCCGCCGGACTGGATTGATCGCGGCATCAACGCCCGCGCCGTCAGGACCGTTATTGGACTGCCGATTTGAAAGACACAAGCCGGCGGCGATCGATCGCGTCCCGCGACGGTTGGTGAGCCATGGAGGCAGTCGAGATCGATGCGGCGTGTCCACCTCGCCGCTCATTGGAAATCGCTGATCGGGAGGCAGGCTGGCACTCATGGCGATGACGCTGTGCCGCGAGTGCACCCGTGACGTGTCCACGGAGGCGGCGAGCTGTCCCCACTGTGGGGTACCGAACCCGTCCTACCGCGACGCATCGAAGTTCCACTCGTCACCTCCCGAGTGGCAGCCTGGAGACCCGTACCCGGCACGTCTCCAGCCGCGCCCGAATGTTCGGGGCGGCCTGTTCGGCAAGCGGATAGGCGGTCTTCGAGTCGGCAACTCGGTGAACGTGTCCAACCCCTTGGCCCATGGCCGCGCCACGATCCTTGACATCTCCACAGACCCGTCGCGCGGGTACGCCACGAAGCTCTTCCCATCGTTCCTGGTGGAGTTCGCGGACGGCACGCGCGGGTGGTTCAACCGCATCGACCTGGAGAAGGAGTACAGCGCCGACTAACTAAGCCTCGACGCTGCGACGCGCGCGGGGCAGCTTGGTGATGAACGTCAGAATCATGGACACCAGCGCGATGATCCCGATGGTCGTGTAGCCCAGGGTGTAGTTGCGGTCGCCGCCGATGAGGGCGGAGATGAGGATCGGGCCGAGGATGCCGCCGATGCTCCAGCCGACCAGCATCAGGCCGTAGATGGCGCCGGCGTACTTGACCCCGAAGTAGTCGCCGGCCGTGGCCGGCATGGTGCCGAACCCACCGCCGTAGCAGAGGTAGATGACGGCGGCGAGGATGAAGAACAGCGCCGCGTTCGAGGCGTGCGGCAGCAGCAGACACACGCCCTGGAGCCCGAGCATCGCCGCGAAGGCGGGCATCCGCCCGATGTAGTCCGACGCCGCCGCCCAGACGACCCGGCCGCCGCCGTTGAACACCGCGAGCACGCCCACGACGGCGGCCGCACCGGTCGCCGTGTACCCGGCGATGTCCTCGGCGCTGGCGGCGGCCTGGGCGATCAGTGCGATCCCCGCGGTCACGTTGAGCGTGAGGATGGCGGTGAGCAGGTACCACTGCGGGGTCCGCAGCGCCTCACCCTGGGTGTAGTCCTTCTCCACCCTGGCCTCGACCCCGCTCGTCGCCGGCTCGTAGCCGGGCACGGTGTATCCGGCCGGCGGGTTGCGGAAGAACGAGGCCCCGATCAGGGACATCACCAGGTAGGCGATGCCGAGCGGGAGGAAGGCGCTGGTCGGCTGCTCGGGATCACCCTCGATCAGCCACTGGGCGACCGGTGAGGTGAGCACCGCACCGAAGCCGAAGCCGCCCACGGCCAGGCCGGTGATCAGGCCCCGCTTGTCCGGGAACCACTTGAGCAACATGGCGATCGGGACGATGTAGGCGAAGCCCAGGCCGAACCCGCTGATCACGCCGTACCCGAGGATGATCAGCCACAGTTGGTCGCCGCTGGTGGCGAACGAGGCGAGCACGACGCCGACGGCATAGATGACACCACCGATGAGCGCGACGATCCGCGGCCCCCGGACGTCCTGGATCCGGCCCCCGATGTAGCTGCCGATGAAGATCATCCCGATAGTGACGGTGAAGGGCAGCGACGCCTCCACCCGACTGAGGTCGAACGCCGAGGCGTCCCGCAACGCCGAGCCGAACACGCTCCACGCGTACACGGCACCGATCGAGAACTGCAGGAGGAGCGCGGCGGCGACGAGGAACCACCTGTTCCCTTCCGGGGGCGCCACTTCCGGTGCTGGTGTCGGGTGCCGTGCTCTGTCCCTGCGCCATGTCCGTCCTCTTCACCTCGACGCTCCGTGACTTCGATGCTCCGTGCGGGCGCCGGGCGGGCGCCCCGTGCTGATCAGCCCCGGTAGCGGGTCGGTTCCCCCCGATCGAGGCGCTCACGCTGCGGCACCACGGTGTACTTGGGGTCGCGGGCCGACTGCTGACCGGCCTCGAAGATCCCGAACCGCGTGCACACCGAACCCGCCACCAGCGCGGCGCCCGACACGGCGGCCACCGGCCTGCTGCGCCCGCCGAGGAGAGAGCCCAGCGCGCCGGTGATGGTGAGGGCTTTGCTCGCTCTCATCCACCGCCCCGCCTTCCCCTGGTGCAGGGGCTCGGCGGTGATCCCCATGGAGGACTCCATCCGCTGCTCGGCCACAAGCTCCAGCACGGCGCCCCCGACGGCCATCCGCCGTGCGGGGCCGGCCTGGTCCGGAGGGACGGCGAGCATGCCGACGCCGCCGGCCGCGGCCGCGGCCGAGCCGACGAAGACGAACGGCAGCTCCCGGTAGGCCTCGTGCCAGGATGGGGTGGCCGTGTCCGAGAGCAGGACGGCGGTGTACGCGGCGACCGGTGGCGCCGTCAGCGCGGCCACGAACCCGGCGGGCCGCCCCACGGCGGAGACCAGGCGGAACAGCGCCGGAACGCGCCGCTCGGGGAGCATGTCGACGAGCTCGGCCGCCGCGGCGACTCCGGCGATCGGACCGTACGTCGACAGGATCCAGGTGCCCACGGACATCGGCGAGGTCAGCTTGGCGGTGCGCAGCATGTTGAGGAATCGCCCCGGACGTCCGAGGTCGTGGACGAGCGTGGCCATGGTGGCGGACAGTCCGATGAGGGCGGTGAACCGGCCGGCACGTCGCAACGCGGGCCGGCCGGTCAGGTCGCCGCCGGCGGCGAGCAGGGATGATCCCGCCGCCATCCCGCCGAAGAACATGTACGCGGGGATGTCGGCCTTCCACGGGGATGCCTTGACGACGGGCAGTCCGGAGTACGACGTGAAAGTGGCCTCCGGAACCATGGACTGGTCCCCTCCGCCCCCACGCCGCCGCTTCCCGCGCCGCCCGTCCTGGGAACCGAGCACCACCGTCTGCTGCCGCGGACCTTCACCGTCTGGTGCCGAGCTCATGAGCGCCTCTCCAGGAAGGAGAGGACAGCGCCCAGCAGCAGCGCACCGGCGGCGACGACGGCCCGCTGGTACATGTGCGGGAGGTCGCGGGTGGTGACCACCGGGTCGGGGGGCAGGCCGTAGACCTCGGGTTCGTCGAGGAGCAGGAAGAACGCTCCCGCGCCGCCCACGCCGTCCTCGGGGTCGGCCCCGTAGAGCCGGGCATCGGTCACCCCGCCGGCCTGCAGCGCCTCGACCCGCTGCTTCGCCCGCTCCCGCAGCTCGTCGACGTCACCGAACTGGATCGACTGGGTGGGGCAGGCCTGGGCGCAGGCAGGGGTCATGCCGGCGCCCAACCGGTCGTAGCAGAGCGTGCACTTCTGCGCGATACCGACGTTCTTGGCCGCCTCAGGGCGCTCTCGCCGTTCGATGACCCCGTACGGGCAGGCCGGCACGCAGTAGCCGCAGCCGTTGCAGATGTCGTCCTGGACCACGACCGTGCCGAACTCGGTCCGGAACAGCGAGCCGGTGGGGCAGACGTCCAGGCAGGCGGCATGCGTGCAGTGCTTGCACACGTCCGACGACATCAGCCAACGGAAATCTGGCCTGTCCTCGCCGGCCACCGTCGTCTGCTGCCCGTCATCGGCCACCCCGTCGTGCAGCAGCGTCGGCATGCCGAGATCGACCGGCGGGGCGGTCGGGCGAGCCGGCTGCTCGACGAACGCGACGTGCCGCCAGCTGTTGGCGTTCAGCGAGCCGGTGTTGTCGTAGGACATCCCGAGCATGTCGAAGCCGTTGTCGGGGACCTCGTTCCACTCCTTGCAGGCCACCTCGCACGCCTTGCACCCGATGCAGATGCTGGTGTCGGTGAAGAACCCCTTGCGAGCCGGAGGGTCGTCGTAGCCGGCATCGCGTGCCGGGTTCACCGGACCGAAGAGACTGGTCTTGCCGATCATGGCTGCGCCCCCTCGTCGGCCTCGCGACCGTCGGTGTGAGATCCGGCGGTGCCGGTGGTCAGGATCGGCGTGCGCCGGCCGGTGTCGAGGCCCGCCCGCTGCAGGTAACCCGCGATGTACTCCCGGAGCGCCGGCCCGGTCGGGCGCCGCCCGGGCCGGACGTCACAGGTGCCGACCTTGCTCTCCTGGATCAGCACGTTGGGATCGAGCGTGATGCCGAACAGGTCGTTGGCCGAGTCGCCGGTGACCATGCCGCCGGCCCCCCAGTGGTAGGGCAGCCACACCTGGTGCACCACCCGACCTTCGACACGGAGCGGGATGAGCCGCTCGGTGACCAGCACCCGTCCCTCCACCGCCGACCGGCTGGTGATCACGTGGCACCAGCCCATGTGCTCGAGCCCGCGCTCTTGCGCCAGCGCCGGGGACACCTCCACGAACATCTCCGGTTGCAGTTCGGAGAGGTACTCCAGGTACCTGCTCATCGCCCCCGAGGTGTGGTGCTCGGTGAGCCGGCTGGTGGTGAACACGTAGGGGAACACCGCGACCTGCTCGGCCTCGTCCGGGAAGCTCGGGTTGATCGGGTTGTCCGGCCGCGGGTAGTCCTTGCGCGTCGGGTTGCCCTGCTGGGCGTACAGCGCGTTGCGGAACGGGGACTCCACCGGCTCGTAGTGCGTGGGCAGCGGGCCGTCGATGAGCCCCTGCGGCACGTACAGGGCGCCCTTGCCGTCGCCGTTCATGATGAACGCGTCGTCGCCCGCCAGGGCCGCCACGCCGCGCGCGCCGTCGGGCGCACGGTAGGACGGCGGCTTGGTCTTCTCGAAGTCCGGGACGTCGTGCCCGGTCCACTCCCCGGCCGCCTCGTCCCACCACACGTAGGCCTTGCGCTCGCTCCACGGCTTGCCGTCGGGGTCGGCCGAGGCCCGGTTGTAGAGGGTCCGCCGGTTGGCCGGCCAGGCCCAGCCCCACTCGGGGGCGACCCAGGACTGCTCCGATGCGGGCTTGCGGCGCGCCGCCTGGTTCACGCCGTCCTTGAAGACGCCGGTGTAGATCCAGCAGCCGCCCAGCGTCGAGCCGTCCTCCTTCATCTCGGTGAACGAGGACAGCGGCCGGCCGGTGGCGATCTCGTAGCCGTTGATCTCCATGAGCACCTTCTCGGCGCTCGGCTCGCCCCACGGCTCGTGCTGGTGCTCCGGAGGGACGTAGTCCCAGACGAGGTCGAGCAGCGGCCGGTCGCGCTCACGGGCGGAGCCCGCCAGCCGCTCCCGGAGCAGCCGGCCCAGGTGGTAGAGGAACCACAGCTCGGAACGGCAGTCGCCCTTGGGGTCCAGCGCCTTCTCGCGCCACTGCAGCATCCGCTGCGTCTGGGTGAAGGTGCCCTCCTTCTCGACGTGGGACGCCGCGGGGAACAGGAACACCTCGGTGCGGCACTCCTCCGGCACGATTTCGCCGGTCGCGATCTCCGGCGAGTTCCGCCAGAACGACGCGCTCTCGATCTCGACCAGGTCGCGCACGACCAGCCAGTCGAGGTTGGCCATGCCGAGCCGCTGCGCCCGGCCGTGCGCGGAGCCGACCGCCGGGTTCTGACCGAAGAGGAAGTAGCCCTTGACCTTGCCGTCGATCATGTCCAGCACGGTGCGGTAGGTGCCGTGGTCGCCGGTCAGCTTGGGCATGTAGTCGAAGCAGAAGTCGTTCTCCGCCGTCGCCTTCTCGCCCCAGTAGGCCTTGAGCAGGTTCACGGTGTAGGCCTTGGAGTTGTCCCAGAACCCCTTCGCCCCGGGCTTGCGGATGCTGTCCACATAGGTCTGGAAGTCCGGGTGCTTCGAGGCGCTCGGCATCGGCAGGTAGCCGGGCAGCAGGTCGAACAGCGTCGGGATGTCGGTCGACCCCTGGATGCTGGCGTGCCCGCGCAGAGCCATGATCCCGCCGCCGGTGCGGCCGATGTTGCCCAGCAGCAGCTGCAGGATCGCCGCCGTGCGGATGTACTGCGCCCCGACGCTGTGCTGCGTCCAGCCCACGCTGTAGCACAGCGCGGTCGTCCGCTCCCGGCCGGAGTTCTGCGTCCACGCCTCGCAGACCTCGCGGAACGCCTCGGGGGAGACGCCGCAGACCTGCTCGACCATCTCCGGGGTGTAGCGGGAGAAGTGCCGCTTGAGGATCTGGTAGACGCAGTTGGGGTCCTGCAGCGTGTCGTCCCGCAAGGCGCTGGAGACGCTGGCACCGTGACTGCCGAACTGCTGCGCGCTCGACGTTTCCCGTTGCTCGTGCATGTCCTGCCGGGTGTCGCCCTCATGCTCTTGCTGGGCGTACTGCCAGCTCTCCGGTGAGTAGGTGCGGGTCTCGGGGTCGAAGCCGGAGAAGAGGCCGTCGAGCTCGTCGGGGTCGGTGTACTCGTCGCTGACGATCGAGGCAGCGTTGGTGTAGGCCACGACGTACTCGCGGAAGTCCAGCTCGTTCTGCAGAACGTAGTTGATGATTCCGCCGAGGAAGGCGATGTCAGTGCCGGCACGCAGCGGCACGAACGTGTGGGCCAGCGCGCTGGTGCGGGTGAACCGCGGGTCGACGTGGATGATCTTGGCGCCGCGGAGCTTGGCCTCCATCACCCACTGGAACCCGACCGGATGCGCCTCGGCCATGTTCGAGCCCTGGATGATGATGCAGTCGGCGTTGGCCAGATCCTGCTGGAAGCTGGTGGCGCCGCCGCGACCGAAACTGGCCCCCAGACCGGGGACGGTGGCGGAGTGCTATATACGCGCCTGGTTCTCGATCTGCACGGCGCCCATCGCCGTCCAGAGCTTCTTGATGAGGTAGTTCTCCTCGTTGTCGAGCGTCGCGCCGCCCAGACCGGCAATACCCATCGTGCGGCGGACCTTGTTGCCGGACTCGTCCTCGTCCTGCCACGTCTCGTCGCGCACCTTCAGGACGCGGTCGGCGACCATGTTCATCGCCGTCTCGAGGTCCAGGTCCTCCCACTCGGTGCCGAACGGCCGGCGGTAGCGCACCTTCGACTCGCGCATCGGGCCGGTCACCAGGTTCTTGCTGGCGGCCCCCTTCGGGCAGAGTCGGCCGCGGGAGATCGGGCTGTCCGGATCGCCCTCGATCTGGACGACCTTCTCATCCTTGACGTAGACCCGTTGACCGCAGCCCACGGCGCAGTACGGGCAGACGCTCCTGGCGACGCGGTCGGCGGTCTCCGTGCGGGCGGTGATCCGCTCGGTCTGGCCGGATCGGGCCGCGGTGCCGCGGCCCAGCGGATCGTTGCCGCTGAACTGCCGCAGCACCGGCCACGAGAGGAAGGTCTTGCTCAGATCCACGTCCGCACCCACTCAGGTTGGTGACGAAAGCGCTCGACTGTGACCTTCCTAACAGGTCCCCGTCGACGCCGCGACCCGGATCACCACGGGGCCCGGAACTGCGGCGCGGTCAGCCGCGGTCGCCGGTCGCAGGCCCGGCGTGGCGGCGCTGGATCCTCGGGTCGGGCAGTGCGGCGGCCACGCAGTGCCCGATCCGGCCGTCCCTGGTCGTACATCCACGTGGTGCCGAAGCCGATGCCGTCGGCACCGAGGTGGCCGGCGCTCTCCATGCCGATCCACTCCCCCCCGCGGGTCGCGCACCAGGTACATCGTCACGTCGACGTTGATGAACGCCAGGCCCACGGAGCCGGAGTTCGCCAGCGGGTTGGTGAAGTCGGCCATCAAGGCGGCGCGGAGCATCGGCGTGAGCGGCTGCCCGGCCACGAACTCGGCCGTCTCCCGCATCCACACCTTGCCCGGACCGTCGTCGCTCCAGCCGGTGATCCGCCGGATCTCCCAGGACATCGGGCCGCCGGCCGGCGAGTAGTTCGTGGGTGCTCCCGGCGCCGTCGATACGGATCAAGACCTTCTTGCCGCGGGTATGTCCGCCGGGCAGCTGTGCCAATGCGGCCTTGATCACGGTGAGGTGGTCAGCGGCGGTGTTCGAGCCGGCGTTGCCCTTGCGCAGCAGGAACGACAGGGGTTCCCCGGTCCCGGCGGCGCCGTGGTCGACGAACGCCCACAGCGGGTGGTGGCCGTACCCGCGCTTGAACGTCGGCGCCGCGGCCTCCTTGTCCGAGTGCGAGGTGATCAGCGTGGCGTCCACGTCGATGACCACCGGTCGATTGGCCTCGGCGTCGTGATCGGGCGCGTGCTCACCGGCCAGCGACCAGGCGTTGGCCCGGGCCGTCGCCCGGGCGGTGTTGATCGCCGTCAGTGCCGCGGGGGCATCGGCGGCCAAGGCGTCGATGCAGCGGGACACTGTCGGATCCGACGCCACCAGCCCGAACACCTCCGGAGCCGCGCGCAGCTGGGCGATGTCGGCCAGACAGTCACCGCCGATCGCCAGGCTGACCGCGAGATCCAGCAAGATCTTGCCGGGGTCGTGGACGGCCAGCGGCTTGCGCCACCCTGCCATGGCCTCCCGCAGCGCCCGGGTCAGACCGACGGTCTGCGCGGTGCGCAGCAGCAGCATCGAGCCGGCGTGAGCCACGACCGCCGAGCCGGTCCCGTCGATGGCCGGGCGCGGGTAGTACAGGGTAGGTTTCTTCACCTGGAAGGTGCTCCTCGAGCTGCGTAGAACGGACCCTAGACAAGTCCCATTCTCGCTGGTCAGGAGCACTTTCCGCTTGATCAACTACGCGTCAAGCGACTGCGGCATGAAAGCCCCGGGCTAACCGCGGCCGCTCTGGAACCTCCAGATCCGGTGATCCAAGCCGCGGAGATCGACGTTCAACCCGGCGGCGACGGCCGTGACCAAGTCCGCCGCCTCGTTCGGCGTCGGGGTGCGCCCGATTGCACGCGCGACAAAGCGTGTGATCATCCGGTCGGGTTTGACCTCTTGCACGCCGGCGAGCAGCCGCGCGTACCGCCACGAGATGCCCGAACCTTGACCGGGCACGGCGCGCCAAGCGCGCTCGGCGGCCGAGGTCATGGGCTCGACGGCACCGCGGAAATCGGCCGCCGACTCCATGCCAGCCGCGACCAACGCCCGAGCGCACAGCAGCACCGCCTCGGCCTTGAGGATCCCGCTTCGCGTCGACGTCCGATGCTTGTTGTCCATCGCCGCGGAGAAGGCGTCCGAGCCACCGGTTCGCTCGATGGCGATGATCAGGTCGCGGGCGCCGTCGACCCCCGGGTCGGCCCCTTCGTCTGCGCGCAGCCCGCGATAGCGCCGGACCACGCGCCGGACCCCGCCGTAGCGCACCCCCATGGACCAGACGGCATCGATGATGCAAAGCGCCAGTCCGTCCGGGTATCCCTCCGGGGGCGTCCAACTGTCGGTCGGGCCGAGCAACTGCTCGCACTGCACCGCGAGTCTCGCGACGTCCCCATCGGAAGACATGGGCGTCATTCAAGCAGCCGCCAGGCGAAGCTACGTGCGATGTCGGACCGGGGCACTGGACCTGGCAATTCGACGGTTCCGTGCGGCCGTCGACCCGGTGAAGCCGGTCGATCGCCGGCTCCGCGACGGCACGCGGACGACCGGCTTCCTGGTGAGGGGCCTACCGCGGTCGGCGATCCAGCTGCCGGTCAGCGACAGGCACGGGATCCGGATGCGGTTCCGCGGAGAGCTCCAGCCAGCGAGCCATACGGTTGAAGTTGGCCGGGTGGTAGTCAGCCGACCTCGGGTTGCTGCTGAAGACGATCTGCAGGCCTGGGTTCTCGCCGTCCTCGCCCACGATGTCGGCGTTGTTCGTGGCGAGGCGGATGCGATCAGGGGTGTCCTCGTGCCACCAGACGTAGAAGCCATCGAGGGGCGGAGCGGCCATGGTGGGAAGGTAATCCGAGATCGACGAAGGCGCCTGGCTGTCCTCTTCGCATCGGAGTCAGCTCGCTCGACCGGTCCACTGGCGTCGGAAGAGAATTTCGGCTGTTCTCGGTGGCAGATCCTCTTCGACCTCGGCGTCATGGTTGGCCAGGATGCGGGCGACGTACGCGTCTGCTTCAGCCCTGTTGCCCTGCGCGTCGCAGGCAGCGACCAGGTCGAGCAGCGGCGTGTCCTCGTAGCTTTCAGCCTTCAGGGCCACCTCCGCAGCGGCCGCCGCGAACTCTGGCCGCCCAGCGGCGAGGTGATGGGTGGCGACCGTGTGGGCGACGTCGGCGATCATCGCCGCGTACTCGAGGTCCAGCCGGCCGTCTTCGTCGACTAGCCATCGATATCCGCCCACGGCCCCCTGCCGTTGGGTCGGCAGGTCGAAGGGGCGACCGGTGACCAGGTCGAGCGCCGCGCACAGGTCGGCGATGCCGTCGGCTCCGCGCGCCAGGCCTCGGACTCGCAGTCGGCGGAACAGTTCGGCGTCGATGAGCATGCCGTCGATCCGGTACCGGCCCGCCGCTGCGGCGGTGAGCCCGGAGGGCAGAAAGTCGGCGCCGGTATCCGGATCGGTGCCGAGCCAGGCCCGCACGACGGAGATGGACTGGCGCACCTTCGTCTTGCCGACGACGTCGGGCTCGTTGGGCCAGATGGCGGTGGCGTAGCGCTCGCTGGTCACGCCGCCCGGTCGGGTCGCCAGGTAGGCGACGATCTCGGTGTAGAACTGCCGCCGCGGATTGCGCTCCGGTAGCGAGCCCTGAGCGCGCACCAGGACCGGACCGAGCAGCGTCAACTTGGGGCGGGGACAGGAAGGGTCGGCCCAGTCGGCCAGGTCTTCGTCCAGGCCGGGATCGGCGCTCTCCACCTGGCCCCGGATGCCCTCATCGGTGGCCGGGGCCAGCGCCTGCAGGTCCTGCTCGGTCGTCGCCGCCTGATCCAGGTAGCTCTGCGTGGGCAAGGGCAGCACGGAGCTTGTCGTCGACAGCGGCTTCTTCGTCGGGCCCGGTGACCGCTCGTCAGCCGCGACAGAGTCCGGTCGCTCCCGCCGGGAAGTGCCTGCTCGTTCGACGCGTAGGCCGCCGCAGGCGTCGGCGTGCGCGTCCCAGGACTGGTTGCCGTGGCTCGGCGGGACGGGCCGGTCCTCGGTGACAGACGCCAGGGCGAGCACCTGACCCAGCTGCGCGGCCTCGTGGGCCGGGACCTGTTGGGCGATCAGCTCGAGGTCCAGTGCCGGGATGCGGAGAACCCCGTCGTCGTCGATGGTCAGCCGCCAGCGGACGTCGTCGGTGAGATCGGTGTCGTGAACCAGCACCACCGCGACCGCACTGCGGGCCGGCTGCTGCCGAATCGCAGTCACCAGCTCGGCCAGACTGTCGCCGTCCTGGGCCGCGTCCGAGGCGATCAACAGCACGTGCGGAGCCCAAGCGTCAGCCGCGACGTCGTGCAGCCGGCCCCCGAGCACGTCGGTGGCGGCAACCCGTATGGCGTCCGTGACCGACTCCAGCCTCCCGGAGAGTGCCGCGATCGCCTTCTCGACGTCTTCGGAATAGGTCAACCGGTCGGTATTGATCTTGGCCAACTCCTCGCCGAAGCCGACCATGGTCACCTGCAGCATCTCCGACCAGCTGTTGTGCGCCAGCTCAGCGGCGAGGAACCGCGCCAGGTTCAGGCAGCGCTCGGAGTCGCCGGACAGGGAGATGGCCCCGACGCGTTCGAGGTCGACGAGCCAGTGCTCCCCCGCGGCGGTGTGACCCACGGACGCGAGCGTCGGGAACGGGGCGAAGAACCGTGTTCGCCGGTGCTCGTCGTAGGTCAGCGGGTCGCCGCGTCGGATCGACCAGCGGGTCCCATTGAAGTCCACGGTCCATGGCTCCGGTGCCTGCGGCGAGGGGCTCGCGAGTACCAGCGTCAGGACGTCGTCGGTCGTGCACGCCGCGACGACGTCGGGCAGCCGGGCGCCCTCGACCGTCGACAAGCCGTGCACCAAGCTGCGCAAGGCCTGATCCAGCCAGCTCACGTCAGCGCTGCCGGCGCTTCCCGCCATCAGCAGGGTCCGCTCGGCGTCGAGGAGTTCGGGCGGGGTGCTGCTGATGACCCGGCCGGGACGGCGGTGGCGGAACTGGCGTCGCCGATAGCGCAGCAGAGCAGCGAGTGAGGTACCGGCCAGGAGTAGCCCACCACCCGCGAAGGCGACCATCGGCAACTCGGGTGCGCCGTCCTCTGTCGGGGACTCGCTCTGCTGGGTTGGTGACGACTCGGCGTCCGGCGCGGCCGCTCCCGACGGAGTCGAGGGCGGGTTGTCCGGCGCCGGCACGGACGCCGTCGGGGCTTCTCCGGACGGCGGCAGGGGCGGTTCCGTCGGTCGAGGCGCAGGTGCGGGCGGTATCGGTGGGCTCGGCTCGGGCTCGGGGCTGTCCACCGACCTTGGGATGCTCAGCGTCCATCCCGGCCGGATTAACGATGGATCGGTGAAGGTCGCTCCGCCCGGCTGGATGCGTCCGCGGTTCAACTCCCAGGCTTGACGCCAGTCCTCACCGCTCCCGGTGACCTCCTCCGTGAGATCCCACAGGGTGTCCCCCGGTTCGACGGTGACCTCCTCGGCAACGCTCGCGCCGGTGGGCTCCGGGACGCCCCCGGCCGGCGGCAGGCCGGAAGCGTCCGCCGGCAGGACCAGCAGCGTGCCGGGGTTGATCTCGTTGTCCGGACCGACGGCAGCAGCGTTGAGGTCGACGATCTCCGGATAGCGCAGCGGGTCGCCCAGGTAGCGCTCGGCCAGCGCCCACAGGGTGTCTCGGCGCTGGACCTGGTAGGTCGGGGGCGTCGCAGTCGGGTCCTCCGGAGTCGAGTGCGCGGACGCCGTCTGGGTGACCCGGACGCCGATGTCCTGCTGCGCCGACGCGGACAGGCCAGTGGACACGGTCACGACCGGCAACGGCGGCCGGGCAGATGCGGTCCCGGACGGGGATGCACTGGCGAATGCAGGGGCGACGGTCAAACCGACGGCGACCGCGGTCACCAGCGCGGCCGCCGGCCGCTGGAAGATCCGCAGCCCCGGCAGCGGTGGAGCCGGCCGGTCGCGGACCAGCCCCATCAGCTCTGCCGCGGTCGACAGCGTGAACAGCGCCCAGCACACCCATACCCCCGTAGCGAGGACGATCTGGGCGAGTCGTCCGTCGTCTCGAACCTTCAGCGAAGTCGCGACCTCGCCGAGGGACGGCAGGCTGTGCGGCACCAATTGCAGGGCCGCGAGGAGCAGCGGAACGCCGACGACGACCGCGATGAGCACGACTAGCGCACCCGCGGCCTTCAGGAGGCGGACCGCGCGAGCGGTCACGACAACCCCTCCCCTTGAGTGACGCCGACCAGCAGTTGCGCGGTGTGGGTGCGGGTCTGGCTGACCGGGATGCCGAGCAGGGGTGTCGAGGCGGTGACGGTCACGCTGACCTCGACCACGCCGGGGCCGAGGACGTTCACCGTGCCGACCGCGCCGGCCTGCTCGAGGTAGTCGCGGGCGGCGGTCACGGCCAACGTGGCGTCCGCGCTGCCTCCGGTGGGGACCGGGCCGACCGCGATGCTGGCCGCCCGGGCCGCCTCGGCGGAGTAGGTGTCGGCGCGGTTGGCCGCTTGGATCGCCGTACCGGCGTCCACGAGGCCGGTCACCAGGAGGCTGGCGGTCAGCACGATGAAGCAGAAGAGGACCGCCACCGACCCGCGCTCGTCGTCGCGGGCTTGGGCGCAGGTCCGCCCCGGGCAGGTCACGACAGGTCCCGGGCGGGGTCGAGCGGGCTGGTGGCCGTGTCACGCAGGGTGCGCGAGCCGGGCAGTCCGGCCACCCCGATGTCGGACAGGCCGACGGTGCATGCCACGGTCACGGTGACCGACGCCGGAACGCCCGGGGCGCTGGTGAACCCGGTGGTGTCGACCCGCACCTGGACGTCGGCGCAGTGCAGGTTCCGGTCGGTCAGCGCATCGGTGGCGCTGGCCGTGGCGACTTGCTGAGCGGCGCTGGCTGAACGGGCGAGCGAAGCGTCTCGGGCGGCGATGCCGGCGACGCCGCTGATCCGGTCGCCGGCCAGTGCGATCCGGGCTCCGATCACCAGCATCGCGAGGATCAGGATGCCGACCGGTAGCAGGATGGCCAGCTCGACGGACTCGGAGCCGCGGTCGTCTCTCCGCGGCGGGCCGGTCGGAGCGGTGACCGGCTGCAGGCGACGGTTCATGGCGAGTCCGGCGTGGTGAAACGCTCCTTGCCGCGCGTCACAGTGACGTCGACGGTCGGGGCGAAGCCGGGCAGCGGGATCACGTTGGGCACCTCGGCGGTGATGTGGACGGTGACCGTGGTGGCGGTGTCCTGTTCCTCCACCGAGTAGCGGGTGATGGTGCCGGTGCCGAGTCGGGCCAGGTACTGGTCGGCCGCTTCCTGTCCCGCTCCCCCGGCCGCGCCGCTGACGCTGGCTGCCCGCGCCCCGGCGTGCGCGGCGGCGTCGGCGGCTTCGCGGGCGAAGTACCACATCGCCAGCTGCGGGCCGGCGAGCAGCAGAGTGACGATGATCGGGAACAGGATGGCGAACTCGACGCTCGACGAACCCCGATCGCTCCCGCCACCGCGGCTCGGCAGGCCTGGACGCACGACCACACCGCACGGCGGTACCGCGGTGCGTCTCCGGGCACGGGATCCAGGCATGGCGTTGCTGGTGCGTCTCGCTACTGGAACAGCGCCGTCTTGCTGGCCACGAACGCCACCGCGGCGACGGTGACCGCGCCGCCGAGCGCGATGGCCAGGATGACCATGAATGCCTTCTCGGAGGAGTCCGAGCCGCGGTCGTCGCGCACGTGCTCGGCGCGCAGCCACGCGAGTGCTGTCAGGACCGCGGCGTGCAGTGCCGCCTGGTGGGCCAGGACTGCACGAAGGTGATGGCGATGCGTTGCGAGCTGGAACATGGGGCCTCCCGTTGGTGTGGGGTCAGGTGCTGACGGCGAACATGCGGAGCAGGAACGGGACCAGGACAAACAAGGTCAGTCCGGTGACGAGCAGCGCCAGCGGGCGGGACATCCGCTCGCTGACCTCGTTGGCCTGGCTGCGGGCATCGGACAATTCGGCGTGCCGGAGGGTGCGGGCGCTGGCCAGCAAGGTGTTGTAGACCGACGCCCCGTCGGCGGCCACCGCGGCGATGTCGGCGAGGCTGCGCAGTTCGGGAACCGCGAGCTCGTCACCGAGGTCGCGGAGGTCGCTCCAGGGCTTACGACCGGACAGCGCGGCGCGCCGGATCGCGCGCCGCATGCGGACGAACGGCAGGCTGCCCGAGATCTCCGCGGCCTCCTCGAGGGCCTGCTCCACCGAGCCTCGCGCCCGGCGCTCGCCGGCCACCAGGGTGAGGAAGGACTCCAAGTTGCTGCGGAACTCCGCCCGCGCCTTCCCCGCCGCCTCCCGGGCCTCGGCCGACGGGAGCAGCCATCCGACCGCAGCCAACCCCAGTCCGACGGCGCCGGGCACGACGAACGGCACCGGCATGTCGACCAGCACGGCGACGAGGCCGAGCACCGCGGGGGCGAGCAACCCGGCGAGGGCAAGGGTCAGCTTGCGCGCGGCAAGCTCACTGCGGGTCTGGCCGAGGATGGCCAGGTCGGCATCGGGGACGCCGAGGCGTCCCTCGACCACGCGAACCATCGCCGACGGCAACCAGGTCCACCGGTGCCCCGCCGAGTTCGACGTCGTTCCCGGCGGGGGCAGGGTTCCCGCGGTCGGGCTGGCCGAGAGCTGCTCGAGCGCCGCGATCAGCGACGGCGGCGCGGGACGCAGCGCCCGGGCCGCGAGGACGAGACCGAGCGCCACCACCATGCCGGCCAGGGTGGCCGTCTGCAGCCCGGTCACCGGTCCACCGTGACCAGATCGGGGTCGACGAGCACACGCGGCGGCCGGGGCGGGTCGGACAGGCGGCGCATCCACCGCAGCGCCGTACCGAAGAGCACGACGTCCAAGAGCAACGCCACCTGCCCGAGAGGCGTGGAGTAGCCCGACAGGAAGGTACGGGAGAACAGCGTCATCGCGACGACCAGGACCAGGGTGACCACCACGATGGTGCGCATGTTCGCCCGTGGCTTGGCGCGCTCGGCCTCCACCTCGCGAACCATCCGCGAGCGGTCGTCGAGGTCTGCGGCCAGCGCGGTGAGCACCTCGGCCAGACCTGGCCCGCCGTTCCGCTCCCGCAGGATGAGCACCATGGCGATCTTGTCGGCGGCCGGGTCGTCGACCTCACGGGCGAACTGCCGCAGCGCGGACTCCACGCCCTGAGGCCCCATCCGGGTCACCAAGTTGGTGACCGCCGGCGCGATCGCCTCCGGCGCCGAGCTCAGCGAGCGGCGCAGCGCATCCCGGGTCGAACCGGCAGCGCCCGAGCTGATCAGGTCCGCCAGCCGCCGTGTCCAGTCCGCCAGCGCCTCAGAGGTGGCGATCATCCGCTTGGCGGCCTTGCCGCCGCCGAGCACCTTGGGGATGAACACGACGCCGCCGGCGGTGGCCAGCGCGGCGACCGGCCAGCCGGTGATCAGCAGCGCGAGCACCCCGGTTGCCACGGCGCCGAGGTGCAGTGGCGTGATGCGCCGTCGGCGGGGACGGCGTACGGACAGCGAACCAGTGGACGGGCCGACCCCACGGACCGCTGCGACCGCGACGACCAGACCGCCGGAGACCAGCAGCCCGGCGAGGACGAGCAGCAGCATCCCGGCGGTCACGACGCCCACTCCTGCCGGCGGAGGTCGGTGGGCCAGTCGGAGGCCTCCGGGTGCAGCCAGTTCAGGTCGAAGCCGACCGCGGTCAGACGTTCGGCCAGCGAGTCGCTGAGCATCCCCGGCCCGGTGGCCCGGGCGCGGCCGTCGTCGGGTCGCGGCGCGAAGATCGGCTTGAGGTCGGGGCGACCGGAGTCGCCGATCGCACCCAGTTCGTAGATGCCTGACACGAACCGGGTGTAGCCGTGGTCGCGCTGCACGTGCACGACCAGGCCGAGGGCGGCCAGCGAGCGCAGGACCAGCTCCGGTGACGGCGTCGGGTGTGCCTTGAGCGCGTTGATCAGGACCTTGTCGAAGACGCCGTCAGCCGACGGGGAGTGGATCGTGCACATCACCGAGGCGATGCCGCTGGTCGCGGCCTCCAGCAAGGAGGTGACGTAGGCGCCGCGGACCTCGCCGACCAGCACCCAGGTTGGCGAGGCCCGGAGCGCCAGGTGCAGGGCGTCCCCCATGTCGAATCCGCCCCTGCCCTCGGCGTTGGGCAGCCGCGACTCGAAGGGGCGGCAGACGGCGTGCCGCTTGACCAGTCGCTGCTGGTCGGGATCCCACCGCGGCAGGTGCAGGCCCAGCTCACGCTCGTCCTCCACGGTGATGACCACGTTGTTCCACGGGATCGCGTTGCCGAGCGCGCGCAGCAGGGTGGTCTTGCCGACGCCCGGCGCCCCGGTCACGAGCGGCGATACGCCGGCCTCGATCACCGCGCGCAGGAAGGCCCGGATCGGTGAGTCGACCATGTTGAGCCGGTGCAGGTCGTCCAGGCTCGGGTCGGAGAAGCGGTGCACCCGGATCACTCCGGCCGGGCGGGGCAGCACGTCCATCGCGGCCTGCAGGCGAGCTCCCAGCTGGGTGACGCCCTTTAGACGCACGTTGAGGATGGGGCTGGCCGAGGAGAACTCGCGGCTGGTCTGCCCGCCGTCCGAGCGTGATCCGATCGACCGCAGCAGCTGCTCAAGTTCCTCGTCGGTGGAGGCGATCGGCGGTCCGGCCACCAGCTGGCCGTCCACCGTGCGCAGCACGGTCGGGTCGCAGCCCTCGAAGTGGATGTCCTCCACGTCGTCCCGAGTCAGCAGCGGCGCCAGCCGCCCCAGTCCGTCGAGCTCGGCCAGCACCGCGGCGAAGATCCCGTCCTCGGTGGCCACCGCGGGGACGGCCCGGCCGCGGTTGGCCTCGTGCAGCAGCCACTGGTCGTATTCGTCGCGGATCAGCTTCTTGGTCAGTTCCCGACGCGGACCGGCCGCGTAGTTCTTGTCCTCCGCCGTCAACCGCGTCGACACCCGGTCGCGCAGCTCCGCCACGACGCGATACTCGACCTCGGTGAGGTCCGCAGCATCGGACGGCGTGGTCTTGGCCCGGGGCACGTCTCCTGGGACGTCGCCTCCGAGGCCGGACAGCAGCGGGCGCGTCGGGACCTGCGGGAGCTCCGGTGCTGTCGACGATGGCGACCGGGGCGGCCGGGCGTATTCGGGGCTCATCCGGCCACCGCCTCAGCGAGCGAGGAGGCCTCGGCGGAGCCAGCCAGCTCGCCGGCCAGGGACGACGCCGCGCGCATCAGCGCGGACCGCCGCAGCGTCTTCATGCTCGAGACCGCCCCGTCGGAGAGGGCAGCGGCCGCGCTGGGGTCGTAGGGCAGCACGCCGGCGAGCGGCAGTTGCAGCGCCTTGACCACCTCGCTGGCTGAGTACGGCCCGTTCCCGACCACCAGCGCGGCCACGCTCGCCAGGTCACCGAGCTCCTGACGCACCCGCCGCACGGCGTCCTGTGCCGCGTGCACCGACCGCACGCTGGGCCGCACCGCCAGGAGCACCTGGTCAGCGGCCCGCAGGACCGGCCAACATCCCCGATCGGTGACCAGTCGTCCGGCGTCCACCACGACGTCCCGGCCGATGGCGGTCGTGGACGCGCGCAGTGCCAGCGCGAGCCGCTCCCACGTCTCGGAGGTGAACGACGCCCCCTGCGTGGCCGTCGTGAACCCGGGGATCAGCGACACCTGCGGATGCTCGGGTACCTGCACCGCATGCTCGGCGAACAGCTTGGCGGCCGCCGTCGCCGGCAACCCCCGACGAGCGGCAGCCGACCAGGACAGCAGGCCACGGTCGACGCTGACCCGTCCGGCCAGCAGCCCCGGCGCCAGATCGCCGCCCGCGTGATCGCAGTCGGCCAGCAGCAGCGGTCGAGGCCAACACAAGGCCAGCGCCCACGCCGACGTCGACACGCCGGGGGCTGCCTTGCCGGAGGCCACAACGGTCAGCACCCGATCACCGCCCCGTCGGCAGCAGGATCAAGGCCAGACTGCCGGTGGAGGCGAGCTGGGCGAGCGCTGGACCCTCGGCCTCACGGACCCGCACGTCGACGACCGTCACCTGGGTGGCCGGGTTCACCGGCCCCACCTCGGCGACGGTCGCCTCGGTCGGCCGACCGGACGTCCCGCCCATGGCATCGGTCCCACTGGTGGAGCCCGCGGCACCGGGAGTCGGAACGATCAGCACCTGCTGCCCCGGCGTCACCCCGCGAGAGGGAAACTGGCCTTCCTTCAACGGCAGGGCCACCAGCATCTCCCCGACCGCGAGTCCGGTGCCCGTGCCGACCTGGGCGCGGGTCAGCAGCTCGCCACGGGTCAGCGGGACCTGCGCCACCATCCCGACGACCTCGGACTGCTGGGCCGCAGGGATGGGTGACAGGTTGGGGTCCGAGGTGACGTTCGCGATCGTCAGGTCGTCGGCGGCGATCGTCGAGCCCACCTGCACGTCCCGGGCGACCGCAAGCACCTCGGTCTGGGCGGTCAGCATCCGGCCGGCGGCAAAGGCGATCAGACCACCGAGCAGGACGACGAGCAGGCTCAGGACCAGTGACTTGCGGCTGGTGCGCCGCCTTGCCGCCGCGCTCCGCAGCGTGGGGACCGGTGGTGGTGCCGCCTCACGCACCGGAGCCGCGGCACGCCCGGCTAACGTCGTCGTCCCCTCTACCTGTGCTGTCACCCGGTCACCACCGCCTGCACCTCCGCAACCGCGAACGTCGCGTTCGACGTCGTCGTCAGGTCCGGCAGAGTGCCGCTCGCTCCTGTCGACGACGTCCAGGCGACCGACCAACTGATGCCGTAGGTCGCCGTCACCTGCTCATCGGGCTGGTGGATCGACGAATGCGGATACCGGTACTGGCAGCCCGTCGGGGATGGAGCCCAGACACCGTCGCCGCGCTGCCAGGCCGCCCCGGGGCCGGAACACGAGACAGCACCAGCCCCGTCGCCGGGTGTGAAGCTCAAGGCGGTTGGCGTCACCGTCACCTCCGCCCAGACGCCGCCGGCGTCCGCCCGCGCGGTCAGCGCTCGGAACGATGCGGGGTCGGTCCAGAACCACGTATAGGCGTTGACAACGGTGAAGGCCCGGCCATCCCGCATGGTCCCGGCCGGGTAGCGACCGGTCGTCGGCTCAGGCACGGTCAGGGTGCGCAGCGCCTGCTCGGCGAGCACCGCGGGGTCGACGGCCGCGGGGCCGGCCGGCGCGGTGGCCGACCAGAACGAGAACCCGTTCGTGCCGGGAAAGGCCCCACCGTCCGTGTAGAAGGTGCACAGGTAGACGGTGCCGTCGGTGTGCCCGCTCCACACCGGCGAGTCCTTGGGCGGTGGCTCGAGCATCGGCTGGGCGTAGCACTGCAAGCTCTGGACCCACCACGACGGGCCCTCCTGGCAGGGTATGGCGGCGCCGGTGGCGTCCAGGGTGCACGAAGCCTCCTGACTTCCACCACCGCCACCGGAGCCCACTGCGACCGGCCGACTTCTCGGCTGCTGAGCGGACTCGACCTCCACCACGCAGATGCCGAGCGAGTTGAACTGCTGGCAAGCGACCGGGTCGGCCATGGCCGTGCCCGAGTGCACGCCTTGGACGCAGAGGCCGAGCAGCGCCCCGGACAGCGCGACCGTCACCCGTCGCATGACTGCGCCTGCCTGTTCGGAGCCTCGCTGACCCGCCATCCGGAGGCGTCCGGATAGTCCGGGTTGACCAGCGTCAGCCGTGCAACGAGGTATCTCGGGCGGTCGGCGGGGACGACCGAAGTCCCGGAGGCGTCGGTCGCCTGCACCTGGCTCACGTCGACACATGCGGTGACCACGACGGTCGGGAGCGTTGGTGACGGCGAGGCCGCCGGATCGGTCGTGAGGTCGACGCTGTCGGCGGTCGCCGTCACCAGCTGGGATCGCCCGACCTGCCGGTAGCCCTGCGAACGAAAGGTTCCGATGGCAGTGGCCTGATTGGTTGCCTCCGGCGCGACGGCCACCTCGTAGAGGTCGTCGAGGGGGCGCGACGGGTCCAGGTAGAGGTCGTCGATCGTCTGGACGTAGGTGGGGACGAACTCGACGGCCTGTGCTCGTGCTTCGTCGGCCGGATCGGTCGCGGATGGTGCGGCGCTCGACGACGACCCCGAGGTCGGTGTCGAAGTCGGCGCAGTCGAGGAACCGCCGGACGACGAGCAGCCCGAGACCGTGAGCACGCCAGCAACCGCTGCCGTGACCGCCGTCCGCGTCACCTGCACGCGTCCTCCGCTCCGCTTCCGGTCTGCCTGTTCGTGCATCGAGACTTCCTCTTCGCCGTGAACACGGTGTGACATCGAGCACCATGACACCCATTCGGGTGACTCAGAGTCACGATGGCTCTGCCGGTCGTCCCCCAGATGGGTGTATCGCGAGGCCCTGTCAGGTTTCTGCGCCGCACACTCGCAGCCCGCTCCCCCGCGCCTCGGCAGACGAGGTGCCAGCGCATGGGAGCAGTCGTTCGCGGTCCGGCGAGGAGGCACCTGGCGCGCATGGATGCTGTGTGGCTGGGTGTGGTGGTCGCAGCCGTTGTCACCGGGGCGGCGGCCACACCCGTGCTGCTGGCACGCGGGCTCGCGCAGCTGGCGCGACGGGACGCCGCGAGCAGGGGTCTGGGTCTGGCGGGGGCTCTCGGCGGGATCGCGGCCGGGACGGCGGCGGTTGCGGTGGCACAACGCACGGGGATCTGGGAGCTCGCGCCCGTCCTGCTGCTCTGGGGATGTGCGCTCGTCACGGCGGCGTGCTGCGACGCGGTCACCCAGCGCATCCCGACTGCACTCGTTCGGCAGGCCGGCGTCCTGACCTGCGCTCTGCTGACCGTGGCACTGGCCGTGCACGGCGACTGGCCGGGACTGGCGCTCAGCGGCGTCGCCGCGATGGCGTCGGGGCTGACGTTGCTCCTGTGCTGGCGGTTCGCAGGAGCGGGGTTCGGTGACGTCCGCCTGGCGACGCTCGGCGGGCTGGGCCTGGGGCATGCCACACCTCGCGGGCTCCTGTTGGCCTTCGCCGCGTTCACCGTGATCACCGTGACGCAGGCCGTCGTGACCGTGATGCGCGGCGGGGACCGTCGGAGCACGATCCCGTACGGCCCTGCTCTCACGGTGGGCTTCTTGCTCGCGGCCGCTGCCTGACACGAGCGAAAGCCAGCGGCCGATCTTCGGAAGCGGGATCTTCGGCACACCGGCAGGGCGCCGCTCGCATGAACCAGTCCGGTGTGCCCGGCCAAGCCTCCGGGACATCAGCCGCCGGTCTGGTCGGCGCCCGGGGTCGTGCCCTCGCCTCGACGCCTGCCACGCCCGGCGGGCGACTGGGGACGCCGGGTCTCACGTGCGACGGGGGTGCTGTCGAGTCGGGCTTCGGCCCGATCGGCTCTGCTGCGCTGCACGGCGACTTCCTCGCGTGCGGCGTTGAGTTCACCGCGCAGCCCGCCGAACTCCGCCTGGAGTCGGCGGTGCTCCTCCTCGTGACCGGCACGCAGGTCGTCGACCCGCTGCTCACCGTGGGCCTTCTCGCGTTCGGCGCCGCGAACGGCGGCGTCACGCTGGGCGGTCATCGTCGCCAGCTTCCCGCGCAGATCGCCGACCTCCTCATGCAGGTCCATAGCTCGCCGTTCGACCAGCGCCAGGTCCCGGCGTAGCGACTCCACTGCCTCCTCGGCCCGGGCGGCGCGCTTCGACTCGGCCTCGATCCGCTCGACGGCGTTGCGGAAGCGTTGCTCTGCCTCGGACTGCGCGACCAGGGCTGCCTCGGCTCGTTGTGTCGCGGTGTCCCCGCCATCGTGCGCCTCGACCAGCCGCGCCTCGGTGACGGTCAGCCGCTGTGAGATTTCGGCCAGCTCTGCAGCAGACCTGTGCAGCTTCTTCTCCGCAGCCGCGTGGGAGTCTGCCAGCTCGGCGATCGCCCCGTCGCGTTCGGCCTGGACCTCCGCCAGCCGCTGGCGAGTCTCTTCGAGCCCGGTACCGAGCTGCTCGCTCAGCGCAGAGGCCTCCTCCGCAGCGGCGTCGGCCTCGGCGCGCTCGGCCTCGGCGCGCCGTTGCGCTTGCTGAGCCCGAGTTGCGCGCGCCTCGGCGGTCGCCACCTGCTCGGCCGCCTGACTCGCCGCAGCCTCGATCTGCAGCTCGGCAGCTTCCGGATCGGCCACGGTCCGCAGCTCTTCGAGCAACCCCTGCAGCTGCTCACCCAGGTGCTCGACCATGCCGGCGACCTGACCGTGCAACTCACCGGCCCGCTGCCGCGCAGCGTCCACCGGCCGCGACTCGACTCCGGGCGCGTGCCCGGACTGCGCCGCTCGCAGTCGGCGGCGTGCATGCCAGGCGGCGGTCCGGTTGTGCGCGCTGTCGTCGCAGTACTCCGGCGGGCGGCCAGCCCCGGCATGCGATGCCGCCGCCGGCCGCTGGCAGCCGGGAAAGCGACAGATCCGTCGTTCCGTTTCCGTAGGGTCGCTCATAACGTAAAGCTGCACCGACGTAATGACGGCGGAACGCTTCTGCGGCGGTCCTGTGGACGAGGGATCCACTTCCACATCTCGGGTTGCGCGGTGCGCCGGTGCGCTCCAGGCGCGGGCCGTGCCCAGTTGGCGGGGTTGGCGGGGTTGGCGGGGTTCCACGAGCCCGGGACGATGAGCAGGTGGGATCTCTCGCCGCCGCGGTGCTGCCGCTGATCCGGACTCGCACCGATCTGCACCGTTGGGGTTCGGCGAGCCAGCACGGCATGGTGATGCACGAAGCAGTCGACCTGCTCGAGCAGGCCATGCCGACCCGTGATCCGGTCGAGGTGCACGCGGTGACCCACAAGGCGCTGACCAGCGCGATCAAGGTGATCGCACGAGCCGACGACTCCAGCGGAGTCATCGGTGACGCGTGCCGCCGGCTACTGGCCCTGCACCCGAGAACAGCGGCCGCCGCGTCAACTCCACCGGGCCGGCTGGTCGACTGGATGATCGCGTTCCAGTTCGACGGCGACGTCGACTACTTCGAGCTCGACCCCGTTGCCTACGCCCCGGCCCTCGGGGCCGACGGCATCACCGCCTACCGCCACCGCCTGGGCGAGATCCAGGTGCGGGTCGGGGACCCGCCGGCCGACCGCCTGGCATCGAGCCACCGGCACGAGCACTGGGTGCTGTCCTGGAACGAGCAACGGCTCGCCGTCCTCGACCGGGATGCCGACGCCGTCATCCGCACCCACGCACGCGACCGGCGCATCGCCCGCTGGTTCCACGACACCGCGGTCGCCCTCGTCGAGATCGACCGGGTCGACCTCGCAACCAGCTGGGCCCGGCAGGGCGCCGGGATCAACCCCTTCCACCAGGCTCAGGAGTGCGCCGACCTGTGGGTGTCCCTGCTCGACCAACAACCCGGGTACGACGCGGACGACATCCTCGCCGCCCGCCGCTCGGTTTTCGACCGATGGCCGACCGACTCCACCGCAGCCCGACTGCACGACGCCGCCACCGCTGCCGGTCGGGCCTGGGCCGACATCGACGACGACGTCATCGACCGGCTCGCCCAGCAACCGCGGGACGCCGTCAGCTTCGCGCTGGGCACCCTGCGCGACCCACGACGTGCCTGGCAGCTCGCCCACGACCTCGGCCTGGACCCCGACGACAACCACACCTGGGGAACGCTGGCCACCGCATACGAGGCCATCGACCCACCGGCCACATTCCCGGTCCACGCCCGGATCGTCGAGAGCGACCTCACCCACGCCGACGCACGGCACTACCGCGACGCCGCCCGACGCCTGGCCGGAATGCGCACCCTCGCCGCCGGCACCAGCGACCAGGAACACATCGACCACGTCGACCGGCTCATCGCCGACCTCCGCCTCACCCACCGCCGCAGGCCACGCCTGCAGCAGGAGTTCAACCGAGCTCACCTGCCATGACGTCCCGACCAAGAGCCGGCACCGACGTTGCTAGACATGCACGGGACAGCTGGCGCCGCGGGACAAGGGGCATCCTCGGATACAGACGTCAGCTACCGCCTGAGCAGAATGGATGCGGCTCACTCTGATGTAACGGCTCTTCTCGGCGCAGCACTGTCAATTCAGGCGTGCGCGTCATAGGGCGAGCGATCGAAGTGGTGCGCCAGCCGTGTCATCTTCATCAAGTAGGCCGCTGCCATCTGCAAGTGCGTGTACGCGGTGTCGTAGTCGATCTCTGTCCCAGTTGGGTGCCCCGCATCATTGCGCGTCAGGCGCAGCAAGTCCGTCACCGCATCAAGGCTGAGGCTGTCAGCGAGCCCGTCGGGCACGCGGCCGCGGTGGGAATCCAGGAGCTTGCGCACTTCTTCGAACCGGGCGCTCTGCGACGTACGCGGGTTCTCTACGGCCTTGCGCAGCTTCTCGGCCGATGGGCCGAAGGACTGGACCATCGACAGAGCCAGCTCGTTCACCACCCGCTCGGATGCAACGCCCAGCATGACGGAGGAGGCGAGGAAGCACTGGGCGTTGAACGCTCGCAGCGCTTCCTCGAGGTAGACGAGGGCGAAGGCGTCGACGCCTGGTTCGGCTCGTCGGAGACGGCGGAGGTATCCGTCCGGGTCATGCGGTTCCCAGCGCCCTGTTGTTGCTGTCTTGATCCCTCGGGCGCTCGCCCGCCAGCGCCAGTTGTCGGTGCTCGACCCCTGGCCGGCCTTGTCGATGTAGGCCAGGCCCTCGCCGACCAGACCCCAGAGCGCCTCGGCCACTTCGTGCGGGGGCCGGCTTGCTTGCACAGCGATGTGGCGGAGCAAGTAGGGGTCACCGAAGCGCGTGTCAGCTCCCGGCGTGACCAAGTAGCCAAGGATGTGCTCGCGTAGTTCCACGGCCCGCAGTCTGACCTGTCGCACGGTGGAGCCTCGCTCCCGACGAGTCAACTGAATTCGTGGCAGCCCAACACGGGGTAGATCCTGGGGCAGGTCCCGCGATGCTCGCAGTGGTGTCGGCCTAGGGTCCCCAGCATGTCCGAACTCGACAATCGCGTCTGGCGGGCCTGGACGGCGACCGCGTGACTCCACGAGCCTCTGCCTCCCGCGTCACCCGACGAGCTGGACTCCGTCGAGCAGTCGATCGGACGACCCCTGCCGGGCGCGTTCCGAGAGCTGTACCAGCGGCACGACGGTGGATCCTGGCTCGGGGGCAATTGCGTCTTGTACCCGTTGCAGACCGACGGTGAGCTCAGCGTCGCGCAGGCGTCCGCGACACATCGCGAATGGGGTTGGCCAGTCCCGGACGAGCTTGTGCTGTTCGGCAACGACGGCAACGGAGACCCGGTGGGACTGTGGCTACCGCCCACCGAGACTCGACCGATCATCGCCAAAATCGGTGCGATCTTCGAGCCCGGCTGCATGGGCATCATCGGGGAAGACCTCAACGCGTTCCTCCGGATGTGGACCGCCTACTACCTGCTCCTGCCTGACCGGGAGACGACGACCGCCGGCCTCAACGCCCTCGAACTCCCCGACCACCTGCGGACTGACGACCCCGACGACGAGACCCTCGCCCAGATCGTCGAGTGGGCGAACCCCACGATCACGGGCTCGGTGAGCGACCCGTACCAGGCGCGGCTGACCGCGGACGACGTGCGTCGCATCGCGGCTGCTGGCTGACCAATTTGTCTCTTCGTAGGCCGCCAAGGGACACGGCCCCAGACGACGTCGGCGCATCGAGTAGCGACCGGAAAGGCCCGTATACGGTCCTGCGGATTTCGTTCCACAACTCGGACCAAAAGTCCGCTCGTAGTCACCTTTTGATGTCCAGCCTGGGTGAGGCTGAGGGGGAGGCCGGCAGTGATGCTCGCCGCCGCGACCTGGCCGAGGACTCGAGTGTCGGCGGACGTGACCTGCGGGGACGGTGACCTGGACCGCAGGGATCGAGCGGGCCAACTCCGACGGTGACCGGCTGGGCCGGCTGTCAGCGCAGCAGGGTTCCGGTGAGCACTCCGCGGATGGTGCGGGCGGCGACGGTGGCCCAGGCCAGGAGCAGGCCGGTGAACAGGGTGAGGGCGGCGACCTGCAGGAAGGTCTCCCCGGTGTGCAGGGCCAGGCCCGAGGTGCCGGTGACGACCGTGCCGACGGGGAAGGTGAACGACCACCAGGTGAGGGTGAAGGGCAGGTGCGCGCGAGCGGTCCGGATGGTCACCACGAGGGCGATCCCGGCCCACATGAGGGCGAAGCCCCACACGGGGAGGCCGTAGACCAGACCCATGGCCTGGAAGGCGGTGGCGTAGGGCTCGGGGACGGCGAGGTGGGCCTGGGCGCCGAGGTTGTTGGCGGCGGTGATCGACTGCCCCAGCGGACCGAGCACGATCCACAGCGTGGGCACCATGGCGGCGGCGCCGATCTTGTGCCGGGCCAGTCGGCCCCACACCAGGGTGATCACCACGAGGCTGGCCAGCAGCGACAGCCCAAACATCGACCAGCACAGGGTGAACAGGGTGGTACGCAGCTGTCCGGCGGGCAGTTCGGGCACCAGCAGGGCGCCGGTGGCCGCGGACACCATGGGCGGGACGACGGGCATCAGCCACCCGCCGAACGCGGCGTCCTCGGCGACGTCGTGGCGGGTGAAGACCAGGTACGGAACCCCGACGGCGGTGACCAGGCCGTAGACGGTGCCGGCGATCCACAGGACGGCGAACACCCACAGAGCCGCGGTGGCGCCGATGAGGTCGGCCCCGACGAGGTGCGTGGCGACGCCGAAGGCCAGCAGGCCCATCGGTGGGGCGCCGTAGAAGTGCGCCATGACCGGGTTGTTGGCGTGCCGACGGGCGGTGTTGGGGTGGTATCGCCAGTGCGCGAGGGTGGCGGCCGAGACGGCCAGCAGCAGCACCCCGGCCAGCACCCACACCACCTGTGCCAGGACCTGCAGGCCCGGGACGGTGACGGGCAGGGTGGCTGCAGCGGTGGCCACGATGGAGGTGCCCATGACCGAGGCGAACCAGTTGGGGCCGATGGTGGCCACGGCCAGTCGCCGGTCGTCGGCGCTGGCGAACAGGCCGGGTTCGGGGGTGGGGTGGGTCGCCGTGCTGGTCATGGGTCCACCCTGCGCTGATGCCGACCCTGCCGGTAGCCGCCGCGTCGTTGTGCATGCACAAGTGAAGCTTGTGGGTTTTGCCACGGGGATCTAGCGTCGCACCTGTGCAGGAGACAATGCGAGAGCTCAAGCTCGCCCGGCTGGACGCCCCGCACGTCGCGCCGCTGAATGCACTGGTCCGGCGGTGGCGGGGCCGAGGTCGGGCGGTGCCGTGGTTCGACCCGGACGGCGGAGGCACCGGTGCGCGGGTGCTGCTGCTCCTGGAGAGCCCGGGCCCGGCAACGATGGCGCTGGGGGAGCGCGGGTTGTCCTCCGAGGACAACCCCGACCCCACGGCGCGGGTGCTGCGGGCCGCGCGGGAAGCGTCCCCGCTGCGGGCGGTGGACTGCCTGAGGTGGAACGTCGTCCCATGGGCGCTGGGCACCACCGAGGCCTGGCGCAACCCACGGGCGGCCGACCTGGTGGAGGCCGGTCCAGCATTAGCCGAGGTCCTCGAGCTGGTCCCGCGGTTGCGGGTCGTCGTCCCGCTGGGGACGGCGGCACTGGCCGGCTGGATGCGGTACCTGACGATGCACCCACCCGCGCACCCGGTGGCGACCCTGGCGGTGCCGCACCCCTCCCAGCGCAACACCCATGCCCGGACCGAGGCCGGCCGGCGGTTGCAGCAGGCCCTGGGCGCCGCAGCAGCATGGCTGCCGGAGCTGACGGCGTGCCGCTGAGTCCGCACGTGCCCGAGCTGGGGGCGTTGGAGCTGTTGCTGGACGTGGTGGCCACCGGCAGCATCGGTGCCGCGGGGCGCCGGCACGGTGTCACCCAGCAGGCCGCCTCGGCCCGGCTGCGCACCTTGGAGCGGCAGGTGGGCTTTGCCGTCCTGGAGCGGCGGGCCCGCGGCACCCGGCTGACCGAGGCGGGGACCGCCTTCGCCGCCTGGGCGGCTCGCGTGGTGGAGGCCGCCGCCGACCTGGACACCGGGCTGACCGCACTGCGTCACCGGGGATCGGCACGGTTGCGGTTGGCGGCGAGCATGACCGTGGCCGAGCACCTGGTCCCGGGGTGGCTGGCCGCCCTGCGGGCGCACGGGGGCGTCGAGCAGATCACCTTGACGGCCACCAACAGCGCCGCCGTGGCCGACCTGGTTCGCGCCGGGGTCGTGGACCTGGGTCTCGTCGAGGGACCGGACCCCCTGGCCGACCTCTCCCAGGTCGTGGTGGGCACCGATGACCTGGTGCTCGTCGTTGCTCCGGACCACCCCTGGGCCCGTCGGCGACGGCCGGTGGCCGCCGCCCTGCTGGCCCGCACCCCGCTCGTCACCCGCGAGGTCGGCTCGGGCACCCGCACCGCGCTCGAGCAGGCGCTGGGCACCCCGGGCCCGGCGCCGGTGCTCGAGCTCAGCACTGCGACCGCCGTCCGGGAGTCCGTCCGGGCCGGGCTCGGCCCGGCCGTCCTGCCCCGACTGGCGGTGGCCGGTGACCTGCGCGACGGCCGGTTGGTCCCAGTCGGCCTCACCGGGGTAGACCTGGGCCGACGGTTGCGGGCCGTGTGGGTGGGTCCCACCGGCAGACCACCCGCCGGACCGGCCCGCGACCTGGTGGCCACGGCCACCGCACGAGCCCACCCGCCCGAGCCGCGGAGGAAGGGTGACGCGGGCGGGGTGACACCCCGGTGCTCGTCGTCCCCGCACCACTGACGTGCCGGCACGCACAACGCAACCCGTGTCGACAGTGCTTTCAGCGCCGACCACAAACCCCCGTTAACGGACGGCCCGATACCCAACCGTTTAGGAGCCAACGGGAGCCAGTGGTAGTCCGGGCGCGCGTGGCCGGACGGACAGCAGGCACGCTTCTCGCGTGATTCATGCACCTTGGCCCGCGGCAGTCCCCCTCTCCTCACCTCGTCTGGCGCTTGAGCCGCTGCAGGTCAGTCACGCCACCGAGGCCGCGACAGCCTTCGGGGATGCTGCCTTGCACCAGTTCACCGGAGGGGCGCCAGCCACCGAGGAGCAACTTCGCGCTCGGTACGCCCGCCAGGTCCATGGGCACTCTCCGGATCGCACTCAGGGATGGCTGAACTGGATGCTTCGCCGACACGACACCGGCGAACTCATCGGCACCGTGCAGGCCACCCTCACCCGCACAGCCGACAACCGCATCACCGCTGAACTCGCCTGGATCATCGCCACCAGTCACCATCGCCAGCACCTGGCGAAGGAAGCCGCCGCTGTGGTCGTCGCGTGGCTCTTCCAGGTCGGTGTCGCGGACTTGGTCGCGCACATCCACCCGCACCATCTGGCCTCTGCTGGCGTAGCCCGCCACCTCGGATTGCACCCCACGCCCGTGATCGTCGACGGCGAGGTCGAGTGGCGACTGGCTCCCGGTCCCGTCGAGGCGGCATGAGCGCACGAGCGATGCGGTCAAGCGCGGGCCAGTTCCGCACCCGACGGGGCGCGCGGACCTACAGCGCAGAGCGCGGCTAGCGGGAATCGGCCGTGTCGCTCTGTGTGACCAGAAAGGGGTTCCGAAACTGCGGCCAACAACCACCCGTTTCTGGGCCGCTCGTCGCGCCACTTGGCTCGTCGGGCGTTTGCGCAGGTCGGCCGTCGGATCAACCGGCCCAGAACCCGTGCCCGAAATCAACGGCCCGAATCGGCGGACCTCTGACCTTTGTGGGCCGCTCCCGCTAGGCGAACTCGTCCTCCACATCTTCGCCGCCTACGTCCAGATGGAACGACGCCTCATCAGCGAACGCAGCCGCGCCAGCCTCGCCGTCGGCCGCGCCGGCTGGCCGAGCCGCCAGGATGTCTACAGCTGGTCCTACCTTGCAGGCCAAGCCTGACCGACATGCGTGAGGAACGACCAGGAGGTTCGTCCATGGACAGCCCCGATGACCTGCTGACCACCGCTGAGGTCGCTCAGATCATGCGCTCACCGGTGTCCACCTTGAGGTACTGGCGGCATCTCGGCACTGGTCCGCACAGCTTCCGGCTGGGGCGTCGGGTCGTCTATCGCCGCGCCGACGTGACCGCCTGGCTACTCGAGCGGTCGGAAGCGGGACGTGCGGAACGAGCGGGCTGAGCAGTGAGCGTGATCGCCGCTCTGCCGTCGTGCCAAGGATCCGCGGCGGCGCCCACGCGGATCATCGACCAAGCACCCGAGCGGCCTCGGCGCTGACCACGTGGCGGCCGAAGTAGACATCCAGGGTCATCGACGGGTTGGCGTGGCCGAGCTGGTCGGCCACCTGGCGCGGGGTGAAGCCAGCTTCGTCGAGCCGGGTGGCGACTGTTTTGCGGAACGTATGCGAGGTGACCCACGACCAGGGCCCCTCCGTGCAGCGGGCTGATCGTCCACCCGCCACCGGCCGCACGCCGGCTCCGTCGCACGCTTCGCACTCGAAGCCGTCAAACAGCTGGCGCAGATCGGCGGAGACGTTCGTCGGGTCCCGCAGCGTGCCGGACACCGGCGTCGGGAAGACCAGCGCGGTGTCCGGCCGCCGGGGTGACGCGAGCCGCCGGCGCACCATCTCCACGGCGAAGGCCGGCACCGCGACGATCCGCCAGCCGGCGGCGGTCTTCGTCCGCGGCTGCACGACCATCCCCTGCTTGGGCACCCGCACCGTGGTGGCGTTGACCTCCCACGTGCCGGCGTCCAGGTCGAGCAGCGGCCGACCATCAGCCTTTCCGGTCCGCAGTGCCAACGCCTCACCGATCCGGGCGCCGGTGGCGAGCATCCAGTCGACGAGATCAGCGACGTCCAGCTCGGCAGCCCGTGGGCTCGAGTGGAACAGCTCGACCAGCCGCCTGGCGTCCTCCACCGACAGCGCCCGCGGCGCCTTCTTCGCGGTCGTGGTCAACCGGGCGCCGGCATCACGCACCGGGTTGGACGTCACCGCGCCGTCCGCGATCGCCAGGGCGAACATCCCCGACAGACACGCTCGAGCCGTCTTCGCCGCTCCCGAGCCGCTGCGCTGGGCGATCCTGGTCAGCGCCCGGTTCACGGTTCCCGGGGTGATCTCGCGCAGGCACAACCGGCCGAATGCCGGGATCACCTGGGTGCGCACCGTCGAGCGGTAGGTGCGCTCGGTGCCGGTCGACCAGCCGTGCTCGGCGGCCAGCCAGGCCTCGGCCAACGCCGACACCCGCGTGCCTGCGGTGAGAGCACCCGTGCCACCCGGGGAACGGCGGACGGTCAGCTCCACCTTCAGCGCCCGCTCGGCTGCGGCCCGGCTCGCCGCGGTCTTGGAGACCAGCCGGACCTGGCCGTCGTGGTCGCGGAACTTGACCCGGGCCTTGACCATGCCATTGGGCATGGTGGCGAACAGGACCTTGCCGCTGGTGCCCAGGGGCAGCGGTGGACGGCCCACGGGACACCTCCGGCACTCGGTAGTGAGTGCCTAAAGAGTGCCAGCGTTGTCTTGGCTTGCAAAGGGAGAAGGCCCTGACCGGCGATTTCGCTGGTCAGGGCCTTACGTTGCTCCCCCGACTGGACTTGAACCAGTAACCCTGCGATTAACAGTCGCATGCTCTGCCAATTGAGCTACGAGGGACGAGCGGGCGCGAACACCCGCTGACCCGACCAGAGTACCGCAACGATCGGGTCGTTCCTCAGCCCCCTCGGCCGTGTCCGGGGCGACGATGCTCACAGGTAGCGTCATCGACTGTTCCGCTCCCGTTGCCCTGGAGGTCCTTGTGGCGAAGCTGTCGTTCCTGGCCGGATTCGGTGCCGGCTACGTGCTCGGCGCGCGCGCCGGGCGTGAGCGCTACGAGCAGATCCGGCGCGGCTGGGACCGCGCGAAGGACGACCCGCGCCTGCAGAGCCTGGCCGGCATGGCCCAGGCGCGGGCCGACGACGCCCTCTCCTCGATCCGCACCCGCATGGGCAGCGACACGCCCCGCTGAGTCAGTCCGGCACGTCCGCGGCGACGACGTCGGCCAGCTTCTGCCGGGCCGACTCGCGAGCGACCGGATCGGCGCGGTCGGCGTCGTCGTCGAACACGACGGTCCACTCCCGCCCGGGCTGACCGGGGATCCGCCGGGCCACCAGCAGCACCCCTCCCCGGCCGGGCAGCGGCGACCGCTGGCTGGCCACGACCGTCTGGTCCACCCGCCGGCGCACGACGGCCGGCAGCTCCCCCGCATCGACCAGCGCGTGCCGCTGCGCCGGCCCGCGTGCCTGGACTCCCGGCTCCACCTCGGTCAGCGGGGTGACGTCGAACGTCCCACCCGTCTCGCCGGCGGCCCTCCAGCGCGCCGAGCCGATGTGGTGCCATGGCAGCGGCTCGCCGGCGACGCCGTCGGCACCGATCCGGCGCAGGCCGCGGTCGGTGGCGACCAGCCAGCCCTCGTCGCGGGTCAGCGCACCCCACGCCAGCGCCTGCTCGTCCCCGGACAGGGCCGCCCGCACCGCCTCGGGCGGGCGGGCGAAGCGCCGGCGCACGGCGTCGAGCAGGCTCATCCGAGCCCGCCGATGGCCCGCTTGCGCAGCGAGATGGCCAGCTGCTCCAGGTCCATGAGCTGCTTGAACGCCTTCATGTACTCGTCGCCGCTCTCGACCGGGTTCATCCGCTGCAGCTTGCCCTTGAGCCCGGCGATCTCCCGGACCGTGGCCATCTCCTGCAGCCGGGCCATCACCGCGGTCACGTACCCCGCGTCGGCCTCACCGGTCGAGCGCAGCGGCTCGACAGCCAGCGCGGTCAACATCGCCCGCGCGCTCTCCCGGTCGCACTGCTCGGCGACCAGGTCCAGCCAGGCCGGGCCGGTCACCGTGGCGGCCGCCGCTCCCCCGGTGCCGGCGACCGCCGAGGCGACCGCCGCGTAGTCCGGATCGGTGTAGGCCGCGGGCGGGACGGCGTCGAAGGCCGGCCCCGCCAGCTCGGGCACCTGGAGCGCAGCCTTGACCGCCTCCCGCTCGATCGCGATCGCCGCGTCGTCGGGCGTGCGCTGCGGCGGCCGGGGACGGCGGCCACGCGACTGCTGCCCTCCGTCACCGGTGTGCCGGCGCACCCGCTCGAGCACGTCGGACTCGTCGGTGTCGCCGATCAGCGAGGCCAGCCGGCGGGCGTACGCCGGGCGCAGCGCATGGTCCTTGATCTGGGCGAGCAGCGGCGCGGTCTTCTCCAGCGCGGCGACCCGGCCCTCCACGGTGTCGAGGTCGTACTCGGCCAGCGTCGTCTTCAGCACGAACTCGATCAGCGGCGAGCGCCGCGCGATCAGGTCGCGCACCGCGGCGTCGCCGTGCTCCTGGCGCAGCTCGCAGGGGTCGCGACCGTCGGGCTCCACGGCGACGAAGGTCTGCGCGACGAAGCGCTGGTCCTCCTTGAACGTCTTCATCGCGGCGGCCTGGCCCGCGGCGTCGCCGTCGAAGGTGTAGACGACCTCCCCGCGGAACTCGTCCTGGTCCATCAGCAGCCGGCGCAGCACGCTGATGTGCTCGCCGCCGAAGGCGGTGCCGCACGACGCGACGGCGGTGGTGACGCCGGCCAGGTGGCACGCCATGACGTCGGTGTAGCCCTCGACCACGACGGCCTGGTGGCGCTTGGCGATGTCCCGCTTGGCCCGCTCGATGCCGTAGAGCACGGTGCTCTTCTTGTAGAGCGGGGTCTCCGGGGTGTTGAGGTACTTGGGGCCCGGGTCGTCGTCCATCAGCTTGCGGGCGCCGAAGCCGATGACGTCGCCGGTGATGTCGCGGATCGGCCACACCAGCCGGCGGTGGAAGCGGTCGATCAGCGTGCCGCGCGAGGACTCCTTGGCCAGGCCGCCGGTGACCAGCTCGTTCTGGGTGAAGCCCGCCGCGCGCAGGTGCCGGGTGAGCGCGTCCCAGCCGCCGGGGGCGAAGCCGCAGCCGAAGTCCAGGGCCACCTGCCGGTCGAAGCCGCGCTCGGCCAGGAACTGCCGGGCGGGCGCGGCGTCCGGGGTGCCCAGCTGCTCGGCGTAGAAGGCGGCCGCCGCGGCGTTGGCCGCGACCAGCCGGGCGCGCTGGCCCACCGAGGCGCGGTCCGGGCCGGCCGTGGGCCGCCCGCCGTCGTCCTCGTACTTGAGCTCGATGTTGGCCCGGTTGGCCAGCAGCTCGACCGCTTCGGAGAAGGCGAGGTGGTCGATCTGCTGGATGAACGAGATGACGTCGCCACCGACCCCGCAGCCGAAGCAGTGGTAGAGCCCGCGGCTGGGCGTCACCTGGAACGACGGCGACTTCTCGTCGTGGAAGGGACAGAGCCCCTTCAGGCTGCCGCCGCCGGCGTTCTTGAGCTGCAGGTGCTCGCCGACGATCTCGTCGATCCGCGAGCGCTCGCGGACCAGCGCGATGTCGGCGGCCCGGATGCGTCCTCGACCGGCCATCAGGTGCCTCCTCAGCCGATCCCGGGAGCGCCGGCGACCGACTCCCCGGTCACGCGGTAGAGGAGGTAGGCCGCCGTCTCCCGCATGATGTAGCGGAACTGCGTGACCCGAGTCTGCACCGCCGGCCCCTGGCGGGTCGGCGAGCTCACCGCGTTCATCCCGGCGTCGGCCGCCATCCGCTCGGCGCGCATCGCGTGCCAGGGGTCGGTGACCAGGACGGCGTCGGACCAGCCGCGCTCGTCGAAGACGGTGGAGACCACTCGCATGCTCTCCAGGGTGTCCACGCCCTCGGGCACTGCCAGGAGCGCGTCCGCGGGGATGCCCGCCGCGGCCAGGTAGTCGCGGCCGGCCTCGGCCTCCGCGAACGCGTCCCCCACCGCCTTGCCGCCGACGGTCACGATCACCGGCGCGACGCCGTCCTCGTAGAGCGCCAGGGCGTGCTCGAGCCGCGCCTCGAAGATCGACGACGGGACGCCGTTGTACTGCGCCGAGCCGAGCACCACGATCGCGTCGGAGGTCGGCCGGGAGTCCTGCCGCGCCGTCCACCAGATCGCCAGCGACGTCGCGGCGACGAGCAGCAGCGACGCCAGCACGGCGGCACCGACCACCCGCGTCACCAGGTTCCGCAACCGCACCCCCACGGGTCATGGGTACCACGCGGCACCGACCGCCCGTGGCGCGCGTGCGACGAGTGATGCGCGCGCCACATCGGGCGCGGAATGCCGCCCGCCATCTTGAACGAATCCGGTGTGCACGACAGGCTCTCCCCATGGCGACCCCCGAGTTCGAGTCGATGCTGCGCAGTGCCGCGCTTCGGGTCACCCGGCCGCGCATGGCCGTGCTGGCCGCCGTCCACGCCAGCCCGCACGCCGACACCGACTCGCTCATCGCTGCGGTGCGCCGGACCTCGGGCCCGGTGTCGCACCAGGCGGTCTACGACGTCCTCAGGACGCTCACCGAGGTCGGTCTGGTCCGCCGATTCCAGCCGGAAGGGTCGGTGGCACGCTACGAGACCCGGATCGGCGACAACCACCACCATCTCGTCTGCCGCTCGTGCGGCGCCATCGTCGACGTCGACTGCGCGGTCGGGCAAGCCCCCTGCCTGACGGCGAGCGACGACGCCGGCTACACGATCGAGGAGGCCGAGGTCGTCTACTGGGGACGCTGCCCGGACTGCCTCGCGAGACCCACCACTGACGCCTGACCCGAACCATCCGCCGACAGAGAGGCCCACCGTGAAGGACGAGCAGAACAAGGTCGAGACCGAGAGCACCAGCGAGAGCGAGAACCCGGCGATCCCCTCGCCCACCTCGCACACCGGTGGCCGCCCCCGCAGCAACCGGGACTGGTGGCCGAACCAGGTCGACCTCTCGGTGCTCAACAAGCCCTCGAAGGACTCCGACCCGCTGGGCGTGGACTTCGACTACCGGGCCGCGTTCGCGACGCTCGACGTCGAGGCGGTCAAGCGGGACCTGGCCCAGCTCATGCGCACGTCGCAGGACTGGTGGCCGGCCGACTGGGGCCACTACGGCCCGCTCTTCATCCGCATGTCGTGGCACGCGGCCGGCACCTACCGGATCGCCGACGGCCGCGGTGGCGGCGGCGAGGGCGGCCAGCGGTTCGCGCCCCTCAACAGCTGGCCGGACAACGCCAACCTGGACAAGGCCCGCCGCCTGCTCCTGCCGATCAAGCAGAAGTACGGCCGCAAGCTCTCCTGGGCCGACCTGCTCGTCCTCGCCGGCAACGTCGCGCACGACGACATGGGCCTGCCCACGTTCGGCTTCGCCTTCGGCCGCGAGGACACCTGGCTGCCGCAGGAGACCTTCTGGGGTCCGGAGGACACCTGGCTGGGCGACGAGCGCTACGCCGGTGACGACCCGCTCGACCTGGACGAGGGCCCGCTGGCCAACGTCACCATGGGTCTGATCTACGTCAACCCCGAGGGCCCCAAGGGCAAGCCGGACCCGCTGGCCTCCGCGCACGACATCAAGGTGACCTTCCGCCGGATGGGCATGGCCGACGAGGAGACCGTCGCCCTCATCGCCGGCGGCCACACCTTCGGCAAGACCCACGGCGCCGGCAACCCCGAGCTCGTCGGCCCGGAGCCGGAGGGCTGCCCGGTGCACGGCAACGGCCTGGGCTGGATCAGCCAGTACGGCACCGGCAAGGGCGCCGACACGATCACCAGCGGTCTCGAGGGCGCCTGGACCCCCACGCCGACCACCTGGGACAACACCTACTTCGAGGTGCTGTTCGGCTACGACTGGGAGCTCGTCGAGAGCCCGGCCGGCGCGAAGCAGTGGCAGCCGAAGAACCCCGAGGCGCAGCAGCTCGTGCCCGACGCGCACATCGAGGGCAAGAAGAACCCGCCGATGATGTCCACGGCGGACATGGCCCTGGCGGTCGACCCGGAGCTGCGCGCCTACGCCGAGCGCTTCCGCGACGACCCGGAGTACTTCGCCGACCAGTACGCCCGCGCCTGGTTCAAGCTGCTGCACCGCGACATGGGCCCGAAGACCCGCTACCTCGGCCCCGACGTCCCGGCCGAGGAGCTCATCTGGCAGGACCCGGTCCCCGCCGTCGACCACGAGCTCGTCGGCGAGGCGCAGATCGCCGACCTCAAGCAGCGCCTGCTCTCCTCCGGTCTGACCGTCTCCCAGCTGGTGCACACCGCCTGGTCGGCCGCGGCCTCCTACCGCGGCACGGACAAGCGCGGCGGCGCCAACGGCGGCCGGCTGCGGCTGGAGCCGCAGCGCGGCTGGGCGGTCAACGCCGGTGTCCAGGACGTGCTGCCCGTGCTCGAGCGGGTCAAGGCGGAGTTCGAGTCCGGCACCGGGGCGAAGATCTCGCTGGCGGACCTGATCGTGCTGGGCGGCAGCGCCGCCGTGGAGAAGGCCGCGGCCGACGCCGGCGTGCAGGTCACCGTGCCCTTCTCCCCCGGTCGCACCGACGCCTCGCAGGAGCAGACGGACGTCGACAACTTCCGCTGGCTGGAGCCGCGGGCCGACGGCTTCCGCAACTGGCTCTCGCCGGGCAGCAAGCTCCAGCCGGAGACGCTGCTGGTCGACCGCGCCTACATGCTGGAGCTCACCGCCAAGGAGATGACCCTGCTCGTCGGCGGGCTGCGGGTCCTCGGTGCCAACACCGGCGGCGTCCGGCACGGCGTGTTCACCGACCGGCCTGGCGTCCTCTCGCAGGACTTCTTCCGCAACCTGCTCGACCTGGGCATCACGTGGCGCACCTCGGCCGAGTCCGAGGACGTCTACGAGGGGCTGGACGCGAACGGCACCGTGGTGCGCACCGCCACCGCCGCCGACCTGGTCTTCGGATCGAACTCGATCCTGCGCGGGATCGTCGAGGTCTACTCGGCCGACGACGCGCAGGAGACGTTCGTCCGCGACTTCGCCGCCGCGTGGGTGAAGGTCATGGAGCTCGACCGGTTCGACCTGCACGCCTGATCCCTTCCCACCGGACGCCCCGGCCCGCCTCGCGGGACCGGGGCGTCCGTGCGCCCACCCCCCTTACTGAGAATGATTATCATTAGCGTTACGGTGCTCCTGACCGATCCGGTTCACGACCACCAGGAGCCCCCGTGCGCAGCCCCCATCCCCTGTCCCTCCGCACCGTCGCGGTCGCCGCGACCCTGCCGCTCGTGCTCGCGACGGCCTGCGGCTCGGCCGACGACGACGCCGCCGCGCCCGCCCGGTCCAGCGCGCCCGCCTCGGCCGAGCCCACCGAGGTCGGGGCCGCCGCGCCGCGCCTCGCGCTCACCTACGACGGCGGGGTGCAGATCCTCGACGCCACGACGCTCGAGGTGCTCGCCGACGAGCCGATGGACGGGTTCAACCGGCTCAACCCGGCCGGCGACGGACGGCACTTCCTCGTGTCGACCCAGGGCGGGTTCCAGCTGCTCGACGGCGGCGCCTGGGGCGAGCCGCACGGCGATCACGGCCACTACTACACCGCCGAGCCCCGGCTGACCGACGTCGTCTTCCCGGCCGAGAAGCCCGGGCACGTGGTGGCGCACGAGGGCCGCACCGTCCTGTTCGACGACGGCACGGGCGACGTCACCCTGTTCGACAGCGCCGACATCGCCGACCCGGACGTCGAGCTGTCCGCGTTCTCCACGCCGGAGGCCCACCACGGCGTCGCCGTCGAGCTGGCGGACGGCACGATGCTGGTCTCCGACGGCACGGAGGACGAGCGCAGCGGCGTCCGCATCCTGGACGCCGACGGCGAGGAGCTCGCCGCCCGCGACGACTGCCCCTCCGTGCACGGCGAGACCGTGGCCGCCGGCGAGGCCGTCGTGATCGGCTGCCAGGACGGCGCCGTCCTCTGGTCCGGGGGCGAACTCACCAAGATCCAGAGCCCGGACGCCTACGGCCGCATCGGCAACCAGTTCGGCACCGAGGACTCGCCGATCGTGCTCGGCGACTACGAGCGCAGCGAGGACGACCGGTCCCGCACCGTCGCCCTCATCGACACCACCACCGCCTCCGTGCGTCTGGTCGACCTCCCCGCGCCGTACTGGTACCAGTCCTTCGACCGCGGCCCGAACGGCGAGGGTCTCGTCCTCACCTACGACGGGAACCTGCAGGTCATCGACGTCCTCACCGGCGCGATCACCCGGTCCATCCCCGTGACCGCGCCATGGGAGGAGTCCGACGACTGGCAGGACCCGCACCCGCAGGTCGTCGTCGTGGACGGCATCGCCTACGTGACCGAGCCCGCCACCCGGACCATCCACGCCGTCGACATCGCCGGCGGCACCGTGTGGAAGAGCGCCGTGCTGGAGGTGACGCCGAACGAGCTCTCGGGCGTCTCCGGCGACGCCGAGGAGCACGCCGAGCACGAGCACGAGGGCGAGCACGACGAGTGACCCCGGCCCGGACCCTCGGCGTCCTGGCGCTGGCCGGATCGCTCGCCGCCGGGCTCGCCGCGTGCGGCGGCGGGCAGGACGAGGTGGACGGCGTCGACGTCGTCGTCACCTCCTACGCCCTGCAGTTCGTCGCGGAGGAGGTCGGCGGCGAGCACGTCGCGGTCACCAACCTGACCCCGCCGGGCGGAGACACCCACGGGCTGGAGCCGGCGCCACGGGAGGTGGCCGCGCTCGCGGCCGCCGACCTCGTGGTGCACCTCTCCGGCGGCATGCAGCCCGCCGTCGACGCGGTCCTCGCCGAGGTGGGGCAGGAGCACCTGGTGGACGCCGCGACCGTGGCCGACCACGAGGGCGACCCGCACTTCTGGCTCGACCCGCTGCGGCTGGCCGAGCTCGGGCACCGGGTCGCCGAGGGGCTGGGCGCGGTCGATCCGCACGCCGCCGCGGACTACACCGCGGCGGCCGACCGGCTCGAGGCGACGCTGTCGGCCCTGGACGGCGAGTACGCCGACGCGCTGGCCCCCTGCAGCGGGGCCACCCTGCTCGCCTCGCACGAGGCCTTCGGGTACCTGACCGACCGCTACGGCCTCCGGCAGGTGGGCGTCGCGGGGCTGGACCCGCAGGTGGAGCCACCGCCCAGCCGGATCCGCCGGGTCGCCGAGGAGGTGACCACCACCGGCGCCCGCACGATCTTCTTCGAACGGGCGGCCGGATCGTCGGTGGCGGAGGTCCTCGCCGCGGACCTCGGCCTGGCGACCGATGTGCTGCACCCGATCGAGCGGGTGCTCCCCGGCGAGACCTATCCGGAGCTCATGGCGGAGAACCTGGCGGCGCTCCGCAGGGGGCTCAGCTGCGACTGACGCCCAGCGCGGCGCGGCCGGCCTCGAGCCGGGCCACGGGCACCCGGAACGGCGAGCAGGACACGTAGTCCAGGCCGACGTCGTGGAAGAAGTGCACCGACTCGGGGTCGCCGCCGTGCTCGCCGCAGACGCCGAGCTTGAGGTCCGGGCGGGCCGCCCGCCCGGCCTCGACGGCGATCTCGACCAGCTTCCCGACGCCGTCGCGGTCGATCGACTCGAACGGCGAGACGCCGAAGATCCCCTTGTCCAGGTAGGCGTGGAAGAACGCCGCCTCGACGTCGTCCCGCGAGAAGCCCCACGTCATCTGGGTGAGGTCGTTGGTGCCGAAGGAGAAGAACTCCGCGGAGCCCGCGATCTCGCCCGCGGTGAGCGCGGCGCGCGGCACCTCGATCATCGTGCCGAGCAAACCGTCCACCTCGCAGCGCTCCCGCTCGAAGACCTCGGTCAGCACCCGCACGGACTCCTCGCGGATCGCCTCCAGCTCCTGCACGGCGCCGACCAGCGGGATCATGATCTCCGGGCGAGGGTCCCCGCCGGCCTTCTTCCGTTCGCAGGCCGCCTCGGCGATGGCCCGCACCTGCATCGCGAAGAGCCCCGGCACGACCAGGCCCAGCCGGACCCCGCGCAGCCCGAGCATGGGGTTCTCCTCGTGCATCCGCCGCACCGCGGCCAGCAGCCGCAGTTGCCCCTCGTCGTGGTGGCCCTCCGCCTCGGCCACCGCGACGCGCACGGAGAGCTCGGTGAGGTCGGGCAGGAACTCGTGCAGCGGCGGATCGAGCAGCCGCACGGTGACCGGCAGCCCGTCCATCGCCTCGAAGATCTCCAGGAAGTCCTGCCGCTGCAGCGGTTCCAGCGCGTCCAGCGCCGCCTGCCGGTCGTCGTCGCTCTCCGCGAGGATCAGCTTCTCGACGTGCCGGCGCCGGTCCCCCAGGAACATGTGCTCGGTGCGGCACAGCCCGATGCCGTGGGCGCCGAACCGCCGGGCCCGCGCGGAGTCCTCGGGGGTGTCGGCGTTGGTGCGGACGTCGAGTCGCCGCACCTCGTCGGCGTGGCCCAGGATCCGGTGCACGCTGCGCACCAGCTCGTCGGCGTCCTCGGACCCCGGGTCGATCTCCCCCTCGAAGTAGCGGACGACGGACGACGGCTCGACCGGCACCTCCCCCAGCCACACCCGGCCGGTCGACCCGTCGATGGAGATGACGTCGCCCTCCTCGACGACGCTGCCGTCGGGGGCGGTGAAGCGCCGCGCCTTGGTGTCCACCTGCAGCTCCTCGGCACCGCAGACGCACGTCTTGCCCATCCCGCGCGCGACGACGGCCGCGTGCGAGGTCTTGCCGCCCCGGCTGGTCAGCACGCCCCGCGCGGCGATCATCCCGGAGAGGTCGTCGGGGTTGGTCTCCCGCCGGACCAGGATCACCTGCTCGCCGCGCTCCTCCCAGGCCACCGCGGTCTCGGACGAGAACACCGCCTTGCCGACGGCGGCCCCCGGCGAGGCGTTCATCCCCTGGGTGAGCTGCCGGGCGTTCCCACCGGCGATGAACCGCGGGAACATCAGCTGGGCGAGCTGGTCGCCGGTCACCCGCCGGACCGCCTCGTCCATGTCGATGAGGCCCTCGTCGACCAGCTGGGTGGCGATGACGAACGCCGCCTCCGCGGTGCGCTTGCCGACCCGCGTCTGGAGCATCCAGAGCTTGTTCCGCTCGACGGTGAACTCGATGTCGCACAGGTCGCGGTAGTGGGACTCGAGCCGGCTCATGATCCCCATGAGCTCGTCGTAGGCGCCCTCGTCGATCCCGCGCAGGTCGGCCAGCGGAACGGTGTTGCGGATGCCGGCGACGACGTCCTCGCCCTGCGCGTTCTGCAGGTAGTCGCCGTACACGCCCTGCGCGCCGCTGCCCGGGTCGCGGGTGAACGCGACGCCGGTGCCCGAGTCCATGCCGAGGTTGCCGAAGACCATCGCGCAGACGTTCACCGCGGTGCCGGCGTCGCTGGGGATGCGCTCGCGCCGACGGTAGATCACCGCGCGGTCGGAGTTCCACGAGTCGAAGACCGCGTTGATCGCCAGGTCCATCTGCTCGCGGGGTTCCTGCGGGAAGTCGCGGCCGGTGTGGTCGCGCACGATCGCCTTGAACCGGGCGACGACGTCGCGCAGGTGATCGGCGTCCAGGTCGAGGTCGGACTCCGTGCCCTGCTCGCGCTTGACCTCGTCGAACGCCTCGTCGAACAGCTCGCCGTCGATGCCCAGCACGGTCTTTCCGAACATCTGGATCAGCCGGCGGTAGGAGTCCCACGCGAACCGCTCGCTCCCGGCCTGCTCGGCCAGGCCCTGCACCGACTCGTCGTTGAGGCCGACGTTGAGGACGGTCTCCATCATCCCGGGCATCGACGCCGCCGCCCCGGAGCGGACCGAGACCAGCAGCGGGTCGGCCGCGTCGCCCAGCGTCTTGCCCATCGCCTTCTCGAGCGCGGCCAGGTGCTCGCCGACCTGCGCGTCGAGCTCGTCAGGGGTACCGCCGTGCTCGAGGTAGTACCGGCACGCGTCAGTGGTGATCGTGAACCCCGGAGGGACGGGGAGCCCCAGGTTGGTCATCTCGGCGAGGTTGGCGCCCTTGCCACCGAGCAGGTCCTTCTGGTCCTTGCTGCCCTGGCTGAAGTCGTAGACCCACGTGTCCCCGCTGGACATCGTCCGCACCTCCACGCTCGACCGGCGGCTACCGCCTGGAGGCGATCGTGCCGTACCGGGACGCGCGCGGCCGGATCAGGCGACGCCGCAGATGCGCAGGCCGTCCTCGCCGATGACGGTCAGCTCGGACGTCGCCCCGTCGGACCACCGCACCGGAACCAGGCGGGCGTCCCCGTCCCTGCGCACCTCGCCGAGCTCGGGGTCCCCCTCGCCCAGGTAGTCACCGGCCACCTCGGCCGGCTCGAGCCGCGCGCGCTCGGTCTCGCAGAGCAGCGCGTGCGCCGTCTCGGTGTCGTCCGCGGCGAGCGCGGTCAGGAAGACGCCGCTGACCTCGGTCGCCTGCTCGCTGCCCGAACCGCGGAGAGCCAGCCCGAGGAACACGACGAGGGCGGCGACGACCACGGTGCCGCCGAGGATGAGCACGAGGATCTTGCCCGACCGCTGAGGGACGCCCGTGTGCAGCGGCGCCGGGCCGTCGTCGTAGAGGAAAGGTCCGGTGGTCATCCGCCACTCACTTCCAGTTCGGCGCCGGCCGGCGGCCTCGGGTCGTCCCGGTCGGCCAGCCAGCCCTCGGGCAGTGCGACCGGACGTGGCGGCGTGGTCCGACCCCGGGGAGCCCCGAGGACGGCGGTGGGATAGGGCTGGTCGGGGATCCGCGCCAGCAGGTCGGCGAGCTCGTCGAGGCCGCTGACCATCGCCAGCGCGCGCCGCACGTCCGAGCCCACCGAGAAGCCCTTGAGGTACCAGGCGACGTGCTTGCGGAAGTCGCTGCAGCCCCACCGCTCGCCGTGGTGCTCGGCCAGCAGGGTGGCGTGCCGGTGCATGACCGCCGCGACCTCGCGCATGGTGGGCAGCGCCCGCTGGGACCGGCCCGCGAAGGCGGCGGCGAGGTCGCCGAACAGCCACGGCCGACCCAGGCAGCCACGGCCGATGACCACACCCGCGCAGCCGGTCTCGGCGACCATCCGCAGGGCGTCGTCGGCCTCCCAGACGTCGCCGTTGCCCAGCACCGGGATGTCGACGGCCTCGACCAGCCGGGCGATCGGCGCCCAGTCGGCGGTACCGCTGTAGAGCTGGTCGGCGGTGCGCCCGTGCAGGGTGATCGCGGCGGCGCCCTCGTCCTGCGCGATCCGGCCCGCGTCGAGGTACGTGACGTGATCGGCGTCGATGCCGATGCGGGTCTTGATGGTGACCGGGACGTCCTTCGCGGCGCGGACGGCCTCGCGGACGATGTTCGCCAGCAGCACGCGGTGCCACGGCAGCGCCGAGCCGCCGCCCTTGCGGGTCACCTTGGGCACCGGGCAGCCGAAGTTGAGGTCGATGTGCGCCGGGCGGGTGCCTGCCACGCCCTCGTCGACCAGCATCTCCACGGCGCGTCCGACGGTCGCCGGGTCGACGCCGTAGAGCTGGACGGAGAAGGCGTCCTTCTCGTCCGCGGTCGCGCGGATCATCCGCAGCGTCTTGTCGTTGCGCTCGACCAGCGCCCGCGTGGTGATCATCTCGCAGACGTAGAGCCCGGCCCCGAACTCGCGGCACAGCGTCCGGAACGCCGGGTTGGTGATGCCGGCCATGGGTGCGAGCACCACGGCGGGGTCGACCGACAGCGCCCCGAGCCGCAGCGGCGGGAGCGCCGTCGTCGTCGGCTCGAGCGTGGCGGTCACGTTCCCAGGGTAGGCGGCGCGCCACGTCACCCCCGTGCCGACGTTCAGCCGCCCGGATCGACGTCCAGCCGCGGTATGGGGCGGCGGGACGTCACACGGCGCGGCTGGACCCCGGTGCCGGAGCCCTCCGTCCCCAGCCGGCCGGCCCGTCCACAGATCCGACCGGCTCCCTCGTCGGGCCGCCCACGTGCTGCACCGTCGGCCCATGAGCGCCGTCCCGGTCCCGCCGCTGGCCGTCCGCGAGCCCGCCCGCCGCCGGCTGGGGATCTTCACCACCGCCGATCTCGCCGCCCGGGGGGTCAGCCCGCGCGAGGTGGCGACGGCGGTGCGCGCCGGTGCCTGGGTGCGGCTGCGACCCGGTGTCTTCGTCCGAGCCGTAGACCTGGCCGAGGTGGAGCGGACCGGACGTCGTCCAGGTCTGGATGCGCTTGCAGTCGTGGCGGGCATCGATCGCCCGTCGGCCGTCTTCAGCGGCGGGACGGCGGCCTGGGTCTGGGGGCTGCCCCGACCGGCGTCCGAACCCCGGATCGTCCAGCTCACCGATCCCCACCGCTGGCGCCGCGGGCGGGGCTGGTCGATGACCCACGCCCGCCTGCCGGACGACGAGGTGACCGTGCGGGGCGCCTACCCGGTGACGACGGCTGCCCGCACCGTGGTCGACCTGGCGCGCGAGTGGCCCGAGGTCGACGCCGTCGCCGCCGTCGACGCCGCCCTGCTGCGCCGGTTGACCACGCGACAGGAACTCGCGCAGGTCCTCGCCCGCCAGACGAGCGTCCCCGGGATCCCGCGCTCGGTGCGCGCGGTGGCGTCGGCCGACGGCCGGGCGGAGACCTGGCTGGAGACGTGGGGCCGGCTGACCTTCGGCGCGCTGGACCTGCCGCCCTTCGTGCCGCAGGTGGAGCTCTGGGTCGACGGGCGTCTCGTCAAGGTCGTCGACGGCTGGTACGCCGAGGCCGCCCTGGCCGTCGAGTTCGACGGACGGATCAAGTACCGGCGCCCCGGCTTCGGCCGCACCCCGGAGGAGGAGCTGTGGCGGGAGAAGCGGAGCGAGGACCTGCTCCGGTCGCTGGGCGTCCGGTTCGTCCGGGTGGCCGGCGAGGACATGGCGCCCACCCGGCGGGCCGAGCTCGACCGGTTCGTGCGGCGCCAGCTGGCGACGGCGGGACCGGCCGTGCGCACCTTCCTCGAGGTGCCGCGCGCCGAGGGCCGCTGGCGCGGCGGCGATCCCGGGGACGACGGGTGGCTGGCGCTCACCGACGACCGGGTGGGGCTGGCATGAGGAGGGTCCAGCCGCTCCGATCAACGTCCAGCCGCGGTGTGACGCGGCTGGACGTGTTACGGCGCGGCCACACGTCAGGTGGCGCGCGCAGCGGGGCGACTCTGGCAGCCTGCCCGGATGATCACGGACTGGGACCACAACAGCTGGTACCACCGGCTCCTGCTGCGCGAGGTCCCGGCGGGGGCTCAGCGGGTGCTCGACGTCGGCTGCGGTGCCGGCGGCCTCGCCCGGCGGCTCGCAGCCACCGTCCCGCAGGTCGACGCCGTGGACCGGTCCCCGGAGATGATCGCCGCCGCCCGCCGGCTGGCGCCGCCGAACTGCTCCTTCGAGGTCGGCGACGCGCTGACCCTCGACGTCGCGCCGGGCAGCTACGACGCCGTCGTCAGCTCGGCGGTGCTGCACCACCTGCCCCTGGCCGAGGCACTGCCCCGGATGGCCGGGTGGCTGCGGCCCGGCGGGGTGCTGGCCGCCGTGGCCCTCCCCCGCACCGACCTGCCCCGCGACCTGCCGGTGGAGCTGGCGGCCTTCGCCGGGCACCAGGCGCTCGGCCTGGCCTTCTCCGCCGCCCGCCCGCTCACCGGGGCGGCACTGCACCGCCATGACGCCACGCACGACGCCATGCCGGTGGCCCCGCCCGCGCTGACCACGCGCGAGGTGCGGGCGGCGGCCGGGGCGGTGCTGCCGGGTGTCCGCGTGCGGCGGCTGCTGTTCTGGCGCTACCTGCTCGTCTGGGAGAAGCCGGCCGGATCCCGCTCGTAGACCAGGAGCTCGGGGTGGGGCGGGAAGGCGCTCACTCTCCGCTCCCCCGTCCGTCGCCACCCGAGCCGCTCGTAGAAGCGCCGGGCGCGGGCGTTCCCCTCGAACACCTTGAGGAACGCACGCCCGACACCGCCCTCGCGCATGCCCTCGAGGATCGCGTCGTGCATCCGCTCGGCGTCGCCCGTGCCCCAGCGCTCGACGGCGGTGCCGAGGTGCAGCAGTTCCGCACCCCGCACCGCGGCGAAGCCGATCACCGCCTCGCCGCGGACGGCCACGGCGCACTCGATCCCGGGATCGGCGATCTCCTGCAGCCAGGTCCGGCCGATGTCCTCGCGCGGGAAGGGGTACTCGTCCTGCGGGAAGATCGTCGAGAGCGCCCGGACGGCGCCGGGCTCCTGGACCGCGAGCACCGCCGGCACGTCGCCCGGGGTCATGGGGCGCAGCCGGAGAGGCTCAGCAGCCGACGAGGCGCGCACCCAGGTAGGACTCGACCTGGTCCAGGCCGACGCGCTCCTGGCTCATGGAGTCGCGCTCGCGGATGGTCACGGCCTGGTCCTCGAGGGTGTCGAAGTCGACGGTGATGCAGAACGGCGTCCCGACCTCGTCCTGCCGGCGGTAGCGGCGGCCGATCGCGCCGGCGTCGTCGAAGTCGACGTTCCAGTTCCGCCGCAGCGCCGTCGCCAGGTCCTTCGCCTTGGGCGAGAGGTCGGCGTTGCGCGACAGCGGCAGGACGGCGGCCTTCACCGGCGCCAGCCGCGGGTCGAGCCGCAGCACCGTGCGCACGTCGACGCCGCCCTTGGCGTTGGGCGCCTCGTCTTCGGTGTAGGCCTCGATGAGGAAGGCCATCAGCGAGCGGGTCAGGCCGGCCGCGGGCTCGATGACGTACGGCGTCCAGCGGGTGTTGGTGGCCTGGTCGAAGTAGGACAGGTCGGTGCCCGAGTGCTCGGTGTGCGTCTTCAGGTCGAAGTCGGTGCGGTTGGCGATGCCCTCGAGCTCGCCCCACTCCGAGCCCTGGAAGCCGAAGCGGTACTCGATGTCGACGGTGCGCTTCGAGTAGTGCGACAGCTTCTCCTTCGCGTGCTCGTAGTGGCGGAGGTTGTCCGGGTCGATGCCGAGGTCGGTGTACCAGGACGTGCGCTGGTCGATCCAGTACTGGTGCCACTCCTCGTCGGTGCCCGGCTCGACGAAGAACTCCATCTCCATCTGCTCGAACTCGCGGGTGCGGAAGATGAAGTTGCCCGGGGTGATCTCGTTGCGGAAGGACTTGCCGATCTGGCCGATGCCGAACGGCGGCTTCTTGCGTGCGGCGCCCATGACGTTGGCGAAGTTCACGAAGATGCCCTGGGCGGTCTCGGGGCGCAGGTAGTGCAGCCCGGACTCGTCCTCGACCGGGCCGAGGTAGGTCTTGAGCATCATGTTGAAGTCGCGCGGCTCGGTCCAGGCGCCCTTCGTGCCGCAGTTCGGGCAGGAGATGTCGGCCAGGCCGTTCTCCGGCGCCCGGCCCTTCTTCTCCTCGAAGGCCTCCTCGAGGTGGTCGGCCCGGAACCGCTTGTGGCAGCTCTGGCACTCCGTGAGCGGGTCGGTGAAGACGCCGACGTGGCCCGAGGCGATCCAGGTCTGGCGCGGCAGGATGACCGAGGAGTCCAGGCCCACGATGTCGTCCCGGCTCTGGACCACGGTCCGCCACCACTGCTTCTTGATGTTCTCCTTGAGCTCGACGCCCAGCGGGCCGTAGTCCCAGGCGGAGCGGGTGCCGCCGTAGATCTCACCGGACGGGAACACGAAGCCCCGGCGCTTGCAGAGGTTCACGACCTTGTCGAGGCGGGCGGGGTCGTGCTTGGCGGTGCTGGCGCTCACGGCGAGAGGCTCCATCCGGCTGGCGGTCGGCGGTTGACCTGTCCACGGTAGTGGCACCCCCGCGGACACCCCCAGCCGGTCACATGCGGCTGAACAGCACCAGCCAGGCCACTCCGAAGCCGACGATCACGAGGATCGGGAACAGCGTCAGCAGCACCCACGGCCAGCGGCGCGGGTTCGACCGCACCTGGACCGGCTCGATGGACCGGTGGCGCATCTCGGGCGAGCTGAAGGCCAGCGTCCGCTCGCGCGGGACGGCGCGCGGCGGCGCCGCCATCTCGTCGGTCGGCCCGGTGGCCATGCGCCGCGCCCGGACGACGGCCGGGTCCTGTTCCGCGCTGAGCGGACCCAGGCCCTTCCACTCGTCCGGCAGCGCGGGCGGGGGGCGACCGGGCAGCGGCGGGAGGGTGATGTCGCGGGTGCGGTCGTCGGGCGGCATCGGGTTCACCGGGCCACTGTGCCCAGGGGACCGCGCGCTACGCCTCGACGGGTGTGACCTCGACGGGGACGGCCTCGACGGGGAACCGCTGGGCGAGCGCGATCCGGATCTCGGCGTGCCGGACCAGGAAGGCGCGCTCGTCGAGCTTCTTGCGCCGCAGCCAGCCGGAGACCTCGTCGTTGCACTTGCTGGCGTTGCACGAGCCGCAGGCCGGCGCGATGTTGTCCAGCGTGTAGCGGCCGCCCCGCGAGATGGGCAGCACGCAGTCGCGCTGCAGGGGGGCGCCGGTGGCGCCGCAGTACGCGCACCCGCCCCAGGAGTCCTGCAGCGCCGTCCACTGCTCCGGGGTCAGGTCGTGCTCGACGGCGTCCATGCGGCGCTTGCGCCGTCGGGCGTACCGGGCGGTGCGGGTGCGGCTGACCACGCTCCGACCGTAGGCGCTGCGAGCCGCCCGGCGTGGGACCGCCGCGTCACTCCCGCACGCCGACCGGAAGCTCAATCGGAGACGTACGCCCCCGGCTCGTCGAGGGCGTGCACCCACACCGGCGCCCCCGCGATCTTCACCGCCGCGGCGGACAGACCCCGCCGGTACGCGCCGACGCCTTCCCAACGGGTCACCAGCGCGAACAGGTCCGGGTCGTCGGCGGCGCGGCCGAACTCCCCGCCCAGGAACCCGGGCATCGCGCCGAGCGCCTCGAGCAGCGGCGGCACCGCGGCCACCAGCTCGTCTGCGTCCTGCCCCGTCGCCCGGAGGCGGGTCACCGCGAACACTGCTGTCTCCCGTCGTCGTGCACGCCTGTCAGCATGGACGCATGGTCCGCACCACCCGCCAGCGTGAAGCCGTGCGAGCAGTCTTCTCCGACCTCGAGGGCTTCCACAGCGCCCAGGAGGTGCACGCCCGGCTGCGGGACGCCGGGGACGCCGTCGGGCTGGCCACGGTCTACCGCGCGGTGCAGTCGCTGGCCGACGACGGCGAGCTGGACTCCCTCCGCACCGACTCCGGCGAGGCCCTGTACCGCCGGTGCAGCCCTCAGCACCACCACCACCTGGTGTGCCGGAGCTGCGGCCGGGCCGTCGAGGTGGAAGGCCCGGCCGTCGAGCAGTGGGCCGACCGCGTCGCCGGTGAACACGGGTTCGCCGACGTCAGCCACACGCTGGAGATCTTCGGCACCTGCGCGGAGTGCCGGGCGGCCGCCGAACCTCCGGCGGCCGGCCCGGCGCCGGTCAGCGCGGAGCCATCCGGATAGCGCCGTCGAGGCGGATCGTCTCGCCGTTCAGGTAGCCGTTCTCCAGGATCTGGGCGGCCAGCAGCCCGAACTCCGAGGTGTGCCCGAGCCGGGCCGGGTTCGGCACCGAGGCCTCCAGGGACGCCCGGACGTCCTCGCGCAGGCGCGCCAGCAGCGGGGTGTCCATGATCCCCGGCGCGATCGTGCACACACGGATGGCCTTGCTGGCCAGGTCGCGGGCGGCGTTGAGGGTCATGCCGACGATGGCGGCCTTGGAGGCGGTGTACGGCAGCTGGCCGATCTGGCCCTCGTACGCCGCGACCGAGGCGGTCAGCACGATCGCGCCGCGCTCGCCGTCCACGGGCTCGGTGCGCGCCATGCGCGCCGCACCCAGCCGCAGGGCGTTGAACGAGCCGGTCACGTTGAGCTTCATGACCCACTCGAAGTCCTCGAGCGAGCCGGGCTCGCCGTCCTTGTCCAGGACGCGCAGCCGGCGTCCGGCGCCCGCGCAGTGCACGAGCCCGCGCAGCGGGCCGTCCTCGCCCGCCACGTCGAGGGCGGCGGCGAACTGGTCGGCGTCGGTGACGTCGGCGGGCGCGAACCGGGCGGCGTCGCCGAGGTCGGCCGCCACCTGCTCCCCCGCCGAGGTGGGCAGGTCGATGATCGTGACCCGGCCGCCGGCGGCGACGAGCCGCTGGGCGGTGGCCAGGCCGAGGCCCGAGGCGCCGCCGGTGACGGCGGTGACGAGTCCGTTGAGCTGCATGGGTCAGATTCCCTCTCGGTTGCGGTCACGTGCGACGAGCTGGGCGGCGATGACGTTGCGCTGGACCTCGTTGGTGCCCTCGCCCAGGATCATCAGCGGGGCGTCACGGAAGTAGCGCTCCACGTCGTACTCGCGGGAGAAGCCGTAGCCGCCGTGCACGCGCATGGCGTCCAGCGCCACCTGCATCGCGGTCTCGGAGGCGAAGAGCTTCGCCATCCCGGCCTCGAGGTCGGCACGCTTCCCGCTGTCGAGGACGGCGGCGGCGTCGAGGGCCATCAACCGGGCGGCACGCGTCTTCGTCGCCATGTCGGCGAGCAGGTTGCCCACCGACTGGTGCTGCCAGATCGGCTTGCCGAAGGTCTCGCGGTCCTGGGCGTACCGGAGCGCCGCCTCCAGCGCCGCCTGGGCCACGCCGACCGCGCGGGCGGCGACCTGGATCCGCCCGACCTCGAGCCCGCGCATCATGTGCCGCCAGCCCTGGCCGGGCACGCCCCCGAGGACGGCGGAGGCGGGCACGCGCATCTGGTCGAAGGAGAGCTCGCAGGCCTCGACGCCGCGGTAGCCGAGCTTGGGGATCTTGCCCGAGATCGCCAGGCCCTCGCCGGGCTCGACGAGGACCACGCTCATGCCCGCGTGCGCGGGCTGGGCGGTCCGGTCGGTCTTGCACAGCAGCCCGATGAGCTGGGAGTGCTGGGCGTTGGAGATCCAGGTCTTGGACCCGCTGATCACCAGGTCGTCGCCGTCGGCGGCGGCGTAGGTGCTCATGCCCTGCAGGTCGCTGCCGCCGGAGGGCTCGGTCAGCGCCATGGTCGCCCGCACCCGGCCCTCGGCCATCGCCGGCAGGTAGCGCTGCTGCTGGTCCGGCGTGCCGAACGTGCGGATCAGGTAGGTGATGACCGAGTGGCCGCCGATGGCGCCGGCCAGGCTCATCCAGCCGCGGGCGAGCTCCTCGGTCACGCGGGCGAAGCAGGCGGCGCTGACGTCGGCCCCGCCGTGCTCGGCGGGCACCAGCAGGCCGAAGAAGCCGAGCTTCTTCATCTCCTCGATGAACTCCTCGGGGTACGCGTCGACCGCCTCGAACTCGCGTACGCGGGGCGCCACCCGCTCGTCCACGAACTGCGCGACCAGGTCGACCATGTCCTGCTCGTCAGGCGGAAGGGCGCTCATGGCCCGGACACTATGTTGTGCGGCTATGAGCGCCGCCACACCCCCGTCCCTCCCCCTGGCGGGGATCACCGTGGTGGCCCTGGAGCAGGCGGTGGCCGCTCCGATCGCCACCCGTCACCTCGCCGACCTGGGCGCCCGCGTCATCAAGATCGAGCGCGTGGGCGAGGGCGACTTCGCCCGGCACTACGACGGCGCCGTCCACGGCCTGGCCTCGCACTTCGTGTGGCTCAACCGGGGCAAGGAGTCGGTGGCCCTCGACCTCAAGTCCGAGGACGGCCGGGCGGTGGCCCGGGCTCTCGTCTCGGGCGCCGACGTCTTCCTGCAGAACCTCGCTCCCGGCGCAGCGGCCCGGCTCGGCCTGGGCGCCGAGGCGCTGCGGGCGGCCGATCCGCGGCTGGTGGTCGTCAACATGTCCGGCTACGGCACCGCCGGTCCCCGGCGGGACCGCAAGGCCTACGACATGCTCATCCAGGCCGAGACGGGCCTGGTCTCGGTGACCGGCACGCCGGAGACGGCCACCAAGACGGGGGTCCCCGCCTCCGACATCGCCGCGGGCCTCTACGCGAGCCAGTCGGTGCTGTCCGCGCTGTTCCGGCGCGAGCGCACCGGTGAGGGCGCCACGGTCGAGGTGTCGATGTTCGACGCGACCGCCGAGTGGCTGGGCCATCAGATGTACATGCAGCTGTACGCCGGCCGGCAGGTCCCGCGCATGGGGCTGAGCCACGCCGCCATCGCGCCCTACGACGCCTTTCCGACGAAGGACGGGCAGATCCTCATCGGCGTGCAGAACGACCGGGGGTGGCAGGACCTCGTGACCAAGGTCTTCGACCGGCCCGACCTCGTCGACCACCCCCGGCTGCGCACCAACGTGCTGCGGGTGGAGCACCGCGAGGAATGCGACGCCGTGGTCGCCACCGAGTCCCAGAAGTGGTCGACGGCGGAGCTCGACGCCCGCCTCGCCGAGGCCGGCGTCCCGGCGGCGCAGGTCAACGACCTGCAGGGGCTCATCGACCACCCGCAGCTCAGCGCCCGCGACCGGTGGCGCGAGGTGGAGACCCCGGTCGGGCCGGTCCGCGCGATCCTGCCGCCGATGACCTTCACCGACGTCGAGCTGGCCATGGGTGCCGTGCCGGACCTCGGCGAGCACAGTGTCGAGCTGCTGGCCGAGTTCGGTTACAGCACCGAGGACGTCGAGCGGCTGGTCGCCGAGGGCGTCGTCGGGCGGCCGAAGACCGACTGACCGGTCCTACGCGGAGCCGAACCGCCGCTGGCGGGAGGCGTACTCCTCGCACGCCGCCCACAGGTGGCGGCGGTCGAAGTCGGGCCACAGCGTGTCGAGGAAGACGAACTCCGCGTACGCCGACTGCCACAGCAGGAAGTTGCTGGTGCGGTTCTCCCCGGAGCTGCGCACGAACAGGTCGACGTCGGGCATGTCCGGCTCGTCGAGGAACCGGGCGATGGTCTTCTCGTCGATCTTGTCCGGGTTCAGCCGGCCGGCGGCCACCTCGCGGCCGATGGCCGCCGCGGCGTCGGCGATCTCGGCGCGGCCGCCGTAGTTCACGCACATGGTCAGGGTGAGGACGTCGTTGTCCTTCGTGAGCTCCTCGGCGGTCTCCAGCTCCTTGATCACCGAGCGCCACAGCCGGGGACGGCGGCCCGCCCAGCGCACCCGCACGCCGAGCTCGTGCATCTCGTCGCGACGCCGGCGGATCACGTCGCGGTTGAAGCCCATGAGAAAGCGGACCTCGTCGGGGCTGCGCCGCCAGTTCTCGGTGGAGAAGGCGTAGGCGCTGATCCCCGTGATGCCCAGCTCGATGGCGCCCTCGACGCAGTCGAACAGCGAGGACTCCCCCGCCTCGTGTCCGGCGGTGCGCGGCAGCCCGCGCTCCTTGGCCCAGCGGCCGTTGCCGTCCATGACGATCGCGACGTGCCCGGGCACCTTGTCCTTCGGCAGCTCGGGAGGGCGCGCGCCGGAGGGGTGCGGGTTCGGCGCCTTCACCTCGCGCTTCACGCGCCGGTCCCGACGATCAGCGGCGTCGCGGCGGCCCGGACCATCGGGCGCCCGTGCTCGGTGCGGTCGACCAGCGGCAGCGAGCGCAGCCCGCGCTCGAGGTGCCACTGCAGCATCGCGGCCACCAGGCCGCTGCTCTCGCGGCGGTTGATGCCCTGGCTGGCATCCGCCCGCGCCCAGTCGCCGGTCAGCAGGGCCTCCATGAGCTCGAGGGTGACCGGGCTCGGCATCGCCGAGCCGGTGGGCCGGCACGAGGGGCACACGGTGCCGCCGGCCGGGACGGAGAAGTGCCGGTGCGGGCCGGCCTCGCCGCAGCGGGCGCACTCGCCCAGCGCGGGCTCCCATCCCGCCACCGACATCGCCCGCAGCAGGAAGGCGTCCAGCACCAGCCCCGGCTGGTGGGCCCGCTCCCCCAGCGCCCGGAGCGCGCCCACGACGAGGAGGAACATCCGCAGCGACGGCTCCTTCTCCTCGGCGGTGAGCCGGTCGGCCGTCTCCAGCACCGCGGTGCCCGCGGTGTAGGCCGGGTAGTCGGCGACGACCTCCTGGCCGTAGGACCGGATCGACTCGACCTGGCTGACGATGTCGAGGTTGCGGCCGGTGTAGAGCTGCAGGTCGACGTGGGTGAAGGGCTCCAGCCGGGCGCCGAACTTGCTCTTGGTGCGGCGCACCCCCTTGGCGACCGCGCGCACCTTGCCCGTCCGGCGGGTGAGCACCGTGACGATCCGGTCGGCCTCACCCAGCTTCTGGGTGCGCAGCACGATGCCCTCGTCGCGGTAGAGGGCCTTGGGGGTGTGCGCGCTCATCAGTACCCGAGCCGGTTCAGCTTCTTCGGGTCGTCCTGCCACTCGCCGAGCACCGTGACGTGCAGGTCGAGGTGGACCCGTGCGCCCAGCAGCGTCTCCATGCCGACGCGGGCCTCGCTGCCGATCGCCTTGATGATCGAGCCGCCCTTGCCCAGCAGCATCGGCTTCTGGCTGTTGCGCTCGACGTGCAGCAGGGCGTGGATCTCGACCAGGTCCCGGTCGGGGCTGCGGTTGATCTCCTCGATGGTGACCGCGAGCGAGTGCGGCACCTCCTGGAAGACCTTCTCCAGCGCCGCCTCGCGGACCAGCTCGGCGAGCTGGCGCTCGACGTCCTCGTCGGTGGTCTGCTCCTCCGGGTAGAGCGGCGGGCCCTCCGGCAGCATGCCGATGAGCAGCTTCTCCAGCAGCTCGACCTGGTCACCCTTGACCGCGCTGATCGGCACGATCTCGGCGGCCTCGACCAGCTGGCTGGCGGCGAGCAGCTGCTCCACCACCTGGTTCTTGCCGGTGGCGTCGGTCTTGGTCACCGCGATGACGATGGGTGCCCGGATCTCGCGCAGCTGACGGGCGATGAACTTGTCGCCGGTGCCGACGGGCTGGTCGGCCGGGACGCAGAAGACGACGACGTCGACGTCGGACAGCGTGTCGCGGACGACGTCGTTGAGCCGCTTGCCCAGCAGGCTCTTGGGCTTGTGCAGGCCGGGGGTGTCGACGAGCACGATCTGGCCCTCGGGCCGGTGCACCACCCCGCGGATGGCGTGCCGGGTGGTCTGCGGACGGTTGCTGACGATGCCGACCTTCTCGCCGACGAGGGCGTTGGTCAGCGTCGTCTTGCCGGCGTTCGGGCGGCCCACCAGGGCGACGAAGCCGCTGCGGTGCGGCGTCTGCTCAGGGCTGCTCACGCCGACAGTCTCCCACCGACCGGTGACACCAGCGGCCGCCGACGGTCAGACGGTGGTGCGCAGGGTTCCGTCGGGGCCGGCGAGGTGCACGGGTGCCGACGGCGTGAGGTCGCGGACGGCGGCCAGGCCGTCGGTCTCCACCGCGTCGCCCTCGCTGACGATCGCGGCGGCCTCGAGCCCCTCGACCCCGCTGGAGACGGCGGCGGCGACCGCGGCCTGCAACGCGCTCAGCTTCAGCGACGGCAGGCCGACGCTCGCTGCGACGTAGGTGCGGCCGTCGGTGTCACGGACCGCCGCGCCCTCGGCCGCACCGGTGCGGGCGCGGGCGGAGCGGGCCAGGGTGACGAGCTTGGCGTCCTCGGGCTGGAGTTCGGTCACGGGACGTCAGCCTTCCACGCCGACGGCCGGCTCCTGGTCACGGGCCGACGAGCGGCCGCGGCCGTCGCCGTCCTCGTCCTCGGCCGGCTGCTCGACCCGGCAGACCAGCAGCGTGTCGACCCGGTTGCGCCGTCCGCCGGTGCTCTCGGCGACCAGCCGCAGGCCGCCGATCTCGGCCGAGGCGCCCTCGATCGGCACCAGGCCCAGCTCGCGGGCGAGCAGGCCGCCCACGGTCTCGACGTCGTCGTCCTCGGGGAGCTCGACGCCGAACAGCTCGGCGAGGTCCTCGACCGGCAGCCGGGCGGTGACCCGCATCGAGCCGTCGGGCAGCTCCTCGACCGGCGGGCGCTGGAAGGCGTCGTGTTCGTCGGCGATCTCGCCGACGATCTCCTCGAGGATGTCCTCGATGGTGACCAGCCCGGCGAAGCCGCCGTACTCGTCGACCACGATCGCGATGTGGATCCGCTGGGCCTGCATGTCGCGCAGCAACTCGTCGACCGGCTTGGACTCCGGGACGAACGTCGGCGTGCGCATCAGCTCCTCGACCCGCGGCCCGCGGCCGTCGCCGGCGTTCTGCGACCGGCGGACGAGGTCCTTGAGGTAGACCACGCCCACGACGTCGTCGACGTTCTCGCCGATCACCGGGATCCGGCTGAAGCCGCTGCGCAGCGCCAGCGCGAGCGCCTGACGCACGGTCTTGCTGCGCTCGATCCAGACGACGTCGGTGCGCGGGACCATCACCTCGCGGGCGATGGTGTCGCCGAGCTCGAACACCGAGTGGATCATCTGGCGCTCGCCGGACTCGACCACACCGCGCTCCTCGGCCATGTCGACGAGCTCGCGCAGCTCCACCTCGGAGGAGAACGGCCCGTCGCGGAAGCCGCGGCCCGGCGTGATCATGTTGCCGACGAGGATGAGCAGCGTGGCCACCGGCCCGAGCACACGACCGAGCAGCTTCACGACGCCGGCGGTGGCCAGCGCCACCGAGTAGGCGTGCTGCCGGCCCAGGGTGCGCGGGCCGACGCCGATCAGCACGTAGCTGACGACGGTCATGATCGCCGCGGCGGTGAGCACGGTGCGCCAGCCGCCACCCCAGGCGTCGTAGAGCAGGACGGTCCCCAGCACCGCCGCGACCATCTCGCACGCGATGCGGAGCAGGAGCAGCAGCGAGACGTGGCGGGCGCGCTCGAGCACGACCTCCTCGAGGGCGCCGGCGCGCTTGGCGCCCTCGCGCCGGAGCTCGTCGACGCGCGCCTTGGACACCCGCTGGAGGGCGGCGTCCATGGCGCCGAACAGGCCCGCGAGCGGGACGAGGCAGCAGGCGATCACCAGGAGGACGACCGCACCCGAGCTCATCGGGGGTTCTGCCCCTTGTCGACCGCCTCGCCGGTCACCGGCTCGCGCGGCGCCGACTTCCAGCTCTCGATGAGCTCCGACTGGAGACCGAACATCTCCTTCTCGTCCTCGGGCTCCATGTGGTCGTAGCCGAGCAGGTGCAGCACGCCGTGGGTGGCCAGCAGCACCAGCTCGTCGTCCATGGTGTGCCCGGCGGCGCGGGCCTGGCGGACGGCGACCGCGGGGCACAGCACGACGTCACCGAGCAGCGCCGGGCCCGGATCGGGGTCGTCGGGGCGGGCGGTGTCGAGCTCGTCCATGGGGAACGCCAGGACGTCGGTCGGACCCTTCTCGCCCATCCAGCGCTCGTGCAGGCTGCTCATGTACTCGACGTCGACGCACAGGACCGAGAGCTCGGCCATCGGGTTGACGTCCATCTGGCCGAGGACGAACCGGCAGATCCCGGCCAGCTCCGCCTCGTCGACGGCGATCTCGGACTCGTTGGAGACCTCGACGGGCATCGCGGTCAGCTCCCCTGCCGGCGCGGCCGGGTCGGTCGGGCCGGCGCGGGCGTGGTCGCCCGGGGCTGGCGGGCGGCGTCGAAGCGCTCGTAGGCGTCGACGATGTCTCCGACCAGCCGGTGCCGGACGACGTCGGTGCTGGTGAGAGTGGCGAAGTGCACGTCGTCGACGCCGTCGAGGATCTCGCGGACGATCTTCAGACCGCTCTGCGCACCCCCGGGCAGGTCGACCTGCGTGACGTCACCGGTGACGACGATCTTGGACCCGAAGCCGAGCCGGGTGAGGAACATCTTCATCTGCTCGGCGGTGGTGTTCTGCGCCTCGTCGAGGATCACGAACGCGTCGTTGAGCGTGCGGCCGCGCATGTAGGCCAGCGGCGCGACCTCGATCGTGCCCGAGGCCATCAGCCGCGGGATCGACTCCGGGTCGACCATGTCGTGCAGCGCGTCGTACAGCGGCCGCAGGTAGGGGTCGATCTTCTCGCTCAGCGTCCCGGGCAGGTAGCCGAGCCGCTCCCCGGCCTCGACCGCCGGGCGGGTCAGGATGATCCGGTTGACCTGCTTGGTCTGGAGCGCCTGCACCGCCTTGGCCATGGCGAGGTAGGTCTTGCCGGTGCCGGCCGGACCGATGCCGAAGACGATCGTGTGCTCGTCGATCGCGTCGACGTAGTGCTTCTGGTTCAGCGTCTTGGGCCGGATCGTGCGCCCGCGGCGGCTGATGATGTCGAGGCTGAGCACCTCGGCGGGCCGCTCGGAGCCCCCGCCCCGGAGCATGGCGATGACCCGGCGCACGGAGTCGGGCCGCAGCTGCTGACCGGTGGCGAGCAGCGCGAGGAGCTCGTCGAAGACACGGACGGCGAAGGCGTTGTCGGCCGGCTGCCCGGTCACGGTGATCTCGTTGCCGCGCACGTGCACGTCGGCCTCGACCTCGGCCTCGACCAGCCGGAGCAGCTCATCGGCGGAGCCGAGCAGGGCGACCATCGAGACCGACTCCGGCACGGCGATCGTGGCGCGGACCGCGGCCGGTTGCCGGCCGGTCGGGTGCTCGGCGGTGGAGTCGACGGCGGCGGCCTGCGCCGATGCCTCACGGGACGTGGGGGCACCCTCGACGGGGACGTTCGGGGAGGTGTCGGGCAAGAACCCTCGACCCTGCCTTCCTGGCTGGGAGTGGCGGACCGTTCGATGCTACCCGCGTGCGGGACCGCGAAGCGCGCTTCGCCCGATGGGGTCAGCGCCCGGAGTAGGTCGCCTTCCCCGGCCCCTCGGTGAGGAAGGACCGGACGGCACCGCGCAGGTCCTCGGTGCCGAACAGCGCCCCGGACACCTCCGGGACCAGCGCGTCGGCGGCGCGGGCGCCCTGGCGGACGGTGGCGGCCACGAGCTGCTTGGTGGCGGCGTGGGCGAGCGTGGGGCCGGCGGCGACCTGCCTCGCGTAGGCCCGGGCGGCCTCGGCGAAACCGTCGTCGGGCAGCACCCGGTTGACCACGTTCCACCGCTCGAGGACGGCGGCCGGGTAGCGCTCGCCGGTGAAGACCAGCTCGCGGGCCCGGGCCGGGCCGGCCCGCTCGGCCAGCCGCTGCGGACCACCCATCGACGGCGTCAGCCCGACGACGATCTCGACCAGCCCGAACGACGCCTTCTCGGCGGCCAGCAGGATGTCGCAGGCCAGGGACAGCTCGAACGCGGCCGTGAGGGTCAGCCCGTGCGCGGCGAAGACCGTGGGCACGGGCAGGTCCTCGACGGTCTGCGCGACCCGGAGCAGCTGCGCCCAGAGCTCGCCGCCGCGGGCCTCCGGCTCGGGGCCCTCGGCGATGTCCCGGAAGAACGTCACGTCGACGCCTCCGGAGACGACCTTGCCGCGCGCCTCGAACAGCACCGCCCGCGCGCGGTCGGCCCGCTGCGGGTCGGTCAGCGCGACCAGTTCACCCACGGCGGCGTCCAGCGCCTGGAACACCGCGGGCGTGAACAGGTTCAGCGGCGGGTTGTCGAGGACGACGACGGCGACGTCGCCGTCCCGCTCGATCCGGACGGGCGGTGCGCTCTGCTCGGTCACCGGCCGATCCTCGCAGGGATCCCGGTCAGCCGGGCGGCCAGCCGAGGCCGCGGCCGCCCAGCACGTGCAGGTGGAGGTGGTCGACCGACTGCCCGGCCTGCGGCCCGGTGTTGGTGACGACGCGGTAGCCGGGCTCGCTGCCGCCCTCGGTGACCAGGCCCTCCTGGACGGCGACGGCGTGCGCGGCGTTCGCGACCTCGCCCAGCAGGGCCGGGTCGGCCGCCGCGAGCGCCCCGAAGTTCCGGTGGTGCTCCTTGGGGATGACCAGTACGTGCGTGGGGGCCTGCGGGTGGATGTCGCGGAAGGCCAGCACCCGGTCGGTCTGGTGGACGACGTCGGCGGGGATCTCCCCGGCGACCATGCGGCAGAACAGGCAGTCGGACACGGTTCGCACCCTAGGGCCGGCCGGCCGTCGAGGCCTCGCGGGCACCCACCCCGCTCCCTATGCTCGTTGCCGTAACCGACGGGGGCCGGCGACGGAGCCGGTGTCGGGACGGAGGACGCCATGTCCGGGACCGCGACCACGGGTAGCTCCGCGAGCGGGCACTCCCCCGCGCCTCCCGGCCGACGCCCGAGCCCGGGATCCATCGCGGTCTGGGTTCTCGTCGCGGCCGTGGGCGCGGTCTGCTGGACCGTGCTGGCCCTCGCCCGCGGCGAGACCGTGTCGGCGCTGTGGATCCTGTTCGCCGCGCTGTGCTCCTACGCCATCGCCTACCGCTTCTACGCCCGGTTCATCACCTACCGGGTGCTGCGGGTCGACGACCGGCGGGCGACGCCGGCCGAGCGCATGGACAACGGCATCGACTTCGACGTCACCGACCGGCGGGTGCTCTTCGGCCACCACTTCGCCGCCATCGCCGGCGCGGGGCCGCTCGTGGGTCCGGTGCTGGCCGCGCAGATGGGCTACCTGCCCGGCACGATCTGGATCGTCGTCGGCGTCATCTTCGCCGGCGCGGTGCAGGACCTGACCGTCCTGTTCTTCTCCATGCGCCGCAACGGCAAGAGCCTCGGCCAGATGGTGCGCGAGGAGATCGGCGTCGTCGGCGGGATCGCCGCGCTCATCGCCGTCTTCGCCATCATGATCATCATCCTGGCGGTGCTGGCGCTCATCGTGGTCAACGCGCTGGCCGAGTCCCCGTGGGGCGTCTTCTCCATCGCCCTGACCATCCCGATCGCGCTGTTCATGGGCATCTACCTGCGCCGGCTGCGCCCCGGGAGGGTGCTCGAGGCGACCGGCATCGGTGTGGTCCTGCTGCTGCTGGCGATCGTCGGCGGTGGCTGGATCGAGGACACCGGGCTGGGCGACGCACTGACCCTCTCCAAGGAGTGGCTGGTCCTCGCCCTGGTCGTCTACGGGTTCGTCGCCTCCGTGCTGCCGGTCTGGCTGCTGCTGACCCCGCGGGACTACCTGTCGACCTTCATGAAGATCGGCGTGATCGTCCTGCTGGCGATCAGCCTGCTGATCGCCCGACCGGTGCTGCAGGCCGAGGCGGTCACCGACTTCGCCCGGGAGGGCACCGGTCCGGTGTTCGCCGGGTCGTTGTTCCCGTTCGTCTTCATCACCATCGCCTGCGGGGCGCTCTCGGGCTTCCACGCGCTCATCGCGTCAGGGACGACGCCGAAGATGGTGGCCAAGGAGAGCCAGGTCCGCCTCATCGGCTACGGCGGCATGCTGATGGAGTCCTTCGTCGCCATCAGCGCGCTCATCGCCGCCTGCGTCATCGACCAGGGCCTCTACTTCGCGATGAACAGCCCGGCCGGGGCCACCGGGGGCACGGCGGAGGCCGCCGCCACGTTCGTCAACGGCCTCGGCTTCGACACCACGGCGCAGTCGCTCGGCGCGGCAGCAGCCGCGGTCCAGGAGGACACGCTCATCTCCCGCACCGGTGGCGCCCCCACGCTCGCCGTCGGCATCTCGCAGATCTTCAGCGACGCGTTCGGCGGCGGTGGACAGGCGTTCTGGTACCACTTCGCGATCATGTTCGAGGCGCTGTTCATCCTCACCGCCGTCGACGCCGGCACCCGCGTCGGGCGGTTCATGCTGCAGGACACGATCGGCAACGTCTGGACGAAGTTCGGCGACCTGTCCTGGCGACCGGGCAACGTCATGGCCAGCGCCCTCGTCGTCGGGCTGTGGGGTTCGGTGCTCTACATCGGCGTCACCGATCCGCTGGGCGGCGTCAACCAGCTCTTCCCGCTGTTCGGCATCGCCAACCAGCTGCTCGCGGCGATCGCGCTGACGCTGGTCACGGTGCTGCTGATCAAGCACGGGAAGCTGCGCTACGCGTGGGTGACCGCCGTCCCCCTCGTCTGGGACCTCGTCGTGACGATGACGGCGAGCTACCAGAAGGTGTTCTCCTCCGACCCGCGTGTGGGCTACTTCCAGCAGCGGCAGGTGTACGCCGACGCCCGGGACGCCGGGGACGTGCTGGCCCCCGCGACCGACATGTCGGAGATGGACCAGGTCGTCTTCAACTCCACGCTCAACGGCGTCCTGCAGGCGCTCTTCGCCGTTCTGGTGCTCGTCGTGGTGGTCGACGCGGTCGTCGTGATCGCGCGGGCCATCCGTGCCGGCCAGTTGCCGACCACGGAGGAGCCACCCACGCCGTCGCGGCTGGTCGAGCCGGCGGGGTTCTTCCCGACCCCGGAGGAGAAGGAGGCGCTGGCCGAGCACCGGCGGCTCGTGGGCGCCGGCGTCGGGCGGCCCGAGGCGGAGGAGAAGTGACCGCGGTCATCGCGCGGGCCTGGCGCGGCGTGCGCTGGTACCTGCGCGAGTTCACCGGCGAGGCCCGCTGGGACCGCTACCTCGAGCACTGCGCCGCGCACGGCCACGACCCGATGACCCGGCGGGAGTTCGAGCGGCTGCGCTCCGACGCCCTGGAGGCCAACCCGGTCTCGCGCTGTTGCTAGCTCCAGCGGGTGCGGGCGCTCAGCGCGGCCAGCGCCGCTGCGCCGGCGGTGGAGGTGCGCAGCACCTCGGGGCCCAGTCGCGCCAGTTCGGCGCCCGCGGCGCGGAACGCCACGGCCTCGCCGTCGGTGATCCCGCCCTCCGGTCCGACGACGACCACGACGGACCCGCTCTTCGGCACGCTCAGCCCGGCCATGGGACGACGGGCCTGCTCGTGGAGCACCACCGTCAGGTCGGCGTCCCCGATCAGGCCGCACACCTCACGGGTGGACATCGGCTCGGTCACCTCGGGCACCCGCGGACGGCGGGACTGCTTGCTCGCTGCCCGGGCGGCGGCGCGCCACTTGGCCACGGCCTTGGCCACCCGGTCGTCGCGCCAGCGGGTCACGCAGCGCGCCGCCGTCCACGGCACGATGCGGTCGACGCCGAGCTCGGTGGCGAGGTCCACGGCGAGCGGGCCGCGATCACCCTTGGGCAGCGCCTGGACCAGCACGAACTCCGGCTGCGGGGCCGGCACCTCGAAGCGGGCGCTCACCGCGACGCGCAGCCCCTGCGGCCCGGCGGAGACGACCGCGCCCTCGGCGACCGCACCCTGCCCGTTCCCGACCCGCACCCGCTCCCCCGGCTCGAGGCGCAGCACGTCGACGGCGTGCCGGCCCTCGGGCCCGTCGACCAGCAGCTCAGCGGTCTCCGGCAGGGCGTCGAGCAGGAACAGCGGTGCCCCGTCGAGCTGGGGCGCGCCGGCGTCGGCGGCGGTCACCGCGGGTCAGCGCCCGTGGAAGGCGTCGCGCACGCGGGAGAACAGCCCGCCCTGCGCCTCGCGGTTGGACTCCGGCTGGTCCTCGCCCCGCAGCGCGGCGAGCTCGCGCATCAGCCGCTCCTGCTCGCCGTCGAGCTTGGTGGGCGTGACGACGTCGACGTGCACGACCAGGTTGCCCCGGCCGGTGGCCCGCAGCCGCGGTGCGCCGTGGGCCCGGAGGGTGAGGATGCTGCCCGACTGCGTGCCGGGCGCGATGTCCAGGTCCTCCTCGCCGTCGAGGGTCTTCAGGTTGAGCGTGGTGCCCAGTGCCGCCGACGTCATGGGGAGGGTGACCCGGCAGTGCAGGTCCTCGCCGTCCCGGGTGAAGACGTCGTGCGGCCGCTCGTGCACCTCGACGTAGAGGTCGCCGGCGGGGCCGCCGCCGGGGCCGACCTCGCCCTGGCCGGTCAGCCGGATGCGCATGCCGTCCTCGACGCCGGCGGGCACCTTCACCGAGATGGTGCGGCGGGCGCGCACGCGGCCGTCGCCGGCGCACTTCCCGCAGGGCTCGGGGATGACCTGGCCGGTGCCCGAGCAGGTCGGGCAGATGCGGCTGGTCATGACCTGGCCGAGGAAGCTGCGCTGGACGCTCTGCACCTCGCCGCGACCGGAGCAGGTGGTGCAGGTGGCGACGTGCGTGCCGGGGGCGGTGCCGGCGCCGGCGCACACGTCGCAGAGGACGGCGGTGTCGACGGTGAGCTCCTTGACGGTGCCGAACACCGCCTCGTCCAGCTCGAGCTCGACCGGGATCAGCGCGTCCCGGCCGGCGCGGGTGCGACCGCGCGGACCACGGGTCTGCTGGCCGCCGAAGAACGCGTCCATGATGTCGCCGAGGCCGCCGCCGAAGCCGCCGCCGCCGAACCCGTTGCCGCCGCCGCCGTTCTCGAACGGATCCCCGCCGAGGTCGACGATCCGGCGCTTCTCCGGATCGGTGAGCGCCTCGTAGGCGCGGGTGATCTCCTGGAAGCGCTCCTTCGCCTCGGGGTCGGGGTTGACGTCGGGGTGCAGATCCCGCGCCAGCCGCCGGTAGGCCCGCTTGATGTCGGAGTCACTGGCCTCGCGGGCCAGGCCCAGGACGCCGAAGTAGTCGGTTGCCATCGAGAAGTTCGTCCTCAGCTCTCGGCCAGGATCTGGCCGACGTAGCGGGCCACGGCGCGAACCGCGGCCATGTTCGTGGGGTAGTCCATGCGGGTCGGACCGACGATGCCCAGGCCGCCCAGCGCGCGGTCCCGGGAGCCGTAGCCGACGGTGACCAGCGAGGCGCCGGTGAGCGCCTCGTGGTCGTTCTCCTCGCCGATGCGCACGAGCACGGTGCCGGCGTCGACCTCGCTGATCAGGCGGAGGACGACGACCTGCTCCTCCAGCGCCTCCAGAAGGGGGCTGACGGTGCCCTGGAAGTCCAGGGCGCTGCCGCGGGCGAGGTTCGCCGTCCCACCGATGACCAGACGGTCCTCGCTGGGCTCGACGAGGGTCTCCAGCAGGGTCGAGCTGACGGTGGCGACCAGACCGCGCAGGTGCTGGGGCGCGGTCTCGAGCAGGTCGGGCACCTTGTCGCCGGCATCGGTGAGCTTCACCCCGCTGAACGCGGAGTTCAGCAGGGTGCGCAGCTCGGCGACGGCCCCGGCGTCGATGTCGGCCGGGCAGTCGACGACCCGCTGCTCGACGCGGCCGGTGTCGGTGATGAGCACCAGCATGAGCCGGGCCGCGGCCACCTGCACCACCTCCAGGTGGCGCACGGCGCTGCGGGAGAGCGTCGGGTACTGCACGACGGCGACCTGCCGGGTCAGCTGGGCCAGCAGCCGGACGGTGCGGCCCAGGACGTCGTGCAGGTCGACGGCGCCGTCGAGGAACCGCTCGATCGCCCGTCGCTCGGCGACCGACAGCGGCTTGACCGCCGACAGCCGGTCGACGAAGAGCCGGTACCCCTTGTCGGTGGGCACCCGGCCCGCGCTGGTGTGCGGCTGGGTGATGTAGCCCTGCTCCTCCAGCACCGCCATGTCGTTGCGGATGGTCGCCGGGGAAACCCCCAGGTCGTGCCGGTCGGCCAGCGCCCTGCTGCCCACCGGGTCGTTGGTCGAGACGAAGTCCTGGACGATTGCCCGGAGGACCTCCAGGCGGCGTTCGTCGTGCGCCACGAGACACCTCCCCGTACCGGTCGACCCGCCGTGCGGTGCGTGGATCGCGCCGGCCGGGGCCACGGGCCCGGGACCGATCCTGCTGGCACTCGCACGGTCGGAGTGCCAGCCCAGCATACGACCGCCGCGGGCCGTTAGGGTGGAGCGGTCGGCGCTGCGGCGGACAGAGAGTGGAGACGGTCCCCTGATCTTCAAGGCGGTTCGAGACGGGCGCCCCTATCCCGATCACGGCCTGTCATCCCGCGACTGGGCGATGATCCCGCCGCGGCAGGTGCGCATGGACACCTTGACGACGACGAAGCGCCAGCTCGCCCTCGACACCCTCCTCGCCGACGACTCGACCTTCTACGGCGACCTGTTCTGCCATGCCGTCCAGTGGCACGGCGAGCTCTACCTCGAGGACGGGCTGCACCGCGCGCTGCGAGCGGCCCTGCAGCAGCGCAACGTCATCCACGTCCGCGTGCTCGACCTCGACGCGCTCACCCCCGTCCAGGCGGCCGGCCCGTCGACCGAGGCCATCCCGGCCCAGCCCCCGGTCCCCGGGACGCGCCGCAGCTGACGACGCTCAGGCCGGCGTGCCCGCGTCCGTCCTGGCCGTGTGGTCCGCGGGATCCACCGGGTCCTCGGCCACGGCCCGCAGGTGGGCGACGTCCTCCACGTGCAGCTCGGGATCCTCCTCGACCATGGCGAGCAGCAGCCGCAACTGGCGTCGCAGCTCGGGCAGCGCGTCGGTCCGGCCGGCCTCCTCCACGTGCAGCACGAGCATGCGCAGCACGCGCGCGAGCGCGGCGACGACCTGGTGCTGCGGGGCCGCGTCCTGCCGGAGCTGCTCGAAGCCGTGGGTGACGTACTCCGCCGCGCTCAGCTCCCACGGGCGGACCAGCCGCCGTCCGTCCAGGCCGGCGACCACCGGCCGCGGGAGCTCTGCGGGGAGCAGCCGGCGCAGCAGGCTCCCGATCCGCAGGATCACCTCGACCGCCGTCGTCGGGTCGTTGATCGCCGGGCTGAGCGCGCGCAGGCCGATGTCGACCAGTTGCCGGAGCGCGAAGTCGACGTCGTCCTGCATCGTGCGGACGTCGCCCACCAGGACGCTCGCCTGCACCCGGGCGCGCACCCGCTCCGGCCGCTCCGGAGCCGGCCAGACGTGCGCCAGCGGTTCGCCCTCGTGGATGTACGCGCCCACCCGGGTCTCCAGCCGCAGGGTGGCGCCCGCCGGCAAGGCGGCAAGCAGGCGGTCGGCCGGCGCCTGGGTGACCCAGCCGTCCGCGGTCGCCCGCACCGTCAGCCCGGGTTCTGGCCGGGGCACCGCCCCCTCCGCGGGGCGCTCGGCGGAGGTCCGGCGGACGACGTCCGCGAGCACCGTCTCGGCCTCCCCCGTGATCCGGCGGACGACCTCGCCCACCTGCATGCCGTGGGCCAGGTGGTCGAGGTAGGCCACGATCAGCAGCACGGTGACGACGGTGAGGACGACGGCCACGGTGACCGGGACCGGCGCCGCCGTCTCCTCCTCGGGCCCGCTGACCACGCGCAGGGTCAGGACGCTGTAGACGAACGTCGCGACCAGCGACCCGATGACCACCTGGGCCAGCCGGTCGCGGATGAACGACCGCATGACCCGCGGCGAGAACTGGCTGCTCGCCAGTTGCAGGCTCACCACGGTCAGGGAGAACACCACGCCGGCGGTCGTGATCATCGCGCCCGCCACCGTGCTGAGCAGCCAGGTCGCGGTGTTGTTGCTCATGTCCAGCGTGAACGGCGGATCGCCCCTGTCGGCGAGGGCGCGGTCGAGCGAGCGGGTGGCCTCGGCCAGCAGCACGCCGCCGACCACGATCAGCGCGGGCAGGAGGAACAGGCTCTCCCGGAAGCGGTAGCCGACCGAGGCGAGCCGGAGCACCGGCAGCGGTCGCGGGGTCCGGCCCACCGTCAGCGCAGCGGGTCGAACGGGCGGAGCACCTCGGGGGTCTCCCCCTTGAGCACGGCCTCGGCCACGAGCATCCCGGTGACCGGTCCGAGCGCGATCCCCCACATGCCGTGCCCACCGGCGACGAAGACCCGGTCCGACGCGGTGCGCCCCAGCAGCGGCAGCCCGTCGCCGGTGACCGGGCGGGAGCCGACCCACTCGTCCTGCCGGTCGTCGAGGTCGACGCCGTTCAGGAACGGCCGGACCGCGTCGACGACGGCGTCGATCCGGCGGGGGTCCAGCGGTGCGTCGGGACGGCGGAACTCCATCATCCCGGCGATCCGCAGCCGGTTCCCCAGCGGCGTGAGAGCCACCCGCTGCTGCGGGAGGTACAGCGGCCCCGCGGGCATCCGCGCCACGGGCACGCTGAAGCTGTAGCCCCGACCGGCCTGGACCGGCTGCCGGACGCCGAACCGGCGGGCCAGGCGCTCCAGCCAGGCGCCGGTGGCGACGACCACCGCGTCGTGCCGGCGCTCGCTGTCGTCCAGGTCGAGGACGACGCCCTGCGGAGCGTCGCGCACGGCCCGCACGTCGGTGCCCTCCAGCACCTGCCCGCCGCGGTCGCGCACGGCCCGTGCCAGCGCGCGGACGAACGCCGGCGGGTCCAGGTAGCGCTGGCCGTAGAGCTGGATGCCGGCGCCCACCCGGTCGGTGAGCACCGGCTCCAGCGCCCGGGCCTGCTCGCCGGTGAGCTGCCCGAACAGGACGCCGGACTGACCGCTGTCCTTGATCGCCTGCAGCTCGGCCAGCAGCCCCTCGCGCTCCCGCTCGGTGCGGTACAGCGCGAGGAAGGGCGACGCGCGGTGCGTCGCCGCCTGCACCCCACCGGCGGCGAGCGCGTCGAAGGCCTCCAGCGCCCGCTCGTTGAGCGGGACGTAGGCGGCCATGCCCGACCGCCAGCGGCCGGGCGTGCTGTTCCGGGTGAAGCGGGCGAGGAACTGCAGCAGCCGGGCGTCGGCGCGCAGCGGCACGTAGACCGGTGACCGCGGGCTGAGCACGGCCCGCAGGCCGTAGCGCAGCACCGCGGGCTCCGGCAGCGGCGCCGTCAGGCTCGGGGTCAGCCAGCCGGCGTTGCCCCAGGACGCGCCGGCCGCGACGTGCTCCCGCTCGTAGACGGTGACCTGCGCGCCGCTCTCCTGCAGGAACCAGGCGGTCGCGAGACCGACCATCCCGGCCCCCACGACCGCGACGGACTGCGGGTGGACCGACATCGACGGACTCCCTCCCTCACCGGCCGGTCATCGCCGGTCGGTGCAGGCGACGCAGGCGCCGGCGTAGGGCCGCAGCTCCAGCCGCTCCTCGGGGATCGTCGCGCCGCAGTGGACGCAGGAGCCGTAGGTTCCCGCCGCGATCCGCTCGAGGGCCTCGTCGATCGCGGTGATGGTGTCCGACAGCGACGCGCTGCGCCGGAGCGCGACCGGGTCCGGGACGGACTGGGCGCACTCGAGCAGCGCGGCCTCGCGCTGCCGGACGCAGTCGGCGCGCTGGTCGGCGAGCAGCGTGCGGAAGGCGTCCCAGCGGGAGTCGCCGGCGGGCAGGTTCTTGGTGTCGAGCGTGGTGGTCATGAGAAGTCCTCGGGGTACGCAGAAAGACGCGGTCACCCGGTGGGTGCGCGTCAGGACAGGGGTGCGGCGGCGACTCGGGGGCGAGTCAGGCGATCTGCGGCGGGGCCCTGTCCTGGCTGCGGCGGAGCACGTCGAGCCCTCGCAGCCCTCGGGCCCGGCGGTTCATCGCCAGGGCCAGCAGCATGCCGCCCGTCAGAGCGGGGGCAGCGCCGGTGACCCGGACGCCCGGCGGGGAGCTCGGGGTCGCAGGGAACGTGCACATGTCCACCGCCGACCACCTCCTCACCCGCCCGGCACCGTTGCCAGCTGTGTTGCCTGGAAAGGGGCCACCCTAGTCCAGGAACGCGAACAGGTGGCCGGATTACGGGCCGGTCCTCAGTCGGTGAGGTCGCGGACCAGCGCGTCGGCCAGCAGCCGGCCGGGATCGGTGAGGACGGCACGACCGGCGACGTGCGCCGCCTCGTCCAGCAGCCCGCGGGTGACGGCGTCCGCGGCCCGGCGCCGGCCGAGCTCCGACAGCAGCTCCAGCGGCAGGCCCTCGCGCAGGCGCAGGCCGAGCATGACCGTCTCCAGCGCGCGGTCGTCGTCGTCGAGCAGTTCGGCGTCGGCGTGCGGGCTCTCCCCGCGGGCCAGCCGGTCGGCGTAGGCGGCCGGGTGCTTCACGTTCCACCAGCGCAGGCCGCCGACGTGGCTGTGCGCGCCGGGTCCGACGCCCCACCAGTTGGCGTTCGCCCAGTACAGCTCGTTGTGCCGGCAGCGGGCCGCATCCGAGGTGACCCAGTTGGACACCTCGTACCAGTCGAAGCCGGCGCGGCGCAGGGTCGAGTCCGCCTGCTCGTAGCGGTCGGCGAGGACGTCGTCGTCGGGCATGGGCAGCTCTCCGCGGCTGATCCGCCGGGCCAGCCGGGTGCCCTCCTCGACGATGAGGGCGTAGGCGCTCACGTGGTCGACCGGGGAGGCCAGGACGGCGTCGAGCGAGGCGGCCCAGTCGGCGTCGCTCTCCCCCGGGGTGCCGTAGATCAGGTCCAGGTTGACGTGCTCGAACCCCGCGGCCCGCGCGTCGTGAGCGGCCTGCACGGCCCGGCCGGGGGTGTGCCGGCGGTCCAGCACCGCCAGGACGTGCTCCGCCGCGGACTGCATGCCGAGGCTCACCCGGGTGAAGCCGCCCTCGCGGAGCGCGGACAGGTAGCCGAGATCGACGGTCTCGGGGTTGGCCTCGGTCGTGACCTCCACGTCGGCCGCCACCGGGAAGAGCCGGCGCACCTCGGCGAGCACGGCCGTCAGGTCGGCGGCCGGCAGCAGGGTCGGGGTGCCGCCGCCGACGAACACCGTCGAGACCGTCGGCAGGTCCGGGCCGAGCAGGGCAGCCGCGCGGCGCAGCTCGTCGATCGCCGTCCCGGCGTACTCGGCGCGGTTGGCGCCGGGCCCCAGCTCGTCGGAGGTGTAGGTGTTGAAGTCGCAGTAGCCGCAGCGGGTCGCGCAGAAGGGCACGTGCACGTACAGGCCGAACGGCGTGCTGGTGAGCCCCTCGCGGGCGGACTCCGGCAGCTCGAGCGGCGGGACGGCGCGCTCGACCAGGGGCAGGACGGTGTTCATCTGCTCCCAGTGTGCCGCGCCAACGCCCGCTCGCGGCAGGATGCCGCTGTGACCCACGACCGAGTGATCCAGGTGACCGTGTCCGCCGGCGTCGCGACGCTCACCCTCGACTCCCCCGAGAACCGCAACGCGCTGTCCCGGGCGCTGCGTGGCCAGCTCCGCGCCGCCCTCACCGACGCACTGGCCGACGACGCCGTGCGGGTGATCGTGCTCGACCACACCGGCCGGGTCTTCTGCTCCGGCATGGACCTCGCCGAGGCGGCCGGAGGCTCGTCGCAGGAGCAGGGCGTCAACGAGTTCCCCGAGCTCCTGCGGCTGATCTGGTCCTCCCCCAAGCCGGTCGTCGCCGTCGTCCGCGGGCCGGCCCGCGCCGGCGGGGTGGGCCTGGCCGCGGCCTGCGACGTCGTCGTCGCGGCGTCCTCGGCCAGCTTCGCCTTCTCCGAGGTGCGGCTCGGCCTCGTGCCGGCGGTCATCTCGGCGGTCGTGCTCCCGCGGATGACCCCGCACGTGGCGCACCGGCTGATGCTCACCGGCGAGGTGTTCGACGCCGCGACGGCCGCCGGGGGCGGGCTGGTCGACCTCGTCGCCGAGCCCGCCGAGCTCGACGCCGTGGTCGCCGGTCAGCTGACCGCCCTGGCCGCCGGAGCCCCGGTCGCGCTGGCGGAGACCAAGCGGCTGCTGCGGTCGCGCCAGCCGGACCTGGAGTTCGGGGAGCTGCTGACGCTGTCCGCCCGCTTCTTCGCCGGCGAGGAGGGCCAGGAGGGGATCGCGTCGTTCCGCGAGAAGCGCCCGGCCCGCTGGGTGCCCAGGACGGACTGAGCACGGTCGGCCTCTGCCCACGCCGGGTGGGCAGAGCCCGACTGTCCCGGGAGGCACTACCGGAGCTCCGGCACGCCCGCCCCGGACAATTCGTCGCGGACCGGCGTGGTGCGGCCGGTCAGCACCATGAGCAGCGCCTGGATCGGCCCCTCGACCGGTGCGCCCTCCCCTGCCGCCCAGTCGGTGTCGGTCGCGGCCAGGCGCACGCCCCGCACCCGCGGGAACGTCGTGGACATCGGCCACGGCATGGTCCACACGCGGATGGCCGCGGTCCTCGCCGCGTCCACCGGCATGTGCCGCTCCCGCCCGAGCGGGACGGCGATGTCCTGACCGTGCACCAGCACGTCGAGCAACGGCTCGAGCGGCGTGACCCCCGGCGCCGTGCGGCGGGAGCCGGCCATGCCCCGAATCTGCTCGGAGAGCAGCGCCGGTGGTCGCTCGGCGTGCCGGACGGCGCTGTCGTGGATCATCCGCGGCAGGCTGCCCCGCGCCCGGAGCAGGTCGAGCGCGGCCCGGCCGGCTCCGGTCTGCGCCAGCGCGAGGTGCGCCGCGACGTCGCGGACCCGCCATCCCGCGCAGAGCGACGGTTGCTCCCACTCGGCGGGGGTGAGGTCGTCCAGCAGGTCGGCCAGGTCGAGCCGCTCGCGGTCGACGGCCGCCCAGACGGCGTCGGTGTCCAGGGTCCGGATCGGGTGAGGTCCCATGAGGTGCCCCTCGGGAACTAGTACGATGATCGAACGAGATTAGTTCGATCTGCTGACCATCGTCAAGGGAGATCCGCGCGTGGCCGACCCCGTTCCGGCTCCGGACGAGCTGGACCTCGGGTTGCTCCTGTTCATCCCCTACCGGGCGATGGAGAACCGCGTCTTCGCCGCACTCGCGCAGGCCGGCTTCGACGACTTCAGCCCCGCCCAGGCACGGGTTCTGCAGCGGATCGGTCCCGACGGCACCCGGCTGACCGAGCTCGCCGAGTCGGCGCAGGTGACCAAGCAGACCGCCAGCCACCTCGTCGACCAGCTCGAGCGGACCGGCTACGTGCGCCGGACCCCCGACCCGACCGACGCTCGCGCCCGGCTGGTCCGGATCGCCGAGCGGGGCGCCGCCGCCCAGCCCGTCGCCGCGGCCGTGGTCGCCGAGGTGGAGGCGGAGTGGCGCGCCCACCTGGGCGAGCGCAGGTGGGGCCAGCTGCGGGCGGCGCTCGCCGAGCTGCGCGAGATCACCGACCCCTACCGCTGAGGATCAGCGCAGCCGTCGGGTGTTGTCCGGGAGGCGGGTGCTGAGGCCCTGCGCGTCGAGCCACTCCATGAGCGGGACGGCGACCCGGCGACTGGTCCCCCACGCCTGCCGGGCCTGGCTGACGGTGAACGGCTGGGCCAGCCCGCCCAGTCGCGCCCGTGCCACCTCGGCGATCCCGGGCGCCAGGTAGACGGCATCGGCGACGCGGACCAGCTGACCGCTGCGCACGGCAGCCGCCAGCTCCCGCGGACCCAGACCCGCGGCCGCCAGCTCGGGAACCTCGGGAGCGGCGAACGGGTCGGCGGCCAGCCGAACGCGGATCGCGTCGACGGCCCGCTGCACCTGCGGAGGCAGCTCGGCCGCGCCGTCGACCACCCGCCCGTCGCGGAGCGCGAGCGGAGGGCGCACGAGCGCCGGCACCAGGTCGGCGCCGGGCAGGTCGAGCGCCCGGCGGACGACCTCGACCGGCGGGCCGGGCTCCAGCGGGCGCAACCGCCGGAACCGCGCGACGACGTCGGGCACGCGGGCGGCGAGCGCGTCGACCAGGCCGGGCGCGAGCAGCCAGGGACCGTGCTCCGCGGCGCCCTCGGGTACCGGCCAGCCCATCGCGGTGAACTCGGCGGTGCGGACGATCCGCCGGCGGGCGAGGTCGGCCGCCGCACCGGCGTCGCCGGCCGGCTGCGCGGCCAGGTCCGCGGCGCGCTGGCGGGCCGCGCCGCGGCGGCGCAGCTCGGGCGGGTCGACGTCCCGGACCTCGGCACCCAGCACCCGCCGGGCACCCGGATCCCGGAGCAGCACGCGGTCACCGATCCGGAGGGGCAGCGCGGCGTCCAGACGCAGCCGGACGACGGCGCCGTCCAGGGGGCGCACCCGCGCACCGACGGTCGCCGACCCGACGTGCACGACCGCCTCGGCCGGGAGCCGGTCCTCCGGCGCCCGCACCAGCGTCACGTCCACCTCGGCGGTGCTGCGGAACGCGCCCGGGGTCAGGAGGGCGTCGCCGCGGGAGATCTCCTCGACCGCGATCCCGCGCAGGTTCAACGCCACGCGAGCGGTGGCCCGGGCACGGTCGACCGGCCGGCCGAGCGACTGGACGCCGCGCACGACGACGTCGCGGTCCCCCAGCCGCAGCCGGTCCTCCGGGGCGACCGTGCCGCCGGCGAGGGTGCCGGTGACCACCGTGCCCGCGCCCTTGATGGTGAATGTCCGGTCGATCCACAGCCGCACCGGCGCGGTCGCATCCGGCTCGGGCAGTCCCTCGAGCAGCCGCTCCAGCGCGGTGGTGAACTCCGGCATCCCCGCGCCGGTCAGCGCGCTGACCGCGATCCCGGGCACGGCGCCCATCGACGTCCCCGCCAGCCGCTCGGTCGCGTCGGCGAGCACCGGCCCCGGGTCGGCCAGATCGGACTTGGTGACCGCCAGCAGCGCGTGCTCCACGCCGAGCGCGTCCAGGACGGCGACGTGCTCCTCCGTCTGGGCCGACCACCCGTCGTCGGCCGCGACCACCAGCAGCGCCGCCGGGACCGGGCCGATGCCGGCGAGCATGTTGCCGATGAACCGCTCGTGGCCGGGCACGTCGACCACCGCGACCGCGCGGCCCGACGGCAGCGCGGTCCAGGCGAACCCCAGGTCGATGGTCAGCCCGCGCCGTCGCTCCTCGGCCCAGCGGTCGGGCTCCATGCCCGTGAGCGCGCGCACCAGCGCGGACTTGCCGTGATCGACGTGCCCGGCGGTGGCGATCACGTCCACTTCTCCGCCACCTCCAGGACGGCGTCGGCGAGCGCGGCGTCGTCGTCGGTCAGCAGGCTGCGCAGGTTGAGCAGGGTGCGGCCGTCCTCGACGTACCCCACCACCGGCCGGGCGCCCAGCCGCAGGGGCTCGGCGAACGCGGCGGGCAGCGAGACGGCGACCCCGGTCAGGGGGTGCTCAGGGGCTCCTCCCCCGCCGACGCGGCCGGGCGCGTCGACGACGCGGGCGTCGACGCCCGCCCCGGTCAGCCGCCCGGCGATCGTCGCCGCGCGGGCCCGCAGGCCGGCGAGGTCGGCGGCGAGCAGTTGCTGCACGGGTGGCTGCGGGCCGCGCAGCGTCGCCTCGAGGGCGGCGAGCGTCGTCTTGTCGACGCGGAGCGCGCGGTACAGCGGATGCCGGCGCAGCCGCTGGACGAGGTCGGCCCGGCCGAGCACGAGCCCGGCCTGCGGCCCGCCGAGCAGCTTGTCGCCGCTGGCCAGCACGAGGTCGGCGCCCGCCGCGAGCGTCGACTGCAGGTCGGGCTCGTCGGGCAGCAGCGGATGCGCCCGCAGCAGGCCCGACCCCACGTCGGCCACCAGCGGGACGCCGGTCCCGGCCAGCGCCGCGGCCAGCTCGCCGATCCCCGCGGACCGCGTGAAGCCGCGGACGACGAAGTTCGACGGGTGCACCTTGAGCACGGCGCCGGTCTCCGGCGTGAGCGCGGCGCGGTAGTCCTCGACGGTGACCCGGTTCGTCGTCCCGACCTCGCGCAGGCGGGCGCCGGTGGACTCGAGCAGGTCGGGGATGCGGAAGCCGTCGCCGATCTCGACCAGCTCGCCGCGGGCGATCACCAGCTCGCGGCCCTGACCCAGCGCGGTGGCCACCAGTGCCAGCGCGGCGGCGCAGTTGTTCACCACGAGCGCGGCCTCGGCCGCGGGGACTGCCTCGAGGAGGGCGTCGAGGGCCGCCTCCCCGCGCGGGCCGCGCCGCCCGGTGCGCAGGTCGAGCTCCACGTCGGTCGTCCCGGCCGCTGCGGCGATCGCCTCGACCGCGGCCGGGGACAGCGGCGCCCGGCCGAGGTTGGTGTGCACGAGCACGCCGGTGGCGTTGAGGACCGGGCGGAGGCTGCCGGCCGTCGGCGGCAGGGCGTCCAGGACGGCGGCGACCGCATCGGGGGCGGCGAGCTCGCCGGAGCGGATGCGGCCCTGCACCCGCTGGACGGCGGCCTTGACCAGGTCGCGGCCCAGCCGCTGCTCAGCCGCATGCACCGCCGGTTCGGCGAGCAGGGCGTCGGTGCGCGGCACCGCGCGCCGCGGGTCGTCGCTGCTGCGCTGGTCGGACATCGCACCGCAGCGTAGGCGGGCGAGGGGTATGGCGGAGGCGGACGGGAATCGAACCCGCCTGACCGAGGTACTCGGCCACGTCGGCTTTAGAGGCCGCGGGGGCCACCAGACACCCTGACGCCTCCGCCGCGCAGCCTACGTGCCGGCGTCCGCGGAAAAGTGTCGGAGGTCGCTGCCAGCATCCGTCCCGTGAAGCGCACCGAGTCCCGCTCCGCCGCCCTGCTCCCGCCGGTCACCCTCACGCCCGAGGAGGCGGCAGCCGTCGCCGTGGCGCTGGCCGCCCAGCCCGAGGGCCCCTACGCGGGCGCCGGCCGACACGCGCTGGAGAAGGTGCTCACCGCGCTCGAACCCGATCCCCGCCGCCGCGCGGAGCTGCAGGCGGCCGGCGAGCGCTCCCGGCACCCCGCCGGGCGGGCGCTCCGTCCGCGGCCGGAGGCCCAGCGACCGCCTCGGCTCGTCCTGCTGCCGGGCGGCCGCGCGAGCTAGGCCAGGACTTCACGGGCCGCTCGGTGCCCCGACTCGATCGCCCCGTCGACGTACCCCATCCACCGGGTGGCCGTCTCCGTCCCGGCCCAGTGCAGACGGCCGACCGGCTCGCGGAGGGCAGGGCCCAACTGCGTCCAGGCACCCGGGGGGAAGTGGGCCCCGTAGCAGCCACGTGTCCACGGCTCGGCCGACCAGTCACGATCGACGTAGGACGTCGGGTGCCGCGCGTCGTCCCCGAACGCCCGGACCAGCACCTCGATCACCCGGATGCCGCGCTCCTGCTGGCCGAGTCGTCCGAAGGCGACGCCGTCGGCCCCCTCGACGAAGCCGGTCAGGACGCCCGGCCCACGGCCCGGCGTCGTGGCGTCGTAGGTGACGGACACCGGGCCGTCCAGGCAGAACGCCGACCCGTTCAGTCCCTGGTCGCGCCACCACGGCCGGTCGTAGACGACGTGGAACTTGATGACCGATCCGCCGGGCAGCCGCTGCGTGAGCTGGTCGCGCGCCGGCGGGAGGGCAGGCACGTAGTCCAGGCGTGCGGCGAGCGTCGGGGGGACGGCGACCACCGCCCACCGGGCACGGACCGATCCCCCGTCGAACTCGGCGCGGACGCCGTGCGCATCGTGGGCCAGCCGGCGGACCGGGGTGCGCAGCCGGACGGCGTCCCCGAGGTCGGCGGCGAGCCGGAGCGCGATCTCCTGGAGCCCGCCCTCGAAGCGGTCCTGCTGGGCGCCACCCTCGGTACCCACGAGCGACATCCAGCCGCCGCCCGCGGCGACGTAGAACAACGCATGGAGCAGCGAGAGGTTCGCCGGGTCCGTGGCGAAGATCCCGCGCACCGTGATCCGCAGTGCCGTCCGGGCGTCCGACGACGCGATGTGGGCCTGCATCCAGCTCTCCAGCGTCGAGCCGTCCAGCGCTTCCGCGTCCGGGGTCTGCCAGGGGGCGGCCACGTCGACGGTGCCCGCGAGGGCGTCGAGGGCCGCCATGGCCTCCGTCAGCTCCTCGAAGGCTGCCGTGTCGAGCGCGTCGACCAGTCCCGCCGGCGTCCGCACCGCTGTCCCGTCCGGCCGGATCACCACCTCGTCGCCGGCCGCCGGCTGCGGGAACGTCGGGACGCCGAGACGGCTCGCCAGCCGCGCCAGCTCGTCCTGTCCGGGGCCGGTCCACTGCCCACCGGCCTCCAGCTCCGCGCCGGCCAGCCGGACCGTCTCGGTCCGGCCACCCACCCGGTCGCGGGCTTCCAGAACCACCACGCTCCGCCCGGCGGACAGCACGTCGGTGGCGGCGACGAGCCCCGCGAACCCCGCTCCCACGACGACCACGTCGACCTCGTCCACGGCCCCTCCTCGATGCGGCAACTGGCCCCGGCCCAGCATGGCCTTCCCCGCTGCAGGTCGAGGTCCTCTCCCGCGCGGTGGTCGGCGACGGTGCGCCCTACATTCGGGACCGTGACGATCGCGCCCGCAATCCGGCTCACCCAGTACGCGCACGGCGGCGGGTGCGCCTGCAAGATCCCGCCGGGCGAGCTGGAGGCGGTCGTCGCGGGGCTGACCGCCGGCGGGCCCGCGGATCCCGCCGCCGAGCTGATCGTCGGGCTGGACGACGGCGACGACGCCGCCGTGGTGCGTCTCGCCGGCGGCCAGGGCCTGGTGCTGACCACCGACTTCTTCACCCCGGTCGTCGACGACGCGTACACCTTCGGGCGGATCGCGGCGGCCAACGCGCTCTCCGACGTGTACGCGATGGGCGGCACCCCGGTGGTGGCGGTCAACCTGCTGGGATGGCCGCGCGACGTGCTGCCCGCGGAGCTCGCGGCGGAGGTGCTGCGCGGCGGCCTCGAGGTGGCGCACGAGGCGGGCTGCCACGTCGGCGGCGGGCACTCCATCGACGACCCGGAGCCGAAGTACGGCATGGCCGTCACCGGGATCGTCGACGTCGACCGGATCATCACCAACTCCGGCGCGGTCGCCGGCACACCGCTGAGCCTCACCAAGCCGCTGGGCGTGGGCGTGCTCAACAGCCGGATGAAGGCCACCGGCGAGGTGTCCGAGGAGGCGGTCGCCTCGATGACCGCGCTCAACCGTGCGGCCGGCCAGGCGGCGGTGGACGCCGGCATCCGGGCGGGCACCGACGTGACCGGCTTCGGCCTGCTCGGGCACCTGTACAAGATGGCCCGCGCCAGCGGCGTCACCGCCGTGGTCGACGCCGCCGCGGTGCCCTACCTGACCGGTGCGCGCGAGGCGCTGGCCGGCGGGTTCGTCTCCGGCGGTACCCGGCGCAACCTCGACTGGGTGCGCCCGCACACCGACCTGTCAGCAGTGTCCGAGGACGAGGCACTGCTGCTGGCCGACGCGCAGACCTCCGGCGGGCTGCTGCTGGGCGGCGAGGTGCCCGGCGCACCGGTGATCGGCGAGTTCGTGCCCCGCGGGGAGCACGTCGTCATCGTCCGCTGACGATCCTCGCGGTCGTGCGGCGCGGAGCGTCAGCCCCAGAAGGCGCGGGCGGCCTCGATCGTCGCGGCGGCCTGGGCGCGGCCGGCGCGGGCCGAGGGCCCGCGGGTGGCCGGGTCGAGCACGTTGTTCCCGAAGGCGGCCAGCGCCGCCTCGTCGGCGGTCACCACGTGCACCTCGGCCTCCTTCTCCAGGATCTCGATCTCGCGGTCGAGCCCGGGTCCGAGCAGCCCCCCGGGCATGCCGCGCGTGGGCGTGACCACGAGCACCTTGTCGCAGCCGGCGGCGAGGTCGGCGTTGGTGACCGAGCGCATGCCGCCGTCCATCAGCCGCCGACCGTTCACGGTGACCGGCGGCCAGACGCCGGGGACGGCGCAGCTGGCGGTCACGGCGTCGAGCAGCCGCACACCGGATGAGGCGTCGAAGGGCAGGAACTCGCCGTCCGCGGTGTCCACGGCCGTGATCACGAGCTGCCCCGTCGGCCACTCCGGGTCGCCGATCCGGCCCTCGATGATGGCCCGGCGCTCGGCCTCCGGGACGGCGTCCACCGCCAGCGCGAGCGCACCCAGGCGGGCCCGCGCGTCCTGCTCGCCGGTGGCCCCCTTCATCGCGTCGGCGAAGGCGGTCATCGTCGACACCCCGTCGAACTCGACCTTCATCTCCCCCACCGGCGGGAGCAGCTGCCGCGCGTAGAGGGCCTGCAGGTCACCGTCGAGACGCAGCTGGGCACCCACCACGGAGCCGGCGGACGTGCCGACGACGAGGTCGGCCCCCGTGACGTCGACGCCCTCGGTGGCCCAGCCGCTGAGCAGGCCGAGCTCCCACGCGATGCCGGCGACGCCGCCTCCGCCGAGTACGAGTGCACGTGTCGTCATCTTCGGTGAGCTCCTCAGGTGGGACCGGGAAGAACCGGCTCAGGCTAGAGGGCGCCGTGGTCTCCGCCACACCTGAGGCCCCGACCGCCGGACGTTCATGATCACGGAACCGACCGGTCGCCCGGGCACCGGCACCTGTTCACCCCGGGCCGTCACGGTGCGTCCGTGGCCACTGACCTCGTCGCCGGCGCCCGCACCGGGCCCGCTCCGGCACCGCTTCCCCGGCCACCGGCCCGCCGCCGGGAGCGGCGCGGGCGCGGCCTGCTCGTCGCCGGCGCCTTCCTGGTGCCGAACCTGGTCCTGCTCGGCGTGTTCACCTACCGGCCGCTGATCGACAACGTCCGGTTGTCGTTCACCGACTGGAACATCTCCTCGCCCACGGCCACGTACATCGGCTTCGACAACTACGTCGAGTGGTTCACCAGCTCCGCCAGTCACGCCGTGCTGTGGAACACCGTCGTCTTCACCGCGGCCGCCGTGGTCGGCTCGATGGCGCTGGGCCTGGCGCTGGCGCTCCTGCTGGACCGCCGGCTGTTCGGGCGGGACGCGGTGCGGTCGCTGGTCTTCGCGCCCTTCGTCGTCGCCGGCGCCGCCGTCGGGGTCGCCTTCCAGTTCGTCTTCGACCCCACCTTCGGCCTCGTGCAGGACCTGCTGGGGCGGATCGGGGTCGAGTCGCCGGCGTTCTACCAGGACCCGGACTGGGCGCTGTTCATGGTCACGGTGACCTACATCTGGAAGAACCTCGGCTACACCTTCGTCATCTACCTGGCGGCACTGCAGGGGCGACGGGCGGACCTCGACGAGGCGGCCGAGATCGACGCCGCCTCCACGTGGACGAGGTTCCGCAAGGTCACCTGGCCGCAGTTGCGCCCGGCGACGTTCTTCCTGCTCATCACGGTGCTGCTCAACAGCTTCCAGGTCTTCGACATCATCGACACGATGACCAGGGGCGGCCCCCTGGGCAACGGCACGACGACGATGGTCTACCAGGTCTACCAGGAGACCTTCGTGAACCAGCGGGCCGGATTCGGCGCCACCGTCGCCACGGTCATGTTCCTCATCCTGCTCGTCGTCACCCTCGTCCAGGTCCGCGTCATGGAGCGGGGGCAGCAGCGGTGACCGCCGTCCAGGCCCCTGCCGAGCGCAGCAGCCGGCTCAGCCGCGCGGGCGGGTACGCCGGGCTCCTGCTCGTCGTGCTCGTCGTCGCGCTCCCGCTGTACTGGATCCTGATCTCCTCGCTCAAGGAGCGGCCGGACATCTACACCGTTCCGGTCGGCTGGTTCCCCGACCCGCTCACCGTCGACAACTACTCCGCCGTCGGCAGCGGGGTCGCCTTCACCGACTACCTGCGCAACTCGATCATCATCACCGCGTCGCTGACCGTCATCCAGGTGGTCCTCGGGGTGCTGTCCGCCTACGCCCTCGCGTTCCTGCGGTTCCCCGGCCGCAGCCTGGTGCTGCTGTTCGTGATCGGCAGCCTGATGGTGCCCAACCAGATCACCGTGATCAGCAACTACGCACTGGTCGCGCAGCTGGGCTGGCGCAACACCTTCACCGGGATCATCGTGCCGCTGGCCGGCGTCGCCTTCGGCACCTTCCTGATGCGCAACCACTTCCTCTCGCTCCCCCGGGAGATCATCGAGGCCGCCGAGATGGACGCCGCGGGGCCGCTGCGGATGCTCTGGCGCGTGGTGCTGCCGATGTCGTGGCCGACCCTCATCGCCTTCACGCTGATCACGATCGTCAACGAGTGGAACCAGTACCTCTGGCCACTCCTCATGGCCGACGACGCCTCCGTCGCGCCGCTGCCCGTCGGCCTCGCGCAGCTCCAGGACACCCAGGGACTGACCAACTGGGGCCCCGTGCTCGCCGGCACCGTGCTGACCATGCTGCCGATCCTGCTGATCTTCCTGGCCCTCCAGCGCCACATGATCAAGGGCCTGACGGCCGGCGCGGTCAAGGGCTGACCCCGACTCCGGGCGCCTCAGCCCGGCGATCCCACCGCACCACCCACGACAGGAGCTCCTTTCCCATGACCGCATCGGGACGCCGTCCCCTGCTCCGCCTCACCGGCGCGGCGGCCATCGCCGCGCTCACCCTGACCGGCTGCGCCGGGACAGGCTCTGCCGACGACGCCGGCGCGAGCGGCGACGGCCCGGTCGAGACGTTGACCTTCTGGTCGAACCACCCCGGCGAGTCCAAAGAGGTCGAGACCGAACTGCTCGAGGCCTTCGAGGCCGAGACGGGCATCGAGGTGAACCTGGTGACCGCCGGGAAGAGCTACGAGGAGGTGGCGCAGAAGTTCAACGCCGCCCTGTCCGGCGGCGAGCTGCCCGACGTCGTCGTGGCCTCCGACGTCACCTGGTTCAACTTCGCGCTCACCGACGCGATCACCCCCATGGACGAGCTGTGGGAGGCCGGGGACGTGGACAGCGAGGGCTACGTCGACTCGCTGCGCGAGGACTACGCCTTCGAGGGCGAGCACTACGCCCTGCCCTACGCCCGGTCGACGCCGCTCTTCTACTACAACAAGGCGATGTGGAGCGCCGCCGGCCTTCCCGACCGCGGGCCCGCCACGTGGGACGAGTGGGCCGAGTGGGCGCCGAAGCTCGCGGCGGCCAACGCCGGGATCGCCCCCATGGTCCTGCCCGACGGGAGCAACTACCTCGACTGGTACTTCCAGGGCATGGTCTGGACGTTCGGTGGCTCGTACTCCGACGAGTGGGACATGACCTTCACCTCGGACGAGACGATCGAGGCCGGGACGTTCCTGCAGGACCAGTACCGGCAGGAGCACATCGCGGTCTCCAACGACGCCAACAACCAGTTCGGCGCCGGCCAGGCCGCCGCGCTGATGCAGTCGACCGGTTCGCTCAAGGGGCTCACCAGCGCCGCCCAGTTCGACATCGGCACCGCCTTCCTCCCCGGCCCTCCGCCGGGCTGCCCGACCGGCGGCGCCGGCCTGGCCATCCCCGAGCGGATCTCCGACGAGCGCAAGGAGGCCGCCCTGCAGCTCATCGAGTTCCTCACCAGCACGGACAACACCGTGACGTTCAGCCAGGCGACCGGCTACATGCCGGTGCAGAAGGACGCCGTCGACCACCCGGACATGAAGCCGTTCCTCGACTCGAACCCGAACTTCCGCACCGCGCTCGAGCAGCTCGACGTCACCTCGTCCCAGGACTACGCCCGCGTGCTGCTGCCCGGCGGCGGTGCGCGCATCGGCGCCGGCCTGGACCGCATCACGATCGGCGGCGAGGACGTGGCGAAGGTGTTCGGCGAGCTCGACGAGGAGAGCCGGACCGTCTACGAGCGCGACATCGAGCCGAAGCTGTGAGCGCTGCACCTCGGCCCGAGGAGGGCCCGGCATGGCGGCGGTGACCTTCGAGGGGGCCACCCGGACCTTCCCGCAGAGCGACCGCCCCGCGGTCGACGCCCTCGACCTGGGGATCGGCGACGGGGAGTTCATGGTCGTCGTCGGGCCCTCGGGCTGCGGCAAGTCCACCAGCCTGCGGATGCTCGCGGGTCTGGAGCCGGTCAGCTCGGGGCGCGTGCTCATCGACGGCGTCGACGTCACCGGGCACCGCCCCCGGGACCGGGACGTCGCCATGGTCTTCCAGGGCTACGCCCTGTACCCGAGCATGACCGCGGGCGAGAACATGGCCTTCGCGCTCCGGAACCTGGGCGTCGGCGCCGACGAGATCAGGACCCGTGTGGCCGAGGCGGCCAGGATCCTGCAGCTGGAGGAGCTGCTCGACCGCAAGCCGGCCAAGCTGTCCGGCGGCCAGCGGCAGCGGGTGGCGATGGGGCGCGCCATCGTGCGCGACCCCAAGGTCTTCTGCATGGACGAGCCGCTGTCCAACCTGGACGCGAAGCTGCGCGTCTCGACGCGGGCGGAGATCGCCGCACTGCAGAAGCGGCTGGGCACCACCACGGTCTACGTCACGCACGACCAGACCGAGGCGATGACGATGGGCGACCGCGTCGTCGTGCTGCGGGACGGTCGGCTGCAGCAGATCGGCACCCCGGCCGAGCTCTACGAGCGGCCGGTCAACACGTTCGTGGCCGGGTTCATCGGGTCGCCGTCGATCAACCTGCTCGACCGGGTCCCCGTCCGCGACGGCCGCGCCGTCGTCGCCGGCTCCCTGCGGATCGCCCTGCCGGCAGCCGGCGCCGGGCTCGCCTCGGTCACGGTCGGGGTCCGCCCGGAGGGCGTGGACGTCGCCGGGAGCGATCCCGGCGCCGGCGACCGCCTGACGGCCCGGGTCCTCCGCGTCGAGCGGACCGGCGCGGAGCTCTTCGCGCTGGTCGAGCCGCTCGGCCTGACGGACGGCGTCGGCCACCGCGGTGACCACCTCGTCGTCCGGCTCGACAAGCGCCTCGGCGTCCACGAGGGCATGGAGCTCACGCTGCGCGTCCACCTCGACGAGGCACTGGTGTTCGACCCGGAGGGCATCGCGGTCCGGTGAGTCGGCGCGGGTGGCCGGGGCGGGCCCCGACCACCCGCGTCGCCACGCCACCGGTCCTCGGTTAGCTTTCGAGCATGCTCGCTGCCTTCGTCTCCACGCCCGCCCCGAAGGACCCGCTCTCCGTCCTCGAGGTGGGTGAGCGTCCGGAGCCCGTGGTGCCCGACGGCTGGACGACGATCCAGGTCAGGGCCGTCTCCCTCAACCACCACGACCTGTTCAGCCTCCAGGGCATCGGCCTGCCCGAGGAGCGGATGCCGATGATCCTGGGCACGGACGCGGCCGGCATCGACGAGGACGGCAACGAGGTCGTCGTCCACGGCGTGATCGCCAGCCCCGGCTGGATGGGCGACGAGACGCTGGACCCGAAGCGCTCGCTGCTGTCCGAGGTGCACCAGGGCTCGATGGCCGAGCGGGTCGCCGTCCCCAAGCGCAACCTGCTGCCCAAGCCGGCCGACCTGTCCTTCGCCGAGGCCGCCTGCCTCCCCACCGCGTGGCTGACCGCCTACCGGATGCTCTTCGTCCGCTCGGGTCTGCGGCCGGGGCAGACCGTGCTCGTCCAGGGCGCCAGCGGCGGCGTCGCGACGGCGCTGATCGTGCTCGGGCGCGCCGCCGGCTACCGGATCTGGGTGACCGGCCGCAGCGAGGAGAAGCGCGCGGCTGCCCTCGCCCTGGGCGCCGAGCAGGCGTTCGAGAGCGGGGCCCGGCTGCCCGAGCGGGTGGACGGCGTCATGGAGACCGTGGGTGCGGCGACCTGGAGCCACAGCATCAAGTCGCTCAAGCCCGGCGGCGTGCTGGTGACCTCCGGTGCGACAACCGGCTTCAACCCCGGCGCCGAGCTCAACCGGGTCTTCTTCACGCAGCTGTCGGTGATCGGCTCGACCATGGGCACCAAGGACGAGCTGGAGGCGCTGATCCAGATGTGCGCCGTCACCGGCATCCGGCCGCAGATCGACGTCGAGCTGCCCCTGACCGAGGCCCGGGAGGGCTTCGCCCGGATGTCCGAGGGCCGCACCAACGGGAAGATCGTCTTCACGCTCTGACGGTCGCCGTCGTCGGTCTCAGTGCACGACCTTGAGGCCGACGACGCAGCCGATCAGCCCCAGGATCAGCAGCACCTTCGCCGCTGACACCGGCTCGGTGCCGCTGGCCATCGCGTAGACGACGGTGAGCGACGCGCCGATGCCCACCCACACCGCGTAGGACGTGCCCACCGGCAGCTCGCGCATCGCGTAGGCGAGCCCGACCATGCTCAGCACGAGGGCGACCGCGAAGACGATCGACGGGGCGAGCCGGGTGAACCCGGCCGACCGGCCCAGGGCCGTGGCCCACACCGCCTCGAACACCCCGGACACGACGAGCACGAGCCAGGCCATGGGAGAACTCCTCTGGCGCCGTCTTGTCGCACACCGGGTACGGCACCGCTCGTCCGGGAGCCAGAGGTGCGGCTCTCCCCCACCTTCTCACGCACGTCGAGTCAACCAAGGTTGACAGTCCAAGAGATGCAACCTAGGTTGACAGGCATGGCGGACACGGCACAGGTCGCTTCGGCGGCCAGCAGCAAGGACCCCACCGTGGGGCTGGCGGCCGTCCGCTCGCTGCGCGTCCTCGTCGAGCGCCTGGAGGAACTCCAGGTCGGCAACGCGCGCGAGCAGGGCTGGACGTGGGAGCAGATCGCCGAGCGCCTCGGCGTCAGCCGGCAGGCGGTCCACAAGAAGCACGCACGCGGCCGAGGGCCGCTCCGACGGAAGGACTGACGATGTTCGAGCGCTTCACACCCGAGGCCCGGCAGGTGGTCGAGGGCGCCCAGCAACAGGCCCGCGAGCTGCGCTCCGACCGGGTCGGCACCGAGCACCTGCTGCTCGCCCTGCTGACCCGGCAGGGGACCACCGCGTCCACGGCGCTCGGCCGGCACGGCCTGACCCGCGAGGCGGTGGCGGCCGACATCGTCCGCCTGACCGGAGGCGAGGAGCTCGACGCCGCGGCGCTGACCTCCCTCGGCATCGACCTGGACGCCGTGCGCAGCTCGGTCGAGGCCTCGTTCGGGGTCGGCGCGCTGGACGGCCCGGGCGCGCGCTCGGCGCGGACCGGCCACATCCCGTTCACGCCGGGCGCCAAGAAGGTGCTCGAGCTCTCCCTGCGCGAGGCCATCGCCGGCAAGTCGCGGAGCATCACCGACGGGCACGTCCTGCTCGGGCTGATCCGGGAGGGCCAGGGGCTGGCGAGCACGGTGCTGCACGATCGCGGCGTCGACCTCCCGGCCCTGCGCGAGGACGTGCGGCTGGCGTCGAAGCCCTGAGCGGGGCCGCCGTGCTCAGGAGTTCGCAGCGCCCAGGGCGACGAGCTTCGCGGCGATCTTCGGCTGGTCCTTCAGCGGCAGGTACGCCAGGGCGGGGGCGAGTTCGGGCAGCCGGCGCTTCTGCGTCATGACGATGCGGAAGGCAGTGCCGACGGTGACACCGTGCTCGGGGCGGGACACGATCTCCACCGCGTCGCCGGCCCCGATCTCGCCGGTCTGCAGCACCCGCAGGTACGCACCCGTCGCACCGTGCGCGGCGAACCGCTTCACCAGGTCGGGGATGCCCCAGAACCGGGCGAAGTTCGCGCACGGGGTCCGCCAGGCGGTGACCTCGAACAGCGCACTCCCGATCCGCCACCGCTCGCCGAGGACGGCGTTGCGCAGGTCGAGCCCGGAGGTGCGGAGGTTCTCGCCGAACCGGCCGGCGGGGAGCTCCCGCTCCAGCTCGGCCACCCAGTGGTCGGCGTCCTCCTGCGCGTAGGCGTAGACCGCCTGGCCCTCGCCGCCGTGGTGCTTCCGGTTGACCTGGACGTCGCCCTCGAGCCCCAGCTCGTGGACGGCGACGCGGCCGGGAACCGGTCGCTTGTCGATGCCGGTGCGGACCGGCTTGCGGTCGGGTACCGCCGGGAGGTCGGTGCCCGAGACGCAGACCGCCTCGACCCGGGCAGTCACTTCTTGGAGGCGGTCGACTCGTTGGTGGAGAGCGCGGCCACGAAGGCCTCCTGGGGGACCTCGACGCGGCCGACCATCTTCATCCGCTTCTTGCCCTCCTTCTGCTTCTCCAGCAGCTTCCGCTTGCGGGTGATGTCACCGCCGTAGCACTTGGCCAGCACGTCCTTGCGGATCGCGCGGACCGTCTCGCGGGCGATGACCCGGGAGCCGACGGCGGCCTGGATCGGCACCTCGAACTGCTGGCGCGGGATCAGCTCGCGCAGCTTGCCGGCCATCATGACGCCGTAGGAGTAGGCCTTGTCCTTGTGCACGATCGCGCTGAACGCGTCGACGGCCTCGCCCTGCAGCAGGATGTCCACCTTCACCAGCGAGGACTCCTGCTCGCCACCCTCCTGGTAGTCCAGGCTGGCGTAGCCGCGGGTCTTGGACTTCAGGGCGTCGAAGAAGTCGAAGATGATCTCGCCGAGGGGCAGCGTGTAGCGCAGCTCGACCCGGGACTCGCTGAGGTAGTCCATCCCGCCCAGCTGGCCACGGCGGCTCTGGCAGAGCTCCATGATCGCGCCGGTGTAGTCGCTCGGGGCGATGATCGTGGCGTTGACGATGGGCTCGAAGACCTTGTCGATCTTGCCCTCGGGCCAGTCGCTCGGGTTGGTGACCGTGAGCTCGCTGCGGTCCTCCATCACGACCCGGTAGACCACGTTCGGCGCGGTCGAGATGAGGCTGATGCCGGCCTCGCGCTCGAGCCGCTCGCGGACGATCTCCAGGTGCAGGAGGCCCAGGAAGCCGACGCGGAACCCGAAGCCCAGAGCTGCGGAGGTCTCCGGCTCGTAGGTCAGCGCGGCATCGTTGAGCAGCAGCTTGTCCAGCGCCTCGCGCAGCAGCGGGTAGTCGCTGCCGTCGATCGGGTAGAGGCCGGAGTAGACCATCGGCTTCGGGTCGCGGTAGCCACCGATCGACTCCGCGGCCGGCTTGTGCTGGAGGGTGACGGTGTCACCGACGCGGGACTGGCGGACGTCCTTCACACCGGTGATGAAGTAGCCGACCTCGCCGACGCCGAGGCTCTCGACCGGCTTGGGCTCCGGCGAGATCACGCCGATCTCGAGCAGCTCGTGCGTCGCGCCGGTCGACATCATCTTGATCTTGTCGCGCGAGGAGATCCGGCCGTCCACCACGCGCACGTAGGTGATGACGCCGCGGTAGATGTCGTAGACGGAGTCGAAGATCATCGCGCGAGCGGGGCCCGCGGCCTCACCGGTGGGCGCCGGGATGCGCTCGACGATCAGGTCGAGCAGCTCGGGGACGCCGACGCCGGTCTTGCCGCTGACCCGCAGCACGTCGTCGGGCTCGCACCCGATGATGTGCGCGATCTCCTCGGCGTACCGCTCGGGCTGGGCGGCCGGCAGGTCGATCTTGTTGAGCACCGGGATGATCGTGAGGTCGTTCTCCAGCGCCAGGTACAGGTTGGCCAGCGTCTGGGCCTCGATGCCCTGGGCGGCGTCGACCAGCAGCACGGCGCCCTCGCAGGCGGCCAGCGAGCGGGACACCTCGTAGGTGAAGTCCACGTGGCCCGGCGTGTCGATCATGTCCAGCACGAACTCGGTGTCGGTGTGCGCACCGGAGCGCGGCGTCCACGGCAGCCGCACGTTCTGGGCCTTGATCGTGATGCCGCGTTCGCGCTCGATGTCCATGCGGTCGAGGTACTGGGCACGCATGTGCCGCCCCTCGACGAGGCCGGTGACCTCGAGCATCCGGTCGGCCAGCGTCGACTTGCCATGGTCGATGTGGGCGATGATGCAGAAGTTCCGGATGAGGGCCGGATCGGTGGCAGCAGGAGTCGTCACAGTGGGGCCATCGTCCCACGCCGGGACGACGGATAAGGCATTGCCCGAGGACGACGTCGTGGCGGACCGTGGCGCGGTGTCCTTGCCCGGCAGTCCACGCCTCCCCTACGACCGGCTCCCGTCAGCCCTTCGAGCGCAGATCGACCAGGTCCTGGGCTCTCCCGTCGTCCGGGTGTCGCCGCGGAAGGGCGGCTTCTCCCCCGGACCGGCCACCGTCGTGACGTGCGCGGACGGCCGCTCCGCCTTCGTGAAGGCGGCCGGGACGCCGTTGAACCCGGAGACGCCGACGCTGATGCGAGCGGAGGCGGAGGTGGCCGCCGGGCTGCCGGCGAGCCTGCCGGTTCCTGCCCTGCGCGCACACCTGGAATGGGCCGACGGTGCCGACGAGTGGGTCGCGCTCGTGTTCGACGTGTTCGACGGCGACGCGGCGCCGCTGCCGTGGACGCCTCGGACCGCCGCCGTGGCGGTTGCCGGACTGGCCGAGCTGGCCCGGTCCGGCACCCCCTGCCCCGTCGCCGGACTGCCCACCCTGGCCGAGCGGGTCGACAAGCCGCTGTCCTCGTGGTCGGGGCTGGCGGCCGATCCGCCGGCGGATCTGGACCCATGGGAGGTCCAGCGGCTGGACTGGCTGGGTCGCGTGCCCGACCGTCTCGCCGCCGGCGGATGGCTGGGCGGTGACACCCTCGTCCACGGCGATCTCCGGGCGGACAACCTCCTGATCGGTCCCGGCGGCGCGGTGGCGTTCGTCGACTGGGCCTGGGCCGTCCGTGGTGCGGACTGGATCGACACGGTGCTGTTCAGCCTGGACGCAGCAGCGCAGGGCGGTGTGGATCCCGAGTGGCTGGTGGGCCGCTCGGCCCTGGTCGCCGCCGCGGACCCGCGCCAGGTGACCGATCTGGTCCTCGCGATGGCCGGGATGTGGGCGACGAGCATGCGGCGGCCGGCACCGCCGGGGCTGCCCACCATCCGGGCCTTCCAGCGGCACTTCCACGACGCCGCGCTCGCCTGGGGGATGCGCCGCGTCGCTGCCGGGCTCTGTTGACCGGGCCAGTTGGGGTCGACTCGACCGGCTGGTATCTTGTGAGGCCGGTTCGTGTGCGCGCCGTCCCCGCACGGCACAGCGCCCGAACGCAGGTCTTTCACGAACGATTGTCAGAAGTACTCCCTCCTGTCGAGACACCGAGGCTCACGCGTGGCGAACATCAAGTCCCAGATCAAGCGGATCAAGACCAACGAGAAGGCGCGTCAGCGCAACGTGGCCGTCAAGTCCGCCCTGAAGACCGCCGTCCGGCGCGTCCGCACGGCCGCCGAGTCCGGCGACGCCGCCGCCGCGGCCACCGCCTTCGCGGTCGCCGCGAAGCAGCTCGACAAGGCCGCCAGCAAGGGCGTCATCCACAAGAACCAGGCCGCCAACCGCAAGTCGGGTCTGGCGAAGCTCACCACCGGTCTCTGATCCGGCCCGCGTCGCTCGCGACGCGGATCGAACGAGCCCCCTCCCCTCGCGGGATGGGGGCTCGTTCGCGTTCCGGGGGTTCGCGGTCGACGGCGGCGGGTGCCGTCAGCGGCCGGTGGGCAACCGGCCCCGGCCGGTGGTGGCCCGGATCTCGACGATCCTGCGGACCGCGCGCTCCAGCGCGTAGTCGGCGCTGGCGGCGACGCCCTTGACGTCGGCGTTGAGTCCAGCCACGACCCCGATCGCCTGCTGCAGACCGTCGATGCTCCAGCCCCGAGCCTGGGCCTGCGCCTTCTTGACCTTCCACGGCGGCATCTTGAGCGTGCGGGCGAGCTCGCCGGGGTTGGTCGAGCTCAACGACGCGACCCGGGCAGCGGTGCGCACGCCGTCGGCCAGCGCATCGGCGATGAGGACGTGCGCCACCCCGCGCTGCAGCGCCCAGCGCAGCATCTCGATCGAACCCTGCCGGTCCCCGATGAGCACCCGCTCGGCGACGGTGAAGCCGGTGACCTCGGCCTGCCCCCGGTGGAACCGCGCGACGGCGTCGCCGTCGACGGTGCCGCCGAAGTCCGAGACCAGCTGGCTGGCCGCGGCCGAGAGTGCCCGCAGGTCGTTGCCGACCGCGTCGACCAGTGCGGTGAGGGCGTCGCCGCTGATCCGGCCGCCGAAGGTGCGGACCTCGTTGCGCACGAAGGCCGCGCGATCACCGGCCGAGCTGATCTTGGGGCACTCGTCGACGGCGGCGCCGGCCGCCACGAACGCCTTGACCAGCGCCTCGTTGCGCTTCCCGCCGGAGTGGACGATCACCAGGGTGATCTCGGGGTCGGGGTCCTTTGCGTAGGCGGTGAGCGCCTCGGCCAGCACGGCGGCGGACTCGTGCACGCCGGTCACCACGACCAGGCGGTGCCCACCGAACAGCGAGGGCGCCAGCACGTCGGCCAGCTGACCGGGCGGGAGGCCCAGGGCGGCGAGCTCGTGCAGCTCGGCGTCGGGGTGCCGCTCGACGACCGCCGTCCGCACCGCGGCGACCGCGCGGGAGCGGAGCAGCTCCTCCTCGCCGGTCACGACCCGCAGCCGCGAGGTGGGAGGCACGGGATCGGCAGGCACGGGTGCATGGTGCCACGCGGGACCCACGGGCCCGTCGTCCTCCTGACCTCAGGTGGCCCGTGCGGCGTAGTGCACGAAGAGGTTGCCCGTCGGCGACGGGCGCACGGCCACGAGGTCCAGGCGACGGCACTGCGGCCCTTCCGGGAAGAGCCGCCGTCCGCGGTGCGCGATGGTGGGGACGATGACCAGGCGCAGCTCGTCGACCAGCCCGGCCTGCAGCAGCGACTGGGCCAGCGTGATGCTGCCGTGCACCCCGATGTCGCCGCCGTGGCCGGCCTTCAGGCTCGCGACATGGTCCTCGGCGCGCTCGGTGACCGCCTCCGCACCCGACCACCGCAGCCCGAGCGGCGTCGACGTGACGACGTGCTTGGGGACGGTGTTGATGAAGCCGGCGAAGGGCTCGACGTGCGACGTCGGCCAGTAGCCGGCCCAGTAGTCGAAGGTGCCTCGGCCCAGCAGCACATCGGTCTGCGAGGAGATGACCGCGGCCAGGTTGTCGAAGACTTCGTCGTCGACCTCGAACATCCAGTCGCCGGGTTCTTCGGCGACCCCGTCGAGCGTCATCAGTTCGTACAGGACGACCTTGCGCACCGTGTTCTCCTCCTCGCCGGACCCGTGCCACTGAAGACGTCGGCCGGCGGTGAAACCCATCGCCGGGCCGGCCGATGGCCTCATGGGCTCTGCCGTCGCGCTGCCACACCCCACTCGTCGACCGAGCCCACCACCGCGACGTCGCCGTCCTGATCGGTCCGGTGGACGGTCATGCCCCCACGGGCCAGCTCCTCCAGCAGGGTGCGGGCGGGGTGCCCGTAGGTGTTGTCCGCGCCGACCGAGATCAGCGCCACCCGGGCACCGGTCGCGACCAGGAACCCCGGATCGGCGTCGGCGCTCCCGTGGTGGGGAACCTTGAGCACCTCGGCCTCCAGGTCGACCCCGCTGCTCCGCAGCCGCCGCTCCGCCTCGGCCCCGAGATCCCCGGTGAGCAGGATCCGGATACCGCGGACCGTGGCCCGCACGACCAGCGACAGGTCGTTGGCCTCCGCGGCCGCCGTGGCCCGTTCGGGAGCCGGTGCGAGGACCTCCAGCGCCACCGCACCCACGTCCCGCCGCTCCCCCGGCAGCAGCCGGATCCGCTCCGCACCGGCGTGCCCGACCAGCGACTCGACGGCAGCGAGCCGGTCGTCGGCCGGTGACAGCACACCTGTCGCCACGACCCCCACCTGCCGGTCGGCGACGGCGCCGGCGAGACCGCCCACGTGGTCGGCGTCCAGGTGCGAGAGCAGGACCAGCGGCAGGCGCTCGATGCCCAGGTCGTCCAGGCACCGGTCCACCGCCGCGACGTCCGGGCCGGCGTCGACCAGCACCGCCTCGCCCGGCCCCGTCGGCAGCACCAGCGCATCGCCCTGGCCGACGTCGCAGGCGACGAGCACGGTGTCCGGCGGCGGCCATCCGCGCACCGCCTGCCGCACCGGCCAACCGACCAGCACCAGCCCGGCGAGGGCGGCCAGCGCCAGCGGGCGGAGCCGCCGGAACCGCCACAGCGCCCAGCCGCTCCCCGCCAGGAGCGCGGCCAGCAGGGCCGCGCCGAGCACGCCGGCGGGCCAGCCGGGCGCGGCATCGGGCAGTTGCGCCGCGCGCTCGGCCACCAGCACCAGCCACCGGGTGGGCCAGCCCGCGCCCCAGACCAGGAGATCGCCCGCGGGCGGCAGGAGGGCGCCCACGACGGTGGCGAGGATGCCGAGGATCGTGGCCGGAGCCACCGCCGGAGCCGCCAGCAGGTTGGCCGGCAACGACACCAGGCTGACCGTGCCGGACAGCGCCGCGACCAGTGGCGCCGTCGCCGCTCCGGCGGCGAGGCTGACCGCCAGTGCATCGGCGACCGCCGGAGGCCAGCCGCGCCGCCGGAGGTGCCGCGACCAGTCCGGGGCCAGCAGGACGATCGCCCCCGTGGCGACCACGGAGAGCGCGAAACCGAGGTCACGCGCCAGGCCGGGATCGGCGAGGAGCAGGACGCACACCGCGGCCGCGAGGGCCGGCACGGCCACCCGGGCCCGACCGGACGCCAGCGCCAGCAGCGTGACCGCCCCCATGGCGGCCGCCCGGACCACGCTCGGCTCGGGACGGGCCAGCACGACGAAGCACACGAGCGCTGCGCCACCCACGGCCGCCTGCACACGCCGGTCGACCGCCCGCCGGCGCAGCGGCCAGAGCACCGCGGTGATCGTGATCGCCACGTTCGCCCCCGACACGGCCGTCAGGTGGGCGAGCCCGGCCCGTCGGAAGTCCTCGTCGAGCACCGGGTCCATCTGCCGGGTGTCCCCGACCACCAGCCCGGGCAGCAGCCCGGCCGGCCGGGGATCGAGCACCCGGGCCGACGAGTCGGCCAGCCCGTCGCGCATCGCTCCGGCGAGCCGCTGCCATCCCTCGGCGCTCCCGACGGCCGTGGGCGGCCCACGAGCCGACAGCACCGCGACGACGTCGTCGCCGTGGCGAGGCGGCGACGTGCTCGCGTTCGCCCGCAGCTGCTGCCCGGGCAGCAGGTTCCGCCAGCCCTCCGCCGGCGCGAAGAGCAGCACTGCGGCCTCCAGGCGCCTGGTCGACGCACCCTCGTGCAGCGCGGTCACCGTCGCGTCGACGACCACCCGGGGATGCCCGCCCCCGGAGAGCAGGTGCGGGTCACCGTCCAGTTCGAGGTCCACCGTGACGGCGCGCTGCTCCTCGGCGAGCAGCCGCAGCGGCGAGGCCTCCCGGGCCATCCCGCGGACCGCAGAGGTCGCGCTGGTGACGGCGAGCGCGGCGAGGACGGACAGGAGCACCGTGGCCCCGGCGCTCCTGCGACGGCGGGCACACCACGCCAGGCCCGCCGCGCCGGCCGACACCACGGCCACGAGCACGGGCGCGAGGAACGGCGCCGCCAGGCTGACCGCCCACACGACGCCGGCCACCGGGACCAGCCGCAGATCCGTCCACCGCCAGCGGCCGTCCGCGACCTCCGGCGCCGGCCGTCGGACCGGCGTCACACCGTCACCAGCTCGGCCAGCTCGGCGGCGATCGCCGGGCCGATGCCGGGGACGTCGTCGAGCTGCTCGACGCTGCGGAACCGGCCCTGCTCACTGCGGTGGTCGACGATCCGCTGGGCGAGCACCGGGCCGATGCCCGGGAGCGCATCGAGGTCCTGGGCGGTCGCGGTGTTGAGGTTCACCGGCCCGCCGGCGCCCGCCCCAGCCGGCGACGGGCTGCCGCTGACCGGGGAGGGCGCCCCGACCGCGATCTGCTGGCCGTCGGAGACCACCGCGGCGAGGTTGACCGTGGCCGGATCGGTGCCCGGTAGGAACCCGCCGGCCGCCTCGACGGCGTCGGCGACCCGGGAGCCGGTCGGCACGGTCACCAGTCCGGGCCGCCCGACCAGGCCCACCACGGCGACGACGACGGTGGTCGCGGTCTCGGCCGCCTCCCCCACGCGAGGGCCGGCCGTCGGGAGCGCCGCCGCCGAGTTGCCGGTCGACTCCGGCGTCACCGGTTCGACCTGGGGGCGGTCCCACCACGTCCCGCCGATGACCAGCAGCGCGGCCAGCAGTCCCGCGATCCAGAGAGCGCGGGCACCGGGCCGGCCTGGATTCCACCGCACCACCCGGTCGGGCGCCCGGTGCCGTCCGAGCCCCGGGGGGCGGTCCGCGCCCGGCTCCGCCCCGGCGCCGTCGCCCTCGAGGGCGTGGTGTTCCTCGGCTCGTCCGGAGGGCGACCGCCCCTGGGTCACCGGCGTCCGCGCCTCCTCGCCTTCCTCCTCGCCTTCGTCCTCGTCCTCGGGCACCCAGCCGCCGCGGAATCCCTCGTCGAGCAGCGCACGCAACCGGGCGCGGATGACGTCGGCGTCGTCGGAGCGGCGAGGGCTGGTGCGCACCCCGCGGACGCTAGGAACCCCCGGTCACCCACGACGGCCTCGAACCGGATCTGTGGACGGAGGGCCGGGCTGTGGATGCCGGGGAGCGCTCCGGCACCCGCAGCGGTCAGGGTGCCCTCATGCCCCTGCGTGCAGCCCTCGTTGCCCGGCCGCGGTCAGTCGTCCGTCGTGGACTGGTGCGGGCTCTCCGGCGGTGGTGTCTCCGCGGCGACGCCGTCCTCCGCCTCGCTCGTGTCGTCCGGCGCCACGACGACGCCGACCGCACCGGGGCCCACGTGCGCCCCGATGGCGGCGCCGAGCTCGCTCACGTAGATCTCGCGCGCGGTCGGCACCCGCTCGCGCAGCTCGGCGGCCAGCCGTTCGGCCTTCTCCGGGGCGGCGAGGTGGTGCACCGCGAGGAACACCGGGGCGTCCGCCACCTCCTCGACGACCCGCTGGACCAGCCGGTTCAGGGCGCGGGCGGAGGTGCGGACCTTCTCCAGCGGCAGCACCCGTCCGTCGAGCACGTGCAGCACGGGCTTGACCGCCAGCGCCGAGCCCAGGAGGGCGGCCGCCGGCCCGATGCGGCCTCCGCGACGGAGGTGGTCCAGCGTGTCCACGACGAAGAACGTGCGGGTGGCCGCCGCCGTGCGGCGGGCCGCGTGGGCGACCTCGGCGGCGTCCGCTCCGGCGGCGGCCGCCCGAGCGGCCGCCAGCACGGCGAAGCCGTTCCCCATCGCCGCCGATCGGCTGTCGACGACCGTGACGATGTGCTCGCCGACCTGCGAGGCAGCCAGCCGGGCCGCGTCCCAGGTGCCCGACAGCTCGGCGGAGAGATGGATGGACACCAGCCGGTCCGCTCCGGCGTCCAGGAGCCGCCGGTAGGCCGCGACGAAGTCGCCCGGCGTGGGGCGGGACGTGGAGACCCGCCCGCCGCGCGTGCCCAGCACCCTGGCTACGTCGTCGGGGCCGACGGACTCGCCCTCGGTCCCGGAACGGCCGGCCAGCACCACGTACAGCGGGACGACCTCGATGCGGTAGCGCTCGAGGAGTTCCGGCGGGAGGTACGCCGTCGAATCGGTGACGACGGCAACGGGCACCCGGCGAGGCTAACTGCCGGGCCCCGGGATCCAGGAGCCACGGTCAGCCGTCCACCGTTCGGGTTGCGTCGGGAGTTCGCTCCCTACACCGCGTCGGCGTCCCCGACGGGTCCGGCGCCGCCCTCCTCGGGGTTCGCACCCGACCGCACCGGCGCACCCTCGCGCGCGGCGACACCGTCGTGGCCGACGCCGTTGCCGGCGGCGGTCACCGTCGCGGGCACCGACGCGTTGTGGCGCATGACGCGCCAGGCCCCCGACTGCTCCCGGAGCTCGCTCCAGCCGCAGTTCCCCAGCGGTCCGAACAGCCGTCGTTGCCCGGGCCCGAGCCCGATCAGGCGCTCGATCAGGCGACCGCTCGTGCCGCCGTGCGTGACGACGACCGCCACCGGAGCCGGTGGCAGGTCGGCGAGCGCGGCGAGTGCCCGTTCGGCGACCGCCCCGGGCTCCTCGCCACCGCGCCCCAGCACCGGGCGTCCGGCCAGCCAGTCTGCGTACTGGTCGGGGTACCGGTCGGCCACCTCGTCGCGGGTGAGGCCCTCCCACGAGCCCATGCCGTGCTCCTGCAGCCGCGGATCGAGCCGAAGCGGCACGCCGAGGAGCCCGGTCAGGGCAGCGGCGGTGTGCGCGGCGCGGTCGAGGTCGCTGGAGACCACGACCGTGTCGTCCCCGAGCGAGCCCGCCGTCACGAGGTGCGGCGCGGCCTCGAGGGCCTGCCGGCGGCCCACCTCGTCCAGGGGCGGATCCATCCGGCCCTGGAAGCGTCCGACGGCGTTCCACTCCGTGCGCCCGTGCCGCCAGAGGATCAGCCGCCGGACGGGCAGGGCGAGCGCCGCGTCGGAGCTCACCGCTCGGGCATGTCCTGCGACGGCTCCACGGCCTCCGCCGCGTCCCCGTCGTCCGGCGTCGACGGGTCGGCCGCCGTCTCCGCCGGCAGGGCGCTGTCGACGAACGGGATCGTCGGGCAGTCCTTCCACAGGCGCTCGAGTGCGTAGTAGGCCCGCTCCTCGGCGTGCTGGACGTGGACGACGACGTCCACGAAGTCCAGCAGCACCCAGCGGGCCTCGTTCATGCCCTCGCGGCGCACCGGCTTGATGCCGTGCTCGCGCAGGCGCTCCTCGACCGCGTCCACGATCGCCTGCACCTGGCGCTCGTTCGGCGCCGATGCGAGGACGAACGCATCGGTGATCGCCAGCCGGTCGCTGACGTCCACGATCGAGACGTCGGTGGCGAGCTTGTCGGCGGCCGCCTGAGCGGCGAGTTGCGCGGTGTCCCGCGCCTCGGCCGAGGCGGTCATCTGGGTACCTCCTGGAAGTGGGATGGGGTGTCGGTGTCGTGTCCGGGATCAGGCTCCGCCGGGGGGACGTCCTCGCCGCCGCTGACGGCCGACGGCGCACGCCGGCGTGGGCCCTCCCGGTAGAGGCCCCGCTTCTCGATGTACTGGACGACGCCGTCGGGCACCAGGTACCAGACCGGCATACCCCGGGCGACGCGTCCACGGCAGTCACTGGAACTGATGGCCAGCGCGGGGATCTCGACCAGGCTGACCCGCCCGGGAGGCAGATCGAGGTCGGCCAGCGTGTACCCGGGCCGGGTCACGCCGATGAAGTGCGCCAGGTCGAAGCACCGGTCCCCGTCGCGCCAGGTCATGATCTGGGCCAGGGCGTCCGCGCCGGTGATGAAGAAGAGTTCGGCGTCCGGCCTCTGGGCGCGCAGGTCGACCAGGGTGTCGATCGTGTAGGTGGGGCCGCCCCGGTCGATGTCGACCCGGCTGACGGAGAACCGCGGATTGGACGCCGTGGCGATGACCGTCATGAGGTAGCGGTCCTCGGCGGGGCTCACCTGCCGGTCGCTCTTCTGCCACGGCTGGCCGGTCGGCACGAAGACGACCTCGTCGAGCCCGAAGAGCCCGGCGACCTCGCTCGCGGCCACGAGGTGTCCGTGGTGGATGGGGTCGAACGTCCCGCCCATCACACCGATTCGCCCGCCTGTCACCGACCGAGCGTAGCCGGGCGCACCGGAACGAGGCCTGGCCGCACCACCGGGGTGCGCGTGAGAGGGCCACCGCCCCCCGCTCACGAGGTGCCCCGAGCCGCGGCGACCGGCTCCCCCGTGCAGCCGGTCGCGGGCGTCTCCGCCCTGTCGCGGTCGGACGGTGCCGACGCCCGGGAGCATCGGCACCGCGCTGCCCAACGGCTCGCCGGCCCCTGGGTTACGCCTTGGTACCGGAATTCATCGTGTTCGCGCGCACACCCGCCCGCCGGGGCGGACGCGGAGGCGATTCGGCGACATGTCGACCGGTCGCCACGTCGACGAGCCGACTCCGCGACTCGACGACGAACCGGGTGCCCGACGGCAGCTCTCGGCCCGGAGCCGGCGCGGGACCGGACGCCGGGGTGGATCGAGGCAGCGCCCGGACCCACCCCCGACGTCAGAGCGTGGTGATGAAGTCGGCCAGCTGGGAGGCGTTGCGGCACTCCACCATGTCGATGACCTCGCCGTACCGGTCGGCGGCGGAGTCCCCGCTCCCCCACTGCCGGCGCGGCTCGGGGTTCAGCCAGTGCGCCGACCGGGACCGGCGCACCATGCTGGCCAACAGCGGCACCGCGGCCGGCCGGTAGTTCGTCCGGCCGTCGCCCAGTACCAGCAGCGAGGTCTTCGGCCCGATCGCGGATGCGTACTTGTCCGCGAACACCTCGAACGCGGTGCCGTAGTCGCTGTGCCCGTCGAAGGCGACCACCTGCGCCTCCCGACCGATGCGGGTCACGGCGTCGGCGACGTCGGCGCCCGGTCGGAAGAACCGGGTCACCTCGTCGGTCGAGTCGACGAAGGCGAAGGCCCGCACGCCGGTGAAGTGCTCGCGCAGGGCCTGGGTCAGCATCAGCGTGAAGTGGCTGAAGCCGGCCACCGAGCCGCTGACGTCGCAGAGCACGACCAGCTCGGGCTTGTGCACCTTCCGCGGCCGGTGGTGGGTGACCACCGGCACGCCGCCGGTCCCCAGCGAGGCCCGGACGGTCTTGCGGAAGTCCAGCCGGCCCTGGCGGCCGATCTTCCGTCGCGCGGAGAGCCGGACGGCCAGACGCCGCGCCAGCGGCGCCACCGTGCGGCGGAGCTCCGCGAGGTCGGTCGACTGCGCACGGAGGAAGTCGATCTGGTCGGCCAGCGGGCGGACGGCGTTCTTCGCGACCCGCTCCCGGCCCTTCTCGTCGGCCGTCCGGCGGCGCACCTCGGTCTCGACGGCGTTCTTGAACGCGTCCACCCGCTCGCGCACCGTCTGGCGGGCGACCTGCTCGTTGAGCCCACCGCGGTCGCCCTCGGCCAGCAGCCCGGCCAGCAGCTGGGCGACCAGCGTGTCCGGCGAGAGGGCGCGCATGACCCGGTAGCTGAAGTACGACTGCCCGGTGGGGCTGGGCTGGCCGCTGCCGAGCCGGTCCACGGCCCGCCGGGCGAACCGGCGGATCTCGTCCTCGTCGCCCTCGAGCAGCAGCTGGAACAGCTGCTCGCGCATCGCCTTGGCCAGGGCGGCGTCGTCCTGCCGCGGACCGCCCTGCCCGGGCTCGCCGCCCTCGCCGCCCTCGTCGCCGTCCTCGGACCCCTCGGAGTCCGAGGACGTCCTCGGTCGGTCGCTCAGCGGCCACCAGAGATCGAACAGCACGTCGTAGGCGGGCCGCTGGGCCGCGCGCTGCAGCAGCACGGCCGCGAGACCGTGCCGCAACTGCTCGCGCTCGAGCAGGTCTACGACGGTGAGGATCTCGGCGGCGTCGACGGCCTGGGTGATGCCCACCGGGATGCCGGCCGCGCGCACCGCGCGGACGAACCCGTCGAGGTGCCCGGCCAGCCCCCCGAGCTCCTCGGAGCGGCTCAGCGGCGCGGTCATCAGTTGAGCCGGAGCTCGGCGGCGGCACGCTCCTGGTCGCTGGCGTGCTTGAGCACCACCCCGAGGGTGGAGGCCATCGCACCCTCGTCCAGGGTGTCCAGGCCCAGCTCGAGCAGCGTCTGCGCCCAGTCGAGCGTCTCGGAGATCGACGGCGACTTCTTCAGCTCCATCGCCCGCAGCGCGCGCACCGTCTTGACCAGCTGGTCGGCCAGGCCCGGGGCCAGGTCCGGCACCCGCGACAGCACGATCTCGCGCTCGCGGTCGGCCGAGGGGTAGTCCAGCGCCAGGTAGAGGCAGCGGCGCTTGAGCGCCTCGGACAGCTCACGCGTGGCGTTGGAGGTGAGGATGACCATGGGTCGGCGGGTGGCGGTGATGGTGCCGAGCTCGGGGATGGTCACCTGGAAGTCCGACAGCACCTCCAGCAGCAGGCCCTCGACCTCGACATCGGCCTTGTCGGTCTCGTCGATGAGCAGCACGGTCGGGTCGGTGCGCCGGATGGCGGTCAGCAGCGGGCGGGACAGCAGGAACTCGTCGCCGAAGATGTCGTCGTGCACGCTGTCCCAGTCGGCGCCGTCACCGGCCTGCGAGGCCTGGATGCGCAGCAGCTGCTTCTTGTAGTTCCACTCGTACAGCGCACGGGCCTCGTCCAGGCCCTCGTAGCACTGCAGGCGGATGAGGTCCGAGCCGGTGGCGGTGGCCAGCGCCTTGGCGAGCTCGGTCTTCCCGGTGCCCGCGGGCCCCTCGACCAGCAGCGGCTTGCCCAGCCGGTCGGCGAGGAAGACCGTCGTCGCGATCTGGGCGTCGGGCAGGTAACCCGCCTCGCTCAGCCGCTTGCTGACATCGCTGACGGACGAGAAGTGCGGGGACTGCGACAGCGGACGGGGCAAGACGACTCCTGAGAGAGGGGGGCGGGCCGGACGGACCGCTCAGCGGACGTGGCCACGACCGGTGACGACGTAGGTGGTCGAGGTCAGCTCGGGCAGTCCGAGCGGGCCACGGGCGTGCAACTTCTGCGTCGAGATGCCGATCTCGGCGCCGAAACCGAACTCTCCCCCGTCGGTGAAGCGGGTGGAGGCGTTGACCAGCACGGCGGCGGCGTCGACCCCCGCGGTGAAGGCGGCGATGGCGGTGGCGGAGTCCGCGACGATGGCCTCCGTGTGCCCGGTGGTCCAGCGCGCGATGTGGTCCAGCGCCTCGGGCAGGTCGTCGACCACGCGCACGGCCATGTCCATCGACAGGTACTCCGCCGCCCAGTCCTCGTCGGTCGCGGGGAGGACCGCGGGCGCGCCGGCTCCGGCGGCCTCGAGCACGGCGGGATCGCCGTGGACGGTCACGCCGGCGTCGGTCAGTGCGCGCAGCAGGCGCGGCAGGAACGGGACGTCGCGGTGCACGAGCAGCGTCTCCGCGGAGTTGCAGACGCTCACCCGGTGGGTCTTGGAGTTGAGCACGACCGCCTCGGCGATGGCGGGGTCCGCGGAGGCGTCGACGTACACGTGGCAGTTGCCCTCACCGGTCTCGATGACCGGCACCCGAGACTCGCGCACCACGCGCTGGATCAGCGAGGCGCCGCCACGCGGGATGACCACGTCGACCAGGCCGCGGGCGTTCAGCAGCTCCCCCACCGACGCCCGGTCGGCCGGCAGCAGCTCCACGAAGCCGGCGGGCAGGCCGGCCTTCTCCCCCGCCTCGGTGAGCACCTCGATCAGGGCCGTGTTCGTCTCGAAGGCCGACGCCGAGCCGCGCAGCAGGGCGGCGTTCCCGCTCTTGAGGCAGAGGCCGGCCGCGTCGACGGTGACGTTCGGCCGCGCCTCGTAGACGATGCCGACGACGCCGAGGGGTACCCGGACCTGGCGCAGCTCCAGGCCGTTGGGCAACCGCGAGCCGCGGACGACGTCGCCCACCGGGTCCGGCAGGGCGACCAGCTGGCGCAGCGCGGCGGCCACGCCCTCGATCCGGTCGGCGTCCAGGCGCAGCCGGTCGACGGTCGACTCGGGGGTTCCGTCGGCCCGGGCGGCGGCCACGTCGACGGCGTTGGCGGCCAGGATCGAGTCGGTGTGCTCGACCAGCGCCTCGGCCATCGCCGTCAGCGCGCCGTCCTTGGCGTCGGTGGGCAGGGTGCGCAGCACGCGGGCGGCCGACCGGGCGCGCAGCGCGGCGGCGCCGATCAGCGGCAGCTCCGTGACGTCGAACACGTCGGGGAGACTACGCGTGCCCGTACGGCGAACCGTGCGAGCGGCACGGGCCGACCGTATGTGAGAATGGTTCTCATGATCAGTACAGCCTCCCGCCGGGTCGGCGTCAGCCTGACCGCCGCCGCGCTCGTGCTCACCGCCGGCTGCGGGAGCGACGGCGCCGGAGGGGGTGGCGACGGGGGCGAGGGCCTGCAGGTGATCGCCGGCTTCTACCCCCTGGAGTGGGCGGCCGAGCGGGTCGGCGGGGACCGGATCTCGGTCGAGGCGCTCACCCCTCCGGGCGGCGAGCCGCACGACCTCGAGCTCACCCCGCGCGACGTCGCATCCGTCGAGGACGCCGACCTGCTGGTCTACCTCGCCGGTTTCCAGCCGGCCCTCGACGAGGCGGCGGACGCCACCGGCGGCGACTCCGCGTGGGATGCCGGAAGCGCCGCCGACCTCCTGGCAGGCGAGTCCCACGACCAGGCCGACGAGGGCACCGACGACGACCACGGGCACGAGGACGACGTCGACGACCCGCACTTCTGGCTGGACCCCGTCCGGCTGGCGGACGTCGGTGACGCGCTGGCCGACCAGCTGACCGAGCTCGACCCCGAGGGCGCCGACACCTTCGCCGCCAACGCCGCGGACCTGCGGGCCGACCTCGAAGCCCTCGACGCCGAGCTGCGCGCCGGGCTGGCGGACTGCGCCGTCGACACCCTCGTCACCGCGCACGACGCCTTCGGCTACCTCGCCGAGCGCTACGGTCTCGAGGTGGTCGGGATCAACGGGCTGAGCCCCTCCCAGGAGCCGACGTCGGCCCAGCTGGCCGCGATCTCCCGCCTGGTCGCCGAGCGCGGCGTCACCACCGTCTACACCGAGGCGCTGGTCGACCCGGCCGTGGCTGAGACCGTCGCCTCGGAGGCCGGGGTGCGCACCGCCGTCCTCGACCCGGTCGAGGGGCTGACCGACGAGTCTCCCGGCGAGGACTACCTCGAGGTCATGCGGGCGAACCTGGCCACGCTGCAGGCGGGCCAGTCCTGCTCATGACGCCGACGACGGGTGAGGGCGCCATCGGCCTGCGCGGGGCGAGCATCGGCTACGGCGACGTGCCGATCGTCCGGGAGGTCGACCTGGCCGTCGCACCCGGCGAGGCGGTCGCCGTGCTGGGCTCCAACGGCTCGGGCAAGACCACCCTCGCCCGCGGCCTGCTCGGACTGGCCACCGTCCTCGCCGGCGAGGTGACCGTGCTCGGCGCCCCGGTCGGCCGGCTGCGCGAGCGCGGCCGGGTGGGCTACGTGCCGCAGCGGCACACCGTCAGCGGTGCGGCGCCGGCGACGGTCCGCGAGGTCGTGTCGGTGGGCCGGCTGGCGCGCCTGGGGCTGTTCCGCCGGCTGGGTGCGGCCGACCGCCGCGCCGTCGCCGACGCGGTGGCCGCCGTCGGCATGGGCGACCGCATGGAGGACCCGGTGGCCTCGCTGTCCGGCGGCCAGCAGCGGCGCGTGCTCGTCGCCCGCGCGCTCGCCGCCGAGCCCGAGCTGCTGATCATGGACGAGCCGACCGCCGGCGTGGACGCCGCCAGCCAGGAGGCCCTCGCCGGCGTCCTCGCCCGCGTCTCGGCCGCCGGGACGACGCTGCTGGTCGTCACCCACGAGGCCGGGCCGCTCGCGGGCGTGCTGCACCGCGCGGTCGTCGTCGAGTCCGGCCTGATCACCTACGACGGTCCGCTGGCCGGCGCGCAGGCCGAGCCCGGTGGCGGTCACCACCACCACGAGGACGCCGGGCAGCCCCCGGGCCGGCCGGGCTACCGGCTCGACCAGCCCACGGTCACCCCACCCTCGGCCCGACCCCGCACCGCAGGAGCCTGACGTGGACATCCTCGACTACGCGTTCATGCAGCGGGCCCTGCTGGCCTCGCTCATGGTCGGCCTGGTCGCGCCCGCCGTGGGGATCTTCCTGGTCCAGCGCCGGCTCTCGCTGCTCGGCGACGGCCTCGGCCACGTCGCGCTCACCGGTGTGGCCGTCGGCATCCTCACCTCGACCGCCCCGGTGGGCACCGCACTCGTCGCGGCCGTCCTCGGCGCGGTGCTGATCGAGCTGGTCCGCGCCCGCGGGCGGACCAGCGGCGACGTCGCCCTCGCCGTCCTGTTCTACGGCGGCATCGCCGGGGGCGTGGTGCTGCTGAGCCTGGCGCCCCAGGGACAGGCCACCAATCTCGACGCCTACCTGTTCGGCGCGATCACCACCACGAGCGGCTCCGACGTCGCCGTCTTCGCCGTGATCGCCGTCGTGGTGCTGGTCGTCGTCGGCCTGCTGGGGCAGCGGCTGTACGCCGTGAGCGACGACGAGGAGTACGCCCGCGCCGTCGGGCTCCCGGTGCTCCGGCTCAACATCGTGCTGGCGGCCCTGGTCGCCTCGACCGTGGTGCTCTCCATGCGCGTGGTCGGCCTGCTGCTCATCAGCGCCCTGATGATCGTGCCGTGCGCGGTGGCGCAGCTGGTCGCCCGCAGCTTCCGCCAGACGGTGCTCCTGGGATGCGCGATCGGCCTCGTGGTCAGCCTGTCCGGGACGGCGACGTCGTACTACACCGGCACTCCGTCGGGCGGGACGATCGTGCTGCTCGCGATCGCACTGTTCCTCGTGGTCTCCCTCGCCGTGGCCGTGCACGAGACGACCGCCCGCCGCCGGCACCGGCGCCGGGCCGACGTGCACGGCGCCCATCCGCACGAGCACGGCCAGGACTGCGGGCACCCGCCGGTGCCGCACGGCGACCACGTCGACTACGACCACGACGGCCACCGGCACGCGCCGCACCGGACCGGCTCGGGCGTGCACTACGACGAGCACGGCGAGCACGCCGTCCCCGCGCCGCCCCGGAGCACCCCGTGAGCGCACCCTCCTCCCCCGCTCCCCGGCCGGCGACCCGCCAGCGCAGCGCGCTCCTGGGCCTGCTCGAGGAGCTCGACGGCTTCCGCACGGCGCAGGAGCTGCACGGCCTCCTGGGCCGGCGGGGCGAGCGGGTGGGGCTGGCGACGGTCTACCGCGGCCTGCAGTGCCTGGTCGAGGACGGCCGCGTCGACGTGCTCCGGGGCGAGGACGGCGAGGCGTCCTACCGCCGCTGCTCCACGGTGCACCACCACCACCTGGTGTGCCGCGAGTGCGGTCGCGCCGTCGAGATCAGCGACCCGCCGGTGGAGCGGTGGGCCCGCCGGGTCGCCGCCGAGCACGGGTTCGCCGACGTCGGCCACCGGATGGAGCTGTTCGGCACCTGCGCCGACTGCGCGGCCTGACGCCGCGCCCGGACTCAGCGCTCGCGGAGCGCCCGGAACGCGGCCTTGCGGGCATCCCCGCTGAGCCGGTCGAGGAAGAGCTTCCCGTCGAGGTGGTCGACCTCGTGCTGCAGGCAGCGGGCCATCAGGCCCTCGCCCTCGATGCGCAGCGGCGCGCCGGTGACGTCGAAGCCCTCGGCGACGCAGCGCAGCGACCGCACCGTCGGCGCCCAGATCCCGGGAACGGACAGGCACCCCTCGTCGCCGTCCTGGATCTCCTCGGAGCGCTCGACGATCACGGGGTTGACCATGTGCCCGATCACGCCGTCGATGTTGTAGGAGAACGCGCGGACGTTGACACCGATCTGCGGTGCGGCCACCCCGGCCCGCCCGGGGTGGTCCACGGTCTCCTCGAGGTCGCGCACCAGCGCGGCCAGCCAGCCGTCGAAGGCGGTCACCTCGTCGGAGGGGGTGCGCAGGACCGGGTCGCCGAGCTCGCGGATGGGGCGGATCGTCACGGTCCCAGTCTCTCAGCCGACCTCCGCCGCCTCGTCCGGCCCCCGCTCAGGTGCGGCGGCGGACGAGCACCATCTCGTCGCGGTGCACCACCTCGCGGCGGTACTCCGGCGGCAGGTCGCCGGTCTTGTGCCCGAGCAGCCGGGGCAGCTCGGAGGCGTCGTAGGCGACCAGCCCGCGGGCGACCACCGTGCCGTCGAGCCCGACCAGCTCGACCGGGTCGTCGGCGACGAACTCGCCCGACACCGCGGTGATGCCGGCGGCCAGCAGCGAGGCGTGCCGCTCGCGGACCGCCTCCACCGCACCGTCGTCCAGGACCAGCCGGCCGCGCGGACGGCTGGCGTAGCGCAGCCAGAACTGGCGGGCGCTGGGCCGCCGGCCCATCGGCTGGAACAGGGTGCCCACCCGCTCCCCGGCCAGCGCGGCGGCGGCCTGCGCGGTCGACGTGACGACGACGGGGACGCCCGCGTGCGCGGCGATGAAGGCGGCCTCGACCTTGGTCGCCATGCCGCCTGTGCCGACGCCGTTGCGCGTGGCGGTGCCGAGGGTGACGGCAGCGAGGTCGGCGGGCTCGCGGACGGTGTCGACCAGCGACGCCGGGCCCGAGCGGGGATCGCCGTCGTAGACGCCGTCGACATCGGAGAGCAGGACGAGCGCGTCGGCCTGCGCCACGTGTGCGACGAGGGCGGCGAGCCGGTCGTTGTCGCCGAAGCGGATCTCCTCGGTGGCCACCGTGTCGTTCTCGTTGACGACCGGCAGCACCCCGAGGGCGAGCAGCCGCTCGACGGTCCGGTGCGCGTTCCGGTAGTGGCCGCGCCGGGTGAGGTCGTCGGCGGTCAGGAGCACCTGGCCGACGGTCACCCCGTGCCGCGCGAACGCATCGGCGTAGGTCTGCACGAGCCGGAGCTGCCCGACGCTGGCCGCGGCCTGCGCCGTCGCCAGGTCGCGGGGGCGGCCCTGCAGCCCGAGCGGGGCGAGCCCGGCCGCGATGGCGCCCGAGGAGACCAGCACGACCTCGCGGCCCGCGGCGCGCACGGCACCCAGGACGTCGACCAGCGCCGTCAGCTTCTCGGTGTCCAGCCCGCCGGGCAGCGTGGTGAGCGAGGAGGAGCCGACCTTGACCACGACGCGCCGAGCGCCCCCGATCTCCGGGCGCGCGCTCACCGCGCGTCCTCCGGCAGGTCGTCCTCGGTCCACCCCGGCTCGCTGAGCTCGTAGGGCATGCGGCGGGCCTTCTTGGCCGCGAGCCGTTCCTCGGCGCGCACGCGGTGCGGCGCGTCGATGCGGCGGTCGGTGCCGCGCCCGCCCAGGCCGGCGGACTCCTCGGCGGTGAGCGTGCCGGCCGGCAGCTGGGGCTCCCAGTCGAAGGTGACCCCGCCGATGGTGACCGCGTCGCCGCGGACGGCGCCCGCCTTGGCCAGCGCCTCCTCCACACCGAGCCGGTTGAGCCGGTCGGCGAGGAAGCCGACGGCCTCGTCGTTGTTGAAGTCGGTCTGGCGGACCCAGCGCTCGGGCCGGACGCCGTGCACGAGGAAGCCGCCGGTGTCGAACTCGGTGTCGCGCTCCACGGTGAACCCGGAGTCGTCGACCGCCTTGGGCGTGACGGTGACGCGGGCCGGCTCCATGGGCGGCAGGCTCGCGCGGTGCTCCTCGACCGCCGCGGCGAGGGCGAAGCCGAACTCCTTGAAGCCCTCCCCCGTGGCCGCACTCACCGGGTAGACGGCCAGGCCGCGCGCCTCGAGCGTGGCGCGCACCAGGTCGACCAGCTCCCGGGCGTCCGGCACGTCGATCTTGTTGAGGACGGCGATCCGCAGCCGCCCGACGAGGTCGAGCTCGTCACCGCCGTACTCGGCCAGCTCGTGCTCGAGGGCCTCGATGTCGCTCTCCGGGTCGCGCCCGGGCTCCATCGTGGCCATGTCGACGACGTGCACGAGCACGGCGCAGCGCTCGACGTGGCGGAGGAACTGCACGCCGAGGCCCTTGCCGGTGGAGGCGCCCGGGATCAGGCCCGGGACGTCGGCCATCGTGTAGACGGTGTCGCCGGAGCGGATCACGCCGAGGTTGGGCACCAGCGTGGTGAAGGGGTAGTCGGCGATCTTCGGGCGGGCCGACGACATCGCCGCGATCAGCGAGGACTTGCCCGCCGACGGGAACCCGACCAGGCCGACGTCGGCGATGCTCTTGAGCTCGATGACGGCGTCGAACGTCTCGCCGGGCTCACCGAGCAGCGCGAAGCCGGGAGCCTTGCGGCGGGCGTTGGCCAGCGCGGCGTTGCCGAGCCCACCCCGGCCGCCCTTGGCGAGCACGACGCGGGTGCCGGCGCCGACGAGGTCGGCGACGACCCGGCCGTCGGGCGTGCTGACGACCGTGCCGGCCGGCACCTTGAGGACCCGGTCCTCGCCCTTGCCGCCGTGGCGGTTGCTGCCCTCGCCCGGCTTGCCGTTGCCGGCCTTCTGGTGCGGGTGGTGGTGGAAGTCCAGCAGCGTGTGCACGTTGGGGTCGACCTCGAGGACGACGTCCCCGCCGTCGCCGCCGTTGCCGCCGTCGGGTCCGCCGAGGGGCTTGAACTTCTCCCGATGGACCGAGGAGACGCCGTGGCCACCGTTGCCGGCCGCCACGTACAGGACCACTCGATCGACGAAAGCGGCCAAGAGCGGTCGCCTCCTACCTGCTAAGCGCCACGAGCGCACGGGCAGGTCGCCCGTGCGCTCGTCGCGACACGAATGTGCTGCGGCCCCGGAAGGGCCGGCCCCCTGCCGGAGCAGGGGATGGTGCTCAGGCCTCGACGGCGCTGATGGAGATGGTCTTCCGCCCGCGGCGCGTGCCGAAGGTGACCGAGCCGGGAGCCAGCGCGAACAGCGTGTCGTCGCTGCCCCGGCCGACACCGAGACCCGGGTGGAAGTGGGTGCCGCGCTGACGGACGATGATCTCGCCGGCCTTGACGACCTGGCCGCCGAAGCGCTTCACGCCGAGTCGCTGGGCGTTCGAGTCGCGACCGTTGCGGGACGACGATGCGCCCTTCTTGTGTGCCATGTCGAGGTCAGCCCTTCGAGATGTCGCGGACCACGACGCTGGTCAGGGGCTGACGGTGCCCCTGCCGCTTGTGGTAACCGGTCTTGTTCTTGAACTTGTGGATGCGGATCTTGGGACCCTTGCCGTGCTCGACGATCTCGCCGGTCACGGTCACCTTGGCCAGGGCCGCGGCGTCGCTGGTCACGGTCTCCCCGTCGACCAGGAGGATCGCCGGCAGGGCGACGCTGTCGCCGGTCGCACCCGCCAGGCGGTTGATCGTGAACGTGTCGCCCACGGCCACCTTGTGCTGGCTGCCACCGGCCTTCACCACTGCGTACACCACTGACTCCTCGTTAGCTTCTTCGTATCCAGCTGTCTGTCCGGCGCGCACGACCGATCGGGCGCCGGGTGCTGGACGGGCTGCGGACGCCTGACCCGGCGGCACCCGAAGGCGCCCGCGCGGTGGCGATGCAACCCGACCAGCGTACCTGAGCCCGGGAGCCGGGTCGACGTGACCTCGGCGGCTCCTCCGCCCACGTCCCGCGGGGGCGGGCGGAGGAGCCCTCCGCTCAGGCGACCGGCGGTCCGGCCGGTCGGCTGGCCGCCCGGCGACGGCGCGGACGCCCCGCCGGTGCGGCCTCGGGTGCCGGTGCGATCTCGGGAACGGCCGCCTCCAGGGCGACCACCTCCGGCACCGTGATCTCGGGAGCCGGCTCGGGCTCGTCGTCCGGGGTCTCCCCCGCGACGGGCTCGTCCTGCTGGTCCTGCACGGGCTCGTCCTGCGCCGACTGGTCCCGCACCGGCTCGGCCACGGCGAGCGGCGGCACGACGACCACGTCGTCGGACGCGCGCGGCGGCGTGGCGGGCTGCGCGTCGGAGCCGGCGTTCACCGGCGCAACGTCCTCGACCGCGACGACCTCGGCCTCGGGGGTCTCGGCCTCGGGGGTCGCGGCCTCCGGGGTCTCGGCCCCGTCCTCGGGGGTGTCCTCCCCGCGAGCGCCGGCCAGGACGGCGGCGTCCGCTGCGGCCCGGTCCTCACCCGACTGCCCGCGGTTGCGGCGGCCGCGGTTGCGCCGTCCGCCGCTGCGGGTGCCCTCGCCGGCCTCGGCGTCTCCGTCGGCGGCCGGCTCGGCCCCCGGGGTGCTCTCCGTCGCGGCCTGCTCGGCCGGCGGCGCGTCGTCCCTGGCGCCGGTGTTCTCGCCCTTGCCCGAGCGGTCCCGGCGGTTGCCGCCGCCGTTGCCCCCGCCGCCGTTGCCGCCACCGGAGCTGCCCGAGCCACCGCTGCCGCCGCGGTTCTTGTCGTCCACGGGGTCGGTCCGGACGATGATCCCGCGGCCGCGGCAGTGCTCGCAGCTCTCGGAGAACACCTCGAGCAGGCCCTGCCCGACGCGCTTGCGGGTCATCTGGACCAGGCCCAGGGAGGTGACCTCGGCGACCTGGTGCTTGGTGCGGTCGCGGCCGAGGCACTCGGTGAGCCGGCGGAGCACCAGGTCACGGTTGCTCTCGAGCACCATGTCGATGAAGTCGATGACGATGATGCCGCCGATGTCGCGGAGCCGGAGCTGGCGGACGATCTCCTCCGCGGCCTCCATGTTGTTGCGCGTGACGGTCTGCTCGAGGTTGCCGCCCGAGCCGACGAACTTGCCGGTGTTGACGTCGACGACGGTCATCGCCTCGGTGCGGTCGATCACCAGCGAGCCACCCGAGGGCAGCCAGACCTTGCGGTCGAGCGCCTTGGCCAGCTGCTCGTCGATCCGGAGGTCGTGGAAGACGTCGCCCTGGCCGGTGTAGCGGGACAGCCGGGCGCTGAGCTCGGGCGAGACATGGCTGACGTAGGCCTCGACGGTGTCCCACGCGTCGTCACCCTGGACGACGAGCTCCTTGAAGTCCTCGTTGAAGACGTCGCGGATGACGCGGATCGCCAGGTCGGGCTCGCCGTAGAGCAGGGTCGGCGCGCTGGAGGTCGAGCCCGCCTTCTGCGTGATGACCTCCCACTGCGCCTTGAGCCGGTTCACGTCGCGGGTGAGCTCCTCCTCGGAGGCGCCCTCCGCCGCGGTCCGGATGATCACGCCGGCGTCCTCGGGGACGATCCGCTTGAGGATGTCCTTGAGCCGCTGGCGCTCGGTGTCGGGGAGCTTCCGGCTGATCCCGGTCATGGAGCCGCCGGGCACGTAGACGAGGAAGCGGCCGGGCAGGTTGATCTGCTGGGTGAGCCGGGCGCCCTTGTGGCCGATCGGGTCCTTGGTGACCTGCACCAGCACCTTGTCGCCGGACTTCATGGCGGTCTCGATCGAGCGCTGCTTGCCGGACAGGCCCGCGGCGTCCCAGTTGACCTCACCGGCGTAGAGGACGGCGTTGCGTCCCTTGCCGACGTCGACGAAGGCGGCCTCCATGCTGGGCAGCACGTTCTGCACCCGGCCGAGGTAGACGTTGCCGGCGAACGAGGTGGCCTGCGCCTGGGTCACGTAGTGCTCGACCATCACGTCGTCCTCGAGGACGGCGATCTGCGTGCGCTCGCCCCGCTGGCGGATGACCATCTTGCGGTCGACCGCCTCGCGGCGGGCCAGGAACTCGCTCTCGGTCAGGATCGGCGCGCGGCGGCGGCCGGTGTCGCGGCCGTCCCGGCGGCGCTGGCGCTTGGCCTCGAGGCGGGTGGAGCCGGCGACCCCGCGGACGTCGTCGTCGCTGGTGGTGCGGCCGTTGCGGCCCGCCCGCTCCGGGCGGTCGTCGTCCTCGGTGTCGTCGGAGGCCTCCTCGCCCCCGCCCCCGGTGCGACGACGCCGGCGCCGGCGCCGGCGGGTGCTGGAGCCGCCCGAAGCCTCGTCGGAGTCGCCGTCGGTGTCGTCGTCGTTCTCGTCGGTCGCGTCGTCGTCGGAGTCCTGCTCGGTGGCGGCGACCGGCTGCTGCTCGCCGGAGTCGTCGTCACCGTCGCCGGAGTCCTCGCCGGTGCGGCCACGTCCGCGGCCACGGCGGCCACGACGCCGCCGGCGGCTGCCGGTGCCGTCGCCCGCGTCGCCGTCGTCCTCGGAGCTGCTCTCGTCGTCGGTGTCGTCGTCCTCGGTGGGCTCGACGTCCTCGACCGGCTGCTCCGCCGCGGGACGGCGGCGGGAGCGCTGCCGTCCCGACCGGGTCGGCTCCGCCTCCTCCTCGACCACCTCGGGGGCCTCGGCGTCGCCGGGCTCCACGTCGGGCGACTCGGCCGGCCGGCGGCTGCGGCGGCGCGGTGCCGGTGGCGCGTCGACCGGCGGGGCCATGAAGCTGACGAACGCCGGGACCGGGGCGGCGGGCGCCGCCGGGGTCACCGGCTCCACGGCGTCGGGGTCGGGCGCCGCGACCGGGCGGGTGGCCCGGCGGCGAGGACGGGCGACCACCGCGGTCGGCTCCGGAGAGCTGAACTGGGCGCCGAAGCGGGAGCCGGCCGGCTCGGTGTCCGCCTCAGGCTCAGGCTCAGGCTCAGGCTCAGGCGCGGACGGGGCGTCGTCGGCCGGGGCCTCGGACTCCTCCTCCGGGTCCTCGGGGACCGAGGAGTCCTCGGACACCGCGGGAACCTCGGTCACCTCGTCGGGCGCGGGACCGGTGGGGGTCTCGTCGGCGTTGCTGGTGTTGTCGGTATCGGCCACGAGGGCTCGTCTCCTCATGTGCTCCCGGGCGCCGATCGGATGACCGGCGGCCGCGCAGGAGCACGGAATCGGGCGGGGCGAGGCGTCGCACGGGGTACGGCGGCAAGCTCGTCCTGCGAAGTCTGTGGGCGGCTCTCGCGCGACGGTTGCCGCGGCGGGGAGCCGAACTGCGGAGGGTGGTGCCCGCACCCGCTGGGGCTGGGTGCGGTGGTGCCGGGTGGATCTCGGTGGTGCGGTGGTTCCGCTGGTGCTGTGGTCTCGGTGGCGCTGGTCTGCGGGTGCGGCACGTCTGGCAGCCGTGTCGCGGCGACGGTGCGCGAGCCCCGTGGGCCTCCGCTGGTCAGACCGTCGCGTGCGCCTCCTGGTCGGGGGCTCCCGCAGTGCGGTCCGGGCCGAGCGGATCGGCCACTGTCCCGGTGCCGTCGAGCCGGCCCTGCGCCTCACGCACGGCCCGGGGGGGCAACGGCGGGTGCAGGTCGGCGACGGCAGCCAGAGCGGCCAACACGTCGTCCGGTCGTACGACGGGCGTTCCCTGCCGGACGACCATGTGCAGTATGGCACAACCTGCCCCGGTCGAGGCCGACGCGCTGGCCACCGACGGGCGGGCATCGATGTCCCTGAGGCCGTTCTTGGTGCGCTTCGCGACGGTCACCACGTCGGCGGCCAGGAACGCCTCGACCGCCCGCGCCAGCTCGTCCGGGTCGAGCCCGGGCAGCTCCACCCGCCAGACCGAGGTGTCGATCCGGTCGGCCAGCGAGCCCGTCCCCGCCCCTGCCTCCACGCACTCGAGGACGGCGATGTCCTCGGGCAGGGAATCGTCCAGGGCGACCCGGACGGCCTCGGGGTCGCAGCGGACCGAGAGGCCGATCTCGACGTACTCCGCCTCGCTGGCCGCGCCGGTCGGCGCGGCCCCGAGGTAGGAGATCTTCGGGTGCGGACTGAAGCCGGCGGAGAACGCCATCGGCACCCGGGCCCGGCGCAGCGCCCGCTCCAGGGCCCGGGCCAGGTCGCGGTGCGAGGCGAACCGCAGCCGCCCGCGCTTGGCGTAGCGGATGCGCAGCTTCTGGACCGTGGGCGGCGGCGGCGGACCGTCGGGCTGGCGGCCCATCAGACGACCGTGAGCGGCAGCAGGCTGCGGCCGGTGGGGCCGATCTGGATCTCCGTGCCGTTGGTCGGGCAGACGCCGCAGTCGTAGCAGGGGGTCCAGCGGCAGTCGGCCACCTCGTCCTCGGAGATCGCGGCCTGCCAGTCCTCCCAGAGCCACTCCTTGTCCAGCCCGGAGTCCAGGTGGTCCCAGGGCAGGATCTCGTGCTCGGTGCGCTCGCGGGTGGTGTACCAGTCGAGGTCGACGCCGAAGGGCGCCAGCTCCTCGGTGGCGGCGGCGACCCAGCGGTCGTAGGAGAAGTGCTCGCTCCAGCCGTCGAACCGGCCACCCTCGCGCCACACGCGCTCGATGACCCGGCCGACGCGGCGGTCGCCGCGGGAGAGCAGGCCCTCGATCGCTCCCGGCTTGCCGTCGTGGTAGCGCAGCCCGATGGAACGGCCGATCTTGCGGTCCTCGTTGATCTTCGCGCGGAGCAGCCGGAGCCGGCTGTCGATCGTCTCGGGGCTGGCCTGGCTCGCCCACTGGAACGGGGTGTGCGGCTTGGGCACGAAGCCACCGATGGAGACGGTGCAGCGGATGTCCTTGCGGCCGCTGGCCTCGCGGCCGGCGCGGATGACCTCGACCGCCAGGTCGGCGATCTCCAGGACGTCCTCGTCGGTCTCGGTCGGCAGACCGCACATGAAGTAGAGCTTCACCTGCGTCCAGCCGTTCGCGTACGCCGTCGTCACCGTGCGGACGAGGTCCTCCTTGGACACCGTCTTGTTGATGACCCGGCGGATCCGCTCGCTGCCCCCCTCGGGGGCGAAGGTCAGGCCGCTGCGCCGGCCGTTGCGGGACAGCTCGTTGGCCAGCGTCACGTTGAAGGCGTCGACGCGGGTCGACGGGAGGCTCAGGCCGGTGTTGGTGCCCTCGTAGCGGTCGGCGAGCTCCTTGGCCAGCTGCCCGATCTCCGAGTGGTCGGCGCTGGAGAGGCTGAGCAGCCCGACCTCCTCGTAGCCGGTCGCCTTGAGGCCGGCGTCGACCATCGAGCCGATGCCGGTGATCGTCCGCTCGCGCACCGGGCGGGTGATCATCCCGGCCTGGCAGAACCGGCAGCCCCGGGTGCAGCCGCGGAAGATCTCCACGCTCATGCGCTCGTGGACGCTCTCGGCCAGCGGCACCAGCGGCTGCTTCGGGTAGGGCCACTCGTCGAGGTCCATGACGGTGCGCTTGCCGACCTTCTCCGGCACGTCGTCACGGGTGGGGGTGACGGCCGCGATGGCGCCGTCGTCGCCGTAGGACATCGCGTAGAAGCGGGGGACGTAGACGCCGTCCACCCGGGCCAGCCGGGCGAGCAGCTCCTCGCGGCCGCCGGGGCGGTCCTCGGCCTTCCACGCCTTGACGACGTCGGTGATGTCGCCGACGACCTGCTCGCCGTCGCCGAGGACGGCGCAGTCGACGAAGTCGGCGACCGGCTCGGGGTTGAAGGCGGCGTGCCCGCCGGCGACGACGACCGGGTGGCTCTCGTCGCGGTCGACCGCGTGCAGCGGGACGCCGGCGAGGTCGAGCGCCTCGAGCAGGTTCGTGTAGCCGAGCTCGGTGGCGAAGCTGACGCCGAGCACGTCGAAGTCGGCGACGGCACGGTGCCCGTCGACGGTGAACTGCGGGACGCCGTGCTCGCGCATCAGGGCGGCGAGGTCGGGCCAGACGGCGTAGGTGCGCTCGGCCAGGGCGTCGGCGCGCTCGTTGAGGACCTCGTAGAGGATCATCAGGCCCTGGTTGGGCAGCCCGACCTCGTAGGCGTCGGGGTACATCAGCGCCCAGTGGACGCTGGCTGCGTCCCAGTGCTTCACCTGGGCGTTGAGCTCACCGCCCACGTACTGGATGGGCTTCTGGATCTGGGCCAGCAGCGGCTCGAGTCGCGGGTACAGCGACTCGCCGGCGGTCGTGCGGAGCTCTGCAGTCATGACCGGTCCAGGGTAGCCGCCGCGGCGGACGGCCACCCCGGACCGGAGGACGTCAGCCCAGGTTCGGGAAGAACAGGCCGATCTCGCGGGCGGCGGACTCGGGCGAGTCCGAGCCGTGCACGATGTTGTTCTGCACCTCGAGGGCGAAGTCGCCGCGGATGGTGCCGGGGCCGGCCTTCACCGGGTCGGTGGCGCCGGCCAGGGCACGGAACGCCTCGATGGCCCGGGGGCCCTCGACGACGAGCGCCATCAGCGGGCCGCTGGTGATGAACTCGACCAGCGAGCCGAAGAAGGGGCGCTCGCTGTGCTCGGCGTAGTGCGTCTCCGCGACGTCGGCGGTCAGGGTCCGCAGTTCGGCGGCGACCAGGCGCAGGCCCTTGCGCTCGAGGCGGGTGATCACCTCGCCGACGAGGCCACGGGCGACGCCGTCGGGCTTGACGAGGACAAGAGTGCGTTCGGTCACGGGGCCGGAGCCTACGACCTCCTCCGGAGCGGCCCCTCAGGCACCGGCGCCGGGCGCCGGCCAGCCGATGGACGGCGCGTGGCCGCGGAAGTTCTCCAGCCACCAGGCCCAGTCGCGAGGGACCAGCCCGAAGGGGGCGTCGTGGCCGAGCTCGCGGGCGGCCCAGACCGGCCAGTGGGGATTCGCCAGCGCCGCCCGCCCGAGCAGGACGACGTCGACGTCCCCCGCCCGCACCGCGGCGTCGGCATCCTGCGGGACACCGAGGTTCCAGCTCGTCGCGACGGCGATCCCGATCTCCCGCTTGATCCGGCCCGCGCGCTCCACCCAGGCGCCCGGCTGGTTCCAGAGCGGGTCGGTCATGTCGTCGGTGTTCCCGCCGAAGCTCAGGTCGGCGAGGTCCAGCCCGTGCTCCTTCATCCACCCGATCGCGACGACCGAGTCCTCGAAGCGGGTGCCCTCGGGATGGAAGTCGTCCGCTCCCAGCCGCATCGTCAGGGGCAGGTGCTCGGGCCAGACCGCCCGCACGGCGTCCAGGGCCTCGAGCAGGAAGCGGGCGCGGTTCTCCAGGCTGCCGCCGTACCGGTCGTCGCGCCGGTTGGCCAGCGGCGAGAAGAAGCTCGACCCGAGGTAGCCGTGCGCGAAGTGCAGCTCCAGCCACTCGTACCCGGCCTCGGCCGCCCGGACCGCCGCGGCGGCGTACTGCCGGTGGAGCTCCCCGATCTCCTCGACCGTGAGCGCGTGCACGGGATGGGGCCGTCGCGGCGCCCCGTAGGGGACGTCCGAGGGCCCGACCACCTGCCAGCCGTCCGGGGCGTCGGGGGCGATCTGGCCCCATCCCGCCCAGGGCGGTTCCTCGCTGCCGCTGCGCCCGGTGTGGCCCAGCTGGATGCCCGGCACCCCGCCCATCGACTTGATCATGGCGGTGACCCGGGCGTGGCCCTCGATCTGGGCGTCGTCGTAGATGCCGGCGCAGTGGACGCTCGTACGCCCCTCGGGGGCGATCGCGATCTGCTCGGGGAAGACCAGCCCGAAGCCGCCGGCGGCACGGGCTCCGAGGTACATGAGGTGGTAGTCGCCCAGGCGCCCGTCGGTCGACCGGTACATCGTCATCGGGCTCATCCCGATGCGGTTGCGCAGGGTGACGCCCTTGAGCGTGAACTCGCTGAACAGGTGGGTCATGGATTCCTCCGGGACGGGGGTCAGCCGGCTGCGCCGGCGTCGCCGTCGTCCGTGGGGCGGGTGACCGGGACCGGGCCGAACGGCGACCCGATCAGCTCCTTGCGCACCTGCAGCAGGTACAGCCAGATCAGCACGAACGCGCCGGCGACGAACCACATCGCGCTGTTCATCAGGCCGGTGGCGAGCAGCGGCACCTGCAGCGCCGTGCCGATGACCAGCCCGCGCTCCCGCCGCTGGATGCCGCTGGCCAGGATCAGCAGCAGGGCGAGGACCAGCAGGATGGTGAGCCGGACGGCGCCGAGCCCCTCCTCGGTCTGCGCGATGCCGCGGGGCACGAACAGCACGGCGATGCCCTCGAGCACCAGGATCGCGGCGGCGGCCCCGCCCAGCGCCCGGCCGGCCCGGACCGGATCGGGCGCCGTCACGAACGCCGTCCCGACAGCAGGGTGCGGGCCTCCCCCGCGGTGATCACGCTGCCGGTGACCAGCACGCCGGAGCCGCCGAGCGCGTCGTCCGGACCCGCCTCGGCGAGCTCCATCGCCTCGCCGATCGCCTCGCCGAGCCGCGGAGAGACGCTGACCCGGTCGGCACCGAAGACGTCGACCGCCAGCGCGCCCAGCTCGTCGGCGGGCAGCGCCCGCTCCGAGGAGTTCTGCGTGACGACGACCTCGGCGCAGATCTCCTCGAGCGCGGCCAGCATCCCGGCGACATCCTTGCCGCGGACGGCGCCCACCACCCCGATCAGCCGGGTGAAGTCGAAGGACTCGCGGATCGCCTCCACCGTCGCCGTCATGCCGGCCGGGTTGTGCGCCGCGTCGATCAGCACGCTGGGGCTCGTGCGCACCCGCTCCAGGCGACCGGGCGAGCGGACGGCGGCGAACGCGGCGCGGACGGTCTCCTGCTCGACGGGGCCGGTGGCGGCGCCCGCGCCCAGGAACGCCTCGACGGCGGCCAGGGCGGTGGCCGCGTTCTGCGCCTGGTGCGCGCCGAACAGCGGCAGGTAGACCTCGTCGTACTCGCCGCCCAGGCCCTGCAGGCGCACCTGCTGCCCGCCGAGGGCGACCCGGCGCTCCAGCACGCCGAACTCCGTGCCCTCGCGGGCGACGACGACGTCCACCTCGATGGCCCGGCGCACGAGGGCGTCCAGCGCCCCCGGCTGCTGGTGGGCCAGCACCGCGATCGAGTCGGCCTTGATGATCCCCGCCTTCTCACCGGCGATCGTCGCGACGTCCGGCCCGAGGTACTCGGCGTGATCCATCGCCACCGGGGTGACGACGGCGACCCGCGCGTCGGCGACGTTGGTGGCGTCCCACGTCCCGCCCATGCCGACCTCGATGACGGCGACGTCGACCGGCGCGTCGGCGAACAGCGCGTACGCCATGCCGACCATCACCTCGAAGAAGCTCATCGGGTGCTCGCCGGCGGCGTCGACCATCTGCACGTAGGGCGCGATGTCGGCGTAGGTCTCGACGAACCGCTCGGGGCTCACCGGCTCACCGTCGAGCACGATCCGCTCCCGCATCGACTCCAGGTGCGGGCTGGTGAACCGGCCCACGCGCAGGCCGAAGCCGCGGAGCAGCTCGTCGATCATCCGCGCCGTCGTCGTCTTGCCGTTGGTACCGGCCACCTGGATCACCGGCATCGCGCGGTGCGGGTTCCCGAGGAGGTCGACCAGGGCGGAGATCCGCGTGAGGGAGGGCTCGAGCCGGCTCTCCGGCCAACGGGCCAGCAGCTCCTGCTCGACCCGGGCCAGTTCACCGGTGCTGCCGTTGCTCATCCTGCTCAGGATGCCAGGGGACCGGTTCCTAGACTGAGGCACATGGCTCCCGACAGCGCGACCCCGGCCACTCCTGCCCCGGCAGCGTCCGTCGACGTACCCGAGAAGCCGACGATCGACGGGCTCGAGGAGAAGTGGGTCGAGCGCTGGGCGGCCGAGGACACCTACGCCTTCGACCGGGACGCCGCGCTCCAGGCGCCCCGCGAGCAGATCTACTCGATCGACACCCCCCCGCCGACCGCGTCGGGCTCGCTGCACGTCGGGCACGTGTTCAGCTACACGCACACCGACTTCGTCGCCCGCTACCAGCGCATGCGGGGCAAGCACGTCTACTACCCGATGGGCTGGGACGACAACGGCCTGCCGACCGAGCGCCGGGTGCAGAACTACTACGGGGTCCGCTGCGACCCCGCGCTCCCCTACGACCCGTCCTTCGAGCCCCCCGCCAAGCCGGGCAAGGACCAGGTGCCGGTCTCCCGTCGCAACTTCGTCGAGCTCTGCATGCAGCTCACCGAGGCCGACGAGGCCGAGTTCGAGAAGCTCTGGCGCCGCGTCGGGCTCTCGGTGGACTGGTCGAACGTCTACCGGACGATCTCCGAGCGCTCCCGCGCCACCGCGCAGAAGATGTTCCTCGGCAACCTGGCCCGCGGCGAGGCCTACGCCCAGGAGGCGCCGACCCTCTGGGACGTGAGCTTCCGGACCGCCGTCGCGCAGGCCGAGCTCGAGGACCGCGAGCGCCCCGGCGCCTACCACCGGGTCTCCTTCGCCGGCCCGGACGGCCCGGTCGTCATCGAGACCACCCGCCCCGAGCTGCTGCCCGCCTGCGTCGCCCTGGTGGCCCACCCGGACGACGAGCGCTACCAGCCGCTGTTCGGGAAGACCGTGCGGACGCCGCTGTTCGACGTCGAGGTGCCCGTGATGGCGCACCGCCTGGCCGAGAAGGACAAGGGCTCGGGCATCGCGATGATCTGCACCTTCGGCGACCTGACCGACGTCATCTGGTGGCGCGAGCTGCAGCTGCCGACCCGCGCCGTCATCGGCTGGGACGGCCGCTTCCTCGCCGAGCCGCCGGCGGGCGTCCCCGACCGGCCCTACGACGAGCTGGCCGGCAAGACGTCCTTCAGCGCCCAGCAGCGGATCGTGGAGCTGCTGCGGGAGTCCGGCGACCTGCTCGACGAGCCGCGGCCGATCACCCACCCGGTCAAGTTCTACGAGAAGGGCGACCGCCCGCTCGAGATCGTCACCACCCGCCAGTGGTACATCCGCAACGGTGGCCGGGACGGCGACCTCCGCGACGCGCTGGTCGCCCGCGGCCGGGAGATCCAGTGGGTGCCCGACCACATGCGGCACCGCTACGAGAACTGGGTCGAGGGCCTCAACGGTGACTGGCTGATCAGCCGCCAGCGGTTCTTCGGCGTCCCGTTCCCCGTCTGGTACCGCCTCGACGCCGAGGGCGAGCCGATCCACGACGAGCCGATCCTGGCCGACGAGGCCTCGCTGCCGGTCGACCCGTCGTCCGACGTGCCGCCGGGCTTCGACGAGTCGCAGCGCGGCGTGCCCGGCGGGTTCATGGCCGACCCCGACGTCATGGACACCTGGGCGACGTCGTCCCTCTCGCCGCAGGTCGCCTCGGGCTGGGACACCGACCCGGAGCTGTTCGCCGCCGTCTTCCCGATGGATCTGCGCCCGCAGGCGCACGACATCATCCGTACCTGGCTGTTCTCGACCGTGGTGCGCTCGCACTACGAGTTCGGCACGGTGCCGTGGTCGCACGCGGCGATCTCCGGGTTCGTCGTCGACCCCGACCGCAAGAAGATGTCGAAGTCCAAGGGCAACGCGACGACGCCGATCGACGTCCTGGAGCGGTACGGCACCGACGCGGTGCGCTGGCGGGCCGCGGGTGCGCGCCCGGGTGCGGACTCGCCGTTCGACGAGACGCAGATGAAGGTCGGCCGCCGGCTGGCGATGAAGATCCTCAACGTCGGCAAGTTCGTGCTGGGTCTGGGCGCCTCGGCGTCCTCGACCGTCGAGCAGGTCACCGAGCCGATCGACCTCGGCCTGCTCACCGCCCTCGGCCGGGTGGTGGACGAGGCGACCGCGGCGATGGAGGCCTACAACTACACCCGCGCGCTCGAGGTCAGCGAGACGTTCTTCTGGTCGTTCTGCGACGACTACGTGGAGCTGGTGAAGTCCCGCGCCTACGGGACCGGCCCCGCGGCGGCCTCCGCGCAGGCGGCGCTGGCGGTGGCCCTCGAGGTGCAGCTGCGGCTGTTCGCCCCGGTGCTGCCGTTCGTGACCGAGGAGGTCTGGTCCTGGTGGCAGGCCGGCTCCGTGCACCGCTCCGCCTGGCCGGTGGCCTCCGCGCTGCCCGCCGACGGCGACCCCGCCGTGGTGACCGCGACCGCCGCGGCGCTGGCCGGCGTGCGCAAGGCCAAGTCCGACGCGAAGGTCTCCATGCGGGCCGACGTCGCGACGGCGACGGTGCGCGCGCCCGCCGCTCAGGTGCCGCTGATCGAGGCCGCCCGCGCCGACCTGGTCGACGCCGGCCGGATCGCGACGCTCGCCGTCCAGCCCGGTGAGGGCGAGCTGACCGTCGAGGTCGTCCTCGCCGAGGTCGCCGACGCCTGACTCCACCGCAGTCCGACCGCTGAACCCGGGCGACCCACGTCCGACCCCTGGATGGGTCGTCCGGGTTCAGCGGTCCGAGGCCAGCTCGGCGAGCTTGCGCACCGTGTTCCAGTTGCGCGCGGTTCCGGCCACTCCCAGCAGCCGGTCCCACTTCCAGCGGCCCATCGGGCTCTGCTGGAGGCCGTCCGGCAGCCACAGGTAGAGCTCGCGGCCCTGGACCCCGTAGCGGCCGCCGTCAGCCGGGGGCAGCGCAGCGACCCGCTCCGCGTCCGGCGCGGTCGGGAAGAAGGTCACCGAGTAGCGGGACGGGTCGGCCGCCACGTCGCCGAGGGGATCGGCCGCGACCACGTCGGCGACCTCCTCCCCGCTCCGCACCACCACCGGGACGTCGAGACCGAACTCTTCCGCGATGGCGACGGCGAGGTCGGCCGCCAGGTCCGTCTCGCCGAGGGGGCTGTCGAGGACGACGTTGCCGCTGGCCAGGTGGGTGCGCACCGTGCCGTATCCCCGTGCGCCGAGCGCCTCGCGGAGCTGCGGCATGGACACCCGGCGGGTGGAGCCGAGGTTGATCGCCCGCAGCAGCGCGACGTACCGCGTGGTCACCCGCCGACCCTAGCGCCGGGCCCGGCGCGTCTCACCGATCGTCGAACCCGGACGACCCACGACTGGCGCTCCCCTGGGCCGTGCGGGTTCACCGGTCGCGTCGTCCACAGGGCGTCTGCGGGGGAGGTCGCAGATCGGCGAGCCTTTCGGCGTGCCCCGGCCGGTCGACCTCCTCCCTCACGGCGTCGCCCGCCGCGCGGACGTCACCGCGGTCACCAGCACCAGCACCGTCGGCCGCTGGCTGGCACAGGGCCGCCTGCTGGTCGTGGCGCCGGGCGTGGTCGCGCTGCCCGACCGGACCGTGAGGTGGGCGGACCGTGCACGGGCCGCGACGCTGTACGCGGACGCGCCGCTCAGCCACCTCTCGGCACTCACGGCGGCCGGCCTCGTACGCCCGACGGCGGGGCCCCTGCACGTGACGGTGGAGCTCGCCCGCTGCCTTCGGGACGCCTCGGACGTGCTGGTGCACCGCTCCGGACGACGCCTCACCACGATCCGCTGCGACGGCCTCGAGGTGATCGAGCCGGCGCGGAGCCTGGTCGATGCGTGGTGGTGGGCCTGGTCACCGACGCGTAATCGGCGCGCGCCGGCCGAGCGACCCCTGGTGCGGCAGGCGGTCATCGAGGCGGTGCGGACACGCGCGGTCCGTGCCTCCGCGGTACGGCGCCAGTCCGACCGGACGCCGCGCCACGCCGGACGAGTGGAACTCGTCGCGCTGCTGGAACTCGTGGAGCGCGGGTGCCAGAGCGAGCTCGAGATCTTCGGCGTGCAGCACGTGCTCCCCGGCCCACCGACGGTGCCGGCGTTCGTCCAGCAGCACCGGGTCGTCCTGCCCGACGGGCGGGCCGCCGAGCTGGACGCGGCGTGGCCGGAGGCCGGGGTCGCCGTGGAGCTGGACGGCGCGGCGTTCCACGGCAGCCGCGAGGCCCGGGAGCGGGATCTGCGCCGCGACAATGCGCTGGCCACGCTGGGGTGGGTGGTGCTGCGCTTCAGCTATGAACGCCTGGTGAGCGACCCTGCGGGGTGCCGGCGGGAGATCGAGGCCGTCGTGCGCCGGCGGCTGGCCGACCGGTGAACCCGGGTGCCCCAGGACGCCGGACCTGGTGGGCCATCCGGGTTCAACGGTCCCGAGCGGCGGGGCACAGGAACGCGAACGGCCCGCCCCCGCAGTGGGGACGGGCCGTCGACGCGGTTGCTCGGGTCAGGCGGACTTCTCGCGACGCTCGCGGGTGGGCTTGCGCGGCACGATGGTGGGGTTGACGTGCTCCAGCACGACCTCCTTGGTGATCACCACGGAGGCGACGTCCTCCCGGCTGGGGATGTCGTACATGACCGACTGGAGCACCTCCTCCATGATCGCGCGGAGCCCGCGGGCGCCGGTGCCGCGGAGGATCGCCTGGTCGGCGATGGCCTCGAGCGCGTCGTCGGTGAACTCCAGCTCCACGCCGTCGAGCTCGAAGAGCTTCCGGTACTGGCGCACCAGGGCGTTCTTCGGCTCGGTGAGGATGTTGATCAGCGCCTCGCGGTCCAGCTTCTGCACGCTGGTGATCACCGGGAGACGGCCGATGAACTCGGGGATCATGCCGAACTTCAGCAGGTCCTCGGGCATGACCTCGGCGAAGGCGTTGGCCTCCGCGATCTCGGCCTTGCCCCGCACCTCGGCGCCGAAGCCGATGCCCTGCTTGCTGGTGCGCGCCTCGATGACCTTCTCCAGGCCGGCGAACGCGCCACCCACGATGAACAGCACGTTCGTCGTGTCGATCTGGATGAACTCCTGGTGCGGGTGCTTGCGCCCACCCTGCGGGGGCACCGACGCCGTCGTCCCCTCGAGGATCTTCAGCAGCGCCTGCTGCACGCCCTCACCGGAGACGTCGCGGGTGATCGACGGGTTCTCGCTCTTGCGGGCGATCTTGTCGACCTCGTCGATGTAGATGATGCCGGTCTCGGCGCGCTTGACGTCGTAGTCGGCGGCCTGGATCAGCTTCAGCAGGATGTTCTCGACGTCCTCGCCGACGTAGCCCGCCTCGGTCAGCGCCGTGGCGTCGGCGATCGCGAAGGGCACGTTCAGCATCCGCGCGAGGGTCTGCGCCAGGTGCGTCTTGCCGCAGCCGGTCGGGCCCATCAGCAGGATGTTGGACTTGGCGAGCTCCACGCCCTCGTCGCGGCGGTCACCGCCGGCCTGGATCCGCTTGTAGTGGTTGTAGACGGCCACCGAGAGCGTGCGCTTGGCCTTGTCCTGACCGATGACGTACTGCTCGAGGAAGTCGTGGATCTCCTTCGGCTTCGGCAGTTCGTCGAACTTGAGGTCCGAGGACTCCGACAGCTCTTCCTCGATGATCTCGTTGCAGAGGTCGATGCACTCGTCGCAGATGTAGACCCCGGGGCCCGCGATGAGCTTCTTGACCTGCTTCTGGCTCTTCCCGCAGAAGGAGCACTTGAGCAGGTCACCGCTCTCACCGATTCGTGCCACCTGCTGACCTCCGGTTCGGATTCGCAGCCCTGGAACCAGGTGCCTGCGTCGTCGTCGCTGCTGATCTTCGCCCGTGCAGTCCCCACTCGGCGGGGCTCTCGTCCCGGCCCTCGAGGCCGGGGTTCAGGCGTCCGCCGAACGTACCTGCCGTCACCGACGCCGCCGGGCAATGACTCACCCGGTTGACGCCGGCCCGTCCCACTTCCGTACCGCTCGCCTCGCGGCCCAGCCCTGGCCCGGGAGTGCCCTCCCGAACCGCTGGACCCTTCGACGGTACGAGCCGGGGACGCGACACGCGCGGCCCCGGCTCGCGCCGGGAAGGATCAGACCGCGGGAAGGGCGTTGAGCTTCCGGCTCTGGATCACCTGGTCGACGATGCCGTAGTCCTTCGCCTCCTGAGCGGTGAGGATCTTGTCCCGGTCGATGTCCTTGCGGATCTGCTCGGTCGAACGACCGGTGTGCCGCGCCAGGATCTCCTCCATCTGCACCCGCACCCGCTGGATCTCCGCGGCGTGGATCTCGAGGTCGGAGACCTGACCGCCCGCCTCACCCGAGGGCTGGTGGATCAGCACGCGGGAGTAGGGCAGGGCCAGGCGCTTGCCCGGCGTCCCGGCCGCCAGCAGGACCGCGGCCGCCGAGGCGGCCTGGCCCATGCACACGGTCTGGATGTCGGGGCGGACGAACATCATGGTGTCGTAGATCGCCATGAGCGAGGTGAACGAGCCACCGGGAGAGTTGATGTAGATCGTGATGTCGCGGTCCGGGTCGGTGGACTCCAGCGTGATCAGCTGGGCCATGACGTCGTTGGCCGAGGCGTCGTCGATCTGCACCCCGAGGAAGATGATGCGTTCCTCGAAGAGCTTGTTGTAGGGGTTGGACTCCTTCATGCCGTAGCTCGTGCGCTCCACGAAGGAGGGCAGGATGTAGCGGCTGGAGGGCATCTGGAAGCTCATGTCAGTCCCTCCGGACTCAGTTGTCGGTGACCGGGTTGGTGCTGTCGGTCATGGTCGCCTTGCTCACCACGTGGTCGACGAAGCCGTACTCGAGGGCCTCCGGCGCGGTGAACCAGCGGTCGCGGTCCGAGTCGGTCTCGATCTGCTCGATGCTCTGCCCCGTGTGCAGCGCCTGGAGCTCGTTGAGCTCCTTCTTGGTGCGGCGGAACAGGTCGGCCTGGATGGCGATGTCGGCCGCGGTTCCGCCGACGCCGGCCGAGGGCTGGTGCATCATGATCCGCGCGTGCGGCAGCGCGTAGCGCTTGCCCGCAGTGCCCGCGGTGAGCAGGAACTGGCCCATCGAGGCGGCCAGGCCCATGCCGTACGTGGCGACGTCGCAGTCGATGAACTGCATCGTGTCGTAGATCGCCATGCCGGCGCTGACCGAGCCGCCGGGCGAGTTGATGTAGAGGTGGATGTCGCTCTTGGGGTCCTCGGCGGACAGCAGCAGCATCTGGGCGGCGAGCTGGTTGGCGATGACGTCGTCCACCTGCGTGCCGAGGAAGATGATGCGCTCGCGCAGCAGGCGCTCGTAGACGGAGTCTCCGAGGTTCATCATTCCGCCGGCGCCGCGCATCATGGGTGCGCTCGCGAGGTTCGGGTGGGTAGTGCTCACGGGTGCGGTGACCTCCGTAGGACTGTCCAGCAGTCGGTCTCGGTGGACTGGTTGTTCGTGTGCGGGGCGATGGTGCGGGCTTCGACGGCCCTCCGGGGAACGGTGCTCCCCGGCGATTCGCCTGAGTCCTGTCGACCCTAACGCGCACCTCCGACGGTGCAGTCCCGCAACGGGTGGTGTTCGCCGACGGCGCAGCGACCAGGCAGGAAATCGGCCCGGAAACGACGGACGCCGCCCCACCCGGTGTCGGGTGGAGCGGCGTTCCGAGCGCTGGCGCGGAGGCGATCAGGCCTTGTCGACGGCCTCGGTGTCGTCGACGGCGCCCTCGATCGCCTCGACGGCGGCGGCCTCCGCGGAGAACTCGGCGTCGATCTGCTCCTCGTCGGCGTCGTCCCCGGCCGGGGCCTGGACGGTCTGCGGGCGCAGCGCCTCGAGGTCGACGGTGTTGCCCGACGCGTCGGTGATCGTCGTCTGCTCGAGCAGCTGGGCCAGCGTCTTCGTCCGGCGCACGTCGGCGACGAACTCGGCGATGTTGTTGCCCTGCTGCAGCTGCTGCGCGTACTGCTCCGGGCTCATCCGGTTGCGCTGGGCCTGCGCCATGATCTGCGCGGAGAGGTCGTCGTTGTCGACGGTGACCTCACGGGCGTCGGCGATCGCGTCCAGGATGAACTGCGTCCGGACGGCCTCCTCGACGTTCTTGCGCTGGTCGGCGTCGTAGGCCTCGCGGCTCTCGACGCCGGACATCTTGAGGAAGCTGTCCCAGTCCATGCCGGCCTGCTGCAGCTCGCCCTCGAAGGCGCGGTTGCGCCACTCGATCTCGCGCTCGACCAGGTTGTCGGGCATCGGCACCTCGACGGCCTCGAGCAGGTGCTCGACGAGCTTGTCGCGGGCCTGCGCGCCCTGCTGGATCACCTTGGTGCGGGACAGGCGGGTGCGGACGTCCTCGCGCAGCTCGGCCAGGGTGTCGAACTCGCTGGCGGTGGAGGCGAAGTCGTCGTCGAGCTCGGGGAGCTCCTTCTCCTTCACCGAGCGGACGGTGACGGTGACGTCGGCCGACTCGCCGGCGTTCGGGCCGGAGAGCAGGGCGGTCTGGAAGGTCTTCGACTCCTCGGCGGAGAGCCCGCGGACGGCGTCGTCGAGGCCCTCCATCAGGTTGCCGGAGCCGACCTCGTAGGACATGCCGGTGGTCGAGCCGTCCTCGAGGACCTCGTCGCCGAGCTTGGCCTCGAGGTCGATGGAGACGAAGTCGCCGTCCTGGGCGGCGCGCTCGACGGACTGCAGCATCCCGAAGCGCTCGCGCATGACGGTGATCTGCTGGTCGATCTCCTCGTCGGTGACCTCGACGTCGTCGACGGTGACCGCGAGGGCGTCCAGGGCGGGCAGCTCGAGCTGCGGGGCGACGTCGACCTCGGCGGTGAACTCGAGGGTCTGGTTGTCCTCGAGCTTGGTCACCTCGATCTCGGGCTGGCCCAGGACGCGGACCTGGTTCTCGCGGACGACCTCGGAGTAGACCTCCGGGATCGCGTGCTGGACGACCTGCTCCAGGACGACGGGCCGGCCGATGCGCTGGTCGAGCACGCGGTTCGGGACCTTGCCGGGACGGAAGCCGGGGACGCGGACCTGCTTGCCCAGCTCCTTGTAGACCTCACCGAAGGCGTGGTCCAGGTCCCCCCAAGCCACCTCGATCGCCATCCGGACCCGCGTGGGGCCCAGTTCCTCGATGGTGCTCTTCACAGCGGCAGTGCTCCTCGGTAAGACAGCGGGTGGGGCGCTCGGTGCTCGACGGCGCCGCGTCGACCCACGAGTCTACGGACGTCGTGGCTCGGCCGGGCTGACGGGATGTGAACCCGTGCAGGACGACCTGGTCGGGGCGACAGGATGTGAGCCTGCAGCACGACCTGGTCGGGGTGACAGGATTTGAACCTGCGGCCCCCTGCTCCCAAAGCAGGTGCGCTACCAAGCTGCGCCACACCCCGTGGCTGCCCGAGTCTAGGCGGGTCGGCCACCGGCTCCCGCCGGCACGGAGCTCAGGCGCTCACCGGCGGCCGGCGGCCCGCCCACGGAGCAGCCTCCTCCAGCGCGGCCGCGACCCGGACGAGCACGTCCTCCCGGCCGAACGCCGCGACGATCTGGACCCCGACCGGCAGGCCGTCGTCGCTCCAGTGCAGCGGCAGGCTGATGGCCGGCTGACCGGTGACGTTGAACTGCGCGGTGTAGGGCAGGAAGCTGCCGATCCGGCGGCCCTCCTCCTCCGGACCGGCCCCGGTGAACCAGCCCAGCTCGGGCGGCGGCGCCGCCACGGTCGGGGTGACCAGCAGGTCGAACCCTCGGCCGCCGTGCTCCTCCGGCGTCCAGAAGGCCGCCATGCGGCGGACCCAGCCGCCCAGGTACGCCCGTGCGGCGAGGTAGTCGGTGGCCGGCATCTCCCGCCCGACGGCGCGGTACATCGCGTTGCGCGGCTCCAGCTCGTCGTCGGCGATCGCCCGGCCCAGCGCGAACTGCTCGAGCGCGGAGAGGGTCACGGCAGTGTCGGCCGCGATGGTCGCGGTAAAGAAGCGCGAGAACAGCTCGTCGAACATGGCGTCCGGCGTCCCGGGTTCGACGACGCAGCCCAGCTCCTCGAGCAGCCGGCCGGCGTCCGCGACCGCGGCGCGGCAGTCGGGGTGGTCCAGGTACTGCTCCCCCGGCGCGGCGTCCAGGAGGCCGACGCGCAGCCGGCCGACGGGGGCACCCACCTCGGCGGCCAGCGGCCGGACGAAGGCCGGCGCCGGGTACGGGTCGCCCGGCATGAAGGCGCTGATCGCATCGAGGACGGCGGCGGCGTCGCGGACCGTCCGGGTGACGGCGCCGTCGATGGTGGCGCCGGCCCAGCCCTCGCCGACGTCGGGCCCCTGGCTGACGCGGGCGCGGGTGGGCTTGAGGCCGACCAGGCCGCACTCGCTAGCGGGGATGCGGATGGAGCCGCCGCCGTCGTTGGCGTGCGCGATCGGCACCAGCCCCGCGGCCACGGCCGCCGCCGAGCCGCCGCTCGAACCGCCGGTGGAATGGCCGGGGTTCCACGGGTTGCGGGCCGGGGCGTTGCACACCGGCTCGGTGGTGATGGTGGTGCCGAACTCCGGCACGTTGGTGCGGCCGAGGAAGACGAACCCGGCGGCGCGGAACTGCTGCGCGAGGTAGCTGTCGGCCGGCCAGCGCACGTCGCCGAGGAAGGACGTGCCGTACTGGGTGGTCTCGCCGGCGACGTGGCAGCCGAGGTCCTTGAGCAGCATCGGGACGCCGCGGAACGGACCGTCGGGGAGCTCTCCGGCCGCCTCCTTGCGGGCTTCGGCGAACCGGTCGCGGATGACCGCGTCGAGCTGCGGGTTCACCCGCTCGATCCGCTCGATGGCGTCCTCGACGAGTTCGACAGGGCTGGCCTGGCCGCTGCGTACGAGCTCGGCCTGGGCGGTCGCGTCCATCCACGTGGTCTGCGTCACGCGGAGCACCGTAGCGGCGTCGCGCCCGGGTTGGCGCAGCTGCGAGCGCCCCGGCCGTTAGGCTGTCCGGGCACCTCGCGGGTGTAGCTCAATGGTAGAGCCCCAGCCTTCCAAGCTGGCCATGCCGGTTCGATCCCGGTCACCCGCTCCACGCACTGACCAGCAGATTTGCTCGTCTGTGCAGCTCAGCGCGGCGTTGGGGCCGCTCCCGTGCCTTATGGGTGCTGACCCCTGCTACCCCCTGACCACCGGCTTTGGCCGGTGCTTAAGGCACGCGAAAGGCACGCCGAAGGCACGGCCCGGCCGCGGATGACCTCGACGTCGTGCAGCTTCCGAGCACGGGCCGCCGGCCCACGAGCGGCGGCAGGCACGGACCCGCTCGGTGTCGTCTCGTGGTTGGTCGCTGCCCCCCGCGGTAGTGGCCGGCGGACCGTGATCGCGGCCTGGCCGTCCGGTGCCGTTCACCCGTCGTGGCGGATATCGAGCGGGGGCAGGGAGTCCACCACCTTGACCGTCTCCAAGGAGACTGTGACGATGCGTGCCAGCAGGTCGAGGATGTAGCGCGGATCGCCGACTTCGCGGGACCAGTCGTTGGGGTCGTTGACGATGCCCGACGCCTTGTCGGTCTTCACCCAGTAGCGGTCGATGATCCACTCGATGGCCGAGCGGCTTCCCAACGTGTACCGGTACGCCTCCTCTGGGACGCCGCGCAGGGTAATCCGGTCGTTGTATCGGATCATCGACCGGTCGTGTCGAAGCCCGGCGGCCTTCTGCTCGGCGGTCGGCTTGCCGAAGGTCATCTTCTTGTCTCCGACGGCGAAGAACTCGTAGTCCGCCTCGCCACCGGGACCGGAGACGTCAAGCCCCTCCAGCGGGCACGGCTCGACGGTCTCGTAGCTCAGGTGCAGCGCGGCCAACTGCTTACCTGCGTCGGCGAAGGCGCGGAAGTCCTTGGCGAACGGGATTCGCGGCAGCATCTTCTTCAGGTCCGCCGCGTAGGTCTCCCGATACTCCGGCGAGTGCAGCAGCCCGTAAACGTAGTCGAAGATGTCGTCCTTGCTGATCGACTCTCCGGGGTAGGCCGCGGTGAACGCTGCGAGCGCCTCGTCGGTGATGTTGTCGATCCGCCGGTAGCCGTCGACCACTTCGCCCGCGTGGACCTCGAACATCCCCGAGTCGTTGACCTTCTCGTATCGCCACCTCGGGAAGTACTGGGCCGTATCAAGAGTGTGCAGGTCCGGCAGGTCGTTGATCATCAGCAGCGAAAACGGAGCGTGTGACGCCGCATCTGTGAGCGAGAAGCCAACATTCTCGAGGCCGTTAGGGAAGAGGTACGGCGTGGAGTAGAGCTGATCGTTAAGGTGGCGGTCCCAGTAGACCCACTGCGTAGTGAACGGGCGAAAGGCTGCCCTGCGCAGGTTTTGAGGATCGAACTGCATCGTCACGCCGCGGCGCACGGCCGACTCCAGCGTCCGGCTCCACTTGATCTGCCGCTCGTCTGCATTTAGCAGTGTCGACGAATCCGCCGCGAGAGCTTGGCGGTCCCGTTCGTACGCGAGGATGAGTTGCTCGATGTTCCGTTGGAGCGCCACCCGCGAGGAGCCGTAGGCCCAGTTCGATCGAGCGGTATTGATCCCCTTCGAGTACAGCCCGAAGACAGCGAGACCCTTCGCCTTGGCCCCGATGGACATGTAGGCCGCAAAATCCTGGCCACGCTGATGGAGCCAGTCACCGTGCTCGTTGGGGGTGATCGCCAGCGAGCTTAGGCCGCTTATGCTGCCCGCAGAAACGACCTCAGCAACCTTTTCGGTTGCTGTGGTGAAATCACCGACCTGTGAATAGTAGATGGTCGCCGGCTTTGTGGCGTGCGGTCGCTTGACCAGCACAACGATGGCGATGGTCGCGATCGAACCGCCAGAGCCCTTGGCGAATGCTTCCCAAATTGGCCGACCCTCGGCGCCGCCTTGTCGCCGGTTCCCCCGCAGGTTAAAGACGTGGATGGCAGCAAATTCCTCCGCGAGCGCCTGGCGCATGCCGTCGGCAGCGTTGGAGTCTAGGAAGCCCCCGTTGGTAACGAAGGCGACGATGCCGCGGTCGCCGAGGCGGAGGGTGGCCCATTTGATGGCCCGTATGTAGGAGTCGTACAGCGTGCGCTTCGACGTGGCGGTTGACCGCGCGACGTAGGTGCGTTCGATCTCGCCGTCCAGAGTCGGATATTTCTCGTTGGCGTTGTCGTCATTGGCGGAATCCTGCCCCACTGAGTACGGCGGATTGCCGACGATGACCTGGATGGGCAACTGCTTCTGCCGCTCTAGCCGTTCATTGTTCTCCGGCATGACGTCGATGTCCTGCTGGTCGTTGTCCTCCCACGACTGGAAGCTGTCGGTGAGCACGAGCCCGGGGAATGGCAGCGGCGTCCCCTCCAGCTCCTCGAACGTGGTCTCGATGTTCGCCGCGGCGATGTAGTACGCCAGCAGCAGAATCTCGTTGGCGTGCAGCTCGTTGGCGTACTTGCGCGCCAGGTCGTGCGGTTCGATGAGGCCGCTCTGCAGCAGCCGCACCAGGAAAGTGCCAGTGCCGGTGAACGGGTCGAGCACGTGCACGCCCTCGTCGGTCAGCCCCTGGCCGAACTCCGCGCGCAGCACCTCGTCGGCCGAGCGCAGGATGAAGTCGACGATCTCCACCGGTGTATAGACGATCCCCAGCTTCGACACCGTCTTCGGGAAGGGACTGCTGCACGAGTAGGTGACATCTGATCTGTGGTGCCAAGGGGTGCCGCTGGAAGGATGTTCACCGTGCCCAAGCCCTACCCCCAGGAGTT
>NZ_OBQI01000006.1 GCF_900221005.1 Blastococcus aggregatus | reverse complement strand
CTGCACCTGCAGTTCCTGTCCCGGGTATTCGCCGCGGGGAAATGGCGCGGCTTGCACACCGTCGGCGTCCGCGACTTCTTGGGCGCGATCAACGGCATCGGGCACGCCGCGATGGCGTGTGACCCGGAATTGAACGCCGCCTTCGCCGACAACGGCTACCGGAAGGACGCTACGGGAGAAATACTGGAGCTCGCCGAGTACGCGGGCCCGTTCAGCGCGCGGCACGCGCAGATCGCCCGGAATGTGGACGACTACGAACGGGATTGGACCGCCGCGCACCCCGGCGAATCCGCCGGGCCGGCGCTGCGCCGGGCCTGGGATGCCCGGGCGTGGGCCGACGGCCGCCCGGACAAGGTCACTCTCCAGCCCGGGGTCAGGCTGGAGGAACGCTGGCGGGCCGAGCTGTCCGCCCTCGGCTACCGCGACCCGGGTCAGCCGGTCGACCTCGCCCCCACCCCGATCGGGGCCCTCGATCGCGACACGCTGGTGCAGCGCGCGCTGGCCCGGCTCGCGGCGGCGCGGTCGGCGTGGAACGCCGCCGACATTCGGGGCGAGGCCGAGCGGCTGATCGCCGCCGCAGGCGTGATCGCCGACGCCGGGGTGCGCATCGAGCTGGCCGAAGACCTCACCGCCCGCGCCCTGCAGCGCTGCATCCCCCTGCTGGACCGCGACGGGGTGCCCGAACACATCCGGGCCTGGACCTCCCAGCCGGTCCTCGACGTCGAAGCCGACCTGACCACCTGGCTCGCCGCCCGCGCCGCACCCGGCGTGCCTGACACCGACCCGGCACTCCCGGTCGAGCGCGCGGCCGCCGCCGGCCGTCTGGATCCCGGCCAAGCCGCAGCGGTCGCCGCGCTCGCCGGCGACCGCCCCCTGGTGGTGATCGAGGGCGCCGCGGGGGCGGGCAAGACCACCACGCTCGCCGCCACCCGCGAACTGCTCGAGGCGCGGGACCGCCGGCTCGTGGTGGTCACCCCCACGCGCAAGGCGGCCAAGGTGGCCGCCGGCGAGCTGGGGACGGCCGCCGGATCGGCGGCGTCCCTCGCCTTCGGGCACGGCTGGCGCTGGAACGACGAGGGGCGGTGGACCCGGCTCACCGTCGGCCAGGTCGACCCGGCGACCGGACGGATCTACGCCGGGCCGAACGAGGCAGCGCGGCTGCGGCCCGGCGATCTGCTGCTGGTCGACGAGGCCGGGATGCTCGATCAGGACACCGCCCGCGCCCTGCTGACTGTCGCCGACGAGTGCCAGGTCCGGGTGGCGCTGCTCGGCGACCGGCACCAGCTGTCCGCAGTCGGCCGCGGCGGCGTCCTGGACCTCGCCATCGCCCAAGCCGACCCGGCGGCACACCTCACACTCGACGGGGTGCACCGCTTCACCCGAACCGACGAGGAAGGCCGCACAACACCCGACACCGGCTATGCCGAGCTGACCCTGGACATGCGCGTCGGCGAGGACCCCGGCGCGGTCTTCGACGCCCTGCTCGCCCGCGGCCAGATCGAGCTGTACCCCGACGCCGCCGCGCGGCAGACCACGCTGGCCGCCACCGCCGCCGCCTCTTATGCCGCAGGCCGCCGGGTGGCGGTGGTGGTGGTGGTGGACACCCGCGAGCAGGCCGCCCAGTTCAACAACGCGATCCGCGAGCGGCTGGTCGTCGCCGGCCGGGTCGATGACCGAACGGTGGTCATCGCCGGGGCCGGGGAGCGGATCGGCGCCGGGGACCGGATCGCCACCCGCCGCAACGACCGCCACCTCGACGTCGCCAACCGCGACGTCTGGGTCGTCACCGCCGTCGGCCGCCGCGGCGGGCTGCTCGTCACCCCCGCTGTCACCCCCACCGGCACCGACCCCGGGAACGGGTCCGGCGGTGTCACCCCGGCCGGGGCGAGACCCCGGGTGCTTCCCGCGGACTACGCCACCGAGCACGTCGAGCTCGCCTACGCCTCCACCGCGTACGGCGTGCAGGGCGAGACCGTCACGGCGTCGCACGTGATGGTCGGCGAGCAGACCGGCGCCTCGTCGGCCTACGTCGGGATGACCCGCGGCCGAACGGCGAACACCGCCCACCTCGTCGCCGCCGACGCCGACGAGGCGCGGGAGCAGTGGCTCGCCGTCTTCGCCCGCGACCGCGCCGACCTCGGCCCCGCCCACGCCGCCCAGCAGGCCGCCACCGAGGCCGCCCGCTACGCCCCATCCCGCCCGCTGGCCGACGTGCTGGCCGAGCTGCGCACGGCGTGGACCACCGAGCAGCGCTGCCTCCAGCGACTCGCCTACTGGGAACCACAGCGCGAGACGCTCCGCGAGGTGGTCGCGGTCGAAGCTCCCCACGCCGGCGAACTCGCCAACCTCGAAGCCACCCGTGAACGGACGGCGATCACCGCCGAACAGGCCAAGCAGCAGGCCGCAGCCAGCGGCGCGGCCCTCGCCGCCCACGCCGACTGGGTCCGCGACACCCTCCTCGCGCGCTGGGACGGCGAACGCCCCGCCACACGCGCAGCGGCAAAAACCGTGCTCGACGGCCCGGGCCGGCTCGGCCTCCGACGAGGCGCGGTCGCGCGGGCCGGCGAGCAGCTCACCGACTGGGCCGACCGGTGGCGGCCACACGTGCCGTCCCTGCCCACCGAGCGGAAGGACCTCGCGGAGGTTGCCGTCTGGTTCGACGACCGGCCCGCCCTGTGGAGGGCGCTCGACACCTCCGCCCACCAGGCGACCGAACAGGCCGACCCAGAACACGTCCAGCTCCGCGTCGCAGCCGACACCGCCCGGCACGCGGCAGGGCAGGCCAGGCGCGCACTGGCCGAGGCCAGCCGCCGGCGCGAGGAACGACTCGGCCCGTTTGGGCCGGTGGCCTGGGCCCCTGACCCGGCCGGCCGGCTCGCGGACCTCCAGCGCGACATCGCCACCACCCGCCAGGAGCTGACCGACGCCCAGGCGCGCATCGCGACCCTCACCGCTGACCCGGCTCTCCGCGCCCAGCCGCCGGACTGGCTCGATCGCGAGCGCGAGGCATGGCGCACATGGCGCACGGCCGGCCCCGACCAACGTGGATCGGCGCGCCCGCGGCCGACCGCCCCCGTCCCGGGGGTCCCTCGGCCCGAGGAGGAGCGCCTCGGCTCGTCCCTCGCCCCGCGTGGCAGCGCCCCAGGCATCGGTCGATGAGCAGCGTGGTTCCGCCGGCGACCGCGGGTTCGGCCACGCGGAGCAGGAGAACAACTGGAGGTTTTCGGAAGCATCTGGCGGTCGGCTGTCAGCAAGGGCTCTGAATCGGCGCCTTCTCAGGTGACGGAGCCAGTCCACCCGACCAGAACGGAGCCAGCCATGCCCGACCATCCCGCCAGCCGCGAGCCCGAACTGCTCACCATCACCGAAGCCGCCGAGCTCCTCCGTGCTCCGGTCGCCACCCTGCGGTACTGGCGCCACCTGGGCACCGGCCCCCGCAGCTTCCGCCTCGGCCGCCGCGTCCTCTATCGCCACGACGACCTCCGCAGCTGGATCGACGCACAGCACGGCCAGGTCGCCCATGGCCCACGAAACAGGCAGTGAGCTGCCACCACCCGGCGCCCACAGGAATCCACAGAATGCCGGTGCATCCACCGAAGGACAGGCGACCGACGGCAAGCTTGGCTCGGCAGATGCTCGCGTGAGCGGTAGAACCCCTCGTGCGCACGCCGTGGCCGGGGATCGAGGAGAGGCAGGTGGTCGGCGATGGTGTCGATCGCGAGAAGACCTGACGGTACGTACCGGCCGCGGTACCGCGACGAGCACGGCAAGGAGCACGCTCGCCACTTCAAGCGCAAGGTCGATGCCCAGCGATGGCTCGACGAGGTCACCGCGGCCGTGCAGACGGGCACCTACGTCGACCCCAAGCGGGCCAGGACGACCGTGGGCGAGCTGGCGCCGGTCTGGCTCGCCGGGAAGATCAACCTCAAGCCCACCAGTCGGGCCCGCTACGCCGACGTCCTCAAGACCCACGTCCTACCGCGCTGGGGGCACGTCGCGCTGATCCGGGTGACCCACGGCGACGTGCAGGCCTGGCTGTCCGAGCTCTCCGGCCGGGGGCTGGCCGGGGCCTCGGTCCGCAAGGCCCAGGGCGTCCTGTCGGGCATCCTCGGGCTCGCGGTGCGCGACCGGCGCCTGGCGGTCAATCCCGCCCTGGGCGTCGCCCTGCCGCCGATGGGCGAGAAGCGCCGGCGGTACCTCACCGCCGAGCAGCTCGACGCGCTCGCCGAGGCCGCCGGGCCCGGCCGGGTGGCGGTACTGGTGCTCGGCTACTGCGGGCTGCGCTGGTCGGAGCTGGCGGCGCTGCGGGTGCGGCACTTCGACCTGTTGCGCCGGCGGGTCCTGGTGGAGGAGGCGGTCACCGAGGTCGACGGCTCGCGCCTGGTGTGGGGTACGCCGAAGACCCACGGCCGCCGCTCGGTGCCGCTGCCGCGGTTCCTCGTCGACGAGCTCGCCCGGGCGGTCGTGACCCGCCCTGCCGACGAGCTGGCCTTCCCCTCGCCGCAGGGCGCGGTGCTGCGCAACCGGAACGCCCGGTCCGCCTGGTTCGACGCCGCGGCCCGGGCCATCGGGGAGCCCGGGCTCACGCCGCATGAGCTCCGGCACACCGCGGCCTCGCTGGCGATCAAGGCGGGAGCCAACGTCAAGGCGGTGCAGCGGATGCTCGGGCACGCCTCGGCGGCCATGACCCTGGACCGCTACGCCGACCTGTTCGATGACGACCTGGACGACGTGGCAGACCGGCTGGACGCCCTGCGGGCCGCAGCCCGCGGACGAGTTGCGGACTTTTTGCGGACTGAGACCCGGCGGGAGGGTTCGCCGGAGCCCCCGACGGAGGTGAATCCGCAGGTCAGCGGAGTGGAGACGAGGGGAATCGAACCCCTAACCCCCGCCTTGCAAAGGCGGTGCTCTGCCAATTGAGCTACGTCCCCGACGGGGCCGGGGCCCCGGGGTGGATCAGCGTGCGGTGGGGGTGCTGACGGCCTGGGGGCCGCTGGTGGCCTCGCGCCAGAGGTCGGCCTCGGCCTTGCCGCTGGAGCGCCTGCGGACGGCGGCGACTGCACCGACGGCCGCTGCGACCAGCGCCAGCTTCTTCAGCACGCGATGACCTCCTCGGGCGCGTGGCGCGCCGACTCGATGCGAGTACGGCGCCCGGAGGCACCGGCACACGGGTGGGCCTGGGAGGACTTGAACCTCCGGCCTCATCCTTATCAGGGATGCGCTCTAACCGCCTGAGCTACAGGCCCGTGAACCTCGAACAGCGTACCTGGGCTTGGAGACGGATCGGCAGGAGGGGTCCTGTCGTGCCGAGTGGGCCCCGGAGGGGTCCGCGCAGGCGCGACGACGGGGCTCCACGGCGCAGGGGAACGGCTCCTGGTGGCGGTGTCGTCCGGAGGACGACGGATTACTCAGTCGCGCTCGGAGAGCGTGAGCTCGAGGCCGCCGACCAGGTCGGAGCACATGTTGTAGATGAACGTCCCCACGGTGCACAGCGCGGTGAGCAGCACGATGTTGATGGCGCCGATGATCGCCGCACCACCGAAGACGACGCCGGGGGTCAGCACGTCGCTGCCCTCCTCCGTGCCGCTCTCGGTGCCCAGCTGGCCGAAGAGCTCGTTGAGGGTGTCGAAGACGCCGAGGGCGTTGAGCACGCCGTAGAGCACGCCGACGGCCACCATCCAGATGAAGAACAGCGCGATCGACAGGACCAGCGAGATCTTCAGCGCCGACCAGGTGTCGATGTGCCGCAGCTGCAGCCGGGCCCGGCGCGGCCCACGGGTGGCGCTGCGCCCGGAGCGGCCCTTGGCCGCGGCCGGGGCACCAGCGGAGCCGGCACCACCGGCGGGGGCACCACCACCGGACGGGGCGGAACCGGACGGGGCGGGAGGCGGCGACGCGGGAGGCGGCGACGCGGGACCGGCCGGGACGGCCCCGGCAGCGGACACCGGGGTCGGCGGGACGGCGATCGGCGGAGCGGGCGTAGCGGCCGGCGCCGCGCTCGCCGACGCACCGGCCGCGCGCTGGGTCCCGGTCGTGGGGATCGCCTGCGTGCCGGTGGCCGGGACTGCCCGGTCGGCGGTGCCCGTCTGCGCGCCGGCACCGGGGATCGCGTGCGTCCCGGTGTCGGTCGTCGGCGCCTGCGGGGCGGCGGCCGCGGGGGCCTCGCCGCCGGCCGGGTCCTCGTCGTTGCGGGATCCGGTGCGCACCGAACCGTCCGGCCGGTCGCTCATGCCAGTCTCCCCATCGCCTGCGGCACGGACCGCTCCCTCGCGACCGGCTCCCGGGCCACGCTCGCGCGCGCCCGGGCTCCGATCAATCGTCACCAGCCGTCACCCTAGGCCGACGGCTCGTCGTTGTCCGTCGTACGCGCGATTGCCACGATGGACACGTCCTCCGGCAAGTTCATGAGCTTGACGCCCATGGTCGCGCGGTCCTTGTTGTGTCGCACCCCGTTGACCGGCGTCCGGATCACGCCACCACCGGAGGTGATGGCGTAGAGCTCGTCCCCGAGGGTGACCGCGAGGGCGCCGACCAGGGCACCCTTTCGGGCCTTCGGGTCGGCGGTGAGCACGCCCTTCCCGCCCCGGCCCTGGTTCGGGTAGTTCTCGATCCCGGTGCGCTTGGCGAAGCCGCGCTCGGTGGCGACGAGGACGTCGACGCCCTCCTGCACCACCATGAGCGACAGGAGCCGGTCGTCCTCGGACAGCGCGATGCCGCGCACGCCCTCGGTCGCCCGGCCCATCGGGCGCAGCGCGGTGTCGTCGGCGGTGAACCGGATCGACATGGCCTTGCGGGTCACCAGCAGCAGGTCGGACTCGCTGTCGATGAGCGCGGCACCGACCAGCTCGTCGCCGTCGCGCAGGTTGATGGCGATGACGCCGCCCTGGCGCGGGGAGTCGAAGTCGGTCAGCCGGGTCTTCTTCACCTGCCCGCGGGCGGTGGCGAGGACCAGGAACGGCGCGACCGTGTAGTCCTTGATCTGCATGACCTGGGCGATCTTCTCGTCCGGCTGGAACGCGAGGATGTTCGCCACGTGCTGGCCGCGGGCCGTGCGGTTGGCCTCCGGCAGCTCGTAGGCCTTGGAGCGGTAGACCCGGCCCTTGTTCGTGAAGAACAGGATCCAGTCGTGGGTGGAGCCCACGAAGAAGTGGTCGACGATGTCGTCCTGCTTGAGGGCCGCGCCCATCACGCCCTTGCCACCGCGGCGCTGCGAGCGGTAGAGGTCGCTCTTCGTCCGCTTGGCGTACCCGGTGCGGGTGATGGTGACGACGACCTCCTCCTCCGCGATGAGGTCCTCCATCGACACGTCGCCCTCGTTCGCCACGAACTGGGTGCGGCGGTCGTCGCCGTACTTCTCGACGATCTCGGCGAGCTCGTCCTTGATGATCTGCCGCTGGCGCAGCGGCTTCTCGAGGATGTCGAGCAGGTCGGCGATGCGCGCCTCGATCTCGGCCAGCTCGTCGAGGATCCGCTGGCGCTCCAGGGCCGCGAGCCGGCGCAGCTGCAGGTCGAGGATCGCGACGGCCTGGATCTCGTCGACGTCGAGGAGCTCCATCAGGCCGGAGCGCGCCTCCTCGGCCGAGGGGCTGCGGCGGATGAGGGCGATGACGTCGTCGAGGTGGTCGAGCGCCTTGCCGTACCCGCGCAGGATGTGCGCGCGCTCCTCGGCCTTGCGCAGCCGGTAGCGCGTGCGCCGCTGGATGACCTCGATCTGGTGGTTCACGTACTCGCGGACGAGCTCGTCGAGGCGCAGCGTGCGGGGGACGCCGTCGACGATGGAGAGCATGTTGCAGCCGAAGGTGGTCTGCAGCTGGGTGTGCTTGTAGAGATTGTTCAGCACGACCTTGGCGACGGCGTCGCGGCGCAGCGTGAAGACCAGCCGGCGGCCGACGCGGTCGCTGGACTCGTCGGCGATCTCGCTGATGCCCTGGATCCGGCCCTCCTTGACCGCCTCGGCGATGGACTCGGCGAGGTTGTCCGGGTTGACCTGGTAGGGCAGCTCGGTGCAGACCAGCTGCACCCGGCCCCGCGAGTCCTCCTCGACGGTGACGACGGCGCGCATGCGCACCGAGCCACGGCCGGTGCGGTACGCGTCCTCGATGCCCTCGCGGCCGACGATCAGGCCGTGGGTCGGGAAGTCCGGGCCCTTGACCCGCTGCATGCACGCGGCGAGGGACTCCTCGGCCTCGGCGTCCGGGTGGTCGAGCACCCAGAACACCGCCTCGGCGATCTCGCGGAGGTTGTGCGGCGGCATGTTGGTGGCCATGCCGACGGCGATGCCGGCGGAGCCGTTGATCAGCAGGTTCGGGATGCGCCCCGGCAGGACCAGGGGCTCCTGGTTCTTGCCGTCGTAGTTGGGCTGGAAGTCGACGGTGTCCTCGTCGATGTCCCGGAGCATCTCCATGGCCAGCGGGGTGAGCCGCGCCTCGGTGTACCGCATGGCCGCGGCCGGGTCGTTGCCCGGCGAGCCGAAGTTCCCCTGCCCGTCGATCAGCGGGTACCGCATCGACCACGGCTGGGCCAGCCGCACGAGGGCGTCGTAGATCGAGCTGTCGCCGTGCGGGTGGTAGTTACCCATCACCTCACCGACGACGCGGGCGCACTTGACGTAGCTGCGGTCGGGCCGGAAGCCCTGGTCGAACATCGCGTACAGGACGCGGCGGTGGACCGGCTTGAGTCCGTCGCGGACCTCGGGGAGGGCGCGGCCGACGATCACGCTCATCGCGTAGTCGATGTAGCTCCGCTGCATCTCCTGCTGGAGATCGACCGGTTCGACGCGGTCGCGGGGAGGGGTCTCGGTCACGGTTCAGGTCTCCACAGGTGGGTGCACAGAGGTGGACAACGTCGCTGCTCGGCGGCCGGCCCCCGCCGGGCGGGGGCCGCCCGACTCACACGTCGAGGAAGCGGACGTCCTTGGCATTGCGGGTGATGAAGCTGCGGCGGGCCTCGACGTCCTCGCCCATCAGCACGCTGAAGAGCTCGTCGGCGGCCGCGGCGTCGTCGAGGGTGACCTGCAGCAGCACCCGGGTCTCCGGGTTCATGGTCGTCTCCCAGAGCTCGGTCGCGTTCATCTCGCCGAGGCCCTTGAAGCGCTGGATGGCGTCGTCCTTGGGCAGCTTGCGGCCGGCCTCGGCGCCGGCCGCGAGGACGGCGTCGCGCTCGCGGTCGGTGTAGACGTACTCGTCGCCGAACTTGCCGCCCCACTTGATCTTGTACAGCGGCGGCTGCGCGAGGTAGACGTAGCCGGCCTCGACCAGCGGCCGCATGAAGCGGAACAGCAGGGTCAGCAGCAGCGTGCGGATGTGCTGGCCGTCGACGTCGGCGTCGGCCATCAGCACGATCTTGTGATAGCGCAGCTTGCTGACGTCGAACTCGTCGTGGATGCCCGTGCCGAACGCGGTGATCATCGACTGGACCTCGTTGTTCTTGAGGACCCGGTCGATGCGCGCCTTCTCGACGTTGATGATCTTGCCGCGGATGGGCAGGATCGCCTGGAACATCGAGTCGCGGCCGGACTTCGCGGAGCCGCCGGCCGAGTCGCCCTCGACGATGTAGATCTCCGAGGCGCGCGGGTCGGTCGAGCGGCAGTCGGCCAGCTTGCCCGGCAGCGAGTTGTTGCTCAGCAGGTTCTTGCGGGCCAGCTTGCGGGCGTCCTGCGCCGCACGGCGGGCGCGGGCCGCGGACGAGGCCTTGTTGATGATCGTCTTGGCCTCGGTCGGGTTGGCCTCGAACCAGTGCTGGATCTGCTCGTTGCAGATCTTCTGGACGAAGCCCTTGACCTCGGTGTTGCCGAGCTTGGTCTTGGTCTGGCCCTCGAACTGCGGGTCGCCGAGCTTCACCGAGATGATCGCGGCCAGGCCCTCGCGGATGTCCTCACCCGTGAGCTTCTCGTCCTTGGTCTTGAAGAGCTTCTTCTCCTCGGCGTACCGGTTCACGATCGAGGTCAGCGCCGCGCGGAAGCCCTCCTCGTGCGTGCCGCCCTCGTGGGTGTTGATGACGTTGGCGAACGTGTAGACCGACTCGGAGTACGCCTCGGACCACTGCATGGCGACGTCGATCGACATCGGCATGTCGTTCTTGCCGACGCCGTCGGCGGCGAAGCTGATGACCGACTTGTGGATCGGCGACTTCTTGGCGTTGATGTGGTCGACGTAGTCGACGAGGCCGCCGTCGTACCGGTAGGTGATCTCGGTGGGCTCGAAGCCCTCCTCCTCGTGGCCCGCCTCGACCGCCACCTCGGCGACCGAGACCTCCTCGGCCATGCCCGTCTCGACCTTGCTGCGGCCCGGGCGCTCGTCGCGCAGGACGATCGTGATGCCCTTGTTGAGGAAGGCCATCTCCTGCAGCCGGCGGCTGATCGTGTCGAACGAGTAGGTCGTCGTCTCGAAGATGTCGCCGTCGGCCCAGAACGTGACCGCCGAGCCGCGCTTCTTCGTGGCGCCGACCTCCTCGAGCGGGCCGGGCTTGGCGAGGTCGTAGCGCTGGAACCACTCGGCGCCGTCACGCCAGACGTTCACCTCGAGCCGCTTGGACAGCGCGTTGACGACGGTGACACCCACGCCGTGCAGACCGCCGGAGACGCCGTAGCTCTTGCCGTCGAACTTCCCGCCCGCGTGCAGGACGGTCATGATCACCTCGAGGGTGGGCCGCTTCTCGACCGGGTGCATGTCCACCGGGAAGCCACGGCCGTTGTCCTCGACCCGCACGCCGCCGTCGGCCAGCAGGGTGACCCGCACCGTGTCGCAGTAGCCGGCCAGCGCTTCGTCGACGGCGTTGTCGACGACCTCCCACACCATGTGGTGCAGGCCACGCTCACCGGTGGACCCGATGTACATGCCGGGACGCTTCCGGACCGCCTCGAGACCCTCGAGGACGGTGATCGAACTGCCGGAGTAGGCGTTCTCGGTCTGCGGTGCTGCGACCACGGGGGGCCTTCCTTTCGCGCAACCGGCACGCGTTCCCCCGGTGTTCGCGGGGGGTGACGCGCAGAACGGCACTGGGCCCGTCGGGGCGCAGGACGACGCTGGGCCGGTTGCTGGCGGTTTCTGCATCCGAGGATAACGGGTGCTACGACAGGAATGCCGCCGTCCACGCCCTGACGTCGTGTCTGAGGCCCCACGGGGGCCTCCGCCACCACCCGTGCTGCCCCCGCTATCGACACGACGTCCTCGGGCGGCTCATCCGGTCGCGGTCAGTTCTTCGGGCCCGCGGGCCGCTCGCCACTGAGGTTCTGCGGGTCGAACGACGCCGGTCGACCGCCCGTCCGGCGGGTCACGAGCACGGTCACGAACCAGAGGACGACGCCGATCGCCAGCAGGATCCCGGCGATCCGGTACTCCTCCGTCGGCCGCCCGGCGAAGGGCGTGGCGAGGAATCCGCAGGCCAGGGCGCCGATGACCAGCAGCACCGTCGGGGTGCGGAAGTGGTCTGCGTCGACGCCGTCGCGCCGGAGCACCAGCACCGCCACGTTGACCACGGTGAACACCAGCAGCAGCAGCAGGGCGGTGGTGCCGCCGAGCGCCGGCACCGCCCCGACGAAGGTGATCAGCCCGAAGGCGAGCGCGGTGGTGAACAGGATCGCCGTCGTCGGCGTGCGGCGGCGCGCGTGCACCCGGCCCAGCAGCGGCGGCAGGACCCGCTCCCGGCTCAGGCCGTAGACCAGCCGGCTGGCCATGAGCATGTTGATCAGCGCCGAGTTGGCGACGGCGAACATCGTGATGACGCCGAACAGCCCGATCGGGAAGCCGGGGGCACCGGCCTCGATCACCTTCAGCAGCGGGGTGTCGCCCTCGCTCAGGTCGTCGGCCGGCACCAGCGCGATCGCCGAGATCGACACCAGCACGTAGATGACGCCGGTGGCCACCAGCCCGGCGAGCAGCACCCGGGGGAAGATCCGCCGCGGCTCCTTGCACTCCTCGGCCATGTTCACCGAGTCCTCGAAGCCGACCATCGCGAAGAACGCCAGCCCGGTCGCGGCGATGACGCCGCCCACCACCGATCGCTCGCCGGTGTCGAACTCGGTGACCCGCGAGAAGTCGCCGCTCCCACCGCCGAGGGCCCAGACACCGACGCCGATCACGATGAGCAGGCCGGTCAGCTCCACGCAGGTGAGGACGACGTTGGCCTTGACGCTCTCGCCGACCCCGCGGTGGTTGACCAGGGCCACCAGCGACATGAAGGCCAACCCGATCAGGGTGATCCCGATGCCGTCGCCCAGGTCGAGCTCGAACACGCTGGCGAAGTTCGCGCTGAACGCGCGGGCGGCGGTCGACGCCGACGTGATGCCCGAGCTCATCACCGCGAAGGCCACGACGAACGTCAGGAAGTGCACGCCGAAGGCCTTGTGCGTGTACAGCGCCGCACCCGCGGCCTGCGGGTACTTCGTCACCAGCTCCAGGTAGCTGAACGCGGTCACCAGCGCGACGAGGAAGGCCACCAGGAACGGCAGCCAGACGGCGCCGCCCACCTCGGCGGCCACCTGGCCGGTGAGCGCGTAGATCCCGGTGCCCAGGACGTCGCCGACGATGAACAGCAGCAGCAGCCCCGGGCCCATGACCCGCTTGAGCGCCGGCTGGCCGTCGGCGGTGCGCTCGTCGGTGGTGGCGTCGGCCATCGGGCCCTCCGGGGGACGGTGGTGCGCGGGGCCGGCGGCGGCCGCGTCGATCGTCCTGCGCGACCTGCGCCTGCGCGATTCGGGCGCCCCGACCGGAGAGCGCCGACACTCGGCGGCATGCCCTCCTCGGAACCCACGCTCTGCCTGGTCACGGGCGCGACCGGCTACATCGGCGGGCGGCTGGTGCCCGAGCTGCTGGCGGCCGGTCACCGCGTGCGGGTGATGACCCGCAACCCCGACCGGATCCGGGACCACCCCTGGGCCGGCCAGGTCGAGGTGGCCCGCGCGGACGCGACCGACGCCGCCCAGGTCGCCGCCGCCTGCGCCGGCGTCGACGTCGTCTACTACCTGATCCACGCCCTCGGCGCCGGGCCGGAGTTCGAGGAGACCGACCGCCGGACCGCCCGGGTCATGGCCGACGCGGCCCGCACCGCCGGTGTCGGCCGACTGGTCTACCTCGGGGCGCTGCGCCCGCAAGACGAGGAGCTCTCCCCGCACCTGCGCTCGCGCACCGAGGTCGCCGACATCCTGCTCGCCTCCGGCGTCCCGACGGCCGTGCTCCGCGCGGCGATGGTGCTCGGTTCGGGCTCGGCGTCGTTCGAGATGCTCCGGTACCTGACCGAGCGGCTGCCGGTGATGGTCACGCCGCGCTGGGTGCACAGCCGCATCCAGCCGATCGCCGTCCGGGACGTGCTGCGCTACCTCGTCGGCAGCGCCGGCCTGCCGGCCGAGGTGAACCGGTGCTTCGACGTCGGCGGGCCCGACGTCATGAACTACGCCGAGATGATGCAGCGGTACGCCGAGGTCGCCGCCCTGCCGCGCCGCCGGATCCTGCCGGTGCCGCTGTTCAGCCCCTCGCTGTCCAGCCACTGGGTCGGCCTGATCACGCCGGTGCCGGCCGGGATCGCCCGTCCCCTGGTGGAGTCGCTGCGCAACACCGTGGTCTGCGGCGAGCACGACATCGCCGAGCACGTGCCGGATCCGCCCGAGGGGCTGCTCGGCTTCGACGAGGCGGTGGAGCTGGCGGTGCAGCGGGTGCGCGACTCCGCCGTCGCCACGCGGTGGGCCTCGGCGTCGGTGCCCGGCGCTCCGTCGGACCCGCTGCCGACCGACCCCGACTGGGCGGGCGGCAGCCTCTACGTCGACGACCGGACCCGGTCCACCAGCGCGGATCCCGCCGCCGTCTGGCGGGTCGTCGAGGGCATCGGCGGCGAGCGCGGGTGGTACTCGTTCCCGCTGGCGTGGCGGGTGCGCGGGCTCTTGGACCGGGCGGTCGGCGGGGTCGGGCTGCGCCGCGGCCGCCGCGACCCCGACCGGCTCTACGCCGGCGACGCCCTCGACTTCTGGCGGGTGGAGGAGCTCGAGCGCGGCCGGCTGCTCCGGCTGCGCGCCGAGATGCGCGTGCCCGGCCTGGCCTGGCTGGAGTTCCACGTGGAACACGACTCCGCGGACGGGGGGCAGGGCACGACGACGCTGCGGCAGCGGGCCACCTTCGCGCCGCACGGCCTCGCCGGGCACGCCTACTGGTGGACGGTCGCCGCGTTCCACGGGATCGTCTTCGGCGGCATGATCAAGGGCATCGCCGGGGCCGCCGAGCGGCGCGGCTGACGCCGTCGCCCGCCGTCCTCCCTCACCGTCCCGCGTCCTCCCTCACCGCAGACCGTGCGGGAGGACGCGCTGGGATCAGGTCACCTGATCCCAGCGGGTCACACGAGGAGCTGGGCGGTGGCGAGCTCCCGGTACAGCGGGCTGCTGTCCACGAGCTCGGCATGCGTGCCGCGGGCGACCACGCGGCCCTGGTCGAGCACCACGATCTGGTCGCTGTCGAGGACCGTCGAGAGCCGGTGCGCGACGACGAGCAGGGCGCGGTCGGCCGAGGCGGCGGCGAGCGTCTCCCGCAGCAGCCCCTCGTTGCGCGCGTCGAGGCTGGCGGTGGGCTCGTCGAGCAGCAGCAGCTCGGGCCGGGCCAGCAGCGAGCGGGCGATCGCCAGCCGCTGGCGCTCGCCGCCGGAGAGCAGCACGCCCTCGTCGCCGACCAGCACGTCCAGCCCGCGCGGGGACCGGCGGACGACCTCGGTGAGGCCCACGTCCGCGAGCACCGCCCACAGCTCGGGATCGGTCGCGTCCGGCCGGGTGAGCAGCAGGTTGTCGCGCACCGTGCCGGCCAGGACGGGTGCCTCCTGCTCGACGTAGCCCAGCCGCGCCCGCAGCGCCGCCCGCGGCAGCTCACGGACGTCCGTCCCCGCCCAGCGGACCGCGCCGTCGCCGACCGGGTAGAAGCCCTCGATCAGCGCCAGGACCGTGGACTTGCCCGCGCCCGAGGGGCCGACCAGGGCGACCCGGCTGCCGGCGGCCACCTCGAAGGAGACCCCGCGCAGCACCGGCGTCCCGTCGGGATAGGCGAAGGAGACGTCCTCCAGCGCGAGCAGGGGTGCACCGGGGCGCGGACCGGCTCCCGTCCGCTCGGGCCGCCCGTCCTCCTCCGGCTCGAGCGCGAGGATCTCCTGGATGCGGGTCAGCGCACCCAGCCCGGTCTGCAGCTGGGTCCACGCCGAGATCGCATGGCCCAGCGGCATGACCAGCAGGAACAGGTAGAGGATGAAGGCGACCAGCGACGCCACGCTGATGGAGCCGTTCGCGACGCGGTAGCCGCCGACGCCGAGCACCGCCAGGAAGGCGCCCTGGACGGCGATCGACCCGGCCGGGGCGATCAGCGACTCGAGCCGGGCCAGTCGCACGCCGGCGTCGAACGCCCGCCGCGCGCTGCCGCCCACCGTCGCCACCTCGCGGGTGGTGGCGCCGCTGGCGCGGATGGTGCGCACGGCCGACAGCGCCCGCTCGACGGCCGCGGTCATCGCCCCGACCTCCTCCTGCGCCAGGCGCGACAGCCGTCGCACACCGCGCGAGGCCAGCACCACGACGGTGAGGCCGACGGCGACCGAGACGAGGGTGAGCAGCAGCAGCCAGACGTCGACCAGCGCCATCGCGATCACGGCGCCGACCCCGAGCACCACGGATCCCGCGACGTCGACGACGCCGGAGGTGACCGTCGCGCGCAGCAGCGTGGTGTCCGCGCCCACCCTCGACATCAGGTCGCCGGTCCGGCGTCGGTCGTACTCGGCCACCGGCAACCGCAGCAGCCGGTCGGCGAGCAGCCGGCGGGTGGTGAGGACGACGCCCTCGGCGGTGCGCTGCAGCAGGTACTGCTGGAAGGCGCCCAGCGCCGAGGCGGCCAGCAGCACCACGACCAGCACCGAGACGACGGGCAGCAGCGGACGCCCCGACCCGACGGCGTCGATCACCCGCGCGACCAGCGCAGGCTGGGCGAGCGCGCCGGCCGCGGACACGAGGGACAGCCCCGCCGCCGCGGCCAGCGCACGGCGGTGCGGCCGCAGCAGGGGCAGCAGCTCGCGGGGGCCGGCGCCGGTCGGGGTGGCCGTCGACCCGGGGCGGTCGGGAGGAGTCAGCGGATCAGCCCGGTCAGAACCCGGCGGCCAGCGCGGCGACGAGGGCGGTGAGCAGCCGGGTGTGGTGCTCGATCAGCTGGGGGCGGTGGCCGTCCGGCCGGATCGCCGCCAGGAAACCGCCCGTCGTCCAGAACTCGTCGCCGTCGTCGGTGCCGAGCAGCAGCCGCCGGACCTCGGGATCGGCGACGAGCCGCCGCACCTGCGGGCCGTCCTCGACCGCCAGCAGCGTCCAGCGGCGGTCGAAGTCCGGGTCGTCCGACGGGATCTGCACCATCCCGCCGACGCCGTGCTTCCACAGCCGGGCCGGGGAGAGCCGCAGCGCGGGCGGCGCACCGAGCAGCGGGGCGGCGGTGATGGCGTACTCCGGCACCACGTGCCGGCCCGACGTGTAGACGGCGTCGAAGGCGACCAGGTCGAGCGTTCCGGCCCGGCCGCGCAGCACGCTGCCCGGCCGGTGGTCCTTGGTCAGCCGCACCGGCGCCGAGGCGATCAGCTCCTGCAGCGCGGCGTCCTCGGGGGCGGTGCCGTCGGAGATGGTCCAGCCGCGCTGGAGCGCCCAGCCCTGCGCGCCGACGACGTCGCCCTCGTAGGTGAACGCCCGCTCCATCTCGGGATCGCGCTGGCGGCGGCCCCCGAAGAGGCCGCGCCGCACGGGCGCCTCCTGGGGCGGGGCCTGCTGCACCTGGTCCTGCTGCGGCGGGGCCCAGCCGGGGTCGATGCCCGATGGCTCGGCGGCGGACGACTCGGCGGCGGACGGCTCGCGCGCCGGCCGCTGGGGCTCGGCGTCGGGCAGGTCCCACCCGGCGGGCCGCCAGGTCGCGGGGTCGACCGACGGGTCGCTGTCGCGGGGCTGCTTGCGGCGGTCGGCGAAGTTGGGGTCCTCCTGGGCCGGCCCGTCCTGCGCGGGCTCGTCCCGGGTGGGCTCGTCGCCCCCGAGGTGCGGCGGCTCCTGCCAGCCGCGGCCGGCGTCGTCGTCGTCCGAGCCGTTGCGGTCCCGAGGCGTGCTCATCGCTGCCCTTCCGTCGTGTGCCTGCTATCCGTACGTGTCGCGGGGCCCCCGCCCGCGCACGGAGCGCGGGCCCTTCTTCCAACTGGGGGCCGTCGGTCCGACAACGCGCAACCGGGTCACGACGTCCCCGCCGACCCCCGCGCGCAGCTTGCCCAGGATCGTCGGCGCCAGCAGCCGCAGCTGGGTGGCCCAGGCGGTGGACTCCGCGACGATCAGCAGTTCGCCCTCGGTCAGCGTCTGCGGCGCGCAGTGCGCGGCGATCTCCGGTCCGACCAGCATCTCCCACCGGCCGAAGACCGCCCCGGTGCGCGTGCGCTCGGACCAGTCCTGCTGGGCGACCAGCGAGTCCACCAGCCGGCCCAGCGGCTGCGGATCGTCGGCGCCGGGGCCCGGACCGCTCCACGACCGGCGCGGCCCGGCGATCCGCCGGCGGGTCGGCCGCGGGCGGGCCGCGGAGGCCGCGCGGGCCGCCTCCAGCGCGGCGCGGGCGATGTCGCTCGGCCGGGCCGGTCGCTCATCGCTCATCGCTCGTCGCCACCTCTCCGGGATCGAGCACGCGTGCGGTGCCGCCGCCCACCTCGACCCGGCCCCCGCGCAGCTCCGCCGGGACGTCCTCGAGGACCGCCGCGGTGATGAGCGTCTGCTCGGCCGAGCGTGCCACCTCGGCCAGCGCCGCGCGACGCTCGGCGTCCAGCGTGGCGAACACGTCGTCCAGGATCAGGATCGGGTCCTCGCCCTCGGCGCGCAGCAGGGCGAACGTCGCCAGCTTCAACCCCAGCGCCAGCGACCAGGACTCCCCGTGGCTGGCGAAGCCCTTCGCCGGTGCCGGGCCCAGGTGGATGACCAGGTCGTCGCGGTGCGGGCCGACGAGCGTCATCCCGCGGTCGAGCTCGTCACCCCGCCGCTCGGCCACCCGCTCGCGCATCGCCTCGGTCAGCTCCGCCGCCGTCGGCAACGTGCAGTCGGGGCGCAGCGCCGCGCCGTCCCCGGCCAGCGGGGTGGTCGAGGAGTAGCCCAGGCCCGCGGCGAGCGCGCCGTCCCCGGCCACCCGCGCGTACGCCTCGGTCAGCTGCGGGGCGAGGTCGGCGATCAGCCCCAGCCGCGCGAACAGGAGCTGACCGCCCAGGTCGGTGAGGTGCCCGTCCCAGACGTCCAGGGTCTCGATCGCCTTGCCCCGCGCCAGCCGCGCGGTCTTGAGCAGCGCGTTGCGCTGCTTGAGGACGCGGTCGTAGTCGGCGCGCACCCCCGCCAGCCGGGGCGTGCGGCTGACCAGCAACTCGTCCAGGAACCGCCGGCGCTCGGTCGGGTCGCCGCGGACCAGCGCGAGGTCCTCGGGCGCGAACAGCACCGTCCGCACCATGCCGAGCCAGTCGCGCGGGCGCTGCATCGGCGCCCGGTTGACCCGTACCCGGTTGGCCCGGCCGGGGTTGATCTCGATCTCGACCAGCAGCTCGCGGTCGCCGCGCCGGAGCGCGGCGCGCACCACCGCCTGGGCCGCGCCGTGCCGCACCAGCGGCGCGTCGGCCGAGACGCGGTGGCTGCTCATCGTCGCCAGGTAGCCCACGGCCTCGACCAGGTTGGTCTTGCCCTCGCCGTTGCGGCCCACGAAGACCGTCGGGCCCGGCGACAGGGGCAGGTCCACGTGCTCCCAGCTGCGGAAGGAGCCGAGCTGCAGGTGCCGGACGTACACCTGGGCTCAGCGCACCGGGAGGGCAGACATGGCCATTCCTGCCCTCCCGGGGGGACGCGGCGGGGTCGTCATGCCGGGCGCTCGGCCTCGGCCTGCTCCACCGCCCGGACGGCGTGCCCACCGAACTGGTTGCGCAGCGCGGCGACCGCCTTCATGGTCGGCGAGTCCTCCTGGCGGGAGGAGAAACGGGCGAACAGCGAGGCCGCGATCGTCGGCATCGGGACGGCGTTCTCGATCGCCTGCTCGACGGTCCAGCGCCCCTCACCGGAGTCCTCGGCGTAGCCGCGCACCCGGTCCAGCGCCGGGTCCTCCTCCAGGGCGCGGACCAGCAGGTCCAGCAGCCAGGACCGGATGACCGTGCCCTGGGTCCAGGACTTGATGACACCGGGCACGTCCTCGATCAGGTCCACGGCCTCGAGCAGCTCGTAGCCCTCGCCGTAGGCCTGCATCATCGCGTACTCGATGCCGTTGTGGACCATCTTGCTGAAGTGGCCGGCCCCGACGGGGCCCGCGTGCACGAAGCCCGCGTCACCGCCGATGGGCTGACCGGACTCGTCGGTGGGGGCCGGCGGCTTGAGCGCGTCGAAGACGGGCTGGACCTTGGCGACGTCCTCGGCGGTGCCGCCCACCATCAGCGCGTAGCCGTTCTCCAGGCCCCAGACCCCGCCGGAGACGCCGGCGTCGACGTAGCCGACGCCCTGCTCGCGGCACAGCACGTCGTGCACCTGGTCATCGGTGTACTTCGAGTTGCCGCCGTCGACGATCACGTCGCCGGGCTCGAGCAGCCCGGCGAGCTCCTTCACCGTCTCCCGGGTCGGCTCACCCGAGGGCACCATCACCCACACCACGCGGGGCGCGGCGAGCGCCTCCACCAGCGCCGGCAGGCTGTCGACGTCCCGTTTGCCGGGCGCGCGGTCGTAGCCCACCACCTCGTGACCGGCGCGGCGGATCCGCTCGGCCATGTTGCCGCCCATCTTGCCCAGCCCGATCAGCCCCAGCTGCACGGCGGATGTCCCCTCTCGGCTTGCACGTCCTGGTCAGTGCCCCATCGTGCGCGTGGCGACGCGGTGCCGCCCGACGGGGCTCAGCCCGGAAGGCGCACCGGCATGATCAGGTAGCGGTAGCTGCCCGGTCGCGGCGCCGGGGCGTCGTCGCCCTCGGCGGGCTCCTCGACACCGGAGAGGACCGCCGGCTTGAGCGGGCTGGTGAAGTCCATCCGCGCCCGCGAGGTGTGCACGGCGGCCAGCCCGTCCAGCAGGAACGTCGGGTTGAAGCCGATGGTCAGCGGCTCACCGTCGAAGTCGACGTCGCAGCGCTCCTCCGCCTGACCCTCGTCGTCGGTGCCGCCGGCGCGCAGGGTGACCTGGCCGGGGGTGAACTCGCAGCGCAGCGGCGTGCCGCGCTCGGCGACGAGGGCGACGCGCTTGGCCGCATCGGTGAACAGGCCGACCGGCAGCGTGGCGCTGGAGGCGGACTCGTTCGGCATGATCGCGCGGTACTTCACGAACTCGGCGTCGAGCAGCCGGGTCGTGGTCTGCCGGTCCTTGCCGGAGAGGCCGAGGATGCCCTCGCCGGAGCTCCCCGAGGACAGCGACACGGTGATCTCCGGTCCGCTGGTGAGCGTCTTCGCGGCGTCGGCCAGGGTGCGGGCGGGGACCAGCACGGCGGCGGACAGCCCGGAGGTGTCGGGGCGCCAGGCGAACTCGCGCACGGCCAGCCGGTAGCGGTCGGTGGCGGCGAGGGTGATCTGGTCGCCCTCGATCTCCAGCCGGACGCCGGTGAGCATGGGCAGCGTGTCGTCCCGGCCGGCGGCCACGGCCACCTGGCTCACGGCCTCGGCGAAGACGTCGCTGTCGACGACGCCGGCCGACGACGGCATGTGCGGGAGGGACGGGTAGTCCTCCACCGGCAGGGTCGGCAGGCTGAACCGGGCGTTGCCGCAGGTGATCGCCAGCCGCGGCCCGTCGGCGGTGATGTCCACCGGGTGCGGCGGCAGGGCGCGGGTGATCTCGGCGAGGAGCCGGCCGGGCACCAGGACCCGGCCGTTCTCGGTGGCCTGGACGTCGGCCTCCGCGCGGGCGGAGACCTCGTAGTCGAAGCCCGACACCGACAGCTGGTTGCCGTCGACCTCCAGCAGGATGCCGGCGAGGACGGGCACCGAGGGGCGCGGCGGCAGGCTGCGCGCCGTCCACGCGACGGTGTCGGCGAGCACCTCTCGTGCCACCCGGAACTTCATCTGTCCATCCACCCGATCTCTTCTGCGTCCACGGTGCATCGGGGGACGAGGTCTGGCCTCCTGCCCCGGTGCGGTGCTCATGGTGCCTGCTGGGTGCCCTCGGGGGGAAACCCTGTCCCTCGATGAGTGCTCCACCGACCACACCTGGTGCTGCTGTCGAGGCTCCGCGAGGCCTGCCCAGGGGAGCGTCCCCACCCAGAATGTGGTTCAAGAAAATTTGGGTAGAAGTACCTCATCTTCGTCATCACACGTGTGGAAGCTGGGGATCGAGGCCCTTTGCGCAGGTCAGGGCCCCACCAGCCCTGTTGGCCCGATGTGGGCGGTGACCGTCGATCTGTTGTCGACACGTGGACAACTCGACCGCCGTGCACAGCGGCCGCTCCCCGTCCACCTGCACTCCCCTGGTTGCCCCCTGTCCGTCCCCATCCCCTGTGCACGCCCGAGCAGGCCCGGCTGCGACGGCTGGACCCCGCGGCGACCTCCGGACGCCCTGTGACGACATAACCCCAGGTCAGACGCGGGTCGGCCGGTGTGGCCGGCGCCGCGTGGGATCCGCCGTCGAGGACCGGGGTGACGTCACGAACCGGCTCGGTGAGGGATCTCCCCAGGCTGTGCACATGTCTGGGGACAACTTCTCGATGTGTCGACGCGGGAGCCGGTCGATGACCAGTCCCCGTCCCGCCGGAACTGGGATTTCGTCGTCCACCGGGTTCCACACAACTGTGGACAGCGACTTGTCGACCTCGGGGTGGCGGCTGCCCGACGACCGGGTGACGAGCGGACGACGAACCGCTCCGTCGGCGCTCCAGCCATGTCGATCGACGTCCAGCCGCGCCACCACGCGGCTGGACGTCCGTCCGCACGGCTGGACCCCGGGACGGGCGTGATGGACCCGCTCAGCGCAGGTGGGGGGAACGGCAAACGGTGGCGGTGCGGTCCGGAGGACCGCCCTGTCACTGCCTCGCGCGGCTCTTGATGCGTGCGGTGAGCTCGGTGACCTGGGTGTAGGTGGCCCGCCGCTCGCTCATCAGGTTGGTGATCTTCTTGACGGCGTGCATGACCGTGGTGTGGTCCTTGCCGCCGAACGAGGCACCGATGCGCGGCAGGGACAGTTCGGTCAGCTCGCGGCACAGGTACATGGCGATCTGCCGGGCGTTGACCAGCGTGCGGCTGCGGTTGGAGCCCTGCAGCTCCTCCATCGTCACGGAGAAGTACTCGGCGGTGGCAGCCATGATGATCGCCGCGGTGATCTGCGGGCCCTGCTCGTCGCTGATGAGGTCCTTGAGCACCAGCTCGGCGAGGGGCAGGTCGACCTGCTGCTTGTTCAGCGAGGCGAAGGCGGTGACGCGGATCAGCGCGCCCTCGAGCTCGCGGATGTTGGTCTGCACCTTGCTGGCGATGAACTCGAGGACGGCGTCGGGCACCTGCAGCCGCTCGCCCCAGGCCTTCTTGCGCAGGATGGCGATGCGGGTCTCGAGGTCGGGCGCCTGGACGTCGGTGATCAGGCCCCACTCGAAGCGGGTGCGCAGCCGGTCCTCCAGCGTCGTCAGCTTCTTCGGGGCGCGGTCGGAGGTGATGACGATCTGCTTGCTGGCGTTGTGCAGCGTGTTGAAGGTGTGGAAGAACTCCTCCTGCGTCCGCTCGGCGCGCTCCAGGAACTGGATGTCGTCGATCAGCAGGAAGTCGATGTCGCGGTAGCGCCGGCGGAAGTCCTCGGCCCGGCCGGAGTGCACCAGGTTGATGAACTCGTTCGTGAACTCCTCGGTGCTGACGTAGCGCACCTTGACGTTGGGGAACATCCGCGCCGCGTAGTGGCCGATCGCGTGCAGCAGGTGCGTCTTGCCCAGCCCGGACTCGCCGTAGATGAACAGCGGGTTGTAGGCGCGCGCCGGCGCCTCGGCCACGGCGACGGCGGCGGCGTGGGCGAACCGGTTGCTGTTGCCGATGACGAAGCTGTCGAAGACGTACTTGGGGTTCATGCCCGGATCCAGCCCGGCGGGCCGGTTGGTCTCCGGTCGGCGTCCGCGGCCGCCGCCGGCCCGCGAACTGTGCCGTTCACCCTCGGTGGAGGAGAGGTCGAACGGCAGGACGTCGGCGGACTGGCCGTCGTCACCGCCGCCCCAGTCCTGCGATCCCGAACCGGAGTCGGGTGGCCCCCAGGGGGTGGTGCTCCAGTCCTCGGGTGCGCCGCGGTCGACCGGCGGGCGGCCCCCGTCCAGCGGCCGCAGCTCGCGTACCTCGGAGGGGCGGCCGGCGGCGGGCTCCTCGTGCGAGTCGCGGGAGTCGCGGGAGTCGCGGTCCCAGGGGGCGGTGCCGACGACGTCGGTCCGGACGCCGAACGCGCTCCGGCCGTCGTCGGCACGGTCGCGCGTCGCCTGGTCCTCGGCCGCCCGGCGTGCCTCGAGCGCCGCCTCGGAGGCCGACCACGGACGACGGGTCGGCTCGGGGTCGGCCTGCTCGTCGTCCTGGGCCGGCGCGTCCTCGAGCTGGATCGCGACGCGGATGTCCCGGCCGAACTGCTCGGACAGCGCCTCGGCGAGCACCCGGCGCATCCGCGACTCCAGCACGGTCTGGGTGAACTCGTTGGGTGCGGCGAGCACCGCCGTGTCCTCGACCAGCCCCAGCGGGCGGGTCAGGTTCAGCATGGCGTTCTGCTGCGGGGAGAGGCTGGTGGCCAGCCGCTCCCGGATCTGGTCCCAGACCGTCGCCAGGTCCAGCGTGGCGTCCGCCATGCCGTCGTCCTCCCCATGCAGTCGACCCCGGTGGTCGGTCCCCCGTGGCGTTCCGATCCCGTCAGCGTGGTGCCTGCCGGCGGATCTGGTGCGTTCCCCCACGGCAGCTGCGGACGCTCGTGTTCCACACGGGTGTCCACAGGCTGTGCACGACCGGTGGCGATGCCACCGGGGCCGGCGAGGGCCGGGGACTGGCCAGCGTTTCTGCTGGTCAGCACCCCGTCGTCGGGGTCTGCGGGCGCTACGGGGGCTCGGTTGACCTTCGGGTCGGCCCACGCGCCGTGACCCTGTCGTCCGGTGCGGGGCGACGGCGACGCTAACAGCCCCGTCCACAGCCCGGCAACGACGCGGTTCCGGTTCCGGGCGCGTCGCGGCGGCGCGCCGCCGCCGGCCCGCCACCCCGGTCGGGGCATCATGGGCGGTCCGGATGAATCCCCGCCACCGTCGGGCGGGAATCCTCGGTTATGCTGTCCGGAGTCCGTGACGGCTCCTGCCGCCATGCCCGCCTCGCGCGCGGCTGGTGGGTGTGGGGCTCGTTGCGGAAAGACCAGCTTCCGGGGTCCGGGGTGGGTGCGGCGAACGCCGTCCCGGCCGGCACCCCGCGCGCGTCCGCCCACCGGTGGCGCGCACCGCCGAACGTGATAGTGGGAGTACCTCGTGAGCAAGCGCACGTTCCAGCCGAACAACCGTCGCCGGTCCAAGACCCACGGCTTCCGGCTGCGGATGCGCACCCGCGCCGGCCGAGCGATCCTCGCCGGCCGCCGGCGCAAGGGTCGCGAGAAGCTCTCCGCCTGACGTGCTGCCCGCGCAGGCACGCCTGCGCCGGCGCCCGGAGTTCACCGCGGTCGTCCGGTCCGGTCGACGTGCCGGGCGGCCGACCATGGTGCTCCACCTCCTCCCCGAACGGCCCGCGCACGCGGGCGGTCATCCGGCACGCAGCGAGAACGCGCGCCCGGTGCTGCCGTCCGGTGCTCGGGCCGGTTTCGTGGTGGGCAGGTCGGTGGGCAACTCCGTCGTCCGCCATCGCGTGACGCGCCGGCTCCGCGCGGTGGTCCGCGCCGAGCTCGACCGCCTGCCGGCCACGGCCGACCTGGTCGTGCGTGCTCGGCCGGAGGCGGCGTCCGCCGGCTCGGCGGAACTGCACCGTGACCTGAGCCGCGGCCTGGACCGGCTGCTCGGCCCTCGGGCCGACCGATGAGCGGGCGCGCACCGGTGCGACGGGCGCTGCTGGCCGTCGTCGGCTTCTACTCGCGGGCGATCAGCCCCGCGCTGCCGCCGCGGTGCCGCTTCTACCCCACCTGCAGCGCATACGCCGCCGAGGCGATCGAGCGACACGGAGCCGCGCGCGGGAGCTGGCTCGCCCTGCGCCGGATCCTGAAGTGCGCGCCCTGGCACCCCGGCGGGGTGGACCACGTGCCGCCCCTCTCCGGAACCAGCCTGCCTGCCCAGGCGTCGAGCACTGCGGTGCCTCCGACGGCGGCACCCTCATCCGACCGTGCCACCCCGCCGGCCCTGCGCCGGGCGAACGAGGAGACCTCCGTTGCTTGACTGGCTGTACACCGCGATCGCCTGGGTGATGGCCCGGTGGCACGACGTGCTCTCGACCTTCCTCGACCCGGCCGGCGGCCTCACCTGGGCGCTGTCGATCGCGCTGCTGGTCGTCACCGTCCGGCTGCTGCTCTTCCCGCTGTTCGTCAAGCAGGTGAAGTCGCAGCGGGCGATGCAGGAGCTGCAGCCCGAGATCGCGAAGCTGCGCAAGCAGTACGGCAGCGACCGCCAGGGCATGAGCCAGGCGATCATGGCGCTGCAGAAGGAGCGTGGGGTCAACCCGCTGGCCGGCTGCCTGCCGATCCTGCCGCAGATCCCGATCTTCATCTCGCTCTTCCACGTGCTGCGCCGGCTGGCCCCGGACAAGGACGGCCTCTACAGCTGGTCCGACGAGCTCACCGACCAGGCGGCCCGCGCCGATCTGTTCGGAGCGCCGATCTCCTCGTCGTTCAACATGGACGGTGCCAAGGAGCAGGCGATCCTGGCCCTGGACGGGGTCACCTACGGCAGCATCCGCACCGTCGCGCTGATCCTCATCCCGCTGATGTGCCTGACCACCTTCTTCACCCAGAAGCAGGTCATGAAGCGCTCCGGCCCCGTCGAGGGCCAGGCCGCCATGGTGCAGAAGCTGCTGCTCTACGGCATGCCGCTGAGCCTTTTCGTCACGGGCTTCTTCTTCCCGATCGGCGTCCTCCTCTACTGGGTCGTGAACAACGCCTGGACGTTCGGCCAGCAGTTCTTCATCCTCCGCAAGCTGCCGCCGGCCGGCTCGCCCGCGGCCAAGGCCAAGGCCGCTGCCGACAAGCCCGTGATCGACCCGAAGACCCTCGCCCCCAAGCCCGGAGCCAAGCCGGTGCGCCCGAAGCCGGGCCGCCCCGCGACCGCCGCACCCGAGAGCACGGTCGACGGCGCGGTGGACGGCACGACGCCGAACGGCGCGACGGCCGCCGGTGCGGCGGACGGCCGACCGGGCGGAGCGGCCGGCAACGGACCCCGCGGGGGCGCCGGCCGGGCCGGCCAGGGCCCCGCGAACCGGGGCAAGCGCAAACGCCGTTGACGGCGCACTCCGGACTGCGGTCCGGACCTCGACCACCGGGGCCATCCCGGATGCCCGAACCGACAGTGGAGGAATCTCCGTGAGTGCCCCTCAGCAGCACCCCATCGACAGCGCTCCGGCGCTCCCGGACGCCGATGCGGCCAGCGACGACGCGCTCGTCGAGCCCGCCGACCTCGAGACGGACGGGGCCGGTGCGGCTCCTGCGTCCACCGGGCCGCGTGGGGAGGCCCTGCTCGTCCAGGAGGGTGACGTCGCCGGGGACTACCTGGAGCGGCTCCTCGACATCCTCGACGTGGACGGTGACATCGACCTCGACGTCGAGGGCGACCGCGCGTCGGTCGCGATCGTGGGCGGTCGGCTGAACGACCTGATCGGCCCGGACGGCGCCACGCTGGAGGCGCTGCAGGAGCTCACCCGGCTCGCCGTCGCGCAGTCCACCGGCGTCCGCAGCCGGCTGATGCTGGACGTCGGTGGCTTCCGGGCCAAGCGGCGGACCGACCTCACCGGCCTGGCGGGCGAGACGGCCCGCCGGGTCGCCGAGAGCGGCCAGCCGGAGCGGCTCAGCCCGATGAACCCGTTCGAGCGCAAGGTCGTCCACGACGTGATCGCCGGCGTGACCGGCGTGCACAGCGAGTCGGAGGGCGAGGAGCCGAACCGCCGCGTCGTGGTCCTGCCGGACGCGTGACCGAGGCGGAGCGCACGCCCGAGGCCCCTCCGCCGCCCCCGGTGGCCGCGGAGGTCTTCGGCGACGCCCTGCCCGCGGCGCTGGCCTTCGTCGCCAAGCTCGCCTCCGACGGCGTGACCCGTGGCCTCATCGGCCCGCGCGAGGTGCCGCGTCTGTGGGAGCGGCACGTGCTCAACAGCGCCGCCGTGGCCGAGGCGGTGCCCGAGGGTGCGCGGGTGGTCGACGTGGGCAGCGGAGCGGGCCTGCCGGGCATCCCGCTGGGTCTCGCGCGCCCCGACGTCGCGCTGACGCTGGTCGAGCCGATGGCCCGGCGGGTCGAGTTCCTGCAGGAGGCGGTCAGCGAGCTGTCCGAGGTCCAGCGGACGCCCTGGCGGGTGCTCCGCGGGCGGGCCGAGGAGCGATCCGTCGCCGTCGCCGTGGGCGAGGTCGACGTCGTCACCGCCCGCGCGGTCGCACCGCTCCCCCGGCTGGTCGGCTGGTGCCGTGGCCTGCTGCGCCCGGGCACCCAGTTGGTCGCCCTCGTGGGTGCCCGCGCGCTCGAGGAGTTGCCGTCGCTGGTTCCCGAACTGGAGGCGGCGGGCATGCGCGACATCCACCCGCGGGCGGTCGGTGCGTCGCTGGGGTCCGCTGCCACTACCGTGGTGGTCATGACGCGTGGGGCACGGTGACGGCTCTCCCCCGCGAGATGCTGAGGAGCGACCTGTTCCACGTGGAACAGGTGCAGATGCCCGACCCGTTCCACGTGAAACGCCACCAGGAGGAACTGCGATGACCGACCCGGGCGAGCGGCTGCGGAGCAGCCTCGCGGCCGACCAGTCGTCTTCCGGGGGCATGGCGGACTTCGACAGCCCGATCGCCATGGAGGCGCTCCGGGCGACCCGGGTGCTGCACGCCGCGGACCAGGATCCCTTCCCTCCGCCGGCGCGGATCCGGATCATCACCATCGCGAACCAGAAGGGCGGCGTCGGGAAGACGACGTCCACGGTCAACCTCGGCGTCGCGCTCGCGCTCTACGGGCTGCGGACGCTGGTCATCGACCTGGATCCCCAGGGCAACGCGAGCACCGCCCTCGGTGTGGACCACACGGTCGGCACGCCGTCCATCTACGACGCCCTGGTCGGGGACAGCACCCTCACCGAGGTCGTGCACGCGACCACGGCGAGCCCGCACCTGCTCTGCGTCCCCGCGACCATCGACCTGGCGGGCGCCGAGATCGAGCTCGTCTCGGTCGTCGCCCGCGAGCACCGGCTGCGCCGCGCGATCGAGGGCTACATCGCCGCGCTCCCCCCGGAGAAGCGGCCGCACTACGTGCTGATCGACTGCCCGCCGTCCCTGGGACTGCTCACCCTCAACGCGCTCGTGGCGGGCGACGAGGTGCTGATCCCGATCCAGTGCGAGTACTACGCGCTGGAGGGCCTGGGTCAGCTGCTCAACAACATCGACCTGGTCCGGCAGCACCTGAATCCCGGCATCGCCGTCCGCACGATCCTGCTCACGATGTACGACGGCCGGACCAAGCTCGCCGACCAGGTCGCCGACGAGGTGCGCAACCACTTCGGCGACGTCGTGCTGAACGCCGTGATCCCGCGCAACGTCCGGGTGTCCGAGGCCCCGGGCTACGGCCAGTCGGTGCTGACCTACGACCCCGGATCCCGCGGATCGACGAGCTACGTCGAGGCGGCGCGTGAACTGGCGCACCGCGGGGTGGATCTCCCCCCGATCGACCGCACGAGCACACCGGCCGCCGCGACGGCCTTCGCCGTCGCCGACGGTCCACCCCCGGGTACGCAGGACGGCTCGTGAGCGAGCTTGCGAGCGAACCGATGAGCACAGCAGCGCCCGGTCACGCGGATGACGAGCGCCAGCGAGGAGCACGCGTGAGCGAGGAGCAGCGATGAGCAAGCGCGGTGGACTGGGGCGCGGACTGGCCGCTCTCATCCCGACGGGGCCGCCGCCGGCGACCCCGGCACCGGTTGCCGAGACGCACCCCGCTGAAGCGCCTGCCGACCGGCCGTCGGACGACGAGCGGTCGAGCTCACCGGTGAGCCTCGTGCCGCCGCCGCCCTCCGAGCCGTCGTCGAACGACGGGCCGGTGACGGACAGCGCCGCTCCCGCGCCGGCGGTCCGCAGCGTCGAGCCCTCGGGTGCGCTCGGCGTCCCCGGCGCCCAGTTGCGCGAGGTCGCGGTCGACGACGTCGTCCCGAACCCCAAGCAGCCCCGGCAGGTCTTCGACGACGAGGCGCTGGAGGAGCTCGCCCACAGCGTCAAGGAGTTCGGCCTGCTCCAGCCGATCGTCGTCCGGGAGAACGCCGGCGCCGAGGGCGGCGCGGTCACCTACGAGCTCATCATGGGCGAGCGCCGCCTGCGTGCGGCCCGTGTCGCCGGCCTGGAGACCGTTCCGGCCATCGTCCGCGACACCACGGACGACGCGATGCTGCGCGACGCCCTGCTGGAGAACATCCACCGGGTGCAGCTGAACCCGCTCGAGGAGGCCGCCGCCTACCAGCAGCTGCTGGAGGAGTTCGGCGCCACCCACGAGGAGCTGGCCAGCAAGATCGGCCGCAGCCGCTCGCAGGTAACGAACACCATCCGGTTGATGAAGCTGCCGGTGAAGGTGCAGACGCGCGTCGCCGCGGGGGTCATCTCCGCCGGCCACGCCCGCGCCCTGCTCGGGCTCGCCGACGCCGAGGCCCAGGACGCCCTCGCCACCCGCATCGTGGCGGAGGGCATGTCGGTGCGGGCCACCGAGGAGGCCGTCGCGATGGCGGCCCTGGAGCGGCCGGCCGCCAAGCGCCGGACGCGGAACATCTCCGCCCCCGGGGTCGAGGAGCTGGGCTCCCGGCTGTCCGACCGCTTCGAGACGAAGGTCAAGATCCAGATCGGTCGCTCGAAGGGCAAGATCGTCGTCGAGTTCGGCTCGGTCGACGACCTCCAGCGGATCATCGGCGTGATGGCGCCCGAGATCACCGGACGGCGCCCGGAGGCCTGACCAGCCCCTACCTGTGCGCGGGCCCCCATAACGTCACAGACGTTATGGGGGCCTCGTCGTGCGGGACCGGGATCAGCGGGCCGTGGCCGCCCGCGCCGCGAGCAGCCTGGCGATCACGTCGCCGAGCTCGTACCCGGCGGCCTCGATCGCCATCGGGAACATCGACGTCTCGGTCAGCCCGGGCGAGACGTTCACCTCGAGGAAGTGCACCTCGCCGTCCGGCGTGATGATCGCGTCGGTGCGGGAGAGGTCGGCCAGGCCCAGGGTCTCGTGCACGCGGACGGCGACCGCAGCCGCCTTCGCCGCGACGTCGTCCGGGATGCGGGCGGGCGCGTGGTACTCGGTGAGCCCCGGGGTGTAGCGGGCGGTGTAGTCGAAGACGCCGGACTCGGGGGTGATCTCGACCGCCGGCAGGGCCTGCGGGCCGTCGCCGAGGTCGATCACCGCCAGCGCCACCTCGACGCCCTCCACGTACCGCTCCACCATCACGGTGTCGCCGTAGGCGAAGCAGCTCACCATGGCGGCGGGCAGGTCCTCCACGCGGTTGATCCGCTGGACGCCGAGGGCCGACCCGCCCGAGGCCGGCTTGACCATGAGCGGCAGCCCCAGCCGGGCCACCATCAGGTCCAGCACCGTGCCGGCGCCCAGCTCGCGGAAGGTGCTGTGGGGGAGCGCGACCCAGTCGGGCGTGGTGATGCCGGCGGAGCGGACGACCGACTTGGCGGCCGGCTTGTCCCATGCGAGGCGGCAGGCGGCGGCGGGCGAGCCGACGTAGGGCACCCCGGCGAGGTCCAGCACCGCGCGCAGGGCGCCGTCCTCACCCGTGGCGCCGTGCAGGGCGATGAAGACCGCGTCAGCCGGGGAGGCGGCGAGTCCGGGCAGCAGATCGGCGTCGGCGTCCCGGAGCTCGGCGTCCAGGCCGACTCGGGTGAGCTCCTCGACGACCTGGGTGCCCGAGGAGAGCGACACCTCGCGCTCGAAGGTCAGCCCGCCGGCCAGGACGACGGCCCGCAGCGGGTGTGGTGCGCTCTCGGGGGCGGGTGCCGGGGCGGGTGCGGACTCGGTCATCGGCCGTCCTCGTAGGCGTTGCTGTTGGCGGGCCCCACGATGGTGCCGGACCCGCTGAACCGGCCGTCGGCATCCGGCCGGACCGCGCGGAAGGTGCCGGTGTCGACGGCGTCGAAGGTGCTGTGCAGGTCGAGCTCCGCCTCGATGACGCGGGCCAGCCGGCGGACGCCCTCGCGGATCTGGTCGGGCTCGGGGTAGCAGTAGGACAGCCGCATGTACTCCTGGCCGCTCCCGTCGGCGTAGAAGCCGATGCCGGGGACGTAGGCGACCAGCGCGTTCACCGCGCGCGGCTGCATCAGCTTGGCGTCCAGACCGTGCGGGAGCTTGAGCCACACGTAGAAGCCACCGTCGGGCCTGGTCCAGGTGGTGCCGGCCGGCATGAGGGCCTCGAGGGACTCCAGGCAGGCGTCGCGGCGCTCGCGGTACAGCTCGGTGAAGATCTTGATCTGCTCGCGCCAGGGCTGGGTGTCCAGGTACCGGGCGACGGCGTACTGGGTGAGCGAGGGCGGGCAGAGCACCTGCGCCTCGGTCGCCAGCACCAGCTTCTCGCGGACGGCGAGCGGCGCGAGCACCCAACCGACCCGCAGCCCCGGCGAGAACGTCTTGGAGAACGAGCCGAGGTAGATGACCCGCTCCGAGTTGCGCGCCCGCAGCGCCCGCAGTGGCTCGTGCTCGAAGCCCAGGAGACCGTAGGGGTTGTCCTCGATGACCAGCAGGTCGTACTTCTCGGCGAGGGCGATGATCGCCTCGCGTCGCGGCTCGGTGAGCGTGACGCCGGCGGGGTTGTGGAAGTTCGGCACCGTGTACAGGAACTTGACCCGGTCGCCCGCGGCCCGGCAGTCGAGCAGGGCCTCCTCGAGCGCCTCCGGGATCAGCCCGTCGTCGTCCATGGCGACGTGGCGTACGCGGGCCTCGGCGGACTGGAAGACACCCAGCGCACCGACGTAGGACGGCGCCTCGGCCAGGATCACGTCGCCGGGGTCGACGAAGACGCGGGTGACGAGGTCCAGACCCTGCTGGGATCCGACCGTGACGACGACCTCGCTGGCCGAGGCGTCGTGGATCCCCTCCAGCGCCATGACGTCGCAGATCCGCTCGCGCAGCCGCGGGTCCCCCTGACCGGAGCCGTACTGCAGGGTCTGCGCGCCCATCCCGGACACCAGGTCGCCGATCATCGAGCCGACGGCGTCCAGGGGCAGGGCGGTGACGGCGGGCATGCCGCCGGCGAGGGAGACGACCTCGGGCCGACTGACCACGGAGAACAGCGCACGGATCTCCGAGCTCTTCATCCCGTGGGTGCGTGCTGCGTAGCGGTCGGCCAGCGGGTCCAGCCGCGGATGCCGCGGGGAGGGGTGGGGCGCACCGCGGTGCGCGCCCTGCTGTCCGGAACCGGCCGACGAGCCGGGCGGGGAGGTGGCCACGGACCGAGTCTAGGCCCGCACGCCACCGCGTTCCGGGAGGCGACCGGACCGACCCGTCACACGATGACACTGTCGTCCTCCGGACGACACCGCGGCCACGTGCCGTCCCCTGCTGAGCTGAGCGCGTCGGTCGTCCCTGCGCGGGACCCTCCGGGCCCCACTCGGGCTGCACAGCACTCACCGCGGCCACGTGCCGTCCCCTGCTGCGACGAGCGCGTCGGTCATCCCTGCCCTGGACCCTCCGGGCCCCACTCGGGCTGCACACGGCCAGGAGCCCCCCCGGCTGAGCTCAGCGCGGCGGTCATCCCTGCGCGGGACCCTCCGGGCCCCACAGCACTCGGCTCGCGCCTAGACGCCGCTCGGCAGTACGAAGGTTCCGGTCGGGGGGTCGGCCTCGGCAGGCAGGAACAACCGCTGCACGGCGGCGAGCACGCCCTGCGCGATCGAGCCGCGCACGCGGGCGTCGAGCAGCAGCAGCCGGTCCACCGGGTGCGACAGGTAGCCGACGTCCAGGCGCACGGCCGGCATCCGGCTCATGCGCAGCAGATCCCAGGTCTTGGCGTGCGACTCGAGGTCGAGCAGGCCGGTGCGGGCCACCACCTCCCGCCGCGCGAGGTTGGCGAACTGCTCGCCGACGGTGGACGACGCCCCGGAGCCGGTGCCGTAGTAGAAGCTGGCGACCCCGCGGGCGTGCTCGGACGCGTGCGCGTCCACGTGCAGGGACAGGAAGAGGTCGGCGCGGGCGGCGTTGGCGAAGGCCGTGCGCTCGGCCGCGGTCGGGTTCTGTTCGCGGCCCCGGGTGAGGTAGACCGTCGCCCCGGCGGCCGCGAGCCGGCCCTCGATGCGCGAGGCGAGGTCGAAGACCAGGTCGGCCTCGGTGGTCTCGCCGTGCACGTGGCCGAGGTCGGTGCCGCCGTGGCCGGGGTCGACGACGATCCGCCGTCGGATCAGGTGCGGGCCGCTGTCGACGAACGAGGCGCTCTGCCGCAGCAGCTGGGGCCGGCCCCCGGTGACCTTGCGGCCGAGCTGGCGCAGCGCGCGCAGCGTGGCCGGGCCGCAGGTGCCGTCGGAGGTGAGCCCGTAGTCGCGCTGGAAGGCGCGCAGCCCCGTCTCGGTGTCGGCACCGAAGACGCCGTCCACCGGGCCGGCGTCGTAGCCGAGCTCGTGCAGCCGCTCCTGCAGGTTGATGACGTCGTCCCCGCGGACGGCACGCTCGGGGTCGTAGCGCAGCAGCCTGTCCCCCAGCGACCAGCGGGCCTCGTTCAGCGCCCGGTAGGTCTCCTCGCCGACCCGCCCGTCGACGGACAGCCCGCGGTTCTGCTGGAAGTGCCGCACCGCCAGCTCGGTGGCGTCGTCGAAGACCGCGGCGTCCAGCGCGATGTCGGGGAGCGTGGCCATCGCCTGCAGTGGGCGGGGCGCGGCGCTGCCGTCGACGTCGGGGAGCAGCCCCAGACTGCGGAGGGCGGTCTGCACGTCCGCGACCGCGGGCCCGCGATCGCCGAGCCTCAGGATCTGCATACCGGTGTTGGCTCCCATCGTGTCCTGATTGTCGTCCCCGACCCCCGTCCCGGCCTCACGGGGTACCCGGAACGACGACGGGTCCACCTGTCCGGGTGGACAGGTGGACCCGTGATCACGCTGTGTGGCGCCCCTGCGCGGCAGGGGGTGCTGCTCAGATGTAGTCGGCGAGGTCGTTCAGGATCGCGCCCTTGGGCTTGGCACCGATGATGCTCTTCACCGGCTTGCCACCCTGGAACACCGTCATCGTCGGGATCGACATGACCTGGTAGTCGCGGGCGATCTGCGGGTTCTCGTCGATGTTCAGCTTGGCGATCGTCAGCTTGTCGCCGTGCTCGGCGGCGATCTCCTCCAGCACGGGGGCGACCATCTTGCAGGGGCCGCACCACTCCGCCCAGAAGTCCACGAGCACGGGCTTGTCGCTGCCCAGCACGTCGGTGGCGAAGCTGGTGTCGGTGACCGTCACGGTGTTGCCTGCCATCGGTCGTTCTCCCTCTCGTCCACTTGCTCGAAGTCCTGCGGGGAGAACCCGCGGGACGGTCGTTCTATGCCCGGGTGGCGGGCGGTCAGCGCTCGTCGAAGGTGTCGGCGAGCCAGCGCTCGGCGTCGATCGCGGCGGCGGCACCGGTGCCGGCCGAGGTGATGGCCTGCCGGTAGATGTGGTCCACGACGTCGCCGCACGCGAAGACGCCGTCGATGTTCGTGCGGGTGGTCGGGTGCTCGACCTGCACGTAGCCCTCGTCGTCCAGCTTGAGCTGGCCGACGAACAGCTCGGTGCGGGGGTCGTGGCCGATGGCCACGAACAGCCCGCTCACCGGGAGCGTCTCGGTGGCGCCGGTGGTGGCGTCGGTCAGCTCCACGCCGGAGACGGTGCTGTCGCCGTGCACCTCGGTGACCTGCTTGCCGAGCGCCCAGCGGATCTTCTCGTTGTCCTGGGCGCGCTTCTGCATGATCTTGGAGGCGCGCAGCTCCTCCCGCCGGTGGACGACGGTGACGCTCTTGGCGAAGCGGGTGAGGAAGGTGGCCTCCTCCATCGCCGAGTCACCGCCGCCGACGACGGCGATGTCCTGGTCGCGGAAGAAGAAGCCGTCGCAGGTGGCGCAGGCGGAGACGCCGCGGCCGAGCAGGCGCTCCTCGTTCTCCAGACCCAGGTACCGGTACTTGGAGCCGGTGGCGACGATGACCGCGTGCGCGCGGTGCACCTCGTCGCCGACCTTCACGATCTTCGGCTCCGCGGTCAGGTCGACCTCGGTCACGTCGCGCGGCACCAGCTCGGCGCCGAACTTCTCGGCCTGCGTGCGCATGTCGTCCATGAGCTGGGGGCCCTGGATGCCGGCCGGGAAGCCGGGGAAGTTCTCCACCTCGGTGGTCGTCATCAACGCGCCACCGAACTGGGAGCCCTCGAAGACCAGCGGGTGCAGGTTCGCGCGCGCGGCGTAGGTGGCCGCGGTGTAGCCCGCGGGGCCGGAGCCGATGATGATCAGGTCGCGGATGCCGTCGTGCTCGGCCGGGGGGATCACGGGGTTCACGATCTCCTCCGTCGTCACGGCGGGACCGGGGGTCGGGGAGTCACTCACAGGCGGCACAACCGGAATCGTAGGTCCGGCATTCCGGGCCTGCCCCCGACGGGTCAGCCCGCGGCCTGGACGGTGACCTCGCCGATCTCCCCGACGAAGCCGTCGCCGTCCTCGACCAGTTCGGTGATCCAGAGCAGGACGTAGCGGGCCTCGACCGGCTCGTCGAAGCGCAGGTCGGTGGTCTCCTCGAGGGTGCCGGAGGCCGCGGGGTCGAAGCCGCCCAGGTCGCCGGCCGGGGAGTCGGCCGTGCGGATCTCGACGGTCGCGCCGGGCCGGGGCGTGCTGACCGTCACGCCGGCGAGGGACTGCGAGTCGCCGAGGTCGTAGACGATGCCCAGGCCGGACTTGAGGTTGCCGAACGTGGCCGAACCCCGGTAGGTGACGGTGGACCAGGTCGTGGTCGGGTCGCCGTCGAAGGTCAGCGGGACGTCGCCGTCGTTCTCGGGCTGGCCGTCGCCCTCGGGGTCGAAGACCTCGGCGCCCTGGATCGTCGTCGAGGGCCCGGCCGGGGCGTCGTCCTCACCGGAGGCGCCGGCGGTGGGCACGCTGATCGACGGCGTGGAGCCCTCGTCGACGGAGCCGGCGACCGACAGCACGCTCGTACCGACCCACCAGGCCAGCCCGATCACCACGAGCAGCGCCAGCAGGGGCAGGCCGACGACGAGCAGCCGGTGCCGGCGCGCGCCGTCCTCCTCGTCGTCCGGACCGGTGGAGCCGGTGGGTGGGCCGGTGTAGAGGTCACCGGGCAGCGACGCGAACGCGAAGTCGTCGGCCTGCTCGGGCCGTCGGCCGGCGGCGTAGGGCCCCCCGGCGGGGGCGACCGAGCGGGCGTCGACGGTGTCGCCGCCGAACGCGACCGGTGCCACGACGGTGTCGCCGGAGCCGGCCGGGCGCAGGGACGGGACCGGCGGGAGGGTGCCCGGGTCCTGGCGGACGGGCGGCTCGGCGCGCGGGTGCTCGGACCGGTCCCCGCGGGTGCCGCTGGTGGCGGGCCGGCTGCGCGGCCGCTCGGCGAGGATCGCCGCCATGGCCGCGACGCTGGACAGCGCGTGGCCGGGATCGGTGGACCGGGCCCGTCGCGCCAGCGCCACCAGGTCGGAGGGGCCGTGCAGCGGGCGGGGCTCGGCCTCGCCGGGGCGCAGGCCGGTCAGGCAGACCTCGAGCAGTGCGCCCAGGGCCGCGACGTCGCCGTCGATCGTGCCGCTGGCGGCCGGCACGCCGCGCAGACCCACCAGGCCGTTGGGCCGCAGCACCACGTTCTCGGGGGTGAGCCCCCCGACGGCCAGGCCGACGCGGTGCGCCTCGGCGACGCCGTCGGCGAGGCGGCGCAGCACGGTGCGCACCTCCCGCTCCGGGAGCGGCCCCTCGGCCAGCCGCTCGGACAGCGGGACGCCGTCGATCCACTCGTTGACGACGTAGGCGGCCCCGCCGGGGGACTGCGGATCGCCGCTGCCCTCGGAGGCGTCGTAGACCATCGCGAGGGCGGGGGTGGCCAGCCCGCCGGCGGTGAGGGCACGGGTGATCCACGCGTGCGCGGCCGGGCCGGCGGGGGTGTGCACGCGGACGGCGACGTCGCGGTTGAGGATCCGGTCCTTGGCCCGCCAGGTCTGGATGACGCCGGTCTCGGTCTGCTCGTCGGGCCCGACCTGATCCAGTGGCCGGTAGCGCTCCGGGAGGCCGGTGACCGTGGACGTCATCGACACTGTCGACCTCCTGCCTTGCTCCGGCGGACGGTGCGACTGCACCGGCATCGGCGCCGCTTCCTGCGAGGAGAGGCGGTCATCCGCGCCGGACGCGCGCCCTGACGGCTGCCAGGGGTTCGCGGATCTCCGGTACGCGGGCGACCACGAGACCTGCGAGAGCTGCGGCGCCGATGACCACGGTACCGACCAGCACGCGGCCGAGCGACCCTGCGGTCGACGATCCGAGCAGGTCATCGGTCACGATCAGGACAAGCTGCCCGAGGAGGCCCGCGGCCAGCGACGCCGCGGCCACCCGGGCGACCTGGACGAGGGTCTCCCGGGTGCGCAGCGCACCGAGCCGCCGGCGCAGCGCGAGGTCGCCGAGGACCCAGCCGGCCAGGTACGTGATGCTCGTGGCCAGCATGAGCCCGGCGACCACGTGCTCGGGGCCCACGACCGCGGGGACCAGCAGCAGCAGGGGCACCCGGACGGCGACCATGCCGAGCTGGATCAGCGTCGGCGTGCGGGCGTCCTTCATCGCGTAGAACACCCGGAGCTGGAGCAGGGTGACCGCCATCGGCAGCAGCCCGAAGGCGCCGATCGCCAGGGCGGTCCCGATCGCGGCGGCGTCGTCGACGGAGGTGTTGCCGCGGGCGAAGGCGACGACGCCCAGGGCCGGGCCGAGCACGGTCAGCAGCGCCGTCACCGGCAGCAGGCCCAGCGCGGAGAGGCGGGTGCCGAGGGAGAGGTCGGAGACCACGCCCGGGACGTCGTGCCGCGACGCCGCCCGGCTCATCCGCGGCACGAGGGCGGTCAGCAGCGCGACGCCGATGATCCCGTAGGGCATCTGGAACAGCAGGCTGGCGTTGGCGAAGCCGTAGGACCCCAGGCCGTCCTCGCGCCCGGCGGCGTTGGCCACCCGCATGGCGACGACGACGCCGATCTGGCTGATCGCCACGTAGGCGATGACCCACAGGCCGAGCGTGCCGGCCTCCTTGAGCCCGGTGTTGCGCAGCCCCCAGCGCGGACGCAGCGGCACGCCGGCCCGGGAGAGCAGCGGCAGCAGCACCAGCGCCTGGACGGCGATGCCGAGCGTCGTGCCGATGCCCAGCAGCCACACCTGCCCGGTGGTGATGGTCACCGGCGTCAGCGCGCCGGGCCCGGTCGCGGCGATGAGCAGCCCACCGGTGGCGATGACCACGAGGTTGTTGAGCACGGGCGCCCACGCGGGCGGCCCGAAGACCCCCCGCGAGTTGAGGATCGCCTGGGCCAGGGCGCCCAGGCCGTAGAAGACGATCTCCAGCAACAGGATGCGGGCCAGCCAGTTGGCCAGCCGGACCTGCCCGGGGTCGTCGCTGATGCCGTACAGCGCGGTGAGCAGGGGTGCGGCCAGCACCGCGAGCGCGGTGACGAACACCAGCCCGACCGTGGCGATGGTGGCCAGCCGCTGGGCGTAGGCGGCGCCGCCGTCCCGGTCGCGCTCCTGGGCGTGCACCAGCAGCGGGACGACGACCGAGGTCAGCACCCCGCCGAGCAGCAGCTCGTAGACGATGTTGGGCAGGGTGTTGGCGGTGTTGTAGGCGTCGCCCACGAGGCCGATGCCCAGCGCGGCGGTGAGCACCATCGTGCGGGCCAGGCCGGTGACACGGGAGACGAGCGTCGCCACGGCCATGGTGCCCGCCGCGCGCAGGATGCCCCGGCTGGCGCCGGGAGCGCCCTCGCGCTGCTCGACGTCGTCGTCGGTGTCGTGCGCGGTGCGCGGCACCGGCGGCAGCACCGGCATCGGGAAGACCTGGGTCTCGTCCGCGGCAGGCACCCAGCGGTGCCGCAGCGGCGGCAGCGGCGGCACGGGTCCGGCCGCCCGGTCGGTCCGGAGCCGGCCCTGCTGTGCCGGGGGCGAGCCGCGCCGCACCGGCGGGGGCACCGGAGGCAGCGGGAGGCGGCCGTCGTCGGGCGCGGCGAAGGGGGCACCCTCCGGCGGGGTGGCCCGGTACGGCGCGGGCGGCAGCGGCCGGCCGGCCGGCGGCCGGGGTCGCTCGAGGGCCGCCTGCTCGTCGTCGGGCGGCGTGCTCACACCGGGCTCCGCGTCGGCGTGCCGTCGGGGCCCAGCGACACGCCTGCGTCGTCGGCACCGCCGGTGCGGGCGCGGCGGCGCAGCACGAAGCGCACCAGGCGGCGGAGGAACAGCAGCCCCAGCAGGGACGCCGCCCCGAAGGTGATGATCAGCGAGATCGGTCCGTAGGCGGTGCTGCGCACCTGCAACTGGACGCGCTCGCCCAGCGGGCTGCCGCCGGGGGTGGTGAGGGTGGCGGTGACGGCGAACCCGCCGGACTGCCCCAGCGAGGTGGGCACCTGGAGCACCGCCCGCTCGCCCGGTGCGAGCACCCGGACGCCGATGTCGCCGATCGACAGCGCCCGGTTGCCCCGCGCCCGGACCTCGGGGAGCACCCGCACCGCGAAGGGGAGGTCGTTGCGGACGGTGAGCACGAGCGGGGCGTCGCTGGAGGCCAGCGTGTAGGTGCCGTCGGCGGGCGCCAGCAGCGTCACCTGCCCGCGCATCCGCTGCATCGTGGCGGTCAGGTCCGCGGCGGCGTCGCGGAACCCGGTCGGGTCGTCCCACCAGGCCACCGAGGTGGCGCGGGCGGTGGCGGCGTCGAAGGCCTGCAGCGCCGTGGCGGCGTCGCCCTCGACGGCGCCGGCGAGATCGTTCCGTGCGTCGTTCGCCGCCGTGACGCCGAGGAGACCGGCGGTGTCCAGCCGGAGCGGGTCGGCCGGCGCGAGGAGGTCGCCGTCCTCGGTGAACGGGCCGGTGCTGAGCGACTCGAGCGGGATGGGCCGCAGCCAGGGCTGCGAGGTGGTGTCGGCCATCATCGCCCCGGCGCCCTCGGGCCCGGCGTCGACGTCGCGCGGCGCGGTGACCAGGACGGTCTGCTCGGTGTCCGGCGCCGCCTGGCTGGTGAGGACGGCGAGCTCGGCGAGGTAGCGCTGCTCGGCGAGCCGGGGGCCGCCGGCAGCGAGCTGGCTGCCGCCGACCACCGCGGTCAGCCGGGAGTCGGCGACCAGACCGGGCATCGGGCCCCCCGCCGTGCCGACGGTGACGGCGGCCGCGGCGGTGGCGTCGGTGAGCCCGACCGCCGAGTCCCCGGTGGTCACCGCGTCGGGGCCGAGGACCACCTGGTCGATGCCGCCTCCGCGGAGCCGCTCCAGGGCGCCCGGCAGCAGCGACCCGCCCGGGGCCCAGGCCAGGTCCGTGCGCGGCTCGACGTCGAGCGCCTCGGCGAGGATGCGGGCACCGGCCCCCTCCTCCGGGACGGGGACGTCGGCGGGCGCACCGGACTCCCCGGCAGGCGGCAGCGGTGCGTCGGTGGTGGCGCCCGCCGGGGTGCCGGGCGGGTCCTGGGCCGTCCCTGCGGGTGTGCCCGGCAGGCTGCGGGTGACGACGTCGCCGAGACCGGCGGTCTCCAGCGAATCGATGTCCACGTCGCCGTAGGGGAGCGCGACGACCGGGTGCGCGGCGGCCATGTCGCGCAGCCGCCGGAGGTAGTCGCGCGCCTCCTCGGTCCCCGACCCGCGTCCGCCGGGCACCTCGTACTCGCCGGCCGCCATGATCTGCAGCTCCTCGACCAGGGCCGGGTCGATCGCCAGGGTGATCGGCAGGGTCGGTGTGTCCGAGGAGCCCGGCAGCCGCTCGACGACGCCGAGCGCCCGGTCCAGCCGGCCCTCGTCGGCGATGGACTCCGCGAGCTCGTCGTCGGCGAACCGGCCGGAGGCGGTGCGGTGGGTCTTCTCGGTGAGTGGCCACAGCCAGGCCACGGCGGTCCGTGCCGTGGGCTGCAGGGGCTGCTGGACGACGAAGGTGGAGAGCTCGCCGACGCGCCTGGTGTCGCCGTCGATGCTGCCGTTGACGTTGAGCAGCACCGGGTAGACGCCGTCCCGCTCCAGCCGCAGCTCCGTGGAGTCGACGGTGTAGTCGAAGGTGCTGCTCTCGCCGGCCTCGAGCCGCTCGGCGAGCCGCTGGAAGGGCAGCACGACGCTGGTCGAGGGATCGGGGTCGGCGTCCTCCGCGGCGAGCTCCGCCCGGCTGAGCAGCACGTCCCCGCGCTGGAGCCGGAGGTCGAGGTCCTCGATCACCGCGCTGCCGGTGTTGACGACCGTGCCCTTGACCCGGATCAGCGAGCCGGGCGTCACCGTGCGCGGCTCGAACAGGTTGACCTCGAGGCGCACCGGGCGGTCGGGGTCGACGGTCTCGTCGGCCGGTGCTGCGGCGAGGACCGGGACGGCGGCGTGCGGAGCGGCCGCGGCGGCGGGGGCGACGACGCCGACGGTGGTCAGCAGCACGGGGAGGAGGACGACGGGCAGCAGCGCCCGGGGCCGGGAGCGGGTGCGGTCGGAGTCGGGGGCGGCGGCACGGCGGCCACCGGCGCCACCGGCGGCCGGCCGGGTCACGCGGTGTCGGCCAGCAGTCCGGGCGCACGCTCGACGAGGGCGCGTTCGTCGGCGTAGGCGAGCCGGCCGCTGAGCTCGTCCAGCGGCACCCAGGCCACCTCGGTCACCTCGACGTCGGCGTCGGAGAGCGCGCCCCCGACCGCCCGGAGGAGGAAGTGGTGCACCGTCTTGTGCACGCGTCGGCCGTCGGCCACGAACCAGAAGTCGATGATGCCGAGCGGCGCGACCACCTCGCCGATGATCCCGGTCTCCTCCGCGACCTCGCGGACGGCGGTGTCCTCGGGTGTCTCACCGGCCTCGATGTGGCCCTTGGGCAGCGACCACAGCAACCGGCCGCGCCGATCGGTGCGGCCGATGAGCGCGGCACGGGGCCCGTGCACGCCGTCGTCGGCGACCACCAGGCCCCCGGCGGACGTCTCGTCGACCCGACGCAGCCGGCGGCCGGGGCGCCCGCGTCCGCCCGTCCCAGCCATGCCAGGAGGGTAGCGCGAGTGCGCGCACTACTCTGGTCGGTCGTGTCCGTCCCACCTCCGAGTCGTGCGAGCGGGACCAGTGGGCCCCGCCCCGTCCCGGAGCCCGTGCCGCCCGCCGTGCAGCAGACCGTGCGGGACCTGGTGGACCTCTCCCCCGTGCTCGCCGAGGTCGGTCAGCGCTTCACCGCGGCCGGTTTCCAGGTGCACCTGGTGGGCGGATCCGTCCGCGACGCGCTGCTGGCCGCCGAGTCGGGGGCCCCGGGCGTCCCGGGCGACCTCGACCTGACCACCGACGCCCGTCCGGAGCAGACGCTCGAGCTGCTGCGGGGCTGGGCCGGTTCCACGTGGAACACCGGCATCGCCTTCGGGACGGTCGGGGCGGACGTCCGGGGATCGCGGCTGGAGATCACGACCTTCCGCGCGGACCGCTACGACCGGGAGTCCCGCAACCCGGAGGTGGCCTGGGGCGACTCGCTCGAGGACGACCTGGCCCGCCGCGACTTCACGGTCAACGCGATGGCGGTCTCGCTCGGCCCGGACCGCACCGTCACCGACCCCTTCGGCGGTCTGGGCGACCTGATCCGCCGTCGCCTGCGCACCCCCGGGGCGGCCGAGGAGTCGTTCGCCGACGACCCGCTGCGCATGCTGCGCGCCGTCCGCTTCGTGGCGCAGCTCGGCCTCGAGCCCGACGACGACGTCGTGCGCGCGATGACCGCGATGTCGGCGCAGCTGGGCCGGATCACCGCCGAGCGGGTGCAGGCGGAGCTGTCGAAGACGCTGCTGCAGGCATCGCCGCGGGCCGCGCTGGAGCTCTTCGTGGCGACCGGGCTGGCCGACGTCGTCCTCCCGGAGCTCTCCGCGCTGCGGATGGAGATCGACGAGCATCACCAGCACAAGGACGTCTACAGCCACTCGCTGACCGTGCTGGACCAGGCGATCGCGCTCGAGGAGGCCGACCCGGACGCGGACTCCCCCGACCTGGTGCTCCGGCTGGCCGCGCTGCTGCACGACATCGGCAAGCCGGCGACCCGGCGGCACGAGGAGAAGGGCCGGGTCTCCTTCCACCACCACGAGGTCGTGGGCGCCAAGCTGGTGCGCAAGCGGCTGATGGCGCTGAAGTACCCGAAGGACGTCGTCGAGGCGGTCTCCCGGCTGACCTTCCTGCACCTGCGCTTCCACGGGTACGGGCGCGGCGAGTGGACCGACTCGGCGGTGCGGCGCTACGTCACCGACGCCGGCAGCCTGCTGCCGCGGCTGCACAAGCTGGTCCGCTCGGACTGCACGACCCGCAACCGGCGCCGGGCGGCCGCGCTGGCCGAGACCTACGACTCGCTCGAGGCGAGGATCGTCGAGCTGTCGGCGGCCGAGGACCTCGCGCGGGTGCGGCCCGATCTGGACGGCAACGCGATCATGGAGCTCCTGGGGCTCCCCCCCGGCCCGGAGGTCGGGCAGGCCTGGCGCTTCCTCAAGGAGCTGCGGCTCGAGCGCGGCCCGCTGGATCCGGACGACGCGGAGACGGCGCTGCGCGAGTGGTGGGCGGCCCGGCAGGCCTGAGTCCCGGCGCGCCGGGTGCCGGTCGGGGCCTCCACGGCCGAGAGTGCTCCTGTGAGAGCACTGCGGCGGCTGCTGCGCGGAGCCGGCGTCGTGCTGGTGCTGCTGCTCGCCGTCCTCGGCGCGGGGGTGCTCGGCGGGCCCGGTGGGCTGCCCTGGGCGGTGCAGGTCACCGCGCAGCCCGACGTGCTCCCGGAGCCACCCCCGCCGCCCCCGGTCCCGGAGAAGCCCCGGGACCGGCCGACGCCGGGCCGCGAGGCCGCCGACGTGCCGCTGGGCGTGCCGCAACCCCCGCCCCCGCAGGGCGGGACGCACGCCTTCACGGCCCTGCAGGCCGACGGGGTCACCCCGGTGGCCTACGACCCCTGCCGGCCGATCCACTACGTGGTCAACGGCCTCGGCGCCCCGCCCGGCGGCGAGCCGCTCGTGCACGCCGCCGTCGCGCGGATCGCGGAGGTGACCGGGTTGCGCTTCGTGCACGACGGCGCCAGCGACGAGCTCCTGCTGCCGGACCGCCCCGTCTACCAGCCCGAGCGCTACGGCGACCGCTGGGCGCCGGTGCTCATCGCCTGGCAGACCGAGCAGGAGGAGCCCGCCCTGGCCGGCGACGTCGTCGGTCAGGCCGGCAGTGCCGGGGTGTCCCTGGGGGGCGGGCCGACCGTCTACGTCACCGGCACCGTGGCGCTCGACGCCCCGCAGATCACACCGGTGCTGGAGCGCCGCAGCGGCCGGGCGGTCGTCGAGGCGATCGTGCTGCACGAACTGGGCCACCTGGTGGGGCTCGCGCACGTCGACGACGCCACCCAGCTGATGTACCCGGAGGTGCAGTCCGAGCTCACCGAGCTGGCCACCGGAGACCTCACCGGGCTGGCCCGCCTCGGTGCGGGGCGGTGCGTGCCGGAGCTGTGAGCCGGCGGACCGGCACCGTCAGGCCGGGGACGCCAGCGGAGCCCGGCGGCGGATGCCCAGGTAGGCGACGACGGCGAGCAGGTAGCCGGCGCCGACGGCCAGGAGCACCGGCACCGACCGGCCCGACTCCGGGAGCACGAGGGCGGCGACCACGACGGCGCCGACGAACGCGACGTTGAACAGGGTGTCGTAGACGGAGAAGACCCGGCCGCGGAAGTCGTCGTCGACCGTCTCCTGCAGGGTCGCGTCGACGCAGATCTTCACGCCCTGGCCGACCAGACCCAGCACGAAACCGCCGGCCACCACGCCGGCCGGCGTGAAGGGCAGCCCGAGCAGCACCTGGGCGACGGCGCCGGACAGCAGCAGCCCCACCGTCCAGCGGACGCGGCCCGCGCGGCGCACCGCCGGCGGGGTGAGCGCCGCCGCGAGCAGCGAACCCGCCGCGATCGCCGCCACCAGCTGGCCGAGACCGGCCAGGCCGCCCCGGAGCAGGCCGGCCGCGTCCTCGAACGGGCCGCGGTGGAGCAGCAGCGTCATCAGGGTCAGCAGGCCGAAGCAGACGCGGTGCAGGCCGATGGCGGCCAGCGCGGCGGCGGCCGGCGGTCGCGCCCAGGCGTGCCGGGCGCCGTCCACCAGGCCGGCGACGACGCCCCGGGCCCCGACCCCGGCCACCCCGACCCCGACCGCATCGGCCCCGACCACCCCGTCCGGACCGAGGTAGCCGCGGTCGAACCCGGAGACGACGGCGGAGGCGGCCAGGTAGGGCAGCGCCGAGGCGAGCGCGATCGCGGCGTACCCGGCGTCCCCGGACCCGACGAGCGGCAGCAGCAGGAGCGCGGCACCGCCGCCGGCGACGGTGGCGACCGAGCCCGACGTCGTGGACAGCGCGTTCGCCGGCACGAGCGCGTCCGTCGTGTGCGGCAGCCCCGCCGACAGCGCCGCCAGGACGAACCGGTTGACCGAGAAGACCGCGAGGCCGGCGAGGTAGAAGGGGACGCCGTCGACGCCGCCGGAGATCACCGCGGCGGCGACCGCGACCAGCAGCGCCCGCACCACGTTGGCGCGCAGCAGCACCGTGCGCCGGCTCCAGCGGTCCAGCAGGACGCCGGCGAAGGGACCCAGCACCGACCAGGGCAGCAGCAGGACCGCGAAGGCGGCGGCGACGTCGAGCGGGTCGGTGGCGCGCTGCGGGTTGAACAGCACCGTGCCGGCCAGCGCGGCCTGGAAGACGCCGTCGCCGAACTGGGAGAGCAGCCGGGTCCCGAACAGCCGCCGGAAGTCGCCGCGGGCCAGGAGCGACCGCACCGTCGCCCCGTCCTCCCGCACCGGCCCACCCTAGGAGGAGTGGCGATCGGCACGGCGCCGGCAGCCGCGAGGTGGGGCACACTGGAGGTGATGACCCCGGTGCCCGCCTCGCCCGATCCCGAGTCCGGACCGCCCGCGCGGCCCGTGACCGGTCGCCGACGTGCGCCGATGCCCGCGCTCTCCATCGGCGAGCTCGCGGACGTGCGCCCCGGCTCGCTGCTCGTGGCCATGCCCGGCCTCACCGACCCCACCTTCGCGGGATCGGTGATCTACGTGCTCGACCACTCCGAGACCGGCACGCTCGGCGTGGTTCTCGGCAGCCCCAGCCAGGTGCAGATCCGCGACGTGCTGCCCGGCTGGTGCGACCTCGCCGTCGAGCCCGGCGTGTTCCACGTCGGCGGGCCGTGCGAGACCGACACCGCGCTGTGCCTGGCCCGCTGCGCCGGCAGCGGCCCGCCGCCGGACAGCGGGCTGCGCCCCGTCGCCGACGGGGTCCACCTCCTCGACCTCGACGTCGACCCGGAACCGCTGGCCGGATCGGTGCAGGACCTGCGCGTCTTCGCCGGCTACGCCGGCTGGTCGCCCGGGCAGCTGGCCGGTGAGCTGGCCGAGGGCGCCTGGGCCTGCCTGCCGGGCTCGCCGGACGACGTCTTCACCGAGGTCTCCGGGTCGCAGCTGTGGCGCGCGGTCGTGGGCCGCCAGACGGGCCGGCTCGCCGTCCTCCGGACCGCGCCGGTCGACCCGACGATCAACTGAGGATGGCTGCCGGAACGCCGCGCATCTGGTAGGAAGTACCCGGGAAGGGGCGGTCTGGGGAAGAGGCCGCCCCTTCCCACTTCTCCGTCCGCCTCCGCTGCGGACGAGCCCTAGAGCCCCAGCGCCGCGGCGAGCTCGGGATGGTCGGCCACCGGCGCGGTCTGCGCCTCGTCCGGCAGGTCCAGCGAGCGGCGGCCGTGCTCGGCCAGCGTCGTCGTCGCCTCCAGCTCGCCGTCGGCGGCCGGCAGCGGCGTGGCGAACTGCACGAGCACGTCCTCGGTGGAGGAGACCGCGACCGTGCGGTCCCCCGGCAGGCCGAAGAGGTCCGTGGGCCGGCCGTCGATCGACCGCCGCCCCTGCCAGCTGTAGTCGCCGTCGAGGAAGCCGGCCGGGGCGTCGTCACCGTCGGCGGACAGGCCGAGCAGCACGGTCACCAGGACGTCGACCAGCGGGGTCTCGCCGTCGCCGGTGGCCATCGGGCGGCTGAGGAAGGTCGCACCCGAGTCGGCCAGCGCCTCGGTCACCCCCGGCACGTCCCCGAACCAGAGCTGCTCGCGGGTGAAGAACACGGTGCGGACCACGTCGTCACCGTCGGTGCTGGTCACGGCCTGCGCGCGGCCGGTCCCGGCACGGAAGTCGACCTCCCCGACGAGGGTGAGCACCGCGCCCGGGCCGAAGGGGGCGGTGACCACGAAGTCGGCGCCGCCCTCGGTGTGGTTGCGGTGCAGCAGCCCGGCGAGGAGGGCCGCCTCCTGCGCGGTCACGTCGTCCCCGGCGGTCCGCCGGCCGTCGTCCCCGGCGCAGCCGGTCGCCAGCGCCAGCACCAGGGCGACTGCCGGCAGCGCGTGGGTCGGGAGCCGCATGGCCGTCAGCGTAGGAGGCCAGGTCCCCGGCCACGGGACGACGCGACGAGGCCCGCGCCCCCGGATGGGGACGCGGGCCTCGTCGGCGTGCGGGGAAGCGGTCGTCAGCGCTCGATGTCGCCGCGGATGAACGCCTCGACGGCGTCCCGCGCCTGGCTGTCGTCGTACTGGACCGGCGGCGACTTCATGAAGTACGAGGACGCCGACAGGATCGGGCCGCCGATGCCGCGGTCCTTGGCGATCTTCGCGGCGCGGACGGCGTCGATGATGATGCCGGCCGAGTTCGGGGAGTCCCAGACCTCGAGCTTGTACTCCAGGCTCAGGGGGACGTCGCCGAACGCGCGGCCCTCGAGGCGGACGTAGGCCCACTTGCGGTCCGAGAGCCACGGCACGTGGTCCGACGGGCCGATGTGCACGTTGTCCTTGCCCATGTCCCGGTCGACCTGGCTGGTGACGGCCTGGGTCTTGGAGATCTTCTTGGACTCCAGGCGCTCGCGCTCGAGCATGTTCTTGAAGTCCATGTTGCCGCCGACGTTCAGCTGCATCGTGCGGTCGAGCTGCACGCCGCGGTCCTCGAAGAGCTTGGCGAGCACGCGGTGGGTGATCGTGGCGCCGACCTGGCTCTTGATGTCGTCACCGACGATCGGCACGCCCGCGGCGGTGAACTTGTCCGCCCACTCCTTGGTTCCGGCGATGAAGACCGGGAGCGCGTTGACGAACGCGACGCCGGCGTCGATCGCGGCCTGGGCGTAGAACTCGGCGGCGGCCTGCGAGCCCACGGGGAGGTAGCAGACGAGGACGTCGGCGCCGGACTCCCGCAGGGCGGCGACCATGTCGACCGGGGTGTCGTCGGACTCCTCGATGGTCTCCCGGTAGTACTTGCCGAGGCCGTCGAGGGTGGTGCCGCGCTGGACGGCGATGCCGAGCGGCGGGACGTCGCAGATCTTGATCGTGTTGTTCTCGCTGGCGACGATGGCCTCGGAGAGGTCACGGCCGACCTTCTTGGCGTCCACGTCGAACGCGGCGACGAACTCGATGTCCGAGACGTGGTACTCGCCGAAACGGACGTGCATCAGGCCGGGAACCGACGCGGACTCGTCCGCGTCGCGGTAGTAGTGCACGCCCTGCACGAGCGATGCGGCGCAGTTGCCGACGCCGACGATGGCGACCTTCACGGAGCCCATGGCTCTCCTTCCCCTGGACCCTCAGCGGGTCCGACGGACGCGGACCGGGTGCGGTCCGCGGATGACGGTGCAGGGGCCGCCGGTGCCGGCGCAGCGCCCGGCTCCTCGCGTCCTGCCGTGCTGCCCGACGCCTCGCGGCGTTCGGAATCGATCAGCTCCGAGAGCCAGCGGACCTCGCGGTCCACCGATTCCAGGCCGTGGCGCTGCAGCTCGAGGGTGTAGCGGTCGAACCGCTCGCGGGTCCGCGACAGTGAGGACCGCAACCCTTCGCGCTGCCGCTCGACGGTGCGACGGCGGCCCTCGAGGATCCGCAGTCGTACGTCGGAGGCCGTGTGCCCGAAGAAGGCGAGGCGGACCCCGAAGAGCCCACCGTCGTCGTACGCCTCCGGCCCGGTCTGGCTGACCAGGTCGTGGAAGCGCTCCTTGCCCTCCGCGGTGATCGTGTAGACCACCTTCCCGCGCCGGCCGGTGAGCGGCGGAGCGTCCGCCGGCAGCAGCGCGTGCGGGTCGGGCTCATCGGTGCTGATGAGTCCGGCCGCCCGCATCCGCTTGAGCGCGGGATACAGCGAGCCGTAGGAGATGCTGCGCAGCCCGCCGAGCACGTGCGCGAGCTGCTTGCGCAGCTCGTACCCGTGCATCGGCGCCTGGTGCAGCAGACCGAGGATGGCGAACTCGAGCACCACGCCTCCTCGGACCCTGCGGTCGATGTATCGGCACGATACATCGGGGGAGCCCCGGCGTGGCAAGTGGCCATGGGCGTCGACGCAGGTGACACAGCTCGCTGACCTCCGGCCGAGGGCGCCCGCCACGTACATTGGCGCGGTGCCCGGACGTCGATCCGTCGTGGACTACTCGCTGCAGAGGCGAGCCGTCCTGGCCGACGTGTACGCCGGGCGCACCGGGTTGTTCGAGGTCTGCGACGCCAGTCCCTACCTGTCCCGGGCGGCGAAGTACCACGGCGAGGCGACCGACGCGCCCTGCCCGGTGTGCCGCCGGGAGCGCCTCACCCGCGTGAACTACGTGTACGGCGACCGCCTCGGCCCGGTCGCCGGCCAGGCGAAGAGCCCGGTCGAGCTGGCCCGCATGGACGCCGCCCAGGAGGAGTTCACCGTGTACGCCGTCGAGGTGTGCCGGGGGTGCGGCTGGAACCATCTCGAGTGCTCGTACGTGCTCGGAGCCGAGCCGGTCCCGGGACGCCGGCCCCAGCGGGGGCGGCGCCGGACCGCCACGGATTAGTGCCGACGACCGATCGTCGGCCCGCCCCGGCGGACCCCTCCGTCACTGCAGCCCCGCCAGGGCTCCGACGGACGAGGACCTCCCCCGTACCCACAGCTGAAGACGCCAGGCTGCGACCAGGGCCGTGCCCGTCGCCCACCACCAGTCAGAAAGGGGTTCATCGCGTGCCGATCCACGACGAGACCTCGACCGTCGGACCGCGCGCCGGCTCGGTGCACCGTCCGGCCCCCGCCCGCACCCGGAGCACGGGTGGCGGTGGTGGCGCCGCACGCGGCTCCGGCGCCGGCTCGGGCGCTCGTCGCCCGGCGGTCCCGCCGAGCCGGGGCGCGCGCACCACGGCCGCCCGCAGCGGCGGCGCGGGCGGCGGCCGTCCGCCGGGCTCCGGTGGTCGTCCCCCCGGTTCCGGTGGCCCGCCCGGGTCCGGCCGTCCGCCGGGTTCCGGTGGCCGCCCCCCGTCGGGCGGCAAGCCCTCGGGTGGCAAGGGCCGTCCGGCCCGCACGAAGAAGCAGCGCCGTCGTCGCCGGCTGAAGATCGGCGCCGGCGTCCTCGGCGGGCTGTTCGTGCTGTTCTGCGTCTTCATCGGCGTCGTCTACGCCAGCACCGAGGTGCCCAGCCCGGACTCGATCACCAACGCCCAGACCACGGTCGTCTACTACGCCGACGGCACCACCGAGATCGCGCGCCTCGGCGACGAGAACCGCACCAACGTGCCGCTGGACCAGGTGAGCGAAGCCGCGCAGAACGCGATCCTGGCCGCGGAGAACCGCGATTTCTACACCGACCCGGGCATCTCGGCGACGGGCATCGTCCGCGCCGCCTGGAACAACCTGACCGGTGGCTCCACCCAGGGTGGCTCGACGATCACCCAGCAGTACGTGAAGAACGCGATCCTGCAGAACTCCGAGCAGACGTTCAGCCGCAAGTTCCAGGAGCTCTTCCTGGCCATCAAGCTGGACAACAACTACTCGAAGGAGCAGATCCTCGAGAACTACCTCAACACGATCTACTTCGGCCGGGGTGCCTACGGCATCGAGTCCGCGGCGACCACCTACTTCGACGTGCCGGCGGCCGAGCTGACCGCCCAGCAGGCGGCCGTGCTCGCCGTGCTGATCCGCAGCCCCGGCGCCTACGACCCGGAGACCAACCCCGAGGGTGCGCAGGACCGCTGGGGCCTGGTGCTCGACGCGATGGTCGGCGAGGGCTGGCTGTCGGCCGAGGAGCGGGCGCTGTCGCAGTACCCGGTCGTGCTGCCGAAGGTGGCGCCGTCCATGGGCATCCCCGCCGGCCCGGAGGGCCTGATCGTCGGCCGGGCGCTCACCGAGCTGCGCGCGAAGGGCTACACCGACGACCAGCTCTACGGCGGCGGCCTGAAGATCGTCACCACCGTCGACAAGCGCTCGCAGGACATCGCCGTCAACGCGGTGAACACCGTGATGGAGGGCGAGGACCGCGCGGTGCTGCGCGAGGCGCTGGTCGCCGTCGACCCGCGCACCGGTGCGGTGCAGGCCTACTACGGCGGCCCGAACGGCACCGGCACCGACTACGGCGTGAACCAGCGCCAGCCGGGCTCCTCGGTGAAGCCCTACGTGCTGGCCACCGCGCTCGAGCAGGGCATCAGCGTCACGGCCCGCCGGGACGGCAGCGCGTCGAAGACCTTCCCCGACCGGCCGGACAAGCCGGTGCGCAACTCCGGTGGCGCGTCCTGCCCCTCCTGCACGCTCGAGGAGGCGATGAAGCGCTCGCTCAACACCACCTACTACGGGCTCACCTACGAGCTCGGCCCGGAGAAGGTGCGCGAGACGATCCTGGCCGCCACCGGCATGCCGGAGACGTGGGAGAGCGGCAACGACCAGTTCATCGGCAACCGGACGCTCGCCGATCCGCAGAGCGCGGGCGTCGACTCCGGTCTGGGCATCGGCCAGTACGACATGCGCCCCATCGACCAGGCCGTCGGCTTCGCCACCTTCGCCAGCGGGGGCATCCGCCGCGACGCCTACTTCGTGGCCAAGGTGACCGACAGCGAGGGCACCGTCCTGCTGGAGAACACCGGCCAGGCCGGCGAGCAGGTGATGGACGCCCGCGTGGCCAACGACGTCACCTACGCGCTGCGCGACGTCGCCACGTACTCGAAGCGCGCGCTGGACGGCGGCCGCGAGGTGGCCAGCAAGACCGGCACCGTCGGCTCCTCGGACGAGGAGAACGCCGATGCCTGGATGGTCGGCTACACCCCGTCGCTCTCCGCGGCGGTCTGGATGGGCACCGACCGCTACGAGCCCATCCGCAACGCCCAGGGCCGGATCATCTACGGGTCGGGGCTGCCCGGCGCGATCTGGAAGACGTTCATGGACGGCGTCCTCGAGGGGGCGGCGAAGGAGAAGCTCCCGACGGCGCCCTCCATCAAGGGCGACACCGGCGAGGGCGTCCCCGAGCCGACGCCGGAGCAGACCGCGGAGCCGACGCCGACCGCGACGGCGACGCCCACCCCGACGGTCACGACGACGACGCCGCCCGCGCCGAGGACCCCGGTGGACACCGACGGGGACGGGACGCCCGACGACCAGGACTTCGCCCCGCGGGATCCCTCGGTGACAGCGCGGCCGACCCCGGTCGCCCCTGTCGACACGGACGGGGACGGGACGCCTGACGACCGGGACCCGGCGCCGAACGATCCCTCGATCCCGGGGAGGCAGGGTGGACTCCCCGCCCCCGCTGAACCGGTAGCCCCGGTCGCTCCCGGGAACGGCTGACCCGGTCCCGCACACTGACCGGGTGAGCAGCACGCCGTCGGGCCCGTCCGCCACCGCGGACGGGCCCGCCGCGTTCCCGGACCGGGTCGTGCCGACCTGGACCGATCCGGTCGCCGCCCAGGCCAGCGAGGCGGTCGGCGGCCCGTGGGGCCGGCACGCGGTGACCGGCCGGGCGCTGTTCTGGACGCCGCTGCGGGTCTGCCTGCTGTTCGTCGTCCTGGCGCTGAGCCTGGCCTGGGCGAAGCAGGCGCCGTGTGCCGACGGCGACTGGAGCGGCTCCCGCCAGTACACCCACCTCTGCTACTCCGACGCCGTCCCGCTCTTCGGCTCCTACGGCCTGGGCGACGGCGCGCAGCCCTACCTGGACTCAGCGGTCGAGTACCCCGTGCTCACCGGCGGGTTCATGGCGCTGTCCGCGCAGGTGGCGCGCGGCTACGACGCCCTGGCCGGCTCCCTCGGGTTCCTGCCCGACGCGCCGCCGGTCGAGAGCTACTACGTCGTCACCTGCCTGCTGCTCGCCCTGTTCGGGCTGGCGCTGGTGGGCGCCGTCCTGCGCCTGGCGGGCCGGCGGCCGTGGGACGCGGCCATGATCGGGCTGTCGCCGCTGCTGGTGGTGCACGCCTTCACCAACTGGGACGTGCTGGCGGTCGCGCTGTCGACCGCCGCGATGCTCGCCTGGGCCCGCTCCCGGCCGGTGCTGGCCGGCGTCCTCCTCGGGCTGGGCGTCGCCGCCAAGCTCTACCCGGTGCTGATCCTGGGCGCGCTCTTCCTGCTGTGCCTCCGGGCGGGCCGGCTGACCGAGTGGGCGAGGACCGCCGGGGCGGCGATCCTCGCCTGGACCGCCGTCAACCTGCCCGTCGCGCTGGCCGCGCAGGAGAACTGGTCGTGGTTCTTCGCGTTCAGCCGCGAGCGCGGGGCGAACCCGGAGTCGATCTGGAACATGCTCAGCCGGCTGGCCGGTGGGGAGCTGTTCGACGGGCCGCTCGCCGAGGGGCAGGCGCCCACCGTGCTCAACGCCGTGGTGACCGTCGCGCTGCTGCTCGTCGGACTCGGGGTCGCGTGGCTGACGTTCGCCGCACCCCTGCGCCCGCGGCTGCCGCAGATCGCGTTCCTGCTGGTCGCGGCGTTCCTGCTGCTCAACAAGGTGTGGAGCCCGCAGTACTCGCTCTGGCTGCTGCCGCTCGCCGTGCTGGCCCGCCCGCGGTGGCGGTCGCTGCTGCTGTGGCAGGCCACCGAGGTGCTGGTCTGGGTGGCGACGATGCTGCACTACCTCGGCACCGACGACAACGGCATCGAGGTCGGCTGGTTCTTCCTCGCCGTGGGCCTCCGCGACGTCGCCGTCGTCGTCCTCATGGGGCTGGTGGTCCGGGACGTGCTGCGGCCCGACCGCGACGTCGTCCGCACGAGCTGGCCCGGCGTCGACGACCCGGCCGGCGGTCCGCTGGAGCGCGCCGAGGACATCGTGGTCCTGGGCCGCCGCCGGGATCAGGTCACCTGATCATCGAGCTTCCTCCCTCACGGCACACGGTGAGGGAGGAAGCGCTGCGGTGAGGGAGGACGGCTAGGTGAGCGCGTTCCTGACCAGCGCGATCTCCCCGGCGTGGCCCGCGGCGTCCCCGGGGGTCTCGAGAATCACCGGGCAGTCCGCGGCGCGGGCCACCTCGAGGAGCAGTTCGGTCGGGATCTCGCCGTCGGCCAGCGGTGCGTGCCGGTCGCGGCTGGAGCCGGCCGGGTCGCGGCTGTTGTTCAGGTGCACGAGGTCGATCCGGCCGGTGATCGCGCGGACGTCGTCGACGACGCTGCCCAGGTCCCAGCCGGCGGCCCAGGCGTGGCAGGTGTCCAGCACGAACCCGGCGCCGAACTCCCCCACCGCCTCCCAGAGCCGGGCGAGCGCGTCCAGGTCACGGGCCATGGCGTTGCCGCCGCCGGCGGTGTTCTCGATGAGCAGCGGGAGCGCGAAGCCGCCGTCCTTCGCCTGGTAGGCGAAGGTCTTGCGCCAGTTGTCGACGCCGGCGGCCGGATCGTCCGTGGCCAGCACGTGCCCGCCGTGCACGACCAGCCCGAGGGCGCCGATCGCCGCGGCCGCCGAGGCGTGCTGGGCCAGCAGCTTGCGGCCGGGAACGCGGATCCGGTTGTTCGTCGACGCCACGTTGAGCATGTACGGCGCGTGCACGACGACGGTGACGTCGGCGGCCCGGAGTTCGGCCTCGTCGGGACGCGGCTTCGGCGCCTTGTAGCTCTGCGGGTCGGTCAGGAACAGCTGGACGGCGTCGGCGTCCAGCTCGGCGGCCGCTGCCAGCGGCCCCTCGCTCGCTGCGCCCACGTGTACGCCGATCGGGTGGTTGGCCACGCCTCCGGACACTAGTTCGCGACCCGATCCAGGTTTAGCCGTAACCCGGATCACACATCATCGTTCAAGCAGCGTGACGGGGGTTACCCAGCAGTAGGTCGAGTCGGAGGTTCTTCGCAGATGGCAACGGATCGCATCCACCGGAACGCGCGGCGTGGCATCGCCGTCGCGATCCTCGGCTGGCTCTCCGTCGCAGCCGCCGCGGTCGTCCTGGCCCCGCCCGCCGGCGCCGCCCCCGCCGTCACCGTGCCGATCCGTGACCTGACCCCGCCCGTGGTCTCCGTCGACGGCGGCGGCACGGTCACCTTCGTCAACGAGATCCAGGACAAGACCGTCCAGGTCGGTGGCGGCGGGCTGCTCCCCACGCTGGTGAGCGTCACCGCGAAGACGGAGGTGACGCTCGGCCTGCCCTCGGGTCAGCGGGTGCTCGCACCGGGCGCCTCGGTCGCCGAGACGTTCGCCAGCACCTGCCTGACCTGCTCGATCACCTACACCTACCGGCTGCAAAGCAACGCCTCGCTGACCTCGGTCCTCACCGACGCCGCCACCAAGCTGCTGCCGCCGCTGCCGGCCCCGACGCCGTTCGTGGTGAACACGCTGATCCCGCTGCCGAACCTGCCGGGTGTGAACCTGCCGCAGCTCCCGCCGCTGACCCTCCCGGCGCCGGCTGCCGGTGGCCTGCTGCCGACGCCGCCCAGCGCCCAGCCGAACACCCCCACCGTTCCCGGGGCCGTCGCTCCCCCGGCGGCGGCTCCCGAGCAGCCGGCCGTCGAGGGCGTCCCGGGCAGCCAGTACACCTACTCGACCGGTGCGGGCGCCGCTCAGCTGAGCCCCGGCACCGGCTCGGCCGCGGCCGCCTTCGACCCGGCCCGCTTCCTCGCCTCCCGCAACGCGACCGGCTCGGCCGGCACCGGTTCGGGTTCCGGCGGCCTGGCCGGCAGCTACGACGGCGCGACCGTCCCCGTCTTCGGCCAGCTCGCCGGCCTGAACGGGTCGGGCCTGGACGCCGAGGGCGAGGCCCTGGACACCACGGCCGACACCGCGTCCACCGCGACGCCGCTGCCGGCGGCGGCCCTGGCCGCGGTGGTCGCCCTGGCTGCCGCCGGCGCCGCCCTGGTCCGCACCCACCAGGCCTCGCGCGCCTCCAGCTGACGCTCCGCCGGGCCCGCGGCCGCCGTCCCCCTCAGGGGCCGGCGGCCGCTGCCGTTCCCGGGCTCCCTGTGGACGACGCCGGGCGCACCCTGGGTCACTGGTAGCCTGGGCCCGCGCGTTCCGGCACTCCACGAGCTCGTCGGGACGCGCAACGCATGCACAACCCTCCTGCTGCAGATCCCCTGCAGCCGCCGAGACCAGAGGAGGTGGGGTTCTCCGTGCGCAATTACGAACTGATGATCATCCTCGACCCCGATCTCGAGGAGCGCACCATCGCGCCCTCGCTCGACCGGTTCCTGACCGTCGTCACCAACTCCGGTGGCACCGTCAAGACCGAGATCTGGGGTCGTCGCCGGATGGCCTACGAGATCAACAAGAAGCCCGAGGGCATCTACGCGATCATCGACATCCAGGCCGAGCCGGCCGCCGTCCAGGAGCTGGACCGGCAGCTGAACCTCAACGAGTCGGTGCTCCGTACGAAGCTGATGCGCCCCGAGGCTCACTGAGCATGGCCGGCGAAACCGTCATCACCGTCATCGGCAACCTGACGTCGGACCCCGAGCTGCGGTTCACGCCGTCGGGTGCCGCCGTCGCCAACTTCACCGTGGCCTCGACGCCGCGCACCTTCGACCGCCAGTCGCAGGAGTGGAAGGACGGCGAAGCGCTGTTCCTCCGGTGCAACGTGTGGCGCCAGGTGGCCGAGAACGTCGCCGAGTCCCTCACCCGCGGTTCGCGGGTCATCGTCAGCGGGCGGCTCAAGCAGCGCTCGTTCGACACGAAGGAAGGCGAGAAGCGCACCGTCATCGAGCTGGAGGTCGACGAGATCGGCCCCTCGCTGCGCTACGCCACCGCGAAGGTCACCAAGGCCTCCCGCGGTGAGGGTGGCGGCGGCGGCTTCGGTGGCGGCAGCGGCGGTGGCGGTGGAGGCGGCTTCGGCGGCCCCAGCGGCGGCGGTGGCGGCGGTGCGAGCGACCCCTGGTCGACGCCGGCCGGCCCCTCCGACGAGCCGCCCTTCTGATCCCTCGATCCCTCTTTCTCTCTGAGATCTCTGGAGTACTCCGGTGCCCAAGCCACCCATTCGCAAGGTCAAGAAGAAGGTCTGCCAGTTCTGCAAGGACAAGGCGACCGGCGTCGACTACAAGGACACGACGCTGCTGCGGAAGTTCATCTCCGACCGCGGCAAGATCCGTGCCCGCCGCGTCAGCGGCAACTGCAGCCAGCACCAGCGTGATGTCGCGATCGCTGTGAAGAACAGCCGCGAGATGGCCCTGCTGCCCTACACCTCCACGGCGCGCTGATCATGAGCACTCTGAAGCTGATCCTCACGCAGGAGGTCACCGGTCTCGGTTCCTCCGGCGACACCGTCGAGGTCAAGGGCGGCTACGGCCGCAACTACCTCCTGCCCCGCGGGCTGGCCATCAAGGCCACCCGGGGTGCCGAGAAGCAGATCGAGTCGCTCCGCCGGGCACGTGCCTCCCGTGAGGTGCGCTCGCTCGAGGAGGCACAGGCCGTGGCCGGCCAGCTGGCCGGCCTGAAGGTCCGCGTGCCGGCTCGCGCCGGCGACGGTGGCCGCCTCTTCGGTCGCGTCACCACCGCCGACGTCGCCGCCGCGGTCACCGCGGCCGGTGGCCCGGAGCTCGACCGTCGCCGGATCGAGCTGCCCAGCAGCATCAAGACCACGGGCCAGCACACCGTCACCGTGCGGGTGCACCCCGAGGTCAGCACCACGCTGGCGATCGACGTCGTCGCCGGCTGAACGGCCTGAGCGCGCCCTGAGCGCGTGCACCGTCCCGAGGGGCGCCGGACTCCGGTCCGGCGCCCCTCGTGGCGTCCTGGGGGTGCTCAGCGGTCGCCCGGCCGGTCGTCGCCCGTGCCCCCGCGCTCGGCTGCGCACGCGGGCGGTCCCGTGCTCCGCGGCGGCGGCGCGCGCCCGCCCGCGGGTGCCCCGCGGCGGTGGATGGGACGGTCCCGTTCGTCACGCCGACACCACGCGTGCCAACCGGGAAAAAAGTTTCGGAGAACTTTCTGTCCACAGCCCGGGGACGGCGTCCGCGCAGGTGACCGGCTCGCGACGGGGAGCCGACCCCAGGGTGTCCCCGTCCGTCTCCACATGTCGACACGCCTCCGTCCACCGACTTGTCCACATGTTGTGCAGATCGAGGTGTTGGACGGCGCCGCTCCAGGTTCCTAACGTCCTCCCCAGCTGCTGCGGGACGCGAAATGTCAGTGCCCGGCGGTAGCAAGGACCGAACACGCGTTCGGCACTGGCGGCGCCCGCCGACCTCCCGGCTTCCCCTCGGTGAGCGGCTTGCGGGCGCGCCTGCAGGAGATGGAGGTATGCCCCGTGGCGGTGGCCGACGAGTACAGCCGGCCGATGGCGGCGGCGCCGGAGTACGACCGGCAGCCCCCGCAGGACGTCCAGGCCGAGCAGTCGGTGCTCGGCGGCATGCTGCTCAGCAAGGACGCCATCGCCGACGTCGTCGAGGTCCTGCACGGCGCCGACTTCTACCGCCCGGCGCACCAGATCATCTTCGACGTCGTCCTTGACCTGTACGGCCGCGGTGAGCCCGCCGACGCGATCACCGTCGCCGCCGAGCTGAACCGCACCGACCAGCTGTCCAAGATGGGTGGCGCGGTCTACCTGCACACGCTCATCGCCTCGACGCCGACGGCGGCCAACGCCGGCTACTACGCCGCGATCGTGGCCGAGCAGGCAGTGCTGCGCCGGCTGGTCGAGGCCGGCACGCGCGTCGTCCAGCTGGGCTACGGCGCCGCCGGCGGCCGGGGCGACGTCGACGACATCGTCGACCGCGCCCAGCAGGAGATCTACGACGTCACCGAGAAGCGGATGAGCGAGGACTACTCGCGCCTCGCCGACGTCCTGCAGCCCACGATGGACGAGCTGGACGCGATCGCGTCCCGCGGCGGTGTGAGCCGCGGCGTCCCGACCGGCATCCGCGACCTCGACGAACTGACCAACGGCCTGCAGTCCGGCCAGATGATCGTCATCGCGGCCCGTCCCGGTGTCGGCAAGAGCACCCTGGGCCTGGACATCGCGCGCTCGGCGTCGGTGAAGCACCACATGCCCGCCGCCATCTTCTCGCTCGAGATGAGCAAGCACGAGATCACCATGCGTCTGCTGTCGGCCGAGGCGAAGGTGCCGCTGCACCACATGCGCGCCGGCACGCTGAGCGACGAGGACTGGTCGAAGCTGGCCCGGCGGATGGGCGAGATCGCCGACGCGCCGCTCTACATCGACGACTCACCGAACATGACGATGATGGAGATCCGGGCCAAGGCCCGGCGGCTCAAGCAGCGCAACGACCTCAAGCTCATCGTGATCGACTACCTGCAGCTGATGACCTCGGGCAAGAAGGTGGAGAGCCGCCAGCAGGAGGTCTCGGAGTTCTCCCGCGCGCTGAAGCTGCTGGCCAAGGAGCTCGAGCTCCCGGTCATCGCGATGTCGCAGCTCAACCGTGGGTCGGAGCAGCGTCAGGACAAGAAGCCGATGCTGTCCGACCTCCGCGAGTCCGGCTCGATCGAGCAGGACGCCGACATGGTGATGATGATCCACCGCGAGGACATGTACGAGAAGGAGTCCCCGCGGGCCGGCGAGGCCGACATCATGCTGGTCAAGCACCGCAACGGCCCGACCGCGAACGTCACCGTCGCCTTCCAGGGCCACTACAGCCGCTTCGTGGACATGGCCAACTGACAGATGTTGCGTTTGGCGGATGGGACGGAGGGCACGTTCGCCGACCGACATGCAGCGTTCGGCGGTCTGAGCCCTTCCCGCCGCGACGACCAGTGGGCTGAGCCGTTGCAAGGGGGCCGCTCTTGACGAGCGCTTTGGACGTTCGCCGCAGCGCTCAGGCACTCATAACGGCCAAGGTGAACCGCAGTGCGGTCCTGGACCCGTTGGTTGCGGAGGCTGCGCGGGAGATGCCGACCGACATGATCGCCTGCTTGATCGCGTTCATCCACGCGCACACGGCTGTCTCAGAGGACGTGGGGGAGCCCGACGAGATGATCAACTATGTCGGGCGCAGCGCGCACGCGGTCATCGAAGGTCTGGGTGCCTGCGCGGCCGAGAGTCTTGATGCCCCGGGTGAGCCGGTTGTCTCGGAGCTTCTCGGGGTCGTGCTGACAATGCCGTCTGAAGCGGACGATCCCATTCATCAGGCTGCTCAGGCTCTGCTCGGAGCCCTGGCGATCAAGGACCTGCGGGTGAGCGAGGTTGTCTTTCGCGCCTGCATCGCCCGCTGCACCTCCGGGGCCCACCTCCTCATCTCCGCCATGCTTGACCTGGTCATGGCGGCCATACAGGTGGTCGAGGACCACGTGCAGCCCGAGCAGGTCATCGGGCTGCTGCTCGAACGAGCCGAGGAGATCATGAGCGGCCTGGCGCATCAGGAGGGCTGCTCGGTCGAAGCCCAGGTGAACAGAGCCTGGATGACGCTGGAGCAGGCGCCACCCAGGTAGCGCTCAAGAGTGACGCCAGGCCTGCCGATAGTGCGCATGCCAGGATCGTGGGTATGATCCTGGACGACAGGAGGTGGCACGTGGCGCTGCTAGAGCGTACGTATCAAGCGAGCGACCTAGCTGGAACAGGTCGGCGTGAGTTTCTGGACGAGGCCAAGGCGGGGACCGCTCGACTGCGGGATACCGACGGCACAAGTTTGGTGATGCTCCCCGAGGGAGAATTGTCCTTTCTGAGTAGTATGCGACGATTCATAACTGATTACTTGGCACTTGAGACTGCTTTGGGTCGTCCCCGTGAGGACCGTGCGCCCACGGACTTCGGTGGATTGGCGTGGGCTGAATTCCTAGATGATGATGATCTCCATGAACTGCGGCGGGAGTACGGTCAGGAATTGGCCCGCGCAGCATCCGCCCGCAACACCGAAAAGTTGGATGGGTGTTTGCACGCTTGGCAGATGACCGCGGCGACACTCTCGGATCCCGTAAGTCGCGAAATTCTTGAGGGACGAGCTGGAGACGATGACTTTATAGAGGTCCATCGTCCAGCGTCTGAAGAGTGACCCCTCGCGTCAGGGAGGCCGGCGCGTACGACCCCTACCTGACGACCGAGCGGCCAGGTGGGCGACCGGATGCCCAGCCGCGCTTCCGGGTGCTCATCCATAAGCGCCACCTGGCTAAATGGCAGGAATTGGTGCGGCGTGTGGGAACGCAAAACGCCCAGCAGTTCTGGGATCATGTTTCCAATCGCGCTGATCAGCCACCTCTCCTCGGCACGTGTACGCCACTCAAGGGCAAGCACAATGCTGGAAGTGGGGGTTGGTCACGCCGGTACCACTATGAGATCACTGGGGCCGGGCGGGTCGACTACGAGTTTCATCCTGCATATCAGGGGGGCGGGCAGGGGGACAAGCATGCGGTGGTTCGAGTGATCGGCATTGACTGGTCGTCGCACTGACGCAAGACGCCTTCCAGGGCCACTACAGCCGCTTCGTGGACATGGCCAACTAGCAGCCGGACCAGCGGGAACTGTCGTACTCACTCGCCACAGTGGCGGCCATGAAGCTGCTGACTGCGACCCGCGAGGGTCAGGGCGACCGGGGCGGGGACTTCTGCTTCGCCGTCGAGGGCGAGCTGGTGTTCGCGGGGTTCGTCTGCGCGACCGACCGGCGCGATCCCGCGGGCGGCTGCGGCTGCGGCCGGGCGTTCTCCGGGCTGAGCTCCCGGAAGGCCACCACCACGGCGCTGGTGCGCGACCTGGACCTGTCCTACGACGACGTCCGTCTGGCCCTCACCGACCACTTCGTGACCACGGGCATGGGGCCCGACGTGATCGGCGCCCTGGAGTTCGACGACCTGCTGGACCAGGAGGTCGAGCAGACGATCCGGTACGCGGAGGTGTGGCAGCCGGGCGCCGTCGTCGGGCGCCGGCTGGACTCCGTGCACCTCCGTGCGCCGGCGGTCCGCTGACGTCGGTTCCACGGGAAACATCGCCGCTCGGGCGGCCCGCTAGCCTGCCGCGGTGCCCACCACCGAACGCGAGCTCACCGCCCCCGTGGACCTGTGCGGGGCCGACGGGCGGTTGAACCCGGCAGCGGTGGGCTGGAGCCGCACCCCGCTGCACCGCGCCAACCTGCGCGGCTGGGGGCGGGCCAAGCGGTGGGAGTACTGGGGCATCGTCACCCCCACGCACGTCCTCGGGGTGACCGTCTCCTCGCTGGACTACGCCGCTCTGTACAGCCTCTACGTGCTCGACCGCGCGACCGGGCGGGAGATCGAGCGGGCCGACACCGTGCCGCTGGCCACGGGCGTCGTGCTGCCCGAGCGCACCGGGACAGCGAGCGGCCGCGGCAGGACGCTCGCCTTCGAGTTCGGCGGCACGCCGGCGGCCACGACGCTCAAGGGCCGGGCGCCCGACATCGATTTCGACCTCACCGTGCAGCGCGACCCGGGCCACGAGGCGCTGGCCGTCGTCGTGCCGTGGAGCCCCAAGCGGTTCCAGTACACCGTCAAGGACGTCGCCCTCCCCGTGATCGGGCAGCTGCTGATCGCCGGCGTCGAGGTGCCGGTCGGCGAGGGGTCGTTCGCCGTCCTGGACTCCGGCCGCGGCAAGTGGCCCCGCTCGATCACGTGGAACTGGGCGGCCGGCAGCGCGCCCGGCGGGCGGGGGCTCACCGTCGGCGGGACGTGGACCGACGGCACGGGCTCGACCGAGAACGGCGTGCTGGTCGACGGCCGGCTGCACAAGATCGGCGAGGAGCTCCGCTGGGACTACGACCGCACCGACTGGATGCGCCCCTGGCGGATCCACGGCGCGACGGTCGACGTCACGCTGCACCCGTTCCACGAGCGGTCGGCGGCCACCGACATGAAGATCATCGCCTCGGAGACCCACCAGTGCTTCGGGGAGTTCACCGGCTGGGCGACGACCGAGGACGGCGAGCGGGTGGGCGTCGACGGCCTCGTGGGGTGGGCCGAGGAGGCCCGCCAGCTCTGGTGAGGCCGAAGCAGTGAACGCCAGAGGCCCAGAACCGGTGCGGTTCTGGGCCTCTGGCGTTCAGCGGATGTGCGTCAGGCGGCGGCGGGGCGCGCCTGCATCGCGCGGCGGACCTTCGGCCCACCGGTCGTCATCTTCCAGAGCTTGCCCAGCTGGGAGGGCAGGTTGGAGGGCTTCGTCTCGGCCATCCAGTCGTTCGGCAGCGAGAGCCGGATGACCTTGTGCCAGGCGCTGGCGACCTGCTTGTAGAGCGGCGCCGAGTGATAGGTCAGGCCGTAGCGGTCGAAGATGTCCTGCACCCGCGGTGCGATCTCGGCGTACCGGTTGCTGGGCAGGTCGGGGAACAGGTGGTGCTCGACCTGGTGGCTCAGGTTGCCGGTCAGGATGTGCATGGCCTTGCTGCCGGAGATGTTGGCCGAGCCGAGCATCTGGCGGAGGTACCACTCGCCACGGGTCTCGCCCTCGATCGAGGCCTTCTCGAAGGTCTGCACGCCCTCGGGGAAGTGGCCGCACATGATCACCGAGTGCGACCACAGGTTGCGGACCACGTTGGCGGTGAAGTTCGCGGCCAGGGTGGGCACGAACGAGGGACCCGACAGCGCCGGGTGCAGGACGTAGTCCTTGGTCGCCTGGTTGCGGATCTTCTTGAGCACCTGCTTGGTGGCGGCCCGGAACTCCGGGTTCTGCCGGCGCTTCTTCGTGGCCAGGTTCTTGCCCAGCTCCAGGTCGTAGGCGGCGATGCCGTACTCGAAGAAGCAGGCGTTGACGAAGTTCCACAGCGGCTGGGCCAGGTAGAGCGGGTGCCACTTCTGGTCCTCGTCCACCCGCATGATCCCGTAGCCGAGGTCGTTGTCCTTGCCGATCACGTTCGTGTACGTGTGGTGCAGCTCGTTGTGCGAGTGCTTCCACTGCGCGGCGGGGCTGGCCATGTCCCACTCCCACGTCGTGGAGTGGATCTTCGGGTCGCGCATCCAGTCCCACTGGCCGTGCAGGATGTTGTGCCCGATCTCCATGTTCTCGAGGATCTTGGCCAGGGAGAGCCCGACGGTGCCGACGAACCAGGCCGGCGGAAACATCGAGGCCAGCAGGACGGCGCGGCTGCCCAGCTCGAGCTTGCGCTGCACGTCGATGACGGTGCGGATGTAGGCGGCGTCGTCCTCGCCGAGGCTGTCCCGGATCTCCTGGCGGATGGTGTCGAGCTCCTTGCCGATGAGCTCGATGTCCTCGGCGGAGAGGTGGGCGATCGGGTTGTCGTCGATCTTCTTCTGGATGACGGTCATGTCCGGCTCCTCGGTTCGTGGGTCGGTCAGTGGTCGGCGAGCTGGACTCGGCTCAGTGGTCCACGGTGCAGGCGCCGGCGGCGGCGCTGACGCAGGTCTGGATGAGGACGCCGTCCCCGGGGGCGGCGGTGGTGATCTCGCCGTTGCGCAGATCGCGCACGGCGCCCTCGCGCAGGGGGAGGACGCAGCCGAAGCAGATGCCCATGCGGCACCCGCTGGGCATGAGGACGCCGGCCTCCTCGGCGGCGTCGAGGATCGGCGTCGCGCCGTCGGCCTCGACGGTGGTGCCGTTCTTCGTGAACGAGACGGTGCCGCCCTCGCCTGTGACGAGGATCCGGGGCCGGAATCGCTCGGTGTAGAGCCGGTCGGCGATGCCGGCCGACGCCCAGTGCTCCTCGAGGGCCTCGAGCATGCCGAGCGGGCCGCAGGCCCAGGTGGCGCGCTCGTGCAGGTCCGGAACGAGCTCGGCGATGGAGCGGGCGTCGAGCATGCCGGCGCTGTCGGTGTGCTGCTCGATCAGCCGGATCCGCCCCTCGGCGGCCATCTGCCGCAGCTCCTCGCCGAAGACGACGTCGTCGGCGGTGGGGGCCGAGTGCACGAGCACCGTGTCGGTGAGCTGGGCGGCGTGGTTGCGCAGGATGCCCATGACCGGCGTGATGCCGGAGCCGGCGGTGACGAACAGCGCCTTCTCCGGCGCCCGCTCGGGCAGGCAGAACTCACCGGTGGCCTGGTCGAGCTGCACGATCGTGCCGGGCGTCACCCGGTGCACGAGGTGGTTGCTCACCTTTCCGTCGGGGATCGCCTTGACGGTGATGGAGAAGCAACCGTCGGGGCGGTCGAGCACCGAGGTGATCGAGTAGGCCCGCCACTGGCGGACCCCGTCGATGTCGATGCCGATCCGCACGTACTGGCCGGGGCGGTGCGGCAGCCAGTCCCGGCCGGGGCGGATGACGATGCTGGCCGCGTCGCGCGTCTCGTGCAGCACGGCCTCGATCCGCCCGCGCAGCGCCGCGCCGGAGCGGAGCGGGTCGAACAGGTCCAGGTAGTCGACGGGCAGCAGGGGCGTGGTCACCAGCTCGGCCAGCCGCACGGCGCGCTTCCGCAGCGAGGCCAGGGGCGACCGCACCGAGTCGGGGCGGGGAACGGTCGTCGTCATGTACTGAGGTTGTCCGACCCAGCGGTCAGTTACCTGTGTGCCGGACGTGAATCAACCGGTACGTTCTGTTCGCTGCGAACAAAGGGAGCGGGATGATGAGCGAGCCGAACACCATCCCGGCCGCGGTCGCCCAGGCGATGCGCGACGAGCTGCCGTCGGTCGCCGGGCACACCGTCGCCGAGATCATCGTCGAGGTGCCCAGCTACGCCGACGCGTTCTCGGGCCGGATGGGCCAGAAGATCGGCGGCGCCGTGGAGCTGGCGCTCGGCGGCTTCCTCGAGCTGGCCACCGCGAGCACCGGCGCCGACCCCAGCACCCCGATCCGCCCCGCGCTGGCCGCCGCCTACGAGCTGGGCCGCGGCGAGGCGCGCGACGGCCGCTCCATGGACGCGCTGCAGGCCGCCTACCGCGTCGGGGCACGCGTCTCGTGGCGGGAGATGAGCGCGACCGCCGTCCGCGCCGGGCTGTCGGCGGAGCAGCTGGCCCGCTTCGCCGAGCTGGTGTTCGCCTTCATCGACCAGCTGTCGGCCGCCAGCGTGGCCGGCCACGCCGACGAGCTGGCGACGACGGGCCGGGTCCGCCAGCGGTACCTGGAGCGGCTGGCCACCCTGCTCCTGACCGGCGCGCCCGCGGAGCAGCTCCTCGCCGCCGCCGAGCGGGCGGACTGGGCGCCGCCGCGCACGCTCACCGCCGTCCTGCTGCCGGAGGCGCGGGTCCGCGGCGCCATGGTCTCCCTGGACCCGCGGACGCTGCGCACCACCGACGACGTCCAGGATCCGGCCGGTGAGGGCGAGCTGATGGTCCTGCTGGTCCCCGACGCGGAGGGCCGGTCGCGGCCGGCCCTGCTGCGCTCGCTCGACGGCCGCTGCGCCGTCGTCGGGCCGGCGCGGCCGTGGACGGAGGCGCAGGGCTCCTACGCGCGGGTGAGCCGCGCGGTGCAGCTCGGGCTCGCGCCCGAGGGCTCGGCGCCGCTGGACACCGAGACCCGGCTGACCGAGCTGGTGCTGCGGGGGGACGAGGCCGCGCTCGCGGACCTGCGGTCGCGGGCGCTGGCGCCGCTGGCCGAGTTGGGCGACAGCGCCCGCGAGAAGCTGATCGAGACCCTGCGCTCCTGGCTGCTGCACCAGGGACGCCGGGACGCCGTCGCCGCCGAGCTGTTCGTGCACCCGCAGACGGTGCGGTACCGCATGGGCCAGCTGCGCGAGCTCTACGGAGCACGGCTGGAGGATCCGCGCGCGGTGCTGGAGCTGGTCCTCGCGCTGGGCGTGCAGCCGGAGGGGACGGGCGCGTGAGCTCCCTGCTCGCCGAGGTGGCCGCCGTGACCGGGCTGCCCGCCGCCGCGGTGCAGCCGACCGGCTCGCCCGGCCTGGGTGGGCCGCTGGCCGTCGACGACCTGGTGACCGGCGCCGTCGCCGCGCAGCTGCACGCCGCCCGGCTGCTCGCCGGGGGTGACGGACCGGTCCGGCCGGACGGGCGGCTCCGGCTGGACGGACCGCATGTGGGCCTCGCGGTGCGCAGCGAGCGGTACGCCCGCCTCGCCGGGCGGCCGGTGGGGATGGGCTTCGCGCCGCTGTCCCGGTTCTGGCGGACCGCGGACGGCTGGCTGCGACTGCACGGCAACTACCCGCACCACCGGGCGGCCGCGGCCTCCGTCCTCGGGTCCGAGGAGGTCGACGCGGTCGCGGCGGCAGCGGCCAGGTGGCGGGCCGAGGAGCTGGAGAGCGCGGTGGTCGCGGCCGGGGGTGCTGCGGCCGCCGTCCGGACGCCGGAGGAGTGGGCGGGCTCCCCGCAGGGCCGGGCGGTGGCCGGCCTCCCGCTGCTGGGGCTGAACCGGGTCGTCGACGGGCCCGCGCGTCGGCCGGAGCTGCACGGGCTGCGGGTGCTGGACCTGACCCGGGTGATCGCCGGTCCGGTGGCGACGCGGGTGCTCGCCTCGCACGGGGCCGACGTGCTGCGGGTGGACGGGCCCCGGCAGCCCGACCTGCGGGAGGGGCTGCTGGACACCGGTGTCGGCAAGCGGCACGTGGTGCTGGACCTGGCCGACGCCGGCGACCGCGGCACCGTCGAGGAGCTGCTGGCGAGCGCGGACGTGGTGGTGCAGGGCTACCGGCCCGGGGCGCTGGATGCGTTCGGCCTGGATCCGGCGTCGCTGGCGGCGCGGCACCCGCACCTCGTCGTCGTCCGGCTGTCGGCATGGGGGCTGCGCGGCCCGTGGGCGGGCCGGCGCGGCTTCGACTCGCTGGTGCAGGCGGCGACCGGCATCGCGACCGTCTCCGGGGCGCCGGAGGAGCCCGGGGTGCTGCCGGCCCAGGCGCTGGACCACGCGACCGGCTACCTGGCCGCCGCGACCGTGCTGGCCGCGCTCGCGAGGCAGCGGGACGAGGGCGGCGGTTGGTACGGCGAGCTGTCCCTGGCCCAGACCGCGCACTGGCTGCTCGCCGCGCCGCGGACCGCCTCGGTGCCCGGCCCGTCGGTCGATCCGGGGCCCTATCTGCAGACGCTGGACTCCCCCGACGGTCCGGTCACCGTCGTCGCGCCGCCGGGCTCGCCCCGCTGGACGGCGGCGGCCGTCCTGCCGCCCGCGGCCCATCCGGCCTGGCGGTCCCGGTCCGGCGCAGGATGACCGCCATGACCGTCGACCTGACCGCGGCCGCCGCCTTCCTCGCCGCGCACGGGCGGTTGCTGGACCGCCGCCGCTTCGACCTGCTCACCGGCTCGGGCGGCGCCGACGCCGTGGTCGCCGCCGTCGACGGCTACCGCAACCCCGACGGCGGCTACGGCTGGGGTCTGGAGCCCGACCTGCGCTCGGCGGGCAGCCAGCCCGGCGGCGCACTGCACGCCCTGGAGGCGTTCGCGGACCTGGCACCGGCGACGACGCCGCGCGCCGCGGAGGTCTGCGAGTGGCTGGCGGCGGTCTCGCTCCCCGACGGCGGGCTGCCGTTCGCGCTGCCGGTGCCCGATCCGGCCGCCTGCGCGCCGTTCTGGGCGCAGGCCGACCCGTCGACGTCGTCGCTGCAGATCACCGGGGTCGTCGCCGCGACGGCCTACCGGGTGGCCGCGGTCGACCCGGCGGTGGCGGGCCACCCGTGGCTGGCGCGGGCGACGGCGTACTGCCTGGGGGCCGCGCGAGCGCTCGACGGGTCCACGAACGCCATGGAGCTGGCCTTCGCGGTGCAGTTCCTCGACGCGGCGGGCCGTTCCGGTGCCGGCGCCGACGAGGCGCGGACCCTGCTGGACCGGCTGCGCGCGCTGATCCCGGCCGACGGGCTGCTGCACGTGGCCGGGGGTGCTGCGGACGAGTTCATGCGGCCGCTGGACTTCGCGCCGTTCCCCGGCGGCCCCGCCCGCGAGCTGTTCGCGCCGTCGGTGGTCGAGGCCGAGCTCGACCGGCTCGCCGCCGGCCAGCAGCCCGACGGCGGCTGGACCGTCGACTTCGACAGCTACTCCCCCGCCGCCGCCCTGGAGTGGCGCGGGCACGCCACCGTGCAGGCGGTCGTGCTCCTGCGCGCCGCCGGCCGGCTCTGATCAGACCGGGCGCAGCACCGCGACGAGGAAGTCGGCGTCGGGGGTGAACGGCCGCAGGTCCCAGGTGGAGAGCAGCAGGTCGGGAGCCCAGCCGGTGGCCCCGGCGTCGGCCAGGAAGGCGTCGAACTCGTAGCCGCGGCCGGCGCCGAAGCCGAACACCGCCCGGCCGTCGCCGGCGACGACGTCGCGCAGGTGGCGCAGCACGTCGGTCCGCGTGCTCTCGGCCACGAAGGTCATGACGTTGCCCGCGCAGACGATCGCGTCGAAGCCGGCGTCGATCCCCTGCGCCCGCAGGTCCAGCTCGGCCAGGTCGCCGACGAGCCAGCGCGGGCCGGGGTGGTCCTCCTCGGCCGCGGCGATGAGCACCGGGTCGGCGTCCACCCCGACCACCTCGTGCCCGACCTCGTGCAGGTACGCGCCCACCCGGCCCGGGCCGCAGCCGGCATCCAGCACCCGCGAGCCACGCGGCAGCATCGCGTCGACCAGCCGGGCCTCGCCCACGAGGTCCATGCCCTGCTCGGCCAGCGTGCGGAACCGCTGCACGTAGGCGGCCGAGTGCTCCGGGTCCTCCTCGGTCATCCGCTGCCACGCGTTCTGTTCGGTCACGGTGCCCGTTCTACACGGCGTCGACGAGAACGCCCGGGTTGAGGACGCCGGCGGGGTCCAGCGCCGCCTTCGCGGCACGCAGGGCGACGGCGAACGGCTCGGGGCGCTGCCGGTCGTAACCGGGGCGGTGGTCGCGGCCGACGGCGTGGTGGTGGGTGACCGTGCCGCGCAAGCGGGTCAGCACCTCCATCGCGGCGGTCTTGACGTCGTCCCACATGGCCACCTCGGAGCCGGGCCGCCCGACGCCCACGACGGTGAAGTACGGCGCCGGTCCGTCGGGGTAGACGTGGGTGAAGCGGCAGTTGACCAGCCCGGGCGCGCCGGTGACCTCCCGCACCGCGGCACCGACCTCGGCCTGCACCGTCGCGTACAGCTCGTCGACGCGGTCCCACGTGGTCGCCGTCTCGAAGGTCTCCACGAGCGCGCTCATCCGGGCCAGCCCGTCGCGGCCGTAGGGCGCGCGGAGGAAGGACGACCGCCAGGCGTCGGCGGCGGCGTCCCGGGGGCCGTCCCGCCGGGGGGCCACGACACCGCCGCAGTCGCGGGCCAGCGTCAGCAGCTCCTCCAGCCGGCTGTCCACCGGGTGCGCCGCGGACTCGACGCCCAGCACGAGCACGCAGCCCCCCGTCGTCGAGGCGCCCGAGGTGGCCGCCTCGCCGGCGTCCAGCAGCCGGCAGTTGGCCGGATGGAGGCCGGCCTGCGCGATCGTGCGGACGGCGCCGATCGCGGTGGTCATGTCGGGGAAGGTCACCGACGCCGAGGCCTTGAACCGCGGCCGGTCCTGCAGCCGCATCCACGCCTCGGTGATGACGCCGAGCGTCCCCTCCGAGCCCAGGAACATCCGGTCCGGCGAGGGGCCGGCGCCCGATCCGGGCAGCCGCCACGACTCGCTGGTCCCGACCGGGGTGACCACGCGCATCGACTCGACCAGGTCGTCGATGTGGGTGAGCAGCGTCGCGTAGTGCCCGCCGGCGCGGGTGGCCAGCCAGCCGCCGAGCGTGGAGAACTCGAAGCTCTGCGGGTAGTGGCGCAGCGTCAGGCCGTGCGGGCGGAGCTGCTCCTCGAGCACCGGCCCGAGCGCGCCGCCCTGGATCCGCGCCGCCCGGCTGGTCCGGTCGATCTCCAGCACCCGGTCCAGCGCGGTGAGGTCCATCGACATCCAGGGCCGGTCGCCGCGGTACTCGACCCCGCCCACCACCGAGCTGCCGCCGCCGAACGGCACGACGACGACGCCGGCCGACGACGCCCAGTCGAGCAGCCGCACGACGTCGTCCTCGTCCGCGGGGTGCGCGACGGCGTCCGGTGCTCCGGGCAGCTCGCCGGACAGCGCCCGGACGACGTCCCGGTAGGCCTTGCCGTAGGCGTGCCGTGCCCGGTCGTCGTGGTCGGTGGAGACCGGGAGCCCGTCCGGCGCGGTCACCCGGGACGACGGCAGCACGACGTCGGCCAGCCGGGGGACCGGGCGCGGGCGGTCGGGCAGCCCCGGCAGCGCGGCCGCCCGGGCGACGCACTCCTCGTCGGACAGGGCCTGGTCGGTCGTGCCCCACCCCCACCACGAACGGTCCGGATTCATGCGGTCGGCCTCCAGTCGGGAGGGTCGGCCGGCTGCAGCAGCGGATCGTCTGCGGCCAGCGTGCGCACCGGACCGGGCGTGGTCAGCGGCCCCTCGAAGCGGACCGTAACGCGCCCCAGCCCCCGGCCCCAGACCCAGCCGGCGCCCTGCTCCTCGTGCCGCACGTCCTGCCCGGGCCACCAGCGCTTGTCCGCGGGCAGGGGCGGCTCGGGCACGGCGTCCTCCGGCGCGGTCTCCTCGGTGGCGGTCATCGGGGCGTCGTCGTCGTCCTCGGCGAACAGGTCGCCCTGGGCGTAGAGCGAGAGCCCGGAGACCCCCACCCCGAGCAGCCGCAGGCCGCCCTCCGCGCCGGCGTCGGCCAGCAGCCGGCGGGCGATCGTGGCGATCTGCCGGGGGTCGTCGGTGGGCTGCGGGAGCGTCTGCGAGCGGGTGAGGGTGGTGAAGTCGTACCGGCGCAGCTTGAGGGTGACGGTGCGGCCGGAGAACGCCGAGTCGCGCAGCCGCTTGCCCACGCGGCCGGCCATCGAGTCGATCTCCCGGCCCAGGACGGCGAGGTCGGTGAGGTCGCGCTCGAAGGTCTCCTCGTGCGACACCGACTTGGCCTCGCGGTCGGGCACCACGGCGCGGTCGTCCTCGGCGCGGGCCAGGGCGTACAGGCCCGCGCCGTGCGCCCGGCCGGCCAGCGCGACCAGGTCGGCCAGGGACTTGGCGGCCAGGTCGCCGACGGTCTTGACCCCGACCTGGTGCAGCCGCTCCGCCGTCGCCGGCCCGACGCCGCCCAGCGTGGTCACCGACAGCGGGTGCAGCAGCTCGAGCTCCCCGCCCGGGGGGACGACGACCAGGCCGTCGGGCTTCTGCAGCTCCGAGCCGATCTTCGCCATGAGCTTCGAGGAGCCGATGCCGACCGAGCCGGTCACTCCTCCGGTGGCCGCCGCGATCCGGACCTTCAGGTCCCGGCCCAGTTCCGTCACAGCGGCCACGGAGAGGTCGTGCCCGCCGGCGGCGAGATCGACGTAGGCCTCGTCGATCGACACCGGCTCGACCAGCGGCGACAGCTCGCGGAGCAGACCCATGACGACCTCGGAGGTGCGCCGGTAGGCGGCGAACCGGCCGCCGAGGAACGCCGTCCCGGACGGGCAGCGCCGCCGGGCCTCGGCCGTCGACATGGCCGAGCGGGCGCCGTAGGCGCGCGCCTCGTACGACGCCGTGGCGACGACGCCCCGCCCCCCGACCCCGCCGACGACGACCGGCCGCCCGCGCAGCGAGGGCTTGTCGCGCTGCTCGACGGCGGCGAAGAAGGCGTCGAGGTCGAGGTGCAGCACGCTCGCCTCCCGCCTCACCCCCTCAGTGTCCCCGTTAGCGTGCAGGCCATGACCGACAGCGACGAGGCAGGCCGGATCGAGCCGCCCCCCGCCGACGACGAGCTCGCCGTCCTGACCGGGTTCCTCGACTACCAGCGCGCGACGCTGGCGTGGAAGACCCGCGGCCTGGACGCCGAGGCCCTGCGGGTGACGGTGGCCGCCTCGACGATGACGCTGGGCGGGCTGCTCAAGCACCTGGCCTTCGTCGAGGAGATGTGGTGCTCCCGGCGGCTGCTGGGCCGTGGGTGGAGCGAGACCTTCGCCGACGTCGACTGGGACGAGGACCCGGACTGGGAGTGGCACTCGGCCGCCGAGAACTCCCCCGAGCAGCTGCACGCGCTCTGGTCCGGCGCTGTCGACCGGTCCCGGGAGCTCGTGGCCGAGGCGCTGAGGGACGGCGGCCTGGACCGCCCGGCCGACGTCGGTTCGCCGGACGGCACCACGCCCAGCCTGCGCTGGATCCTCGTGCACCTGATCGAGGAGTACGCGCGGCACAACGGGCACGCCGACCTCATCCGGGAGTGGATCGACGGCGAGGTCGGCGAGTAGGCCGGTCCGGCCGGCACGAGGTCCTGTCGCCGTCGGCCGTCGGTGGGACGACAGACTGTCGCCGTGACCGAGCAGACCTCCCCGCGCTCCTGGCCGGCTCTGCCGGTGGACGGCTGGGCCGACACCCGCGACACGCTGCAGCTGTACACGCAGGTGGTGGGCAAGGTCCGGATGGCCAACGCCGGCCTGTCCAACCACTGGTGGAACGTGCCGCTGTACGTGACGGCGAGGGGGCTGACCACCTCGCTGATGCCGCACCCGACCGGGCCGTCGTTCTCGGTGGACTTCGACTTCGTCGACCACCGCCTGGTCGTCGCCACGGTGGACGGCACGACCGGCTCGCTGCCGCTCGGGGCGCGGGCCGTGGCGGACTTCCACGCCGACGTGATGGCACTGCTCGACGAGCTGGGCGTCGGGACCGAGATCTGGCCGGTGCCGGTGGAGATCCCCGGCGCCGTCCCGTTCCCCGACGACCGGCTGCACGCCAGCTACGACCCCGATGCGGTGCACCGGTTCTGGCTGGGGCTCGTGCAGATGACGCGCGTCCTCACCACGTTCCGCGACCGGTTCGTCGGCAAGTCCAGCCCGGTGCACCTGTTCTGGGGGGCGCTCGACCTGGCCACGACCCGGTTCTCCGGCCGCACGGCACCCGACCACCCGGGCGGGGCGCCGAACTGCGGCCCGCACGTGATGCTCGAGGCCTACTCCCACGAGGTCAGCAGCTGCGGCTACTGGCCCGGCCCGCCGGGTGAGGAGGGCGTCTTCTACAGCTACGCCTACCCCGAGCCCGCGGGGTTCCGGGAGATCACCGGCCTGCCCGAGGGGGCGCGCTGGGACGACGGGTTGGGCGAGTTCGTGCTGCCCTACGAGGTGGTGCGCACCGCCGCGGACCCCGACGCGGTGCTGCTGGCCTTCCTCCAGCGCACCTACGAGGCGATCGCCATCTCCCAGCGGCAGCTGGCGCTCAAGCAGGCCGAGATCGCGGCCGAGACCGACGCCGCCAAGGCGCGCGCCGCCGCGGCCGGGCCGCTGGCGCAGGCGGCGCAGGACCAGGCGATCCTCATGGAGCAGGAGAAGGTCGCCGAGCGGACCGCGGCCCTCACCGAGCGGCAGCTGGACACCCAGGTGCGCCGCCCGGCCGACGCCCAGCGCTACAAGGTCGAGCAGGAGGCCGAGGGCCGCAAGAACTCGGCGATCCTGACCGCCGAGGCACAGCGCCAGGCGACGATCGCCGCCGCGGAGGCCGCTGCCCGGCAGGCCGAGCTCTCCGGTGAGGGTGAGCGGGCCCGCCGTTCGGCCCTGGCCGAGGCGGAGGCGATCGAGGGTGCCAAGCGCGGTGAGGCGGAGAAGCTGCGCCGCGAGGCGATCGCCGACGCCGTCGAGCGCGAGGGCGCGGCCGAGGCGGCCGCGATCCTCGCCCGCGGTCAGGCCGAGGCCGAGTCGATGGACGCCCGCTCGGACGCGTTCGCCAAGTACGGCGAGGCGGCGATCCTGGAGATGCTGGTCAAGGTGCTGCCCGACGTCGTGGGCGCGGCCGCCGCCCCGCTGTCGGCGGTGGAGAAGATGACCGTCATCTCCACCGACGGCGCCGGCTCGCTCGGGCGGTCGGTCGCCTCCAACGTGGCGCAGGGGCTGCAGCTCTCCGGCGACCTGACCGGCATCGACGTCGCTGCGCTGCTGCGCCGGCTCGGCGGCGCCACCGGTGCCGACGCCGTCACGCGCGTGCCGATCTCGCCTGACGGCGACGGCAGCGGCAACGGGTCGCACGGCAGCTGATCCGGCCTGTCGGCCGCACTCTGCGGGTCGGTTCCGGACGTTGCCGACGGGATCGCGTCGGCAACGTCCTCAACGCGTGCGCACAGTGGCGGCCGGGCCGGCTCAGGCCGGCCAGATCCCGGCGAAGTGGTGCACCGGCCCGTGCCCGGAGCCCACGGACAGGGACGCGCCCTCCGCCAGCGCGCGGTGCAGGTAGTCGCGGGCTCCCTCGACCAGGACGGGCCAGTCCGGGATCCCGCCCGAGCGGGCCGTCAGCGCCGCGATCGCCGAGGACAGGGTGCAGCCCGTGCCGTGGGTGGCCGTCGTCGCGAGGCGGGGCCGGCGGCTGACCGTGGTTCCGGCGGAGGTGACCAGCACGTCGGTGCTCTGCTCGCCGCCGAGGTGCCCGCCCTTGAGCAGCACCGCGCCCGGGCCCAGGTCGAGCAGGGCCCGCGCGTGCTCGTGCAGGCCCGCGACATCGGTGGCCGGGGCGACGTCGAGCAGCGCCGCCGCCTCGGGCACGTTCGGCGTGATCAGGTCGGCGACCGGCAGCAGCTCGGTCCGGACGGCGGCGATCGCCTCGTCGTCGATCAGCCGGTCGCCGCTGGTCGCCACCATCACCGGGTCGCAGATCACCGGCCCGGGGCGGCGTTCGGCCAGCACCGCCGCCACCTCGCGCACCACGTCCGCGCTGCCCAGCATGCCGAGCTTGGTGGCGTGGACCGTGACGTCGTCCAGCAGGGTGGTCAGCTGCCGGCCCACGAACGCCGCCGGCACGGGGTGCACCCCGGTGACGCCGTGGGTGTTCTGCGCCGTGAGCGCGGTGAGGACGGCGGTGCCGTAGACGCCGAGGGCGCTGAAGGTCTTCAGGTCGGCCTGGATCCCCGCTCCTCCGCTGGGGTCGCTGCCCGCCACGGTCAGCGCGGTCGGCGTCACCGGGCGGCCGCCGGGCTGATGGCCGCCCGGAGGGTGGCCGCCGCGGCGTGCGGGTCGGCCGCCGCGCAGACAGCGGAGACGACGCAGACGCCGTCGACCCCGGTGGCGGCTGCCGCGGCGGCCCGGCCGGCGTCGATGCCACCGATCGCCACCGCCAGCAGCCCGCCGGCGTGCGCCGTCCGGACGAGCTCGCCCACCGCCTCGAGCCCCAGGCCGGGGCCGGCCTCCGGCTTGGTCGGCGTCGCCCAGACCGGGCTGAGCCCCACGACGTCGACGGTGCCGGGCGGCAGTCGGAGGGCCGTGGCGAGGTCGTCCGCGCTCTCGACGGACAGTCCGAGCAGCCGGTCGGGGCCCAGCAGAGCGCGCACCTCGACCGCCGGCAGGTCGTCCTGGCCGACGTGCACGCCGTCGGCACCGGCCAGCAGGGCCACGTCGACCGCGTCGTTCACGACCACCGGGACGTCGGGGCGGTCGGCCAGCGCGTCCCGGACGGCGCGGGTGAGCGCCAGGAGGTCGCGGCGGGAGGCGTGCTTGTCGCGTACCTGGACGGCCGTGACGCCACCGGCCACCGCCGCGCGCACCACGTCGGCCACCGGGCGCGGGGAGCACAGCTCCGTGTCGGTGACCAGGTAGAGCGTCGGGTCGAACGGCGGGCGCATCACGCGCTCCGCAGGTCCGCGCCGGCGAGCTCGTCCGGCCCCACGGCGTCGAGGGCGTCGAGCCAGGCGGGGGCGAAGGTGCCCGGCCCGGCGGCGGTGCGGGCCGCCCGCTCCGCTGCCACGGCGACGTGCGCGTGGGCGGCGACCGCGCCGGTCAGCGCGTCGCCGGTCGCCGCGACGTAGGCGGCCACCAGCGCTCCCAGGGCGCACCCGGCCCCGGTGGTGCGGGTCAGCAGGAGCGACCCGCCGCCCACCCGGACGGTGCGCCGGCCGTCGGTGATCAGGTCCACCTCGCCGCTGACGGCGACCACTCCGCCGGTCCGGGCCGCGAGCGCGGTGGCCGCGGCGGCGGCGTCGTCCGCCCCTGCCGTGCTGTCCACGCCCCGTCCCCCGGCTCCGGCCCCGGCCAGCGCCATGACCTCCGAGGCGTTGCCCCGCACGACGGCCGGCGCGAGCTCCACCAGCTCGGCGGCCAGCTGCGTCCGGTAGGCGAGCCCGCCGACGGCGACGGGGTCCAGCACCCACGGCGTGCCCGCCGCGCGCGCCGAGCGGGCGGCCAGGCGCATCGCCTCGGCGGTCCGCTCGTGCACCGTCCCGACGTTGATCAGCACGGCCGAGGCGACGGCGGCGAAGTCGCCTGCCTCCTGCGGGGCGTCCACCATCGCCGGGGCGGCCCCGACGGCCAGGAGGGCGTTGGCGGTGAGGGTCTGCACCACCGTGTTGGTCAGGCAGTGCACCAGGGGGGTGCTCGCGCTCAGCGCCTCGCGGGCCGCGCGCAGGTCGATCGTTTCCACAGCACTGGACATGCCGGTGACATCCCTTCGCCAGTGTGAACTGGAGCAGGTTCGACGGGTGTGCTCTCAGTCCCGGGCGGGACACCCCGTGCCACGTACGGGCCGAACGTAACACCGCCTCCCGGCGGGCCCCGGGGGTGCCTCGGCGAGCGGCGGTGGCTACGGTTCGCCCATACCGCGGGAGCCCGACGCATCGGGCTGAGAGGACGGCTGCGGCCGCCGACCGTTCGAACCTGTCCGGGTCATGCCGGCGTAGGGAGGCACGAGATGCGCGCGATCCGTTTCCACGGTCAGGGTCGGCCGCTGGCCGTCGAGGAGATCGACGAGCCGCGGCCCGGACCCGGCGACGTGCTGATCGACGTCGTGGCGGCGGGGATCTGCGGCACCGAGCTGCACTTCCTCGACGGGCTGCTGACCCCGGCCACCACCCCGCTCACGCTGGGGCACGAGGTGGCGGGGGTGGTCGCGGAGGTGGGCGCCGGGGTGGACGGCGTCGCTGTGGGCGACCGCGTCGCCGTGCACTACCTGCACGCCTGCCACCGCTGCCGCTCGTGCATGGCCGGCGACGACCACCTGTGCGACGAGCCGCTGGGATTCCTCGCCTTCGTCACCGACGGCGGCTTCGCCGACCGGATCGTCGTGCCCGCCTCCGCGGCCGTGCCGGTGCCCGAGGGGCTGGACCTGTCCGTGGCGGCCACGCTGTGCTGCAGCGCCACCACGGCGCTGCACGCCGTGGACGTGGCCGGGGTGCGGCCGGGATCCTCGGCCGTCGTCTACGGCGCCGGCGGCGTGGGCCTGGCGCTGGTGCAGGTGCTGCGGGAGGTCGGCGCCCGGCCCATCGCCGTGGCGCGGAACCCCGAGCGGCTGGCCCTGGCGCGCGAGCTCGGCGCGGTGGCGACGGTGGACGCCACGGTCAGGGACGTCGCCGCCGCGATCCGCGAGGCCACCGACGGCGCCGGTGCCGACGTCGTCTTCGAGCTGGTCGGTACCCGGGAGACCGGTGCGGCCGCCCTCGCCTCGCTCGGCAAGCGCGGGACGCTCGTGTACGTCGGCTACAGCGCCGACACCGTGGAGATCGCACCGCTGTCCCTGGTCGTCCCCGAGCAGCGGATCGTGACCTCGGTCGGCAACCGGCGGTCCGAGCTGGTCGCGGCCCTGGACCTGGCGGCGCGCGGGCGGCTGGGCGCCACGGTCGTCGAGTACCCGCTGGAGCAGGCCGCTACGGCGCTCGAGGACCTGCGGGCCGGCCGGGTGATGGGCCGGGCCGTCCTCCGGCCCTGAGGGTCAACTCTCGGCCGGTGCGCCGAACCGGGCGACGCAGTGCCAGACCTTCCTGAGGTCCTGCCGGTCCTCGTCCCCCGCCTCCACTGCGCGACCGATCACCGCCGCGTCCAGCAGCCCGGCCACGGCGACGCGGCGGCCGACCTCGACCGTGCGCGGGCCCCGGAACCGGGGGTGGTCGGCGAGCACGTCAACCGTGAGCCGCCGTCCCTCGTGCCACTCGACTGCGACGCCGAGCGTTGCCGCCTGCACCTCGACCGGCGAGCCGCGGAAGCAGGGGTCGAGCACCAGGGCCTCGACGTCGACGGCCAGCTCGACCGGGCCGTGGACGTGCGCCTCGACGTAGTCGTCGAGCAGCCCGCCCTCGGTGGCCTCGAGCTCGTCGGTGCGCGGCTGTGCTTCGAACTGCTCGACGAGGGGGAAGAGTCCGAACCGGGCGGCGGTGGCCAGCGCGGTCGGCTCGAACACCGAGTCGGGGAAGCAGAAGGTGGTGCGGTCCAGGACCTCCTCGGTCAGCCGCAGGTGCGCCGAACCGAACCGGGGTGCGGCGCCGATCCGGCGCCGCCGGTGGTTCAGGGCCCCGTACTTCGGACGCTCGTCGGCGGGTGCGTCGTCGTAGGCGGCCCCGAAGATGCGCTGCTCCCAGCCCCACCGGTCGCCACCGGGCTGCGCGGTGAGGCCGCCGTTGCTGGTCCCGGTCTCGAACTGCGACCGGTAGACGCCGTCCCGGGCCAGCCGCTCGAGGACGGTGGCGCCGTCCAGCAGACGCTCGGGATGGAAGTTGAGCGTCACGCGCAGCGACCGGTCCAGCGGCTCGCCCGACGACGAGCGCGCCACGTGTGCCACGGCGCGCCGTGCCGAGGGCGTCGACGGGCCGGTCACGTTCCCGATGCTGCCAGGAGCCCTCAGCTGAGCAGGCCGCGGACGTCCTCGGCCGTCAGCGCCCCGGAGCCGAGCGCGCCGTCCTCGACGACCCGGGAGAACAGCGCGGACTTCCGGGCCTTGAGCTCCATGACCTTCTCCTCGATCGTGCCCACCGCCACCAGGCGGTAGACGATCACCGTCTTGTCCTGGCCGATCCGGTGCGCCCGGTCGACCGCCTGCGCCTCGCTGGCCGGGTTCCACCACGGGTCCAGCACGAAGACGTAGTCGGCCTCGGTGAGGGTGAGGCCGAAGCCGCCGGCCTTGAGGCTGATGAGGAACACCGGTGCGGTGCCGGTCCGGAACTCCTGGACGACGGCGTCCCGGTCGCGGGTGCGCCCGTCCAGGTACACCCAGCCGATGCCCTCCGCGGTGAGCCGGTCGCGGATGCCGCGCAGGAACCGGGTGAACTGGCTGAACACCAGCACGCGGTGCCCTTCGGCGACCACCTCGCGCAGGTGCTCCAGGAAGGCGTCGGCCTTGCTGGAGCGGACGTCGGCGTACGCGGGGTCGATCAGCGCGGGGTCGAGGCTGAGCTGCCGCAGCAGGGTGAGCGACCGGAAGATCGTCATCCGGTTCTTCGACATGTCCTCGACCAGGCCGAGGACCTTGCTCCGCTCCCGCTGCAGGTGGGTCTGGTACAGCTTCTCGTGCCGGGGGTTGAGCACCACCTCCAGCACCTGCTCCTGCTTGGGCGGCAGCTCGGCGGCGACCATCTCCTTGGTCCGCCGGCGTACCAGCGGGCGGATCCGGCGGCGCAGCTGGGCCAGCTTCTCGCCGTCGCCGTCCCGTTCGATGGGGATCCGGTACTGCTCGGTGAACCGCTGCGGATCGGGGAACAGCCCCGGCGCCACGATCGACAGCAGCGCCCACAGGTCCATCACGCTGTTCTCCAGCGGCGTGCCGGTCAGGGCCACCTTCACCGGCGCCCGGAGCCGTCGCGCGCACTGGTAGGTGCGGGCGCGGTGGTTCTTGACGAACTGCGCCTCGTCGAGCACCAGCCCGCGCCACGGCAGCTCCGTCCAGGCGTCCTCGTCGATCCGGAACAGCGCGTAGGAGGTGACGACGACGTGCGCGCCGGCCACCCGTGCGTGCAGCGCGGTGCCGGCCTTGCGTTCGGTCTCCGCGACCACGGCCACCCGCAGGCCGGGGGCGAACCGGGCGGCCTCCCGCGCCCAGGTGGACACCACGCTGGTCGGTGCCACCACCAGCACCGGTGCCTCGTCCAGGTCACCGGCCTCGTGCGCGCGGACCAGCAACGCGAGGGTCTGCAGCGTCTTGCCCAGTCCCATGTCGTCGGCCAGCACGCCACCCAGCCCGTGCTCCCAGAGGAACGACAGCCAGCCGTACCCCTCGAGCTGGTAGGGCCGCAGCTGTGCGGTCAGCCCGGCCGGCGCCGGCGGCGGCTCGGCGTGCTCGAGGTCGAGCAGGCCGCGCACCTCGCGGGTCCACCGCTCGCTCTGCTCGTCCACCACCCCGAGCGCCATCAGCTGCTCGAACAGCGACGCCTGGTAGCGGCTCACCCGGGTGCCCTCGCCCGGTACGTCCTGCAGCGCCCGGGCCTCCTCGATGAGCAGCCGCAGCTGCTCGAACTCGGGGCGCTGGAGGGAGAAGTAGGTGCCGCTGACCAGCAGCAGGCGGGTGCGCCCGGCCGCGAGCGCCTTGTACAGCGTCTCGAACGGCACGCTCTGCCCCTCGACGGTGACGCTGACCTCCAGGTCGAACCAGTCGGACTCCCCGGTGTCGCGGGCGGTGAAGCTGATCTGCGGCGCCGCGGTGGACTGCCGGTAGTCCGGGGGCGTGCCCAGCACGGCGACCTCGACGTCGGGGTCGGCGCGCAGCGCGGGCAGCACCTCGGTGGTGAACTCGAGCGCCTCCATCCCGCTCAGCTCGGCGGTGCCCGCGAGCGCGCCTGCCGGTGTCCACAGCTCGGGCAGGGCGCGGACCGGGCCGGGCAGCGCCTCGACGAGCGACTGCTCGGCCGCCGGGTCCCGGCCGTCGCCCGGCGCGGTCGCTGCGCCCGGCGGGAAGGACCGCTCGGGTCCGTAGCGGAGCAACCAGGTCACTTCTGCCGTCGCGTCCCCGGGGTAGCGGACCTCGACCGCCAGCCGGGGCGGGACGACGTCGGGCAGCTCCACCGAGCCGTCGGCGGAGATCACCGGCACCGCCTGCCGCAGGCCCGGGAACCAGTCCCGCCGGAAGCGGTCGACGTCCCCGGCGGGGATGGTGATCGCCCCGCCCCGCGCGACCAGCCCGGCGAGCGCGGGCGGGGCCGGACTGTCGAGGCGGGCCAGCACCAGGCCGGGGCCGTCCTCGGCGGGCGGGCCGTCGACGGTCACCCCGTGCGGAGGCATGCCGAGGAAGGACAGCGCGGCCGGCGCGACGGGGCGGCCGTCGACCCGGAGGACGGCGGACAGCTCCGTCGCCTCCCCCCGTCGGCGCAGGTCGACCGCGAGGGCGGCCGCCTCCGCCGCCAGCACCACCGGCCGGGGCTGGCGGTCGGCCGTCATCAGCTGCACGCCGTCGCCGACCGCCTCGGCGAGCAGCCGCCACAGGCCCGGGCCGAACTCGTGCAGGTACACGTCGACCGGGGCGTAGGAGTAGTACTGGTTGCGGGCCGCGGAGTGCGTGGCGTGCAGCGCACGCAGCGCCGCCAGGTGCGCCGGGTCCCAGCCGGCCCGCACGCTGTCGTACTGCAGCTGGCGCCAGGAGATCCCGCTGCGCACCCACCTCCTGCGCGCGCCAGGGACGACCGGCCGCAGCCGGACCAGCCGCTGCCGCACGCCGGGCGAGCCGATCGAGGCACGCCCGCGGTCGGCGTCGGCCATCTCGAACTGCAGCCCGATCGGCACCGTGCTGGTCGATCCGAGGTCGGCGGCCGCGGACACCAGCTCCTCGAGCTGCTGCTCCCAGCCGGGGACAGCGGTCCGCCTGCCGCCGGGGGGGCTCAGCCGGGGCCGGAGGGACAGCAGCACCGCGACGGCGTGCTTGCAGTCGTCGCCGACAGGGCAGGTGCAGGCCCCGACCCAGCCCGCCCGGCCGCCGTCGGCGCCGGTGCGCACCACGGTCGTCCGGTAGGGAACGGCGTCGCCCCCCTGGACGAGCGCGGTGGCCCGGCGCCCGTCCTCGGCCAGCTGCAGGCCGAGGACGCTGCGTCGCGCGTACGGCCGGGCCCGGCCCAGCACCCCCGCCCCGACCGCCTCGGTCAGGGCCTCGTCGGTGACCATCTCCTGCCAGTCGCCGAGCACGCGGACAGGCTACGGCGGCACTCCGACGATCCGGTCCGACCGCCACGGCCGCCGAGCGCGGTCAGCTCTCGGCGAGCGCCGTCGCGGGCAGCCAGTCGGCCTCGAGCAGCTCGGCGATCTCCTGGAGCGCGGAGGTGTCGGCGCCGGCGGTGGAGCCGGTGACCGCCAGCCGCTCGACCATGACCCGGGCGACCTGCTCCTCCACCGTGTCCTCGGCGAAGGCGACCAGCCACGGCGAGGTCTTCCCGTCGCGGTGGGTGCGGCCGGTGACCTGCCGGGCCTGGATGCCGGAGAACCGGGGCTGGTGGAACAGCCCCACGCGCGGCAGCTCGGAGGCGTGTGCGCCGTCGGGCAGCAGCTCGCCGGCGTGCAGGCTGATCGAGGCGGTCACGGTGAACACGCACACCTGCGCCTCGCCGCGCTGGAAGCGCAGCCGCTCGGCCTCCACGTCGAACCGGTCGCGGCCGTAGATGCCGGCCACCTCGATGCCCGCGGACAGCAGCGCCTCGCGGATGGGGTCGGCCGCCGTCTCCACGAACTCCACCGACACCGCGACCTGCCGCTCCGCCTCGACCTGGGCCTTCACCCAGTCGACGGTGGCCTGCACGCGGATCAGCCCGGCCTTCTGCCGGAACCTCAGCAGCGCGGCACGGCCACGCGCGGTCTGCCGCGACCGGCGGGCCAGCTGCATCTCGGCCCGGAACTCCGACCACTCCGCCTCGTAGGACGCCCGCTCCGCCGGGGTCAGCGCCACCGGAGCGCCGCTCACCGACACCGGGCCCCACGGCGCGGGCCGGTGCAGCGTCGCCGGCGGCTCGGCCTCGGCCAGCCAGCTCTGCAGCGTGGCGAGGTCGGCGCGGCGCTCGTCGGCGTCCTCGGTCCACTGCCAGCCGTAGCGGCCACGTTCCACGTGGAACCCGCGCGCGGCCAGCCGGGCGGGGAGGTCCGCCCAGTCCTTGAGCGCCTCGCCGTGCTGGACGGCGAACTGCGGCGCCAGGTACGGCAGCTCCAGCGGGGTGTGCGCCGGGGTCGCGGTGCAGGCCAGCACGTACGGGGCGTCCTTGACCCGGCCGGCGCCGGAGACCGCCTTCCAGTGCTTCCAGCGCTGGGTGGTCGTGTGCCGCACCATGTGCGCCTCGTCGGCGACGACGACGTCGAACCGCGCGCCGGTCGCCCGCTGCACCGCGGCCACCTTGCCCAGCCGGTCCCACGTCGTCACGCACCAGCGCAGCTCGCCGTCGCCGAACCCGGCGATCGAGCGCGACCAGTGCGGGATGGTGATCGCCGCGGGGCGGTCGGCGACGACCAGCACCCGCGAGACGTCGCGCTGCTCGGCGATCGCCTTGACGGCGAGGATCGCCGTGCCGGTCTTGCCGACGCCCGGGTCGTCCCCGAGCAGGAACACCCGGCCGCCGGCCGCGGCGTGCGTGGCGACGACGTCGGCGCCGTCGCACTGCTGGTCGCGCGGGGTCAGCGCGCGACCCTCGGGGAGGGGGCGGGGATCGGCGTTCAGCTCGTCCTCGACGAAGCGCTCGAAGCTGTACGGCGGGGGGTCGTAGGGCACCAGGGCCGCGGGCAGCTCGCCGCCGACCCAGACGTGCGCCTGCAGCCCCGGGTGCCAGACCGCGCCGGGGGCGGGCGCGCGGAACGGGACGGCGAGCACCCACACCCGCTCCCCCGGCCCCGCCACCGGCAGCCCGGCCGCGGCCTTGCTCGGCTTCGCCGCCGCCCGTTTCCGCGGCGCCGCCGTCCGGGTGCGGCTCGTCGTGCCCCGCGCCGTCGTGCTGCGGCTGCTGGTCGTGCTGCGCCGTCGTCGTCCGGGCATGCCCGCACCTCCCCCTCGTCCCGGGGCACGGTAGGCGTCGCCTCCGACGGATCCGTCGCGCCGGGCGGGCATGTCGCGTCGCGGGCGGTTGCCGCCGCAGGTCGAGGGGTTCCGGGTGCCGGCCGTCACGGTTACGGTCCACCGCGTCGTGGCCCCCCGGCCGCCGTCGGCGAGGAGCAGCCCATGCCGAGGACCTGGCGCGCACTGCTGGTAGCACTGACGGCGGTCGCCGCCGTCCTGCTCCCGATCGGCCCGCCGGCGCAGGCCGCCGAGCGGGTCGTCACCTACACGGTGGTGTCGCAGGGCGTCGTCCACGGCGACCTCGGGCAGCTCGCCGCCGTCGCGGCGGGCACGCTCAACGACGCCCGCGGATGGGGCCTCGGCGGCGCGCTGGCCTTCCAGCAGGTGCCGTCCGGTGGCGAGTTCACCCTCATCCTGGCGGCGCCGTCGGTGGTCGGCGCGCAGAGCGGGTGCGACGCCTTCTACAGCTGCCGGGTGGGCCGCAACGTCTACATCAACGACGATCGCTGGCGCGGGGCCACGGCCACCTGGCCGCACGGGCTGGCGACCTACCAGCAGTACGTGATCACCCACGAGGTCGGCCACTGGCTGGGCCTCGGCCACCGGAACTGCCCCGCGGGCGGCCGGCTCGCCCCGGCCATGCAGCAGCAGTCGATCGGCCTGCAGGGCTGCCTGGCGAACATGTGGCCGCTCATCGGGGAGCGCGAGGAGGCCGGCCGGAACATGCGCGTCGCCGTCGGCTGGACCTGGATCGAGCGCCGGTACATCGACCTCGGCCAGGAGCGCGGCCCGCTCGGCGGGCCGGTCACCTGGGAGACGCCCACCCCGTACGGCCTGGGCTGGATGCAGCACTTCAACCGGCCCGACGGCGCCTCCATCTACTGGTCGCAGTCCACCGGGGCGCACGAGGTCTACGGGCTCATCCGGACCCGGTACGGCCAGGTGGGCTGGGAGCTCGGCCCGCTGGGCTTCCCGGTCACCGGCGAGCTGCCGACGCCGGACGGCTGGGGCCGGATGTCGCACTTCGCCGGATCGGGCGGCGCCTCGATCTACTTCCACCCCTGGACCGGCGCGCACGAGATCTACGGTGCGATCCGGGCGCAGTGGGGTGCCCTGGGCTGGGAGCTCGGCCCGCTGAGCTACCCGGTGACCGGTGAGCTGCCCACGCCGGGCGGCCGGGGCCGGTTCAACCACTTCGCCGGGCAGGGCGGGGCGTCGATCTACTGGTCGCCGACCACCGGCGCGCACGAGGTCTACGGCGCGATCCGCGCGCGCTGGGCGCAGCTGGGCTGGGAGCAAGGCGCGCTCGGCTTCCCCGTCAGCGGCGAGTACCCGGTCCCCGGCGGCCGGCGGAGCGACTTCGAGGGCGGGTCCATCCGCTGGGACGCCGCGCGCGACGTCACCGAGGTCCTGCCGCGCTGACCGCGCGCCCCGGGGCGACGCCGGTCCGGCGGGCTGGTGGGATGGACGGCGTGGACGACGACCTGCGACTGCACGCACGCACCCTGGGCGAGTCCGGCCCGCGCGTGGTGTTCGTGCACGGGCTGTTCGGCCAGGGCAAGAACTGGACGACGATCGCCAAGGGGCTCACCGACCGGCACCGCGTCACGCTGCTCGACCTGCCCAACCACGGCCACTCGCCCTGGACCGACCGGATCGACTACGTCGACATGGCCGAGCTGGTCGCCGCCGAACTGGCGTCCTACGGGGAGCCGGTGACGCTCGTCGGTCACTCGATGGGCGGCAAGGTGGCGATGACGCTCGCGCTGCGCCGGCCGGAGCTGCTGCGCGCGCTGGTCGTCGTCGACATCGCGCCGGTCGAGTACCCCCTGCAGGGCGGCCGGACCGACGACGAGGACGAGGAGGCCTCGCCCTTCGGCGCGTTCATCGCCGCCATGAAGGCGATGGACCTGGGTGCGCTCGAGACCCGTGACGACGCCGACGCCGCGCTGCGCACCGCCGTCCCGAGCCGGATGGTGCGCGGCTTCCTGCTGCAGAGCCTGGTCCGCGAAGGGCTCGGCGCCGACGGCGGCTGGCGCTGGCGGCTGAACCTCGACCTGCTCGAGCGCGACCTCGGCGAGCTGCGCGGCTTCCCCGACCCGCCGTCCGGCGCCACCTTCGACGGCCCGGTGCTCTGGATCGCGGGGGCGAACTCGCACTACGTCCTGCCCCAGGACCGCGAGCGCATGGACGAGCTGTTCCCGGCCACCCGGCTGGTCCGCGTCAAGAACGCCGGCCACTGGGTGCACTCGGAGCAGCCCGAGGTGTTCCTGGAGACCCTGCGGTTGTTCCTGGACGCCGTCGACGGCTGAACCCCCTGGTCGCCGGGATCGGCTGCGGCCATGCTGGCCCGGTGGAGCAGGAGTCCGTGGTGCACGCCGCGCACCCCCGCCTGCGCCCGTTCGTCGCCGCCGCCGTCGGCTACCGGCACGAGGGTCTGCCGCCCGGTGAGCACCTGGGCCTGCCCTCGCCCTTCCTCACGCTGATCGTGCCGCTCGACGACCCCCTGGAGATGGCGGCCCACCCGGATCCCGCACAGCCACCCGGGAGCTACGACGGGCTGGTCGGCGGTCTGCACACCCGCCCGGCGCGGATCACCCACTCCGGACGGCAGTCCGGCATCCAGCTCTCCCTCACCCCCGCGGGCGCCCGGGCCCTGCTGGGCTGCCCGGCCGGCGCCCTCGCCTCGCTGGACAGCCCGCTGGACGACGTCCTCGGGGCGGTCGGGACCGAACTGGTGGAGCGGGTGCGGGCGGCGGGGAGCTGGCCGGCGCGCTTCGCCGTCCTGGAGCAGGTGCTCCACCGGCAGGTGGCGGACGACGGGGTGCGCCCGGAGGTGGCCGAGGCCTGGCGCCTGACGACGGCGGGTGGCGGCCGGCTGCCGGTGGCCGAGGTGGCCGCGCGGGTGGGCTGGTCGGTCCGGCACCTGGAGCAGCGGTTCCGCGCCGAGACCGGCCTGGGCCCGAAGGAGGCGGCCCGGGTGGCCCGGTTCGACCGTGCGCGCCGCGCCCTGGCCGGCCGGGCCGGCGGCGGGCGGCCGCTGGACCTGGCCGGGCTCGCCGCGGCCACCGGCTTCGCCGACCAGGCGCACCTCACCCGCGAGTGGCGGGCGTTCGCCGGCCTGCCCCCGACGCGCTGGCTGGCCGCGGAGTTCGGATTCGTGCAAGACACCCGGGCGCTGACGGCGGCACTCTCCTCGGCATGACGACTCCGCCACGCACCAGCCCGCAGCCCACCGTCTGGCCCGCCTTCCGCGCCCGCGACGCCCGCGCCCTCATCCGCTTCCTCGTCGACACCTTCGGCTTCGAGGAGACCGCCGTGTACGGGGAAGGCGACCGGGTGGACCACGCCCAGCTCTCCTGGCCCGAGGGGGGCGGCGTGATGCTCGGCTCGGTCCGCGAGGGCGACGACGCCTGGCCCGCCGTCCCCGGCACCGCCGCCTGCTACGTCGTCACCGCCGACCCGGCCGCGGTCCGCACGCGGGCCGGAGCCGCCGGCGCGACGATCGTCAAGGAGCTGAGCACCACCGACTACGGCTCGTCGGAGTTCTCCGCCCGCGACCCCGAGGGCAATCTCTGGTCCTTCGGCACCTACGCGGGGGAGCCGCGCAGCGCGGGGTGACCGCTCTACGGTCCTCCGGTGACCGTCGCGCGCTCCGTCCTGCTGTTCGTGCTGGCCGCGATCGCCGAGATCGGGGGCGCCTGGCTGGTCTGGCAGGGCGTGCGCGAGTCGCGCGGCTGGCTCTGGATCGGCGCCGGTGTGCTCGCGCTGGGCGCCTACGGCTTCGTCGCCACCCTGCAGCCCGACGCGAACTTCGGCCGCATCCTGGCCGCGTACGGCGGGGTGTTCGTCGCCGGCTCCCTGCTGTGGGGCATGGCCGTCGACGGCTTCCGGCCCGACCGGTACGACGTCGTCGGCGCCCTGCTGTGCCTGGTCGGCGTCGCCGTGATCATGTACGCCCCCCGCGCCACCTGACCCGCTTCTTCGCTCCCGCGTAGCCAGGCATGGGAAGCAATACATGCGTTCTGGCCCGCGAAACGGGTGTATCGCTTCCCATGCCTGGGTGGGATCCCGCGCGTGGGACGTTCGCCACATCCGATGCATCCGTGCACTCGATGCACCGCCGTATCCAATACATTCGTGCATCGTGAGCACCGACAGCCTGGAGGCGCGGCCGAAGCGGCGCCGGGCCGACACCGTCGAGCGGCTGCTCGACGCCGCGCTGGAGACCTTCGCCGACCTGGGCTTCGCCGCCGCCAGCGTCGAGGACATCTGCCGCCGCGGTGGCTTCACCCGCGGCGCCTTCTACTCCAGCTTCCGCACCAAGGACGAGCTGTTCGCCGCGCTCTTCGCCCGCGAGACCGGCCGCGAGCTCGGCCAGGTCGAGCAGCAGCTCGCGGGCCTGGAGCACGAGCCCGATCCGGTCGCGGCCTCCGTGGAGCGCTGCCTGTCGGTGTTCCGCGCCGACCGGTCCTGGGTGCTGGCGCGCACCGAGTTCGCGCTGCACGCCGCCCGGCACCCCGAGGCCGCCCGCGCCCTGCGGGAGCACGAGGACGCCCTGCTGGCCCGGGTCACGGCGATCATCGACGACACCCTCGGCCGCACCGGCCTGCGGCTGACCCTCCCGGCCGGTCAGCTGGCCCGCATCCTGCTGGCCCTGCACGACGGCCTCGCGCTGCGCGACGCCGTCCGCACGCCCGACGGCCCCGACGCCGACCTCGAACGCATTGCCCTGCTGCGCCTGCTGCGCGCCGTCACCGACTGATCCCGGAGAAGACCCCCATGGCAACCCTGCTGGCCCGCGTCGGCTCCGCCGCCTTCCGCCACCGCCGGATCGTGGCGACGGCGTGGGGTCTCCTGCTCGCCGTCGTCGTCACCCTGCTCGTCACGGTGGGTGGTGCGTTCGACGACGAGTTCACCATCCCGGGCTCGGAGTCCCAGGAGGCGCTGGACCGGCTCGACGAGCTCTCCCCCGAGGCGGCCGGCGCGGGCGCGCAGATCGTGTTCGTCGCCCCCGAGGGGCAGACCGTCCTCGACCCGGCCTTCACGGCGGCCGTCGAGGAGACCCTCGCCGAGGCGGCGGACGTGCCGCAGGTCGCCGGGGTGGTCAGCCCGTTCGAGAGCCTGAGCCTGAGCGCGGACGGCCGGGCCGCGCTCGCGCAGGTCCGGTTCGACGTCGCCCCCGAGCTGCTGGACGACGGCGCCCTGGACGCCCTGGTGACGACGACGGAGCCCGCCGAGCGGGCCGGCCTCGAGACCGCCGTCGGCGGCAACGCGTTCGGCACGACCGGCGTCTCGGTCGGCCCGCTGGAGTTCATCGGCGTCGGGGTCGCCGTCCTGGTCCTCGTGCTGACCTTCGGCTCGCTGCTGGCCGCGGGGATGAACCTGGCGATCGCCCTGGCCGGCATCGCGGTCGGCATGGGCGGGCTCCTGCTGGCCTCCAACCTGGTGACGCTGTCGTCGACCGCCCCGACGCTGGCGCTGATGATCGGCCTGGCGGTCGGCATCGACTACACGCTGTTCATCCTGTCCCGGCACCGCACCCAGCTGGCCGGGGGCATGCCGCCCCTGGAGTCCGCCGCCCGGGCGGTCGGCACCGCCGGCTCGGCGGTCGTCTTCGCCGGGCTCACGGTGATCATCGCGCTCTCCGGGCTGGCCGTCGTCGGCATCCCGTTCCTCACCGTCATGGGCATCGGGGCTGCCGGCACCGTCCTCGTCGCCGTCCTCGTGGCGCTGACGCTGCTGCCGGCGCTGCTCGGGTTCGCCGGGCAGCGCCTGGCGCCCAGGCCCGGCTCCCGCGCGGCGCGGCGCGAAACGGCCGCCGCGGAGAACACCGGGGCCGGCGGCTCGCTCGGTGCCCGGTGGACCCGGCTGATCACCGCCCGGCCGCTGGTCACCGTGCTCGCCGCGCTGGCCGGGCTGCTCGTCCTGGCGCTGCCCGCGCCGCAGCTCGAGCTCGCGCTGCCGGACAACTCCGCCGCCGCCGAGGAGACGCCGCAGCGGCAGGCCTACGACTTGGTCAGCGAGTACTTCGGCCCCGGCCTCAACGGCCCGCTCGTCGTGCTCGTCGAGGACCTCGACCCGGCCACGGCCCAGCAGACGCTGGAGGACGTCGCCGTCGCGATCGCCGGCACCCCGACCGGCACGCCCGGCGAGTTCGAGGGCGGTCTGGACGGCGTGCTCGTCGCGCAGCCCACGCCGCTGCCCGGCGGGACGGCGGCGATCGTGAGCGTCATCCCGGAGACCGGCCCGCAGGACGAGGCGACCCACGACGTCGTCGCCGAGCTGCGCACGCTGGCCGGCGACCTCGAGGCGCAGACCGGCGCCGAGTTCGCCGTCACCGGGCAGACCGCCGTCGGCATCGACATCTCCGAGCGGCTCGCCGACGCCCTGCTCCCGTTCGCCCTGGTCGTCGTGGGCCTGGCGCTGGTCCTGCTGCTGTTGGTGTTCCGCTCGATCCTGGTGCCGATCAAGGCCGCCGTCGGCTTCCTGCTCTCGGTGGCGGCCTCGTTCGGTGCGGTGGTCGCGGTCTTCCAGTGGGGCTGGCTGGCCGACCTGCTCGGCGTGCCGGCCACCGGCCCGGTGATCAGCTTCCTGCCGATCATGCTCATGGCGATCCTGTTCGGCCTGGCCATGGACTACGAGGTCTTCCTCGTCTCCCGGATGCGCGAGGAGTACGTCCACGGCGCCACGCCCCGCGAGGCCGTGGTCACCGGCGCCCGGCACGCGTCGCGGGTGGTCGTCGCCGCCGCGCTGATCATGTTCTCGGTGTTCGCCAGCTTCGTGACCATCGAGGACGTCACGGTCAAGGCGATCGCCTTCGGCCTCGCGGTCGGCGTGCTGGTGGACGCCTTCCTCGTGCGCATGACGCTGGTCCCGGCCGTGCTGGCGCTGCTGGGCCGCTCCGCGTGGTGGCTGCCCGCGTGGCTGGACCGCGTCCTGCCGGACCTCGACGTCGAGGGCGCCGGGCTGGCCGAGGAACCGAGCGGCACGACGACGCGCGAGCCGGCCACAGCGGCGCGCTGACCGGCACCCGGCAGACTGGCCGGGTGAGCGAACACGGGTCGGAGCACGAGGGGACGCCGGAGAGCTACGCGGGGCCGCCGTCCTACGGACCGCCGCTTGGCCACGGCCAGCCGGCACCTGGCCAGCAGGGATACCCGCAGCAGGGGTACGGCCAGCCCTACGGCTACGGCCCGCCGCCCGGCTATCCGCAGCAGGGCTATCCGCAGCAGGCCTATCCGCAGCAGGCCTACCCGCAGCAGGGGTACGCGCCGGCCGGCTACCCACCGCCGGGCTATCCGCAGCCCGGGTACGGCCAGCCCTACGGCTACTGGCCCGGCCGCGTGCCGGCGTGGCCGGCCGGGCCGGGTCGTCCCGGGATCGCCACCGCCGCGGCCGTCCTGGGGTTCGTGACCGGCGGGCTCACCGCCCTCATGACCACCGGCTTCCTGTTCGGCCTGACCTCCGGCGACGACGAGGCCGTCTACGTGCTGACGGTCGTCACCGGCCTGCTCTGCGCGGCGGGCCTGATCACCGGGAGCGTCCGGCTGCTGGCCCGGAAGTCCGCGGACCTGCTCTTCTTCTCCGCGCTGGCCGCCACGGTCTCGCTGGTGCTCATCGGCCTGCTCGGCGCGAGCACGCTCTACGGGGACGACGCGACGTTCATCGTCTCGTTCGCCACCGTCGGGTTCGCCCTGCCCGTCGTCACCGCGATCCTCGCCCGCGTGCGCGACACCGTCGGCTGGGTCTCCTCCGGCGCCTGACCGGGCGGCTCAGCGGGAGCGTGGCCGCCCGCGGCGACGCCGGGCGGCCTTGTCCGCGTACATCGCGTCGTCCGCGGCCCGGATCACCCGCTCGTGGACGTCGCCGGGCTCCTCGCCGCCCGGCGCGGAGCCGATCCCGATGCTGATGCCGATCGAGACCTCATGGCCGCTGAGCTCCAGCGGTGCGGTCACCGCCGCGCGCAGGCGGGCGGCGAGCACTTCGGCGTCGGGCCGGTCGGTGTTCTCGCAGACGATGCTGAACTCGTCCCCGCCGAGGCGGGCCGCGGTGTCGCTGGCCCGCAGCACCGAGCGCAGCCGGTCGGCGAAGGCGACCAGTACGAGGTCGCCCATCGGGTGGCCGAGCTCGTCGTTGACGGCCTTGAACCCGTCGAGGTCCATGATCAGCACGCAGGTGGGCGTGCGCTCGCGCTGACCACGCTCCAGGGCGTGCCACAGCCGGTCCTGGAACAGCAGCCGGTTGGGCAGCCCGGTGAGCGGGTCGTGCAGCGAGCGGTGCACCAGCTGCGCCTCGAGCGCCTTGCGCTCGGTGATGTCCTCGACGATGACGACGAGGTGCGCGGCCTGCCCTTCGGGGGTCTCCTCGACCCAGGAGGCGGTCAGCTGCACGGGGACGACGGTGGAGCCGGCGCGCACGAGCCGGGTCTCGTGCCGCATCGGCCGGCTCGTGTCGGCCAGCAGGTCGGCGTGCGCGACCCGCGCGGCGGACGCCCCCTCCGGGTGGATCAGGTCGAGCAGGGAGGTGCCGTACAGCTCCTCGCCGGTGCGCTCCAGCAGCGCGCAGAACGCGGGGTTCACGTCGACCAGGACGCCGTCGGGGGTCGTCAGCGCCAGCCCCACCGGGGCGTTGGCGAAGGCACTGCGACGGTCGGCAGGAGGGAACGCGCCCATCACCTCGACCACCGCCCCACCTCCGTTCCGGACTCTCATCTTGCGCGACGGCACCGACGAAGGGGACGCCAGGCATCACAGAACCGTTCCGGGTCGCCTCATCGGGGGACACCGGACGGGTGCAGGATGCACGGAGGGTTACGTCAGGAGGCACCCGTGCACGAGTTCGACCTGGTCCTGCCCGCGGAGGTCGACGTCCGCGAGGTGGGCATGCGCGACGGCCTGCAGCTCGAGGCGCCCGTCCCGCTCGAGGCCAAACTGGAGATGCTGGAGGCGCTCGTCGCCTCCGGAGTGCGCCGGATCGAGGCGACGTCGTTCGTCTCGCCCAAGGCGGTCCCGGCCCTCGCCGACGCCGACCGGCTGGCCGCCGAGCTGTCCCGCTGGCCGGAGGTGCACTGGTCGGCCCTGGTGGCCAATCCGCGCGGCGCCGTCCGGTCCGTCGACGCGGGGGTGCCCGACCTCGAGTACGTGGTCTCCGCCGCCGACGGGCACAGCCGCGCCAACGCCGGCCGCTCGACCGCGGAGGCCGTCCACGCCGTCGGCGAGATCGCCGAGCTGGCCCACGGCGCCGGAGGGTCGCTGGAGGTCATCATCGCCACCGCGTGGGACTGCCCCTTCGACGGCCGCACGCCGATCGCCCGCACGGTCGACGTCGCCCGCGCCGCCGTCACCGCCGGCGCCGATCAGCTGTGCCTGGGCGACACCATCGGGACGACGACGCCGCTGCGCGTGGTGCAGATGCTCGACGCCGTCCGCCGCGCCTGCCCCGGCGTGCCGTTGGGCGTGCACTTCCACGACACCCGCGGGACCGGCCAGGCCAACGCGCTGGTCGCCGTCCAGGCCGGGGTGACCCAGCTCGACTCCTCGATCGGCGGCCTCGGCGGCTGCCCCTTCGCCCCGGGCGCCAGCGGCAACATCGCCACCGAGGAGCTGGTCTACATGCTGGAGGAGTCCGGCGTGCGCACCGGCCTGGACCTCGACGCGCTGCTGCTCGCCGCCGCCGCGACGGAACGGGTGGTCGGCCACGAGCTGCCCAGCTCCCTCTACCGCGCCGGCGGGCGCTCCGTTCCCCGGGATGCCCGGTGAGCGACGCGCTGTCCGGGGAGCCGCAGCGCATCGTCGACCCGCGGGTCATGCGCGACGTCCTGGGCCACTTCGCCTCCGGTGTCACCGTGCTGACCGCCGCCACCGACGCGGGCCCGATCGGGTTCACCTGCCAGTCGTTCAGCTCGCTGTCGCTGGACCCGCCGCTGGTCGCGTTCGCCCCGGCCCGCTCGTCGCGGACCTGGGCGCAGCTGCGCACCCTCGGCCGGTTCTGCATCAACGTGCTGGCCGAGGGTCAGGACGACGTCTCGCAGAACTTCGCCCGCTCCGGCGCCGACAAGTTCGACGGGGTGCCGTGGACGCCGAGCCCGCACGGCTCGCCGGTCCTCGACGACGTCGTCGCCTGGATCGACGGCGAGCTGTGGGCCGAGTACGACGGCGGTGACCACACCATCGTGGTGGCCCGCGTGCTCGACCTGGGCGCGGCGCCCGACCGGCGCCCGCTGCTGTTCCACCGCGGCGCCTACGGGCTGCTGCACCGGCCGGAGGGCTGAGCGCGCCCGGAGCCCGCCACTCTGCCGGCGGATTCCGGACGATGACGGCGCGATCGGGCACCCGACGTCGGCAGAACAGCGGCAGAGTGGGGTGCGACACCGCAGGAGGAACGCCATGGGACTGCTCGACCGGCTCTTGGGCCGCACCCCCCGACAGCCCGCGGGCTACGGCAACGCGGGCTACGGCACCCACCGGCAACCGGCCGGGCAGCCGCTGCCCGACGAGCAGGCGGTGGCCCGCTACCGCTACCTGCTGCGCACCGCGCCGCCGGAGCAGATCGAGCAGGCGCACGCCGAGGCCTTCGCCCAGCTCACCACCGACCAGCGGCAGCAGGTGCTCGCGCAGCTCGCCGCCGCCGTGCCGGCCGCCGAGCGCCCGCGCACCGACGACGCCGCGACCCTCGCCCGGGTGGCCACCCGGGTGGAGATGCGCCAGCCGGGCACGCTGGAGCGGGCCCTGGGCGGCTACGGCCCCGGCTACGGGGCGCAGCCCGGGTACGGCGGCCGCCAGGGCTACGGCGGCGGGTACGGCGGGCCGGGGATGGGCAGCATGATCGGTGGCAGCCTGCTGGGCACGATCGGCGGCCTGGTCATCGGCACCGCGGTCGCGGACGCCCTGTTCGACAGCGGCCCGGGCGACGGGGGCCTGTTCGGCGGGGGCGACGAGGAGGCCTACGCCCAGGGCTACGAGGACGGATCCGACACCGGTGACCTCGGGGGCGGGGGCGACTTCGGCGGTGGGGACTTCGGGGGCGGCGGGGATTTCGGGGGCGGCGACTTCTGAGCTCAGCGCGCCGTGCCGCCCGCCGTCCGCCGGCGGAGCAGGACGGCGAGGCCGAGCACCGGCAGCACCAGGGGGACGTACAGGTAGCCGCGGCCGTAGCCCGACCACACCGTCTCGTCCGGGAACGCCGCCGCGTCGGCCAGCGACAGCGTGCCGACGACGAGGACGCCCACCAGCTCGACGCTGATCGCGGCCAGGGCCACCCGCCGCCCGGCCGCCCCGCGGGCCAACGCCACCGTGGCCACCAGGTAGACCACCGCGGCGAGCGCCGAGAGCAGGTAGGCCACGGGTGCCTCGTCGAAACGGGTCGCCAGCTGGACGGCGGCCCGCGCCCCCGCGGCGAGCGCGAAGACGGCGTACAGCGCCACCAGCACGCGGGAGACGCCGGACCCGGAACCCGCCTCGGCGGGCGCGCCCAGCGCGCGGTCGTCAGGCACCGGTCGCCTCCCAGAGCTCGAGCAGCCGCCACACCATGACGCCCACCGACGCACCCGCGACGGCCAGCACCGTGCCGGCCCAGCGGGTCACCTCGGTGCGCGCCCACAGCACCCCGGCGACCGGGATGAGCACCACGCCGAACAGGTAGCCGAGGAACGACGGGGTGTCGGCGGGGGTGTCGGCGTCCATGGCGGCCAGCGCGAGCACCGCCTGCACCACCAGCAGGACCTCGACGACGGCGGCCAGGGCCAGGTGGACCAGCCCGATCTGCCGCCGGGCCAGCGTCGAGGCCAGCCCCGCCACGACCAGCAGCACCGCCACGATCGTCGTCGCGACGACGAGGAACGGCGTCACCGCTGCGGCGCGGGGCGGACGGCGGGGAGCACCCGGACATCCTCTCGCGCCGCGTCCGGGCGCCGGTACGGGGTCGGCGCCACCTCCCTCGGCGTGCACCGTGCGGGAGCTCGCGCCGCGGTGAGGGAAGGCGCCGCCGGACCCGGTGGGTAACCCTCCGGCGAGGACGTCGTTGTCGCAGAGCACACACCGTCGTGTCCTGCCCTGGAGGGCCCATGCGCCGCTCGTCCCGCCGTCTCCCCCGCCGCGTGCTCGGCGCCGTCAGCGGGGCGGTCGTCGTCGCCGCACTGGCTGCCGCTCCCGCCTCCGCCGCGCCGACCGGGCCGCTCGCGCCCGTGCAGGATTTCCTGGCCGCCCAGCTGGCCGGCCTGACCGGCAGCACCACGGTGCTGGTGCACGGCGTCGACGCCGCCGCCGCCCGCGCCGCCGTCGCGGCCACGGGGATGAGCACCGTCACCGAGTTCGAGCGGATCGGCGTGGTGGTCGCCTCGGGCACCGCCGGGCAGATCGAGTCCGCGCGCACCCAGCCGGGCGTGACCTACCTCGAGGGCAACAGCCCCATCGAGTTCGCGCAGGAGACGTCCAACGTCGCCACCCGGGGCGCGGAGGCCGCGGCCACGCTGACCGGCGCGAACGGCGAGGCCCTCGACGGCAGCGGCGTCTCGGTGGCGGTGATCGACTCCGGCGTCGACCCGAACCACCCGTACCTCCGCGACGCCGACGGTCGCAGCGCCGTCGTCGCCAACCTCAAGAGCTTGTGCCTGGTGGAGGCGACGCCGACGCCCGACTGCGTCGTCCGGGTGCCGTCGGTGGTCGACACCGACACGCTCTCCCTGGGTGGGCACGGCACGCACGTGAGCGGGATCGTGGCCGGCCGGCCGACGACGCTGTCCGACGGCGGCCGGCTGCAGGGAGCGGCCCCCGGCGCGAGCCTGGTGTCGATCTCCACCGGTGCCGTGCTGCTGATCGTCGGCGCCGACTCCGCGCTGAACTGGGTGCTGGAGAACCACGAGGCGCCGTGCGGCGCGGGCGTCTCCCCCACCGTCTGCCCGCCGATCAAGGTGACGAACAACAGCTACGGCCCGACCGGCGGCGGCGCCTTCGACCCGAACTCGGCCACCGTCAAGCTGCAGCGGGCCCTGGCCGCCGAGGGCGTCGTGACCGTCTGGGCGGCCGGCAACGACGGCGGCGACGGCTCGGCCTCGGTCACCAACCCGCCCGGCCAGGACCCGACCGGCGGCATCCTCTCGGTCGCCTCGTACTCCGACCTGGAGACCGGCACCCGGGACGGCGTCGTCAGCGAGTTCTCCTCCCGCGGCGCGTCCGCCGACCCCTCCACCTGGCCGGACCTCGCCGCGCCCGGCGACACGATCACCTCGGCCTGCCGCCCGTACCTGCCGATCTGCGCCACCGGGCTGGACTTCCGCAACGGCCCCGGCCTGCTCGACGTGGGCACCTTCAACACCATCAGCGGGACGTCGATGGCCGCGCCGCACGTCGCCGGCATCGTGGCCCAGCTGTTCCAGGCCGACCCGGCCGCCACGCCTGCGGAGATCGAGGCGGCGCTGGTCGGCAGCGCGCACCGGTTCACCGACGGTGCGCCCTACGCCTCGGTCGGCGGCCGCACGACGTCCTTCGACAAGGGCGCCGGCCTGGTCGACGTCCTCGCGGCGGTCGCCCAGCTCACCGGCAGCTGACCGGCCCAGGGCAGAGATGGCCGTCTCTGCCCTGGGCACGTTCCACGTGGAACCGTGTGACGACTGGATGTGATCTTGCTCCCCGGAGGGCGTGAACCCCGCCCAGCGGGTTAGATCGGTCTGCATGTGCGGCCTGTGCGGAGAGATCACCTTCGACGGTTCGACGGCGGACACCACGGCCGTCGCACGCATGGTGGAGGCCCTGGTCCCGCGCGGCCCGGACGGCCAGGGGTCGTGGAGCAGCGGCCGGGTGGCCTTCGGTCACCGCCGGCTCTCGGTCATCGACCTCTCCACCTGCGGTTCGCAGCCGATGGTCGACAACGAGCTCGGGCTGACCGCCGTCTTCAACGGCTGCATCTACGACTACCGGGAGCTGCGCGCCGAGCTGGAGGGCCACGGCTACCGCTTCTTCTCGCACAGCGACACCGAGGTGATCCTCAAGGGCTACCACCACTGGGGCCCCGACGTCGTCTCGCACCTGCACGGGATGTTCGCCTTCGTCATCCACGAGCGGGACACCGGCCGGGTGGTCCTGGCCCGGGACCGGCTGGGCATCAAGCCGCTCTACCTCGCCGAGACGCCGGGCAAGCGGCTGCGGTTCGCCTCGACCCTGCCCGCCCTGCTCAAGGCCGGCGACGTCGACACCTCGATCGACCCGGTCGCGCTGCACCACTACCTCTCCTGGCACGCCGTCGTCCCGGCGCCGCGCACGATCCTCAACGGCGTCCGCAAGCTGCCGCCGGCCACGCTGCGGATCGTCGAGGCCGACGGCACGAGCACCGAGCGCCGCTACTGGAACGCCACCTACGAGCGCCGCGCCGAGCACGCGAACTGGTCCGCGCGCGACTGGGAGGACGCGATCGAGGAGGCGCTGCGGGTCGCCGTCCGCCGGCGGCTGGTCGCCGACATCCCCGTGGGCGTGCTGCTCTCGGGCGGCCTGGACTCCAGCCTGATCGTCGGCCTGCTCGCCCAGGAGGGGCAGACCGGCCTGGCGACCTACTCCATCGGCTTCGAGTCCGTCGGCGGGCACGAGGGCGACGAGTTCGCCTACTCCGACGTCATCGCCGAGCACGTCGGCACCGATCACCACCGGATCCGGGTCGGCTCCGACGAGCTGGCCGGGGCGCTCGGTCACGCCATCGGGGCGATGGCCGAGCCGATGGTCAGCCACGACGTCGTCGCCTTCGACCTGCTCAGCGAGCGGGTGTCCCAGTCCATCAAGGTGGTCCAGTCCGGGCAGGGCGCCGACGAGGTGTTCGCCGGCTACCACTGGTACCCGCCGCTGGCCGGGGTCGGCCGCGAGTCGGCGGTGCAGACCTACGCCCAGGCGTTCTTCGACCGCGACCACGGGCAGATGCGCGGCGTCGTCGCCGACCGGTACGCCCTCGCCGACGACCCGAGCCTGGCGTTCGTGCGTGCCCACATGGCGGCCGCCGGCGCGGAGACCGCCGTCGACGCCGCGCTGCGCCTGGACAGCGAGATCATGCTGGTCGACGACCCGGTCAAGCGGGTGGACAACATGTCCATGGCCTGGGGCCTGGAGGCCCGGGTGCCCTTCCTGGACCACGACCTGGTCGAGCTGGCGGCGATGTGCCCGCCGGAGCTGAAGCTGGCCGACGGCGGCAAGGGCGTGCTCAAGGCGATCGGCCGGCGGATCATCCCGCCGGAGGTCATCGACCGGCCCAAGGGCTACTTCCCGGTGCCGTCGATCACCCACCTCGAGGGCAAGGTGCTGGGCCTGGTCCGCGACGCGCTCGCCGGCGACGCCGCCCGGGACCGCGGGCTGTTCCGGCCCGAGTACGTGCGCGAGCTGCTCGCCGACCCGAACGGCGAGCTCACACCCCTGCGCGGCAACAAGCTCTGGCAGCTCGGCCTGCTCGAGCTGTGGCTGCAGACCCACGTGGCCTGAGCGGCGCCATGACGCGGATCGCCGGTCACCGGCGCAGGACACCGGTCGCGACCCCGCCCATGACCGACCGGTCGTGGCGGGAGCCCTCCGCGCACCAGCGGCAGGGGATGCGGGAGGACGTCGTCCTCGACATGGGGTGGGGCCGGCTGGTCATGGGCCAGACCTTCGCCGACCTGCGCGGCATCGTCGACGCCCTGCGCGCGGAGGAGAGCGGCGAGCGGGACATCTGCATCTACCCGCGGGATCCGCACGTGCTCGTCGGCCTCGCGCCCGACGAGCTCTTCATCGACCCGAGCTACACCTACCGGCTGGACCTCCACCGCTACCGCCCGCGGCCCGAGCTCATCCGCGACGTCTTCGTCCGCACCGCGACCTCGCGCGCGGACATGGAGGCGATCAACGAGATCTACGCGCTCAACGGGATGGTGCTCGGCGAAGCCGACGTCATGTGGGCCAACCACCGCACCCGCTGCTTCACCTACCTGATCGCGGAGGACCAGCGCACCGGCCGGATCATCGGGACCGTCACCGGCGTCGACCACGCGCTGGCCTTCGACGACCCGGAGGCCGGCACCAGCCTCTGGTGCCTGGCCGTGCACAACCAGGACGCCCCGCCCGGCACCGGCGAGGCGCTGGTGCGGGTGCTCGCCGAGCGCTACGTCGGCCGCGGACGCGCCTACCTCGACCTCTCGGTCATGCACGACAACGAGGGCGCGATCCGGCTGTACCGCAAGCTCGGCTTCGGCCGCGTCTCGGCCGTCTGCGTCAAGCGGAAGAACCCGATCAACGCAGGCCTGTTCGCCGCCCGCCCCCCCGGCCTGGAGGCCCTCAACCCCTACGCGCTGCTCATCGCCGAGGAGGCGCTGCGCCGGGGGATCCGCGTGGAGGTCACCGACCCCGAGTGGGGCGAGCTTCGCCTGTCGGTCGGCGGCCGGACCGTCGTCACCCGCGAGTCGCTGTCGGAGTTCACCACCGCGGTGGCGATGAGCCGCTGCGACGACAAGCGGGTGACCCGGCGGATCATGGAGCGCGCCGGGGTCCGCGTGGCCCGCGGGGCGCTGGCCTGCGAGGGCGAGCTCGACGAGGCCCTCGCCCTGGTGGCCGAGGTCGGCGCGGTGGTGGTCAAGCCGGCCCGCGGGGAGCAGGGGCGCGGCATCACCGTGGGCGTGCGCGACGAGGCCGGGTTGCAGCGCGCCGTCGGCCTGGCGCTGCAGTTCTGCCCCGACGTCCTGGTGGAGGAGCTGGTGCCCGGCCAGGACCTGCGGGTGCTGGTCATTGACCGGGCGGTCGTCGCGGCCGCCGTCCGCCGCCCCGCCGAGGTCATCGGGGACGGGCGGAGCACGGTGACCGAGCTGATCCGCTCCACCAGCCGGCGGCGCGAGCGCGCCACCGGCGGGGAGTCACGGATCCCGCTGGACGCCACGACCACCGACGTGGTCGCCGACGCCGGCTACGGGATGGACGACGTCCCCCCGAACGGCGAGCGCATCCAGGTGCGGCGCACGGCGAACCTGCACACCGGCGGCACCATCGAGGACGTCACCGCCGAGCTGCACCCGGAGGTCGCCGCTGCCGCCGTCCGGGCCGCCGCGGCGCTGGACATCCCGGTCACCGGCATCGACCTGCTCGTGCCCGACGTGACCGGGCGGGACTACGTGTTCATCGAGGCCAACGAGCGGCCGGGGCTCGCCAACCACGAGCCCCAGCCGACCGTCGAGCGCTTCGTCGACCTGCTCTTCCCCGAGACCCGGAAGCGCTGACGCCTCCCCCGCGATGATCAGGTGACCTGATCGTGGCGCGTCCTCCCTCACGGTGCGCGGTGAGGGAGGAGGCGCTGCGGTGAGGGAGGACGGGGATCAGCGGCCCAGGAGCGCGATCAGGCCGTCGATCTCGTGCGCCGCCGTGCTGGGGTGCCGGAAGTGCTGGTGCGGCCGGATCTCGTAGTGCGTCCGCCGGCCCTGGCGGGTGCGGGTCAGGTGACCGGCCTCCTCCAGGTCGCGCAGGATGCTCAGCGCGGCCCGGGTGGTGACCCCGACCTCTGCGGCGATCTCGGCGACCCGGGCGTCCGGCGACCGGGCGACTGCGAGCAGCACGTGCGCGTGGTTGGTGAGGAAGGTCCAGGAGCGGTCCTCCGGCACGGTGGTCCTCTCCGGTGCGGGGTGGCGCCAACAGGTGAAGTCTGCTTCACTCTTCTTCAGAAGGGGAGTATCCCTCAGCGCGTCGTCGTCACTACGGCTTCCCATGGAGTCCGGCGGAGCGGGCCGCCACCGAGCGGCCGGGAGAGACCTTCAGTGGGCACGGCCCTACTGGAGGAGTGGTACGCGCGTGGACGTCTCCCTGTGGCTCTGGTTCGCGGTGCTGGGGCTGATCCTCGGCATGCTCGCGATCGACCTGTTCGCCCACCGCAAGGCGCATGTGATCGCCGTCCGCGAGGCGGCCGCCTGGTCGGTGGTGTGGGTGACCATCGGTGTCGCCTTCGGCGCGTGGGTGTGGTGGGCGCACGGCGCCGAGTTCGGCCAGCAGTACTTCGCCGGCTACCTGATCGAGAAGTCGCTCGCCGTCGACAACGTGTTCGTGTGGGCGATCATCTTCACCTTCTTCGCCGTCCCCCGGGAGTACCAGCACCGGGTGCTCTTCTTCGGCGTGCTCGGTGCGTTGATCTTCCGCGGCGTGTTCATCGCCGGCGGGTCGGTGCTCATCGCCAGCTTCGGCTGGATCCACTACCTGTTCGCCGCGTTCCTGCTCTGGACCGGCATCCGGATGATCCGGCAGCGCGACGAGCACCTCGACCCGGAGAAGTCCCGGGCGCTGAAGCTGTTCCGCCGCTACGTGCCGATGACCGACGCGTACCACGGCCAGCGGTTCCTGATCCGCCGTGCCGGTGTCCTCATGGCGACCCCGCTGCTGGCCGTGCTGGTGCTGGTCGAGGTCACCGACATCATCTTCGCGGTCGACTCCATCCCGGCGATCTTCGCGGTGACCGACGAGCCGTTCCTGGTCTTCACCGCCAACGCCTTCGCCATCCTGGGCCTGCGGGCGATGTACTTCCTGCTGGCCGACCTCATCCACCGCTTCGTGTACCTCAAGGTGGGCCTGGCGCTGGTGCTGGTGTGGGTCGGCATCAAGATGCTGCTCAAGGTCGACGTCTACTACATCCCCACGACGGTGAGCCTCGCCGTCATCACGGTGCTGATCGGCGGTTCGATCGTGCTCAGCCTCCGGGCGACGCTGGGGCAGGGGCGCAGCGCCCTGGAGGCGCCGGCCACCCCGCCCTTCCGCGTCGCGACCGACGAGGAGCTGGCCGAGCTGGAGCCGCTCCGGCGTCGCCGCTCCCCCGCCACGATCAGGTGACCTGATCATCGAGCGTCCTCCCTCACGGTGCGCGGTGAGGGAGGACGCTCGGCGGTGAGGGAGGACGGCGTCTAGAGGCCGAGCTCGGCGCGGATCTCGTCGCTGTGCTGCCCGGCGCGCGGCACCGAGCCGACCGCACCCGGCGTGAGGGAGAACCGGGGGGCCGGCGCGGGCTGCACCGTGCCGTCGACCTCGACGAAGACCTCGCGCTCGCGGTTGTGCTCGTCCTCGGTCGCCTCGAGCAGCGACCAGACCGGCGCCACGCAGGCGTCGGTGCCGGCGAAGACCTGCCACCACTCGTCGCGCGTGCGGCCGGCGAACAGCTCGGTGAACCGCTCCCGCAGGGCCGGCCACTGCTCGGGCTTGTACCGGTCGGGGAACGTCTCGTCGCCGGCCACGCCGAGGCCCTGCAGCAGGGCGGCGTAGAACTGCGGCTCCAGCGCTCCGACGGCGAGGAACTGGCCGTCGGAGCAGCGGTACACGTCGTAGAACGGCGCGCCGGTGTCCAGCAGGTTCTCCCCGCGCTTGTCCTGCCAGGCGCCGGTCGAGAGCATCCCGTGGATCATCGTGGTCAGGACGGCGGTGCCGTCGACGATCGCGGCGTCGACGACCTGCCCCTTCCCGGTGGTCCGGGCGTGCAGCAGCGCGGCCAGGGCTCCCAGGGCGAGGAACACTCCCCCGCCGCCGAAGTCTCCGAGCAGGTTGATCGGCGGCGCCGGGCGCTCGTCCGGGCGGCCGCTGGCGCCGAGCGCGCCGGTGAGCGCGATGTAGCCGATGTCGTGCCCCGCGCTGTGCGACAGCGGGCCGGTCTGGCCCCAGCCGGTCATCCGGCCGTAGACCAGCGCGGGGTTCTCCGCCAGCAGCGCGTCGGGCCCCAGGCCCAGCCGCTCCATGACGCCGGGGCGGAACCCCTCGAGCAGCACGTCGGCGCGCCGCACCAGCGCGCGCACCACCTCGACGTCGGCGGGGTCCTTGAGGTCCAGGGCGATGGAGCGCTTGCCGCGGTCCAGCAGCGACGTGGCCCCGAGGCCGCTGCCGTTCCCGCGCCGGTCGATGCGGACGACGTCGGCGCCCAGGTCGGCCAGAAGCATGCCGCAGAACGGCCCCGGCCCCAGTCCGGCGAACTCGACCACACGCACTCCCGAGAGCGGGCCCACGGTTTCTCCTCTGCTGCCCGGGGCCACGCCGTCGTGCGCCCTCGTCGGTGGCATGCTGCCCGATGACCGGGCCGGCGGACAGGGGGACTCTCGGTGATCGGCTACCTCGCCGCCGCCCTCGGGGGCGCGCTGGGCGCCCTGGGGCGCTGGGGGATCGCCGAGGCGCTCCCGCGGGAGGCCGGCGGCTGGCCGTGGGCGACGCTGCTGGTCAACGTCACCGGCTGCCTCGTCCTCGGGCTGCTCATCGCTCTGGTGTTCGCCCGCGCCCCCGGCTCCGCCTGGCTGCGGCCCTTCCTCGGCACCGGCGTCCTCGGCGGCTTCACCACCTTCTCCGCCTTCGCCGTCGAGACCGTGCAGCTGACCGAGGCGGGGCGCCCCGGTGTCGCCGCGGGGTACGTGGCGGTGTCCGTGGTCGCAGGCGTCGCCGCCTCGGCGCTGGGGCTCCTGGCCGGCCGTGCGCTCGGCCGATCGCGGCCGACGCCGGGCGACGAGATCACCGCCGAGGAGTCGATCGCATGACCCCGCTGCTCGTGATCGTGGGCGCTATGGCCGGCGCGCCACTGCGGTTGCTGGCCGAGCGCCTGGCGGTCGCCCGCCGGGGCGCCGGCTCGGTCGTCGGCACGGTGGCGGTGAACGTCGCCGGGAGCGCCGTCCTGGGATTCCTGCTGGGGGTGGCCGACGTGCCCGCCTGGGTCCTCGCGCTGGTCGGCACCGGCTTCTGCGGCACCCTCACCACCTTCTCCACGCTCGGGGCGGACGTCGTCCGGCTCGGGGAGCAGCGGCGTACCGGCGCCGCTGCGGCCTACCTGGGCGGGACGCTGGTGCTCGGCATCGGTGCGGCGGCCGCCGCCTACGGAGCCGCCGGCCTGCTCTGATCGCCGGGGGTCGGTAGGGTTGCCCTTGGTATGACCGATCCCACGAACGAGCAGGTCGGGGCCGAGAGCCCCGTCGTCGTCGTCGCCAACCGCCTGCCCGTCGACCAGGTCACCGACCCCGACGGCAGCACGCGCTGGCAGCGCAGCCCGGGCGGCCTCGTCACCGCACTGGAACCCTTCGTCGCCGGTCGCGGCGGGGCCTGGGTCGGCTGGTCCGGCGCCGCGGGCGAGGCGCCCGAGCCGTTCGAGTCCGGCGGCATGTCGCTGGTCCCGATCCCGCTCTCCGAGGACGAGGTCGACCGCTACTACGAGGGCATGTCCAACGCCTCGCTGTGGCCGCTCTACCACGACGTCGTCGAGAAGCCGGAGTACCACCGCAACTGGTGGGACACCTACGTCCAGATCAACAAGCGCTTCGCTGAGCGGACGGCGGAGATCGCCGCGGAGAACGCGATCGTCTGGGTGCACGACTACCAGCTGCAGCTCGTGCCGGCGATGCTCCGCCAGCAGCGGCCGGACCTCACCATCGGCTTCTTCCTGCACATCCCCTTCCCGCCCTACGAGCTGTTCACCCAGCTGCCCTGGCGCTCGGCGATCGTGGAGGGTCTGCTGGGGGCGGACCTGGTCGGTTTCCAGCGGCCGGCCGCGGCGGCGAACTTCGTCCAGCTCGCCCGCCGGCTGCACGACCTGCCCGCCCGCGGGCAGGTGGTCGAGTACGACGGCCGCACGGTGGCGGCCAAGGCCTTCCCGATCTCCATCGACGTCGCGTCGTTCGACGAGCTGGCCCGCTCCCCCGAGGTGCTCGCCCGGGCGAAGGAGATCCGCGAGGAGCTCGGCAACCCGTCCAAGATCATCCTGGGCGTCGACCGGCTGGACTACACCAAGGGCATCAGCCTCCGGCTGAACGCGTTCGAGGAGCTGCTCGAGGACGGCGCGGTCGAGGCGCCGGACACCGTGCTGGTGCAGGTGGCCACGCCCAGCCGCGAGCGTGTGGAGCACTACGTGCACATGCGGGAGACGATCGAGCAGCAGGTCGGGCACATCAACGGGGTCTTCGGCTCGATCGCCGGGTCGGCGGTGCACTACTTCAACCAGTCGATGCCCCGCGAGGAGCTGGCGGCGCTGTACCGCGCGGCCGACGTCATGCTGGTCACCCCCTACCGCGACGGCATGAACCTGGTGGCCAAGGAGTACGTGGCCGCGCGGGGTGACCTCGGCGGCGCCCTGGTGCTCTCGGAGTTCGCCGGTGCGGCGGCCGAGCTCAAGCAGGCGTTCCTGGTGAACCCGCACGACATCGCCGGCGTCAAGAGCCAGCTGCTCCGGGCGCTGCGGATGGACGCGGCCGACGGTGCCAAGCGGATGCGCGCCATGCGCCGCCACCTGGTCAAGAACGACCTGGACCACTGGGCGAACTCCTTCTTCCGCGCGCTGCACGACCAGGCCAGCGGGCAGCCGACGGGGCGCGCGGCGGGCCGGGAGTCCACGCCGCTGTCCAACGGCCGCGGCGGAGCCCAGGGATGAGTGCGCTCCCGGGCGACCTCGCCGCGGCGCTGCAGGCGTTCGCCGCGCGACGGCCGCTGCTGATCGCCAGTGACTACGACGGCGTGCTGGCACGACTGGTCGACGTGCCGTCCGAGGCGGTGCCCGAACCGGGTGTCGCCGAGGTGCTCGCCCGGCTCACCGCCGTTCCGGGCGTCACCGTCGCGCTGGTCAGCGGGCGGGGCGTGGCCGACCTCCAGCGCACCAGCGGGCTCACCGGGGAGCTGCGGTGGATCGGCAGCCACGGCGCGGAGTTCGACGGACCGCTGACCGGCGAGCTGGCCGCCCGTCGCGATGCCCTGGCCGCCCGGCTGGCGCCGCTGGTGGCCGGCACGCCGGGTGCCCACCTCGAGATCAAGCCGGCGAGCGTGGCGGTGCACGTCCGACCGGTGGCCGACCGTTCTGCCGCAGCCGCGCTGCTGGAGGACGCGCGTGCGCTGGTGGATTCGTCACTGACGTTGAAGCCCGGCAAGGACGTGCTCGAGGTCGCGGTCACGGACGCGGACAAGGGCTCCGCGGTGCGCCGTCTGGCGGCGGAGATCGGCGCCGCGGCCGTGCTCTACCTCGGCGACGACGTCACCGACGAGGACGCGTTCCGCGCGCTCGGCGCGGACGACGTGACCGTCAAGATCGGCGACGGGGTCACCGTCGCCGATCACCGGGTGCCCGACCCCCCCGCCGCGGTCGCGATGCTCGAGTTCCTCGCGGCACTGCTCGCCTGACCAGGCTTTTCCAGGCCGTTCCGTCGATTCCGCCGCCATTCGCTGCGGTCGACAAATCACCCGCACCGATGCGCTGACCCTGCCTACGCATCACGATTTCGGAATTGTGCCGGAATGAGCGGGGCCGGTGGGGCTGGAGTCACCACACTCATCGCATCCGCTCGGCCGACCGGCTGCGACTTCTCCATTCTCCGAGGTATTCCATGAGCGTCACCGTCCCCTCTCGCGTCCCCCGGCGCTCCGGCTGGTTCGCGGACCGCCCTCTGGCCATGAAGTTCGGCGTTCTCCTCAGCGCCGTCGCCCTCGCATGCGGCGGCGTGCTCGGCTCGATGCTCGTCGGCAACGCGAGCGTGCGCGACGCCAGCAGTGAGCTCGCCCGCCTCAACGAGGCGCAGGCGCTGGTCCTCCAGCTGGACACGCGCGCCAGCGAGCTGAAGGTCGACGGCTTCAAGGCCCTGGTCCGGGAGAACCCCGCCGACCAGCTCAGCGAGCTCACCGACGACATCGCCACCCCCCAGGCCATGCTGGAGCAGCTCGCTCCGATCGAGCTCACCGGCGACAGCGCCGACGCGGTGGCCGGCCTGGCCGACAGCTACAAGGCCTACACCGACGCCATCACCGCCTTCATCAACAGCGCCGTGGCCGACCAGACCGGCACCCGCGCCGCCTGGGAGGACATCCAGACCGCGAACGACCTCACCGACGGCGCCGTGGGGACGGCCAAGGACGCCCTCGCGGCCGACAGCGCCGCCGCGCAGACCCGCCTGGACGACGCGATCGCGCGCGCCCAGACGGTGAGCCTGCTCATCGCCCTCGGGGGCATGGTGGTCATCGGTCTGGTGAGCTGGGTGACGCTGAAGTCGATCACCCGGCCCGTACAGGCGGTCAAGCGCTCGCTGGCGGCCCTCGCGGACGGCGACCTCACCGTCGCCACGGGCGTGACCTCGCGCGACGAGGTCGGCCAGATGGCCGCCTCGCTGGACGCGGCCCAGGCGTCGCTGCGCGCCGTCCTCTCCGGGGTGGCCGGCTCCGCGCAGGCGGTCGCCGCCTCGTCGGAGGAGCTGTCGGCGTCGTCGGCGCAGATCTCGGCGTCGGCGGAGGAGACCAGCGCGCAGTCCGGGGTGGTCGCGGGTGCGGCGGAGGAGGTCTCGCGCAGTGTGGAGACCGTGGCCGCCGGTGCGGAGCAGATGGGTGCCTCGATCCGGGAGATCGCGTCCAACGCCGCGGAGGCCTCCGAGGTGGCGGGGCGTGCGGTGCTGGCCGCGGAGCGGACGACGGCCACCGTGGCGAAGCTGGGTGAGTCCTCGACCGAGATCGGCAACGTGGTGAAGGTGATCACGAGCATCGCGGAGCAGACGAACCTGCTGGCCCTGAACGCCACGATCGAGGCTGCCCGAGCGGGCGAGGCGGGCAAGGGCTTCGCGGTGGTCGCCAACGAGGTCAAGGAGCTGGCGCAGGAGACGGCGAAGGCCACCGAGGACATCGCCCGCCGGGTGCTGGCCATCCAGGGCGACACGACGGCGGCGGTGAGCGCGATCGAGGAGATCTCGACCATCGTCGCGCAGATCTCCGACCGGCAGACCACCATCGCCAGTGCGGTGGAGGAGCAGACGGCGACGACGAACGAGATGTCGCGCTCGGTGCAGGAGGCGGCGTCGGGCTCGGGGCAGATCGCGGAGAACATCACCGGCGTCTCCGCCGCCGCCGACTCCACCACGCAGGCGCTCACGCAGACCCGGGTCGCCGTGGACGAGCTGTCGCGGATGGCCGCGGACCTGCGCACCACGGTGGGACGCTTCACCTACTGAGTGCCGGTCACCGCATTCCGGAGTCGACACGTCGGCTTCCGGAATGCGGTGACCGACCATTCTCGTCCAATCCTGCGACACGCATGGTGCGCACGGGAATGCGGACGATCCGGTGCCACATCCTGTGTCCGGACGCATTCCGCGTTCTACCGAACGAGCGGCTCCCACATCCGCCGCCGCAGCGCCGAGCGAGGAACACCGAACATGTCGAAGGCACGAACCGAACGGTTCCGCGAGAGCGGGCCGGCCCGGCACTGGTACCGGGACCGGGGTATCTCCACCCGCATCTTCGCGATCAGCGCAGCCCTGATGCTCGGCACCCTCGCGGCCACCGTTGCGGGCATCCACGGGACGCAGCGCGTCGGTGAGCTGCACGAGGAGGCGACGGCGGCGGTCGGCGCCCAGCGGACCGTGGAGGACGCCCGGTACGACCTGCTCTGGGCGGCGAACTGGCAGAACATCACCGCCTGGAACGCCCGGGTGGTCGGCGGCGAGAGGGCCGCCGCGCCGGGCGGCGACAACGTGGCCAACTACCGCGACGGGGCCGAGGGCTTCCAGGAGCTCTTCGACATCGACCGGGACCAGCTCGACGCGGAGGCGGAGGCCAGCCTCGCCGTCATCCAGCAGAACTGGACGGCGATGAGCGGCTACAACGAGCAGATCTTCACGCTGTGGTCCCAGGGCCGGCTCGACGAGGGCGACGCGCTGTCCAACGGCGACAAGTGGGACGTCTTCTACGTCCTGGACCAGGCCATGACGGAGCTGGTCGACTCCGTCGACGCCCGGGTCGCGCAGACCGAGGCCCAGGTCGTCGACGCCAAGCGCGAGACGGTGGTCCTGTCGGTCGTCGTCTCGCTGGTCGCCTTCGTGCTCGGCGGCGGGCTGGCCTTCGTGGTGTCGGGCGGCATCGTCCGCGGGGTGCGCGGCGTGCAGAACGGGCTGGAGCGCCTGGCCGCCAACGACCTGACGGTGCGGATGCCCGTGCGCGGGCACGACGAGGTCGGACAGATGACGGCGGCCCTGAACACCGCGGCCGGTGCCATGGCCACGACGATGGGCGAGATCGTGGCCGCCGCGAGCGCGGTCGCCGCCTCGTCGGAGGAGCTGTCGGCGTCGTCGGCGCAGATCTCGGCGTCGGCGGAGGAGACCAGCGCGCAGTCCGGGGTGGTCGCGGGTGCGGCGGAGGAGGTCTCGCGCAGTGTGGAGACCGTGGCCGCCGGTGCGGAGCAGATGGGTGCCTCGATCCGGGAGATCGCGTCCAACGCCGCGGAGGCCTCCGAGGTGGCGGGGCGCGCGGTGCTGGCCGCGGAGCGGACGACGGCCACCGTGGCGAAGCTGGGTGAGTCCTCGACCGAGATCGGCAACGTGGTGAAGGTGATCACGAGCATCGCGGAGCAGACGAACCTGCTGGCCCTGAACGCCACCATCGAGGCTGCCCGAGCGGGCGAGGCCGGTAAGGGCTTCGCCGTCGTCGCCAACGAGGTCAAGGAGCTGGCGCAGGAGACGGCGAAGGCGACCGAGGACATCGCCCGCCGGGTGCTGGCCATCCAGGGCGACACGACGGCGGCGGTGAGCGCGATCGAGGAGATCTCGACCATCGTCGCGCAGATCTCCGACCGGCAGACCACCATCGCCAGTGCGGTGGAGGAGCAGACGGCGACGACGAACGAGATGTCGCGCTCGGTGCAGGAGGCGGCGTCGGGCTCGGGGCAGATCGCGGAGAACATCACCGGCGTCTCCGCCGCCGCCGACTCCACCACGCAGGCGCTCACGCAGACCCGGGTCGCCGTGGACGAGCTGTCGCGGATGGCCGCGGACCTGCGCAGCACGGTCGGGCGGTTCAGCTACTGAGCCGAGTCTGACTCCTCCCCAGATCCACCCGCGACGGGGTGGCGGCCGCACCGGTCGCCACCCCGTCGCCATTTCCTCACCATTCATCGAATGGCGTCATGTCGACTCCGCGGAGGTGGCCGTCGAACTTTCCGGCCTCCGAGTTGCGACACGTCTCGAATTGTGTCCCGACCTCGTCCGGAACGGCAGAGGATGCATTTCCCCCGAAGGCTCACCGACGACGCCGACTGGGTGAATGCATCGACATCTACGCCCAGGAGTACCCCATGTCCGCACCCGCCGTCCCCGTCCGCTCCGGAAAGGCCGGCAACTGGCTGGCCAACCGGCCGATCGCCGTCAAGATCGGGTCCGCCGTCGCCGTGCTGGCGCTCGTGGCGATGACGATGGCCGCCCTGGCCGTCTCGCGGATCAGCTCGCTCAACACCGCCGCCGTCGCGATCAACGAGAACGTGTCGACGCTCGCGGATCTGGCCAACATCCAGCGCAGCTGGCAGGGCGACCGCGCTCGGTACAACCAGTACGGGCTCGCGGACGCGGAGACGCGAGCCGCCCTGCGCACCGACCTGGCCGAGCGCCGCGAAACTCTCGACGGGCAGCTCGACGCCTACGCCGCGGTGACGGTGAACAAGGAGGCCTTCGATGTCTTCCGCGGCCACCTTGACACGTTCTACGTCGCCGCCGAGGGGCAGCTGGTGCCGGCGGCGGACGCCGGCGATCTCGCCACGGTCGCCGCGGTCGTCGCCGGTCCCCTGCAGGACGCCTCGGACCTGACCATGGACGAGTACCAGGCCATGCAGGACCGGCGCGTGGCCGCGGGTGAGGCCGACACCGCCGAGGCCGAGGCGATCGCCTCGTCGGCCGTCACGACGCTCTGGACGGCCCTCGCGGTCGGCATCCTGCTGGCCGGCGGGATGGCCTTCGTCGTCGTGCGCCAGATCGTCAGGACCGTGAAGAGCGTCCAGGCCTCGGTGGTGGCGCTGGCCGGCGGCGACCTGACGGTCGTGCCGGAGGTCACCTCGCAGGACGAGCTGGGGCGCATGGCTGCGTCCCTGGCGACGGCGCAGGAGAACCTGCGGGCGGTCCTGGGTGAGGTCGCCGGCTCGGCCGACGCCGTCGCCGCCTCCTCGGAGGAGCTGTCGGCCTCGTCCGCGCAGATCTCGGCCTCGGCCGAGGAGACCAGCGCCCAGTCGGGTGTCGTCGCCGGAGCAGCGGATGAGGTGTCCCGCAGCGTGCAGACGGTGGCGGCCGGCGCGGAGCAGATGGGTGCCTCGATCCGGGAGATCGCAAGCAACGCCGCGGAGGCCAGCGAGGTCGCGTCCCGCGCGGTGACGGCGGCCGAGCGGACGACGGCCACCGTCTCCCGGCTGGGGGACTCGTCGGCGGAGATCGGCAACGTCGTGAAGGTGATCACGAGCATCGCGGAGCAGACGAACCTGCTGGCGCTGAACGCCACCATCGAGGCCGCCCGCGCCGGGGAGGCCGGCAAGGGCTTCGCCGTCGTCGCCAACGAGGTCAAGGAGCTGGCGCAGGAGACGGCGAAGGCGACCGAGGACATCGCCCGCCGGGTGCTGGCGATCCAGGGCGACACCACCGCCGCGGTCAGCGCGATCGAGGAGATCAGCTCGATCGTCGCGCAGATCTCCGACCGGCAGACCACCATCGCCTCCGCGGTGGAGGAGCAGACGGCGACGACCAGCGAGATGTCGCGGTCGGTGCAGGAGGCGGCGTCGGGCTCGGGGCAGATCGCGGAGAACATCACCGGCGTCTCCGCCGCGGCCGACTCCACCACGCAGGCGCTCACCCAGACCCGGGTCGCCGTGGACGAGCTCTCCCGCATGGCGTCCGACCTGCGCACCACGGTGGGGCGGTTCACCTACTGAGCCGACCCTGATCCACCTCTGATCCACCCGCGACGGGGTGGCGGCCGATCCGGCCGCCACCCCGTCGCCATTCTCAAGCCATTCCGCGTGGCGTCATGTCGACACCGGAAAGCGCATGGGCGAGCTTTCTCGAATTCCGACCGCGACACGTTTCGAGCGCAGCAATACCGGATCCGTTCCGTCCTACCTTTCTGGAGCCACCCCATCGGGTGGCGGACAGGCCGAAGGACCGGCCCCGGCGCGGACAACCCGCCCTTTCCTCTGGAGAAGAGTCATGACCCGATCCGACCGCACCGCCACGCCCATCCCGGCGGGTCGGGGTATGTCCTGGTGGGCCGACCGATCGGTCAAGGTCAAGGTCCTCAGCACGGTCACCGTGTCCGCCGTCATCACCGGCGCGGTCGGCTTCATGGGGCTGAGTGCTCTGGGCTCCGCGGCCGACGGGGCCGACGTCCTGTACCGGAGCAACCTGCTCGGCGTCTCGGCCGCCGGCGACATGGACGCGCTGGTCGGCGACATGCGGACCAACATCCGGGACACCATCCTCGGTGCCGACCCGGCAGCCAGCATGACCAAGGTCGCCACGCTCGGCGCCGACTTCGAGGCAGCCGCCGAGGCCTACCGCGCCACGACCGCCGGGGACACCGACAAGCAGGCGGCCCTGGACGTGATCCTGGCCGACACCGCCGACTACGTCGCCTTCCAGCAGGACGTGCTCGTCCCCCTGGCCCAGGCCTCCGACTTCACCACCTGGATGGCGCAGAACGCCGAGCAGGGCTCGTCTCTCGGGGTCGCCGTCCAGGAGGGCATCCAGTCGCTCCGGGAGGTCGAGTCCGCCGAGGCCGAGAGCGCCGCCGCCACCATCCGCACCGACTACGAGTTCCAGCGGACCCTCGCGCTCGTGCTGATGCTCGCCGGCATCGGTCTCGCGCTCGCGCTCGGCTGGTTCGTGGCCAGTGGCATCGCGCGCTCGACCCGCAAGGTCCAGGACGTGGCCGAGGCCCTCGCCGCCGGCGACCTCACCACGTCCAGCGGGCTCACCTCCGCCGACGAGCTCGGCCGGATGGGCCAGGCCCTCGACACCGCCGTCGCCAACCTGCGCGCCGTCCTGGGTGAGGTCGCCGGCTCGGCCGACGCCGTCGCCGCCTCCTCCGAGGAGCTGTCGGCCTCGTCCGCCCAGATCTCGGCCTCGGCCGAGGAGACCAGCGCCCAGTCCGGCGTGGTGTCCGCCGCCGCGGAGGAGGTCAGCCGCAGCGTGCAGACCGTCGCCGCGGGTGCGGAGCAGATGGGCGCCTCGATCCGCGAGATCGCCAGCAACGCCGCGGAGGCCAGCGATGTCGCCGCCCGCGCGGTGACCGCTGCCGAGAAGACCACCGCCACCGTGACCAAGCTGGGCGAGTCCTCCGCCGAGATCGGCAACGTCGTCAAGGTCATCACCTCGATCGCCGAGCAGACCAACCTGCTGGCCCTCAACGCCACCATCGAGGCCGCGCGGGCCGGGGAGGCCGGCAAGGGCTTCGCCGTCGTCGCCAACGAGGTCAAGGAGCTGGCGCAGGAGACCGCCAAGGCGACCGAGGACATCGCCCGGCGGGTGCAGTCGATCCAGGGCGACACCAGCGCCGCCGTCGCCGCCATCGAGGAGATCTCGAGCATCGTCGCGCAGATCTCCGACCGGCAGACCACCATCGCCAGCGCGGTGGAGGAGCAGACCGCCACCACCAACGAGATGTCGCGGTCGGTGCAGGAGGCGGCCTCGGGCTCGGGCCAGATCGCGGAGAACATCACCGGTGTCTCCACGGCCGCCGACTCCACGACCCAGGCACTGACCCAGACGCGGACGGCGGTCGACGAGCTCTCCCGGATGGCCGCCGACCTGCGCACCACGGTGGGCCGTTTCACCTACTGACGCCCGGCCTGCCGATAACGATCCAGACGGCCGCGGTCGGCGGCGGATTCACCTTGAGTCCGCCGCCGTCCGCGCCGAGAACCCAGCGGGGCGACTGCGCTCCGATGCGAAGCAGAGAGAGAGACACCCCGTGGACGGTCTGGACGACATCGTCGAGGAGTTCCTGGTCGAGAGCCACGAGAACCTGGACCAGCTGGACTCCGACCTGGTCGCCCTCGAGCAGGAGCCCAACTCCCGCGAGCGGCTGTCCAGCATCTTCCGGACCATCCACACGATCAAGGGCACCAGCGGCTTCCTGGCCTTCAACAAGCTGGAGCAGGTCACGCACGTCGGCGAGAACATGCTGTCGCGGCTGCGGGACGGCGAGCTGGCCCTGACGCCGCACCGCACCAACGTGCTGCTGCAGATGGTCGACACCGTGCGCGCCCTGCTGACCTCGATCGAGGCCAACGGTGGCGAGGGCACCGTGGACGTCTCCGCCTCCGTCGCCGCCGTCACCGCGGCGATGGAGGACACCCCGGCCCCCGCGCCGGTGCCGGAGGCCCCTGCCGCCCCGGCTCCGGCCGAGGCGGCCGCGGCCAAGGCCTCCGCTGCCACGGCCCCCGCTGCGAAGGCCAACGCTGCCAAGGCACCCGCTGCCAAGGCGGCTGCGAAGGCCCCCGCCAAGCGCGCCCCCCGCATCAAGGCCGCCGCCGTCCCCGCGCCGGCCCCCGTTCCTGCCGACGAGCTCATCGAGGACGTGACCCCCGCCGTGCCCGAGACCCTGCCCGAGGAGACCGCCGACCACGAGGCGCCTGTCGTCGAGGGCACCGGCGGCCAGCCCCGCCGCGCCGTCGCCGACAGCACCATCCGCGTCGACGTCGACCTGCTCGACGAGCTGATGCTGCTGGTGGGTGAGCTCGTGCTGACCCGCAACCAGATCGTCCAGAACGTCGCCCGGCAGACCGACACCGACCTGATCCGGGCCTCGCAGCGGCTGAACCTGATCGCCAGCGAGCTGCAGGAGGGCGTCATGAAGACGCGCATGCAGCCGATCGACCACATCTGGTCCAAGCTGCCCCGCGTCGTCCGCGACCTCGGCCAGCAGTGCGGCAAGTCGGTCCGCCTGGAGATGGAGGGCCGGGAGACCGAGCTGGACAAGACCCTGCTCGAGGCCGTCAAGGACCCGCTGACCCACCTGGTGCGCAACTCCGTCGACCACGGCATCGAGACCCCCGAGGCGCGCAAGAAGGCGGGCAAGGCCTCCGAGGGCGTGCTCACCCTGCGCGCCCGCCACGAGAGCGGTCAGGTGGTCGTGGAGGTCGCCGACGACGGCGCCGGCATCGACCCCGCCAAGCTGGGCGCCAAGGCCGTCGAGCGCGGCCTGATCACCCCGGACGCGCTCGCCCGGATGAGCCCGTCGGACGTCCTCCAGCTGATCTTCCTGCCCGGCTTCTCCACCGCCGCGGCCGTCACCAACGTCTCGGGCCGCGGCGTCGGCATGGACGTGGTCAAGACCAACATCGAGTCCATCGGCGGCACCATCGAGGTCGAGTCCGACCCGGGCATCGGCACGGTCTGCCGGCTGCGCATCCCGCTGACGCTGGCGATCGTCCCGGCGCTCACCGTCGAGTGCGCCACCGACCGCTACGCCATCCCGCAGATCAGCCTGCAGGAACTGGTCAGCCTGGACGCCGAGAAGGCCGCGAACGCCGTCGAGGAGGTCGGCGGCGCGCAGGTCTACCGGCTCCGCGGCGAGCTGCTCCCCCTCGTCCGGCTCACCGACGTCCTCGGCCTGACCTCCGAGCGGCACGACGGCCACGTCGTCATCGCCGTCCTCCGCTCCGAGGGCCGTCGCTTCGGCCTCGTCGTGGACCGGGTCATCAACACCGAGGAGATCGTCGTCAAGGCGGTCGGCGGCCAGCTCAAGCAGATCGGGCTGTACTCCGGCGCCACGGTCCTCGGTGACGGCACGGTCGCCCTCATCCTGGACGTGCAGGCCCTCGCCCGCCGCGCCCTGCGGACCGAGACCGCCGAGCGCCAGGAGTCGCGCGCCTCGGTGAGCTCCGCCGCGGCCGCGGAGACCGAGCGCCAGCGCATGCTGCTCGCCTCCATCGGCGGCGGCCGGCGCGTGGCGATCCCGCTGGACACCGTCACCCGGCTCGAGCAGGTCCGCGCCGACGCGGTCGAGAAGGTCGGCAACCGCGAGGTGGTGCAGTACCGCGGCGCCATCCTCCCGATCGTCCGGCTCGACCGGCACCTGGGCGCCTACGGCGAGAACGACCGCGAGGTCCTCGAGGTCATCGTCTACGCCGACCACGGCCGCAGCGTGGCGATCGTCGTGGAGGAGATCCTCGACATCGTCGACGGCGAGTCCGCGGTGCGCAGCGACATCGACGACCTGGGGCTGCTCGGCTCCGCCGTCCTCGGCGACCGGGTGACCGAACTGCTCGACGTCCGTGCCGCGATCCTCGCGGCCGACCCGGCGTTCTACGCGGGACACCCCGCGCCCGCAGCCGCTCTGGCGGCGCTCGACAGCCCGGCCCACCCCACCGCCCTCACGCCGTCCGGCGTTCCCGGCTCCTACCTGGAGGTCTGACGTGACCGCGACCGACTACGCGACCAGTGACGGCTCGGTGGCCTCGGCCACCAGCGGTCAGCTGGCCACCTTCCGGCTCGACGGCGACCTGTACGGCGTCGAGGTCGAGCACGTGCAGGAGGTGCTGCGCAGCCAGCAGCTCACCCGCGTGCCGCTGGCGCCCAGCGCCGTCGCCGGCCTGATCAACCTGCGGGGCCAGGTGGTGACGGCGATCGAGCTGCGCGAGCGGCTCGGCCGCCCGGCCCGCCCGGAGGGCACCGACGCCGTCGTCATCGTCGTCCGGCTCGACGGCGAGGCGGTCAGCCTGCTCGTGGACTCCATCGCCGACGTCGTCGACGTGGACGCCGCGGACTTCGAGGCGCCGCCGGACACGCTCGAGGGTCAGTCGCGCGACCTGATCCGCGGTGCCTACAAGCTGGACGGGCAGCTGCTGCTCGCGCTGGACGTGCACAAGGCGGTCAGCGCCTAGTAACGCTCCGGAGTTCCCCGATAGCACAGACAGTACGGACACGCGGCCGTCACCCCGGCAGGCTCCTGCCATGGGGTGACGGTCGCGTGGCGTTCCGGCGCGATCACCGCCAGCATGGGGACTCCACGATCCCGGCCCTTTCGGAGGCGCGCTGTGCCGTACACGCTGGTCAGTGCCGCCACCCTCGGGTTCGACCTCGTCCGCCTGCCCGCCGGCCGGGCGCTGGCGGGCGTGCTCCTCTCCGCGCTGCAGGCCGACGACGCCGCGCTCGCCCGGCTGGGCGCCGTGCACCCGGCCCGCGGCCTGGAGCGCGACCAGCGGCTCACCCTGGCCGTCCGCTCCCGCCGCGCCCGCGAGATGGCCGTCGCCGTGCCGCACGTGCGCACCGCCGCTGCCGGCGCCCGCGCCGCGGGCGACCGCGCCGCCGTCCTGGTGGAGCAGCTCGAGCAGGGCACCATCGGCGACGCCCCCACCCTGGAACGTCTGCTCCGCGAGGACGTCCTGGGCGCCGAGCACCCGGCCGCGGCCCTGCTGGACCCGGAGCTCCTCGCCGAGGCCGCCGACGTGCTCTCCGACGCCGCCATCGGCTACTGGGCCGCCGGGGTGCTCCCGCCCCTGGTGCGCCGGGAGCTCACCGCCTCCTACGACCGGGTGGCCGACAGCACCCCGCCGGCCGGACCCGAGAGCCTCGACCTCGGTGCGGCCGGGGCCGACCTGACCGCCTTCCTCGACGGGCTGCGCGCGCTGGACGACGCGGGCCGGGCCCGCTGGCGCGCCGCGGTCGACCAGGGCCGGGCCGAGCGCCGCCCGTGGGCCACCGCCATGCACGAGGCGTCCTGGGCCGCGCACGTCTCCGGCCGCATCCGGGTGCTCGCCACCGCGCAGCTGCACGCCGTCCAGGCCTTCCTCGACGGCGGGTTCGACCGGCACGACGGTGCCGCCGGGGCGTGGAACGCCGTCGCCGGCTGCGTCCAGGGCATCGCCATGGGCGACCTGCTCGACGAGGGCGCACTGACCGTCCTGCGCGCGCCGCTCACCCGCACGGCCTGACCCCTCCGCCCGCCCCCGCCGGCCGGGCGACCCCCCTCCGGCGGCGCCGCCGACGGCGGAAACCGCAGGTCGGAGACGCGCCGTGGAATGGCGCCCGGTCACCTTCCCGGCGATGTCGACAAGGCCCCGAAATGCTTTTCCGTCCGCCATTCGGACGGTGACCGCGAATTGCGTAACGGTTGGGTCCGTCGCCTTTTCTTCCGCCTTGTTGCCGCCGATGCTCATGGTGCGGATGTGACGACGGGAGAGCCCCGGAAAGCACCGCTGAGGCACGACCGGTCCCGCTCAAGAAGCCGGGAAACGGTGCCGATACAGCAGTGATCAGTCCTGTCGGGCTGCACCGGCAGGAATCCAGGAGGACGCACGTGAACCCGATCCGGGTGATGGTGGTCGACGACTCGGTCGTCGTCCGCAAGATCGTGACCGACGTGCTGTCCGAGGACCCCGGCATCGAGGTCGTGGGTACCGCCGTCAACGGCAAGGTCGCCGTGAGCAAGCTCGAGCAGCTCAAGCCCGACCTGATCACGATGGACATCGAGATGCCGGAGATGAACGGCATCGAGGCGGTCCGCGCGATCCGCGGCGCCCGCAACCGCGTCCCGATCATCATGTTCAGCACGCTCACCGAGCGCGGCGCGACCGCGACCCTCGACGCGCTGTCCTCCGGTGCCAACGACTACGTCACCAAGCCGGCGAACGTCGGCAGCGTCGCGCAGTCGATGGAGAGCGTGCGCGAGCAGCTCATCCCCAAGATCAAGGCGCTGACCGGCCGCCCCGCCGCCCCCGTCCGGCCGACCGCCCGGATCGCTCCCCCTCCCCCGGCCGCGCCGCGCACCGGCCCCGGCAAGAAGCCCGCGGTCCTGGTCATCGGCTCCTCCACCGGCGGCCCCGAGGCCCTGGCCAAGTTGCTGCCGCAGCTGCCGGCGTCCCTGCCCGTGCCGATCCTGCTCGTCCAGCACATGCCGCCGGTGTTCACCCGCCAGTTCGCCCAGCGACTCGACCGGCTCTGCGCGCTGCGCGTCGTGGAGGCCACCGACGGCGTCCCGCTGCAGCCGGGCACCGTGCACCTGGCCCCCGGCGACCACCACCTCGTCGTCCGGCCCGGTCGCGGCACCCACACCACCGGGCTGCACCAGGGCCCGCCGGAGAACTTCTGCCGTCCCGCCGTCGACCCGCTGTTCCGCTCGGCCGTGGCCGCCTACGACGGCGCGGTGCTCGGCGTCGTCCTGACCGGCATGGGGTCCGACGGCCGCAACGGCGCCGGCGAGATCCGTGCCGCCGGCGGCACGGTGCTGGCCCAGGACCAGGCCACCTCGGTCGTCTGGGGCATGCCCGGAGCGGTGGCCCAGGCCGGCCTCGCCGACGAGATCCTGCCGCTCGACCGGGTCGCCGAGGCGATCCAGCGCCACCTGTCGGGGGTGCCGGCCGTCCGGCTCGCCTCCCCCACCACCGCACCGGCTCCCGGCCGCGCCGTCCTGTTCGGAGGGAACCGATGACACTCACCACGACGAGCTTCGACTGGGTGCGCCACCTGGTGCACAAGGAGAGCGCGATCGTCCTGCAGCCCGGCAAGGAGTACCTCGTCGAGGCGCGCCTGCTGCCGATCGCCCGGCAGGCCGGCCTCACCGACGTCTCCTCGTTCGTCGAGACCGTGCGGAACCGCCCCGACGCCGACAGCACCCGCCGGATCGTCGAGGCCCTCACCACCAACGAGACCTCGTGGTTCCGCGACGGCGACCCCTTCACCGCGCTCACCTCGACGGTCCTGCCGTCGCTGCTCGGCGCACGCGGCCCCAACGAGCGGCTGCAGATCTGGTCGGCGGCCTGCTCCAGCGGGCAGGAGTCCTACACGATCGCCATGCTGCTCGAGGACGCGCTGCCCAATGCCGCGTCGCGGGTGTCGATCACCGCGACCGACATCTCCCGGGAGATGGTGGAGCGCACCCGGGCCGGCCGGTTCAGCCAGCTCGAGGTCAACCGCGGCCTGCCCGCCCCCATGCTGGTCCGCCACTTCACGCGGGCCGGCAGCGAGTGGGAGGTCGCGCCCGCGCTGCGGCGCATGGTGACGGCGAGCCAGTGCAACCTGGCGGCACCGCTGCCCCGGATGGGCCCGTTCGACGTCGTCTACCTGCGCAACGTGCTCATCTACTTCGACCTGCCCACCAAGCAGGCGATCCTCCGCCGGGTCCGCGACCTCATGCGCCCCGACGGCTGGCTGTTCCTCGGCGCGGCTGAGACCACGCTCGGGGTGGACGACTCCTGGGAGCGGGTCGTCGTCGGCCGCAGCTCCGCCTACCGCCCGTTGAAGGGGAAGTGATGCGTGCTCTGGTGATCGACGATTCGCGCGCGATGCGCCGGATCGTCTCGGGAATCCTGGAGGGGCTCGGCTACGAGACCCAGCAGGCCGGCCACGGCCGCGAGGGCCTCGACGTCCTCGACGGGCTGGCCGCCGACCAGCTCCCCGACCTGGTCTGCGTGGACTGGAACATGCCGGTCATGGACGGGCTGCAGTTCGTCTCGGCCGTCCGCTCGAACCCGGCCTGGCGCTCGATGACGATCATGATGGTCACCTCCGAGAGCGAGCACACGCAGATCGTGCGGGCCCTGGCCGCCGGCGCCCACGAGTACGTCATCAAGCCGTTCACCGCCGACGCGATCCGCGACAAGCTCGCGCTGCTCGGCCTGCTCCCCCAGGAGGCCGTCCTGTGACCGTCATCGACAACGGCGAGCGCCGCCGCGGCAGCGATGCCCGGCCGGTCATCTCCGACCTGATCGACGAGGCGACCGTCGAGTCGATCGCCCAGGAGGCGTGGATCTCCCTGGTCGGCGAGGACGAGGTTCTCGTCCCGCTGCCCGGGGAGCCCGTGACCGACCCGGTCTCCAGCTGGGTCGACGTCGTCGGCCCGTGGACGGGGAGCGTCGTCCTGACCACCGGCCGCCGCACCGCCGAGGAGCTCACCCGGGCGCTGCTCCGGGAGCACTCCCCCGAGGTGCTCGAGGACGAGGACGTCGTCGACGCCTTCGGCGAGATCGCCAACGTCGTCGGCGGCAACGTCAAGGCCGCGCTGCCCGGCTCCTCCGGCCTGAGCCTGCCCGACGTGGGCGAGGCCCCGGCCCTCCGCAACCCCGCCGACCTCTGCCGCATCGAGCTGCAGTGGCGCGGCGAGCCGCTCTCCATCTCCGTGCAGGGGGCGCTCCCGGCGCTCCCCGCCGTCTCCTGACCCGCACCTACTGCCGAGAGAACGAGGTACCGCTGTGAAGATCCTGATCGCCGACGACAGCCGCGTCATGCGGCAGATCGTCATTCGCACGCTGCGGCAGGCCGGCTTCGACGACCACGACATCGTCGAGGCCGAGGACGGCGCCGACGCCTACGCCAAGGTCGGTTCCGAGAAGCCCGACCTGGTGCTGTCGGACTGGAACATGCCGAACATGACCGGGATCGAGTGCCTCCAGGCGCTGCGCTCGGCCGGCTCCGCCGTCCCCTTCGGCTTCGTGACCTCGGAGGGCTCCCCCGAGATGCGCGAGAAGGCCGCCAACGCCGGCGCGCTGTTCCTCATCGCCAAGCCGTTCAACGAGGACACCTTCGCCGAAGCGCTCAGCGGGGTGATCGCATGAGCACCGGCACGATCCCCCTGCCGGCCGCCAAGGACGTCCGCGACATGCTCACCGGCCTGGTGGGCAAGCCCGTGAACGTCACGCCCGGCGACCCGGTGACGCCGGCCCCCGAGCGGCCGGTGGCCGTGGCCGTCTACGTCGACCCCGGCATGAACGTCAACGCCCTGTGCCTCATGGACCTGGGCGCGTCGGCCTACACCGGCGGTGCACTGGCCCTGCTGCCCCCCGGCGGCTGCCAGGACGCCGTCGAGGAGGACGGCGAGCTGACCGGCATGCAGGTCGAGGCGCTGCACGAGGTGGTCAACGTCCTCGCGGCGCTGTTCAACACCCAGGGCGCGCCCCACTCGAAGCTGCACAAGCTCTACGCGCCGGGCGAGGAGATCCCCGGCGACCTGGCTGGCATGCTCGCGGCCTTCAACCGGGTCGACCTGGCCATCGACATCCCCACCTACGGCAAGGGCGCTCTCAGCCTGGTCCTGCCATAACGATGACACCGCGGTCCTCCCGACCGCACCGCGGCCACGTGCCGTCCCCCCGCTGAGGGGAGCGCGTCCGTCGTCCCTGCGCGAGACCCTCCGGGCCTCACTCGGGACGACAGGGCAAGGCAGTGGTCACGGCACAGACGCCCCGGGGCGGCGCCGGAACTCGCGTTCCCGCCGCCCCGGGCGCTGTGCTTCTCAGGCGGGGACGGAGGCGTGGTCCTCGACGCTGGGCAGGCAGGCCCACACGTGCTTGGCCCCGGTGTCGACGTACCAGCCGTGCTCGACCGCCAGCCGCGCGACCAGCTGCAGCCCCATGCCGCCGTAGGCGGGATCGCGGTCGACCACCGGCGCCGGCATCGCGTGGGGCGCGCGGTCGCTGACGTCCAGCAGCCATCCGCCGGAGCCCGCGATCACCGTCGCGACGACCGGGGTCTCGCCGTGCCGAAGCGCGTTCGAGGCGAGCTCGTCGAAGGCCAGCACGAGCTCCTCGCTGGAGGAGTCCTCGGCGTCGGGCGGGTAGCCGGCGTTCCCCAGCCGGCTCCGCAGCGCGGCGCGCGCGGCGGGCAGTTCCGCCAGCGCGACCAGGTGCCAGCGCCACACCTCACCGCGGCCGTCCGGCAGCGGTCGTAGCGGCCAGGCCAGTCGACGCGCCATGCCTCCCCCTCGTTCGCCCTCTGTTGGACTACTCGGGGGATGCCCCCGGAGACGGGCCGGAAACCGTCCGGCCCCGGGCAGCTGCTCCCGCACCGCCGTGCTTCTGGTCACGAGGGGTGATTTCCGCGCCTTCGTCGTCCTCGTCCCGGCTGTGCGGCCCGCGCCATGCGGCACAGTGGTCGCCGTGACCCCGGAGGACTCGGCCCAGCTACCGGGCGACCTGCTGCTGCAGGCCGTCGAGGGCATGCTCCGGCCGTTGTTCGTCCTCGACCAGGAGTGGCGGTTCCGCTACGTCAATCCGGCCGGCGCCGAGGTGCTCGACCGGACGGTCGAGGAACTGCTCGGCCGGAACATCTGGGCGGAGTTCCCGGAGGCCGTCGGGAGCCCGTTCGAGGCGCTCTACCGCGAGGTGCGCCGGACCGGCGGGACGGGTGGCACGGAGGCCTGGTTCGCGCCGCTGGGCAAGTGGTTCCGCGCCGACGCCTTCCTCACGCCGGCGGGGCTCGTCGTCACCTACGACGACGTCACCGAGCAGCACCGCATCGGTGAGGAGCGCGCCGCCGCGGTCGACGCGCGCGAGCAGGCCGGCCGGCACCTGATGCTGCTGGGTGACATCAACCTGGCGATGACCTCGACGATCGACACCGACGAGGCGGTGCAGCGGTTCGCCGAGCTGGTCGTGCCGCAGCTCGCCGACTGGTGCATCGTCAGCGTCGTCGACGCCGACGGGACGCGCCGGGACGTCGGCCGTGCGCACAGCGACCCGGCGATGGTGCCCGCCATGCACCGGTACGCGGACCTGCGCGTGGCGTCCAACGCCCGGACCGCGCCGGTGCCGGTCATGCTCCGCGACCCCAGGCCGGTCGTCCTCCCGGAGATCACCGAGGAGATCGTGCGGTCGATGGTCCCGGGCGAGGAGGCCCGCGCGGCGTTGGCCCCGCTCGCGCCGGGTGCGGCCGCCGCCTTCCCCCTGGTCGCGCGGGGCGAGGTCATCGGCGGCGTCACGCTGGTGAACGGGCGCGAGCGCGGCGCGCACACCCCGGTCGAGCTGCGGACGGCGGAGATCGCCTCCCGGCGCGCGGCGCTCGCGCTCGACAACGCCCGGTTGGCCGCCGCCCAGCAGCAGGTGGCGGAGCGGCTGCAGATGAGCCTGCTCTCGCCTCCGGTGCAGCCGGACTCCCTCGAGCTGGCCGTGCGGTACCGGCCGGCGACCCAGGGGATCGCCATCGGTGGCGACTGGTACGACGCCTTCCTGCAGCCCGACGGCGACACGGTCCTCGTGATCGGCGACGTCATGGGCCACGACATCGAGGCCGCGGCCGCGATGGGACAGGTGAAGACGCTGGTGCGGGGCATCGGCTACGACCGCCTGGACTCCCCCGCCGGGCTGCTCCGGCGGGTCGACCACGCGATGGTGGGCCTGGACGTGCCCGCGATGGCCACGGCGCTGGTCGCCCGGATCGAGCTCGCTGCCGACGAGGACGGCCGGCCGGCCCTCCGGCTCCGCTGGGCGACCGCCGGGCACCCCGACCCGCTCCTGCTGCTCGAGGACGGCACGGTGCTCGACCTCTCGGCGCCGATCGGTCCCCCGGTGGGCATCGGCTGGCTGGGCCCCCGCACCGACGAGGTGAGCCCCCTGCCGGAGGGCAGCACCCTGCTGCTGTTCACCGACGGGCTGTTCGAGCGGCGCGCCATGCTCCTGGACGAGGGACGCGACCTGCTGCGCGAGCTGGTCGCCCGGTCGGCGGGGCTCCCGCTCGACGAGCTCTGCGACCGGCTGCTGACCGAGATGCTCGGCCCCGATGTCGAGGACGACGTCGCCGTCCTGGCCGTGCGGGTGCACCCGCTGGGCGTGGAGCGCCCGGCCGAGGCCGGCCCCGAGCTGCTGCCGGCGGGGCTGCCGACCCCCTGATGTCCCGGTGTCGTCCCTCTTCACCGGACCGACGGCGACGGTCGAGATCACGAGCCGGAAGGGCTGGTCAGGCCCCCGAAAGTGTCAGAGGTGGCCCGTAGCTTCGTGGTGTGCAGACGCTGGCGGGGACCTCCGTGGTGGAGGGGGTGGTGGTCGACTGGGTGAGTGCGCACCCGGAGGCGCACCTGGACCTGCCTGCTGACTGGCTCGACGGCGAGCAGGTCGCTGCGGAGCTGGGCCGGATCGAGCGGGACCGCGCGCGGCAGACCGCGCGGGAGGCGCAGCTGATCCTGCGGCTCGCGGAGCTGCGGCCGGATACGGACGACCCGGCGCCCGGCACGCCGGGTGCGCGTCGGCGGAGCTGGCGGAAGACCGCTCCGGAGTTCGCCGGGGTCAGTGAGTTCTTCGTCGACGAGGTGGCGCACGCGCTCAACCTGGGTCGGGGGACGGCGGCGTTCCGGGCGCGGCGGGCGTTCACCTGGCGGGACAACCTGCCGGCCACGTTCGCGGCGCTGCGCCGGGGCGCGGTCGACGAGCGCCGGGCCGGGGTGCTGGCCGACGCCCTGCAGGGGGCTGCCCCGGAGCTGGCGCGGGCGGTAGAGGTGGTGCTCCTGCCCGAGGCGGGGGAGCTGTCGCTGTCCCGCCTGTGTGCGCGAGCCCTCGAGCTGCTCGCCGAGCTGGACGCCTCGGCGGTGGAGGAGCGGCGGGCCGAGGCTCAGCGTGCCGCCGACGTGCGCGTCCACCCGACGGCGGACGGGATGGCGGCGCTGACCGCCGACATGAGCGCGGAGGATGCGGCGGCCTGCCACGCGGTGATCGACCAGCTGGCCGCGATGGCGAAGGCCGACGGTGACGAGCGGCCGATCGGGCAGATCCGGTCGGCGATCCATTCGATGCTCGTCCTCCGTCCCGCCGACCACGGCCTGGGCGGGGTGTCGGTGCAGCTGACCGTGACCGCCGCGCTCGACGGGCTCGACGGGGCCAGCGACCGGGGCGGCGAGGTCGCGGGGTTCGCGATCACCGCTGCGCACCTGCGTGAGCTGCTGCGCCGGGTCGAGGCGATCGGGCTGACCGCACCGGCCGGTGGGTCGCTCACCTTCGCGCTCACCGACCAGCGCGGGCAACTGCTGGCCACGGTGAGCGGTGCAGAGCTCGGGCGGCTCGCCGCGAAGGGCTGCCCTCAGCACCCAGACACGGGCTGCGAGTGCTCGGTGCTCGGCATGCCGGCCGACGCCGACAGCTACGAGCCCCGAGCGGCCCAGCAGCGGTTCGTGACGACGCGGGACCGGCGGTGCCGGATGCCGAACTGCGGTCAGCGGGTCGGTTGGGCCGACCTCGACCACGTGGTCGCGCACGCCGACGGCGGGCGGACGTCGTGCACGAACCTCTGCTGCGCCTGCCGCTCCCACCACCGGCTGAAGACCTTCGCCCACGGCTGGCGGTTCCGCATGGATCCCGACGGCACCCTGCACGTCACCAGCCCGTCGGGCGTCACGAGGACCACCCGACCCCCGGGCCTCCGACCACCGGAACCGCCACCCTCACCGCCGGACCCCGCGGACGACCCGCCGCCCTTCTGATGCCCTTCCCGGCAACGTTCGCCCTGAAGGCGGCTTCAGGGACAGTTCAAAGCCCCCGCCTTCGCGCGTCACCGATAGGGATGCGCCACTTCCAGAAGCTCATCGATGAAGGCGCCGAGTGGTGGGCCGCTCTGGGAGACCCGACTGCGCACCGACGCGCCCTTTCAGTGCCAGTGCCGCAGTAGGGGATGCTGCGGCGGTGTCAGCGAGGTCGTGGGTGCTGCCGGCCTTCCCGAAGAGCGTTCGAGCAGAGGCAGTTAACGTTGCCGACGCTCTGCCTCGTGCGACTCTCGAGCCAGCGGGGCAGTTCGACGTCGAGGTCGCCGGTGAGCGACTTGTCATCCCCGACCGCATCTACCCGGTTGAGGTTCCCGACCGGTACGAAAGCTGGTCCGCGACTCAGCGGCTCATTGCTGACTGCCTCTACACCCGCCACCACGACGGCAGGGTCCGAGAACGCAGGGCCCGGCTCATCGTGGAGGACCTCTCGCCCTGGGTCGTGCCTTTCGTCGTGCACCTCGTGGGCGAGTACGTCCTCGAGATTGTCCTTGCGATCGACGAGCGCCTTACTCACATCAGCACGGCCGGTTCAGCGCAGCAGCGGGCGTACGGCACCTTTGCGGCGGCGAATCCTAGGTTCCTTGAGCTGACGACAGCGCGCGTCATCAGCTACTGGGACTGCTACTACCGCCGGCAGTTCCCGGCCCTGGTCGACTACCCGCCGCATCGTCTGATCACAGCCATCAAGAAAGCCGGAGGCGCGGCTGTAGACGCCACCGCCGGAAACGCAGAGAGGGCAACTCCAGACTGTCCCTAAGTGGGCCGCTCAGGGACGCCCCACGCCACTGCGGTACGCATCGGTACGGCGCCGTCGGGGGTTGATGGGGTCAGTCCGGGTGGCGCAGCAGGTAGCGGCCGAAGTGCGGCACGGTGAACGCGATCTGGCCGCGCTCGGCCGAGTACACGAGCCCCTTCTTGATCAAGGAGTCGCGCGCAGGGGAGAGGGACGCGGGCTTGCGGCCCAGGGAGACGGCGACCTCCGACGTCGCGACGGCCGCGCCCTGCGGGCCACCCAGCTCGGCCATCGCGTGCATGTACTCGCGCTCCGCGGGCGTGGCGCGGTCGTAGCGCGAGCCGAAGAACCCGACCGCCAGCTCGGTCTCGGCGACCGGGGCGGCCATGGCGACGTCGTCGGCGGTGATGGGGGAGGCGGCGGCGACGTCCCAGGTGACCTTGCCGTAGGCCTGCACGAAGTAGGGGTAGCCGTCGGCCGCCTCGTAGAGCGCGTCGAGGGCGCCCGGGGCGAACTCCACCCCCTCGCGCTCGGCGGGGGCGATCAGCGCGCGGTCGGCGGCGTCGCGCTCCAGCCGGTCGATGCGCAGGTAGCGGAACAGCCGCTCGGAGTAGCTCTTCGACGCGCTCAGCACGGCCGGCAGGTGCGGGAGCCCCGCGCCGACGACGATCAGCGGCGCGCCCTGCTGGGAGAGCTCGTGGCAGGCGGCGCAGATCGCCGAGACGTCGTCGGGCTGCACGTCCTGCATCTCGTCGATGAACAGCGCGATCCCGCTGCCGATGTCGGCGGCCACCCCGGCGGCGTCGCTGAGCAGCTCCACCAGGTCGATCTCCATGTCGCCGGAGTCGGCCCGGCCGGTTGCGGCGGGGACGTCGATGCCCGGCTGCCAGCGGTCCCGGACCTTGGCGTCGGCCGGCGCGACCCGCTGGGCGAACGCCTTCACGACGCCGAGCACCTCGGCCACCGACTCCTGGTCGCCGTGCCGCGGACCCAGCTCGCGCAGCGCCATGTGCAGCGCGGAGGAGACCGGCCGGCGCAGCGACTGGTCCGGGCGGGCCTCGATCTTGCCCGTGCCCCAGCCGCGCGAGATCGCCGCGGACCGGAGCTGGTTGAGCAGCACCGTCTTGCCGACGCCGCGCAGCCCGGTCAGCACCAGCGAGCGCTCGGGTCGGCCGTGCGCGATCCGCTCGAGCACCACGTCGAAGGCCGACAGCTCGGCGTCGCGACCGGCCAGTTCCGGAGGACGCTGGCCCGCGCCCGGGGCGTAGGGGTTCCGCACGGGATCCATGTCGAGCACGGTATGCCGTCGTCTAGCCCGATCCCTAGACATCGGTAGAACCGTCTAGCGCGTGTCGGGCTCCCGGGGCGGGGCGGCGTCTCGGAGGCGGAGATAGCACAGCCGACCGTCTGTGGTCGACGCGAGGCCCTTGTGCTCGTACCACCGGCGGGCGAGCTCGTCACGGGGGTGCGCCGCGAGCAGCCGAGTGCCCGCCCTTTCGCGAACCTCGATCGCCCTGCGCACGGCGTCGATCAGCATGAGGTCTCCCAACCCGCTCCGTTGGTGCGCCTGGTCGACGGCCAGGCGACCCAGGAGAACCATGGGAATGTCAGCCGAGAGGCCGCCTCGCGCTCGTGACGGCAATGATCGGGGGCTGGTCGAGCCCACCACCAAGGCGCTGTAGGCGAGGACTCGATGGTGTTCGTCGGCCACGACGAACACCCGGGCCGTGTCCCGTTCCTGGGCCGTGTGGGCCTGGCCCAGCCAGCGCGTCAGTTCCGGCGCTCCGCAGTCGAACGACGAGATGTCGTGGTTCGCGCCGAGCGGGGTCACCTGCGGCGGTTGGCTCACAGGAGTTCGCGGAAGCGGGACGGCCGCACCGGCTGGTCCAGATCTGCGAGCAGGTCGTCGAAGGCGGCGTCGGTGAGGACCACGCGAGGGTCGAGAGCTGTCGGGGCCGCGATCGGGATCAACGACATCGTCGCGGAGCCCTCCGGTGCCCTCAGTGCCAGGACGACGTCGTCTCCGTCCTGCTCCAACGACTCGACGATGGCGTCCTCGAAGACCTGCTCCACCTCGCCGAGCGGGACGACGACGCCTCCCACGACGACCGTGGGCTCGGTCTCCATCCGCAGCTGGTGGCGGTCACCCACCGCGACAGCGGCACGCAACCGGCCCACGTCCTCCCCGGCAAAGCGGACCTGTCCAGTCGTCCAGTGACCGCGCACCGTCTCACCCCGGAGCAGGCGTCGGCCTCTCAGCAGTTCCTTGATGAGGTCCTCTCCGAGGTGCTCCGGAACGATGATGTCGCGGCCGCTCAGCACTGACATGTCAGCAAGGAGCCGCAGGAGTCGGAGTAGCGAGGCGTCCACGGCCAGCCCGCCCGAGGCGGGGAAGCGCTCGGGTGCCAATTGCCCGTCCGGCATGACGAGTGCGAGAGCGCCCGTCGCCGCTGCATGCAGTACCTCGGCGTCGGCTGCCGCCTGCGTCGCGGACCGTCCTGCTGGAGCGAACTCCAGGTGGACCGACAGCTTCATCGACCGCGGATCCATCGTCAGGTCTGCCGTCAGAGCCCGGTCGCGTTCCGAGTACAGGTGCACCACGTCGTCGACCCGCAGTCGCCGCAGGAAGCGAAGACGCGCCGTCGCCACCGGCGCATCGCCGTGGACGGCCGCCAGGCCCAGCTCGAGGTCCGTGTCCTCGATGGCGGCGTGCGTGAGGGCCATGTCGATGGCTGCACCCACCGGGCTCGCCGGACTTCGCGCGGTCCAACCGACCAACGGGTCGTCGTCGTCGGGCGTGACGAGGTCGAGGCCGTCGACGATGGTCATGCACCCATCATGGCCGCTGCGGCCTGCCGCGTGGCGCCTGTTCCACACCCAGGCCCCGTTCGGGCGATGTACCGATGCTGCCTCACGCGACGTCCTCAGCGCGCCGGCCCACGGTGGGCGTCGTATGTCGATGTCTAGCGATGACTTTAGACAACGGAAGACGTGCTCAGAAAGCTCTCGGAGGGCGCTGGACCGCTAGCGTCGCGCCCGTGATCAAGTTCCTGCTCAAGGTGGTCATCCTCGGAGCGGTCTTCTACGGGCTGACCTACTTCGAGGTGCTCCCCGGCCTCGACGTCGACCCGAACCCGGACGGGCCGCTCGGCGAGTACGGCACCTACCTGTGGATCGGGCTGATCTTCGGCGTGGTCAACGCGATCGTGGGCCCGGTCCTGCGGCTGCTCTCGCTGCCGTTCGTGCTGCTGACGCTGGGCCTGTTCCTGCTGGTCATCAACGCAGCCCTGCTCGGGCTGACCGCGGCGATCAGCGACCGGCTCGCCGTCGACGGCTTCGGCACCGCGGTGATCGGCGGCCTGATCCTGGCCATCGCCGGGTGGGCGGCCGACCAGGTCCTGGACCGCTGACCCCGCGTCGCCGGGCCGGGGCACTCCGGGCGCAGTAGCGTCCGGGACATGGCGAGCACTCCCGGCTCCCTGACCGAGCTGGCCGCCCTGGAGGCGGCCCGCGAGGAGAAGCGGCGCCTGCTCGAGGAGGCCGCCCGGACGGCCGTCGACGAGCTCGGTCCGGACGCGGCGTACCCCGCGGGCTGCACCGCCGACGACGTCCCGGCGCTGCTGCGCCGCTACTACTGGAGCGAACCCTCGGCCGAGGTGCTCGGCCGTGCGCCGCGCGAGCTCGCCGGCCTGGCGCTGGGCCACGTGGCGGCCGCCCGGACCCGGCCCGCCGGCGCGGCGCTGGTGGACGTCGTCCGGTCCCCCGACGGCGTGGCCGTCCTGCGGCTGGCGACCGACGACATGCCGTTCCTCGTCGACTCCGTCACCGCCGAGGTCGTCCGCCAGGGCGTCGCGATCGCGCACGTGGTGCACCCGGTGCTCGTGGTCCGCCGCGACCTGCGCGGCCGGCTGCTCGCCTTCTGCGACAGCGCCACCCCGGAGGGGTGCGGCCCCGACGCCCTCGCCGAGTCGTGGATGGCGGTGGTCCTCGACGGGCCGCTGGACGACGAGGCGCAGGACGACCTCGTCGTCGGTCTGCGCACGGTCCTCGACGACGTCCGCGCCGTGGACGAGGACAGCGCGCGGCTGCACGCCCGGCTGCTGGAGCTCGCGGCCGCGCTCGAGGGCCTCGCTCCCGGCGAGGTCGCCGATCCCGCGGACGACCCGGTGGAGGCGGCGGCACTGCTGCGCTGGCTGGCCGACGGCAACGTCGTCCTGCTGGGTGCCCGCGACGTCGACCTCCCGGCGGCGGGGGAGAAGACCTCGGCCGCGCGGCCCGTGCCCGGCAGCGGGCTCGGCGTGCTGCGCAGCGATCCCGACCGGAACGCCGCCTCCCCGACGCCGGAGGCGGCCCAGGTGCCCGACCGGCGACTGCTCACCGTGACCAAGGCCGACGCCCGCTCACCGGTGCACCGCCGCGCCTGGCTCGACCTGGTCGCCGTCACGCTCCCGGGCGCGGGCGGCCGGCGGCAGCACCGGTTCGTCGGGCTCTTCCCGTCGACGGCGTACACCGCCAGCGTGCTCGACGTCCCCCTGGTGCGGCGTCGCGTCGCCGAGGTCATCGCCCGCGCCGGTGTGCCCGCCGACAGCCACACCGGCAAGGAGCTGCTGGAGGTCCTGGAGACCTATCCGCGCGACGAGCTGCTCCAGCTCGGCGCCGACGAGCTGCTCCCGGTGGCCGACGCCGTCCTGCACCTGCAGGAGCGCCGCCAGACCCGGCTGTTCCTGCGGCAGGACCCCACCGCCCGGTTCTGGTCGGCGGTCGTCTACCTGCCCCGCGACCGCTACACGACCGAGGTCCGGCTGGCCATGCAGCAGCTGCTGCTCGAGCGCCTCGGCGGCACGAGCGTCGAGTTCACCGCCCGGTCCACCGAGTCGGTCCTGGCCCGGCTGCACTTCGTCGTCCGCCTGCCGGTGAGCCGGCACGGCCGGTCGACCCCGGCCGTCGTCGACGCCGACGCTCTGCAGGCCGAGCTCGCCGCGGCGGCGCGCAGCTGGACCGACGACCTCGCCGACGCGCTCACCGCGCGGCACGGCAGCGAGGGGGAGCGGCTGTTCGCCCGTGTCGCCGACGCCTTCCCGGCGGCCTACCAGGGGGACTTCCCGGCGGAGCGGGCCGTCGACGACCTCGCCCGGCTCGACGGGCTGACCGACGGGCAGCTGGCGCTGCGGCTGTGGACGCCGGCCGGCGCGGGCCCGGGGGAGCGGCGGCTCACGGTCTACCGCGTGGGGGAGCGGCTGCTGCTGTCGGACGTGCTGCCGCTGCTGCAGCACATGGGCGTCTCCGTCGTCGACGAGCGGCCCTACGAGATCGACCGGATCGGCGCCCCGCTGTCGTGGATCTACGACTTCGGGGTCGCCGTGCCCGTCGCGGACCTCCCGCTGCTGCGCTCGCTGCCCGAGCGGTTCACCGACGCGCTCGACGCGGTGTGGCGCGGCGAGGCCGAGGACGACGGTCTGGGCGCGCTGGTGCTGCTCGCCGGGCTGAACTGGCGGCAGGTCGGCGTTGTCCGGGCCTACGTGCAGTGGCTGCGCCAGGCCGGGCTGCCGTTCAGCCAGGCCTACGTCGAGTCGACGCTGGCCGACCACCCCGACGTCGTGTCCCGGCTGGTGGCCCTCTTCGAGGCGCGCTTCTCCCCGCGGGTGGCCGGGGGGCGGGAGGAGCGGCAGGCGGTGCTCGCCGAGTCGCTCCGGCAGTCGATCGGCGAGGTCGCCTCGCTCGACGCCGACCGGGTGCTCTCCTCGCTGCTGGCCGCGATCACCGCCACCCAGCGGACGACGTACTACGCGATGTCCGCCCCGCCGCACCCCGTGCTGGCGCTCAAGCTGGACCCGGCGTCGGTGCCCGACCTGCCCGAACCCCGGCCGGCGCGGGAGGTCTGGGTCAGCTCGCCGCGGGTCATGGGCATCCACCTGCGGTTCGGCGCGGTCGCCCGCGGCGGGCTGCGCTGGTCCGACCGGCGCGAGGACCTGCGCACCGAGGTCCTGGGCCTGGTCAAGGCGCAGATGGTGAAGAACACCGTCATCGTGCCGACCGGCGCGAAGGGCGGCTTCGTGGTGAAGCGGCCGCCGGCGGACCCGTCCCGCGAGGCGCAGCTCGCCGAGGGGCAGGCCTGCTACCGGATCTTCATCGGGGCGCTGCTCTCGCTCACCGACAACCTGTCCGACGGTGCCGTCGTCCCCGCCGAGCGCGTCGTCCGGCACGACGGCGACGACACCTACCTGGTGGTCGCCGCCGACAAGGGGACGGCGACCTTCTCCGACCTGGCCAACTCCGTCGCCCTCGAGCGCGGCTACTGGCTGGGCGACGCCTTCGCCTCCGGGGGCTCGGTGGGCTACGACCACAAGGCGATGGGCATCACCGCCCGCGGCGCGTGGGAGTCGGTCACCCGGCACTTCCGCGAGCTCGACGTCGACGTCCAGCGGCAGGAGTTCACCGTCGTCGGCATCGGTGACATGTCCGGCGACGTCTTCGGCAACGGGATGCTGCTGTCCGAGCACATCCGGCTCGTCGCCGCCTTCGACCACCGGCACGTCTTCGTCGACCCCGCGCCGGACGCGGCGTCGTCCTTCGCCGAGCGGCAGCGGCTGTTCGCGCTCCCGCGCTCTTCCTGGGCCGACTACGACCCGGGCCTGATCAGCCCCGGTGGCGGGGTGTGGCCCCGGACGGCGAAGTCGGTGCCGGTGTCCGCGCAGATGCGCGCCGCGCTCGGGCTGGACGGCGCCGTCGGCGCGCTCAGCCCGGAGGCGCTGATCCGCGCGATCCTGCTGGCGCCGGTCGACCTGCTGTTCAACGGCGGCATCGGCACGTACGTGAAGGCGGCGGGGGAGAGCGCCGCCGACGTGGGGGACAAGGCGAACGACGCCGTCCGGGTCGACGGCGGGCAGCTGCGCGCCCGGGTCGTGGGGGAGGGCGGCAACCTCGGGCTCACCCAGCGCGGCCGGATCGAGTACGCGCTGGCCGGTGGGCGGGTGAACACCGACGCCATCGACAACTCCGCCGGCGTCGACACCTCCGACCACGAGGTCAACATCAAGATCGCGCTGAACGCGGTGGTGGACGCCGGGAAGCTGGACGCCGAGGGCCGCGCCGCGCTGCTGCAGGAGATGACGGACGACGTCGCCGCCGCCGTCCTCACCGACAACTACGCCCAGAACGCCACGCTCGCCGGCGAGATCAGCTCGGCGCGCAGCCTGCTCGACGCGCACGAGCGGTTCATGGCGGCGCTGGTGCGCAGCGGGCGGCTGGTCCGCAGCGTCGAGGCGCTGCCCGACGACCGGCAGCTGGCCGAGCGGCGCCGGGACGGCCAGCGGCTCACCGGCCCGGAGCTCTCCGTGCTGCTCGCCTACGCCAAGCTCGACACCGACGCCGCGGTGCTCGACTCCTCGCTGCCCGACGACCCCGCCTTAGGGCACCTGCTCGCCGACTACTTCCCCGCCGCGCTGCGCGAGCGGTTCCCCGACGCGATCGACGGGCATCCGCTGCGTCGCGAGATCGTCGCGACGGCCCTGACCAACCGGTCGGTCAACGTCGCCGGGGTGACCGGGCTCTACCGGCTGGCGGAGGAGACCGGCGTGCCCCCGGCGGCGGTCGTCCGGGCGCACGCGGTCGCCCGCGCCGTCCTCGACGTCGACCGGCTGTGGGACGCCCCGCGGACGCTGGACAACCGGGTGCCGGCCGCCGTCCAGGGAGAGCTGCGCGAGGAGGCGACCCGGCTGGCCGAGCGCGGAGCGCGCTGGCTGCTGCGGCAGCGCGACGTCACCGCCGAGCCGGCCGCCCCGCTCGGGACCGTGACGGAACGGTTCGGGCCTCCGGTGGCGGCCGTCCGGGCCGGGCTGCCCGGCTGGCTGCTGGGTGCGGAGGCCGACGCGTTCGCCGCGCGGGCCGCGCGGCTGCGGGACGCCGGGGTGCCGGACGAGCTCGCGGCGGAGGTGGCCGCAGCGCCACTCCTGCCGGCGGCGCTCGACCTGGCGGTGGTCGTGGAGCGCACCGGGGCGCCGGTGCAGCTGGCCGGGAGGGTGCTGCAGTGCCTGGCCGAGCGGCTGGGGCTGGTGCCGCTCCGCGAGCTGATCACCGCGCTGCCGCGCGACCGGCGGTGGCCCTCGATGGCGCGGGCGTCGCTCCGCGACGACCTCGCGCTCGAACAGGCCTCGCTCACCGAGGACGTGCTGAGCCTGCGCGTCGGCGACGACGACGATCCGCGCGCCCTGGTGGCGGGCTGGGTGGAGGGCTGGGACGCCGCCCAGTCGCGGGCCGCGGCCCAGCTGGCCGACATCGCCGGCGGGGACCGGCAGGACCTGGCCGAGCTGCTGGTGGCCGTGCGCACCCTGCGCGGCCTGCGCCGGCGCCGCGAGGCCCGCCGCATCCCCCGCCCGGCCGCGACGTAGCTCCCGGCGTCACGCGACCGTCATGCCCTCGGACGGTTCCCCGGTCCGCGGGCCGGGAACCCCGTCGGTGACCTGTTGCCGAACCGAGGACATCCCTTGCCGCTGCGCCCCCTCGTCCGCACGGACGGATACCTGCCCATCGAGGACCACGGACTCATCGGGGACGGGGCGACCAGTGCGCTGGTGGGGCGGGACGGGCGCATCCCCTGGCTCTGCCTGCCGCACTTCGACAGCCGCCCGTTCCTCGCCGGCCTGCTCGACGCCGAGCGCGGCGGCAGCTTCGACGTGACGCCGGTCGGGCTGCAGGCCTCGGCCCAGCACTACCTGCCCGACACCGCGGTCCTGGTGAGCGACCTGCAGGGGCCCGACGGGCGCCTCGAGCTGACCGACTGCATGACCCTGCGTTCGGGTGCCGACCTCGGCGAGCAGGTACCGGCCGGCCGCGGCGAGCTGCTGCGGCTGGCGCGAGCGGTGTCGGGGACGGTCGAGGTCGACGTCCGCCTGACGCCGCTCGACGGCGTGCACGTCCGCCGGGAGCTCGGCTCCTGGCGGATGCAGTGGCCCGCGCACCCGGAGCTGGAGCTGTACCTGTGGTGCTCGCACGAGATCGGCGTGGGCCGCGACGGCAGCATCGGGGGCCGGGTCCGGCTGCGCGAGGGCGAGCTGCTCACCGTCACCCTGCACTGGTCGGGGCAGACGCACACCCGCGCCCGGACCGCGCCCGGGCGGCTCGTGGACCAGACCGCGGCGGCCTGGCGGGACTGGGCCGAGCACATCGACTACGCCGGACCGCAGCGCGAGCTCGTCCGCCGGTCGGCACTGACGCTGAAGCTGCTCGACCACGCCGCCACCGGCGCGATCATGGCGGCGGCCACGTCGTCGCTGCCCGAGGAGATCGGCGGCGTCCGCAACTGGGACTACCGCTACACGTGGGTGCGCGACGCCGCCTTCGCCACCTACGCCCTGCGCCGGATCGGCATGCGGGAGGAGGCCGACTCCTTCCTGGCCTGGACGCTGCGCAACGTCGAGCGCGACGAACGGACGAGCATCGTCTACACCCTGGACGGGCACCGGCCGGGGCTGGAGTGGGAGGACCTCGCCCTCTCCGGCTACCGCGGCTCCGGGCCCGTGCGCTGGGGGAACGGCGCGGCCCGGCAGATCCAGCACGACGTCTACGGCGAGCTGCTGGACGTCGCCTACCAGTGGGTGCGTGCCGGGGGAGAGGTGGGCGAGCCGCTCTGGCGGGCGTTGAGCGCGCTCACCGAGCAGGCGATCAGCAACTGGCGGACGCCGGACAACGGCATCTGGGAGATCCGCGACGCCGGCCGCCCGTTCACCTACTCGGTGGCGATGTGCCACGTCGCCGTCGACCGGGCGGTGCAGATCGCCGAGCGGTGCGGGCTCCCGCATCCGGGGGAGCGGTGGCGCCGGGAGGCCGACCGGATCCGGGCGACGCTGCTCGAGGAGGCCTGGGACGCCGAGCGCGGCACCTTCACCGAGCACCTGGCTCCGTCGGGGGAGCGCAACCGCGGTGGCCTGGACGGCTCGCTGCTCACCCTTCCGTTGCGCCGGCTGGTGGCGGCCGACGACCCGCGGATGGTGGCCACCACCGAGGCGGTGCGCCGGCACCTCGACGCCGGGGACGGGCTGCTCTACCGCTACCTGCACGCCGACTCGCCGGACGGCCTGCCGGGGGCGGAGGGCGCGTTCCTCCTGTGCAGCTTCTGGCTGGTGGACAACCTCACCGGACAGGGCCGGCTGGACGAGGCCCATGCGCTGTACGACTCGCTGTGCGGCCGGGCGAACGAGCTCGGCCTGCTGGCCGAGGAGGTCGACCCCTCGACGGGCGCGTTCCTCGGCAACTTCCCGCAGGCCTTCAGCCACGTCGGGGTGATCGCCAGCGGGTGGAACCTGGCGCGCGCCGAGGCGGCCCGGAATGGGTGAGGAGCTCGTGAAGCGGTCCTTCGTCGTCCTCGGGGGGAGTGGTGACCTCACCGGCCGGCTGCTCCTCCCGGGGCTGGCCGAGCTGTTCGACGCCGGCGTGCTGGACGAGGAGGTCGACGTCCTCGCGATCAGCCGGGAGGACTGGGACGACGACGCGTACCGGGACTGGGCGCGCCGCCGGCTGGACGCCCACGCGCCGCACGTCCCCGCGGGCACCCGGGCCCGCGTCCTCGGCCGGCTGAGCTACCTGCGCGGGAACGTCACCGACCCCGCGGACCTCCGCCGGGGGCTGGATCGGCTCGACGACCCCCCGGTGGTCTACCTGGCGCTGCCGAACACCGTCTTCCGGCCGACCCTCGAGGCGCTGGCCGAGGTCGGTCTCCCCGACGGCGGCATCATCGCGGTGGAGAAGCCGTTCGGCGGGGACGGCGCCGACGCGCGGGAGCTCAACCGCATCCTGCGCCGGCTCGCGCCCGAGGACGCGGTGTTCCGCATCGATCACTTCCTTGCCAAGCAGACGGTGCTCAACGTCCTGGGCCTGCGCTTCGCCAACCGGCTGTTCGAGCCGGTGTGGAACGCCGGCCACGTGGAGAGCGTGGAGATCGCCTTCGACGAGACGCTGGGACTGGAGGGTCGGGCCGGCTACTACGACACGGCGGGCGCGCTGCGCGACATGCTGCAGAACCACCTGTTGCAGCTGCTCGCGCTGGTGGGGATGGAGCCGCCGCTCACCGTCGACGCGGCCGGTCTCGCGGCCCGCAAGGGCGACATGCTGCGTGCGGTCCGTCCGCCGGCCGACCCGGCAGCCGGCAGCGTCCGGGCGCGGTACACCGCCGGCACGGTGGGGGAGCGACGGCTGCCGGACTACGCCGCCGAGGAGGGGGTGGACCCGGGCCGGGGGACCGAGACCTACGCGGAGGTCACCGTGACGGTGGACAACTGGCGCTGGTCCGGGGTGCCGTTCCGCCTGCGCAGCGGCAAGGCGCTGGGGGCCGACCGGCGGGAGATCGTCGTCCGGTTCAAGCCCGTCCCGCACCTGGCCTTCACCGACGAGGACCCCGAGCCCGACGTGCTCCGCATGCGCCTGGATCCCGACGGCATCGCGCTGGAGGTCAACCTCAACGGGGCGGGGGACCCCTTCGACCTGGAGCGGCGGGTCCTGGACATGGCCCTGCCCCCGGCGGGGCTGTCGGCCTACGGACTGCTGCTGCGGGAGATGCTGGCGGGCGACGCCGCGCTGTCGATCAGCGCCGTCGAGGCCGAGGAGTCGTGGCGGATCGTCGAGCCGATCCTCGCGGCCTGGCAGGCCGGGGAGGTCCCGCTCCGGGAGTACCCGGCCGGCTCCGACGGGCCTGGTCCGAGGACCGTATGACGACGTCTGGGGACGTCTAGCCGTGTCGCTAGAGAAGCGTAGAGGGGGTCAGAGGGTGGGCGCCCGTGCGGGCAGGGACCATGGACGGCGATGAACACCGATCAGGACGGCCCCACCTTCGCCGAGCTCGGCCTGCGCCCCGAGCTCCTCCAGGCGCTCACCACCCTCGGCTACGAGGAGCCCACGCCCATCCAGCTGGAGGCGATCCCGCTGGTGATCGAGGGCCGCGACCTGCTCGGCCAGGCCGCGACGGGCACCGGCAAGACCGCGGCCTTCTCGCTGCCGGTGCTGGAGCACCTGGAGGCGCACCGCGCCGGGCGCTCGCCGATCGCGCTCGTGCTGGTGCCCACCCGCGAGCTGGCCGTCCAGGTGTCCGAGGCGTTCCACCGCTACGGCAAGGACCTCGGCGCACGGGTGCTGCCGGTCTACGGCGGCGCCCCGATCGTCCGGCAGCTCCGCTCGCTCGAGGCGGGCGTCGACGTCGTCGTCGCGACGCCCGGCCGCGCGCTGGACCTGCTGAACCGGGGGAGCCTGCGGCTGGACGAGATCGCCACCGTCGTGCTCGACGAGGCCGACGAGATGCTCGACATGGGCTTCGCGGAGGACCTCGACGCCATCCTCGACGCCACCCCCGAGCAGCGCCAGACCGTGCTGTTCTCCGCCACCATGCCGCGCCGGCTCGACGCGCTGGCCCGGCGGCACCTGCGCGACCCGGCCCGCATCACCATCGCCAAGGAGCAGGCCCCCGCCGGCGAGGCGCCGCGGGTGCGGCAGACCGCCTACGTCGTCCCCCGCGCGGCCAAGCCGGCGGCGCTGGGCCGGATCCTCGACATCGAGGCCCCGACGGCGGCGATCGTGTTCTGCCGCACGCGCGAGGAGGTCGACACCCTCACCGAGACGCTCAACGGCCGCGGCTACCGCGCCGAGCCGCTGCACGGGGGCATGAGCCAGGAGCAGCGGGACAAGGTCATGGGCCGGCTGCGCAGCGGGACGGCGGACCTGCTCGTCGCCACCGACGTCGCCGCCCGCGGCCTGGACATCGAGCAGCTGACCCACGTCGTCAACTACGACGTCCCCTCCGCGCCGGAGTCCTACGTGCACCGCATCGGCCGGGTCGGCCGGGCCGGGCGCGAGGGCGTCGCGATCACCCTCGCCGAGCCGCGCGAGCACCGGCAGCTCAAGACCATCGAGAAGGTTGCCGGCGCGACGATCTCGGTGCAGACGGTCCCCACGGTCGCGGACCTCCGGGCCCGGCGGCTGGACCTCACCCGCGCCGCGCTCCGCGAGAGCCTGCTCGGCGACGAGCTCGACCGCTTCCGGGTCGTCGTCGAGACCCTCGCCGACGAGTTCGACCTGATGGAGGTGGCGCTGGCCGCGGTCAAGCTGGCGCACGAGGCCGTCGGCGGGACCGACGACGACGAGGAGATCCCGCAGGTCGGCTTCCGCACCGACCGGGACGCGGGGCGCGGCCCCGCGGGGCAGGGGAGCGGGCGCGGCGAGCGGCCGGCCCGGCGCGCCCCGGGCGGGCCGACGGCGCGGTTGTTCGTCGGCCTGGGTCGGGAGGCCGGCATCCGTCCCGGCGACCTGGTCGGCGCGATCACGGGGGAGACTGAGCTCCGGGGCAAGGACATCGGCTCGATCGAGATCCACCAGCGGTTCGCCCTGGTGGAGATCCCCGAGCCCGCGGCCGACGAGGTCGTGCAGGCGCTGCGCGCCACGATGATCAAGGGCCGGAAGGCCACCATCCGGCGCGACCGGGCCTAGCGGTCAGGGCTGGTCGTCGTCCAGGTCCTGGCGGTGCAGCCGGACGGCGACGAGCGCGACGTCGTCGTCCGGACGGCCCTGGACCAGCCGCTCGATCAGCTCGTCCAGCAGGTCGTCCAGGGGCAGCCCGACCAGTTCGACGAGGGCCTGGCGCAGCCGCGCCATGCCGGCGTCGAGGTCGGAGTCGCGCCGCTCGACGAGGCCGTCGGTGTAGAGCAGCACGGTGGAGCCGTGGTCGAGCACGACCACCGACTCCCGCCGGAGGGCGGCGGCGTCGACGCCCAGCATCAGGTCCCCGACCCACGGTGCCAGCTCGGCGACGGTGCCGTCGCGGTGCACGACCATCGGCGGCAGGTGCCCGGCGTTGGCCCACCGCATCCGGGTCAGGCCGCGCCGGCGCTCCGCAGGCGTCTGCTCGAAGCGGGCGACCGCCGCGGTGGCCAGCGTGCCGAGCTGGAGGGTGGACATCGAGGAGTCCAGGCCGCGGAGCACCTCGACCGGTCCGGCGTTGCTGTACGTGGCGATCCCGCGCAGCAGGCTGCGCAGCTGACCCATGGCGGCGGCTGCCTCGGTGTCGTGACCGACGACGTCGCCGATGACGAGCATGGTGTTGCCGTTCTGCTGGAGGAAGGCGTCGTACCAGTCGCCGCCTACGCGGGCCGCCTCGGCGGCGGGCAGGTAGCGCACCGCGATCTCGGCGTGCTCGGGCTCGGGGGGGTCGGTGAGCAGGCTGCGCTGCAGGCCCTCGGCCAGCTGCTGCTGGGCGCTGAACAGTCGCGCGTTGTCCCAGGCGAGCCCGGCGCGGTCGGCGACGTCCTGGGCGATCGCGACGTCCTCGTCGGTGGGGGCGTGGCCCTCGGCGTAGAAGAGGGTGAGCAGGCCGACGGTCCGGCCGCGGGCGCGCAGCGGCAGGGCCACCTCGCTGGAGGGCGCCAGCACCGTGAGCAGATCCCGCGCAGGCCCCGGCGGCAGCACCTCGAGGACGGCGTTGCCGGTGAAGGTGGCGGCCTCGCCGGAGTGCAGCGCACGGGCGACCGGCGCGGTCATCGGCATCGCGTCGAGCCGGACCTCGCGGTAGCGCTCGAGCAGCGGGCGCGCGCTGGGATCGACGTGCCAGCTGCCCACGTCCCGGGGCGCTCCGTCGGCGCCGATGACGGTGACCACGCAGAAGTCGGCCAGGGCCGGGACGACCAGTCGCGGCAGCCGGGCGGTGGCCACCTGGGTGTCCAGGGTGCCGGCGAGCTCGGCGCTCACCTGGGCGAGCGTGGCCAGCTGGCGGGCCCAGCGCTCGGCCCGCTCCTCGGCCGCCCGGCGCTCGGTGACCTCCAGGAAGTAGACGGACAGGCCGTCGGGGGTCGGCCAGGCGCGCAGTTCGTACCAGCCGTCCAGCGGGGCGGGGTAGTAGGCGTCGAAGGAGACGGGTTCGCCGCTGCTGACCGCCTCGCGGTAGCTCGACTCGAAGACGCCGGCCACGGTGGCGGGGAACGCGTCCCAGAGGACCTCGCCGAGCAGTTCGTCGCGGCCGTGCCCCAGGAGGCGCTCCGCCTCGGCGTTCACGTGGCTGAACCGCCACTCGCGGTCCAGGGAGTAGAAGCCGGCCGGCATGGCCTCGAGGACGCGGGTGACCCGCGTCGCCGCCTCGCGTTCGCCGGTGGTGTCGTAGGCGGCGCCGATCAGCCGCTCGGTCCGGCCGTCCGCTCCGGGGAGGCACCGGCCCCGGGCGTGGATCCAGCGGGTCTCCCCGCCCGGGAGCACGATCCGGTACTCCACGTCGTACTCGCCGCAGGTGTCGGTGCTGGCCTGCAGGGCGTCGGCGTGCCAGCCCATGTCGTCGGGGTGCACCCGCGCGTTGAAGGCCGCGAGCGACTCGTCGAAGGAATCCGGACCGGAGTAGCCGAACATCCGCTGGAGCTGCTCGTCCCACAGCAGCGTGCCCGTGGCCGGTTCCCAGTCGAACGTCCCGACCTCACCGGCGTCCTTGGCGAGCTCCCAGCGCAGCCGCTCGTTCTCGTAGCGCTTCTGCAGGGCGACGAGCTGCTCGGCGAGCGAGGTGGGCTCGACGTCGGCATCGGGGCACGTCTCGACCTCCGGCCGCCCGCCTTCAGCGGCGGTCGCCCGGTCCGGGGGTGAGTCCACGAGGAGCCTTTCTGCCCGGGGGCGACCCGGTCCGTGCGGCGGTGGCCACGTTGCTGGAGCCGCGCGCCGTACCCGGAACGTTATGTCACGCCCTCCGTGGGGGACGCAACCATCCCCGGACGGGCGGCCGTGTCAGATCGCGGGCTCGACCAGCGTGAGCGCGGTCCCGCCGGCATGTTCCACGTGCAACCCCGCGCGCCTCAGCAGTCGCCGCAGCCCCACGACGTCCGCGGGTTCGCCCGTCGTCGTCGCCAGCAGCCGGGCCAGCCGGCCCTTCGTCGCCTTGTTGAAGTGGCTGACGACCGACCGCGTGCCGTCGGGGCGCTCGCTCAGCACCTGGACGGTGACGGCACCCGCCACCGGGGCGAGCGCCGCGTAGGCGCCGCTGCGCAGGTCGACGACGAGGCCCGGCTCGGCGGCGAGCACCGGTTCGAGCGCCGGTCGCCAGATCGCCCGGAGCGTGGGCAGGCCCGGCAGCGCAGAGCCGGCGGAGAGCCGGTAGGCCGGGATCCGGTCGCCGCCGCGGACGAGGCCGAACAGGGCCGAGCCGACGGCGAGCCGGGCGTCGGCCCTGGCCCGCTGGGCACGGGTCAGCGATGCGACGTCGAGGGCGTCGTAGAGCACGCCGGTGTACCGGTCGAGGACGGGCAGGGTGGCGCTGGTCCGGAGCTCGGCGTTGCGGGCGATCTCGCCGTCCTGGCGCGCCGAGACCCCGAGCGCTGCGCGGGCGCCCGGGACGTCGCCGGCCAGCTCGACCAGTGCCTCGACCAGTTCGGTCCGGACGCCGGTGAGCTCCGGGGTGCTGAGCGCGCCGAGGTCGAGCGGGGGACCGTCCCCGCCGGGGTGCTTGGTCTCCGACGGCGGCAGGAGGACGAGCACGCGGTCAGTCCGCGAGGTCGACGATCACGGGGGCGTGGTCGCTGGCGCCCTTGCCCTTGCGCTCCTCGCGGTCGATGAGCGCGCCGGTCACCCGCCCGGCCAGCGCGGGGGAGCCCAGCACGAAGTCGATCCGCATGCCCTCGCGGCGTGGGAAGCGCAACTGCGTGTAGTCCCAGTAGGTGTAGACACCCGGACCGGGGGCCAGCGGGCGGACGACGTCGGCGTACCCGGCGTCGACGACGGCCTGGAAGGCGGCGCGCTCGGGCGGGGAGACGTGCGTGGAGTGGGTGAAGACGGACATGTCCCAGACGTCGTCGTCCTGGGGGGCGATGTTCCAGTCGCCGACGAGCGCGATGGGGGCCTGCGGCTCGGCGGCGAGCCGGTCGCCGGCGGCGACGCGCAGGGCGGCCAGCCACTCCAGCTTGTACTGCAGGTGCGGGTCGGCCAGCGTGCGGCCGTTCGGCACGTAGAGGCTCCACACCCGCACGCCGCCGCAGGTGGCGGCGATCGCCCGCGCCTCGGGCGCCGGGTCGAGGCCCTCCTTCGAGGACCAGGACGGCATGCCCGGGAAGCCGATCTCGACGTCGTCCAGCCCGATCCGGGACAGCACCGCGACGCCGTTCCACTGCGAGTGGCCGACGTGCGCCACCTCGTAGCCCAGCGCGCTGAACACCATCTCCGGGAACTGGTCGTCCCGGCACTTGGTCTCCTGCAGCGCCAGCACGTCGACGTCGTGCCGCTGCAGGAAGGCGGCCACCCGGTCGGCCCGGGTTCGGATGGAGTTCACGTTCCAGGTCGCCAGGCGCATGGCGACCGACCCTACTTAGACCTGGACGGGCGTCTGCCCCTTGGCCAGCATGCGCGCGCGCATCCGCTCGCGGCTCTCCACGAACTTGGTCGCCTGCGCGTCGAGACCGGTGAGGAAATCGGCCAGCTGCTCGCGGGCCTGCTCGCCCTCGGGTCCGAGGTCGCTGCGGTCGAACACCTTCCAGGTGCGCAGGACGGGGCTGACGACCTCGTCGTGGTGCAGGCGCAGGTCGTAGATCCCGGCCTTGGCGATGATCGTAGAGTTCTTCCGGAAGTTCGCCATGTTCGCGCCGGGCATCTCGAAGTTCATGACCTCGTTGGCCACGGCCTTCATCGTCTCGTCCGGGTCGATGTCGAACGCCGCGGTGACGAGGTTGCGGTAGAAGATCATGTGCAGGTTCTCGTCGGTGGCGATGCGCGCCAGGAGCTTGTCGGCGATCGGGTCGCCGGTGGCCTTGCCGGTGTTGCGGTGCGAGACGCGGGTGGCCAGCTCCTGGAAGGAGACGTAGGCGACCGCCTCGAGCGGGGTCTTGTCCCCGGAGTCGTAGCCGGTGGTCATGTAGTCCATCCGGGCCCGCTCCAGCTCGACCGGGTCCACGCCGCGGGTGACGACGAGGTAGTCCCGCAGCGCGACGCCGTGCCGCCCCTCCTCGGCCGTCCAGCGGCCCACCCACTGTCCCCAGGCGCCGTCGCGGCCGAAGCGCGTGGCGATCTCCCGGTGGTAGCTGGGCAGGTTGTCCTCGGTGAGGAGGTTGACGAACATCGCGGCCTTGGCCGTCTGGTCCAGCCGCGACTGCTCGGGCGACCAGTCCTCGCCGCCGAGGAAGGCGAAGTTCCGGCCCTCGTCCCACGGGACGTAGTCGTGCGGGTGCCACTCCTTGGCCATCCGGATGTGCCGGTCGAGGTTCTCGGCGACCACCGGCTCGAGCTCGGTCAGGACAGCGGCCTGCGGGGACGTCTGGGACATGAGGACCTCCGGGTCGACTCGACCTACGCCGTCGTAACCTACGCGGCCGTAACCATCGGGTCACGTACCCCGTGGGTGCCCAGTCCGCGTGCTGCGCACGCGCGGCGGGCGCGCCCGGCGTGTCGCCCGGTCGAGGGGTACCGGGCGGGGGATGTCCCCGAGGGGCGGCCCGGGGCGCACATCGGTGGGAACATGGCGCTGTGACCAGGGCCTGCACCGTGATGGCCCCCCGGTGAGCGGCTCCCCGTCGGTGGACCTCGGGGCGCGGCGCCGGGCGGGCAGCTTCCGTGCCGCCCTCGGCTGGACCGTGCTCAACGCCCTCCTGCCCGGCACCGCCTTCCTGGTCGTGGGCCGGCGGGTGCTCGGCGGCGTCGTGCTGGGGGGATTCCTGCTGCTCGCCGCCGGCGGTGCGTGGGTCGCCACCGGCGGGCAGCGCTCGGCGGTCCGCGCGTCCGTGGACACGTCGTCGCTGCTGTGGATCGTCGCCGGGGTGGGCGTCGGGGCGCTGCTGTGGTGCGCCGTCGTCGTCGCCGGGTACCTGCTCCTGCTGCCCCGTGGCACGTCGCGCGGCCGTCGGCTCCTGGGCGGCGGGGTGGTGTTCCTGCTGGTCGCCGCGGTGCTGGCCCCCGCGGTGGGAGCCGGCCGGGTCGCCCTGACCCAGCGCGACCTCATCGCCGAGGTGTTCACCGACGACGGCCGCTCCGCGACGGTGGACGAGGACGACCCGAACCCGTTCGGCAGCCAGGAGCGGGTGAACGTCCTGCTCCTGGGCGGCGACGGCGGCGAGGGACGCGAGGGGGTGCGCACCGACACCGTCATCGTGGCGAGCATCGACACCGACGACGGCGCGACGACGCTGTTCAGCCTGCCCCGCAACCTCGAGGACCTGCCCTTCCCCGAGAGCAGCCCGCTCGCCGACCTCTACCCCGACGGCTTCGACGCCGGCAGCGAGAGCGAGAGCCTGCTCAACGCCGTCTACCGCAACGGCCCGGCGATGTACCCCGACGCGCTCGGCCCCACCGACAACGCGGGGGCGGACTTCCTCAAGCTCGGCGTCGGCGAGGCGCTGGGCATCGAGATCGACTACTACGTGCTGGTCAACCTCGAGGGCTTCAGCCGGCTGGTCGACGCGCTCGGCGGGATCACCGTCGACGTCAACTACTGGGTGCCGATCGGCGGCGAGCCGTCGCTGGGCACCCTGCCCGACGACTACATCGCCCCCGGGCCGAACCGGTTCATGGACGGCGCCACCGCCCTGGCGTTCGCCCGTGGCCGGTTCGGGCTGACCGACTACGACCGGATGGACCGGCAGCGCTGCACCCTGGACGCGATCGTCGACGCCGCCGACCCGATGACCCTGCTGCGCAAGTACCAGCAGCTGGCCCGAACCACCAAGGACATCGTCTCCACCGACATCCCCCGGTCGGTTCTCGGCGACTTCGTCGACCTGGCGTTCCTGGTCAAGGACGCCGGCATCCGCAGCGTCGTCTTCGACGACTCGGTCATCGACCCCGCCTATCCCGACTACGACAAGATCCGCGGGGCGGTCTACCTGGCGCTGTCGGGGCCGGACGGGGGCAGCGACCCCGACGGCAGCGACCCCGACGGCAGCGAGCCCGACGGCGGGGCCCCGGGCGACGACGCGGCGGACGGCACCGACGAGCCGACGCCCGCCGCCCCGACGCCGTCGACGGGGGGCGAGGAGCCGGAGGGATCGGTCGCCCCGAGCGACGTCCGCGACGCCTGCGCCTACGACCGGGAGGCCGCCGAGCTCGCCCTGCAGGAGGGCGAGCCCCCGACGCGCGGCGACTGAGTCACATCGCGGCGATCTGGAGCAGGTTGCCGCAGGTGTCGTCGAGCACCGCGGTGGTGACCGGCCCCATCTCGGTGGGCGGCTGGGTGAACCGGACCCCCAGCGCGGTCAGCCGGTCGAACTCGGCCCGGACGTCGGCCACGGTGAAGGAGTTGTAGGGGATGCCGTCGGCGACGAGGCCCTGCTTGAAGGCCTGCGCCGCGGGGTGCTCGTCGGGCTCGAGGACGAGCTCGACGCCGTCGGGCTGCTCGGGCGAGACGACGGTCAGCCAGCGGTGCGCGCCCATCGGGACGTCGGTCTTCGGCACGAAGCCCAGCACGTCGGTGTAGAACCGCAGCGCCTTCTCCTGGTCGTCCACGAAGACGCTGGTCAGGGTGATCCGCACGGGTCCTCCTCCTGGGGGTCGATGCGCCACCGGTCGGTGATGGCGCGCAGCGGTGCGGTGTCCAGGTCGTGGAACTTGTAGCGGCCCTCGCGCCGGGACCGGACCAGCCCGGCCTCCTCGAGCACGCCCAGGTGCTGGGAGACCGCCTGGCGGGTCGAGGAGAGCCCGTGCCGCGTGACGAGCCGGTTGATCAGCTCGAACAGCGTCTGGCCCGAGCGTTCCTGCAGCTCGTCGAGGATGGCGCGCCTGGTCGGATCGGCGAGGGCCCTGAACACGTCGCCCACACCGACACCATAGGCAAGCGCAGGCTTGCGTGACAACCCCCGGCGCCGCGCGCGGGGCGGCGCGGGAGGATGGAGGGCGTGCCCGCCGTCGACGTCCGTGCCGTGACCACCGTGGACGACGCCCTGCGGGCCGAGCTCCTCGCCTGCTGGGTCGACGTCACCAACGCGGGCGGCGCGGTCGGTTTCGTGCCCCCGGTGACCGCGGCGGACGTCGCGCCGGTGCTCGACCGGCTGCTCGACGGCATCACGTCGGGGCGGGACGTCCTCTGCGTGCTCACCGTCGACGGCGCGACGGCGGGGTTCGCGGCGCTGGTCGGCTCGTCGTCGCCGCTTCGCCGGCACTGGGGCACCGTGCTGCGGGTCCAGGTCCACCCCTCGCGGCAGGGCACCGGCCTGGGCCGCGCGCTGATGGAGGGTGTGCACCGGATCGCGGCAGGCCGCGGGTGGGAGTTCGTCTCGCTCACCGCGCGGGGCGGCACCGGTGTCGACGCGTTCTACCGGGGCCTGGGGTACACCGAGGCGGGCCGGTTGCCGGGTGCGGTGCGCGTGGCGCCCGGCGACGACCGGGACGAGATCCTGCTGGCCCGCCCGCTCTGAGGCCCTGCCCGCTCTGATGTCCTGCCCGCTCTGGTAGACCCGGGGCCATGACCGCCGGCCCTCCCGACCGCTCCCCCCGTCGCACGCCCGAGCAGGACCGGGCGCGGCAGATCGCGCTGTTCGTCGTCGGCGTCGCCGTCGTCCTGCTGGTCTCGTCGGTGACCTGGTTCGGCAGCGACCGCGCGGGCTGGGGCATCGCCCAGGTGGTCGTGGGCGTGCTGGTGGCTGCCGCGGGGCTGGTCCTGTACCGGCGCGCCAGCCGGGGCGCCGGCGGTCAGCCGCTGTAGGGGCGTTCCCGGGCCAGCTCCTCCTTGGCCACGCCGCGGATGTGGACGGCATCGGGTCCGTCGACGATCCGCAGCGTGCGGGCGCTGGCGTAGAAGCGGGCCAGGACGGTGTCGTCGCTGACGCCCGCCCCGCCGTGCACCTGGATCGCGCGGTCGATGACGGCGAGCGCGACCTTCGGCGCCGCCACCTTGATCGCCGAGATCTCCGTGCGGGCGCCCTTGGCGCCGTACTTGTCGATCAGGTCGGCGGTCTTGAGCACGTAGAGGCGCGCTTGGTCGATCTCGATGCGGGAGAGCGCGATCGCCTCCCGCACGGTGCCCTGCTCGGCCAGTGGACGGCCGAAGGCCACCCGGTTCTTGGTCCGCTCGACCATGAGCGCCAGCGCTCGCTCGGCCATGCCGATGGCACGCATGCAGTGGTGGATCCGGCCGGGGCCGAGCCGCGCCTGGGCGATCATGAAGCCGTCGCCCTCGCCGGCCAGCAGGTTGCCCACCGGCACGCGGACGTCGGTGAACCGCAGCTCGGAGTGGCCGTGCTGGTCCTGGTAGCCGAACACCGGCAGGTGACGGACGATCTCGAACCCCGGGGTGCCCCGGGGGACCAGGACCATCGACTGCTGGCGGTGCGGCGGGCCGTCGGGGTCGGTCTTGCCCATGACGATGAAGATCTGGCAGCGCTCGTCGGCGGCGCCCGTGGTCCACCACTTGCGGCCGTTGATCACGTACTCGTCGCCGTCGCGGACGATCGAGGTCTGGATGTTGCGGGCATCCGAGGAGGCGACGTCGGGCTCGGTCATCGCGAAGCCGGAACGGATCTCGCCCTCCAGCAGCGGGGCCAGCCAGCGCTGCTTGTGCTCCTCGGTGCCGAAGAGCATGAGGGTCTCCATGTTGCCCGTGTCGGGCGCGCCCACGTTCATCGCCTCGGGGGCGAGGACGGGCGACCAGCCGGTGATCTCGGCGACGGAGGCGTACTCGAGGTTGGTGAGCCCGCCGACCTCGTGGGAGAAGAGGTTCCACAGGCCCCGCCGGCGGGCCTCGGCCTTGAGCTCCTCCAGCACCGGCGGGTGCCCGTGGTCGTCGTGCCCGCGCTCGGCGCGCCACCGGTCGTAGACCGGCTCGGCGGGGAAGACGTGCTCGCGCATGAAGTCCCAGGCGCGGGCGCAGACGTCCTCGGCCTTGGCGGAGAGAGCGAAGTCCATGCCCGGCACGGTAGCCGCGGATGTGACCCACGTCGCACCGGGCGGACGTGCCCGGTGCGACGTGCGGTCAGCGGGAGGTCAGACCGTGCGCCGGTGGTCGACGGCGGTGCGGACCGGACCCAGCGCGATGGCCAGGCCGACGAGGGCGGTCAGGATGTGCAGCACGTTGTCGGCGGCGTTCAGGTTGAGGAAGTCCCAGTCCTCGCCCACGGCGACGAGGCCGTACACGAACGCGGCGCCGTAGCCGATCGCCAGCAGCCACCCGTAGGTGCGGGCGCCGGCCAGCGTGCGGGACAGCGCCAGACCGACGGCGCCGATGAGGATGTGCACGACGTTGTGCATCGGGTTGATCATGAACCCGAGCAGGTTCTCGTCCACGTGGTGCGCCGGCTGGCCGTTCTCGTTGCCGAGGAAGTTGTCGAACCCGGTGATGAAGAAGCCGATGATCCCGATCAGCAGGTAGACAGCGCCGAATGCCAGGCCCAGGATCTGCGGCCACGTCATGGCCCGGTCGGCCCGGGGGGTGTGCGAAGCGGACATGGTGATCTCCAGAATCGTTCCGACTGCCGCCGTGGTCTCGACGGGCACAGGGGATACCCCCGCCCCACCTGGGGTAACGGAGGTCACCCGGTCGTGTGCCCGGATCGTGACCGGTGTCCTCCGTCAGTTCCGGGTGCGGGAGGTCGGCGTCGCCCGCCGGACGACGAACGGCCCGATCGCGAGCAGGTCGACCGGAGCCGAGCCGAAGCACTCCAGCGCGTCCCGCGGGTCGTCGACCATCGGCCGTCCCGCGGTGTTGAGGCTGGTGTTGACGACGACGGGGATGCCGGTACGCCGCTCGAAGGCGGAGATCATCCGGTGCACCAGCGGCTGGGTCCCCGGGTCGATCGTCTGGATCCGCGCCGTCCCGTCGACGTGGGTGACCGTCGGGATGCGCTCGCGCCACTCCTCGGCGACGTCGTGCACGAACAGCATGTACGGCGAGGGGATCGGGCCGCGGCTGAAGATCTCCGGAGCCCGCTCCAGCAGCACCATGGGCGCGACGGGCCGGAACTGCTCGCGGCCCTTCACGTCGTTCATCCGCTCCAGGTTGGCCGGGTGGCCGGGGTGCGCCAGCAGCGAGCGGTGGCCCAGCGCGCGCGGACCGTACTCGCTGCGGCCCTGGAACCAGGCGACGATGCCGTTGTCGGCCAGCACCTCGGCGACCGTCTCGGCGACGTCGTCGGGGCGCTCGTAGTCGATCGCCGCCGTCCTCAGCACCTTCTCGATCTCCTCGTCGCTCCAGCCGCGGCCCAGAGCGGCGCCGGGCATCGGCTGCGTCGCCTCGCCCAGTTCGCGGGCGACGTGCAGCGCGGCGCCCAGGGCGGTGCCGGCGTCGCCCGCCGCGGGCTGGACCCAGACCTGTTCGAACGGGCTCTCGGCGAGGATGCGGGTGTTGGCCACGCAGTTGAGTGCCGTGCCCCCGGCGAGGGTGAGGGTCTTCTCGCCGGTCTGGGCGTGCACCCAGCGGGCCAGGTCGACCAGCACCTCCTCGAGCCGGGTCTGCACGCTGGCGGCGAGGTCGGCGTGGGCCTCGGTCCACTGGTCGCCCTTCCCCAGGCGGGGCGCGAACTCGGTGAAGTCGATCTTCTCGGTGCGGAAGCCGCCGTCGTCGGTGGCGCGGATGAGCTCGGAGAGCTGGCCGAGGAAGCGGGGCTTTCCGTAGGAGGCCATCGCCATGACCTTGAACTCGTCGGAGCTGCGGAGGAAGCCGAGGTGGTCGGTGAGCTCCTCGTACATCAGGCCGAGGGAGTGGGGGAGTGCCTGGCCGGCGAGGATCTCCAGCTGCCCGTCGACGTAGCGGCCGGCGAGGTGGCTGTGCGCCTCGCCGCGACCGTCCAGCACGAGGACGGCGTTGTCCCGCCGACCGTCGCATCCGGGCGCGGCCAGCCCGGCCGAGGCGGCGTGCGCGACGTGGTGCTTGACGTAGCGGACCTTCGCCGGGTCCAGCCCGGGCAGCGCGTGGGCGAGGAAGTCCGGCGCCATCTCGGCGTACCGCTTGCGCATGACGTCGCCGTCGTCGAAGAGGCCGGTGTCCTCGGGCGTCGTCATCAGCGCGGGGTCGAAGGAGTAGGCGACCGCGTCGAGCTCGTCGGCGCGGATGCCGGCCTCGGCGAGGCACCAGGCGGCGGAGAGCTCGGGCAGCTCCCACGCGCTCCAGGGGAGCGGGCGCTTCCCGTGCTTGCGTCGGCTGAAGCGCTCCTCCTCCGCGGCGGCGACGACGGTCCCGTCGACGACGAGCGCCGCCGCGGGGTCGTGGTAGATCGCGTTGATGCCGAGGACCTTCACGGGCGCACCCCTTCTCCCACGGCCGCTCCCCCTGGGCTCGGGACAGCGACCCGTCGTCGTCTCGAATGATCACGGGGGGCACCGGACCTCGCAGCTCGAAGCGGGGTCAGCCGCGGGCGCGACCCCGGTCCCGGACGAAGGGCTCGAGCACCGACCGGGCGGCCGCCCAGGCGCGGTCCAGGTCCGCGGTGCCCTCCTCGATCTGCCGGGACGCGCCGCGCACCAGGGCGTCGATCTGCCCGGCGACGAGGTCCGCGTCGGGAACCCCCAGGGAGCCGAGCGCCTCCAGGAGGGGCCGGCTCAGCGCGTCGTGCATGCTGCGGGCCCGCTCGCTGGTCACGTGCCCGGGCGCGATCGTCGCCAGCGCGGCGATGATCGCGTGCTCGCCCTCGGCGACCTGCGCGAGGTGCGCGTGCACGTAGGCGAGGACGGCCTCGGCGGGTGATCCCGCCGCGTCCACCTCCGCCCGCACCCGGGCCGCCCAGCGGGGGGTGATGTCCTCCACGAGCGCGGCGAGCAGGTCGTCGGCGGAGGTGAAGTACTCGTAGACGCTCGACCGCGCGAGGCCGGCGCCCGCCGCGACCCCGGACAGGGTGGGCGGCCGGCCGCTCTCGGCGACGATGCGGCGCCCGGCGTCGAGCAGGGCCCTGCGCTGCGCGGCCCGGTGCTCGGCGACCGTGGCCGCCCGGATGCGGGGCACGTGCCTCCTCAGCTGTGGGCGTGGACCTGGCCCAGCTTCCCATCCACCATCTCCAGCACGCGGTCGCAGGCCCCGATGACGTCGTGGTCGTGGGTGACCATGACCGTGGCCACCCCGAACTCGTGCGTCTCCTGGGCGAGCAGCGCGACGATCTCGCGGCTGCGGGCGCGGTCGAGGGCGGCGGTGGGCTCGTCGACCAGGAGCACCGAGGGCCGGGTGACCAGGGCGCGGGCGATGCCCACGCGCTGCCGCTCGCCCCCGGAGAGCTGGTGCGGGCGGTGTCCCGCCCGGGCTGACATGCCCACCCGCTCCAGCAGCAGCTCCGGGGTGTGCGCGGCGTCGGCACGGCGGCCGGCGATCCGGAGCGCGAAACGCAACTGGTCGACCGCGGTGAGCGCCGGGATGAGGTTCCCGGACTGGAACACGAAGCCCACCTGCTCGCGGCGGTAGCGGGCCAGCTCGCGCCGGGAGGCCGTGGCGAGGTCGACGCCGCCGACGCGCACGCTGCCCTCGTCGGGGCGGGTGAGGCCGCCCGCGACGGCGAGCAGGCTGGACTTGCCCGAGCCCGAGGGGCCGAGGACCGCGACCAGCTCGCCCGGGGTGACGTCCAGGGTGACGTCGTCCAGCGCGGTGACCTGCGCGTCGCCGTCCCCCAGGCGCAGGGTGACGTGAGCCAGTTCCAGGGCGGCGCTGCCGCGGGTCATCGCTGTCCTCCGAGGGCGGTGAGGGGGTCGATCCGGGCGATGCGGACGGCGGCCGCCGCCGCGCCGAGCAGGCCCAGCAGGACGAGGAGCGCGGCGGCGGTGGCGACCGGCGCCGCCTCCAGGGCGAACGGCATGGAGCTGCCGGCGAGCAGGGCACCCAGGCCCAGGCCGGCGAGGACGCCGACGGCGGTGGCGAGGACCAGCACCACGGCGGCCTGCGCGACCGTGTCACGGACCAGATACCCGGCCGTTCCGCCCATGGCCCGGATGACCGCGAGCTCGTGCCGGCGGTTGATCGTCCAGACGGTGAAGAAGGCGCCGATGACCAGCGCCGAGATCACGTAGAGGAACCCCTCGATCAGGTTGAGCGTGGAGGTCTCGGCCGTGTAGCCCGGGGAGGCACCGAAGGACTCCTCCAGCGTCAGCGTGCGGGTCCCAGCGGCGTCGTCACCGGCTGCGGGATCGAGCTGCGCGCCGTCCTCGGCGAGCAGGGCGACGGCGGTGGCCTCGGAGCGGGCCTCCTCGCGCAGCGGGTCACCCGGCCCGGCGCCGGCGTGCACCTCCTGCCAGGTGGCGAGCGGGACGTAGGCGACGTCGACGTGTCCGTAGGTGTGCTGCTCGGCCAGCGTGCCGACGACGGTCAGCTCCGTGCCGATCCGGTCCAGCACGACGGTGTCGCCGATGCGCACGCCCTGGTCGGCCAGCGTGCCGCTGATGACGATGCCGGCCGGGTCGCCGTCGTCCAGGCGGTTCCCCTCGACCGGCTCCGGGGCCAGGAACGAGCCGGCCGGGACGCCGAAGAGCGCCAGGTCGACGGGGACGGTGCGGCCGTCGCCGCCGGTCGCGGAGCCGTTGACCAGCGCGTTGCCGAAGGGCGCGGCCTCGGCCACGCCCGGCTGGTCCGCCCAGTCCGCGACCTGGTCGAACGAGACGACGCTGCGGGAGAACGCCGAGTCCGTCTTCGTGTCGTCGTCGAAGGCGAAGGCCGTGACCGGTAGCCGCTGGAGTCCGGAGACGCCGTCGTTGACCAGGCCGGTGGACAGCCCGGAGAGCAGGACGACGAGCAGCGCGATGAGCGCCACGACGGCGCCCATGAGGCTGAAGTGGCCGCGGGCGAACAGCAGTTCGCGGGCGCCGAGGAACATGGGTACCCCCTGCGCCGCATCGGGGATGGCGTGATGCCGACGGCGCGTCGGGAACTTTACCGACGCTGTGTCGGGAACTGGTGGCGGGGTGGCCGGGTGTCAGCGGGCGCGCAGCAGGTCGTGCTCCAGCACCGCGGCGAGGCCGAGGGTCTTGTAGCCGACCTCGTCGAACAGGACGGTGATCCGGTCGTCCTCGACCCGCATGACCACGCCGTTGCCCCACTCGGTGTGCGCGACGGGCGTCTCGACCGGGAACGGGGTGTCGTGGTCGTCGGGGCCGGGGTGCTCCTGGGCGGTGCCGGACGTGCAGTTGTCGCAGTTGCCGCACGGCTGGTCGAGCTGCTCGCCGAAGTAGCCGAGCAGGAACTGGCGCCGGCACTCGGCGGTCTCGGCGTAGCCGCGCATCATCTCGACGCGGCTCTGGTCCACCTTCTCGTGGTGCTCGGCGAGCTCGCGGGCGGCTGCGGCGGCCTCCCCGGGACTGGGGGCGTTCTCGGCCGGGTGGGCGGCGCCGTCCTCGTCGATGACGACGGCCTCGACCTGTTCGAGCAGGTTGAGGTCGCGGACCAGCGGGCTGGCGGCCCGGCCGGTCTCCTGGCGCAGGGTTCGCACGTCGACGCCGTCCTCGAGTCCGGCGGCGGGGGCGGCGGCGACCAGCCCGGCGACCTGCTGCAGCTCCTCCTCGGCCGGGGTGCCGGCGGCGAAGAAGCGGCGCAGGCCGAGATCCTCCTGGCGGTAGACCAGCACGGCGAGGGCCGGGTCGCCGTCGCGGCCGGCCCGGCCGATCTCCTGGTAGTAGCTGTCCACCGAGTCGGCGGGTTCGGAGTGGATGACGAAGCGGGTGCCGGGCTTGTCGATGCCCATGCCGAAGGCGGTCGTGGCGACGACGACGTCGAGCTCGTCGTCCATCCAGGCGCGCTGGGTCTCCTCGCGGTCGGCCCTGTGCAGGCCCGCGTGGTAGGCCTGCGCGCGCAGGCCGCGGTCGCGCAGCTCGTCGGCGATGGTCTCGGTGCCCTTGCGGGTGGCGCTGTAGACGATGCCCGGGCCGCGTCCCTCGCCGATCTCGGTCAGCACGCGGTCGAGCACGCCGAGCTCCTTGCCCCGGGCGTCGGCGTGGTGGTCGACCTCGAGCCGGATCTCGGGCCGGTCGAAGCCCGCGACGACGATCGCGGGGTCGGTCATGCCGAGTCGCTCGACGATCTCGGCCCGGACCGGCGGTGCGGCGGTGGCGGTGAGCGCCAGGACGGTGGGGGAGCCGAGCTGCTCGACGGCGTTGCCCAGCCGCAGGTAGTCGGGGCGGAAGTCGTGCCCCCAGGCGGAGACGCAGTGCGCCTCGTCGACGACGAACAGCGCCGGGTGCGCCGCGGCCAGGGCGTCCACCACGTCGGGCTTGGCCAGCTGCTCGGGAGCGAGGAAGAGGAAGCGGACCGTTCCGTCACCGAGGCCTTCCAGCGCCTCGCGCTGGTCTCCGGCCGACATCGTGGAGTTCAGCTTTGCGGCCCGGCCGGCCTCCGCTTCGAGCTCGGTGAGCCGGTCGACCTGGTCGCGCTGCAGCGCGATCAGCGGCGAGACGACGACGACCGGACCGGCGAGCAGCTGCCCGGCGACCTGGTAGATCGCCGTCTTCCCTGCGCCCGACGGCAGCACGGCGAGGGTGTCCCGGCCGCCGACGACGGCCTGCATCGCCTCCTCCTGGCCCGGGCGGAAGGACTCGTAGCCCAGGACGTCGCGAGCGAACTGCCGGATCCGGCGGGTCCGCACGGCGGCTGTGGCGCCTGCCGGGTTCGGGTCGGTCGTGGCCTCGGCGGTGGTGGTCTCGGCGGTGGTGAGCTCGGCGGTCGTGGTCTGGGTGGTCGTGGTCTGGGTGGAGGCGCGCGGCACCGGTTCCCTCTCCCCGTGGCCTGAGATCGACAAACCGTGCCGAGTTTCACCGCGATCCGCGCATCCGGACGGACGTTCCCGCGGGAACGTCCCCGCCATTCCCTCACCCTGTCACCGGGTCACCCCGTCAGTCCCCGTTCTGCCTCCCGGCGCCGCACGAACTCCCGGTGGTCCATGAGGACGCCGATCGCACACGCCATGTTCAGCCGCTCGTACGGGACGTCGCGCGGCGCCGGGCGCGGGGGAGTGCCGTCGGGTCGCCCACGACGTCCGGTAGGCACGGGGTCGTCCGCCGACCGCGCCCCGGTCGCTCCGCACCCTTGCAGCCGCGCCCTGCGGACGCCCCCCGTCCGGCGAGGGCGCCACAGGTGCCGACGCGGCGCACGGGCGCCCTCCCGGCGTCCCTCCGGGCAGACCCGTGCACCGCGATGCCCCCCGCGGCAAAGGACGCACCGCCGTGAGGAATGAGAGTCCGAGGGCAGGCCCGGGCTACGTTGCTACCTCGAGTCAAGGTCGCGCCGCTGCGCGGCGCGACGGAGGGGCCCAAGGTTGAGCAGCACTACGGTCTGGCACGTGTGGGGCAGGGTCGCCGGTCCCAATCTTCCGGCGTCTCCATTGACATTGGACGACATTGTTGTGGGGCTAACGCGGGACAGCCCCCTCCCTGAAGTTGGCAACGTGAATCCCACCCCAAACGGGGCCCATAGCCACTTCGCAAACATCGAATCCTCGACGCGGTCCGAATCGCCCTGCTTCGTTCGAGTTACCGTCTCAGCCGAAGGGCCATTCGAGGCGTTGGGAAAAGCCAACCTTCAACAGGTGCCCCTACTGCAGGCGGCGCTGTCGCTTCGACAGGAGGGTCTTTCCCATCGAATCCAGTTAGTGGCCGTCGACGGTCCCGGCGGGATGCAAGGGCTAAGCGGCCAGGCGGCTGTCGCTCTTTTCAAAGATGAACCACTCGACCACGAGGGCGTCGAGCGAGTACGTCAGAATCACACCGCGCTGACCTCGAATGCCGCTGCTCGCCGTGCGGCCATGCTGTTGGCTCGTGGCATCCGTCTCTTGGATCTTGGCAGCGACGTAGCGCTTGTTGGAGCGTCACTCCTGGCTCACTTCCAGGTCCTGGAAGCGGTAGGAACGTCCATCCCCGCCGAGCCGCCCAAGGACTACGGGGAACAGAGGACTCAGTTAATGGAAGCCCTGCGGGCCGAGTTGGATTCCCCTGCGACACCCAGCAAGAAGGCAACGGCAATCCGACGTTGCGAAGCTGACCTTGGTCGCCTGGACGCAAAGTACACCAGCCTGAGAATCGCGAACGCGGGAGCCGTTCTGGGCATGAGTCAGGAATGGCAATCTGCCGCCACCGCTCTGGGTAAGCTGCGCAACACCAAGCTCGGCCACTCGGCCGAATCTGTTCCCTTCTCGGAGTTTGCTCCATGGCTTCCGCAAGGCACGGGCATCTACGGGTTCAGCGCGTTGAGCCTTGCGAAGTCGCTGCTAGACGCCTGGATCGAGCGACTCGTCAACGGGTGAGTCAGCTGGGGGGCTTCGCGGTTGTCGACGTTGCGTCCGCTGGTCGGTGTGTGCGCCCAGAAGGCGGCTCTAGAGACAGATCCCCCGCGGCGCACCGGCACCGTCGTCGGGTGCGCAAGGTGGCCGCCGCCCGTTGCCCACCAGTGGGTCTGCAGCGGAGACCGCAAGAGCGATGGTGGTCGAAGCGTGAGCGCCTGAAGTTTGCTCGCCAGGCCCTACGCCTCGAACGCAGGAGGCATGGGTCCCGCGTCTCCTACCTCCTCCTTGATGAACCGGACGAGGTGCTCGGGGAGCTCATCCGCGTGCGGTGCCAGATCCCAGGCCATGAATTCCAGCGCCAAGTCTGGCTCGCCGACCCGCAGCAGTTCCTCCGCTTGCTTGGTGCACTCGGACGAGAGCAAGCCTGACGCCTCTACGAGCAGGTAGCGCACGGCGCTGTTCGCGCGCGTGAATTCGTCTTCGCCTCGACGGTGACGCCAACCCATGGATGCCAGTCTCTCGGAAGTCCCGTCGACATCGACGCAACGAGCACGAGTCCGCCCTGAGTGGGCCGCTCACGGACGTGACCCGCAGGGGATGGCTTCACGATTGGTGGCCTTGGCCATGGCGGTCGGCCCGCCGAAGATCCAGTCCCGCATGTGGTGGACGTACAGGCGCTCGATGCGGGCCGTCGCGGCGGCGAGCCGCACCGCCGCCGCCTACTCGTACAGCGGCGTCTCGTCGGTCTCGCGATCTTCGATCGCAAGTCCGAGCGATAGGGCGGGAGCTCGACAGTTCGTACTGGTCAGGCTCGGACGCTCCCGCGGGAGCGCCCGGTGGGGCGTTGGGATCAGCCGAGGGGTGAGCGGCGCGGGCCGACGTCGGCCCGCTCGGCCGCGGTCTGGCCGGCGTACCAGCCGCCGGCGTCGACCGACGCCCGGCTGCGACTGCTGCGCAGCTTCGGGAAGAGCTGGGCGACCGCGGAGTCCACGGCCTCCCGGCGGGACCGGAGCACCGGCAGCAGGTCCAACTCGCGTTCCGCCGCCGCCTCGGCGGTGGCGCGGCGCCGGGCGTCCTGCAGCCGCTCGCCGATCCGGTGCGCGTACCCGAGCAGGAAGGCCCGGCGGAAGGCTCGGGGCGATGAGGACGGCCCCGCCGTGCGCTCGGCTGCCGCGAGGCCCTGGGCGACCTGCAGCAGCAACGACGTGAACAGCAGTTCCACCGCGTCGAGGTCGGCCCGCCCGCCGACGATCGTCGCGATGCCCAGGCCCTGGTACCAGACCAGCCGGACGTCGTTGGCCTCCGCGACCGCGCCCAGGAGCTGCACCTTGGCGCGCACGTAGGGATCCGCGACGTGCACCCGTCGCGTGTCCACGTCGCCGGCCGGCAGGTCGCCCTGCAGCACCGCTGCGTCGACCGCGTGCCGGGTCATCAGCTCCTGCGCCTTCGCGGTGAGCGTCTCCGCCTCCTCGGCGAAGTCCGTCGCCTCCGCCTTGGCCAGCAGGCCCCGGATGACGCGCAGGGCGCGCTCCTCGCCGGCGACCGCGCCCGGGGCGGCCGCGCGGCGCCGGGCGGCGCCCCATCGCGACGGCGGCGGCACGAGCAGCTCGATCCGTGCCGTCGAGCGCAGCATCCCGAGCAGGTGGAGGGTGATCCGCCAGGCCTCCACCGGCGTCCGGCGCTCCGCCTGCTGCCAGCCGGCCACCACGGCGCCGTCCCCGGCCCCGAGGGCGCCGAGCTCCCGCAACTGGTCGACCCAGGTGTCCGGGGCCCGCTCGGCGGCCGACGTGCGCCGCGCGTGCTCGGCGATCAACGCGACGGCCAGCGGGACCGACCCGGCCGTCGCCTTCCGGCGGGCGGCGTGCGTGACGTCGGCCGGCTGCCAGCCGCGCTCCCAGGTCTCGTCCAGTGCATCCAGCAGGGCGCGCGTGACCGAGCCGTCGGCGTCCAGCGCGACGCCGTGCGCCGCGAGATCGGTGGCCACATCTGCGGCGGTCTCGGCGTCGGCGAGCAGGAACGCCCGGTGCCGGAGCAGGTCTGCGAGCCAGGCGTCGTCGATCACGTCGGGCATGCTGCCCCGTCCTGCCGACGGGGCGGCGGGCGCGGTTGTGGACGACGCGGCGCCGTCCACAACCGTCGCTAGGGTCTTGTCGTGGCCGCCACCTACCGGATAGCCGAGGCGGCGGCCCTGCTCGGCGTCAGCGACGACACCGTCCGGCGCTGGATCGACAGCGGCCGGCTGCCCGCCTCCCGGGACGGCGGTGGACCGGCCGTGGTGGACGGCGCCGACCTCGCCCGCGTCGCCGCCGAGATGCACGAGCCGCCCGCGCCGGGCGTCACCCGCTCCTCGTCGGCGCGCAACCGGCTCACCGGCATCGTCACCCGCGTCGTCCGCGACACCGTGATGGCGCAGGTGGAGATCCAGGCCGGTCCGTTCCGCGTCGTCTCGCTGATGTCGCGCGAGGCCGCCGACGAGCTCGGGCTCGAGGTGGGCGTCCGGGCGGTCGCCACGGTCAAGGCCACCCAGGTCAGCGTCGACGTCCCCTGACAGGCCTCCTCGCCCGGGCGCACCTGCGGCACTCGGCGCCGACGAACTTGCGCAGCAGCGGAAAAATCTGCTCTGCTACCCCGCAGACGCGGTTGCCGTGGCGGCGTCTGGAGAGGACGCGATGCGCCGGCGGGCCCCGCTCGCACTGCTCGGGTGCGCCCTGCTCCTTGCTGGGTGCGGGGGCTCGGACGGCCGGAGCAGCACGCTCACCGTCTTCACCGCGGCCTCGCTGACCGACGTCTTCGCGCAGCTCGGCGACGAGCTCGAGGAGCAGCGCCCCGGGCTCGACGTCCGCTTCACCGTCGCCGGCAGCTCGACGCTGGCCGCGCAGCTCGTCCAGGGCGCCCCCGCCGACGTCTTCGCCTCCGCCGACGAGCGGCAGATGGCCGTGGTCACCGGCGCGGGGCTCGCCGACGCCCCGACGGTCTTCGCCGCGAACGTGCTCACCGTCGTCGTCCCGGAGGGCAATCCGGCGGGCGTCATCGGCCTGGCCGACCTGGCCCGCGAGGAGCTCGCGGTCGCGCTCTGCGCACCCGAGGTGCCGTGCGGCGCCGCGGCCGAGCGGCTGCTCGCCGCCGCCGGGGTCGAGGCCCGGCCCGACACCCTCGAGGCGGATGCGCGGGCGGCGCTCACCAAGGTCGAGCTCGGCGAGGTGGATGCCGCCCTGGTCTACGTCACCGACGCCGCCGGCCGCCCGGACACCGTCGACGCGATCGAGATCCCGCAGGCCGGCTCGGCCGTCAACGACTACTCCGTCGGCGTCCTCACCGACGCGCCGAACCCCGATGCCGCCCGGGCCTTCGTCGACCTGCTGCTGTCCGCGGACGGCCGGCGCCTGCTGGCCGACGCCGGGTTCCGGCAGCCGTGAGCCGCACCGGGCGGACCGGCGCCGGCGTGCCGGTGCCGCTGATGATCCCGGCGGCGCTCGCCGTCGCCTTCCTCGTCCTGCCGCTCGCCGGCCTGCTGGTCCGCGCGCCGTGGTCCGGGCTCGCCGAGCAGCTCACCGCCCCCGGGGTCGGGTCGGCCCTGCGCCTCAGCCTGGTCTCGGCCACCGCGGCCACGGCGGTCTCCCTGGTGCTCGGCGTCCCGCTCGCCTGGGTGCTCGCCCGCTCGCGCGTCCGCGGTCGCGCCGTCCTGCGCGCGCTGGTCACCGTGCCGCTGGTGCTGCCCCCTGTGGTCGGCGGCGTCGCGCTCTTCCTCGTGCTCGGCCGGCAGGGCATCGTCGGCTCCTGGCTGGACGAGACCTTCGGCATCACGATCCCGTTCACGACGACGGCGGTGGTGATCGCCCAGACGTTCGTCGCGATGCCCTTCCTCGTGGTCAGCGTCGAGGGCGCGCTGCGCGCGGCCGACGCCCGGTTCGAGGACGTCGCCGCCACCCTCGGCGCCGACCGGTGGACGACGTTCCGCCGCGTCACCCTGCCGATGGTCGCGCCGGGCGTCGCCGCCGGCGCGGTGCTCTGCTGGGCCCGGGCGCTCGGCGAGTTCGGGGCGACGATCACCTTCGCGGGCAACTTCCCGGGAACGACGCAGACGATGCCGGTCGCGGTCTACCTGGCGCTGCAGCGCGATCCCGAGGCCGCCGTCGCCCTCTCCCTCGTGCTGCTGGCCGTCTCGCTGGCGACGCTCCTGCTGCTGCGCGACCGCTGGCTCGGCCGTGCCGGGGTCGCGCCGTGAGCCTGTCGGCCCGGGTGCGCGTCCGGCGGGGGATGTTGCACGTGGAACTCGACGTCGAGGTCGCCGACGGCGAGGTGCTCGCCGTCCTGGGGCCCAACGGTGCCGGGAAGTCCACGCTGCTCCGGGTCCTCGCCGGATTGCTGGCCCCCGACGCCGGCCGGGTCGAGGTGGACGGCGTGCCGTGGGACGACGTCGCCCGCGGCGTCCACCTCGCGTCGCACCGGCGTCCGCTGGGCATGGTCTTCCAGGACGCGCTGCTGTTCCCGCACCTGTCCGTGGCCGACAACGTCGCGTTCGGGCTGCGGACCCGCGGCACCGGCCGCGCCGCCGCACGGGCGGCCGTGGACGGCTGGCTGACCCGGGTGGAGCTCGACGGGCTGGGCGGACGGCGGCCCGCGGAGCTCTCCGGCGGCCAGGCGCAGCGGGCGGCGCTGGCGCGGGCGCTCGTCGGCGACCCGGCGCTGCTGCTGCTCGACGAGCCGCTCTCCGCGCTGGATGCCCGCACCCGGCTCACCGTCCGGGCGGTGCTGCGCCGGCACCTCGCCGCCTTCGCCGGCAGCACGGTGCTGGTCACCCACGACCCGGTCGACGCGATGGCGCTGGCCGACCGCGTCGTCGTCGTCGAGGAGGGCCGCGTGGTGCAGGCCGGCACCCCCGTCGAGGTGAGCCGGCGGCCGCGCACCGACTACGTCGCCCGGCTGGTCGGCCTCTCGCTGCTGCCCGGGACGGGGCAGGGGCGGACCGTGCGGCTGGACGGTGGCGGCGAGGTGGCGGTCGCCGAGGAGGTGACCGGGCCGGTGTTCGCGGCGGTCCGCCCGGAGTCGGTCGCCCTCTACCTGGCCCGGCCCGAGGGCAGCCCGCGCAACGTCTGGCTCCTGCGGCTGGCCGGCGCGGTCCCGCACGGGACGACGGTCCGCTGCGAGCTCGAGGGCGCGGTGCCGCTGGTCGCCGACGTCACCGCGACCGCCTTCGCCGAGCTCGGGCTGGCCCCCGGCGCCGAGGTGTGGGCGGCGGTCAAGGCCTCCGAGGTGGCGGTCTACGCGCGGTGACCGGGCCCGCTGGGAGAGTGGGGCCCATGAGCTGCGCCGCCGTCGTCCTCGCCGCCGGGGGCGGCCGCCGCTACGGGATGCCGAAGGCGCTCGTCGAGTACGAGGGCAGCCTGCTGGTCGAGCGGGCGGTGCGGACGGCGCGGGCGGCGTGCGACGTCGTCCTGGTCGTCCTCGGCGCGCAGGCGGTCGACGTGTGGCGCACCGCGGACCTCAGCGGCGCCACCGTGCTGGCCAACAAGGACTGGGAGACCGGCATGGCCTCCTCGCTCCGGACCGGGCTGGACGGCCTGCGCGGGTTCCCCGGAACCGTCGACGCCGCGCTGGTCACCCTCGTCGACATGCCCGGCATGACGCCGGAGGCGCTGCGCGCCGTCGCGGCGCACGCCGCACCCGGCGCGCTCGCCGTCGCCACCTACGACGGCGTCCGCGGCCATCCGGTGCTGCTCGGCCGCGAGCACTGGGCCGGGGTGGTCGAGACCGCCACCGGCGACGAGGGCGCCCGGCGCTACCTGACCAGCCATGACGTCACCGAGGTCGACTGCACCGGCCTGGCGGATCCGGCCGACCTCGACGTCCCGCCGCCGGGGGTACCTTCGGCGCCGTGATCGCCCGAGTCGTCGACGCGCCGCTGTCCGTCGCCGAGCACGAGGACGCCGTCGCCGACAAGGCCGCCGGCGCCGTCGTCTCCTTCGCCGGCGTCGTCCGCGACCACGACGGCGGCCGGTCGGTGACCGAGCTCGAGTACGTCGGGCACCCCACCGCCGAGCAGGTGCTCACCGAGATCGCCGCTGAGTTCGCCGCCCGCGAGGGCGTGCACGCCGTCGCGGTCAGCCACCGCATCGGCCTCCTGGGCATCGGCGACGTCGCGCTCGCCTGCGCCGTCAGCACGTCGCACCGCGGTGCGGCCTTCGCCGCCTGCGCCGACCTCGTCGACGAGGTGAAGGCGCGGCTGCCCATCTGGAAGCGGCAGGTCTTCACCGACGGCGAGGAGGAATGGGTGGCCTGCCCCTGACGGTGGGATGCTCGCAGGCGTGACCCACCTCACCAGCCCGGAGGAGCTCGCGGCCGCCCTCGAGGCCACCGGCTACCTGCCCGACGAGGGCCTCGCCACCGCGGCCTACCTGGCCCTGGCGATGCACCGGCCGCTGTTCCTCGAGGGGGAGGCCGGCGTCGGGAAGACGGCGCTGGCCCACGCGCTGGCCGAGGTCACCGGCCGGCCCATCTACCGGCTCCAGTGCTACGAGGGCCTGGAGGCCAGCCAGGCGCTGTACGACTGGGACTTCGGTCGCCAGCTGCTGCACCTGCGGGCCGCCGAGGCCGCGCACGCCGCCGACAACCCCGACGCCCTCGAGGCATCCCTCTACGACCGGCGCTTCCTGCTGGCCCGGCCGCTGCTGCAGGCGCTCGAGGACTCGCCGTCGGTGCTGCTCATCGACGAGATCGACCGCGCCGACGACGAGTTCGAGGCGTTCCTGCTCGAGGTGCTGTCGGACTTCACCATCTCGATCCCCGAGCTGGGCACGGTCCGCGCCGAGACGCCGCCACTGGTGATCCTCACGTCCAACCGCACCCGCGAGGTGCACGACGCCCTCAAGCGCCGCTGCCTCTACCACTGGCTGCAGCACCCGGACTTCGACCGCGAGGTGGCGATCCTCCGCCGCCGGCTGCCCGAGGTGACCGAGCAGCTGGCCCGCGAGGTGGCCCGGGCGACGGCGCGGCTGCGCACCCTGGACCTGCTCAAGCCGCCGGGCATCGCGGAGGCGATGGACTGGGCGGCGGCGCTGCACACCCTCGGCGCCCGCGAGCTCGACCCCGACACCGCTGCCCGCACGCTGGGCGCGGTGCTCAAGTACCGGGAGGACACCGAGCGGGTGCAGCAGCAGGTGCGGGGGGTGCTCTTCGGTGCCTGAGACCCGCGACGGGGCCCGGGACGTCGTCGACACCGTCCTCGGCTTCGCGCGCACGCTGCGGGCCGCCGGGGTGACGGCGTCGCCGGACCGCGTCGAGGCGATGCTGGCCGCGGTCGGGCACCTCGACGTCCTCGACGCCTCCGACGTCTACTGGGCCGGCCGGCTGACCCTGTGCGCCGGCCCGGACGACCTGGACCGCTACGACGCGGCTTTCGCCGCCTGGTTCGGAGGCGAGCGGCCACGGGCGCCGAGCCGGACGGCACCCGAGCTGCGGGTCGTCTCGACGATGGCCCCGCTCGGCGACGGCGAGGGCGAGGGCGAGGAGTTCTCCGGATCGGAGGAGCTCGCCGTGCAGGCCAGCGCCGCCGAGGTGCTGCGGCACCGCGACGTCGCCGAGCTGAGCCTCGCCGAGCGCGAGCACCTGCGCCGGCTGTTCACCGTGCTGCGGCCGGCCGCGCCGATGCGCCCGTCGCGGCGCCGCCGGCCGAGCTCCGCCGGTCCCGTCCACCCCGCGCGCACGGTGCGCCGCGCGCTGCGGGACGGCGGCGAGGTGACCCGCCTGATGCACCGCCGGTCCGCCCCGCGGCACCGCCGCGTCGTCCTGCTCGTCGACGTGTCCGGCTCGATGAGCCCGTACGCCGACGCGCTGCTCCGCTTCGCGCACGTGGCGGTGCGGGCCCGCCCGTCCTCGACCGAGGTGTTCACGATCGGCACGCGGCTGACGCGGGTGACCCGCGAGCTGCGGCTGCGCGACCCCGACCGGGCGCTGGCCGCCACCGGCTCGGCGATCCCGGACTGGTCCGGCGGCACCCGGCTGGGCGAGGTGCTCAAGGCGTTCCTCGACCGGTGGGGGCAGCGCGGCACGGCCCGCGGTGCCGTCGTCGTCGTGTGCAGCGACGGCTGGGAGCGCGGCGGGACCGAGCTGCTGGGCGAGCAGATGGCGCGGCTGCGCCGCCTGGCGCACGCCGTGGTGTGGGTGAACCCGCACAAGGGCCGGGAGGGCTACGAGCCCCTCGCCGGTGGCATGCGCGCGGCGCTGCCCTCGGTCGACGTCTTCGTCGCCGGGCACAGCATGGCCGCGTTCGAGGAGCTGTCGGGAGTGATCCAGCGTGCGTGATGTTCTCGAGGACCTGGTCGGGTGGTGGCAGGCGGGGGAGACCGTCGGCATGGGCACCGTGGTCGCCACCTGGCGGTCCGCGCCGCGGCCGGCCGGCGCGTCGATGCTCGTCGGCCCGGACGGGACGGCGGTGGGCAGCGTCTCCGGCGGCTGCGTCGAGGGCGCGGTCTACGAGGAGGCCACCGACGCCGTCGAGACCGGCGAGTCGACGCTGCGGCGCTACGGCGTCAGCGACGACGACGCCTTCGCCGTCGGGCTGACCTGCGGCGGGATCCTCGACGTCTTCGTCGAGCCCGTCTCGCGGGAGTCGTTCCCGGAGCTCGGCGAGGTCAAGGAGTCGGTCGACCGGCACGAACCGGTCGCCGTGGTCACCTGCGTGAAGGGCGGCGACGACCGGCTGGGCCGGCGGATGGTGCTCTGGCCCGACCGGGCCTCGGGCAGCTTCGGCCTGCAGCGCCTGGACGACGCCGTGGCCGCCGACGCCCGCGGCATGCTCGTCGCCGGCCGCACCGGGATGCTGCACTTCGGCCACGACGGCGAGCGTCGCGGCGACGACCTGGAGTTGTTCGTCAACTCCTTCGCCCCGCCGGCCCGGATGGTCGTGTTCGGCGCGATCGACTTCGCCGCCGCGGTCGCCCGCGTCGGCTCCTTCCTCGGCTACCGGGTGACCGTGTGCGACGCCCGGCCGGTGTTCGCGACGCCGAAGCGCTTCCCGGAGGCCGACGAGGTCGTCGTCGAGTGGCCGCACCGCTACCTGCAGGGCGAGGTCGACGCGGGCCGGATCGACGAGCGCACCGTGCTCTGCGTGCTCACCCACGACCCGAAGTTCGACGTCCCCCTGCTGGAGGTCGCGCTGCGGCTGCCGGTGGCCTACGTCGGCGCGATGGGCTCGCGGCGCACGCACACCGAACGACTGGAGCGGCTCTCCGAAGCGGGCCTGTCGGCGACGGAGATCGCCCGGCTCTCCTCCCCGATCGGGCTGGACCTCGGGGCGCGGACGCCGGAGGAGACCGCCGTGTCGATCGCGGCGGAGATCATCGCCGGCCGGTGGGGCGGCTCCGGGGAGCGGCTGACCGGGAGCGAGGGCCCGATCCACCGGACCGCCGACCGCTGACCTGCGAGGGGACGCGCCGATAGGTGTGGCCCAAGTCACTCCGAGCGGGTAAGACTCGGAGGACGTGGTCCGACCGGAACCGGGGGCCCACACGGAGCAGCGATCCGAGCGGAGGATTCGTGACCCAGATTTCGGTGCGCGTCGACGGGGCGTCCTACACGGACGAGGTCGAGCCACGCACGTTGCTCGTCCACTATCTGCGGGAACAGCTCGGCAAGGTCGGCACCGTCGTCGGCTGCGACACCAGCAACTGCGGGGCCTGCACGGTGCACCTGGACGGCGAGGCGGTGAAGAGCTGCACGGTGCTGGCCGTCCAGGCCGCCGGCAGCGAGGTCACCACGATCGAGGGGATCGCGCAGAACGGCTCCCTGCACCCCATGCAGAAGGCGTTCCACGAGCTGCACGGGCTCCAGTGCGGCTACTGCACACCCGGGATGATCATGGCCTCGATCGACCTGGTCGGCGACAACCCCGACCCCAGCGAGCACGAGGTGCGCGAGGGCATCGAGGGCAACCTCTGCCGCTGCACCGGCTACCAGAACATCGTCCGCGCCGTGCAGCAGGCGGCCGCCGAGATGCGCGGGGCGCAGGCATGACCGCCGTGGAGGACCGGCCGATGACCGCTGGCCCGGCCAAGGAGGTCGGCCAGGCGCGCAAGCGCAAGGAGGACGCCCGGCTGATCACCGGGAAGACCACCTGGACCGACAACATGGTGCTCCCGGGGATGCTGCACCTGGCGGTGGTCCGCAGCCCCGTCGCGCACGCCAAGCTCGGGACGATCGACGTCGAGGCGGCGCGCTCGGCGCCCAACGTCGTCGCCGTGTTCACCGGCCGCGACCTCGCCGAGGAGCAGGGCTCGATCCCCTGCGCCTGGCCGGTGACGCCGGAGATGGTCAACCCCGGGCACCCCTCGGTCGCCGTGGACGAGGTCAACCACGTGGGCGAGGCGGTCGCCGTCATCGTGGCCCGCAGCAAGACCGCCGCGCAGGACGCCGTCGAGCTCGTCGACGTCGACTACGACCCGCTGCCCGTCGTCCTGGACATGGAGCGGGCGCTGGCCGAGGGCGCGGCGCTGACCCACGACCACGTGGCCTCCAACGAGAGCTACCGCTGGATCTTCGACGCCGGTGAGGCCGGGACCGGCTCGAGCACCGACGAGGCGTTCGCCAAGGCCGACGTGGTGGTCAGCCGGCGGTTCGTCCAGCAGCGGCTGATCCCGGCGTTCATGGAGCCGCGGTCCACCGTCGTCCAGCCGCAGGGCGACAACTACACGATGTGGTCCGCGACCCAGGTGCCGCACATCCTGCGGATCATGCTGGCGATGACCACCGGCGTCCCCGAGCACAAGCTGCGGGTGATCGCCCCGGACGTCGGGGGCGGGTTCGGCGGCAAGCTGCAGGTGACGCCCGAGGAGGTCATCACGCTCCTGGTGGCCAAGCGGCTCGGGAAGCCGGTGAAGTGGACCGAGACCCGCAGCGAGTCGCTGATGAGCGCCCACCACGGCCGCGACCAGATCCAGTACGTGGACATCGCAGCCGACCGCGAGGGCAACGTGCTCGGCCTGAAGGTGCACCTCCTCGCCGACATGGGGGCCTACCTGCGGCTGGTCACGCCGGGCGTGCCGATCCTGGGCGCCTTCATGTTCCCGGCGATCTACAAGTTCCCGGCCTACCGGTTCGACTGCCAGGGCGTCTTCACCAACAAGACGCCCACCGACGCCTACCGCGGCGCCGGCCGGCCCGAGGCGACCTTCGCCATCGAGCGGATCATGGACGAGCTCGCCGTCGAACTCGGCATGGACCCGCTCGAGCTGCGCCGGAAGAACTGGATCAACGCCGACGAGTTCCCCTTCACGACCGTCGCCGGGCTCGAGTACGACAGCGGCGACTACGAGCAGGCCACCCAGCAGGCTCTGGAACTGCTCGGCTACGACGAGCTCCGCGAGGAGCAGCGCCGGCGGCGCGAGTCGAACGACCCGGTCCAGCTGGGCATCGGGTTCTCCACCTTCACCGAGATGTGCGGCCTGGCCCCCTCGCGGGTGCTCGGCTCGCTCTCCTACGGCGCCGGCGGCTGGGAGCACGCCTCCATCCGGATGCTGCCCACCGGCAAGGTCGAGGTCATCACCGGCTCCACCCCGCACGGACAGGGGCACGAGACGGCGTGGAGCCAGCTCGTCGCCGACGAGCTCGGCGTGCCGTTCGAGGACATCGAGGTGCTGCACGGCGACACCGCGATCTCCCCGCGCGGCCTGGACACCTACGGCTCCCGGTCCCTGGTCGTCGGCGGGGCCGCGGTGGTCAACGCCTCGCAGAAGGTCGTCGCGAAGGCCCGCACCGTCGCCGCGCACCTGCTGGAGGCCAGCGAGGACGACCTGCAGTTCGAGTCCGGGACGTTCTCGGTGCGCGGCACGCCGGGCAGCGGCGTCTCCATCCAGGAGATCGCGCTGGCCACGTTCGCGGCGCACAACTTCCCCGACGGCGTGGAGCCGTCGATCGACGCCGACGCCACCTTCGACCCGGTCAACTTCTCCTTCCCCCACGGCACGCACATCTGCGCCATGGAGGTCGACACCGAGACCGGCATGGTGACGATCCGGAAGTACGCCTGCGTCGACGACGTCGGGAAGATCGTCAACCCGCTGATCGTGGAGGGTCAGATCCACGGCGGCCTGGCCCAGGGGATCGCGCAGGCCCTGTACGAGGAGGCGGTCTACGACGAGGACGGCAACCTCACCACCGGCACGTTCGTCGACTACCTCGTCCCCTCGGCTGCCGACCTGCCGCACTTCGACACCGGCAACACCGTGCACGAGGCGCCCGGCAACCCGATCGGCGCCAAGGGTGTGGGCGAGGCGGGCTGCATCGCCTCGACCCCCGCCGTCGTCAACGCCGCGCTGGACGCCGTCCGGCACCTCGGGGTGACGGACATCCTCATGCCGCTGACCCCCGAACGCGTCTGGAGAGCGATCCACCGGGGCGGGGACGGCGGTGATCGCGCGACCGCGGGCACCAACGCCTACGGCGGCGCGCAGACGGAGACCACGGCCGGGGTCTCGACGCCCGAGTCGCGCCTGGGCGGCGACCGATGATCCCCGCGGCGTTCGGCTACGTCCGGCCCGGGACCGTCGACGAGGCCCTCCGGGCGCTCGCGGACGGCGGCGAGGACGCCAAGGTCCTGGCCGGCGGGCAGTCGCTCATCCCGGTCATGCGGCTGCGGCTCGCGGCGCCGTCGATGGTCGTCGACCTGACCCGGGTGACCGAGCTGCGCGGCGTCCGGGACGACGGCGACGCCCTCGCGATCGGCGCGATGACGACCCACTCCGACGTCATCTCCGACCCGCTGATCAGGGAGTTCGCCCCGCTCATCGCTCAGGCGACCGAGACCGTCGCCGACCGCCAGGTGCGGCACCGCGGCACCTTCGGCGGCGCGCTGGCCCACGCCGATCCGGCCGGGGACCTGCCGGCGGTCGCGCTCGCCCTGGACGCCGAGTTCGTGCTCGCCGGCCCCGGCGGGCGGCGGACCGTGCCCGCGCGGGACTTCTTCGTGGACTACCTGACCACGGCGCTGGCCGAGGACGAACTGCTGGTCGAGGTGCGCATCCCCAAGCTCGCGGGCTCCTGGGGCATGCACTACGAGAAGTTCAACCGGGTGGCCCAGGCCTGGTCGATCGTCGCCGTCGCGGCGGCGGTCCGCCGTGAGAACGGGCACATCGCCGAGGCACGGATCGGGCTGACCAACATGGGCCCGACCCCGCTGCGGGCGACCGCGACCGAGCAGGCGCTGGCCGGCGCGGACGCGGGGGAGGCGGCGATCGCCGAGGCCGCCCGGCACGCCGCCGAGGGCACCGCCCCCAGCGACGACCTCAACGCCCGGGCCGACTACCGTGCGCACCTGGCCGAGGTGCTGACCCGTCGGGCGGTCACCGCGGCCGTCGGGCTCTAGGCCAGGAGGTCCCCGTGCAGCTGGAGAACTCGTTCACCGTCCCCGTCCCCGTCGACGAGGCGTGGCGGGTGCTGCTCGACATCGAGCGCATCGCGCCGTGCATGCCGGGCGCCGTCCTGGACTCGGTGACCGGGGACGACTTCACCGGGCGGGTGAAGGTGAAGCTCGGCGTGATCACCATGACCTACCAGGGCAAGGCGTCCTTCGTGGAGAAGGACGAGGCGGCCCACAAGGCGGTCATCGACGCCCGCGGCAAGGACCAGCGGGGCAACGGCACGGCCGCCGCGCTGGTCACCGCCACGCTGGCGGCCGAGGGCGACAGCACGCGGGTCGACGTCGTCACCGACCTGAGCATCACCGGCCGCCCGGCCCAGTTCGGTCGCGGCGTCATGACCGACGTCGGCAACAAGCTGCTCGGCCAGTTCGCCGACAAGCTCGCCGCCCAGCTCGGCGAGGGCGACCGGGAGCCCGGGCCGCTCGCGGAGCAGGCACCCCGGCCGGCCGCGGAGCCCGCGGCGGCGCCGGTCGCGGAGGCGGTGCGGTCGGTCCCCTCGATCCCCCGCCCGGTCGAGGAGCCTCCGCCCACGGCCCAGCTCCGCAAGCAGCCGGAACCGGAACCGATCAACCTGCTGGAGGTCGCCGGAGGTGCGGCGGCGGCCCGCTTCGCCGCGCCCGCCGCCGGGCTCGCCGTCCTGCTGCTGATCATCTGGCTGGTGCGCCGCCGTCGCTGACGGGTGCTTGATTGTGCACCACCCAACGTGAAATAACTGGAATGCGGCGGTCCTTCGTCGCGCTGCTCCGGGCGTTCTCGCGGTGAGCGGGCGACCGGATAGGGGCGACATGCAACGGCCGGACAGCGACCACGTCCTCGCGACCATGCCGGTCGGGTTCATGGCCGTCTCCGCGGACTGGGTCATCACGCACGTCAACCCGGCCGCGGAGCAGTCGCTGCTGCTCGAGGCGAGCGCCCTCGTGGGGCGCGACTACTGGGACGCCTACCCCGCCAACGTCGACAACGAGTTCGGCCGGACCTACCGCGCCACGATGGTCGACCGCGAGATCCGGACGATCGAGTCCTTCTACCCCGAGCCGCTGAACCGCTGGTACGACGTGGAGGCCGTGCCGGTCGACGACGGTGGTCTGTACTTCTACTTCTCCGACGTCACCGACCGGCGGGTGGCCCAGGACCGGCTGACGCTCCTGGACCGGGTGGGCGCCGAGCTCGCCGGCACCCTCGACGTCACCGCCGCGGCGACGCGCATCCCGGAGCTCGTCGTCCCCGTCCTGGCCGACGGCTGCCTGGTCACCCTGCTGGACGAAGACGGGCGGCCCCAGGGCGTCGGCTCCTGGCACGTCGACCCCGAGGCGCGCGCCCTGGTCGAGCGGTACGCGCAGGTCCGGCTCGCGGACCTGCCGCCCACCGCGCCGCTCCTGCGGGCCCTCCGCGACGGCGAGACGGTCGGCTTCTCCGGGGCACGGGCGCTGGAGACCCTGCCCGAGGGGGAGCCGCGAGCGCTGCTGGAGAGGCTCGCCATCGGGTACGGGCTGACCCTCCCGCTGCGGGGGCACGGCCGGGTCGTCGGCGGGCTGACGCTGCTGCTGCCCGGCGCCGAGCCGCCGAGCGCGCGACACGTGGCCACCGCCCGCCAGGTCGCCGACCGCATCGGCCTGGCGCTGGACAACGCGCGCATGTTCGACCAGCAGCGCCAGCTGGCGGAGGGGCTGCAGCGCAGCCTGCTCACCGCCCCGGTGCAGCCCGCCCACGCCGAGATCGTCGTGCGCTACACCCCCGCCGCGGAGGCCGCTCGGGTGGGCGGGGACTGGTACGACGCGTTCGTCCAGCCCTCGGGGGCGTCGATGCTGGTCATCGGGGACGTCGTCGGGCACGACACCGAGGCCGCGGCGTCCATGGGCCAGCTGCGCTCGCTGCTCCGCGGCATCGCCACCTACAGCGACGGGACACCGGCCGAGGTGCTCCGCGGGCTCGACGGGGCCATGGCGCAGCTCCGGGCGGAGACCTACGCGACCGCGGCGATCGCCTGCTTCGAGCCCGACGGGGTCGACGGCGCTGTCCGCATGTGCTGGTCCAACGCCGGGCACCTGCCGCTGCTGGTCATCCACCCCGACGGGACGCTCGCCGCGCTCGGGGACTGGCAGGGCGATCTCATGCTCGGCGTCGACCCGGCGGCACCCCGCTCGGACTCCGTCGTCCGGCTCGGCGAGGGCTCGACGGTGCTGATGTTCACCGACGGGCTGATCGAGCGCCGGTCCCGCGACCTGGACACCGGGATGGCCCGGTTGCGGGAGGTGGCCGGCGAGCTGGCCGGCCGGTCGCTGGGCGACCTCTGCGACGAGATCATCGAGCGGCTGGTGGACGGCCGGGCGGAGGACGACGTCGCCCTGGTCGCCATCCGGTTGCGCGCCCGCCGGGACTAGCGGACGGCGGGGCGCCCGGGCAGCGGAGGCGGGTCCATCCCCGCCGCCATGAGGGTGCTGAGCATGCGCGCGGCGGCTTCGACCACGCGCAACTCGCGCACCGCACTGCGCGGCTTGGCGCGGAACGCCACCCCGCACAGCGTGCCGAACAGGCTGCCGTCCTCGCGCACCAGCGGCACCCCCACGTACGCCGCCACATCGGCGATCGAGCCGGTGGTGCGGGAGGCGTACGCGGGCACGGCTGCGGTGACGGTGGCCAGCCGCGGCGCGCGGCCCTCGGTCATCTCGCGGCAGAAGCTGCGCTCCCACGGCAGTTCCATGCCCGGTGCGGCGGCGCCCTCAGGGTGCGCCAGCAGGATCACCTGCCGCTCGTCGACGACCTGGGTGACGAGCCAGACGTCCCAGCCCACGTACCCGGCCAGGAAGGCCAGTGCCCCCTCCGCGGCCGAGCACCAGTCACGCCACGGGGCGACATCACTGACCGGATCCGGAACCATACCGGCACGTTCCGCCGCCTCGTGCTCGGCGTCAACCGCACCGTGCGCCGGTCAGCGGACGCCGGCGAGCCCGTCGTCGTCCGGCTTCTCCGACCGCTCGAGGGCGTCCTCCTCGGCCTGGGCCTCCATGACGTGCGCCTCGCCGGCGACCGTCGCAGCGGCGTCCCCGTGCGACTCGCCGTAGACCTGCTCGGCGCGGCCCAGCAGTTCTTCCGCCTTGGCCTTGGCCTTTCCGAAGATGCTCATGCGCCCATCCTCCCTGTCACCCTCCGGCGAACGGAGGCAGCACGTCCACGACGGCTCCTGGTGAGAGCTCCAACGACCGGTCGCGGGTCTGCGTTCCGTCGACGAGGAAGGAGCAGGCGGTGAGCACCTTCGCCATCCGCGCTCCGTGCGCATCGACGATCTGGCCGACGAGCTGGTCCAGCGAGGCGGCCTCGCGGGTCTCGGTGTCGACGCCGGAGGCCGCCCGGGCCCCCGCGAAGTAGCGCACGGTGACGGGCACCCTCACCCCCCGATCGCCGACATGGGCCGGGTCGGCTGGAGGAAGCTCGGGTCGTCGATGCCGTGCCCGGGCAGCTTGCCGAGCGTGGCGATCCGCCAGCGGTCGGCGATCTCCTGGTCGGTGGCGCCCTCGCGCAGCGGCGTCCGCAGGTCGGACTCCTCGCGCGCGAACAGGCAGTTGCGGATCTGGCCGTCGGCGGTGAGCCGGGTGCGGTCGCAGCTGCCGCAGAAGGAGCGGGTCACCGACGCGATGACGCCGACCGTCGCGGGTCCGCCGTCGACCAGCCAGCGCTCGGCGGGCGCGGAGCCGCGGGCCTCGGTGTCCGGGGTGAGCTCGTGCGCCGCCGACAGCCGGTCGAGGATGTCCTCGGCGGTGACCATCTCGCCGCGGGTCCAGGCGTGGTGGGCGTCCAGCGGCATCTGCTCGATGAAGCGCAGCTGGTAGCCGTGCTCCAGGCAGAAGTCGAGCAGCGGGACGGCGTCCTCCTCGTTCATCCCGCGCAGCAGGACGGCGTTGACCTTGACCGGGGTGAGCCCGGCGCGTTGCGCGGCGGCCAGCCCGGCCAGGACGTCGTCGAACCGGTCGCGGTGGGTGAGCTGCTTGAACCGGTCGCGGTCGACGGTGTCCAGGCTGACGTTGATCCGGTCCAGGCCGGCTGCCGCGAGCGCGGGCGCCACCCGGGCCAGGCCGATGGCGTTGGTGGTGAGGCTGACCTCCGGGCGCGGCGTGAGGGCCGTCGCGCCGGCGACGATGCCGACCAGGCCGGGCCGCAGCAGGGGCTCGCCGCCGGTGAACCGGACCTCCTCGATGCCGAGGTGCTCCACGCCGATGCGGACCAGCCGGACGATCTCCTCGTCGGTGAGCACCTCGACCTTCGGCAGCCAGTCCAGGCCCTCGGGCGGCATGCAGTAGGTGCAGCGCAGGTTGCAGCGGTCGGTCAGGGAGACCCGGAGGTCCGTGGCCACCCGCCCGTGCCGGTCGACCAGCCCGCCGGAGCCCGGCGCAGGGGGCGGGGCCGGCGCGGCGCGCCGGACCACGGGGTCGGGCAGCTCGGCGCTGGTCATGGCCCGAATGTAGCCTCGCGCGCGCCGAAATGCGGTGCCGCTGCATCCCGGCCCCCGGCTAGGCTCCCGGAGCCACCCGAGGGACCGGCGGAGCTCTGGGCCCGCACTCGCCCGTGGCCAGGAAGCGCGAGAGCCCGTGTCACCCCGCACCGTCTTCGATCCCTACCTCCGCCTGTTCGCCGTCCCCGGCTCGCGGGCCTTCGCCTTCGCCGGCTGGGTCGCCCGGCTGCCGGCCCCGATGCTGGGCCTGGGCGCCGTCCTGCTGGTGGAGGAGGCGTCCGGCAGCTACGGGCTGGCCGGCGCCGTCTCCGGCACGCTGGCGCTGAGCTTCGCGGTGGCCGGGCCGCAGTGGGCCCGGGCCATGGACCGCCGCGGTCAGGGCGCGGTGCTGCGCCTGGCGATGGTCTCGCTGGCCGTCACCGGCGTCGCCTTCGCCCTCGCGGTGCAGCTCGACGCACCCCGGTGGAGCTGGTTCCTGCTCGCCGCGCTGACCGGCGGCTCGGCGCCCAACGTCGGGTCGATGGTGCGCGCGCGGTGGTCCGCGGCGCTCGACTCCTCGGGCCGGCAGACCGCGTTCGCGTTCGAGGCGGTCGTCGACGAGGTGGTCTTCGTCCTCGGCCCGCCGCTGGTCACCCTGCTGGCGACCCTGGTCGCGCCGCCCGTCGGCTTCCTCACCGGCATCCTGCTCGGCGTCGTCGGCGGCTTCTCCCTGGCCGCGCAGCGCGACACCGAGCCGCCGCTGCACCCCCAGGAACGCTCCGCCACGGGGCGCCGCCGCTCGGTGGTGACGCCCACGCTGCTGGTCGTCGCGCTCACCTACCTGGCGGTGGGCACCGTGTTCGGCGCCATCGACGTCGTCGTCATCGGGTTCGCCGAGGCCGAGGGTGCCAAGGCGCTGTCCGGCCTGGCACTGGCGGTCTTCGCCGGCGGCAGCCTGGTCGCGGGGCTGGTCTACGGCCTCGCCCGCCCGGCCCGGTCGCTGGCCGCGAGGTTCGTGGGGACGGCGCTGGCCTTCGCGCTGGCCGCCCAGCTGCTGTGGGCCGTCGGCTCGCTGCCGATGCTGGTCCTCTGTGGCTTCCTGGCCGGGCTGACCATCGCGCCGGTGCTCGTGTCGGGGACCTCGCTGGTCGAGTCGCGGGTCGGCCGGGGCGTGCTCACCGAGTCGCTGGCCTGGACGATCACCGGCCTGACGCTCGGGGTCACCGTCGGCTCGGCGCTGGCCGGGGCGGCCGTCGACTCGTGGGGCGCGCAGCAGGCGTTCGCCGTGCCGGCGCTGGCGGCGGGGGCGGCCGGCGTGCTGGCGCTCGTGTCCGCGCCGCTGCTGCGGGAGCGGGCGGGTGTGGCCCCCGCGACCCCGGAGGAGCGGGTGAACTCGCCGGCCCGCGGGTAGGCGGGGTGAGGCCCGATCGCGCACGACCCGTCGCGCGGGGGCCCATCCGTCGAGAGGACACCCTGTGGTTGCTGTGCCCACCATCGCTCTGAACAACGGCGTCGAGATCCCCCAGCTGGGCTTCGGCGTCTACCAGGTGCCGCCGGAGGACACCGCCGACGTCGTCGGCCAGGCCCTCCAGGTCGGCTACCGGCACATCGACACCGCCGAGATGTACGGCAACGAGAAGGGTGTCGGCGAGGCCATCGCCCGCTCCGGCATCGACCGCGGCGAGATCTTCGTGACCAGCAAGCTGAACAACGGCTTCCACCGCCGCGACGACGCCCTCCGCGCGTTCGACCGGACGCTGGCCGACCTCGGCACCGACCACCTCGACCTGTTCCTCATCCACTGGCCGCTGCCGGGCATCGACGTCGACTTCGTCGAGACGTGGAAGGCCATGGAGGAGATCTACGCCGGGGGCCGGGCCAAGGCCATCGGCGTCTCCAACTTCACCGCCTCCCACCTGGGCCGGCTCCTCGCCGAGACCCAGGTGCGCCCGGCGGTGAACCAGATCGAGGTGCACCCCTACCTCGCGCAGGACGAGCTGCGGGCCTTCGACGCCGAGCACGAGATCGTGACCGAGGCGTGGTCGCCGATCGCGCAGGGCAAGGTCCTCGACGACCCGGCCATCGTCGCCATCGCCGAGCGGCTCGAGCGCACGCCCGCTCAGGTCGTGCTGCGCTGGCACGTGCAGCGGGGCGACGTCGTCTTCCCGAAGTCGACGTCCAGGAAGCGCATGGAGGAGAACTTCGCGCTGTTCGACTTCGAGCTCGGCACCTCCGACATGGCGGCGCTGACCGGCCTGGACCGCGGCGAGCGCACCGGCCCCGACCCGGACACCTTCAACTACATCCCCCGCTGACCCGCCCCGCCCCGCCCCAGTCGAGTTGATCATCGTCTGCGTGCCCGCGACACGGTGCGACCCGCCGCTGATGCGTGCACCGAGGCGATGATCAACTCGGGGAGGGCCTAGCGGGACTGGCTGGCGAGGACGGCGCCCGCCGCGTCGTAGGCGGTCACGGTGAACGGCGCGATACCGCCCGGCGGCGGGAACAGCGGGATGAACGTGCCCCACACCCGTTCGCCGGGCCGCGGCCCGTCGGCGGCGAGCACCGCCTCCAGCGTGCTCCCGTCGGCGGCGGTGACCGTGACCCGGGCCGTCCCCGGCGGGGCGACGCCGCCGACGATGCCGGAGCCCCAGCCCTGCACGGCCAGCTCACCCAGCGGTGGCGGCATGACCGATCCGCCGCTCCCGCTGCCGGAGGTGAGGTCGAACTGGCAGGCGCTCCACTCGCCCCAGCCGGAGTGGGGATTGGGTGCAAGGTGGAACACCCAGCGGGAGGCTCCCTCGACGCCGCTGACGAAGCCGCTGTCCGAGGGGCAGGGTGACTCCACACCGGTCGGCGGGCGGTTCCGGATCTCCTCCTCCAGCGCATCGGCCTCCGCCACCGTCCCGACGCGCAGGTTCCGGACCACCTCGTCGAGGAGGTCGTCCCCGCCTCCGTACATCACGGCCGACAGGACCAGGCCGTCCTCGGCCCAGACCCGTCCCCGGGCGGCCACGTCGCCGCCACCTGCTCCGGTCAGGGCCCCGGCCGAGCCCGGCAGCCCGCGGACCGAGGTCCCCGTGGGGTCGGTCAGCCAGAACCCCCACAGCGCCGCGAGGCGCGGGTCGGCGCGCACTACGGAGACGGTGGCCCAGCTCACGGTGGGCCCCTGGAGGACCATGCCGCTGCCCAGCCCGCCGGGCCCGTCCGCCGGGCAGCCGGCCACCAGGTCGGGGATCACCGTCCCGGTCCGCCCGCCACCCAGGTCGACCTCCCGCGCGCCGGCTCCTCCCGGCGTCGGGCCGCCGTGTGCCGACCCGGAACTCGACCCCACCAGCAGGACCGGCCCGTCGAGGGTGTCGGTCAGGGCCGGATCGCCGTAGAGGGTGGCGCAGCCGCCGCCACTGCCGCTCGTCAGGTCGTCCGAGGCGTTCGTGACCAGCAGCCCGTCCGGGACCGGGTCGAGGACGACCGGTGTCGCGGGCGGGAGCGGATCGACCACGAGTTCCTCACCCCCCGCCCACGGGCGGGGGGTGCCGACCCCTGCCACCGATCCGGGTGCGACGGCCTCCCCGTCCGCCGTGTCCGCACACCCGGCCAGGCTCGCGACCAGCACGGCGGCCAGGAGCGCGGTCCGCGCCCTCGTGATCGAGGTCATGGGCGCAGCGTGCCCGTGCTCGGTCTCGTCGAGGTCTCGGTCGTCGTCACGACGACGAGGCGCCACGACCGGGCCTGGGGGCCGACGCGTCCGCCCGCTAGACGGCCACGCTGTCCAAGACCGCCCCGGCTGCGTCGTAGGCCGTCACGGTGAGCGGCGGACCGCCGGCCGCTGGAGAGACCTGTGGGACGAGCGTGCCCCAGACCCGCTCGCCGGGGCGCGGTCCCTCCTCGGCGAGCTGCGCCTCCTGCACGCGTCCGTCGGCGGTGGTGACCGTGACCCGGACGGTTCCCGGCGGGGCGACGCCACCCAGGATGCCGGAGCTCCCCACGCCGGCGGCCAGCTCGCCCAGCGGCGGGGGCATGATCGTCCCGCCACCTCCGCCATAGCCGGTGAGTTCGAAGTAGCAGGTGCTCCACGCGCCCATGCCCGAGTAAGGGTTGGGCTGCAGGTGGAACAGCCACCGGACGCCGCCGTCGACGCCGCTCACGAATCCGCCGCCCGGCGGGCAGGGCGCCTCCTCGCGGGTCGGCGGGCGCATCCGGATCTCCCCGTCCAGCGCCTCGAACTCCGCCCACGTGCCCACGCGCAGGTCGTCGACCACCTGGTCCAGCACCTGGTCCGCGTTCCCGACCCGTTCACCCTCGGCGTCCATGGTCACGACGACCGACAGGACCAGGCCGTCCTCGGCCCAGACCCGCCCCCGGGCGTCGGGATCCCCGACGTTGGCGCCCTGGAGGTCACCCGCGGAGCCCGGGTGCCCCCGGACCTCGGTGCCCGAGGCGTCCTCGAGCCAGAAGCCCCAGAGCGCCGCGAGTCGCGGGTCGGCGCGCACCGCCTCCACACGGACATAGCTGCCGTCGCCCTGGAGGGACATCTGCACGCCCGAACCGGACCCGGGCCTGTCCTGCGCACTCCCGGCGACCAGCGGCTCCAGCCCGTCGGGGACGGCGTCGGACGCGAGCGTCGTCGTGGCCGACGCGAAGTCGGCTCCGCGCGCCGCCGCGACGAGCTCGTCGTCGTAGATGCCCCGCCCGACGACGAACTCGGTGTAGTCGTTGCCCTCGATCACGACCCAGGTCCGGTCGGAGTCGGGCACCACCCGGCCGGTCCGTCCGTCGCCCAGCTCGACCTGCTCGCCGGGGGCGTCGTACCCCGGGCCGGCGATGGTGGCCGAGCCCGTGCTCGTCCCGACGAGCAGGACCGGCCCGTCGAGGGTGTCGGCCAGCGCCGGATCGCCGTACAGGGTGGCGCGCGCCGGCTCGTAGCTCCCGGAGGACTCGTTGTACTGGCGGTCGTCCTCCGGCGGCTGGTACGCGAGGCCGGTGAGCAGCAGCCCGTCCGGAACCGGGTCGAGGATCACCGGTGCCTCGAGCGGCAGGGCGTCGACGACGAGATCGCCACCTCCGGCCGCCGGGCGGGCGGGTCCTTCCCCCGCCACGGATCCGGGCGCGCCGGCGTCGGACCCGCCGTCCGCGCACCCGCTCGCGCCCGCCACCAGGAGGGCTGCCAGCACCGCTGTCCGCACCCTGCTCCGCGAGGCCACGGGCGCAGACTGCCTGCGCCAGGTCTCGAACGGGTCTCAGTCGGTCGTGACGAAGTCGATCAGTTCCTCGACCCGGCCGATCAGCTGCGGCTCGAGGTCGGTCCAGGTGCGCACGCGGGCCAGGATGCGCTGCGCCCAGACGTAGCCGGTGTCGTCCTCCCAGCCCAGGCGACTGCACACGCCGGTCTTCCAGTCCTCGCCCTTCGGTACGGTCGGCCAGGCCTTGATGCCGACGACGGAGGGCTTGACGGCCTGCCAGATGTCGATGAACGGGTGGCCGACGACGAGCGCGTGCGCGCCGGTGATCTGCTCGGCGATCCGGGACTCCTTCGAGCCCTTCACCAGGTGGTCCACCAGGACGCCGAGGCGGCGGTCGGGGGAGGGGCGGAACTCCTTCACGATCGCGGGCAGGTCGTCCACGCCGTGCAGGGGCTCGACGACGACGCCCTCGATGCGCAGGTCGTGGCCCCACACCTTCTCGACCAGCTCGGCGTCGTGCTTGCCCTCGACGTAGATGCGGCCCTGGCGGGCGACCCGGGCGCGTGCGCCGGCGACGTAGGTGGAGCCCGACGCGCTCCGGGTGGGCGCGGTCGGTGCCGCCTGCTTCGGCCGCACCAGGACGACCGGGCGCCCGTCGACCCAGAAGCCGGGGCCGAGCGGGTAGCCGCGGACGCGCCCGTGGCGGTCCTCGAGGTGGACGACGTCCTTCTCGCACCGGACGACGGCGCCCACGAAGCCCGAGCTGGGGTCCTCGACGACGAGGTCCTTCTCGGCCTCGACGGTGGGCACGGGCTTCTTCTGCGTGCGCGGGTGGACGAGGTTGTCGTACGGCGAACGGGGAGGCACCCGGCGACGCTAGGCAGACCGTCCTGCCTCCGGGGGACGACGCGCCGGGCCGAGGCGATCCGGACACGCCCGACCTGCGTCAGCGTGACGCTGCGTAGCTGAACGAGGGGTCCGGTTGCGTCTCGCAACCGGCACGCCAGTGCGACGGAAGGCTCGCTCCTGAGCAGGGTGGACGTCCCGATCGTCCGACGATCGTGACCGCGCGTCACGTCTACCGCAGGTGGGGTGCAACTCGGCGGCCCTCCAACGGATCGGCCCGGATCGTTTCGCCGGCCGGATCCCGGTCACCCAGACATGTGACCGGGAACACCCGCAGCAGATGGGAGCACACCCACGATGATCGGCACCGAGACCCTCGACCGCGTGATCGGCAAGGACGTCTACGACGAGTCGGGCCAGAAGATCGGCTCCGCCGGAGAGGTCTACCTCGACGACGAGACCGGGCAGCCCGAGTGGGTCACCGTCCGCACCGGCATGTTCGGCACGAAGGAGTCCTTCGTCCCCATCCGGGACGCCGACCTCACCGACGACGGCCTGCGCGTACCCGTGAGCAAGGCCCGCGTGAAGGACGCCCCGAAGATCGACACCGACGGCCACCTGTCGCCGCAGGAGGAGCAGGAGCTCTACCGCTACTACGGCATGGGGGCGGGCGGTACCGGGACGCAGACCACGGGCCGCGAGCACCTCGCCGGCACCGAGTCGACCACCGGCATGGCGATGGAGGACACCTCCGGCCGGCACGTGGCCGGCACCGGCACCGTCGGCACGGGCATGACCGACACCGACACCAACCGGCACGGCACGGTCGGGCACGACACCTCCGGCCCGACGACGGACGACGCCATGACCCGCTCCGAGGAGCGGATGACCGTCGGCACCGCCTCGGAGGAGACCGGGCGGGCGCGACTGCGCAAGTACGTGGTCAGCGAGAACGTCACCCAGAGCGTCCCCGTCACGCGCGAGGAGGTCCGCGTCGAGCGCGAGCCCATCACCGACGCGAACGTCGGCAACGCGATGGACGGCCCCGCCATCAGCGAGGAGGAGCACGAGGTCACCCTGCACGCCGAGCGAGCGGTCGTGGAGAAGGAGGCCGTGCCCGTCGAGCGGGTGCGCCTGGACAAGACGACGGTCACCGACCAGGAGCAGGTCTCGGCCGACCTGCGCAAGGAGGAGATCGAGGTCGACGGCGCCCGGGACGACGACCGGCGCAGGTGATCTGAGCCCGGCACAGCCGGGCAACCAGACGGCGGCGGCCGGCCGGGCGACCTTCGATGCCCCGGCCGGTCGCCGTTCCCCTCAGTCGGTGAAGCAGGCCGCCAGCGCCTCGACCATCAGCGGCACGTCCAGCGCGGAGGCGACCTCGCGGCAGGAGTGCATGGCCAGCTGCGCGATCCCGACGTCCACCGTGGCGATTCCCAGCCGGGTCGCGGTGAGCGGGCCGATCGTGCTGCCGCACGGCAGGTCGGCGCGCATCACGAACGACTGCGACGGCACCCCGGCCTCGGCGCACCGCTCGCGGAACCAGCCGCCGGTCGCCGCGTCGGTCGCGTAGGCCTGGTTGGCGTTCAGCTTCACCACCGGGCCCCCGCCCAGCCGGGGCTGGTGCGCCGGCTCGTGGCGGTCGGACCGGGTCGGGTGCACCCCGTGCGCCATGTCCGCCGAGACCAGCACGGAGCGCGCGATCGCCCGGTGCACCGCCTCGGCGTCCCCCGGGTCGGTGCCCGTGGCCAGCCGGCGGACGACGTCCTCGAGGAAGCTGCCCCGCGCCCCGGACATCGAGCCGCTGCCGATCTCCTCGTGGTCGTTGCACACCAGCACCTGGGTGCGCTCCCCGGCCGGCGCGGCGAGCAGCGCGAGCAGCCCGGCATGGCAGGAGGTCAGGTTGTCCAGGCGGGGGGCGGCGATCCAGGTGCCGTCGGCGCCGGCCCGCGCGGCGGGCTGGGTGTCGGCCAGCACGAGGTCGTGCCCGACGACGTCGTCGAGGCCGGCGCCCGCTGCGGCGGCGACGGCCTCGAGGAGCCCGGGCTCCTCGCCGAGGTCGCCGTCCCACACGGGGACGAGGTGCCGCTGCGGGTCCAGGGTCAGCCCCTCGCGGACGGAGCGGTCGAGGTGGATGGCGAGCGAGGGGAAGCGCAGCGGCGCGCCGGGCAGCCGGACCAGCGCCGTCGCCCCGCCGCGGAGCGCGACCCGGCCGGCCACGGTCAGCTCCCGGTCCAGCCAGGTGTGCCACAGCCCGCCGCCGTACGGCTCCACGCCGACCAGGCGGTACCCGGCCTGCCGGACGTCGGAGTGCGGGCGGACCTTGAACGTCGGGGAGTCGGTGTGCGCGCCCACGAGCCGCATGCCGGTGTCGCCGAGCGCGCCGGTGCCCACGCGGAAGGCGATCAGGCTGCCGGAGCGGACGACGAAGTGGCTGCCCCCGGCTGCGAGTTCCCACCGGTCGGCCTCGGCCAGCTCGGTGAAGCCGGCCGCCGTCAGCCGCCGGGCCAGCTCCGCCACCGCGTGCGACGGCGAGGGGGAGGCGTCGACGAACGCGCGCAGGTCGTCGCCCAGGGCGAGCTCGTCGGGGGAAGCAGCGTCCGGCGTCGGCATGCCGTCATCGTGCCCGACACTGCGGACATGGCCGCCTCTGCCCTTCCGCACGCGTACGACGTCGAGATCGTCGGGCTGGTGGCCGCGCCCGGGCACCGCTACGACGGCCGCCCGCGGGACGTCGTTCCGGCGCAGGACGGCGACCGGCGCACCGAGGTGGAGGTGCGCGCCGGGTTCGGCGTCGTCGGCGACCGGTACGCCGGCCGTCCGGCGCACCGCGACGCGCAGGTCACCGTGCTGGCCGCCGAGGCGGTGGAGGCGCTCGCCGCGGAGCTGGCCGCCGGGCCGCTGGACCCCCTGCTGGCGCGGCGCACCGTCGTCCTGCGGGGGGCGGAGGTCGAGGCCCTGCGGGGGCAGGAGTTCTCGCTGGACTGCGGGGTGGGTGAGGTGCGGCTGCGCGGCGGACGCCCGGCCAACCCCTGCGCGTGGCTGGACACGGTGCTCGCGCCGGGCGCGCACCGCGGGCTGCGCGGCCGGGCCGGGATCCGCTGCGCGGCGCTGACCGGCGGGCTCCTCCGGCTCGGCCCCGCCGTCCTCCGCTCGGCCGTGCCGCTCGATCCCGCCGCGGCCGGGCGGGCGGTGAGCCCGACGCGCCCCCGCTGAACCCGGCCCTCTGCCACACTCCCGCCCGTGCAGCTGCTGGGCGTGGGGCGGGACGCGGACGTCTTCGCCCTGGACGGCGGCCGGGTGCTGCGCCGCTACCGGGACCCGCAGCGCTCGGCCGAGCGGGAGGCGCGGGTCATGGCGCATGCCCGGGCCGCCGGGCTGCCGGTGCCCGAGGTGTTCGACGTCGACGGCGCCGACCTGGTGCTGCAGCGGATCGAGGGCCCGACGATGGCGGCTGCCCTGGTCCGCCGACCGTGGACCCTGGCCGCGCAGGCGCGGGTGCTCGCCGGGCTGCACCGGGCGGTGCACGAGGTGCCGGCGCCGGAGTGGCTCCCGGGCGTGGGCGACCTCGGCGGCACGGCTCTGCTGCACCTGGACCTGCACCCGGAGAACGTGCTCCTGGCGGCCGGCGGTCCGGTGGTGATCGACTGGACCAACGCGGCGCGGGGGCCGGCCGGAGCCGACGTCGCCGACGCGTGGCTGGTGATGAGCGTGGGCAGCGTCCCGGGCGGGCGCCTGCAGGCAGCGGTCGTGGGGGGCCGCGCAGGGCACCTTCGCCCGGTCGTTCCGCCGGGCGGCCGGGCTGGACCTGACCGCCGTCCTGCCGGCGGCCGCGGCCCGTCGGCTCGCCGATCCCAACCTGGGCGACCGCGAACGGGCGCGCATCCGCCGCCTCGCGGGCCAGGGGTGAGCGCTGCGTCACTCCTGCCTGGCAGGATCTGGGCGCCCCCGGTCACCCCGGGTCCGCCCTGACGAGGAGTCCCATGCACATCCGTTCGTTCACCGCCCCCGCCGTGCTGGTCACCGGCGCGCTCCTGCTCTCCGCGTGCGGCGGTGACAGCCCCCTGGAGGGGAAGACCGGCCCGGAGGTGGCCGAGCTGGCCGCCGACGCGCTCGTGGAGGCCGGTTCGGTCCACGTCAGCGGCGAGATGACCGACGACGGCGAGACCGGCGAGATCGACCTCCGCCTCGAGGGCGACGACGCCGCCGGCACCATCACGATGGACGGCGTGGAGATCGAGATCATCAGCGTCGACGGGACCGCCTACCTGCGCGGCACCTCCGACCTGGTGTCGATGCTCGGCATCCCGGCCGAGGCGGCGGACCAGATCGAGGGCAAGTGGATCGAGCTCCCCGGTGACGCCTCGGCGGACTTCGAGGACTTCTCGCTGAAGGGGATCGCCGACGAGCTGCGCTCGCCCGACGACGCCAAGGACGAGACCCGCAAGGACGAGCTGGACGGCGACGACGTCGTCATCGTCGAGCAGGAGGACGGCAAGTCGCTCGTCGTCAAGGACGACGACCCGGCCTACCCGCTGGAGATGCGCGGTGGCGGCGACTCCGAGGGCACGCTGACCTTCCGCGACCACGGCGAGAAGCAGGACATCGAGGCTCCCGACGACATCGCCGACCTCGAGAGCATCCTCGGCGGCTGATCCCCACGAAGGACCGGCCAGGGCCCGCGGTCCCGGCCGGTCCTGTCGTCCACCCCCGCCCGTCCGGGCGGCTCCCGTCGAGAGGCGTCATGTCCGTCGAACCCGTTCCCGCTCCCACGGTGCCCGCCCCCGTGGTGGGGCTGGGCCGTGAGCGCGAGGTGCTCACCGTCGCGCTCGCCACGCACCGGCACGTCGTGCTGGAGGGCCCCCCGGGCACCGGCAAGTCCACGCTGCTGCGCTCGGTGGCCGCCGAGACCGGTCAGGACGTCGTCTTCGTGGAGGGCAACGCCGAGCTGACCCCGGCGCGCCTGGTCGGTCAGTACGACCCGTCGGCCGTGCTGGCCGGGGGGTACCTGCCGGAGAACTTCACCGACGGCCCGCTGCTCACCGCGATGCGCGGCGCGGGCCTGCTGTACCTCGAGGAGCTCAACCGGATCCCCGAGGAGACGCTCAACGTCCTCATCACGGTGCTCACCGAGGGCGAGATCGCCGTCCCCCGGCTGGGCACGGTGCACGCGACGTCGGGCTTCCGGCTGATCGCGGCCATGAACCCCTTCGACGCGATCGGCACCGCCCGGGTGGGGCAGGCCATCGCCGACCGCATGTGCCGGGTGGTCCTCGGCTACCAGTCGGAGGACGCCGAACGGGCGATCGTCGCCGGGGTCACCGGCGCGGGGGAGCCGCAGATCGCGCTCGCCGTCAGCCTGGTGCGGGCCACCCGGGAGCACCGCGACCTGCGCACCGGCTCGTCCGTGCGCGGCGCCATCGACCTGGTGCTGCTGCTCGACGGCCTCCTCCGGATGCGCGGGGAGGAGCTGGCCGGCGGCCGCGAGACGGCCCGGGACGCCGCCCACGCGGCGCTGTCCGGCCGGATCCGGGTGACCGAGGGCGTCGAGCGGACCCCGGAGGCCGTGCTGGACGAGATCCTCGACGAGGTGTGGCCGGTGGGCTCGGCGCCGCCGGAGCCCGGGGAGGGCGCCCCGGGCGACGCCCCCGAGCCCGCTGGTGGTGGTCAGGGAAAAGCACCGGGCCCGTCGGCTGAGACGGGCACCGAGCAGCCGAGCATCCCGAAGCGCGACGCCGCCTCCCGGCGCGGCCCGTCGTCGACGGGCCGCCGGGAGATGCAGCTCCGGCACCAGGCCTTCTCCGAGGTCAGCCCCGAGGTGGGCGAGCTGGACGAGGACGCCTTCGCGGGGCTGATGGGCGCCGATCCCGACGCCGCGGCCGCCCTGCTGGCCGATCTGGCGACCGCCACCGACCGCGAGCTGCGCTCGGCCGCGCGCCGGCTGGCGGCCCGGGTGTTCGTGCAGGTGGGCCGGGTCGGCGCGACCCGGGCGCGCGGCACGCGGCGGCTGGTGCCGACCCGTCGTCCCGAGGGCGACCTCGACCTGGACCGCACGCTGGACCGCTGGTCGGGCATCTGGCCGCCGGCCGCCGAGGACCTGGTCACCCGCAACTGGACCGGCTCCCGGCGGGCGGTCTGCCTGGTGGTCGACCGGTCCGGGTCGATGCAGGGGCTGGGGGTCGCCATCGCGGCGGTCGCGGCGGCCGGCGTCGTGCTGGCGGCCGACGAGCGGCTGCAGACCAGCGTGCTGACCTTCGCCGACGACCTGACCGTGCTGCAGCCGCTGGGCCGGCACCGGGCCGCGGAGGACGTCGTGCTCGACCTGGTGGGGCTCCGCGGGCACGGCAAGACCGACCTCGCGGTCGCGCTCCGCGGGGCGCGGCGGGAGCTGGCGCCGGCGACGGCCGACGAGCGGGTCGTCGTCCTGCTGTCGGACTGCCTGTCGACGGCGGGGGAGCCGGCCGAGACGGCGCTGGCCGGCATCGACCGGCTGCACGTGCTGTGCCCGCTGCCGAGCGAGGAGGCACTCGACGCGGCCCGCCTGCTGGCCGCGCGCGGCGGCGGGCGGATGGAGCCGGTCCGGTCGCTGACCGACCTCGGGGCCGCCCTCACCCGGCTGCTGGGGTAGCTCTGCACGGCGCCCGACGAGTGGGGGCCGGAGGCTCCCCCGAGGAGCGGTGCGGACGCGCTCCGCTCCTCGGGGGTACGGCTCCTGGCCGCGGTGTCGTCCGGAGGACGACGGATTGCTCAGTTCCGGTCGGCGTCCGTGTAGACGATCATGCCGCGGATGTTCTTGCCGTCGCGCATGTCCTGGTAGCCCTGGTTGATGTCCTCGAGCTTGTACCTCGTGGTCACCAGCTCCTCGAGCTTGAGCTGCCCGGCCTGGTAGAGCGAGAGCAGCTCGGGGATGGCGTTGCGCGGGGCGAGGCCACCGAAGATGGCGCCCTGCAGGTCCTTCTGCATGAGGGTGAGGTCGAACAGGCTGAGCTTCACGTCGACCTTGTCGAAGCTGCCCATGCCGGTGACGACCGCACGCCCGCCCTTGCCGGTGATGCTCATGGCGGCGGCGACGTCCTCGCCCTGGATGTCGCCCACGGTGATGATCACCTTCTCGGCCATCCGGCCCCAGGTCAGCTCGTTGATCTGAGGGGTGGCCTCCTCGATGCTCGCGTAGGTGTGGGTGGCGCCCATCTCCATCGCCCACTCGCGCTTCTGCGCGACCGGGTCGATGACGATGACCCGCTTCGCGCCGGCCGCCGCAGCGCCCTGCACGGCGTTCATGCCGACGCCGCCGGCGCCCATGACGACGACGTTCTCACCGGGACGGACGTCGGCGACCTTGGTCGCGGAGCCCCAGCCGGTGGTGACGCCGCAGCCCACGAGGGCGGCGATCTCGAGCGGGATGTCCGGCTCGATGCGCACGACCGAGGCCTGGTTCACGGTGATGTAGGGGGAGAAGGTGCCGAGCAGGCACATCGGCGAGACGCCCTGGCCCTTGGCGGTGACGCGGTTGGTGCCGTCGGCGATCGCCTTGCCGCCGAGCAGGTGGGCGCCGAGGTCGCAGAGGTTCTGCTGGCCGCGCGAACACGGCGGGCACTTGCCGCACGCCGGGATGAAGGCGGTGACGACGTGGTCGCCCACCTCGAGGTCGGTCACGCCGGGGCCGACCTTGATGACCTTGCCGGCGCCCTCGTGGCCGCCCAGGCTCGGGAAGCCGACCGGGGTGGCGCCGGTGACGAGGTGCTCGTCGGAGTGGCACAGGCCCGAGGCGGCCAGCTCGACCATCACCTCGCCGGCGACGGGGTCACCGACCTCGATCTCCTCGACCGACCACTTCTCGCCCACGCCCCACAGAATCGCGCCCTTGGTCTTCACAGATGTCCCTTCGATCCGAGACCCACCAGAGGTGGCGGGTTCGCAGCACGACAGTGCTCCGGGTCACTCTTAGCACCTCCGCCCCACCCGTCAAGGTCGGGGGGCCTGTCCCCGCACCCGGGTGACGCATCCCGGCGGGTCCGGGAACACTGGCGCGCGTGTCCGGCGAGCCCGTGGTCGTGGTCGGCGCCGGGCCCGTGGGGCTGACGGCGGCGCTGCTGCTCGCCCGGCGGGGGCTGCGCGTCCAGGTGCTCGAACGGCACCGCACGCCCTACGAGCTCCCGCGCGCGGTGCACCTGGACGACGAGGTGTTCCGCGTGCTGCAGGACGCCGGGGTCGCCGACGAGCTGGTGCCGCTGACCCGGCCGATGGCGGGGCTGCGGCTGGTCGACGCCGCGCACGAGGTGCTCGCGGAGTTCCGCCGGCAGCCCGGTGCGGGCGTCAACGGCTGGGCGGCGGGCTCGCTGGTGCACCAGCCGGACGTGGAAGCGGTGCTCGCGGCGGCCGCCGCCCGGACGCCGGGCATCGAGATCCGCCGTGGGTGCGAGGTGACCGGACTGGCCCCCGAAGGCGACGGCGTCGTCCTGACGGTGCGGGTCAGGGACGGCGGGGGGGACCGGTCCGTCCGGGCGGCCGCCGTCCTCGGCTGCGACGGCGCCAACAGCACCGTCCGAGAGCTGATCGGGGCCCGGATGCGGGACCTCGGCCCGGCCGACCGCTGGGCCGTGCTGGACGTCCGCTCCCCGGTGCCGCTGCCGATCTGGTCCGGCGTCACCCAGGTCTGCGATCCGGCCCGTGCCGCGACCGCGATGCCCGTGACCGGGGATCGGTACCGCTGGGAGTTCCGCCTCGCGCCGAGGGAGACCGTCGCGGACCTGACGACGCCCGGGGTGCTGCGGCGGCTGCTGGCGCCGGTCGACCCGGCGGCGGTCGAGGTGGTGCGCGCGGCCGAGTACACGTTCCGGGCGCAGCTCGCCGACCGCTGGCGGGCCGGGCGGGTGCTGCTCGCCGGCGACGCCGCCCACCTGACGCCGCCGTTCGTCGGGCAGGGGCTCGGCCTCGGCCTGCGGGACGTGCACCAGCTGAGCTGGAAGCTGGCCGCCGTCCTGGCAGGGGCGGGCGACGACGGACTGCTCGACAGCTACCAGGCCGAGCGGGAGCCGCACGCCCGCGCGCTGATCCGGCTGGCGCTGCTGCTGGGCCGGCTGATGACCGGCGGGGGCCGGGGCGCGGCGGTGCTGCGCCGTGCCGTGCTGGCCGTCGTCCGCCGGATCCCCGCGGTGGCCCGGCTGGCCACCGACAGCCGGACGCCGCCGCTGCGCGGGCCGCTGCTCGACCGGCGCGGGCGGGCGGGCCGGCGGCTCGTGGGCGGCCTGGTCCCGCAGCCGGAGGTGGTCGTCGAGGGGCGCCGGTGCCGGCTGGACGACGTCCTCGGGGACGGCGCGGCCGTGCTGACCGCCGACCTGGAGGTGTGCCGGCCCGACGGGACGCGCACCCGCGTCGAGGACCCCTCCGGGACGCTGCGGCGCTGGCTGGGTAGTGCCACCGAGGTGCGGATCCGCCCCGATCGGATCGTCGCCTCGGCCGGCTGAACTGCCCGCTGGGACGTCGGCGCACCCGCACCGGCACGATGGGGGCATGCACGATCCGGACGACCAGTCCCCCAGGGCGGTGGGCCGACGCGTGCGTCGCGCGGCGTCGGGCAGCGGGCCGGTGCCCGACGACCCGGACGAGCGCGAGGCCGCCCACGAGCTGGCCCTCGACCACCTGCACGTCCTCGACCGGCAGCGCTACTGGGCCCCGGCGATGTTCGTGGCGCTGGCCCTGCTGGCGGCCGGGGTGGCGCTCACGGGGCCGGCGTGGGTGTGGATCACGGTCCCGGTGTGGCTGGCGGCCGCAGTCGGGCACTCGTACCTGCGCGGCCGGGTGCGCGCCCGGGTGGATCTCCTCGCCCCCGGTTCACCCCGGCTGGACTGAGGCCGGTCCGCATCGTCTCGTCGGTCCGGGGTACCGGGTGCCCATGAACATCGACAAGAGCCACATCCTGCAGCTGCTGAAGTCCCAGGGTGACGACGCCAAGGCCCAGCAGGCGGACTCGGAGCTCCCGGACCAGGTGGACACCGAGAAGGACGCCGGGCTGCTCGCGAAGTTCGGCATCGACCCGATGGACCTGATCAAGAAGTTCGGCGGCGGCAAGCTCGGCGGGCTGCTCGGCTGAGCTGCTACTCCGCCGGCGTCTGCAGGAGATGCCGGGAGGAGGCGAAGCCGAGCCGCTCGTAGACGGGCACGGCTCTGCTGCTGGAGTGGACCGTCACGCGAGCCGCCCCCAGGCGGCGAGCGTGGTCCGTCGCCGTCCGGACGAGCTGGGAGCCGATGCCCCTCCCGCGCTGCTCGGGCACGACGAAGACGCTCTGGATGTCGGCCGAGAGCCGAGCCGTCGTGCCCGGTCTCGGCACCCGCGGGACGAGCGCCAGCCACGCCATGCCCACGACGTCGGACTCGGGGAGCCGCGCGACGAACGCGACGTGCGAGCCGGCGCGGTCGGCCAACCAGGCGTCCAGGTCGACGGCGAACGCCTCGACGGATTGCCGCGCCTGCTCGTCAGGCCCCGCGAAGAGCCAGAGCAGACGTGCCAGCTGCGACACGTCCCGCGGTCCGGCGAGGCCGACGTCCACCCGCCCAGTCTGAGCTGCACGATCGCCGCATGCGCGAGCGGCTGCTGCACGCCCCGGCCTGGGTCCTCGGCCTGGTCAACGGATCGCTGTTCGGCCTGTTCTGGGTCGCCTGGACCCGTTACGGCGAGAGTGGCAGCTGGACCGCCGCCGTCGTCCAGGGCGCCCTCATGGGCCTCTTCTTCGGCGCCGTGATGGGCAGAGTCCAGCACCGGCAGCAGCGCGGGGTGCGGGAGGTGGCCGCACGCTCACCCGGGGGGCTGTCGAAGCGGGTGCGCCGTGCGGCCCTGCGCGGGCCGGCGCCCGCCGAGCCGGCGCTGCGCGAGGCGGCCCATGGCCTTGTGCTCGCCCAGCTCACGCAACTCGACCGGCAGCGGCGGTGGGGGCCGACGGTCTTCGCCCTGGTGGCGGCGCTCTCGGTGTTCCTCGCGGTCACCGACAGCCCGTGGTGGTGGCTCGCCGTCGGTGCGTGGACGGCGGCGGCTTTCGGTCACCCCTGGCTACGCCGCCGCCTGCGCCGGCGGGCGGCGCTGCTGCGCGCCCACCCCGGCCCGGAGACCGAGGTGGGCGCGAGCGCATGAGCGGTCAGGCCTCGCGTGCGCGCGAGGCGGCGGGCGAGGTGCTCAGCATGGCGTTGGCGACGGCGACGTCCCCGAGCTGGCGCTCGAAGCCTGCCGGGATGACCAGGTCGTCGGTGCTGAGATCGGCGACGTTCGCCTTGCCCAGCCCGATCATCGCCGAGCCGAGGCCGTCGCGGAGCAGGTCGAGCACGTTGCCGACGCCGGCCTCGCCGTTGGCGCCGAGGCCCCACAGGTAGGCGCGGCCGATCATGACGGCCTTGGCGCCCAGGGCAAGGGCCTTGGCGACGTCGCCGCCGCGGCGGATGCCGCCGTCGAGGAGGACCTCGACCTGGTCGCCGACGGCCGCCGCGACCGAGGGCAGGGCGCGGATCGAGGCGGGCGTGCCGTCGAGGTTGTTGCCGCCGTGGTTGGACACCGAGATGGCGGTGACGCCGGCGTCGACGGCGCGCTTGGCGTCGTCGACCCGCATGACGCCCTTGAGCATGAAGGGCTTGTCGGTGCCCCACAGCTCGCGCAGCCAGGCGACGTCCTCCCAGGTGGGCATGGGGGACTGCATCCACTGGCCGTAGGCCTCGAAGAAGGTCGGGGCCTTGTCGCCGGGGGTGGCGACCATGTTCGGCACGGTCAGGTCGGGGATCTTCATGGTCTTCGCGAAGTCCCACAGCCAGCGCGGCCGGGTCAGCACCTGCGGGGCGTACCGGCGCGCGGCCTCGAAGTTGATCCGCTCCGGGATGAAGGGGCTGCCCCAGTCACGGCCGTAGGAGAACGACCAGTCGAGGGTGGCGATGAGCCCGGCGGCGCCGGCCCGGCGGGCGCGCTCGACCTTGGCGGCCATGACGTCGCGGTCGCCGACCCAGTACAGCTGGAAGAACGTCTTGGGGTTGGCCGCGATGACCTCCTCCATGGGCTTGCTCGCCATGGACGACAGCCCCATGGCGGTGCCGCGGGAGGCAGCGGCCCGGGCGACGTCGACCTCGCCACCGGGGGTGACGGCCTGGACGCCGGTGGGGCTGATCATCACCGGCATCGAGAGCTCCTGGCCCATGACGGTGACGGCCATGTTCTTCTCGTTCGCCAGCCCGGCGGTGTGCGGGGCGAAGCCGATCTCGGCGAAGGCGGCGAGGTTGTCCTCGGCCGTCAGCCCGCGCTCGGAGCCGGCGACCAGCGCGCCGTAGACGCCCTTGGGCAGCCGCTTCTTCGCCCGCCGCTGGGCCTCCGCCACCGACTCGAACCAGGGGTTCGGCATCTGCTGCTCTCCTGTCACCCGGGGTCGCCCCGCGCTCGGGATGACCGCCTGATCTGCTCCCCCGACCGGGAACGGTCGGTGGCACTGAGTGCCAGGCTACCCGCTCACCAGGAGACGAGCGCCACACCTGCGGGGGAGGCGGTCAGCGGAGCAGCCCCGGGAAGCCGGCGGTGAGCTCCGCGAACGCCTGCCGCAGGTGGGTCCCCAGCGCGGAGCGCTGATCGGCCAGCCAGGCCTCGAACGCCGTCGTCGCGGCGGCGCGGGTGGTGGCGGCGACGAGCCGGGGGACCAGGTCGGTGGCGGCCGCCCCGGAGCGGCCCGCGACGTACCGGGCGACCACCCGGTCGACCTCGGCGAACCGCAGCTGCGAGTGCGCGAGCAGCGCCGGCTCGGTGAGGATCAGCAGCATCCGCTCGCGCAGCAGCGGCAGCTCGGCCACCGCGTAGTCGTTCACCTCCACGTAGGCCGCGCACACCGAGGCGAGCACCGGTTGGGCCGGGTCCGTGGCGGCCAGCAGCTCCTCCAGTCGCGCCACGTGCGCGGCGAAATCGCCCCACACGGCGTCGGCCTTGGTCGCGAAGTACCGGAAGAACGTGCGCCGGCTGATCCCCGCCGCGTCGGCGACCTCGTCGGTCGTCACCTGCTCGAAGCCGCGCAGCGTGAACAGGTCCAGCGCGGCCCGCTCGACCCGGGCGCGGGTGCCCTCGGCCGGGAGGCCCGGCGCGGTGGTCTCGATGGCGGTCACGCACGCATTGTGCCCACCCCGCGCGCCGATCCCCACGGATCCGGCACCCCCTGTTGCCCGGTGGCACCCGGTGTCATTAGCCTCCCTGCATCGTCCGTGACCGCGATCACCAGGAGTGCGCCATGCCCGAGAACCACGCTGACGTCGACGCCGCCCCGGCCCCCGCCGCCGAGGAGACCCTGGTGGAGGAGTCGCTGGTCGAGGAGGTCTCGATCGACGGCATGTGCGGCGTCTACTGAACGACGCCGGCCCTCCTGTGACCGCGGCGGTGTCCCCGACCGAATCCCCGGCCGTGTCCCCGGCCGAGGTCGACTTCGACCCGGACCGGCCCTGGCGGCGCGCCCGCTCGGTCGCGCTGCGGCCGGAGCCCTTCGGCGCGCTGGTCTACCACTTCGGCAACCGGAAGCTCTCCTTCCTGAAGTCGAAGACCCTGGTCGCCGTCGTCGAGGCCCTCGCCGACCACCCCAGCGCGAGCGCCACGCTCGCCGCCTGCGGCGTGACCGAGGCCCAGCACCCCGCCTACGTGAAGGCGCTGGCCGACCTCGCCCGCTCGCAGATGATCGAACCGAATCCCGAGGGGACCTCGTGACCGCCGTCCTGCCGTCCCGCACCGCCCGGCCCGACCGACCCGTCGGCGGCCGGCTGATCGACCAGTTCGAGTACGGCCTGGACGCGCCCATCTGCCTGACGTGGGAGCTCACCTACGCCTGCAACCTGGCCTGCGCCCACTGCCTGTCCTCCTCCGGACGGCGGGACCCGAACGAGCTGTCCACCGCCGAGGCCGAGGCGGTCATCGACGAGCTGCAGCGGATGCAGGTGTTCTACGTCAACGTCGGCGGCGGCGAGCCCACGGTGCGCCCGGACTTCTGGCACCTGCTCGACTACGCCATCGGCCACGACGTCGGCGTCAAGTTCTCCACCAACGGCATCAAGCTGGACAAGACCCGCGCCGCCCAGCTCGCCCGCACCGACTACGTCGACGTGCAGATCTCCCTCGACGGCGCCACCGCCGAGGTGAACGACCGCGTCCGCGGCGCCGGCTCCTACGCGACCGCGATCCGAGCGCTGGAGAACCTGGCCGAGGCCGGGATGAAGGACTTCAAGGTCTCCGTCGTCGTCACCCGGGAGAACGCCGGGCAGCTCGACGCGTTCAAGGAGCTCACCGACTCCTTCGGCGCCCAGCTCCGGATCACCCGGCTGCGGCCTTCCGGCCGCGGGGCCGACGTGTGGGACGAGCTGCACCCGACGATGGCCCAGCAGCGCGAGCTCTACAACTGGCTGCTGGCCAACGGCGACGGCGTCCTCACCGGCGACTCGTTCTTCCACCTGTCGGCGTTCGGCGAGGCCCTGCCCGGGCTGAACCTCTGCGGCGCCGGCCGCGTGGTGTGCCTGATCGACCCGGTCGGCGACGTCTACGCCTGCCCGTTCGCCATCCACGAGAACTTCCTGGCCGGCAACGTGCGGGACGAGGGCGGCTTCCAGCGGGTGTGGCAGCAGTCGGAGCTCTTCGCCGACCTGCGCAACCCCCAGACCGGCGGCGCCTGCACCAAGTGCGCGCACTTCGACGCCTGCCGCGGTGGCTGCATGGCGGCCAAGTTCTTCACCGGCCTGCCTCTCGACGGCCCCGACCCCGAGTGCGTCCAGGGCTACGGCGAGAGTGCCCTGGCCGCCCGGGACCTCGAGCTGGTCACCCCGCGCAGCCACATCGACCACTCGCACAGCGGGCCGGTGCGCGGGCAGCCGACGCTGCTGGGGATCCCGTCGATCCCCAGCAAGATCTGCGACGAGTCCCCGCTGGCCGGGCTCGACCTGCGCTGAAACGCTCCACCGGCTGACCCACCCCCTTGGGGGGAGGGGCGGCCGGTGGACTGCGGAACAGGATCGTCCGCGCCGATCAGGACGAGGTGATCCTCGACCTCCGCACGCGGGCTGAGCGGCTGCTTCCCTCGGGCCGCCGGCTGCCCGAGGCGGTGTGGCAGCGCCGCCACAGCGCGATCGTCCGCCTCGCGGCCGGGTGCGCCGTCGGGCTCGTGGTCCTCGCCTGGGCGTGGGGGTACGGGCAGCCCGCCGCGGTCGCCGTCCTGGCCGCCGTCGCCGGCCCGCTCGCTCTCGCGGTCGCGCCGGGGCTGAGCCGGGTGGTCCGGGCGGGCGCGACGACGTGCAGCCTGATGGCCGCCTCGGTCGCGCTGGTGCACCTGTGGGGCGGGGTCACCGAGGCGCACTTCGTGTTCTTCGTGATGATCGGCATCGTCTCGCTGTATCAGGACTGGGTGCCCTTCGGCATCGCCGTCGTGGTCGTGGCCGCCCACCACGGGGTGGTCGGCACGCTGTACCCCCACGCGGTCTTCGGGCACGGCGGGCAGGGCAACCCCTGGATGTGGGCCGGTGTCCACGCGGCGTTCGTGCTGGCCGCGAGCCTGGCGCACCTCTCCTCGTGGCGGCTCCACGAGGACCAGGTGCTCAGCGACCCGCTGACCGGCCTGGCCAACCGCACGCTGCTCGAGGAGGTCACCCACCGCCTGCTCGCCCGCGGCGGCGCGGTCTCCCTGCTCCTCATCGACATCGACGACTTCAAGGTGGTCAACGACGGCCGCGGGCACGCCGTCGGCGACGAGTTGCTGCTCGTGCTGTCCGAGCGCCTGCGCGGTTGCGTCCGCCCCGGAGACGTCGTCGCGCGCATCGGCGGGGACGAGTTCGCCGTCGTCGTGGACGGCGGCCCGGACGTCGCCCGCGCCGTGGCCGAGAGGGCGCTGGTCGCCGTGTCCGTCCCCGTGCCGCTGGACGACGGCCCGCTCACCGTGCACTGCAGCGTCGGCGTTGCCGCCTCCACCGACCCGACCGACCGGACGGCCGGCGCCCTGCTCCGCAACGCGGACCTGGCGATGTACCTCGCGAAGGCGCAGGGCAAGAACCGGCTGGTCGTCTACGCCGACGGCATGGCCGAGGCCGCCCGTCGCCGGGCGGGCCTGGCCCAGGATCTCGCCGCGGCGGCCGACGCCGGTCAGCTGGAGGTCCACTACCAGCCCACCGTCCGCCTCGCGGACGGCCGCACCACCGGCTTCGAGGCCCTCGTCCGCTGGAACCACCCGACGCGCGGCCTCATCCCGCCGGTCGAGTTCATCCCGCTGGCCGAGGAGACCGGCGCGATCGCCGGCATCGGCAGCTGGGTGCTGCGCGAAGCGCTCCGCCAGGGCGCCACCTGGACGGCGGAGACCGGCGCGCCTCTGCGCATGGCGGTGAACCTCTCCCCCCGGCAGTTCCACGACGGCAGCGACGTGACCGCCCTCGTCGTCGCGGCGCTGGCCGAGACCGGCTTCCCCGCGGACCAGCTCACGCTGGAGGTGACCGAGGGCGTGCTCGTCGAGGACGGCGACGCCGTCGTCGCCCAGCTCCAGTCGCTGCGGGCCCTGGGCGTCCGCATCGCGATCGACGACTTCGGCACCGGCTTCTCGGGGCTGTCCTACCTCCGGCACCTGCCGGCGGACATCATCAAGATCGACCGCAGCTTCGTCATGGACCTGCCGCGCGGCCGCTCGGCGGTCACCCTGATCACCTCGATCGTCGAGCTGGCCCACACGCTGGGGCTGGACATCGTCGCGGAGGGCGTCGAGACCGAGGGCCAGCGGCAGGCGCTCGCCGACCTGGACTGCGGCTCCGCGCAGGGCTACCTGTTCGCCCGGCCCGAGCCCGCCGACCGCGCGGGCGCCGCCCTCGCCGCCGGCATGCCCGTGCGGAGCTAGCCGAGCAGTCGGGTCAGAGCTCGACCTTCTCGTTCTCGCCGCCCTGGATCCGCTCGCCGGTCGCCTTGGCCTTGACGAAGCTGAAGGCGGTGGCGAGCCGGCCGCCGGGGCTGTCCCAGTACTCGGCGGAGTCGCCCTCGACCTTCAGCAGGACGACCGAGGGGTCCTCCGGGCCCTGCGGGAACCAGGCCTCGACGGCGCCGTTCCACAGCTCCTTCTTCTTGGCGACGTCCTCGACGACGCGGGCGTGCCCGGTCAGCGAGACCCAGGTGCCACCGGAGCCGACGCCCACGTTGACCTGGGGCGCGACCTGGATGTGCTGCACCGGGTGGGAGCCGCGCTCGGCGAAGAACCACAGGTCGCCGTCGAACTCGACCTCCTGCAGCGTCATGGGCCGGCTGGTGAGCTTGCCCTCGGGGGTGGTCGTGGTGAGGAAGCCGAACCGCTGACCCTTGATCAGCTCGGCGACCTTGCGGGTGTCCTCTGCGCTCATGGGGAGGGCGTTCCCCGGCCTGGACGCTCCGACACCCTCAGACGGCGTCCAGGTACCGCCACGCGCCGTCCTCGCGGACGAACCGGCTGACCTCGTGCTGCTCGCCGCGCTGCCCGCCGGAGATCCGGTGTGCGACGAACTCGACGGTCCCCTCCGCGGCCAGCAACCCGCCGCCGTCGGTGGCCAGGACGTCCAGCCCGAGCCAGCGGGTGCCGGGGTCGAGCTCCAGCGCCGCAGGTCGGGTGGTCGGATGCCAGGTGGCGAGCAGGTACGGCGCGTCACCGACGGCGAAGGCGCTGTACCGCGACCGCATCAGCTGCTCGGCGGTCGCCGCCGCGGTCGTGCCGGCGTGCAGGGGGCCGCAGCAGTCGTCGTAGGGCAGGCCCGTTCCGCAGGGGCAGCGCCGGTTCGCCATGCAGCCAGTCTGGTGCTCCCTAGGCTGCCCGGGTGACCCAGCTCGCCGGTGCCGTCTGGCCGCAGATCCCCGAGGCCGCGCTGCTGGTCGTCCCGCTGGGCTCGGTCGAGCAGCACGGCCACCACCTGCCGCTGGCGACCGACACCACGGTCGCGGCCGCCGTGTCGCGGGCCGCGCTGCCCGGGCTGGCCGATGCCCTGCTGGCGCCCGCGCTGCCGTACGGCGCGAGCGGTGAGCACGAGGGCTTCCCCGGAACGGTGTCGATCGGCACCGAGGCGCTGACGACGGTGCTGGTCGAGCTCGGCCGTTCGGCCTGCCGGTGGGCGCCGCGGCTGCTGGTGGTCAACGGCCACGGCGGCAACCTGGAGGCGCTGGGGGCGGCGGTGCCGCTGCTGCGGTCGGAGGGCCGGGACGTGGCCTGGTTCCCCTGTGGGGTGCCCGGCGGGGACGCGCACGCCGGCCGCACCGAGACGTCGCTGATGTTGCACGTGGAACCGGCCGGCGTGCGCGAGGCCGACGCGGTGGCGGGGGAGACCGCGCCGCTGGCCGAGATCCTGCCGCGACTGCGGGCCGGCGGGGTGCGGGCGGTCAGCCCGACGGGGGTGCTGGGGGATCCCTCGGGGGCATCGGCAGCGGAGGGAGCGGGGCTGCTCGTGGCGATCACCGCGCGGCTGGTCGAGGCGGTGCGCCGCTGGGAGGTGGACCCGGCCGGGCGGCTCAGGAGCTGAGCCGCCCGGCGGGACCGGCCGTCCGGCTCAGGCCAGGGCGTCGGCGAACAGCGGAACGGTCGTCTCGAGCGCGTAGAGGATGCCCGGTGCCGTGCCGATGGAGAAGGCGCTGGCCAGCGTCTGGTCCTCGAGGACCACGACCCGCCCGTCCTGGACCGACGGGAGCGCCTGCCACAGCGCGTTCGAGGTGAACTCGGACGCCTCCACGTAGATCGGGAAGGCGACGGTGAGCCCGGCGTCGAGGATGGACACCTGCTCCTCGCTCACGCCGACGAAGAAGTTGTCCGTCGCCTGGTCCTGGATCTCCGCCTCGTTGACGAAGCCGAGCTCCTCCATGAAGTCGACGCGGGCGTCGCCCTGCACGTAGGCGCCGAAGCCCTCGGAGGTGAAGGCGGCGACGGCGACCTCGGTGCCCTCGAACTCCGGGTGCGCGGCGGCGGCGTCCTCGAACGCCTGCGCGACCTCGGCGGCGAGGTCGTCGGCCTCGTCGGTCCTGCCCAGAGCCTGGCCGACCAGCTCGAGCTGCTGGTCCCAGGAGGTCTGGTAGGCCTCGACGCCCTCGGGCTGGCCGATGGTGGGCGCGATCTGGCTCAGCAGGTCGTAGCGCTCCTGCGCGCCGTCGGACTTGGTGTCCAGGATCAGGTCGGGCTCGAGCGCGGCGATCGCCTCGAGGCTGGGCTCCAGCGTCTCGATGATCTCCGGGGCCTCGTCGTACCGGCCCTCGGACCACGGGCCGACGCCCTCGCCGCCGAAGGCGAGCCAGTCGCTGGCGCCGACCGGCTGCACGCCCAGGGCCAGCGCCGTCTCGGCGTCCCCCCAGCCCAGGGCCACGATGCGGGTCGGCTCGTCGGCGATCTCGACGTCCCCGAAGGCGGTGGCGACGGTGACGGGGAAGGCGCCGGAGGAGCTGGTGCCGCCGCCGGAGGACGAGTCGGTGTCGTCGTCGGAACCGCATCCGGTGACGACGAGAGCTGCGGCGGCCAGGACGGCGGCACCGCGGAGGATCGGGCGGGCGGGCATGGAGGGACTCCTTCGAAGGTCAGGTAAGGCTGACCTAAACACACCCGTGCGCGGCGGGGTGCACCCGCCCGTCCTCCGGATCGGTCGGGCGAGCCGGGCAGACTGCCCGGGTGACCGGATCGGCGGCGGCTCCCGCGGCTCTCCCCGCGGCTCCGGAGCTGCGGCTGCCCGACGGCTTCGCCGTCCGCCTGGACCCGCGGGTGCGGCGGCGCGACGGCGGGACGACGTTGCTCGGCGGCGCGCCGCTCCGGCTGCTGCGGCTGGCCCCGCGGGCCCGGACGCTGCTGGCCGGCGACCGGCTCGTCGTCCGGGACGGCGCCACGGCGGCCCTCGCCGCCCGCCTGCTGGACGCCGGGCTCGCGCATCCCGACCTCGCCCCCGCGGCCGACGCTCCTGCGACCCGTGCCCGCGACGTGACCGTCGTGATCCCGGTGAAGGACCGGCCGGTCGGGCTGGCCCGGCTGCTCGCCGCGCTGCGGAGCGATCCGGCCACCGCGGGGCTGCCCGTCGTGGTGGTGGACGACGGGTCGGCGGCCCCGGTGCGGACCGACGACGCCGTCGTCGTCGTCCGGCACGGGACCGCACGCGGACCGGCGGCAGCGCGCAACGCCGGGCTGCGGGCGGTGCGGACGCCGTTCGTCGCGTTCCTGGACTCCGACTGCGTGCCGCGCCCGGGGTGGTTGGCTGCGCTGCTGCCGCACCTGGCCGACCCCCGGCTCGCGCTGGTCGCGCCGCGCATCGTCGCGCTGTCCGGCGAGGGGTGGCTGTCCGGCTACGAGGCGGTCGACGGCGCGCTGGACATGGGACGGCAGGCCGCGCCCGTGCGCCCGCTGACGGCGGTCTCGTACGTGCCGAGCGCGGCGCTGCTGGGCCGGACCGCGGCGCTCGCCGGCGCCGGCTTCGACGAGACGATGCGGGTGGCGGAGGACGTCGACCTGGTGTGGCGGCTGACTGCGGCGGGCTGGCGGGTGCGCTACGACCCGGCCGCCGAGGTGGCGCACGAGCACCCCACCGGGACGGCGGAGTGGCTGCGCCGCCGGGCGTTCTACGGCACCGGGGCCGCGCTGCTCGCCGCCCGGCACGACGGCCTCGTGTCCCCCCTCGTCGTCGCCCCGGACGTGGCGGCCGCCGTGGGGCTGGCCGCGGCCGGCGGCCGGCGCGGCCGGGCGGTGGCCGTCGGGCTGCTCGCCGTGCGGGCGGTGCGGCTGTCCCGCCGGCTGGCCCGGCCGGGGGAGCGCCCGCCACTGGGGCTGGCGACCGTGCTGACCGTGCGCGCGACCGGCGTCTCCGCCCGGGCGATGGCGCGGGCGGTCACCCGCCACCACTGGCCGCTGGCGGTCGCCGCCGGCGTGCTGTCGCGGCCGGCCCGGGGCCGGCTGCTCGGGCTCGCCGTCGCCGAGGGGTTGCTGGCCTGGTTGCCGCACCGGCACGAGGTCGGACCGGTCCGTCACCTCGCGGCCCGGCGGCTGGACGACCTCGCGTACGGGGCGGGGCTGTGGGCGGGGGCCGCCCGTGTCCGCTCCGCGGCGGCGCTGCTGCCCACCCGGCCGCCCGGCCCGTGACGCCCGTGTGAACAATCCGCTATTCGCTCACGATCCGGAATGGGGGGCGTCCGCCGGTCCTTGCGGCCACCTGTGACCACCCTCTCCGAACGTCCGGCGCCCGCACCCGCGACCGCGCCGGCGGTCCCGGTGCCCGGTGCGGCCCGGACCGCCCTGATCCTGGGCGCGTTCGTGGCGATCGGTCCGCTGACCATCGACATGTACCTGCCGGCGCTGCCCACCATCACCCGCGAGCTGGAGACGACGTCGGCGGCGGTCCAGCTGACGCTGACCGGCACCCTCGTCGGGCTCGCGCTGGGGCAGCTGGTGCTGGGGCCGGTGTCCGACGCCTACGGCCGGAGGCGCCCGCTGCTGGCCGGCACCGCGCTGCACGTGCTGGCCTCCCTGCTGGTCATCATCGCGCCGAACCTGGCCGTGCTCGGCGCGCTCCGCGTGCTGCAGGGCGTCGGGACGGCGGCCGGCGCGGTGATCGCGATCGCGATCGTGCGCGACCTGTACGACGGCCGGGCCGCCGCACGGATGCTCTCCCGCCTGTTCCTGGTGCTCGGCGCCGCGCCGGTCCTCGCCCCGACGATCGGCGGCGAGATGCTTCGGTTCACCTCGTGGCGCGGGATCTTCGCCCTGCTGGCGGTCTACGGCGTCGTCATGGTCGTCGTCGGTGCGCGCCTGCTGCCGGAGACCCTGCCGCCGGAGCGGCGCCGGTCCAGCGGCGTCACCGGGACGCTGCGGGGCTACCGCGAGCTGCTGCGCGACCGCGCCTACGTGGGCCTCGTGCTCGTCGCCGGGCTGACGATGGCCGGGCTGTTCAGCTACGTCTCGGGCTCGGCGTTCGTCTACCAGGGCCAGTTCGGTCTCGACGAGCAGCAGTTCGGCCTGCTCTTCGGCGCCGGCGCCGTGTGGCTGATCGCGGCGACCCAGCTCAACCCGGTCCTGCTCGGCCGATGGTCCCCGGCGCAGATCCTCGTCGCCGGCACGGCGGCCGGGGCGCTGGCCGGAGCCCTGCTCGTCGTCCTGGCCGTGACCAGCACCGGCGGCCTGTGGGGCGTGGCCCTCAGCCTGTGGGCGGTGCTCTTCGCCTGCGGCCTGGCGCTGCCCAACGCTCCTGCCCTGGCGCTGTCCCGCCACGGTGACGCCGCCGGGACGGCCGCGGCGCTGCTCGGTGCCGTGCAGTTCGGTGTCGGCGCGCTGGTCTCGCCGGTCGTCGGCCTGCTGGGGAACGACGCGGCGGCCATCGGCACGGTCGTGGTGACGGCGCTGACGCTGGCGATCGCCCTGCTGGTCGTCGTCGTCCGCCCCTGGCAGCTGCCGCTCGACGACGACGTCCAGCCGGTCGCCGTCCACTGATGTCGTGACCGACCCGACCTCCCCGCCGCTCTCGCCCGGGCGCGTGGCCGCGGCGATCGTCGCCCTCGCGCTCGGCGGGTTCGCGATCGGCACCACCGAGTTCGTGACCATGGGCCTGCTGCCCGACGTGGCCGAGGGCGTCGACATCGACATCCCCACCGCCGGGCACGTGATCTCGCTGTACGCGCTGGGCGTCGTCGTCGGCGCGCCCGTCCTCGCCGCGCTGGGTACCCGGCTGCCCCGCCGGGGCCTGCTCATCGGGCTGATGGTCGCCTTCATCGCGGGCAACGCGCTGACCGCGCTCGCCCCGGGCTACGGCTCGCTGCTGGCCGCGCGCTTCCTGGCCGGGTTGCCGCACGGCGCGTACTTCGGCGTCGCCTCGCTGGTCGCCGCCTCGCTGGTGGCCCCGCACCTGCGCGGGCGCGCGGTGAGCTCGGTGATGCTCGGGCTCGCCGTCTCCAACGTGGTGGGCGTGCCGGCGGCGACGTGGCTGGGACAGCAGCTGGGCTGGCGCAGCGCGTACTGGGCGGTGGTGGTCATCGCCGCGCTGACGATCGTCTCCGTCGCCGCGGTCGTGCCGGCGACCCCGGCCGACCGGGGGGCCACCGTGCGCACCGAGCTGGGGGCGTTGCGTCGTCCCCAGGTGCTGCTCACCCTGCTCGTGGGCGTGGTCGGGTTCGGCGGGATGTTCGCCGTCTACAGCTACGTCGCGCCGCTGGTCACCGAGGTGTCCGGGATGTCCCGGGGCGCCATCCCGCTCGTGCTGCTGGCCTTCGGCGCCGGCATGGTCGTCGGGACGGCGGTCGGCGGGCGGCTCGCCGACCTGGCGCTGTTCCGGTCGCTGGTGGGCGCGAACGTCGCCATCGGCGCGGTCCTGGTGCTGATCCCGCTCGCCGCCCGGACGCCCGTCACGATCGTCGCCGCCGTCTTCCTGCTGGGCGCCACCGCGTCGGTCCTGGTCGTCTGCCTGCAGATGCGACTCATGGAGGTCGCCGGGGAGGCGCAGATGCTGGGTGCGGCGCTGAACCACTCGGCGCTCAACGCCGCGAACGCGCTCGGCGCCTGGCTCGGCGGCCTGGTGATCGCGGCGGGCGCCGGCTACACGGCCCCGGGGCTGGTCGGCGCCGCCCTCGCCGCGGCGGGGCTGGCGGCGCTCACGGCATCGGCCCTCCTGCGCCGCCGGGAACTGCGGGTGGAACACCCGTCCCACCAGGCGCAGCCCGCTCGCGCCGTGCGGGTGGAGGAGCAGGTCGGGCGGTAGCGTCGGGCAGCCGCCGGTCCGTACTCGTCCGTCCCACCCGGGGCCCCACGGAGGCCCGGCGGGATCGCAGCCCCAGGAGGATCCAGCCGTGCAACTGGAGAACTCGTTCAGCGTGCCCCTGCCCGTCGACGAGGCGTGGCGGGTGCTGCTCGATCTCGAGCGGATCGCGCCGTGCATGCCCGGCGCCACGCTGGACTCGGCCGGCGACGACGACGTCAGCGGCTCGATCAAGGTCAAGCTCGGGCCGATCAACCTGACCTACCAGGGCAAGGCGTCGATCGTGGAGAAGGACGAGGTCGCGCACCGGGCGGTGATCGAGGCGCGCGGCAAGGACCAGCGGGGCAACGGCACCGCGGCCGCGACGATCACCGCGAGCCTGGCCGCCGACGGTCCCGGCACCCGCGTGGACGTGGCCACCGATCTGACCATCACCGGCCGGCCGGCCCAGTTCGGCCGCGGGGTCATGACCGACGTCGGCGACAAGCTGCTCGGCCAGTTCTCGGACAAGCTCGCCGCCCAGCTGGACGCACCCGCTGCCGCTCCTGCACCGGGCCCCGTCGCGACGGTGGCCGCGACGGCGACCGGCGCGGTCGAGGAGATCGCCGCCTCCGTCGAGCAGCTGCCCGGCGAGAGCGCGCCCGCGAAGGCCGTGAAGAAGGCCGCCGCGGCCACGAAGAAGGCGGCCGCGAGCGCCACCGAGAAGGTGTCCGAGCCGAAGCCGGCGGCGAAGGCCGCCCCCGCGAAGAAGACCGAGCCGGCGAAGAAGGCGGCCCCCGCGAAGAAGGCCGAGCCGGCGAAGAAGGCGGCGCCCGCCGCCAAGAAGGCCGCCCCCGCAGCCAAGAAGGCGGCGGCCCCCGCCCGCCCCAGCGGACCGCCCGCCGGGCCCTCCGGCCCGCCGGCCCGCCCGGCCACGGGAGCGCCCGTCCGCAGCGTGCCGTCGGCCGGACCGCGCGCCGCGGCCCCCGTCGTGGCCCCGGCCCCGGTGGCGACGCCCGCGAAGCCGGAGCCGATCGACCTGCTCGAGGTCGCCGCGGCCGGCCCGGTGGCCCGCTACGCGCCGGTTGCCGGAGCCGCTGCGGCGGTCCTCGCCGTGGTCCTGCTGGTCCGCCGGAGGCGCCGCAGCCGCAGCTGACCGATCGGGCGCCTCACGAGCCGCCGAGCGCGGTCCGTGAGGGCGACAGAGCGGGCTCCCTGCGGGGATGTGACCGCCCGAGAATCAGTCGGGGTGGTTCGGCCGGGAAGCCTGCGAGACCCGCCCTGAGCGGCCCACTCGGCGCGAACTGTCGAGTGGCTACGAGGGCTCGCGACGCAACCACATGCGCATGCGGAGGGCGAAGCCCATGCCACCTACGTAGATGAGAACTGCGAAGGCGAGGAGAACCAAGATCGCCTTGCTGCCGACTGTCAGCGGGAAGAGGCTCCACCATGAGGAGGCGATGAACAGGCTGAAGAGAGCGCCCCTCAAGAGTCCTTGCGGAAGCTGTGCGGCGGCTTGCCCGGCTCTGTCTCGGGCGAACTGCTCGTCCTCGGGGGCGATCGCACGTCCCAGGATCAGCGCCTTGAGGATCTTCCGTCGGCGGGACCGTTCAAGGGCCGCATAGCCGGTCAACGGGCGCTTCCTCCGGCCCTGTCCGCGGCGCCGGCCCGTACTCATGCTTTTTCTATCGGCGATGGGCAGGTGTCCCTGAAGCCGCCTTCTGCGCGAGTCCGCGACGCGCAATGGGCCGGATGCGATCTCCGCATCGGCCGTACTCGCGAGCCGCTGACCGGCGGAAACTGTCGGACCCCAGCTCTATCGTCATACACATGTTCGATCTGGGCAGCGGATACGGGGTGGCGGTCTCGATCGCCCCGGTGGTCCGTGCGCCCTGGCCCGAGCAACCACTCGCAGCGGGGGTGACCTCGCGGTCGGGCCGGCTGGGCGACGTGCTGCCGGTGGCCGCCCGCACGGATGCGGAGATCGCGGCGGAGCTGCAGCGGGTGCAGCGGGCGAAGTCGGCGTTGGCCGCCTACGAGGCGGAGCTGGTGGTCGGGTTGGCCGCACTGCGGCCGGACGGCGCCGACCGGGAGATCGGTGAACCGGGCGTCGCGGGTGAGGCCTGGGCGTCCGGGCCCGGGCGGCAGCCGGTGGCGGGGGTGAGCGAGTTCTTCGCCGATGAGCTGGCGATGGTGCTCAACTGCTCGCGGACGGCGGCCTCGGTGCAGGGCGACCTGTCCTGGGTGCTGGTCGAGCGGCTGCCCGCGACGTGGGCGGCGCTGGCCGACGGTGCCCTGGACCGGCCCCGGGCGTTCGGCCTGGCCGCCGAGCTGAGCGATGCGGCCCGGGAGCTGGAGCCCGCGGTGCTCCAGCAGATCGAGGCGGCGGTGCTGCCCCGGGCGGGGAGCGTGTCGGTGTCCCGGCTGCGGGCGCTGGCCCGCGCCGAGCTGCAGCGACTGGACGCCACCGCCGCCGACCGGCGCCGCAAGCAGGCCCAGAAGTCCGCCGACGTGACCGTCACCCCGATGCGGGACGGCATGGCCGAGCTGCGCATCTTCCTGCCGCAGCCGATGGCCGCCGCCCTGCACGGCACTCTCGACGGGTACGCGCGGATGGCCAAGGCCGACGGCGACCCGCGTCCGCTGGGGCAACTCCGGGTCGGTGTGCTCACCGACCTGGTGCTGCGCCCGTGGGACGAGTCGCGGCCGCCGGTGACCGCGCACCTCACCGTGTCCGCCGACCTGGGCGCGCTGCGCGCGTCCTGCGGCTCCGCTGACATCGACGGGCAGCCGATCACCGCCGCCCACCTGCGCGAACTCCTCGAGCAGCTCGACGCGCTGTGCCCCGGCGGCCTGCAGGCGCCCGCCGGCGGCACCCTGCACCTCGCGCTCACCGACCCTGTCAGCGGCGCCCTGCGCGCGGTGGTTCCCCGCGCCGAACTCGAACGCCTCGCCCGCCGCGGCTGCCCCCACCACCCCGAGGGCACCTGCGGATGCCCGCTGCTCGACCGGCCCGCCGACGTCGACCGGTACCGGCCCAGCCCCGCCCAGCGCCGCTACACCCGCGCCCGCGACCGCACCTGCCGCCACCCCGGCTGCCGCAACTCCGTCGCCCGCGCCGACCTCGACCACGTCGTCCCCCACGCCGAGGGCGGCGCCACCAGCTGCTCCAACCTCTGCTGCCTGTGCCGCCGCCACCACCGGCTCAAGACCCACGCCCCCGGCTGGCGGTTCACCATGACCGCCGACGGCGTGCTCACCGTCACCACGCCCAGCGGGGTCACCCGCACCACCCGACCACCGGGCTCCCGCATCCCCGACCGGTCCGACGACGACCCGCCACCCTTCTGATGCGGCGGTAGGTCAGGCCGGGAGCACCTCGGTCAGCCAGGACAGCGCGGCCGCGGCCGCCAGGCCCGGGTTCTTCTTCAGCGAGTGGTCGCCGGGCACGGCGTAGACCGACGCGAGCCCGGAGCCGGCCAGTGCCGCGGCCACGTGCTCCGGGCGGCCCATCGCGTCGGTCTCGCCCTGCACCACGACGATCGGCACCCCGACGGCGATGAGCTCCGGGGCGCGGGTCTTCTCCGGCTTGCCCGGCGGGTGCAGCGGGAACGCCAGCGCCAGCACGCCGGACGCGCCCTCGGCCGCCGCCGTCCGGCAGGCCACCCGGGCACCGGCGCTCCGGCCGCCGAGCACGAGCCGGCCGGGCAGCCGGTCGGTCAGCCGCAGCCGGTCCAGCACCGCGCCCCACGCCTCGTCGAGCCGCGGCGGCGCGGGAGCGATCCGCTTGCCGGCCACCCGCCACGGCTGGTCCACCCGGTGCACCAGCCAGCCGGCGTCCGCGGCCTCCGCGGTGAGCGCCGCCAGATCGGGCGCCTCGGAGCTTCCCCCCGCCCCGTGGCCCAGGACCAGCGTGCCCGCGCTGCCGTCGCCGCTGCTGAGCACGCGTGCCGGACCGTGCGGGGTGTCGATCAGCTCGCTCATGCCGGCAGTGCCAGCAGCGCCTCGACGGCGCCGGCCAGGTCGTCGGCCCGCACGTGCGGCGCCGCGTAGACCGACGGGTACACCCGCTCGCTGCGCGGGAACCACGCGCCCGTGAGCCCGGCGCGCTGGGCGCCCAGGACGTCCCAGCCGTGCGCGGCGACCAGCGCCAGCCGGTCGGGTGCCACGCCGCACCGGCCCGCGGCCCACAGGTAGACCTCGCGGGCGGGCTTCCACGCGCGGATGGACTCGCTGGTCAGCGTCGCCTCGACCAGGGGCGTGATGCCCCCGCGCGCCAGACCGGCCTCGGCCACGCCGGGCGAGCCGTGCGACAGCGTCACGACGCGCACGCCCGCCTCGGTCAGCCGGCGCAGCGCCGGCTCGACGTCCGGGTGCGGCGAGAGCTCGGCGAACCCCTCCAGCACCCCCGAGCGGGCGGCGGGGGAGAGGTCGCTCTCCTGCTCCAGGGCCGCGTCGAACGCCTCCCGGAAGGAGCACCAGTCGCCCACGACGGTCGCGGCGAAGCCGGTGAGCAGCGTCCGCGCGAACACCGCGCGCAGCAGCGACTCCGGCTGCCCGGCCTCGACCAGCGTCGCACGCACCGGCGCGAGGTCCAGCAGCGTCTCGTTGACGTCGAGGGCGACGACCGCGGGGCGCCGGCGGGTCATGCCTGGTCGCGCTCGTCGGCCGGCAGGTGCGCCCCGGCCGTCGGCGGCCGGCGCAGGCCCCCGCTCAGCTTCTTGTAGAGGAACCAGCCGACGAACAGGACGACGGCGGCGACCACCGCGTAGTCCAGGTAGTGCAGGTTCTCCCGCACGAAGTCACCGGCGGCCACGCCGAGCCCGATGAGCAGGCTGTTCCAGATCAGGCTGCCGCCCGCGGTGAAGAGCAGGAACTGGCCGATCGGCATCCGGACGACACCGGCCGGCACGGAGATGAAGCTGCGCACGATCGGCACCATGCGGCCGAAGAAGACCGCCGATCGCCCGTGCCGCTCGAACCAGGCGAACGTCTTGTCGACGTCCTCGGTCTCCACCAGGGGCAGCCGGTCCAGGAAGGCGTGCGACCGACGGGGCCCCAGGGCCAGGCCGACGTAGTAGAAGAAGATCGCGCCCAGGATCGAGCCGAGCGTGGCGAACAGCACCACCGGCACGACGTCCATCTCGCCGTCGTTGATGAGCACGCCGGCCAGCCCGAGGACGGCCTCGCTCGGGATCGGCGGGATCACGGTCTCGGCCAGGATCGCCAGCCCCACGCCCACCGGGCCCAGCGAGTTCACCAGGTCCAGCAGGAATCCGGTGATCCCACCCTCGTCGGAGGCGGCGGCGGTGAGGAGGTCCATGGCGCCCACGGTATCGGCGGCTCCGGTGCGCTGCCGCGACGCCGACGGCGGGCGCGGCTAGCGTCGCCAGCTATGCGTCAGCGCTTCACCGCCCGGGCGGTCGTGGTCGGGGACCGCGCCGGCACCGTCGTCCCCGATGCCGTCGTCGATGTCCGGGACGGCGTGATCGAGTGGGTCGGGCCCTCCGGCGAGGCGCCCGAGCGGGCGGATGCCGACGTCGTCGCGGTGCCCGGCGTCCTGACGCCCGGCCTGGTCAACGCCCACTCGCACGCGCCGATGGTGCTGTTCCGCGGCCAGGGAGAGGGGCTCCCGCTGGACCGCTGGCTCAGCGAGGTCATGTGGCCGCGCGAGGCCCGCCTGACCCCGGAGGACGTCGAGGTCGCGATGACCGCGGCGTCGGCGGAGATGCTGGGCAACGGCATCACCACCAGCGTCGAGATGTACTTCCACCCCGAGCGGATCGCCGCCGCCGTCGGCGTCACGGGCGCCCGCGCGGTGATCGCCACGCCGCTGCTGCCCCTGCCCGGCATGCCGCCGATGGACGAGCAGCTCCGCACCGCCGTCGCGCTGGCCACCGGTGCCCCGGACGACGGCGGCGTCGAGTACGGGCTGGGCCCGCACGCGGCCTACACGGTGCCCCTGCCCGTGCTGCGCGACGCGGCCGAGGCGGCCCGCGAGCACGGCCTGCTGCTGCACCTGCACGTCGCCGAGACCGCCACCGAGGGCGACGACCTGCTCGCCGCGCACGGCCTCTCGGTGCCCTCCCTGCTGGCTGCGCACGACATCCTCGGCGGGCGGGTGCTCGCCGCGCACTGCGTGCACATGGACGACGGCGACCTCGACCTGTGGCGGGAGTACGACGTCGCCGTCGCGCACTGCCCCGCGAGCAACGCCAAGCTCGCCAGCGGCGTCATCCGCCTCCGGGACATGCTCGACCGCGGCATCCGCGTGGGCCTGGGCACCGACGGCCCGGCGTCCAACGACTCGCTCGACCTGCTCGCCGACCAGCGGCTGGCCGCGGGGATGGCCCGGCTGCGCGAGCGGTCGGCCACCGCGCTCACGGCCGCGGAGGCGTTCTGGCTGGCCACCGGCGCGGCCGCCGACGCGATCGGCCGGCCCGACCTGGGCGTGCTCGAGGCCGGTCGCCGCGCGGACCTGGTGCACGTGGACACCCGCGACCTCGTCTTCGAGCCGGTCGGCGACCTCGCCGACCTGCTGGCGCACCTGGTGTGGTCCGCCGACGGCCGGCACGTGCGCGACGTGTGGGTGGGCGGTGCCCAGGTGGTCCGCGACGGCGTCTCGACACGGGTGGACGCCGACGCGCTGCGGTCCGACGTCGCCGCCCGCGCTGCCCGTCTCGCCACCGGCTGACCTTCTTCAACTGATCGGTTGACCACGCGCGCCCACAGGTCTACCGTCTTCTTCAACCGCGAGGTTGAACGAGGAGGAACATGGTGGCGGATCCGCTCTCCCGGGTGTTCTCGGCGCTGGCCGACCCCACCCGGCGGGACATCGTGGCGCGACTCGCGGTCGCCGACGCCACGGTCAACGAGCTCGCCGCGCCCTACGACGTGACCGTCCAGGCCGTCTCCAAGCACCTCAAGGTGCTGGAGGACGCCGGCCTGGTGAGCCGGAGCCGGGAGGCCCAGCGCCGCCCGGTGCACCTCGAGGCCGAGGTGTTCGACCTGATGACGAAGTGGATCGAGCGGTACCGGCGCCAGGCCGAGGAGCGCTACCGCCGTCTGGACGACGTCCTGCGCGACATGCCGGATGCCGTCCTCCCCCAGGAAGGAACCCCGTCATGACCAGCACCACGCACCACGAGACCCAGATCGTCTCCGATCCCGACGTCCCCCTCGTCCGGGTCACCCGCGAGTTCGACGCCCCGCGCGAGAAGGTCTTCCGCGCCCACGTCGACCCCGACCTGTTCGCCCGGTGGAACGGGCCGGCGGGCATGGAGACCCGCATCGACCGGCACGACTGCCGCACCGGGGGCTCCTACCGCTACGTGATGACGCAGGACGGCGAGGAGTACGCGTTCAACGGCGTCTTCCACGAGGTGCGGCAGGACGAGCTGATCGTGCAGACGTTCGCCTTCGAGGGCATGCCGGACGCCGTCGCCCTGGAGCGGCTGGTGCTCGAGGACCTCGGGAACGGGCGCTGCCGGCTCACCTGCACGTCGCTGGTCGACTCCTTCGAGGGCCGCGACGGGTTCGTGGCCAGCGGCATGGAGGTCGGCGTGAATGAGGGCTACGCGAAGCTCGACGCGCTCCTCGCCGGCAGCTGAGCCACGCGGGGCGGGACGGTCAGGCGCGCAGGCTGACCGTCTCGCCGCGCTGAGCGGTCCGCAGCTCGCCCGGCAGCTCGCGGCGGCCGACCTCGGCGACGAAGTCCCCGAGCGGGCTCCGGAACCGGTCGTAGTCGTCGTAGTGCACCGGCACGGTGACCGGCGGCCTCAGCAGCTCGACCAGATCGGCGCCCTGGCGGGCGTCCATCGTCACCGTGATCCCCAGCGCCTTCGTGCCGCCGAGGTGCGGGATCAGCACATCCAGCGGGCCGCAGCGCTCCAGCACCTCGCCGAGCGCGGGGCGGTAGAGGGTGTCGCCGCTGATGTAGCCGCGCCAGGAGACCTCGCCGCCACGCACCAGCTCGACGACGCTGCCCATGACCTGCGGCAGCACCCGCGCCAGGGGGCCCGGACCGTGCACACCGGGCACCGACGTGATCCGCAGCGTGGCTGGGCCGCGGGTGAACTCGTGCGTCTGCCAGGCCCGCAGGTCCGAGGTGCCGGTGAACCCGCGGTCGGCCAGGCACCTCGCGGCCTCCGGCGTGGTCACCACCGGGGTGTCCTTGGGTAGCGACCTCGTGGCGATCCGGTCCCAGTGGTCGCCGTGCATGTGCGAGAGCAGGATCCCGTCCAGCGCCGGCAGCTGGGTCGGCTGCAGCGCGGGCTCGGTCAGCCGCTTGGCGCGCAACCCGTAGCCGAGCCTGGCCCGCTGCCCGCGGTGCAGGAAGTTCGGATCGGTCAGCAGGGTGAACCCGCCGATCCGCAGCAGCATCGTCGCGGTGCCGCCGAAGGTCATGGTCACGTCGTCCGGAGGCTGCTGGGCAGGGTCGGCCATGAGAGGCGCTCTACCCCGCCGACCGGCTGGTAGACAGGGCCGCGTGCCAGGAACCCGTTCCGTCGACGAGTCCTTCCTCGCCCTCCCGCTGTCCGCGCTCACCGACGCCGCGCTCACCCGTGCGGTGGACCTGGGCTGCGAGCACGCGGACATCCGGGTCGAGCGGATCCGCACGCAGACGATCAGCCTGCGCGACGCCCGCCCGGAGGCGGTGACCGACGGCGAGGACCTCGGGCTCGCCGTCCGGGTCGTGCACGAGGGCACCTGGGGCTTCGCCGCCGGCGTCGTCCTCACCGCCGCGGAGGCCGTGCGGCTGGCCGAGGAGGCCGTCGTCGTGGCCAAGGTGTCCGCGGCGATCAACACCGACCGCGTGGAGCTCGCCCCCGAGCCGGTGTACGCCGACGCCACGTACGTCTCGGACTACGAGATCGACCCGTTCGACGTGCCCGACGCCGACAAGACCGGGCTGCTCGCCGAGTTCTCCGAGCGGCTGCTGGCCGCCGACGGCGTCGAGCACGTGCGCGCGAGCTGCATGCACGTCAAGGAGCAGAAGTACTACGCCGACACCGCCGGCACCCGCACCCGGCAGCAGCGCGTGCGGATCCACCCCGATCTGACCGCGCTCACCGTCGACCGCGCCACCGGCTCCTTCGAGAGCATGCGCACCCTCGCGCCGCCGGTCGGCCGGGGCTGGGAGTACCTCACCGGTACCGGCTGGGACTGGGACCCGGAGTTGTCGGAGCTGCCCGAACTCTTGCGCGAGAAGACCAAGGCGCCCTCGGTCGAGGCGGGCCGCTACGACCTGGTCGTCGACCCGTCCAACCTGTGGCTGACCATCCACGAGTCGATCGGCCACGCCACGGAGCTGGACCGGGCGCTGGGCTACGAGGCGGCCTACGCCGGCACCTCCTTCGCCACCGTGGACAAGCTCGGCACCCTGCGGTACGGCTCGCCGCTGCTGCAGATCACCGGCGACCGCACCGCCCCGCACGGCCTGTCCACCGTCGGCTGGGACGACGAGGGCGTCGCCGGTCAGGAGTGGGACATCGTGGCGGACGGCGTGCTGGTGGGCTACCAGGTGGACCGGAACATGGCCCGGCTGCGCGGCCTGCCCCGCTCCAACGGCTGCGCGTTCGCCGACTCCCCCGGCCACGTGCCCGTGCAGCGGATGGCCAACGTGTCGCTGGAGCCCACCCCCGACGGCCCCTCGACCGAGGAGATCATCGGCGGGGTCGAGCGCGGCATCTACGTCGTCGGCGACAAGAGCTGGTCGATCGACATGCAGCGCTACAACTTCCAGTTCACCGGCCAGCGCTTCTACCGCATCGAGGGCGGAAAGCTCGCCGGCCAGCTGCGCGACGTCGCCTACCAGGCCACGACGACGGACTTCTGGGGCTCCATGTCGGTCGTCGGCGGCCCGCAGACCTACGTCCTCGGCGGCGCCTTCAACTGCGGCAAGGCCCAACCCGGGCAGGCGGCGCCGGTGAGCCACGGCTGCCCGACCGCACGGTTCGACCAGGTGTCGATCCTGAACACCGTGCAGGAGGCCGGGCGATGAGAACGAGCCGGATGACCGCCCAGGAGCTGGTCGAGGCATGCCTCGCGGCCTCGACCGCCGACGCCCAGATCACCTACGTCACCGAGCACGCCGAGGCCAACCTGCGGTGGGCGGCCAACAGCCTGACGACGAACGGGGCGATGCGGTCGCGCTCGGTCGTCGTCATCTCCTTCGTCGACGGTGGTGCCGGTATGGCCGCGGGCTCGGTCTCCCGCACCGGGACGCCGGACGTCGCCGAGCTGGTGGCCGCCAGCGAGCGTGCGGCCCGCGACGCCGGCCCCGCGGAGGACGCCGTCCCGCTGGTCGCCGAGGCACCGCCCGGCGCGGGGGACTGGTCGGCGGACCCGGCGGAGACCTCGATCGAGGTGTTCGCGGAGTTCGCGCCGGCGCTCGGGCAGGCCTTCGGCGAGGCGCGGGACCGCGGGGAGCTGCTCTTCGGCTTCGCCGAGCACTCGATGAGCACCACCTACCTGGGCAGCTCCACCGGCCTGCGGCTGCGCACCGACCAGCCCACCGGCCGGGTCGAGCTCAACGGCAAGAGCCCCGACTTCAGCCGGTCGGTCTGGTCGGGCACCAGCACCCGCGACTTCCGCGACGTCTCGGTGGCGGCGCTGGCGGCCGACGTGGAGAAGAAGATGGGCTGGTCGCAGCGGCGCATCGACCTCCCGGCCGGGCGCTACGAGACGCTGCTGCCGCCGTCGGCGGTGAGCGACCTGATGATCTACCTCTACTGGACGATGGAGGCCCGCGACGCCGACGAGGGGCGCAACGTCTTCGCCCGCGCCGGCGGTGGCAACCGCATCGGCGACCGGCTGGCCGAGCTCCCGCTCACGCTGCGCAGCGACCCCGCGTACGCCGGCCTCGAAGCGGCCCCGTTCCAGGTGGTGCCGGCGTCGTCGGGCTCGGCCTCGGTGTTCGACAACGGCCTCGCCGCGCCGGCGATCGACTGGATCACCGACGGCGTCCTGACCAACCTGGTCCGCCCGCGGTCCTGGGCGCTCACCCAGACCGCGCCCGCGACGGTCGCCGTCGACAACCTGATCCTCGAGGACCGCTCGGCCGCGGTGGATCCCGCCGAGATGGTGGCGGCCACCGAGCGGGGCCTCCTGCTGACCACGCTCTGGTACATCCGCGAGGTCGATCCGCAGACCCTGCTGCTCACCGGGCTCACCCGCGACGGCGTCTTCCTCGTGGAGAACGGCGAGGTGACCGGGGCGGTGAACAACTTCCGGTTCAACGAGTCGCCGGTGGACCTGCTGGGCCGGACGGTGCAGGCCAGCCGCACCGAGCGCACCCTGCCGCGGGAGTGGAACGACTGGTTCACCCGCACGGCCATGCCGATGCTGCGGGTGCCGGACTTCAACATGAGCTCGGTGTCGCCCGCCAGCTGACGGCGCCGAGCGCGTCGCGCCCCGTCCGTCCCACCCGTCACCAGAACGCCTCCGGACGGTGCAGTTCCGCCAACCGGCGGCGCGACACCTGGGGAGTAATGACGGCGACGCCTCGTAGGCGTGGGATTACCGTGGGTGTCGAAACTGGTGCAACGAAAGGCTTTACCGCAGGAGCACTCCTGCCGAAACCTTCCGTAGCTCCTTTTTTCATCACGCACACGGGCCCGGCTCTGCGGAACGGGCTGTCGAGGGGAGGACTCCCATGAGCAGGAGTCACAAGCCGTCCGTCTTCCAGGTCGGCAAGGTCCGCGACGACGGGCACACCGTCGTCATCTCCGGCTGGGGCCTGGGCCTCTGCGCCGTGGCCTGCGCGTGCCACCGGCACCCGGCGGCCGGCAACCTGGCCATCGACGAGGACCAGGCGGGTGGCCGGCTCGGCCTCGTCAGCTTCGCCGACGGCGGCTGCGACTGCTGCGAGGCGTGGACGGCCGACGAGCTGTCGGCGATCCTCCGCGACTTCCAGACCGTCGCCGGCCTCCAGCAGGTGCAGGAGCCGCTCGCCGGCTGACCCACCACCGCCGTCCCCGAACGGACCCCAGGGCAGAAATGGTCATTCCTGCCCTGGGGTCCGTTCGTCTTCCTGGCCTGGCCTGGCCGATCCGGGGGTCGAGGACGGCACGGGAGTGGGCACGGGGACGGATGAGCAGCCTGAGGCGGACGAGGCGAGCAGACGGGTTCCGCTCCAGCGCGCCGTCCGCTACGTGCCGACATCGGATCCCTACGGTCCGTACCGACGCGCAACGAACAGTGCCCTTCCCCGGCACCGGCGCAGCTGCTGATCGGAGGCCGACGGTGCAGTCCGCCCGCACGACCCAGCGCCACCGTTCCCGGGCTGTCCTGGCCCTGGGCGCCGTGCTCGTCGCCGCCACCACCGGCCTCCTCGCGCCCTCCCCGGCGGGTGCCGCACCGAGCACGGCCGCGGAGGCCGGCGAGCTCATGCGCACCGCCGCCCAGGAGCTGACCGTCGTCGACGAGCAGCTGCACGAGGCAGAGATCGCCGTGGCAGCCCAGCAGCAGGCGGCCGCGGCCGCCGCCGAGCAGGCCGCCGTCGCGCACGCCGCCTTCGCCGTCTACGAGCCACGGCTGCGGGCCATCGCGCAGGGCGGCTACACCGGGAAGACGCAGTCGCGCATGGCGGCGTTCCTCACCAGCAGCTCCGCCGACGTGCTGGTCCAGCAGATGACGACGCTGGACCTCATCGCCTCCCGCACCAACGCCGTCGTCGCCGAGGCGGCCACCGCGCAGACCGCCGCCCGCCAGGCGCAGGAGGCCGCCGACCAGGCCGCCGCCACGGCGCAGGCCGGCGCGGAGCAGCTGCGCGCGCAGAAGGCCGAGGTCGAGAAGCGCGCGGCCACCTACCGGGCCGACTTCGACCGGCTCTCGACCGCCGAGCAGGTGCGTGTCACCACCGCCGTGGCCGGCCGCTCGCTCGAGGCCCCCGCGGTCTCCGAGCTCCCGGTGGTCTCCGGATCGGCCGCCGCCGCGGCGATCCAGGCCGCCCTGGCGCAGGTCGGCGACCGCTACGCCGCCGGCGGCACCGGCCCCGACGCCTTCGACTGCTCGGGCCTCACCTCGTACGCCTACGCAGCCGCCGGTGTGACCCTGCCGCACTCCAGCCGCGCGCAGTCCCAGCTCGGCCAGCAGGTCTCGCGGCAGGAACTCCAGCCCGGCGACCTCGTCTTCTACTACACGCCGATCAGCCACGTGGCCCTCTACATCGGCAACGGCATGATCGTGCACGCCCGCACCTACGGGTCGCCGGTCGCGGTCACCAGCGTCGACCAGCGCGGCTACCGGTTCGGCGTCCGCCTCGGCGGCTGATGACAATGGCGGGGTGACGGCCACCGCGACCGGGCCCCAGGCGGGGGCGACGCTCCGCCCCGACGCCGTCGGCTTCCTCGACACCCTCGTCATCGGGCTGGCGGCCACCTCGCCGGCCTACTCCCTCGCCGCCGTCCTCGGACCGATCGTGGCCTTGGTCGGCGTGCACGCCCCCGGGGTGCTGCTCGCCTCCTTCCTGCCGATGCTGCTCATCGCCGGGGCGTTCGCCGCGCTGAACCGGGTCGACCCCGACTGCGGGACGACGTTCAGCTGGGTCACCCGCGCGCTCGGGCCGTGGACCGGCTGGATCGGCGGCTGGGCGATCGCCATGACCGGCGTCCTCGTGCTGGGCTCGCTGGCCGAGGTCGGCGTGCGGTTCACCCTGCTGGCCGTCGGCCTCGACGGGCTGACGGAGTCGACACCGGCGGTCATGGGTCTGTCGGTGCTGCTCGTCGTGGTCATGGCGGCGATCTGCGTGCGCGGGACGGAGCTCTCCGCGCGGCTGCAGAACGGCCTGATCGTCGCGCAGACGGTGGCGCTGGCGGTTTTTGCCGTGGTCGCCCTGGTGCGCGGCCTCGCCGGGGACAGCCCGTTCGGCGGCCTCACCCCCGAGTGGAGCTGGCTGGACCCGTTCGGCTCCGGCGGGGCGGCGCTGACCGGCGGGCTGCTGCTCGGCGTCTTCGCCTACTGGGGGTGGGAGTCGGCGGTCAACCTGACCGAGGAGACCCGCGATCCGCTGCGGGCCCCCGGGCGCGCGGGCGTGTGGTCGACGGTCGTCCTGCTGGTCACCTACCTGGGCGTGGCGACGGCGATCGTCACCTTCGCCGGCACCGGCTGGCTGGCCGGCAGGGCCGACGAGGAGGAGGCGGTCTTCGCTCTGCTCTCCACCCGGGTGCTCGGCGGCTGGGACTGGGTCGTGCTGGTCGCCGTGGCGACGTCGGCGATCGCCTCGACCCAGACGACGATCATCCCGGCGTCGCGGACCGGCCTGTCGATGGCCCGGCGGGCCGCCCTGCCGCGCCGCTTCGCCTCGATCTCCCCCACGCACCGCACGCCCGACGTCTCCACCTGGTGGGTCGCCGGCATCGGGGTGGCCTGGTACCTCGGCGTGGGGCTGATCAGCGAGAACGCCCTGTTCGACTCGATCACCGGGCTCTCCCTCCTCATCGCGCTCTACTACGGGCTCACCGGACTGGCCTGCGCCGTCTACTTCCGGCGGCAGCTGCTCGCCAGCGTGCGGAACTTCCTGCTGCTGGGCGTCGGGCCGCTGACCGGGGCGGGGATGCTCGCCTGGCTGCTGGTGCTCTCGGTCCGTGACCTCGCGGACGCGGAGAACTCCTACACCGGCCAGGCGTGGCTGGGCGTCGGCCCGCCGCTGGTGATCGGCGTCGGCGTCATGGCGACGGGCGTCGGGCTGATGCTCTGGTGGCGTTCCCGGGACGCCACCTTCTGGCGCGAGCGGGCCTCGTTCGCCCCCGGCGGTCAGTGGTAGGTCCGCCCCTCCCGCAGCATCTCGACGGCGGCGGTGATCCGCCGGGCCCGCGTCGCAGGGGTGGCCGCGGTGTGCACGCGGTGGAGGACGGCGTAGCGGTTCTGCCCGGTCAGCGCGTCGAAGGCCGCGCGGGCCGCGGGCACGGCGTCCAGCGCGACGGTGAGGTCGTCGGGGACGGTGATGGTGGCCGGGCCGCCGTAGGCCCGCTCCCACCGGCCGTCGGCCTTCGCCGCCTCGACCGCGGCCAGCCCGGCCGGGCGCATCCGCCCCTCGTCGGTCAGCCGTTCCACGGTCGCCACGTTCTTCGCCGACCAGATGCTCTTCGGCCGCCGGGGGGTGATCCGCTGCAGGTAGAACGAGTCGTCCAGCCGGTTGGCGCGGCCGTCGATCCAGCCGAAGCAGAGCAGCACCTCGACCATCTGCTCCCAGTTGATCGACGGGACGCCCGAGCTCTTCTTCGCCAGCTTCACGTACAGCCCGGGCGCGGTGAGGTGCTCGGCCTCCAGCCACGCCTCCAGGGCGGCCTGGTCGGCGAAGGGCAGCACCGGCAGGTCCGTGGGCAGCGTCACGCCGTCATCCTGCCCGCGGGGGCCGACGGTTTCGGGAACGTCGTGTGCGGCTACCGCCGGGCGGATGCCCGCACGGTGCGGAGCGACGACGGAGGTGGCGGGTGGCGAGCCGGGAACCGGGACCGTCGGTGCTGTGGCTGGTCCGGCACGGCGAGAGCATGGGCAACGTCGCCGACGCGCACGCGCAGCGCGCCGGGGCCGGCCGGCTGGACCTCGACGTCCGCGATCCCGACGTCCCTCTGTCGGACACCGGCCGGTCGCAGGCCGAGGCGCTGGGCGCCTGGCTGGCGGAGCTGCCCGGGGACGAGCGCCCGACGGCGGTGCTGAGCTCGCCGTTCGAGCGCGCGCTGACCACCGCGACGCTGGCGACGGCGGACCTGGGGCTCCGGGTGCGCACCGACGAGCGGCTGCGCGAGCGCGACTTCGGCACCTTCGACCGGATGACCGGCGCCGGCATCCGCGAGCAGTTCCCCGAGGAGGCGGAGCGGCGCGACCTGCTCGGCAAGTTCTACTACCGGCCGCCGGGCGGGGAGAGCTGGGCCGACGTCGCCCTGCGGATCCGCAGCCTGCTGGCCACCGAGGGGCTGCGGCACGACTGCGAGCGGCTGGTGGTCGTGGCACACCAGGCCGTGATCATGGTCTTCCGCTACGTGCTCGAGGAGCTGACCGAGCAGGAGCTGCTCGCCGTCGACCGGGAGGAGCAGGTCGCCAACGCCTCCCTCACCCGCTACGAGCGCACCGAGGACGGCGGCTTCCGGCTGGTCGCCTTCAACGACGTGGACCACCTGGTCGCCGAGGACGAGCGCGTCACGGAGGAGCCCGATGCCGTCCAGCAGGCCTGACCCCACGACGGTCACCCCCGAGCTGCTGCGGGCCTGGCCGCTGCCCGAGCCGACCGGGAGCAAGAACGCCCGCGGCTCCATCCTGGTGATCGGGGGCAGCACCGAGACCCTCGGCGCCGTCCTGCTGGCGGCCACCGCGGCGATGCGGGCCGGCGCGGGCAAGCTCCAGGTCGCCACCGTCGCCTCCATGGCGCCGCACGTGGCCACCGCGCTGCCCGAGGCGCTGGTGCGGGCGCTCCCGCAGACCGGGGGCGGGGCGATCGGCCCGGAGGCGGCCGACGTCGTCCGGGACCTGGCGGAGGCGGCCGACGCCGTGCTCATCGGGCCCGGGATGGCCGACAAGGAGGCGACCCAGGCCTTCGGGGAGCGGTTGCTGCCGCACCTGCGCGGTCCGCTGGCCCTCGACGCGCTGGGCCTGGCGACGGTGACCGCCGACGAGGGCTGCGTGCACCACCTCGACGGCCGGGTCGTGCTGACCCCCAACCCGACCGAGGCCGCCTACGCGCTGCACGTCGAGGAGGACGAGATCGACGAGGATCCGGCCGGGTCCGCGGCCGGGCTCGCCGGCCGGACGAAGGCGGTGGTGGGCCTGGGCGGGTCGACCTCGTGGATCGCCGCGCCCGACGGCCGGATGTGGCGGGACGACAGCGGCACGGCGGGGCTGGGCGTCTCCGGCTCCGGCGACGTGCGGGCCGGCATCACCGGCGGTCTCCTCGCCCGCGGCGCCGAACCCGCGCAGGCCGCGGTCTGGGCGGCCTGGCTGCACGGCCGGGCCGGCGAGCGGCTGGCGTCCTCGGTGGGCCGGCTGGGATTCCTCGCCCGCGAGCTGCCGGGGGAGGTGCCGGGCGCCCTGGCGGAGGTCGCGCCCTGAGCCGCGGGAGGCCGCGCGTAGGTTGGCCCCGCAAGATCGGACCGGCAATCGGAGGAGAACCCGTGCACGTCGACGTGCCTGCCAAGGTGCAGGAGATCTACGCCGAGGTGCTGCGGCGCAATCCCGGTGAGGCCGAGTTCCACCAGGCCGTGCACGAGGTGCTCGAGTCGCTGGCCGTCGTCCTCGGCCGGCACAGCGAGTACACCGAGATGAAGACGATCGAGCGGATCTGCGAGCCCGAGCGGCAGATCATCTTCCGCGTGCCGTGGCAGGACGACCGCGGCGAGGTGCAGATCAACCGGGGCTTCCGCGTCGAGTTCAACTCCGCGCTCGGCCCGTACAAGGGCGGGCTGCGCTTCCACCCCTCGGTGAACCTCGGCATCGTCAAGTTCCTCGGCTTCGAGCAGGTCTTCAAGAACGCGCTCACCGGGATGCCCATCGGCGGCGGCAAGGGCGGCTCCGACTTCGACCCCAAGGGCCGGTCGGACGCCGAGGTGATGCGGTTCTGCCAGTCGTTCATGACCGAGCTCTACCGGCACCTCGGCGAGTACACCGACGTGCCGGCCGGCGACATCGGCGTCGGCGCCCGGGAGATCGGCTACCTCTTCGGCCAGTACAAGCGGATCACCAACCGCTACGAGTCCGGCGTGATCACTGGCAAGGGGCTGGGCTGGGGCGGCGCGCTCGTGCGCACGGAGGCCACCGGGTACGGCGCGGCCTTCTTCGCCGACGCGATGATGCGCGCCCGCGGCGACTCCTTCGACGGCAAGCGCGTGGTCATCAGCGGCTCCGGCAACGTCGCGGTCTACGGCATCGAGAAGGTGCACGAGCTCGGCGGCACGGTCGTGGCGTGCTCGGACTCCAGCGGCTACGTCGTCGACGACAACGGCATCGACCTCGACGTCCTCAAGCAGGTCAAGGAGGTCGAGCGCGCCCGGATCAGCGAGTACGCCGATCGGGTCGAGGGCGCCCACTACGTCTCCCAGGGCAGCATCTGGGACGTCCCGTGCGAGGTCGCGGTGCCCAGCGCCACGCAGAACGAGCTCGACGGCAAGGACGCGCGCACCCTGGCCCGCAACGGCTGCCAGTACGTGGTCGAGGGGGCGAACATGCCCACGACCCCCGACGCGGTCTCGCTGTTCCGCGCCGCCGGTATCGGCTTCGCCCCCGGCAAGGCGGCCAACGCCGGCGGCGTGGCCACCTCGGCGCTGGAGATGCAGCAGAACGCCTCGCGGGACCGGTGGACCTTCGAGCACAGCGAGGCCAAGCTCGAGGAGATCATGCGCGGCATCCACCAGCGCTGCCACGACACGGCCGAGGAGTACGGCGCCCCCGGTGACCTGGTGCTCGGCGCCAACGTGGCGGGCTTCCTCCAGGTGGCCGAGGCGGTGCACGCCCACGGGCTGATCTAGGTTCGCGGCGTGGACAACTTCATCGGCGCCCTGGACTTCGGCTCACCCGCGATCGACGACGAGGCGTGGGTGGCGCCGACGGCGGTGGTGGTGGGCGCGGTGACGATGGGCCCGCGGTCGAGCATCTGGTACGGGGCGGTCGCCCGGGCCGACGCCGAGGTCATCGAGATCGGCGCCGACTCCAACATCCAGGACGGCTGCACGCTGCACTCCGACCCCGGCTTCCCGCTGGTCGTGGGCGACCGGGTCTCGGTGGGCCACCGGGTGGTGCTGCACGGCGCCCGCATCGACGACGACGTGCTCGTCGGCATGGGCAGCGTGGTGATGAACGGCGCGCACATCGGCTCGGGCTCGATCGTCGCCGCCGGCGCCGTCGTCACCCAGGGCAAGGTCTTCCCGCCGCGTTCGCTGATCGCCGGCGTCCCGGCGAAGGTCATGCGCGAGGCGACCGACGACGACCAGCTGCACATCGCCCACAACGCCAAGGCCTACAGCGACCGGCTCGACGGGGCCCGGCGGGTGCGCCGGCTCGAGCGCTGACCCGTCTGTCCGCCGCCGAGTGCGACGAACTCGTGGCCATCAGCGGTTGATCGCCACGAGTTCGTCGCACTCGCTGGTGAGCGTGGCCGCGTGACCGGGCTGCCCGCCCTGGCCGCAGCGCTGGAGCCGCCGGCCACCCGGTCACCTGGGACGACGACTTCCCGGGACACCACCGCTGCTACGGCGCGGACCCCTTCGGCAACCGGCTGGAGTTCCTGGAGCCGACCGGCTGATCAGCCGGCGAGCAGCTCGCTGAGCAGCGCGCCGACCTCGTCCACCTCGACGAGGAAGCCGTCGTGCCCGTACGGGGATGCGATCAGCCGCAGCGGCACGCCCAGCGCGTCGGCGACCCGCTGCTGCAGCGCCGGGGGGTAGAGCCGGTCGCTGTCGATACCGGCGACGACGGTCCGCGCCGTCACCCGGGCCAGCGCCGCCTCGACGCCGCCGCGGCCACGGCCGACGTCCCAGGAGTTCATCGCCTCGGTGAGGACGACGTAGCTGCCGGCGTCGAACCGCCGCACCAGCTTGTCGGCGTGGTGGTCCAGGTAGGAGCCGACGGCGTAACGGCCGTCCTCCTGCACCCGTGCGCCGAACCGGGCGTCCAGCTCCAGGGCGCTGCGGTAGGTGAGGTGCGCGATCCGGCGGGCGACCCCGAGACCGTCGGACGGCGGGTCGGCCCGGTCGTAGTCCCCGCCGCGCCACCGCGGATCGGCGCGCACCGCGGCCTGCTGGGTGGTCTGCGTGCCGAGCTGGTCGCCGGTGGCGGATGCCCCCGACGCCAGGAAGAACAGCGACCCGACCCGCTCCGGAAATGCCACTGCCCACTCGAGAGCCCGCATGCCGCCCATCGAGCCGCCCACCACGCAGGCCCAGCGGTCGATGCCGAGCGCATCGGCGAGAGCCGCCTCGACCCCCACCTGGTCGCCGACGGTCACCTGGGGGAAGCGCGAGCCCCACCGGGCGCCGTCGGGGGCGAGCGAGCCCGGCCCCGTCGTCCCCTGGCAGCCGCCGAGCACGTTGGCGCAGACGACGAACCACCGGTCGGTGTCCAGCGGCCGGCCGGGGCCGACCAGGCCCTCCCACCAGCCCGCGGTCGCGTGGCCCGGGCCGGCGGCGCCCACGACGTGGCTGTCACCGGTCAGGGCGTGCTCGACCAGCACGGCGTTCCCGCCGTCGGCCGCGAGCGTCCCCCACGTCTCGTAGGCGACCCGGACCTCCGGGAGCTCACCACCGCGCTCCAGGCCGACGGCGGGCAGGTCGAGGAAGAGCCGGTCGCCGACCGGATCCCCCTCGACCCACCCGCCCATGCCTGCCCGCGCTGCCGTCAGGCCGACTTGGCGGCCCGGAAGCCGGCCTCGAGGTCGGCGAGGATGTCCTCGATGCCCTCCAGGCCCACCGCCAGACGCACGAGGCCGGGGGTGACGCCGGTGGTGAGCTGCTCCTCAGCGGTCAGCTGCGAGTGCGTGGTCGACGCCGGGTGGATGACCAGCGAGCGCACGTCACCGATGTTCGCCACGTGGCTGTGCAGCTCGAGGGCCTCGACGAACTTCTGCCCGGCCTCGCGGCCGCCGTGCAGCTCGAAGGTGAGGACGGCGCCGGCGCCCTTCGGCGCGTACTTCTGCTGGTTGGCGTGCCACGGCGAGGAGGCGAGGCCTGGGTAGTTGACCCGGTCGACCGCGTCGTGCGCCTCGAGGAACTCGGCCACGCGCTGGGTGTTCTGCACGTGCCGCTCCATGCGCAGCGACAGCGTCTCGATGCCCTGCACGACGAGGAAGGCGTTGAACGGCGAGATGGCCGGGCCGAGGTCGCGGAGCAGCTGCACGCGGGCCTTGAGGGCGAACGCGGGCGCACCGAGGTCGGCGTAGACGACGCCGTTGTACGTCGGGTCGGCGGTCGTGAACATGGGGTGCCGGCCGCCGCGCCAGTCGAACGTGCCGCCGTCGACGATCACGCCGGCGATGGCCGTGCCGTGGCCGCCGAGGTACTTCGTCGCCGAGTGCACGACGACGTCGGCACCGAACTCGAAGGGGCGGATCAGGAACGGGGTGGCGATGGTGTTGTCCACGACCAGCGGGACGCCGTTGCGGTGCGCGACGCCGGCGACGGCCTCGATGTCGAGGATGTCGCCCTTCGGGTTGCCGATCGTCTCGGCGAAGAACGCCCGGGTGTTCTCCTGCACGAGGGCCTGCCACGCCTCCGGGTCGTCGGGGTTCTCGACGAAGGAGACGGTGATGCCCAGCTTGGGGAACGAGTGGTGCAGCAGGTTGTACGTGCCGCCGTAGAGCGAGGCGGAGGCGACGATGTGGTCGCCGGACTCGGCGAGGTTCAGCAGCGCCAGGGTGGTCGCCGACTGGCCGGAGGAGACGGCGAGCGCCGCGACACCACCCTCCAGCGAGGCGACGCGCTGCTCCAGCGCGTCCTGCGTCGGGTTCATGATCCGCGTGTAGATGTTGCCCATCTCGGCCAGCGCGAACAGGTCTGCGGCGTGCTGGCTGTCGCGGAACTGGTAGGCCGTGGTGGCGTAGATGGGCAGGGCGCGGGCCCCGGTGGTCGGGTCGGGGCTCGTGCCGGCGTGGATCTGCCGGGTCTCGAAGCTCCAGTTCTGCGGGTCGCTCATGCGCCGTCTCCTCTCGATCAGGAGTTCCCGCGGCGCACGGGAGCTCCGTCCTTGCTCCCGCAGCGGGCGCCGCGCGAGCCGGCTCTTCCCCTGGAGCACCTCAGACGGAGTAGGAGGTTGCCGGGCAGTCAGCCAGGTGCTTCGCACTGCCTCTCGTGAGCCGTCCTGATCTTAGGCACGGCCGTTGTCCCACGTGAAACACGGGTCACAGTCACCCGGACGTGCGGGGCGGCATCCCGACACCTCGACCACTGCCTCGTGGAGCGCGCCGAGCCTTCCGCCGCACCCGTGCTGCTGTCGGCCCGAGGTCGTTCTGCGGACGCTCGGTCTCTGCCCACACCCGCAGGGCAGAGGCCGACTGTGCGGGACACCTTCTGCCGGTGCTCTCGCTGATCGTGCGCGCCGTGGGTGGAGTGGCGTCCGGGTCAGAGCACCTTGGAGAGGAACGAGCGGGTGCGCTCGTGCTGCGGGTCGGTGAGCACGCTCCGTGGGTCGCCGGACTCGACGATCACGCCGTCGTCCATGAAGACCAGGGTGTCGCCCACCTCGCGGGCGAAGCCCATCTCGTGGGTGACCACGACCATGGTCATCCCGTCAGTGGCCAGGCCCCGCATGACGTCGAGCACCTCGCCCACGAGCTCGGGGTCCAGTGCCGAGGTGGGCTCGTCGAAGAGCATCAGCTGGGGCTCCATCGCCAGCGCCCGGGCGATCGCCACCCGCTGCTGCTGCCCGCCGGAGAGCTGGTTGGGGTAGTTGTGCACGCGGTCGGCCAGCCCCACCCGCTCGAGCAGGGCCGCCCCGCGCTCGCGGGCCTCGGCCCGGCGGACGCCCTTCACCTGGATCGGCGCCTCGATCACGTTCTCCAGTGCCGTCATGTGCGGGAAGAGGTTGAACCGCTGGAACACCATGCCGATGTCCCGCCGCTGCGCGGCCACCTCGGAGTCGCGCAGCTCGTGCAGCCGGCCGCCCTTCTCGCGGTAGCCGACCAGGTGGCCGTTCACCCACAGCCGGCCGGCGTTGATCCGCTCGAGGTGGTTGATGCAGCGCAGGAAGGTGGACTTGCCCGACCCGGACGGCCCGACGATGCACATGACCTCGCGCGGGGCGACCTCCAGGTCGATCCCCTTGAGCACCTCCACGTGGCCGAAGGACTTGTGCACCCCCTCGGCCTTCACCATGGGCTGGACGGCCCCGGGGGCGGGGGTCCCGACGGCGCTGCTCAATGCGTGCTCCCCACGTCGCGGGCCCGGCGAGCGGCCCGCTGCTGCCGGGTCTCGCGGTTGCCGAAGCCGCGGCTGAACCGCTTCTCCAGGAAGTGCTGACCGATCATCAGCAGGCTGGCCAGCGCGAGGTACCAGAGGATCGAGGCGACGGCCATCGGGATGACCTGGAAGGTGCGGCTGCCGATGGCGCGCAGCTGGAAGTTGAGCTCGTTGGTGACCGGGACGGCGATCAGCAGCGAGGTGTCCTTGAGCATCGCGATCGTCTCGTTGCCCATCGGCGGGATGATCACCCGCATCGCCTGGGGCAGCACGATCCGGCGCATCGTCTTGCCGCGGCTCATGCCCAGGGCCTGCGCGGCCTCGACCTGGCCCGGGTCGACCGACTGGATGCCGGCCCGGACGATCTCGGCCGCGTAGGCGCCCTCGGAGAGCGTCAGCCCCAGCAGGCCGGCGACGAACCCGCGGAAGATGTCGTTGCCGTCCAGGCTCAGGAACCGCCAGTCCCCCTCGAACCCGAACAGGTCCATGATCTGCTGGTCGAAGGGGAAGCCCAGCTCGTAGGTCGAGTACAGCGCCCCGAGGCTGGCGGAGAAGAACAGCAGCACGATCCGCGGGATCGCGCGGAAGAACCAGATGTAGACCCACGCCGCGCCCGACACGACGGGGTTGGCCGACAGCCGCATGACCGCGAGCACGATGCCGAGCAGGATGCCGATGGCCATGGCCAGCACCGTCATGACCAGCGTCGTCCGCGCGCCCTTGAGCACGGGGTCGCTGGACATGTTGTCGACCATGAAGTCCCACTGGAACACCTCGTTGGTGGCCAGCATGTGGACGAACATGGCCGCGAGCACCGCGATGACCGCGGAGGCGATCCAGCGGCCGGGATGCCGGACCGGCACCGCCCGGATCTGCTCGGGCGGTGCCGGTGTCGTGCTCGTGTCGGGCATGGGGTCGCGCGGAGCGGTCAGCCGGCCGGGTTGACGGCCGGGTCGTCGATGGCGCCGGCCTCGACGCCCCACTTCTCGAGGATCTCGGCGTAGGTGCCGTCCTCGATCAGCGCGGAGAGCGCGTCGGCCAGGACCTGCGCGAACTCGGTCTCCGCCTGCGGGACGACGTAGCCGTAGGGCGCCGAGTCGTAGATGTCGCCGAGCAGCTCGAGCTGGCCGTTGGTCTGCTGGACGGCGTAGGCCATGACCGGGGAGTCCGCGAGGCTGGCGACGACGCGACCGGAGACCAGCGCCGCGGTGGCCTCGTCCTGGCCCTCGAACTGCTGGATGTCGATCGCCGCCTCGCCGGAGGCCTCGCACTCGGCCGAGCGGGCGGTGATGTCGTCGGCCTGCACCGTGCCCCGCTGGACCGCGATGGACAGCCCGCAGGCGTTGTCCGCGTCGACGTCCTCGGGGTTGCCCTCCTGCACGGCCCACTGGGTGCCGGCGGAGAAGTAGCTGACCATCGTCGCCTCGGCCAGGCGCTCGGGGTTGATGGTGAACGAGGAGACACCGACCTCGTACCGGCCCGAGCCGACACCGGCGATGATCGAGTCGAACGAGGCCGACTCGAACTCCGCCTCGAAGCCGAGCTTCTGGGCGACCGCGGAGAACAGGTCGACGTCGAAGCCGACGATCGTCTCGCCGTCCTCGTCGATGAACTCGCTCGGCGCGTAGCTGGTGTCGCTGCCGACGGTGATCTTCCCGTCCTCGCCGATCTCGTCGGGCACCCGTGCGGCCAGGGCCTCGTCGACCTCGACGCTGGGCGTGCTCTCGGTGGCCCCGTTCCCCGAGGAGGAGGCGTCGTCGGGGTCGTCACCGCAACCGGTGAGGACCAGGGCGGCACTGGTGGCCACGGCGACGAGGGTCGCGGAGCGTCGGGTCAGGGAACGTGCGGACACAGGCGGGGTCTCCTTCGGGCGGGACAGGGGCTTGATCTTGCCTTGCGCTGCGCCGATCCGTCTCGCGAGGTCCGTACCGCTTCGGTCACGGTGTGGGCGCGGAGGTGGTCCCGGGGGTGTCCGGATCCGTCGTCCCGCCGGTGGTGTCCGAGGGGGCAGAGGTCTCCGGGGCGGTGCTGGTCCTGGTCGTGGGCGACGTCGGGGACGTGGTCGGGGAGCCGGGCGTGGTGCTCGTGGCCGGCGCCTCGGAGGGCTCGGTCCCGTCGGGGTCCGTCGTGGGCGCCGGCTCCTCGGTGGGCGGCGGCGTCGTGGGCTCGACGGGCACCAGGGGGTTCGCCGGCGCCTCGACATCGCTGCCGCCCCCGGCCGGCGAGGTGCCCGTGGTCCCGACGTCGGGGCGCACGTTGAGGTACAGCGCGAAGACGGCGACGAACAGCACGGAGAGCACCACCGTCGACGTCCGGGCGCGGCCCAGGTGGTCGGGCAGCGCGCTCCGGTGCCACCAACGGGGCCCGGCGGGCGGGGTCTCCCCGCCGGCGGGAGCGGTGCTGACCGTCGGCGTCTGCACCCGGTCCGGCGTCGGCTCGTCCTGCGGCCCGCTCATGCGTCCTCCCCCTCGCGCACGAGGTGCGCCGTCGGTGCGTCGCCGGCGGCCGGCGGCGGCACGACCTGCATGCCCTGCTGGCGGAACGCCAGGACGATGCGCACGCGAAGATCGCGGCCCACCTCGAACTGCTTGCCCGGCAGGGTGCGGGCGACCACCCGCACGTTCACCTCGTCCAGTCCGAGGCTCTCCACGCCCATGACCGTCGGCGGATCCAGCAGCAGCGGGCGCATGGCCGGGTCGCGGAAGGCGTCCCGGCCGACCTCGCGGAGGATCTCGTTGACCCGGTTCACGTCGGCGTCCGAGGGCACCGGCACGTCGATGACGGCGCGCGCCCAGTCCCGGGAGAGGTTGACGACCTTGACGATCTGGCCGTTGGGCACGGTGACGACCTCGCCGTTGGCCGAGCGCACCCGGGTCACCCGCAGGGTCACGTCCTCCACCGTGCCGGTGGCCGGGTCTCCGCCGCCCACCACCTGGATGGAGACCACGTCGCCGAACCCGTACTGCCGCTCGGTGATGATGAAGAAACCGGCCAGGACGTCGCCGACGATCCGCTGCGCGCCGAAGCCGAGCCCCACGCCCAGCACGGTGGCCGGCGCCACGAGCCCGGTCACCGGCACGCCGAGCCGGTCGAGCACGAAGAAGACGGCGACGGCGTAGATCAGCACGACCGCCGTCCAGGTGATGACCTGGGTCAGCGAGTGCCGGTGCTTGGCGGCCTCGGAGCGGACGAGCGCGTCACCGCCGGTGTACTGGTCGTCGATCCGGCTGGTGATCCGGCCGCCGGCCCAGCCGACGAGGCGGGCGAGCAGCACCGATCCCAGGATGATCAGCACCACCTCGAGCCCTCGCCCTGCGAACCAGTCCAGGACCTCTCTCAGTGCGTCACCCACGAAGGGGTCCTCCTCGTCGATCTCGTCGCGGCATCACCGCGGTTCCACGAACAGCGACTGGGTCGAGCGGCCGATCGCCCCCTCGGCGTCGAAGAGGACGGCGGTGCACTGCGCGGCGCCGGAGTCGCCGAGCACCGTGGTCGCGGCCATGCCCAGCCACTCGCCACGCGGCGGCCGGTGCAGGCCGACGCTCAGGTCCACGTTGGCGAAGGTCGCCGTGCTCCAGTCCAGCACCGCCGAGATCCCGCTCGCCGCGTCGGTCATGACCAGCAGGTGCTCCAGCGGCGAGATCGGCTCGCCCTCCACCAGGGTGCACTCCGGGCGCGTCCAGGCCGCGGCCGGCCCCGGCGAGTTGAAGCTGCCCGAGGCGAACCGCCACTCGAGCGCCTTGTGGTAGGCCACGTCGCTGCGGAAGAAGGCCGCCTCCTCGCCGCGGCTGCCGTCGACACCCGCCGGCGCGGGATGCGGTGCCCCCGGGGCCGAGCCCGCCACGGCGGCCGGGAGCCCCTCGGTGCGGGTGCGCATCCGCCAGGCCGACAGCCGCATCAGCGGGCGGCCGTCACCCGCGTCCAGCACGGCCTCGACGAGTTCCACGCGGCGGCCGGGCCGGACGACGGAGGTGGTGATCCGCACCGGGCCCACCGGCACCGGCCCGAAGATGTCGTAGGTCAGCCGCACCGTCTGGCCGCCGGCGATCCCGCTCGCCCGCTCCGCCGCCCGCGCCAGCAGCGCAGCCGGCGGGCCCGCGTGCTGGAGACCCGGGTCCCAGGGCCCGATGGTCAGGGCGGTGGCCGTGAAGCCGTCGGCGGTGGGGACGTACAGGGCGCTGGGCAGCTCCATGCCGTCAGTCTCCCGTGCGGGCCCCGACATCGCCGGGACCACCCGGTCGGGGGAGCGTCCGCGCCTCCGGGAGCTGCCGGTTTGCGCCGGGGCCGGCTTCTGCGGACCGTTGACGCCGACGCCCGACCAGTGCCGGTGGGACCCGTCGACGAACCGAACGGAGGGGCGCCGCCCGCGGCGCCGACACACTTGTGACCCAGAACGACACCCCGATCGCGCCCCAGAACGACACCTCGACCCCGCCCGCGCGGGGATCGAACGGCCACCCGGAGCCCCGCGGCGGGGCCTCGGCCGTGCACCCGGCACTCGCCGAGCCCCCCCGGGCCGCAGCCGACCGCGAGGGCCGGCTCGACACCGTCGTCTTCGGCGTCGCCGCCGCGGTCGCCCTCGCCTTCGTGGCCTGGGGGTTCCTGTCGCCGTCGGGCCTGGGCTCGGCCAGCGGCTCGGCCCTGACGTGGGTGGAAGAGAACCTCGGCTGGCTGTTCGTCACGCTCGCGTCCGGGTTCGTCCTCTTTGTCCTGTGGCTGGCGGCCAGCCGGTACGGCCGGATCCCGCTCGGCGGCGACGACGAGGCACCGGAGTTCCGGACGGTCTCCTGGATCGCGATGATGTTCAGCGCCGGCATGGGCATCGGGCTGATGTTCTTCGGCGTCAGCGAGCCGCTCACGCACTACGTCTCGCCCCCGCCCCGGACCGTCGACGCCGAGACCCCCGAGGCGATCTCGACGGCGATGGCCACCACGCTCTTCCACTGGACGCTGCACCCCTGGGCCATCTACGCGGTGGTCGGGCTGGCGATCGCCTACGGCACCTTCCGCCGCGGCCGGCCGCAGCTCATCAGCGCCGCGTTCGCCCCGCTGTTCGGCCGCCGCCGCACCGAGGGCCCGGCGGGCAAGCTCATCGACGTCCTGGCGATCTTCGCGACGCTGTTCGGGTCGGCCGCCTCGCTGGGGCTCGGTGCGTTGCAGATCGGCAGCGGCGTGGAGATCCTCGGCTGGGCCGGCGACGTCGGCAACGGCCTGCTGGTCGCCATCATCGCGGTGCTGACCTGCGCGTTCGTCGCCTCGGCGGTCTCCGGCGTGGCCAAGGGCATCCAGTGGCTGTCCAACGTCAACATGGTGCTCGCGGCCGTGCTGGCCGCCTTCGTCTTCGTCGTCGGCCCGACGGTGCTGATCCTCAACCTGGTGCCGGGCGCGATCGGGGCCTACTTCTCCGACCTGGCCGAGATGGCCGGGCGCACCGAGGCCAGCGGCGGTGACCCGATGGCCGAGTGGCTGCGCGGCTGGACGGTCTTCTACTGGGCCTGGTGGATCAGCTGGACGCCGTTCGTCGGCCTGTTCCTCGCCCGGATCAGCCGCGGCCGGACGATCCGCCAGTTCGTCACCGGTGTGCTGCTGGTACCCAGCGTGGTCAGCCTGGTCTGGTTCGCGGTCTTCGGCGGCGCCGGTATCGCGGCCCAGCGGGACGGCGCCGACGTCGCCGGGCAGTCGACGTCGGAGGGACAGCTGTTCGGCGTCCTGAACACCTATCCCCTGGCCACCGTGATGACGGTGCTGGTCATGCTGCTGGTGGCGATCTTCTTCGTCTCGGGCGCCGACGCCGCGTCGATCGTCATGGGCTCGCTGTCGGAGCGCGGCGCGCTCGAGCCCACCCGGCGGACGGTCATCTTCTGGGGCGTGGTCATGGGTGCCGTCGCGGCGATCATGCTGCTGGTCGGGGGGGACGAGGCCCTCACGGGGCTGCAGAACCTGACGATCATCGCGGCGCTGCCCTTCGCGCTGGTGATGGTCGGGCTGGCGGTGTCGCTGGCCAAGGACCTGCGGTCGGACCCGATGGTGCTGCGCAGGACCGTGGCGGTCGAGGCGGTGGAGCAGGCGGTCGTGCACGGCATCCGGCACCACGGCGACGACTTCGTCCTGTCGGTGAAGGCGGCCCCTGACCCCGCCGGGGACGGGGGGCCCGACGCGGGGAGCCCGGTCCGGGCGGTGGAGCGCGAGCGGTCGAACGGCGCGGCGGGCACGGCCGAGGTCGGGTCGCCCGTGCCCGGCGAGCGCCGGACCTGACCCGCGGCGGAGGTCAGGGCGTGACGTCGCGCGCCGCGGTCAGCCAGCCGGCCAGTTCGGACATGTAGGCGGCCTGGGCGGCGTAGTCCATCCCGATGTACTTCCACGGGTGCACCTGGTCGGCCCGTGCTGCGGGCAGCAGGGCGTAGGTCGGCTGCTCGGCCATCTCCTCCGGCGGCAGCGCGCCGCGCAGGGAGTAGAGGATCAGGTCGCTCGGGTACTGCGGCACGTCCTCCCAGCCGGCGGTCTGCCAGTAGTAGTCCTCGCCGCCCGGGTCGACGAACCGGACGCCGAGCTCGCTGTACATCCGCAGCGAGGGCTCGTCGGGGGCCTTGGCCATGTAGAAGCCCTCGTCGGCGTAGGCGGCGACGGGCAGCACGGTGAGCCCGCTCGCCGCGGCCGCGGTGAGCGCCTCGCCGGCGGCCTCGAAGTCCTCGCGCGCCGCGGTGACCTCGTCGCTGTCCAGATCCGCGCCCAGGGCCTCGGCCAGCTCGGCGGTGCGCTCGATGACGTCGGCGGCCGAGCCGCGCCAGGCGATGGCGATGATCGGGGCGATCGTCGCGATCTGCTCCTGCTGCTCGATCGACTCGAAGCCGTAGAGGGGCTGGCTCTCGTCCAGGGTGCCCTCGGAGTCGGTCGGGTAGACCGTGGTGACGATGACGTCGGGCCTGGCTGCGGCCAGCTGCTCGAGGTCGATGTCGCCGTAGCTCTCGCCGAGGATCTCGACGTCGGAGAGGTCCCGGCCCTCGAAGGCGACGTCGTCGGCGGTGGAGGTCTGGCCGAAGGTGGCCACCGGCTCGACGCCGTAGTTCCAGAGCGAGGACATGACGTCGTTGATGCCGGCGACGCGGTCGGGCGCCTCGTCGAGCTCGACGGTGGTGCCCAGGTCGTCGGTGAAAGACCAGCCCTTCCCGGAGGCGGCGGCGTTCTCGCCACCGTCGTCGCTGGAGCAGGCGCTGAGGCCGACGGCGGTGAGCGTCAGCAGGCCACCGAGCAGGCGGCGGGATGTGCGGTGCACGCGTGTTCTCCCTCGGGTCAGGGGATGGATGATCATCCCCATGCGCTGGGAAGGTTAGCCTGCCCTTAGTACGTGAGCCACGGGGGTCCGCGCCGGAACCTGGAAGCTCGTCCACGCGTCGAACCGGAGGACCCGGGAGGAAGTCACGCATGGAGGGGCTGCGCGAGCGCAAGCGGGCGGCCAGCCGCGCCCAGACGGTCGACGCCGCGACGCGGTTGTTCGCCCAGCGGGGCTTCGACGGCGTCACCGTCGCCGACATCTGCACGGCCGCGGACATCGCGCCGCGCACGTTCTTCCGCTACTTCCCGACCAAGGACGACGTCCTCGCCGAGCCCAGTCGCGTCATGGCCGACCGCGTCGCGGCCGACCTCGCCGCCGCCCCGGAGGGTCTGGACGACGCCGAGGTGCTGCGCTGGGCGCTGCGCCGGCTGGGGGCCTACGTCGTCGCCGAGGGGGACCGGCTGGTCGGCCACCTGCAGGTCCTGGCCGAGGTGGCGCGGGAGCGCGCGGGCTCACCGACCACCCGGCTGGCCGACCGGGAGCGGGAGCTCACCGAGCGGCTGGTCGGCCGCCGCGGGGGCGTTGCCGACTGGCGGACCCGGCTGCTGGTCGGGCGAGGAGTGGCCGGATTCCGGGTGTGGCTGGACGACGTCCGCGCCGGGGTGGGCGGCGATCCGCTGGAGCACCTGGACGAGGTGCTCGCCGCCGCCTGAGGCGCCGGCGTCAGCGCAGCCGGCGGACCGGCACCACCATCGGCGTCCCGGTGACCGGGTCGGGCACGATCCGCGCCTCGAGGTCGAACACGTCGGCGAGCAGCTGCTCGGTGAGCACCTCCGCCGGCGTCCCGGAGGCGACGAGGACGCCGTCCTTCATCGCGACCAGCCGCTGCGCGTAGCGGGCGGCGAGGTTCAGGTCGTGCAGCACGACGGCGACGGTCCGCCGCCGTTCGGCGTGCAGCCGCCCGACCAGCTCCAGCACGTCGATCTGGTGGGCGAGGTCGAGGTAGGTCGTGGGCTCGTCGAGCAGCAGCAGGTCGGTGCCCTGGGCGAGCGCCATCGAGATCCAGGCCCGCTGGCGCTGCCCGCCCGACAGCTCGTCGACCGGACGGCCGGCGAGCTCGGACATGTCCGTCCACTCCAGCGCCTCGGCGACCACGGCCTCGTCGTCGCGGGACCACTGCCGGACCCAGCTCTGGTGCGGGTGCCGGCCACGCGCAACCAGGTCGGCCACGGTCAGTCCCTCCGGCGCGATCGGCGACTGGGGGAGCAGGCCGAGCACCGTGGCCACCTCGCGGGTCGGGGTGCGGGAGATCGCGCGGCCGTCGAGCAGCACCTGGCCGCCGGTCGGGCGGAGCAGGCGGCCCAGCGCGCGCAGCAGGGTGGACTTGCCGCAGCCGTTCGGTCCGACGATCGCGGTGAAGGAGCCCTCGGTGAGCTCGAGGTCCAGGTCGTGGACGACCACGGTGTCGTCGTAGGCCAGCCGGACGCGCTCGGCGGCCAGCCGCACCCGGCCGTTCCCGGGGGTGCTCGAGGCCTCCTGCGGCACGTCGGTCACGGTGTGGGCCGTCATAGGGTGGATCGCCGCCTTCCGCGGACCAGGAGCCAGAGCAGGTAGGGCGCGCCGATCACGGCGGTGAGGATGCCGACCGGCAGCGCCTCGGGGAGCGCGGTGCGGGTGACGAGGTCCGCGCTCACCACGAGGACGGCGCCGAGCAGGCCCGAGGCCAGCAGCGGTGGCCGGGAGCCACCGGCCAGGCGCACCGCCACCTGGGGGACGACGAGCGCCACGAAGGTGATCGGCCCGGCGGCGCTGACCGCCACCGCCGTCAGGGCGACGGCGAGCAGTACCACCGCGGCCTGGGCCGTCGGCAGCCTGAGCCCCAGCCCGCGGGCGGTGTCGTCGCCGAACTGCAGCACGCCCAGCGCCCGGCCGGTGGCCAGAGCCAGGGGAAGGAGGACCGCCAGGGCGATGGCCAGCGGGAACGCCTGGTCCCAGGTGCGGGCGTTGAGCGAGCCGGTGATCCAGACGTAGGCCGCGGCGGCGTCGTAGATCTGGGCGTTGGTGAGCAGCCAGTCGACCAGGGCGCCGCCCACCGCCCACAGGGCGATGCCGACGAGCACCAGCCGGTAGCCGTCGACCCCGTCGCGCCAGGCCAGCAGGAACAGCAGCAGCCCGGTGACCAGGGCGCCGGACAGCGCAGCGAGCTGGACGCCGAACCCGCCGAGCAGCGCGCCGACCGAGCTGCCGCCGGTGAGCACGAGCGCCGCGACCGCACCCACCGAGGCGCCCACGGTGATGCCGAGGGTGTCGGGGGAGGCCAGGGGATTGCGCGCGAAGGTCTGGAACAGCGCGCCGGCCACGCCGAGGGCGAGCCCGACGAGCAGCCCGACGACCACACGGGGCGCCCGCAGCTGGAGCACGATGAAGTTCTGCGGCCCCTCGCCCAGCCCCGCGAGCGTGCGCAGCACGTCGGGGACGCCGATCGGGTAGTCGCCCCGGCCGATGCTCAGCGCCGAGACCAGGACCAGGACGGCCAGCGCGGCCAGCGGGACGACGACCTGGCGCCAGCGCAGCACCGCCGACGCGGGCCCGATGCGGATCGTCGTGCGGCCGCCCTGGCCGCTGACCGGGCGCTCCAGCGTGGCGCGTGCTGTGCTCATAGTTGAGCTCGCAAGCTCGCTCACAACGCCATCGTCCGGCGGCGGCGCACGAGTGCGATGAAGAACGGCGCGCCGACCAGCGCGAGCACGATGCCCACCTGGAGCTCGCCGGGACGGGCGAGCACCCGACCGAGGACGTCGGCGACCAGCAGCAGCGCCGCGCCCAGCAGTGCCGAGCAGGGGACCAGCCAGCGGTGGTCGGGTCCGGTGAGCGCGCGCACCACGTGCGGCACGACCAGCCCGACGAAGGCGATCGGCCCGCAGGCCGCCGTCGCCGCGCCGCACAGCAGGGTGATGGCGGCCAGGCCGACGGCGCGGGCCGCCCAGATGCGCTGCCCCAGCCCGCGGGCGACGTCCTCGCCCAGGCCCAGGAGGTTCAGCGCCGGCGCGTTGGCCAGCGCCAGCACGGCGCCGAGGGCGATGAACGGCCCCACCTGCCAGGCGATCTCCGAGCCGCGGCCGGCCAGGGCGCCGACCTGCCAGAACCGGAAGGAGTCCAGGGTCTGGGTGTCGCTGACGACGACCGCGCGGACCAGTGCGTACAGCAGGGCCGACAGCGCGGCGCCGGCCAGCGCCAGGGTGATCGGCGTCGCCCCGACGCGGCCGGCCGAGCCGATCGCGTAGACGAGGACGGTGCCGGCCAGGGCGCCGGCGAAGGCGAACCAGACGTAGGCCGACGCCGAGGTGACGCCCAGGTAGGCGATCGCGAGGACGACGGCCAGCGAGGCGCCGGCGGTGACGCCGAGCAGCCCGGGATCGCCGAGCGGGTTGCGGGTGTGGCCCTGCATCAGGGCGCCGGACATGCCCAGCGCGGCGCCGACCATCAGGCCCAGCACCGTCCGCGGCACCCGCAGCTGCTGGACGATGACCGCGGCCTCGCTGGTCGGATCGTCGTCGAACAGCGCGCGCCAGACCTCGCCGGGCGCCAGCGACCGGGTGCCGACGGCGATGCTGGCCAGCGCCGCGGCGGCCACGAGCCCGACCAGCGCCAGCAGGAACAGCAGCCGACGGGATCGGACTCCGCTCCCGCGGGAGCGCGCGCCGCTCCGCACGGGAGCGTCGGCCGTGGTGGTCACGAGCAGCTCCTGGCGACGGCGACGGTGTAGCTGAGGCTTACCTTAGCTGCGCCGGTCGGGGAAGCCCGTGCCGGGAGAGCGGAGCGCTACCGCTTCTGCCGGCGGCTGCCGCCGTGCCAGTCCTCCTGCCGTCCCGCCTCGTCCGTCCGCACGCCGAACGAGGGCAGCTGCGGCCGCTCGCGCAGGCTGCGCTTGAGCTCGGCGAAGCCCGGGAACGACGCGAGCGCCACGACGTGGTCCCACAGCGCGACGGCGTCCTCGTCGGCGGGCAGCCGGCTGATCACGGGGCCGAAGAACGCCACGCCCTCGGGCGGGCGGAAGTGCAGGATCGGCGTCCCGACGTCCTTGCCGGTCAGGGCGAGCGCCTCGTCCGTCTCGCCCTGGATCTGCTCGTCCCAGGAGCCGTCGTCCAGGGCCGCCGCCAGTCCTGCCGGGAGCCCGACCTCGGCCAGCACCGGGTCGAGGAACTCGCGGGTGCCCCGTCGCGCCGCGTCACCCCGGCCGGCGGGCACCTCGAACACGTGCGCGCCCAGCGCGGCGTACAGCCGGTCGACCGCCTCGGGGCCGTGCTCCGCGCGGGCGCGGAGCCGCGACGCGCAGCAGGCGCAGACCGGAGGTGTGCCCGGCCTCGTACTCCGGCGGGAAGTGGGTGGCGTAGTCGACGTGCGCGTTGAGCAGCCGCAGCGAGATGAACCGCCACTCGACGTCGTACCGCCGCTGGGCGCTCACCTGGCGGACCCACTTGCTGGTCATCCAGGCGAACGGGCAGACCGGATCGAACCAGAAGCGGAGGTCGGCCATGCCCCGAACCTAGGGGCTGCCGACCGCCCTCGCCGCGCGGTCGCCGGTCAGCCCAGGGCCGTGACGATGGCCGCCCGGACCTCCGGGGCGTCGGGGGTGGTCATCGGGCGGAAGCGGGCGACGACGTCGCCCTGGCCCGAGACGACCCACTTCTCGAAGTTCCACGACACGTCGCCGGCCTTCCCGTCGGCGTCGGGCACCGCGGTGAGCTGCTGGAACAGCGGGTGCGCGTTCTCGCCGTTGACCTCCACCTTCTCCGTCATCGGGAAGGTGACGCCGTAGGTGGCCGAGCAGAACTCGGCGATCTCCTCGGCCGTGCCCGGCTCCTGGCCCATGAACTGGTTGCACGGCACGCCGACGACGGTGAAGCCGCGGGGGGAGAACTCCTCGTGCAGCGCCTCCAGCGCGGTGTACTGCGGGGTCAGGCCGCACTTGCTGGCCACGTTCACCACGAGCGCCGGCCCGCCGCCGGTCAGCTCCCGCAGCGTCGTCGTCTGGCCCTGGAGGGTGGTCACCGGCACGTCGAGGAGGTCGCTCATGACCGCCGCAGCACCGTCGCGGCCCTGTTCATTCCAGCGCGCTGAGGTCGTCCGGGACGTCGACGGCGTGCTGGCGCAGCGCCTCGATCGGCACGATCTCCAGCGCGCGCTCGTTCGTGGCGGCCAGGACGACGCCCGCGGCGGCGCCGGCCTCGTAGGCCTGCAGCCAGCGGACGGCGACGACGCACCAGCGGTCACCGGGGCGCAGGCCGGGGAAGCCGTACTCGGGTCGCGGGGTGGAGAGGTCGTTGCCCAGCTCCCGCTGCATCTCCAGGAACTCGGCGGAGACGACGGCGCAGACGGTGTGCGAGCCGAGGTCCTCGGGGCCGGTGCTGCAGCAGCCGTCGCGGAAGAAGCCGGTGAGCGGCTCGGTGCCGCAGGGCTGCAACGGGCCGCCGAGGACGTTCCGTTCGTCGTCGGGCACGGTGGCTCCTGTCTCCGGTGGGCACGCGGGGGTCAGGATGGCAGGGTTCGGGCGTGAGCGACGTCCTGTGGCAGCCGACTCCCGAGACCATCCGCGGCACCCGGATCGCGGCGTTCGCCGGCTGGGTGGCGCAGCGCCGGGGGCGCTCCTTCGGCGAGCCGGCCGACTACGACCCGCTGTGGCGCTGGTCGGTCGAGCACCTGGACCAGTTCTGGGGCGACCTGGCCCGCTGGACGGGGGTTCTCGACGTCCCGGACGCCGACGTGCTGCCCCGGCGGGAGATGCCGGGCGCGGTCTGGTTCCCCGGCGGAGGCGTCAACTACGCCGAGCAGGTCTTCCGGCAGGTGACGGCCGACCACCCGGCGATCATCGCCACCGCCGAGGACGCCGAGCCGGTCGAGATCTCGTGGGCGGAGCTGCGCGGGCAGGTCGGCGCGTTCGCGGCCACGCTGCGGCGGCTCGGCGTCGGCCCCGGCGACCGGGTGGCCGGGTACCTGCCGAACGTGCCCGAGGCGGTCGTCGCGTTCCTCGGCGCGGCCACGGTCGGGGCGGTGTGGTCGGCGTGCGCGCCGGACTTCGGCACCCGCGCCGTCCTGGACCGGTTCGCCCAGATCGAGCCCACCGTGCTGGTCGCCGTCGACGGCTACCGCTTCAACGGGCGGGAGTTCGACCGGCGCGACGTCGTCTCCTCGCTGCGGGAGGCGCTCCCGACGGTCCGGACGACGATCTCGGTGCCCCGGCTCTTCCCGGCGGAACTGCCGGACGGCGCGCTGGCCTGGGCGGACGCCGTCGCCGATGCGCAGGAGCCCCGGTTCGAGCCGACGGCCTTCGACGCCCCCTTGTGGATCGTCTACTCGTCGGGGACCACCGGCCTGCCCAAGGGCATCGTGCACGGCCACGGCGGGGTGGTGCTGGAGCAGCGCAAGTCCGCCGAGCTGCACATGGACGTCGGCGTCGGCGACCGCTTCTTCTGGTACGCCTCGACCGCCTGGATCATGTGGAACATCGCCACGTCGACGCTGCTGTCGGGCTGCACGCTCGTGGTGCACGACGGCGCGCCGGCCCACCCGACGCCGGACGCGCAGTTCGCCCTCGCCGCGCGCACCGGGATGACCTACCTGGGCACCAGCGCCGGCTACCTCTCCGCGTGCGAGAAGGCCGGGCTCCGGCCGGGGCGGGACCACGACCTCTCCGCGCTGCGCGGGGTCGGCTCGACCGGCTCACCGCTGCCCGCCGCCGCCTTCCACTGGGTCTATGACGCCGTGAAGGACGACGTGCTGCTCGGCTCGCTGTCGGGCGGCACCGACGTCGCGACCGGCTTCATCGGCAGCTCGCCGCTGCTGCCGGTGACGGCGGGGGAGCTGCAGCGCCCGATGCTCGGCGTCGCCGCGGCCGCGTGGTCGCCCGACGGGGAGCCGGTGACCGGCGAGCTCGGCGAGCTGGTGATCACCGAGCCCATGCCGTCGATGCCGCTGCGGTTCTGGAACGACCCCGGCGACGCCCGCTACCGGGCGGCCTACTTCGAGCCGTGGCCCGGGGTGTGGCGGCACGGCGACTGGATGGAGATCACCGAGCGCGGCACCTGCATCATCACCGGCCGCTCGGACTCCACCCTCAACCGCGGCGGCGTGCGGATGGGGACGGCCGACATCTACGCCGCCGTCGAGTCGGTGCCGGAGGTGCTGGACTGCGTCGTCCTCGGGGTGGAGCAGGCCGACGGCGGCTACTGGATGCCGCTGTTCGTGCAGCTCACGCCCGGCGTGGAGCTGGGTGACGAACTGGTCCGCCGCCTGCGCGAGGTGATCCGGGAGCAGGCGTCGCCGCGGCACGTGCCCGACGAGATCCTCGCCGTCCCGGCGGTGCCGCACACGCGCACCGGCAAGCGCCTGGAGGTTCCGCTGAAGCGGCTGTTCCAGGGCGTCGACCCGGCGAAGGCCGTGAACGTGGGCACCGTCGACGACCCGGCCGCCGTCCAGCACTACGTCGAGCTCGCCCGGCGGCGCGCCACCCCCTGACCGGACTTTCTGCACCGAAAGTCCGGAGGGCGGGCGGTGAGGCTGGTCACCTGCGCGGATGACCGCGGCGTGCGGCGGGCAGGTCCAGCCCCCAAGGTGAACGTGATCATCCCGCCGTCGAGGAGGGCACACCGACGATGACGTCGAGCGCCAGCACCGAAGAGACCGAGACCCTGCTGCCCCCGCCGCCGGTGCTGCTGCCCCCGTGGCACACGCCCGAGCGCGAGGAGCTCCAGCTGCAGGCGCGCCGGTTCGCGATGGACGAGGTGCTGCCGGTCGCGAACGAGCTCGACCCCCAGAAGGGCCTGATCCCGGCGTCGCTGCTGGCCCGGCTGGCGGAGCTCGGCTACTTCGGCATCACCGTGCCCGCCGAGCAGGGCGGCCTCGGGCTCGGCGTCTTCGAGTACTGCATGGTCAGCGAGGAGCTGGCCCGCGCCTGGATGTCGACGGCCAGCATCCTGGCCCGCTCCCAGGGCCTCGGGACGGCGGTGCCCGACGCCGACCGACGCGACGAGCTGCAGCGGAGCAGCGCCCGGGGCGAGTGGATCGGCGCGATCGCGCTGTCCGAGCCGGACGCGGGCTCCGACCTCGCCGGCGTCTCGACCCGCGCCGTCCGCGAGGGCGACGAGTGGGTGGTGACCGGCCGCAAGCGCTGGTGCGGCAACGCCGAGGCGGCCGACTTCATCCAGGTGCTGGTGCGCGAGCGCGAGCCGGAGGAGGGGGAATCCCGCTCGGCGGGGCTGATCAACCTGCTGCTGGAGAAGGAGCGGGGCGAGTTCCCCGAGGGGCTCACCGGGCACCCGATCGACAAGATCGGCTACCACGGCTTCCTGACCTGGGACCTCACCTTCGACGGCGTACGGATCCCGGTCGAGAACATCATCGACGAGGCGAAGGCCGCCCGGGAGGACAGCGGCGAGGAGGGCGAGGCGGCGAAGCAGGCCGGGTTCGCCGAGGCGCAGAAGTTCCTCAACACCGCCCGCGTGCACACCGCGGCCCGCGCCGTCGGCCTGGCCCGCGCCGCGCTGGAGGACTCGATCCTCTACCTGCAGGAGCGCGAGCAGTTCGGCCACCCGATCGGTGACTTCCAGGCGCTGCGCTTCGCCGTCGCCGAGATGGCCGCCCAGATCGAGCAGGCCCGGGCCTTCTACCGGCAGGTCGCGCACCTGATCGATCTCGGCCTGCCCGTGGCCAAGGAGGCCTCGATGGTGAAGCTCGAGGCGACCGAGATGTCGGTGCGGGTGACCAACCAGGCCATGCAGTTGCACGGCGGCAACGGCTACACCACCGAGCGGCAGGTCGAGCGGCACTGGCGCGACGCCCGCCTGACCACGATCTTCGAGGGCACCAGCGAGATCCAGAAGCGGATCATCAGCGACCGCCTGCTGCCGCGCTCGCCGCTGGGCTGAGCTACGGCGCCGAGTGCGCGCTCAGCGTGGCTCTCGCCGCGGCGTGACCACGCTGAGCGCGCAGTGATCACGTGGGCAGGCGCAGGACGCGGGCCTCCCACGGGCGCAGTTGCGCGGTGTCGTCCTCGGGCAGGTTGCCCAGCACCAGCTCCGCGCCGACGGACTCGGGCAGCAGCGCGGCCAGGTCGTGCGGCGTCCGGGAGACGTTGCAGACGACGAGCAGCGCGCTGCCTGCCAGCGAGCGGGTGAAGGCGTAGACCTCGTCGTGCTCCGGCACCAGCAGGTGGAAGTCGCCGAGCGCCACCACCGGGTCGTCGTGCCGCAGTGCGATCAGCCGGCGGTAGTGGGCGAACACCGACGTCTGGTCCTCCCGCTGCGCCGCCGCGTTCCACTCGACGTGGTCGGGGTTGACCGCCAGCCACGGCCGGCCGGTGGTGAAGCCGGCATTCGGGGAGGCGTCCCACTGGACCGGCGTGCGGGCGTTGTCCCGGCTGCTCGTGCGCAGCGCGGCCAGCACCTCGGCCGGATCGTGCCCGGCCGAGACCGCGTGCACGTGGTGGTTGAGCGACTCGACGTCGGCGAACTCCTCGAGGGAGGTGAACGGGTAGTTCGCCATCCCGAGCTCCTGGCCCTGGTAGACGTACGGCGTCCCGCGGTGCAGGTGCAGCAGCGTGGCCAGGCAGGTCGCCGAGTCGCGGCGGTACTGCGGGGAGTCGTCCCCGAACCGGGAGACCGCCCGCGGCTGGTCGTGGTTGTCCCAGTAGAGCGAGTTCCAGCCCACGTCGGCCAGCCCCGTCTGCCAGCGCCCGAACGAGGCCTTGAGGTCGCGCATCCGCAGCGGGTGGACCTCCCACTTCGACGTCCCGTGGTCCAGGCCGACGTGCTCGAACTGGAACACCATGTCCACCTCGGCGCGGGCCGGGTCGGTGAACTGCCGCGCCTGCTCCACGGTCACGCCGGGCATCTCGCCGACGGTCAGCAGCGCCTCCGAGCGTCCGGCGAAGACCTCGCGGTGCATCTCCTGCAGGAACTCGTGGATCCGCGGCCCGCAGATGAAGGAGGCGTAGCCGCTGCCCAGTGCCGAGCCGGGGATCGGCGGGCCGTCGTGCAGCTCCCCGGCGGGGCCGACAGCCTTGCTGATCATGTTGATGACGTCCATGCGGAAGCCGTCGACCCCGCGGTCGAGCCACCACCGCATCATCTCGTAGACCGCATGCCTGACCTGCGGGTTCTCCCAGTTCAGGTCGGGCTGCCGGCGGTCGAACAGGTGCAGGTAGTACTCGCCGCTGGCCTCGTCGAGCGTCCACGTCGGCCCGGAGAAGAACGACTGCCAGTTCGTCGGCTCCGCCCCCGGGTCACCGGCCGCCATCCCGTCGCGCGGCGGCCGCCACCAGTACCAGTCCCGCTTCGGCGAGTCCTTCGACGACTTGCTCTCCAGGAACCACGGGTGCGCGTCGCTGGTGTGGTTGACCACCAGGTCCATGACCAGCTTCATCCCACGCGCGTGCAGCGCGGCGATCAGCTCGTCGAGCTGGGCGAGCGACCCGAACAGCGGGTCGATGTCGGTGTAGTCGCTGATGTCGTAGCCGTTGTCCGCCTGCGGCGAGGGGTAGACCGGCGAGAGCCACAGGACGTCGACGCCGAGGTCGGTGAGGTGATCCAGCCGCTGCAGGATGCCGCCGAGGTCGCCGATCCCGTCGCCGTCGGAGTCCATGAACGAGCGCGGGTAGACCTGGTAGACGACGGCGCGGGTCCACCACGGCGCGGACTCGGCGCCCGTCGGAGACGGCGCGGTTGCGGGATCCATGCCTCCGTCTGCCCGCATCAGGGCGCCGGGAACCCGTGGTGCACGGCCTCGACGTTGTTGCCGTCGAGGTCGCGGAAGAAGACGCCGTAGTAGCCGGGGTGGTACTCGGGCCACTCCCGGGGCTCGTGCAGGACCTCCGCGCCGGCCTCCTGCACGGCGGCGAACACCGCGTCGACGGCGTCCCGCGACGGCGCGGCCAGCGCGAGGTGGACCGGCCGGTTGCCGGGCCCTTCCAGCGGCGACGTCCAGAGCTGTGGCTCCCCGGCCGGCCCCGCCAGGCCGATCACCGGACCGTGCGGGGTGTCGATGCGCATGGCCTCGCGGACGCCGCAGGGGGCGAGGACCCGCTCGTAGAACGCGGCGGCGGCCGCGGGATCGGTGCACTGCAGACCCAGGTGGTCGATCATGGCGCGACGCTAGCGGCGGTTCCCGACACCGGTCGATGAGTTCTGCCGTGCCCGCCGGTCGGAACAGCCGAGCGGGGCACGCGAAGGGTGCTCCCGGACCGATCGAGGAGAACTCCCGTGCGCATGATCTTCGTCAACCTCCCCGTCGCCGACCTGGCCCGGGCCAAGGCGTTCTACGGCGGCCTCGGGTTCGGCTTCAACGAGCAGTTCAGCGACGAGAACGCGGCGTCGGTCGTCATCAGCGAGCAGATCGTCGTCATGCTCCTGACCCGCGACCGCTTCGCCGACTTCGTGCCCGGCGGTGCCGTGGGGGACCCGGCTCAGGCGACGACGGTGCTCAACGCCCTGTCCGTCGACTCGCGGGAGGAGGCCGACGACATGCTGGCTCGCGCGCTGGCCTCGGGTGGCAAGCCGTGGCAGCCGGCTCAGGACCACGGCTTCATGTACGGCACCAGCTTCACCGACCCGGACGGTCACGTCTGGGAGACCATGTGGATGGACCCCTCCGCGGTGCAGTGACCGCCCGGGCGACCTGCTCCGCGCGCTGCTTGGATGGGTCGCGGCGCCGGGAGAGCCCTGGCGCAGGAGGGAGCACCGTGGCTGAACTGACCCGTCCCGAGGTCGAGCCGCCGACCGGACCCGCCCCCGACGACCTGGTGATCGAGGACCTCGTCGTCGGCGACGGTCCCGAGGCCAAGGCCGGCGACCTCATCAGCGCCCACTACGTCGGTGTCACCCACGACGGCGGCGAGCAGTTCGACGCCTCCTGGGACCGCGGCGACCCGCTGGAGTTCCGCCTCGGCGTCGGCATGGTCATCCAGGGCTGGGACGAGGGCATGGCCGGCATGAAGGTCGGGGGCCGCCGACGGCTCACCATCCCCGCGCACAAGGCCTACGGCGAGCGCGGTGCCGGCGGCGTCATCAAGCCCGGCGCGACGCTGGTCTTCGTCGTCGACCTCGTCGGCGTGCGCTGACCCGGAATCCCCCACACGGCGACGACGTTGGGCCGGGCATGCGCGTAGAGGTCTGGTCCGACGTCGTCTGTCCGTGGTGCTACGTCGGCAAGCGCCGGCTGGAGACCGCCCTGGAGCGGTTCCCGCACCGCGACCAGGTCGAGGTCGTCTGGCGCTCGTTCCAGCTCGACCCGACCGCCCCCGAGGGCGAGACGCACCCGACGCTGCCCGCGCTGGCCGCCAAGTACGGCACCAGCGTCGAGCAGATGCGCGAGAACATGCGCGGCCTCGAGGAGACAGCCGCCGCCGAGGGGCTGGAGTACCACCTGGCCGACGGCGTCAGCGGCAACACCCTGCTGGCCCACGAGCTGCTGCACCTGGCTGCCGAGCACGGCAAGCGCAACGAGCTCAAGGAGCGCCTGCTGCACGCCTACTTCGAGGAGGGCCGGTCGGTCTTCGACGTCGAGTCGCTGGTGCCGTTCGGCGTCGAGGTGGGCCTGGACGAGACCGAGATCCGCGAGGCGTTGACCGACCGGCGCTTCCGCTGGGCGGTCAGCGAGGACAGCGCGACGGCCGTGGAGCTGGGCGCGAGAGGCGTCCCGTTCTTCGTCGTCGACCGGAAGTTCGGCGCCGCCGGAGCCCAGCCCGCCGACCAGCTGCTGCAGATGCTCGAGCGCGCCTGGGCGGATGCGAACCCGCTGATCACGGTCCCGGCCGCCGAGGGCTGCGAGGACGGGACCTGCGCGGTCTAACCCAGCAGGGCTGAGCCCGAGCGCAGCGCCTGTTCGGCGTCGGTGGCCAGCTCGCGGACGACGTCGGTCGCCGACCGTTCGGCCGTGACCATCCCGACCGCCTCACCGGCGTAGAGCGGGGCGTGCGCAGGGTTCCCCGAGCGCCGGCCCTCGACGACGAGCCCGCGCGCGGCGTCGTCGCCCACGAGTTCGCCCTCCCGGCCGTGCCACGCGCGGGAGAAGTCGTTGGTCAGCGCCCGGCCGGGCCAGCGCTCGGGCCAGGCGATGCCCTCCGCAACGTCGAAGGCGCGGGTCAGCACCGTCTCGTCACCGGTCGCCTCGCGGATCCGCGCACGGGCCGGCGCGCCGTTGAGCCCCTCGGTGCACGACAGGAGCGCCGTCCCGATCCACACCCCGGCCGCGCCGGCGACCAGCATCCCGGCCATCGCGCGGCCCGTGGCGATCCCGCCCGCCGCGACGACGGGCCGGTCGGTGAGCGCCAGGACCTCGGTCAGCAGCGGCAGCAGCGCGCGCTGACCGGTGTGCCCGCCCGCCTCCGTGCCCTGGGCGACCAGGACGTCGACGCCCGCCTCGAGCGCCCGGTGCGCGTCCGCGACGGTGTTCACCTGCGCCGCGACCGCGATCCCGGCGTCGTGCAGCGGGCCGACCCAGGGCGCCGGGTCGCCGAACGACATCGACACCAGGCTGGGCCTCGCCGCGACCGTCGCGTCGAACAACTCCGGCCGGTCGGCCAGGGTCCAGATCATCAGCCCGACGCCGAACGGCAGCTGGTCCTGCCCGGCCACGGCGCTCTCCGCTGTCACGAATTCGGCGCTGTGCCGCCCGCTCACGCCGATCATCCCGAGCCCGCCGGCACGCGAGACGGCCGCGGCCAGCGCGCCGCCCGAGACGCCGGCCATCGGGGCGCCGATGACCGGCGTGGAGAGGTCGAACCGGCGGGTGAGGGGGGTGTGGATCACGTGCCCATGGTGCCCGGTTCCTTCGTCACCGCGGACCGCAGCATCGCGGGGACGATCCGGCGGTGGAAGGGGCGGACGAGCGCGAAGTACGCCCGACCGAGAGCGCCGTGGACGGTCACGGTCGTCGTGAGCTGCAGGAACTCCGCCGCCCCGCCGGAATGCAGGAGACGCAGGCTGACGCGGAAGTCCAGGTGCCGGTCGTCCAGGCGCAGGAGCACCCCGAAGTCGCGACGGGCCAGCACCGGGATGCCTGGACCCGTGCGGCACTGGAGGTGCTCGGGGAGCGTGGCGTGACCGGCCTGGCCATCGAGCCGCTGGCGAGGTCGCTCGGGACCACCAAGGGCAGCTTCTACTGGCACTTCCGCGACCGCGAGGACCTCATCCGGGCTGCCCTCGAGCGGTGGGAGAACGCGGAGACCGACGCGGTCATCGCCATGCTCGGGCCGCTGGCCGACGGCGGCTCCCGCCTGCGGGAGCTGCTCACGGCGATCTTCCTGACGCATGCGGATGTGCCCGACCGCAGCGTCGGCCTGGCCGCCCACCCCGGTCATCCGGCGGTGGACGAGGTCCTCGCCAGGGTGACGCGGCGTCGCATCGACTACGTGGCCGAGCAGCTGGTGGCCGCGGGCATCGATGCGGAGGAGTCCAGGCACCGTGCGGTCCTGGCCTACACCGCCTACCTCGGCTGGTCGACGATGATGCGGAGCACCCCGGAGGTGCTCCCTCGGCGGGAGCAGGCCGCGGCGTTCGTCGAGTCCCTGATGCGTCTGCTCGTCCGCTGACCCGGGGGCCGGCTCCGCTCGGCGGTGCGGGCCGAGCGGAGAGCGCGTGCTACTTGGTGGCGGGACCGCCCTGGTCGGTGCCCTGCAGGCGCCCCAGGAACTCGTGGCAGCGCTTCGCCCGCGCGGAGTCCTGCTCCATCACCTCGCGGAAGAAGCTCGCGATGTCGTCCAGGCCCGCGTTCTCGGCGTCCCGGACGTACTGGCCGTAGTCGTGCCCGGCCTTGAGCGAGTGGTACTGGACGGAGACGAGGTCGTAGAAGACGTCCTCGAAGCCGGTCTCACCGGTGGCCATGGGGTCCTCCTCGGGTGCTCGACGGTGGGGCCGTGGAGTACCCGTATCGGACCGATCCGTCACATGCCCACGCGGCCGACTACGGGACGGTGTAGCCGGTGTCGTCGTCGGCAGGGGGCAGCTCGTCCTCGCCGGCCGCGACCGGGTCGTCGGCGGCGGAGGCGAGGTCCTCGCCCTGGCCCATCGCGCCGGGGTCGGCCTGCAGGGTGCGGGGGTCGTTGAGCGGATCCGGGGTGTCGGGATCGGTGACGGTCATGCACCGCGCATGCCCCGGCGTTCCGCGGGCGGAAACCTCTGGTCCCCGTGGGCTGCGGCAGCGAGGCTCACCGCAGCAACGAGGGGGCGCGGATGACCGAGGGCGTGGAGTCGCGGCGGGGCGTCGTGACGCGGCTGGACGACGGGCGGCAGCGCCTGGAGTTCCGCCGCTCCTGGCCGGACCCCGTCGACGACGTCTGGGCGGCGCTCACCGAACCCGAGCGGCTGGCCCGCTGGATCGGCGCCTACGAGGGCGAGCGCGCCGTGGGCGGCACCGGCACCTTCACGATGACGCACGAGGACGAACCGGTCGGCGAGCCGATGCGGATCGTCGAGTGCGACCCGCCGCGGCGGCTGGTCGTCGAGTGGGTGCAGCAGGACACCGACGCCTGGCGGGTCGACCTCGACCTCGACACCGAGGGCGACCGCACCGTGCTGCGCTTCGTCCAGGTGTTCGGCGCCGATGCCGACGTCACCGACTTCGCCCTGGGCTGGCACTGGTACCTGGAGAAGTTCGGGTCCGTGGTGGAGGGGGCGCCCGGGCCGGGCGACTGGGACACCTTCCTCGCCGCCACCGGCCCGGCCTACGGCCGCCCCTGACGGGGGAGGCGCGTCCCGGGCCTGCACCACGGGCTGTGATCCGCGCGATAGCGTGCCGGGGATCCGACCGCCGACAACGGCGTCGGCGGCCGGATCGACCTCCCCGCGCGCCGTCCCGCTCGTCCGGTGTCGCCGCTCGGGGTCGGTTAGCGTGGAAGAGCCGCAACCCGTTCGACGGAGGCTCTTCCCCACGTGGCGAATCCCTACCTGCAGGTCCTGCGCACGCCGCACGCCCTGCCCATGGTGCTGGCGGCGTTCATCGGCCGGCTGCCCCTGTCGATGGTGGGGCTGGGCTGCGTGCTGCTCGTGGCGTCCGAGACCGGTTCCTACGGCCTCGGCGGTGCCGTGGCCGCGGTGGGCGCCGTGACGACGGCGGTGTCCGGACCGGTCATCGGCCGGCTGTCGGACGCCCACGGCCAGCGACGGGTGCTGCTGCCCGTGCTGGCGGTCTTCGTCACCGCCGGGACCGCGTTCCTCGTCGCCGTCCGCCAGGACTGGCCGCTGCTCGCCGTCTTCGCCACCGCCGGGCTCGCCGGCGCCTGCCTCCCGCCGGTCTCCTCGATGATCCGCGTCCGCTGGACCCACCTGCTGCGGGGCAGTCACCGGCTGCCGACCGCGATGGCGATGGAGTCCGTCGTCGACGAGATGGTCTTCGTGCTCGGGCCGGTGCTGGTCACGATCCTGTCCACCACCGGGCACGCCACCTCCGGCCTGGTCACCGCCTTCGTGCTCGCCACCGTCGGCAGCCTGCTGTTCGCGGCGCAGCGCCGGACCGAGCCACGGCCGACGGCGCACGAGCACCGCAGCAGCGTCTCGGCCATGCGCTGCGACGGGCTGCGGGTCCTGTTCGTCGTCGCCGCCGCGGTCGGGACGATCCTCGGCACCCTGCAGGTCTCGCTGCTCGCTTTCGCCGACGAGGCGGGGGAGAAACCGATGTCGGGGGTGCTCATCGCCGGGCTCGCCGTCGGCTCGATGGTCAGCGGCATCGGATGGGGCGCGGTGCACTGGCGGCTGCCGCTGCGGCACCGCCTCGCGGGGGTGCTCGTGCTGCTGACCCTGCTCAGCGCTCCGCTGCTGCTCGTCCGGGACGTCTGGCTGATGGTCCCGTTCGTCGTGCTCGCGGGGATCGCCGTCTCGCCGTCGCTGATCAGCGCGTTCACCCTGGCCGAGCTGCTCGTGCCCCGCGCCGCCGTGACCGAGGCCTTCACCTGGATCGGCACCGCGCTCGCGCTGGGCGTGGCCGTCGGCGCCTCGGTGTCGGGCAAGATCGCCGACGGGCCGGGCGCGAACGCCGCCCTGGCGGTGGCGACGCTCGCGGCGGCGGCCGCCGCCGTGGTGGTCGCGCTGAGCCAGCGGTCGCTGCACGTGCCGGCCGAGCACGCCTCGGCGCCGGCGCTGGCCCGCTGATGGACGAGCGGTACGAGATCCCGGGGGCGCTGGTCCACGACCGGTCGGTGCCCGTCCCCCTGCACCGGCGGGACGACGACGGCGCGACGATCGAGGTCTTCGTCCGCGAGCTGGTGCACCCGGACAAGCGGGACGCCGACCTGCCGCTGCTGCTCTTCCTGCAGGGCGGCCCGGGCGGGAAGTCGCCGCGACCGACGCGTGGCGGCTGGCTCCCGCGGGCGCTGCAGGACCACCGCGTGGTGCTGCTCGACCAGCGCGGCACCGGCCGCAGCTCCCGGGTCACCGGCGCGACGATGCGGCGCTTCCCCGACGCGCAGGCGGCCGCGGCGCACCTGCTCGCGTTCCGGGCCGACTCCATCGTCGCCGACGCCGAGCACGTCCGCGCCACCCTCTACGGCGGGCGCCGCTGGACCACCCTCGGCCAGAGCTACGGCGGCTTCCTCACCCTCACCTACCTCTCCGTGGCGCCCGAGGCGCTCGACCGCTGCCTGATCACCGGCGGCCTGCCCGGGCTGCGCGCGGACGCCGGCGAGGTCTACCGCCGCACCTATCCGCGCGTGGCGGGCAAGGTGCGCCGCTTCTACGAGCGCTATCCGGCCGACGTCGCACGGTTCGCCGACGTGGCCGACCGGATCGCCGCCGCGCCGGTGCGGCTGCCCGACGGGGACGTGCTCTCCGTGCGCCGGCTGCAGACCGTCGGCCAGGTCCTGGGCACGCAGGCCGGCGCGGAGGAGCTGCACTGGCTGGCCGAGGAGGCGCTGGACGACGACGCCCCCACCGGGCTGGCCGACACGTTCCTGGACCAGGTCGCCCGCCGCACCGCCTTCTGGGACAACCCGCTCTACGCCGCCCTCCACGAGAGCATCTACGGCTCGGGGGCCGGCGCGACCGGCTGGGCCGCGGAGGCCGAGCGCGGCCCGGAGTTCGACGGCGGCCGGCGCCCGCTGCCGTTCACCGGCGAGATGATCTACCCCTGGATGTTCGACGAGATCGCCTCGCTGCGGCCCTTCGCCGCCGCCGCGCACGCGCTCGCCGAGCACCCGGCGCACACGCCCCTCTACGACCCGGTCCGGCTGGCCGCCAACGAGGTGCCGGTCGACGCCGCCGTCTACTTCGACGACATGTTCGTCGATGCCGACCTGTCGCTGGAGACCGCCGCCGCCGTGGGCAACGTGCGCACCTGGGTGACCAACGAGTACGAGCACGACGGCCTGCGCACCGGCGACGTCCTCGACCGGCTGCTCGACCTGCGCTCCCGGTGACCCGGCCGCGCCCGGCTCCGGGTGGAGGGCGCCGGCTCGGCGTCGCCCCCGAACGGCTCGGGAAGTGGCTGGACGGCGTCGCCGAGCGGCACGGGGCGTTCGCCGACGCGGTGCCTGACGACGACGGCACGCTGCGGCTCACCTGCGCGGACACCACGACGGTCGTCCTGCGGGCGCCGTTCGGGTGGACGCCGGGGCAGCCGGCGCTCGCCGGCTTCACGGCGGCCGCGCGGGCCGACCGGACCGCCGCCGTCCTGCTCGTGCGACGTGGCCGATGGGCGGTCGGCGTCTTCGACGGGGCCCGGCTGAGGGTGTCCAAGGTCGACGCCCGCCAGGTCCAGGGGCGGACCGCGGCCGGCGGCTGGTCGCAGCAGCGGTTCGCCCGGCGGCGGGGGCACCAGACCGACGCGGTCGTGAGCTCGGCGGCGGACACCGCCGCGCGGGTGCTGCTGCCGCACCTGGCCGACGTGGTCGCCCTGTTCACCGGCGGCGACAAGGGCCTGGTCGACGAGGTGCTGGCCGACCGCCGGCTGACCGGCCTGGCGGCTCTGCGGCGCGAACCCGCCCTCGACGTGGGGGAGCCCACCAAGGCCGTGCTCCTGGAGACCCCCGGCCAGTTCCGGGCCGTCGAGGTCACGATCGTGGAGCCGGCCGACCGTTCCTGACGACCGAATCCGACCCGGAATGGTCGCAACGGTGCAGAAAGTGGTCCAGGACACGCCGAGAGCGTGGCTTGGGACACTTTTCCGGAGCGGCGTGAGCAGCGTCTCAGGAATGCACGGGATGCAATCCCGAAATTGGTCGTTAACTACTAAAGGAATGACCAAGCGTGGCCGATGCGAATCACGACCACCGACATCTGTCAGGAGAGAGTCATGGGACCGCACACCGCTCACAAGCCCAGCACGCTCGGCAACATCCCGATGAGCTTCGCGCCGATGCTCTACGCCGACCCGTCCTACTTCCAGGCGGACCGTGCCCCGGCCGGCGCCTACCAGGGTGACGGCGTCCGCTTCATCGCCAAGCTCGGACGGATCCTCCGCGCGCACAGCTGAACCATTCTTCCTCGCTGAGCGAGGACCTCGATGACGACGCGGGAACCGCTGAATGCGGCTCTCGCGTCGCTGTCGTTCCATGACACTGTCGTCCTCCGGACGACACCGCGGCCAGGAGCCATGACCGGCGGCGTGGAGCGAGTCCGTCACGCCTGCGCGGGAGCCTTCGGCCCCCACTCGGCGCGCACAGGAACGGCACAAAGACACTCGACCGGCCCCCGCCGCCGGCGTAACGTCCTCCGACCGTGTCTCCCGTCGCCCCCACCGAGACCGATCCCCCCTCCGACCCCGTCCTCGCCGCCGAGCGCGCACACCTGGCGCGCGCCGAGGAGTGCCTCGCGCAGATGCGCGTGGCCACCACCGCCGTGACCGACGCCGGCGTGGACGCCTGGGCGTCCGAGCGGCTCGGCGCGGCCCGCGCCGAGCGGCTGCGCCTGCTGGCCGCCGACCCCGGCGTCCCGCCGTTCTTCGGCCGCACCGACAGCACGGGGCCGGCTCCCGAGACCTTCCACATCGGCCGCCGGCACGTCCGCGACGACGCCGGCGACCCGGTGGTCATCGACTGGCGCGCACCGATGAGCCGGCCGTTCTACCAGGCCACGGCCGTCGCTCCCCAGGGCGTCGCGCGCCGCCGCCGGTTCGGTTTCTCCGACGGCGAGCTCACCGGTTACGAGGACGAGCGGCTCGGGACCGGCGACGACGGCCCGGGGGAGTTCCTCCGCGCCGAGATCGAGCGACCCCGCAGCGGCCCGATGCGCGACATCGTGGCGACCATCCAGCCCGACCAGGACGACATCGTGCGCGCCCCGCTGGCCGAGTCGATCTGCGTGCAGGGCGCCCCCGGCACCGGCAAGACCGCGGTCGGGCTGCACCGCGCCGCCTACCTGCTCTACACGCACGGCGGTCAGCTGGCCCGCACCGGCGTCCTCGTCGTCGGGCCGAACCGCGCCTTCCTGCGCTACATCGAGCAGGTGCTGCCGACCCTCGGCGAGGTCGACGTCGCCCAGTCCACGGTCGCCGACCTCACCGGCCGGGTGCCGGTGCGCGTCGTCGACGGCCCGGCGGCGGCCGTCCTCAAGGGCGACGTCCGGATGGCCGAGGTACTGCGCCGGGCGCTGTGGGGCGAGATCCGCAAGCCGGCCGACGACGTGCTGGTGCCGCTGGCCGGCCGCCGCTACCGCGTGCCCGTGGAGCGGCTCAAGCGCTTCGTCGACGACCTGCGCCGCCGCGCCCGTGGCGCCGACGACCAGCAGCTGCTGCACTACGCCGCCGGGCGCGAGCGGCTGGCGATGCTCCTCGCCGCGGACGCCCGCCGGCAGAAGGAGGAGGCCGGCGGCAGCCCGACCGACGCCGAGACGCGCAAGGCGGCCCGCAGCGCCGAGGTCCGGGCGTTCTGCGACGAGGTCTGGCCAGCGCGCGACGCCGCCGGGCTCGTGGCCGCGCTGTTCACCGACGCCGCCCTCCTCGCCCGCGCGGCCCGCGGGATCCTGGACGACGACGAGCAGGCGCTGCTGTCCTGGCCGGTGCCGCCCCGGTCGATCCGCACGGCGCCCTGGACCGAGGCCGACGCGGTGCTGGTCGACGAGGCCGCCGGCCTGCTCGAGCGGACGGCGGGCTTCGGGCACGTCGTCGTCGACGAGGCGCAGGACCTCTCCCCGATGCAGTGCCGGGCGGTCGCCCGCCGGCTGGCGGCCGGGTCGCTCACCGTGCTCGGCGACCTCGCGCAGGCGACCAGCCCGTGGTCGGCGGCCGACTGGCAGCAGACCCTCACCGGGCTGGGCCGGCCCGACACCGTCGTGCGCCCGCTGACGCGGGGCTACCGCGTGCCGGCCGAGGTGCTCGACTACGCCAACCGGCTGCTGCCGGTCATCGCCCCCGGCCTGCCCGCGGCGACCGCGGTGCGCGGCGAGCCCGGATCGCTCCGGGTGCGGTCGGTGACCGACCTGGCCGGCCCGCTGGCCGCCGTGGTGGCCGAGCTGGCGGACGAACCGGAATCGATCGGCGTGGTCTGCGCCGACGACGCCGTCGCCGACGTCGTCGCCCTGCTGACCGCCGCCGGCCTCCCCGCCGCGGCCCTCGTCGACGACGGCGAGCCGCCGGCGCGCCTCGCCGTCGTGCCCGCGACCCTGGCCAAGGGGCTGGAGTTCGACGCCGTCGTCGTGGCCGACGCGGCGGCGATCGTGGCCGCCGAACCGCGGGGGCTGCACCGGCTGTACGTCGTCCTCACCCGGGCGGTCAGCACTCTCGTCGTGCTGCACCGCGGCGACCTGCCGGTCCAGCTGGCCGCCGCTCCCGTGGGCTGAGCCCGGTCAGCCCGCGACGGTCCCGCGGCGGCGTTCGAGCACGTCGTCCAGGGAGCCGGTGAGCAGCCAGCCGCCGAGCACCACCAGGTGCAGCAGCCACAGCCAGAAGCCGACCGCGACGACCCCGCCCACCACGGTGAGGCCGCCGAACGGTGCGCCGAGGTCCAGGGGGAGGGACAGGAAGAGCACGAACCCCTGCAGGAAGCCCGACAGACAGGCCGCCGTGAACAGCGCGCCGCAGACGAGCGCCGGCCAGTGCACCTGGCCGCCGCCGACGACCCGGAAGCCCCACGCCAGCGGGAGGGTGAGCGCGGCGAGGCAGGCGTAGAAGCCGACGGCGATCCGGCCGACGGTCGGGCCCACGCCCCCGGTCTCGGCGAGCTCGGCCATGTAGTCGACGGCGAGCAGCAGGGGGTAGAGCAGGAACGGGGCGAGCAGCAGGAGCGGCAGTGCGGTCAGCCGGCCGCGCCAGCCGGTCATGCCCTCCTCGCGGCGGCTGAAGCGCAGCAGTGCCCGGCGCAGCCCCTCGCCGTACAGCGACATGGGCAGCAGGGCGAGCAGGCTCTGGAGCACGCTCATGCCGACGCCGGCCTCGACCAGCCGGGCGACCGCGTCCGGCGCGCCCAGCTCGGGCGGCAGCAGACCGGCCAGCCGGTCGCCGAGCTCGCGCACGCGGTCGGCCGAGGTGAGGTGGGCGGTGAGCGAGAACGCCAGGACGAGCAGCGGCACCACGGCGATGCCCGCGTAGAAGGTGAGACCCGCGGCGATCAGAGCGAGGTCACGCCCCTGCAGCCGCCGTCGCACGCCTGCGAGGAGGGCCCGGATCCAGGAGTGCACCGGTAGAGGGTGCCAGGGTGCCCGATCAGCCGACGGCGTCGTCGGTGCGGGCCGCGCCCCGTGGTGCCCGTGGTGCGTGTGGTCACAGCCGAGAAAAAGATGGACGGGTCCGTCACACGTTCCTGCAGGCCAGAGGGACGTAGTACCCGGACCTCGGCTCGGCAAACCACACAGTTGTATTTCGCCCGTTGTCACAGGTGGGTAACGGCCTTACGGTCTGTGTGCCCGCCGGGGCTTTCCGTCACCGACTGGGTGACAGCCCGTCGGACCACCGAACGAATCGGAGAGCCGCCCGCTCATGGCGTTCCCCCTGTCTGCTCCCCGCGGCCGCACCGCACGCCGGGCCCTGGTGGCCCTCGCCGGCGCCGCCGGCATCCTGCTCGCGACGGTGCCCGCCTCGGCGGCCCCCACGAACCCGGCGACCGCCACCGAGGCGGCCGAGCTGATCGCCGCCCGGGGTCACGACCTCGAGGCGCTCGCCGAGGAGTTCAACGAGGCGCGGGAGAACCTGGCCGCCCAGCAGGCCGCGGCCCAGGCCGCCCAGGTCGAGGTGGAGCGGGCCACGGCCGTGCTGGCCGAGGCGCAGCAGAGCGTGCGCGGCGTCGCCCGTAGCGCCTACACCGGTTCGGGGCTCAACTCGTTCCAGGCGCTGATGATCAGCGGGTCCGCCGACGAGTTCGTCAACCGCATGTCCACGCTGCAGATGGTCGCCGGGCACCAGAACGAGCTGCTCACCGTCGCGGCCGACGCCAACGCCGTGGCCGTGCGGGCCCAGGCGGAGCTGCAGGCCTCCGCCGCCGAGGCGCAGCGCCAGTACGACGCCGTCTCCGGCCAGAAGGTCGAGCTCGAGCGGCAGATCGGCGAGTACCGGGCGATCCACGACCGGCTCAGCGCCGAGGAGCAGCGGGCCGTGGCGGCTGCGGCAGCCACCGCGCACGCCTCGGGCGCTGCGCACGGGTCCGAGAGTGCTGGCTCCGAGCGGGCCAGCCGTGGCGAGCGCACCGAGCCGCTGGCCGCCGCATCCGCACCGGTGGTGGCCGACGGCCAGGCCGCCCAGGTCGCCATCGACACGGCCATGGCGCAGCGCGGCAAGCCCTACGTCTGGGCCGCCGGCGGCCCGAAGGCGTTCGACTGCTCCGGCCTGACCCAGTACGCCTTCAAGGCCGCGGGCATCAACCTGCCGCACTCCAGCCGGATGCAGTCGCAGATGGGTCGGTCCGTCGCGCGCGGCGACCTGCAGCCCGGCGACCTGGTGTTCTTCTACAGCCCGGTCAGCCACGTGGGCATCTACATCGGCAACGGTCAGATGGTGCACGCGCCCACCTCGGGCGACGTCGTCAAGGTCGCGCCCGTGGACGCCGTAGGCGGCTACGCCGGGGCCCGCCGCATCGCGGCCTGATCCACCCGCTGCAGGAGCCCCCACACGAACGTCGTCCGCACCCCGCCGGGGTCGACGCTGCGCGCCCCCGGCAGGACGACGACGTCGTCCAGCACGTGCTCCCAGACCCGCAGGTCGTCCACGGCCGCCTGCCAGCGGGTGTGCGCGGCGTGCGCCTCCGCGCGCGTCGCGCCGAGCCGGGGCAGCGCCTCGGCGACGAGGTCGGGGCGGACGTCGGCCATCCGGCGCAGCAGCACGGGGCAGAACTCCCGCCGCGCCAGCCCCCGCACGACGGCGACCCTGCCACTGCCGGGAGGATCACACCGCACGCGGGGACGCCGGACCGCAGCCACCCGTTGAGCTCTCGACCGCCGATCCCCGATCGACTCCCGACCCCCGAGGACCCGCCCCGATGAACCCCCGCACCGTCGCCACCGCGTTCCGCGTCGTCGCCATCGCCGAGGCCTGCTCCTGGGTCGGGCTGCTGGCCGGCATGTTCGTGAAGTGGATCCTGGAGACCTCCGAGGTCGGCGTGCAGATCTTCGGGCCGATCCACGGTGCCGTCTTCGTGGCCTACGTGCTGGTCACGCTGGTCGCCGCCCGGGTGCTGCGCTGGTCGGCCGGCACCACGCTGCTCGCGCTGGCCGCCTCGGTGCCGCCGCTGGTGACGATCTGGTTCGAGCGCTGGGCCACCCGCACCGGTGCGCTCGGTGCGCAGGACGCCGTCCGCACCACCTGACCTGCGGGGATCCCGGCGGCGCTACGGTCCCCGTCATGCCCGAACCCGTGCTGCCCGCGACCGCCCGCACCCTGCTCGCCCGCGTGGCCCGCGCACAGGCGGACGGGCGCGCACCGAGCCTGGTCGCCGGCGTCGTCCGGGACGGCGGGCTCGCCTGGTCGGCCGGCCGCGGCGACGTGCCCGAGCCGCACGCCGACGTCCAGTACCGGCTCGGCTCGATCAGCAAGACCGTCACCGCCGTCCTGGTGATGCGGCTGCGCGACGAGGGCCGGCTCTCCCTCGACGACCCGCTCGAGCGGCACCTGCCGGGCACGCCGCTCGGCGAGCGCACCGTCGGGCAGGTGCTCTCGCACCTCGCCGGCGCCTCGGCCGAGAGCCCGGGCGGCTGGTGGGAGCGCGTGCCGGGTGGGTCGCTGGCCGACCTCGGCCTGGCGGACGACCACGTCGTCCTCGGCGCCGCGCGGCGGTTCCACTACTCGAACCTCGGCTTCGGCCTGCTCGGCGAGCTCGTGGCGCGACAGCGCGGCAGCTCGTGGGAGGACGCGGTGCGCACCGGGGTGCTCAGCCCCCTGGGGATGTCCCGGACCACGCCGCGCCCGTCGGGGGCGGCCGCGCAGGGGCAGGCCGTGCACCCGTGGGCCGACGTCGTCCTGCCCGAGCCGGAGCACCACGCCGGGGTCATGGCGGCCGCCGGCCAGCTGTGGGCGACCCTGGCCGACCTCGGCCGGTTCGCCGCCTTCCTGCTCGGTGACACCGCCGACGTGTTGGACCCGGCGACGCTCGAGGAGATGACCGAGCCCGCGGGCGTCGACTCCTCGGCGCCGGGCTGGTCGGCCTACGGCCTGGGCCTGCAGGTGATGCGCGTGGACGGGCGCACGCTGGTCGGCCATGGCGGCTCGATGCCCGGCTTCCTGGCCGGCGTCTTCGTCGACCGCGACGAGCGGACCGGCGCGGTGTCGCTGGCCAACGCGACCGCCGGCGTCGATCCGGTCGTCTTCGGGCTGCTGTCCGACCTGCGCGCCGCCGAGCCCCGGATCGTCGAGCCCTGGAGCCCGTCCCCGTCCCCGGTGCCGTTGACCGCGCTCGGCGTCTGGTTCTGGGGGGTCTCGCCGGTGGTGCTGCGTGCCGTCGCCGGCGGGCGGCTGCACCTGGGGCCGCTGCCCGGGCGCGGCGGGCGGGCGAGCCGGTTCGAGCAGCGAGACGGCCGCTGGGTCGGTTTGGACGGCTACTACGCCGGGGAGACGCTGCGCATCGCCGAGGACCACCTCGACCTGGGCACCTTCATCTTCACCCGCACGCCCTACGACCCCGCCGCGCCCGTGCCCGGCGGCGTCGACGAGGCCGGCTGGCGCCCCTGACCGGTCAGGCGGTCGGGTAGAGGCCGGCGGCGTAGGTCTCGGGGGAGTAGTAGCGCTCCAGCTCCTCCAGCGGCTCGTGCCTGCGCTCCAGCGCGTGCGCGATCCGTGCCCGCGAGGGGACCGCCTCGGGCGCCCAGCTCCCGGCGTCCCAGAGCTGCGAGCGCAGGAACGCCTTGCCGCAGTGGGAGAAGACCTGCTCGATCTCGACCACCACCGCCAGCACCGGCCGGTGCCCCTTCACCACCATCCGGTCGAGCAGGTCCGCATCGGTCACCAGGCGGGCGCGGCCGTTGATCCGCAGCGTGTCGGTCCGGCCGGGCAGCAGGTGGATCAGCCCGACGTGCGGGTTGGCCAGGATGTTGCGGTAGCCGTCGGCCCGGCGGTTGCCCGCCCGCTCGGGGATCGCGATCGTCCGGTCGTCGAGGACCAGCACGAACCCGGGCGGATCACCCTTGGGGGAGACGTCGCAGCTGCCGTCGGCACCGCTGGTCGCGATCAGGCAGAACGGGGAGGCCGCCAGCCACTCCCGGTCGACGTCGGCCAGCGCCGTCCGCTCCTTCGCCAGCGCGGCGGGCACCGGCTCGCCGAGCAGGGCGCGGAGCTGGGCCTCGCTGGTGATCTCCTGCATCCGCGGACTGTGTCACGGAGGCCCGGAGGCGTCGATCGCGTTCTCCGTCCGCGGAACCGGGACCCGGCGCCGGCGCAGGACGAGCACCGCGGCCGCACCCAGGGCGGCGAGCCCGACGGCCCCGGCGAGCACCGGTCCGGTGCGGTCGTCGGACACGTCCGTCGGCGCCGAGGCCGGGCCGGTCCCGGGCAGCGTCCCGGGGAGCGCGTCCAGCTGCGCCTGGAGCGCCGGGGTGAGGGCGCCGGTGCCGTCGCACTGGTTGATGGCGAACTGGTCGGGCTCGAGGGTGAACAGCCCGCTGACGTCATCGGCGCGGGTGCCGAAGACGGCGAACGGGCCGCTCCCGGACAGGAACACCCCGCAGCTCCCCGAGTCCGACGACGTGACGATCTCCTGCCGCTCCAGCACGTCACCTTTCACCACCGTGTCGACGGCGAACACGAGGACCGTGGGGACGTTGCCCCAGCGCCCGGGCGGGCCCTTCCGGCTGTCGACCAGCCGGCCGGTGAACACCGCGTCGGCCCACTCGGCGCTCTCCGCCGTCGTCCCCGTGGAGCAGTCGCAGGCCTGGGCGGGAGCGGCCACCCAGATGCCGACCGCGCCCAGCAGCGCACCGAGCAGCAGGACCACGGCGGGACGGCGCACGGGGCGCAGCGTGCCCTGCGCCGCGCGCGGGCGCCAGTACCCGGCGGGTGGCGGTCGGGCCGCCGGCCGCGCAGGCTCGAGCCGTGGACGGCGGCGCGCGGCTGGAGCAGGCGATCGGCGAGCTGCTCGACCTGCGGCGCCCGGGCACCACGATCTGCCCCTCGGAGGCGGCCCGCCGGGTGGATCCGGCGGAGTGGCGCGAGCTCATGCCCGCAGCCCGCGCCGCGGCCGGACGCCTGGCGGCCGCGGGGCAGGTCGAGGTCACCCAGGGCGGGGTGGTCGTCGACGTCGCCACCGCCCGCGGGCCGGTCCGGATCCGGCGCCCGGAGGGATGATCCACCCGTCCGGGCGACACGGGACCCGGCGAACCCGCGGCGATCGGCTGCTGAGGGCCGCGACTTCGTAGGCCGCCGCACCGACCCGTGGCAGGATGTGTGAGCGGCGCCACACCCCGGCGCCGAGCAGACGTCCACCTCCGCGCGGAGCCGGTGACCCCGGCCGGTGCGGCGAACGGCGAGGAGCGAGCGGTGACCGCTGTGCGCAACGAGACCGAGATCGACATCGGCGAGGCCGGCGAGTTCGCCGGCCCCCTCCCCGGCGCCGGAGCGCCGCACCTCCCGCAGCAGCCGGACCTGGTGCAGCTGCTGACCCCCGAGGGCGAGCGGGTGGAGCACCCCGGGTATCCGCTGGAGGTCTCCGACGAGGAGCTGCGCGGCTTCTACCGCGACATGGCGCTCGTCCGCCGGTGGGACGCCGAGGCGACGGCGCTGCAGCGGCAGGGCGAGCTCGGCATCTGGGCCTCCCTCCTCGGGCAGGAGGCCGCCCAGCTCGGCGCCGGCCGCGCGCTGGAGGACGGCGACATGGCCTTCCCGACCTACCGCGAGCACGGGGTCGCGTGGGCCCGCGGGGTCGACCCGCTGCACGTCATGAGCCTGTTCCGCGGCGTGGACAACGGTGGCTGGAACCCGGTCGAGCGCAGCTTCGGCCCGTACACGATCGTCATCGGCGCCCAGTGCCTGCACGCCACGGGCTACGCCATGGGGATCCAGCGCGACGGCGCCGAGTCCGCCGTCCTCGCCTTCCTCGGCGACGGCGCCACCAGCCAGGGCGAGGTCAACGAGGCCATGGTCTTCGCGGCCAGCTTCGCCGCCCCCGTCGTCTTCTTCTGCCAGAACAACCAGTACGCGATCAGCGTGCCGCTCGAGCGGCAGTCCAAGGTGCCGCTCTACCACCGCGCGGCCGGCTTCGGGTTCCCCGGCGTCCGGGTCGACGGCAACGACGTCCTCGCCGTCCTGGCCGTCACCCGCGCCGCGCTGCGCGCCGCCCGCGAGGGGCAGGGCCCGACCTTCATCGAGGCGTTCACCTACCGGATGGGCGCGCACACGACGTCGGACGACCCCACCCGCTACCGGCTCGCCGACGAGGTGGAGGAGTGGAAGCTGCGCGACCCGATCGCCCGGCTCAAGGCCTACCTGTCCCGCAGCGGGCTGGCCGACGCCGCGTTCTTCGAGGGAGTGGACGCCGCGGCCGACGAGCTGGCCGTCCGCATCCGCAGCGGCACGGTCGAGATGCCCGATCCGCCGCCCACGGCGATGTTCGACGCGGTGTACGCCGAGCAGACCCCGCACCTGGCCGCCCAGCGGGCGCAGTTCGAGGCGTACCAGGCGGGCTTCGACGGCGGTGCCGAGTGAGCGCCGAGCTGCTGGACGCCCCCGCGACCCGGACCCTCACCATCGGCAAGGCGCTGAACGACGGGCTGCGCCGCGCGATGGAGGACGACCCGAAGGTCGTGCTCATGGGCGAGGACATCGGCCGGCTGGGCGGGGTCTTCCGGATCACCGACGGCCTGCAGAAGGACTTCGGCGAGGACCGCGTCGTCGACACCCCGCTGGCCGAGGCCGGCATCGTCGGCACCGCGGTGGGTCTGGCGATGCGCGGCTACCGGCCGGTCGTCGAGATCCAGTTCGACGGCTTCGTCTTCCCCGCCTACAACCAGATCGTCACCCAGGTGGCCAAGCTGCACGCCCGCTCGCGCGGCGCGATGCCCATGCCGATCGTCATCCGCATCCCGTTCGGCGGCGGCATCGGGGCCGTGGAGCACCACAGCGAGAGCCCGGAGGCGTACTTCGCGCACACGCCCGGCCTCAAGGTCGTCGCGGTCAGCAATCCCGTCGACGCCTACTGGGGGATCCAGCAGGCGATCGCCTGCCCCGACCCGGTGGTCTTCCTCGAGCCCAAGCGCCGGTACTGGGACAAGGCGCCGGTGGACACCTCCGGCACCCCCGAGCCGCTGTTCGGCGCCCGGATCGTGCGCGGCGGCGACGACGTCACCGTGCTCGCGTACGGCCCCATGGTGAAGACGGCGCTGCAGGCCGCCGAGGTCGCCGCGGGGGAGGGCCGTTCGCTGGAGGTCGTCGACCTGCGCACGCTCTCGCCGCTGGACCTCGACCCGGTCGTCGACTCCGTCCGGCGCACCGGCCGCTGCGTCGTCGTGCACGAGGCGCCGGTCACCCTCGGGCTCGGTGCGGAGATCGCCGCCCGGGTGACCGAGGCCTGCTTCCACTCCCTGGAATCCCCGGTGCTGCGGGTGGGCGGCTACGACGTGCCCTATCCGCCGTCGAAGCTCGAGGAGGCCTACCTCCCCGATCTCGACCGGGTGCTGGACGCCGTCGACCGCGCGATGGAGTTCTGAGATGGCGAACGCGACGCTCCGCCGGTTCGCGATGCCCGACGTCGGGGAGGGCCTGACCGAGGCCGAGCTCCTGCAGTGGCTGGTCGCCGTGGGCGACACCGTCACGGTCAACCAGCCGCTGTGCGAGGTCGAGACGGCGAAGGCCGCCGTCGAGCTCCCCTCGCCCTACGCCGGCCGGGTGGTCGAACTGCTCGTCGAGGCCGGCGCGACCGTCGACGTCGGGACGCCGATCATCACGGTCGACACCGGCGACGGGGGCGTCGAGGCTCCGGAACCCACCGGCACGGGGCTGATCGGCGAGACCACCGCCAACGGCCGGACGGCGGTGCTCGTCGGGTACGGCCCGCGGAACACCGAGGCCCGTCGCCGACCCCGCCGGACCGCCGACGACCTCCCCGACCGGGCGCCGCTGCTCGCCACCGCGCCGGATGCCCGCTCCAAGCCCATGCGGCACGGCGGTCTGGAGGTGGGCCGGCAGGCGGAGGCCGCTGCGCTCCGCGAGGACGCCGCGCCGTCCCTCGCCGTCGCGCCCGGCCGGCGCGGACCGCGGCCGCTGGCCAAGCCGCCCGTGCGCAAGTACGCGAAGGACCTGGGCGTCGACCTCGCGACGGTCCGCGGCACCGGGTCGAACGGCGTCATCACCCGCGCCGACGTCGACGCCGCCCGCACGCCCCTGGGGGCGGAGACGGCCATGTCCGCCCAGGGGGAGGAGCAGCGGATCCCGATCAAGGGCGTCCGGAGGCACATGGCCGCCGCGATGGTCGCCAGCGCGTTCACCGCGCCGCACGTCACGGAGTTCCTCACCGTCGACGTCACGCGGATGGAGAAGCTGCGCAGGCGGCTGGCCGAGCGGCCCGAGCTCGCCGGCGTGAAGATCAGCCCGCTGCTCTTCGTGGCCAAGGCCGTGCTCCTGGCGGCCGGCCGGCATCCGATGATCAACAGTTCCTGGGACGAGGCGGCCCAGGAGATCGTCGTGCACGGGCAGGTGAACCTGGGCATCGCCGCCGCCACCCCGCGCGGCCTCGTCGTCCCGAACATCGCGGACGCCGGGCGGCTGTCGCTGGCCGAGCTGGCCGGTGCGCTCGCCGACCTGACCGAGACCGCCCGCGCCGGGCGCACCGCGCCGGCCGACCTCACCGGCGGCACGATCACGATCACCAACGTGGGTGTGTTCGGCGTCGACACCGGCACGCCCATCCTCAATCCCGGCGAGGCGGCGATCCTGGCGTTCGGGGCGATCCGGGAACGCCCCTGGGTGCACAAGGGGAAGGTCCGGCCGCGGCAGGTCACCTCTCTGGCGCTCTCCTTCGACCACCGGATCGTCGACGGCGAGCTCGGCTCCCGGTTCCTCGCGGACGTCGGCGCGCTGCTGGCCGACCCCGGCGCGGCCCTGGCGTTCTGACGGTGGCGTTCTGACGGGGGCCTTGTGACGGGCGCGTTGTGACGGCGGCCGTGGGCGGCAGGATGGCGCTCATGGACCGCCGTCTCCCCGCCCTCGTCGCCCTGGTCGCCTTCGCCGTGCTGACCTGGGCCGCCGGCGCCGTGGTCGACGCGGACGACGAGGCCGGCGCCGGATCGCTGGTGCTCGCCTTCGCGGGCTACGCGGCCGTGCTGCTCGCCGCCGGGCTGCTGCTGGCGCAGTCGGCCGGCGCGCGGGGGCGGCGGACCGGGGTGGTGCTGCTGATCACCGGGCTGGGCATGGGCGGGGTGCACCTGGGGGTGGCCCTGTCCGACCGCCCGGACGCGGACATCGGCTCGGGGATCGTCCTGTTGCTGCTCCTGGTCGTCACCGCGACCGCCGCGCTGCGCCTCCTCGCCGGACTGCTGCTCGACCGGCGCGTTCGACGTGTCACCTCGTCGTCCGCGGGGTAGGTCGCACACGACCGATCAAGCGACACGAGGAGCGAGACCGTGGCCAGCGTGCAGGAATCCGTCGACGTCGACGTCCCGATCCGGGCCGTCTACGACCAGTGGACGCAGTTCGAGTCCTTCCCCCAGTTCATGGGCGGGGTCGAGAAGATCACGCAGATCGATGACACGCACACGCACTGGGTCACCAACATCGACGGTGTGAAGCGGGAGTTCGACGCCGAGATCACCGAGCAGCACCCCGAGGAGCGGGTGGCCTGGACCAGCACCACCGGTGAGGCCAAGCACGCCGGGGTGGTCACCTTCCACCGGCTGGACGACGCCAAGACCCGCGTGATGATCCAGATCGACTGGGAGCCCGAGGGCCTGGTCGAGAAGGCCGGCGCCGCGCTCGGCTTCGACGACCGCCAGGTCAAGGCCGACGCGAAGAGGTTCAAGGAGTTCATCGAGAGCCGCGGCACCGAGACCGGTGCCTGGCGCGGGGACGTCCAGCGACCCAGCTGACCGCCCGCGCGCACGACGACGGCGCCCGTCCTCCTCGGAGGGCGGGCGCCGTCGTCGTCCGTCGATCGTGACCCGATTCACCCGCCCGGATGAGAGATCCTCGGCGTTGCTGGACCTCTGCCTCCGATCCGTCGGAATAATGGGGACATCGCAGGCACTGTCCTAGGTGCAGGCCCACCATGACCGACGAAAGAGGCACCAACGATGAACAGCGTCACGTCCACCTGGCGGCAGCGGCGTCAGGCGGCCCGTACCCGCCGCGCGATCGATGCGGCTCTCGCGCGCAGCAGCAGCCCTGCGATGCGTGACGAGCTCCTGACGATGGCCGGCGCCACCTCGTACGTCCGCCGCTGATGCGGCCGCGCCGTCCCTGACGGCGCCGCTCCACCCGCGCGACCCCGGTCCTCACGGAGGCCGGGGTCGAATGCTGTCCGGGGGCGTCCACCCGGAAGAGTGGTTCCGCTCATGGTCGGACCGCTTCGTGCCGAAACGTCTCCCGTGATGTGCATGCGGACGGGGAGCGACCCGGCCCGACCCCTCGGTCGGAGCACGGTCGTGCCTCTGACGTGCACGGACGCGGCGAAGGACCCGCGGTGACCGCCGTCCGGGCCGCCGGCGCGGAACCGCGCGAGACCTCCGGTGTCACCACGGCCGGCCTGCTGACCTACGTCGCGACGCACGGCGAGCCCGACGCGGTCGCCCGGCTCCTGGAGCTGGCCGGTGTCTCCTACACCGCCGAGGAGCTCGCCGACCAGTCGCGCTGGTTCAGCTACGCCACCCGGGTGCGCCTGTTCTCGGCCGCGACCGAGGTGCTCGGTGACCCCGATGTCATGTTCCACGTGGGCGCCGCCGCGCTGCGCAGCGGCCTGGCCCACTCCCTGGAGCTGGTGCTGCGGGCCCTCGGCTCACCCCGGCAGGTCTTCCGCCGCCTCCCGCGTGCCGTCGCCAAGTTCACCACCGTCTCCTCCATGGAGATCCTCGAGACCACCGCCACCTCGGCGCGCACCGCGCTCCACCTGCACGAGGGGTACGAGCACTCCGCACTGGACTGCGACTTCGCCCGGGGCCTGGCCACCACCGTTCCGCAGCTGTTCGGCCTGCCCGCCGGCGTCGTCACCTCTGCGGAGTGCCGCACCGGCGACGGCCGCACCTGCATCTACGAGGTCAGCTGGGAGCGCCGGTCCCGGCTGCGCCGGCGGCGCAACTCCGGCACGGACACCGACCGCGAGCTCGCGGCGCTGCGCGGGCAGCTGCGTACGTTGCAGTCCACGGCCACCGAGCTCGCCGGCAGCGACGACCTGGACACCGTCCTGCGCCAGATCGTCGCCCGCGCCGGTCAGGCGGTCCTGGCCCCCGCCCACCTGCTCGCCGTCGCCGCCCCCGGCGGCGGCCCGCCCCTGGTGCACAGCGCCGGGCTCCCCTACGAGGAGGCCCAGGAGCTGGCCCGCCGGCTGCTCGCCGACGAGGACCTCGGCCCCCGCGCCGTCGTCGTCGACGTCGCCTCCGCGCGCCGCCGGCACGGCCGGCTGGCTGCCGTCTACCCCTCCGGAGACGGCTCCATGGCGGACGAGCAGGCCATGCTGGCCGCCTACGCCGGACACGCGGCCGCCGCTCTGGAGCTGCTCTTCGCGCTCGACGGCGCTCGTCTCGAGGCCGAGCGGGCCGGCGCCCTGCTCTCGCTCGCGCACGAACTGGCCGCCGCCGACGCCGTGGACGCGATCTGCCAGGTCGTCGCGAACGCGCTCCCGCGGGTCGTCGGCTGCGACAGCGCCTCCGTGATGCTCTGGGACCCCTCCACCGGCCAGCTGCAGGCCCGTGCCTCGGCGGACGTGGGCAGGCCCAAGCAGGAGGTCTTCTTCGAGACCCCGCTGCGACCGGAGGAGAGCCCCGAGCTGCTGGAGCTGCTCAGCACCCGGGAGCCACGCATCATCCGCGACGGCGAGGGAAGCCCGGCGGTGCGGTCGCTGCTGGCGCAGATCGGCGTCACCGACGTCGTCGCGCTCCCGCTGGTCACCGACGGCATCTTCCTGGGCATCGCGACGGCCAGCTGGACGACGGAGGCCGCCCCGGGGGAGCTCACCGGCGACGTGCTCGTCCGGCTCCAGGGCGTCGGCGACCAGGCCGTCTCGGCCCTGCAGCGGGCCCGCCTGCTGGAGACCGTGCGGCACCAGGCCCACCACGACGCGCTGACCGGACTGCCGAACCGGGTGCTCTTCCTGGAACGGCTGCTCGCCGAGCTGCCGTCGGCCGGGCCGGGCGCCCACCTGGGCGTGCTCTTCTGCGACCTCGACCGCTTCAAGCAGGTCAACGACGTCCTCGGGCACGCGGCCGGTGACGAGCTGCTCCGCCAGGTCGCTGCGCGTCTGGGGGCGGCGATCCGGCCCGGCGACACGGTCGGCCGGCTCAGCGGCGACGAGTTCGCGATCATCCTGCCCGGCCTCCTCGACGCGGCCGACGCGCACGGCCTGGCCGACCGGGTCGTGGACTGCTTCGACGAGCCGTTCCGGCTCGAGGGCCGGGAGGTGACGGTCGGCACGAGCGTGGGCGTCGCCGTCCACCAGCCGGGCAGCGACGCCGAGGAGCTCCTGCGGCAGGCCGACGCCGCGATGTACCGGCACAAGCAGGGGCAGAGCTCCCCTCGACCCGCCTGACCGGCCGGTCGCTCAGTCCCGCAGGCGCGCCCGCAGTGCGGCCTGCTCGTCGGCGCCGAAGCCGTGCGTCTCCAGCCAGCCGATCGGCCCGCCGAAGCGCTCGTCCAGGATCTCGAGGACCCGGTCCATCGTCTCCCGGCGCGGGGCGTGCGCGGCGGTGTCCCGACGCTCCATGTCGCCGCCGTAGGTCCGGGTGGCGGCCAGCCGGGCGACGATCGCGTCGATGACGTCCCCGCTGAGGCCGTAGTCGATGGCGATCTCCTCGTGCGGCACGCCGGCGACCGCCAGGGATAGCGCGACGACCACCCCGGTGCGGTCCTTGCCGGCGGCGCAGTGCACCACCGACGCGCGCTCGCCCGGCTCCGCCAGGGCGCGCAGCGCCTCGACGACGGCGTCGCCGCGCTGGGTCAGGTAGCCGAGGTAGCTGCGCACCGGCGGCGGCTCGCCCTCGTCGTGCTCGGCGACGTGGCGCGGCAGCAACGAGTCCAGCCACCCGGAGGGCAGGTCCTGGACCTCGGGCTCCTCGGCGGCGAACACGTCGGTGTACTGGCCGCGCTCCGGCAGCAGCGTGAAGTGGCGGTGGACCACCTCGGGGCGCTCCCGCAGCGGCCCCCGGCCCTCCAGCAGCACCTCGGCGCTGGTGCGCAGGTCGATGACCTCGCGCAGCCCGATCTTCTCGACCAGGAGCTGCACGTCGGAGTCGCTGAGGCTCTGCAGGTTGTCGCTGCGCAGGATCCGGTTCGGCTGCGTGCGGCCGCCGTCGGTGGTGGGCAGGCCACCCAGGTCGCGGGTGTTCGCGGTGCCCTCGAGGTGGATCCAGCGGCCGTCGGAGTCGGAAGTCACCTCCTGACCGTACGGCGGGGCGGTGAACTCCTCATGCCAGGGTCAGCGACGCGCAGACGTCCAGCAGCCGGCGGCGCAGCTCCGCCCCGCGAGCGGCGAAGCCGCGCTGGGCGGCGGCGTACTCGGTCCTGCCGTCGGGCGTCTCGATGGCGACCGGGGTGTAGCCGGCGTCGCGGAGGTCGTACGGCGAGGCCCGCATGTCCAGCTCGCGGACGTCGGCGGCGAGGTCGAAGCAGTCGGCGAGCAGCTCGCCCGGGACGGCCGGACCGAGCTTGTAGGCCCACTTGTAGAGATCCATCGTGGCGTGCAGGCAGCCGGGCTGCTCCATCGCGGGCTGCGTCTCGCGGGTGGGCTGCAGCCGGTTGCGGCCGACCGCTTCCGGCGTGAAGAAGCGGAACGCGTCGTAGTGGCTGCACCGGATCTGGGCGGCCTCGACGACGGCGTCGGTGCCCGCCCGGCCCAGCCGCAGGGGCAGGGCATGCCGCCGCTCGTCGGCGCGGTAGACCATCGCCCACTCGTGCAGCCCGAAGCAGCCGGTGAAGACCGGCCGGCCCGCGGTGGCGGCCAGGAGCCCGCGCACGAACTCGACCGTCGTCCCGCGGTCGGCCAGGTAGCCCGCCGCGTCCAGGGTCACCACGCCGTCGTCGCCGGCGCGGTACCAGCGCCACCCGGCGTGCGGGGCGGGGCCGTCGGCCGACGGGGCGAGCGCGGTGCCGACGCCGGGGTGCCAGCGGCGCAGCCGCCCCGGCGTCTCGGAGTAGTACGTGAACAGGAAGTCGTGCACCGGGTGCGTCTCGCCGCGCGAACGCCGTTCGCGGTGCGGCGCCGCCCAGCGGTCGATGCGTGCCTCGTGCGCCGCCGTCCGGGTCTGCCAGTCCGGCGCCAGGAGCACGGTGGCGGTGGCGACGGGCACGAGGCCAGGGTAGGTCGCGCCCGCCCCTCAGCTCCCGGCCGGCTGGCCGGGGATGGTGAACAGCGGCGCCCAGGCCTCGTCGGACCCGATCGGGAACAGGGTTCCGGGAGCCTCGCCGCGGCTGGCCCAGCGCGCCTCGTAGGGCAGACCGTCCAGCAGGACGCGGGCGCCGCGCTGGTAGAGGGCCTCGGGGGTCCAGACCTCGGTCACGCCGGTGACCGTGGGCACCGGCGCCGGGGTGGCCTCCCGGCTGGTCACGGCTCCGAGCAGGGCCCAGGGCGACTCCGTCCCGGTCGTGGCCGGGATGGACGGGTCCACGCCCGCGGCATACCAGCGGGCCTGGTAGACCTCGCCGTGCCAGACGACCTTGTAGCCGGTCGGATACTGGCCCTCGGCGCGCCAGATCGGGTACGGGCTCGTGGCCGGGTCGTCCACGACCGGCTGCCGGTCGGGGTTCCGGACCACGTCGCTGACCCGGACGGCAGGGCCCTCACCGGCGAGGCCGGAGAAGACGTCGACGAAGGCGAGCGACTCCTGGTCGATGCCGCTGCAGACGTTCGAGTGCACGGCGACGTCGGCGAAGCTCGCGCTGCAGCGGGTGTCCCGGTTCAGCGACCACAGGGAGACCCGGCCCAGGCCGTTGTCCCGGGCGAAGACGGTCAGGTCCTCGGCGTCCGCGAGGGTGAAGACCTCGCCCTCGACGTCGTTCTGGCCGATCATCGGCGTCGCGCCGACGCGGCTCCAGGCCTCGGCGTCGCTGAGCCGGGTGCCCTGCTCGCCGTACACCGTCCTGACCTGTTCGGCAGTCGACCGCAGGGCCTGCTCGGTGGCCAGGAGCATCGACTGGGTCGAGGCCCGGGAGCCGCCGTAGTTCATGGTCATCACGTTGACACCGGTCAGCTCGACACCGCCGGCCAGCGTGGTGCGCACCAGGTCGAGCGCGTCGGCAGTCAGCCCGCTCGGCGCGACCGGCAGGGTGAGCCACACGTCCAGCGGGGAGTCGTCGGCCGCCCGCTCGCGCTGCAGCGACGCCAGGGCCTCGGCCCTCCGTGCGGCGGCCGGCTGGTCGGCGACGGCCGTGCCCTCGATGTCGAGGTCGATGGCCGACAGGTCGTAGCGCTCCACGACGTCGCGGTAGGCGCCGGTGAGGTCGCGGGTGTCGGTGCAGGCCACGGCGAGCTCGTCGTTGGCCTGCCCGCCGAAGCTGACCATGACGTCGCCGCCTGCGGAGCGCAGCTGGTCGATGCGACGGTCGAGCTCCAGGTCGGAGCCGGCCTCGTCGAGCGAGTAGTAGGTGCCCCAGCTCGGGGCGCAGGCGTCGTCGGTGTCCGCGACCACGAACGCCAGGGCGACCGTCCGGGCAGGGTTGGCCGTCGGATCCTGGAACTGGAAGGTCGGCGTGAGGGTCACGTCGACGTAGGGGACGCTCCACGACGTCGTGGTCGAGGGTGCCGCGCGGCCGACGGCCCCCGTCAGGGAGGCGAACGCGCCGCCGGCCAGCGCTCCCACGAGCAGGAGCAGCAGCCCCAGACGCGCCCAGGACAGCCGCCGTGCGACCGGCTGCTCGTCCTGGAGGTGCTCGCCGGGGGTTGCGACGCGTGCTGCGCGCATGGAGGCCTCGCTCTCGTCGATGGAGCACCGGCGGGACCGCGCGCTACCTGGGATCAGCTGAGACAGACGGTGCCACCCCATCGACCCGGGGTGGCGACGCCGGGTGTCGTGGTCACCACGAAGAGTGAGCAGGGGCAGCGTCGGGGGGTGCGGCCGCCGCAGGATGCCCGAGGACGTCCGAGCTCAGGCCCGTCTGCCTGGTGCCCGTCGGACCCGACGAGCAGAAGGTGGACCCCTCGATGCAACGCACCGCGCCCGATCCCCGCCGGCCCGCCATCCGGCGGCAGTGGGGCAGCGACCGCCGGCGCGCGCCGCTCCCGCTGGTGCCGCCGAAGGTGTCCGAGAGCCGCATGGCGATCGGGCGGCTGGCCATCGTGCTCACGGTCTCGGCGTGGGCGGTCTACGTGGCCTTCACGATCGAGCAGCAGTTCATCGAGGGCAAGGCCGACAGCGCACGGCTGGTCATCGAGGCGATCGTCTACCTGCTGATGGTCACCGGGCTGGCCACCTCGGCGATGGCCTACCTGATCACCCGGATCGGCTTCTTCTACCGGAGCCGGGCGCACAACCGCGCCTCCCGGGTCGTCCTGGACGCCTTCTTCGACCAGCCGTCGGCGCCGGTGACCGTGCTGGTCCCCTCGTACCAGGAGGACGAGCGGGTCATCCGGACGACGCTCCTGTCCGCGGCGTTGCAGGAGTACCCGGCGCTGCAGGTGGTCCTGCTCATCGACGACCCGCAGCACCCGACCACCCGGCAGGCCCGGGCCCTCCTGGACGATGCGCGGGCGCTGCCCGGGATCATCGAGGACGAGCTGGGTGTGCCCGCGAGCCGCTTCCGCGCCGCGCAGGAGGCCTTCGAGCGCGCGATCGGCGAGGGCGGTGGCCGCGCCTCGACGACCGAGGACATCCGCGAGCTCGCCGGGCACTACCGGTTCGCCGTCGAGTGGCTGGACGACCTGGCGACCCGGCACGAGATCATCGACCACACCGACCTGTTCTTCGTCGACCACGTGCTCGGCGCGCTGTCCGCGGACCTCGCCACCGTCGGCGAGGCCCTGGCGACGGGCGCCGACGAGGGGATCGTGCTCCCCGCCGGCCGGCTGCTGCAGCTCTACCGCCGGCTCGTCGCCACGTTCGCGGCGCGCGTCACCAGCTTCGAGCGCAAGCGGTACCGCTCGCTGTCGCACGAGCCGAACAAGGCGATGAACCTCAACAGCTACATCGGCCTGATGGGTGGCAGCTACCAGGAGGTCGAGACGCCCGTCGGCCTGGCGCTGGTGAGGTCCTCGGCGCGCGCGGCCGACCTGGTCGTCGAGGAGCCGGCCTTCGTGCTCACCCTGGACGCCGACAGCATGCTGCTGCCGGAGTACGCCGCCCGGATGGTCCACCTCCTCGCGCAGAGCGCGCACTCCGGGGTGGCGGTCGCGCAGACGCCCTACAGCTCGTTCCCCGGCTCGGCGACCCGGCTGGAGCGCATCTCCGGCGCCTCGACGGACCTCCAGCACATCGTCCACCAGGGGATGACCCAGTACGACGCCACCTTCTGGGTGGGCGCCAACGCGGTGCTGCGCAAGAAGGCCCTGGACGACATCGTCGAGGTCGACTACGACGGCGACTTCGAGATCCGCCGCTACATCCAGGACCGCACGGTCATCGAGGACACCGAGTCGACCATCGACCTCGGCGTCCACGGCTGGCAGCTGGTCAACTATCCCGAGCGGCTGGCCTACTCGGCGACCCCGCCGGACTTCGGCTCGCTGTGCATCCAGCGCCAGCGCTGGGCCAACGGCGGCCTGCTCATCCTGTCGAAGCTGCGCGAGCAGATGCGGGCCCGCCGGGCGCGCGGCGAGCGCAACCGCTTCGGCGAGCTGTTCCTGCGGGTCAACTACATGGCGTCGATCTTCTGGAGCTCCGTCTGCCTGGTGACGATGCTCGTCTACCCGTTCAACGCCGAACTGCTCAACCCGCTGCTGCTGCTCGTGTCGATCCCGTACTTCCTCATGATGGCCGGGGACCTGCGTTCCACCGGCTACCGCCGCACCGACGTCCTGCGCATCTACGGGTTCAACCTCGTCCTGCTGCCGGTCAACCTGTCGGGGTCCTTCGCGTCGATCCTGCAGCTGATCACCGGGGAGAAGAGCGCCTTCAAGCGGACCCCGAAGGTTCGGGACCGCACCACCGCCGGAGCGTTCTTCATCCTCGCCCCGCTGGCGCTGATCGGGCTGGCCGGGTACGCGGTGGTGACCGACATCCAGCGCGAGCAGTGGGGGCACCTAGTCTACGCGCTGCTGAACTTCACGCTCGCGAGCTACGCGATGGTCGCCTTCGTGGGGGTCGGCAACAGCATCGTCGACCTGTGGGTGCACCTGCGGGACTGGCTCTACCGCCCGGTGGACACCCGGCGGCCGGCCGCCTCCGTTCCGGCTCCTCGGGAGTCCGGCGCTCCGCAGGCGGCCCGGCGGCGCGCCGTGGTGGAGCCGGTGGGCGCGGACTGGGCCTCGGTGCTGCACTACGGGATCCCCGGCACCGAGGGTGGTGCGCTCGCGGGCGACCCGGCCGGAGCCGGGTCCGCGCAGCACCGCCGGCCCGTCCCGGCGCCCAGGCAGGCGGACGTCGCCGCCGGCCCCGAGCAGCGCGCCGGTGTCTCCGCGTTCCGCGACTTCATCTTCTTCACCGTCTTCCAGCCGATCGTCGACCTCGAGGCCGCCGAGCCGGTGGGCTACGAGGCGCTCTGCCGCTTCGCCGACGGGCGGCCGCCGCAGGAGCGGCTGGACGCCGCCAGCGTCAACGGCCTCGGCGTGGACCTGGACGGCGCGATGATGCGCGCCTCGCTGGCGGCCGCCGCCTCCCTGCCGGAGGGCGCCTGGGTGTCGGTGAACGTGTCCCCGGCCATGTGGGACGACCGTCGGGAGCTGGCGGCCATCCTGGGGGAGTGCTCCACCCCGGTGGTGCTGGAGTCCGGTGCGCAGAAGGGGGCGGGCGGGCTGTCGGCCGCCGACGTCCCGATCGGTGTCCAGGTCGCCCTCGAGCACGCGCTCGTCGGGTACGACAGCTTCAGCACGGTCGAGCAGTACCGGCCGGCGTTCCTCAAGCTCGGCCGCGAGACCACGGCCGGCATCGAGGACGACGCGGCCAGGCGCGCCCTGCTGGCTGCCCTGGTGCCCTTCGCTGCCGAGCGGGACTGCCAGGTGATCGCCTCCGGTGTGGAGACCGCGGCGGAGCGGGACGCGCTGCGCTCCTGCGGCGTGCGGCTCGGCCAGGGCTACTTCCTCGGCCTGCCCGCCCCCGCCGGCCGGGGAGCGCGGCGTCCGGCCGTGACCGCCTGATCAGTCGTTGCCAGGACGGGCGACGCCCTCGTCCCGCTGGGCCTCGTCGTCGGTGGTCAGGGTCGCCGAGCCCTCGGGCGCGTCGTCGGGGGCGGGTGCGGTGCCGTCGCTGGTGTCGGGGGACTCGTGGTAACCGGTGCCTTCGGGCTCGCTCATCCCCGGCCCATGCCCCTCGACCCGGGCCTGAAACGGCGACGGCCGCCACTCCCGGGTAGGGAGGGGCGGCCGTCGGCGCGGGGCAGGTTCAGGACGGGGCTCAGAACGCGGCCTCGTCGACCTCCATGAGGGCGTTGTCGGTGTTCTCGACGATGATCCGCTCCGAGCTCAGGCGCGGGAGCACCTGGCTGGTGAAGAAGCGGGTGGCGGCGAGCTTGCCCTCGTAGAAGAACCGGTCCTTCTCGCTGACGTCGCCGGCCAGCGCGGACAGCGCGACCTCCGACTGGCGGACCAGCAGCCAGGCGGCGACCAGGTCGCCGACCGACAGCAGCAGGCGGCTGCTGTTCTGGCCCACCTTGTAGAGGGCCTTCATGTCCTGCTGGGCCTCGGTGAGGTGGCCGAACATCGCGGTGAGCATGCCCTGGACCTCGTTGAGCGCGGCCGCGAGCGCGGCGCGCTCCTCCTTGAGCCGGCCGTTGCCCACCTCGTTGTCGACGGTGGCCTGGATCTGGCCGGCCAGCCAGGTCAGCGCGACGCCGCCGTCCTTGACGATCTTCCGGAAGAAGAAGTCCTGCCCCTGGATCGCCGTGGTGCCCTCGTAGAGGGTGTCGATCTTGGAGTCGCGGATGTACTGCTCGATCGGGTAGTCCTGCAGGAAGCCCGATCCGCCCAGGGTCTGCAACGACTCCGCGGTGAGCAGCTGGGTGGCGCGCTCGGAGCCGAAGCCCTTCACGATCGGCAGCAGCAGGTCGTTGAGGCGGGCGGCGAGCGTCGCCTCCTCGCTGTCCGCGGTGCCCTCGGCCTCGGCGGCGGTCACCTGGTCGCGGAAGCTGGCCGCGTAGAGGTAGAGCGCGCGCATGCCCTCGGCGTAGGACTTCTGCAGCATCAGCGAGCGGCGCACGTCGGGGTGGTGGGTGATGGTCACCCGCGGCGCGTCCTTCGACGTCGCGGTCAGGTCGGCGCCCTGGACGCGGGTCTTCGCGTAGTCCAGCGCCACCTGGTAGCCCGCCGACAGCGTGGCGATGGCCTTGGTGCCGACGAACATCCGGGCGTACTCGATGATCTTGAACATCTGGGCGATGCCGTCGTGCACCTCGCCGACCAGCCACCCCTGCGCGGGCACCGGACCGTCGCCGAAGGTCACCTCGCAGGTCGTGGACACCTTGAGGCCCATCTTCTTCTCGACGTTGGTGACGTAGGCGCCGTTGCGCTCGCCGAGCTCGCCGGTCTCGAGGTCCACGTGGAACTTGGGGACGACGAAGAGCGAGAGGCCCTTCGTGCCGGCCTTCGCGCCCTCGGGGCGGGCCAGCACGAGGTGGATGATGTTGTCGCTGAGGTCGTGCTCGGCGGAGGTGATGAACCGCTTCACGCCGGAGATGTGCCACGAGCCGTCGGGCTGCTGCACGGCCTTGGTGCGGCCGGCGCCGACGTCGGAGCCTGCGTCGGGCTCGGTCAGCACCATCGTGGCGCCCCAGCCCTTGTCGATCATGATCCGGGCGAGCTTCTTCTGGTCCTCGGTGCCCAGGTCGTACAGGGTCTGGGCGAACGAGGGGCCGGAGCCGTACATGAAGACGGCGGGGTTCGCGCCGAGGACCATCTCGAACGCGCCCCAGGTCAGCGCTGCCGGGGCACCGAAGCCGCCGAGCTCCTCGGAGAGGTCCAGCCGGAACCACTCGCCGGCGTTGAGCGCCTGGACCGACTTCTTGAACGATTCGGGGAGCGTCACCGAGTTCGTCGCCGGGTCGAAGACCGGCGGGTTGCGGTCGGCGTCGGTGAACGACGCGGCGATCGGCCCCTCGGCGAGCTTGCGGATCTCGGCCAGCACACCGCGGGCGGTCTCGGTGTCCATCTGCGCGAACGGGCCGGTGCCGAACCGGTCCTTCGTGTCGAGGAACTCGAAGAGGTTGAACTCGAGATCCCGCAGATTGGCGGTGTAGTGCGTCATGCGCTGTGCTCCCGTGCTCCGTGCCGGTGGACGGCAAGTCCTTCGATCCGGCGTGACCTACTCGCCAGTAACAAAGAACGATACCGGCTGCAGGCGGAGACGGGCACCCCTCTCCGCGGACACCCCCGAAGACGTGCCCGGAGGGGTGCCCGCGGAGAGGACAGGTCAGGAGCGGTGCCGGCGGCGGGTGCGCAGCACGAGGTGCAGGAGCCAGCCGACGAGGGCGCCGAGCACGGCCGCGATCAGCAGCGCCAGGACCAGCGGGGCGTCGACGTCGGTGAAGACGAGGCTGATCCGCACGGTCTGCCCGTTGAAGACGACGAACAGCACGAGGACGACCGTCACGAAGATCAGCAGTCCGAGGGCGAGGCCTCGGCCGACGGTGCCGGCCGCCTGTCGCGTGCGGCCGGGCCCGGAGGGCTGCGCCGGCTGTGCCGGCTGCGCCTGTTCCGGCGAGGTCGCGGGCCGGTCGAGGCCCACGCTCAACGGGTCGGAGGGAGTCCCCGTCGTGCGGGGATCGGGGGCGGTCACTGCGCGTCCGGTTCGGTGTCGGCGGGCGGGTAGGCCGGACCGGCGATCCCGTCGGTCGAGCCCCGGACGTCCCCGAGCGACTCCCGGTCCTCGCCGGGCGCCTTCTCGGCCCCCAGGGGCTTGGCCTCGCGGTCGGATCCTGCGCTGTTCTCGTCGGGCATGGTCACCCTCCGGTTCTGCCCGCGGAACGGGGGCGGGAAACGGCTCAGGGCTGGTCGGCGAGGGAGGGGCCGGCCTCGTGACGGGGGTGGCCCGGGGTGCGTTCGCGCTGCTTCATGCGTGCCTCGAACACGTGCCGGTCCCCACCGGAGAGCTCCTCGCGGGCGCGGGCGTCGTAGCCGCGGAAGGCGTCCCAGTACCCGGCGTCGAAGTCCTCGACGATCTGGAAGGTCCACCGGTCCGCGATGACGTTGCGACCGACGAGATCGCGGTCGAGGTCCGCCGCCAGCTCGGTGGCGCCGGCCTGCTCGAACAGCTCGACCGACTCCTGCAGGAGGCGGTCGGCCTTCCCGGTGAGCTGGTGGAAGGCGTAGAGGAACCCGCGGGCCTGGTCGACGGTCTCCAGTGCCTCGGAGAGCTTGCCCAGCGCCTCGACGGCGGTGTCGTCGAGATCGGGCCTGGTCCGGTCGTTCGTCACCAGATCATCGTGCGGGGCGTCAGGCGTTCACGCTCGACGGGCCGCTCAGGCGCGGGCGACCGCCGCCTCGACGAGCTTCTCGGCCAGCCGGCGGCCGTGCGAGGCCGGGCCGTCGGGTCCGAGGAGTCCGCCGGACAGGTACATCCCGTCGATGATGAGGTGCAGCTGCGCAGCGAGGTCCTCGCCGGCGCCCGGGACGAGCTGGTCGGTCAGCCGCTCGAGCCGGGCGTGCAGCTCGAACTTGTAGTCGGCGGCCGCGCTGCGGGCCGGGTGCTGGGGGTCGTCGTACTCGCTGCTCACGTTGGTGAACGGGCAGCCGCGGAAGCCGCTGCGGGTGACGTCGCGCTCGACGGCGTCGACGACCGACAGCAGCGCCGCGCGGGGGTCGTCCTCGAGGCGGATCAGGTCGGCGTCGATGAGGCCGAGCACCGTGGCCGCCTTGCGGGTGAGGTAGGCGCCGACCAGGTCGTCCTTGCTCTTGAAGAGCCGGTAGACGGTCATCTTGCCCAGCCCGGTCTCGCGCACCAGCTCGTCCATGCCGACGCTGCGCGAGCTGCGGCTGGAGAAGAGCCGTTCCGCGGTGTCGAGCACGATCGCCTGACGCTCCGCCCGGCTCCGGCGGACGGGGCTGGCGATGTCGTCGACGGCGGTGAGGTGCATGGCGGCGGTCACGTCAGCGATGCTGCCCCAGCGCGTGACGGAGCAGTTCGCGGCACGCCGACAATGATCGCTCTGAGTGACGAGGGGACAACGAGTTCCGCGTGGCGGGACGGGCACCTGGGGCCGGTGTGATCACCCAGGGTGATCGGGGCGGGAGGCCCGCGCGGTCAGGCCCGGCGGATGCGTCGCGGGTTGGCCAGCATCCGGGCCACCGTCGCCGCGGTGGAGGCCTCGGGCGACGGCTCGTCACCGGAGGTCTGCGGGGTGGAGTCTGCTGCCCGGGAGTCGCGCTGGTCGTCCATGGGCCCACCCTGCCCCCGCGGTTCCCGCGAGAACCGGGTGGCCGCCGGAAATCACCAGCTCGGAGGAGAGATCTCGGTCACTGCCGAGGTCAGCGGCCCTCCGCGAGGGCCTCGGACAGCGCGCCGAGCTGGGCGAGCTGCCACTCCACGAACGGCGTGTCCTCGTCCGGGGTCTCGGTGATCACGACGACCGGCACCTCGCCCTCGTCGGCCGCGTCGTCCAGCCCGTCGGGCAGGTCGTCGCCGACCTGGACGAGGACGTCGACGGCGCCTCCGCGCAGCGCCGTCTCGAACTCGGCGAGCTCCCCGCGCGTGGGCTCGCCGCCGGTCCGGACGGTTCGTGCGTAGCCCGAGGGCGTCGCGTCGGTCAGGCCGACGGCGTCGGCCAGCCGGTCGAACGCGTTGCCGGTCGCGGCGAAGGCGCGCCCGTCGGAGGCGGCCCGGAGCGCCTCGACCGCCTCGAGCCAGGGCTGCAGCGCCGTGGTCCAGGCGGTGTGCTGGGCGTCGAAGTAGGGCGCCGCGTCCGGGGAGAGCCGGGCGAGCTCCAGCGCCACCTCCCGGGCCACCTCCGGGACGACGGCCGGGTCGTACCAGAGGTGGGGGTCGCGGACCTGGCCCACGGCGCCGGCCACCTCCGCCGCGCTGACCACCACCGGGTCGCCGGCTGCCGCCGCCGCGTCGGCCGCCCACCCGTCGAGCCGCGCCCCGTTGACGACGACGAGGTCGGCCGCGGTGAAGGCCTCCCGGTCGGCGGGTGCGACCTCCGCCGGGGCCTCGGCCTCCGGCGCGATCGTGGTGACCGTCGCGCAGTCCCCGCCCAGCTGCCGGACGACGTCCCCCCACGCGCCCACGGACACCACGACGTCGAGCACCTCGCCGGGGCACGCCGACGCTTCGCCGGACGAGACGGCGGCCTCGCTCTCCGCGGCATCGTCGCCGGAGCAGGCGGTGAGGGTCAGCAGGGCGAGCACCGGCAGCCCGGCGCGGAGGATGGCGTGCCGCACACGTCCTCCATCGCCGACGACCGAACTCCCCGGCGAGTATGGCGGACCGGATCGTCCGGGACGGCGAGTGCCCCGCCTCCGGGCCGGCACCCGCTCCGGAAACCGTCAGGCCACCTCGGTGGCCTGCGGCACCCGGGCGAGCACCGCCTGCACCTCGTCGTCCCCGGGCAGGCCGCCCCGGGCACCTTCCCCGGTCGTGGACAGCGCGGCGGCGGCGACGGCGTAGCGGACGGCGCCGGGCAGGTCCTGGCCACCGGCGAGCGCCTGCGCCAGCGCGCCCGTGAAGCAGTCCCCGGCGCCGGTCGTGTCGACCGGCGTCACCTCCGGCGGCGGCTGCAGCAGTGCGGGCGACCCGTCGCGGAGCACCAGCAGCGCGCCGCGGGCGCCCAGGGTCACCACCACGACCGGGCCGGCGACGCGCTGCGCCAGGGCGACGAGTTCGGCGGGCGTCCGCTCGCCGGGGGTGGCGCCGGTCAGCTGGACCAGCTCGTGCTCGTTGGGCACCAGCACGTCGACCAGGGCCAGCAGCTCCTCGGACAGGGGCTGCGGCGGCGCGGGGGTGAGGACGACCCGCCCGCCCGACGTGGCGGCGGCCTCGCGGACCGCGTCCAGGGGCACCTCGAGCTGGAGCAGCAGCACGTCGGCGCGGTGCACCGGCTCGACGTCGACGTCCTCGGGGGTGAGCGCCTCGTTGGCGCCCGGCTGCACGACGATGAGGTTCTCCCCGCTGCCGTCCTCGACCGGGATGGTGGCCGTGCCGGTGGGCAGCCCCGGGGTGCGGTGCACCCGGCTCACGTTGACCCGCGAGCCGGCCAGCGCCGCCAGCTGGCGGTCGCCCGCGGCGTCCTCGCCGACCCGGCCGACCATGTGCACCCCCGGGCCGAGCAGGCCCGCGGCGGCCGCCTGGTTGGCACCCTTGCCGCCAGGAGCGCGGATGACCGACCGGCCGACCACGGTCTCGCCGCGGCCGGGCAGTCGGGCGACGGCGACGAGCACGTCCTCGTTGACGCTGCCGACGACGGTGACGGACACGGGACCTCCGGTGGGGGTGCGGGCGGGGACGGACACCGGCGATCATGGTGACCGTGACCGGGAGCCGCGGAGACAGGGTCGTGGCAGGGTCGTGAGCGGTGCCGACCGGGCCGGCCGGCGGGCGCGCAACGACCCCGCCCAGTACGACACCCTCGCCGACCAGTGGTGGGAGCCCTCCGGCGGGTTCGCCGCGCTGCACTGGCTGGCGGCCTCCCGCGCCGAGCACATCCCGCCCGCGGACCGGCCGGGGTCGGTGCTGGTCGACCTCGCCTGCGGAGGGGGGCTCATGGCCCCGCACGTCGACCGCCTCGGCTACCGGCACGTCGGTGTGGACATCGGGCTCAGCGGGCTGCTGCTCGCCCGCGGCCACGGGATGACGCCGGTGCGGGGGTCGGTCCTCGCGGTTCCGCTGGCCGACGGCTGCGCGGACGTCGTGGTGGCAGGAGAGATCCTCGAGCACGTCGAGGACCACGTCGGCGTCCTCGCCGAGTGCGCGCGGCTGCTGAAGCCCGGAGGGACGCTCGTCATCGACGCGCTGGCGGCCGGCCGGCTGTCGGTCCTGATCAACGTGCACCTGTTCGAGCGGCTGCCGGGGGGACCGCCGAGGGGCCTGCACGATCCGGCCCTCTTCGTCGACCGGAAGCTGCTCCTGGCCGCGGCGGACCGGCTCGGTCTCGACCTGGAGCTGGTGGGGCTGCGACCGTCGATCCGCGAGGCGATCGCCTGGAAGCTGGGCCGCCGGGACCTGGTCCGCATGAAGCCGATCCGCTCCACGGCCGTCGTCTTCGCCGGTTACGGGCGCAAGCGCCGGGAGACCACCGCGTCGCCGGACGGGCACGGTGCCCGCGCCGCACGTACCGTCGAGGACATGACGCCGAGCCCGCGCGCCGCCCAGGCCCAGCCGTGAGCGCCGCCGTCCTCACCGGGGCCGGATCGGCCCTGCCCGCTGCGCTGGAGCAGGAGGCGGCCTGGGACGGCTTCTTCGCCGCTCACTACGAGGGCGTGCGCGCCGCCAAGCGGATCTTCCTGGGCGCCGGCGTCCGACAGCGGCACGCCGTGGCCAACCCGCTGGACGAGGACCTCAGCACGTGGGGCACCGGCGCCCGCATGGAGCGCTACGTCCAGGAGGCGCTGCCGCTGGGCAAGCAGGCCGTCGCGGGCGCCCTGGACGCGGCCGGGCTGGCACCCGGCGACGTCGGGCTGTTCGCCGTCGCCACCTGCACGGGGTACGCCACGCCGGGCCTGGACATCCGGCTGGCCAGCGACCTGGGCATGCCCCCGGGGCTGCAGCGGCTGCTGATCGGGCACATGGGGTGCTACGCGGCCATCCCCGGGCTGGCGGCGGTGGGCGACTTCGTCGCCGCTCGGTCCCGGCCGGCCGTGCTGCTCTGCTGCGAGCTGACCAGCCTGCACGTGCAGCCGGCGGCGCGGGATCTCGAGCAGGTGGTGGCGCACGCGCTGTTCTCCGACGCGGCGGCCGCCGTCGTCGTCGAGCCCGGCGCGGGCCGGGGTCGCCGGCTGGCCGGTGTGGTGGCCCGCACCGACGCCTCCACCGCCGACCTGATGACCTGGGACGTCACCGACCTCGGCTTCCGCATGGGCCTGTCCCCGCGGGTGCCCGACGTGCTGTCCAAGCACGTGGGCGAGGTCGTCGACGAGCTGCTCAAGGGCGCCGGCCTGCGGGCCGAGGACGTGGCCGGCTGGGCGGTCCACCCGGGTGGACCGCGGATCATCGACGTCGTCCGCGACGAGCTGGGCCTGGCCGAGGAGCAGGTGGCGGCCTCCCGCCGGGTGCTCTCCGAGCACGGGAACTGCTCGTCCGCCACGGTGCTGCTGGTTCTTCAGGAGATGGCCGACGTCGAGGGTCCGGTGGTGGCCATGGCGTTCGGTCCGGGCCTCACGCTGTACGCGGCGCTGTTGCTCCCCGCCTGATACCGCCTACCCTCTGTGTCCCGGGTCACATCGGGCTGGGGGAGGCGGGCGTGACCGAGAACAGGGCCACGATGCGCGTGTTCCTCGTCGACGACCACGAAGTGGTCCGCCGGGGCGTGGCCGAGGTGCTCGAGGACGATCCGCACCTCGTCGTGGCCGGCGAGGCCGGGTCGGTCGCCGAGGCACTGGCCCGCGTGCCCGCCGTCCGTCCCGACGTCGTCGTCGTGGACATGCGGCTGCCCGACGGCAGCGGCGCGGACCTCGTCCGCTCCCTGCGGCAACGGATCCCGGGGCTGCCCTGTCTCGTGCTGACCAGCTTCTCCGAGCCCGAGGCGCGCGATGCGGCGGTGCTGGCCGGGGCGACGGGGTTCCTGCTGAAGCAGGTGCGCGGCCCCGCCCTGGTCTCCGCCGTCCACACCGTGGCCGCGGGCGGGACGTTGCTGGAGGAGGTCGGAGCTGCCCGGCCCCGCCCGCGCGCCCCCGCGCCCGCGGGTGCCGAACGGCTGGAGCTGCTCACCGACCAGGAGCGGATCGTGCTGCGGCTGATCGGGGAGGGGCTGACCAACCGGCAGATCGGCGACCGCATGGGGCTGGCCGAGAAGACGGTGAAGAACTACACCAGCCACCTGCTGGCCAAGCTCGGGCTCGAGCGGCGGACGCAGGCGGCGATCCTCGCCACCCAGCTGCGGGACGCGCCGGCCGGGTGAGTGCGCCGGTCAGCGCTCCACCGGGACCGTCCACTCGACCTCGCTGCCGGACGGACCGCCCGAGGCGACGAGCCGGCCGCCGCGACGCTCGGCGCGGTCGGCCAGGTTGGCCAGCCCGCTGCGCACCGTGATCGCCGGCAGACCGAGGCCGTCGTCGGTCACCTGCACGCGGACGTCGTCGGCGACCGTGACCGTGACGGTGACCCGCTCGGCGCGGGCGTGCCGGACCACGTTGGTCACCAGCTCGCGCACCGCCGCCACGACGTCGTGCACCAGCTCCGGCGGCAGGTCCTCGACCTCCCCGTGCATGCGGAGATCGGGCCGCAGGCCGTGCCCGTCGATCACGGAGCGGACCACCTCGACCAGCCGGTGCCGCACACCTTCGGGCGAGGCGTCCTGGTGCTGCAGCTCGAAGATCGAGGTGCGGATGCGGGAGATGGTGCCGTCGAGCTCGTCGACCCGTTCGGCGAGCCGGGCGGCCAGCTCGGGCGACTCGCCCTCGACGGAGCGGCCGATCCGGTCGAGGGCCAGGGCGGTGGCGAAGATCCGCTGCACCACGTGGTCGTGCAGGTCCCGGGCGATGCGGTCGCGGTCGGCCTGCACCTGCAGGCGGCGCTCGCGGTGCTGGCTGCGGACCAGCTCCAGGGCCACCGTGGCCTGCGCGGCGAAGGCGGCGGCGAGGTCGAGCAGCTCCGCCTCGAAGGGGTCGCTGTCGCGGAGACGCAGCACCGCGAGCGTGCCCAGCGCCGGTGGGCCCCCCACGGGGATCAGCATGGCGGGGCCGTACTCGTGGCTGAACTGCTCGGCGAGCGCGGGAGCGGAACCGGCCAGCCGCTGGAACTCCTCGTCGGTGACCAGTCTCGGGGTTCCGGACCGGTGCACCTCGCGCAGGATCGGGTCCTCCAGGGGCACGCGCACGCCCTCGGCGTCGGCGCCCCGCGGGCCGAAGGCCAGCAGGATGCGCAGCGCCGCGTCGTCCCCGGGGATCGGGACCAGGACGCCCCCGGCCTGTGCCCCCGAGAGCTCGGCGATCCGTGCGGTCGCGGTGCGTAGGACCTCGTCGGGTTCGGCACCGGCCAGCACCGTCGTCGAGCAGTCCATGCCGGCCTGGCCCCACGCGCGCCGCCGCTCCGCCCGCTCCAGCAGCTTCGCGTTCTCGATGGCCAGCCCGGCGACGGCGGCCAGGGACTGGGTGACCTCGACGTCGGCATCGGTGAAGGGGCCACCGGAGCGCTTCTCGGTGAGGTAGAGGTTGCCGAAGACCTCATCTCCCACGCAGACCGGGACGCCGAGGAACGACCGCATCGGCGGATGCCCGTCGGGGAACCCGCGGAAGGCGGGGTGGTCGGCCAGGTCGTCCAGGCGCAGTGCGATCGGCTCCGCGACGAGCAGCCCGAGCAGTCCCTCGCCGGCCGGGAGCGTGCCGATGCGCCGCACGTCGTCGTCGTCCATGCCCTCGATGACGAACCGGTCCAGCCGCCGGCCGTCGGTGCTGAGCACGCCCAGCGCGCCGTAGGTCGCGTCCACGTGGCGGACTGCGGCGCGGACGACTTCGCGCAGCGTCGCCTCGAGATGGCTGCCGGAGGCGGCCGCCCGGACCGCAGCGGCCAGCTCGGGCGAGCTGCGCGGGGGTTCGCTCACCGGCACACCGCACCGTCGGGCGGGGTCACGGCCCGACGGTAGGGGTGCCCGCCGGCGGCGGGTAGGGGGTGCGGCGTGGCTTCCGGCCGCTGGTCAGGCGCCACGCGCGACGCGACGGAAGGGTGGGCGGGGGACGGCCGGGCGCAGCAGCCGCTTGCCGCCCGCGCCGACCACCACCAGGTCGGCGCCGTGCACGGCCGCGTCCAGCGCCTCGAACACGGCGCGCTCGAGCACCGCGGTGCGGGTGCGGCCGCTGATGCCGGTCTCTGCGATGGCGCGCAGGACGTGTGCCTCCAGGCGGTCGCGGGCGGCGGCCTGGGTGCGCGGTGAGAGCCGGGCGGTGCCGTCCAGCGGATCGCCGTCAGGGGCGTCGAGGACGGCGACGGCCACGACCGTGGCCTCCCGGCGCGCGGCCTCGCGCACCGCCCACACCAGGGCGCGGTGGCCTTCGGGGGTGCCGTCGACCTCCACGAGGAGCCAGGGGCTCTGCCGGCGGGGGTGGAGGGGGATGAGCTGGAGGTGCTCGACCGCGGGCGGGGTGCCGGCGGGAGCGGAGGTGGGAAGGGAGTCGGGGGCCTGGACCTCGGGGCACTCGGTGACGGTTCCCGGGAACCGGTACTGGCTCATACCCGGATCGTGTCGTTCCGGGAACCGCCGCCCCAGGGACCAAGGGCCCGCGGCCGCGAACCTCCGGGCGTTCGGGCCCGGTCCGGGCCCCGAAATCCGGCGCGCCCGTGCGTTCCGTGAGGAGGTGGTCACCGTGCTGCGATGCGGAGACTCGAGCAGCAGCGGAGGGAGAGGAGGAGAGCGGGTGACGAGAATCGAACTCGCACTGTCAGCTTGGGAAGCTGATGTTCTACCATTGAACTACACCCGCGTACCGCTCTGACCTGCACGTTTCCCGTGCAGCTCCCCGGCGTGACGCCGAGCGAGCGATCGTCGCGAGACTACACGGTGGCCCTTCCGGACCGGGAGCCGGTGCCGCCCGAGGGCGCTGTCGCCCAGCGCTCGGCCAGGGTGATCCGGGCGTCGGTCCGCACCCTCCAGTCGCGCTGCAGCACCCGGAACGGCCCCGTCGCGAGACCCAGCAGCACGGCGGCGACCCGCGGCCGCAGCTCCCCGGCCGGCCAGCGGCGCAGCGCAGCTTCCTCGAGCTCCGCGCGGTACCGCGCGGCCGTGGCCGGTGCGGGCAGGATCGTCTCCAGCAGCGCCAGGTGCCCGAGGAGAGTGGACCAGTCGTCGATCCGGTGCCCGCGGCCCACGGTGTCGACGTCGAGCAGCCCGACCACCGAGCCGTCGTCGACCAGGAGCTGGGCCTCGTAGAAGTCGCCGTGCACCGGCACCTCGGGGTGCTCTCCCCGCTCGGCCGACCCGAGGAGGGCCAGCAGCCGGTCGAGCCGCGGGGCCAGCTCCGGCGCGACCATCGAGAGGACGGCGGCGTGGTCGCCCGCCCGGCCGTGCGCGTCGCCCGGACGGCTGCGGCCCACCGCGGTCACCCCTGCGGCGGCCGCGGGTAGCGCATCCAGCAGTGCGTCCAGGGCCGCCGCGCCGGGCAGCCCGGCGCCGTCGCCGGCGATCAGCTCGCGCATCGGAGTTCCGGCGAGGCCGGGGAGGACGACCACGCCGTCGTCCGTGGCCCCGAGCACCGGCGGCACCGGCACCGCCCCGTCGAGGAGCACGTGCCGCTCGACCAGCCCCGCGACGGCGGACGGCCGGACCACCTTGAGGAAGAGCGTTCCGGAGCCGGTCGTCGCCTCGACCACGGCGCGGCGCCCGGGCCGGTACGAGCGCAGCCGCAGCCGCACCGGCCCGTCGGTCAGCCCGAGCTGTCGGAGCCGGGCGGCCGCCTCGGGGGAGCGGGCCGCCCACGCCAGCGCCGGCAGGGCGGGGTCGAGCGGCCACCGCCAGAGGCCGACCGGGACCGGGGTCCCGTCGACCACCTCGTCGAGGAGTGCGGCACCGGGCGGGATCGCCGTGCCGACCGTGGCGACGAGCGACTCACGCGTTCGCCGTCCGCCGTCCCAGGTGACCTCGGCCGCGTACCGGACCGTCGCGGCGCCGTCGGGGCGCAGGTTCGTGCCGGTCGCCCGCAGCCGGGTCGGCCGGCCGCCGGCCGGGGCCAGGGCGTCCGCGCACAACGCGCCGGCCCGTTCGCCCAGCAGCAGCCGGAGAGCCGGCGGCCAGGCCCGGCGCCGGGCCGGGGGAGCCGTCGGCTCCAGGACGGGTGGGGGCACGCGGCCACGCTAGGGCCGCGCCGGGCGGCCGGGCGCCTAGCGGCGCATCTCCGCCAGGAAGTCGATCGCCTCGGTGCGCAGGCGCTCGGCCATCTGCGACAGGCCCATCGGCTCGGCCCCGCCGACGAGCGTGGAGCCGTCGACCGCGGTGGCGATGCCGTCGACCACACCGTTCATCTCGTCCACCGTCGCCCCCACCGTGGTCATGCCGCCGGCGACGTCCTCGCAGGCCTGCCGGATCTGCTCCACCTGCGCGGTGACCCGCTCGGTGGCCCGTCCGGTCTGGTCGGCGAGATCCTTGACCTCCGAGGCGACGACGGCGAAGCCCTTGCCGGCCTCCCCCGCGCGCGCCGCCTCGATCGTGGCGTTGAGCGCCAGGAGGCGGGTCTGGGCGGCGACCGAGTCGATCAGCGCGATGATCTCCTTGATCTCGGCCGAGGAGCGGGTCAGCGAGCCGATCGTCGCCCGCGCGGTGCCCACCTCGCTGCTGGCCGCCGACGCGGCCTGCGTGAGGCCCGAGGCGGACGCGCTCATCTCCGTCGCTGCGGTCGCCACCTGCTCGGACATGGCCAGGACCACCGACTCGAACTCGTCGGCCAGCCGCAGCCGCGACGTCTGCGCCTCGGTGACGTGGCCCGCGGTCTCCTGCATCGCGTCGCGGGCGGTGTTGATGTCGGTGGCGCCCTTCCGGAACGCCCCGCGCAGGCCGGTGAGCAGCACCCGGCGGTGGAAGCGGCCCTCCGCGGCCGTGCTCAGCGCCGCGGACGCCTCGCGGACGTACGCGTCGGAGACGTCGAGCACGCGGTTGACGCCGTGGTGCAGCGCCATCAGCTCCGGGACGTCGGCCATCCCCGGCACCGGTGCGCTGCGCGCCTCCAGGTCGCCCCGGGCGGCGGCGTCGCAGGTCTCGGTCAGCCGGCGCACGAAGGCGCGGTGGATCTCGAGCTCCTCGGCGTCGGTCCGCCGACGGTCGTCCCGGCGGGCGAAGCGGCCGGCCATCTCAGCTCTCCTCACGGTTGATGATCGACCAGATGAAGTCCTCGTAGGAGTCGGCCCGGTCGGCGATCAGCTCGGTCAGCAGCCGGGACGACGCCTCCACGGCGGCCTTGGCCGTGGGGTGGCGCCGCTCCTCGTCGAGCAGCTGCCGGTACAGCGGGGTCACGCGGGCCACGGCCGACGGCGAGGGGCGGCGGCGGTTGGAGTGGTAGCCGACGATCGCACCGTTCGCGCCGTAGGACGGCGTGACGTGGGCGAGCACCCAGTAGTGGCCGCCGTCGGAGGCGAGGTTGTCGATGTAGGCGAAGATCTCGCGGCCCGCGGCCAGGGTCTCCCACAGCAGCGCGAAGACCGCGCGCGGCATGTCGGGGTGGCGGATCAGGTTGTGCGGCTGCCCGATCACCTCGTCCAGCTCGTACCCGCTCACCCGCAGGAAGACGTCGTTGGCGTAGGTGATCACGCCGCGCCGGTCGGTCTTGGAGACGATCAGGTCCTCGGCCGGGAACGTGCGCTCCACCCCGGTCGGCCGCACCGGCCGACGGGCGCCTCGCGTGCCGACGGGCGCCGCCTGGGTGTCCAGCACGCTCGAGCCTCCTCCGTGTCCGGGCCGGTTCGTCCGATCCGGTTCCTCTTCCTCTCCATCGGCACCCGGCGGGCCGGGCGGGACCGTGGCGGACGACACCGCGCCCCGTCCGCATGGGGAAGTCGGACGGGGCGCAGTGGGTCGGGGCGCCGGGGTCAGGGGCGCCGGGTCGAGGGCGGCCCGATCAGATCGCGACGCCGGTGCAGGAGGCGGAGCACTCGATCGACCAGATCCCGCGCAGGGCGGAGAAGGTGGCCGACCGCACCAGCCGCTCGCCGTGGGGGCCGGTGCGCTCCACCGGCCCGCTGCCGGTGCCCGGGTCCGCCGGGGTCGTCCCGGGGCCGGACGGGGGCGGGACCGTGCCGGGCGCGGGGGAGGTTCCGCCACCGGGAGGTGTCCCCGGTGCCGTCCCGCCGCCGCTCGGTGCATCCGCGAGGTAGGTGAGCGCGCCGGCGAGGACCGTGGTGCGGCCGTCCGGGGCGAACACGGTGACGTCGTGGACCCCGGCCACCCGAGCGGGGGTCCGGAACTGGAGCCGCGTCGTCGACGCCGAGACGACCGCCGCCTCGGCGCTGGCACCGATGCGCACCCGGGCGCCTACCGGCAGCGCGGTCCCCGTGATGGTCACCACGGTGCCGCCGCCGACGGCGACGGCGTTCGGGCTCAGCGACGTGATCCGGAAGTCGCCGACCGAGGGGTACGTCGTCGTGTCGTTCCCAGGCGCCGACGGCGTCGTCCCGCCGCCCGGGCCCGGCGGGGTGCTCGGGGCCGGGGAGGATCCGCCGGGACCGGTGCCCGGAGCCGGGGTTCCCGGCGTGGGCGTGCCGGGGGCCGGAGCGCCCGGGGCGGGTGTGCTCGGCGCGGGTGTGCTCGGGATGGGGGTGCCCGGAGCACCCGGAGCGGGTGTGCCGGGAGCGGGTGTGCCCGGTGCCGGCGTCCCAGGCGTCCCGGGCGTCGGGGCGGTGCCCGGCGCCGGCGCGGGGGTGCCGGGAGTGGTGGGCACCGGGGCTGCCGGAGCGGAACCACCGCCCGGCGTGGAGCCGCCGGGCCCTGGGGTGCTGGGCGGCGCGGTTCCGCCGGGGGCGGGGGTGGTGGGGGAGGAACCGCCACCCGGGGTGCCGGGGGTCGGTCCCGGGACGCCGGGGCCCGAGCCGGGCGTGGCGGTCCGGACGAGCAGCGGCGCGGCCGCGGCGCGGCCGACCGGGGTGCCGTTCCGGAGCATCTGGACCGTGAGCACGTAGCGGCCGTCAGCCAGCGGCACGGTGGGGGACAGGCCGAGACCGTCCAGCTTCGCGAGCGTGCCGAGGTCGAACACGGCACTGCCGGTGTCATCGGTGGCGACGGTGGCGCCACCGAGGGTGACCGGCTTGTCGGCCAGGGCCCAGATCTCGCCGGCGTGCTCCATGCCGAGGCCGACGGCGACCGAGTAGTCCCCGGCCGCGGCGGAACCGCTGACACCGATCCGCGGGGTGACCGTGCCGGCCGGTGCCGTCATCGAGGTGAAGGCGTACCGGACGGATTCCGCCGGGGTCCCCGACAGCCGGCCGAGAGCGAGCCGGCCACCGGTCACGGACCGCCCGGCGAACGCGGGCCTCGGGTCGACGTCGTCCAGCAGCGTCTGCTTGAGCTCGGCGGCGCCGGCATCCGGCATCGCGGCGCGGTACAGGGCGAGGGCCCCCGCGACCAGGGGCGCGGCGAACGAGGTCCCGTTGACCGGCGCGTAGCCGCCGGAGTTCGAGGTGGTGGTGACCCACGACCCCGGCGCGAAGAGATCGACCGCCGTGGCGCCGTAGGCGGAGAAGCTGCTGGCCGTGTCGGCGGCGGTGGACGAGCCCACCGTGATGACGTTCCAGTCGGTCAGGCTGGCGGGGTAGGCGATGGTCGTGTCGCGGTTGCCCGTGTCGTTGCCGGCCGCGGCCACGACGAGGACGTCGTGTGCGGCGGCGTACGCCACGGCCGACTGGAGCACCTGCAGCGCGTAGCCACCCATCGGCCCGCCCCAGGAGGCGTTGATGACGTCCGCACCGTGGTCCACGGCGTAGCGGATGGCCTCGGCGGCCGAGACGACGTCGACGGTGCTGCCGCCGCCGGCGACCAGCGGCATGATCGTCGCCTCGGGAGCGACGCCGGCCAGACCGATGCCGTTGTCCGCCCGCGCCCCGACGCTGCCGGAGACGGCGGCGCCATGGCTGCCGTGGACCCCGTTGTCCACGTCGGCGTTGTTGGCGTACCAGTTCCACCCGTGGCAGTCACCGGCCTTGCCGTTGCCGTCGGTGTCGACCGTGCCGCACGGTTCGGCGGGGTTGACCCACAGCGAACCGGCCAGGTCCGGGTGATCGAGGTCGAAGCCGGAGTCGATGACGGCCACCACGACGCCGGCGCCGCGGGTGACGTCCCAGGCGGCACCGGCGTCGATGTCGGCGTCCGCGACGACGGGGTACTGGTGGACCGCATTCGTCCCGGTGTTCTCCAGGTGCCAGCCGTGGGTCCCGAACCACGGGTCGGTCACGGTGGCGGCCAGCGGCACGCTGGCGGAAGGCTCGACGTCCTCCACACCCCGCACGGCGCGGAGGTCGGACGGCGTCAGGGCGTCGGTGGCCACCAGGGCGCGCCCGTCGCTGAGCGGCTGTGCGCTCCGCACGCCGTCCACGGCGGAGAGCTCGGCGAGCAGGCCGTCGTCCACGGTTCCGGCGGCCGCGGCGACCACGTACCGGGTCAGCCCGTCGCCCGGACCGAATTCCGGTGCCGCCGGTGCGGCGGGGGCCGCCAGCGCCGTGTAGGCCGCCGCGCCGCCGTAGCCCGCGACCAGCGCCGCCGCCAGGGCCAGCGCCTGGAGCTTCCTGCTCGTCATCCGTGAAGTCCTCCGGACGCGGCCGCCCGGCCGGTCCGGGAGGAGCCGGCGCCTCGGGGGCGCCGGCAGGCGTCATCGCGCTGCCATCGGCCGGTGCGCGGGCGGCCTTGAGCGGGTTCACCCCGTGGGGGGTCCCTAGACTCCGCGCCATGCTGCTGAGCGACCGCGACATCACGGCCGCGATCGCCGAGGGACGCCTCGGCATCGAGCCCTACGACCCGGGTCTGGTGCAGCCCTCCAGCATCGACGTCCGCCTGGACCGCTTCTTCCGCGTCTTCAACAACTCGCGGTACACCCACATCGACCCGGCCGAGCAGCAGGACGACCTCACGACGCTGGTCGAGCCCGAGGGCGACGAGCCGTTCGTGCTGCACCCCGGCGAGTTCGTGCTCGGCTCGACGCTCGAGGTGATCAGCCTTCCCGACGACATCGCGGCGCGTCTGGAGGGGAAGTCCTCGCTGGGCCGGCTGGGGCTGCTGACCCACTCGACGGCGGGCTTCGTGGACCCGGGCTTCTCCGGTCACATCACCCTCGAGCTCTCCAACGTGGCGAACCTGCCGATCACGCTGTGGCCCGGGATGAAGATCGGGCAGCTGTGCATGTTCCGGCTGACCAGCCCGGCCGAGCACCCCTACGGCTCGGCCGTCTACGGCTCCCGGTACCAGGACCAGCGCGGGCCCACGCCGTCGCGCTCCTACCGCAACTTCACCCGCGCGGAGACCCGCCGCCCGGAGTGACGTGGGCGCTCACCGGCGCCTCGGCGCCGGCGCTCTCCAGCACCTCGGTGCCGGCCGGGGCCGGTCCGGCGGAGGACCACCCCGGGACGGCCCGGTTCACCTCGTCGTCGACGAACCGGGGCCGGGTCACCAGCCAGCCCAGCGTCCACAGCCCGGCGACGCCGGCGAGCATGAGCACGAACATGCCGTCGTAGCCGCCGGTGGCTCCCCGTAGCACGCCCACCAGCAGGGGCCCGGCGCCGGCGATCAGGTAACCCCAGCCCTGCGCGACGGTGGACAGCGCCGCCGTCGTCTCCGGGGTGCGGGCCCTCAGCCCGAAGAGCGTGAGCACCATCGAGAACGTGCCCAGGCCCAGGCCCAGCAGCACCATCCACAGCCACGGGGCGGCCAGCGGCGCCGTCCAGAGGCCGATCCAGCCGGCGGCGTAGCAGCACATGAAGAACGACAGCAGCGGCCACTGCGCGCGGGGTCGCACGGTCATCGCCGGCACCAGCGCGTTGACCGGGATGGCGACGATCGAGTTCACGCCCAGGAGCAGCCCGGCCGTGGCGGCGCTGAGCCCCGCGTCGCGGAGGTACTGCGCCGACCAGCCGACGATCACGTAGGCCTGCATCGCCTGCAGGCCGAAGAACACGGTCAGGGCGATCGCCAGCCGGCTGTGCACGAGATCGCGCATGCGGACGGCGACGTGCGAGGCGCGGGACACCCCCGGCGTGGCCCGCACGAGGAGCCAGACCAGCGCGGCGACCAGCGCCAGCCCGGCCCACACGCCCAGGCCCCAGCGCCAGCCGTCCGCGGTCCCGACGGCGTCGGCGATCGGCTGCGTGCTCACCGAGACCACCGCGGCGCCGGCGCTGAGCGCCGTGCCGTAGGCGCCCACCATCAGGCCGGTGCGGTCGGGGAAGTAGCGCTTCACCAGCCCCGGCAGCAGCACGTTGCCGAGCGCTCCGCCGACCATCGCGAGCACCGTGCCGACGAGGAAGAGCCAGAAGGACCCGGCCAGCGAGCGCAGCACCATGCCGGCGGCCATCGCCAGCAGCGCGCCGCCCAGCACGTGCGCGTCGCGGAACCGGGCCGACAGCGGAGGGCCCGCGAACCCGATGGCCGCGAAGGCCAGCACCGGCAGGGAGGTGATCAGCCCGGCGACGCCGCTGGAGACGCCGAGGGCGGTCTCGATCTCCTCGAGCACCGGGCCGACGCTGTTGACGGCGGTGCGCAGGTTGAGCCCGGTGAGCACGATCGCCGTCCCGATCAGTACCAGGCCCGTGCTGCTGCGTCCGGTCGTGGGGGGCGAGGCGGCGGTGCGGGTCACGCGGGAATGGTCCTCCACCGGAACGGCGACGGCGCGCGCCCCCTCGCGGGGGGGCGCGCGCCGTCGGCGGAGCGGAGTGCGGTTACTTCGGGTCGTGCTCCGTCGCGGGGGAGTCCAGGCCGACGACGTCGTCGGCCTTCGTGCCGACGTCGGCACCGGAGGCCGCGCCCTGGACGCCCGCCGCCACCGGCTGCATCGAGCGCAGCAGGATCTGGCTGACGTCGAGGACCTCGACGTGGTCCTTGGCCTCGCCGTTCTGCTTCTTGGCGGTCAGCGCGTCGCTGAGCATCGTGATGCAGAACGGGCAGGCGGTGGAGATGACGTCGGGATCGAGCTCGAGCGCCTCCTCGGTGCGCTCGACGTTGATCCGCTTGCCGATCTTCTCCTCCATCCACATGCGGGCGCCGCCGGCGCCGCAGCAGAAGCCACGGTCCTTGCAGCGGTGCATCTCCTGCGTGGAGAGGCCCTGGACGGAGTCGAGGATCTCGCGCGGCGGCGTGTAGACCTTGTTGTGCCGGCCCAGGAAGCACGGGTCGTGGTAGGTCACCTTGCGGTCGATCGGGGTGACCGGGACGAGCCGGCCCTCCTCGATCAGCTGGCCGAGCAGCTGCGTGTGGTGGATGACCTCGTACTCGCCGCCGACCTGCGGGTACTCCTTGCCCAGCGAGTTGAAGCAGTGCGGGCAGGTGGCCACGATCTTGCGCGTGCCGGGGACGCGGCCCTCGAAGACGCTGTTGAGGGTCTCGACGTTCTCCATGGCCAGCTGCTGGAACACGAACTCGTTGCCCAGACGGCGGGCCGGGTCACCGGAGCAGGTCTCGCCGTTGCCGAGGACGGCGAACTCGACGCCCGCGGTGTGCAGCAGCTCCGCGACGGCCTTGGTGACCTTCTTGGCGCGGTCGTCGACGGCGCCGGCGCAGCCGACCCAGAACAGGTACTCCACCTCGTGGGGCAGCGGGCCGTCGGCCATGCGCACCTCGAAGTCGAGCTCCTTGATCCAGTCCTCGCGGACGTTGCCGCCCATGCCCCACGGGTTGCCGCGCTTCTCCAGGTTGGTCAGCATCACGCCGGCCTCGGAGGGGAAGTTGCTCTCGATCAGGACCTGGTAACGACGCATGTCGTTGATGTGGTCGATGTGCTCGATGTCCACCGGGCACTGCTCGACGCAGGCACCGCAGTTGGTGCAGCCCCACAGGACGTCGGGGTCGATGACCCCGCCCTCCTCGAGGGTGCCGACCAGCGGGCGGTGCGCCTGCGCGTCGTTGGTGCCCTCGATGCGCGCGTAGCCCGACGCCCAGGCCTGCTCGTCGCTGGGCTTGAGGACGTCGAAGTCCGGCGCGGTCTCGCTCGCCGTCTGCGCACCCAGCAGGTACGGGGCCTTCGCGTAGAGGTGGTCGCGGAGGTCCATGACCAGCATCTTCGGGCTGAGCGGCTTGCCCGTGTTCCAGGCCGGGCACTGGCTCTGGCAGCGACCGCACTCGGTGCAGGTGCTGAAGTCCAGCATGCCCTTCCAGGTGAAGTCCTCGATCTTGCCGCGGCCGAAGGTGTCGTCCTCGCCCGGGTCCTCGAAGTCGATCAGCTTGCCGCCGGAGCTCATGGGCAGCAGCGGGCCGAGCGCGGGGGCGCCGTCGGCGTTCCGCTTGAAGTAGATGTTGAAGAAGGCGCTGAACCGGTGCCAGGCCACGCCCATGTTCAGGATCCGGCTGATGACCACCAGCCAGGTCAGGCTCACCACGATCTTGACGAACGCGACGACGGTCAGCAGGTCGGGGCTGTCCGGGAGGATCGTGGCGACCGCGCTGGAGACCGGGTGCGACCAGCCGGGGGCGTCGGTCAGGTCGGAGGAGACCTTCAGCGCGCGGATCAGCAGGATGCAGATGCCGACGGTGAGGACGATCGCCTCGACGAAGTAGCCGCGACCCTCGTTGCTGCCGGCGAAGCGGCTCTTGCGGCCCTGCCGGCGCGGGTGGTCCTTCTGGCGCCGGTAGATCAGGTAGATGATCCCGAGGATCGTGCCGGTGCCGATGATCTCGGCGAACAGGTTCCAGATGCCCCAGTTGCCGATGAGCGGCAGGTGGAACGCAGGGTTCCAGACCTCTCCGAACGCCTCGACCAGCGTCAGGAACAGGCCGTAGAAGCCCACGAAGACGAACCAGTGGGCGATCCCGATGGACGACCACTTGAGCATCCGGGTGTGGCCCAGCGACTCGATGGCCAACGTCTTCAGCCGGGTCTTCACCGGGCCGAAACGGGTTCCGTCGGGTTGGCCGATGCGGATGATCCGCACCATGGCTCGGACGGCTCGATAGGCCATCACGGATGACACGATCAGGAACAGGACGCTGATCGTCCCGAGGACGATCTGCAGCGGGCCCGTCATCTTTTCCTCCCCCGCACGCCTGCCGGCGTCGGTTACTCCCGTGCCGTTCGGCGACGGCGAAGCTGTGGGTGGTGCACGCGCCGTCGTCGTCGCCGGTCGGAGGACCGGCGCGCGGAACGCATGCGGGCACGGCGTGCCCGCACGGATCGCACGATAGCTGGCGCGCCAGCGGCGGGCCGCTTGCGATCACGCAGAAGCCGCGTTGCGGCTGCCGGAGCCGCCCCGTGCGGGGGTTCCCGCTGCTGCGCGGCGGCGCGGCGACTGCCAGGCGGCTTCCGCACAGTCCGTGCCGGACCCGGGAACACGCCGCCGGACCATGCCGTTATGGTGGGCAGGAAAGTTGAGCGGACCACGCGCAAGGCGGGTCGGGCTCGGCTTCCCACGGACCAGCACCACCCCCCGCACACGGAAGAGAGGCCATCTCCATGGCTCGAGCTGTCGGTATCGACCTCGGCACCACCAACTCCGTCGTCACCGTCCTCGAGGGCGGTGAGCCCACGGTCATCGCGAACTCCGAGGGTTCGCGCACCACGCCGTCGGTCGTCGCCTTCGCCAAGAACGGCGAGGTGCTCGTCGGGCAGTCGGCCAAGAACCAGGCCGTCACCAACGTCGACCGCACCATCCGGTCCGTCAAGCGCCACATGGGCACGACCTGGACCACCGACGAGATCGACGGCAAGAAGTACACCGCGCAGGAGATCAGCGCCCGCACGCTGCAGAAGCTGAAGCGGGACGCCGAGACCTACCTGGGCGAGCCGGTCACCGACGCCGTCATCACCGTCCCGGCCTACTTCGAGGACGCGCAGCGCCAGGCCACCAAGGAGGCCGGTGAGATCGCGGGCCTCAACGTCCTGCGCATCGTCAACGAGCCCACCGCCGCCGCGCTGGCCTACGGGCTGGACAAGGGCGAGACCGAGCAGACGATCCTCGTCTTCGACCTCGGTGGCGGCACCTTCGACGTCTCCCTGCTCGAGATCGGGGACGGCGTCATCGAGGTCAAGGCCACCGCCGGTGACAACCACCTCGGTGGTGACGACTGGGACCAGAAGGTCATGGACCACCTGGTCAAGACCTTCAACGCCTCCAACGGCATCGACCTGTCCAAGGACAAGCTGGCGATGCAGCGCATCCGCGAGGCCGCGGAGAAGGCCAAGATCGAGCTCTCCGGCGCGCAGTCGTCGAACATCAACCTGCCCTACATCACCGCCGGTGCCGAGGGGCCGCTGCACCTCGACGTCACGATCACCCGCGCCGAGTTCCAGCGGATGACGCAGGACCTGCTCGACCGCGCCCGGGCCCCGTTCAACCAGGTGGTCCGCGACGCCGGCATCTCGGTCGGCGAGATCGACCACGTCGTCCTCGTGGGTGGTTCCACCCGCATGCCCGCCGTCAGCGACCTGGTCAAGGAGCTGACCGGCGGCAAGGAGCCCAACAAGGGCGTCAACCCGGACGAGGTCGTGGCCATCGGTGCCGCGCTCCAGGCCGGTGTCCTCCGCGGCGAGGTCAAGGACGTCCTGCTCCTCGACGTCACCCCGCTGTCCCTGGGCATCGAGACCAAGGGCGGGATCATGACCAAGCTGATCGAGCGCAACACCACGATCCCGACGAAGCGCTCCGAGATCTTCACGACGGCCGACGACAACCAGCCGTCCGTGCAGATCCAGGTGTTCCAGGGTGAGCGCGAGATGGCGATGTACAACAAGAAGCTCGGCATGTTCGAGCTGACCGGCCTGCCGCCGGCGCCGCGCGGCGTCCCGCAGATCGAGGTCGCCTTCGACATCGACGCCAACGGCATCGTCCACGTCACCGCGAAGGACCTGGGCACCGGCAAGGAGCAGTCGATGACCATCACCGGCGGCTCGGCCCTGCCCAAGGACGACATCGAGCGGATGATGAAGGACGCCGAGGCGCACGCCGAGGAGGACAAGAAGCGCCGCGACGAGGCCGAGACCCGCAACCTGGCGGAGTCGCTGCAGTACCAGACCGAGAAGTTCCTGGCCGAGAACGGCGACAAGATCCCGGCCGACAAGAAGGACGAGCTCGGCGAGGCCCTGACCGACCTGCGCAGCGCGCTCGGCGGTTCGGACATCGAGGCGATCAAGTCCGCCCAGGAGAAGGTCGCCCGGGTCTCCCAGGAGGTCGGTGGCGCCCTCTACGCCCAGGCGGGCGAGGCCGGCGCGGCCGGTGCGCCCGGCGCCGAGGCGGGGGAGCAGGCCGGCGCCCCGGCGGGTGACGACGACGTCGTCGACGCCGAGATCGTCGACGAGGACACCGACAAGCGATGACCTCGGGGGAAGAGCAGCCGCGGGTCGTCATCCGCGACAAGCGGCGCATCGACCCGATCAGTGGTGAGGTGCGGGCGTCGGCCGGCGAGCAGCCGGCCGACGCCCCGCCCGGCCCGACCGTCGCAGGGGAGCAGATGAGCGAGCACGACATACCCGTGGAGGACCAGCCGCAGGAGCCGGTCGCGCCGGCCGCAGGCGCAGGTGACGACGTCGCCGCGCAGCTGGCCGAGCGGACCGAGGACCTGCAGCGGGTCACCGCCGAGTACGCCAACTACCGGCGCCGGGTGGACCGCGACCGGTCCCTGGTCGTCGACCAGGCGGCCGAGCGGTTCGCCACCGGCCTGTTCCCGATCGTCGACGACATCGAGCGGGCGCGGGACCACGGCGACCTGACCGGCGCGTTCAAGCTGGTCGCCGACCGCATCCTGGGCCTGCTCGACGGCCTCGGGGTGGCGGCGTTCGGCGCGGCCGGCGACGCCTTCGACCCGGCGCTGCACGAGGCGGTCATGCACGACACGTCGGCCGACGTGGCGGTGCCGACCGCCACCACGGTCCTGCGGCAGGGTTTCCGCCGCGGCGACCGCGTGCTGCGGACGGCGATGGTCGCGGTCACCGAGCCGGAGCACCCGGCACCCGCCGGTGACGGCGCGGTGCCGGCCGACCCGGGCGCCGCGGCGTCCGACTGATCCGCGGGGAGGGGGGCACCCGATGAGCACACGGGACTTCATCGAGAAGGACTACTACGGCGCGCTGGGCGTCTCCCAGGGCGCCGACGCGGCCGAGATCAAGAAGGCCTACCGCAAGCTGGCCACCGAGCTGCACCCGGACAAGAACCCCGGCAACGCCGAGGCGGAGTCCCGGTTCAAGGAGGTCTCCGAGGCCTACGACGTGCTCTCCGACCCGAAGCGGCGCGGCGAGTACGACGAGGCCCGGCGGCTGTTCGGGGCCGGCGGGGCGGGCGCCCGTGCCGGCTTCCCGGGCGGGGGCGGTTTCCCCGGCGGGGAGCAGACCTTCGACTTCGGCGACCTGTTCAGCGGCGGCGCTGCCGGCGGTCCCGGGGCCGCCGGCGCCCGCGGCCCCGGCGGCCTGGGCGATCTGCTCGGCGGCCTGTTCGGGGGCGCCGGGGGTGCGGCACGGGCCCGCAGCCAGGCCGCCTCCGGCCCGGCCCGTGGTCAGGACGTCGAGACCGAGGCGACGCTCTCGTTCGAGGAGGCCGTTCTCGGCGTCACCGTGCCACTGCGCATGCAGAGCCCGGGCAGCTGCCCGACCTGCGCGGGCAGCGGGGCGAAGCCGGGGACCAGTCCGCACACCTGCCCGGTGTGCCAGGGCGCCGGGGTCACCAGCCGCAGCCAGGGCGCGTTCGCGTTCTCCGAGCCCTGCCGCAACTGCCGAGGCAGCGGCTCCGTCGTCGACGACCCCTGCCCGACGTGCTCGGGAAGTGGCGTCACGAGCCAGACCAGGACGATCACCGTCCGGATCCCCGCCGGGGTCAAGGACGGGCAGCGCATCCGGCTGGCCGGCAAGGGTGCTCCGGGGCGGCGCGGCGGGCCGGCCGGTGACCTCTTCGTCGTCGTCCACGTCGCCGAGCACACCCTGTTCGGCCGCAAGGACCAGGACCTGACGCTCACCGTGCCGATCACCTTCGCCGAGGCGGCGCTGGGGACGACGCTCACCGTGCCGACGCTCGACGGCACCGTGTCGCTCAAGGTGCCCGCCGGCACCTCGAGCGGCCGGACGCTGCGGGTGCGCGGCCGCGGTGTGCCCGGCAAGGGCCGCACCGGCGACCTGCTGGTCACCCTCGACGTCGCGGTGCCCGTGCGGCTCACGCCGGCCCAGCGGCAGCTCATCGAGGACCTGGCCGCGGGGATGGACGAGGACCCCCGGCCGCAGATCACCGCGGTGCTCCGGGCGGGAGCCGAGCGATGACCCGCCCGGTCGACCCGGCGCGGGGCGCGTCGCGCTCCGTCGCCGAGGACGCCCCGGTCTTCGTGATCTCCGTAGCCGCCGAGCTCGCCGGCATGCACGCGCAGACGCTGCGCCAGTACGACCGCCTCGGGCTGGTCAGCCCGGGGCGCACCCCGGGGGGCGGCCGCCGTTACAGCCCCCGGGACGTCGCGCTGCTCCGCGAGGTCCAGCGGTTGTCGCAGGAGGACGGCGTCAACCTCGCCGGGATCAAGCGGATCATCGAGCTCGAGTCGCAGGTCGAGGCGCTGCAGGCCCGGGTGCACGAACTGCTGGACGAGCTCGAGCACAGCGAGCACCGGCGGATCGCCGCCGAGGCCGCGATCGCGGCCGGGTACCGCGCCGAGCTGCTGCCGCAGCGGAGGCCGGGCAACGCCCTCGTCGTGTGGCGCCCCCGGAGCGGTCGGTGAACGAGGTCGACGCGCACGAGGCCTTCGTCGCCCTGGAGCGGGAGATCGGCCTGCTGCTGCGCCGGTCGCGGGCCATGTCGGCCCGGCTGGCCGGCCAGCTGCACCCCGATCTCGACGGCGCCGCCTTCGGCCTGCTCGCGCTGCTGCAGGACGCCGGCCCGCTGCGCGCCAGCGACCTGGTCGCCCGGCTGGGGCTGGACAAGAGCACGGTGAGCCGGCAGGTGGCCAGCCTGGTGGCGCTCGGCCTGGTGGACCGGAGCGCGGACCCCGACGACGGGCGCGCCCAGGTGCTCACGCCGTCGGCCGAGGGTGCTGCCCGGCTCGCGCAGATCCGTACGGCCCGCCGCGAGCGGTGGGAGTCCGACCTCGGTGACTGGCCGGCGCACGACGTCGCCACGCTGGCCGAGCTGCTCCACCGGCTCAACCGGCTCGGCGAGGCGCGCGAACGCGAAGCGGGGGACGAACCGACCGGCTGACGAGGCCGGCGGGCGACGACGCGGAACGACATGTGACGGGCGATTCGTTGCAGACCACAACCAACAGGTTTATGGTTGCACTCTGCACACGTCTCGATCGTCAGGAATTCCGCTCATGTCCATCAGTCCCGATACGCGGGACCGGCTGACCGCCAGCATCGCCCAGCTCATCCGCACGGGCCGCCACGTCAGCACGCGCGCCGCCGCCCAGCTCTACGGCGAGCTCCCCTCCTACGGCTGGACGCTCCTGCTCCCGCTCGAGCAGGACGGCGACCAGCGCTGCAGCGCGCTCGCCGCGCGCGCCGGGATCGACGTCTCCGTGGCCAGCCGGCAGCTCGCCGTCCTGGAGCGGTCCGGGTACGTGGAGCGTCACCCCGACCCGCGGGACGGTCGGGCCACGCTGCTCCGGCTCACGCCGCAGGGCGCCGAGGCGCTCGCCGGCACGCGTGCCGTGCGCGCCGACTGGGCGCTGACCGCGCTGTCCGGCTGGGACGAGCACGACGCCCGCCGGCTCACCGACCTGCTCGACCGCCTGCGGGCCGACATCGAGGTGGCCGTCCCGGCCGCGCCGCTCGCCCCCCGGCAGCCGACGGGGGCCGGCCGATGACCCGCACCCGCCCCGCCCCTGCGACGCATGATCGCTCGCCCCAGCAGCCCAGGAGACCCATGACCAGCACCGTCGACCGGCCGGCTCCCCAGGCGCCGGTCGAGCAACAGGGCGGCATGACGCACCGGCAGATCCTCTCGGCGCTGTCCGGGATGATGCTGGCGATGTTCGTGGCGTTCCTGTCCTCGACCGTCGTCTCGAACGCGCTGCCCACGATCATCACCGACCTGCAGGGCTCGCAGGGCCACTACACCTGGGTCGTCACCGCGACGCTGCTGTCCTCGACCGCCTCCACGCCCATCTGGGGGAAGCTGTCCGACCTGTTCAGCAAGAAGCTGCTGCTGCAGCTCTCGATCATCGTGTTCATCGCGGGGTCGATGCTGGCGGGTCTCGCGCAGTCAGTGGAGACGCTGATCGCCTGGCGGGTGCTGCAGGGTCTCGGGCTGGGCGGTCTGCAGGCGCTGGTCCAGATCGCGATGGCGGCGATGATCAGCCCCCGCGAGCGCGGGCGCTACGCCGGACTGTTCGGGAGCGTCTTCGCCACCGCGACCGTGGGCGGCCCGCTCATCGGCGGCCTGCTGGTGGACACCAGCTGGCTGGGCTGGCGCTGGTGCTTCTACGTGGGCGTGCCCTTCGCCGCGGCGGCCCTGGTGCTGCTGCAGCGCACCCTGCACCTGCCGGTGACGAAGCGGACGGTGCACATCGACTACCTGGGTGCGGCGTTCCTGACGGCGGGCGTCTCGTCGCTGCTCATCTGGGTCACCCTGGCCGGGGGCAGCTTCCCCTGGGCCTCGCTGGAGACGACGCTCTTCGTCGGTGGCGGCGTGCTCGCCGTCCTGGCCTTCCTGGTCACCGAGACCCGGGCCAAGGAGCCGATCGTCCCGTTGCGGCTGTTCCGCGACCGCACCACGACCCTGGCGATCGCCGCCAGCGTCGCGATCGGCGTCGCCATGTTCGGCTCGACGGTCTTCCTCGGGCAGTACCTGCAGATCTCCCGCGGCTACTCGCCGACGGCGGCCGGCCTGCTGGCGGTGCCGATGGTCGGCGGGATGCTGCTCTCCTCCACCGGCTCGGGGATCCTGATCACCCGCACCGGCCGGTGGAAGCGGTTCCTGGTCACCGGCTCGATGCTGACCGTGCTGGCGTTCGGGCTGCTGTCGATGGTCGACCACGAGACGAACATCGTGCTGCTGTGCTGCTTCCTGTTCGTCCTGGGCACCGGGATCGGCATGACCATGCAGAACCTGGTCCTCGCGGTGCAGAACACCGTGGCCGCCACCGACCTGGGTGCGGCGAGCTCGGCCGTGGCGTTCTTCCGCAGCCTCGGTGGCACGGTCGGCGTCTCGGTGCTGGGCGCGGTGCTCTCCTCGCGCGTCGGCACCCTCGTCTCCGAGGGGCTCGAGGGCACGCCCGGTGCGGGGCAGGCCGGCGGTTCCGGGGACGTCGGGCTGGCCGACCTCACCGTCGTCCCCGCCCCCGTCGAGGCGCTCATCCGCGCGTCCTACGGGGATGCGACCGGCCGGATCTTCCTGGTCTCGGCCGTCATCGCGGTGATCGCCGTCGCCGCCATCCTGCTGATCCGCGAGATCGCGCTCGGCACCGAGAGCGGCGACGAGCGGCTGGAGCGCGAGAGGGCCGACGCGCAGTCCGCCGAGGCGCAGCCCAAGTAGCGACGACGGCAGCGGCCCGCATCCCCCGGGGGATGCGGGCCGCTGTCGTCCGTGGCGTCAGTCGAGCGAGGCGTCCAGGGTGATCTCGGTGCCGGCGAGCGCCTTGCTGACCGGGCAGCCGACCTTGGCCGCCTGGGCCGCGGTCTGGAACGCGTCGGCGTCCAGCCCCTCGACCTCGCCGCGGACGGTGAGGGCGATGCCGGTGATCGCCGAGGCGCCGTCCTTCTGGCCGAGCGTGACCTCGGCGGTCACCTCGAGCGCCGTGGGGGTGCCGCCGGCCTTGCCGATCTCGTTGGACAGGGCCATCGCGTAGCAGGACGAGTGCGCCGCCGCGATCAGCTCCTCGGGGCTGGTCGTGCCCCCGGCCTCGTCGGCGGCGCGCTTCGGGAACGAGACCTCGTAGGTACCGATCTTGGAGCTGGAGAGCTCGACCTGCCCGGACCCTTCCTGCAGGGTGCCGTTCCAGGCGGTGCGTGCGGTACGAGTGGGCATGTCACTTCTTCCGTGCCGGGCGCCGCCCGCTCCTGGACGGCGCGTCGACCCGGCCCCTACCCGGTGCGGAGTCGCCGCACTCAGCAGACGGCTTCCCCGCCGTTGACCCGCTCGATGAGCACCTGCAGCCGGCCCTTGAGCTCGGCGAACTCGCCGCTGTCGAAGCCGATGGCACCGATCATCTCCTCGGAGATGGCGACGGCCTTGTCCTGCAGGGCGCGGCCGGCGTCGGTGAGCGCGATCGCGACCGAGCGCTCGTCCTCGACGCGGCGGTGGCGGGTGACCAGGCCGGCGGCGGTGAGCCGCTTGAGCAGGGGGGAGAGGGTGCCGCTGTCCAGCGCCAGGCGCGAGCCCAGTTGCCCCACGGTCTGGTGGTCCTCTTCCCAGAGCAGCATCATCACCAGGTACTGCGGATAGGTCAGACCGATGGCCTCGAGCATCGGGCGGTACCGGGCCGTCACCGCGCGCGAGGCCGCGTACAGCGCGAAGCAGAGCTGGTCGTCGAGCGCCACGCTCGGCGCCGGCAGGGCGGTCATGCGTCGAGTCTAGGGCGCGCGGCGGTGGTGACCAGAGGTCGGCGTGGTCCGGTTTCGTGGATCGGCACGCGGACGGTGCAGGGGGTGGACTCAGCAGGGTTGAGTGGAACAGACTCAACTCCGCGCTCGTTGCAGTGGACGATCAGCGAGGTCGCCGTCCCGCGGCGGCCCGTGCACGACGAGACGAGAGGACGCGCGCCGCGACCATGGAGAGCAAGCTGACCACCCGATCGCAGGAAGCCATCGCCGCCGCTCAACGGCTCGCGGTTGCCCGCGGCCAGGCCGAGCTCCAGCCGCTGCACCTGCTCGCGGCGCTGCTCGAGCAGGACGACGGCATCGCCGGCCCGCTGCTGAAGGCCGTCGGGGCCGATGCCGCCGACGTCCGAGCCAAGGCGGAGGCGGCCGTGCGCCGCCTGCCCAGCGTCACCGGCGCCACGGTGCCCGCCCCCTCGCCCACGCGGGAGTTCCTGCGCGTGATGAACGACGCCGGCGAGCAGGCCGGCGCCCTCGGCGACGAGTACATCTCCACCGAGCACCTGCTGGTCGGGCTGGCCGGTTCGACCGGCGAAGCCGGCACGGTGCTGACCGGCGCCGGCGCCACCCGGGACGCCCTGCTCGCGGCGTTCCGGACCGTGCGCGGGACGCGCAAGGTCACCACGCCTGACCCGGAAGGCACCTTCCAGGCGCTCGAGAAGTACGCCGTCGACCTCACCGAGCGGGCCCGCGAGGGCAAGATGGACCCGGTCATCGGCCGGGACACCGAGATCCGCCGCGTGGTGCAGGTGCTGTCCCGCCGCACCAAGAACAACCCGGTGCTCATCGGCGAGCCCGGTGTCGGCAAGACCGCGATCGTGGAGGGCCTGGCCCAGCGCATGGTCGCCGGCGACGTGCCGGAGAGCCTCAAGGGCAAGCGCCTCATGTCGCTGGACCTGAGCGCGATGGTCGCCGGGGCGAAGTACCGCGGCGAGTTCGAGGAGCGGCTCAAGGCCGTCCTCCAGGAGATCACCGACTCCGAGGGGCAGATCGTCACCTTCATCGACGAGCTGCACACCCTGGTCGGTGCCGGCGCCAGCGGCGAAGGCGCCATGGACGCCGGGAACATGATCAAGCCGATGCTGGCCCGCGGTGAGCTCCGGATGGTCGGCGCGACGACGCTGGACGAGTTCCGCGAGCACATCGAGAAGGACCCGGCCCTGGAGCGCCGCTTCCAGCAGGTCCTCGTCGGGGAGCCCAGCGTCGAGGACACGATCGGCATCCTGCGCGGCCTCAAGGAGCGCTACGAGGTGCACCACGGTGTCCGGATCACCGACACCGCCGTCGTCGCCGCCGCGACCCTCTCCGACCGCTACGTCACGGCGCGGTTCCTGCCGGACAAGGCGATCGACCTGGTCGACGAGGCCGCGAGCCGGCTCCGCATGGAGATCGACAGCCGGCCGGTCGAGGTCGACGAGGTCGAGCGCGCCGTGCGCCGCCTCGAGATCGAGGAGATGGCGCTGTCCAAGGAGGACGACCCGTCCTCGGTGGAGCGCCTGGCGGCGCTGCGCGCCGACCTGGCCGACAAGCGGCAGGAGCTGGCCGAGCTGACCGCCCGGTGGCAGCAGGACAAGAGCGACATCGGCCGGATCCAGGCGATCAAGGAGGAGCTGGAGCGGCTGCGGCTCGAGGCCGAGCGGGCCGAGCGGGACGGCGACCTGGCCCGCGTCGCCGAGCTGCGGTACGGCCGCCTCCCGCAGCTGGAGAAGTCCCTCACCGAGGCCGAGGCGTCGGTGGAGGACGGCGACTCGATGCTCAAGGAGGAGGTCGGCCCCGACGACATCGCCGAGGTCGTCCAGGCCTGGACCGGCATCCCCGCAGGCCGGCTGCTCGAGGGCGAGACGCAGAAGCTGCTGCGCATGGAGGACGAGCTCGGCAGGCGCGTCGTCGGGCAGGTCGACGCGGTCCGCGCTGTCTCGGATGCGGTCCGCCGGGCGCGGTCCGGCGTCGCCGACCCCAATCGGCCCACCGGCTCGTTCCTCTTCCTGGGCCCGACCGGCGTCGGCAAGACCGAGCTGGCCAAGGCGCTGGCGGAGTTCCTGTTCGACGACGAGCGGGCGATGGTCCGCATCGACATGAGCGAGTACTCGGAGAAGCACTCCGTGGCCCGGCTGGTCGGCGCACCGCCCGGCTACGTCGGTTACGAGGCCGGAGGCCAGCTCACCGAGGCCGTGCGGCGGCGCCCGTACACCGTCGTCCTCTTCGACGAGGTGGAGAAGGCCCACCAGGACGTCTTCGACGTGCTGCTCCAGGTGCTCGACGACGGCCGGCTCACCGATGGTCAGGGGCGGACGGTCGACTTCCGCAACACCATCCTGATCCTGACCTCGAACCTCGGCTCCCAGCTGATCGCCGACCAGTCGGTGGCCGAGGACCGCCGTCGGGACGCGGTGATGGAGGTCGTCCGCACCCACTTCAAGCCGGAGTTCCTCAACCGGCTGGACGACATCGTGGTGTTCCGCGCCCTCGGGAGCGAGGAGCTGACCGGCATCGTCGACATCCAGGTCGGCGTCCTGGCCCGGCGGCTCGCCGCGCGGCGGCTCACGCTCCGCGTGACGGACTCCGCGAAGGAGTGGCTGGCGCTCAACGGTTTCGACCCCGTCTACGGTGCCCGTCCGCTGCGCCGGCTGGTCCAGTCGGCGATCGGCGACCAGCTCGCCAGGGCACTGCTCTCCGGCGAGATCCGGGACGGCGACGAGGTCGTCGTCGACTGGTCGGCCGACGTGGCAGAGGGCGCCGCGGGGCTGAGCGTCACCCGCGGCTGACCCGAGCGGCCCGCCGGATCCCCCCGTGGTCCGGCGGGCCCCGTCTCGGCCATGATCGACGGTGCACACCGAGGCGGGGAGGCACCACATGACGTCCGACCAGGGCGGCCGGTACGGCGAGCCCGAGGGCGGTCCGGGCGCGCCCCCGCCGCAGGGCTGGAACGCGCCGCCTCCGCCCCCGCAGGGCTGGAACGCGCCGCCTCCGCCCCCGCCCCCGCAGGGCTGGAACGCGCCGCCCCCGGGCTGGCAGCCGCCGGGGCAGCAGTGGCCGGGCTACGGCGGCTACGTGCCGCCGCCCCCGCCCGGCTCGCCCGAGCCTCCGCTGACCGTGCGGGCGGGCATCGGCGCGTTCGTCGCGACCGTGGTCCTCAACCTGGTCGCGGCGGTGGTCATGTTCGTCAACTACGACACGGTCCTCGACGAGGCGATCGCCCAGGCGGGCGTCGGCCTGACCGGCGAGGACCGCGAGATCGCGCAGGACGTCGCCGAGATCGTCGTCCAGTTCAGCCTCGTCGTCAGCGCGATCTTCGCGGCGGTCTTCCTGCTGTTCCTCTGGTTCGCCTGGCGCGGGCGCAACTGGGCCCGCGTCGTGCTCTGGGTCTTCGGCGGGCTCTCGGTGCTCAGCGGCTCCGCCGGCATGGGCGGCGGCGGCACCGGGGTCGGCTACCTCGACGGCCTGAGCGTGTTCATCCTGCTGCTCACCGTCGCCGGGGTCGTGCTGCTGGCGCTCAAACCGAGCAACGACTGGTACCGGTACACGGGCTGGGTGCGCCAGTACGGCCCGCGCCCCTGATCAGGCGCCCGGCATCCAGGCGCGCGTCGTGCGCGCCATCAGGCTGGTCACGGCTGCGACCGAGAGCACGAGCAGCAGCAGCGACGTAACACTCACGGCACCGCCGATCACCGCGCTGATGATCGTGATCACGACGAGAACCCCACTGGCCGCTGCGCCGACCCAGCGTGCCCAGCCTCGCTGGCGCGGCACGAACACCGCGGCCAGCGCCAGCGCCGCGCCGAGGACCAGGGAGGGCACCAGGGACAGGAAGATCACGAACCGGCGAGCCTCGTCTTCGGTGGCGTCGGTCTCGTCGGTGATCCGGTCCACGACGACGTCCAGGCCGAACAGGAGCAGCACGCCGCTGGCCAGCAGCAGCAGTGCCAGGACCGCCATGACCCCGACGGCGACCCGCACCGACGGAGGCATGACCGGTGCGGGGGCGGGGGTGGGCTTCGTCACGCCCCCAGCGTGGCAGACGGAGCGACGCCGATCGGGGAGATCACCCGGTCGGGCACCCGACGATGATGCGCCGCATGCATCCCGATCGGCCCGGCGCACGAAGACTGGGCGTGACGACGACGCTGCCCGCCCCGGACCCCGTCGCCCCCGTCGACCGCCACCGCCGGCCCTGGCCGCTGGCCGCGCTGGCCGGGCTGCTCGCGGCGGCGGTCGCCCTGGGGGTGGCCGAACTCGTCGCCGGCCTCGTCGGTCCGGCGTCGTCGCCGGTCATCGCCGTCGGCGACGCCGCCATCGCGCGGGTCCCCGAGTCGGTCAAGGCATTCGCGATCCGGACGTTCGGGGAGGACGACAAGGTCGCCCTCGTCGTCGGCACCCTGCTGGTGGTCGCGGCCTACGCGGTGCTCGTCGGCCTGGTCGGGCTGCGGAACCGCCGGCTCGGCGTCCTGGGCGTGCTGCTCTTCGGCGCCGTCGGCGTCCTGGCGGCGGTGACCCGCCCCGCGGGGGAGTGGCCGGACGCGCTGCCCTCGCTGGCCGCCACCGCGGCCGGGGTCGTCGCGCTCCTGGCCCTGCTCGCGCCGCTCGGCGACCGGCTGCGGACGGTGCCCGCCGCCGGCGACCGCGCGGCCGGCGGCCTGGACCGCCGCCGGTTCGTCGTCACCGGTGCGGTCGCCCTCGGCGCCGCCGCCGTCACCGGCGGCGGTGGCCGACTTCTCCAGCGCCGGACCGAGGTCACCAGCCTCCGCGACGGTGTCCGGTTGCCGGTGCCGTCCTCGCCGGCGGCCGCGCTGCCGCCGGGCGCCGACCTCGCCGCCGAGGTGGACGGCCTGACCCCGCTGGTGACCCGCAACGGCGCGTTCTACCGGATCGACACCGCGCTGATCGCGCCGCGGATCCGGCCGGCCGACTACCGGCTCGAGCTGGCCGGCATGTTCGACTCCCCGCGCAGCTACACCCTGGCCGACCTGCTCGGGCGGCCCGACGTGATCGAGCGGGACATCACGCTCACCTGCGTCTCCAACGAGGTCGGTGGCGCGCTCGCGGGCAGCGCGCGCTGGCTCGGCGTCCCCCTGGCGGCCGTGCTGCGGGAGAACGGCATCCGCCCCGGCAGCGACCAGCTGCTGTGCCGGTCCGAGGACGGCATGACGATCGGCGCCCCGACCCGCAGCGCGCTCGAGGTCGAGGACGCGATGCTGGCCTTCGGGATGAACGGCGAGCCGCTGCCGGTCGTCCACGGCTTCCCGGTGCGGATGATCATCCCCGGGCTCTACGGCTACGTCTCGGCCTGCAAGTGGCTCACCCGCATCGAGGCGACGACGTTCGACGCCGTCGACGCCTTCTGGATCGAGCGGGACTGGGCGGTCGAGGGGCCGATCAAGATCGCTTCCCGCATCGACACCCCGGAGATGCTGCGCGAGTTCCCGGCCGGCCGGCGCGCGATCGCCGGCGTCGCCTGGGCGCAGACCCGCGGCATCGCGCGGGTCGAGGTCCGCGTGGACGACGAGGACTGGGCGGAGGCCCGGCTGTCCCCGGCGATCGACGCGGACGTCTGGCGCCAGTGGGTGCTGCCCTACGACTTCTCGCCGGGTCGGCACGTGCTGACCGTCCGGGCCACGAGCACCGACGGCGAGGTCCAGACCGAGCAGCGCGCGTCGCCCTTCCCGGCCGGCTCCAGCGGCTGGCACTCGGTCGAGGTCATCGCCGGCTGAGCGCTCGCCCTCGGCGGATGTCCAGCCGCGTCACCGGCCGTTCAGCCGCGTCGTGTCGCGGCTGAAGGGCCCGCCGGACGGCTGGACCCGGTGACCCCGCCGCCGGTTCCTGGCCGTGGCTAGGGTCGTCCGCATGACGGCTGCCCGCGTGCTCCCCGACCGTGACCGCCTGCTCGAGCTCATCGTCGACCTCGCGGTGGTGCACGGGAAGGTGACGCTCTCCTCGGGGCGCGAGGCCGACTGGTACATCGACATGCGCCGGCTCACGCTGCACCACGAGGGCGCGCCGCTGGTCGGTCGCGTCATGCGGCAGCTCACCGGCGACCTGCGCTACGACGTCGTCGGCGGGCTGACCCTGGGCGCGGACCCGGTGGCGACCGCGATGCTGCACGCCGCGTCCGCGGGCGAGGGCTTCCTCGACGCCTGCGTCGTCCGCAAGGAGGGCAAGGCGCACGGCCTGCAGCGGCGGATCGAGGGCCCGGACGTCGAGGGCCGCACCGTCCTGGTCGTCGAGGACGTCTCGACCACCGGCGGCAGCCCGCTGACCGCGGCCCAGGCCCTGCAGGAGGCCGGCGCGGAGGTCATCGGCGTCGCGGTGATCGTCGATCGCGGGGCACGCGCGGCGGTCGAGGCGGCGGGCTTCGAGTACCGCGCCGCCTACGAGCTCTCGGACCTCGGCCTCGCCTGACCTCGTCGGCCCCTGGGCCTACGGTGTGACGGTGACCACTTCGTGGGTGACCGAACTGCGGGCAGCGCTCGGTGCGGACAGCGTGCTCACCGATCCCGACGTCACCGCCGGCTACGCCCGCGACCAGGCGATGCTCGCTCCCGCCGGCACCCCCGCGGCCGTCGTCCTGCCTCGCACCACCGAGGACGTCGTCGCGGTCATGCAGGTGGCGACGCGGCACGGGGTCCCGGTCGTGCCGCGCGGCGCCGGTTCGGGGCTGGCCGGTTCCAGCAACGCCGTGGACGGCGCGATCACGCTGGTCATGACCCGGATGGACGCGGTCCTCGAGGTCTCGCCGGCCGACCGGCTCGCCGTCGTGCAGCCGGGCGTCGTGAACAAGCACCTGCGCGACGCCGTCGCCGGGTACGGCCTGTTCTATCCCCCGGACCCTTCCAGCTACGACTGGTGCACGATCGGCGGCAACCTCTCCACCAACTCCGGTGGCCTGTGCTGCGTGAAGTACGGCGTCACGACCGACTACGTGATGGCCCTGGAGGTCGTGCTCGCGGACGGGCGCGTGCTGCGCACCGGGCGGCGCACGGTCAAGGGCGTGGCCGGCTACGACCTGCCGCGGCTGTTCGTGGGCTCGGAGGGGACGCTCGGCGTCATCACCGAGGCGACGCTCGCCCTGCGCCCGGCACCGAAGCGCCCGGTCACCCTCGCCGCCTCGTTCGCGACGACGGCGCAGACCGGCCAGGTCGTCGAGCGCGTCGTGACCAGCGGCCTGGTGCCCAGCCTGCTCGAGGTCATGGACAACACCTGCATCTGCGCCGTCGACGCCCTGCTCAAGGCCGACCTCGACCGCTCCGCCCACGCGCTGCTGGTGGCGCAGTCGGACTCGGGAGGCACCGTCGCCGTCGAGGAGATCGAGGCGCTCGCCCAGCTGTGCCGGGAGGCCGGCGCGGAGTTCGTGCACACCACCGACGATCCGGCCGAGGGCGACCTGCTGCTCCAGGCGCGGCGGATGGCGCTGCCGGCGCTGGAGCTGCTGGGCACCACGCTCATCGACGACGTCGCGGTGCCGCGTTCGCGCATCGCGGCGTTCCTCGACGGCTGTGACGCGGTCGCCGCGGCCCGCGGGCTCACCATCGGCGTCGTCGGGCACGCCGGCGACGGCAACATGCACCCGACCGTCTGCTTCGACCCCGCCGACGCCGGCCAGCGCGAGCGGGCCTACGCCGCCTTCGACGACATCTGCGAGCTGGGGCTGTCGCTCGGGGGCACCATCACCGGCGAGCACGGGGTGGGCGCGATCAAGGTCGACTGGCTCGAGCGCGAGATCGGCCCCGTGGCGCTGGACGTGCACCGCGCGATCAAGGACGCCCTGGACCCGATGGGCCTGCTCAACCCGGGCAAGGTCTTCCGCCGCGCGTCCGTCCGCGACCTCCCGGCGGTGGCGGAGCTGACCGGCCGCTGACCTCGGCGCTGTCGGTGCGGGAGCCACCGTGTCGTGCGAGAGCCGCCGTGCGCCGCGGCTCGACTGCTGCACGCCGGCTCCGGTGGCGCAGCCGGTGTCGGCGCGGGGTGACACGCTGTGGCGGTGAGCACCGATCGGTTGGTCGTCATCGGCGGGGACGCCGCCGGGATGTCCGCGGCGGCCCAGGCGCGCCGCCTGCGGCCCACGGCGGACCTCGAGGTCGTGGTCCTCGAGCAGGGGCCGGACGTCTCCTACTCCGCCTGCGGCATCCCGTACTGGATCGGCGGCCAGGTCTCCGACCGCGACGCCCTCATCGCCCGCACCCCGGAGCGGTTCGAGGCCGACGGCATCACCGTGCACACCCACGTCCGCGCCGAGGCGATCGACCTGGAGGCGGGCAAGGTGTCCGCCTCGGACGGGCGGACCTACGGCTACGACAGCCTCGTGGTCGCCACCGGCGGCCGCCCGGCGCGGCCACCCATTCCCGGCCTGGACGCCGAGGGCGTCTTCGGTGTGCACCGGCTGGCCGACGGCTCCGACATCCGGGCCGCGATCGCCGCGGGCGCGAAGAAGGCCGTCGTCCTCGGTGGCGGCTACATCGGCCTGGAGATGGCCGAGGTGCTCCTCGCCCGCGGGCTGTCGGTCACCGTCGTCCTCGCCGATCCGCTGCCGATGGCCCAGCTGGACGACGACATGGGCGAGCGGATCTGCGCCGCGATGTGCTCGATGGGCATCGACGTGCAGCCGAACCAGCCGGTCCGCGAGATCGAGGTCGGCACCGACGGCCGGGTCCGCGCGGTCCGCACCGACACGAACAGCTTCGCCGCCGATCTCGTCGTCCTCGGGCTGGGCATGGGGCCGGAGACGACGCTGGCGCGCGAGGCCGGCCTGGGGATCGGCGTCACCGGGGGCATCGACGTCGCGCACACCCAGCGCAGCCGCTCGCACCCCGAGGTCTTCGCGGCCGGTGACTGCGTGCAGACCTTCCACCGGATCACCGGCGAGGCGATCCACGTCGCGCTGGGCACCCACGCCAACAAGCAGGGCCGGGTCGCGGGCTCGGTGATCGGCGGGCGGCCGGCCCGCTTCGCCGGCGTGCTCGGGACGGCGGCGACCAAGGTGGGCGACCTCGAGGTGGCGCGCACCGGACTGTGCACCACGCAGGCCGAGCAGGCCGGCTTCGACCACCGCACCGAGACGATCGAGGCGACCACGCGGGCGGGCTACTACCCCGGCGCCGAGCCGATCGCGGTCAAGATCATCACCGAGCGCGGCTCCGGGCTGCTGCTGGGTGCCCAGATCGTCGGCGGGCCGGGCAGCGGCAAGCGGATCGACGTCCTGGCCACCGCGATCTGGGCCGGGATGACGGCCGAGGAGCTGGCCGGCTCCGACCTGTCCTACGCGCCGCCGCTCTCGCCCACCTACGACCCGGTGATCGTCGCCGCGCGCGTCGCCAGCCGGATCGAGACGGGCTGAGCCGTGACCGAGCCGACGGACACCGGACCGGCAGCGACCGAGGTCCGCGACGCGGACTGGTACGGCGAGGACCTCTCCGGCCGGGAGCACACCGGCGTCCGGTTCTCCGGCGTCGACCTCACCGAGGCGATCGGCGAGGGGGCGGTCTTCACCGACTGCACCTTCGTCGACTGCAAGTTCAACGCCACGCGCTTCACCGACGCCGCCTTCCTGAACTGCTCGTTCACCGGCTGCGCGTTCTTCCAGGCGGAGTTCACCGCGTGCAAGGTCGTCGGCAGCCGGTTCCAGCGGTGCACCTTCGACCTGATGCGCGTCGACGGCGGGGACTGGTCGTTCGTCCTGCTGCCCGGCGCCGACCTCGCCCGCGCCACGTTCGCCGGCACCCGGATGCGCGAGGCCGACCTCACCGGGGTGCGCGCCGCCGGGGCCACGCTGCGCGGCCTGGACCTCTCCGCCGCCGAGCTGTCGGGCATCGACCTGAGCGGCGCCGACCTGCGCGGCAGCGACCTGAGCGCGCTCGACCCGCGCGACGCGGAGCTCGCCGGCGCGCAGGTCGACGTCACCCAGGCGGTCGTTCTCGTGACCACCCTCGGGTTACGGGTCGGCCCCGACGCCCCGGAGTAGCGGCCTGCCGGGATACTGGGCCGGAGCAGCGCAGGACGTCGACACGAGGAGTGCCCCGCATGCCCATCGCGACCCCCGAGGTCTACGCCGACATGATCAGTCGGGCCAAGGAGAGCGGGTTCGCCTACCCGGCGATCAACTGCACCTCCTCGGAGACGATCAACGCGGCCCTGCGTGGCTTCGCCGACGCCGGCAGCGACGGGATCATCCAGTTCTCCACCGGCGGTGCCGAGTTCGGTTCGGGCACCAAGGTGAAGGACATGGTCACCGGGGCCGTGGCGCTGGCCGAGTTCGCCCACGTCGTCGCCGAGAAGTACCCGGTCAACGTCGCGCTGCACACCGACCACTGCCCCAAGGACAAGCTCGACGGCTACGTCCGCCCGCTGATCGCGCTGTCCCAGGACCGCGTGGACGCCGGCCAGGAGCCGCTGTTCCAGTCGCACATGTGGGACGGCTCGGCCATCGAGCTCGGCGAGAACCTCGACATCGCCGAGGAGCTGATGGAGAAGTCGGCGGCCGCCAAGCTCGTGCTCGAGCTGGAGATCGGCATCGTCGGCGGCGAGGAGGACGGCGTCGTCGCCGAGATCAACGAGAAGCTCTACACCGCCGACGGCGACTTCCTGCGCACCGCGCAGAAGCTCGGCCTGGGGGAGCGCGGCGTCTACCTGCTCGCCGCCACCTTCGGCAACGTGCACGGCGTCTACAAGCCGGGCAACGTCAAGCTCCGGCCCGAGATCCTCAAGCAGGGTCAGGACGTCGTGGCGAAGGAGTTCGGCCTCGGGGACGGCGCCAAGCCGTTCAACCTGGTGTTCCACGGTGGCTCCGGCTCCGCGGAGTCCGAGATCCGCGAGGCGCTGTCCTACGGCGTCGTGAAGATGAACGTCGACACCGACACCCAGTACGCCTTCACCCGGCCGGTCGCGGCGCACATGTTCAGCAAGTACGACGGCGTGCTGAAGATCGACGGCGAGGTCGGCGACAAGAAGGCCTACGACCCGCGCAGCTATCTCAAGGCCGCCGAGGCCGGCATGGCCGCCCGGGTCGTCGAGGCGTGCGAGCACCTGCTCTCCGCCGGTCAGTCGCAGGGCGCCTGACCATGACGCACTCCCACAACCTGCTCGGCGAGCCGGACCCCACCCTGCTGCCGGCGAACCCGGAGGCCGACGGCGAGCTGGCCGCCGGCACGCCGGCCGCCGAGGTCGCCGCGCACCACCCCACGGTGAGTGCCGCGTGGGCTGCCCTGGCCGAGGAGGCGCTGAACCGCACCGAGCGGCAGCTCCCCGACACCATCGAGGCCTACGCCTACGCCCGCACCGGCTACCACCGCGGGCTGGACGCGCTGCGCCGCAACGGCTGGAAGGGATTCGGCCCGGTGCCGTGGTCGCACGAGCCCAACCGCGGCTTCCTGCGCTGCGTCACCGTGCTGGCCGCGGCCGCAGGCGCGATCGGCGAGCACGACGAGCAGGATCGCTGCACGCAGCTGCTCCGGGACTGCGACCCGTCGCTCGTCCCGTGACGGTGAGTAACACCTACTAGGGGCCGGCGATACCGCGCTGACCTGGGCTTTCGCCCCAACTGGTTTCGAAGTTGATCGTGAAGGTCATCACTGTGAGTGCACGGTGCCGGCTCACGGCGCCCGCACGAACGGAGCGTCACATGGCGACCCTGTTGCTGATCCTCGCCGCGATCCTCGTGATCGCCGGCATCGTCTCGATCGTCCGCGGTCAGCTGCTGTGGGGGATCGTCCTGATCGTGGTCGGGCTGCTCGTCGGTCCCGGCGGGGTGAGCGTCTTCAACTGAGCGTGCCCCGGGCCCCCTTCCCGGGGCCCGGGGGCACCCGCTCGCCGTCAGCGGTCGCCGAGCTCCGGATGCAGCGCGGTCAGGGCGTCGGTGAGCACGCGCAGCTGGTCGCCGCCGGCCATGAGCGCGGTGAGACCGTCGGCGTCGACGTCCTCACGGGTCAGGGTGCCCGCCACCTGACCGCCGGCCAGCAGCAGGAACCGGTCCCCGATGAGGTGGGCGTAGCGCGGGTTGTTGGTGATGACCACGACCGCGAGCCCCTGCGCGCGGGCATCGAGGATGGTCTGCCCGAACAGGGTCTGCCGGGCCACGGTCATCGGCGTCGTCGGCTCGTCGATGACGAGCGCCCGAGCGCCGAAGTGCAGGGCCCGGGCCACCGCGAGGCTCTGCCGCTCCCCGGCCTGGAGGCGGCTGGCGGGCTGGTCGGGATCCACGCCCGGGACGCCGACCCGCGCCATGGCCCGCGCGGTGGTCGCGCGCGCCGAGTCCAGGTCCAGCCGGCGCAGCGGCCACACACCCCGGGTCGGCTCGGCGCCCAGGAAGAAGTTGCGCCACACCGAGAGCAGCGGAGCGACGGCGAGGTCCTCCCACACCGTCGCGATACCGGCCGCGCGCGCGGCCCGGGGCGAGCGGAACCGCACCGCGGTGCCGTCCACCAGCAGCTCGCCCTCGTCGTGCCGGCGCAGCCCGGACAGCAGGGCCACCAGCGTCGACTTGCCCGACCCGTTCTCGCCCAGGACGCAGCTGATCTGGCCGGCGGGGAAGGTCGCGGTCACCCGGGACAGCGCCGGCACGCTGCCGTGCCGGACCGTCACCCCGCGCAGCGCGAGGCCGCGCACCCCGTCGAGGCCGGGGCGGGGCGGGTCGGAACCGTCACCGCTCACGAGCGGGGCACCCCCTTCAGCCGGTGCCCGACCACCGCGTTGGCGACCAGCGCCACCACCAGCAGGACCCCGAGCAGTGCCTGGAACCACGGCGGATCCCAGCCGGCCAGGGTGATCCCCTGCCGGACGACGGCGTAGAGCAGCGCACCGATCGAGGCGCCGAGCGCGGAGCCGTAGCCGCCGGCGAGCAGGCAGCCGCCGAGGACGGCGACCACGATGAAGTCGATGCCGGTCGCCAGCCCGGCGCTGCCGACCTGCACGGCCGCGAACCGGACCAGGCCCAGCGTGCCGATCAGCCAGCCGGCCGTGGCGCTCAGGCAGAACAGCGCGACGGTCGTGCGGCGCACCGGCACGCCGAGCTCGCGCGCCGCGGTCCGGGCGCCGCCGCTGGCGAAGACGGCGTTGCCGAACTTCGTGCGCCACAGCACCCAGGTCGCGACCGCGGTCACCCCCGGCCACCACAGCAGCGAGACCCGGAACCGCCCGTCGCCCAGCTGCGCGGTGGAGCCGAACAGCGTCGCCGCGGAGGACCAGCCGGGGGCGTCGTCGAGCCCGGAGATCCGGCCCGAGCCGGCGATCGCCCGCACGCCGGCCAGCGTCGTCCCCTGGAGGACCAGGAACGTCGCGAGGGTGACCAGGAAGCTGGGCAGCCCGGTGTTGACGACCAGCACCCCGTTGACGACGCCGACGAGCAGCGCGCACGCCAGCGAGGCGAGCAGGGCCGGCCACATGCCCCAGCCGGCGTGCCCCACCAGCAGGGCGGTGACCGCCGCGCTGGACATCGCGAGCACGCCCACCGACAGGTCGAACTGGCCCGCGACCAGCAGCAGGGCGACCGCGACGCCGCCGATGCCGAGCGTGGCGGCCACGTCCACGACGCCGGCCAGCCCCCGGGCGCTGAGCAGCTCGGGTGCCTTCAGCGCGAAGAACGCCACGACGAGGGCCAGGGCGACCAGGGCCGGCAGGCTCGGCCGGGTCAGCGCCCGCTCCAGCACCCAGCGGCCCCGGGCGGCCCGCGGGGCCCCGGCGCGGGGAAGGCCGGAGACGGACAGGCGGTCGGCCATCACCGGCGGCAACCGGCGGGGCGGGGGGACGACGGCAGCGGAGCCTCCTCGGGCGGGCGTGCCGCCCAGTGTCCACGACGTCCCCGGCCACCCGCAGGGCGCTCCTGCTAGGGGTGGAGCAGCCAGCGGACCCGGTCGTCGGCGAACCAGGTCCACCGCTGGACGGGCCGCGGGTACCGGACGCCGTCCCGGAGGATCCGCGCCGGATCGGAGGCGACCTGCAGCGCCCGGCCGCTGGTCCGGCGGGTGGGGCGCAGCGGCTGCGTCATGACGGTGACGGCGATGGTGTCGACGGCGGTCCAGTCGGGGCGCACGTCGATGCGGGTGATCTCGCCGTCGGCCACGCGGAGGTCGTCGTGGTGCGCCTGCAGCCCCAGCCGGCGGCTCAGCGAGCGCCGGCCGTCGCCGTCGGCCTCGATGCGGCCGTGGTGCAGCAGCACCCCGCCGTGGTCGTCCCGGACCAGCGACATCTCCCGGGGCCCGCCGGTGCCGATCCCCAGGTCGCGGGCCAGGCCGGTGGAGTCCTTGTCCGCGGTGGGCTCCCACGCCACCGGGACCCCCGCCGTCCGCCCCGCCTTGAGCAGCACGCCCAGGACGGCGGACAGCCCGGCGACCGGTCCGCGGACCAGCACCGACGTGGCGTCGGACGCGCCCGCCACGGACGCCGCACGCGGGGCCTCCCCGGCTCCCAGCCGCCGCAGATCCAGCTCGACCGAACCCATGCGGATACCCTGCCATCCGACCGGTTCCGCAGCTCCGATGCACCCGAGGAGACCTTTCCCCATGCCCGCAGTCGTGCTGATCGGCGCCCAGTGGGGCGACGAGGGCAAGGGCAAGGCCACCGACCTGCTCGGTGGGCGCGTCCCCTACGTCGTCCGCTACCAGGGCGGCAACAACGCCGGCCACACGGTGATCACCCCGGACGGCGAGAAGTACGCCCTGCACCTGATCCCGTCGGGGATCCTGACGCCGGGCTGCACGCCGGTCATCGGCAACGGCGTCGTCATCGACCCCGAGGTGCTCATCCACGAGCTCGCCGGCCTGGAGGAGCGGGGCGTGGACACCTCGCGCCTGACCATCTCCTCCGACGCGCACCTGATCATGCCGCACCACCGCGCCCTCGATAAGGTCACCGAGCGCTTCCTGGGCAAGCGCAAGATCGGCACCACCGGCCGCGGCATCGGCCCCGCCTACGGCGACAAGGTCGCCCGCACCGGCATCCGCGTGCAGGACCTGCTCGACCTGTCGATCCTCCGGCAGAAGCTCGAGGGCACGCTGCAGGAGAAGAACCAGATCCTGGTCAAGGTCTACAACCGCAAGGCCATCGACGTCGACGAGGTCGTGGAGGAGTACGCCGGCTACGCCGAGCAGCTCAAGCACCGCATCGCCGACACCCGGCTGCTGCTGGGCAAGGCGCTCGACGCCGGCGAGTGGGTGCTGCTCGAGGGCTCGCAGGGCACGCTGCTCGACGTCGACCACGGCACCTATCCCTTCGTCACGTCGTCCAACCCGACGGCGGGCGGCGCGGCGGTCGGCGCCGGGATCGGCCCCACCCGCATCGAGCGGGTGGTCGGCATCCTCAAGGCGTACACGACCCGGGTGGGCTCGGGCCCGTTCCCGACCGAGCTGTTCGACCAGTGGGGCGAGTACCTCCGCAAGCAGGGCGGCGAGGTCGGCGTCACGACCGGCCGCGACCGGCGCTGCGGCTGGTTCGACGCCGTCGTCGCCCGGTACGCCAGCCGGGTCAACGGCATCACCGACTACTTCCTCACCAAGCTCGACGTCCTCTCCGGCCTGGACACGGTGCCGATCTGCGTGGCCTACGAGATCGACGGCGTGCGGCACGACGAGATGCCCATGACGCAGACCGACTTCCACCACGCGAAGCCGATCTACGAGGAGATGCCCGGCTGGTTCGAGGACATCCGGCACTGCCGCACCTTCGACGAGCTGCCGGCGAACGCGCAGGCCTACGTGCGGCGGCTCGAGGAGCTCGCCGGCGCGCGGATCAGCGTCATCGGCGTGGGCCCCGGCCGCGACGAGAACGTCGTCATCCACGACCTGATTGGTTGATGCTCCGCATCAACACCGCGGTCAGGAGCCTGCCCCGGCTGCGTTGAGCGGGTCCCGGCCCCTCCTCGGGGACCCGCCGGGCCCCGCTCGTCGGGGCCGCCTCGCAGGGCGTCGTCCCTGACCTGCGGTGGGGACCCTCCGGACCCCGCTCCGCGGGTCAGGCGACGGCGGCCTGGCGGTTGCGGGTCCGCAGCGCGGTGACCGCGTGGTCGGGCGAGTCGGTGATCAGGCCGTCGAGCCCGAGGTCCAGCAGGTGCCGCGCCTCGGCGAACGCGTCCCCGAGGGCGCCGGGCTCGTCGCCGCGACGCAGGGCCTCGGGCAGGAACACGTTCTCCGCCCGCAGCGTCCAGCAGAACACCGACAGCGCGGCGCGGTGGGCCTCGTCGACGAGCGGGCACCGGGCGCCCCCGGTCGTGGCGGCGTCGGCGAGGATCCGCTCCCGGCTCGGCGCGATGCCCTGGGCGTAGGTGGAGATCTCGCGCAGCCCGGAGCGGGTGACCATCTGGTCGAAGCGGGGGAGGTCCGCGACCAGCTGGATCAGCCGCGGGCCCTGCTCGCCGAGCAGCGCGCGCAGCTCGCGCAGCAGCCGGGGGTCGAAGGCCTGCACCAGCACGGGGCCGGCGGCGTCCGCGGCGCCCAGCCGGCGTAGCTCCTCGGCGGTCAGCTCCGCCAGCGTGGGGCCGTCGCCGCCGGGCCAGGTGACCGTCTTGAGCTCGACCAGCACCTGGACGGTGCGCTCCGGCGTCGAGCGGCGGACGGCCAGCTCGACGACCTCGGCGAGGGTCAGGATGCCGAAGGAGCGGTCGTAGGCGGTGTTCAGCGGCCGCAGCTCCGGCATCCGCTCGACCGCCCCGAGGGTGCGCAGCTCGGCGAGGGTGAAGTCCTCGGTGAACCAGCCGGTGACCGGCTTCCCGTACACCTCGCGGGTGGTGCGGCGGTCGGCGAACCGGGGGTGGTCGGCGACGTCGGTGGAGAGCGACAGCTCGCTCTCGTGCCGGACGACCAGCACGCCGTCGCGGCTGACCACGACGTCGGGCTCGATGAGGTCGGCACCCTGGTCGATCGCGAGCTCGAAGCTCGCGGTCGTGTGCTCCGGCCGGTAGGCGGGGGCACCACGGTGGCCGATGACAGCGGGACGGGGAAGGCGGGTCACGGGCGGCATGGCCAGCGACTCGGTCGCGTGCATGGGTTCCATGCCACCGCACCGAGGTGGCCGGAGGGCGAACTGCGGGCAACGTGTTGCGCACGGTCGGGCGCACAGCCCGCTGACCTGCGGAGGTGCATGCGGGTAGTGACGCATGTCTCGTCTTTGCAATCCGGTTGCGCCGCGCGTCGCGCGCGAGCGCGCTCGTCCCGCCCGTCCCCCGCGTCCCCCTGGTGATCTCCCGCCCCGGGGAAATCGGATGACACCGCGCGGGGAGGCCGCCCACCATTCCGGTGTGACCCCACTCGCCGCCCTGGGCTGGCGCCCCGAGCTGGCCGCCCGGCTTCCCGCCGGCACGGTGCCCGCCCGCGTGGCGCGCGTCGACCGGAGCCGGCTGGCCGTGCTCACCGAGGACGGCGAGCGGCGGGTGCACCCCGGGGCCGGTCTCTACGCCGATCCCGAGCTGGGTGGTCCGGCGGTGGGGGACTGGGTGGCGCTGCGCGACGAGCTCGCCGTCGCCGTGCTCCCGCGCCGCAGCGCCTTCACGCGCACGGTCGCCGGCCGCACGTCGGCCGCCCAGGTCGTCGCCGCGAACCTCGACGTCGTCCTGGTGGTGGACGCGCTGTCCGGGCCGTCCCGCCTGCGCCGGGTGGAGCGGTACCTGGCGGTGGCCTGGAGCAGCGGCGCGACGCCGGTCGTCGTCCTCACCAAGGCCGACCTGTGCGACGACGTCGGCGCGGCGGTCGCCGAGGTGGCCGAGGACGCGCTCGGTGTCGACGTGCTCGCGGTGAGCGCCGTGACGGGGGAGGGGCTGGACGCCGTCCGCGCGGTGCTGGCGCCCGGGTGCACCGCGGCGATGGTGGGCCCGTCGGGGGTCGGGAAGACCAGCCTCGCCAACGCGCTGGCCGGCCGGGAGCTGGCCGCCACCCGGGAGATCCGCGAGGACGGCCGGGGGCGGCACACGACCACGGCCCGCGAGCTGCACCTGCTCCCCGGGGGCGCGCTGCTCGTCGACACCCCGGGGATGCGGGAACTGGCCCTCTACGACGACGCGGACGGCGTGGCCGCGGCGTTCTCCGACGTCACCGCCCTCGCCGACGGGTGCCGGTTCCGGGACTGCGCGCACCGCACCGAACCCGGCTGCGCGGTCGCCGCGGCCATCGACGACGGTCGCCTGGACCCGGCGCGATTCGCGGGCTGGCGCAAGCTCCAGGCGGAGGCGCACCGCCAGCTGCTGCGCGTCGACGCCCGGGCGCGCGCCGAGGAGCACGCCCGGGTGCGCGCGCTCCACCGGTCGCGGCGCGACCAGCCGATCCGGCCCCGGTGACGTCGCGTCGGTAGCGTTCGCCCCGTGCGCGTGCTCGTGATCGGCTCCGGTGCCCGGGAGCACGCCCTGTGCGTGGCTCTGACGTCCGATCCCGCCGTCGAGGCGCTGGCCTGCGCGCCGGGCAACGCGGGCACCCGCGCGCTCGCCGAGCCGTTCCCGCTCGACGTCCGCGACCCGGACGCGATCGCGGCCCTGGCCCGGTCGTGGCGGGCCGACCTCGTCGTCGTCGGCCCCGAGGCGCCGCTGGTCGCCGGCGCGGCCGACGCCGTCCGGGACGCCGGGATCGCCTGCTTCGGCCCGTCGGAGCAGGCCGCGCAGCTGGAGGGCAGCAAGTCCTTCGCCAAGCACGTCATGACCACCGCCGGGGTGCCCACCGCGCAGGCCTGGCCGGTCGGCGGGGCCGCCGAGCTGGAGACGGCGCTCGACGAGGTCGCCGCCCTCACCGGCGGGGCGCCCTACGTGGTGAAGGACGACGGCCTGGCCGCCGGCAAGGGCGTGCTGGTCACGCCGGACCGGGACGCCGCCGTCGCCCACGGGCGCGCGGTGCTGGACGCCGGGGGAGCGGTGCTGGTCGAGGAGTACCTCGACGGCCCCGAGGTCTCGCTTTTCGCCGTCACCGACGGCACGACCGTGCTGCCGCTCGTCCCCGCGCAGGACTTCAAGCGCAGGGACGACGGCGACGGCGGGCCGAACACCGGCGGCATGGGCGCCTACGCGCCGCTGCCGTGGGCGCCCGCCGGCCTGGTCGACGAGGTGCTGGCCACGGTTCTGCAGCCGACCGTCGACGAGATGGCCCGCCGCGGCGAGCCGTTCAGCGGCCTCCTCTACGCGGGCCTGGCGCTGACCTCCCGCGGCATCCGGGTGGTCGAGTTCAACGCCCGCTTCGGCGACCCCGAGACCGAGGTCGTGCTGCCGCTGCTGGTCACCCCGCTGGCCGGGCTGCTGCACGCGTCCGCCACCGGCACGCTCGCCGCACACCCGCCGCTGGAGTGGCGCGCGGGCTCGGCCGTCACCGTGGTGGTGGCGTCGGCCGGGTACCCCGAGGCGCCGCGCACCGGCGACCCCGTGACCGGCGCCGACGGCGCGGGCGTGCTGCACGCCGGGACCGCCCTGACCGACGACGGCACCGTGGTCTCGGCCGGCGGGCGGGTGCTGGCCGTGACCGCCGTGGGGGAGGACCTCGCCGCCGCACGGCAGGCCGCCTACGAGCGGCTGGCCGGCGTCCGGCTGGCCGGGGCGCACTGGCGCACCGACATCGCGCTGGGCGCCGTCGAGGGGCGGATCGTCCTCCCCTGACCGGCCTACGGGAGACTGTGCCCGTGCTGATGGCGACGAGGTGGGCCCGATGATCGAGCGCTACACGCTCCCCGAGATGGGGCGCGTCTGGAGCGACCAGCACAAGTACGAGCTGTGGTGCCGGGTCGAGACGCTGGTCCTCGAGGCGCACGCCGCTGCGGGCCGGGTGCCCGCCGAGGTCGTCGAGCCGGTGCGCAACGCGCCCCCGCCCACCCCGGAGCGGGTCGCGGAGATCGAGGAGACGACGCAGCACGACGTCATCGCCTTCCTCACCGCCTGGGCCGACAACACCGAGCCCCGCTCGGCCGCCGCCTACGTGCACCACGGCATGACGTCGTCGGACCTGCTGGACACCGCGCTCGCGATCCAGCTCACCGACGCCACCGACGTGCTGCTCGACAAGGCCGACCGGCTGGTCGCGGCGCTGCGCGACCACGGGCTGGCCCACCGGTCGACGATCAAGGTCGGCCGGACGCACGGCGTGCACGCCGAGCCCGTCGTCTGGGGGCACCGGGTCGCCGACCTCGCCTTCGCCGCCGCCCGCTCGCGTGACCGGCTGCGCGCCGCACGGGACGCCGTCGGCGTCGTGGCCATCTCCGGGGCCGTCGGCACGTACTCGCTGATCGACCCGTCGGTCGAGGCCACCGTCGCCGAGGCGCTGGAGCTGCGGCCGGCCGACGCCTCGACGCAGGTGGTGCTGCGGGACGGCATCAGCGAGTGGGTCTCGGCGCTGGCGATCATCGCCACGGTCTGCGAGGCGATCGCGCTGGAGGTCCGGCACGGCCAGCGGACCGAGGTCCGCGAGCTGTCCGAGGCGTTCGGGTCGGGCCAGAAGGGCTCGAGCGCGATGCCGCACAAGAAGAACCCGATCCGGTCCGAGCGCATCGCCGGGCTCGCCCGGGTCGTGCGCGCGGCGATCGTGCCGGTGATGGAGGGCATCCCGCTGTGGCACGAGCGGGACATCTCGCACTCGTCCACCGAGCGGGTCTTCCTGCCCGACGCCGCGATCACCACCGACTACCTGCTGAACCTCACCGCGGGCCTGGTGGAGAACCTGGTCGTCGACGCCGACCGGATGCGCGCGAACCTGGAGTCGACCGGCGGGCTGATCTACACCTCGTCGGTACTGCTGGAGCTGGTCGAGGGCGGCCTGTCCCGCGAGGACGCCTACGCGCTGGTGCAGACGGCGGCGATGGAGACCTGGAACAGCGGCGTGCCGTTCCGGGAGACGCTCCGCGCGCGGGCCGCCGCCTCGTCGGTGACGCTGGACGAAGCCCGGCTGGACGAGATCTGCCGGCCCGAGCGCTACGTGGCCAACCTCGGGCCGCTGTTCGACCGGCTCGCGGCGCTGTCGTGACCGTCGACCTGCCCCTCGTCGCCCGCGGCAAGGTGCGGGAGGTCTACGACGCCGGCTCCGACCGGCTGCTGCTCGTCGCCTCGGACCGGATCTCGGCGTACGACGTCGTGCTGCCGACGCCGATCCCGGACAAGGGGCGGGTGCTCACCCGGCTGTCCGTGTGGTGGTTCGAGCAGCTGACGCCGGTGCTGTCGTCCTTCGGCGCGACGCACCACCTGGTGTCGGCCACGGACGTGCCCGCGGCGGTGGCCGGGCGCGCCATGCTCGTGCGGCGGCTGGAGATGCTCCCGGTGGAGTGCGTGGCGCGCGGCTACCTCTCCGGCGGCGGCACGAAGGAGTACGAGCGCACCGGCTCGATCCGCGACGTCGTCCTGCCGGCGGGTCTGGTCGAGGGCTCGCAGCTGCCGACGCCGGTGTTCACGCCGTCCACCAAGGCCGAGATCGGCGAGCACGACGAGCCGATCGACTTCCCGCGGGTGGTCTCGCTGGTGGGGGCCGAGCGCGCGGAGGAGCTGCGGGAGCTGACCCTGGCGCTGTACCGGCGCGGCGCGGAGATCGCCCGCGACGCGGGGATCGTGCTGGCGGACACGAAGTTCGAGTTCGGGTTGTCCGGCGGCGGGCTGGTGCTCGGCGACGAGGTGCTCACCCCGGACTCCTCCCGCTTCTGGCCGGCCGACACGTGGGCGCCCGGCTCGGTGCAGCCCTCCTACGACAAGCAGTTCGTGCGGGACTGGCTGACGTCGTCCGGCTGGGACCGCGTCTCCGCGCCGCCCGAGCTGCCCGCCGACGTCGTCGCCGCCACCCGCGAGCGCTACGTCACCGCCTACGAGCGCCTCACCGGCACCCCCTTCGCCTAGCCCGTCCCGCCGAGTGCGACGAACTCGTGGCCATCACCGCCTCATCGCCACGAGTTCGTCGCACTCGATGCCCTGTGGACGAGCAGAGCGAGCCCGGGCCACGGCCCGGCAGGCTGCCCGGGTGCCGACGCCACCCGTCCCGCCGCGTCTGGGGGCCCCCTCCGACCGGCGCGGCGCGATGGCCGCCGGTGTCAGCGACTGGCAGCTGCGGCACCGTGAGGTCGTCCGCTCGTCGAGGGACACCTACCTGCCGCGGGCCGGGGTCGACGAGCTGCGTCAGCGCATCGACGCCGTCCTCCTGGGTGCTCCGCCGGGCGCCGTCCTCAGCCACCTGACCGCCGCGGCGCTGTGGCGCTTCGAGGTCCCGCTCGTCGGCGACGACCGGAGGGTGCACCTGTCGGTACCGCCGGGGAGCCGGGTCCGCTCGCGCGCGGACCGCGTCGTCCACGCGTCGCCGGTCCCTGGACCGGAGACCCGCCGCCTCCATGGACTGCTCGTCACGTCCGCGAGCCGGACGTGGATGGACCTCGCGGCGGTGGTCCCTCCGGCCGCCCTCCTGGCGGTCACCGACCAGATGCTGGCCCGTCGCTTCCCGGCCGACGAGTTCCCCGCCGTCGTCGCACGCGCGCGGGGCCGACGCGGGGTGGCGACGGCGCGCGCCGTGATGTCCCTGGGCGACCCGCTCGCGGGCTCGCCGATGGAGTCGGTGCTGCGGTGGATCCTGCTGGAGGCGGGTCTGCCGTGCCCCGTCCTGCAGCACGTCATCCGCGCGCGCGGACGGTTCCTCGGCCAGGTGGACATGGCCTGGCCGGACCGGAGGGTGCTGGTCGAGTTCGACGGCGAGGTGCACCGCGAGCGCAGGGTCTTCGTCGACGACGTCCGGCGGCAGAACGGGCTCGTGCTGGCCGGGTGGACGGTGCTCCGCTTCACCTCCGCGGACGTCCTGGGGCGGCCGCAGCATGTGCTGGCCACCATCCGCGCGGCTCTCGGGCTCGCCTGAACCAACGAGTGCGACGAACTCGTGGCCATCAGCGGCTGATCGCCACGAGTTCGTCGCACTCGACAGGTCGATGCGCCGATGTGGGCGAGGGGCAGGGCGGGGAGACGAGGGTCACCGGGGCGGGCGCGGTGGCCCCGGTACGCTCGTCGGCGTGTCCCGTGTGGTCGTCGATGTGGTCCTCAAGCCGGAGATCTCCGACCCCCAGGGGCAGGCGGTCCTGGGTGCGCTCGGCCGGCTGGGTCACGACAGCGTGCGCAGCGTCCGCCAGGGCAAGCACTTCGTGCTCGAGGTCGACGGGACGCCCGACGAGGCCGAGCTGAAGCAGATCGCCGAGACGCTGCTGGCCAACCCGGTCATCGAGGACGTCGAACTGCACCTCCCCAAGGACTGAGAGAGCAGACCGTGCGCATCGGTGTCATCACCTTCCCGGGCTCCCTGGACGACGTCGACGCCGCCCGCGCGGTCCGGCTCGCCGGCGGTGAGCCGGTCGCGCTGTGGCACGGCGACCACGACCTGAAGGACGTCGACGCCGTCGTCCTCCCCGGTGGCTTCTCCTACGGCGACTACCTGCGGGCCGGTGCCATCGCCGCCCGCTCGCCGCTGATGCAGGACGTCGTGGCAGCCGCGCACGGCGGCCTCCCGGTGCTGGGCATCTGCAACGGCTTCCAGGTGCTCTGCGAGGCTGGCCTGCTGCCCGGCGCGCTGACCCGCAACAGCCACCTGCACTTCCGCAACCGCGACCAGCTGCTCCGCGTGGAGCGCGCCGACACCGCGTGGACCGGTGACTACGCGGATGGCCAGGAGATCCTCATCCCGGTGAAGAACGGCGAGGGCCGCTACGTCGCCGCCGACGCCGACCTCGACCGCCTCGAGGGGGAGAACCGGGTGGTGTTCCGCTACGTCGGGGGCAACCCGAACGGCTCGAGCCGCGACATCGCCGGTGTCACCAGCGAGAACGGCCGGGTCGTGGGCCTCATGCCGCACCCGGAGCACGCGGTCGAGGACCTCACCGGCCCGAGCACCGACGGCCTGGGCTTCTTCACCAGCGTCCTGAAGGCGGTCGTGAACGCGTGAACGCGAGAACGACGCCCGAGCGAGCATCGCAGGGAGCGCCAGCGACCGAGGAGCGGAACGAGGGGGGAGTCGAGCAATGAGCATCGACACCGTCGACGTCGCCGCCCAGAACCCGGACGACGAGCAGCCCTGGGCCGAGCTCGGCCTCAAGGCCGACGAGTACGCCCGCATCCGGGAGATCCTCGGCCGCCGCCCCACCACGGCCGAGCTCGCGATGTACAGCGTCATGTGGAGCGAGCACTGCTCCTACAAGAGCAGCAAGGTCCACCTCAGGCAGTTCGGTGACCTCCCGAAGAGCGACGCCCTGCTCGTCGGCATCGGCGAGAACGCCGGCGTCGTCGACGTCGGCGAGGGCTACGCGGTCACCTTCAAGGTGGAGAGCCACAACCACCCCAGCTACGTCGAGCCCTACCAGGGCGCGGCCACCGGGGTCGGCGGCATCGTCCGCGACATCCTGACCATGGGCGCCCGCCCGATCGCGGTCATGGACAGCCTCCGCTTCGGCCGCGCCGACGCCCCCGACACCGCCCGCGTGCTGCCCGGCGTCGTCGCCGGCGTCGGTGGCTACGGCAACTGCCTGGGCCTGCCCAACATCGGCGGCGAGCTGCTGTTCGACGAGTGCTACACCGGGAACCCGCTGGTCAACGCCCTGTGCGTCGGCGTCATGAAGCACGAGGACGTGCACCTGGCCAAGGCCGAGGGTGCCGGCAACAAGGTCGTCCTGTTCGGTGCCCGCACCGGTGGCGACGGCATCGGCGGCGTCAGCGTCCTGGCCTCGGAGACCTTCGATGCGGAGGGCCCGGCCAAGCGCCCCGCCGTCCAGGTGGGCGACCCGTTCACCGAGAAGCTGCTCATCGAGGCGTGCCTCGAGCTCTTCGCCCAGGACCTCGTCACCGGCATCCAGGACCTCGGCGGCGCGGGCCTGTCCTGCGCGACGAGCGAGCTGGCCAGCGCCGGCACCGGCGGCATGCACGTCGACCTCGAGACCGTCCCGCTGCGCGACAGCACGCTCACGCCCGCCGAGATCCTGATGAGCGAGTCGCAGGAGCGCATGTGCGCGATCGTCGAGCCGGGCAAGGTCGAGCAGTTCCTCGCCGTCTGCCGCAAGTGGGACGTCCGCGCCGCCGTCATCGGTGAGGTCACCGACGGCGACCGGCTCACCGTCGACTGGCACGGCGAGCGGATCGTCGACGTCCCGCCGCGGACCGTCGCCCACGAGGGCCCGGTCTACGAGCGCCCGATGCAGCGCCCGGCCGACCTCGACGCCCTCCAGGCCGACGACCCCGCCCGCCTGACGCGGCCGGCCACGCCCGCCGAGCTGCAGGCGCACTGGCTCGCCGTCGTCAGCAGCCCGGATGGCGCGGACAAGAGCTGGGTCACCGAGCAGTACGACCGCTACGTCCGCGGCAACACGGTGCTGGCCCAGCCCGAGGACGCCGGCGTCGTGCGCATCGACGAGCAGAGCTTCCTGGGCATCGCGCTCTCCCTCGACGGCAACGCCCGGTTCGCCCGGCTCGACCCCTACACCGGCACCCGGCTCAACCTCGCCGAGGCCTACCGCAACGTCGCCGCGACCGGTGCGACGCCGCTGGCCGTCACCAACTGCCTCAACTTCGGCTCCCCGGAGAACCCCGAGGTCATGTGGCAGTTCGCCGAGGCCGTCCGTGGCCTGGCCGACGGCTGCCGCGAGCTCGGTCTGCCGGTCACCGGCGGCAACGTGAGCCTCTACAACCAGACCGGCGACGTCGCCATCAACCCGACCCCGGTCATCGGTGTGCTCGGCGTGCACGAGGACGTCCGCACCCGGATCCCGAGCGGCTGGCGGAACGCGGGCGAGACCGTCCTGCTGCTCGGCGAGACCCGGCCCGAGTTCGGCGGCTCCGCCTGGGCGAGCGTCGTGCACGGCCACCTCGGCGGGCGGCCGCCGGTGGTCGACCTCGCGGCGGAGCGCTCGCTGGCCGAGCTGCTGGCCGCGCTGGGCCGCGACAGGCTGGTCGCTTCCGCGCACGACCTGGCCGACGGTGGGCTCGCGCAGGCGCTCACCGAGTCCGCGCTGCGCTACGGCACCGGCGCCCGGCTGGCGCTCGGCGACGACGCGTTCACCGCGCTGTTCAGCGAGTCCGCGGCGCGCGTCGTCGTCACGACGACGGAGCCCGACCGGGTGCGGAACGTCGCCGCTGCTGCCGGTGTCCAGGTCACCGACCTGGGGACGACGGGCGGCGAGGCGCTGGTCCTCGACGGCGTGCTCGACCTGCCGCTGGCCGAGCTGCGCGCCGCGTGGAGCGCCACGTTGCCGGCGCTGTTCGGCGGACCCGAGCACAGCACCGTGTTCACCGTCCCGGCGGGCACCGTCCCGACCAGCTGATGGCCGGCACCGCCCCGATCCCGGCCGACGAGCTGCGGTCCGCCGTCGATCCGGTGCGCCCCTGGCTCGCCGGCGAGGTCGAGCGCCCCTCGCGCGCGGTGGTCGGGGCCGCGGTGAAGACGAGCGCGCGCTGGCTGGCCCAGCAGGTGCCCGGCCGGTCGGTGGAGCTGCGGGTGCCGCCGCACGTCGCCGTCCAGTGCATCGAGGGGCCGCGCCACACCCGGGGGACGCCGCCGAACGTCATCGAGACCGACGCCGCCACCTGGCTGCGCCTGGCCAGCGGCCTGATCACCTGGGCGGACGCCGTCGCCGAGGGGACGGTCGTCGCCAGCGGCAACCGCGCCGACCTCTCGGCCCTGCTGCCGCTGCGGCCCCTCACCCGGCCCTGAGCACCCGTCGGGCATGCTCGACACCCGGGCGGACGGGCCGCCACTCGCACGGAGGTGTCATGCAGGCGTCGTTCACGCCCGACGGGGACCGGCTGGTGCCCTCGCCGACGGCGGCCAGCCCGTGGTCGGACGAGATGCTCAACGGTCACCACATGGGCGGGCTCGTGGGCTGGGGTGTCCAGCGCGACGCCGCGGACCCGGAGTTCCAGCTCTCCCGCATGACGGTGGACATGGTCCGCGCGGTGCCGATGGTCCCGCTGCTCGTGGAGACCCGGCGCACCCGTGACGGTCGCCGGCTGCGCGCGGTCGACGTGAGCGTGCTGGCCGACGGCGTCGAGGTCCTGCACGGCTCGGCCGTGCTGCTCCGCCGCTCCGAGCACCCCGACTCGGAGCCGTTCACGCCCCAGCCGTGGGACGTGCCCCCGCCCGAGGCGATCGAGGGCGGGCCCAGCGGGGCCATGTCGTGGGAGATCCGGCGGATCAACGAGTGGGGCGCGCCCGGACCGGGCCGGGTGTGGATGCGGGAGACCGCCGACTTCGTGGCCGGCGAGCCGCTCACCCCGCTGCTGCGGGCGGCCCTGATGGCCGACTTCACCAACCCGCTGTCGAACTCGGGCCGCGACGGGCTGGCCTTCATCAACACCGACGTGACCCTGTACCTGGCCCGCGACCCCCGCGGCGAGTGGATCGGGATGGAGAGCGCGGGCCACCTCGGTCACGACGGCGTCGCCTTCGGCACCACGTGGATGTACGACCGGGACGGGCTCATCGGGCACGGCGTGGCCGGGGCGCTCCCCGACCCCCGGATCCAGGCCCGCCAGCGCTCGTAGCGACGCCCCCGCCCGCGGGATGCGGGCGAGGGCGTCGGGGACCGGTCGAGCGCCGGGTTCAGCCGCCGAAGAGCGAGCTCGCCGTCTTCACCGTCTGGTACAGCCCGTAGGCCAGCGGTACGCCCACGAGGGTCCACGCGAACGCGATGAGTCCCGTGGGGGTGTGGGTGGGCTGCTGGCTGCCGCTCGAGGCGGGGGTCGATGCGGAGGAGCTCATCGGACGGCGCTCGCTTCCTGGGTGGAGGGGGAGGGTGGGGACGTCGGCTCGTGCCACTTGGCCGCCACCGGCTTGACCAGCAGGTTGGCGATGAAGCCGATCACCAGCAGGCCGACCATGATGAACAGCGCCGGTCGGTAGTCCCCGGCGACCAGCTCACCGGGCTCGCCCTCGGCCAGGTCCAGCACGCCGTTGATGATCAGCGGCCCGGCGATACCGGCAGCCGACCACGCGGTGAGCAACCGGCCGTGGATGGCGCCGACCTGGAACGTGCCGAAGAGGTCGCGCAGGTAGGCCGGGACGGTGGAGAACCCGCCGCCGTAGAAGCTGATGATGATCGCGGCGGTGATGACGAAGATCCAGGTCGCGGAGCTGCCGAGCGTGGCCAGGACGACGTAGAGCGCGATGCCGACGCCGAGGTAGACCATGTAGATCGGCTTGCGGCCGATGTAGTCCGACGTGGTGGACCACACGAAGCGGCCGCCCATGTTGAACAGCGACAGCAGCCCGACGAAACCGGCGGCCGTCGCGGCGGTGACCGCGGAGGTCTCACCGTCGCGGAAGAAGTCCTGGATCATGGGTGCGGCCTGCTCGAGGATGCCGATCCCGGCGGTCACGTTGCAGAACAGCACGATCCACAGCAGCCAGAACTGCGGCGTCCTGATCGCGTTGTTGGCCGAGACGTTGTCGGTGGTGACGAGCGCCTTCTGCTTGACCGTCGAGGGGTCGAACCCGACCGGCTTCCAGCCGTCGGCCGGCACCCGCACGATGAGGGCGCCGAAGCTCATGAACAGGGCGTAGAGCACGGCGAGGGTCAGGAAGAGCAGCGCGACCGACTCGCCGCTCGGCACGGTGCCGGCGGTGCCGTCGTAGTCGGCGTCGTAGAAGTTCATCAGCTGGCGGGACAGCGGCGAGGCGATCAGCGCACCACCGCCGAAGCCCATGATCGCCATGCCGGTGGCCAGGCCCGGGCGGTCGGGGAACCACTTGATCAGCGTCGAGACCGGCGAGATGTAGCCGATGCCCAGACCGATGCCGCCGATGACTCCGTAGCCGAGGTAGAGCAGCCACAGCTGCTCGGTGGCGATGCCGAGCGAACCGACGAGGAAGCCGGTCACCCAGAACGCGGCGGAGGTGGCCATCGCCGCACGCGGGCCGTTGCGGTCGACCCAGGTGCCGAAGACCGCGGCGGACAGGCCGAGCATCACGATCGCGATCGAGAAGATGATGCCGATCGAGGTGAGGCTGGCGTCGAAGTGCTCGACGAGCGCGGTCTTGTAGACGCTGGTCGCGTACGCCTGGCCGATGCACAGGTGGACGGCGAGGGCGGCCGGTGGGATCAGCCACCGGTTGAAGCCGGGCCGCGCGATGATGCGCTCGCGGGCCAGGAAGCTGGGAACGGCCACGGACGGGACCTCCGGGGACGGGCGGCGGTGCGGCCGGTCGGACGCGACCCGGCTGCGCACTGTCGTGTGTGTCACAGCCGCTTGGCAACGTACGACGGCGGTGGTCTGCGCGCCCGTTCAACGGGGATCCGTGACGTTCGCGTGACCGTCGGGGGCCGGGCTGCCGCGGAGGCGCTGCCCGCCTAGGCTCGGCCCATGGCCTACGAGGTGAAGGGCGTCGTCGCCCGCAGCAAGGGTGCTCCCGTCACGATCGAGACGATCCTGGTGCCCGACCCGGGCCCGGGCGAGGCCGTCGTCGACATCGCGGCGTGCGGGGTCTGCCACACCGACCTGCACTACCGCGAGGGCGGCATCAACGACGACTACCCGTTCCTGCTCGGCCACGAGGCCGCCGGCACCGTGGCCGCGGTCGGCGAGGGCGTCACCAACGTGGCGGTCGGCGACTACGTGGTCCTCAACTGGCGGGCCGTCTGCGGCCAGTGCCGTGCCTGCCTCAGGGGCGAGCCGAAGTACTGCTTCGCCACCCACAACGCCGCGCAGAAGATGACGCTGGCCGACGGCACGGAGCTCTCCCCGGCGCTGGGCATCGGCGCCTTCGCCGAGAAGACGCTGGTCCACTCCGGCCAGTGCACGAAGGTCGACCCGGCCGCCCCGCCGGCGTCCGCGGGCCTGCTCGGCTGCGGCGTGATGGCCGGCGTGGGCGCGGCGATCAACACCGGTGCGGTGCAGCGCGGCGAGAGCGTGGCCGTCTTCGGCTGCGGCGGCGTCGGTGACGCCGCGATCGCCGGTGCCAAGCTCGCCGGGGCGACGACGATCATCGCCGTCGACATCTCCGACACCAAGCTCGCGTGGGCCGAGAAGTTCGGCGCCACGCACACGGTGAACTCGAAGGAGACCGACCCGGTCGAGGCGATCAGGGCGCTGACCGGCGGTTTCGGCGTCGACGTCGCCATCGACGCGGTCGGTCACCCCGCCGTCTTCGAGCAGGCCTTCTACGCCCGCGACCTCGCCGGGCGGGTCGTCATGGTCGGCGTCCCGACGCCGGGCATGGAGATCACGCTGCCGGCCACCGAGGTCTTCGGCCGCGGCGGCTCGATCAAGTCCTCCTGGTACGGCGACTGCCTGCCCAGCCGCGACTTCCCGATGCTCGTCGACCTCTACCTTCAGGGCCGCTTCGACCTCGACGCCTTCGTCTCCGAGACGATCGGCCTCGGGGACGTCGAGGAGGCGTTCGAGAAGATGCACAAGGGCGAGGTCCTGCGCTCCGTCGTGGTGTTCGACAAGTGAGCACCGCGCGGATCGAGAAGGTCGTCGTCAGCGGCGTGTTCTCCCTCGACGGGCAGGACTTCGACGTCGACAACAACGTCTGGCTGGTCGGGGACGACGCCGAGGTGCTCGTCATCGACGCCGCGCACGACGCCGCCCCCATCGTCGAGGCGATCGGCGGCCGCACGGTCACCGCGATCGTCCTGACGCACGGGCACAACGACCACATCACCGCCGCCCCCGCGCTCCGCGAGGCCACCGGCGCGGAGATCTGGTTCAACCCGGCCGACCGGATGCTCTGGGACATGACCCATGCCGACGCGACGCCCGACCGGGACCTGACCGCCGGCACCCGGTTCACCGTCGCCGGGACGACGCTCACCGCGCTGCACACGCCGGGTCACTCCCCGGGCAGCACCTGCCTGCACGCCCCGGACCTCACCACCGTCTTCACCGGGGACACGCTGTTCTGCGGCGGCCCCGGCGCCACGGGTCGCTCGTTCAGCGACCACCCGACGATCCTGGACTCGATCCGGTCGCAGCTGTTCAGCCTGCACGGCGACACGGTGGTGAAGACCGGCCACGGCGACGACACCACGATCGCCGGGGAGCTCCGCAACCTGGACTAGCCGGCGAGCGGGTCGCGGCGGGCGGCGGAGGCGAAGCCGAGCCAGGTGTGCCGGTTGCCCGCCCAGCACCAGCCGACCTTCGGTGCGCCCCGGCGGGCCCTGCCGTCCCGGCCGGTGCCGTTGCTGATCCACAGCGCCGGCGTGCGGGAGTCCAGCCGGCCGTTCGGCTTCCGCAGGCGGGAGCCGATCGTCATGAAGCAGGCGGTGCGCTCCAGCACGTCGGGGCACTGCAACAGCCAGGCGATCCCCTCGGTCAGGGTGAGCGGCGTCCGACCCGCCTCGACGATCGCGGGCAGCGCCTCGTCCGGGCTCCAGTTCGCCAGCTCGTCGCCGCGGTCCGGGCCGGCGACGGTGTAGACCGGACCGTCGGGGACCTCCACCCCTGGGATCGGGCCGAACGCGTCGACGTCGGTCATGTCCTCGACGACGAAGCCGGGCCGCTCGTCCAGGCAGAGCAGCGGGGCCAGGACCGACGCCGGCGCCAGGGTCGGGTGGACGACCAGCAGCGCGTCGCCGCCGGCGGAGACAGCCGCGGCCCGCAGGTCGGCAGCGGGGAGCCCCGCCCGTTCGTGCACGCCCAGCGCGACGAGGCGCTCGGCCTGGGCGGCGGGGGAGGGCAGGGTGAGCGAGGCGACGGGCACGAGCGACCTCCGGGGAGCGACGACGGACCACGGTCAACGCGCACCGCCGGCAACGGGTTCCCGGCCCGCGACACGGCTGGTGAGCTGCACGGACACGCCGCAGGGTGACCCGCCCCACTCCTCCCGGGCTGGGCATCGGCCCGCGCGCCGGTACGGTGGGCGGGTGCCTCGCGGTGATGGACGGCTCACGCACGACCTCGACCCCCACAACCCCGGACCTCAGGACGCCTGCGGCGTCTTCGGTGTCTGGGCGCCGGGTGAAGAGGTCGCGAAGCTGACCTATTTCGGCCTGTACGCCCTCCAGCACCGCGGTCAGGAGGCGGCCGGGATCGCGGTGTCCGACGGCACCTCCGTGGTCGTCTACAAGGACCTCGGGCTGGTCAGCCAGGTCTTCGACGAGGCCACGCTGGGCAGCCTGCGCGGCCACCAGGCGGTCGGCCACACGCGGTACTCCACGACCGGCGCCTCCACCTGGGAGAACGCCCAGCCGACGTTCCGCACCACCGAGGCCGGCACCGGCCTGGCGCTGTGCCACAACGGCAACCTGGTCAACACCGCCGAGCTGGCCGTCAAGGCCGCCGACGCCGGGGTGCCGGGTGCGTTCGTCGCGACCAACGACTCGGACCTGATCACCGCGCTCATCGCCGCCCGCCCCGACCTCTCGGTCGAGGCCGCCGCGATGGAGGTGCTGCCCCAGCTGCGCGGCGCGTTCAGCCTCACGTTCATGGACGAGGACACCCTCTACGCCGCCCGCGACCCGCAGGGCGTCCGCCCGCTGGTGCTGGGCCGGCTGGAGCGCGGCTGGGTCGTGGCGAGCGAGACCGCCGCGCTGGACATCGTCGGTGCCTCGGTGGTCCGCGAGGTCGAGCCGGGCGAGCTCATCGCGATCGACGAGAACGGGCTGCGCAGCCAGCACTTCGCGACCGCCCAGCCCAAGGGCTGCGTCTTCGAGTACGTCTACCTCGCCCGCCCCGACACCACGATCTCCGGCCGGGGCGTGCACGCCGCCCGCGTCGAGATCGGCCGGCGGCTGGCCAAGGAGCACCCGGTCGAGGCCGACCTGGTCATCCCGGTGCCGGAGTCGGGGACGCCGGCCGCGGTCGGGTACGCGCAGGCCTCCGGTATCCCCTACGGCCTGGGGCTGGTCAAGAACTCCTACGTCGGGCGCACCTTCATCCAGCCGTCGCAGACCATCCGGCAGCTCGGCATCCGGCTGAAGCTCAACCCGCTCCGCGACGTCATCCGCGGCAAGCGACTGGTGGTCGTCGACGACTCGATCGTCCGTGGCAACACCCAGCGCGCCCTGGTCCGGATGCTGCGCGAGGCCGGCGCCGTCGAGGTGCACGTCCGCATCGCCTCGCCGCCGGTGAAGTGGCCGTGCTTCTACGGCATCGACTTCGCCAGCCCGGCCGAGCTGGTCGCCAACGGGCTGGACATCGACGGCGTGCGCGCCTCGATCAACGCCGACTCCCTGGGCTACGTCTCCGAGCAGGGCCTGATCGCCGCCACCGAGCAGCCCGCCAACCGGCTGTGCACCGCCTGCTTCACCGGGAAGTACCCGATCCCGCTCGAGCAGCCCGAGGTGCTCGGCAAGCACGTGCTCGAGGGCATCGAGAGCCGTGCCCTGACCGGCTGGACCGGTCAGCAGGCCGGCAGCGCGACCGTCCCCGGTGGTGCCGAGGACGCTCTGCTGCGGCCGTGAGCCAGGAGTTCACCTACGCGGCCGCCGGCGTCGACATCGACGCCGGAGAGCGCGCGGTCACGCTGATGAGGTCGGCGGTCGCCCGGACCAACCGGCCCGAGGTCGTCGGCGGGCTCGGCGGCTTCGCCGGGCTCTTCGCCCTGGACACCGCCAAGTACCGGAAGCCGCTCCTCGCCTCGTCCACCGACGGCGTCGGCACCAAGATCGCGCTCGCCCGGCAGCTCGACCGGCACGACACCGTCGGCATCGACCTGGTGGCCATGGTCGTCGACGACCTGGTGGCCTGCGGCGCCGAGCCGCTGTTCCTCCAGGACTACGTGGCCTGCGGCAAGGTCGTCCCCGAGCGGATCGCCGCGATCGTCACCGGCATCGCGACCGGCTGCACGCTGGCCGGCGCCGCGCTGGTCGGCGGGGAGACCGCCGAGCACGGCGACCTGATGGACGCCGACGAGTACGACCTCGCGGCCACCGCGGTGGGCGTGGTCGAGGCCGACGCCGTCCTGGGACCTGAGCGGGTGCGCGCGGGCGACGTCGTCGTCGCCATGTCCTCCAGCGGCTTCCACTCCAACGGCTACTCGCTGGTGCGCCGCGTCGTCGCGGCCGCCGGGCTCGACCTGCACGCCACGCCCGCCGGGCTGACCCGCCCGCTGGGCGAGGAGCTGCTCGAGCCGACCCGCATCTACGCGCTGGACTGCCTGGCGCTCGTCGCGCGGCACGGCGTCGAGGACGTGCACGCCTTCGCCCACATCACCGGCGGTGGGCTGGCCGGCAACACCGCGCGGGTGGTGCCCGACGGGCTCCAGGCGGTGCTCGACCGCGGCACGTGGGCGCTCCCGACGGCGGTGCGGCTGATGGAGGAGCACGGCGTCCCGCGCGAGGAGTCCGAGCGCGCGTTCAACTGCGGGGTCGGCATGGTCGCCGCCGTCGCCCCCGACGTGGCCGACGCGGTCGTCGCGCAGCTCACCGCCGCAGGCATCGACTCCTGGATCGCCGGCACCCTGCAGGTGCGCACGGACGACGACGCCCCGGCCGCGCGCCTGGTGGGCACCTACCGCTGACGGCTCGGACTTTCGGTGCAGAAAGTCCGCAGAGGTGCCGGACTTTCGGTGCAGAAAGTCCGCTCGCGGTCCGGACGACGACGCACGAGTGCACCGCCTCCCCCGCAGGAAAGGCGGTGCGTCGTGTCAGCTGGACCGGATCAGCGTCGCCGCGTCAGCGGGTGGCCGCCCAGTCGTCCCCGGAGTCGTCGTCCGCGGCCCAGCGGTCGGCGTACTCGTCGTCCTCGTCCTCGTCGTCGTCCGCTGCCGCGCTCGGCGCGGTGTAGGTCGACGACGATCCGGCCAACTCCCGCTGGAGAGCGGTGAGGTCGGTGTTCGGTGAGCTGTACTTGAGCTCACGGGCCACGCGTGTCTGCTTGGCCTTCGCTCGGCCGCGCCCCATCGGCTCGACCCCCTCGCTACGGAGTGCTGGCGTCCAGCCCGTGGGCTTGACGGCCCGCGTGGCGACCCCGGCTGAGTGACTATGTCCTGGCCAACATTACGACACGGATCCGCGGCGGGCACACGTCCCCTCCCCGAGCGTGGAAACGGCCGGGTCCGGGCAGGTCAGCGGGGCAGCCGGATGGTCGCCAGCCGGCCCACCGAGCGGATGCGCTCCTCGGCCAGCCGGTCGGCCGCCACGGCGGGGGAGACGCCGTCGGCATCGGCCGTCCGGAACACCCGCTGGGCGACGTCGAAGATGCCGGCGGCCCGTTCCCGGGCGCGCTCGAAGGAGAAGCCGTGCCGCTCGTCCTCGACCTGGATGACGCCGCCGGCGTTCACCAGGTAGTCCGGCGCGTAGAGGATCCCGCGGGCGAGCAGGTCGTCGGCGATCCGCGGGGTGACCAGCTGGTTGTTGGCGCCGCCGCAGACGATCCGGGCCGGCAGCGTCGCCACGGTCGCCGCGTCCAGCGCCCCGCCCAGGGCGCAGGGTGCGTAGACGTCGTGCGGCATGCCGACCAGCTCGGCGGTGTCGGCCGCGACCCGTACCTGCGGGTGGCGGGCGCGCACGCGGTCGACCGCCGCCGGGTCGACGTCGGTGACCACGAGCTCCGCGCCGTCGGCGGCCAGCAGGTCCACCAGCTCGGAGCCCACCTTGCCGACGCCGGCGACCGCGACCGTGCGCCCGGCCAGCGACGGCGTCCCCCAGCGGTGCTCCGCCGCGGCGCGCATGCCCTGGAACACGCCGTAGGCGGTGAGCACGGAGGAGTCGCCGCAGCCGCCGTAGGCCAGTGAGCGCCCGTGCGCGAAGCGCGTCTCCCGGGCGACGACGTCGAGGTCGGCGTTGTAGGTGCCGACGTCGCAGGCGGTCAGGTAGCGCCCGCCGAGGGCCTCGACGAAGCGGCCGTAGGCGCGCAGCAGCGCCTCGGTCTTGTCCGTGCGCGGGTCGCCGATGATCACCGCCTTGCCGCCGCCGAGGTCGAGACCGGCCAGGCTGTTCTTGTAGGACATGGCCCGCGACAGCCGCAGCGCGTCGGCGACGGCGTCGTCCTCGGTGGCGTACGGGTAGAACCGGGTGCCGCCGAGCGCGGGGCCGAGGGCGGTCGAGTGGATCGCGATCACGGCCCGGAGGCCGGAGCCCGGGTCGCTGCAGAAGACGACCTGCTCGTGGCCCGAGCCCAGAATGTCCACGGCGCCGAGGGTAGAACGCACCCTCGACCAGCCGGAGCGTCGCACCGGCCGGACAGGACCGGCGCCGTCCGGGCAGGCATCATGTCCCGTTGGACACCCGACGGAGGGCAGCGCCCGCTCTGCCGCACCGTGGCACACAGGAGGACTCCCATGCCCGCACCCAGGCGACTTCTCGCGTTCGCGCTGGCCGCGCCGCTGCTGCTCGCGTCGTGCACCACCGACGGCGGCGACTCGGACGACGGCGGCTCCGCGAACGCCGGCGGGGGATCCGACGGCGACCTGAGCGTCACCGTCATCACGCACGGCTCGGCGGGCGACGCGTTCTGGGACGTCGTCCAGAACGGCGCCGAGGCCGCCGGCGAGGACCTCGGCGTCGACGTCGACTACCAGAGCGACGGCGACCCCCAACGTCAGGCGCAGCTCATCGACGCCGCGGTGAACCAGGGCGTGGACGGCATCGTGGTCTCCATGGCCAACCCGGACGCCCTCCAGGAGTCGGTCGAGTCCGCGGTCGCCGCGGGCATCCCGGTCGTCACCATCAACTCCGGCGGGGACCGCTCGACGGAGTTCGGCGCCATCGGCCACGTGGGCCAGGACGAGACGATCGCCGGCGAGGGAGCCGGCCGCGAGCTCGCCGCCGAGGGGGCGAGCAACGTGCTGTGCGTCATCCACGAGGCCGGCAACATCGGCCACGAGCAGCGCTGCGCGGGCGCGGCCACCGGCCTGGGCGCGACGGTCACCCCGGTGCAGGTGGACATCAACGACCTGACCGGCGCGCAGTCGACGATCACCTCGCAGCTGCAGAGCGACCCCACCATCGACGCCGTCCTGGCGCTGAACTCGGCCGTCGCCGCGGTGGCCGTCGAATCGGCCGCGGACGCCGGCTCCGACGCCAGCATCGCCACGTTCGACCTCAACCAGGACGTCATCGGCGGCATCCAGGACGGCTCGATCGCCTTCGCCGTGGACCAGCAGCAGTACGAGCAGGGCTACCTGCCGGTCGTGATGCTCAAGCTCTACGCCGAGAACCTCAACACCGTCGGCGGCGGCCAGCCGGTTCTGACCGGCCCCGGGATCGTCGATGCCACGAACGTCGACGAGATCGCCGACCTGGCCTCGGCCGGCACGCGCTGAGCACCGCGATGGCGCCCGTCCCGGCGGACCCCGGGGCCGGGGCGGCGGGGGGCCCATCGACGCAGCGGGCCGACGAGCGGCTGTCCGCCGTGGGCCCGCTGCGCCGGCTGCTGGTCAAACCCGAGCTCGGGGCGCTGGTCGGCGCCATCGCGGTCTTCACGTTCTTCGCCGTGCAGTCCGAGGTCTTCCGGTCGGCGCGCGGCATCGCCAACTGGCTGGACCCGGCCTCGACGCTGGGGATCATGGCGGTCGCCGTCGCCCTGCTCATGATCGGCGGGCACTTCGACCTCTCCGCCGGCGTGATGTCGGGGACGACGGCGCTGACCGTCGCGATCGTCGCCGTCGAGTACGAGCAGAACATCTGGGTGGCCATCGGCGTCTCGCTGGTCGTCGCCCTGCTGCTCGGCTTCTTCAACGGCTGGCTGGTGACCCGGACCGGCCTGCCCAGCTTCATCATCACGCTGGGCACCTTCCTCATGCTCCAGGGCCTGAACCTGGGCCTGACGAAACTGCTGACCGGCACGGTGACCGCCACGGGCCTGGCCTCGGTGCCCGGGTACGCGAGCGCCGAGTGGGTGTTCGCCTCGCGCATGACGATCCTCGGGGCCGAGGTGCGCGTCGCCGTCCTCTGGTGGGTGCTGTTCACGGCCGTGGCCAGCTGGGTGCTGCTGCGCACCCGCTTCGGCAACTGGGTCTTCGCGACCGGCGGTGACGAGGTCGCCGCCCGCAACGTCGGCGTCCCCGCGCGGCGGACGACGATCGCGCTGTTCATGACGACGTCGACGGCGGCCTGGTTCGTCGGGACGACGCTGGCCGTGCGGCTGACCTCGGTGCAGGCGAACACCGGCACCGGGCAGGAGCTCATCTACATCGTGGCGGCGGTCATCGGCGGCTGCCTGCTCACCGGCGGCTTCGGCTCGGCGATCGGCGCCTCGCTCGGCGCGCTGATCTTCGGCATGACCCAGCTGGGCATCCCGTACCTGCGCTGGGACGCCGACTGGTTCTACTTCTTCCTGGGGGCCATGTTGCTGCTCGCGGTGCTGGCCAACCGGCTCGTCCGGCGGTACGCCGAGGCGGCCCGACGATGACGGCCCCCCTGCTCGAGCTGCGCGACGTGGGCAAGGACTACGGCTCGGTCATCGCCCTGGACGGCATCAGCACCACCGTGCGCGCCGGTGAGGTGACCTGCGTCCTCGGCGACAACGGCGCGGGCAAGTCCACGCTGATCAAGATCCTTTCCGGGGTGCACCGCGCCGACCGCGGTCAGCTGCTGCTGGACGGGCGGCCGGCCGACTTCGGCTCGCCCCGCGAGGCGCTGGACGCCGGCATCGCGACGGTCTACCAGGACCTCGCGATGATCCCGCTGATGGCGATCTGGCGGAACTTCTTCCTCGGGGCGGAGCCCACCCGCGGCTGGGGGCCCTTCCGGCGGTTCGACGCGGCGCGGGCGAAGGACGCCACCCGCCGCGAGCTCTCCGCCATGGGCATCGACATCCGCGATCCCGACCAGCCCGTGGGCACACTGTCGGGCGGCGAGCGGCAGTCGGTCGCGATCGCGCGGGCGGTGCACTTCGGCGCCCGGGTGCTGATCCTGGACGAGCCGACGTCGGCGCTGGGCGTGAAGCAGGCCGGCGTGGTCCTGCGGTACGTGGCGCAGGCGCGGGACCGGGGCGTCGGCGTCGTGCTGATCACGCACAACCCGCACCACGCGCATCCGGTGGGGGACCGCTTCCTGGTGCTCAACCGGGGACGCAGCCTGGGCGAGTTCGCCAAGGCCGACGTGAGCCGGGACGAGCTCACCCGGCTGATGGCCGGCGGGGCGGAGCTGGACCAGCTGGCGCACGAGCTCGAGCGGCCGTCGACCTGATCCTGTCGACATACCGACGGTTCCGAGACGGTGACTGAACGAAGTTGACGCGGCGCGTCTGATGGTGCGCGTGTTGCCTTTGTGACTGGCGGTGACGCTGCGACTCTCGTCGAGCACGTCACCCCCTTCCCCTTCCCCGGGAGCCCGTCATGTTCCAGCGCCGTCCGTCGATCCCGACGACCGCGCGTCCGCAGGCCCGTCGGTCCCGCTCGCTGCGGTCCGGTCTGGTGGCGATCCTGGCCGGGACGGCGCTCGTGGTCACCGCCGCGCCCGCCCTCGCCGTGCCGCCCGCGCCGCCGAACCCCAGCGACAGCGAGATCGGTGCCGCCAAGGCGCAGCAGGACGCCGCCGCCGCCGAGGTGGGCCGCATCGCGGGTCTGGTCGCGACCGCCGAGGCCGAGCTGGAGCGCCTGGGCGTGCAGGCCGAGGCGGCCGGCACCGCCTACGAGGCGGCCAACGAGGCGCTGCAGGTGGCGCAGGGCAAGGCGGACGAGGCCGCGTCCCAGCTGCAGGTGGCCGCCGAGGCGGTGGCTGCCGCGCAGGTCCGGATCGCCGCCTTCTCGCGGGACAGCTACATGCAGGGCGCGTCGATGAGCACCTCGGCCGTGCTGCTGAGCGCCACGGGACCGGCCGAGCTGATCCAGCGCGCGGCGATGCTCGACTACGTCGGGGCGAACAAGGTCGACGTCCTGGCCGACATGGAGGTCGCCCGCGTCGCGCAGGCCGAGGCGGAGGCGGGCGCCCGCGCCGCGCGCGACGAGATGGCCGCGGCCGAGGAGACGGCAGCGGCGGCCAAGGCGCAGGCCGACGGGCAGGTCGCCGTCCAGCGGGGGGCCTACGCCGAGATCGAGGCCCAGAAGGACGCCTACGAGACCCAGCTCGAGGCCGCGAACATCGCGCTGCTCCAGATGCAGGGCGCCCGCAACGCCCACCAGCAGTGGCAGCAGCAGAAGGCGGCCGAGGAGGCCGCGCAGAAGGCGGCGGCCGAGCGCGCGGCGGCCGAGGCCGCGGCGGCCGCGGCGGCCGCCCGGAACGCACCCAGCCGGTCCCCCGTGAGCAACGGGAGCTCGGGCGGCGGGGGAGGCGCCTCGTCCGGCCCGTACGTGAAGCCGACGTCGGGCCGGGTGTCCAGCTGCTTCGGCGCCCGCTGGGGCACGCTGCACGGCGGCGTCGACATCGCGGCTCCGATCGGAACGCCCATCTACGCGGCTCACGGCGGCGTGGTGCAGCGCGCGGGCACCGCCAGCGGGTTCGGCTACGCCGTCTGGATCCTCGGCGACGACGGGTACGTCACCGTCTACGGGCACGTGAACAAGTACTTCGTCCGCGCCGGCGAGCGGGTGCGCGCCGGTGAGGAGATCGCCGAGGTCGGCAACCGCGGCGAGTCCACCGGGCCGCACCTGCACTTCGAGGTGCACTCCCGCGGCGTCATGTACGGCGGGCAGATCGAGCCGGTCGACTGGCTGCGCGCCCGCGGCATCGACCTGGGCAACGTGTGCTGAGGCACGCGGGGATAGCGTGCCCCGCGTGAAGGCTCCGGTCGATCCGCGCACCAGCTGGCAGCTCCCGGCGTTCGGCGGCATGCCGCGCACCGCCGACCTGGAACCACTGGTCACGCGGGTGCTGGCGCCGAACCCGAACAGGATGACGCTCGACGGCACCAACAGCTACCTGGTCGGCGCACCGGGCAGCGGTGCCGCGGTGCTGGTCGATCCCGGCCCCGACGACCCGGCACACCTCGCCGCGGTGGAGGCGGCGCTGGCCGCACGCGGCGCCCGTGTGGCGGCGGTGCTGGTCACCCACCACCACGGCGACCACGCGGAGGCGGCCCTGCCCTGGGGTGCCCGCTTCGGAGCCCAGGTGATGGCCGGCAGCGGCGACGTCGCCGGCCCCGGCGGGCGCGTGCTCACCGGCGGCGACCGGCTGCGGCTCGCCGGCACCACGGTCGACGTCGTCCCGACGCCCGGGCACTGCTCGGACCACCTGGCCTTCCGGATCGAGTCCGGCGCCGTGCTGGTCGGCGACCACGTCCTGGGCCGCGGCACCTCGGTGGTCACCCATCCCGAGGGCGACGTCGTGGCCTACCTGGAGTCGCTGCGCACCGTCCGCGACCTGGGGCCCAGCGCCCTGTACTGCGGGCACGGCCCCGAGCTGACCGAGGACCCGGGCGCGGTGCTCGACTACTACCTCGCCCACCGCGCCTACCGCGAGGGGCAGGTCGTGGCCGCGTTGCAGGCCGGCGCCACGACCGTGGACGAGCTGGTCGCGGTCATCTACGCGGAGGTGCCGCGCGAGGTCTGGTTCGCCGCCGCGCAGTCGACGCGGGCGACGCTGGACAAGCTGCGCGCCGAGGGCCGCGTCGAGCAGGCCGTCGACGGAACGGTGCGCCCGGCGTGAGCATCCCCGTCGTCCGGAGCGCGGAGAGCGAGCGCGACCAGCGCCGCGCGGCCGCCGCGCTGGCGGCGGCCGGGGTGCGGCGCGGGGATCGGCTGCTGGTCTCGGCCGCGGCGTCGCCCGCCCTGCTGGCCGTCGTGCTCGGCGCGCTGCGGACCGGCATCGTCCCCGTCGTCCTGGATCCGGGGCTGCCGGCCGCGGAACGCGCGGCCCTGGCCGAGGACGCCGATCCGGCGCTCGACGTGGCCGACGACCCCGCCCGCCTGCTCACCGGCACCGACGAGGCGGAGCTCGCCGACGTGCCGCTGGCCCGCCCGATGCACTACACGTCGGGGACGACCGGGCGGCGCAAGGGCGTGTGGTCCGGCGTCCTCGCCGACGACGACGCCCGGGCGCTCGCGGCCGAGGAGATCGAGCTCTGGGGCTTCGACGCCTCCGACCGCCACCTGGTGCTGTCGCCGCTCCACCACAGCGCGCCGCTGCGGTTCGCCATCCACACCCTGCTCGCCGGGGGCGAGGTGCTGCTGCCCGGCCCGTTCGACGCCGAGCGCGCCGCACGGACCATCACCGAGCTGCGGCCCACCACGACGTTCTGCGTGCCCACCCACCTGCAGCGGCTGCTGGCGCGCGACGACATCGACTGGTCCTCCTTCCGCCGGCTGGTGCACGCCGGAGCACCCTGCCCGGAACCGCTCAAGCGGGCGGTGCTCGCGGCGCTCCCCGAGGGCAGCGTGTGGGAGTTCTACGGCTCGACCGAGGCCCAGTTCACCGTCTGCTCGCCGGAGGACTGGCTGGCGCACCCCGGCAGCGTCGGGCGGGCGCGCCCGGGACGCCGGCTGGAGACCGACGAGCGCGGCCAGCTGTGGTGCGCGGTGCCCCGCTGGGCCCGCTTCGAGTACTGGCGGGCGCCGGAGAAGACGGCCGCGGCCTGGCGCGGCGACCGGGTGACCGTCGGCGACCTCGGCCGGGTGGACGACGACGGCGTGGTGTGGCTCGACGGCCGCCGCGAGGACCTCGTCATCTCCGGCGGCGTGAACGTGTACCCCGCCGAGGTGGAGGCGGTGCTCGACGCGCACCCGGGTGTGATCGAGAGCGCGGTGTTCGGCGTGCCCGACGCGGACTGGGGGCAGCGGGTCGTGGGCGCCTACGTCGGCGACGCCGACGTCGACGAGCTGGTCGGCTGGGCCCGCGAGCGCCTCGCGGCCGCCAAGCGGCCCAAGGCGCTGCACCGGGTGACCGAGCTGCCGCGCACCTCCACCGGCAAGGTGCGCCGGCTGGACCTGCCCGACGTGCTCGGCCTCGACGGTGCCTGACCCCCGGTAGGGCAGAAGTGGCCATCTCTGCCCTCGGGGCGGGCTGGGACGTCGTCGTCGTGGGTGCCGGGACGGCCGGATGTGCCCTGGCGGCACGGCTGGCCGACGGCGGCCGGCGGGTGCTGCTGCTCGAGGCCGGCCCGGTGCCGCTGGCGGTGCCGGACTGGCCGGCCGAGGTGCGTGATCCGGCGAGCCTGGCCGCCACCGCGCCCGGGCATCCGCTCAACTGGGACCTCGCGGCCGAGGTGGCCCCCGGTCGGGCCGTGCGCGTGCCGCGGGGCCGGATCGCCGGGGGCTCCAGCGCCCTGAACGCCGCCGTGTGGATCCGCGCCCCCCGGGCCGACCTCGACGGCTGGGCGGCCGCGGGGAACCCGCTGTGGGCGCACGACGCGGTGCTGCCCGCCTTCCGCCGGTCGGAGTCCGACGCAGACTTCGGGACCTCGCCGCTGCACGGCACGGACGGCCCGGTGCCGGTGCGCCGGCTGCCGGGCCCCACGCCGCTGGCCGACGCCTTCGCCGCCGCGAGCGCGGAGCTCGGGTTCGCCGTCGTCGAGGACGAGAACGGCGACGCCGGGCCCGGCCACGGGCGCATCCCGTTCAACGTCGACGGCGGCGTGCGGATCAACACGGCGATGGCCTACCTCGCCCCCCGCCGCGGGCTGCCGGCGCTCACGGTGCGCAGCGGCGTCGTCGTGCGCCGGGTGCTGGTCGAGGGCGGCCGCGCGGTCGGCGTGCTGACCGACGACGGCCCGGTCTCCGCAGGCGAGGTGGTGCTCAGCGCCGGGGCCGTCGGCTCGGCGCACCTGCTGCTGGTCTCCGGGCTGGGGCCGGCGGCCGACCTGGCGGCGGCCGGGATCGACGTCGTCGCGGACCTGCCCGTGGGCGCTGCGTCGAGCGACCACCCGATCGTCTACCTGCCCTACCGCCCGGCCCCGGGCGTGCCGGTGCCCGCGCTGCCCCTGCACGGCGTCCTGCACGCCCCGGTGAGCGGCGGGGAGGTCGAGCTGCTGCCGTGGCTGCGGCCCTTCGGCGTCGATCCCGAGCCGATGATCGGGATCGGGCTCCAGCACCCGGTCGCGCGCGGGCGGTTGACCCTCGATCCGCGCGATCCCGCGGGGCCGCCGCGGCTGGCGTACCGCTACCTGGCCGAGGCGGCCGACCGCCGCGGCCTGCGCGAGGGGGTGCGGCTCGCCGCGTCGCTGCTCCGCACCGCCGCCGTCGCGGGCACCGTGGGGCCGTCGGACGCCCTGCCCGACGCGATCCGGGACGACGACGCCGCGCTGGACGCCTGGATCACGGCCCGGGTCGGCACCGCCGTGCACCTCTCCGCGACCGCGCCGATGGGTTCCGGCGAGGGGGCGGTCGTCGACCAGCACCTGCGGGTGCTGGGTCTCACGGGGCTGCGCGTCGTCGACACCTCGGTGCTGCCCGCGGTGCCCAGCCGGGGGACGGCGGCGACGGCGGTGATGATCGGCGAGCGGGCCGCCGAGCTGATGGCCTCGGCCGGCTGACCGGATCGTCCCGGCGGCGCGCTGACCGCAGCCGCCGGGACGCCGGAGTCGGGGGCGTCCGCGATCAGCGGACGGCGGGCATCTCGTTCGTCGAGGCGCCGGCCATCGGCGACCACGCGTCGGGGTGCGCACGCCCGGCCTGGGCGACCCAGGTCTCGCCGCGACCGGCGCTCGTCGAGCGCGCGACCGTGGCGGGGCGGGCGCTGAGGCTGACGATGAGGGCCAGCAGCACGAGGAGCCCCACGAGGACACCGCCGAGCACCAGGAGCGTCGAGAGCATGCTCAGAAAGTAGTGGTGCGGATCGGTCCGTGTCACGGGGCGCGGCGGTCAGATTGCGCCGAAGATCCCGGCCGCGTTGCGCACTATTCGCCGCTGGTCCCCGGGGCTCGTCCCGCCCGTCACACAGGTCTCCACAACCGGCGCCGGGCCGGCCCACCGTAGCCGTTCGGGCTGGTCAGGGGAACGGGGCGGCCCGCGCTCAGCGTGGTCCCGCCCGGTCCGGGTAGGGAGCGCGCGGCGAGGGGAGGGCGGTCGTGGGAGATCTGGCGCGGGGAGCGGGCCGGCTGGTGGCGGTGCCGTTGGCCGCGCTGGCCCGGTGGCGCGACGGCAAGCCGATGCATCCGCGGGGCGCGGTGTTCGACGCGGTCCTGGAGCGGCACGGTGGGAGCAGGCCGTGGGGCGTGCCGTTCCTCGACACCACGGGGACCGAGGGCGTCGTCGTCCGGGTGTCCCGGGGTGCCGGGTTGCCCGCGTGGCTGCCGGACCTGCTGGGCCTCGCGGTCCGGCTCGGCGGGGAGGACGGGGCGCCGGTCGACCTGCTGCTCTCCAGCACCGGCCGGGGCCGGCTCACCCGGGTCCTGCCGGCGCTCCGCCGCGACACCGCCTCGGCGTACTGCTCGATCATGGCCTACCGCTCGGTCGCGGGATCCCTGCGCATCGCCGCCCTGCCCACCACCGACGGCGTCCCCTCCGATCCCGCACCGCCGGCCGCCGCCGTCCACCGGGGAGCGCTGGTCTTCGTGCTCGCGGCCGCTCGCGGTACGGAGCCGTGGCGGCCCTTCGCCCGGCTGACCCTCGCCGATCCGGTGCGCACGCTGGACCCGGACCTGCGGTTCGACGCCGTCCGCCACCCGCCGCCCGGCCTGGTCCCCGACGGTCCCCTGGCGCGGTTCCGGGCGCCGGCCTACGCCGCCGAGCAGGCCGCCCGCTGACGGCGCGGATCCGGACGATCACCCGATGGAGTCGGTCACAGGTTGGCCACAGAATGGCAGGGTAGGCAGAGGAGCCGCCCCGCTCGAGACCGCACGAGGAGCAGAACCCAGCCAGTGATGTCCGCAGAACCCAGCCCGGGCGAGGCCGCCGGCGGGCAGCCGAACCCGCTCCGCGTCGCCAGTGTCCCGTTCTCGGACCGCTACGTGGACGCGGTGCTGCCCGGCGGGGCGGTGCGCGTGGGGGAACCCGGGGAGCCGAGCTCCTGGCTCGACGAGGCCTACCTGACCGAACACGCCGGCGACGTCGACGTCCTGCACCTGCACACCGGCTACGGCCACCTCGACGTGCCCGCGCTCGAGCGGTGGGCGGAGACGGTGCGGCGCCTGGGCGTCCCGCTCGTCGTCACCGTGCACCAGCTGTGTGAGGCCGGGCAGCGCGGCCGCGTCCGCCACGACGCCCACCTGGCGACCCTGCTGGGGACGGCGGAGGTGGTGCTGACGCTGACGCCCTCGGCGGCCGACGAGATCGCCGACCGCTACGGCCGGACGGCGATCGTGGTGGCCCATCCGTCGCTCGCCGTCCCCGACCCCGAGCTGGGGGCCGAGCGCGGGTTGGTCGGCGTCCAGCTCGGCACGGCGTCGCCGGCGGTGCCGGAACCCGCAGCGGTGGCCCGGGCGGCGGCGTCGGGAGCGGTCTCCGGCGGAGGCCGGCTCCGGGTGCTCGCCCGTGCCGGCTCGGACGTCGATCCGGGCGTGCGGGCCATGGCGGAGAACGGCGACCTGGAGCTGGTGGTGTTCCGGCCGGGCGAGCTGCCCGCCCAGCTGCAGCAGCTGCACGTCGCGGTGCTGCCGGAGCAGTGCGGGACGCACTCCCGCGACCTGGAGGTGTGCCGCGACGTCGGCACCCGGGTGGTGGCGCCGAGCTGCGGCTTCTTCGCCGACCAGTGGTCGGAGGTGGTGACCTACGCCAACGACGAGATCGACGGCCTCGACCCGGTGTCGCTGACCGCGGCGGTGTCGGCTGCCCTGACCCGGCCCATGCCGCGGCCGGCCGACCGGGCCTGGCGCGAGGAGCAGCGCGACGCCGTCCGGCGGGTGCACGCGGAGGTGTACGCCCAGGTGGCGGCGGACCGCAGCTGGGCCTAGGAACCCGCGGCCAGAGCTGGCGGCGGGGGAAGAGAAGAGGGTGGGCAGGGGCGGGGTCGAACCGCCGACCTCTCACTTTTCAGGCGAGCGCTCGTACCGACTGAGCTACCTGCCCCTCCCGGTGCTCGCGCACCGGGTAGCGACCCTGACGGGACTCGAACCCGCGACCTCCGCCGTGACAGGGCGGCGCGCTAACCAACTGCGCTACAGGGCCAAACTGTGTCGTGCTGTGCCCCCAACGGGGTTCGAACCCGTGCTACCGCCTTGAAAGGGCGGCGTCCTGGACCACTAGACGATGAGGGCTCGTTCTGCCGGGGGCAGACGAAACAATACATGCCGTCCGAGGCGCTCCTGCACAGGGTCGTCCGACCGCCGGGATCGCGCCAGGGCCTCAGCCCAGCGAGGCGGTGAGCTCGACGCGGTCCTCGGTGACCGAGGAGCACTCCAGGTCCAGGCTCCCGGCCGAGACGCTCTCGCCCTCGGCGCAGGAGACGTCGGCCGACCCGACGCCGAGCGAGGCGCGACCGTCCTGCGTGCCGGCGAACGTGAGGGTGGTGCCGAGGATGTCGACCTGCGCGTCGGTGCCCTCCAGCGTCACCGTGCACGAGCTGGGCGAGCACCGGACGTTCTCGGAGCCGAAGGTGCAGCCGGTCAGGGCGGCGAGGCCCAGCCCGCCGGTGAGCAGGCCGGCGGCCAGGCGGGAGCGGGACGTCGTCGTCGCGGGCATGGTGCGAGGGTAGGACTGCGCGGTCATCCGGGCGGGGACGCCGGAGCGCCGTCGTCCACGGCGCCGTCTTCGGGGCTGTCCTCGGTGCCGTTCTCGGGGACAGGCAGCGGGATCACGGTGCGCTGGATGGTCACCTCGGACTCGCCGAGCCCGCCGAGGGTGATCTCGTCGTAGGCCTGCAGCCGGCCGGTGCCCGCGGCGAAGTAGAGGACCGTGCAGGTCAGCGGCTCGGGGTACTCGCCCTGCAGCGCGCGCAGCCCGGCGCCACCGGTGGACCCCTGCACCATGAGCAGCGTGCCGTCGTCGAGCTCGGTGACCTTCCGCTCGTGGGTGTGGCCGGCGAGGATCACCGGCGACAGCCCCTCCAGCGGCGGAGCCTGCTTCGGGTCGTGCACGAGGGCGACCTCCGGGGGCTCGGCCAGCGACTCGATCAGGGTGGCCAGCCGCTCGCCGGACCGGGTGAGCACCTCGGGGCCGGCGTCGTCGTCCCCCGAGCTCTTGTCGGGGGTGAAGCGCGGGTCCTTCGCGCCGGCGATCGAGATCCCGGCGATCTCGGTCGTGGAGTCGTCGAGGACCGTGGTGTTCGGCTGGGCGTCGACCCGCTCCGCGGTGGTGGCGGAATCGTGGTTGCCGCGGATGAACACGTAGGGCACGCCGAGGCGGCCCACGGAGGCGATCAGCTGGTTCTCCGGCGGGCTGCCCCAGTCGGTGATGTCGCCGGTGTCGAGCACGCCGTCGACCTGGAACTGGGCGACGACCTGCTGCACCAGGTCGAACCCGGCGGGGTTGAGGTGCAGATCGGACACGTGCAGGAGCGCGACGGTGTCGTCGGCCGCGCCGGGCGGCGGCAGCGCGGAGAGGGTGCTGTACAGGGAGCCGACGTTGGCGACCAGATCCTCGAGCGAGGCGCGGTAGGCGTCGAAGCGGGCCACGATGTCCTGCGCGTTGCCGATCAGGCTGTTCGCGTTGACCAGCAGCCCCGTGTACGTCGGCGTGGACATGGCCTCCGGGCGCCAGGTGGTCGCGCCGATCCCGCCGATGCCGAGCAGGAGGGCGCCGGTGATGCCGGCGGCGATCAGCGGCTCGCGACGGCGGCGAAGGGCCAGCCAGGACACGAGCGCGGCGCCGATCAGCGCCACGACGACGGTGCGGACGACCAGCTCCACGGCAGCGCCCTGCAGGTCCTCGGTCACCCGGTCGACCACGCCGGCCAGCCGCACGGGGTCGTTCGCCAGCGCCTGGGCCCGCACCTGGTCGACGCTCTGCAGCTGCACGTCCAGGCGCAGCGGGCCGTCGAAGACGTCCACGGCCAGCGAGCCCAGCGGCGGGACGGCGACCTCGGCGCCACCGGACCCCGGGCGGACGGCGAGGGTGGCGTCGAACGGGCCGATGGGCGCCGAGATCCGGGCGAAGAGGAGGACGGCGACGAGCGCGCCGACCAGCGCCAGGCCGATCCGCGCCAGCCACAGGCCGGCCAGCCGGGCGCGACGGCGCCACGGCGAGGGCGCGTCGCTCGGCACGGCGTCGCTCTGCACGGCGTCCGGCGACTCGGTCACGCTGCCCACGCTAGCGAGCCGCGCGGAGGTGCGGCGGGTGGAGCGGCGAGCGCGCCCGGGTGGTCAGGCCTCGTCGGCGGGGGACCGGAAGATCCAGCGCAGCGCGATGAAGCGCATCAGGCCGATCGCCGCCGTCACCGTGACGACGGCGGTGATCTGCAGCCAGACGTGGCCCTCGGCGGCGGTGGTGTCGACCCAGCCGAGGGTGGCGCTGGTGGCCACCAGGCCCAGCGCGGCGACGGTGCTCGCCTCCCACTGGGCGGTGAACCAGCCCACGCGGTCCTCGGCGTGGAAGGTCAGCCGCCGGTGCATCTCGTTGGCCAGCACGGTGGACGCGACGGTGGCGATGAGGTGCGCGGCCAGGTAGCCGAAGCCCTGGAACGGGATGAACAGCATCGCGTAGACCAGCGTCGTCGAGCTGCCCACCAGGACGAAGCGGGCGAACTGGGCCAGGGTGTCGTCCCGCCGGAGACGCTCGGCCAGCCGTACGGTCCCCTGGGGCGCGGGCGCGGGCGCGGGCGCGGTCTCCGCCACCGGGTCCCCCGCGACGTCGCTGCCGGAGGCACGGCGACGCAACAGGGACGGGCGGGTCACGGAGGTCCTTCCGGGCGCGGGCGGCGGCGCGACTCAGGATCCTCCTCGCGCCGCTCGTTGTCACAGGTCAGCATGCCGGTAACAACTGGCAGAAGCTGCCGCATTCCGCGGGATGCACCCGGACGAGACCGCGTCGTGACCGGGGAGTCGGCGCCGCGCGCCGGGGGTAGCAGCCTCCGCATGAGTCTTCTGGGGTTCCTCGACCGGGTCGCGGACGTCGCGACGTTCGACAAGGTGATCGAGCCGGCCCGCCGGGCCGTGCGGGGCGCGCTCCCGCCGCCGGTCAAGGACCTCCTGCACGGCACCTGGATCGGCCACCCCCTCCATCCGATCCTGGTGCAGGTGCCGGTGGGGAGCTGGGTCTCCGCCGGACTGCTCGACGCCATTCCGCGGCTGCGGCCGGCGGCCACGTTCCTGATCGGCGCAGGGGTGGCGGCGGCGGTGCCTGCCGCGGCGTCGGGCGCGGCCGACTGGTCGGAGCAGGGGCCCGGCGTGCGCCGGCTCGGCGCGCTGCACGCCGTCGCCAACACGGTCGCGCTCGGGCTGTACGCCGGCTCGCTGGCGGCGCGACGGAAGGACCGCGGCGGGCTGGGGCGGGTGCTCTCCTACAGTGGGCTGGCGATCGCCGGGGGATCGGCGGCCATCGGCGGGCACATGTCCTACGCGCAGTCGTCCGGGGCGTCCCACGCGGCGACGGCGGCGCGGGCGCTGTCCTCGGAGTGGCTGGACCTGGGGCCGCTGGACGACTTCCCCGAGGGGCGGCCGGCGCGGCGCACGGGCACCGGCGGGGCCGCGGACGTGCCGCTGGCCGTGGTGCGCCGGGGGACGAAGGTCGACGTCTTCGTCGGCGCCTGCGCGCACCTGTCCGGGCCGTTGCAGGAAGGGACGGTCGAGGAGGTGCGCGGGTCGCAGTGCCTGGTCTGCCCGTGGCACGGCTCGGCGTTCGACCTCGACAGCGGCGAGCCGCGGCGCGGGCCGGCGGCCAACCCGCAGGAGAAGCTCGAGGTGCGCATGGAGGCAGGGCACGTCATGGCGCGGGTGCACAGCCGCAACCGCTGAGCCGCGAGAGAAGCCGGCCCGGCCGGCCCGGGGGGAACGGGTCGGCCGGGCCGGGGTCATCGGCCACCCGGGAGCACGCACCAGGCGGGGCAGTGATGACCCTACGTAATCGGACCCGGAGTTCGGCATCCCCTGAACGGGTGCACATCCGGACGGCACAGTGACGGAAAGCTCATGTCGATGCGGTTCGAGGTTCGCCGCTCACCCGGTCGGGCAGAGGGCGGGAATGTTCTTCCTCTTCTCCAGCCGGCTGGGCTGCCTCGGCTCGCTAGCCCTCTCCGCGCTGATCACCGTGCTGCTCCTCCTGCTCCTCGACGTCCTGTGATCGCGGTGGGACGACGTCACTGGGACTCCTCGGCGTTGAGGTAGGCGCAGCGGAACCGCGCGGCGGACATCGCCTCGGTGAACCTGGCCTCCCAGGCCGGGTCCTGCGCCGGGAAGGTCTGCAGCACCCGCTCGTCCAGCACTGCCGGCAGGCCGTCCAGACCGGTGTAGGTCCGGCGCACGAGGATCCGGGTCGTGCCGTCGATCTCGTCGTGGGCCGGGACCCAGCGGGCCTGGGCGACGGCGGCGGCCAGCTGGGCGCGCTGCCGGGACGGCAGGGGAGCGACCGCTGCGTTCTGGCGGAGGGCGGTCCACAGCGACCAGCCGACGGTCCCGAGGAGCGCGAGCACGGCCAGGACCACCGCCAGCTCGATCAGTCCGAGGACCATGCGGCAGACGCTAGTTCGCACCCCGTCCCTTCGGGCGATGGGTGACGGCGACGGCCGGCCGCTCCGGGGGCGAGGGTCAAGGCGCAGAACTTGACGACGCTCCCGCGGGAGCGTCGTCCGTCCGGCGGTAGCCTTCGCGGGACGGGCAACCGCTCTCGGTGGTCCCGGAACCGGGGCGTGCCGGCGCGGCGTGCCCTCGGGCCTCTAGCTCAATTGGCAGAGCAGCGGACTTTTAATCCGCGGGTTGTGGGTTCGATCCCCACGGGGCCCACCGCGTTGACCTTGGCGTTTTCCCTTCGTCGGAGTCTCGGCTGCTGGCCGCGCCCACACGGCGCCCACACGCGCGTCCGTGGCTGCCCGCGCGGCGGCGTCCATCCGGTCGGCCAAAGCGGCTAGGTCGTCGTCGAACAGGCCCGAGTACACGTCCAGCGTCATGGCCGCCGAGGCGTGCCCGAGCATCCGCTGGACGCTCTTGACGGTCGCGCCGCTGGCGACGGCGAGAGAGGCGGCGGTGTGCCGGAGGTCGTGTGGGGTGACGTCGCTCAGCCCGGCCGTCCGGACCGCCGGATCGAAGACGGCCCGACGCCAGTTCCGCAGCCGCAGCACCGTGCCGCTGGCCGTGGTCCTCAGCAGGTCGTCGCCCTGCTTGCCCTCGCAGTGGCGGGCCAGCGACTCGGCGAGGGTCGCGGGCAGGGGCACGGTCCGCTGCTGATGGGTCTTCGGTGTGCCGAACTCCAGCCGCCCGCCGACTTCGGTGACCGCCTCGGCGATGGTGAGCCGGCGCCGGAGGAAGTCGACCCGTCGGACCCGCAGGGCGGCCATCTCGCCGAAGCGCAGTCCGGTGTAGCCGAGCAGCCGTATGACGTCCCCGTCCTCACCCGCCGCGTCGGCGAGCCGCTCGACCTCGTCATGGTTGAGGAACCTCGGCTCCTGCCGCGTCACTCGGGGCAGGGGTACGCGCTCGGCCGGGTTGCGGGGGATGCGCCCGTCGCGGACGGCGAGGCCCAGGAGGAGTGAGAAGACGCGGTGGGCCTGGCGGACCGTGCCCGGGGCGGATCCCTGCGTCAGCAGCTCAGCCACCCAGACGGCGACGTCGGCGTGAGTGACGTCGGCGAGCCGGTACCGACTCCACGACGGCAGGACGTGGGTCCGCAGCAGGTTCTCGTACCGGTAGAGGGTGCTCGGCTTGACCCCGGTCTGCGAGGACAGCCATCGATCGGACCACTCCTCGACGGTGATCCGGCCTCGGACTGGCGCCGTCCACGTTTGCGTGACCATGGCTGACGTAGCCTCATCCAGCCAGCGCTGCGCATCTACCTTCCGCGCAAAGCGCCTCTCGTGCTGACGGCCGCCTGGGTCGCGATACCGGGCGCGATAGCGGGTTGAGCCGTCGCTGAGCGTGATGCGGGTGATCGAGCCGTCCATGAGGACCTCCGTAGCGAGGTATGCGTCTCTCAGCGTGCCGGACGCCTCTGACAACGGGCCGCCCTCGTCATCCCCGACATGATTGCGGGCTTCGCTGCTGATCGGCGGATAGGCTGCGTTCTCCTTCCTGGCCTGCGCGTATAGGCGTGGAAGGTAGTTGGCCGTCAATGGCGAGATGCGGATGTCTTGCGGACTGTCGGCGGACTCTGTGCGGAGCAGGATCGTGGCGATGGTTGTTCATCGATCGCCCTCCGGACGACGAGGGCTCCGCTCCCCATAGGGCGGCCGAGCCTGCCGGAAGTATCGCTGTCGCCGGGCGGCCCCGCCCATCCTGTCGAGCGTTACACGCTCTCGCGTGTGTCTACGGAATTGACGCTTCGCGGTCGTCATCCCTGACGCATGACCGCATGCTTGCTGTGGGTTATGGCTGCTTCCACGTGCCAGCTGCGGAACTTCGGCTAGAGAGCTCGGCGTCGGATCCTCTCGACCTGCCTAAACCCGTCACGAGGGTGACCATAGAAAAGCCAGGCCAACAGCCGGTTCCCGGGCATTCATCGAGCGTTCGTGGGCCGACGTCGGCGAACTTTATCGGCAGGAGGCATCCATGTCTGGACGTGTTGAAGGCAAGGTCGCATTCATCACCGGAGCCGCTCGCGGGCAGGGCCGCTCACACGCGGTGCGGCTGGCCCAGGAGGGCGCGGACATTATCGCCGTCGACATCTGCGAACCGGTCCGCAACATTAGCTACGAGTTCCCCACCGAGGCGGATCTCGCAGAGACGGCACGGCAGGTGGAGGCGCTGGACCGGCGGATCATCACGCACAAGGTCGACATCCGGGACTACGACGGGCTCAAGGCCGCCGTGGACGACGGCGTGGCGCAGTTGGGGCGGTTGGACATCGCCGCCGCCAACGCCGGCCTCGGCTCCAGCCCCTACCGGGCGTGGGAGATGCCCGAAGAGGTCTGGCAGGACATGATCGACGTCAACCTGACGGGTCAGTGGCAGACCTGCAAGGCCGCCATCCCCCACATGATCGACGGCGGCAATGGCGTTGCTCTACCTGGCTTCCGATGAGGGCCGGTACGTCACCGGTGTCACCCTCGCTGTCAGCGCCGGCAGCATCGTCACCTGAGGAGTCATCCAGGCAAACCTGTCGTCCGGCCTGCCGTTGCCAGGAGCGCGCAAGGCCGGCTGCGGACATGACCATTCTCGCCGTCGAGGAGGTCGGGCGCGCGCTCTTCGCCGCCCCGGCGTGCTTCCGGCCGTTCATCGCGGTGTGCGTGTTCGCCTGGCTGCGGCTGGGAGGTTCGCCGCGGATCCAGTACGGCACACCCGTATCCCGACCTGCCCGGCGGACGACCGCGCGGCCGTGAGGGTCTTCCTGAGGACGTCACGCGGCGATGCGAAAGAGCACGGATTCAGTAGAGGTAGCGGTCGATGCCGGAGCCGTGGGCCCAGATGTGGTTCATGCGGTCGGCGGTGCGGGCGTGGGCGGCTTCCTCGGGGTCGCTGAGTACGCAGTCGATGCCGGGCGGGGTGGCCCGAAGCCGGGCGGTGAGCAGTCGGGTCTCGTCGGTGGGGGCGAGGTCGAGCAGAGGCCGGCCAGCCGTGCGAGAAGCGAGACCAGCTCGATGCGGCCGCCCGAGCGGCAGCCGCCGGCGAGCTGCTCGGCGTGGGCGTCGACGAGCTCGGTGATGTCGGGGTGCAGTCCGGGGTGGCCGAGGGCGGCGGCGGTCGCGGAGAGCAGGTCGACGTCGGCAGCGGGCAAGGTGAGCACGGTCATCGGCGCGTGCTCGTAGCGGCCGTCCGGGGCGAGCAGCCGGCCGCACCCTGGCCCCGCTACTGGGTGGGCGCCAGGGCGGTGAGCAGGCGCTGCACGGCGGCGAGAGCGACCCGGTCGGCCAGCGGCGGCGGCAACCGCAGTGGTTCGGTGCCGGCGCTCGGGTTCCGCCGGTCGTCGTCCTCCCACATGCCCAGGCACAGCAGGATCTCCTCCAGGGCGCGCAGCGGCGCCAGCGGCTCGCCGTCGAGGTCGACGACGAGCATGGCGCGCTGCCCCGGCTGGGTTCCGGCGGTTGGTCCGGGGTGGCCGGTCGGCTGCTCAGTCATGGGCGGACCACCGCTCGGTGGCCGACCGGGCCGGTCATGCCGGCGGCCCGGCCGATGTCGGCCCACGCGGCTCCGGCCGCGAGTGCGGTGCGCACCGCCTCGTCCAGCGAGCGGGCGGCGGCGGCCTGCCGGGCGGCGGCCGCCTCGACGTCCTCGAGGGGCTTGCCATCCGGCGATGTGGCGGCGCCAGTCCTGCATCACCCGGTTTTCGTCGGCGGCCTCCAGGTCGGCCCACGGGCCGGTGACGGCGAGCCGCCGCGCCGCGGGGTCGGCCAGCTCCGGTGGTACGCGGGTCCAGGGGGTGCCGCGCCAGCCGCAGGTGCAGCCGGCGGCCCAGCCGACGACCGCGGCGTCCGGGCGCCACTCCTCCGCCTGCTCGGTCACCTCGAGGAGAACCTGGCCGCTGGTGTGGGCGTGCGCGATCCCGTCGCCACGGAGAAGTGTGCTGTCCTGCCAGACGCCTTCGGCGGTGGAGCCGTCGCGGTAGGTCAGCCGCACCCGGTCGCCGTTGCACGGCCCCTCGTCGGGTCGGCGGGCCACCAGCAGACCGCGGGCGCTGCTGGTGCCGGCGCCTTGCGCGCCGTCGGCGAACAGCGGCACCACCCAGCCCTCGTGCTCCTGGTCGTCTACGACCGGGCCCATCCATCCCATGACTCCTCCTCTCGGTGACGTGAGCGTCGCCGTTCCAGCGCTGCCCCGGCCTGTCCCGGTTGGCTTCGGTGGACGACCGTCGTTGTCCACAGCCGGGGCTGGCCGCAAGGCCCCGCCGTGTGCCCGGAGTTCGGAGCCGCAGCGCATCCCGTGCAGCCGCTTCCTCTGGAGGCGCGGGGCTATCGGCGCGGGGACTGGTCTGCTTGTCCGTCGATCCAGGTGCGCAGGTCGGCGCGGCGGTAGAGGACGCGCCGGCCGAGTCGGAAGCTTTTCGGGCCGATGTTCCGGTGTCGCCAGTACCGGAGGGTGGCGACCGGCGTGCGGAGCACGTCCGCGGCCTCGGTGATGGTGAGCAACTCGGGCTCGTGGTCGGCGGTGAGGTCGGGCATGGCTGGCTCCCCGGGGGGTCGTCGGTGGTGAGTGCCTTCACCACAGAAGGCGCCATTTCGGGCCCGGTGGTGACACTGCACAGCCAGCCTTGTCGGACTACCTCCAGTTCTTCTCCTGTAGTGCGCCCCTGGCGTGTCACCCGCCAGCGATGGAGGCCCTTCATCTGCCGACGCCGGAGGCGGCGCCGGGACCGTCGGGGGACAGCCGCGCTCCTGCGGCCGGGTTCGGCCCCGTCCCGATAAGCATTCCCGGGACCCGCCTCCAGTTCGTCTCCGGTCCTTCTCCTGCCGCTGCCTCGGTTGTCCTCCGCGACGCTGTCGCTGACCGATCTGCGCCGCCCGCGCTTGTGAAGCCGTTCTCCGGTAGGCCGACGACCGTCAGGGGACCCGTGTGCCCACAGGACTGGAGGTCCGCTGCTGACCGGGGGGTCCTCCAGTTGTCCTCCTGTTGTCCTCCAGTCAGCCGATGCTGGCCGTGAGCATCGGGGCGCTCCTGCGCAAGTGGTCCGTGTGGACAGCCGCTCCTCGTCCACAACAACCGGGCGGGCGCCGGCCTGGCCACGCTCGACCCATGGCGCTGGACACCGCACCCGGAGCGCGGCAGGACCGCGGAGCCGGTGACCGGCCCGCCACGGCCCTCGGCGACGTGTCGGGTGGGCAAGGCTCCCTGATCGGTGGGCGCGCCGGCATCGTCCTCGCGCCACGGCCGCTGGGGCGGGCCAGGAGCACCCTTCGGGCCACGCTGCGCGTGGCGCCGGCTGCGCCGTCGTCAAGGTCCGCCTGCGGCGGGGCTGTCCTTGCTGATCCCGCGACCCGTCCGGCAGCTCAGCGTAGGGGCCTCCCGCGCCGTCTCCTCCCGACCGGACCAAGATCCTTCCGCCCTTCGGGCGCTCCGCTGCGGAAGCAGTCTTGGTCCGGTCGTCCCCCGCCGCCGCTCCCGGCCCCTGAGCAGAGCTCTGTGCCGGACGGGCCGGGGGGAATGGGTGGCAGGACACCCGTTCCACAGTCCCTCCCGTACCGGCTTCGGCTCCAGTTCCGGGAGGGTCCAGATGACCAACACCAACAGCACACACAGCAGCGCGGCCAGCGGCACGAGCAGCAATCGGACAGGCAGGTGCAGCCGGAGCCGGCGGCCGCAGCTGAGTCCGGCGCAGCGGGAGGCAACCGACGCCGCGCAGGCAGCGAGGATCGCCGCCCTGCACGACCAGATCGGCGAGCAGGTCGAGGCGCTCACCGCCGATCCGCAGTGGCGGGCCTGGGGGCCTCGAACTTTCCGGACTGCGGAGCCGTAGACGCGGGTGAACGCCAGCTCCCGGACAGCCCGCCGACGTCATAGGCGTCGTATCCGATTGAATCGAGGAACTCGGTCGCCGTCTGCTTGTACGCACATGTCCCCTTGACTCGTGGTGACTCACTCGAAGTCACCGAATCGCGAACCGCTGGCATCCTGTGACCATGCGGGCGGACTACGTCGTGGTGGGGGCCGGCGCCGCCGGCTGCGTCCTCGCCGAGCGGCTTTCCCGCGACCCGACAGTGTCCGTCGTTTTGGTGGAGCACGGAGGCCCGGTCCGGAATCCATGGTTCCGGGTGCCGAAGAGCTTCTACGCGGCCATGCGCAGCGCTCGGTACACGCATCGCTATCCCGTGCGGGTAAACGGCTCCGGTCAGGAGACCTGGTTGCGCGGTAAAGCTCTCGGCGGCTCCACGGTGCTCAACGGGATGCTTTACTCCCGCGGCGACCCCGTGGACTACGACGACCTAGCCGCGGCGAATCCCGGGTGGGCGTGGGCGGACATGCTGCCGGCCTTCCTGGCGATGGAGGACCATGCCCTCGGCGCGTCGCCTGACCGCGGCGCCGGAGGCCCGTTGCCGGTCTCCGTCACCAAGGCCGACGACGCGGTCTTGCAGGCGATCTGTGGCGCAGTCGCCTCCATGGGGATCCCGCTGGTCGATGATGTCAACGGGGTGGACGGCGCTCGCATCGGCCCCACGTCGGTCACCATCCGGCATGGCCTGCGCGTCGACGCCGCGTCGGCCTTCCTGGCTCCGGCACGGCGACGCCCGAACCTCGTGGTGGCGGACGACGCGCGGGCCGGACACCTCCTCTTCGACGGTCCGCGTGCCGTCGGGGTGCGGGTGCGACGGCGGGGCGAACGTCTGGACGTGACGGCCCGTCGCCAGGTCATCGTCGCCGCCGGAGCGCTCGAGTCCCCCTGCTGCTCGAGCGATCGGGCATCGGGGATCCCGAGGTCCTGCGCACGGCCGGCGTCCCCAAGCGCGTGGAGAGCCCGCGCGTCGGAAGGCGATTGATCGAGCAGCGCTCATCACCGTCAAGGCACGCCTGCACCCCGGTGTGGGGCTGGGTCCCCGGCTCGACACCCCGGCCAAACGGCTCATCGCCGTCGGCCGTTACCTCGTGGACCGCGGATGGCCGGTCGGGGCCGGCGCGTACGAGCTGGCCGCGCTGATCTGCGCCGGCGGCGTCGATGGGGCAGGCTCCGCGCGACCCGACACGCAGGTGCTCTTCCGGCCGCTGGCGACCGACGACACCGGCGTCCGACCCGCGCCGCATGCGGGCGTGCTGGTGCAGGGGTACGCGCTGCGCCCCTCGACGGCAGGCTCCGTGCACATCAGCAGCGCGGCCGCCGACACCCCACCGTTCGTCGAGGCCCGCTTCCTGCAGTCGGAGGGCGACCGCGATCTGGCCGCCCGCGTGCTCGACTGGGAGCGCGAGCTCCTTGCGACGTCGCCGTTGGCCGCGCTCGTGATCGAGGAGCTCGTTCCCGGCCCCGGGGTCCGCTCCTCCGACGACGTCGTGACATATGCGCTGGCCACGGGGATGGGGATCTTCCACGCCGTCGGTTCCTGTGCGATGGGGCCGACCGATGCGGACGTGGTGGACGCGCGCCTCCGGGTGCGCGGTGCCCCGGGACTGCGGATCGTCGACGCTTCGGTGTTCCCCACTCCGCCCGCCGGCGCCATGGCCGCACCCGTCATGGCCGCGGCCTGGCGAGCGGCTGACCTGATCGCGGAGGACACCTGACGTGCTCGTCAGCGACCGTCCCTCCGGGAAGGAGCCCGCGAGACCGCCGGCCGGCCGGCTGCCGCCCGGCGCGCGCGTCGTCCGGGACGGCCGGGCTCGCCTCCGAGCCGGCGACGCGTTCCTTACCGGTGGTGCGCCCTGGGGCGTCACGCGTCTGTCACCGCCCGCCCGCCCCTTCGCGCGACGTCTCTTCGCCGTCGGCGACCAAGGGCTGCTGCCGGCGGAAGGGCTGGAGCGCACGGTCGCGTACCTGCTGGTCCAGCGCGGGTTTGCGCACCCCATCGTGCAGCCCCGCCCGGTCGCCGCCGTCACGGTCATCGTGCCGGCCTTCGACCGGGTGGACCTCCCCGACGCGTGCCTGCGGAGCCTGGCTGGGCTGGACGTCATCGTCGTCGACGACGCGTCGACCCGGGCCGACGCCGTCCGCCGGGTCGCGGACACTCATCGAGCCAGGCTGATCCGGCACTCGGCCAACCGCGGGCCGGGCGCCGCGCGCAACACCGGGGCGGCGGCCGCGGGCACGCCGTTCCTCGCCTTCGTCGACTCCGACTGCACGGTGCCACCGGGCTGGCTGGACGGCCTCCTTCCCCACTTCGATGACCCCCGGGTCGGGATGGTCGCGCCGCGGGTGCGCCCTCGTCCGTCGGGCACCTCGCTGTTCGCCCGGTACGAGGAAATGCGATCGGCGTTGGACATGGGCCCAGACCCGCACCTCGTGCGGGACGGCGGGCCGCTCGGCTATCTGCCGTCGGCGGCCCTCGTCGTCCGCCGCGCCGCAGTGGCGGAAACGGGATTCGACGCCGGAATGCGGGTCGGCGAGGACGTGGATTTTGTGTGGCGCGTATCGGACGCCGGCTGGCACGCGCGCTATGACCCGAGCGTCGAGGTGCACCACGAGATTCGCGTTCGGCCCCTGGAATGGGCCCGTCGCCGTCTGCAGTACGGAAGCTCCGCGGGGCCGCTGGACCGGCGGCAACCGGGCCGGCTGGCACCGGTCCGCCCCTCGGCCTGGAACGTCGCCACGGTGGCACTGCTCCTGGGCCGCTGGCTCGGCGCGGCGGCCGGCGTCACGACAGCGTCGACGGTGCTGTTGCATCGCCGACTCGGGAAGGTGGAGGCGCCGCCGTGGCTCACGGCCGTCGTGGCCGGGAAGGGCGTGCTCGCCGATGCGCTGGCAGTTGGGCACGCGCTCCGGCGCGAGTGGTGGCCGGTGGGATGGGCCGCCGTGGCATGTGCCCGGCGATCACCCGTGGCGGCGTCAGCGGCCGTCGCCATGCTCGCTCCCATCGCGCTCGAGCACGTCCGCAGCCGGCCGGCGATCGGCCCCGTGTCGTACGCGGCCCTACGGCTGATCGAGGACGCGGCCTACGGCACCGGCGTCCTGCTGAGCGCCGTCACGGCGAGGAGGCCCGGGGTGCTGTGCCCGCAAGTCCGGTGGCCGACGGTCCGCCGTCGGTGGTGACCGAGCAGGCGTCGTATGCGGCCACCGCCTTCGCGACGAGCGCGTCGACATGCCGGTGGCCCTCTTCCGCGCTGGTTCCGTCGGGTCGCCCAGCACGCCGTTGGGGCTCACCGCGCGCACGCCGTCCTTCAGCAGCCGCGGCAGCAGTTCGGCCAGCGGTGCTGTCGTACCGGGTTCAGCCAGGTCCAGCCGAACGCGCTCGGGGGCAAGGTGCAGCATGATCGAGGTCTCGGCTCGCCCCGCGTGCGCGTCCATGCCCGCCAGCGACAGGTGGACGACGGCCAACCGGCGTCCCTCGTAGGCACACGTGCGGGCCGCGGCCCGCAGTGCCTCGTCGTTTCCCCCGTGCCCGTTGACGACCAGCACCGCCGGCCAGTGCCCCGAGGCGTGCCGCACCAACTCGACGACGACCGCGGTCGTGGCGGCCGTGCCGATCGAGAGGGTCCCCGGGAAGTCGGCGTGCTCGCCGCTGGCTCCCAGGGGCAGCAGCGGTGCGATCGCGGCGGCCGGCCGACGCGCCTGCAGCCGATCGACGATCGAGTCGGCGATGAACGCGTCAGTGTCGAGCGGCAGGTGCGGCCCGTGCTGCTCGAGCGAACCCAGGGGCACGACGAGGGCACCGGCACGCGGGCAGTCCACGTCCATCCATGTGGCATTCCCGAGCCTCATGGAGGCCACTCTGCCCGGTCCACGCCGCGATCAGTCGGCGAACACCGCGCTCAGCGCGCCGGCGACGTCCCGGTGATCACGGATCAGCCGCAGCTGCCCGCGACCGGCCCGGGCGAGATCGCGGCCGAGGTCGACGTCCTTCTCCCCAGAGGTGTCCAGCAGGACGTCGAGCCGGGGCAGCCGGGCGGCCACCGCCCGCGGGTCCGGCCCGGCGTTGTGCACGGCATCGGAGAGCAGCAGGACGCGGGCATCACGGGGGAGGACGCCGGCGAGCTGCCGACCGGCCACCTCCAGGGCGAACGAGACGTTGGTCAAGCCCTGGGCCGGCACCCGGAGCAGGGTGTCGAGGATTTCCAGCGGCTCGACCGGCTCCCCGAGCCGGGCGAGGACCGCGGCGTCGGACCAGAAAGCGACGACGGCCAGCCGGTCATGAGCCAGCTCGCCGGCCAGGGCACCGACCGCCGCGGCCGCCGTCCGCACCCGCTCGCCCTTCATGGAGCCGGAGACGTCCACGACCAGCACCACTGACCGGCGCTGGCGGATCCGTTCCCGGACGACCACGTCCTCGTCCTCAGGGAAGGGCTTGCCGGCCAGGTTCTCCAACGTCCGGTCCAGATCGATCTCGTCGGCCGCCCCCCGGTAGGGCAGGCTCGCCAGCTTGCCGACGGCCCGCCGAGCGGCCCGGTCCCGCCGCGGCGCGGGCACCGCCAGGCGCTGGGCGATCTCGCGGGCGCGCTGCCGGGTGCTCGCCTCGACGGCGTCGGCCCCGGCGTCGAGGTCGGCCAGGGCGATCACCTCGGCCGGCTCGTCGGTCTCACCGGGCGTCGTCGTACCCGGGCGGGTCCCCTCGGGGCGGCCGCGGCGCCGATCACCGCCGGCGAGCACGAGGGACCCGGCGCCCGAGCCCGACGGCTCGAACAACGAGGGCTCCTCGGTCAGCTGCTTGGGCTTGCGGCGCAGCGGCTTCCACCGCGGCCGATCCGCCGACTGGGTCCGCCGGGTCAGCGGCGAGTCGGCCTCGACGGCTCTTCAACCTGGCTCGGCGGCCGCCGGCTGCAACAGGAAGTGGTCCTCCCAGATCTTCCGGAGCACCGCCTCGGGGCCGGCCTCCAGCGTGGCGTCGAGGTGAATGCGGCCGGAGAGCCCGACCAGCATCGCGTCGAGCACCAGGGAGGTGTACTCCTCGGGCAGGTTCCGCGGCGGGGTGTCGCCGGGGGCCTCGGGCAGGTCGACGCCGCGCATCTCCGCCAGTTGGGTGGCGATCAGCGCGACGTCGATGGCGCCGCGCACGCTGCTTCCCTGCGTCACGCCATCCCACTCGCGGGTGGCGCGGGTGAGCGCGACGGCGTCGGTGACGAGCCGCTCGTTGCGCACCCCGGTGCGCAACCGGACGATGCCGCGTTCCGCGTCGGCGTCCTGGTAGCCGACCGCCAGCCGGCTCATCCGGTCGTGCACGCTAGAGGACAGCCGCGTCGTGCCGATGTTGTCGTAGGGGTTCATCGAGGCCACGACCCGGAACGTGGGCAGCGCCTCGATCGTGCCGACGCGCGGCACGGTGATCTGCCGCTCGGCCATGGCGGTCAGCAGGGTGTTGAGGGTGTCCTCGGGCGCCCGGTTGAACTCCTCGACGTAGAGGAAGCCGCCGGTGCGCATCGCCTCGACCAGGGGCCCGGGCACGAAGTTGTCCTCGGTGTAGTCCTCCCGCAGCACGCGCGCCGGGTTGTGGTGACCGACCAGCCGGGACGGCGTGAGGTCGGCGTTGCCCTCGACGAAGACCAGCGGAATGCCCCACTCGGCGGTGATGGCCCGCAGCAGCGTGGTCTTCGACGTCCCGGGCGGGCCCTCGATCAGCACATCCCGTCCGGCGGCGACGGTAGCGAGCAGCAGCTCGAGCTCGCCCTCCCGACCGACGACGTGGGCGGCGATCCGGTCGCGGAGGTCCACGACCGAGCTGTCGCCGGTGGCCCGGCTGCCGGCCAGCGGACTGCCCTCGACGGTCCTGTGGGAAACGGTGGTCATGGCTCCTCGATGCTGGTGCGGTGATGACGGGTGCGGGGAGGGCGGGCCGCGCCCGCCCTCCGAGATCAGGCTCGGTCACGTCGGCGGAGCGGCCGCGCCCGGCATGTCGCCCGGGGCCTTCCTCAGTTTCCGAGCGAGGCGTGGCTGGACAGCCATGAGGCCGGGCGAAGCGCCTCAGCCCCACACTGAGGCGCTTCGCGCGAAGGGTGGATCGCACGTCAACGGAGTGCCGTTCCGTGGGGACCGGACCCACGACCCCGCGAGAGCACTCCCGACGAGTTTCCTGTGACCCACACCGACTCGACCGGGGAGCCACCGCCGGGCCGGGTCGACCCCGCGGGGCCGCTCTCCTCACGTCACCGAATGGTGCAGCCTGCGTCGACCTTCATCTCGAGACCGGTGACGTACCGGGCCTCGTCAGAGGCCAGGTAGAGCAGCGCGTTGCTGATGTCCACCGGGTCCACCATCTCGACGGGCATGGTGTTCATGAAGATCGGGCCCAACGTGGGGCTCTGCTCGATGAACTTGTTCATCCCGCCCAGCCCGGCGACCAGCGGCGTGTCGACGCCGGCAGGGTGGATGGTGTTGACCCGGATGTGCTGGTCGGCGAGCTCGTTGGCCAGCGAGCGCATCAGCCCCACGATCCCGTGCTTTGCCGCGACGTACGGCGCGAGCCACGGCTGCCCCTTGATGCCCGACGTGGAGCTGGTGATGACGATCGAGCCGCCCCCCGATGTCTGCAGATGGGGGATGGCCGCGACGCAGGTGTTCCAGACACCGGTCAAGTTGACGTCGATGGTGTCGGCCCAGATCTGCGGGGTGACCTCGTCCCAACGCTGCACCGTGCAGATGCCCGCGTTGGCGGCGACGATGTCCAGCCTGCCGAGCTGCGCGACACCGTCGTCCACTGCCGTGCGCAACGCGTCCGGATTGCGGACGTCTGCCTTGATCGCCACGATGCGCCGGTCCAATGCCTCCACGGCCTTCACCGTGTCGGCGAGATCCTCCTCGGTCGCCATCGCGTAGCCGACAGTGTCGAAGTCCTGGCACGCGTCGATCGCGATGATGTCGGCGCCCTCCTCGGCCAGTCGAATGGCGTGGCTGCGGCCCTGTCCGCGCGCCGCACCGGTGATGAATGCGACCTTGTCCTGTACCCGCCCCATGGCGAACTCCCCTCGTCGATGTTCGGTCAACGTAGGAGCAGCGCGGACGGCCGTCTTGACCGTCAGCGCACCGGCACTTGCACCACGGTGCGCTGTGCCGGCGTCACGCGCGGCGACGCCGGCTCGGGGTGATGCCGTACCTCGTCTTGAACGTGCGGGTGAAGTGCGCCGCTTGACTGAACCCGACACGAAGGGCGATCTCCTCGATCGTTCTCCCTTCCCACCTCGGGTCGACGAGCAGTGCGTCCGCCCGGGCCAATCGCTCTTCCAGGATCCATCTGGCCGGTGACGTGCCGTCGGACTCGAACAGTGCGTAGAGATATCGCAGCGACACGTTGCTGCCCTTCGCGACCAACGCGGGGGTGAGAGTCGGGTCGTCCAGGTTCTGCCGTATGAAGCTGCGGGCCCGCCCCAAGTGCGAGGCGCGAACCGACTCGCGCTCGACGCCTCCGCGTCCTCTCGCGTAGAGCGCAGCCGCCACGAGGTCATAGACAGGCCCGGCCAGCGATGGCATCGGGCCGGTCTCCTCGCCGTAGAGCGGCAAGGAGCGCAGCAAGCCCGATGCCATGGCGCCGACCCCGCTGGCCCCGCTGACGGTGACGGCGGTGACCTGCTCGAAACGCGGCAACCAGACGGCGAGCCGACTGCGCGGCACCCGCACGACGACCTGCCGCGACCGGCCGTTGAGGCGGCCACGGTAGGGACGGGAGCTGTCGAGGAGCACGAAGTCACCAGGCCGGGCGAGCACCGCGCACCGGCCCGCCTGCTCGAACATCCCGTCACCAGCCACGAGCACGGTGAGAAACAGGTCGTCGTTGTCGGATCGGCTGATCAGCCGGGGAGTGCGCACCACCTCGTGCGCGTCCGCGATCACGGAGCTGACCTGCAGTCCGTCCATCGAGTTGCGCACGATCCCACCCGTGAAGCTCGTTGAATCCGGAGTGCCGACCGTGTGCGCCCGCAGCTCGACGATGTGTTCACAGATGGCATCACGCCAATGACCGAAACCGGAGAAGCGGTCAGCATCGGAGGACGACGGTCGGACCGTCATCGGCGTCACCTCGCTAGCCCGGGGCTTTCATGTCGGGACTGCATAGCGCAAAGTTGATTAAACGGAAGGTGCCCCTGACCTGCGATAATCGGGACTGTCGAGGAACCGAGAAGCGTAGATCGAGGAGCACCTTCCAGGTGAAGAAACCTACCTTGTACTACCCGCGTCCGGCCATCGACGGGGCCGGCGCCTCGGTGGTGGCTCACGCCGGGTCGACGTTGCTGCTGCGCACGGCGCAGACCGTCGGTCTTCCCCAGGAGCTGCGCCAGGCGCTGGCGCCGTGGCGTAAGCCGCTGGCCGTCCACGATCCCGGCAAGGTGCTGCTGGACCTGGCGGTGTCGCTGGCGATCGGCGGGGACTGCCTGGCCGACATCGCCCAGCTACGCGCGGCTCCCGAGGTGTTCGGAGCGGTGGCGTCGGACCCGACGGTGTCCCGCTGCATCGACACGCTGGCCGCCGACGCCCCGGCCGCGCTCGCGGCGATCAACACCGCCCGCGCCGCGGCACGCACCGCTGCCTGGTCGTTGGCCGGGGAGCACGCCCCCGACTCCGGCGCCGACGCTGCGGCGCCGGTGGTGATCGACGTGGACGCCACCCTGGTGACCGCGCACTCGGAGAAGGAAGCGGCCGCCCCGACGTTCAAGCGCGGCTTCGGGTTCCACCCGCTGTGGGCGTTTGTCGACCACGGCGCCGAGGGCACCGGTGAGCCGCTGGCCTTCCTGCTGCGCAAGGGCAACGCCGGGTCCAACACTGTCACCGACCACCTCACCGTGCTGAAGGCAGCCCTGGCGCAGCTACCCGGCGGGCACACCCGCGGCAAGAAGGTGCTGGTCCGTATCGACGGCGCCGGCGGCACCCACGAGCTACTCGCCTGGCTGACCCGCCGCCGGCTGTCCTACTCGGTGGGCTTCACCCTGCCCGGCGACCTCGCCGCTATCCAAGCCAAGCTCGCCGCGATCCCCGATGACGTGTGGGATCCGGCCTACGACGCCCACGGGCAGGTCCGGCCCGGCGCCTGGGTCGCCGAAGTCACCGACCTGTTCGATCTGTCCTCCTGGCCGGCCGGGATGCGGATCATCGTCCGCAAGGAACGCCCGCACCCCGGCGCGCAGCTACGGATCACAGACCTCGACGGCCTGCGGGTGACCGCGTTCGCCACCAACACCAGCCGCGGACAGTTGGCCGCACTCGAGCTGCGGCACCGCCGCCGCGCCCGCTGCGAGGACCGCATCCGCTGCGCGAAGGACACCGGGCTGACCAACCTGCCGCTGCACGACCTCGACCAGAACAAGATCTGGTGCGCCATCGTCGCGCTGGCCTGCGCGTTGACCGCCTGGATGCAAACCCTCGCGCTCACCGGGCACCCCGGAAACGGAGACGCCCGCAGGTGGGAACCCAAGAAGCTCCGGCTGCGACTGTTCTCCATCCCCGCCCGAGCAGCCCGCACCGGACGCCAGCGGCTGCTCCACCTCGCCGCGAACGCGCCGTTCACCGCGCTCGCCCTGGCAGCGCTCGACGCCCTGGCCAGACTGACCGGCTCACCGCCACCAGCCGTAGCCGGCTGACCACCGGCTCTCAGACCCAACGACCCGAGAAACCCGGCCGACCAGTGGAACCGGCGCCCACCCGAGCCACCTCGGGCGAACCGTCACACCCCGATGTCATCCTCACGCCCACGCGGGCTCAGAACCCCGACGATCATGAACCCCGACAAGATCACGAAAGATCAAGGTTAGGGCTGGCCGGTATACCGAAAGGCCCGAGACACGGGCGACGTTCCATCTCGGCGTCGCGGGGGTGCCCCCGTCTGGTCACGGACGAACCTCATCGGCCATGGGTGTCACCGCGCCGGGTAGCGGCCGGACGGCGGGGCCCTCGCCGTGAGCACCCGGAGGGCCCTGGGACCGACCGGACCGCACGGTGCCGACGCGAACCCGAAGTCATGATCGTCAAGAACCGTTAAGTCGGCATTCTGCAAGCAATCAGTGATTGTCACGAGTAACCAATGAGTCGAACCCCTCCAGCCTTCTTGTATCGACTCCAAGCGCTTACCAAAACCGCACAAGCCTTTGCTGAAGAACGGCACGAATGCTACCTTCGGAGGTAGCTCGGGCCCCGCTTCGCGGGGCCCATCGGCGTTTCTAGGGGTGACTCGTTGGTCATTGTCGGGTGGCGTTGAAGATGCACGGCGGAATGAAGATTTACGCCGGCGCGCCGGTGGCTGCCCGGCACTACGTGGAGGCCGACCGCGGCCGGGTCGACGACTACTACCTCACCGAGGGCACCGGCGTCGCCCGTCGCTTCACCACAACGGATGGTCGCGTGGCCGAGCTGGGGCCGCTGACCGGCGACGCCTACGAGACCTGGGTGGCTGGCCGCGACCCGGACACCGGCGAGCCGAGGGGGCAGCTGCGCACCGATGAGCACGCCGTTCGGTTCGCCGAGGTGGTGGTCAACGGCCCGAAGAC
>NZ_OBQI01000010.1 GCF_900221005.1 Blastococcus aggregatus | reverse complement strand
CACCAGCTTTGACGCGGACCGACGCTGAGGCGTGGCCGCTTCCACTGTGGCGCCGCGTTTCGGCGCAAGGACGACCTGACTGACGTGCTCTCGGGCTCCCAAGAGCTGACGGCGATCTGGCCGGGCAGCGCTCCCGCCGACGCCCAGGAAGCTCGGGCCGCGCCCGGCAGCCTCGCGATAGGTCTCTTCACCTTCCAGCGGTGACTGTCGCCGCATGGCGCGGTCGGGCGTGATCACACGGGGCAACGGCCTCGACGCCCTAGTCGCAACTTCAGAAAATCTATGTTTGCGGGTGTAGGTTTGGGGAAGTGAGCAGGTGCGACCAGTTCCCCAAGGAAGGAGCAGACGGAGGTCGGCATGGCGGGTCAGATCTCACTGCCTACTCGCGGCAGCGGCATCACCTGGAAGGCCTGGCGATCAGTCACTGGCGGCGCAGACGCCGGTGGACATGGCCGGCGCCGGACACGACTCATCGCCGGGCGGCGGCTCTCGACGACCCTGGCACTGCGGGGTCTGCTGGCCTTGCTCTTCGGTGTCCTGGTGCTGGTGTGGCCCCCCGTCACCATGCTTGCGCTGGCCCTGATGTTCGGGGCGTACGCGTTGTTGGACGGTGCCGGGCTGGTTGGCAGCGCGCTCACCACCCACGACAGGGATCACTGGCGGCCCCGATGGGGGCACCTGCTGGCCGGTGTGGCCAGCCTGCTCGCCGGCCTGATGAGCCTGTTGTGGCCGCAGATCACCGGCCTCGCTCTAGTGATGCTGGCCGGTGCTTGGGCCATCATCACCGGGCTCCTGCTGGTGACCGCCACTGTGACCTCTGTGTTGGAGGTTCCCTCCGCCTATCGGCCGGGTCGGTCGAGGTCCGGTGAATGGCTGCTCGCGCTCGCCGGCATCACGTCTCTTGTGCTCGGCATCGTGGTGCTGCTGCGGCCAGACGTCGGAGCTGTCGCCGTAGCCACGGTGCTAGGCATCTACGCGCTGATCGCCGGTGTCGTGCTTCTGACAGCCGCATGGTGCCTGCGTCCGTAGCCCAACGGCGTGGTCCGCACGAACTGAGCGATGCCTCCGAGACCGGCGTCCGCTGACGGCGAGTCTCGCCCTCAGTGGGTCGGCGCCAGCAGCTCGGAGCAAACCACAGGCTTCGTGCCCCTCGCGCTCACGTCGGGCACGAATGCACACAACGAACTCAACAGTCGGAAGGAGATTGACCATGAGCGTGATCCGTTTCGAGCCGTTCGCGGATCCCTCCCGGGGTCTGGACCGGCTGACCAGCCAGCTGGTGTCGGGTCGGCGTACGCCGATGGGCATGCCGATGGACGTCTGGCAGAGCGATGACGGCTACCACGTCGCCCTGGATCTGCCAGGTATCGACCCCGAGCGCGTGGAGATCACCTGCGAGCGCAACATGCTGACCATCCGGGCCGAGCGCCGCGCGGAGTACGAGGAAGGCCACAACGTTCTGCTCGCCGAGCGCCCGCAGGGCAGCTTCACGCGGCAGCTGCAGGTCGGCGACGCCCTGGACACCACCAAGGTGACCGCCACCTACAACAACGGGGTGCTGACGCTGACCATCCCGACGGCTGAGTCGGCCCAGCCGCGCCGGATCGAGGTGCAGACCAGCGGCAGTGGGCAGCAGCAGCTGTCTACCGATGGCTCCCAGAAGAGCGGGTCCCAGCCCGGAGACAAGAGCAGCCAGAAGAGCTGAGCTCCCGGGGGGCGGTGCGCCAGCCCGCGGCGGGCGCACTGCCCCCCACCCAGGCTCGGGGCCACGGAGGGCCGTGCGCACTCCGATCCGTACCCAGTCACCCACCGGTCGCAGCCATGACGGCGAGAGGAGGAGATGAGAGGTGCTCAAGGAGGTTGCGGTGGAGCGCTACCGCTTCACCTGCGCCGGGTGCGGGCACACCTGGAGCACCGACTACGACGTGCAGCACGTCGAGGACGGTCACGGCCTGACGTGGGAGTACTACTCCCTCAACGGTATTCCGGTGCCCTCGCCGACGGCGCACGGCTCGCTGAGTTGTCCGCACTGCGGGGCGACCTGGATCCACTTCCAGCTGGACGCCGTGCGCACCGTGCCGCTCGTCGCGCTGGCGGATGACCAGGCGAACGCCGGCCGTCCCCGCCAGCTGTCAGACGCCGAACGGCTGGTGGCTCGGCACCATGCGCCGCTGCTGTCGGGTGAGCAGCTCGTTTTCGGCGAGTCGGCCCCCGGCGTGCCGAGCGTCGAGTCCTAGCCCGCCACGGGCCTGGATGCATCCCTGTCTCTAGGTCTTTTGATTCCCATTTCTACGAGCACACAGGAGGTTGAGATGGCTAAGGCGGTCGGTATCGACCTGGGCACCACGAACTCGGTGATCGCGGTCACCGAGGGTGGCAAGCCCACTGTCATCGCCAATGCAGAGGGTTCTCGCACCACTCCGTCGGTGGTCGCGTTCACCGAGGCTGGTGAGCGGCTGGTTGGCCAGCTGGCCCGCCGGCAGGCGATCCTGAACTCCAAGGGCACCATCTCCTCGGCCAAGCGGTTCATCGGCCGCCGGTACGAGGAGGTGGTCAGCGAGAAGGACGCGGTCACCTTTGACGTCGTTGCCGGGCCCGAGGGCGCGGTGCGGTTCAACGTCCACGGCAAGCAGTACGCACCGGAGGAGATCTCCGCGCAGGTGCTGCGCAAGCTGGTCGACGACGCGTCCAAGTACCTCGGGGAGAAGGTCACCGAGGCCGTGATCACGGTGCCGGCGTACTTCAACGACGCGCAGCGGCAGGCCACTCGTGACGCCGGGCGGATCGCCGGGCTGGAGGTGCTGCGGATCGTCAACGAGCCGACCGCGGCCGCGCTGGCCTACGGCCTGGACAAGAAGACCAACGAGACGGTGATGGTCTTCGACCTCGGCGGCGGCACGTTCGACGTCAGCCTGCTCGACGTCGGCGACGGCGTGGTGGAGGTCCGGGCCACCGCTGGTGACGGGCACCTCGGTGGTGACGACTTCGATCGCCGGATCGTCGACCACCTGGCCGAGGAGTTCCAGCGGGCCGAGGGCATCGACCTGCGTAAGGACCCGCAGGCGCTGCAGCGGCTGTTCGAGGCCGCAGAGAAGGCCAAGGTCGAGCTCTCCACGGTCGCCGAGACCACCGTGAACCTCCCGTTCATCACCGCCGATGCCAACGGCCCCAAGCACCTGAACACCACCCTGCGGCGATCGACGTTCGAGTCGATCACCGCCGACCTGGTTGAGCGCTGCATGGGACCGGTGCAGCAGGCGATGGCCGATGCGAAGGTGACCGCCAATGACATCGACGAAGTGATCCTGGTCGGCGGCTCGACCCGGATCCCGGCGGTGCAGAACCTGGTGCGGCGGCTGACCGGCGGCAAGGACCCGAACATGTCGGTCAACCCCGACGAGGTGGTCGCGCTGGGCGCTGCGCTGCAGGCCGCGGTTATCAAGGGCGAGGTCAAGGACGTTCTGCTGCTCGACGTCACCCCACTGTCCCTCGGCGTGGAGACCATGGGCGGGGTGATGACCAAGGTCATCGAGCGCAACACCACAATCCCGGCCCGTCGCTCCGAGGTCTTCTCCACCGCGGAGGACAACCAGCCCGCCGTGGACATCGTCGTCCTGCAGGGCGAGCGCGAGCGGGCGAGTGACAACCGGGTGCTGGGCCGCTTCCGGCTGGAGAACATCCGCCCGGCCCCGCGGGGGGTGCCGCAGGTCGAGGTGACCTACGACATCGACGCCAACGGCATCCTCAACGTCACCGCCCGCGACAAGGACACCGGGCAGCAGCAGCAGATCACCATCAGCGAGTCCTCGAACTTGGACAAGGCCGAGGTGGAGCGGATGGTGGCGGATGCGCAGCAGCACTCCGCCGAGGACGCCCGGCTGCGCGAGCTGGTCGAGGCCCGCAACACCCTGGACTCGGCGGCCTACCAGGTGGAGCGGCGACTGACCGAGCTCGGTGATGCAGTGCCGGTTCACGAGAAGGCGCGGGCGGAGATGCTGATCAACGACGCCCGGCAGGCCGTCAAGGACGACGCTCCGATCGACCGGCTGCGCTCTCTGACTGGTGAGCTGCAGCAGATCTTCCACGGCATGGCCGCCGGCCCGTCCGACGGTGCCGGCCCGCAGCCGGGGTCCGGTCCGGCGGGGCCGGGTGGAGCCGCGGGCGGCCCCGGTGACGATGACGTGATCGACGCCGAGTTCACCACGGAGTGAGGCCGCCATGCCCGACAAGGACATCCCCACTCCGCCGTCCCGTCCCGCCGAGCCTGCGACGGCCGGCGGGACGGGCCCGGTGCCCGGATCGACCACAGCCGCGTCCACCACTCCCGCCGCCGACTCTGACGGTCAGGCTGCCATCGAACAGTTGGCACTGCGCGTCGCCGAACTGGAAGACCTGTGGCGGCGCGCGCTGGCCGACCTGGACAACATGCGGAAGCGGGCCGCGCGAGACGTCGAACAACAGCGCACCCAGGAGCGAGCCCGGGTGGCTGCGGCTTGGCTGCCAGTAGTGGACAACCTCGAGCTCGCGCTGGCTCACTCCGGGGCCAGTCCCAGCGCCATCGTCGACGGCGTCCGAGCCGTCCTCGACCAGGCCCTGGCTGTGCTGCGCGGCCTCGGGTATCCACGGCGAGACGACGTGGGCACTACCTTCGATCCTGCCCGCCACGAGGCGGTAGCCACCCGGTCAGACCCGCACGCAGCGCCGGGCACGGTCGTCCAGGTGCTCAGAGCCGGTTACGGCGAAGGCGACCACCAGCTTCGCCCCGCCTCAGTAGTCGTCGCCGCAGGCAAGGACAACGACCGTCACACCGAGGCGGAGGCCAGCGGTGGGGGTGGTGGCGGCGACCGGAGGAATGCGGGGGCGCAGTGATGGGCGACCGTGACTACTACGCAGCGCTCGGGGTGGCCCGTGGCGCCAGCTCCGAGGAGATCCAGCGCGCGTACCGCAAGCTGGCCCGCCAGTACCACCCCGACGTCAACAAGGACCCGGGCGCCGAGGAGAAGTTCAAGGAGATCTCCGAGGCCTACGACGTCCTCAGTGATCCGGAGACCCGCAAGCGGTACGACGCCTTCGGTCCCGACTTCCGCCAGGTTCCCGAGGGCGTGGACGCCGAGACCTGGCACCGCGCCCGTGCGGGCGCGGCCGCCGGCGCGGGCGCCCGCCCCGGACCCGGCTGGTCCTCGGGCTGGCCCGGCGGCGCGGACGGCGAACAGGTCTGGGTCGGTGGCACCGGCTACGGCACCGGCGGGTTCGGTGAGGGCATCGACCTCGACGACCTGCTCGGGGGCATGTTCGGCGGCCGCGGCACCGGACCTCGCGGCGCCGGCCGGACCCGCCCCCACTGGGGCCACGTGCCAGGCGCGGACCAGGAGTTCGAGCTGGAGTTGTCAGTTCAGGATGCCTACACCGGTGGGCGCCGCTGGCTGACCATGTCCGGCCCGGACGGCCAACGCAGCCTGGAGGTCAACATCCCGGCCGGGGTGACCGACGGTCAGCGGATCCGGCTGACCGGCCAGGGCGGGCAGGGCAGCGGCGGCGCACCCAGCGGCGACCTCTACCTCGTCGTCCGGCTGGCGCCGCACCCCCGCTACCGGGTGGAGGGTCGCGACCTCTACGTCGACCTGCCGTTGGCGCCGTGGGAAGCGGCGCTGGGCACGTCGGTCGCGGTCGACACCCCCGGCGGGGAAGCCAAGGTCAAGGTGCCGGCCGGCACGTCGAGCGGGCGGCGGCTACGGCTGCGCGGTCGCGGGCTGCCCAACCCCCGCGGGGAAGCCGGGAATCTCTACGCCGAGGTGCGCATCGTCGTGCCGCACCGGCTGTCGGAGGAGGAACGCAGATTGTTCTCCGAACTCGCCACGGTCTCGAAGTTCGATGCGCGCAAACAGGCCCGGAGGGCGTCATGACCTATCCCCTCATGCGCCGGCGTCGGGTCGAAATGCTGGACCTGGACACCTTCGCTGCGCGGGCGCGGCTGCATCCGGAACTGGTACGCCGGCTGGTCGCCCTCGGGCTGCTGGAGGCCGATCGCGATGCCGCCGACCGGCTGTGGCTCGCGCCGACGGAGCTAGTGACGCTCGCGCGGATCCAGCGACTGCGGGCCGGCTTCTCGCTGAACTACGCCGCCGTCGGGCTGGTGCTGGATCTGCTCGACCGCATCGAATCGCTGGAGGCGGTGCTGCGCCGGCAGCCGGGCCGCACGACGGCGCATCCGAACACCCCCACCACGATCACACACACATTCATCGGAGGCTGATGTGGATCTCAACCGACTCACCCAGAAGTCACAGGAGGCCCTCCACGACGCGCAGACCAAGGCGCTCCGGTTCGGCCACACCGAGGTCGACGGCGAGCACCTGCTGCTCGCCCTGCTCGACCAGCCTGAGGGCCTGACGCCACGCCTGCTGTCCCAGGCCGGAGCCGACCCCGACGCGCTGCGCGTCGACCTGGAGGCCGACCTCGGCCGGCGTCCGAAGGTGACCGGACCAGGCGCGGCGCCCGGGCAGGTGTACGTCACCCAACGGCTGTCGCGGCTGTTCGAAGCCGCCGAAAGGGAGGCGCAGCGGCTCAAGGATGAGTACGTCTCCGTAGAGCACCTGGTAGTCGCGCTGCTGGAGGAGGGCAGCACCACCGCCGCTGGCCGACTGCTGCGCACCCACGGACTTACCCGGGACAAGTTCCTGTCCGCGCTGACCGAGATCCGCGGCAACCAGCGCGTCACCTCGGCCATGCCCGAGGTCGCCTATGAGGCGCTGAGCAAGTACGGCCGTGACCTGGTCGCCGAGGCTGCTGCCGGCAAGCTCGACCCGGTCATCGGGCGGGACACCGAGATCCGCCGGGTCGTGCAGATCCTGTCCCGCAAGAGCAAGAACAACCCAGTGCTCATCGGTGATCCCGGTGTCGGCAAGACCGCGATCGTTGAGGGCCTCGCGCAGCGGATCACCCGCGGCGACGTGCCTGAGGGCCTGAAGGACAAGACCGTCTTCGCCCTGGACATGGGGTCGCTGGTGGCCGGTGCGAAGTACCGCGGGGAGTTCGAGGAACGGCTGAAGGCCGTCCTGAACGAGGTGCGGGCAGCCGAGGGGCGCATCCTGCTCTTCGTCGACGAGTTGCACACCGTCGTCGGCGCCGGAGCAGCAGAAGGTTCCATGGACGCCGGCAACATGCTCAAGCCGATGCTCGCCCGTGGTGAGCTGCACCTGATCGGTGCCACGACGCTGGATGAGTACCGCAAGCACGTGGAGAAGGACGCCGCGCTCGAACGCCGCTTCCAGCCGGTCGTGGTCGACGAGCCCACCGTCGAGGACGCGTTGTCCATCCTGCGGGGGCTGCGTGAGCGGTTCGAGATCTTCCACGGCGTGAAGATCCAGGACACCGCGTTGGTCGCCGCGGTCACCCTGTCCCACCGCTACATCTCCGACAGGTTCCTGCCCGACAAGGCCATCGACCTGGTGGACGAGGCCTGCGCGATGCTGCGCACCGAGATCGACTCCATGCCGGCCGAACTCGATGAACTGACCCGCCGGGTGCGTCGGTTGGAGATCGAGGAGGCCGCGCTGGCCAAGGAGAGCGACGCGGCCAGCCAGACCAGGCTGTCCGAGCTCCGGCGCGAGCTGGCCGACCTGCGCGCCGAGGCCGACGCCATGCAAGCCCAGTGGGAAGCCGAACGGCACGCGCTGCGCAAGGTGCAGGCCCTGCGCGAGGAGCTGGAGCAGGTACGGGTGGAGGCCGAGGCAGCTGAGCGGGCCTATGACCTGAACCGCGCCGCCGAGCTGCGGCACGGCCGGTTGCCCGAGCTGGAGCGGCGGCTGGCCGCAGAGGAGGAGCAGCTCGCGGCCAAGCAGGGCGGCAAGCGACTCCTGCGCGAAGTCGTCACCGAAGCCGAGATCGCCAACATCGTCTCCCGCTGGACCGGCATCCCGGTCACTCGGCTGACCGAGGGGGAGCGGGACAAGCTGCTGCGCCTGGACGAGATCCTGCACGAGCGCGTCGTCGGGCAGGACGAGGCGGTGCAGCTGGTCGCCGACGCGATCATCCGGGCCCGCTCGGGCATCAGGAACCCTCGTCGGCCGATTGGCTCGTTCATCTTCCTCGGCCCCACGGGCGTCGGGAAGACCGAGCTGGCCCGCACGCTGGCCGCTGCGCTGTTCGACAGCGAGGACAACATCGTGCGCATCGACATGAGCGAGTACCAGGAGCGGCACACCGTCTCCCGGCTCGTCGGTGCCCCGCCCGGCTACGTCGGCTACGAGGAGGGCGGCCAGCTCACCGAGGCCGTGCGGCGCAAGCCCTATTCGGTGGTGCTCTTTGACGAGATCGAGAAGGCCCACGCCGACGTGTTCAACACGCTGCTGCAGGTCCTCGACGACGGCCGGCTCACCGACGCCCAGGGCCGCACGGTCGACTTCCGCAACACCGTGGTCATCATGACGTCGAACATCGGCTCGCAGTACCTGCTCGACGGCGTCACCAGCGGCGGGGACATCGAGACCGAGGCGCGCGACGCGGTGATGGATGCTCTGCGGCTGCACTTCCGGCCGGAGTTCCTCAACCGGGTCGACGACATCGTGCTGTTCAAGCCACTCACCCTGGCCGAGATCGAGCACATCGTCGAGCTCATGATCGGCGACCTGCGCGCCCGGCTGGCCGAGCGGCAGATGCGCCTGGAGCTGACCGAGGCCGCCCGTCGGTTCATCGCCGCTCAGGGCTTCGACCCCGTCTACGGCGCCCGGCCCCTGCGCCGGTTCATCGCCCGCGAGGTCGAGACCCGCATCGGCCGCGCGCTGCTGACCGGCGAGGTCGAGGGCGGCGCCGCCATCCGGGTCGACGCTTCCGACGACGGGCTCGTCGTCACCTGGGACGACTCGGTCGGCTCAGACCAGAACGCGGCGTGAGGAGGCATGACATGACGTCGACGGCCGTTGTGGCCTGCCCCAGCTGTGGTCGCAGGAACCGGGTGCCCGCCGCAGCGGCGGGCACCCCCCGCTGCGGGCAGTGCCACAAACCACTGCCCTGGATCGCCGACGCCGGCGACCAGGACTTCGCCGAAGTCGCCGAGCAGGCACCGTTACCGGTACTGCTCGATCTGTGGGCCCCGTGGTGTGGCCCGTGCCGGATGGTGAGCCCCGCCCTGGAGGAGCTGGCTCGCACGTTCGCCGGCCGGATCAAGCTGGTAAAGGTCAACATCGACAGCGCCCCGCAGACCGCGCAACGCTTCTCGGTTCAGGCCGTGCCCACGCTCATGGTCCTGGACCACGGGCAAGTCGTCACTCGCCAAGCCGGCGCCGCACCAGCGCCAGCGCTGAACGAGTGGTTGGAGAGGGCGCTGTCGGAGGTGCGCAACTCCAGCAGGTGACAACGCCGCGCATGACGGGCCGGACGGGGCGGGACCGTTCACGGTCCCTGACCCGTCCGGCCCGACTTCAAGAACGATGAGGAGGTGCCCTGATGCGCTGCCACCGATGTGGCCACCGCAACCCCGAGGTCAGTCGCTTCTGTGTGGAATGTGGAGCGGCGTTGGCTCAGGACCAGGTCCAGAACCCTACGAGCGCGATGTCTGCTTTCGGCGAGCAGGAGCCCCGCCCCTCACTGCAGACACTTACCGATCGGCCCATGCAGCCCCACGCCGACGCGGTCGAGGCACTTTCCCCGGGGACGGCGCTCCTGGTCGTAAAGCGCGGGCCGAACGCGGGTCACCGATTCGTACTTGACCAACCGATTCTCACCGTCGGGCGACAACCAGACAACGACATTTTCCTCGATGACGTGACCGTCAGCCGCCGGCACGCAGAGTTCCACCGCCGGGATAGCGGCTATCTTGTCCGCGACGTCGGCAGCCTCAACGGCACCGACGTCAACCGCAAACCCGTTCATGAGGCGCCACTCACCTCGGGGGACGAGGTGCAGATAGGCAAGTTTCAACTCCTGTATTTGAGCGGGACCGAGTCCGACGTCGTAGCGGATGAGCAATGCGCCGACCGCCGACATGGCCGCAACGGCCGCGACATGGCTAATCGGTGAACGTGCCTCTCCGAAGGTAAGAGGCACGCGCGTGCCTCTACCTTGAGCGTGGCAGCCAGGCATGCGCTCGGGTGATAGCTGACCCATCGGGAGTTGAAGCGACGGGGGTGCGCCTTCCCGGACCTCGCTTCAGTGGCCCGACTAGATCCCGGATCGCAGTCCGAACCGGACAGGCCAATCGAAGGGTGGCTGGCCTGACGGGGTGCCTCGCACGTGACTGGACTGCCCCTTGAAGAATCCATAGGCGCCAGGGACCGTTCCGACTGTCGCAATGGCCGCCGCATCGAACGTGAGTGCGAGAGCCGTTCACGCACCGACCGGGGGTCGTGCGGATAACGCGTATTCGCCCCTCATGATCTTCGCTCACCAGCGCCATGCGAGGATCACCTCATCGCCAGGTTAATGTCCCTTGACCGGGGTAGGCGAGTCGAAGCGCGCGGATAGCTATCTCCCCGGCCTGCCCGCACCCTCCGGTCTTGTCCGGAACCTATGTCGCCGGAATGTCATTTCCTGGCGAGCGTGTGCACAACGTTTCACCTCTTCGACGCTTGGTGAAGGATGGTTTGCAGGACCGGGGAAGGGGCCAGCCATGCCGTCGGGCATGCGCCTCTCAGCCGGCCCCTTCTGGGATGAACAACCGGTCAGCGGCAGATCACCCCGCGGTGCGTCCGATCAGTCGCGCGATGCGCTCTTCGGTCGGCGGGTGCGTCAAGAACAGCATCGACAGATTCCCGCCGCCGCCCCGAAGCGGGTTGATGAAGTACTTCTGAGCCTGCGACGGCTCCACCGTCATTGGCACGAAGCGCGCCGCATGGTCGATCTTGGCCAGAGCGCTGGCGAGCGGATGTCCGTCGCCCAGCAGTTCAGCACCGGTCCGGTCGGCCTCGAACTCCCGGCTGCGCGAGAGCGCGAGCTGCAGCAATCCCGCGGCGATCGGCGCCACCAGTACGGTCACAAGCATGGCCAGCGGCCCAGGGTTCTCCTCGTCGTCGGAGGAACCAATAAGCGGCAGCCAACCGAGCATGTTGGCCAGGAAGCCGATCGCCGTGGCCAGGGCCGCCGCGATCGACGTCAAGAGGATGTCCCGGTTGCCCACGTGCGCCAACTCGTGCGCCAGAACCGCCTTGAGTTCTCGCGGTGGGAGCAGTTCCAGCAAACCCTCAGTCACCGCGACGGCTGCGTGTCGCGGATTGCGTCCGGTTGCGAACGCATTCGGTTGCCGGTCCCGGGTCACATACAACCTCGGCATGGGCAGCCCCGCCTCGGCTGCCAGTTCCTCCACGATGCGGTGGTAAATCGGCAGCTCGCGTTCACCGACAGGCACCGCCCCGGCGGCTATCAGGGCCAGCCGATCGGAGAACCAGTACGACCCCCCGACAGCGGCGAGACCTGCGATCAATCCGACCACGATGCCTAGGTCGCCGAACAGCGAGCCCAGCATGACCAGCAGCCCGCCGAGCCCGGCCAGCAGCACCGCGGTCTTCACACCGTTCCAGCCAACGCGGGCGGGGGAGAAATACGAACGACGGCGGGGGGCTCGCCCGAACGGAGATCGCCCACGAGAGTCCATCTCGTAAGGCCAGGTCATCTGTGGCGCAAACTCCCGATAGGGCATTGGACCGGGGTCTGCTGCGAACATTCCTTTCCTCCTCCCGCGAGTACCTGAGCGCTGTTGCGCACACGTCCAAGCCAATACCTCACCTCTACCGACGCCTAACCACTGCGCCCTGTTCCCTGCTCGGGGGGCCACTACTGGTCGGGATGGCAGAAGCAGGGACCGCCCAGCGGCGCATCGTGTCGACGACTCGCACGACGCATTCGGCTGGGACGAACACACGCAAGCGCCGCCGCCTAAGACGCACAACGCGCTGACGGTTACCTGCCAGACATGGTGGCCGGTCAGGTCCCGAACGATGAGAATCCACCCTTGGGCAGCTCGCTGGCCGCTGCCGCGTCCAGCCACCACCGCGTGGCCTGCGTCCCGCGCACGCCGGCCGCAGGCACCGACAAGGGGTCGGCCCCGGAGAGTGCGTCCGAGACCGCCCGCGCCTTGGCCCGTCCCGCGGCGAGTATCCACACCTCCTCGGCCGTGTTGATGGTCGAGAACGTCATGCTCAATCGGGTCGGTGGTGGCTTCGGGCAGTTCCGCACCGCGACCACCGCCCGGTCGTCGCGAGCGGCTGAGGATCTCGGAAAGATCGAGGCCACGTGCCCCTCGGGGCCCACACCCAGCAGCAGGACATCGAAGCGGGGAAGAGGACGACCGGCCGGAGCGGCTGCGCCCAGCTGGGCGGCGTACCACGCAGCGGCATCCTCAGGCTCCATGGACCCCACGCCCGATGCAGGCATCGGATGCACCCGCTGATCGGGGACGCCCACCAATTCCAGCAGCGCCTGACGCGCAGACAGCTCGTTGCGTTGAGGGTCATCGGCGGGCACAAACCGCTCATCGCTCCACCACACCTCCACCGCCGACCAGTCGACAGGTTCGCGCGTGGGCAACGGAACGACCTCGGGCAGGTGCGCCAGCACGGCCGTGCCGATGCCGCCGCCGGTCAGGACCAGCGACGCAGTGCGGTTCTCCGCCTGCGCCTCGGCCAGCCGGGCGGTCAATGCCGAGGCGACCACCTCGGCCAGCTGCTCAGGATCCGTTGCCGTATGCACCCAGGGCCGGCCACTCGTGGCGCGCCGCGGCCGACCCCGGCCGGCCGACTGCGGAGTCACCGGTGTGCCGGCTCCTCGTCCTGGCGATCCCACGGGCGCCCACTGGAGCTTTCGTTGGTGCCTCCGGAGTTGGTTTTCGCCTTGCTCGCTGGGGCCGACGCCTCCGTTGGGAGGGCGTCCTGGCCAGCGGCATCGCGGTCGGAGCCCGAGCCGGTGCCCTTGGTTGCGGTCTGCGCCGGATCGATCCACACGTGCTGGCGGAGCGGGGAACGCTTAGCGAGACCGGTGCGGCCCGTCGCGACCTCCAGTGCCTGGCCGTAGGGCTCATCCGCGTCCAGCCGGCGCAGCTCCTCTCCGAGAAGATCGCCCAAACTCCGAGCGGGCAGCGCCACAGTCACGTCCCGTCGACACGATTGAGTGACCACTGCGCTGCCGTGGTGGTCGGACCGAATTTGCACCTCCTCGTCGCGTCAAGGCCGAGCCTCACTGCATGCACGCCGCCCAGCCCGGTCGTCCGCGTCGCTGCGACCACATCGACTGGGCAGTCGCAGCGAGCGGACAGCCAGCCGGCCAGGAGCGCAGCAGTGGCGCTGCCCGGATCTGCCTCGATCCGCCCCGTCAGCAGCCGAACGGGGTCCTCTCGCCGGGCGGCGACCGCGTCCAGCGTTGAGGTGAGGGCTGCGCGCCACGGCGTGCTGCGGGTCCAGGTGAGGTCTGTGTCTCCAGGGGCGTAGTCGTCGGCGCGAGCCTGCAGCGCCGCCAGCGGATCCTCGGCAAGGCAGCAGTCGGTGATCCGCCGATCGGCGATCACCGCCAGGGCCTCGGTGGCCAGCTGCGGCGGTGGTGGGCCGTGCCACCAGGTCACCACCGGCACGTCTGCGGCCAGCAACGGAACTACGACCGACTCGGCATGCAGACCCAACCGGCCATACATCCGCATGACCACGGCTTCCACCGGACCTAGTCGGCCACCAACGAAGACCTCGGCGTCGAGCCGCGGAACCGGGGCGTCGATCTGGCGGCGGACCGCGATCAGAATCCTGCAAGGATGCTGTGCCGCGGCGACTGCGGCGGCCTCTTCGGCCTCAGTCACCCGTTCTCCATCGGCAACAACAACCAGCGTAAGCGCCACTCCGGAGAGCACCGCACCGCCTGTTCGTCGCTGCTTTGAGAGCTCGTTGACGATCGCAGACCCGGTGGTGTCCCACAGGGTGGTCATGGCGTCTCCCTTCCCAAGCGGCGGCGATTGCGTCGTTGTCTTCAGCGCGCCTTAGGAGGCACCTGAGCTGTCTCTGGCGCGCTCACCGGCATGTTCCCGAGTCACACGACGGCCATGCATCGGGCGGCCGCTCGCCGCGACCGGAGAAACGAGCGCGGTTGGGCACCTTGTCAAGCGCTGCATGGGACGGCCACAACTGTTCCGCTTCATGGCGTAGGTGCTTCGCGCATCGCCACCGTCGAGACCCACGTCCGCCGCAACCGTCCGCCTCGAGCTGCGCAGCAAACCGGCATTGCCGACAGGAGTGGCGCGGTTGCTGGCTGAGGCGCTCAGACGCCCTAGTGGCCGTCGCTGGCCGCGAGAGAGGGGAAGGAATGTGGGCGCCCAAGTCTGACGTTCAATGGGCACGTCTGACTATGGCGCAATCGACATACGGACCCGGTCAACTATCACAGGAGGGGGAGATGTTCCGGGACATTGGCCCACTACTGGTCGCGATCGGGCTTTCATTGGTTGCGGTAGGCATCCTGTGTTGGGGCGGGGGGCTGTCCTGGTTCGGTCGGCTCCCTGGCGACATTCGTCTTCAAAGTGACAATGTGCGTGTTCACATTCCCATCACGTCAATGCTGGTGGTCTCCATTGTCGCAAGCATTGTGCTATCTCTCCTTCGTCGGTGATCACTAGCGCGGCGGATGGTCGGTGTTGCCGTCGAGGCCGCGATACCGAACATGGGCCAGCTCACACGCAGGAAGGAGTGTCGGAGACGCAGGCGGATAGTCGCAGGACCGCTATTCCCGGTACTCTGTTCGATGAGAAGCTCACACAACAGGGCGGGCAAGCAAGCCCGCACGGCACGATCGATCGCGGCTTAGCTGACCGGTGCATGCCCCTGTAAGGCATGTATCGGGAGGTGTAGCCGTGCGATCCTCGTCTCGGCGGTTCTCGTTCCACTCTGTAGCCGCCGGCGCCACGCGTCTGGCCGTGAACCTCGACCTGAGCTCCGCTCGGATCACGCTCGTGGGGGAGCTGGACCGACAAACCGCCCACCGATTGCTGGATGCGGCCCGAGCCTTGGCGGCAACGGACCACAGCCAGTGGGTCATCGATGCCCGCCAGCTACAGTTCTGCGACGCGAGCGGGCTGCGGGCAATCGGCGGCACCTATCGCATAGCCCTGCGGCGTGGCGTGACCGTCACGATGCTCGGGGCCAGCGGTTGGCTGCGTCGAGCACTGGCCACCATCAAGCTGGACCGCCACGTCCTTCACGACGTCGAGCACCCAAGCGCAGACACCGACCTCACGGTCGAGTCCATGGCGGCGACGTATCCGCTGGCCAGGGTCTATTCGCTGTGAGCGTGCCGACCCGATCCGGTGGCCCGGCCAAGGGATGACCTTGGCCGGGCCACCGTCATGCGCCCCCGAGACGCAATTCCTGAGCTCATGGAGGGGATCTGAGCGTCGGGCGGTGATGTGACCTAGATAAGGGTCGCCACAGTCAGGCAGGGCGGGACTGCCCAACTGCGCTTGACTCGGTGACCTGCCCGCCCCACGAGTCGCGGAGTCAGCTGACGCGGGGCAGTGCCTCCGGTCTTTCCACAAGACAGCTACCGCGACTGCGGGCGGGCGGGGGATCGGCACGGCCGCCGGCGGGCGGACGCGGGACCTTCCGAGCCTGGTCTGGTGCCGTTGCCTTCTCCCGCCTTGGTGACACGAGCGTGCTCGTCTCGGGCTGGCCAGAGGACTGGCGACCGCCGGTGGCTGACCATCCGCGGGGGAGCAGTGGGACGGGACGGGTCAGACCGGGGGCAGCACGGCGCTCAAGGCGACACGCCCTGCCGCACACCCCAATCTGCCAGGAGCCGTGCCGCGCCATCCGCGAGCTCCCGAACGACCTCCGCGGCGGGACGGATTGTGTTCACTTCGCCGACTCCCTGGCCCGCGTACAGCGGCATGGCGGGAATCTCGCCGGTGGTGGCGCGAATTGGTGCCAGAGGACCCCGCCGAGGGATCGGCAGCTTGTGAGCGCCGAACGTGACGGCGCCGACGGTGTCCCCCGAGACGGTCAATGCCGCGTCGATGCACGAGCGCAGTACCCGGTGCGGGGCGCGGGGCCACAAAGCGGAGAACGTCTCGGTCAGCACCGTGTCCTCCGCATCTGCGACCAGTAGCGCGTCTTGGTAGTCGGGGTGTACGTCGGCCTCTGGCGTGGCGAGGAACCGTGTGCCGATCCGCGCGGCGTCAGCCCCGGCGGCCAGTACGGCCGCCACCCCGCGGGCCGTCGCGATACCCCCCGCGGCGACGACCGGTACCCGCACGGAGTCGAGCACCGCGCTCAGAAGTGGCAGCAGCGCCGTCGTCCCGCGCACGTGCCCACCGGCCTCCACACCCTGCGCGATGAGGAAGTCGCAGCCCGCTCTCTCGGCCGCGACAGCCTCTTCGGCCGAGCCGACTTGCCAACCGGCCAGGGCGCCGTGGGCGTGTACCCGCGCGACAAGGACCGGGTCAGGATCTCCGTAGAAGAACTCGACGTACCGCAGACGAGCCGCAGCCATCTCCACGGCGTCTATGTCGAGGAAAGGCACAAGCACGTTGAGACCAACGACGCCTGGACCGAGCTCGTCCAGCACCGCATCAAGGGCAGGGGGTGGCAGCAGGTGCGGCGCTACGGTTCCGGCCCCACCCGCGCCGGCGACGGCGGTTGCCAGCTCCGGGCCCGAAACCCAGCCCATGCCCGCGAGCTGGATCGGCACCCGGCAGTCAAGAAGCTCGGTAAATCTGGTGCGCATAAGTAGTCGACTCCCTCCTGCCGTTCGGCTAGATGCACGGCACTCCGTCGCCGGATCGCGCCGACAGGCGAGCGCGGCCAGCCCGACTTCGGAGCCGACAGGTCCGATTCCCGCGCTCTGCGGCCCGGCAAACGCGTCGGCCCGCCGCGGCGCCGGTTCGTCTACTGCCGCGCCCCTCCGGCGCGTCACACATGACCCGTGAGCTCGACGACTGGCGGGCCGCCCTGCCGGCTGACTGACCGCACGCAGCCGGGCCCGGGGATGCACCAACTCGTGTGCGCTCGACGGCCAACAAGGCGAGATCGTCGAGTCTGAAAGGCCCGGAAAAGGCGCCGTAGACGACGACGGCGCACCACGCTTACGTGCCGTGCACGACTGTGCGTCCGCTTGCGGACCCCTGCCCGTAAGGGATCGGCGCGCTCCAAGGCGAGCAGGCCTAGCCCCGGCCTGTGGAAGCCGAAAATCCGGCGGTCCGTCGATCAGGCCGAAGGCGGCGCACCTCCAACAGTCGTAACGCAACCGGACCCAGCACCGCCAACAGCAGCACGTAGCAGGCAACCAGAGCCCCGAAGCTCGGATCCAGCCGGAAGGCGTCGGTGCTGGCAGCCGCAGCGGTCGTCAGACCCGCGATGACGATGGAGAACTCGCCGCGGGGGATAAGGGCGACACCGGCGCGAAGCCGGCCGCCTCGCCCAACGCCAGCCCTGCTGGCCGCCCACCAACCGGTGGCGACCTTCGTGCCGGCGGTGATCACGGCCAAGGCCACGGCCACGGGGAGAACGTCGATCAGACGCGTGGGCTGGATCTGCAGGCCGAAGAAGACGAAGAACACGGCTGCGAATAGGTCCCGCAACGGTCGCAGTAGTTCTGCGGTGCTTCGGGCGATCGGGCCCGACAGGGCGACGCCCACCAGGAAGGCGCCCACGGTCGCGGACACATTGGCCAGACCTGCGAGTCCACCGACCAGCAGGGTCAGCCCCAGCACGCGCAGCAGAAGAACCTCGTCGTTTGGAGAGAACACCAACCGCGCCAGCGTTCCGGGCAGCCGGATGGCCACGATGAAGACCACGACGACGGCGGCCAGCGCCACCGACACACTCATCGTCGCGGCGAACACCGACAGTCCCGACACCAGAGCCGTCAGCACCGGCAGGAAGCCAGCCATCGTCAGATCCTCGAACACAAGCACAGCAATGACCGTCGGCGTTTCCCGGTTGCCCAGATGCCCGAGGTCGGACAGCAGCTTGGCCACGATGCCCGACGAGGACACGTAGGTCACACCGGCCAACGCGACAGCCGCGACCGGCCCCCAACCGAGCAGCAACGCCAATGCCGCTCCTGGAGCAGCGTTGAGGGCCAGATCCATGACGCCTGCTGGAGCGGTGTGGCGCAGCCCCGCCAGCAGTTCGTCGGCCGCGTACTCCAGACCCAACATGAGCAGTAGCAGCACGGCGCCAAGCTCGGCTCCGACGGCGATGAACTCTCTACCGCTTTCTCCGACCGTAAGCGGCACCGGGCCATGCTCGCCGAACGCCAGCCCGGCCAGCAGATACAGCGGCACCGGCGAGACCTTCAACCGGTGAGCGAGCAGGCCCAGCAGTCCCAATCCGAACAGCACCAGGCCCAGCTGCAGCAGTACGCCGGATGATTCTTTGGACGCTGCCGCCGCCAGCGCCGCGTCGACGTTGAGCACGCTAGGGCTGGTCCTCGGTCAGCTGCCAGGTGCGGTGGTGGGTGCGCGACTCCGGGTCGTCCTCGCCGGGTGGCAGTGCCAGTAGTTCGACAAGCACGGCCCGTTCCTGCGGTTGCAAGGTGACCGACTCAGCAACGATGTCCGGATCGTTTTCGGCGTAGACGACAAGATCGACTCGCTCGTCCCGATGCACGAGCAGGCCCAAGCGTCGTCCATACGCGGTAGCAAAGTCATACCGGATCCCGACGCCCGGTAGCGGGGTCTGCTCCACCTCCACTTGGAGACCTCCACTGCGCGAGGGCACACGGCCGCAACTCAACGACATCTTGATCATCGCCACCGGCCGCCGAGATGGCCAGCTGAGCGCCGTCGCCGCCGGTGGCCCGTGGGCAGTATCTCCGCCGAGCCGCGATGGCATTGACCAACAGTGCGGCACGGGCGTCGTCGCCCCTTCCGATTCGCAGCGGGAAACGCGTCACGACCCACCCAGGAGTAGTCGCAGGTCACAGTGTTGGCGGAGGCCAACGACGAGGTGCTGACATCTGTGGCCAGCCCGCTTCCTCGCCTGCTGGACGACGCCGAGGCCGCACGTGCCAGCACAGCGGTCGTGGTCTCTCGGGGGATGCGGGGGAGAGGGTGCGGCGGCACGGGGGAAAGAGGGGGACGCCTCGTGGCGCGGGCGCTCGGACACGGGCCGGCTCGTGCCGCGGGCGCTGGGACACGGCCGCCGGGGGCGGCCTGCGCTGCCGCCCCTGTCGGTCGCAACTCTGGCGTCGAGTACGACTCCTAAGATCACGTCCCCCACCCGCCACTGCGCAACTCGAAGGGATCCAGACATGCTGCGAGTCGTTCTGTTCGGGCCGCCGGGAGCCGGCAAGGGCACCCAGGCGCGGCGGATCGCCGAGCGATTGGGTGTCCCAGCGATCTCGATTGGGGAGATCTTCCGCTCCCACGTCGCCGAGCGAACCGACCTGGGCCGCCGGGCCCAGCCCTACCTCGACGCCGGCAACCTTGTGCCCGACGAGATCACCGTCGCCGTCGTCCGCGATCGGCTCGCTCAACCGGACGCAAAGGCCGGCTTCCTACTCGACGGGTTCCCGCGAACCGTCCACCAGGCCGATGGGTTGCGCGGGCTACTAGCCGAGACGGGCGTCCGCCTGGACTGCGCCCTGGAGCTCATCGTTGACGAGGAGGAACTAGTGCGACGGCTGTTCAGCCGGCGACTGTCGGGCGACGTCGCGGGGGTTCGGCGCAAGGACGACCATCCCAACACAATTCGGCATCGGCTGGCTGTCTATCGCGAGCAGACGGCTCCGCTCTCCGAGTACTACGAAGCACAGGGCCTCTTGATGCGCATTAACGGAACCGGCGCGGTCGAGGAGGTCACGGATAGGGCCATGGCCGCACTGCAAGCCGCCGTGTCCCGTCGCTCATCCTGATCACCCGGTACAGCAAGGCCACGAGTAGGCGCTTGCATGGATCCGGCACGGGGGTACCTCACGGCTCTGGGCGCGCAGCCCGCCGACGCCTGACCTGCGGGCGCCTCCGTGCGAGCCACCGTCCCGCAGAGCCATCCCGGCCGCGTTCTTGCTGGCCGGCTCCGGGCTGCGGGCGTAGGCGGAACCGCTTCGCCTCTATTGGCGTAAGGTGCGGCGCTCGGCGCGCGCATCGGCCACATTCTGGGTACGAGTCACCATGCCCACCGTCACCCGCTGGGCCAGGCGCTGGGAAAGGTGCGTGAACCATCGACATCTGGGCGAGGCGCCCGCGGCCGATCGTTTGGCGTAACGCTGTCGTCCTCGGCGTTTGGGAACCGGTCACCGCGGGGGACGTGTCCAGGACCCGGCGGCAGCTGTCGGCCGTACTCCACGACGACGCGCGCCCCGGGGGCGTGGTGCAGAGCGGGGTGGAGCGGCTGTTGCTCTGCTGTGAGGAGCTGGCCTCTAACGCGCTCCGTCACGGACGCCCGCCGGCGCGGGTCCAGGTCGTTAGCAACGGACGCGGGTGGCTGATCGAGGTGTCCGACGCTGACCCGGACTCCCCGCCAGTGCCGGCGGCCGACCGAGACCCCGCCCACGGCGGGCTTGGTTTGTACATGGTCGCCCGGGTAAGTGCCGCTCACGGGTGGTGGGTGGCCGACGACCGCAAGAACGTGTGGGCACAGATCGACGGCATGCACGCCGAGGAACCCGACGCTGGTGCTAGGTCCGCTTGAGAAGCCTCGCAGGGGAACCCTGGCCTCCCGGCGCGGTCAAGTAGCGCAACGAGTGACGACTTTGCGGACCTATCAGGAAGCCCGGAGAGTCCGTCACCAGGCTGGAACATTCCCGCACCGCGCAAGACCTATGCGCTCTCATCAGATCCACCTGCAGCGAATCGGCGCGTCGCCGGTCGCCCCGGTGTGGCGCGACCAGCTGCGGCTATGCGTCGACCATTCAACAGCGCCCACTGCGGCACAGGAGTGAGCCGTGAGGTCTCGCGCGATTAGACCCCGTGGCAGCGGGACATGTATTGCGGTGACGCTCTTAGAGGAAGGAGACCTGCAGAATGCGTCACCGGATTGGCACCCGACTGCACGGCCAGCCTGTCCGCCGAGTCGCACTGGCGCTGGCCACCGCGGCCGTCCTGGCTGGATGTACCGCTGGGGGCGGCAGCACGTCGGCGGCGTCCACTAGTACAGCGGAGTCGTCCGCTGGCTCGGTGGGTTCACCCGTGGTGCTGCAGGACGCCTACCAGCGTGTCATCACGGATGTTCTGCCCTCCGTCGTCGAGATCCGTTCCTCGAGCGGGCTCGGTTCCGGCGTCGTCTACGACGACCAGGGACACATCGTCACCAACGCCCACGTCGTCGGGGCTGACAAGGACTTCGACGTGCTGACTTCGGGGTCAGCCACACCGCGGAGTGCGACACTCGTCGGCACCTTCCAGCCCAACGACATCGCCGTGATCAAGGTTGACGACGCCGAAGGACTCGTGCCAGCCACCTTCGCCGACTCCTCCGACGTGCACGTCGGCGACATCGTGCTGGCCATGGGCAACCCGCTCGGGCTCTCCGCGACGGTCACTGACGGGATCGTCTCGGCCCTCGGCCGCGAGGTCTCCGAGCCGGTCACGGACTTCTCCCCACCGGCCACGCTGCCGAACACGATCCAGACGTCCGCTGCGATCAACCCCGGCAACAGTGGCGGGGCACTCGTTAACCTCGACGGACACGTCATCGGTATCCCGACACTTGCCGCGACCAATCCGGAAGCTGGCGGCGTTGCTCCGGGGATCGGCTTTGCCATCCCGTCGAACACGGTCAAACGACTGGCGGACCAGCTGGTGGCCACCGGAACGGTGACTGACTCGGGTCGGGCGGCCCTTGGCGTCGGGGTGACAACCGTGGTGGACAACGCGGGCCAGCCTCAAGGTGTCGGGGTGATTTCGGTGAAGGCCAGCGGTCCCGCGGATCAGGCCGGCATCCAGCCGGGGGACATCATCGTGTCGGTTAAGGGCACGAGCACCCCGTCGGTGCAGGTGCTGGGTGCCGTCCTGGCCGACCTGCAGGTGGGGGAGACGGTCCCAGTAACGGTGCGGCGCGCCGGGGACCAGGAGCAACTGGAGGTGACCCTCGGCGAACTTTGACTGAACACCGGCCATCCGGCGCCCTGACCAACCCTCGGATGGACACCGGTGGGGGGCTGTGCCGCCTGCCGACGACGTGGGCGCATCTACCCCGACGGCCACCACGACCGGTTCGAGTTGATGGCAGCGGCGGAGGCGCATGGCCGGAGATGCGGACGTCTTTTCGGCACGACCGTCGATCACTGGCGGCACTTGCGGAGCGCGCGAGCGGGATGGGGCCACGTGGGACTACCGGGCGGCTAAAGGCACCGCCCATGCCAGGACCGTCAGTGCCAAGCGTGACGCGCTGTGGGGTCCCTCCGGGCCGGGCTCCGGGCGGGCAGGCTGCCCGGAGCCGCGACGATGGGGCGCCGCTCAAGGCAACCTGCAGGTGCGCCAAGGACGCGGGTTGTCGTCTGGGCGTACCCCGCAGCGCGCCGGCGCACGCCCGCCGTGTCGCTCTCCGTTCCTCCGACAAACGGAACGACCGGGATGGCTTCCGCCGGAGCCCTGGGCATGAAAGGTGTGAGACCTGCTGAATGCCGTACGTGCTGACTGTTGACCAGCGGGCGAGCCGCCGGGGACCCGACCGGGTGGCCGCCACGCTCCGCCGGCTCGCTGATGCCGTCGAGACGGTGCTGCCCTTCGAGCGCACCGCCGGCGACGAGTTCCAGGGCGTGCTCGCCGAGGCCGACGCAGTAGTCGACGTAGTACTGCAGCTCTTACGGGAGGGCTGCTGGAGCATCGGTATCGGCGCTGGGCCGGTGCAAACTCCGCTGCCGTCGAGCACGCGCGCGGCCACCGGCCCAGCGTTCCTCTGCGCCCGGCGGGCGGTTGAGGCGGCGAAGCAGCGGCCGGCGCACGTGGCCGTCTGCGGCTGCGTCGATCCCGACGCCGCCGATGCGCAGGCCGTGCTCAGCGCCCTCGCCGTGCTGGTGATGCGACGCAGCCCGCAAGCTTGGGAGGCCATCGCCTTGGTCTCCGCAGGGGCCACGCAGGCGCAGGCCGCCGTCCGGCTGGGCATCTCCCGGCAGGCGGTCGGCCAGCGACTGGCGACGGGACTGTGGGAACTCGAATTGGAACTGCGGAACACCGCCGCGCGACTGCTCGCGCGGGCCGCTGGATGAGTACCGCCGTGCTGGTACTCCTCGGCGTCACCGCGCCGGCGGCATAGTTGCGCAGACGTCCGTTCGCCGAGCGCGTGGACGTGGGCTGCGTGCTCGGTCACCTGTACTCCGCCTTGCCCCTAGTCGGACGCCGCCGACGCCCGCGACCACTTCGAGGCGGCGACGGGCGCCGCCTTGCAGCCTCATACGAACGCCGCATCCGATGGGTCGTTGATCAGGGACGTCCCGGTGGACGTCCGGGGTGGTCGCGCTGAGCGACGGCCTGGTCAAGGCAGCTTCGCTGGGACACCGAGGCGCAGTTATACTCCAAAAGTCGCGAGTGATACTGCAAAAGTAACTTCTAGATGCTACTTTCGCAGTATGACGGCGCTGAACGAGCTGACTCTGCTGAGCGATCTCGCAAGCAGCCAGTGGGGTCTGGTCACGGCAACACAAGCGCGCCAAGCTGGCGTGACGGTCCAGCAGCTGGCACGCCTGACAAGCCAAGGAGCCCTAGAACGACTGCGTCATGGGGTCTACCGCCTGGCTGGCGCGCCCAGCGATTCGCGGACCGAGCTCAAGGCTGCCTGGCTCAGTCTGGCACCGAACCTCTCCATCGATCAGCGACTCGCCGGCTCTGCCGTTGCGGTGGTGTCGCATCGTTCGGCCGCCGACCTCCACCAGCTCGGCGACCTTGAAGCCGACGCCTTCGAGTTCAGTCTGCCCGGCCGCAAGCAGACCCGGGATCCGCAAATCAGGCTGCATCGTCGGCACCTCACCCCGGATCAGTGGACCGTCGTGGACGGCCTGCCGGTTACCACCGTGCCGATCACCATCGGCGACCTCGCGCGCAGCGGCGTCGATGGCGGCCACCTCGCCGGAGTCGTTCGAGACGCCGTAACGACCAAGCACACCGACGTCGACCAAGTTGTAACCGTTCTCGCGCCGTTCGCGCGCCGCTATGGCGCGGGGCCCGGACAAGGCGACCAGCTTCTTCGACAACTGCTGCACCAGGCCGGCGTGCCGACGAATACCCGAAGAGTGGGGGAGCTGCTCGACGCTCCACGGCTGAACCTCACGGCGGTGCAGCAAGCACTGGCGGACGCGCTCCGCCCCTCAACGACGGCCGCCCTCCAAGACGCTCTCGCCGCGCTGGACACCACCTCGCTGAGTCAGGCAGCCGCCGAAGCGCTCGCTCCCGTGGCTGCCAACCTCCAGCAGGTCGCGGCGGCCGCCCTCGCACCTGTCGCTGAGAACCTGCAACGCACCCTGGCCCAGCAGCTCACATCCAGCCTCACACCCCAGCGGGCGACCCGGCCGAAACCCCGGCCGGCAGATCCAAAAGCCGCGGCCCCTACCCACGAGAACCACTCGACACAGCACCCCGCCAACGCCGCTACCGGCAGCGACAACGGAGAACCCACGAACGCGTGACCAACCCATCCAAAACCCCCACCGCCTTCAAGACGTCCCTCCGCGACCGGCTGAAGACCCGCGCCAAATCATCGGGACGGCCGTTCAACGAGCTCGAACGTGAGTACCTTCTGCAACGGTTCCTCGCTCGGGTCTTCGCCGATCCGGACAGCCCCTGGATCCTCAAGGGCGGCACGGGTCTGCTCGCCCGGCTGCCAGGAGCCCGCCACAGTCAGGACATCGACCTTCTCCACCGAACCCAGACACTCGAAGCGGCCGCCGATGACCTCCGTCGACTTGCCACGATCGACGCCGGCGATCCATTTCGCTTCGTGCTCAGTGACCCCGTCGCCATGACCGGCACCGTCAATGGCGCGCAGATTCGAGTGACCGCCTACCTCGGAGCTACCCAGTTCGGCCGTTTTCCCATCGACCTGTCCACCGAACTGGAATTCGTGGCCGAAGTCGAACGTCATCGACCCACCGCGGTCATCGAGGTTCCCGACGTCGCGCCGCTGCCCGAGTTCATTCTCTACCCGCTCGTCGACCAGGTCGCCGACAAAGTTTGCGCCATGTACGAGCGGCACGGCCCCCAACAGATCGCATCTACGCGATTCCGCGATCTCGTCGACCTGGTCCTGATCACACGGGAGTTCGCCTTGGACGGCGATCAACTGTCCGAGGCGCTTGCTCAGGAAGCGCGGCGCCGGGGCCTCACGCTGCCGATCGCCCTCGTCTCCCCGGACAGCACATGGACTGCTGGCTATCCCAAGGTGGCCCGGCCCACCATGGTCCCGAACGATCTACAAACGCTCGCCACCGCGCTCGAAACGGTGGCCCGGTGCATCGACCCGGCCCTTGCCGGACAGGTAACCGACCACCATTGGGACCCGGAAAACCAAGAGTGGATCACCGGCGCAGCTGGCCACAGCCGGTCCCAGCCCACGTCGGCGTCGAGCCCACCAGAAACGGCGGTGTGAGGCAGCCTCGCAGGCAAGAAGGTCATACGAATCACCGGTCACCTCCAGTAAGTACGCACAACACCCTGCGCCCCTGCCGCCTGTCGACCCATGCACCGTCCCGATCTGGGGTAGCCCCTGTCTGCTCAGGCCATGCTGGAGGTGAAGCATGATTTCGCTGGAGGGAGCGAAACGGGTCCGCGACAAGCTAGTCGCGAGGCTGCAGGGCCGTCAGGACGTCATCGGCGTCGGCATCGTGCGGCATGGTGACGGGTACGGCGTTCAAGTGAACCTGTCGGCGGAAGGCATAAGTCTTCCGCCGGAAATCGACGGCGTTCCGATCCGAACCAGAGTCATTGGCCCCGTGGTTGCTCAACGCCTCTCGCCCTTGTCGGGTGAGAACCAGCGCACTGGGTGACGAGCCGAACGGAACGACGCCCAGGCTTCTCGCGGCGTCGGTCGCTGCGCGTGGCTGGCAGTCCCGTCCGTGAGGCTGGGCTCGTCGTCCTCCTGATGGCCAGGTCGGGGGCCGTACGATCGCCGGTCCTGGAGCCCGCCGCCAGGGGCTCCCGCTGTAGGACCGACGGAGCTCCTGATGCGGTTTGTGTTCCGGCCCCCCGCGACCGATGGTGCGGGCCTGCTCGAACTCCCGTGGCCCCTGCCCTCGGCGAAGTGGCATCCGAGCCTCGTACTTGAAGTGCCACAGCGCGGGCTCTCCCGGCACGTCGTCCGGTTCGTCGCCCAGGAAGGCGGTGTCTTCGCGCTCAAGGAGATCAGCGAGCCACTTGCCCGGTGCGAGTACGTCCTGCTGAGCCAGTTTCAGGAGGAGGGACTGCCGGCTGTCCCAGTGCTGGGGGGTACCTCGAATACTCGAGCCACTCGTCACCTCACCTTTGCGTGTGACGAGGGAGTGTGTCGCAATCTCGTTTGCGTGCCCGAGGGGTCGTAGACCTAGCCTGACGGGGTGCCGCGCCACCATCTCGTACCGCAGATGTACCTGCGGAACTTCGCCGACGAGCGAAGCATGCTGCGCGTCGCGCACCGGGACAACGTGAACCGCACGTTCCTGAGCACCGTCAACAGAGCGTGCAACGAGGTCGGCTTCTACGAATGGCGCCCCGGCCTCACCGCCGACGAGGTTGATGACCCCGAGGTACTCGATCCGGAACACATCGAAGGACTGCTCAGCGTCTTCGAGGGGCGGGCGGCGGCGCCCATCAAACGCATCCTGAGCAGCGGCCAGCCGCCCCGTACGGCCCAAGACCGCTACGACCTCGTCCATTTCGTAGCCCTGCAGGCCGCGCGAGGACGGCGATTCCGCGAGGATCTCAGCCAGGTCGCGACCTGGGCGACGCGGCGAAGTGTGCGTGAATCCATCCAGGCCGAGAAGGCGGCCGAGTGGCTCCGGGCGCGCGGTGAACCCCACGGACCGCAGGATGTGGAAGCGTTCGTCGATCGAGTATTGGGGCCTGACGGGCTGACTCTGCGCCCGGACCAGACCTTCGCGATCCAGCAGGCGCTCGCGTTCGCCTACCTGCGCCTAGCCCCGCGCTTGTGGACGCGGCCTTGGCACGTCGTCCGCTTCGACGAGCCAGCCCTGCTCACCAGCGATGAGCCGGTCGTGGCCTGGCATTCCGAAGACGAGCCCGTCACGGCCGTGACCGCGCCCGTCGTCTGGCTACCGCTAGGCCGCCAGTCCCTCCTCGAAATCCGCGGAGACGGCGCTCAGGGCCCGGACGGCACCCGAGTCGCCGACCTTCACGACGCACGCCGCGTCAACGCGCTCGTCGCCGCCCAGGCCGAACGCTGGATCATGCACCATCCCGACGACCACGACCTTCTCGCAGACATTGATGTCGGGCCACGCACCCGATGGACAGAGGAGGTACTGGACACTCGCATTACAGGCGACA
>NZ_OBQI01000002.1 GCF_900221005.1 Blastococcus aggregatus | reverse complement strand
CTGCACCTGCAGTTCCTGTCCCGGGTATTCGCCGCGGGGAAATGGCGCGGCTTGCACACCGTCGGCGTCCGCGACTTCTTGGGCGCGATCAACGGGATCGGGCACGCCGCGATGGCGTGTGACCCGGAATTGAACGCCGCCTTCGCCGCGCACGGCTACCGGAAGGGCGCTACGGGAGAAATACTGGAGCTCGCCGAGTACACGGGTCCGTTCAGCGCCCGGCACGCCCAGATCGCCCGGAATGTGGACCGCTACGAACGGGAATGGACCGCAGCGCACCCCGGCGAATCCCCCGGGCCGGTGCTGCGCCGAGCCTGGGACGTCCGGGCGTGGGCCGACGGCCGCCCGGACAAGATCACTGCCCAGCCCGGGGTCGGGCTGGAGGAACGCTGGCGGGCCGAGCTGTCCGCCCTCGGCTACCGCGACCCGGGAAAGCCGGTCGACCTGGCCCCCACCCCGATCGGGGCCCTCGATCGAGACGAACTGGTGCAGCGCGCGCTGGCCCGGCTCGCGGCCGGGCGGTCGGCGTGGAACGCCGCCGACATCCGGGGCGAGGCCGAGCGGCTGATCGCCGCCGCAGGCGTCGTCGCCGACGCCGGGGTGCGCATCGAGCTGGCCGAAGACCTCACCGCCCGCGCGATGGACCGGTGCGTGCCGTTGCTGGACCGCGACGGGGTGCCCGAGCACATCCGCGCGTGGACCTCCCAGCCGGTCCTCGACGTCGAAGCCGACCTGACCACCCGGCTCGCCGCCCGCACTGCGCGCGGCGTGCCGGACACCGTCCCGGCACTGCCGGTCGAGCGCGTGGCCGCCGCCGGCCGGCTGGATGCCGGCCAAGCCGCGGCGGTCGCCGCGCTCGCCGGCGACCGGCCCCTGGTGGTGGTCGAGGGCGCCGCCGGGGCGGGCAAGACCACCACCCTGTCCGCCACCCGCGACCTGCTCGAGGCACAACATCGCCGGCTCGTGGTGGTCACCCCCACCCGCAAGGCAGCCAAGGTGGCCGCCTGCGAGGTGGGGACGGCCGCCGGGTCGGCGGCATCCCTGGCCTTCCAGCACGGCTGGCGCTGGAACGACGAAGGGCGTTGGACCCGGCTCACCGCCGGCCAGGTCGACCCGGCGACCGGCCGTGTGTACGCCGGGCCGAACGAGGCCGCACAGCTACGGCCCGGGGACCTGCTGCTGGTCGATGAGGCCGGGATGCTCGATCAGGACACCGCCCGCGCCCTGCTCACCGTCGCCGACGAGTGCCGGGTCCGGGTGGCGCTGCTCGGCGACCGGCACCAGCTGTCCGCGGTCGGCCGCGGCGGCGTCCTAGACCTCGCCATCGGCCAGGCCGACCCCGGGGCGCACCTGACACTCGACTCCGTGCACCGCTTCACCCGAACCGACGAGGAAGGCCGCACAACACGCGACACCGGCTACGCCGAGCTGACCCTGGCCATGCGCACCGGCGAGGACCTCGGCGCCGTCTTCGACGCCCTCCTCGCCCGCGGCCAGATCCGGCTGTTCCCCGACGCCGCCGCGCTGCGCGACGCGCTGGCCGCCACCGCCGCCGAGTCTTATGCCGCAGGCCGACCGGTGGCCGTGGTGGTGGACACCCGCGACCAGGCCGCCGAACTCAACACCGCCATCCGGGAACGGCTGGCCGTCGCCGGCCGGGTCGATGACCGAACGGTGGCCGTCACCGGCGCCGGGGAGCGGATCGGCGCCGGGGACCGGATCGCCACCCGGCGCAACGACCGTCACCCCGACGTCGCCAACCGCGACACCTGGGTGGTCACCGCGGTCGGCCGCCGCGGCGGGCTGCTCGTCACCCCTGCTGTCACCCCCACCGGCACCGTCCCCGGGAACGGGTCCGGCGGTGTCACCCCGGCCGGCCCAGGGACCCGCGTACTGCCCGCGGACTACGTCACCGAGCACGTCGAGCTCGCCTACGCCTCCACCGCGTACGGCGTGCAGGGCGACACCGTCACCGCCGCGCACGTGGTGGTCGGCGAGCGGACCGGCGCCTCCTCCTGCTATGTCGGGATGACCCGCGGCCGAACGGCGAACACCGCCCACCTCGTCGCCACCGACGCCGACCAGGCGCGGGGACAATGGATCGCCGTGTTCGCCCGCGACCGCGCAGACCTCGGCCCCGCCCACGCCGCCCAGCTCGCCGCCGCCGAGGCCGCCCGGTACGCCACTCCCCGCCCGCTGGAGCAGACGCTCGCCGACCTGCACTCTGCGTGGACGGCCGAGCAACGCTGCCTCGACCGGCTCGCCCACGACCTGCCGCGCCGGGACGCGCTGCGCGAGATCGTCGCGCTCGAGTCCGCCCACGCCGACCGGGCCGCCGCGCTCACAGATGCGTATCGGCAGACAGGGATCGACGCCCGCCACGCGACGGCGCGGGCCGACGCCAGCGGCGCGGTCGTCACCGCCGAGACCGACCGGATCCGCGACACGCTGCTCGGCAGCTGGGACACTGGGCGTGACGCCGCCCGTGACGCCGCGCAGGTCGTGCTCGATGGTCCCGGCCGGCTCCGGCTGCGGCGGGCGGCGGTGAACCGGGCCGGCGAGCAGCTGGTCGACTGGGCGGACGCCTGGCGGCCCTACCTGCCGGCCATGCCCACCGACCCGCAGCAGCTCGCGCGCCTGGCTGACCGGTCCGACGACCGACCGCGGCTGTGGACTGCCTTCGACTCCTACGCCCGCCACCACGCCGAACACGCCCATCCGGAGCACGCTCAGTTGCGCGAGACCGCAGCCACCGCCCAGGAGACCCACCGGCACGCCGGGGCCGCGCTGGCCGACGCCCGCCGTCAGCACGAGGACCGGCTCGCCCGCTTCGGACCTCTCGCCCGAACCCTCGACCCGGCGGAGCGACTGTCCGACACCGACCGGGCCATCACCGCCGCCCGAGCAGAACTGGCCGCCGTCGGCGCCCGCGTTGCGCGTCTGACGGCCGAGCCGGCTCTTCTCGCCCAGCCGGTCGACCGCCTCGCCCAGGAGCGGGTCACCTGGCGTGCACACCAGGACGCCGACCCGAACCCACACGGATCGGCCGCCCCGCTGCTGACCGCCTCCGAACCGGGTGTCCGCCGCCCGCGGCCCGAGGATCTTCAATACATCTCGCCGCACCGCGCCCCGGGGCGGGGCATATCGCGCTGAACGGGCGGCCCTCCCCGAGCCTCCGACGACGGGGCTGAGACTCGGCCGCCAGCGTCGACGCTCCGTCGCCCAGGCGGGGGTGGGTGCCGCGAGCCTACGGCGCTCACCACCACGCGGATGGTTCACCGGCGGCGTGCGGATCAGTGGGGGCACTTCGCCCGACAGCCGCCCACACCGCGCCCACAAGACGCCCACAGAAGGGCCGTCCGCGACCAACGTCGACCGAACGCAGCAAACGGTATTTCTGCTGGTCAAGACACAGTTCCGCGGAGAATGCGCTGATCAGAAGAGCGTCTCTTGGGAACTTTTAATCCGCGGGTTGTGGGTTCGATCCCCACGGGGCCCACGTCCGAGTTATCGCTCGGCCCGGATCACCGCGGTGGTCCACCCCGGACCCAGCGTCCAGCGGTGACCCACGAAGGGCGCCGTCAGCTCCTCGTCGTCGGCGACGAGGAACCGCGACCGTTGCCGGCCGCTGACCTCGTCCAGGTACTGGGTCTCCAGGCCGGTCACGGCGTAGGCCGCGGCCACGAAGTTGCCGACGACGGCGACCAGGACCCCGGCCTCCAGGACGGCTTCGGGCTCGACGATCCAGTCGCCCCGCACGCCGTTGGCCTGCGCTGTCGGGGACCACGCCACCGCCCAGCCTGCCCCGTCCCGCCATGCCTCCGACGTGTACTTCGGCTCACCGATCCGCACGACGAAGGCCGGGGGAGCCCCGGGCGCGACTTCTGGCCGCTGCTGCAGCTCGCGGACGGCGTCGACCGAGGCCATGCGCCGGCTCCCGCGAGCCGGCGCGCCACCCAGCAAGCCGGTGCTGAGCAGCTTGGTGGCGGACCCCTTCGACACGTCGAGGAGCCGAGCGGCTTCCAGGACGCTGATCTCGTTCGGCTCGGTCACGATGCCGTGCTGGTGCCGGGGTGCACGGTGCGGTACGTCATCGGGTCCTCCTGCTGGGCCGGTACCCGCTCAACGTAGGGCGTGCCGAGCCGAGCGCGGGGGCCCGGCCGGGCCGCGGATCCGCCGGCCCCCAGCATCGGCAGTGATCGGCGTCGGTTCCCGGGTTCACGTCGGGCGCCGGCGGCCGATGCTGGGAGGGGGGGTGCTGTTCGCACCGCCACGGCACGACCGAGGAGAACCGATGAACTTCATGCGTCGCCTGCAGTCGGAGAGTCCGATCCTCTTCCTGGTGGTGCTGTTCGTCGGCATCTTCGTCGCCTTCCAGCTGCTGCTGTTCGTCGCCGAGCTCGTGCTGGGCCCCTTCGGGCTGCCGGGATGGGCGCCCCTGGTCCTCGTGCTGATCGCGCTCGTCGTCGTCGCCAAGCGGCAGCAGAACTCGAGGTAGACCTGCCTCGCAGAGCGACACGCATCGCTGACCGCTTCCTATCGATTGACTTTCGATAGAAAGTCCTCGACAGTCGACTGCATGACGCACTTGCGCCACGTGGTGCTGCCCCTCCGGATACTGCTGGTCATCGCCCTCGCCGCCCTGCTGGCCGCGCAGGTCTGGGCGGTCCCGGCCGTCTTGCCGGACATCTCCGAGCCGTCGCTGGAGAGGTCCGCCATGCGCGCGGTCATGTTCGTCGCGGCCGTGGTCGGGCTCGCGTGCGTCCAGGCCGTCGTCGTCTGCACCTGGCAGCTGCTCACGCTGGTCACCGACGACCGGATCTTCAGCGACGGCGCCCTGCGCTGGGTGAACGGCATCGTCCGGGCGGTGGTCGCCGGCTGGCTGATGCTCGTCGCGACCTTCGTCTGCTCCTACTACTTCATCATCGACGAGGTCAGCGACGACGCCGTCCTCCCCGCGCTTCTGCTGCTACTGCTCCTCGTCGGCGCCGTGCTCGGTCTGCTGATGGTGGTCATGCGCGCCCTGCTCAGGCAGGCAACGGCGCTGCGGACCGACATGGAAGCGGTCATCTGATGCCCATCGTCGTGCGCATCGACGTGGAGCTGGCCCGGCGCAAGATGAGCGTCGGGGAATTCGCCGAGCGGGTCGGGCTCACCCCGGCGAACGTGGCCGTGCTGAAGAACGGCCGGGCCAAGGCGGTGCGCTTCAGCACGCTGGAGGCCATGTGCCGGGTGCTCGACTGCCAGCCCGGCGACCTGCTGGAGTGGGTGCCGGACGACGAGGTCGCGGCCCACCCCGCACCCCAGGGCCAGCGATGAGCAGCGTCCCGGAGACCGTCGTCCTGGTGGTGGGCGCCGGGCTGGCCGGACTGCACGCGGCCACGCTGCTCGCCCGCCGGGGACACGAGGTGATGCTGGTCGACCGGAGGACCGACCTCACCACGGCCATCCGCACCACCGGGATCTTCGTCCGCAAGACGCTCGACGACTTCCGGTTGCCGGACGGGTCCCTCGGGCCGCCGATCCGGCGGGTGGTCCTCTACCCCCCGGGACTGGCGCGGCCGGTGACCCTGGACAGCCCGCGGGACGAGTACCGGGTCGGCGACATGGCGGCGCTGTACCTGGCCGCGGCCCGTGCGGCGGCGGAGTCCGGCGTGCGCGTCGTGCTGGGCACGCGCTACACCGGCCGCGGGCTCAGCTCCGCCATGCTGACCGGCCCGGGCGGGCCCACGTCCGTGCGGACCCGGTTCCTCGTGGGTGCCGACGGCGCGCGGTCGAGGGTGGCCCGCGATCTCGCCCTGGACCGGAACCGGCAGCTGCTGGTCGGGGCCGAGGAGGTCTTCCCGGTGGTTGGCGGCGCCGGGCCGCCGGCGTTCCACTGCGTCCTCGACCCCTCGATCGCGCCCGGCTACCTGGCGTGGGTCGTCAACGACGGACGGCACGCCCACGTCGGTGTCGCCGGCTACGCCGACCGCTTCCCCGACGGCATGGTGGCCGCCCTGCGACGCTTCCGTGCCGCGGCGCCCGGGCTGTCCGGGGTCGAGCGTCCGGACGAGGTCGACCGGCGCGGGGGGCCGATCCCCGTGGGTGGCCTGCTGCGCCGGATCAGCTGCCCCGACGGGCTGCTCGTGGGCGACGCGGCGGGTGCGGTCTCACCGCTGACCGCCGGCGGCCTCGATCCCTGCCTCCGGCTCTCGGAGCACGCCGCCGCCGTGCTCGACGAGGCGCTGCGGTCCGGTGACCGCGCGTTGTTGGCCCGCTATGACGGCGTCGCGCTCCGGGCCGGCTTCCGGGGGCGGGTACTGCTGCGCCGGGGGCTGGCCCGCGTGCGCACGCCCGCTGTCGCCGCGGCTGCCTTCCCGCTGCTCCGGACGCCGTCGGGGCGGGCGGTGGCCCGCCGCATCCTGTTCGGAGACCGGTCGTTCCCGACCCCGACGAGCCCGGGCCGTACGGCGACCCCGCGGGCCGCCGTGCCGTGAGGTCGGTCAGCCCCGGGGGATGGCGGGCTTCGGCGGCAGGACGAGTTCGCGGCGGATGCGCAGCCGCCCGGGCAGGCGCGGGCCCGTGACGGTGGGGTGGGCGGCGCTGGAGCGGTCGGGGCGGGCGGGCATGTCGATCTCAACTCTCCTCGGTCCGGCGGTATGCCCCGAGCGTCGCGGAGGGGTCTGACAGTTCCCGGTGGGCGGAGCTGGCAGTTGCCTGCCAGCCGCCGGCGCCCCGCCCTCGACCGCCCGCCCCCCTCGTCCGGGGTGCTCGGCGTTCTCAAGAGGATCCCGGCGGCGCCGATACGGAACTGTGCGATTCTCCCGGGTGACGAAGCAGCGCCGCCGCCGCGGTGCGCCGCTGTGGCGGTACCTGACGGCGCTCGTGATGCTGCCGCTGATCGGTGTGGTCGTCCTCGCCACCGCCGCTGCCCAGGCGCGGGCCGCCGAGGCGTCCAGCGCCGAGCGCGCCGAGGACGCCATGCGCACCTTCGCCGTCCTCGACGCCGCTCGCCGCGGTGCGGAGCAGGAGCTGATCCCCGTCCTGTCGCTGCGCCTCCTCGCGGACCCGCAGACCCTCGCCGTGCTGAACCTGCCCCCGGAACTGGTGCAGAGCCAGGCGCAGACCGCGGCCGGCGACGCCGCACGGGCCCGCGCCGTCACCGACCAGGCGCTCGCCGACGTGCCGTACGGATCGGTGGGGTGGGCGGCGGCCGAGCGGTCCGCCGCGGACCTGGCCGTCCTGCGCTCCGGGACCGACACCGGGGACATCGAGGACGTCTACCTCCGCTTCCTGGCAGTGTCTAACGACCTCATGACCGCTCAGCAGGCGGCCGCCGCGACCGCCACCGCGGAAGGCATCCCGAGGGCCACTCTCCGGGCCCTCCAGGACGTGCAGACCATCGCCCGTCTCACCCAGGCCGCGAGCCGGCAGCTGCCGCTGTTCCTCGGGGCCATGTTCGCCGGCGACGACAGCATGATCGGCTCGCGCACCGCCTGGCAGACCGCCGGGCTGGACTTCACCGACGCCGAGCGCCAGATGGAGTCGCTCTCCCAGCCCGCCCTGCGGTCGGCCTGGCGGGACGTGCAGGACTCCGAGCCGGCCACCACGGTCGACCGCCTGCTCGCCGGCGTGGACAGCGGCACGCCGGTGTCCGTCGCATCGGTGGTCACCCTGATCCTCGCGACCCAGGAGCGCAGCGCGCTGCTCGGCGAGCTCGTGGACAGCGCGATCGGGAACGCGCAGGAGCTGGTGTCCGCGGACCGGCAGCACGCGAACAACCAGCTGCGCGGCATCCTCGGCCTCGGTGCGGGCCTCCTCGCCGCCTCGCTGGTCGGTGCCCTGGTCCTCGGGCGCCGCGTGGCCCGGGCGCTCCGCCTCCTGGCGGGTCAGGCCACCCAGATCAGCCAGGGCTCGCTGGTGGAGGTGGAGGTGGACGGACCCCGCGAGGTCCGCACCGTCTCGGCCGCCCTCGGCTCCGCCGTCGCCGGGCTGCGCCGCATCCAGGACCAGGCCCAGGCCGTCGCCCGCGGCGACCTGGACAACGCCCTGCTCGACCAGCCGCTCCCCGGACCGCTCGGCGAGGTCGTGCACGCCTCGGTGCGGGAGATCGTGCACTCGGTCCGCCAGCGCGAGGAGCTGCAGTTCGCCCTCGCCCACCAGGCGACGCACGACGCGCTCACCGAGCTGCCCAACCGCGCCCAGGCCGTCACGCTCGTGACCGCCGCACTGCACCGCGGCCGGCGCTCCGGTGAGATGACCGGCCTGCTCTTCGTCGACCTCGACGGCTTCAAGGCGGTCAACGACGGTCACGGCCACGCCGCGGGCGACGAGGTGCTCCGCGAGGTCGCCCGCCGGCTCAGGGCCGCCGTCCGACCCGGGGACGTCGTCTGCCGCCTCGGTGGCGACGAGTTCGTCGTCCTCGTGGAGCCCGTGCACACCGAGCACGACCTGCTCGAGCTGGCCCACCGCCTCATCGCATCGGTGAGCGAGCCGATCGGCGTCGGCCGCGGCCGCGTCCGCATCGGCGCCAGCATCGGCGTGGCGATCAGCCGGGACGGCAGCACGGACGCCGACGCGCTGTTCGCGGAGGCCGACACCGCCGCCTACCGCGCCAAGGCCTCCGGCCGCGGCCGCGCCGAGGTGTTCGACGAGACGCTGCGCCGGCAGCTCCAGCAGCGCGCCGAGCTCGAGGCGGCCATCGCCGCCGGTCTGGTCAACGGCGAGATGCAGGTGGCCTACCAGCCGGTCATCGACGTCGCCTCCGACCGGATCATCGGCTACGAGGCCCTCATCCGCTGGGAGCGGCCCGGCATCGGGCTCGTGCCCCCCGACGAGTTCATCCCGGTGGCCGAGGGCTCGCGCCTGATCGGCGACGTCGACCGGTGGATGCTGCACGCGGCCACGCAGCAACTGGCGCAGTGGCGGGCGGAGTCCCCGGCGGGGCCGGGGGACCCCGACCCCACGATCGCGGTGAACATCTCCGGCCGCCACCTGGCCGACCCGCGGGTGATCACCGACGTCGCCGACGCGCTGGCCGCCTCCGGGCTCCCCGCCCGCCTCCTGACGCTCGAGGTCACCGAGACGGTGCTGGTCGACGACCCGCTCGCCTACGACCACCTCACCGAGCTGCGGGCCCTGGGCGTCAGCATCGCCATCGACGACTTCGGCACCGGCTACACCTCCATCGGCCAGCTGCGGAACATGCCGGTCGACACGCTCAAGATCGACCGCAGCTTCGTGGCGTCCACCGAGCCCGCCCACCGGGAGCTCGTGGCGCTGATGATCCGGGCGGCGCACACCTTCGGGCTGACCGTCGTCGCGGAGGGCGTCGAGGAGCCCGCGCAGCTGGCCCGGCTCAAGGCCCAGGACTGCGACCAGGCGCAGGGCTTCCTGCTCTACCGCCCGATGGGTGCTCCCGAGGCCGGGGCCCTGCTCCGCAGGACCGAGGCCGCCGGTTCCGTCTGAGCTGCGCGGACACGCCACCGCGACGGCGTGTCCCGGCATGACCGCGGTGGTCCAGGCCCCCCGCACGCTCGGGACGGCACGTTCCTGTCGACAAGTGGTCGCCCGCGGCGGCGGGTGACCGGCTCTGCCGGCGGCTCGCGCAACGATCCGGCCACACGGCTTCCCACGCGCGTCGGCAGGGCTGACGGACGCGCTCCCGCCGCCTACCTTTCTGGCATCGCGACGCCACGGCCGGCGACGCGGTGCCCGCCCCTCTTCCCCCGGGGCAGGTTCTCCATGGATGGATGGACAGCAACGATGAGTGTTCTGGGTGGTCTGCCCGGCAGTGGAGTCGTCGCCGACACCGGCGTCGAGGGTTGGTGGCTGGTCGGCGGCAGCGAGGACGAGCCCGGCCAGGTGCTCGCCGGCCCCTTCCCCGAGCGCGCCGAGGCGGGCTGGTCGGCCGCGGCCCTGGCGGACGGAGCGGCCGCGCGGCCGGCCTACGGGATCCGCCGCGCCGACGGGTCGCTCCGCCGGCGCCCGTCGCCCCAGGAGTGGGCGTGGCTGGACCACCTGACGGCGCAGCTCGACCGGCTGCCCGAGGACTGGCGTCCCCTCCTCGCGGAGGAGGACCCGCTGACGACGCTCCTGGTCGAGGTGACCGCCGCGCTGGGCGAGGCCGGGCTCCCGCTGCACGACGCCGCGGGCGGGAGCGGCGCGCTCGGCGGTGCCTGCCTCACGCCGACGCCGGAGCTCGACGGCGTCGTCGTCGCGTGGCGCCAGCACGACCGGATGAGCGTGGACCAGGTGCACGGCACCGCCGCCGACGGCGCCGTGCAGATGGCGATGAACCGGGCGCTGGCCGAGGTGCTCGCCGCCCGCGGGCTGGAGCCCGAGGCGTGGGGCGCGGCCGTCGTCGTCCGTCGGGAGGAGTGACCGGCCGGCTCACACCGATTCGGGCACCAGTTCGGTGCGCGGCGCGGTGTTGGGCTCCCGCCGCCACGAACGGTTGTGCCGCCAGAACAGGTAGGCGCCGATGCCGATCGGGATCGGCAGCACGTAGGTCAGCGTGCGGAAGACCAGCACGGCGGCGGCGACCAGCGCCCGGGGCCCGCCGGCGGCCGCGAGGCCGGTGATCAGCGCCAGCTCGATGACCCCCAGCCCACCGGGCGTGAACGGGACGGCGGTGAGCAGCCGGGCGAACGCGAACACCGCCAGCACCTCGACCCCGCTCACCTGGTCCCCGTCCACCCCGACGAACCGCAGGGCGAGCAGCAGCACGAGGAACAGCGAGAGGTGGCTGACCAGCGTGGCGAGCGTGATCCAGTGCCAGCGGGCCCGCAGCAGCAGCGCCGTCCGCTCGCGGAACTTCGTCGTCGCCCGCTCCCAGCCGGTCACCGGCCCGCGGCCGAAGGGCCGGCGCAGCGCCGAGGCGATCCGGCCGGCGGTCGTGCCGATGCGCTCGGCGCCCTCGCGGCTGCGCAGCAGCCCGCCGAGCAGGACGACGGCGACCACCAGCCCGGCCAGCCCGACCAGGCCGGCGCCGATCCGCGCGGCGGACGGGGGTGAGCTCAGCGCGAGGAGGGCGAGCGCGAGCACCGGCAGGCCGAGCTTGGCGAAGTTGTTCCACAGCCCCGACACCAGCAGCGACACCGAGGTGCGGGAGCGGGAGAAGCCCCACGACGAGTTCATCGCGTAGGTGAGGCCGAGCGAGATCGCGGCGCCGCCCAGCACCGTGTTGGAGACCGCCGTCGTCGCCTGGGTGGAGACCAGCGCCTGGCGGAGCCGCAGCCCGGGCGTGGTCGAGACCATGACGAACTGGTAGGTGGCGAGGTTCCAGGCCGCCGCGAGGGAGAGCACGGTCAGCTCTCCCCAGGTCATCCCGCGCACCGACGACCAGACGTCGGACAGGCTGGTGAACTGGGGCAGGAACCAGGCGAAGACCCCCGTCACCAGTGCGACGGACAGCACCCCGCCCAGCAGTCGCCGGCCGCGCGGCAGGGCCGGCCGCCCGCCCGCGGTCACGGGTCGAGCTCCAGCCGGTCGTCGGTCTGCTCGCGGACGGCGGCCCGGACCGCGTCCCGGGGGACGGTGCCGATGCCCTGGGTGGCGAAGCCGAGCGGCTCGGCCCGGTTCTCGCCGGAGAGCCGGAACAGCACGCTGATGCAGCCGCCCTCGAAGACGTAGTAGCGGGTGCCCACGTACTCCGGCGTCACCTGGGCGACCCGTTCCCAGCGCTGCATCGCCTCGCGGTCGCTGGGGATCCGGGTGGCGCCCCCGGTGTCGCAGGACTCGTCGAGGCGGATCTCCACGGCGCGCACGCCGTCGCGGTCGGAGTCCAGCCAGAACCGGGCCTCCTCGTCGGTCGCCTCCAGTCCGGAGACGTCCCAGCCCAGCGGGATGACCTCCAGGCAGGGCACCCAGGTCGCCGTCGGCACGGACTGGGCGAGCAGGACCACGCCGTTGGCGGGCGTGCCCTCGTCGCCCTCCCGGCAGGCGACCACCTCGGAGTCCAGGACCACCGGCCGGACGCACCCGGCGAGCAGCAGCGGCGCGAGGAGCGCGACCAGCGCGCCCTGGCGGCGGCTCACAGCGGCGAACCCAGCAGGCCGACGGTGACGACGGCGGCGACGGCGGCCGCGGCGACGGTGACGGCGGTGAGCCCGAACCGGCGCCACGTCCACCGCTGGATGTGCACCGGGGGTAGGCGGAAGGGCAGCAGCCGCAGGAAGTCGCCGTGCAGGTCGCGGCCCTGCTGGCGCAGCATCCGGCGCAGCTGGGTGGGCATCGTCAGCCCGCGGGTCGCGGCGAAGGCCTCGGCGATCTCCTCGTCGCTGAACTGCCGTCGGGCGCGGGCGTAGACCCGTGCGGCGTCGGTGCGCAGGGCCAGGACGAGCATCATGTTGGCCAGGTCGACCGCCTGCCGCCACGGGCTGGGCCGCACCTCGGCGAAGGCGGAGTCGATGAGGAACAGTTCGCCGTCGCGCACCAGCAGGTTGGCCGGCTTGATGTCGCGGTGGGCCATGCCGATGTCCCACATCCGGCGGACCGCGGCCAGCCCCTGGTCGATGATCTCGTCGTCGATCTCGGCGTCCCCGACCTCCTGCGCGCCCGCGATGAACTCGGTGACCAGCAGGTACTCCCGCTCCGGGGTGATCTCCACGATGCCCAGCGGATGCGGCACCGGCAGCGACGCCTCCCAGAACAGCCGGAGGATGTAGTCCTCGTACTGCACCAGCCGCCGGACGGTGTGGAAGGGCTTCTCGTCCTCGAGCCGGCCGTACAGCAGGGTGCGGCCGAGCTTGTACCAGCGGTCGGAGCGGACGTGGGTGATCGCGTAGAGCTTGCCGAACACGCAGCTCTCCTGGGCTGCCGACGAGGAGTGGGCCTTCACGGTGATCTTCAGCGGGGTCGAGCCGCCGGAGCCGGCCAGGCCGAAGGGCGTCACGTCGGTGGCGAGCAGGCCGAGCTGGTCCTGGAGCGCACGGACGATCGCGTCGCCGCGCTCCCCGGAGACGTCGAGGTGCGCGGGCCGCCCCCGGCTGTAGCGCACCGGGTAGACGGAGTTGGGTGTGAGCAGCCGGAAGGCGGCCAGCGGCCCGGCCACCCCGAGCACCACGCCGGCGACGATGCCGGAGGGGTGGTCCTGGGCCAGGTACAGCCGCGACAGCGCGGTGAGCACGAGCAGCCCGCAGACCACCCACTTGCCGATCGTCCGCTTGCGGCCGGGCGGGACCAGCGCGTAGACGGTGCTGACCAGGAATGCGGCGAGCACGGTCATGGGCAGCGAGGGCATCGAGAACCCCGACCACCTGCCCAGCAGCTCGACCTCGAACGGGCGCGGCCGCTGCAGCGTCGTCGCCATGACCGCGGCCACGTTGACCACGACCAGGACGACGCCGAACCAGACGAACAGGTGCCGCCAGCGACGGAACGCCACGAGGAGCACCAGGTTGGCCAGCCACATGACGTGCAGGGCCCGCTCGGTGGCGAGCAGGCCGGCCACCTGCGCGACGTCGACGCCCACCGGCGAGCGCAGCTCGGCGAACGCCTGGAGGACCCGGGTGTCGGCGACGTCGAAGTAGCGGATGGTCCCGGTGGCGACGACGACCGCCCAGGCGAGAACGACCGCGGCGCTGAGCCCGAGCCACCACTTGCCGGAGGCGCGCAGTTGCCGGGGCAGTGCGGGAGGCTCGCCCGAGGGGCGGCGCCGGCGGCGGACGCGCGCGATGGCCGGCGGTCCCGGCCGCACGGTCGGGCCCGCCGTGGCCCTCGGAGGCAGTGCCTGCGGCACGGACGCCATGCCGGGGAATGGTGCCCTCCGAGCCGCGCCGCGACCATCCCCTTTCGCCCCGGGACCGTTCTACGGTGACCGGACGCGCGGGGCGGAGGTGACGCGGTGCGGGCACGGGCGGCGGTCCTGCTCGCGCTGCTGCTCGCGCTCGCCGGCTGCGGCGGCGGCCCGGCCGAGGGAGCCCCGGGGCCGGCCCCCACCGTCCGGTTCGCCTCGTACGACTTCGCGGAGAACCAGATCCTGGTCGAGGTCTACGCCGAGGCGGCCCGCCGCCGCGGGCTGCCGGTGTCCGTCCAGCACGGCATCGGCACCCGGGAGGTCGTCTCCCCGGCGCTGCAGCAGGGCGTCGTCGACGTCGTCGTCGACTACCTGGGGACGGCGCTGGCCTTCGCCCGGCCGGAGTTCGCCCGTCCGCCGGTCGCGCCCGAGGAGATGCACGCGGTGCTCGTGCGGACCATGGGCGGCCGCGGCGTCGACGTCCTCGCGCCGTCGACGGCCGAGGACCAGAACGGCTTCGTCGTCACCCGCTCCTTCGCCGCCGAGCACGGCGTCCGCACGCTCTCCGACCTCGCACCGCTCGCACCGGAGCTGGCCTTCGGCGGCCCACCCGAGTGCCCCGCCCGGCCCTTCTGCCTGCTCGGCCTGGAGCGGGTCTACGACCTGCGGTTCGGCGCGGTGCTGAGCATGCCCACCCGTGGTGCGACGCTCGAGGCGCTGCTGTCGGGGCAGGTCGACGTCGGCATGCTCGAGACGACCGACGCCCGGCTGGCCGTCGCGCCGGTGACGCTGCTCGAGGACGACCGGGCCCTGCAGCCCCGGGAGAACGTCGTCCCGATGGTCGGCGCCGAGGCCGCCGAGCGCTGGGGCGAGCCGTTGCGCCGGGCGCTGGAGGAGGCGAGCGCCCGGCTGACGACCGAGCAGGTGATCGAGCTCAACCGGGCGGTGGAGCTCGACGGCCGCACCCCGGCCGAGGCGGCGGCGTCCTGGTGGGACGCCCAGTGAGCAGCCGCCTCAGCCGTCCAGGAAGTCCTCCACCACGGGCGCGAGCTCGGGGGCCTCGGTGACCAGGGCGATGTGGCCGCCGCCGTAGACGTGCAGCCGGGCGTGCGGCAGCAGCCGGGACATGAGGCGGGCGTTGACCACCGGCACGATCGGGTCGTCGTCCCCGGCCAGCACCAGGGTGGGCTGCCGGATCAGCGAGAGGAACGGCAGGCTGCTCCAGCCGGTGCTGGCGGCGAGCTGGAAGTAGTACCCGCGGCGCGGGCCCAGGCGGGTGGCGGCGTGCAGCGCCCGCGCCGCCCGCTCGGGCTCGGCGCGCATCGAGCCGCCGTAGATCTCTCCCGCGATGCGCCGCGCGTACTCCGGGTCCCGGTGCCGGCGGGGGGTCAGCATGCGCCCCAGCACGCGGGGGTGCGCGGGCACCATGAGCGCGCCCGTGGCGGTGGCGGCCAGCACCAGCCGCCGGCAGCGGCGCCGGTGCTGGACGGCGAAGTGCTGGGCCAGCCCCCCGCCCCAGGAGAGGCCCAGCACGTCGACCGCCCCGCCGTATCCGAGCCGGTCGAGCATCCCCGTCACGACCGGTGCGAAGGTGGCCAGGTTGTAGGGGACGACGGGTGGCGGGGAGCCGCCCACGCCCGGCACGTCGAACCGGATGACCGTCCGCCGGCCGTCCAGCGCGTCGACGAACGGCTGGAGCACCTCGAGGCTGGCGCCGATCCCGTTCATGAGCAGCAGCGGCGGGACGTCGTCGTCGGTGCCCGGCCGGACCGATGTCCGCAGCGTGCGGCCCCCGGCGGTGACCGAGCGGACGCGCTCGCCGCTACTTGTCGAAGACATAGGTGCCCGGAGCGTCGCCGAGGACCTCCAGCCCGCCGCCGAGATCGGTCGGAGCCGGGACGTGCTCGCCGGTGCGCTCGTCCAGCCAGGTGGTGAAGTCCGGCCACCAGGAGCCCTTCTCCGTGCGGGCGGCGGCCAGCCACTCCTCCGGGTCCGGCGGGGTGGAGTCGGCGACCTGGAAGGTGGACTTCGGGTTGCCCGGCGGGTTCACCAGCGACGCGATGTGGCCGCTGGTCGAGAGGATGAACCGGCTCTCGCCGCCCAGCAGCTGGGTGCTGCGGTAGCAGGCCTGCCACGGGCAGAGGTGGTCGGCGATACCCGCAGTGACGTAGGTGTCGACGGTCACCGTCGACAGGTCCACGGGCGTGCCGAGCATCGTCGCGCCGCCGGCCTCGGTGAGCTGGTTGCCGAGGGCGACGTCGATGAAGTCGTGGTGCAGGCCCGCGCTCATCCGGGTCGTGTCGGCGTTCCAGAACAGGATGTCGAAGTTCGGCGGCGGCTTGCCCTGCAGGTAGTTGTTCACCCAGTAGTTCCAGATCAGGTCGTTGGGGCGCAGCCAGGCGAACACCTCGGCCAGCTGTGCGCCGTCGAGGTAGCCCTTCTGCCGCGACTTCTCCGTCGCCGCCCGCACCGACTCCTCGTCCATCAGCGCCGAGACGGTGCCCGCGCGCGACCAGTCCAGCACCGTGACGGCGAAGCTGGCCGCGCTCACCCGGTCCTGCCGGCCCTGCGCGGCCAGGTGGGCCAGCACCATCGCGGTGATGATCCCGCCGGAGCAGAACGCCTGGAGGGCCACCCGCTCGCTGCCCGACGCCTGCTCGACGGCGTCCATCGCGTCGAGGAGGGCCTGACCGTAGGTGTCCAGGCCCCATTCGGCGTGCCGTTCGTCGGGGTTGCGCCAGGAGATCATGAAGACCTGGTGGCCCGCGGCCACGTAGTGCTCGACGATGCTGCGGCCGGGGGCGAGGTCGGTGATGTAGTACTTGTTGATCGTCGGCGGCACGATCACCAGCGGCACCTCGCGGACGGTCTCCGTCGTGGGGTGGTAGCGGATCAGCTCGAACACCTCGGTGCGGAACACGACGACGCCCGGTGTCACCGCGAGGTCCTCGCCGACGCTGAACGCGTCGGGCTCGACCATCGAGGGCACGCGGGGCGGTGCGGCCAGGTCCGTGGCCATCCGCCGGAGGCCCTGGACGACGTTCCTGCCGCCGGTGTCGATCAGCGCCTTCCAGCCCAGCGGATTGAGCACCGGCACGTTGGACGGCGCCAGGGCGTCGACCAGGTTCGTCGCGGTGAACCGGATCCGCTCGTCGTCCTGCCAGTCGAGGTCGGCGTCCTCGATCAGCTCCCAGGTCGCGCGCGCGGCGGCGAGGTGGGTCTGCATCGCCCGGCGCAGCAGCGGGTTCCCCGTCCAGGCCGGGTCGGCGAACCGCTTGTCCTTGCGGCCCGGGGCGAGTTCGGACCGGCCGACGGTGATCAGGCCGAGTTCGCGGGCCAGCTCTCCGGTCCGCCGCGCCACCGTGCCCGGCTGGCGGGCCAGGGCCGCGCCGAACCGCAGGGCGGTGCTCGCCGGTGGCACCATCCGGCGCAGCGGGCCGCGGGCGGCGTCGACCAGGACCATGTCCAGGCCGAGCGCCCCCTCGGCCGCGCTCTCCGCGGTCTCCCGGTCGGTCGCCGACGACGTCATGAGGGCCTCCTGCGTGGCGCTGGATGTGACTCAGGCCACTGAAACACACCCGGCGCGGTCCGGCAGGAGAAGCGGAACGCTCCCGCTCAGGTGATCGCGCTCGTCCCCGTGACCGCTCGCCCGACGATCAGCGTGTTGACCTCGCGGGTGCCCTCGTAGGAGTAGATCGCCTCGGCGTCGGCGGCGAACCGTCCCACGTGGTTCTCCAGCAGGATGCCGTTGCCGCCCATCAGCTCGCGGGCGTAGCCGACCGTCTCGCGCATCCGCATGGTGCAGAACGCCTTGGCCAGCGAGGCCTGCTCGTCGCTCATCGTGCCCTCGTCCTGGAGCTGGGAGAGCCGCGCGCACATGGCCGCGGAGGCGGTGATGTTGCCCAGCATCCGCACCAGCAGGTCCTGCACGAGCTGGAACTCGGCGATCTGCTGACCGAACTGCTCGCGGTCGGTGGCGTAGCGCAGCGCGTGCTCGTAGGCGCCGCGCGAGCAGCCGACCGACGACCACGCGACGCCGGCGCGGGTCATCTTCAGCACCTTCGCCGTGTCGCGGAAGCTGCGCGCCTCCTGCAGCCGGTTCTCCTCCGGCACGCGGACGTCCTCGAGGGTGATCAGCGCGTTCTGCACGACCCGCAGCGCGATCTTGTCCTTGAGGTCGACGGTCGAGAAGCCCGGCGTCCCCTTCTCGACGACGAAGCCGAGCACGTCGTCGGTCTCCTCGTCCTTGGCCCAGATGATGATCAGGTCGGCGAAGCTGGCGTTGCCGATCCACTTCTTCTCGCCGTTGAGGACCCAGGTGTCGCCCTCGCGGCGGGCCGTCGTCCGGGCGCCGCGCGCGATGTCGGAGCCGGCCTCCGGCTCGGTCAGCCCGAAGGCGCCGATCAGCTCCATGCGGGCCATCGCCGGCAGCCAGCGCTCCTTCTGCTCCTCGGAGCCGCAGAGGTAGATCGAGCCCATGGCCAGCCCGCCGTGCACCCCCATGAAGGTGGAGATCGAGGCGTCCCCGCGGGAGAGCTCCATGGCCACCATGCCGTCGAACAGCGACGACCGGCCCGGGCAGCCGTACCCGGAGTAGGGGTTGCCGGCGATGCCGAGCTCGGCCAGACCCGGGATCAGCTCGTGCGGGAACTCGCCGCGGGTCCAGTACTCGTTGATGACCGGCTCGACCTTCTTGTCCATGAAGGCCCGCACCCGGTGCAGGAGCGCACGCTCGTCCTCGGGCAGCAGCGCCTCGAGGTCGTAGAAGTCCGAGGTCACCGGCGGGGCGTCGCTCATGGGTGTCGTGTCTCCCTGCAGTCGTGGGTCGGTCGATGAGGATGATCAGCACGCACCGAGGGCTGCCATCCGACGTCGGATGACAGCCCTCCGTGCGTTCTGATCATGGTGCGGGCGCTACGTCGTCTGCTTGTCCTTCGGGTTGGCCCGGGCGTCGAGCTGGATCTCCTTCTCCGCCCTCGGCACGCCCTCCTTCAGCTCCGTGGTGCGCTCGATCTCGGCGTCCAGCTCGATGCCGAAGAGCAGGGCCACGTTGATCAGCCAGAACCAGACCAGGAAGATCACCACGCCGGCGAGGGCGCCGTAGGTCTTGTTGTAGCCCGCGAAGTTGGCCACGTAGAACGCGAATGCCGCCGAGGCCACGATCGCCACGAGGATCGCCACGCCGGCGCCGGGGCTGACCCACTTGAAGCCGCGGAGCTTCACGTTGGGGGTCGCGTAGTAGAGGACGGCGATCATCAGGGCGAGCAGGACGAGCACGACCGGCCACTTGGCGATGCTCCAGATGTTCTGGCCGGTCTCACCGATCCCGATGGCCGAACCGATCGCGTCGACGACCGGCCCGCTGAGCACCAGCAGCGACAGGATGATGGCCGCGAACAGGATCCCGATCAGCGTGACCAGCAGCTGGAGCGGCTTGAGCTTCCAGACCTTGCGTCCCTCGGGCGTCTCGTAGACGACGTTCGCCGCGCGGGTGAACGCGCCGACGTAGCCCGAGGCCGACCAGACGGCCGTCAGGAGACCGATGATCAGCGCGACGCCGGCGGTGCCGCTGTTGCCGGCGATCTGGTCGATCACCGGGTTCAGGGTCTCGGCGGCGTCCGCCGGCACGACCTCGGTGAGCGCGTCGGTGAGCTGCTTGGGCTCGGTCAGCAGGCCGACGATGGACACCAGGGCGATGAGCGCGGGGAACATCGCCAGGACGCCGTAGTAGGTCAGCGCCGCGGCCCAGTCGGTGAGGTTGTCCTCGCTGAACTCCTTGAGCGTGCGCTTGATCGTGCCGCCCGTCGTCGGCTTCGGGTCGGCGCCGACGGGCGCGTAGTCGGCGCGGGTGCCGCTGATGACGTCGGTGTCCGGGGCCGGGTCGGCGCCGGCCTTGCCGGTGGAATCGCTCGCGTGGCTGGACGAGCCGGTGGGTCGGGTCATGGAGTCCTCCGGTTCGGGGAAGGCGCACGGGCCTTCAGGTCGGAGGGTTCGGTGCCCCGGACCGTCCGGTTCCATGCCGGGCCCCGGCGTGCTGTTGTCGAACGGAGATCAGCGGATCCCCGACACCGGCGACCACTCGCCCGCCCCGGCGACGGCCTCCTCGACCTCCGTCAGCGGGTCCGGCCGCCGCTGCCGCGCCGCGCGGGAGTCGGCGCGGAGCCCGAGCAGGGCGGCGACCAGGATCGCGACGGCGGCACCGATGCCGACGGCGCCCACCAGCGTGAAGGCGACGTCCCGGGGCAGGCCGGTGCCGGGGTCCAGGTGGGCGGCGATGAGCGTGACCGCCACCGCGCTGCCGAGGGCCTGACCGACGGAGCGGGCGATCGAGTTGATCGCGTTGGCCACGCCGGTCTCGTCCTCGTGCACCGCCTGCACGACCAGCGACGGGAGCGCGGCGTAGGCGACGGTGACCGCCACCTGGGTCAGCAGGCCGGCGGCGATGACCGCCCAGGGCTCGCTGCGGAACCAGGTGAGCAGGACGAACCCGGCCAGCCCGAACGTCCAGCCGACGAGCAGGGTCGGCAGCCCGCCGAAGCGGGTGACCACGGAGCCGGCGAACGGCGCCAGCAGGATGCCGACGACCCCTCCGGGCAGCAGGTAGACCACCGTCGCCTCGAGGACCGTGGCGTCGAAGCCGTACCCGGTGATCCCCGTCGGGCTCTGCACGTACTGCAGGACGGCGAGGAACGAGGCGAACATCGCCACACCGGTGAGCAGGCCGACGACGTTCGGCACGATGGTGCGGCGGTCGGCGAGCATCGCGGGGCGGACCAGCGGCGCGGCCAGCCGCCGCTGCAGCACCGTCCACCCGCTCAGGACGACGACCGCGCCGGCCAGGCAGCCCAGGGTCGGAGCGGAGGACCAGCCCCACGCGTTGCCCTGCGAGACGAACAGCAGCAGCAGCGACAGGCCGGCGCCGAGGACGGCCGCACCCCACCAGTCGACGCCGCCGGACGCGGTGACCGGGCGGCGGGGCAGCAGCCGCACGGCGAGGACCAGCGCGACCACGGTGATGCCCAGGCCGATCCAGAACGGCCGGCGGTAGTCGGCGTCGTCCCCGGCGAGCAGGCCCGTCGCGACGAGCCCGGCGACGCCGCCGACGCCCAGGGTGCTGCTGACCACGGACATGCCCATGCCGAGCCGGCGCTCGGGCAGCTCACGGCGCAGCACGCTGATCGACAGCGGGAACAGCCCGTAGGAGGCGCCCTGGAGGACCCGGGCCAGGAGCAGCAGCGGCAGCGACTCGGTGGCGATCGCCAGCACCGTGCCCACCGCGACGGTCACGAGGATGCCGATGATGACCGGCCGCTCGCCCTTGAGATCGCCGAGCCGGCCCAGCACGGGGGTGAGCACGGCCGCGGCCAGGAGGTTGGCGGTGAGCACCCAGCCCGCGGCGCTCGGCGAGACGTCCAGCTGTGCGGCGATCCGGTCGAGGACGGGGACGACCAGGCTCTGCAGCAGCGAGAGCGTGGTGACCACCAGCGACAGCGCGAGCACCAGCAGGACGGGCCCGGCCGCCCGGCCCTGGACGGGGGGCTGTTCGCGGACCGACACCCGAGGATCAGACCACGGCCCCCGGCGGTGGCTGCCCCCCGTGCCGGGACCGTGCCGAACATGACTCTGGTCACACACCGTCAGGTGAGCTGCACAACTCGACGATTAGGAGCCTCGTGGACGGGGGACAGAGCCCTCTGAAGACGTGCCGCCGTCCCTGACCCGACGGCGGGTTCCGAACCTGGGGGAGAACAACAAGCATGGTGATGTGGCCGACCGTGACGCTGATCGGATTCCTGGTGCTGACGGCCCTGGTGATCGCGATGGGCACGCAGTCCACCGCCCGCTACGAGCGTGAGCGCGCCGAGCGCACCTCTGGTGCCCGGCACGCCACCGCCGAGCCCGTCGGGGCGGCGCAAGCCGCCTGACGCACCCGACGACGATCGCCGGACGCCCCGCTCCCTCTCCGGAGGCGGCGGGGCGTCCTGCTGTTCAGAGCACGTCGGCGGGGGTGTCCAGCACGGTGCGGTCCAGCGACTCGAGCAGGTCGAACTGGGGACCGGTGCGAGGCAGCTCCGAGCGCCAGAACCAGCGGGCAGCGGCCCGCTTGCCCTCGTAGAAGCTGCCGGTGCCCTCGCCGGTGGCCAGTGCCTGCTCCAGCCACAGCCAGGCGACGACGACGTGGCCGGCGGCCTCCAGGTAGACGTGCGAGTTGGCCAGCGCGAGATCGGGGTCGCCGGTGCCCCAGAGCGTCGCGGTCACCGCGCCGAGCCGGCCGACCGCGGCGTCGAGGTCGGCGGCGAGGCCGGCCCACTCCGTGCCCGAGGCCCGCCGCGTGGCCGCGGAGATGGTCTCGGTGAGCAGTCGCAGCCCGGCACCGCCCTGCTGCACCACCTTGCGGCCGAGCAGGTCGAGGGACTGGATGCCCTGCGTGCCCTCGTGGATCGGGTTCAGCCGGTTGTCCCGGTAGAACTGCTCGACGGGGTAGTCGCGGGTGTAGCCGTAGCCGCCGTGCACCTGGATCGCCAGGTCGTTCGCCGCCGGCCCCCACTGCGAGGGCCAGGCCTTGGCGATGGGGGTGAGCGTGTCCAGCAGCAGGTGCGCGCGCTCCCGCTCCTCCGTCGTCGGCGCGGTCTGCTCCTCGTCCACCAGCCGCGCGCAGTACAGCCCCAGCGCCAGCCCGCCCTCGACGTAGCTCTTGGCGGCCAGCAGCATCCGGCGCACGTCGGTGTGCTCGATGATCGGCACCATGGGCGACGCGGGGTCCTTCGCGCCCGCCGGGCGGCCCTGGGTCCGGGTGCGCGCGTACTCGAGGGCGTGCAGGTAGCCGGTGTAGCCCAGCACGCTCGCGCCCACCCCGACGCCGATCCGCGCCTCGTTCATCATGTGGAACATGTAGGTCAGGCCGCGGTTCTCCTCGCCCACGAGGTAGCCGACGGCGCCGGCCCGCCCGCCCGGCGTGTGCACGCCCTCGCCGAAGTTGAGCAGCGTGTTCGTCGTCCCCCGGTAGCCCATCTTGTGGTTGAGCCCGGCCAGGACGACGTCGTTGCGCTCGCCGAGCGCGCCGTCGTCCCCGACGAGGAACTTGGGGACGACGAACAGCGAGATGCCCTTCACGCCGGCCGGGCCACCCGGCACCTTGGCCAGCACCAGGTGGACGATGTTCTCGGTCAGCTCGTGGTCGCCGGCGGAGATCCACATCTTGTTGCCGGTGAGCCGGTAGCTGCCGTCGTCCTGGCGCTCGGCCCGCGTGGTGATGTCGGCCAGCGAGGAGCCGGCCTGCGGCTCCGACAGGGCCATGGTGCCGAACCAGCGGCCCTCGACCATCGGCGCGACGAAGGTGTCGATCTGCTCCCGGCTGCCGTGCGCGAGGAGCAGCCGCGCGTTGGCCATCGTGAGGAACGGATAGGCCGACGTCCCGATGTTGGCGGCCTGGAACCAGGCCAGCACCGCCTGGCCGACGGTCTGCGGCAGCTGCATGCCACCGAACTCCTCGTCGAAGGTGCCCGCCATCAGCCCGGTGCGGGCGAACACGTCCAGCGCCCGCCCGACCTCGGGGATCTGCACGACCCGCCCGTCGACCATCCGCGGCTCGTTCTCGTCGGCCAGGCGGTTGTGCGGCGCGAAGTGCTCGGTCGCGACCTGCTCGGCCAGGTCGAGGACCGCGTCGAAGGTCTCCCGCGAGTGCTCGGTGAACCGGTCCCGCGTCGTCAGTGACCCGACGTCGAGCCACTCGTGCAGCAGGAAGTCGAGATCACGCCGGGACAGGACGAGCGACGAGCTGGGCATGCCCCCAGTCTCACCCGGGGGTGGAGGGGTCAGCGCGGCGCGGGGTCCTCGCCCGGGCGGCCGGCCGGGGGCGGCGTGGACGTCGGGGCCGCGACGGCGGCACCCCGGACGGCCTGCTCCGCCGTGTCCGCCGGGTCGCCGGCCGCCGCTTCCGCCGCCTCGCCCTGGCGGGCCTGGAGGGCGGAGACGTTGCTCAGCGCCAGCTGCGGCAGGAACAGGAACACGAAGAACCCGATCGCGACCACGCCCGCAGCGATGAGGAAGACCAGGTCGATGGTGGCGGTGAAGCCCTCGCGGAAGGGCGCCACCAGCAGCGGGAACTCCGTGATCCGGGTCGTGTCGGCCAGGAGCCCGTCCAACCCGCCCTGCTGGAGCTGCTGCGCCTGGGTGGCCGCCTCGGGGTCCGCCGCGGCCGCCTCGCCGATCCGGCCGCCCACCTCGGTCGGCAGCCGGGTGAACAGGATGGACAGGAAGGCCGCGGTGCCGATCGTGCCGCCCATCTGGCGGAAGAAGGTGACCGACGACGTCGCCACCCCGATCTCCCGCGGGGAGACGGCGTTCTGCACGGCGAGGATGACCGGCTGGAAGTTGAAGCCCAGGCCCAGGCCGAGCATGACCATGAACGGCGCCATCACCCACACCGAGGTGTCGGCCTCGACCACGAACGACAGGGACAGCAGGGCCACCACCATCAGCGCCACGCCGACGAGCGGGAAGATCTTGTACTTCCCCGTCTTCGAGATCGTGGTGCCGGAGATGATGCCGCCGCTCATGATGCCGAGGACCAGCGGTGTCATCTGGAGCCCGGCGACGGTGGGGCTGGAGCCGTGCACGATCTGCAGGTACTGGGGCAGCAGCAGCAGCCCGCCGAACATGCCCGCGCCCATGACGACCGACCCCACGCCGCTCACGGTGAAGGTGCGGTTGCGGAACAGCCGCAGGGGCAGCAGGGCGTCGTCCCGGTAGGCCCGCTCGGCGAGCACGAACAGGGCGAAGCCGACGGCGCCGATGGCGTAGCAGAGCAGAGCCCGGCCGGAGGTCCAGCCCCAGGTCCGGCCCTGCTCGGCGATGACGAGCAGCGGCACCAGGAACGAGATCAGCGCCAGGGCACCGGGCCAGTCGATGCGGTGCTCGCGGCGCTCGTGCGGCAGGTGCAGCACCCGCCAGATCGTCACGAACGCGACCGCCCCGAGGGGGACGTTGATGAAGAAGATCCAGCGCCAGCCCTCCATCCCCAGCAGGGTGCCCTGACCGGCGAAGAAGCCACCGATGACCGGGCCGAGCACGCTCGAGGAGCCGAAGACGGCCATGAAGTAGCCCTGGTACCGCGAGCGCTCCCGCGGCGGCACGATGTTGCCGATGATCACGAAGGCCAGCGACATGAGGCCGCCGGCGCCGATGCCCTGCACCGCGCGGAAGACCGCCAGCTGGTACATCGAGTCGGCCATGCCGCACAGCACCGAGCCGACCACGAAGATGGTGATCGCGAACAGGTAGAACGGCCGCGAGCCGTAGATGTCGGAGAGCTTCCCGTACAGCGGGGTCGCGATCGTCGAGGTGATGAGGAACGCCGTCGTCGCCCAGGCCTGCAGGTCGTAGCCCTGCAGGTCGTCGGCGATGGTGCGGATCGCGGTGGAGACGACGGTCTGGTCCAGCGCCGCCAGGAACATCGCGACCATCAGGCCGACGAGGATCGTGACGATCTGCCGGTGGCTGAACGTGCCGTCGGCAGCGGGGGCGGCGGCGGTGCGCCGCCGGGCTCCCCGCTCGGCTGCGGTGGTCTGGCTCATCGGAGGTCTCCCGGTACGGGCGTGGCGGCGGCGTCGCCCGGCAGGGCGGCGGCGAGGTCGTCGAGGAAGCGGCCCAGGAGGCCGGTGAAGGAGGCGAGGTCGTCCGGCTGCCAGTCCGCGGTGATGCGCTGCACGACCGCCGCCCGGTCCCGGCCCAGCTGCTCGAGCGCGGCCAGCCCGGCGTCGGTCACCAGCAGCCGGGTGGCCCGGCCGTCGGACTCGTCGGCCACCCGCTGCACGAGGCCCTCCTGGACCAGTGCGGCGACGTGCCGGCTGACGGTCGAGGGGTCGGCCCGCACCTGCTCGGCGAGCGCCCCCTGGCGGATCGGCCCCAGCCGAACCAGCGGGTGGAGCAGCACGAGGGCCGCCCGGTCACGAGGATCGGTGGAGAGGTGCACCTTGGCCGCGGAGATCAGTCGCAGGAACCGGGGGAGCTGCTCGGACAGCGTCTCCACGGAGCGGCCGCGGGGCGTCGCGACGGCCGGTGCGGGGCCGGGAGAGCGGGTCATGACGGCCCTTCGGTGACGACGAGAACCCGAAAATCGTACGACCGGTTGTTGGATGCAAGCAAACAGTTGCGGCCTGCATCCATTGTGATCCTGACGACGTCCCGGGCGTCGCCGCGCAGCAGTGGGATCCTGGGTACGCGCGGCGCGAGGCCCGCCCGTACCCCCGCCCATCCAGAGAGGAACGCGACGCCCGGTGAGTTCTCCGCAGGACGACCTCCGCGCGCGCCTCGCGACCCTGACGCTCGTCGACGAGCACCGGTTGCGCCGCCGGCTCGACGGGCTCCGGAAGACCCGGGACGTCGCCGCCCGCGAGCGGCAGCGGGAGCGCATCGTCGCCGACGTCGTCGCCGCGGAGGAGCGGATCGCCCGCCGGCGGGCCGCCGTCCCGGCGATCACCTATCCCGAGGACCTGCCGGTCAGCGCGCGTCGTGACGACATCGCCGCGGCACTCCGCGACGCCCAGGTCGTCGTCGTGGCGGGGGAGACGGGCTCGGGCAAGACGACGCAGCTGCCCAAGATCGCGCTCGAGCTCGGCCGGGGCGTACGTGGCCGGATCGGGCACACCCAGCCGCGCCGGATCGCCGCCCGCAGCGTCGCCGAGCGGATCGCCGAGGAGCTCGGCACGCCGCTGGGCGAGGCCGTCGGGTTCAAGATGCGCTTCAACGACCAGGTGTCGGACGACACGCTGGTCAAGCTCATGACCGACGGCGTGCTGCTGGCCGAGATCCAGCGCGACCGGCTGCTGCGCCAGTACGACACGATCATCCTCGACGAGGCCCACGAGCGGAGCCTCAACATCGACTTCCTGCTCGGGTACCTGGCGCAGATCCTGCCCCGGCGCCCGGACCTGAAGCTGGTCATCACCTCCGCGACGATCGACGTCGAGCGGGTGGCGGCCCACTTCGCGGGCGCGCCGATCGTGGAGGTCAGCGGCCGGACCTACCCGGTCGAGGTGCGGTACCGCCCCGTCGTCGACCCGGACGACCCGGAGGCGGACGAGGATCGGGACCAGGTGACGGCGATCCTGGACGCCGTCGACGAGCTGGTCGCGGAGGGGCCGGGCGACATCCTGGTGTTCCTCGCCGGCGAGCGGGAGATCCGGGACACCCAGGACGCGCTCGCCGAGCGGGCGCTGCCGTACACGGAGGTCGTGCCGCTCTACTCGCGGCTGTCCGCCGCGGACCAGCACAAGGTGTTCAGCTCCCACACGGGGCGGCGGATCGTGCTGGCCACGAACGTCGCCGAGACGTCGCTGACCGTGCCGGGCATCCGCTACGTCATCGACCCGGGCACCGCGCGCATCTCGCGGTACAGCCATCGCACCAAGGTGCAGCGGCTGCCGATCGAGGCGGTCAGCCAGGCCTCGGCCCGGCAGCGCTCCGGCCGCTGCGGCCGGCTCGGGCCGGGCATCGCGATCCGGCTCTACAGCGAGGACGACTTCGACGGTCGCCCGGAGTTCACCGACCCGGAGATCCTGCGCACCAACCTCGCCTCGGTGCTCCTGCAGATGGCCGCCCTCGACCTGGGCGCGGTCGAGGACTTCCCGTTCGTCGACCCGCCGGACCGCCGCGCCGTCGCCGACGGCCTGGCGCTGCTCGAGGAGCTCGGTGCCCTGGACGGGCACGGGGCGCTGACGCCGACCGGCCGGTCGCTGGCCGCGCTGCCGCTGGACCCGCGCATCGCCCGCATGGTGGTCGAGGCGGACCGCCGCGGCGTGCTGGAGGAGGTGCTGGTCATCGCCGCGGGCCTGACGATCCAGGACCCGCGCGAGCGGCCGACCGAGCACCAGCAGGCCGCCGACGAGCTGCACCGCCGCTTCGCCGACGAGAACTCCGACTTCCTCGCGCTGCTCAACCTGTGGCGCTACCTGGGGGAGCAGGCCGAGGCGTTGAGCGGCAACCAGTTCCGCCGCACGGTGAAGCGGGAGTTCCTGCACTACCTGCGCATCCGGGAGTGGCAGGACCTGCACGGCCAGCTCCGCGGCACCGCACGGCGGCTGGGCATGAAGCTGGGCGAGCCGGCGGCCGAGCCCGACGAGCGGGGCATCACCGCGGCGCTGCTGGCGGGGCTGCTGTCGCAGATCGGCATGCAGGCGGAGCCGGTCAAGCAGCGCGACGGCAAGCCGGGCCGGCCGGGACGGGAGTACGTGGGCACCCGCAACACCCGGTTCGTGCTCGCGCCGGGCACGCCGCTGGCGAAGAAGCCGCCGCGCTGGGTGGTCGCCGCGGAGCTCGTCGAGACCAGCCGGCTGTTCGCCCGCACGGTCGCCCGGATCGATCCCGAGACGGTCGAGAAGCTCGCCGACCACCTGGTCACTCGGCAGTACTCCGAGCCCCGGTGGGACGTCAAGCGCGGCTCCGTCGTCGCCACCGAGCGGGTCACGCTGTACGGCCTGCCGCTGATCGTCGGCCGGCGCGTGCAGTACGGCTCGATCGACCCGGAGATCAGCCGCGAGCTGTTCATCCGGCACGCGCTCGTGCAGGGGGAGTGGAGCACGCACCACCGCTTCTGGGCGGAGAACCAGCGCGCGATCGAGCAGGTGGCCCAGCTCGAGGAGCGCGCCCGACGGCGGGACATCGCCGTCGACGACGAGACGCTGTTCGAGCTCTACGACGCCCGCGTGCCCGCCGACGTCGTCTCCACCCGGCACTTCGACCGCTGGTGGAAGGCCGCCGCGCGGCAGACCCCCGACCTGCTCACCTTCACCCCGGCGATGCTCACCGACGCCGCCGCGGCGGGGCAGGTGGACCCGTCGGACTACCCGGACGCGGTCGAGCTCTCGCAGGGCCTGACGCTGCCGCTGTCCTACGCGTTCGCGCCCGGTGACGCGCAGGACGGCGTCACCGTCGACGTGCCGCTGGGCGTGCTCGACGCGGTGGCCCAGCGGACGTCGGGGGAGTCGCTGGCCTTCACGGTGCCGGGCGTGCGCGAGGAGCTCGTGACCGCCCTGCTGCGCACGCTGCCGAAGCAGACGCGCCGCGCGCTCGTGCCGATCCCCGACCGGGTGCGTCAGGTGCTGCCGCAGATCGATCCGGGCGAGGCGTTGCTGCCCGCGCTGGAGCGCGAGCTGCGCCGTGCGGCCGGCGTCGTCGTCCCGCCCGACGCCTGGCAGCCCGCGCAGGTGCCCGACCACCTGCGGGCCACCTTCCGGGTGCTCGACGACCAGCAGCGCCCGCTGGCCACCGGCAAGGACCTCGCCGCGCTCAAGGCGCAGGTGGCGCCGCAGGCCCGGGCCACCCTGGCGGCCGCGGCGGCCTCCGTCGAGCGCAGCCGGATGACCACCTGGGACATCGGCACGCTGCCGCGGACGGTCGAGGTGCGCCGGGGCGACCACCTGGTCACCGCCTATCCCGCGCTGGTCGACGAGGGCGCGACCGTCGGCGTCCGCGTCGTCCCCACCGAGGTGGAGGCCACCCGGCTCAGCCGGCGCGGGGCGCGGCGGCTGCTCGTGCTCGTGGCCGGCTCCCCGACCAAGCAGGTCGTGAAGACGCTGGGGCCGCGCACCCGGCTGGCCCTGCAGTTCAACCCCGACGGCGAGATCCCCGCGCTGGTGGACGACTGCGTCGACGCCGCTGTCGACGAGCTCATCGCGGCCGCCGGCGGACCGCCGCGCGACCAGGCGGCCTTCGAGGCCCTGGTCGCGACGGCGAAGCGCGAGCTGCACCCGCTCACCCTCGACGCGGTGCAGAAGGTCGAGGCCGTGCTCACCCAGGCCCGCGAGGTCGCGGTCGCGATCGGAGCCGCGCCCGGACGCCGGGTGCCCGAGGCGGCGGTCGCCGATCTGCGCCGGCAGATGACCGGCCTGCTGCACCGCGGCTTCGTCGCCGCGGCCGGCCGGCGGCGGCTCCCGGACCTGGTCCGCTACCTGCGGGCGATGGCGCACCGGCTGGAGAAGCTGCCGGCCAACGCCGTCCGCGACGAGCTCTGGACCGCGCAGATCGCGGCGGTGACCGCCGAGTACGAGCAGCTCCGTGCCCAGGTCCCGGCGACCGGCGCGCCCGACGACCCGGTGGTGCGGGTGCGCTGGATGGTCGAGGAGCTGCGGGTCGGGCTCTTCGCGCAGGGCATCGGCACGCCGCGGCCGATCTCCGAGCAGCGCGTCTACAAGGCCATCGACAGCCTCATGGCCTGAGCTCGTCCCCCCGTTCCCGGCCAGGGGGATCCTCGGAGCCGCCTTCCCGCAGCAGGGCCGAGATGCGCTGCCGCGTGACGCCGAACAGTGCGGCGATCCGGTTGATGCTGATCTGCTCGGCCTGGAGGGCGGCGGCCTGTTCGCGGCGCCACGTGTGGCCGGCCGCGGACAGCGCGGCCAGGACGGTGGAGATGCGCTCGACGATGAGGGGGCGGGCCTCGTTCGTGACGACGTCGAGCCAGGCCGACCCCTCGCGGCGCCGACGCTGGAGCGTCTCGGCCCGTGCGCGGGCCTGTACGAGCTCGTCCACGCACCGGTCGAGCTCGGTGAGCAGGTCGGCCAGGGCGCGGTCCGCCTGGTCGTCGGGCGGGGTGGCGCCGGTCTCGGTGCCCATGACACCTCTCTCGTCGGCGGTTTCCGGCTGCACACTAGCAAGTGTTAACAGGCGTTGCATGCAATGGTCCTTGCAACGCAAGGGCCATGACATGCAACGGCCCTTGCGTACCGGAACGATCCGTGGTTGGTTGTGTGCAACACAGCCGCCGGGACCGCGGGGCTGTGGCCCGCGCAGATCGGATCCCTCATGTCCAGCCGCAACGCCAGCGTCGACCTCCCCCCGACAGCGCGCAGCGTGCGCGTCGCCCGGCGCCTGGTGCTCGAGCTGATGGGGGCCTGGGGCGTTCCGCACGACCCGGAGGACGCCGCGCTCCTGGTGACCGAGCTGGTGTCGAACGTCGTGGACCACGTCGGGGGCGAGGCCGAGCTGACGCTCGAGATCGGCGCATCCGAGGATTGGCTGCGGATCGCCGTCGTGGACGGGTCCGCCGTCCTGCCCGTGGTGCGCGAGCTGTCGATGGACGAGCCGCGAGGGCGGGGCATGCGGATGGTCCAGGAGATCGCGGACCGCTGGGGGGCCGAGGACCACGACGGCGGCAAGCGGGTCTGGTTCGAGCTCCGGCCACCGGGCCGCTGAACCGCCGGTGTGACCGGGCAGCTGGTTTGCCGGGGCCCGGGATCGGGGAGGGGTCTGTTGCACACGACCGAGAGGAAGGACGGCGATGAGCGAGCCGAAGAACACGCAGGCCGCGGGCGAGGGTGTCTCCGACGAGGAGATGATCGAGACCGTCGCCGGGCAGACCGACAGCGCCTCCGAGAACGCCGACGTGGCGGGCAAGGACTGGAACGGCGACCCGAGCGAGGCTCCGGCCCCGACCGACCAGGCCTGAGCACAGACGCATCCGGTCCCGGTTCCCCTCAGCGGGGAGCCGGGACCGTCGTCGTCCGGGGCAGAAACGGCCACCTCTGCCCCGGAGGAGCTGCTACGGGGCGACGAGCATCCCGGCGCCGACGGTGGCGTTGGTGGCCTCGTCGACCAGGATGAACCGGCCGGTGGCCCGGTTGCGGGCGTAGTCGTCCACGAACAGCGGCTGCGTGGTGCGGAGCATCACCCGGCCGATGTCGTTCAGCCCGAGGTCGCCCGCCTCCTGGTCGCGGTGCAGCGTGTTGACGTCGAGGCGGTAGACGACGTCCTTGACCATGGCACGCACCGAGCGGGTGGTGTGCTTGATCGCCAGCCGCTGACGGGGCCGCAGCGGCTCGTCGGCCATCCAGCACACCATCGCGTCGAGGTCCTGGGTGGCGCGCGGGGCGTTGGCCGGCCGGCAGATGAGATCGCCGCGCGAGACGTCGAGGTCGTCGGTGAGCCGCACGGTCACCGACATCGGGGGGAACGCCTCGTCCACCGGCCCGCGCGGCCCGTCGATGCCGGCGATCGTCGTCGTCAGGCCGCTGGGCAGCACCTGCACCTCGTCCCCGGTGCGCAGCACGCCGCTGGCCACCCGGCCCGCGTAGCCGCGGTAGTCGTGGTGGGCGTCGGACTGCGGGCGGATCACGTACTGCACGGGGAACCGGGCGTCGACGAGGTTGCGGTCGCTGGCGACGTGCACGTGCTCGAGGTGGTGCAGCAGCGAGGGGCCCTCGTACCAGGGCGTGTTCTCCGAGCGGGTGACGACGTTGTCGCCGTTGAGCGCCGAGATCGGGACGACGGTCAGGTCGGGGATGGAGAGCTTCGCGGCGAACGCGGTGAACTCGTCGCGGATCGCCTCGTAGGTGGTCTCCGACCAGTCGACGAGGTCCATCTTGTTGACCGCCACGACCAGGTGCGGCACGCGCAGCAGCGAGGCGAGGAAGGCGTGCCGCCGGCTCTGCTCGAGCATCCCCTTGCGGGCGTCGACCAGCACGATCGCGAGGTCCGCGGTCGAGGCGCCGGTGACCATGTTCCGCGTGTACTGCACGTGCCCGGGGGTGTCGGCCAGGATGAAGGTGCGCCGCGGGGTGCTGAAGTACCGGTAGGCGACGTCGATCGTGATGCCCTGCTCGCGCTCGGCGCGCAGGCCGTCGGTGAGCAGCGCGAGGTCGACGTAGTCGCCCTTGCTGGCCCGCTCGACCGCCTCGTACTGGTCCTCGAAGACGGCCTTGCTGTCGTACAGCAGCCGGCCGATCAGCGTGCTCTTGCCGTCGTCGACCGAGCCGGCGGTGGCGATCCGCAGGATGTCCTTGCGGGCGACGGCGATGTCGTGGGCCTGGGCGGCGGCGTCGGAGTGCAGGTCGACGGGTCCGTCAACGGGGGTCATCGGGCGGTCTCCTGGCAGCGGACGGCGGGGCGGCGCACCCTGGGGCGCGGAGCCCGGGAGAGGTGCGCATGTTCGTGTTCGCGGTGGCCACGCCCGCGCTGCTGGTCGTCGTCCTCGGCTACGTCGTGGGCTACGCGGCGGGCGCGTGGGTGACCGACCTGCTCGGGACGTCGTCCCCCGTGGTGGCGGAGCGGGTGGGCTGGACCACCGGACTGCTGCTGCTGGCCGTCGTCACGCGCGTCGCGCTGCTGCTGTGGCGCCGTCGTCGGGCGGGCCATCAAGATCGCGGAGGCCATCAGAAGTAGCCCTCCTTCTTGCGGTCCTCCATGGCGGCGTCGCTGACCTTGTCGTCGCCGCGGGTGGCGCCCCGCTCGGTCATCCGGGTCACCGCGATCTCGGCGATGACCTCCTCGACCGTGGTCGCCTCGGACGGCACCGCCGCGGTCAGGTTGGCGTCGCCGACGGTGCGGTAGCGGACGGTCTCCCGGCGCACCTGCTCGCCGTCGCGCGGCCGGATGAACTCGTTGACCGCGTAGAGCATCCCCTGGCGCTCCACGACCTCGCGCTCCTCGGCCAGGTACAGCGCCGGGATCGCGATCTCCTCGCGGAGGATGTACTGCCAGATGTCGAGCTCGGTCCAGTTCGACAGCGGGAAGATCCGGATGGACTCGCCGAGGTGGATCCGGCCGTTGTAGAGGTCCCAGAGCTCGGGGCGCTGGTTCTTCGGGTCCCACTGGCCGAACTCGTCGCGGAAGGAGAACATCCGCTCCTTGGCGCGGGCCTTGTCCTCGTCGCGTCGGGCGCCGCCGAACAGCGCGGTGAAGCCGTGCTCCTCGACCGCGTCGAGCAGCACGGGGGTCTGGATCCGGTTGCGGGAGCCGTTGGGCTCCTGCTTGACGGTGCCGGCGGCGATCGCGTCCGGCACCGAGGCGACCACCAGGTCGACGCCGAGCTCGGCGACCCGCTTGTCGCGGAACTCCAGCACCTCGGGGAAGTTCAGCCCGGTGTCCACGTGCATGACCGGGAACGGGATGCGGGCCGGCGCGAACGCCTTGCGGGCCAGCTCGAGCATCACGATCGAGTCCTTGCCGCCGGAGAACAGCAGAACCGGTCGCTCGAGTTCCGCCACGACCTCGCGGATCACGTGGATGGACTCGGCCTCCAGCGTCTCGAGCTGGCTGAGCCGGTAGTCGGGCGTGGTCACGGCGTGAGGACTCCGGGGGATTCGGGGCTGGCTCGTCACAGCACCAACCGCATCGGATCGGTGCAGATTCCCCTCCAGTGTCCGCTATCGCCCCGCGCGCACCGCAGCCAGGATGGGCTCGGCCAGCTCCGGGCGGCAGACGACCAGGTCAGGCAGGGAGAGTTCCGCGGCGTTGTAGACCAGCGCGCGGCCGTCGATCCGGCTGGTGGTCAGGCCGGCGGCGCGGGCGACGGCGACCGGTGCCGCGGAGTCCCACTGGTACATCCCGCCCGCGTGGACGTAGGCGTCCACCTCGCCGCGGACGACGGCCAGCACCTTGTAGCCGGCCGAGCCCATCGGCACCAGTTCGGCGCCGAGCGCGGCGGCGACCGCCTCGGACTCGGCCGGCGGGCGGGTGCGGCTCACGGCGATGCGGACCGGTCCGTCCCGGCGCGCGGGGAGCACCGGCGCGGGCTCGGTGACCAGGACCTGGCCCAGCGCCGGCAGCGCGACCGCTGCCGTTCTCAGATCCCCGCCGGCCCCGCGCTCGCCGTCCGCCCACAGCGCGACGTGCACCGCCCAGTCGGAGCGCCCGGCCTCGCCGTACTCGCGGGTGCCGTCGAGCGGGTCGACGATCCAGACCCGGTCCGCCGACAGCCGCCCCGGATCATCGGCGGCCTCCTCGCTCAGGACGGCGTCGCCGGGGCGCTCGGCGGCGAGCACGGCGCTGATCGCCTGCTGCGCGGCCGCGTCACCGGCGTCCCCGAGGGCGCGACCGGTCAGGGCGCCGTCGGCCCGCAGGGCCAGCAGCACGTCGGCCGCCGCCCGTGCGGCGCGGGCGGCGACGGCGACGTCGTCCACGGGATCAGGCCAGTCGGAGCGCGGTCGCGTCGCCGGGACGGCGGGGCGGGGCGTGCCGGCCGCTGGCGTCGGTGACGGCGCCGAAGTAGGCGGCCTGCTTCTCGGGGCGCGGCATCACGAACAGGCCGCGGGCCTCGACGAGCACCTTCTCGGGCGCCGAGGCGAGCGCGATCGTGCCGCTGATGAAGGCCTTCCGGCCCTCCTGCGACTCCACGCGGGCGCGGAGCACCAGCGCCGTCTGCAGCGGCAGCGGTCCGCGGTAGTCCAGCTCGAGGTGGGCGGTCATGCCCCACAGGCCGGCGGCGCCGGCCGCGCTGCCCAGCATCTGGTCCATGAACAACGCGCTCATGCCGCCGTGCACGAACGTCGGGGGGCCCTCGTAGGCCAGCCCGAGGGTGATCTCCGCGACGACGCCGCCGTCCTCCTGGCGCACGATCAGCGGGGGAGCGAGCGGGTGGGCGATGCCCGTGACCGGGTTGAAGACACGGCGGCCCTCGGAGGGGTCGTCCAGGCGGGGCAGCTGGGTCGCCTGTCGCGGTGCGCCGCTGATCCGGGCCGTGGCCGCGCGCACCAGCTCGGCCGCCGCACCGACCTCACCGGCGGCCGCGGTGGTCGTCACCGAGGTCTCGATCAGCTCGCGCAGGGCGTCGCCCAGCTCGATGGTCGCGGTCAGCAGCTCGGCGGTGGAAGCGGCGCCGCCGTCGTTCGAAGTCACGTTCGAATGGTGACAGGCGCCCTCACGCGGGCTGGTCGGCGGCCCCGTCGGGAGCGGCCGGCGGCGGTGGTGGCGGCGGTGGCGCCGGCGGGCCGGTGCGGTGCAGGCGGACGGTGAACACCGCACCGCGCCCGGGCGCGGTGTCCAGCGCGATCGTGCCGCCGTGCGCCTGGACCAGGGAGGCCGCGATCGCCAGACCCAGCCCGCTCCCGCCCGCCTCGCCGTCGTCGCCGTTGCGGGTGCGCGAGGTGTCGGCCCGGTAGAACCGCTCGAAGGCGCGGGCCGCGTCGGCGGCGGCCATGCCGGGGCCCTCGTCGGCGACGCGCAGCAGCAGGGCGTCGTCGCCGTCCTGCCCGACGCTCACGGTGACCCGGGTGCCGGGCGGGGTGTGCGTCAGCGCGTTGGTGACGAGGTTGCCGACGACCTGGCGCAGCCGCCCCTCGTCGCCGAGGACGACGGGGACGTCGGTGAGCGACTCGTCGAGGTGCAGCGCGATCGGCCGGTCCGGCTGCACCGCCCGGGCGTCGTGCACCGCGTCCCCGGCGATCGCGGCGAGGTCGACGGGGGTGAGCACGAGCGGCCGGCGCTGGTCGAGGCGGGCGAGCGTGAGGAGGTCCTCGACGAGGCCGCCCATGCGGGCGCCCTCGGACTCGATCCTGCCCATGAGGCGCTGCAGGTCCTCCTCGGAGGACACCGCGCCCTGCCGGTAGAGCTCCGCGAACCCGCGGATCGAGGTGAGCGGCGTCCGGAGCTCGTGGCTGGCGTCCGCGACGAACCGGCGCATCTTCTCCTCGGAGCCGCGCGCCTCGGCCTCGGAGGCCTGCTGGGCGCGGAACGCGCTCTCGATGCGGGTCAGCATCCCGTTCAGCGCGGTGGACAGCCGGCCGACCTCGGTGCGCTGGTTGCCCTCGGGCACGCGCTGGGACAGGTCGCCCGCGGCGATGGCCTGCGCGGTGCGCTCCACCTCGGCGAGGGGGCGCAGCGAGTTGCGGACGAGCGCGTAGCCCGCGACGCCGAGCAGCGTCAGGACGATCAGCCCGACCACGATCTCGATGCGCACCAGTCGGGAGATGACCTTTTCGTCGCCGGCGAGGTCGCTGGCGAAGAGCGCGGCGTTCCCGTCCGGCAGGGCGACGGCCATCATCCGCCAGGACGTGCTGCCGTCCTGAGCCCGGATGTCGAAGGGTTCCACGCGGTCGGGGCCTTGATCGCCACCCATCAGGTCCTCGACGCGCTCCGCCACGCGGTCGAAGTCGGGCAGGCGCTCCTGGTCGTCCAACGGGCTAGCGAAGACGAACACCCGGTTGATCGACGGGACCAGGCACCCGACGAAGTCCGTGGATGGGAAGCGCCTCCCGCCCTCGCAGAACTCAGACGCCCAGGACCGGGAGCTGCCGGCGACGCTCTCCGCGTTGACCCGCAGCGCGTCGTCCTGCTGGTCCTGCAGGTAGTCGCGCAGGAGCGAGGTGGCGGCTGTCCCCGTGGCGGCGAGCGCGATGGTCACGAGGAGCAGCAGCAGCGCGACGAGGGTGATCCGCAGCGGCACCCGGGGGCCGCTGCGGACCGGCGTCGATACCGGTGCGGTCATGCTCCCCGCGGCAGGCGGAGCGTGTAGCCGACCCCCCGGATCGTGTGCAGCAGGCGGGGCTCGGTGGTGTCGATCTTGCGCCGCAGGTAGGAGATGTAGGACTCCACGACGTTGGCCTCGCCGTTGAAGTCGTAGTTCCACACGTGGTCGAGGATCTGCGCCTTGGACAGCACCCGCCCCGCGTTGGCCATCAGGTAGCGCAGCAGCTTGAACTCCGTGGGCGACAGGCCGATCACGGTGCCGGCCTTGATGACCTCGTGGCTCTCCTCGTCCAGCTCGATGTCGGCGAAGGTCAGCCGCGGCGCCTCCGCGGCCTGCTGGGCGCCGGCGGTCCGCCGCAGCACCGCGCGGATGCGGGCGATGACCTCGTCGAGGCTGAAGGGCTTGGTGACGTAGTCGTCCCCGCCGAGCGTCAGCCCGGACACCTTGTCCTCCGCGGCGTCGCGGGCGGTCAGGAAGAGCACCGGCGTGCGCCGGCCGGACTCCCGCATCCGGCGGACGACGCCGAACCCGTCGAGCCCCGGCATCATCACGTCGAGCACCAGCAGGTCGGGGCGGAACGACTCGGCCAGGGCGAGCGCCTGCTGGCCGTCCGCGGCGGTGGCGACCTCGAAGCCCGCGTAGCGGAGGCTGGCCGAGAGCAGCTCGCGGATGTTCGGCTCGTCGTCCACCACGAGCAACCGGGCCTCGGGTGCGCGGGTCTGCGAGCTGCCGGCCACGGATCCTCCGGTCGAACGAGCGGGTGCCGTCGTCATGCCCTCAGCGTGCCGTCGGGGGCTGCCGTCGCACTGGACGCTACCTGTGAACTCCCTGGGCGCATGGGCATGGGAAGCAATACCTGCGTCAGGGGCTCCGGAACGGGTGCATCGCTTCCCATGCCCGTGTCAGCCGGCGGGGTCCTCTGGCCGGCTTCCGCGCCCGGGTCCGCTCCTCGATCGTTCCTCGCTGCGATGCTCCCCGGGCTGTCAGCCGGCGGGGGCCATGGCGCGGCCGCGGCGCCAGTAGCCGATCGCGTGGTGCTGCGCGCGGCTCAGCCCCCAGCGGCCGCGCAGGTCCGCCCGGATGGCGCGGACAGCGGCCGACTCGGCCCCGACCCACGCGAAGACGTCGTCGGAGGCGGGCGGGTCCAGGGCGGCGACGGCGTCGACCAGCAGGGTGCTCTCACCCGGCGGCGTGCCCAGCCGGTGCAGCCAGTGGACGGCGATCCCCGGGGGCGCCACGAGCGGTTGCTCCTCCTCCGGACCCGCGACCTCGAGGTAGGCGACGCCGGTCGTGGCGGGGTCGGCCGCGGCGAGCAGCCGGCTGATCGCCGGGAGCGCGGTCTCGTCGCCGGCCAGCAGCAGCCACCGGGCGGGGCGCTCGGCGAGGGACGCCGCCCCGGCGACGGCGAGCAGAGCCCCGGGGCGGGCGGCGGCGGCCCAGGCGGCGGCCGGCCCGTCGCCGTGCAGCACGAAGTCGATCTCGAGCTCTCCCGTGGCGGGGTCCTGGCGGCGCGCGGTGTAGCTGCGCAGCGCGACCCCGTGGCTCCCCTGCGGCCAGACGATCCGGCCGTCCCGCTGGATCCGCGGCCAGTTCGGCTCGGCGTCCCCCACCCGCGGCACGAGCAGGTTCACCGTCGGCCCGGCGGCGGCGACCGCCTCGGGGCTGCCGGTCAGGACGACCCGGCGCACCGACGGCGTCACGTCGGCGACCGCGGTGACGGTCAGCACGTCGGCCGGGCGGAGTCCGTCGAGGGGAGGGCCGTCGAGTGGAGGGCCGTCCGGGGTGACCCCGTCGATGGAGGCCCCATCGCTGGAGGACATGGCTCGCAGGCTAGCGGGGCCGACCCGGCCTTCCCCGGGGGAATGGGGTCGACCGGGCCGGCGAAAACCACGCTAGGTGAGCAAATCGCCCCTGCCAGCGCCCGCACGGGTGAGGGTGGCTCCCCGAACGGGTGATCGAGCGGACCGCCACGGCGATGTGTGCCTCCCGCCCGCGGCGGGCACGGGGAGCCCCACACCGTCCACGAGCGCGAGGAGCCGGGCATGGCCGATGAGCTGAAGAAGGGTGACCACGTCACCTGGAAGAGCCACGGGAGCACCGCCGAGGGCACCGTCGAACGGAAGATCACCTCCGACACCGAGGCGTCCGGCCGCACCGTGCGGGCCAGCGAGGACGACCCGCAGTACGAGGTGAAGAGCGAGAAGAGCGGTGGCATCGCGGTGCACAAGCCCGCAGCACTCGACAAGGACTGATCCACCCGGCAGCCGCCGGGGCGACCGACAGGAGACGACGTGACCGAGGACGGAGACGCCTTCGCCGGCGTGAGCGCACGCAGCACCAAGCACAGCCCGCGGGTCGACGAGGAGCTGGAGCACGAGATCCAGGGGATGCTCAAGGCCGAGCGCGCCACCCGGTCCGAGGAGTGGCGCGAGGCCGAGCCGGTCGCCGAGGGCGAACCGGACCTGACCGCGGACCCCACCGGGACGCTGGTGGGCGGGACGCCGGTCGGCATGGACGCCGACGCCGTCGCGGCTCGGGCCGAGCTGGCCCGCTGGCTGGACCGTGCGGACTTCCCGAGCACCGGGCCGGAGCTCGTCGAGGCGGCGCGGGACCACCGCGCACCCGAGGCGGTGGCGGCCGAACTCGGCCGACTGCCCGAGGGGGAGACCTACGAGCGGGTCGGCGACGTCGTCCGCGCGCTGGGCTACCCCACGGAGACCGGCCAGCACGGGGCGCCCTGAACCATCACTCGCGCCCGAGATCGGCGGCTCCGGCGCCCTCGTGGTCGACCTGCTGGTCGGTCATCAGATCCACCGTGACGCGGACGAGGTGGCCGGTGTACGCGTAGGGCCCCATGTGCCGGCCGGTGCCGTCGTAGTCGGCCACCGTCGTCCCGCGGTCCAGGCCGATGTCCAGGCCCGAGAACGAGATCATCAGCCAGAAGATCTGGTCGGTCTGCATCGTCCCGGCAGGGTCGCCGTCGATGAGCAGCGTTCCGGTGCCGTGCGGGAAGGTGCCCTCGCCGCGCCGCTCCATGGCGAAGCCGAGGGTGGTGGCCCCCGGTGGGATCGGGCGGTCCGAGGTGACCAGCTGGTGCGTGCCGCCGATGTTGAGGTCGTGCACCAGGTGGCCGTCCCGGACGAACAGGGAGTAGCCGGACGTCGCGTCGCCGTGCGCGATCAGCACGCCGTCGGCGGCCCCGCGCGATCCCGACGGGTTGATGTGCGCGGTGATCCGGTAGCTGCGGCTGCGCAGGTCCGGCGCGACGTCGCTGGGGACGTGCCCCATGCCCGACCAGAAGGAGAACCGGGTGCGGGCCCCGGTGTGCCGGGCGGCGTTCTCGGCGAACCTCTCACCGAAGCGGTCGTCCAGCGGCAGCACCTTGTTGGCGGCCGCCTCCTCCCACCAGCGGGCCTGGAGCGCAGCGAGCCGTTCGGGCTGGTCGGCCGCCAGGTCGTGGACCTCGTTCATGTCGCTCGCGAGGTCGTAGAGCTCCCACCGGTCGTCGTCGAACGGTGAGCCGGGCGCGTGGTACGCGACGGCCTTCCAGCCGTCCTGCCAGATGCCGCGGTGACCGAACATCTCGAAGTACTGCACGGTCTTGCCGGTCTGCGCGTCGGGTTCGGCGAGCGTGCCGGCGAAGCTGACACCGGTCATCCCGCCGTCGTCGTCGATCCCGAGCAGGTCCAGCACGGTCGGCGCGAGGTCGACGACGTGGCAGAACTGGTGGCGCAGGGTTCCGGCGTGCTCGGAGCCGACCAGCCGGTCGGGTGCGGAGACGATCAGGGCGTCACGGACGCCGCCGCCGTGGGTGTTCTGCTTGTACCGCTTCAGCGGCGTGTTGGCCGCCATCGCCCAGCCGTGCGGGAAGTTCGAGTGCGTGTCCGGGCCCCCGATGTCGTCGATGCGGGCGAGCTTCTGCTCGAGGGTCTCGGCCACCATGTTGAAGGGGCCCATGGCGTTGACGAACCCCAGCGGACCACCTTCCTGGCTGGCCCCGTTGTCCGAGGTGATCAGGACGACGGTGTCCGCCAGCTGCCCGGTGGCCTCGAGGGTGTCGACGAGCCGGCCGAGATGCTGGTCGAAGTGCGCCAGCATCGCCCCGTAGGCCCCCGCCAGACGGGCGAAGAGCCGCTGCTCGTCGGCGGTGTGCTCGGCCCACGGCCGGACGCCGTCATTGCGGTCGGGCAGCTCGGTGCCGGCCGGCACGATGCCCAACCGGATCTGCTCGGCCAGCCGATCGTCGCGGGTGCGGTCCCAGCCCTTCGCGAAGACCTCGGCGTAGTGGTCGATCAGCTCCCGGGGTGCCTGGTGAGGTGCATGGCAGGCGCCGGGCGCGAGCAGCATGTGCCACGGCACCTGGGGCGTCGCGGCCTCGTGGCTGGTCACGTAGGAGATGGCGTGGTCGACGAGGTCCTCGGTGAGGTGGTAACCGGATTCGTAGTCGCCAGGCGCCCGGACGTGGCTGTTGTCCTGCACGAGCTCCGGCGAGTACTGGTCGGTCTCGGCGTCGAGGAAGCCGTAGAAGCGGTCGAACCCGCGCCCCAGCGGCCAGCCGTCGAACGGGCCCGTCGGCCCGGTCTCGGTCAGCGGCGTGCAGTGCCACTTGCCGACCATGTAGTTGCGGTAGCCGTGGCTGCGGAGCCGCTCGGCGAGGGTGGGCGCCTCGGCGGCGATCTTGCCGCGGTAGCCCGGGAAGCCCGAGTCGAAGTTCGCCAGGCAGCCCATCCCCACGTCGTGGTGGTTCCGGCCGGTCAGCAGCGCCGATCGCGTGGTCGAGCACATCGCGGTGGTGTGGAAGCCCGTGTACCGCACGCCGGCCGCGGCGAACCGGTCGATGACCGGGGTCGCGATCTCCGAGCCGAAGCACCCGAAGTCCCCGAAACCCACGTCGTCGAGGAGCACGACCAGCACGTTGGTCTTCCCGCCCGGCGGACGGACCGGGTCCGGCCAGTGCGGCTCGGAGTCCGCGACCGTCCTGCCGATCCTCACCCGACGGTCCCGCGGAAAGTCCTGCTGGGGGCAGACATGAGCGGACGCTAGCAGCGGTGATCGGCCGACGGTCCTGGTCAGAGCGCCGTGAGCTCAGGCATCCCCGTCGTCCTGGGCCTCGTCCTCGGCGATCTCCTCCGCGCCGCGGCGGCGGAAGAGGCGTGAGCCCGGGAATCCCTTCACGACCTGGCGCAGGTCCTGCACGGTGTCGACGAGGGCGTGCACGTCGGTGCCGACGTCCCCGAGGGACTCCAGCACCGGCAGGATGTCCTCGTCCAGGTGCGTGATCAGCTGCGGCAGCCGGTCGATGAGCGTGACCATCGCCTGCACCTCGGCCGGATCGAGGCTGGCCGCCAGCCGGCGCACCGAGGGTGCGAGGGCCGTCAGTGCCGGCGTGTAGTCGTCCAGGATCGGCTCGACCCGGACGACCATCCCCTCCGCCCGGCCCACGAGGGCATCGGCACGATCCGACGTGGTGCCGACGGCGGCGATCGCCTCGTCGGCCTTGGTGTTGGTCTGCCCGACGGCTTCGATGGCGGCGTCGGCCTTGTCGTTGGTGGTGGCGACGGCCTCGATGGCGGCGTCGGCCTTGTCGTTGGTGGTGGCGACGGCCTCGATGGCGGCGTCGGCCTTGGTGTTGGTCTGCCCGACGGCTTCGATGGCGGCGTCGGCCTTGGTGTTGGTGGTGGCGACGGCCTCGATGGCGGCGTCGGCCTTGGTGTTGGTGGTGGCGACGGCCTCGATGGCGGCGTCCGCCTTGTCGTTGGTGGTCGCGACGGCTTCGATGGCGACGTCCGCCTTCGCGTTCGTCCGCTCCACCCCGGCGATCACCCCGTCGGCGCGGTCGACGACGCCGTCCACGCGGGCCAGCAGCGCCGACACCTGGTCGAGCAACCCCTCCACGCGGCCCAGCACGGCCGCCGCGCGCGGGACCAGCGCGAGGGCGTCCGCCACCCCGTCCCGTGCGCCCGTGACCGCGGCGACGACGTCCGAGGGACCGGGCAGCGACGGCAGTCTCACCGTCCGCACGCTACGCACCCCTTCGGTGGGCCACACCTCGATCGCACACGATCGGTGCGAGCCGGATGCGGGCCGCGGCATTGCGCGCGTCGGCCGGGTGAGGTGCCCGTCCCCCGTATCGTGGAAGCTCCCGCCTCCGGATGCGGGGCCAGAGCAACCACGGACAGAGGGTGTCGACACCGGTGGGGGACGAGCCGAGGGCCGACGACGCGCACAGCCGCGGCGTCCCTGACGGCTCCCGGCGGCGGCGTGACACCCCCGACCCGCTGACCGTCGAGCAACTGCTCTCCCGCCCGGGCAGCACCTCCGGAGGACGCCGCGCCGCCCGCCGGGAAGGCGGTACGCCCGCCGCCCCGGCGACGCCCCCTCCGGGCGTGCGCAACGGTCTGCCGCCGGTGCCCCCCGGCAGCACCACCCCGCCGCCCACGTCGCAGGCCGGGCTGCCGCCGGTGCCCGGCGCCGCTCCGCGACCGGCCCGTCCACCCGTGCCCGGCGCCCCGGCCGCGTGGGAGCCCGAGGCCCGCCCCTCGCGGCGCAGCGGCCCGATCCCGCCCCTGCCCGGCACGCTGCCGCCCCGCCCCCGCTCGACATCCGCCGGCGCCACACGCCGCCCGAGGCGCCCCGCCCCGCGGGCCACGACGCCGGGCCGGCGCCGGCTGGTCCGCGCGGGGCTCGCGCTGGCCGCCGTCGTCGGCGTGGTGCTGCTCTACCACCTGGGGCTGTACTTCTACGTCGACCAGAAGATCGACCGCGTCGACGCCCTGGCCACCGACGGGCCGGAGATCCTCGCCGCCCAGCTGCAGGAGGCGTCGGAGACCTACCTCGTCGTCGGCACGGGCGTGCCGGGCGAGGAGGGCCCGGGGTCGGTGGCGACGCTGCTGGCCTCGGTGTCGGATGACGGCGAGCGCGCCGTGCTGGTCGGCTTCCCGGCCACCGCCCTGGTCGACACCCCGACGTGCCGGACCGCGGACGGCGAGCTGCGCACCCCGCGGACCGAGGCGTTCGCCCGGTCCCTCCTCGACGGCGGGCCCTCCTGCATGGTCCGAGTGGTCCAGCAGCTCTCCGGCGTCCAGGTCGACCACTACCTCGGAGTCGACCTCGCGCGCCTGCCCGGGATGGTGGACGCGCTCGGTGGCGTACCGGTGTGCATCGTCCCCTCACGCGTGACGGCCGCGGCCGCGGTGCCCCCGCCGCCCGGCGCCTCGGAGCTCTCCGGCGAGGCGGCAACGGGGTACCTGCGACCCGCCGGTGAGGGCACGGACGCCACCGGCACGGCGGTCGCCGAGCGGGCCCAGCGGCTGCTGACCTCGACGCTGCGCGCGGCGATGTCGCGGGAGAACGTCCTCGACCCGGTCACCCTCACCCGCTTCCTGACCCGTGCTGCCGACGCGCTGACCGTGGACGAGCAGACCACCCTCGGCGACCTGCGCACGCTGGCCACCTCCCTCGGCGACGTCTCCGGTGACGCGGTGGCGCGCACCGGGCTGCCCGTCGCCCAGGTCGGTCACGTGCCCGTCGGCTCCGAGGAGGCCTTCGTGCTGCTGGACGGCGCCGGCACCCGCACGCTGTTCGACGCGGTGATCGACGGCAGCCGGGTTCCCGAGGGCTTCGTCACGGAGGAGGAGCCCGTCGCGCAGCCGGACGAGGAGGCCGCCGGAGAGCCGGCCGTGGCGGCCGACCCCGGCACCGCCCTCCTGCCGCCGGCCGAGGTCGAGCTCGACGTCCTGAACGGCACCGGCACCGGCGGGCTGGCCGCCACCGTCACTGCCGCGCTGGAGGCGCAGGGCTTCGCCGTCGGCGAGGTCGGCAACGCCGACGGCACCGTCAGCCAGTCCGTCGTCCGGCACGGGCCGGGCATGGTCGCCCAGGCGCGCACCGTCGCGGCCGCCGTCCCGGGCTCCGTGCTGCAGGCCAGCGACGCCATCGGCGACACCGTCCAGCTGATCATCGGCCCCGGCTACTCGTCCGTCCAGACGGTCCCGCCTCCCGCGGCCGCGGTTCCCGAGCCTGCCGACGACGCGCCGGCGCCCGAGACGGAGACCCAGGCCGCTGCCGTCAGCTGCGGCTGACCGGCGGAACCGTCCGGCCCCCGATGATGTGCGCTGGGGCCCCGTCATTCGCGGGAGCAGGGGGCTTGCGCGCACACCGTTCCGCGCGGCTGATGCCGATCAGCCGAAGCGGCCGGAGATGTAGTCCTCGGTGGCCTTCTGGTCGGGATTGCTGAAGATCTTCTCGGTCGGGTTGAACTCGATCAGCCGCCCCGGCTGGCCGGCGCCGGCGATGTTGAAGAAGCCGGTCTGCTCGCTCACGCGCGCCGCCTGCTGCATGTTGTGCGTGACGATGACGATCGTGAACCGTTCCTTGAGCTCGGTCATCAGGTCCTCGATCGCCAGCGTCGAGATCGGGTCCAGAGCAGAGGCGGGCTCGTCCATGAGCAGCACGTCGGGCTCGACGGCGATGGCTCGGGCGATGCAGAGCCGCTGCTGCTGACCGCCCGACAGCCCGGAGGCGGGGCGACCGAGCCGGTCCTTGACCTCGGTCCAGAGGTTCGCGCCGCGCAGCGACCGCTCGACGAGCCCGTCGAGGTCGGACTTGCTGATCTTCTTGTTGTTCAACCGCAGGCCGGCGGCGACGTTGTCGTAGATCGACATCGTCGGGAACGGGTTGGGGCGCTGGAAGACCATGCCGATCTGCCGCCGGACGTCGACCGGATCCACCCCCGGCCCGTACAGGTCTTGGCCGTCCATGATGACCTTGCCCTCGACCCGAGCGCCCGGGAGCACCTCGTGCATCCGGTTGATCGAGCGCAGGAAGGTCGATTTGCCGCATCCCGAGGGGCCGATCAGCGCGGTGACGCTGCGCGGCTCGATGGAGACCGTGACGTCCTGGACGGCGAGGAAGCTGCCGTAGTAGATGTTCAGGTCAGAGACGTCGATGCGCTTGGCCACGGGTTCCTCCTGCCCGGTCATCGACCGGTAGTGGGTGCGAAGAAGCGGCTGATCAGGCGCGCCATGACGTTCAGGCCCATCACGATCAGGATGAGCACGAGCGCCGCCGTCCAGGCCCGGTCGATGGCGAACTCGGGCGGCACTCCGGGCTGGGTCAGCTGGTAGTAGGCGTACACGGGCAGCGTCGCCATCCTGCCGTCGAAGGGGTCGAAGTTGGTGGCGTTGGCGATGCCCACGGTCACCAGCAGCGGGGCGGTCTCGCCGATGACGCGGGCGATGGCCAGGGTGACCCCGGTGGCCAGCCCCGCCATGGCCGTGGGGATGACCACCTTGACGATCGTGCGCCACTTGGGCACGCCCAGCGCGTAGGCCGCCTCTCGCAGCTCGTTGGGGACGAGCTTGAGGACCTCCTCCGCCGAGCGCACGACGACGGGGATCATCAGCACGGCGAGCGCCACCGCCCCTGCGATGCCCAGCCGGACGCCGGGGCCCAGGAAGAGCGCGAACAGCGCGTAGGCGAACAGGCCGGCGACGATCGACGGGATGCCGGTCATCACGTCGACCAGGAAGGTGATGGTCCGCTTGAGGCGCCCGGTGCCGTACTCGACGAGGTAGATCGCCGTCATGAGGCCGATGGGGACGGCGATCAGCGTGGTCAGGCCCGTGATGACCAGCGTGCCCATGATCGCGTGGTAGGCCCCGCCCCCTTCACCGACGACGCCGAGCAGCGACCAGCTGAAGAACTCGCCGTCGAGGCGGGGCGCACCCCGGCGGACCACCTCGACGATCAGGCTGACCAGCGGCACCATGGCCAGCCCGAAGGCGCTGTAGACGAGACAGGTGGTCAGTCGGTCGGTGGCCCGCCGGGGGCCCTCGACCGCACGCGAGAGGCTGTAGAGGAGCACCGTGCCCAGGGCGACCGCGCCCAGCGCGAGGAGCGCGATGTGGGTGTCCCTCAGCTGACCCAGCAGCAGCGCGACCACGATCGCTGCGGCGAAGCTGGCCGCCGCCGCCCACCGGGGCAGGCGCCGCGTCTGGCGCACGGGGCCGCGTCCGGAGGGCGTCGACCCGGTCGGCGAGTCCACGCGCATCGGGCTGGTCGTCATCAGTTCGCTCCGGAGAACTCGGACCGGCGGTTGACGACGTATCGGGCCAGCATGTTCACCGCGAAGGTGATCACGAACAGGACCAGACCGCTGGCGATCAGGGTGTTGACGGCGATGCCGCTGGACTCGGGGAACTGCAGGGCGATGTTGGCCGCGATCGTCGACGGGTTGCCGCTGCTGATCAGGTTGAACGTGATGCCGCCGGAGACCGACAGCACCAGGGCGATGGCGAGCGTCTCGCCCAGGGCCCGGCCCAGGCCGAGCATCGCGCCGCCCACGATTCCGGACCGCCCGTAGGGGAGGACCGCCAGCCGGATCATCTCCCAGCGCGTCGCGCCCAGCGCCAGTGCGGCCTCGCGGTGCAGCGTCGGCACCTGGCGGAAGACCTCGCGCGTGAGGGCACTGATGATCGGCAGGATCATGATCGCCAGCACCAGGCCGGCGGTGAACATGGTGCGGCCGGTGGCGGAGGTGGGGCCGGCGAACAGCGGTACGAAGCCGAGGTTCTCCTCGAGCCAGCGGAACAGCGGGACCAGTCGGGGCGCGAGCCAGTAGATGCCCCAGAACCCGTAGACGATGCTCGGGATGGCGGCCAGCAGGTCCACCAGGTAGCCCAGGGCCGAGGCGATGCGGCGCGGCGCGTACTGGGTGATGAACAGGGCGATCGCCACGGCGAGGGGCGTGGCGACGACGAGCGCGATGACCGCGGCGAGCAGGGTGCCGAACAGCAGGGGCCCGATGTAGGCCGTCAGCCCTTCGCCACCGGGCACGTCCTCCGCCGGTGCGCGCAGGGCCGGGATCGCCTCGACCACGAGGAACGCGGCCACCCCCGCGAGGATGACCATGATCAGGATTCCTGCGGCCCGCGCGGTTCCGGAGAAGATCCGGTCACCGCGGCGGAGCACAGGCTTCGCGGTACGGGTCCCTGGCGCACTCCGCGTCTGGCTCACTGCTGATCCCTTCGCGCGCGTACAGGAGAACGCATCGTCGGCTCCCGGATCCCGATCAGGAGGCCGCGACGGCGTCGAGCGCCGTCAGCGCCTGGTCGCGAAGGCCTGCAGAGATCGGCGCGGAACCGGCGACCAGGGCCGCGGCCTCCTGGCCCTCCTCGCTGACGACGTAGGTCAGGAAGGCGCGGACGAGCTCGGCGACCTGCGGATCGTCGTAGGTGAGGCAGCCGATGTGATAGCTGATCAGGACGATCGGGTACTCGCCGGAGCCGGACGTGTCCCGGTTGACCTCGATCGCGAAGTCGAACGGCCCGCGGCCCTCGATCGGTTCGGAGTTCTCGACGACGGCGGCGGCGGCCTCGGCGGTGGGTGCCACGAACTCCTCGCCCACCCGGATGCGGGCGACTCCGAGCTCCCCGGCCTGGCTCAGGTCCGCGTACCCGATGGTGCCGTTGCCGGCGTTGACGGCGCCGACGACCCCGGAGTTGCCCTGCGCGGCCTCCCCGCCCGGGACCGGCCAGTTGCCGTCGACCTCGTGCGGCCAGGCCGCTCCGGCCGCCTGGTGCAGGTAGTCGACGAAGTTCTCGGTGGTCCCGGATTCGTCACTGCGGTTGACGGGGGTGATGGGCACGTCGGGCAGGTCGGTGTCCGGGTTGTCGCCGGCGATCGCCGGGTCGTCCCAGCGGGTGATGCGCTGGGCGAAGATGCCCGCGAGCGTGGTGGGCGAGAGGTTCAGTTCGTCCACGCCGTCGACGTTGTAGATCACGGCGATCGGCGCGATGTAGTTGGGCAGCTCGAAGACGCCGTCCGGCCCGCACCGCTCGCGCGCCTCCACGAGCTCGTCCTCGTCGAGGAAGGCGTCGGAGCCCGCGAAGTCCGTGCCGCCGGCGAGGAACTGCTCGCGCCCGCCACCGGAGCCGATCGGGTCGTAGTTCACGGTCACCTCGGGCTGGACGGAGGCGAAACCGGCCGTCCAGCCCTGCATGGCCGCCTGCTGGGCGCTGGAGCCGGCGCCGACGAGCGTTCCGGCGTACTGCTCGCCGGATCCGATCGCCAGGTTCCGCTCGTTCACTGCGGCGCAGCCGGTGACCGACAGACCCGCGACCAGCAGGAGGGGAGGGAGCGAGAGGAGGCGCGCGCCAGTGAACCGCACTACGCCGTCCTCCTTGGGTGAACCGATGGTGACTGATCCGGTGAACGAGTCGAACGGTAGGCGGCACAGGTTGACGCCCCACCCACAGTCAGTGAACGGAGGATGAACGAGCCCGGGAACGACGGGCCGGCGGCGTGCGACCGGTCACAGGATAGGCGCGTGGCAGTCAGTCGGCGGGAGCCTGCAACAGGTAGCCGGAGCGGCCGACCGTCGTGATCAGTCGCGGCCGCCGCGGGTCGTCACCGAGACGGAGGCGGAGCCGGCGCAGGTGCACCGACACCGTGTTGGACGCCGACGGCGCGGTCCGGCCCCAGACGGCCTCCCACAGCTCGGCCTGGCTCACCACGCGCCCCTCGTGCGTCATGAGGAAGTGGAGCAGTCGGAACTCCTGCGGAGGCAGCGGGATCAGCGAGCCGCGCAACCGGACCGTCCGGGCGCCGGGTGACAGGGCGAGGCCCCCACACCGGACCACGTCCCCGTCGTCCGGCGACGAGGGCCCGAGCGCGGTCACCAGCGACAGGAGCTGGGCGGTCCGGTAGGGCCGCGCGACGCAGGCCACCGCCCCGGCCTCCAGTGCGGCACCGACGAGCTCCGGGTGCTCGCTGCCCACGGCGACGACGACCGGCAGGTCGCCGCGGCGGTTCAGCAGCCGCACCACGGTCGTCGCCGGGACGTCCTCGAGGTCGGCGCGCATCAGCACCACGTCCGGGTGCGCCGCCCCCGCCATCAGGAGGCCTTCGGCCGCGGAGGCGCAGATGCGCACGTCCAGCCGATCGCCGAACTCGTCGACGAGGCCGGCAGCCTCCGGATCGGGGTCGATGACCAGCAGCAGGATCCGTCGGCGCGGGCTGACCCCGCCCCACGCGGCGCCTACCCCCGGAGGGGCGTCGGCCGGCGGCTGGAGACTGTTCATGGTGCGAGCCAGCGAAGCGTCGACGGGTGTGCTCCGGGGGGCGTCGGTGTGAACGACTCCTGAACATCCGCGGTGCGGTCGATGACGGCCTCCCGGCGCCGGTGACCGAGGGGCGCCGGTGGCGCGACGGAGATCGCCGGCCGTGCCGTCAACGTTCGCCGTCCGTTCACCGGAGGCAGTGCACCGGTTCACCGCCGCTGCCTAGCTTTCGAGCCGTCCGTCCCGCTGCCTGGGCTCAACCAGGCAGAGACAGAGAGGCTCCTCCGTTGACGACCAGCACCCTGCGCCGCCGTTCCGCACCCGCGGCCGCCGTGCTCACCCTTGCCCTTGCCCTCTCCGCCTGCGGCGGTTCCGACGACGACGGGGGCGGCGGTGGCGGCGGTGACGCCCTCTCCGGCGAGGTCCTCGTCGACGGCTCCTCGACCGTCCAGCCGCTGACGGCGGCGGCCGGCGAGTACTTCGCCGAGGAGGAGCCGGGGGTCAACGTCTCCGTCGGCACGTCCGGCACCGGCGGCGGGTTCGAGGTGTTCTGCCAGGGCGAGACCGACATCTCCAACGCGTCGCGTCCGATCAAGGACGAGGAGATCGCCCTCTGCGAGGAGAACGGCATCGAGTTCACCGAGCTGCAGGTCGCCACCGATGCCCTGACCGTCGTCGTCTCCGCTGACAACGACTTCGTCGACTGCCTCACCACGGAGGAGCTGGCCACCCTGTGGGGGCCGGCGGCCGAGGGCACCGTCACGACGTGGGACCAGGTCAACCCGGAGTTCCCGGCCGAGGAGATCGAGCTCTACGGTCCGGGCACCGACTCCGGCACCTTCGACTACTTCACCGACGAGATCAACGGTGAGGAAGGCGTGAGCCGCACGGACTACAACGCCTCCGAGGACGACAACGTGATCGTCCAGGGCGTCTCCGGTTCGGCGAACGCGATCGGCTACTTCGGGTACACGTACTACGAGGAGAACTCCGACGCGCTCAAGGCGGTCGAGATCGACAGCGGCGAGGGCTGTGTCGCGCCCAGCGCGGAGACCGCACAGGACGGGACCTACACCCCGCTGTCCCGCCCGCTGTTCATCTACGTCTCCGACACCGCGGCGTCGGAGAAGCCCGAGGTCAAGGCGTTCGTCGACTTCTACGCGACGAATGACGACCGGATCGCCGAGGCGGCGCAGTACATCCCGCTCAACGACGAGCAGCGCAGCGCTCTGGAGTCCGCGGCCGAGTCGATCGGCTGACCTGGGCGCCTGGCCCGCTCAGCGGACCGATGAACACCCGCTCAGCGGACCGATGAACAGCAGAGGAGCGTCGTGACCATCACGGCAGACGGGGGGTCCCCCGCGGTGGGGACCCCCCGGAGCAAGCGGGGCGGCGGGTTCGACCCGACGTCCCTCCGCCGCCAGTCACCTCGCCACGGCGAGCGGGTGGTCATGGGCGTCCTGATCGCGGCGGCCCTGCTCTCCGTGCTGGTGACGGTCGGCATCGTCCTCTCCCTGCTGCTGCCGGCGATCTCGTTCTTCCGCGAGGTCAGCTTCGGCGAGTTCCTGTTCGGCACCCGGTGGTCCCCCCGGTTCAGCGGCCAGGAGTCCTACGGCGTCCTGCCACTGATCACCGGAACGGCCTGGACCACGCTCATCGCCCTGGTGATCGCCATCCCGTTCGGGCTCGGAGCGGCGATCTACCTCTCCGAGTACGCCCCGTCCCGAGTGCGCAAGGTGCTCAAGCCGGTGCTCGAGGTCCTCGCCGGCATCCCGTCGGTGGTGTACGGCTTCTTCGCACTGACCTTCGTCGCCCCGGTGATCCTGAACGATCTGCTCGGGCTCGACGTCGGCACGTTCAGCGTGCTGTCCGCCGGCCTGGTGCTCGGCATCATGATCATCCCCACCGTGGCCTCGCTGTCCGAGGACGCCATGTCGGCCGTCCCCGACGCCCTCCGCCACGGGTCCATGGCGCTCGGCGCCAACAAGATGCGCACCACTCTTCGCGTGGTCTTCCCCGCTGCCGTGTCCGGCATCGCCGCATCCATCGTCCTGGCTCTCTCGCGGGCGGTCGGCGAGACGATGATCGTCGCCCTCGCCGCAGGTACCCAGGCGAGGATGGTGGGCGGCCCCACCGAGGTCGGGCAGACGATGACCGGCTTCATCGCGCAGACGGCCACGGGGGAGAGCACTCCCGGGACGTTGAGCTACAACACGCTCTTCGCCGTCGGACTGCTCCTCTTCGTCATCACCTTCGTGATCAACATGATCAGCATCCGGCTGGTCCGGAAGTTCCGGGAGGCCTACTGATGGCCACGATCGGTCAACTCGCCACCCGCCCCCTCAAGGCCGAGCGCAACGGCGACAAGAGCCCGGCCTCCATCCTCTTCCTCGTCGCCCTGTGGGTGGCGCTGTCCTTCGCGGTCCTGACCCTGGTGGTCCTGCTGGTCACCTCGTTCATGGACGCGCTGCCACGGTTGGACGGCGAACTGTTCACGAACTACTCCTCGCAGGTCAGCCCGGAGACGGCGGGCGCTCGCGCGGCGATCATCGGTTCGCTCTGGGTGATCGTGGCGACGGCGGTCATGGCGATACCGCTGGGGATCGCCGCGGCGATCTACCTCGAGGAGTTCGCCAACCCGTTGCGCTGGTACAACCGGATGATCGAGGTCAACCTGCAGAACCTCGCAGCGGTGCCGGCCATCGTGTACGGCATGCTCACGGCCGGCCTGGCGCTGACGATCGGGCTGCGACGAGGTGTCGTCCTGGCCGGAGCCATCGCCCTGGCGCTCCTGATCCTGCCCGTCATCATCATCACGACGCGCGAGGCGCTGCGCTCGGTGCCGGCGGAGATCCGCCAGGGGTCGCTGGCTCTCGGTGCGACTCCGCTGCAGACCGTGTGGCGGCAGACCCTGCCCTCGGCGATCCCGGGGATCGCCACGGGGACGATCCTCGCGCTGTCCCGCGCGCTGGGCGAGGCGGCGCCGCTGTTGCTGCTCGGCGGGCTCGTCTTCATCCGGTACGACCCGAACGGCCTGTTCTCGGGCTTCACGACGCTGCCCATCCAGATCTTCAACTGGGCCGGCCAGCCGCAGGTGGAGTTCCAGGAGGTGGCCGCGGCCGCGATCATCGCTCTCCTCGGCCTGCTGCTCCTGATGAACGGCCTCGCCATCGTCATCCGCAACCGGTACCAGAGGCGCTGGTGATCCGACGCCCTCGCCCACAGCTCACCCCCCGCTGCTACGGACTGGACGGCTCATGATCAGCACGACGACCACCGCAGACGACGCCCCTGACGCGTCGACCAGCGCTTCGGACAGCTCGTCCGTCGCCGCGGCGCCCCGCCCGCAGGTGGGCGCCTCGGGCGGCACCGATCGCTACCTGCCCGAGCACCCGACGCCGGTGATCGAGTGCGAGAACGTCGACATCTACTACGGCGCGTTCCGCGCCGTGCACGACGTCTCCCTCGTCTACGGGCGCCACGAGATCACCGCCATGATCGGGCCGTCCGGGTGCGGCAAGTCGACGGTCCTCCGCAGCCTGAACCGGATGAACGACCTGATCCCCGGGGCGCGGGTCACCGGGAAGATCAGCTACCACGGGCAGGACATGTACGGGTCCGGCGTGGACCCCATCGAGGTCCGTCGCCGGATCGGCATGGTCTTCCAGAAGCCGAACCCGTTCCCGAAGTCGATCTACGACAACATCGCCTACGGCCCCCGGGTGACCGGCATGAAGGTCGACTCGATGGACGACCTCGTCGAAGAGGCGTTGCGCGCTGCGGCGCTGTGGGACGAGGTCAAGGACAAGCTCAAGCAGTCTGCCTACGGCCTCTCGGGCGGGCAGCAGCAGCGGTTGTGCATCGCGCGCACGATCGCGGTGCGCCCGGAGGTGATCCTCATGGACGAGCCGTGCTCGGCCCTGGACCCCATCGCGACGGCGCGCATCGAGGACCTCATGGAGGACCTCCGCAAGGACTTCACGATCATCATCGTGACGCACAACATGCAGCAGGCCGCCCGCGTCGCCGACCGGACCGCCTTCTTCACCGCTCAGGCGGCCGAGGGAACCGGTGACCGCACCGGTCAGCTCGTCGAGTTCGACCTCACGTCCAAGATCTTCTCGAACCCTGCCGACCGGCGGACGGAGGACTACATCTCCGGCCGCTTCGGCTGACCCCTCGACCGGCGTGGGCCGTCCGCCTCACCGTCGCGCGCTCAGGGCAGCCAGGCCGGCGGCGCAGGACACGAGCACGGCCAGGACCGCGAACATCGACGGGTAGCTCCCCGTGATGCCGGCCAGCGCCGTGCCCGCCCAAGGGGCGATCGCCGCCGCGGCGGTGATCGGGGCGGCGAAGAACCCGGCCAGCGTTCCGTAGCGGGCGGCTCCCCAGTGCTCGGCGACCACCGTGGCCTGGAGGAGGGTGCCCGCGCCCCGAGCGGCTCCCGCGAGGACCGCCAACCCCACCAGCAGGGCGGTGGGCCCGGAGAACGCCGCGAACAGGGCGAGCGGAACGGCGGAGACCAGCACGATGGCGACCGTGCGCCCCGCGGGGGTCGTGCGGGAGGCGAGTGGCGCGTACCCGATCCGGCCGAGCAGCTGGCCCGCGCCGAGCAGCCCCAGGGTGGTCGCGGCGAGCGTGGAACTGACGCCCCGCGACGTCAGCAGCGGGATCAGCGCGAGGCTGGCGGCGTACAGGCCGAAGGCCGTGACCGTGAGTGCTCCGGCCAGCAGCAGGAAGGACGGCGTGCGCACCTCGTCGGGGACGCGGCGCCGATGCGGGACCGCGCGCGCCGCACCGACGGCGACCCAGGGTGGGGTGAGCGCGAAGGCGTGCAGCGGAACCGTGACCACCGCCAGGAGGAGCGCCAGCAGCAGATAGCTCGTGCGCCAGTCGTAGCGCTCCAGCAGGAGGTGGGTGAGCGGGGCGAAGACCGTGCTCGACAGGCCGGCGACCAGGGTCAGGATGGTCAGCGCCCGCACCCGCCGGTCGCCGTACCACCGGATCAGCGCAGCGAAGGCGGCCTGGTAGAAGACGGCGGCCATGGCGACGCCCGTGACCAGCCAGGCGACCACGAACCAGGCGTACGTGGGTGCGAGGGCGATGCCCGCGGTCGCCGGCACGGCGAGCAGCGAGCCGGTGGTCATGACGAGACGGGGTCCGTGGTGGTCCAGCCAGCGCCCGACCGGGATCCCGGCCAGGGCGGACACGACCAGCCCGCCGGAGAAGGCGGCGGTCGCGGCCGGGGCGGACCAGCCGGTGTCGGCGCTGATGTCGGCCAGCGCCACGGGGAACGCGTAGTAGAGCACTCCCCAGCTGGTGATCTGGGTGATCGACAGCGCGGCGAGCACCCGCCGGGGCGGGCCCGGGCGGGTGCCCGCACCCGCCCCGGCGATGGCGGGCCTCATGGGTGCGCGGTCAGCCGGCGCAGGACGTGGCGGCGGCCACGGTGGCCCGCGGCGCCGGGCCGCAGCAGCCGGCAACAGCCGGTTCTGCGGAGTACCCGTGCCCGGAGCCGGTCGGGAAGCCGACGGCCGGCGCGTCCTCGGCCGCCTCGCGATCGCCGAGTTCGGTCGCGCAGACGCCGGTCTGCGGGAGGTGCAGCTCGACCCGCTGCGCTGCGGCCGTGTCGCCGGCGAGGGCGGCGGCGATCGAACGGACCTGCTCGTACCCGGTCGCGAGCAGGAACGTCGGCGCCCGGCCGTAGGACTTCATCCCCACGATGTAGAAGTTCTCGTCGGGGTGGGACAGCAGCGCCTCGCCGTGCGGCGGAACGGTTCCGCAGGAGTGGAAGTTCGGGTCGATGAGCGGCGCCAGCCGTGCGGGCGCCTCCACTCCGGGATCGAGGTCCAGCCGCACCTCGCGGAGCATGTCCAGGTCGGGACGGAATCCCGTCGCCGCGGCGATCGCGTCCACCTCGATCTGCACGAGATCGCCGTCCCGCGCGGTGCCGGTGACCGTCACCGGGCCGCCGGCGTCGAGCGGCGGTTCCAGTGCCGTCAGGGTGAACTCGCGGACGAGCCGGATGGCGCCGGAGCCCACGGCGGCCTTGAGGGTCGAGCCGAGCAGGCCGCGGGCCGGCAGGCCGTCGGCGTCCCCGCCGCCGTAGAGACGGGCGGGGGAACGACCCCGGATGGCCCAGGTGATGTCGGTTCCTGGCTCCTCGTCGCGCAATCGGGCGAGCGCCAGCAGGGTGTTGGCCGCCGAGTGGCCCATGCCGACGACCAGCGTGTGCCGCCCGGCGAACCGCTTCCGCTCGCTCCCCTGCACGTCGGGGAGCGGACCCACGAGCCAGGGGCCGGCCAGCTCCTCGCCGACCGCCGGAAGGCCGGCCGCGCCGAGCGGGTTGGCGTGACCCCAGGTACCCGACGCGTCGACGACGGCGGCGGCCCGGAGATCGGTGATCTCGCCGGCACGGACCGCGCGGACGATGTAGGGCCGGCCGCGGCGTCCGACGGTGCGCGTCTTGTCCATGCCCTCGCGGGTGACTGCCAGGACCCGGGTGCCCGTACGGATCCGGGACGCGAGCTGGGGAGTGGTGGCGAGGGGGACGAGGTAGGAGTCGACCAGCTCCGCACCGGAGGGAAGCGTGTCCCGGTCGGGTGACTCCCAGCCGGTCCGCTCCAGCAGCCGCAGCGCGGCGGCGTCGACGTCGTACTCCCAGGGCGAGAACAGGCGGACGTGACCCCATTCGCGGATGGCGGCACCGACCTCGTCACCGGCTTCGAGGACGAGCGGTTCCAGTCCCTGCTCCAGCAGGTGCGCCGCGGCGGCGAGGCCGACCGGCCCGGCGCCGATCACGACGACCGGCAACCCTGACTCCTTCACGGAGAGCGACTCGCCCACCCGGACCACCCCTCAGACATCGACACACATCAATGCCCGGTAACCTAACAGCAACCGCTGTTGATGACAACGACTGTGTGGCATAGTCCGGGGCATGCGACAAGGTTTGGACGTGCGGCTCGAGCCCGTCGCCGTCGGCTCGGCCGCCGAGCGCGCGCAACTCCTGGCTCCGCAGCTCAAGGCCATGGGCGATCCCAACCGCCTGCACCTCCTCCTGTTGCTGGCAGAGGGGCCGCACACCGTCCGCGAGCTCACCGAGGCGTCCGGCATGGGGCAGACGCTGGTGAGCCACCACCTGGCGCCCCTCCGGGAGCAGGGGCTGGTGACGATCACCCCGCAGGGGCGCAGCAACGTCTACTCGCTCTGCTGCGAGGCCCTGTCCGGGCCGGTCAAGCTGCTCGCGACGCTGGCCGCGATGACGCCCGAGGGCGCCGACGCCTGCTGCAGCTAGGTCAGCCCGGCTCGCGCCGCCAGGAGACGTCGACGGCGAAGCGGGCGAAACCGCGGCGCTCGTACAGCCGGACGGCGGCGGCGTTGTCCTCCTCGACGTATAGGAGGACCGAGCCCAGCCCCTGCCGGCGCAGGTGGGCCAGCCCCAGGTCGGTGAGCGCGCCGCCGAGCCGCAGGCCCTGGGCGTCGGGGTCGACGCCCAGCACGTAGATCTCCCCGACGGGGTCGGGCCCGGCGTCGCCGGCGGGGTGGACCTTGGTCCAGTGCGAGCCCAGCAGCGTGCCGCCGGCGTCCGGGTCGCCGCGCCAGGCCATGAGGAAGCCGGCAGGGTCGAACCACGGCTCGGCGCAGCGGAGCTCGAGGTCGGCCCGGGTCATGCGGCCCTGCTCGGGGTGCCAGTCGAAGGCGCGGGCGTTGACCCGCAGCCAGGCCGCCTCGTCCCGGCCGGGGCGGAAGGGCAGCACCTGCACGTCGGCGGGCAGCTCCGGTCGCGGATCCGGGTCGAGGTCCGCGAGGTCGCGTCGCATCTGCAGCAGCACGCGGGCGCGTTCGAAGCCGTGCGGGGCGAGCAGCTCCGCCGATCCGGGCAGGTCGCCGTGCGCCCAGATGCTCAGCGGCCGGCCGCCGGCCAGCTCCAGCAGCTGCCGCAGCAGGGCGCGGCCGTGCCCGCGCCGCCGCAGCTCCGGGTGCACCACGAGCTCCGCGACGCCGTCGTCGTACCGGGCGTAGCCGGCGAGGACGCCGTCGTCGTGCACGACCAGGTCGCGCCCGCCCGCGTCGGCGTGCTGCAGTCGCAGCTCGGCGTCCTCCGACAGCGGCCGGACGCCGTCGGCCGCCGCCGCGGCGCGCAGCAGCGCGAGGACGGCCTCGACCTCCTGGCCGGAACTCACCGGGTCAGACCAGCTCGGCGTCGGTCTCCGCCTGCGTCGCCCGGGCGGTGGCGTCGGCGACCTGCTGGTCGAGCTTGTAGCCGACGTTGCGGACGGTGCCGATCAGCGCCTCGTGCTCGGTGCCGAGCTTGGCGCGCAGCCGGCGCACGTGGACGTCGACGGTGCGGGTGCCGCCGAAGTAGTCGTAGCCCCAGATCTCCTGGAGCAGCTGGGCGCGGGAGAAGACCCGGCCCGGGTGCTGCGCCAGGTACTTGAGCAGCTCGAACTCCTTGTAGGTGAGGTCGAGCGGGCGGCCGCGGAGCTTGGCGGAGTAGCTGTGCTCGTCGATGACCAGCTCGCCGGCCTGCGTCACGCCCTTGTCGGCGCCGTCGGCGGGGGTGGCGGCGGCCAGGCGGCGGGAGGTGGCCCACTTCAGCCGGGCGTCGACCTCCGCGGGGCCGGCGGTGTCGAGCAGGACGTCGTCGACCCCCCAGTCGGCGGACAGCGCGACCAGGCCGCCCTCGGAGAGGACGGCGACGAGCGCTGCGGCCACACCCGTGGAGGAGAGCAGGCCGCACAGGGTGCGGGCGCGGATGAGGTCGTGCCGGGCATCGACCAGCACGACGTCGCCCGAGTCACCGTCGAGCAGGCTGGACAGCTCGGGGGCGACGACGCGGACCTGGTGGCCGAGCAACCCGAGTGCGGGCAGGACCTCGGTCGTGGCCTGGCGCGCCGAGGTCATGAGGACCAGTCGCATGTCGTCTCCTCGCGGGTTCCCACGACGCGCAGCCGTGGCGGCCGTCGACGACGCTGTCGAGGTGAGAGCGAAGAATAGCCGACGCGCCCCTGACCCGGCAGATTCCGGCCCGGAACCTCCCTCGCGCCGGTGACGGTCTCGGCGCCCGCGGTCTGCCACCATCGACGCCGTGAGCACCGCCGCGCCGTCGTCCCGCCTGACCGCGCGGGAGCACCACCTGCCCGCGGCGGCGTGCGCAGCGCTCGCCGTCGCCCTGCTCGTGGGACTGCCCGAGGTGCTGGGCCAGACCGGCCGGCTGGCCGCCGTGCTCGTGCTGCAGCTGGGGCTGGTCCTGTGCTGGGTGCTGGTCACCGGCGTCCAGGGCTTCGCCGGCTCGCTGGCGGTGGGCGCCGGCGCCGCCGTCGCCGCGGACCTGGCCCTCGTGCTGCCGGAGGACCCCGAGCTCGGCGACCTGCTCGCGGTGATCGGCATCGGCTTCCTGGCGGTGGTGGTGCAGCAGATGCTGCGCCGGCCGCGGCACGAGCTCGTCGCCTCGCTCTCCGGGGCGGTGCTGATGATGGTCGCCGTCGCCTCGCTGGCCGCCCTGCTGCTGCTCGGGAGCACCGACGCCGGGTCCGAGCGCGCGCGCGTGGCGCTCCTGGCCATGGGCGCGGCGCTGGTCGTCGGCCACCTCGTCGACGCAGGTCTGCCCCGGCCGCAGCTGGCCGACGGCGTGCCGCGCGGGCTGCTCGGCGTGGTCCTCGCGGTCGGTGCGGGTGCCGCGGCGGCGGTCCTCGCGGCCGGCACCGGCGACGCGCTGGACGCCGAGCGGTCCCTGGTGCACGGCGTGGTGATCGGGGGGGTCGCGGCGCTGGCCGCGCTGGTGGCCAGCTACCTCGTGGTCGAGGTCACCCCCGGCGGCGCGCTCGACGACGAGCAGCGTTTCTCCCCCTGGACGCTCGCCGTCGTGCAGGTGGCGCTCCCGGTCGCCGCCTGCGCGCCGGTCGCCCTCGCCCTGCAGGCGGCGCTGTGACCGGCTCTATGACCGGCTCTATGACCGGCTCTGCGATCGGCCGCCCGTGAGGGCGCTGCTGGTCGCACTCCTCCTGCTCGCCGGCCTCGCGCTCCTGGCCGACCGGGTCGCCGTCGGCGTCGCCGAGGGGCAGGTGGCCGGGCAGCTGGCCGGCAAGGGCGGCCTCGTCGGCACCCCCGAGGTCGACATCACCGGCTTCCCGTTCCTCACCCAGGCGATCTCGGGCCGGTACGAGGACGTGCGCATCGCGCTGGACGCCGAGGAGCTGGGCCAGCCGGAGGGCACGCGGGCCGCGGTCTCGCTGCGCGGGGTGCACGTGCCCCTGTCGTCGGTGCTGGACGGATCGGTCGCCGAGGTGCCGGTGGAGCGCATCGACGGCCGCGCGACGCTCGCCTACGACCTGCTGGCCGCCGAGCTCGGCGGCGACGCCACCGTCTCACCCGAGGGGGCGGGGCTCCGGATCACGCGCACGGTCGAGCTCCTCGGCTACACGTTGCCGGTCGGTGCGGCCGGCACCGTCGCGCTCGACGGCGACCAGCTGGTGGTCGACGTCGATCGGGCCACGGGCGCCGGCGTCGAGATCCCGAGCTTCCTGGTCAGCCAGGTCAGCGACCTGCTCGACCTGCGCTACACGGTCCCCGAACTGCCGTTCGGCCTGCAGCTCACCGGGGTCGCGCCCGCGGCGGACGGCGTCGAGGTGCGGGTCGAGGCGACCGATGCGGTGCTGGTGGCGGAATAGTCCACCGCCCCGATCGGGTTGTGCCGTCGATGAGCACGATCGGGATCGTCGTCCTCGCGGTGGCGCTCGCCGCCACGGCGGCCGCGGCGTGGTGGCAGCGCACGCGGAACGGCGCCGTGCGCGCTGTTCCGGACGACGACGAGGAGGCGGGCATGGCGGGATCCGCGGCGTTCGAGCGGCTCGGTGTGCGCCCGGCCGACGCCGACCTCACCGTCGTCCAGTTCTCCACCGCGTTCTGCGGCCCCTGCCGGGCGACCAAGGCCCGGCTCGCGCAGCTGCAGACCACCCGGCCGGGGCTGGCCGTCGTCCAGGTCGACGCCGAGAGCCACCTCGACGAGGTGCGCGAACTGGACGTCCGCCGCACCCCGACGCTGTTCTACCTCGACCGGTCCGGCGCCCTCGTCGGGCGCAGCAGCGGCGCTCCCCGGCCCGACGAGCTCACGGCCCTGGTGGACGCCCACGCGGGGGTGTCCGGGTGATCAGCTACCCTCGCGCCGTGGGCATCCTGCTGACTTCGCGACGCACAGTGGACCTGTGCCGCGTCGGCAGCACCCTCTGTCCGACCTCCTGAGGTCGGCACCCGACCGACCAGACGCGCCCTGTCCGCCGTTCTGAGGTCCTCTTCCGCAATGACTGCACCCTCTCCGCACGTCGACGTGCGTGCCCCGCGGTTCGCCGCCGGGCTCACCTCGGTCGTCCTCGCCGTCGCCCTGCTCACCGCCGGCGGCTGGCTGGTCGCCGCCCAGGCGCTGGTCTTCGCCGTCGGTGCGCTGGCCGGCCTCCGGTTCTCGCCCTACGGCCTGCTGTTCCGCACGCTCGTGGCGCCGCGGCTCGGGCCGGTCCGCGAGCGCGAGCCCGAGGCGCCGCCGCGCTTCGCCCAGCTCGTCGGCCTGCTGTTCACCGTCGTCGGGGCCGCCGGCTACCTGCTCGGCGCCCCCGCGCTCGGCGCCGTCGCCACCGGTCTCGCGCTCGTGGCGGCCCTGCTCAACGCGGCCACCGGCTTCTGCCTGGGCTGCGAGCTGTACCTCACCGCCCGGCGGGCGCTGCCCGCCCGCACCGCCTGACCGACCACCCGACCACCGCACGACCGATCACAGGGAGCTACCCCATGAGCCGCAACGACGTGCTCGTCACCGTCGACTGGGTCCAGGACAACCTGGGCACGCCCGGCCTCGTCTTCGTCGAGGTCGACGAGGACACCAGCGCCTACGACGGCGGCCACCTCGAGGGCGCCGTCAAGCTGGACTGGAAGCAGGACCTGCAGGACCCGCTGCGCCGCGACTACCTGGACAAGACCGCCTTCGAGGCGCTGCTGTCCTCGCGCGGCATCGGCAACGACGACACCGTGGTCCTCTACGGCGGCAACAACAACTGGTTCGCCGCCTACGCCTACTGGTACTTCAAGATCTACGGCCACCGCGACGTCAAGCTGATGGACGGCGGCCGCAAGAAGTGGGAGCTCGACGGGCGCCCGCTGTCGAAGGACGCCGTCGCGCGCCCCGCGACGCAGTACGTCGCGAGCGAGCCCGACCTCTCCATCCGCGCCTTCCGCGACGAGGTCGTGGCCGCGATCGGCAGCAAGAACCTGGTCGACGTGCGCTCGCCCGACGAGTTCTCCGGCAAGATCCTCGCCCCCGCGCACCTGCCGCAGGAGCAGTCGCAGCGGGCCGGCCACGTGCCCACGGCGATCAACATCCCGTGGAGCAAGGCCGCCAACGAGGACGGCACCTTCAAGAGCGACGAGCAGCTGGCCGCCCTCTACGGCGAGCAGGGCTTCGACGACAGCCGCGAGACCATCGCCTACTGCCGGATCGGCGAGCGCTCGAGCCACACCTGGTTCGTGCTCAGCGAGCTGCTCGGCAAGAAGAACGTCAAGAACTACGACGGCAGCTGGGTCGAGTACGGCTCGCTCGTCGGCGTCCCGATCGAGAAGTGAGCAGCTGAAATGTGCGGAGCCCCGAAGCAGGGTGGTGCCCTCGCGGGCATCGACCTGAACACCCAGACGGTGATCCAGGGTCAGGTGTGGCACGACGGCGCACCCGTGGCCGGCGCGTACGTCCGGCTGCTGGACGGCACCGACGAGTTCACCGCCGAAGTCGTCACCAGCCCGGAGGGCGAGTTCCGGTTCTTCGCCGCCCCCGGCACCTGGAAGGTCCGCTCGCTGGCCCCCGTGGGCAAGGGTGAGCGGGTCCTCGACGCCGAGGTCGGCCTGAACGAGACGACCATCGTCATCGACTGACGTCCCTCCGGACGATGCAGCGCCCGTCCCGGCTCCGGCCGGGGCGGGCGCTGCCGTGTGCTCAGCTGATGCCGGGCGGGAGGACGTTCGGCCCGGCCTCGGCCGGCCGCGGACGGTCCTCGGGATAGGCACGCACGGCCACCACGGCGACGTCGTCCTCGCCGGCCCGGGGGACGAGCCGGTGGAGCACGGTGTCGAGCAACTCCGGAAGCGGGGTCCGGCCCAGATCGCGCAGCGCGTCCTGCAGCCGGGCCATGCCCTCGTCCAGATCGGAACTCCGCTTCTCGACCAGCCCGTCGGTGACCAGCAGCAGCGTGTGGTCGGAGTCCAGCTCGACGGTGTGATCGCGGCGCGGAGCCGACGGCTCGACGCCGAGCATCAGGTCCGGCGTCGTCTCGAGCACGCGGGAGCTGCCGTCCGGCGCCAGCAGCAGCGGGGGGACGTGGCCGGCGTTGCTCCAGCGGACCACCCGCCGCCCGGCCACGGGCACGTCGGGATGCCGCTCGACGCGGGCGAGGATCGCGGTCGCCAGGGTCGAGACGGCCAGGCCGGAGGCGGCCCGGTCGGTGCGCCCCAGGGTCTCCGCCGGAGTCTCGTCGTTGTCGTAGGCGAGCGCCCGGAGGATCCCGCGGAGCTGGCCCATAGCGGCCGCGGCGCCGCTGCCGTGGCCGACGACGTCGCCGATCGCGAGCATCGTGGCGCCGTCGGGCTGCAGGAACGCGTCGTACCAGTCGCCGCCGACCTGGGCCTCGTGACCGGCGGGGAGGTACCGGACGACGACGTGCAGGTGGTCCGGCTCGGGCGGTGGGGTGAGCAGGGCCTGCTGCAGCTGGTCGGCGAGCGCCCGCGACGCGGCCGCCTCGCGCGCCAGCCGGTCGAGCTCGGCGGCCTGCGCCTCGGCCGCGCGCCGTTCGGTGAGGTCGCGGAAGGAGACGATGACGCCGGTGACCCCGCCCTCCTCGACCGTGGGGACGGCGACCAGCTCCACGGGGACCGGGACGCCGTCCTTGCGCCAGAACACCTCGTCGTCGGCGAAGACGGTGCGGCCGCTGCGGATGGCCTGCCAGACCGGGCACTCCTCGCGCGGGTACGGGGAGCCGTCGAGGTGCGAGTGGTGCAGCAGGGCGTGCTGGTCGATGCCGCGCTGCTCGACGGAGGGGTAGCCGGTGAGGCGCACGGCGGCGGGATTGACGAACTCGACCCGGCCCTCGGTGTCGAGGCCGTAGATCCCGTCGGCGACGTTGGCCAGCACCCACTCGTAGCGGATGAGCGCACGCGCGAGCTCCTCCTCGGGCGTTCGCACGCGCACCTCCGTCGTCCCGGACCGTGCCGGACGGGGCGCCGGCGATCGCTGGTCCCGCTGGGAGGACTATAAGCGCCGGGACAGCGGGGCCCGGTCGCTCAGCGGCGCCGGGGGCGGAGCTGCCAGGCCGCCGCCAGCAGCACCGCGAGGCCCAGCGCGGTGCCGCCGCCCCAGGTCGCGGCGTCGTAGATGGCCTCGCCGAGGTCGCCCGCGGGCAGCGCGGCTGCGGTGCCGACGACGGTGCCGACCGCTCCGAGCAGCACCCAGGGCCACCGCCGTCCGGCCGGTGCCGACGTCCGGGCCGGTGTCCGGAGCCACCAGTGCAGGGCCCAGCCGAGCAGGGCCAGCCCGCCGAGCACGCTCATGCCGTACTGCAGCCACCGATAGCCGGGCATCAGGCCCCACTGCTCGGCCAGCACGGGGAACGTCTCCGGGCCCCAGCGCCGGGCGTGGGTGAACTCGTCCCACAGCACGTGGGTGCCGGCGCCCACCGCCAGCGCGAGCAGCGTCCAGGCTCCCCGCGCCGGGGACGCCAGCCGGATCCGGAGCCCGAGGGGGACGCCGGTCACCCGCGCGCGCAGCGCCGCGGGTGCGGCCCGGACGGCCGGCTCCGCGAGCAGCCCGTGCCACAGCGCCCAGGCGGCGAGCCCGATCAGCACGTCGGTGGTGACGACGGCGCCGGCGGTGTGCGTCGGCCACGGCAGCTCGAACGGCAGGTAGAAGGGCAGGTCGGGCGCGACGCTGCCGGCGATCAGCGCCGACGCGGGCAGCGGGGTGCGCAGGAACGGCAGCACGACCGCCGCGTGGCTCGGGGTGAACGGCACTCACTACCGTGGCATGCATGGTTTCTGCCTGGGTCCTGGTCGCCCTGGCGGCGCTGGCCGCGCTCTCCTGCGGCTACGGCGCCGTGCGCCTCTCGCGCCGCCCGACGGGGGCGCGGCGATGAGCGCGCCGACGGAGCTGCCGGTCCCCGACACCGTCGACGTCCGCACCGGCCCGGAGGTGTCCGACCAGCTGCTGTCGGTGCTGCCGCTGCTGGGCGAGTGGCACGGCGAGGGCATCCTGGCCGGCGCTGCGGCGGGGTCCGGCGCGGATCTCCGGTTCGGCCAGTGGGTGCGGTTCAGCCACGACGGCCGCGGGTTCCTCGCCTACGACTCGCGCACCTGGCGGCTCACCGACGACGGTCAGGTCGTCGGCCCGGACGTCCGGGAGACCGGCTTCTGGCGTTCCCGCGGCGAGGGTGACGACGTCGAGCTGCTGGTGGCGGGCGCCGACGGCCTGCTGGAGATGTACGTCGGCGCCGCCCGGACCACGACCAGCTGGGAGCTCGCCACCGACCTCGTCGCCCGCACGCCGGACGCGCCGGAGGTGACCCGGGCGGTCCGCCTCTACGGCATCGTCGAGGGCGCGCTCATGTACGCCGTCGACCGCGCGGTGGGCGGCGGAGAGCTCCGTCCCACCATGTCCGCCCGGCTGGAGAGGCTTCGATGACCGAGACGCCGACGACGCCGACCACCCCCCGCCAGGTGGCCGACGCCTACGTCGCCGCCGCCTGCGAGCTCGACCCGATCCTGGCCACCCAGCTCGGCGCCCGCCCCGGCGACGACCGGCTGCCCGACCTCTCCCCGGAGGGGCTCGAGGCCGAGGTCTCGCTGGTGCGGGAGACCCTCGCCGAGCTCGACCGCGTGCTGGCGGAGAACCCCGCCCTCGAGGACGACCCGGTCGAGCGGCGCTGCGCCCGGCTGCTGCGCGAGCGGCTCACCTCCGAGCTCGACGGGCACTGGGCGGGGGAGAGCTTCCGGTCGCTGAACATCCTGTTCTCGCCCGTGCACTCGGTCCGCCAGGTGTTCAGCCTGATGCCCACCGCGACCGACGAGGACTGGGCGGTCATCGCCCGCCGGATCGCCCGCGTCCCCGAGGCGTACCGCGGCTACCGGGAGACGCTCGAGGAGGCGGTGCGCCGCGACCTGCTGGTCGCCCCGCGCCAGGTGCGCACCATCGTCGAGCAGCTCGACGAGTGGCTGGCCGGCCCGTACTTCACGACCTTCGTCGCGACCGGTCCCGAGGCGCTGCAGCCGGAGCTGCTGGCGGCCGCGGCGGACGCCGACGCCGCCGTGGCCGCGATCCGCGACCACCTGCGCGACGAGTACGGCCCGCGCACCGAGGGCGTGCCCGACGCCGTCGGCCGCGAGCGCTACGCACTGGCCGTGCGCCGCTGGTCCGGCTCGGACCTCGGGCCCGACGGGGGCCTCGAGGAGGCGTACGCCTGGGGCTGGGCCGAGCACAAGCGGATCCTCGCCGAGCAGCGGATCGAGGCCGACCGCGTCCAGGCCGGCGCGACGCCGATGGAGGCGATGCGGGTGCTGGCCACCAGCGGCCCCGCCGTCGAGGGCGTGGAGGAGATCCGCGTCCGGCTGCAGGCGATGATGGACGAGGCGATCGCCGAGCTCGACGGCACGCACTTCGACCTCGCCGAGCCGCTGCGCCGGGTCGAGGCCATGATCGCGCCCCCCGGCAGTGCGGCGGCTCCGTACTACACCCGGCCCTCGCAGGACTTCTCCCGGCCCGGCCGCACCTGGCTGCCGACGCTGGGGAGGACCCGCTTCCCGCTCTGGGACCTGGTGTCGATCTGGTACCACGAGGGCGTCCCGGGACACCACCTGCAGCTGGCCCAGTGGGCGTACGTCTCGCAGCAGCTGTCCACCTACCAGACCTCGGTGGGCTCGGTCAGCGCGAACGTCGAGGGCTGGGCGCTCTACGCCGAGCGGTTCATGGACGAGCTCGGCTACTTCGCCGACCCCGGCACCCGGCTGGGCTTCCTCGACGCCCAGCAGCTGCGCTCGGTGCGCGTGGTCATCGACATCGGCATGCACCTGCAGCTCCCGATCCCCGACGACGCCGAGGGTGCGCTGGCCGCGCACCGCGGCGAGCCGTGGACGCCGGACCTCGCGCGCGCCTTCCTCGGTGAGAACTCCGGCGCCGCGCTGGCCTTCCTCGACAGCGAGCTGGTCCGCTACCTCGGCATCCCCGGGCAGGCGATCGGCTACAAGCTGGGCGAGCGGGCCTGGCTGGCCGGCCGGGAGCAGGCGCGGCAGGCGCGGGGTGAGGCGTTCGACCTCAAGGCGTGGCACATGGCCGCGCTCTCACAGGGGTCGTTGGGGCTCGACGACCTCGAGGCCGAGCTCGCGCAGCTCTGACCGGCGCGGGGGCGCGGACAGCATGATCAGCGCCGCGGCCCAGCCCAGGCAGAGCCAGGACCAGACGGGGGAGAACCCTGCCCACTCGCCGGGGAAAGCGGCCGACACCAGACCCACGTAGCCGGCGCACACCCCGGCCGACGTGCCGAGGAACCGCCGTCCCTCCGGCCAGCAGGCCGCCAGCAGCGGCAGGACCACCAGCGACAGTGCCAGGGCGCCCTGCACGGCGTGGTGGTCGATGCCGTTGGTGACCTCGCCGAGGGCGACGCCGGCGCCCCGCCGATTGGCCCGCCACATGTCCGCCGCGTGCACCAGCCACGGGACGGCGCCCAGCGTGGCGAGGGCGAGCAGCGCCGGCGAGACCGACCAGGTGAGCGGCTGCCACCGCGGTCGGGTGGGCAGCAGCGCGAGCAGCAGTGCCGCCTGCACCGCCAGCAGGGCGACGAAGCCGAGCAGTGGCCACTCCAGCCCGGCGGCCACCGCCACCAGCCAGCCGGCTCCCGTGACGCCGAGGGTGGCCCAGGCGGCGCGCGCGCCGCGCGGCCGGACGGCGACGGCGAGGAACGAGCCGCCGACCAGCACGGTCATCGTGATCCCCCAGCTCGCCTCGAGCACGACCGCCCAGTCCTCGTCCCAGGAGACGGAGAGGTCGATCAGCCCGAAGCCGGGGAGCAGCAGCCAGGTCAGGGTCCAGAGCGCGGCGAGAGCGCGGGCGGCAGCGAGGCGCACGCCGCGCAGCATGCCGCAGAACGGGTGCGCTCAGCGCCCTCCGGGCAGCGGGTTGAGGGTGTCTGCGGCGAAGGCGGTCGAGTCCTCCGGCCGGGCGGGGAGCGCCTCGATCCCCGGGGTGGCCAGGAGCTCGGCGATGCACGCGGCGCTGCCGCCGACGTAGGTGCTGGTCAGGTCGATGTCGGTGACCACGCACCAGGCGCGGTCGGCCGGCCACCACAGGTTGGCGCTCTGCTCGTGCGGCTCGGGCGCGAGGTTCCGGACGGCGTCGGCGACGGTGCCACGGACCAGCACCACGTCGTGGTTGCCGCGCAGCGGCATCCGCGGGGGCGAGTCGGGGTCCGGCAGGTCGAAGCCGTAGCCGTCCCACCGCCCGAACAGGCAGTCCTGCGGAGTGGCGGTGTGCCCGGCGAGGACGGCGGCCAGGCGGGCGGCCACGGCGACCGGCAGATGCCCCTCGGCCGGGCCGTCGTCCCACACCGCGGCCTGGAGCTCGGGGGGCTGGGCGTCCCAGCTGCCGGTGATCGTGTGCCACTGCATGAGCGGGTGCGCTCGGGTGCCGTTGTGCGCGGCGACCTCGGCCCAGGGCACCTCGATGTCGTCGTCCCCGGCGTAGCGGACCGCCGGGTGGAAGACCCGCGCGTGGGCCTCGAAGGCGGGGAGCAGGGCGGAGACCGTGCCGGGGGCGCCGAGGCGGCAGGCGACGGAGATCCACACGCCCTGCCAGACGTCGGTCTCGACCGGCAGGCCGCCCAGCTCCATGGGGCGCAACCTACCCGGAGAACGGACAACCCCCGGGCTGCTCCGCCGCGCTCCCCGGAGGGAGCTGCGTGCGGGCCGACTGGACAACGGTCGGCGGCCCGGGGGTCGGGTGACTGTCCGGTTCTCGCTCGCCGCCGTACGACGGACGGGCGATCTGCCGTCGCTCAGCGCGGACGCTGAACGGGCGGCCCATCTGGACGGCGGCTAGCGGACAGCCACCTCACGAGTCCTGTAGCTCAGCAAAGTTACGGACCACCTCCTCTCTCGTGTACGACGACGGTACGTCCGGCCCGAGAGCGTCGGCAACCGAAAAAGTCAGCTGTCGGCGAACGGCCCGCCGGGCCGCCCCGGGGGCGGCGTCCAGCGCCGGCCGGGGTCGTGGTCGGCCGCGTCGTCCACCGTCGGCCAGGCCGGTCGCGCGGGCCCGATGTTCTCGGGCGCCTCGTAGACGTCGGGGATGCCGTCGGCGTCGACGTCGACCCGCTCCTGGGCGGCGATCTCCCGGTACTGGCGGTTGCGCAGTCGCAGGATGACCGCGGCCAGCGCGGCGGCGATCACGGTGCCGAGCAGGATGCCGACCTTGGCGTGGTCGAAGCTCTCGGGGTCGTCGACGTAGGCGAGCTCGGTGATCAGCAGCGAGACGGTGAACCCCATCCCGCCGAGCAGGGCGAGCCCCACGACGTCGGTCCAGCTCAGGTTCTCGTCGAGCTGCGCGCGGGTGAACCGCGAGACCAGCCAGGTGGCTCCGGTGATGCCGATCGCCTTTCCGGCGACCAGGCCCACCATGATGCCGATGGCGATGCTGTCGCCCAGCGACTCGCCCAGTCCCGAGATGCCGCCGAACGCCACGCCCGCGGAGAAGAACGCGAAGACGGGCACGGCGAACCCGGCCGAGAGCGGCCGGAGCCGGTGCTCGAAGTGCTCGGCGAGCCCGGGGCCCGCGTCCGGTCCGCCGGCCGCCGCGCTGCGGACGACGGGCACGGTGAAGGCCAGCAGCACGCCGGCGACGGTGGCGTGCACGCCGGACTCGTGCATCAGCACCCAGGTGAGCGCGGCCAGCGGCAGCAGCAGCCACCAGGAGCGGATCCGCTTCTGCACGAGGAAGCCGAAGACGGCCAGCGGCAGCAGGGAGAGCAGCAGGGCCGGGACGTCCAGCGCCGCGGTGTAGAAGATCGCGATGACGACGATCGCCAGCAGGTCGTCGACGACGGCGAGGGTGAGCAGGAAGGTGCGCAGCGCCGTCGGCAGGTGAGTGCTGATCACCGCGAGGACGGCCAGGGCGAAGGCGATGTCGGTGGCCGACGGGATGGCCCAGCCGCGCAGCGCGCCGTCGGTCCCGCCCAGGTTGAACAGCACGAAGATCAGCGCGGGCACCGCCATGCCGCCCACGGCCGCGGCGATCGGCAGCGCCGCGCGCCGCGGTTCGCGCAGGTCGCCGGCGACGAACTCGCGCTTGAGCTCCAGGCCGGCCACGAAGAAGAAGATCGCCAGCAGGCCGTCGGCCGCCCACGTGCCGAGCGTCAGGTCCAGGTGCAGCGCCGACGGGCCGACGCGGGTGTCCCGCAGCGACTCGTAGCTCTCCGCCCACGGGGAGTTGGCCCAGACGAGCGCGATCGCGGCACCGACGAGCAGCAGGGCGCCGCCGACGGTCTCGCGCCGGAGCACCGAGGCGATCCGTTGCGCCTCGGGCCACGAGCCGCGGCCGAGGAGGCGGGGGGAGGACGAGGTGCTCACGGGGGCGGCTCCGGGGGAAGGGTCGAGAAGGACGTTGCCGACCAGACTTCCCGGCGCACCGGGAGACAGGTTACCGGGCGAGGAGCTCCCGCACGCGCGACGTCAGGCCCGCGTCACCGCGGCGCACGCCGTCGAGCGTGTGCACCGGCGCGGCCCCGCGCACCCCGGACAGCAGCCAGACGGCGTCGGCGGCGTGCAGGTCGTCGACGGTGGCCCGCGTCCGCGCCGTCGGCCAGCCCTCGGCCGATGCGCGCTCGAACAGCCGGGCGACGGTGGTACCGGGCAGGATGCCGGTCTCGGTCGGCGGGGTGTGCAGCGTGCCGCCGGCCGCCCACGCCACCGTCGACGTCGGCCCCTCGAGCAGTTCGCCCTCGAGCGAGGTGAGGACGACGTCGTCCGCGCCGAGGGAGTGCGCGTGCCGGTAGGCGGCCATGTTCACCGCGTAGGAGAGCGTCTTCGCGCCGCCCAGCAGCCACGGCGCCCGCGCGCGGAAGTCCGCCGGGACGCCGAGGGAGAGGCTGATCACCGAGACGCCCGTGGTGCGCTGTCGGACGGTCTCGGCGGGCACGGGTGCCAGCAGGGCGAGCGCGGTCGGCGGTGCGTCGTCTCCCGGCCCCCGGGTGAGCAGCAGCCGGATCACGCCCTCGGTGTCCACCGGCCAGCCCGCCAGCACCGCCCCGACGAGGGCGCGCCAGGCGTCGTCGCCCGGGTGGGGGATCTCCAGCAGCGCGGCCGACCGGGTCAGCCGGGCCAGGTGCGCCGGCAGGTGCGGGGTGCCGCCGTCGAGCACCGCCACCGACTCGAAGGCGCCGTCGCCGCGGACCAGGCCCTGGTCCCAGGCGGTCACCACGGCCTCGTCGGCGGGGACGGCGACGGCGGCTCCGTTCCGCCAGACGGCCACGCTGCGCAGATCGGTCACGGACCCTCCTCGCTGACGCTCGTCGGGCACGTGCCCTGGGTGCAGTGTCCTCGCGTGACCTCGCAAGCTCGGTCACGGGCCCAGGGTGCCCGACGCCGGGCATAGGGTCGCGCCATGGAGCACGAGGGCCATGCGGTCGAGGGTGGCAGCGCGGGCCGCACCGCCGGCGACGCGGCACCGCTGGCCGAGCGGCTGCGGTCCCGCGGGCTGCGCCTGACGGCCCAGCGCCGCCGCGTGCTGGCGGCCGTGGAGGCTCTGGAGCACGCGACGCCCGAGGCGATCGGGGCGTGGCTGCGCGAGGAGGCCGGGCCCGGGTCCCCCGCGCCGGACGCCTCCACGGTCTACCGCAACCTGGAGCTGCTCGAGCGGCTGGGCCTGGTGTGGCACACCCACCTGGGCAAGGGGGCGCCGATCTACCACGCCTCCGAGCACGCCCACCTGCACGTGGTGTGCGCCTCCTGCGGCGAGATCTCCTCGGTCGCCCCCGACCTGCTGGACAGCGCGGCGGAACGTCTGGCCGCCGATCTGGGTTTCACCGTGGACGTGGGGCACGTCGCCCTGTCCGGGACGTGCCGCGCATGCCGCGAACGAGCATCGGAGACCCCATGAGTTCCACCCTGCTGTCCCGCCCGGGCGCCGTCGCCGTCGAGAAGCCGGTGGACGCCGCCGTCGCGGTGGCCGCCCACTACGGGGACCCGCTGCGCGAGCAGCGGCTGCTCGCCGAGGGCGCCGGGCTGGTGGACCGCAGCGACCGGGACGTGCTCGTCGTCCCCGGCGCCGACCGGCTCTCCTGGCTGCACAGCCTCACCAGCCAGCACCTCGACCGGCTGGCCGACGCCACCGGCAGCGAGGCGCTGGTCCTCTCCCCGCAGGGGCACGTCGAGCACCACCTGGTGATCGCCGAGCTCGGCGGCACCACCTGGGCCGACGTCGAGCCCGGCACGGGTGTCGCACTGCACGCCTTCCTGCAGAAGATGCGCTTCATGCTCCGCGTCGAGCCGGAGCTGGTGACGGCGCAGTGGGCCGTCCTCTCGCTGGTGGGGCCGAGCGCGCTCGACGTGCTGGGCGCCGCCGGCCTGCCCGCGCCCGCCGTCGAGTACGCGGTGGAGCCGCTGGCCGACGGCGGGTTCGCCCGCCGGATGCGCCCGATCGGCGACGGCAGCGCCGTCGTCGTGGACCTGGTCGTGCCGCGCGGCTCGGTCGACGCCGTCGCCGACCGGCTGCTGACCGCCGGGGCCCGGCTCGCGGGGGTGCAGGCCTACGAGGCGCTGCGCGTGGAGGCCCGCCGGCCGCGGCTGGGCGCCGACAGCGACCACCGCACCATCCCCAACGAGCTGGAGTGGCTGACCAGCGCGGTGCACCTGGACAAGGGCTGCTACCGCGGGCAGGAGACCGTCGCCCGGGTGCACAACCTGGGTCGGCCGCCGCGCCGGCTGGTGCTGCTGCACCTGGACGGCGTCAGCGAGGACCTCACCGAGCCCGGCGCCCCGGTGCTCGCCGGCGCCCGCGAGGTGGGCCGGGTCGGCACGGTCGTGCGGCACCACGAGCTCGGCGTGATCGCGCTGGCGCTGGTGAAGCAGTCGGTCGCTCCCGACGCCGCGCTGACCGTGGGCGGATCGGTCGCCGCGATCGATCCGGACGACGCCCCCGCGGAGGTCGACGACACCCGGGCGGCGGCGCGCGACCGCATCCGAGCCGTCCGGTCTGCGACCATGCCGCGTGCGTGACGAGAAGACGACCGATGGAGGCCGCAGTGAGCGAGCTCGCGAGCTCACCCGAGAGCACAGCAGCCCGGCGAACGTCGGCGACGAGCGCCAGCGAGGAGAACACGTGAGCACCAAGACCAGTCCCGCGGGGGGCGCCGCCGTCGACGCGCTGCTGGACCCCGCGTTCCTCGAGGACGCGACCCGGCGGTCGATGACCGAGGTGCGCTCGCTGCGCCGCCAGGCCGAGCAGGAGGAGGTCAACCTCTCCTACACGCGGCGGCTGCTGCAGGGCCGGCTGGACATCGTGCGCCGCGAGGTGCAGCGCCGGGCCGAGCACGACGGCCGGTCGCTGGTCGAGCTGCTCCCGGAGATCCTGTCCGAGAAGGGCCGCGGCCCGGCGCACGGTCTCGGGCGCCACCAGACGGTGCAGCCGGCCAACCCCGACGAGTACGAGTCCTGGGTGAACGCGCTGACCCCCGGGGTCGACCTCTCCTCGATCACCGACCTCCCCGACGCCAAGCTCGAGCAGGGCGCCCGCGCGCTCGCCGAGGCCGAGGTCGGCCTCTCCGAGCGGCGGCGCGGCGTCCAGCAGGTCATGGATGCGCTCGCCGGGGAGCTGGGTCGCCGCTACCGCGACGGCGAGGCCGACGTCGCGGCGCTGCTGGCCGACGAGGGCCGGCACTGAACGACGACGACCGTTCCTGGCCAGGGAACCCGGTGCTGGTCGAGGTCGAGCGGTCCGGGTTCCTCGAGTCGGTGCACCGCGGCTCCCTGGTCGTGCTCGGCGCGGACGGGGACGTGCGCTTCGGCGCGGGCGCCGTGGACCGGCCGATGCTGCCGCGCTCGTCGAACAAGCCCGTGCAGGCGACGGCGCTGCTCGCCGCCGGCTGGGCGCCGCGCGACGAGGCCGAGCTGGCGATCGGGGCCGGCTCGCACAACGGCGAGGACGGGCACCGGGAGCTCGCGGCGGCGATCCTCGCCGCCGCCGGGCTCGGGCCCGAGCACCTGGGCTGCCCGCCGGCGCTGCCCTCGCACGAGGCGACGCGGGCGGCCTGGCTGGTCGAGGGCCGCGCGCCCGACCGGCTGGTGATGAACTGCTCGGGCAAGCACGCGGCGATGCTCGCCGCGTGCGTGGCGGCCGGCTGGCCGGTCGAGGGCTACCTCGACCGCGCGCACCCGCTGCAGCAGGCGATCGACGCGCGGCTGGGCGAGGCGGCGGGTGAGCCGGTGACGGCCGTCGTCGTCGACGGCTGCGGTGCGCCGCAGCACGCGCTCTCGCCGACCGGCCTGGCCCGCGGTGTCCTCTCCCTGGTGCAGGCCGACGCCGGCTCCCCGGAGCGCGCGGTCGCCGACGCCATGCGCGCCCAGCCCTGGTTCGTGGCGGGCACCGGCCGCGAGGACACCGACCTGATGCGCGCCGTCCCCGGCCTGCTGGTCAAGGGCGGCGCCGACGGCGTGCACGTCGCCGCGCTGCCCGGGGCGGGCGCGGTGGCGCTCAAGCTCGACGACGGCGGCGACCGCGGGCGGATGCCCGCGCTGACCGCGGGCCTGCTCCGGCTCGGGGTGCTGGCCGACGTGCTCGCGCCGTGGTTGCAGCTCCCGCTGTCCGGAGGCGAGGGGATCGTGGGTGCCGTGCGCGCGGCGCCGGCGCTGGCGGGCTGAACTGCGATTCCGGGTGTGACGCGGCAGACAGCCGAGTGCTAGCTCATCTGCTTGCAGGAGCTAGCACTCCGGGCTAGTCTCGGACACGTGCAGACACCGGGAGAGTTCGTCCGCGAGCAGGTGAGCACGGTCCGCTCGACGGTGGACCGGGTCGCCGGCACCGTGGCCGAGTCCGTCGCCGAGGCCACGAACGCCTCGGCGAGCAACGTCACCGCCGTCGGTTCGCAGGTGGGCAACTACATCCGCGAGCAGCGCAGTGCCGCCCAGGTGTCCCTGAGGGAGCTGGCCCGCACCGCCGGCGTCAGCAACCCCTACCTGTCCCAGGTGGAGCGGGGCCTCCGCAAGCCGTCAGCGGAGATCCTCGCGTCGATCGCCCGGGGCCTGAAGATCTCGGCCGAGTCGCTCTACGAGCAGGCGGGGATCCTCGACCGGCGGTCCGGCAACCCGGACACCGTGGCGGCGATCCGGTCGGACGAGGCGCTGTCCGAACGGCACAAGGCCGTGCTGCTGGAGCTCTACGAGACCTACGTCCGCGAGCACGGCGTCAGCACGGCGTCCTCGGCCGCTCCCCAGGCCGCACCCGAGAACCCCTCCCACCCTTCCAAGGAGTCGGCATGACCCCCACCCAGACCGTGAAGCAGTACGGCGAGCTCGCTGTGGCCCAGGGCCGCTCGCTGGCCGAGCAGGCCCGCACCCCCATCCTCGCCGTCGTCGGCGCCGGTGACCTGGCCGTCCAGAGCGCCCGCACCGTCCTCGACCAGTTCCGCTCGAAGGCCACCTCCTCCGTGCTGGCCCTGCCGGGCGAGGCGCAGGTCCAGGCCGACCTCGCCGTCCGCGAAGCCCGCACCCGGGCCACCGAGGCCGCCGACACCGCGCGTGCTCGGGCCAACGAGGCCGCCGGCAGCGCGCGCACCACGGCGCACCAGCTGGCCGACGCCGTCCGCCCCGACGCCCTGCGCAGCACCGTCGCCGGCCTGGTCGACACCGCCCGCACCCAGGCGACCGCGACCGTCGGCACGCTGGCCGAGCGCGGCGCCGAGGTCGTCGAGGAGCTGCGCCGCCAGCCCGGCTTCCGCCGGGTCGTGCGTCGCGCCGAGCGGGCCGTCGACACGGTCGAGGACGCGCTCGAGGACATCCTCGAGGAGACCGCCGAGGCCGTCGCCGACGCCTCCAACGAGGTCACCTCGGTCGCGCAGAAGACCGCCGCCAAGGCGACGAAGGTCGCCGCGAAGGCCGAGTCGTCGGTCGAGAAGACCGCCGAGGTCACGAAGAGCGAGCTCGAGGACGCCGTCGAGGCGCCGAAGCCCGCCCGCAAGACGACCGGTAAGAAGAGCAGTGCCGCCGCCGGTACCTCGGCCACCAAGGCCACCTCGGCGCGCGTCACCCGGGCCCGGACCGCGAAGCGGACCGACCCGGCGGCTGTGCCGGCCAAGCGCAACGGCTGACGCACCACCCCACGAACCAGGGCCCCGGAGCTGCGAGAGCGCTCCGGGGCCCTGTCGCGTCCGGGTACCCTCGTGGCCATGGCGGAGTTCGACGGACTGCTCTTCAGCGGCCTCTACGTGGCCGCGCAGGTACTCACCCTGTGGGCGTTCGTCGACGCGCTGATCCGCCCGGCCCCGAACTTCGTCGCGATGGGCAAGCTGAGCAAGCCCGCGTGGGCCGGCATCACGGGCCTGGCGGCGGTCTTCGTCTACCTGTTCGGGGCGATGAGCTTCCTCGGGCTGCCGGCGGTCATCGCCGCCACCGTCTACCTGGTCGACGTGCGCCCGGCCGTGCGCGGCCTGAGCCGCGGCAACAGCTGGTGACCGGGCGCTGAGCCCTCAGCGCCCGAAGACGCCCGCCGGAGGCTCGGGCGACGGCTGCGCCTCGGCGTCGGTCACCGGCGGCGTGCGCCCGACGAACCGCTCGAGGTCGGCGCCGTCCACGACCCGGGAGGGCATCGGGTCGCGCGCGCAGGCCCGGCTGAGGTCGGCCAGCGGCAGTTCGTCGTCCGAGGCGACGGCCACCAGGTTGCCGAACCGGCGGCCGCGCATCGTGCCCGGCTCGGCGAGCAGGCAGACGTGCGCGAACACCGAGCGCAGCGTCGCGACCTGGCCCCGCGCGAACCGCAGCGGCGGGCCGTCGGCGACGTTCGCGGCGTAGAGCCCGCCGGGGCGCAGCACGCGGGCGACCTCCCGGGCGAACTCGACCGTGGTCAGGTGGGCCGGGGTCCGCGCGCCGGCGAACACGTCGGTGACGACGACGTCGGCGCTGGCCGGGTGCAGCAGGGTGAGTGCGGTGCGGGCGTCCTCGGCGCGGACCCGCACGCGGGCATTGCGCGGCAGGGGCAGGTACTCGCGGACCAGGTCGGTGAGCGCCTGGTCGATCTCCACCACCCGCTGGCGGGAGCCCGCCCGGCTCGTCGCCACGTACCGGGGCAGGGTGAGCGCGCCCCCGCCCAGGTGCACGACGTCCAGCGCCGCACCGGCCGGGGCGGCGAGGTCGAGCACGTGGCCCATCCGGCGGACGTACTCGAACTCGAGGTGGGTCGGGTCCTCGAGGTCGACGTGCGACTGCGGGGTGCCGTCCACCATGAGCACCCACGAGCCGTCGCGGTCGGCGTCACCCAGCAACTCGGCGGTGCCACCGGCCACGGGCATCGGCCCCGGAGGGATCCGCATCAGCTCCCGGCCGCGCCGGCGGCCGCCAGCAGCGCCGCCTCGCGGTCGGCCGGCAGGTCCACGGCCAGCGGGGGCTCGCCGCGCTCCCGGTCCCAGGCGACGACGTCGGCCGCCGTCTGCTCCAGGGGGGTGGAGGTGAGCCCCACCGTGCGGGCCAGGTCGGCGTTCCGGCGCATGCCGACGTCGAACCGCGGGTCGGCCAGCACGAGCGGGACCGCTCCGCCGCCCAGCGCGGGGTCGACCGGGACGACGTCGACGGTCGCGCCGGTGCCGCGGGCGCAGGCCTCGACGAGGCCCCTCAGCGTCACCGGCTCGGCCGGGCCGGCGGCGTTGTACGTGCCCGCGCGGTCGTCGTGCAGGAGCGTGACGACCAGGTTCGCCAGGTCGCGGCTGTCCACGACCTGCACCGGCTGGTCCGGCCGTCCGGGCAGGGGGATCGTGCCGCCGCGGGCGGCCCGGCGGGCCCACCAGGTGAACCGGTCGGTCTGGTCGTGCGGGCCGGCGACGATGCCGGGGCGGACCAGCGTGGCGCGGTCGCCGAACCGGCCCAGCGCCTCGTCCTCGCAGGCCACCTTGAGCGGGCCGTAGGTGCGCCCGTCGACCTCCTCGGTGCCGAGCTCCGGCTCGCGCCGGGGGGCGGACTCGTCGAGGGGACCGTCGGCCTTGCCGTCGTAGACCGCCCCGGTGGAGATGAACAGGTACCGGCCGGTCGAGCCGGCCAGCGCGTCGGCGGCCTGCGCCACGTGCCGGGGGACGTAGCCGCTCACGTCGACGACGGCGTCCCAGTCGGTGCCTTGGAGGGAGCCGTAGTCGCCGCTCGCCCGGTCGCCGACCAGGCGGGCGACGTCGGGGAACAGGTCGGTACCGGTGCGGCCCCGGCTGAACAGCGTCAGCTCGTCGCCCCGGCGGAGCGCCTCCTCGACGATCGCGCGACCGACGAACGACGTACCGCCCAGCACCAGGATCCTCACCGGCCGACCATAACGGCGGCTGCGGACCGACCGACGGCGGGCGCTAGTGTCCCCGCCGGACGGCGGAAGGTGACCGCCGACACATCCGGGAGGCCCCGTGTCCACCGCACCGCCCGCACCCGCCGAACTGCCCGCCGAGGGGACCGACGGCCCGGCCGTCCTCGCCCGGATGGTGGCGAACCGGCACGACGACGCCGACTGGCGCAACGGCCGCATCTTCGGGCTGATCTTCCACCCGGACGACGAGGAGCTCGAGGAGCTGCTCGCCGACGTCAGCCGCGAGTACCTGGCGGAGAACGCGCTCAACCCGGTGCGCTTCCCGAGCCTGGCCCGGATGGAGCGGGAGACGGCGGACATGGTCGCCGGCCTGCTGCACGGCACGCCCGGCGCGGGTGGGCTCACCAGCGGCGGCACCGAGTCGATCTTCATGTCGGTCCTGGTCGCGCGCGAGACGGCCCGCAAGAAGGGGATCGCCGAGCCGGTGCTGGTCACCGCGGTGACCGCGCACCCGGCGTTCGCCAAGGCGTGCCACCTGCTCGACATGCGCCAGATCCGGGTGTCGGTGGACGAGGGCTACCGGCTGGACGTCGAGGCGATGCGCGCGGCCGTGGGCCCGGACACCGCCATGGTCGTGGCCAGCGCGCCCTGCTACCCGTACGGCGTGATGGACCCGGTGACCGAGGTCGCGGCCATCGCGCTGGAGGCCGGCGTGCTCTGCCACGTGGACGCCTGCCTGGGCGGGATGATGCTGCCGTTCTGGGAGCGGCTCGGGGAGCCGGTGCCGCCGTGGGACTTCCGGGTCGAGGGCGTCACGAGCATCAGCGCCGACCTGCACAAGTACGGCTACGCGTTCAAGGGCGCCAGCGTGCTGCTGCACCGCGACGTCGCGCAGTACCGGACCCAGTGGTGGTTCGACGACGGCGCCTGGGGCGGCGGGCTGTACGGGTCGCCGACGGCGGCCGGCACGCGTCCGGCCCCGCCGATCGCCGGTGCCTGGGCGGCGCTGCGCCACCTCGGCGAGGCGGGCTACGTGCGCCAGGCCGCGAAGGTGCGCGACGCCACCCGCCGGCTGATGGCCGGGGTCGAGGCGATCGACGGGCTGACCATCACCTCCACGCCGGACCTGTGCGTCTTCCAGTTCGGCAGCGACGTCCTGGACATGGACGTCGTGGCCGAGGCGCTGGCCGACCGGGGCTGGTTCCCGAACCGGCAGCCCGGCGGCCTGCACCTGATGGTGTCGCCGTACCACCTGAAGGTGGCCGACGAGTTCCTGGTCGCCCTCGCCGAAGCGGTCGAGGTGGCCCGGGACGGGGGCACCTCGGATGCCGCGCCGGCCGTCTACGGCGCCGCGCGCCCGACCGGGGGGAGCTCCTCGTGAGCGAGCCCTGGCTGCAGGACGCCTGCTCGCTGGTCGACGCGTTCCGCGCCGGCGAGCTCAGCCCGGCCGAAGCGGTGCAGGCGGTGCTCGACGCCGCCGAGGCCAGCGACCTCAACGCGATCTGCCACGTCGACGCCGAGAACGCCCTCGCCGCGGCGCGGACGGCCGACGTCTCGAAGCCCTTCGGCGGGGTGCCGTTCGCGGTCAAAGAGCTCGAGCCGGTCGAGGGCTGGCCGTTCCCGCGCGGCAGCAAGCTGCTGGAGGGGGCGACCGGGCCGTTCACCACCGTGCACGTCGAGCGGATCCGCGACCGCGGCGGCGCGATCCCCGTGGTGCAGACGACCAGCAGCGAGTTCGGCCTCGTCGGCTACACGCACACGTTGCTGCACGGCACCACCCGCAACCCGTGGGACCCGGCGCGCACGCCGGGCGGCTCCAGCGGCGGGACGGCGGCCGCCGTGGCCGGGGGCGTGGTGCCGATCGGCACCGGGACCGACGGCGGCGGCTCCATCCGCATCCCGGCCGGCTACACCGGACTGGTCGGCATCAAGACGAGCTTCCGCACCATCCCGTTCGCGCCGATGGCCCAGATCGAGCCGCTGCACTCCACCGTCGGCTGCCTGTCCCGCTCGGTGCGCGACACCGCCCGCTGGCTGGACGTCGCGAACGGGGCGCACCCGCGCGACCCGTTCAGCCTGCCGCGGGTCGAGGGCTTCGAGGCCGGGCTGGGCAGCCACGAACTGGCCGGGCTGCGGGTCGCGGTGCTGCCCGACTTCGGCGGCGCGGTCGTGCACCCCGACGTCGTCGCCGGGATCGAGGACGCCGCGGCCGCGCTCATCGCCGCGGCCGGCATGCGGCGGGTCGACGTCGACTTCACCGTGCCGGACATGGCCGCGGTGTGGTCCGGGGCGTCGCTGCCCACGATGTGGCACGGCATGCACGCCTACTGGCCGCAGATCCGCGAGCTGCTCACCGACGAGGTGGCGGCGCTGATGGCCCGCTCCGAGACGTTCACCATCGCCGACGCGGCCGCCGTCGACCCGCTGCGCAAGCAGCTCAACGAGTCCTTCGCCGACCTGTTCGAGTCGGTGGACCTGGTGCTCGCCGCCACCAACCCCGACGACGCCTACCCCGCGGAGGGTCCCTCCCCGGTGCGCGTGGGCGACGTCGACGTCGAGGGCGCGGGCAACACCGGCCGGCTGACGATGGGCATGAACATCACCGGCGTGCCGGCGATCAGCGTGCCGGCCGGGCTCTCGCCGCGCGGGATGCCGATCGGGCTGCAGATCGTCGGGCCGCGGCACAGCGACGCGCTGCTGCTCTCGGTCGCGGCGCTGTTCGAGCGCGAGCGGCCGTGGCCGCTGGTGGCGCCGTCGGCGAGGGCCCGATGAGCTGGGGCACGACATGACCTGGGAGACCGAGACCGTCGAGGGCCCCGACGGCCTGGTCTGCTGCGTGGACCGGCTGGCCTCCGACGCCGGCGTCGCCGTCCTGCGCGCCGGCGGGAACGCCGTCGACGCCGCGATCGCGACGAGCGCGGCGCTCACCGTCACCACCCCGCACATGTGCGGGATGGGTGGCGACCTGATGGCGCTGATCGCCGGGCCGGGCACCGGTTCGGCGGAGCCGCTGGTGCTGAACGCCACCGGTCGCGCGGGCAGCGGGGCCGATCCGGACCGGCTGCGCGCCGAGGGGCACCGCAGCATGCCGGTGCTGGGCGACGTCCGCAGCGCTCCGGTGCCGGGCTGCGTGGACGGCTGGCTGACCCTGCACGCGCGCCTCGGCCGGCTGCCGCTGGCCGACGTGCTGGCGCCGGCGATCGAGCTGGCCGAGGCCGGGTTCCCCACCTCGCCGCTGCTGGCGTTCCTGCTGCCCGGGCTGGCCGGGGTGGCCGGCTGCGACGAGCTGGTGCTGTCCGGGGTGAAGGCGGGTGACCACCTGCGCCGGCCCGGGCCGGCCCGGATGCTGCGGGCGATCGTCGCCGAGGGCCGCGACGGCTTCTACGGCGGGGAGTTCGGCGAGCGACTGCTGGAGGCCGGCGCGGGGGAGTACCTGCCCGAGGACCTCACCACCTCCCTGGCCGACTGGGTGCCGGGTCTGGCGCTGGACGTCTGGGGTCACCGGGTCTGGACCGTGCCCCCGAACTCCGCGGGCTACGTGGCGCTGGCCGGCGCCGGGATCGCCGAGCGCGCGGGGCTGCCCACCGACGCCGAGGACGGCGCGTGGGCCCACCTCACCGTGGAGGCGGCCCGGCTGGCCGGGTTCGACCGGGTGCAGCAGCTCTCCGAGGACGCCGACGGGCCGGCGCTGCTGGCGCCGGACCGGCTGGACGCCCGGGCGGCGATGCTCGACCCGCGTAGGCGGCTGCCGCTCGCGGACAGCTACCGCGACGGCGGGACGATCCACCTGGCCGTCGCCGACCGCGACGGCATGGCGGTGAGCCTGATCCAGTCCAACGCCAAGGAGTTCGGCTGCCACGTGGCGGTGCCCGGCACCGGCATCCTGCTGCACAACCGCGGGATCAGCTTCAGCCTGCAGCCCGGCCACCCGGCCGAGTACCGGCCCGGCCGGCGGCCACCGCACACGCTGTCGCCGACGCTGGTCACCCGGCCCGACGGCTCGCTCCGCGCCGTCCTCGGCACGATGGGCGGGGACTCGCAGACCCAGCTCGTCCTGCAGCTGCTCGCCCGCCTGCTGCGCACCGGAGCCGACCCGGCCGCGGTGATCGGCGCGCCGCGGTGGGTGCTCGCCGTCGACGGCGGAACGGGCTTCAACGTGTGGGAGCGGCCCGAGGCGCACCGCGTCCGCATCGAGGCGCACGCCCCGGCCTCCTGGCGGTCGGGGCTCGAGGAGCGCGGCCACGAGGTCGAGGTCGTGCGGCCCGACCCGGCCGGCTTCGGGCACGCGCACCTCATCGATCTCCCGGTCGACGGGCCGCCGCGCGGCGCGTCGGACGCCCGGGCGATCATCGGCGCCGCCGTCGCCGTCTGAGGGCCTGGTGCTTTTATCGGACGGCTGATAGAAAAAAGCGATGACCCAGGTCCTCGTCCAGCGGACGGCCGACGCGGCCCTGCGCACGCGCGCGGCGTCGGTGATCCCCGGCGGCATGTACGGCCACATGAACGCCGCGGGCCTGCCGGAGGCGTATCCGCAGTTCATGACCCGCGGCGAGGGCAGTCGCGTGTGGGACGCCGACGGCAACGAGTACCTCGACTTCATGTGCGGCTGGGGCCCGATCGTCCTGGGGCGCAAGGACCCGGTCGTCGAGGCGGCGGTCCGCGCCCAGCTCGAGCTCGGCGACCTGCTCGACGGCCCGTCGCCGGTGATGGTCGACCTCGCGGAGCTGCTGGTCGAGCTGGTCCCGCACGCGGACTGGGCGATGCTGGCCAAGAACGGCACCGACGCCACGACCGCGTGCGTCAGCATCGCGCGGGCCTCCACCGGCCGGCGGAAGGTCCTCGTCGCGACCGGGGCGTACCACGGCGCGATCCCGTGGTGCACGCCCCGACCGGGCGGCGTGCTCCCCGAGGACCGGGCGCACCTGGGCTACTTCGACTACAACGACGTCGCCTCGCTGGAGGCCGCGGTCGCCGAGGCCGGCGACGACCTCGCCGGCATCATCGTCTCGCCGGTGCGCCAGGAGCTCGCCCGCGACCAGGAGATGGCGACCGTCGAGTTCGCCCGCGCGATCCGGACGGTCTGCGACCGGACGGGCGCGGTGATGATCCTGGACGACGTCCGCTGCGGGTTCCGCCTCGACCTCGGTGGCAGCTGGGAGCCGCTCGGGGTCCAGCCCGACCTCGCCGCCTGGTCCAAGGCGATCGCGAACGGCTACTCGCTCGCCGCGATCACCGGCCGGGACGGGCTGCGCTCGGCGGCCTCGAGCATCTACGTCACCGGCTCCTTCTGGTACTCGGCGGTGTCCATGGCGGCGTCGATGGCCACGCTCACCCAGCTGCGGGACACCGACGCGCTGGCCCGCATGGCCGCCTCGGGGCAGCGGCTCCGCGACGGGCTGGCCGCCCAGTCGGCCGCCCACGGCTTCGTCACGACCCAGACCGGCCCGGTCCAGATGCCGCTGCTGCGCTTCGCGGACGACGACGCCGGGTCGACGCTGGCGCGGACGTGGACCAACGAGGCCGTGAAGCGCGGGGTGTACCTGCACCCGGTGCACAACTGGTTCCTCAGCGCCGCCCACACCAGCGACGACATCGACCTGGCCCTCGAGCGGACCGACGACGCGTTCGCCGAGCTCGCCCGCCTCGCGCGTCAGGGCTGACGTGCTCACCGACCCCCGCCGGCGCGCGGCCGCGGAGAGCCTGGTCCGGTACGGGCGGCGGATGAACCCCGATGGCCTCGCGGTCGGCCCGGCCGGGAACCTCAGCGTGCGGCTCGACGACGTCGTCGCGATCACGCCGTCGCAGATCCGCTACGACGAGGTCACGGTCGAGTCGATCTGCTTCGTGACCTTGGACGGCGAGCACGTCGGGGGCGAGGGCCGGGTCTCCTCGGAGACGCCCATGCACCTGTCGGTCTACCGGACCACGAACGCAGGGGCGGTCGTGCACACCCACTCACCGCGGGCCGTGGCGGCGTCGACCGTGGTGGACGAGTTGCCGGCGGTCCACTACTCGATCCTGCGGGCCGGAGGCGGCCCGACGATCCGCGTCGCGCCCTACGAGCGGTTCGGCTCCGACGAGCTGGCCCGGGCGGCGGTGGCGGGACTGGAGGGACGGACGGCGGTGCTGCTCCAGAACCACGGGGCGATCACCTACGGCAGGGACCTGGCCGACGCCTACGAACGGGCCCAGCTGGTCGAGTGGCTGGCCGACGTGCACCTCGCCGCGTCCGGGTTCGGCACCCCGCGCATCCTGACCGACGAGGAGCTCGGCCAGGTCGCCTCGGAGTCCGCCCGCCGCCGGTACGGCGCGGCCGTGGGGACGACGCGATGAGCGGCGGGATCCCCCCGTACGACGAGCTGCCGCGCGACGAGGCCGGTGCGCCGGTGGGCTGGGGCGTCTTCGGCGCGGGCGACACCGTCGGCCGGATGAACCTCCAGTCGCCGGCCGCGGTCGCCGCGGCCGCGCAGTCCGTCGTGAGCGGCGCCGTCTTCCCGCTGAACGCACCGCAGGACCTGTTCGACCCGCCGCTGTACGGCCGCGGCGCGATCCGCCACACCCGGCTGCCCAGCCCAGGGGGCACCGGCTTCGACGACGTGTACGACAACTACTACCCGCAGGCCTCCAGCCAGTGGGACGCGCTCTCGCACGTGGCGTACCGGCCCGACGTCTTCTACCAGGGCGTCTCGGCCGACGACGTCGCGCGCGAGGGCCGCAACGGCATCGACGTGTGGGCGCGACGCGGCATCGCCGGCCGGGGCGTCCTCCTCGACGTCGCCCGCGCGCTCGAGGCGGCGGGCCGGCCGCTCGATCCGGGGTCCAGCACGGCCCTGACGGTGGACGACCTCGAGCTGGCGCGCACGCAGGCCGGGCTGGAGTTCCGGCCCGGTGACGTCGTGCTGGTGCGCACCGGCTTCGTGGGCTGGTACCGGCAGCAGGACGAGCGGGCGCGGCAGGCGATGGCCCGCGGCCGGCTGACCGCGGCCGGCGTCGAGCACACCGAGGCGATGGCCCGCTACGTCTGGGACAGCGGTGCCGCCGCGTTCGTCAGCGACGCGCCGGCGCTCGAGGTGTGGCCGCCGGACCCGCGCCCCGAGGCGGCGCCCTTCGGCTTCCTGCACAACGTCCTCATCGGGCAGTTCGGGCTGGCGATCGGCGAGCTGTGGGAGCTGGACGCCCTCGCGGCGGACTGCGCCGAGGACGGGCGGTACGAGTTCCTGCTCACCAGCGCGCCGCTGCACGTGGCCGGCGGCATCGGCTCCCCGGCGAACGCCCTGGCGATCAAGTGACCGGCGCCCCGCGTCCGCGCATCGCCTGCGTCGGCGTCTACATCCTCGACGTCCTGGGCCGGGCGATCGACGTGCTGCCCACCACCCAGACGGCCGTCATCGTCGACGAGATCCGGATGACGGTGGCCGGCACGGCCGGGGGGACGGCGGTCGACCTCGCCCGGCTGGGCGCCGACGTGCTCGCCGTCGGCGCCGTGGGGGCGGACAACGTGGGCGCCTTCGTGCGCACCCTGCTGGACCAGGAGGGCGTCGACGCGAGCGGCCTGGTGGTGAAGCCGGAGCTGCCGACCTCGGCCACGATGCTCCCGATCAGCAGCGCCGGCGTCCGTCCCGCCTGGCACGTGCGGGGCGCGAACGCCGCGCTCGGGCGGGACGACCTGCCCTGGGACGCGCTCGCCGACGTCGACGTCCTGCACTACGGCGGGGTCTCGGCGCTGCCGGGGCTCGACGGGGAGGTCTCCCGGGAGCTGCTGGCCTTCGCCCGGTCGCACGGCGCGATCACCACGGCCGACTGCCTGGGCGTCAAGCGCACCGACGCGCTCGCCACCTTCGCCGCCTCGCTCCCGCACGTCGACGTCTTCATGCCCAACCGCGACGAGGTCGCCCGGCTGACCGGCCTGTCCTCGCCCCGCGACGGCGCCCGGGCGCTGCTGGACCTGGGTGCGCGGGCCGTGATCGTGAAGATGGACGCCGAGGGGTGCCTGGGCGTGAGCGCGGAGGGCGAGTTCGCGTTGCCGGCCATCCCTGGGGACGTCGTCGACTCCACCGGCTGCGGCGACGCCTTCTGCGCCGGGGTGATCCGGGGGCTGACGCTCGGCCGGCCGCTGGAGGAGGCGGCCTGGCTGGGCATCGCCGCGGGCACGCTCACCGCCGGCGGCCTGGGTTCCGATGCGGGCCTCCGGGACCTGGACTCGACGCTGGCCTTCCTCGACGACCGCCGGCCCGGACGAGTGGAGCAGTCATGACCAGCACGGTCCACCTGGCCGGCCTGTCCGACGACGTCGAGATCCACCGGGACGAGTGGGGCATCCCGCACGTCCGGGCCCGGTCGGCCGACGACGCCTTCTTCGCCCAGGGGTACGTGCACGCGCAGGACCGGCTGTTCCAGATGGACGCCGCCCGCCGCAAGATGGAGGGCCGCTGGGCCGAGTGGGTGGGGCCCGCGGGCGTGCCCGCCGACACCCTCGCCCGCAGGCTCGGGGTGGTCGCGGCCTGCCGGCGCGACCTCGCCGTCGCGAACGACGAGACCCGTCGGATGCTCGACGCCTACGCGGCCGGGGTGAACGCCCACCTCGCGGGCCTGGACCGGCTGCCGATGGAGTACGGGCTGCTCGGCGTCGAGCCCGAGGCCTGGGAGCCGTGGCACAGCATCGCGGCGATGCGGCAGCGGGGCTACCTCATGGGCTCGGTCTGGTTCAAGCTCTGGCGGGCCGCGGCGGTGCGGGCCATCGGCCCCGACCGGGTCGGCCTGCTCCGGTACGACGACGGCGGCTCGGACCGCCTCGCCATTCCGCCCGGCGCCGACGCCGAGCGCTGGGTCGCCACGCTGGAATCCCTGGCCCCGGCCCTCGAGGCGATGGCCGCGCTCGCCGACGCGGACGCCACCGGGGGCGGCAGCAACAACTGGGCGGTGTCCGGGGCACGCACCGCCTCGGGCCGGCCGCTGCTCGCCGGTGATCCGCACCGCGCGTTCGAGATGCCGGGGATGTACACCCAGGCGCACCTCGCCTGCGACGCGTTCGACGCCATCGGCCTGACCGTCCCGGGCGTGCCGGGCTTCCCCCACTTCGCGCACAACGGCTCCGTGGCCTGGTCGGTGACGCACGCCTTCGCCGACATCCACGACCTGTACGTCGACCTGTTCTCGCCCGACGCCGCCCGCTACCGGTTCGAGGACGGGTGGCGGCCCACGAGCGTCCGCACCGAGCGGGTCCTCGTGGCCGGCGCCGACCCGGTCGACGTCGAGGTCGTCGAGACCCACCACGGCCCGGTCGTCGCCGGTGACCCGAGGCAGGGCGCCGCACTCACCCTGCGGTCGATGCAGTTCGCCGAGACCGACCGGTCGTTCGACTGCCTGCTGCCGATGCTCCGGGCGCGGACGTCCGCCGAGCTGTTCGACGCCTGCGAGGGCTGGGGGTTGATCGACCACAACCTCGTGGCCGCCGACACCGCAGGCAGCATCGGGCACCTCGTCCGCGCCGTCGTCCCCCGCCGTCCCCGGCTCAACGGCTGGCTGCCGGTGCCCGGCTGGACGGGGGAGCACGACTGGGACGGAATGCTCCCGTTCGACGCGATGCCGCGGACCTCCGACCCGGCCCGCGGCTACCTCGCCACGGCGAACAACCGGGTGGTCGCGGACGCGGGCGACGGCGACTACCTGATGACCGACTGCCATCCCTCCCACCGCGTCCGTCGCGTGGAGGACCGGCTGTCGGAGCTTCCCGACGCCACGACGGAGGACATGCGGGCCATCTCCTCCGACGTGCGGAGCCTCGGCGCGCCGGTGTTCCAGCGGCTGCTCTCGGCGACCGACGTGCCGGACCCGTGGTGCGCGGAGCTGCGCGACGTCGTCGTGGGATGGGACGCGCAGATGGGCGCGGACTCGGTCGCCGCCGCGGCGTACACGTCCTTCCGCTGGGCGCTGGCCGGGGTGCTGACCGAGCGGTCGGGGCTGGCCGCGGCGGGCAGCGACCCGCTCGTCGTCCCGATGCAGCCCGGCGTCGACGCCACGAACCAGCTCTGGTGGGCACTGCCCGGGCTCGTCCGGGCCGATGACACCTCCCTGCTGGACGGCTGGACGTGGGCGCAGGCCGCGGTCGAGGCGCTGCACCGCGCGGCGGACGTGGTGGACGGCGCCCCGTGGGCCGACCGGCACCAGGTCGCCTTCCAGCACCCGCTGACCGCCGCGTTCCCCGCCGAGACGGGCCGGCTGAACGCGCCCGGCGCGCACGTGGGCGGCGACAACGACACCGTCCTCGCCAACGGCTGCTACGCCTCGGCGGGCACGCGGGCGGTCTACGGGGCGGTGGCGCGCTACGTCTTCGACGTCGGGGCCTGGGACAACAGCTCCTGGGTCGTCGTCACCGGGGCGTCCGGCGACCCGGACAGCCCGCACCACCTGGACCAGCACGCGCTCTGGGCGGCCGGCGAGACGGTTCCGATGCGCTACGACTGGACGACGATCGCGGCCGCGGGCCGGCTGACCCTGCTGCGTCCCGCTGACTGAGCTGTCCCACCCCAGCCGACCCGATACGACGACAGGAGCGCACGTGAGCGACCAGCTGTGGGCGACGCCGGCGACGGAGCTCGACCGGATGATCGAGGCGAAGGAGGTCTCGCCGACCGAGATCCTCGACGCGGTGCTCGACCGGATGGCCGCCGTCGAGCCGCAGGTCCACGCCTTCGTCACCGTCACCGTCACCGAGGAGCTCGCGCGGACCGAGGCGGCCGCCGCCACCGAGCGGGCCGCCCGGGGCGAGCGGATCAGCGCCATGGACGGGATCCCGTACTCGATCAAGGACCTGGAGAACACCGCCGGGATCCGCACCACGCAGGGCTCGAGGTTCTTCGCCGACGACGTCCCCGACACCGACAGCGTCGTCGCGGGCCGGCTCCGCTCCAGCGGCGGCGTCCTGCTCGGCAAGACCAACACCCCGGCCTTCGGGTGGAAGGACATGGCCGACAACCAGGTCGCCGAGACGACGGTGAACCCGTGGGACACCTCGCGGACCACCGGTGCCTCCTCCGGCGGGGCCGCGGCCGCGGTGGCGGCGGGGCTGGGTCCGCTGGCGCAGGGATCGGACGGCGCGGGCTCGATCCGCATCCCCGCGGCGCTGTGCGGCGTCGTCGGCTTCAAGCCGTCGTTCGGGCGGATCCCGGTGCACCCGATCCGCGAGTACTGGGCGCACCGCACGCACGTCGGCCCGCTGACCCGGACGGTGGCCGACGCCGCGCTCATGACGTCGGTGATGGCGGGGAACGACGACCGCGACCCGCTCTCCCTTCCCAGCGACATGGGGGAGTTCGTGCCGCTGCCGGAGTCCGACCGGCCGCTCGCCGGCCGGAAGGTCCGCTGGAGCGCCGACCTCGGCTACGGCGCGGTGAGCGCCGAGGTGGCGCAGATCGTGGCCGAGGCGGTGTCCGTGCTGGAGCAGCTCGGGTGCTCGATCGAGGAGAAGGCGCCGGGCTGGGAGGATCCGAGCCGCTTCCACCGGGTCATCTACAGCAGCGGCCTCGCCGTGGGCGTCGGCCCGTTCGCCGACCGGCAGCCGGAGTGGGTCGAGGAGGACCTGCGGCGGCTGATCGAGTACGGCCGCTCGCTGTCGGCGGTCGACCTCAAGGCCGCCGAGGCGCAGCGCGGCCGCCTCTACGACGCCGCCCGCACCCTCTTCGAGGAGATCGACTTCCTCGTCACGCCCGCGATGCCGCTCGAGGCCTGGTCCGCCGAGCCCGGCCCCGGGCCGCAGGAGATCGACGGCGTGCGGCTGGGCTCACGCGGCCGCTCCTACGCGCTGAACCCCTTCAACCTGACCGGGCAGCCGGCCATCTCGATCCCCTGCGGCTGGACCGAGGCGGGCCTCCCGGTCGGCGTGCAGATCGTCGGCCGGCGGAACCAGGACATCGACGTCCTCCAGGTCGCGCACGTGCTCGAGCAGCGCCTCGGGCTCGTGGACCGGTGGCCGGCGCTGTCCTGAGCGTCGTCGTCCAGCGGGAGCAGACGTGCCGAAGATCGTCGACCACGACGAGCGCCGCCGGTCGCTCATCGAGGCCACCTGGCGGGTGATCGCGCGGGAGGGCATCGCCAACGCGACGACCCGCGGGATCGCCCGCGAGGCCGGCTGCTCCAGCGGGGTCCTCGCGCACTACTTCGCCGACAAGGCCGAGCTCATGGCCTCGGCGATGCTGGCCGCGCACGCCGAGGTGCACGCGCGGATGGATCCGGAGCTGACCGGGCTGGCGTCGGTCCGCCAGTACATGCTCGAGTGCCTGCCGCTGGACGAGCGGCGCCGGTTCCTCGCCGTCGTCGAGGCGAGCTTCTGGGGGCAGGCGGTCGGCGATCCCCGGCTGGTCGACGTGTACGCCGGCGAGGTCGAGGGGTTCCGCGGGCGGCTGCGGGTCCGGCTGGAGCAGGCGCAGCACCAGGGCGAGCTGCGGCCGGAGGTCGACGTCGACGCGGTCGTGCACGAGCTGCACGTCCTCAACGACGGGCTGAGCATCCAGGCGGCGCTGTACCCGCACAGCGCCCCGGCGGAGCGGCAGACCGCGCTCGTCGACGCGATCCTCGACCGGATCCGCAGCGCCGGTCCGTGACGTTCCCGAGATTCTCCGGGCCGCTCTCAACCTCGGGCATGCGGCGGAGCGTGTCTAGGGGTGGAGGCGCACCCGCCCGGGTGCCGGGCCGGAGGGTGTCGTGAGCGGGGGCAGCGATGCGGAGTTCGCCGATTTCGTCGCGCAGTGGTCACCGGCGCTGCTGCGGGTGGCGTTCCTGCTGACCGGTGACCGCGGCCTGGCCGAGGACCTGCTGCAGACGGCGCTGCTGAAGACGTCGCGCCGGTGGTCGCGGATCGCCGACCGGCAGGCCGCCTACCCCTACGTGCGGCGGGTGCTGGTCACGACGTCGGCGAGCTGGCGCCGCCGTCGTCGGGTGGGGGAGGTGCTCACCGACCGGCTGCCCGAGCCGGCGACGGCGGGCGGCGCGGCGGCTCCGGGCCGGGCGGTGGCGGCGCTGGAGGCGCTGCCCCCGCGGATGCGGGCGGTGATCGTGCTGCGCTACTACGAGGACCTCTCGGAGGCCGACACCGCCGCGGCCCTGGGCTGCTCGGTCGGCTCGGTCAAGAGCCAGGCATCCCGCGGCCTGGCGCGGCTGCGCGTCGACCTGTCTCCCGCCGCCGACCTGGTGGGCTCCCGAGAGGACGCGTCATGAACACCAGCGACCTGCGCGACGAGCTGCGCCGCGACGCCGAGCTGGCCGGCCTGCCGCCGACCGACCTGGTCCACCGGGTGGCGGGCCTGCGCCGGCGCGGCCGCCGCCGCTGGGCCACGGCTCTGGCCTGCGCATGCGCGGTCGCGGTGGCGGTGGCCGGCGTCTCGACCCTCGACGGAGCGCGGGAGCAGGACCGGAGTGCGGACGGGGGTGCCGCCGCGACCGCGGTCGTCGACCCCGAGGCCGCCGCGGAGGCCTATCGGGAGGTGATCGCGAACCGCGGCGGAGGAGGCTCGCGTGCCATCGCCCCGGCGTCGCTGGTCGAGTTCCTGCCCACCATCACCTACCTCATCCGCAACGGGTCCACGACCAGCCTGTCCGACGCGGTCGTCGTCGGGCACGTTACGAGCGTCGGTCCGGGCCGCGCGTTCTACGTTCCCGAGGACGACGACACCGCCAGCATCGAGGTGCCCTTCGACGACCCCCGCGCGATGTGGCGGACCGTCCATGCCGAGGTTGCCGTCACGGAGGTCCTCGCAGGTGAGGTGCCCGGGAACACGGTCACCTTCGGGCTCTCGCTGAGCCCGCAGACGCCGGTCGAGGTCCCGGTGAACGGGCTCCCCGCGCTGGGCGACCTGGTTCTCTTCCTGAACGCGGACTCGGGGGTCTTCGACTACGAACCCGGCATCTGGAGCATCGTCTTCGACGGCGAGGTGCTGGCCGAGATCGCGGACGACGGCCGGCTCAGCCTGCCGGCCGCGGAGCCCTACTTCGCGGAACGGTGGCTCGCCGCGACGCCCACGCTGGACAGCCTGCGCGAGGCGGCCCGCCAGCCGGCCCGGGTGGTTCCGTTCGAATCCCTGGAGGACTGATGGCCGCCGGGAAGCGGACCGCCGGACGCGTCGTCGCTGTCGTCGTCGCCGTGCTGCTGGGCGGGGCACTGGTCACCTGGCTGGCCCTGCGCGGCACCGGAACCCCGGCGGAGGCCGCACCCGGGCCCGTTCCGGCCTGCTCCGAGCTGCTCGGGACCGAGCTCGGTCCCGTCGGAGAGGACCCGGCGTGGAACGGCTGCGTGACCGACGGCGGCGCGGCGGTCCGGTCCTATGGCTACGAGTGCTCCGGCCTCCGCGGGCTGCTGCCGGGGGGCGGGAGGGAGCAGGAGCTGGCCGACGAGGCCGCCGTCGTGTTCCTGCCCGACGCCGGGCTGATGGCCGCCACCGGGCAGCCCTGGGTCGGATCGCGGATGGCGCGCATCGCGTTCCTCCGGACGCCGCTCACGATGCTCGTCGAGTACCGCTGCGACGAGCTGCGCTCCCTGCCGCCACCGGACGGGATCGTCACGGTCGACTGCTCGCTCGACGACGTCCCCCTCGACCTGCCCACCACGCAGGGCTGCACCCGCGAGGGGCAGTACCACGCCGCCGTCGGCCGGATCTGCAGCTATCCCGACTTCGACACCACCACCTCCTGGGAGCAGTGGTCGATCGCCGCGCCCGACTTCCGGGGCGTGGAGGACGTGATCGTGCTGGAGAGCGGGCCGGACGAACAGTGGTGGGCGGTGCCCGCGGCCCACCGCGACGAGCGCTGCTCGACGCCGCCGGACGAGTGGGACCCCGCCTGGCGCTGAGACGAGGTTCTCCTGGCGGACTTTCTGCACCGAAAGTCCGCCGGGGGAACGTCGTGTCCGGACTTTCGGTGCAGAAAGTCCGGGGGGCGTCCGGACCGGGTCAGACGGGGGCGACCGCCGACCAGCGCACGGTGACCTCGCCGTGCCGCCACCGCCGGCTGGAACCGACCAGCGGCCAGCCCTGCTCGGCCAGCGCCTCGACGGCCCCGACCCAGCGCTGCCGCGGCCCGAAGGTCGACAGCCCGGCCGCGGTCGCCCAGGCGGCGTCGAAGGCGCGGAGGAACTCGTGCACCGGCTGGCCGGGGACGTTGTGGTGGATGAGCGCCTTGGGCAGCCGCTCGGCCAGGTCCGACGGCCGCTCGATGTCCGACACCCGGGCGGCCAGCGTCAGGGTGAGCGGACCGTCGTCGTCCAGGGCGACCCAGGCCGAGCGGCGTCCCCACTCGTCACACGTGCCCTCGACGACCAGACCGCCGGGGGCCAGCCGGGCGCGCATCGTGTCCCAGGCGCGGGCCGCGGACTCCTCGTCGTACTGGCGCAGCACGTTGAAGGCCCGGACGATCACCGGCCGCAGCCCGGCCAGCTCGAACCCGCCGACGCGGAAGTCCACCCGAGGGGGATCCCGGTCGGCGGCGACCGCGGTGACGCGGTCCGGGTCGATCTCCAGGCCCACGACCTCCAGCCCGTGCACCTCGGGGCCCAGCCGCTCCACCAGCTCCAGCGTCGTGACGGCCGACGCCCCGTAACCGAGGTCCACGACCAGCGGCCGGGGCGAGTCGCGCAGCCGCGGGACCTGCGTGGCCAGCAGCCAGCGGTCGACCCGGCGCAGCCGGTTGGCGTTGGTGGTGCCGCGCGTGGGCAGCCCGAGCGCGCGGGCGCGTCCGGCGGCCAGCCGGGGCGCCTTGCGCTGCGGCTGCGGGGACAGCGAGGCCCGCTTCTTGTGCTCGCTGCCCGCCTCGCTCACCGGGCGTCAGGGTAGTCCGGGCTAGCGTGGCGCCGTGCAGGTTCGACGCGGCGCCCGGTTGGCGGAGCTCACCACCCTCGCCGTCGGCGGCCCGATCGAGCGGCTGCTGGAGGTGGAGACGGCCGCGGAGCTGGTCGACGCCGTCCGCGACGCCGACGAGGCCGGCCGCCCGCTGCTGCTCCTCGGGGGCGGCTCCAACGTCGTCGCGCCGGACGAGGGCTGGCCCGGCGACGTCGTCGCCGTCCGCACCCGCGGCATCGCCCGGGACGGCGACCGGCTCACCGTGCAGGCGGGGGAGGACTGGGACGGACTGGTCGCCCGCACCGTCGAGGAGCAGCTCGCGGGGATGGAGGCGCTGTCCGGGATCCCCGGCTCGACGGGCGCCACTCCCGTGCAGAACGTGGGCGCCTACGGCCAGGAGGTCGCGCAGACCATCAGCGCGGTCCGGGTCTACGACCGCGCCGAGAAGACCGCGCGCGACCTGACCCCGGCCGAGTGCGGATTCGCCTACCGCGACAGCCGGCTCAAGCGCGAACCCGGCCGGTTCGTCGTCCTCGAGGTCGCCTTCGACCTGCACCCGGGACCGCTGTCCATGCCCGTCGGGTATGCGGAGCTGGCGCGGACGCTCGACGTGGAGATCGGGCAGCCGGCGCCGCTGGCCGCCGTCCGAGAGGCCGTGCTGGGCCTGCGCCGCGGCAAGGGCATGGTCTGGGACCCGGCCGACCCCGACTCGCGCAGCGCCGGCTCGTTCTTCACCAACCCGATCGTCCCGGCCGGGCAGGCGGTCGAGGGCTGCCCGAGCTGGCCCGCCGGCGCCGACCACGTCAAGCTCAGCGCCGCCTGGCTGGTGCAGCACGCCGGCTTCGGCCGCGGCACCCGCGAGGGCCACGTCGGGACGTCGTCCCGGCACAGCCTGGCCCTCACCACCGAGGACGGCGCCACCGCGACCGAGCTGCTGGCCTTCGCCGACCGCATCGTCGCCACCGTGCGCGAGAGGTTCGGCGTGACGCTGGAGCCGGAACCCACCGCCGTCCGCCCATAGCTCTGTCGTGCCGAGTGGGGCCCGGAGGGTCCCGCGCAGGCGCGACGGACGCGCTCCGCCCGGCCGTAAGGGGCTACCTGGCCGCGGTGTCGTCCGGAGGACGACAGAGTGCTCAGGCCTCCTCGCGGTGGACCTTGTGTTGGGCGGCCTGCGCTCTCGGCCGCACGACCATGAGGTCGATGTTCACGTGGTGCGGACGGGTGAGCGCCCAGGCGATGCAGTCGGCGACGTCGTCGGCGACGAGCGGCTCGCGCACGCCCCGGTACACGGCCTCCGCCTTCTCCTCCGAGCCCAGCCGGTTGAGCGAGAACTCCGCGGTGTGCACCATCCCGGGCGCGATCTCGATGACCCGCACCGGTTCGGCCACCAGCTCCAGCCGGAGCGCCCCGACCATGGCGTGCAGGCCGTGCTTGGCCGCGGTGTACGAGCTGCCGCCCTCGTAGGTGACCAGCCCCGCCGTCGAGCTGACGAACAGCACGTCACCGGCGCCCGAGGCGACCAGCGCGGGCAGCAGCGCCCGGGTGACGCGCACGGTTCCGAGCACGTTCACCTCGTAGGTTCGGGCCCACGAGTCCAGGTCGGCGTCCTCCACCCGGTTGGCGTCGAAGGCCCCGCCCGCGTTGTTGACCAGCACGTCCACCCGGTCCAGCTCCCCGGCGAACGCCTCGACCGACGCCGCGTCCGTGACGTCCAGCGGGAGCGCCCGGGCCCCGATGGAATCGGCCAGCTCGGTCAGCCGCTCCATCCGCCGCGCACCCAGGACGACGTCGAAGCCCTCCGCGACCAGCCGTGTCGCGGTGGCCGCCCCGATGCCGCTCGAGGCGCCGGTGACGACCGCGGTGCGGCCGGCTCCGGGCAGCGCGGAGGTACCGGACCGGGTGAGAGGTGAGCCACCTGACATGTGCTCATCCTCCCGCTGTTGCAGGATGGAAGACCGGCGGGGTCCACGACGTTGGCTCCCACGACGGTCCGGACTCCAGGAACTGCAGAGCGGGAGGACAGCACGTGCCTGCTTCCCGCACGTTCCGCCCCGGCCTGCCCCGGCGCGTCGCCACGCTGTCGGTGCACACCAGCCCGCTCGACCAGCCGGGTGCCGGTGACGCGGGCGGCATGAACGTCTACATCGTCGAGGCGTCCCGGCGGCTGGCCGCGCGCGGCATCGCCGTCGACATCTTCACCCGCGCCACCTCCAGCGACCTGCCACCCGTGGTCGAGATGTGCCCCGGCGTCACCGTCCGGCACGTCGTCGCCGGGCCGTTCGAGGGCCTGGGCAAGGAGGAGCTGCCCGCCCAGCTGTGCGCCTTCACCGCCGCCGTGCTGCGCGAGGAGGCCCAGCACGAGCCCGGCTTCTACGACGTCGTCCACTCCCACTACTGGCTGTCCGGTCAGGTCGGCTGGCTGGCCCGGGACCGGTGGAGCGTGCCGCTGATCCACACCGCGCACACCCTCGCCAAGGTCAAGAACGAGGCGCTCGCCGACGGCGACCGGCCCGAGCCGCGCTCCCGCGTGATCGGCGAGCAGCAGGTCGTCGCCGAGGCCGACCGGCTGATCGCGAACACCGACGAGGAGGCCCGCCAGCTGGTCCGCCTCTACGGCGCCGAGCCGGCCCGCACCCTCGTCGTCCCGCCGGGTGTGGATCTCGACCGCTTCTCACCCGGTGACCGGGCGGCCGCCCGGCGCGCGGTCGGCATGCCCCCGGACGCCGTCGTGCTCCTGTTCGTCGGCCGCATCCAGCCGCTCAAGGCGCCCGACGTCCTGCTGCACACCGCGGCCCGGCTGCTCGCCGACGACCCGGCCCTGCGCAGCCGCCTGCGCGTGCACGTCGTGGGCGCTCCCAGCGGCTCCGGGCTGGAAGCCCCCGAGCAGCTGCAGAAGCTCGCCGGCTCGCTCGGGATCGCCGACGTCGTCACGTTCTTCCCGCCGCAGCCGCCCGAGCGGCTCGCGGAGCACTACCGCGCCGCCGACGTCACGGTCGTCCCCAGCCACAACGAGTCCTTCGGCCTCGTCGCGCTGGAGTCGCAGGCCTGCGGGACGCCGGTCGTCGCCGCGGCGGTGGGTGGCCTGCCGACGGCGGTCCGCGACGGCGTCTCCGGCGTGCTGGTGGCCGGTCACCACCCGGCCGACTACGCCGTCGCCGTGCGGGCGGTGCTGGCCCGGCGGGAGCTGCTCGCCGCGGGCGCGCGCCGCCACGCCGCCATGTTCTCCTGGGACCGCACCGCCGACGCGCTCGTCGAGGCCTACGCCTCGGCGGCCCGCGACATGGCCGCCGCCCCCGTCCGTCCCGCGCGCGAGCGGCTGCTCGGCCCGCTGCGCGTCCTCCCCGGAGTGCAGGTGGCGCGATGAGCAGCAGGACCGTCGACGAGCTGGACGCCGTCATCGAGCAGGTGCTCCGCGACGGCGAGCTGGTGCACGAGCACCCGACGCCCGGCACCTGGCTGGTCGACCTGCCGGGCACCAAGAAGCTCAAGACGGTGTGCGGGCTCGTCGTCGGTGAGCACGCGCTGCGGGTCGAGGCGTTCGTCTGCCGCCAGCCCGACGAGAACCGCGAGCAGCTGTGGACCTTCCTGCTGCAGCACAACGCCCGGATGTACGGCGTCTCGTACTCCATCGACAACGTCGGTGACGTGTACCTGACCGGCCGGCTCCCGCACGCCGCCGTGACCGCCGAGGAGCTCGACCGCATCCTCGGCTCGGTGCTCAGCTACGCCGACGACCACTTCAACACCATGCTGGAGATCGGCTTCGGCACCTCCATCCGCCGAGAGTGGGACTGGCGGGTGAAGCGCGGCGAGTCGCTGCGCAACCTGGAGGCCTTCGCTGCCTTCGCCGACCCGTCGCGCCGCGGGGACGCCGCTCCCGCCGGCGAGGAGTGACGACGGACGTCACCTCGGCCGAGGAGGCTCCTCCCGGCTACGCCCGCCGCTGGTGGGTGCTCGCCACCATGACGGTGTGCCTGCTCGTGGTGATCATGGGCAACACGATCCTCAACGTCGCCCTGCCGACGCTGCAGCGCGATCTCGGCGCCACCCAGGCGGAGCTCCAGTGGGCGGTGGACGCCTACATCCTCGTGTTCGCCGGCCTGCTGTTCTCCTGGGGCGTCATCGGTGACCGCATCGGCCGGCGGCGGGTGCTGGTCATCGGCCTGTCGATCTTCGCGCTCGGCTCGGTGCTGGCCGCGATGAGCGACAGCCCGGCCGAGCTGATCGCCTACCGCGCGCTCATGGGCGTCGGCGGTGCCGCGGTCCAGCCCACGACCCTCGCGGTCATCACCAACGTCTTCCCCGGTCCGGAGCGCGGGCGGGCGATCGGCGTGTGGGCGGGCACCGCGGGCATCGCCGTCGCCGGCGGTCCGCTGGCCGGTGGCGCGGTCCTCGAGCACTTCTGGTGGGGTGCGGTCTTCCTCGTCGGCGTGCCCGTGGCCGTCCTCGGCATCATCGGCGTGCTGGCGATCGTCCCGGAGTCGAAGGACCCCTCGCCCGGCCGCCTCGACATCCCGGGCGTGCTGCTGTCGATCGTGGCGCTCGTCGGCCTGGTCTACGGCATCATCCGCGGCGGCGAGGGCGCCGGCTGGACGACGCCGGGCGTGCTGGTCCCGCTGCTCGGCGGCATTGTGCTGCTGGCCCTGTTCGTCCAGCTGCAGCGGCGCTCGGCCCACCCGGCGCTGGACGTCTCGCTCTTCCGCAACCCGGCCTTCTCCGCGGCCGCCGCCGCCCTGGGCCTGAACTTCTTCGCACTGCTCGGCGCCACGTTCTACGTCGTCTTCTACCTGCAGGGGGTGCTGGGCTACAGCCCGCTGCAGGCCGGCGCGACGCTCATCCCGGTGGCGCTGGGCATGGCGATCATGGGGCTGCGCAGTTCCGTGCTGGCCGAGAAGTACGGCGCCAAGGCCGTCTGCGCGGTCGGCTTCACGCTCATCACGACGTCGTTCCTCGGCTTCCAGCTCCTGGACGCCGACTCGCCCGCCTGGCTGCTGATCGTGATCCTGTCCGTCCAGGGCACGGGCACGGGCATGGTGATGGCTCCCGCCACCGAGTCGATCATGTCCGTCGTCCCGCGCGAGAAGGCCGGGGCAGGCGCGGCGGTGAACAACTCCGTCCGCCAGGTCGGCGGGGCGCTGGGGGTGGCGATCCTCGGTTCGGTGCTGGCCGGGGTCTACGCGGCGAACCTGGGCGACGCCACCGACGTGCTGCCCGCCGACGCCCGCGAGCAGGCGGGGGAGTCCATCGTCGGCACCCTCGCGGCGGTGGGCCGGGTGCAGGCCGGGGACGACCCGGAGGCCGCGCAGGCGGCGGCCGGGCTGGTGCAGCCGGCCCGCGAGGCCTTCGTCGACGCCATGCACGTCACCGCCGTGGGGACGGCGGCCGCGGGGGCCGTCGCGGTCGTCGTCGTGCTGGTCTGGCTACCGGGGCGCCGCGATCGGGTGATGCCGCCCCCCACGTGAGGGAACGATCGCGCAGAACGTTGACGCTCCGTCACCGGACGCACAGGCTGGCCGGGTCGCGTGCGGGCCGGGGAGCCGCGTACGGACGTACGTGGGGGAGAAGCACTTGTGACCGACGGCCTCGCCGCCGCCCGCCCTGACCTGCCCGCAGCCAGGCTGAACCGCCGCGATCCGTTCGCGCCGTTGCACGAGAACGCCCTCGCGGCCCTGCTCCGCGATCCGCGTCATCCCGGTGCGGCGTCCGTCGCCGTGCCCACCGGCGGCGCTCCGCTGCCGCTCACCCGGTACGCCGACGGCCACGACCGGATCAACCTGGGCACCGGCAACTACCTCGGCCTGGCCGGCGACCCGCGGATGATCGAGTCCGCGACCGCCGCGCTGCGCCGGTACGGCACCAGCACCTCGGGCAGCCGGGTGCTCAACGGGACCACCGGGCTGCACCTGCAGCTGGAGGAGGAGCTGGCCGACCTCTACGGCACCGAGGCCGCGGTGCTCACCTCGTCGGGCGTGAACGCCAACATCGCGCTGCTGTCCACGATCTGCACCCCCGACGACGTGCTGCTGGTCGACGCGCACGTGCACGCCAGCCTGCACGCGGCCGCGGCGGCCAGCCGTGGCCGGGTGGTGCGCTGGCGGCACAACGACCTGGCGTCGCTGGCCGCGCGCCTGGAGCGGCTCGACCCGCGGGCCGGCGCCGTCGTCGTCGTGGACGGCGTCTACTCCATGACCGGCGAGCTCGCCCCGCTGCGGGAGATCACCGCGCTCTGTGCGCAGCACGGCGCGCGGCTCGTGGTCGACGAGGCACACGGCCTGGGCGTGCTGGGCGAGGGCGGTCGGGGTGCCGGCGAGGAGCTCGGCGTCCTGGCCGACGTCGACGCGGTGACGATCGCGCTGAGCAAGTCGCTGGCCAGCGTCGGCGGCGCGGTGATGACCAGCCGGGCCGCCGCCGACGGCATCCGCGCCGGGGCGATGCCCTACGTGTTCAGCGCCGCCAACGACCCGGCCTCGGTCGCCGCGGCCCTCACCGCGGTGCGGATCCTGCGCGCCGAACCCGAGCGGATCGTCCGGCTGCAGGAGAACTGCGCGCTGCTGCGCCGGGTGCTCGCCGAGGCCGGTGCCGAGCCGATCGAGGGCCGGGGCGCGGTGGTCGCCGTCCCCACCGGGTCGGACGAGGCCACCGGCGCCGCCTGGCGCACCGCCTTCGACGGCGGCGTCTACACCAACGCCGTCGCCTACCCGGCGGTCCCGCGCGGGCGGGGAGTCCTGCGGCTCACGGTCATGGCGACGCACACCGACGCCCAGCTGCGCGCCGCCGGCGAGCTCGTCGCGGCCGCCGTGCACGCGGCCCAGGACCGGTACGGGGACGACGTCCCGGCCCGGCGGAGCGTCGCGTGATGCGGGCCCGGGCTGCGGCCGGACGGCGTTCGGGCAGGATGAGGGCGTGACTTCTACGGGAACCCTCGTGCTGCTCCGCCACGGCGAGAGCGAGTGGAACAAGGCCAATCTGTTCACCGGCTGGGTCGACGTCCCCCTGACGGACAAGGGGCGCGTCGAGGCCGCCCGCGGTGGCCAGCTGCTCGCCGAGCACGACCTGCTGCCCGACGTCCTGCACACCTCCCTGCTGCGGCGGGCGATCATGACCGCCGAGCTGGCGCTGCACGAGGCCGACCGGCACTGGATCCCGGTGAAGCGCTCGTGGCGCCTCAACGAGCGGCACTACGGCGCGCTCCAGGGCAAGGACAAGGCGCAGACGCTCGCGGAGTTCGGCGAGGAGCAGTTCATGACCTGGCGCCGCTCGTACGACACCCCGCCGCCGCCGATCGAGCCCGGCAGCGAGTTCGCCCAAGACGTCGACGCGCGCTACTCGTTCCTCCCGCCGGAGGCGCGGCCGGCGACGGAGTGCCTGGCCGACGTCGTCGTCCGGATGCTGCCGTACTGGTACGACGCGATCGTGCCGGACCTGCGCGAGGGGAGGACCGTGCTGGTCGCGGCGCACGGCAACAGCCTGCGGGCGCTGGTGAAGCACCTCGACGGACTCGGTGACGACGAGGTCGTCGGCCTCAACATCCCGACCGGCGTCCCGTTGCGCTACGACCTGGACGACGACCTGCGTCCGGTGCAGCCCGGCGGCCAGTACCTCGACCCCGACGCCGCGGCGGCCGCCATCGAGGCCGTCAAGAACCAGGGCAAGCACTAGGTCGCTGCACTGTCGTGCCGAGTGGGCCCCGGAGGGGTCCGCGCAGGCGCGACGAACGCGCTCAGCTCAGCGGGGGAACGGCTCCTGGCCGCGGTGTCGTCCGGAGGACGACGGTGTCACAGCGCAGGTAGGGGACGGCTCGTGGCCGCGGTGTCATGACTGCGTCGTCACTCCGTCATGACGGAGTGACGACGTGCCGCTCGCCGGTGACCAGGTAGACGACCCGGCGGGCGACGCTGACCGCGTGGTCGGCGAACCGCTCGTAGTAGCGGCCGAGCAGCGTCACGTCGATCGCGGTCTCGACGCCGTAGGGCCAGCTGTCGGCGAGCAGCTCGCGGAACAGGCCGCGGTGGATGCGGTCCATCGCGTCGTCGTCGGTCTCGAGTTCGCGGGCCTTCTCGACGTTCTGGGTGGCGATGACGGTGCCGGCCTTGGCGACCAGCATCTCCGCGACGTGCCCGGCCTCGAGGAACGCCGGGCGCACCTCCTGCGGGACGGCGTGGTCCGGGAAGCGCATCCGCGCCACCTTGGCGATGTGCTCGGCGAGGTCACCCATGCGCTCGAGGTCGCTGGCGATGCGGGTGGCGACGACGATCGTGCGCAGGTCGGTCGCGACGGGCTGCTGGCGCGCCAGCACGGTGAAGCAGCGCTGGTCGATGCTCTCCCGGGTCGCGTCGATCTGCTCGTCGCCGGCGATCACGAGGTCGGCCAGTGCGACGTCGGCGTCCAGCAGTGCGGTCGTGGCGGTGCTCATCTGGGAGCCGACCGTGTTGGCCATCTCGACCAGGCAGCCGCGGATGTCGTCGAGTTCCTCGTGGTAGCTGTCCCGCACGTCGTCCTCCTCGGGGGGTGCGGCAGGCTGCCGCGCCGGTCGGGATCGACCCTAGGCCCGTGTCGGGGGTGTGCGTACGCATCGAGGTGAACGCCGACCCACTCCCACGTGAACACTCCCTCGTCGGAGGCGCCCGATCAGGTGTTCGGGCGGGTCCGGGCCCCCGGCGCACCTAGCATCGGCACCGTGAGTCCGCTGGTCGCCCTCGTGGTGGGCCTCGCCCTGGGTGGGGCCGTGGCCCTCACTCTCGTGCTCGGCTCCCGGCGCACCTTCAACGGGTCGGGTCCCGACGCCGCCGCCGTGCCGCTGCCGGAGGCGGCGATGGCCCGCCGGCTGCTGGACCTCATGGATCCGGCGGTCCTCGTCGTCGACGCCGACGACGCCGTGCTGCTGGCCAATCCGGCCGCCCGCGCGCTGGGCATCGTGCGCGGCACCCGGCTGCTGGTGCCCGAGCTGCTCGAGCTGGCGCACGCGGTGCGCGGCGGTGGCGGCCGGCGCACCGACGTCCGGCTGCCGGGCAGCCTGGTCGGTGCCGGCCCCCGGATGATGGGCGTGCACGGGGTGCGGCTCGACAGCGGCACCGCGCCACCGCCCGGCCCCGTCGCCCTCGTCCTGGAGGACGTCACCGAGGCCCGCCGCACGGAGGCGGTGCGCCGCGACTTCGTCGCCAACGTCGGCCACGAGCTGAAGACGCCGGTCGGCGCGCTCGCCCTGCTCGCGGAGGCGATCGAGGGCGCGGCCGACGACCCCGAGGCGGTGCAGCGCTTCGCCGGCCGCATCGCGCTCGAGGCCGACCGGCTGGGCCGGCTGGTGCGCGAGCTCATCGACCTCTCCCGGCTGCAGGGCGGTGAGCCGCTGCCGGATCTCGCGCCGGTGCCGGTCGACCGCGTGCTGGCCGAGGCCGTCGACCGCACCCGCACCGCGGCGCGGGCCAAGCAGCTGGACATCGCCGTCGGCGGGCAGCAGGGCCTGGTGGTGCGCGGGGTGGAGAGCCAGCTGGCCACCGCTGTGACGAATCTGCTGGCCAACGCGGTCGCCTACAGCACGGGGAAGTCACGCATCGCCGTCGCGGCCCGTGCCCGCTCGGGCTTCGCCGAGATCGCCGTGACCGACAGCGGCATCGGCATCCCCCGCCAGGACCGGCAGCGGGTGTTCGAGCGCTTCTACCGGGTCGACCAGTCCCGTGCCAGCAGCACCGGCGGCACCGGCCTGGGCCTGGCCATCGTCAAGCACGTCGCGAGCAACCACGGCGGTTCGGTGACCGTCTGGAGCGAGGAGGGGCTGGGCTCGACGTTCACGCTCCGCATCCCGCTCGCCGCCGTGCCCCCACCCCCTGCTGCACCTCCCGGCGGCGAGATCGTCGCCGCCGACCCCGGAAAGGGGGCCGCATGACCCGCGTGCTGGTCGTCGAGGACGAGGAGTCCTTCTCCGACGCGCTCTCCTACATGCTGCGCCGGGAGGGGTTCGATGCCGTCGTGGCCTCGACCGGTCCGGACGCGCTCGCCGAGTTCGACCGCGGCGGAGCCGACATCGTGCTGCTCGACCTGATGCTGCCCGGGCTGCCGGGCACGGAGGTGTGCCGCCAGCTGCGCGCCCGCAGCGGCGTGCCGATCATCATGCTGACCGCCAAGGACAGCGAGATCGACAAGGTCGTCGGCCTGGAACTGGGCGCCGACGACTACGTCACCAAGCCCTACTCGGCCCGCGAGCTGGTCGCCCGCATCCGGGCGGTGCTCCGGCGCCGGGGCGAGTCGGTCGAGGCGGTGTCGGCGGACGCCGTGCTCGAGGCCGGGCCGGTCCGGATGGACGTCGAGCGGCACGTCGTCGCCATGGACGGTGCACAGGTCCCCCTCCCGCTGAAGGAGTTCGACCTGCTCGAGCTGCTGCTGCGCAACGCCGGCCGGGTGCTGACCCGCGCCCAGCTGATCGACCGGGTGTGGGGCTCGGACTACGTCGGCGACACCAAGACCCTCGACGTCCACGTCAAGCGGTTGCGGGCGAAGCTCGAGCCCGACCCCGCCAACCCGAAGTACCTGCTGACCGTGCGCGGCCTCGGCTACAAGTTCGAGGCCTGACCGGCAGGCGTCAGTTCTTGAGGTCGTCGATCTTCTGCGAGGCCTCGGCCTTGGTGAGGTCCTCCGGCACGTCCTCGTCGGTGCCCCGGGCGAGGGTCTCCAGGTAGCTCTTCTGCGCCCCGGTGGCCGGCTCGTCGCCGGTCACCCAGTCGGACGGGTCCTTCTCCAGCGTCGGGTCCTGCGGCTGCGATTCGCTCATGTGTTCGATGCTAGGCCGAGGTGAGCTCGACCGCCCGCCGGACGGCGACCTCCACGGCGCGGGCCCGGCGGGCCTCGTCCAGCCGGCGTCCGGTGCGGTGCACGTGCTCCTGACCGCAGGCCGGGCAGGTGACGGTGACGGCGATGGAGTCCGGGTGGTTGGCGATCGAGCGGACGGCGTCGAGCGAGGCCAGTTCCCGGTTCCCGGTGACGGTGCAGGTGATCATCAACATGCGGTCAGCCTGCTCGGGCGGGGTCCTGCGGACGAGTGGCAGGACTGACCGCGGACGCAGGTTTTCTGCCATGATCCCGCCATGAGCCTCCCCGACCGGCCCCTGGTGGTCAGCACGGTCGTCGCCGACGGGCTGATCGGCAGCTTCGGCCTCGGCGTCTGCCACGAGGTGTTCGCCTACGACCGGCAGCACCTCGGCCTGCCCCGGTTCGACTTCGCCGTCGTCGCCGAGACCCCCGGCATCCTGCGCACCGACACCGGTCTCGGCGTCCTCGTCGAGCACGGCCTGGACCGCCTCGAGCGGTCGGACATCGTGCTGATCACCGCGTGGGAACTGTTCGACCACGTCCCGTCCGACGCGCTGCTCGACGCGCTGCGAGCCGCGCACGCCCGGGGCGCGATGCTCATCAGCCACTGCACCGGCGTCTTCGTCCTGGCCGCCGCGGGGCTGCTGGAGGGCCTGCGGGTGACCACGCACTGGCGGTGGGCCGGCGAGCTCGCCGCGCGCTTCCCGGAGCTCGACGTGGACGCGGGCGTGCTCTACGTGGACAACGGGACGATCCTCACCGGCGCGGGCACCGCCGCCGGCGTGGACACCCTGCTGCACCTCGTGCGCCGGGAGTGGGGCGCCGCCGCCTCGAACGCGCTGGCCCGCGAGATGGTCGTTCCGCCGCACCGCGACGGCGGGCAGGCCCAGTTCATCGACGCGCCGGTCGCCCGCTGCGAGGACGACCTCCTCGGCGTCGTCCTGGAGTGGGCCAGTGCCCACCTGGCCGACGACCTGAGCGTCGACATCCTGGCCCGCCGCGCGCTGATGAGCCCGCGCACGTTCGCCCGGCGCTTCAAGGCGACGACGGGGACGACGCCGCACGCCTGGCTGCTCGGGCAGCGGCTGTCGGCCGCCGAGACCCTGCTGGAGGAGACCGATGCCCCGGTCGAGGAGATCGCCCGGCTCGTCGGTTTCGGCACCGCGGCGGGGCTGCGCGAGCAGTTCGCCCGCCGGCGGGGGGTCTCCCCGCGCGCCTACCGGCAGACCTTCCGGTCAGCCGGGCCGGCGCCGGTGCAGCTGGACGGGCGTCGCGCCGGGCCGGGGGGTGGGGGCCGGGCTCGCGGGGTGGGGGGCGATCAGGCCCTGGTCGAGGCGCAGCTCGGCCAGCCGGCGTAGCTCCGCGTAGGCGGAGGCGCCGAGCAGCGCGGTGAGCTCTGCGGCGTAGGTCTCGACCAGCGGTTCGGGGGAGACGTGCGCGGCGGGAGCGCCGGTGCACCACCAGTGCAGATCGTGCCCGCCCGCGCCCCAGCCGCGGCGGTCGAACTCGCCCACCGAGTCCACCAGGACCCGCGTGCCGTCGGGGCGCTCGACGTGCTCCTGCTCCCGGCGCACCGGCAGCTGCCAGCAGACGTCGGGCTTGGTGGTCAGCGGGTGCACGCCTGCGCGCAGCGCGCTCCGGTGCAGGGCGCACCCGCTCCCGCCCGGGAACCCCGGCCGGTTGAGGAAGACGCACGCGCCGTCGACCACGCGGGTCCGCAGCGAGCGGACGCCGTCCTCGGCGTCGTCCGAGCTGTCCTCCTCGGTCCAGTTGCTGCGACCGACGGGGGCCAGCTGCCAGTCCTCGTCCCCGAGGTCGGCGACGGCGGTGGTGACGCGCGCCAGGTCGTCCTCGTCGGTGAAGAACGCGCCGTGGCTGCAGCAGCCGTCGTCCGGCCGGCCCTCGACGACGCCGGCGCACCCGCGGCCGTAGACGCACGTCCACGCCGACGTCAGCCAGGTCAGGTCGGCGCGGACGACGTGGTCCGGGTCGGCCGGGTCGGTGAACTCCACGAACTCCCGCGGAAAGTCGAGGTCGACCTCGGGGGGTGGGTCGTCCGGCACCCGCCCAGCCTAGGGCGGCCGTCCCCGGCAGACTGGGCGCATGCGGCTGGGAGTGCTCGACGTCGGTTCCAACACCGTCCACCTGCTCGTCGTCGACGCGCACCGCGGTGCCCACCCGACGCCGATGCACGACGACCGGTGGGCGGTGCGGCTGGCCGAGCACGTCGGGCCGGACGACGTGCTGTCGCGCGTGGGGGAGAAGGCCCTGCTGGAGTCGGTGCAGGAGGCCTGCGACCAGGCCGAGAAGCAGGGCTGCGACGACTTCATGGCGCTGGCCACGTCGGCGATCCGCGAGGCACGGAACGGCGAGGAGGTGCTGGACCGCATCCGGCAGTCCACCGGCGTGGAGCTCCAGGTGCTCACCGGCGAGGACGAGGCGCGGCTGACCTTCCTGGCGGTCCGCCGCTGGTTCGGCTGGAGCGCCGGCCGGCTGCTGGTGCTGGACATCGGAGGCGGCTCGCTGGAGCTGGCCGTCGGCATCGACGAGCTGCCCGACGTGGCCGTCTCCCTGCCGCTGGGCGCGGGACGCATGACCCGGCGCTTCCTGCCCGAGGCGCTCTCCGGGGGGCGTCCCGACCTCGACGCGCTCGCGGCGCTGGACGAGCACGCGGCCACGCTGCTGGAGCCGGCGGTGGCGCGACTGCAGGCGGCCGGCCCGCCCGACCTCGTGGCCGCCACGAGCAAGACCTTCCGGACCCTGGCGCGGCTCAGCGGGGCGGCGCCGTCGTCGGCCGGGATCCGGGTGCCGCGCCGGCTGACGGCGACCGGTCTGGACCAGGTGGTGCGGTTCGTCTCCCGCATCGAGTCCAGCGCGCTGGCCGAGCTGCCGGGCGTCTCGGCGACGCGTGCGCACCAGGTTCCCGCAGGAGCGGCTGTCGCTGCCGCCTCCATGCGCCTGCTGGACGTACCGTTCGTCCGTATCTGCCCGTGGGCGCTGCGCGAAGGCGTGATCCTGCGCAGGCTGGACTCGTTGGAAGGGGCGTGATGGCCGAGACGGACTGGAACCCCGACACGGGAGGGCGGCCGCTCGCGGAGATCCTCCGCGAGGCGGGCATCGACACCTCCCGGGCGGCCCGCCGTCGCCGGTGGGACGAGCCCGACGAGGCGCCCGTCGTCCGTCAGCGCCGTCCCGACGCCGAGCCGCCGGCCGACCGGCCGGCCTTCGGCCGCCGCAGGAGCGACGCCGAGGTGGCCGCAGCGACCGGATCGGGGGCCACCCGCGCGGGCACGGCGCGCGCCGGAGCGCTCCAGGCCGGCCCGTCGCGGAGCGGGTCCGGTGCCGGCTTCCCGCCCGTCCGGCCGTCGGAGGACCGGCGGGCCGTGGCCGGCCCCTCGACCGCCGCCATCCCGAATGTCCGGCCGGACCGCGCGCCGGCCGTGCCGCAGCCCTCCGCGCCGCACCCCTCCGCTCCGCTGCCCGACATCCCGCTGGGTGCCCTGCGCGGCGACCGCGCCACCGGTCGCGTCGCCGACCGGGACACCGGCCGGGTCACCGGGCGGGACACCGGTCGCGTCACCGACCGTGGCGTCCGGCCCGGGCAGCGCTCCGGACCCCGCGACGAGCACTCCCACACGGGCCCGATCCCCGTCGTCCGGGCCCATGACGTCGACGACCTCGACGAGGACGCCAGCCCGCTCGCCTGGCTGCGGTTCGTCGGTGAGCTCGTCATCGCACTGGCCGCGGGGGTCGGCGTCTTCTTCGCCGCCACGCTGCTGTGGGAGATGGCCCCCTACGTCGCGCTGCTGCTGGTCCCCCTCGCCGTGACCGGCCTGGTCGCCGGCGTGGGCCTGTGGCGGCAGCGGCAGGGGGCCGAGCCGGTCGGCCCGCGCCTGCTGGCGCTCCTCGTGCTCGCCGGCACGCTGCTCACCATCGTCCCCGCGGCCCAGTTGCTCGCCGCGAGCTGAGCGCGCGCGGCGAGCCGGCGGCTCAGGCCGTCGCGTCGGTCGAGGAGCCGTCCCGCGCGGCCGCGAACTCCTCCACGATCGCCGCCCCGAAGGCGTCCAGGTCGTCGGGCTTGCGGCTGGTGATCAGGTTGCCGTCGACGACGACCTCCTCGTCCACCCAGGTGGCGCCGGCGTTGCGCAGGTCGGTCTGCAGCGAGGGCCAGGAGGTCATCCTCCGCCCCGTGACGACCTCGGCCTCGACGAGGACCCACGGTGCGTGGCAGATCGCCGCCACCGGCTTGCCCGCCTCGAAGAACGCCTTCACGAACGCCACCGCATCGGCGTCGGCGCGCACGAAGTCGCCGTTGATGACCCCGCCCGGCAGCACCAGGCCCGCGTAGTCGTCGGGGTCGGCGTCGGCGACCGTGGTGTCGACCTTCTTCGTGTCGCCCTTGTCGATGTGGTCGTAGGCGGTGATCGACCCCGGCGCCAGCGACACCAGCTCCGGCTCCGCCCCGGCCTCCTCCAGCGCCTGCCACGGCCGGTCGAGCTCGACCTGCTCGACGCCGTCGGTCGCCAGGACCGCCACCTTCATCCCGTCCAGTTCTCCTGCCATGAGGCCGCGCTACCCGGGGCCCCGACGGCACACACACCGGCGCACTACGGTTCGACCGTGTCCGTCCCTCCCCGCCCCGACGTGCGGCGCCTGGTCGAGGCGCCGCTGCTCGGCCGGCTGCTCGCCGGGCGTCTGGTCGCCGGTCCGCGGCCCGCGGACGGGCTGCGCGTGGCCGCCGGCCTGGCCGACGCGGGCAGCGCCGTCGCGGTGGAGCACCGGCCGGGCGCGGGGGACGACGCGGACGAGGAGTTCGCCGCGCTCCTCGCGGGGGTGCCGTCCGCCGGGCCGCTGGGGAACCGGCGCACCTTCGCCGGGTCCTGCGCTCTGCGCACTTTCGCCGAGTCCTGCGAACTGACCCTGCCGGTGGACCGGCTCGACGAGGCCCGGGCACTGGGCGCCGGCGCCGCCGCGGCCGGGCTCGGCCTCGCGCTCGAGGGGAGCGCCGGGCGCGTGGAGGCGCTGCTGCCCGATCTGCCGTCGGCGCGGGTCGTCGTCGGATCGGAGGAAAGGGGCGCCGAGACGAGGTGCCGCGCGCTCGCCGGCGGGCGGGTGCGGCTCCGGGCGGGCCGCGGCCGCGGGGCGCGGCTGGCGTTCGTGCGCTGCCTGGACGTCCTGATGGCCGGCGCGGGCGAACCCGCCGTCGCCACGAGCGATCTCCGCCTGATCGCCATCACCGGAGAACGGGCGGCCTGGCACGGCCGCTCGTCCGAGAGCTGGGAGCACGTCATGCCCTGGGGAATCCGAACCGCCGAGCAGCAGCGGCTCGCCGCGGCCGGCAGCACGGTGCGCATCGCCGTCCCGTCCGGTCGCGGTGCCGTGGCCGCGATCCCGGGGAGCCTGCGGTGAGCGCCCCGGTGCGGCGCGGCCTGGCCGTGATCGGTGGCGGCCGGATCGGGGAGGCGCTGCTGGCCGGGCTGGTCCGGCGCAGCGGCCCGGCGGACGTCGTCGTCTGCGAGCGCAGCGAGGAGCGTGCGGCGGAACTGGCCGACCGCTACGGCGTCGAGGTCGTGGACCTGGCCGGAGCGGCGTCCCGGGCGCGCGTCCTGCTCCTGGCGGTGAAGCCGCAGGACATCGCCACCCCGCTGGGGTTGCTCGCCGGGCACGTGGACGCCGACCACCTCGTGGTGTCGGTGGCCGCCGGCGTGACCACGGCCCGCATCGAGGCGGCCCTGCCCCCCGGCGTGCCCGTCGTACGGGTCATGCCCAACACCCCGGCGCTGGTCGAAGAGGGGATGAGCGTCCTCTCTGCCGGAGCGCACGCCAGCGAGGCCGACCTGGACGAGGCCGAGGGGCTGCTGTCCGCGGTCGGCCAGGTGCGCCGGGTGCCCGAGGCGCAGCAGGATGCCGTCACGGCGCTGTCCGGCAGCGGGCCGGCCTACTTCTTCTACCTCGTCGAGGCGATGGTGGACGCCGGGGTGGCGCTGGGGGTCCCCCGCGAGCTGGCCGGCGACCTGATGGTGCAGACGGCGCTGGGTGCGGCGGTGATGATGCGCGACTCCGGCCAGGACCCGGTCGCGTTACGGGCCGCGGTGAGCAGCCCGAACGGGACGACGGTCGCCGCGATCGAGGAGCTCGACCGGCACGACGTCCGGGGCGCCATGGCGGCGGCGATGGCGGCCGCGCACGCGCGCTCGGTGGAGCTGGGCGGTCCGCAGGGCTGAGGCGTGCGGTACCGGTGGCCGGGCCGGGACGACGGTGACCGATGTGCCACCTGTCGCCTCGTCGTACTCACTCCGAGCGAGCGGGCGAGCACACTAGCGGCTGACTGTCGACAAATCGAGTACGCAGAGTCGTGTCTTTGTCACACGGTCGTGTGACGCGCCGATCCACTTGTCGATCGGTCGACATAGGTGCACATCTGCCCAGGACGGATCGGTCCGTCTGTTCGATTCATCCATCGCTCCAGTCACGCTGGCCCCTTACGCTCAGTGTCAGTTCATGCGTGTTCAGTTGCCGGTGGGGAAGCCGGCGCCACGATGTGGACCAGGTAGCGGAGACGAAAATGACCATGCCCCAGCGCCACGCAGCCACCGTCGTCCGACCGGGTGTCCCCGGGCAGCGCCCGATGGGCCGCCCGATGCAGGCCTCGGCCGTCGCCCGTCCCGTGCCCGCCGCCCACCCGGCCGCCATGCCGATCGGCCGCCCGAGCGTCCCGGCCCCCCGCGCCGCCGTCACCTTCCTGACCGTCGCCGAGGTCGCCGCGATGATGCGCGTCTCCAAGATGACCGTGTACCGCCTCGTCCACGCCGGTGACCTCTCCGCCGTCCGCGTCGGCCGTTCCTTCCGCGTCCCGGAGCGCGCCGTGCAGGACTACCTGCGCGACGCGTACACCGACATCGCCTGAGAGGGACGCGCGGCGACAACGGCGTCGCCTGGGAGCAGTGCGCGCGCCGAGTGGGCCCGGAGGGTCCGCGCAGGCGTGACGGGCTCGCTCCATCCGACGGGAGAGGGCACGTGGGCGCGGTGTCACCCGGAGGGTGACCATGTCGTCGCGTCCCCCGACAGCGCCGTCGGGGTTCCGGCCGGTACGCTCGGTCGCCGGGCGACACCGGGGCCGAGCCCCGCTGTCGCGTATGGGCTGATCATCTGCGACGAAGTCGGGAGCACCACGTGGGTTCTGTCATCAAGAAGCGGCGCAAGCGGATGGCCAAGAAGAAGCACCGCAAGCTGCTGAAGAAGACGCGCGTCCAGCGACGCAACAAGAAGTGAGCTGACGCTCGTGCCGCCCGCGGTCGTCCTCGTCACCGGTGTGAGCCGGTGGCTGGGCGGAGCGCTGGCGGCCGAGCTCGCGGCCGACCCCGCCATCGGGCGGGTGATCGGGGTGGACAGCGTGCCACCGTCGCCGGCCATGCTGCGCCGGCTCGGGCGCACCGAGTTCGTGCGGGCCGACATCCGCAACCCCCTGATCGGCAAGGTCATCTCGGCGGCGTCCGTGGACACCGTCGTGCACATGAACATCAGCTCCACCCCGGCCGGTGCGGGCGGGCGCACGCCGATGAAGGAACTCAACGTCATCGGCACGATGCAGCTGCTCGCCGCCTGCCAGGCCGCACCGTCGGTCCGGCGGTTCGTGCTCAAGTCGACGAGCGCGGTCTACGGCGCCTCGTCGCGCGACCCCGCGGTCTTCACCGAGAAGATGCAGGCCCGTCAGGTGCCCTCCGGCGGCTTCGCCAAGGACAGCGTCGACATCGAGGGCTACGTGCGCTCCTTCGGGCGGCGCCGGCCCGACGTCGACGTCGCGGTGCTCCGGTTCACCAACTTCATCGGTCCGCGGATCGACTCCCTGCTGACCGGCTTCCTGCGCATGCCCGTCGTCCCGACGGCGCTGGGCTACGACGCCCGCGTCCAGCTGCTGCACGAGGACGACGCCCTGGCGGTCCTCGTCCGCGCCACCACGGGCGAGTTCGTCGGCACGGTGAACGTCGGGGGCGAGGGGACGCTGCTGCTCTCCCAGGCCATCCGCCGGCTGGGCCGCCTCGAGGTGCCGCTGCCCACCCCCGCGCTGGGCTCGGTGGGCCGGGTCTCGCGCCGCTTCGGCTTCGTCGACTACTCACCCGAGCAGATGCGCTTCCTCAACTTCGGCCGCGTCGTCGACACGACGGTGCTGCGGACCGAGTTCGGCCTGGTCCCGCGCTACACGACCAGCGAGGCGCTGGCCGACTACGCCACCACCGTCCCGCCGGTGGTCGCCCCGGGGGTGGTCGAGTCGACCTCCTCCCGGCTGCGCGCGCTGCTCGGGCGGGTCGGCGAGACCGCCGCCGCGGTGGGCGAGCGGCTGCACCCGGCGCCGCCGGCCCCGGGGCTGCGGGCGGTGCGCGATGCCTGAGGCCCGCGTGATCCCGCTGCGGCCCGACGACGACGAGCCGTTCGTCCCGCCGTCCCCACCGCCCGGGTGGGAGGAGCAGCTCGTCGGCGGGCTGGAGTTCCTCCGCCGGCGGGTGACCGGTGAGTACGAGACCGACGAGTTCGGCTTCGACCCCGACCTGACCGACCACGTCCTGCTGCCGATCCTGCGGCCGTTCTTCGAGAAGTGGTTCCGGGTCGAGACCCTGGGCCTGGAGAACGTGCCGGCCACCGGTGGCGGGCTCGTGGTGGCGAACCACTCCGGCACCATCCCGGTCGACGCGCTGATGACGACGGTCGCCCTGCACGACGAGCACCCGGCCCGTCGGCGGCTGCGGCTGCTGGGTGCGGACCTCGTCTTCGAACTGCCGTTCTTCGGATCGATGTCGCGCAAGCTCGGCACCACGCTGGCCTGCAACGAGGACGCCGAGCGGCTCCTGACCGAGGGCGAGCTCGTCGGCGTCTTCCCCGAGGGCTTCAAGGGCGTCGGCAAGCCGTTCTCGGAGCGGTACACGCTGCAGCGCTTCGGCCGGGGCGGCTTCGTCAGCGCGGCGCTGCGCACCGGTGCGCCGATCATCCCGTGCGCGATCGTGGGCGCCGAGGAGATCTACCCGATGCTCGGCAACGCCCGGGTCGCCGCACGGCTGCTCGGGTTGCCGTACTTCCCGATCACCCCGACGTTCCCGCTGCTCGGCCCGCTGGGCCTGGTGCCGCTGCCGTCGAAGTGGCTGATCGCCTTCGGCGAGCCGATCGAGACGGCGTCCTACGGCCCGGACGCCGCCGAGGACCCGATGCTCGTGTTCAACCTGACCGATCAGGTGCGCGAGAACATCCAGCAGTCCCTCTACCGCCTGCTCCTGCAGCGCAAGGGCGTCTTCGGCTGAGCCGCGACGAGTGGGGCCGGAGGCTCCCTGACGAGGGGCAGGACGCGCTCGACGCACGGGGGGTACGGCTCCTGACCGCGGTGTGATCCGGAGGATCACCACGGGAACTTGTTGCGCCTCCGCAGGGCGATCGCGCCGCCGGCCAGTCCACCGGAGAGCGCCGCGGCGGCGACCGTGGGGACGCCGATCTTCGCGGCCTTGCGGCCGGTGCGGAAGTCGCGGATCGTCCAGCCGCTGGACTTGGCGACGGCGCGCAGCTCCGTGTCGGGGTTGACCGCCACCGCAGTGCCCACCAGGGACAGCATCGGCAGGTCGTTCGCCGAGTCGCTGTAGGCGGTGCAGCGGGTGAGGTCCAGCCCCTCGCGCTCGGCCAGCGCCAGCACGGCCTCGGCCTTCGCGGGCCCGTGCATGAGCTCGCCGACCAGCCGGCCCGTGTACTGGCCGTCGACGACCTCGGCGACCGTGCCGAGCGCCCCGGTCAGGCCCAGTCGGTGGGCGATGATCGATGCGAGCTCGACCGGCGTCGCGGTCACCAGCCAGACGCGCTGCCCGTTGTCGAGGTGCTGCTGGGCGAGCGCCCGGGTGCCGGCCCAGATCCGGTCGGCCATCAGCTCGTCGTAGATCTCCTCGCTGGCCTGCACGATCTCCGAGACCGGCCGGCCGGCGACGAACGCCAGCGCGTTCTCCCGGATGGTCAGCATGTCGTCGGGGTTGCCCTCGTTGCCGCCGATCCGGAACTTCGCCTGCTGCCAGACGAAGCCCAGCATGTCCCGCGTCGTGAAGTACTTGCGGGCGGCCAGGCCGCGGGCGAACCAGAACAGCGAGGCGCCCATCATCATCGTGTTGTCGACGTCGAAGAACGCGGCCGCGGTGCGATCGGGCTCGACCGCCGGCGGCCCCTCGACCTCGGCGGCCGCGGCGGAAGCGGCGCCGGCCACGGAGGCGCGGGACTCGTCCCCTGCGGCGTCAGCGGGCATCACCGAGAGGTCCTTGCGGCTGCGGAAGGGCAGTCGCGGCACGGGGGTCCTCCCTGCGATCCGGCCCGCCCGGAAAGCGGGACACCGTCGGACGCGACCCTATCGGGGTCGGCCCCGCTCAGCCGAGACGGCTGCTCAGCACCGTCCCACCTGGATCAGCCCGCCGAGGCAGAGCCCCAGCGGCAGCTGCGGGATCGGAACGCCGACCACCGGCGGAGGCGTGGTGGTCACGGGTGCCGGAGGTGCGGGCAGCACGGGGGGCAGCGAGGGCAGCAGCCCGCCCGGAGTGGACGTCCTCGGCGTGGGCGCGCCGGTCACCACCGGAGAGGGCACGGTGCCGGGCGCCGGCCCCCCCGTCGGGCCGGCCGGTGCGCTCGGCGGGAGGACCGGGATGCTGGGGGCGGGCGTCGGAACGGCCTCCGGAGCGGTGCCGCCGGGCGCCGGCCGGACCGGCTCCGGAGCACCGCCCGGCCCTGAGGCTGCGGGCAGGCAGCCCGCGGTCACCGGGCCGAGCCGGTCGGCTCCGGCGGTGACCGGGCCGTTCGGGCAGGCGAGGTCGGTCCGCAGGGCTTCGGCGCGCCGGGTGATCTCGCCGAGCAGCGTCAGGGATCCGTCGACGTCGTCGGCGGCCGGGGCGGGCACCTCGCCGCGCACCGCGCTCAGTCGCACGGACTGCTCGGCGGCCCACCCGGACAGGTCGTCCAGAGGGGCGGCACTGGCGGTGTCGAGCGCTCGCGCCGCGAGCCACGCGGCACCCTCCCGGGTCTGGTCGTCCATCGTCGCGAGCGTGGACTCGGCCCGGCCGGCGTCGCCGTCCAGGTCCCCGAGCTCGTCGAGGCGGGTGCGTGCGAGGTCCAGCAGGACCTGTCCGCGGGAGTCGCCGGCCAGCGCCAGCTGGGTCTGCTCCGTCCCGCGCTTGAGGCCGTAGAGGACGTCACCCGGGCCGGCTCCGGTGGACAGCGCCACCAGCGTCGCCAGCGAGGTCACCGTGAGGGCGGCACCGGCCAGCCCGGCCGTGGCCCGGGTGCGCCAGTGGCCGGCGGGGGCGTCGGACGCGCGCGCGGCCAGGAGCCTGCGCAGCCGGGAGGGGCGGACCGGCTCGGGCGTGCGGACGGCGGCCATCGCGACCAGTCGCTGCCGGGTGGCCGCACGGAACGCCGGGTCGGGCTCCACCTCGAGGTGGGGGGCGAGTTCCTGCAGCATGGTGACGACCTGCGCCGCCGGATCGTCCCCGCGACGGGCAGCACGGCGGGACGGCGCCGCGTTGCTCTCGTGCGTGGTCACGGGGTTCCTCCGGTCGTCCGAGCGTGGCCGCTGGTCGGTGCACTGCCTCGCACACGGCCCAACGACACCGAACGCCGTGAGGTTACGGCGCAGTACCTGATAATCGGAGTCACCGCAACCCGTCCGGGACGAGGCCGGCCAGCCGGCGGACGGCCCGGTGCTGCAGCGCCTTGATCGCGCCGTCCTTCTTCCCCATGATCTCGGCGGTCTCGGACACCGACAGACCGTGGATGAAGCGCAGCACGATGCACTCCTGCTGCTCGCTGCCGAGCTGCTGCACGCAGGCGAGCAGCTCGCGGTTGGTCAGGTGCGCCACGACCGCGTCCTCGGGCCCGTCGGTGGCCCGGTCGGCGTCGCGCATGTCCGCGGTGGCCACCTCCAGCCGGTACCGGCTGCTCTTCACCTGGTCCAGGACGATGTTGCGGGCGATCGTGACCAGCCACGCGCCGACGTCGCGGCCCTGGTAGCTCAGCGAGTCGATGCGACGCAGCGCCCGCACGAAGGTCTCGCTGGTGACGTCCTCGGCCGTGGCCCGGTCACCCACCCGGTTGTAGACGTACCGGAAGACCAGCGTGACGTAGTGGTCGTACAGCTGCCCGAAGGCCTCGGCGTCGCCCTCCTGGGTGCGCCGCACCCAGTCCCACACGTCCGGCCCGTCCTCGGGCGGCGGGGGGGCGGCGGCCTCGACCTGCGCGACGTCCTCGACCGGCGCGTCGTCCTCGATCTCCGCCTCGATGGCCGGCCCGGCGACCTCGTCCGCGAGCCTCTCCGCACTCGCCCGCGGATGCGGCGTGGGCCGCGGCCGCGGCGACGGCCGCGGTCGCCGGACAGCGGCGGGTGCCGGCTGCTCGGCGTCCAGGGGGTGCGGCATGCGGGCGTCGACCTCCTCGTCGGCCCGCGATCCTGGACCGTCTCGTCCCCGGTGCGGCACGGCACGATCCGGCGTGCGAGCTGCGGGGTTCGTCCCATGGTGACAACATCGCCCCAGCCCGTCCACGCCAGCCCGCCGGACGCGCACCGGGATCCGGCGGGAGCGCGAGGCCCGCGCCACCGGAGGAGAAGTGTCGGACCTGGAGGCAGGAAGGTCGCTGGCCGCGCTCGTGCGCGCCGCGGCCCGTCAGCGCCCCGACGCGCCGGCCGTCGTCACGCGTGACGAGCGGCTGACCTGGGAAGAGCTCGACGCGGCGGCCGACGTGGCCGCCGCGGGGTACGCCGCCCGCGGCCTGGCGGTCGGCGACCGGGTCGCGGTCCAGCTGCCCAACGGGCTGCCCTGGCTGCGCGCCGTGCTGGGCGCGTTGCGTGCGGGCCTGGTCGTCGTGCCGGTCAACACCGCGTACACCGAGCCCGAGCTCGAGTACGTGCTCACCGACGCGGGCGCCGCCCTGCTCGTCGCCCCTGCGGAGCGCGACGAGATCGCCGGCGTGCCGGTCTGCCCCGGCGCTCCGGAGGGCGACGGCCCCCCGCCGGCGGTCGCCGACGACCCCGACGCGCTGGCCTTCCTCTGCTACACGAGCGGCACGACCGGCCGCCCGCGCGGCGCGATGCTGACCTCCGGCGCGCTGCGTGCCAACCAGGAGCAGTGCCTGGCGATGGAGCCCCCACCGGTGCGCGCCGACGACCGCGTCCTGCTGGTGCTCCCGCTGTTCCACGTCTACGGGCTGAACGCCGGTTTCGGCCTGGTCGCCGCCACCGGGGCGTGCGCGGTGCTCGAGGAGACCTTCGATCCGCGCGCCACCCTCACCGTCATGGCCGAGGAGCACGTCTCCGCGGTGCCCGGTGCCCCGCCGATGTACCAGGCGTGGCTCGCCGTGGCCGATGCCGTCGGCAGCGACACGTCCCTGCGCCGGGCGTTCGCCGCCGTCCGGCTGGCCTCCTCCGGCGCCGCGCCGCTGCCCGAGGAGGTGTGGACGGCGATGCGCGAGCGAGCGGCGATCACCGTCTGGGAGGGCTACGGGCTGACCGAGGCGGCGCCCGTCGTCGCCAGCACCCTGGTCACCGGCCGGCCCAAGCCGGACTGCATCGGCGGGCCGCTGCCCGGCATCGAGGTGGCGTTGCGCGACACCGCGGACTCCGCGGACCCGGCCGACATCGACACCTCCGCCCCGGACGAACCCCGGGAGGGGGCCGAGGAGGAGGGCCCCGACGACGGGCCGGGCGAGCTCTGGATCCGCGGGCCGAACCTCTTCTCCGGCTACTGGCCGGACGGCGCGGACGGGCCCGACGCCGACGGCTGGCTGGGCACCGGTGACCTCGCCTACCGGGACGCCGACGGTGACCTGCACCTGGTCGACCGGCGCAGCGACCTGATCCTGGTGAGCGGCTTCAACGTCTACCCCGCCGAGGTCGAGCGGGTGCTCGACGCCCACCCGGCGGTCGCCGAGAGCGCGGTCATCGGCGTGCCCGACCCGCGCACGGGCTCCGCGGTGCGTGCGGTCGTGGCCCTGGAGCCGGGGGAGAAGCTCACCTTCGAGGAGCTGCGCGAGCACGCCGCCGGCTCGCTGGCCCGCTACAAGGTGCCCACCTCGGTGCACTTCCTGCCGAGCCTGCCGCACTCGCTCACCGGCAAGGTCAGCCGCGCGCGGCTGCGCGAGCTCGGCCTGACCGGGGCCGATGAGGACCAGGATGACTGAGGGCGCGCCCCGGCTGCGGCTGCTGACCCGGGCCGGGTGCCATCTCTGCGAGGTGGCAGCCGAGACGCTCGAGCGGATCGCCGGCGACGCCGGGCTGCGCACGGAGGCCGTCGACGTGGACGCCGACCCCGAGCTGCAGGCCGAGTTCGGCGACCGGGTGCCGGTCGTGCTGCTGGACGGGCGCGAGCACTCCTACTTCACCGTCGACGTCCCGCGCCTGCGCCGCGACCTCGGGATCGGCTGAACGAGGGCTGAACGGCCGGTGCACGGCGGGCGCCGACGTGGTGTCCGCCACAGCGCCACCCGTTCGGGCCGGTCAGGACGCCGCGGCGCCGTCGGGGACTTTGTTCCTGCGTTCACAAGCGGCTACCGTGACCATCGCAGGCACTCCGGTGCCCGCGACACGCGCTCGTTCCTCGTCGTCCTGTGCCCAGTCGTCCCGTCGTCATTCTGCGTGCTTCGCCCCGCCCGGTCCACACCGGGTCCTCGGGTGCGGCCGCTGTGGGAGAGCCCGTTGATGCAGCCGCGGCCCCGGTCCATCCCGGAGGCCACCGTCGCCCGCTTGGCCGTGTACCTCCGGGTGCTGACCACGCTCGCCGACGGCGGCCGGAGCACCGTCTCCTCCGGTGAGCTCGCCTCGGCCGCGGGGGTCAACCCCGCCGGACTGCGCAAGGACCTCTCCCACCTGGGCCCCTGCGGCGTGCGCGGCGTGGGCTACGACGTCGGCGCGCTGCGCGACCGGCTCACCGGCGTCCTCGGCGTGGGCAGCGCCCGCGCCTGCGTCCTGGTCGGCATCGGCAACCTGGGCTCGGCCCTGGCCGACTACGCCGGCTTCGGCACCCGGGGGTTCGAGTTCGTGGCGCTGTTCGACGCCTCGCCCACCCGGATCGGCCAGCGCATCGGCGACCTGGAGGTGCGCGCCCTCGACGACCTCGAGGACGTCGTCACCGCGACCGGCGCCTCCATCGGGGTCATCACGACACCGGCCGAGGTGGCCCAGTCGGTCTGCGACCGGCTGGCCGCCGCCGGGGTGAGGAGCATCTTGAACTTCGCGCCGGTTCCGCTCGCGGCCCCCGCCGGGGTCGACGTCCGCAAGGTCGACCTGTCGGTGGAGCTCCAGGTGCTGGCCTTCCTGGGCCAGCAGCGGGTGCCCGCGGCTGCCGGCACCGCGAGCGTGGGGGAATCGGCATGAGCCTCCTGGCAGTCGGCATCAGCCACCGGACCGCGCCGGTCGCGCTGCTCGAGCAGTTCGCCATGAGCGACGTCGACCGGGTCAAGGCCCTGCACGAGCTCGTCGACGGCGACCACGTCGCCGAGGCGCTCGTCCTCGCGACCTGCAACCGCATCGAGGTCTTCGCCGAGGTGGAGCGCTTCCACGGCGGCGTCACCGACGTGAGCCGGGTGCTGGCCCGCCAGGCCGGGGCCTCGGTCGAGGAGCTCTCCCCCTACGTCACGGTCCACTACGAGGACCAGGCCGTCACCCACCTGTTCACCGTCGCCGCCGGCCTCGACTCGATGGTCGTCGGAGAGACCCAGGTGCTCGGCCAGCTGCGCGCCGCCTACGCCCTCGCCCGCGAGGAGGGCACCGTCGGGCGGGCCCTGCACCCGATCGCCCAGCGCGCCCTGCGCGTGGGCAAGCGGGTGCACTCCGAGACCGGCATCGACCGGGCCGGCGCCTCGCTGGTGTCCGTCGCGCTGGACCGCGCCGAGGCGCGCATCGGGGACCTCTCCGGCCGCCGGGCGCTCGTCGTCGGCGCCGGGTCGATGGGCGCGCTGGCCGCGACCACGCTGGCCCGCCGCGGCGCCGACGTCGTCATCGGCAGCCGGACCCACGCCTCCGCGCGGCGGCTGGCGACCACGCTCGGTGGCCGCGCGATCGAGCTCGTCCACGCCGACGAGGAGCTCGTGCACGCCGACGTGCTGATCTCCTGCACCGGCGCCTCCGGGATCGTGGTGAGCACCGACGCCGTGGCCATGGCGATGCAGCGCCGCGGGGGCCGTCCCATGGCCGTGGTCGATCTCGCGCTGCCCCGCGACGTGGACCCGGGTGTGGCCGCGCTGCCGGGCGTGCACGTCGTCGACCTCGCCCTGCTCCAGGGCGAGCGCGTCGCCGCCCGCGGGTCCGGCGACGGCTCCCTCGGCCCGGTCGCCGCCGACGACATCTCCACCGCGCACGCGATGATCGAGGCCGAGACGACGCTGCTGCGCGCCGAGCAGCAGGCCGCCGCCGTCGCCCCCACGGTCTCGGCCCTGCGCACCCAGGCCGCCGAGGTCGTCGACGCCGAGCTGCTCCGGCTCTCCACCCGCCTGCCCGACCTCGACCCCCGCTCGCGGCAGGAGATCGCCCGCACCGTCCGGCGGGTCGTGGACAAGCTGCTGCACGAGCCGACCGTCCGGGTGAAGGAACTGGCCGCCGTACCCGGCGGCACCGACTACGCCGGCGCGCTGCGTGCGCTGTTCGGCCTGGGCATCGACGCCGACGTCGCGAGCGAGGTCGCCAGCCTGGCCGACGCCGTCACCGTCGACCCCGAGCGCGCCGGAGGTGCGGCGTGACCACCCTCAGCGCCCCCGCCGAGAAGAGCACCGCCGTCCTCCGGCTGGGCACCCGCGCCAGCGCGCTGGCGCACACCCAGTCGCAGGGCGTGGCCGACGCCATCACCGCCGCCACCGGTCATCCGGTGGAGCTGGTGCACATCACCACCGAGGGCGACCGGTCGCAGGCCGCGATCGCGTCGATGGGCACCACGGGCGTCTTCGTGACCGCGCTGCGCGACGCGCTCCTGGCCGGCGAGATCGACCTGGCGGTGCACAGCTACAAGGACCTGCCGACCGCGCCCGCGCCCGGCCTGATCCTCGCCGCCGTCCCGCCCCGCGAGGACCCGCGCGACGCGCTGATCGCCCGTGACGGCCTCACCCTCGGCGAGCTGCCCGCGGGCTCGAAGGTCGGCACCGGCGCCCCCCGCCGTGTCGCCCAGCTGCGGGCCCTCGGGCTCGGCCTGGAGATCGTGCCGATCCGCGGCAACGTCGACACCCGGCTGGGCCGGGTCGCCGGCTCCGCGACGGGCCCGGGCGACCTCGACGCCGTCGTCCTCGCGCGGGCCGGGCTGTCCCGGCTCGGCCGGGCCGGCGAGATCACCGAGACCCTCGACCCGCTGCAGGTGCTGCCCGCGCCGGCGCAGGGCGCGCTCGCCGTCGAGTGCCGCACCAGCGACGCCCGCACCCGCGAGCTGCTCGGCCGGCTCGAGGACTCGCGCACCCGCGCCTGCGTCCTCGCCGAGCGGACGACGCTGGCCACGCTCGAGGCCGGCTGCAGCGCCCCCGTGGCCGCCTACGCCGAGGTGGCCGAGGGCGAGGACGGCCCCGAACTGTTCCTGCGCGCCTCGGTGACCGCGATCGACGGCAGCGACGGCGTCCGCGGCTCTTCCACCGGCCCGCTCGCCGACGCCGCGGCCCTGGGCCGCGCGCTCGCCGAGGAACTGCTCGACCGCGGCGCGGTCGAGCTCATGGCGATCACCTCGTGATCGCGCGCTCGACCACGCCGAACCCCCAGAACCCAGCAACAAAGGCCCTCAGGGCCAGGATCAGGAGCACGCGATGACGCGCTTCCGCAAGACCGTCGGCAGCACCGGCCGGGTCGTCTTCGTCGGCGCCGGACCGGGTGACCCCGGCATGCTGACCGCACGCGCCACCGCGGCGATCGCCGAGGCCGCTCAGGTCCTCGTCGACGTCGACGTACCGGTCGCCGTCCAGGACGCCGTCCGCGGGATCAACCCCGCGGCCGAGCTCGTCCCGGTGAGCGGTGAGCCGGCCGAGATCGCCAAGTCGGCCGTCACGGCCGCCAAGGGCGGCGCGGTGATCGTCCGGCTGGTCGCCGGCGACCCCTACACCGACGACGCCGCCGTCAAGGAGGTGCTCGCCGTCGGCCGCACCTCCATCGGCTTCGACGTGGTGCCCGGCGTCGCGCCGGCCACCGCGGTGCCCGCCTTCGCGGGCGTCGCCCCGGGCAGCACCGCGCTCACCGCCGACCTGCGCAGCGGGGTGGACCTGGCCGCGCTGGCCGCGGCCACCGCGACGACCGGCGGCACCCTGGTGCTGCGGGCCACCGTCGAGGAACTCCCCGACGCCGCGGCCCGACTGGTCGAGGGCGGCCTGTCCGGCAGCACGCCCGTCGTCGTCACCACCGGCGGCTCGTCGACGGCGCAGAAGAGCGTCGTCTCGAAGCTGACGGCCGTCGCCGAGAAGGCGGCCGGGCTGGACTCGTTCACCGGCCCGCTCGTGGTGACCATCGGTGCGGCCGTCGACAAGCGCGCCCGGATGTCGTGGTGGGAGAGCCGCCCGCTGTTCGGCTGGCGCGTGCTGGTGCCCCGCACCAAGGACCAGGCCGGCGAGATGAGCGACCGGCTGCGCGCCTACGGCGCCGTCCCGGTCGAGGTGCCGACCATCGCCGTCGAGCCGCCGCGCAGCCCCGCGCAGATGGACCGCGCGGTCAAGGGCCTGGTCACCGGCCGGTACGGCTGGATCGTCTTCACCTCGGTGAACGCGGTGAAGGCCGTGCGCGAGAAGTTCGCCGAGCTGGGCCTGGACGCCCGCGCCTTCGCCGGCGTCAAGGTCGGCTGCGTGGGCGAGCAGACCGCCGACGCGGTGCGCGCGTTCGGCATCCAGCCCGAGCTGGTGCCGAACGGCGAGCAGTCCAGCCAGGGCCTGCTGGCCGAGTTCCCCGACTACGACGACGTGCTGGACCCCATCAACCGGGTGCTCCTGCCGCACGCCGACATCGCCACCGAGGTGCTCGCCGCCGGGCTGGTGGAGCGCGGCTGGGAGGTCGACGACGTCACCGCCTACCGCACCGTCCGTGCCGCTCCGCCGGCCGCGTCGGTCCGCGAGGCGATCAAGGGCGGCGGCTTCGACGCCGTCTGCTTCACCTCGTCGAGCACCGTGCGCAACCTGGTCGGCATCGCCGGCAAGCCGCACGCCAAGACCGTCGTCGCCGTGATCGGCCCCGCCACGGCCGCCAGCGCGCAGGAGTTCGGCCTGCGCGTCGACGTGCAGCCCGAGACGGCCGCCGTCGCCCCGCTGGTCGACGCCCTGGCCGAGTACGCCCTGTCGCTCCGCGAGTCGGAGGACGGCGAGGGCAAGTGACCGACCGTGCAGGCGGCGCCGCTCCCGGGTTCGCCCGGGGGCGGCGGCTCCGGTCGACGCCCGCGCTGCGGCGCCTCACCGCGCAGACCCGGGTGGCCCCGGCCGACCTGGTGCTGCCGGTGTTCGTCAAGCAGGACCTCGCCGAGCCGGTGCCGATCGGCTCGATGCCCGGCGTCGTCCAGCACTCGCTGGACTCGGTGCGCAAGGCCGCGCACGAGGCGGCCGAGGCCGGCATCGGCGGGCTGATGCTGTTCGGCATCCCGGCCGAGAAGGACGCGGTCGGCTCGCAGGCCGACGCCGCCGACGGCATCGTGAACGTCGCGCTGCAGCAGCTCCGGGCCGACCTGGGTGACGAGCTGGTGCTCATGGCCGACCTCTGCCTGTGCGAGTACACCGACCACGGGCACTGCGGCGTCGTGACGCCGGCGGGCGTCGTCGACAACGACCCGACGCTCGACCGGTACGCGGCGGTGGCCATCGCGCAGGCGCAGGCCGGCGCCCACCTGGTCGCGCCCAGCGGGATGATGGACGGGCAGGTCGCGGCCATCCGCGCCGGGCTGGACAGCGCCGCGTTTTCCGAGATCCCGATCCTGGCCTACGCGGCCAAGTACGCCTCGGGGTTCTACGGCCCGTTCCGCGAGGCGGCCGAGGGCGCACCGCAGTTCGGCGACCGCTCGACCTACCAGATGGACCCGCCCAATGCCGCCGAGGCGCTGCGCGAGGTGGCGCAGGACCTGGCCGAGGGTGCCGACGCCGTCATGGTCAAGCCGGCGCTGCCCTACCTGGACATCGTCCGCCAGGTCGCCGACGCGGTCTCCGTGCCGGTCGCGGCGTACCAGGTGAGCGGCGAGTACGCGATGGTCGAGGCCGCCGCGGCGAACGGCTGGATCGACCGCGAGCGGGCGATCCTCGAGACGCTGGTCGCCATCCGCCGCGCCGGTGCCGGCCAGGTGCTCACCTACTGGGCGGTCGAGGCCGCCCGCTGGCTGGCCCGCGGCTGACATGACCTACGTCGAGCCCGGGGGCTCCTGGCGACCGTTCTGGATCGTCGCCGGGGCCCTCGGGCTCTTCGCCGTCCTCGACCTGGCGCTGCCGGGCCCCGACGTCCCGCCGTGGCTGTGGGCGCTCACGGTGGTCACCGTCCTCGGGGCGGTCGGGGTCGGCTGCCTCTCGGCCCGCCGGGTCTGGACGGTGCGGGTGGACGGCGACGGCCTCGCGGTCGGCCCCGACGTCGTCCCGCTGGCCGACGTCGACGTCGCGCACCTGGCGGCCGTCGAGGGCGGCGTGGACGCCGGCGCCCCGGTGATGGGCGGCGGCTGGACGCTCCCGCCCGGCCGGTCGGGGCTGCCGCTGCGGGTGCGCGACGGGCGCACCGTGCTGGTGCCGACGCGGGATCCGGCGGCTCTGCGCGCGGCCCTGCTCGCGGCTGTGTCCGACGCCTCCGACGGGCACCCAGGAAGAGAAGGGACACTGGGGTCGTGACCTCGCCGGACAGCCCGCCCTACCCCTACGAGGCCCCGCGCTCCGCGGAGCTCTTCGCCCGCGGCCGCGCCGTCACCCCCGGCGGGGTGAACTCACCCGTCCGCGCCTTCCAGGCCGTCGGGGGCACCCCGCGGTTCATGGTCGAGGGGTCCGGTCCCTGGATCACCGACGCCGACGGGCGGCGCTACGTCGACCTGGTCGGCTCCTGGGGCCCGCTGCTCCTCGGGCACGCGCACCCCGCCGTCGTCGAGGCCGTCACCGCCGCCGCGCGCCGCGGCCTGACGTTCGGGGCGCCCACCGAGGGCGAGGTGGACCTGGCCGAGGAGATCCGCGCGCGGGTCGCCCCGGCGCAGCGCGTCCGGCTGGTGAACTCCGGCACCGAGGCGGTGCTGTCGGCGGTCCGCCTGGCGCGCGGCGTGACCGGCCGCCCGCTGGTCGTGAAGTTCGCCGGCAACTACCACGGCCACGTCGACTCGCTGCTGGCCTCGGCCGGCTCCGGGGTGGCCACCCTCGGCCTGCCGGACACCCCCGGCGTCACGACCGGGGCGGCCGCGGACACCGTGGTACTGCCCTACAACGACGTCGCCGCCGTCGAGGCCGTGTTTGCCGAGCGCGGCGCGCAGATCGCCTGCGTCATCAGCGAGGCGGCCGCCGGCAACATGGGTGTCGTCCCGCCGGAGCCCGGCTTCAACGCCGCACTCCGCCGGATCACCGCCGCGCACGGCGCGCTGCTGATCCTCGACGAGGTCATGACCGGCTTCCGGGTGTCGCGGTCGGGCTGGTACGGCCTCGACCCGGTCGACGCCGACCTGTTCACCTTCGGCAAGGTCATGGGCGGTGGGCTGCCCGCGGCGGCGTTCGGCGGCCGCGCCGACCTGATGGAGCACCTCGCGCCGGCCGGGCCGGTCTACCAGGCGGGCACGCTGTCGGGGAACCCGGTCGCCGTCGCCGCCGGGCTGACCACGCTGCGGCACTGCACCGACGAGGTCTACGCGCACTGCGACGAGGTCGCCGCGATGCTCCGCGGCGCGGCGAGTGCCGCGCTGTTCTCGGCCGGGGTGCCGCACCGGGTGCAGCAGGCCGGCAACATGTTCTCGATCTTCTTCGTGCCGGACGAGCGGCAGGTGCGCAACTACGACGACGCCCGCAGCCAGGACGCCTTCCGGTACACGGCCTTCTTCCACGCGATGCTCGCCCGCGGGGTCTACCTGCCGCCGTCGGCGTTCGAGTCGTGGTTCGTCAACGCGCAGCTCGCAGGCGTAGCCCTCGAGCGCGTGCTCGAGGCGCTGCCGGCCGCCGCCCGCGCCGCCGCGGAGGCCACCCCGTGAGCGAGACGACGACGGTGCACCTGCTGCGGCACGGCGAGGTGCACAACCCGGGCAAGGTGCTCTACGGCCGGCTGCCCGGGTTCCGGCTCTCCGCGACGGGTGAGGCGATGGCGGTCGCGGCGGCGGAGTGGTTCGCCGGGCACGACGTCACCCACCTGGTCTCCAGCCCGCTGGAGCGCGCCCAGCAGACCGCCGGCCCGCTCGCCGAGGCGACCGGCCTGCCGATCGGCACCGACGACCGGCTGATCGAGGCCGGCAACGCCTTCGAGGGCATGGTCGTCGGCGGCGCCGGCGGCGTCTTCCGGGCGCCGCGGAACTGGTGGAAGCTGCGCAACCCGTTCCAGCCCTCGTGGGGCGAGCCCTACGTGGAGATCGCCGCCCGGATGCTCGGCGCGGTCGAGGCCGCGCGGGACGCCGCCCGCGGGCACGAGGCCGTCCTGGTCAGCCACCAGCTGCCGATCTGGACGATGCGGTTGCACCTCGAGGGCCGCAGCTACCTCCACGACCCGCGCCGCCGCGAGTGCGCGCTGGCCAGCGTGACCTCGGTGACCTACGACGGCGACCGGTTCGCCGGCGTCACCTACGCCGAGCCCGCCGGCGCCACCCCCTCCGACGCGGTGGCGGGCGCATGAGGCGGCTCCTCCTGGCCCTGGCCGCCGTGGCGCTCGCGCTCACCGGCTGCACCACCGGTGACGGCGCGGTGGACGTCAACAACGGGGGCGAGTTCCGGTTCGTCGAGGGCACCCCGCGCGGGGAGGTCATCCCCGCCGACGACCGGGCCACCGCGCCGGAGTTCTCCGGCACCCTGCTGGACGGTGCGGAGTTCTCCTCCACCGAGCTGGCCGGCGACGTCGCGGTGATCAACTTCTGGGGTTCCTGGTGCGCGCCCTGCCGGGTGGAGTCGCCGGAGTTCCAGGAGGTCTACGCCGAGGTCCGCGACCGGGGCGTGCAGTTCCTCGGGATCAACGTCAAGGACACCGACCAGCTCGCGCGCGCCTTCGAGGAGAACTTCGGCATCGAGTTCCCGTCGCTGGACGACCCGCGCGGCGAGGTGGCCCTGGCGTTCCGGGACTACCCGGCCAGCGCCATCCCCTCCACCATCGTGCTGGACCGGCAGAGCCGGGTCGCCGTCGTGTACACCGGCGCGGTGCGGCAGGACGACCTGCGCGGCGTCCTCGACCTGCTGATGGCGGAGGAGGGCTGACGTGGGGGAGACGTTCGCCGGCCTGGTCACCGACGGCCCGCTGCTGGTCGCTCTCGCGGTGTCGGCCCTCGTCGGCCTGATCAGCTTCGCCTCGCCCTGCGTGCTGCCGCTGGTGCCCGGCTACCTCTCCTACGTCACCGGCCTGGTCGGCTCCGGCGCCCGGATGACGACGGCCACGGCTCCGGCACCGGCTCCCGCACCCACCGGCGGCGGGACGGCGACGGCGGTGCGCACCGACGAGCGCGCCCCGCGCGGGCGCATGGTGCTCGGCTCGGTGCTGTTCGTCCTCGGCTTCACCGCCGTCTTCGTGGCCATCACCACCGCGTTCGGCGGGCTGGGCAGGCTGCTGCTGGTGCACAACCAGGTCATCACCCAGGTGATGGGCGGGGTCACCGTGCTGGTCGGCCTGGGCTTCCTCGGCTGGCTGCCGCTGCTGCAGCGCACCAAGCGGATGACCGTGCGGCCCACCGTCGGGCTGGCCGGCGCCCCGCTGCTCGGCGTCGTCTTCGGGCTCGGGTGGACCCCGTGCCTGGGGCCGACCCTGGCCGCCGTGCAGAACCTCGCCTTCGCCGAGGCCACCGCGGGCCGCGGGGCGCTGCTCGGGCTGGCCTACTGCCTCGGCCTCGGCGTGCCGTTCGTCCTCGTCGCGCTCGGCGCCCGCTGGGCCGTCGGGGCGACCACCTTCCTCCGCGTGCACGCGCAGGCGGTCACCCGCTTCGGCGGGGCGGTGCTGGTGCTGGTCGGGCTGCTGCTGCTCACCGGCGCCTGGACCGAGATGATGGAGTGGCTGCGTTCCTGGCTGGCCACGAGCGGATTCGCGGAGACCTCGCTGTGACCACCACCGCCCCGGCGCGGGAGGCCGCCGCCCCGCCGCCGCCCGCGCGCCCGTCCGTCGGCCGCCGGATCGCCGCCCAGCTGCTGCTGTGGTGGCGCCGGCTCACCGCGATGCGGACGGCGATCGTGCTGCTGTTCCTGCTCGCGCTGGCCGCCGTCCCCGGCTCGCTGCTGCCCCAGCGTTCGCTGTCGCAGGCCAACGTCCGCGGCTACTTCGCCGACCACCCCGACCTCGCCCCGGTGCTCGACCGGCTCTACCTGTTCGACGTCTTCAGCTCGCCGTGGTTCGCCGCGGTCTACCTGCTGCTGTTCATCTCGCTGATCGGCTGCGTGCTGCCGCGCGCCGTCGAGCACTTCCGCGCGCTGCGCTCGGCTCCGCCACCGGCGCCGCGGAACCTGCTGCGTCTGCCCGACTCGGGCGAGGTCGCGACGGCGCTGCCGGCCACCGCCGCGCTCGACGTGGTGGAGGAGGAGTTGCGGGTCCGTCGGTACCGCGTCGTGCGGCGCGACGGCGCGCACGGCCCCGAGGTGTCGGCCGAGAAGGGCTACCTCAAGGAGACCGGCAACCTGCTGTTCCACCTGTCCCTCATCGCGCTGCTGCTCGGCCTGGCCGGCGGCAAGCTCTGGGGCTACGAGGGCAGCATCCTGGTCACCGAGGGCGACGGGTTCTGCAACTCCTTCCAGCAGTACGACACCTACTCGTCCGGCCCCCTCATCGACAGCGGCGACCTGTCCCCGGTCTGCGTGGACCTCGAGGGGTTCCAGGCCGAGTACGAGCCCGACCTCACCGCCTCGTCGTTCACCGCCGACATCCGCTACGGCGCTCCGGGCGAGGAGGGCAGGACGACGATGATCGGCGTCAACAGCCCGCTGCGCTCCGAGGGTGACCGGCTCTACCTCACCGGGCACGGCTTCAGCCCGACCTTCAGCGTGACGCTGCCCGACGGGCAGGAGTTCACCGACGTCACGGTGCCCTTCCTGCCCTCGGACCCGACGACGATGGCCAGCGAGGGCGCGCTCAAGCTCCCCGACGTGGGCGGCGGGAGCGACCGGCAGCTGGCCCTGGAGGGCTTCTTCGCACCCACCGGGCTGGTGCAGGGCGGCATCCTCACGTCGATCGACCCGCGTCCGCTGGACCCGAAGGTCGCCGTCGTGGCTTACCAGGGCTACCTCGGGCTGGACTCCGGGCTGCCGCAGTCGGTGTACTCGCTGGACGCCAGCCAGATCGAGCGCGGCCGGCTGAGCGAGGCGGGCGCGGCGAACCTCTCGCTCGGGGACTCGATGACCCTCGAGGACGGCACGGTCATCACCTTCGCCGGCTTCAAGGAGTTCGCCGCCCTCCAGTACTCCCACGACCCCGGGCAGGTGTGGGTGCTGGTGTCGGCCATCTCGCTGCTCACCGGGCTGCTCGGCCTGCTCCTGCTCCGCCGGGAACGGGTGTTCGCCCGGCCGGCCCCCGCGCCCGACGGCGGCGGTACCGTGCTGACGCTGGCCTCGCTGACGCGGGGAAGCAGCGAGAGCGCCCCACGGTTCGCCGCCCTCACCGACGATCTGAGGGCCGCGCTCGCCGCCCGCACCGCATCGCAACCGGAGGTCTCCCCGCGTGACTCCTGACCAGTCGCTCCTCGACCTGTCGGACACCTTCTTCTCGATCAGCGTCGCGCTGTACTCGGTGGCGCTGGTGGCCTTCTGCGCGCAGCTGGCCTTCGGACGGCGTCCCGCGGCGCGCCAGCTCGTTCCCGCCGGTGGCGGGGCCGCTCCGGACGCGCCCGCCGGCACCGCCGAGGACCTGTCGACGCCGCGCCGGGCGCAGCGCTGGGGCACGCTCGCCATGGCCCTCACCGCTGTCGGTGCGCTGACCCACGCCGGCGTGCTGGTCTGCCGCGGGTTCGCCCTGGACCGGCTGCCCTGGGGCAACATGTACGAGTTCGGGACGGCGGTCGTGCTCGTGGCGGTCGTCGCCTACCTGGTGCTGGCGCTGCGTTCGCCGGCCCTGCGGCACATCGGCGTCTTCGTGCTCGCCCCCGTCGTGCTCGGCATGGTGGGCATCGGGCTGTTCCTCTACGTCGAGGGCGGGCCGCTGGTCGCCGCGCTGCGGTCGGCCTGGCTGGCCATCCACGTCACCGCCGCCATCATCGGCTTCGGCATCTTCCTGGTCAGCGGTATCGCCAGCGCGCTCTACCTGGTCCGCAGCAAGGACGAGCAGAAGCCCGCCGAGGAGCGCGGCACCGGGTTGGTCTCCCGGCTGCCGGCGTCGTCGGTGCTGGACAGGCTGTCCCACCGCACGGCCGTCTTCGGCTTCCCGATCTGGACCTTCGCGGTCATCGCCGGCGCCATCTGGGCCGAGAGCGCCTGGGGCCGGTTCTGGGGCTGGGACCCGAAGGAGACCTGGTCGTTCATCGCTTGGGTCGTCTACGCCGCCTACCTGCACGCCCGGACGACGGCCGGCTGGCGCGGGCGGCCCGCGGCGTGGGTCAACGTCGTCGGCCTGGTCGTCATGGTGTTCAACCTGACCTTCGTCAACCTCGTCTCCAGCGGCCTGCACAGCTACGCCGGGGTCGAGTGACCGCTGCGCGGGGATGACCCGGACCGTCACTCGTAGTGAGGGACGTTCCGGGCGGAGGGAGCCTGCTCCGTGACGATGTCCGACCCGCGTGCTTCCATGCAGGCATGACGTCAGGTCCGCAGTCCGGGAGTGGTCACCGTGGGTAAGCACTCGGCGGCCGACGACGCGACGGTGCACCCACTGGTGGCCGATGCGCTGGCCCGCCGCTCCGGTGTCGCCGGGGCCGCGCACGACGCGGACGCCCCCGAGCGCGGCGGCAGCACCGGCTGGCCCGAGCCGCCGCCGGGCGGCGGGAGCCCGGTGGGCTGGCCGGACGACGCCCGCCCGGACCGGGACGGGGACGGCCATCCGCAGGAGCGCACGGGCGGCGGAGCGGACCGGTCAGCGGCCTCCGTCGGCACGGCCCCGCGCCGGCGCGGGTGGCGGCGGCTGTTCGGGGTTCCCCCCGCCGCCTGAGGTCAGGCCGGGCTGCCGTCGTCCCGGCGTGCGCGGCGCTCGAGCTCGCGCAGGAACTCCGGGTCGTCGTCCGGCGCCAGGGGCCGGGTGGGCCGCTGCGGCCGGGGACGCCGAGGCGGCCGGGGAGTGCGCGGACCGCCACCGCCCGGGTTGGCCGCTGCACGCATGACCAGCGCGATCACCACGATCGCCACCACGAGCACCACCACGAAGACCATGGTCCCACCCCCTCGTCCCCGACCAGCGTACGTCCGCGGCGATACTCGGTGCCGACCAGAAGATCGCGGGCGGCCCGGGCACCGGGCGCCACGAGGACGGAGACAACGCCATCGACGCCGTGGACCGGCACCTGATCGAGCTGCTGCGGGCCAACGGCCGGGCCAGCTACGCCGAGCTCGCCCGGCAGGTGGGCCTCTCCTCGCCCGCCGTGCACGAGCGGGTCGGCAAGCTCGAGGCGGCGGGCGTGATCACCGGCTACCGCGCGGTCATCGAGCCCGGCGCGGTCGGCCTGGACGTCACCGCGCTCATCGGGGTCATCGAGAGCGACTCGGTGGACGACACCGGTCTCGAGGCCGCGATGCGCGAGGTGCCGGGGATCGAGGACTGCTGGCGGGTGGCCGGCAGCGAGGGCTACGTGCTCAAGGTGCGTGTGGCGGACATCCCGGCACTCGAAGCCACCGTCAACGCGTTGAACCGGATCAGGGGCGTGGCACGCACCCGCACCACCGTGGTGCTGTCGACGAAGTGGGAGGGCCGGCATGGCTGAGAACGAGACCGCAGGGGCTCCCGTGCCCCCGGCCGGCCCGACCGGCGGCCCGGCGACCCCGCCCAAGGTGCTGCCCTGGCTGGTGGTCCACACGATCGGCCGGCTGGGCATCTTCGTCCTGATCACCCTGCTGCTGTGGATGGCGGGCCTGGACTTCTTCTCCGGGGCGCTGTTCGGGCTGCTGCTGTCGATGCCGATCGCCTACTTCGCGCTGCGCCCCTCCCGCGAGCGGCTCAGCGAGGCGCTCGTCGCCCGCGGCGCGACCCGCCGCGCGGAGAAGGAGCAGTTCCGCGCCCGGCTCAACGGTGACGAGTCCTGACCGTCAGCTGAGTGCGAGGCCGGCGCCGAGCAGTACGCCGGTGACCAGGGTGAGCCGGCCGGTGCCGGCCAGCGCGCCGATCAGCGCCGGGCCGCGCCCGCCGGTGAGCACCGTCCGCACCGGGGGGATGCCCAGCGGCACCGCCAGCAGGGTGATCAGCACCTCCGGCCGGACGACGCCCACCGCGACGACGACGCCGAACGCCACGACGAACAGGCCGGCGAAGGCGTACCGGGTCGCGCGCTCGCCCAGGAGCACCGCGAGGGTGCGCTTGCCGGCCACGGCGTCACCGTCGATGTCGCGCAGGTTGTTGACGACCAGGATCGCCACGATGAGCAGCCCGATCGGCACCGCGACGGCGTAGGCGAGCCCGGGCAGCGTGCGGGTCTGCACGTAGGTGGTGCCCACGACGGCGACCAGCCCGAAGAAGACGAAGACGAACACCTCGCCCAGCGCCCGGTAGCCGTAGGGGATCGGCCCGCCGGTGTAGGTCCAGGCGGCCAGGATGCAGACCGCGCCGACGGCGATCAGCCACCAGCTGGACAGCGCCGCCAGGGCCAGCCCGGCCACCGCCGCGACGGCGAAGGACAGCAGCGCGGCGACCAGCACCGCGCGGGGCGAGGCGGCGCCCGAGCCCACGAGCCGCATCGGCCCGACCCGGTCGGCGTCGGTGCCACGGGTGCCGTCGGAGTAGTCGTTGGCGTAGTTGACCGCCACCTGCAGGGCGAGCGCGACGACCAGCGCCAGCAGGGCCGCCGGAAGCCGGAAGCCGTCGAGCGCGGCGGCGGCGCCGGTGCCCACGAGCACCGGCGCGAGCGCGGCGGGCAGGGTGCGGGGCCGGGCGCCGGCCAGCCACTGGGCGGGGGTGGCCAACTCAGACCTCCGGGATCAGGGCCGCGACGGCGCGGCGGTCGGGCTTGCCGGTGTGCAGCGTCGGGACGGCGTCGAGCACGTGCAGCTGCCGCGGGGCTGCGGGCGCGCCGAGACGCTCGGTGACCCAGCGGCGCAGCTCGGCCAGTTCCGGGGTGCGGTCCCCGGCGGGGACGACGGCAGCGAGCACCCGCTGCCCCCACTCCGGGTCCGGGCGGCCGACGACGACGGCATCGGCGACGCCGGGGTGCTCGCGCAGCGCCGCCTCGACCGCCGCCGGCGCCACGTTCACCCCGCCGGTGATGACGACGTCGTCCAGGCGGCCGAGCACGGTGAGCCGGCCGTCCGCCAGGCTGCCGGCGTCGCGGGTGCGGAACCAGCCGTCGGCGAAGGCGGCCGCCGTGCCCTCCGGGTCCAGCCGGTAGCCCGACGCGAGCACCGGCCCGGCGAGCTCGATGCCTCCCTCGGTCACGCGGACGGAGACGCCGTCGAGCGGGACGCCGTCGTAGACGCAGCCGCCGGCGGTCTCGGTCATGCCGTAGGTCGTGACCACGCGGACGCCCTCGGCCCGGGCGCGGGCCAGCAGCGCCGGGTCGGTGGCGGCCCCGCCGACGAGCACCGCGTCGAAGCTGCGCAGCGCGTCGGGCTCGGCGTCGAGGAAGCGGACCAGCTGGGTGGGCACCAGGGCGGTGTAGCGGCGGTCGCCGGCCGGCATCCGGGCGACCGCCGCGGCGAGGTCCTCGCCCTTGCCCAGGACGGCGGACTCGCGGCCGGCCAGCTCGCTGCGGCAGAGCACCTGCAGCCCGGCGATCGCCGAGACCGGCAGGGCGAGCAGCCAGCTCCCCGGACCGCCGAGCCGGTCGAGGGTGGCGGTGCCCGACGCCCGCACCGCGGCCGCGGACAGCAGCACGCCGCGGCCCGTGCCGGTGGACCCGGAGGTGACGACCACGAGGTCCGCGCCGTCCTCGAGCAGCTCGTCGGCGCGGAGCACCGCGCGGGCGGCGTCGACCGCTGCGGGCGGCCCGGCCGGCAGGACGGCGAGGGGCCGGTCACCGGCGAGCGCCGCGCGCACGTCGGCCTGCGTCAGCTCGGCGGCGGGGACGAGGGAGAGGTGCCGGGCCACGAGGGTCGAGCGTACGGCGGCACCCTCCTAGGCTGTCGGCCATGATCCCGAACCCCGCGATCGGCGACGGCCCGGCGCTGGAGGCGTGGGTCTACTCGTTCCCCATGCGGAACCGCTTCCGCGGCATCGACGTGCGCGACGGCGTGCTCCTGCGCGGACCGGCCGGATGGGGCGAGTTCTCGCCGTTCTGGGACTACGACGTCGCCGAGAGCCGCCGGTGGTGGGCCGCCGCCGTCGAGGCCGCCACCGTCGGGTGGCCGGCCCCGCTGCGCGACTCCGTGCCGGTCAACGTCACCGTGCCGGCGGTCGACGCCGAGCGGGCGCACGCGATCGTGGCGGCGTCGGGCTGCCGCACCGCGAAGGTGAAGATCGCCGAGCCGGGGCAGTCCGAGGCAGATGACCTCGCCCGCGTCGAGGCGGTGCGCGACGCGCTCGGCCCCGCGGGTGCGGTGCGGGTGGACGCCAACGCCGCCTGGGACGTGGACACCGCCGTCGCCCGCATCCGCGCACTCGACGCCGCCGTCGGCCTGGAATACGTCGAGCAGCCGTGCGCGACGCTGCCGGAGCTGGCCGCGCTGCGCCGCCGGATCGACGTCCGGATCGCCGTCGACGAGGGGGTGCGGCGCTCGGCCGATCCGCTGACGGTCGACCTGCGCGAGGCCGGCGACGTCGTCGTCCTCAAGGTGCAGCCGCTGGGCGGGGTGCGTGCCGCGCTGCGCGTCGCCGAGGCCCACGGCCTGCCGTGCGTCGTCTCGTCGGCGCTGGAGAGCTCCGTCGGCATCGCCGCCGGGGTGGCGCTCGCCGCGGCGCTGCCCGAGCTGCCGTTCGCCTGCGGGCTGGCCACCGTCGCGCTGTTCACCGACGACGTGTCGAGCACCCCGCTGCTCCCGGTCGACGGCGCACTGCCGGTCGTGCGCCCCGAACCGGACCGGATCGAGGCGGTGGCCGCCGACCCCGAGGTGGCGCAGCGCTGGGCCGCCCGCATGGCCGCGGTGAGCGCCGCGTGAACCCCTCGACCGCCTTCGCCCGCGTGCTGGTCGACGAGCTGCTGCGCGGCGGGGTCACCGACGCCGTCCTGGCGCCGGGCTCCCGCTCGGCGCCGGTCGCGCTGGCCCTGGCGGCCGCGGAGCGGGACGGCCGGCTGCGGCTGCACGTGCGCATCGACGAGCGGACGGCGTCCTTCCTGGCGCTCGGCCTGGCCAGGGCGTCGGGTCGCCCGGTGCCGGTGCTCACCACGTCCGGGACGGCGGCCGCGCACCTGCACGCCGCGGTCCTCGAGGCCGACGCCGCGGGCGTGCCGCTGCTGGCGCTCACCGCCGACCGGCCGCCGGAGCTGCGCTCGACCGGCGCGAACCAGACCATCGAGCAGGCGCAGCTCTACGGCGGCGCGGTGCGCTGGGCGGCCGACGTCGGCGTGCCCGAGTCCGGACGCGAGGCGGTGCAGAACCGCTACTGGCGCTCGCTGACCGCCAAGGCGCTGGTCACCGCCCTCGGGGCGCTGTCCGGCGACCCGGGCCCGGTGCACCTCAACCTGGCGCTGCGCGACCCGCTGATGCCCGGTGACGACGGTGTCGCCGAACTGGACGGCCCGTGGGCCGGCCGACCGGACGGCGCGCCGTGGACGGCGGCCGACCCGGCCCCTGACCACGGGGCGACGGTCGACCGCCTGGCGCCCCGCACCCTGGTGATCGGGGGTGACGGCCCGCTGGATGCCGACGTCGACCGGCCGGTCGTCGCCGAGCCCAGCAGCGCGTCCTGGGGCCGCAGCCTGCGTGGCGGTGTCCTCCTGCTCGGGGATCACGGCTGGCTGGCCGCCCACCGCCCGGACCACGTGGTGGTCGTCGGCCGCCCGACGCTGTCCCGGCCGGTCAACGCGCTGCTCGCCGACCCGGCGGTCACGGTGGCGACGGTCAGCGCCGTCCCGCGGTGGGCCGACGCGGTGCGCAGCAGCACCCGGGTGGCGTCGACCCTCGCCGGCGCCACCGGGGACGACGCCGGGGACGAGGCCGGGGACGAGGCGTGGGTGCGCGCGTGGTCCGAGGCCGCCGATCGCGCGGGCGCCGCCGTCGACGCCGTGCTCGATGCGGCACCCGAGCTCACCGCGGCCCGGCTCGCCCGCGACGTGGTGGCCGCCCTGCCGTCCGGGGCACTGCTGGTGCTCGGCTCCTCGACGCCGGTGCGCGACGTCGACCGGCTGGCGGTGCCGCGCGCGGACCTCACCGTCGTGGCCAACCGCGGGGTCGCCGGGATCGACGGCACGATCTCCACGGCGATCGGCGCCGCGCTGGTCCACGGCGGACCGGCGTTCGCGCTCTTGGGCGATCTGACGTTCCTGCACGACCTGACCGGGCTGCTGACCGGCGAGGGCGAGCCCGTCCCCGACCTCACCGTGGTCGTGCCGGACAACGACGGCGGCGGCATCTTCGCCCAGCTCGAACCGGGGGAGGACCGGTACGCCGACGGCTACCGGCGGGTGTTCGGCACCCCGCACGGCCGCGACCTGGTGGCGGTGGCCACCGCACTCGGCTGGGCCGCGACGCGGGTGGCGACGGCCGAGGAGCTCACCGACGCCCTGGGCCTGGGCGGCCCGCGCGTGGTCGTCGTCCGCACCGACCAGCGGGCCGAGGCGGCCCTGGCGCGGGACCTCCGCGCCGCGGCCTCCCGGGCGCTGTCCGAGTAGCGCTGGGGAGCCCTAGCCTTCGAGGGCGTTCTGGAAGGCGGCGAACTTCGCCTGGGTCTCGGCCAGCTCGGCGGCGGGCTCCGACCCGGCGACGATGCCGCAGCCGGCGAACAGCCGCGCGCCGCCGTCCGGGGTGAGCTCGGCGCAGCGCAGCGCCAGCCCGAACTCGCCGTCGCCGCGGGCGTCCATCCAGCCGACCGGACCGGCGTAGCGGCCGCGGTCCATGCCCTCGAGCTCGCGGATCAGCGCGGCGGCATCGGGGGTGGGGGTACCGCAGACCGCGGCGGTGGGGTGCACGGCGCCGACGAGCTCCAGCAGCCCCGCCGTCCCGCGCTGGGTGCCGACGACGTCGGTGGCCAGGTGCCGCACGTTGGCGAGGGTGAGCAGCTCCGGCTCGGCGGGGGCGGTGAGCCGGCTGCAGTAGGGCTCGAGCGCGCGCACCAGCGAGTCGACGGCGAGGGTGTGCTCGGCGCGGTCCTTGGTCGAGCCGAGCAGCGCCGCGGCCAGGCGGTCGTCCTCGGCCCCGGCACCGCGGGCGGCCGTCCCGGCCAGCACGCGGGAGGACAGCTGCCGCCCGGTGCGCCGCAGCAGCAGCTCCGGGGTGGCGCCGAGCAGGCCGTCGACGGCGAAGGTCCAGCAGTCGGGGAAGCGGGCGCCCAGCCGGCGCAGCAGCCGCCGCGGGTCGAGCGCGGGCTCGGCGGAGACGAGGAGGTCGCGGGCGAGCACCACCTTCTCCAGGTCGCCGGCGTCGATCCGCGCCACGGCGGCGTCGACCGCGGCGCACCAGGTGGCCGGGTCGAGGGCGCCGTCGGCGTAGCGGAGCCGCGGCGCACCGCCGTCCAGGGGTGCGGGGAGGGGCAGCTCCGCGGGGGCGGCGCCCACGGTGGTGATCCAGCCGACGCCGTCCCGGCGGCCCACCACGACCTCGGGGACGACGAACACCGACGTCGCGGCCACCGGGTCGAACGCGATGCTGCCGAACAGCACCGGACCGGATCCGGCGACGGCGAGGTCGTCGGCGACGTCCAGCCCGGCCGTGTACTCGTCCCACCAGGCGGCGGCGTCGGCCAGCGCGGAGGGACCGGACACCTCGAGGCGCGCGGCCTCCCCCCAGCCGACCAGACCCTCGCCGCGGCGCACCCAGGAGAGCCCGGCGCGAGCCGGCACCAGGTCGAGCAGCTCCCCGGCGGTGTCCGAGCGGACGGTCGTCACGGTGCGCGCCGCCGCGGGGCGGGAGGTCAGGGCGGGCGCGGGCACGGCTCCAGACTAGGAGGCCTTGTAGCGTCGACGCCGTGGCAGACCGGCGAGACAACCCGCACACCGCCGGACGCCGGGCCGATCTGGACAAGCGCCCGGCCGAGGTCGCGGCCATGTTCGACGGCGTCGCGAAGCGCTACGACGTCACCAACACCGTGCTCTCCGGCGGGCTCGACGCCTCCTGGCGCCGCGCCACCCGCGAGGCGCTCGGCGCCCGGCCGGGTCAGACCGTCCTCGACGTCGCGGCCGGGACGGCGGTGTCCACCGTCGAGCTCGCCTCGGGCGGGGTGCACGCCATCGCCTGCGACTTCTCGCAGGGGATGCTGCGGGCGGGCGCCGCGCGCCCGGTGCCGAAGGTGGCCGGCGACGCGATGGCCCTGCCGCTGGCCGACGAGAGCGTCGACGGCGTCGTCATCTCCTTCGGCCTGCGCAACGTGGCGGACCCGGACGCGGCGCTGCGGGAGTTCCGGCGGGTGACCCGCCCCGGCGGGACGCTGGTGGTCTGCGAGTTCTCCCGGCCGACGTGGGCGCCGTTCCGCACGGTCTACCTCGAGTACCTCATGAAGGCGCTCCCGCGGATCGCCCGCGCGGTCAGCAGCAACCCCGACGCCTACGTCTACCTCGCCGAGTCGATCCAGGTGTGGCCCGGGCAGGCGGAGCTCGCCGGGCGGCTGCAGAACGCCGGCTGGGCCGACGTCGCCTGGCAGAACCTCACCGGCGGCATCGTCGCGCTGCACCGGGCCCGCCGCCCGGACTGAGCCGGCCGGTCAGTCGCGGTCCACGAGGCAGAACTCGTTGCCGTCGGGGTCGGCGAGGAGCACCCCGCCGTCCTCCCGGCCGACGTCGAGCCGGGTCGCGCCGAGCGCGACCAGCCGCTCGACCTCCGCGTCCCGGTCACCGACGGCAACCAGGTCGAGGTGCAGCCGGTTCCTCGGCGGCTTCGGCGGCACCGGCGGACCGCCCCAGGTGATCTTCGGGCCGCCCAGCGGCGAGCGGATCGCCGTCTCCTGGTCCTGGTCCCAGACCAGCGGCCAGTCCAGGGCCCGGCTCCAGAAGTGGCCGACCTCCCGCGTCCCGTCGGAGGCCACCGCCCCGATGAAGCCGCAGCCGGCGAGGAAGGCGTTGCCGGGCTCGATGACGCAGAACTCGTTGCCCTCCGGATCGGCGAGCACGACGTGCCCTTCCTCGGGGAGCTGGCCCACGTCGATGTGCCGGCCGCCGAGCTCGAGCGCCCGGGCCACGGTGCGCTGCTGCTCCTCGGGTGAGGAGCTCGTCAGATCGAGGTGCATCTGGTTGGGCACCGTCTTGGGCTCCGCGGTGGGGGTGAAGCGGATCCGGAAGCCGGTCTCGTCGGTCGGCAGGAGGGAGACGCCGCCGCGGGGGTCGTCCGCCGCCGGCCGGCTCAGGAGCCCGGCCCAGAAGCGCGCCAGAGCGGAGGGGTCGAGCGCGGCGACGGTCAGCGCGACGAGGGAGCACGTCATCGGCCCAGGCTGGGCGCACCCGGCGGACGGCGCAACGGAGATGGCCGGGCGCCGATCGCTGCGGTGGTTCTGCGGACGCGGCTTGCGGGTCTAGCGTCGATCCATGACGAGCCCGCCGTCCCCGCAGCCGCCGTCGCCGTCCCCGTCGCCGACCGATCCGATCCCGCCGCCGGAGCCCGCGCCCTATCCCGTCCCCGGGCCGGGTGATCCGATCGCGCCCCCGCCGACGGGGCCGCAACCGGTCTGACCGTGGGTGCGGGGCCGTTCGCCGACCGCCGCGATGCCGGCCGTGCGCTGGGCGCCCGGCTGGCCGGGACGGTGCACGGCGACGTGGTGGTGCTCGGGCTGCCGCGTGGTGGTGCGGTCGTCGCCGCCGAGGTGGCGGCGGCGCTGGGCGCCGAGCTCGACGTCGTGGGCGTCCGCAAGCTCGGACTGCCCGGGCAGCCCGAGCTCGCCATGGGAGCGGTCGCCGCTCTCGGGGACGCGGTGGCCACCGTGCGCATCGACCGGGTGCTCGGTGCCGCGGCCGTCGACGAGGCATCCTTCGCCGCGGTGCGCGAGCGCGAACTCGCCGAGCTCCGCCGCCGGGAAGCGGCGTACCGCGGCGACCGCCCCCCGCCGGCCGTGACCGGCCGGACGGTGGTCCTGGTGGACGACGGCCTGGCCACCGGTGCGACCGTGCGCGCGGCGCTGCGGGTGCTCGCCGGACAGCGGCCGGGCCGGGTCGTGGTCGCCGTGCCGGTGGGCGCGCCCGCCGCGCTGCGCGAGGTGGGCGAGCTCGCCGACGAGGTCGTCTGCCTGTTCGCACCGCCGTCCTTCCGGGCGGTGGGCGGCGCCTACCGCGAATTCGGGCAGACCTCCGACGACGAGGTCCGGGAGCTGCTCCGTCGTCGCACCTAGCACCCCGGCGGCCCATGTTTGCCCTGCCCATGCGGCCCGACAGCGGCGTTGGGTGTGTCTCTTGGCGGCCCACTAAGGGACACCACCTTCTCGGCCCAGGCCACGGGGACGGATCGCCTCATTCGGGGGACCGCAGAGGGCAGGTGGTCTCATGCAGCGTGGACCAGTGCCACGATCCGTTTATGTCGCCGTTGCTGGTCATCGCAGGCGCCGTGATCGCCGGCCTCTGCGCAGTCCTAGTCTTTTCCTTGTTGTCAGCCCGCCGCGACGCGGCTCAGGGCAAAGTTGAAGCCGCCTTACGCGTCGCCTCCGGCACCCAGGCGCCGTTGACTGGAAAGTGGCGTCATGGCGCGGTGCTTGCGTCCCCGGGATGTCTTCAGTTCCGGCCTGGGGGGCCTGGTGGCGCACGTCTACCCCGTGGCCGTCCCTTCGACGTGCCTGTGACCTCGGTGAGCGCCGACAAGAGGAGCCGCCCGGCCCTCCGCCAGATCTGGTCGATCAACCCTTCGCTCGACGTCGTTCAACTGCTGACGCCGACCGGAACGGTTGAGCTCGCCGTTCGCCCCGCCGAGATGGACCGTGTCATCGCCGGCGTCACCTCGTCGGATCCCGCCTGATCGTTGCCGTCGACGTCGAAGACGCGAAAACCGCTAGTGGGCGCCCCTCATACATGTCCCATAGGCCGCCTTCAGGGACAACGCTCCGGGCGCGGCACCAGAACTCGACGGAACCGCGATCGAGCCTCGAAAAGTGTCGTAGGTCGAACGTACGTTCGTTCCATGCCGCGAATCGAGGTGCAGCGATCCTCATTGGAGGGGGTGCTGCTGGAACTCGCGCCGATGGTCGAGCATGTGTCGGCCGACCGGCTGTCGGCGGAGGAGGCGGTGCGGGCGCTGGCCTCGCTGCAGGAGCGGAAGGCGAAGGACGACGCCCGCGAGGCCGAGCTGCTGATGGCGCTGGCCGCCGACCGGCCGGACACCGACGATCCGCCGCCCGGTCATCCCGGCGCCCGCCGTCGCAGCGCGGGGTCGCCGGTGCCGGGCACGTCGGAGTTCCTGCCCGACGAGGTGGCGCTGGTGCTCAACTGCGGTCGCCCGTTCGCGACCGACCTGCTGTCCGACGCGTACCAGCTGGTGGAGCGGATGCCGGCGGTGCACGCGGCCCGGGCGGCGGGCCGGCTGGACGGCTACCGGGCGCGGATCTTCGCCGACGTCCTCGGTACGGCCTCGGACGAGGTGATCGCGGTGGTGGTGCCGAAGGTCCTCCCGTCCGCTGCGGGCTGGTCGTCGGGGACGCTGCGCAAGCGACTCATCGCCGCCGCGATCGCCACCGATGAGGAGTTCGCCGAGCAGCGCCGGATCGAGGCCGAACGCCGCGCCGCGGTCCGTCTGTACCCGACCGCGGACGGGATGTCGGCGCTGACCACCGAGGCGCCGGCGGCGGTGACGGCGGCGATGTGGTCGGTGATCGACCAGGCCGCGCAGCTGGCCAAGACCGCGGGCGATGACCGGCCGATCGGGGTGCTGCGCGCCGAGGCGCACGCCGCGAGGGTCTTGGGCGCGCAACATGACGGCCCGGCCATGACCGGGCACGTCACGATCATCGCGCCACTGTCCGCGCTACACGCGCCCGGTCACGAGGCGACGCATCCAGGTGCCAGCGCGCCGCAGGCCTGCCCCGAGGACTCCGTGCCGACGGTGGGCGGAACTCCGATCACGTCGGCGCACCTCCGCGAACTCCTCGCGCAGCTCGACGCTCTTGGCGTGCAGGCACCGCCCGGCGGCAGCCTCACCCTGGCCCTCACCGACGACGACGGCGCCCTGCTGGCCACCGTGACACCGGCGGAACTGGCACGGCTCGCCGCCCGCGGCTGCGGCGAGCACGGGAAGGCAGCCGACTGCGGTTGCTCCGTGCTCGGCCCACCACCCGAGGTGCCCGGCTACAGCCACACCGCCGAGCAGGAGCGGTTCCTCCGCCTGCGCGACCGCACCTGCCGCCACCCCGGCTGCGGCCAGCCCGCCGGCCGCACCGACGCCGACCACGTCGTGGCCTACGACTGCGGCGGCCGCACGGCCTGCGACAACCTCTGCTGCCTGTGCCGCAGCCACCACCGGCTCAAGACCTTCGCCCGCGGCTGGCGCTTCCGCTTGGACCCCGACGGCACCCTGCACGTGACGACCCCGTCGGGCATCACCAGGAGCACCCGACCACCGGGGCTCCGCGAGCAGCGGGCGCTGCCGCCACCGAGACCGGGTCCGGTGGACGACGATCCACCACCGTTCTGACGCCGGACGGCCTCGCGGCGACCTGCCCTGGCAGGCCCCGCGAGCCGCTCGGGACGGCCGCGACCGAACTGTGACGCATCCCTCTTCCTGGGGGTGCTGTCGTCTTCGTCACAGTGCCGCCTAGAGTGGGAGCCGAGCCACTTTGTGAAGCAATTCACAAAGTCCGGGACGAGAGGACCAGCCCGCCGTGCCAGGGACGACCGACCGAAGCGCCGACGTCATCGTCGTCGGCGCGGGTCCGGCCGGGTCCGCGGCGGCCTGGGAGCTGCGCCAGGCCGGGCGCGACGTCGTCGTCCTGGAGAAGGCGGCCTTCCCGCGCGAGAAGGTCTGCGGCGACGGGCTCACCCCCCGAGGCGTCAAGGTGCTGCAGGACATGGGCCTGGACCTGTCGCCCGCGGCCGGCTGGGTGCGGCACAAGGGGCTGCGGGTGCACGGCGGCGGCGTCGTCACCGAGGTCGACTGGCCGCGACTGCAGCACTGGCCCGACTTCTCCCTCGTCCTGCGGCGCAGCGAGCTGGACGCCCGGCTCGCCGCGCACGCGGAGGCGGCCGGTGCGCGCGTGCACACGGGGATCACCGTCACCGAGCCGCTGCTCGACGAGGCGGGACGCGTCACGGGCGTGCACGCCACGGGGCCGGGGAAGGAGCCGCAGGCCTGGCGCGCCCCACTGGTCGTCTCCGCCGAGGGCCTGTCGGGCCGGCTGGCCAAGTCGCTGGGCCTGGTGCGCCGCGAGGACCGGCCGCTCGGCGTCGCCGTCCGCCGCTACGTGCGCTCGCGCCGGGCGGCCGACGAGTACCTCGACATCTCCTTCGACCTCACCTCCGCCGGGCCGTCCCGGGACTCGATGCCCGGCTACGGCTGGATCTTCGGCATGGGTGACGGGACGGCCAACGTCGGCTTCGGCCTGCTCGACACCCGGCGGGGCACCGGCGCCGACCACCGCGCCGTCCTCCGCGGCTGGCTGGACACCTTCCCCGAGGCGGACGGGCTCGGCGAGGACGACGCGGTCACGCCCCTGCGCGGCGCCGGCCTGCCGATGGCCCTCAATCGGGGCCCCGCCTACACCCGCGGGCTGCTGCTGGCCGGTGACGCCGCCGGCACGGTCAACCCGTTCAACGGCGAGGGGATCAGCTACGCGATGGAGACCGGCCGCATGGCCGGAGACACCGCCGCCCGGGCGCTCGCCCGGCCCGAGGGCCCGGCCCGCGAGGCGGTGCTGCGGGGCTACCCGACGCGGCTGCGTGCGGCCTACGGCCGGCACCACCGGCTCGGCATGGGCTTCCTCGCGTTGCTCGCCCGCCCGGACGTCGTCCGCTTCACCGCCGCGCACGGCCTCAGGCGCCCCGCGCTGGTCGCCGCCGCGATGCGACTCATGGGCAACCTGACCGACGGTCGGGACGGGGACGCGGTGGACCGCGCCGTCGCCGTCCTCACCCGGCTGGCACCGGCGGTCTGACATGGACGCGACGACGACGATGGCGCTCCGGGTCGACACGGCAACAGTGCGTTCCGGATCAGCGCAGAACGTGATCGACCTCACTCTAGGGTGGTGCTGATGCTGTCGACCTATGTCCCGATCCTGGGGCTCTTCGCGCTGGCCGCGGTGTTCGCACTGGGCTCGGTCGCGGTCGCGCCGTACGTGGGCCCGCGCCGGTTCAACCGCGCGAAGTTCGACGCCTACGAGTGCGGGATCGAGCCGGTCGACCAGCCGCTGACCGGCGGCCGGTTCCCGGTGAAGTACTACCTGACCGCGATGTTGTTCATCATCTTCGACATCGAGATCGTCTTCCTCTACCCGTGGGCCGTGCACAACGAGGCGCTCGGCGTCTTCGGCCTGGTCGAGATGGTCGTCTTCATCGTCACGGTCTTCATCGCCTACGCCTACGTGTGGCGCCGCGGCGGACTGGAGTGGGACTGAACATGGGACGGGCGATCTAGTCATGGGTCTCGAGGAGAAGCTGCCCAGCGGCGTGCTGCTGACCAGCGTGGAGAAGCTCGTCAACTGGACGCGCAAGTCGTCGCTGTGGCCGGCGACGTTCGGCCTGGCGTGCTGCGCGATCGAGATGATGGCGACCGGCGCCGGGCGCTACGACCTCGCTCGCTTCGGCATGGAGGTCTTCCGCGCCTCACCGCGGCAGGCGGACCTGATGATCGTCGCCGGCCGCGTCAGCCAGAAGATGGCGCCGGTCCTGCGGCAGATCTACGACCAGATGCCCGAGCCGCGCTGGGTGCTCGCCATGGGGGTCTGCGCCAGCTCGGGCGGCATGTTCAACAACTACGCCGTCGTCCAGGGCGTGGACCACATCGTCCCGGTGGACATGTACCTGCCGGGCTGCCCGCCCCGGCCGGAGATGCTCACCGACGCGATCCTCAAGCTGCACCACAAGATCATGAACGAGCCGCTGGGGCCCAAGCGCGCCCGCGAGCTCGCGGAGGCCCGCGCGGACGGCACGGCGAAGGACCTCCACGTCGAGATGCCCTCGACCGTGCGGGTCGACAAGGTCGCCCGCCGCGCCTACGAGGCGGCCGCGGCGGAGGGCCGCGCCGGGCAGTTCGCCATCGAGCAGCGCAACGGCAACGCCGTGCTGCTCCCCGACGAGCGTCCGTCCGGCCAGGGGAAGGCCTGGCGATGACGGGCGAGATCGTGCCGGGCGACGGCGAGGCCGGCTTCGACGACGCGACCGCGCCCTCGGGCGGCTTTCGCAAGGGCGCGTTCGGGGTCAGCGGCAGCGGCGACACCTCCGGCTTCGGCGGGCTCGTGCGCGTCGAGCCCGGCGGCGCGGTCGCGCTGCACTCCACGGAGCGGCCCTACGGCGGCTGGTTCGACGAGGTCACCGACGCCCTGATCGACGCCGTCGGGCAGGCCACCTACGACGCCGCGGTGCTGCGGGTGCTCGTCGACCGCGGTGAGATCACCTACTTCGTCGCCCGCGAGCACCTGCTGACGCTCGCGCAGGCGCTGCGCGACGACGAGGCGCTGCGCTTCGAGCTGTGCAGCAGCGTCTCCGGCGTCGACTACCTCGACAGCGGTGGCCCGGCGGCCGGGGCGACCCGCCCCCGGCTGCACGTCGTCCTGCACCTGACGTCCATGACCTACCGGCGGCGGATCCGGCTCGAGCTGGCGGTCACCGCCGAGGATCCGCACGTCCCGTCCGTCACCGGGATCTACCCGACGGCGGACTGGCACGAGCGGGAGACCTTCGACATGTTCGGGATCGTCTTCGACGGACACCCCGCGCTCACCCGGATCCTCATGCCCGACGACTGGGACGGGCACCCGCAGCGCAAGGACTACCCGCTCGGCGGCGTCCCGGTGGAGTACCACGGCGCGACGATCCCGCCGCCGGACACGCGACGGGCCTACCGATGATCGGGGCGTACCGATGAGCACCGTCTACAACGAGGCCGACCCCTACGCCGGCTCGCGCGAGACCACCGAGGGACGCGTCTACACGGTCACCGGCGGCGACTGGGATCTCACCTTCGCCGATCCGCACGGCGAGGACCGGCTCGTGGTCAACATGGGCCCGCAGCACCCCTCGACCCACGGCGTCCTGCGGCTGGTGCTCGATCTCGAGGGCGAGACGGTCACCAAGGCCCGGGTGGTCATCGGCTACCTGCACACCGGCATCGAGAAGAACACCGAGTACCGCAACTGGGTGCAGGGCACGACCTTCGTGACGCGGATGGACTACCTCTCCCCGCTGTTCAACGAGGCCGGCTACTGCCTCGCGGTCGAGAAACTGCTCGGCATCGAGGCCCCGCAGCGGGCGCAGACCATCCGCGTGCTCGTCATGGAGCTCAACCGGATCGCCTCGCACCTGGTCGCCCTGGCCACGTTCGGCATGGAGATGGGCGCCCTGACGGGCATGACCAACGGCTTCCGCGAGCGGGAGATGGTCCTCGACGTGCTCGAGGAGATCACGGGCTTGAGGATGAACCACGCCTACATCCGCCCCGGCGGGCTGGCGCAGGACCTGCCCGAGGGGGCGGTGGAGAGCGTCCGCGACCTGCTGGAGATCCTGCCGAAGCGGGTGGCCGACTTCCACCGGCTGCTCACCGGCCAGCCGATCTGGCAGAACCGGCTCAAGGACGCCGGCTACCTCGATGTGACCGGCTGCGTGGCGCTCGGCGTCACCGGCCCCATCCTCCGCGCCGCCGGCCTCCCCTGGGACCTGCGCAAGGTGGAGCCCTACCTCGGCTACGAGACCTACGACTTCGAGGTGCCGACCGCCGACACCAGCGACGCCTGGGGCCGCTACCTGGTGCGCATGGCCGAGGTGAACGAGTCGCTGAAGATCGTCGCCCAGGCGCTGGACCGGCTGGAGCCGGGGCCGGTCATGGTCGACGACCGGAAGATCGCCTGGCCCGCGCAGCTCTCCCTGGGCGCGGACGGCATGGGCAACTCGCTGGAGCACGTCCGGAACATCATGGGCCAGTCGATGGAGTCCCTGATCCACCACTTCAAGCTGGTCACCGAGGGCTTCCGGGTGCCGGCCGGCCAGGTGTACGTGCCGATCGAGTCCCCCCGCGGGGAGCTCGGCTTCCACGTGGTCAGCGACGGCGGCACGCGCCCGTGGCGGGTCCACGTGCGCGACCCCAGTTTCGTGAACCTGCAGGCCACGGCGGCGATGAGCGAGGGCGGCATGATCGCCGACGTCATCGCGGCCATCGCGTCGATCGACCCTGTCATGGGTGGAGTGGATCGCTGATGAGTGCACTTCCCGGATCCGCCGAGGGCACCGCCGTCACCGGGCTCGACTCGAGCCCCGTCCAGCCGGCGTCGCCGGACCTGCCGCCGTTGACGGAGCAGGCCCGCCTCGAGGCGCGGCAGATCATCGCCCGCTACCCGAAGGCGCGGTCGGCCCTGCTGCCGATGCTGCACCTGGTGCAGAGCTACCAGGGCTACGTCTCGCCCGAGGGCGTGGCGCTGTGCGCGGAGGAGCTGGGCCTGACCAAGGCCGAGGTCGGCGCGGTCGCGACGTTCTACACGATGTACAAGCGCCGCCCCACGGGCCGGCACCTGGTGAGCGTCTGCACCAACACGCTGTGCAGCGTGCTCGGCGGCCAGCGGATCATGGACGCGCTCTCCGCCGACCTCGGCGTGCACCACGACGAGACCGCCGCCGACGGCTCGATCACCCTCGAGCACGCCGAGTGCCTGGCGGCCTGCGACTACGCGCCGGTGGTCACCGTGGACTACGAGTTCTACGACCAGCAGGACGTCGACAGCGCCCGCGAGCTCGTCGCCGCCCTGCGTCGCGGGGAGAAGCCACCGCCCACCCGCGGCGCCCCGCTCACCGACTTCCGTGGGATCTCCCGCCAGCTGGCCGGCTTCTCGCAGTACGACGACGTCGCCGCCGCGCAGGCGGCGATCGACGCGCCGGGCGCGCTGGGGCCGACGCTGGTCGGGCTGCGGCTGGCCGCGGAGCGCGGCGAGTCCGCACCGGAGATGCCGCGCTCGAAGCCCTCGTCGTCCCCGGACCCCGCGGCCGAGGCCGCGGGCGTCGAGTCCGCGCAGCGCGGCGCACCCGAGCCCTCCGGCCGGTCGCTGGCCGACAGGAACGGCGGCACCGACACACCTGCAGGAACCGAGCCGGGCACGTCCGGCCAAGGTCCCGGGAAGGCCTGACCGATGCCCCTGACTCCCGTCCTCACCACCCGCTGGGGTGCCGACAAGTCCTGGCGGCTGTCGACCTACGAGTCGATGGAGGGCTACACCGCCCTGCGGACGGCTCTGGCGATGACCCCCGGTGACCTGGTCACGATGGTCAAGGACTCGGGCCTGCGCGGCCGCGGCGGCGCCGGCTTCCCGACCGGGATGAAGTGGAGCTTCATCCCGCAGCCCAAGCCCGGGGAGACCCCGACCGGTCCGGCCGCCATGCCCAAGTACCTGGTGGTCAACGCCGACGAGGGCGAGCCGGGCACCTGCAAGGACCTGCCGCTGATGATGGCCGACCCGCACTCGCTGATCGAGGGCGTGATCATCTCCGCCTACGCGATCCGCTCGGCGTTCGCCGTCATCTACGTCCGCGGCGAGGCCGTGCACGCCCACCGCCGGCTGGTCGCCGCCGTCGAGGAGGCCTACGCCGCCGGCTACCTCGGCACCGACATCCTCGGCTCGGGCTACGACCTCGAGCTCGTGGTGCACGCCGGTGCGGGCGCCTACATCTGCGGCGAGGAGACGGCGCTGCTGGACTCCCTCGAGGGCTACCGCGGCCAGCCCCGACTCAAGCCGCCGTTCCCCGCGGTCGCCGGCCTGTACGGCGCCCCGACGGTGATCAACAACGTAGAGACTCTGGCCAGCGTGCCGTTCGTCGTCCGCGGCGGAGCGGAGTGGTTCAAGGCCTTCGGCCCCGAGAAGTCGCCCGGGCCGAAGATCTACTCGCTCTCGGGCCGCGTCGTCCGTCCCGGGCAGTACGAGGCCCCCATGGGGACGACGATGCGCGAGCTGCTGGAGATGGCCGGCGGCGTGCGCCCCGGGCACGAGCTCAAGTTCTGGACGCCGGGCGGCTCCTCGACGCCGTACTTCACCCCGGAGCACCTCGACGTGCCGCTGGACTTCGACTCGGTCGCGGCGGCGGGCTCCATGCTCGGGACCACCGCGCTGATGGTCTTCGACGAGACCGACTCCATCGTCGAGGCCACGCTGCGGTTCACCGAGTTCTACGCGCACGAGAGCTGCGGCAAGTGCACGCCCTGCCGGGAGGGCACCTACTGGCTGGTGCAGATCCTGGACCGCATCGCGCACGGCCGCGGCACCGCGCAGGACCTCGACGTGCTCCTCGACACCTGCGACAACATCCTGGGCCGCTCGTTCTGCGCCCTCGGGGACGGCGCGACCAGCTGCATCTCCAGCTCGCTGAAGTACTTCAAGGACGACTACGTCGCCCTGCTGCCCCCGGAGGAGCAGGCCCGGCTGGGCCGCAGCCTCCGCCTCGAGCCGGTCGGAGCCGCGTCATGACACTGACGAACCCCACCCCGGCGCCGGCCGTCCCGCCGGGCGCCCCCGGCCCGCACACGCCGCCGGACGCCGTCCACTGCACGATCGACGGCTTCGACGTCGCCGTGCCCAAGGACACCCTGATCATCCGGGCGGCCGAGCAGGTCGGCGTCTTCATCCCGCGGTTCTGCGACCACCCGCTGCTGGAGCCGGTCGGCGCCTGCCGGCAGTGCCTGGTCGAGGTCGAGGGCCAGCGCAAGCCGGTCGCCTCCTGCACCATGCCGGTCACCGAGGGCATGGCCGTGCGCACCCAGCTCTCCAGCCCGGTGGCCGACAAGGCGCAGCAGGGCACGATGGAGCTGCTGCTGATCAACCACCCGCTGGACTGCCCGACCTGCGACAAGGGCGGCGAGTGCCCGCTGCAGAACCAGGCGATGGGCCACGGCCGCACCGAGAGCCGGTTCGTCGACGAGAAGCGCACGTACCCCAAGCCGCTGGCGATCAGCACCGAGATCCTGCTCGACCGCGAGCGCTGCGTGCTCTGCGCCCGCTGCACGCGGTTCTCCCAGCAGGTGGCCGGCGACCCGTTCATCGAGCTGTTCGAGCGCGGGGCGCTGGAGCAGGTGGCGATCTACGAGGACGAGCCGTTCGAGTCCTACTTCTCGGGCAACACCACGCAGATCTGCCCGGTCGGGGCCCTGACCAGCACGCAGTACCGGTTCCGCGCCCGCCCGTTCGACCTGCGCAGCGAGGACAGCGTCTGCGAGCACTGCGCCTCGGGCTGCGCGATGCGCACCGACTACCGGCGCGGCAAGGTCACCCGCCGCCAGGCCGGCGAGGACCCCGCGGTGAACGAGGAGTGGACCTGCGACAAGGGCCGCTACGCGTTCCGGTACGTGACGTCCAACGAGCGGCTGACCACGCCCCTGGTGCGCGACGCCGACGGGACGCTCCAGCCGGCGTCCTGGCCCGAGGCCTGGGCGGCCGCGGCCGCCGGCCTGGCCGCCGCGCGCGAGGCCGGTGGGGTCGGCGTGCTGCCCGGTGGCCGGCTGACCGTCGAGGACGCCTACGCCTACGCCAAGTTCGCCCGCGTGGCCCTGGGCACCAACGACGTCGACGCCCGCGCCCGCGCGCACTCCCCGGAGGAGCTGGCGTTCCTGGCCGGGTCGGTCGCCGGCACCGGCCCCGGCCGGGGTGGGGTGACCTACGACGAGCTCGGTGCGGCGCCGGTCGTGCTGCTCGCCGGCCTCGAGCCGGAGGAGGAGTCGCCGATCGTCTTCCTGCGGCTGCGCAAGGCGGTGCGCACCAAGCGGACGCAGGTCTTCGACCTCGCCCCCTTCCCGACCAGGGCCGCGCAGAAGCTGCAGGCCACGGTGCTCACCACGCTGCCCGGCGCGGAGGCCCGGTCGCTGCACGCGCTGGCCGCCGGCACCTGGGGCGGCCCCGCGGTCGACGCGCTCCGGCAGCCCGGCGCCGTCGTCCTCGCGGGCGAGCGGCTGGCCGAGGTGCCCGGCGCGTTCACCGCCCTGCTCGAACTCGCGCGGGCCACCGGCGCGCGGATCGCCTGGGTGCCCCGCCGCGCCGGCGAGCGCGGTGCCGTCGAGGCCGGCGCCCTGCCCGGCCTGCTGCCGGGTGGACGCGTCGTCGCCGACCCGGCCGCCCGCGCCGAGGTCGCCGCCCGCTGGGGGATCGAGGAGGCGGGCATCCCGGCGGTCCCGGGCCTGGACACCACCGGCATCCTCACCGCCGCGCGCGACGGGCGGCTGGCCGGGCTGCTCGTCGGCGGCGTCGACCCCGCCGACCTGCCCGACCCCGTGCTGGCCGAGGCCGCGCTCGCCGAAGCCCGCTTCGTCGTCAGCCTGGAGATGTTCCCGACCGCGGTGACCGAGTGGGCCGACGTCGTCCTGCCGGTGGCCGCGGCGTCGGAGAAGGCCGGCAGCTACCTCGACTGGGAGGGCCGGGTGCGGTCCTTCGACGCCACGCTGCACGACACCGGGCGGCTGACCGACGGCCGCGTGCTGCACGGCCTGGCCGACCTGATGGACGTCGACCTGCGCCTGCCGACGCCGGAGGCCGCCCGCGCAGAGCTGGCCGCGCTGGGCACCGCCCGTGCCGCCGGTGACGTCGCAGCCCCGGACGTCGCCCCCGCCGGTGCACCGTCCCTGCGCGCCGACGAGGCGCTGCTGGCCAGCTGGCGGCAGCTGATCGACGCCGGCACCCTGCAACGGGACGAGCAGGAGCTCTCGGGCACCGCCCGCCGGCCGGTCGTCCGGCTCGCCCCCGAGGCAGCGGCCCGGCTGGGTGTGGCCGAGAACGAGCTGGTCACGGTGACCGGGCCGAACGGTTCGGTGAGCCTGCCGCTGGCCGTGACGCCGATGCCCGACCACGTGGTCTGGCTGCCGATGCGGTCGCCGGGCAGCGAGGTGCGCACCGACCTGGGCGCCGGTCCGGGCGCCGTCGTGCGGCTGTCGGCCACCGCCGCCACCGGGGGTGCCGCGTGAACCTGCTGGCGCCGTCCCTCCTCGCGTCGCCGGACCAGCCGACCCTGGAGGACTTCGGGCAGGACGTCTGGTGGATCGTGCTGATCAAGGTCCTCGGCGTCTTCGTGGTCCTCGTGCTCATGACGCTGTTCGCCATCGTCTTCGAGCGCAAGGTCGTCGCCCGCATGCAGCAGCGGATCGGCCCCAACCGGGTGGGCCCGCGTGGCTACCTGCAGAGCCTCGCGGACGGGCTGAAGCTGGCGTTCAAGGAAGACATCATGCCGGCGCTCGCCGACAAGCCGGTCTACTTCCTGGCCCCGGTCCTGGCCACCGTCCCGGCGTTCCTGGCGTTCTCCGTCATCCCGATGGGCCCGACGGTCAGCATCTTCGGCGAGCGCACCCCGCTGCAGCTCACCGACGCCCCCATCGGCGTGCTGATCGTCCTGGCCTGCTCCGCCATGGGCATCTACGGGATCGTGCTCGGCGGCTGGGCGTCGGGCTCGACCTACCCGCTGCTGGGCTCGCTGCGCAGCGCCGCGCAGATGGTCAGCTACGAGATCGCCATGGGCCTGTCGATCGTGGCGGTGTTCCTCTACGCCGGGTCGATGTCCACCTCGGAGATCGTCGCCGCCCAGGCCGACGGCAACCAGGTGTCCTTCTTCGGCTGGGAGTTCACCGGCCCGAGCTGGTACGCCGTCCTGCTGCCGGTCTCCTTCATCATCTACGCGGTCGCCGTCGTGGGGGAGACCAACCGCGCGCCCTTCGACCTCCCCGAGGCCGAGAGCGAGCTGGTCGGCGGCTTCCACACCGAGTACTCGTCGCTGAAGTTCGCGCTGTTCTTCCTCGCCGAGTACATCAACATGGTCACCGTCTCCGCCCTGGCCGCGACGCTGTTCCTCGGCGGCTGGCGGGCGCCCTGGCCGCTGTCGCTGTGGGACGGCGCGAACACCGGCTGGTGGCCGATGCTGTGGTTCTTCGGCAAGGTCGTCCTCGCGCTGTTCGTCTTCATCTGGCTGCGCGGCACCCTGCCGCGGCTGCGCTACGACCAGTTCATGCGCTTCGGCTGGAAGGTGCTGGTCCCGACCGCGCTGCTGTGGATCCTCGTCGTGGCCACCATGCGCACCGTCTCCCGCGAGACCGACCTCTCCACCGGCGAGGTCACCCTCTTCGTCGGTGTCCCGGCCGCGCTGCTGGTGCTCGCCGGCCTGCTGATCGCCAGCCGCGCGGCCAACCGCGACACCCGGCTGATGGCTGCCGACGCCGCCTCCGGCGGCGTGCACGCCGTCGACCCCGAGCCCGACGTGCTGCCCCCGGTCGGCGGCGCCCAGCGCCGCCCCACCGGCGGCCCGACCCGCTCCGAGGGCGGGTTCCCCATCCCGCCGATGGACCTGAAGGTGCCGCCGTCGCCCCGGCTGCGGCACCAGTCCGCCACCGGGGACGGCGCCGCCGTCGTCGGCACCGGCCGGCGCGGCACCACCACTGTCGAGGAGGACAGCCCCGATGTCCGATGAGCGGCCCGACCGCACGCCGGCGACGCGTCGCGGCGGTGAGGTGGACCGGCCCTCGACCGCCCACTTGGCCCCGCCGGCCGTCCGCGACAGCCTGATCCCGGCGCCCGTCCAGGGTTTCGGGGTCACCTTCGCCCAGATGTTCCGCAAGGTGACCACCGAGCAGTACCCGTTCGAGCCCAAGGTGACCAAGCCGCGCTACCACGGCCGGCACGTGCTCAACCGGCACCCCGACGGGCTGGAGAAGTGCGTCGGGTGCGAGCTGTGCGCCTGGGCCTGCCCGGCCGACGCGATCTACGTCGAGGGCGGCGACAACACCGAGGAGGCCCGCTTCTCCCCGGGGGAGCGGTACGGCGCGGTCTACCAGATCAACTACCTGCGCTGCATCTTCTGCGGGCTGTGCATCGAGGCCTGCCCCACCCGCTCGCTGACGATGAGCAACGACTTCGAGCTCGCCGACGACAACCGCCAGGACCTGATCTACACCAAGGAGCAGCTCATGGCGCCGCTGCTGCCCGGCATGGAGCAGCCGCCGCACCCCATGCGGCTGGGGGACGACGAGAAGGACTACTACCTGCGGGTCCCGCAACCCGGGTCGCCGTCCGAGGCCGTCGTCGGGGAGCAGGCGTGAACGACGTCGTCATCGGCACGGGGGAGACGGTCGCCTTCTGGATCCTCGGCCCGGTCGCGCTGGCCGGCGCGCTGGGGATGGTCTTCAGCCGCAACGCCGTCCACTCCGCGCTCTGGCTGGTCAACACCATGCTCGCGCTGGGCGTCTTCTACGTGATCCAGGAGGCGCCGTTCCTCGGCGCGGTGCAGATCATCGTCTACACCGGCGCGATCATGATCCTGTTCCTGTTCGTGCTGATGATGGTCGGCCGTGACTCGTCGGACTCCGTGGTGGAGACGTTGCGCGGGCAGCGGGTGGCGGCCACGGTGCTGGGCATCGGCTTCGCCGGCATGGTCGGCGCGGGCATCGCGCGGGCGACCGAGGGGCTCGTCGTCACCGGCCTGGCCGACGCGCAGCCCGAGGGCAACATCCCGGCGATCGCGGAGTCGCTGTTCACCGACTACCTGCTCGCCTTCGAGGTCACCAGCGCGCTGCTGATCACCGCGGCGCTGGGGGCGATGGTGCTGGCGCACATCGAGCGCGAGCCCGGCAGCCGCCGCACGCAGAAGGAGCTCTCCCGGGCCCGGTTCCTCACCGAGCGGCCGCAGACGCTGCCCGGCCCCGGCGTCTACGCCCGGGCCAACTCCGTCGCCGCACCGGCGCTGCTGCCCGACGGCAGCCCCTCGCCCGAGAGCTACGCGACCGGCATCGAGCCCCAGGAGATCGACGAGATGGCCCGCCCGACCGGCCGGGGGCAGCTCGGCTCGCCCGATGCCGCGCTCGGCACGCTCGACCCCGCCCCGCTCGAGGGCCCGGCGGGCGGTGACCGGCCATGACCCTGACCTACTACCTGGTGCTCGCGGCGATCCTGTTCACGATCGGCGCCGTCGGCGTGCTGGTCCGCCGCAACGCCATCGTCGTGTTCATGTGCATCGAGCTGATGCTCAACTCGGTGAACCTCACGCTGGTCACCTTCGCCCGCGCCACCGGCACCGTCGACGGCCAGATCATGGCCTTCTTCGTCATGGTCGTCGCCGCGGCCGAGGTCGTCGTCGGCCTCGCCATCATCATGTCGATCTACCGGACCCGCCGGTCCGCGTCGGTCGACGACGCCAACCTGCTGAAGTACTGACGGGGGATCAACGAGACATGGAGACCCTGTCCGCTGAGGTGCCGCTGCCCGCCGAGGGCCTGCTCGGCTGGTCCTGGCTGCTGATCGCGCTGCCACTGGCGGGCGCCGCGGTGCTGCTGCTGGGCGGTCGGCGCACCGACCGCTGGGGCCACCTGCTGGGGACGGCGACGGTGGCCGGCGCCTTCCTGCTCGCGGTGCTCTGCACCGTCCAGCTGGCCGACGTCGAGGGCCGGTCGGTCGACGTCGACCTGTTCACCTTCATCTCCACCGGCGAGCTCGACGTCCGGGCGGGGCTGCTGTACGACCCGCTGTCGGCGGTGTTCGTCCTGCTGATCACCGGCGTCGGCTCGCTGATCCACGTCTACTCGATCGGCTACATGGCGCACGACCCCGCGCGCCGGCGGTTCTTCGCCTACCTGAACCTGTTCGTGGCGGCGATGCTGCTGCTGGTCCTGGGCAACAGCTTCGTGGCCCTCTACGTGGGCTGGGAGGGCGTCGGGCTGGCGTCCTACCTGCTCATCGCCTTCTGGTACACCCGCCCGGCGGCGGCCACCGCGGCCAAGAAGGCCTTCATCATGAACCGGGTCGGCGACGTCGGCCTGGCCCTGGCGATCTTCGTCATGTTCGCCCAGCTCGGGACGACGTCCTACGCGGGCGTCTTCGGCTCGGTCGGCACGCTCGCCGGCGGCACCCTCACCGCCATCGGGCTGCTCCTGCTGCTGGGCGCCTGCGGCAAGTCCGGCCAGTTCCCGCTGCAGGCCTGGCTGCCCGACGCCATGGAGGGCCCGACGCCGGTCTCGGCGCTCATCCACGCGGCGACCATGGTGACCGCAGGGGTCTACCTGATCGCCCGCTCGGCCCCGATCTACGACGAGACGCCGACGGCGCGCACCGTCGTCCTCGCCGTCGGGGCGGTCACGCTGCTGATCGGCGCGATCGCCGGGTGCGCCTTCGACGACATCAAGAAGGTGCTGGCCTACTCGACGGTGAGCCAGATCGGCTACATGTTCCTGGCCGTCGGCCTCGGCCCGGCCGGCTACGTCGCGGGCCTGGCGCACCTGCTCACCCACGGGTTCTTCAAGGCCGGGCTCTTCCTCGGCGCCGGTTCGGTCATGCACGCCATGGACGACTCGGTGGACATGCGCCGCTTCGGCGGGCTGTGGAAGAAGCTGCCGGTCACCTTCGCCACCTTCGGGCTGGGCTACCTGGCGCTGATCGGCTTCCCGTTCCTGTCCGGCTTCTACACCAAGGACGCGATCATCGAGGCCGCGCTGGACCGGGACGACGTCTGGGGCTGGGTCCTCGGCGGGGTCGCCGTCCTCGGGGCCGGGCTGACCGCCTTCTACATGACCCGGCTGATGCTCATGACCTTCTTCGGCCGGGCGCGGTGGGAGCCGGGCGTGCACCCGCACGAGTCGCCGTCGGTGATGACCGTGCCGATGGTCGTGCTGTCGCTGGGCTCCATCGGCGCCGGGTTCCTGCTGGTGAAGGCGTTCCCGCTCTCGGACTGGCTCGAGCCGGTGTTCGGCGAGCACGAGGCGGAGCACGTCGTCGCGCCGCTGACCGTGGGCCTCGTGGTCACCGCCGTGATGCTGGTGGGCGTGCTCGCCGCGTGGCTGTTCGTCGGCCGCCGGGAGGTGCCGGACACCGCACCCGTGCGGGTCTCGCCGGTCACCCGTGCGGCCCGCAACGCCCTCTACGCGGACACGATCAACGAGTCGCTGGTCATGCGCCCGGGGCAGTGGCTCACCCGCGCCCTGGTGTGGGTGGACAACCGGGGCGTGGACGGCGCGGTCAACGGCCTGGCCGCCGGGCTCGGCGGCTCCTCGTCGCGGCTGGGCCGGACGCAGACCGGGTTCGTGCGCACCTACGCGCTCAGCATGCTCGGCGGAGCGGTCCTGGTGGCCGGTGCGCTGCTGGCGGTGACGTCGGGATGAGCCAGACATTGTCGACGAACGGAGAGGTCCCGGACGTGACTGCGCCGAGCCGAGCTTGCGAGGCGAGCCATGAGTGATTTCCCGTTCCTCGTGGCGATGATCGCGGTGCCCGCGGTGGGCGCGGCGGCCGTCGCCGCCCTGCCCAGGGGGCGCGAGCTCCTCGCGAAGCAGTTGGCGCTCGGCGTCAGCCTGGTCGTGCTGGTGCTGGCGGCCCTGGCCGCCGTCGCGTTCGACACCGGCGGCGACCGCTTCCAGCTGACGACCTCGGTGGCCTGGATCCCCGACTTCGGCGTCGACTTCGCCCTGGGCGTGGACGGCATCGCGCTGGTGATGCTGCTGCTCGTCGGGCTGCTCGTGCCGCTGGTCATCGGCGCCTCCTGGGAGGACGGCGCCCCCGGCGCCGGCACCGTCCCGGAGGCGGGCACCGAGGCGCGCTCCATGCGCTTCTTCTTCGCCTGGCTGCTGCTGCTCGAGGCCTTCATGGTCGGCGTCTTCGCCGCCACCGACATCTTCCTGTTCTACGTCTTCTTCGAGGCGATGCTCGTCCCGATGTACTTCCTGATCGGCAGCTTCGGCGGGCCGCGCCGGCAGTACGCCGCGGTGAAGTTCTTCCTCTACAGCCTGGTCGGTGGGCTGATCATGCTGGCCGCCGTCATCGGGCTCTACGTGGTGAGCACCAGCGAGCTCGGCGAGGGCACGTTCGCCTTCGACGCGCTGCGGCAGCTGGACATCGACCCGGGCGTGCAGAAGCTGCTGTTCCTCGGCTTCTTCGTCGCCTTCGCGATCAAGGCCCCGCTGGTGCCGCTGCACACCTGGCTGCCGGACTCCGCGGCCGAGGCGCCGATCGGCGGTGCGGTGCTGCTGGTCGGCATCCTCGACAAGGTGGGCACCTTCGGGTTCCTGCGGTACTGCCTGCCGCTGTTCCCCGACGCGTCCCGCTTCTTCGCGCCGATGGTCCTCGTGCTGGCCGTGGTCGGCGTGCTGTACGCGGCACTGCTGGCCATGGGCCAGAGCGACATGAAGCGGCTGGTGGCCTACACCTCGATCTCGCACTTCGGCTTCATCGCGCTGGGCATCTTCGCCTTCACCACCGAGGCCGCCACCGGCGCGGTGCTGTACATGGTGAACCACGGCATCGCGACCGGTCTGCTGTTCCTCGTGGTCGGCATGCTCATCGCCCGGGGCGGCTCCCGGCAGATCGGCGACTACGGCGGCGTCGCCGCGCAGGCCCCGAAGCTCGCCGCGGTCTTCCTGATCGCCGGCCTCGCCTCACTGGCGCTGCCGGGCACCAACAGCTTCGTCAGCGAGTTCCTCGTGCTGATCGGCTCGTTCCCCGAGCGGCCGGTGTACGCGATCGTGGCCACCGCCGGCATCGTCCTGGCCGCGCTCTACATCCTGCTCATGTACCAGCGCACGATGCACGGCCCGGCCCGTGGCGTCGTCGCGCCCCCGGCCGGCGACGGGCCCGCGTCCGGTCCGGCCGGGACGGTCGACGAGCCCGGTGGGGGAGGCGCCACCGCCGTCCTGACGGCACCGGCCCGGGCGGCCGTGCGGTTCACCGACCTGAGCCGCCGGGAGATCGCCGTCGTCGCGCCGCTGGTGGTGCTGATCCTGGTGCTCGGCGTCCATCCCCAGCCTCTGCTGGACATCATCGAGCCGGCGGTCACCGCCACCCTGAGCGACCTCGGAGCGACCCGATGATCGAGGCACCTGACCTCTCGCTGGCGGCGCTGGCGCCCCTGCTGTTCGTCTTCGGTGCGGCCTGCATCGGGGTGCTGGTCGAGGCGTTCGCCCCCCGGGACGTGCGGCACCCCGTGCAGGTCGCCGTCGCGCTCGTCGGCACCGGCGGCGGCTTCGTGAGCACGCTGGTCTACGCCGCGACCCAGGACCTGTCCGCCGGCGGCGAGATCACCGCCGCCGGTGCGCTGGCCGTCGACAAGGCCGGCCTGTTCCTGCAGGCCACGGTCGCCGGGCTGGCCACGCTCGCCATGCTGCTGTTCGCCGAGCGCGGCCTCGACCCGGCCCGGTCGGCGTTCGTCGCCGCGGCCGCCGTCCCGGCCGGCAGCCCCCGAGACCGGGAACTGGCCACCGCCACGCGCGTGCAGACCGAGGTCTACCCGCTCGCCCTGTTCGCCGTCGGCGGCATGATGGTCTTCGTCACCGCGAACGACCTGCTGATCATGTTCGTCGCGCTCGAGGTGCTCAGCCTGCCGCTGTACCTGATCAGCGGCCTGGCCCGGCGCCGGCGGCTGCTGTCGCAGGAGGCGGCGGTCAAGTACTTCCTGCTGGGTGCCTTCGCGTCGGCGTTCTTCCTCTACGGGCTGGCGCTGGTCTACGGCGCCACCGGCACGATCCGGCTCGGCGAGATCCGGGAGGCCGTCGGCGAGGACGGCGGCGGCACCCTGGTGGTGCTCGGCCTGGCGCTGCTCGTCGTGGGCCTGCTGTTCAAGGCCAGCGTCGCGCCGTTCCACAGCTGGACGCCGGACGTCTACCAGGGCGCCCCGACGCCGGTCACCGCGTTCATGGCCGCCTGCACCAAGGTCGCCGCGTTCGGCGCCATCCTCCGGCTGCTCTACGTCGCCTTCGGCACCGAGGAGTGGACCTGGCGGCCGCTGATCTACGGGGTGGCGATCGTCTCGATGATCGTCGGCGCCGTCCTCGGGCTGACCCAGACCGACCTCAAGCGGATGCTGGCCTACTCCTCGATCGCGCACGCCGGCTTCCTGCTCACCGGGGTCCTCGGACTCGGCGCCGACGGCGAGGGGTCGGGGCTGGCAGCCACGATGTTCTACCTGCTCACCTACGGGCTGACCACGCTCGGCGCCTTCGCCGTCCTCACCCTCGTGCGCGACGGCGACGGCGAGGCCTCGCACCTCTCGCAGTGGGCCGGGCTGGCCGCCCGCTCCCCGCTCACCGCCGCGGTGATGGGCCTGTTCCTGCTGGCCCTGGCCGGCATCCCCCTCACCGCCGGGTTCACCGGCAAGTTCGCGGTGTTCCGGGCCGCCATAGAGGAGGGAGCCTGGCCGCTGGTGCTCGTGGCGGTGCTGGCCAGCGCGGTCGCCGCGTTCTTCTACCTGCGGGTCATCGTGCTCATGTACTTCTCGCCGCCGGCCGCGGACGGCCCGACCGTCGGCGTCCCCGGCATCCCGACCACGGTGGTGCTCGCCGTGACCGCCGCCGCCACGCTGGCGCTGGGCATCCTGCCCGGGGCGGTGCTCGACCTGGCGGAGCGGGCGGCTATCTTCGTCGGTTGATGACCGGAGTCCGTGCCGCAGCCGACGGCACCCCCACGGAGGTCTGGCACCGGATCTCGACGCCGGCCTCCACCATGGGGCCCTGGCTGCCCGAGGGTGCGCTCGGCGATTCGCTGGCCGAGGGGCTCGCGCGGGTCGAGTCGGCGCTGGCCACCGCGGTGGGCAGCGAGCACCCGTTCGTGCGCGAGGCGGCCGGCCACCTCATGGCGGCCGGCGGCAAGCGGTTCCGCCCGATGCTCGCGCTGCTGGCCGCGCAGCTGGGGGATCCGGACCGGCCCGAGGTGACCTCGGCGGCGGTGGTCTGCGAGCTCACCCACCTGGCGACCCTGTACCACGACGACGTGATGGACGAGGCGTCCGTGCGCCGCGGTGCCCCCAGCGCCAACAGCCGGTGGACCAACAGCATCGCCATCCTCACCGGCGACCTGCTCTTCGCCCGCGCCTCCGACCTGCTCGCCGATCTCGGCCCCGAGGCGGTGCGGGTCCAGGCGCGCACGTTCGAGCGGCTGGTGACCGGCCAGATCCGCGAGACCGTGGGTGCCCAGCCCGGGGACGACCCGGTCGGCCACTACCTCGAGGTGCTGGCGGACAAGACCGGGTCGCTGGTCGCGACCTCTGCCCGGTTCGGCGCCTCCTTCGCCGGCGTCGACGCCGACCTGGTCGAGGAGCTCACCGCGTACGGTGAGGAGGTCGGGGTGGCCTTCCAGCTCTCCGACGACCTCATCGACATCGTCAGCGTCGCCGGCGCCTCCGGGAAGTCGCCCGGGACGGACCTGCGCGAAGGCATCGCCACCCTGCCGGCGCTGTTCGCCCTGGCCGGCGACGACCCGGCCGAGGCGCGGCTGCGCGAGCTGGTGGCCGCTCCCGTCACCGACGACGCCGAGCACGCCGAGGCGCTGGAACTGCTCCGCGCGTCCCGCTCGCTGCAGCGGGCCACCGACGTCACCCGCCAGTACGCCGAGCGCGCCCGTGCCCGGCTGGTCGCCGTTCCGGCGGGCGAGGTCCGCGAGGCGCTGTCCGCGCTCTGCGACTACGTGGTGACCCGCACCAGCTAGCCCCATGCTGGGGGCGTGCGCCGTGCTCCCCTCGCCCTGGTGGCCCTCCTGCTCGTCGCCTGCTCGGCGGACCCGGCTCCCGCGACCGCCGACCCGGTACCGGAGGGGACGACGTCCCTCGCCGTGGAGGTCGTCGCCGACGGGCTGGACAACCCGTGGGACGTCGTCGAGGCGCCCGACGGCACCCTGCTCGTCGACGAGCGCGCCGGGGGCTTCACCGCCGTCCTGCCCGACGGGACCGTCCGCGAGGTCCGCGCCGATCTCGACGACCTGTTCGTGGACGGCGAGACCGGGCTCATGGGGCTCGCGCTGGATCCGGCGTTCGAGGGGAACCGCCGGCTCTACAGCTGCCAGGGCGACCGGGCCGGCTCCATCCAGGTCGTGGCGTGGACGGTCGCGCCGGACTGGTCGTCGCTGACCCGCGTCGCCGACCCCCTGGTCGGCGGGCTGCCGCTCAACGAGACCAGCGGGCGGCACGGCGGCTGCCGGCTGGAGTTCGCGCCCGAAGGCGCGCTGCTGATCGGCACCGGCGACACCGCGTCCGGGGACGTGTCCCAGGACCCGGACTCCCTCGGCGGCAAGGTGCTCCGGGCCGATCCGGCCACCGGCGAGGTCGAGGTGTGGACCCTCGGGCACCGCAACGTGCAGGGTCTGGCGGTCCGTCCGGGCGGCACGCAGGTGTTCTCCGTGGAGCACGGCCCCGACCGCGACGACGAGGTCAACCTGCTCCGTGAGGGCGCCAACTACGGCTGGGACCCCGACGGCGGCGGCTCCTACGACGAGAGCGTGCCCATGACCGACCCGGACATCCCGGGCGCCGTCCCGGCGGTGTGGTCGTCCGGCTCGCCGACGCTGGCCACCAGCGGCGCCACCTTCCTCGACGGCGCGGCGTGGGGCGACTACGACGGGGTCCTGGTCATCGGCCTGCTCAAGGCCCAGGGGGTGCTGGCCCTGCGGCTCGACGACGCCGGCGAGGTGGTCGAGCAGTTCCTCGTCCCGGAACTCGACGGGACGTACGGGCGCATCCGGTCCCTGCGTTCCGGTGCCGACGGCGCGCTCTACGTCACCACCGACAACGGGGACGACCAGGACCGGTTGCTCCGGATCACCCCGGCGGGCTGAGTACCCGGCCCGTCACGCGCGAGGGAGCGGCCGTCCCCGGGGGGAGCAGCGGGCACGGCTGCGGCTCGCCGAGCACCGTGCTGATCGGCAGGACGCCGGCCCAGACCGGGTCCGGGTCGCCGGCTGCCGGCACATCGCGCTCGTCGTCCCCGGGCGGCCCGGTCCGGATCTTGACGCTGGCCTCGGTGAGGTCGAGCGCCAGCACCACCGTGGCGGCCAGCTCCCGGCGGTCCGGCGGCCGGGTCGCCGTCCACGAGCCGGGCGCCAGGTGCTCGGTCAGCGTCTCCAGGCCGAGCAGCTTCTCCTGGGGGTCCTCGACCGTCCGCGCCGTCCCGTGCACCACCGCGCACCGGTAGTTGACCGAGTGGTGGAACGCCGACCGGGCGTACACCACGCCGTCCAGGTGGGTCACGGTGAAGCAGACCGGCCCGCCGGTCGCGGCTGCGCGCAGCGTCGCCGCCCCGGTCGAGCCGTGCAGGTACAGGGTGTCGTCGCGGCGGCCGTACCCCGTGGGCAGCACCACCGGGGCGCCGTCGAGCACGACGCCGAGGTGCCCGACGAGGCCGGCGTCGAGGACGGCGTGCAGGTCCGCCCGATCGGTGCGGGCGCGCTTCGCGCCGCGGCGCACGGTGCTGCGGTCGGTGGGCGACAGCGGGGGAGCGGTGTCCATGCCCCGATCCTGCAGCCCGCGGGTGGCCTGCCGGAACGGCCAATCCGCTAGCGTTCCACCAGGCCACCGCCCGCGAGGAGGATTCGTTTGACCGGCATCCCGCCCGTCGTGCTGGACCGCTCCTCGGGGATTCCGCTGGCGGCTCAGCTCGCCGACGCCCTGCGCGCGGCCGCCTCCGGAGGTGGGCTCCGGCCCGGTGACCGGCTGCCGTCCACGCGTGAGCTCGCGGCCGCACTCCGGGTCAGCCGCACCGTGACCAGCGCCGCGTACGACCAGCTGCTCGCCGAGGGCTGGGCCGGCGGGCGCCGCGGGGTGGGGACGTTCGTGCTGGGGGCGGTGCCCTCCGCGCCGGTGGCACCGTCGCCGCCGACGGTCGCCGGCGAGCCGGCGCGGGCACTCGTCGACCTCCGTGCGGGGTCGCCCTGCCTCGAGGTGCTGGACCGTGCCGCGTGGCGGCGGGCCTGGCGCGCGGCGGGCGACCAGCCCCCGGACCCCCGGGCGGAGGACGCAGGCGACCCCGGCTTCCGGGCGGCGGTCGCCGAGCACCTGCTCCGCCACCGCGGCCTGGTGGCCGGTCCGGACGACGTCCTGGCCACCGCCGGCACCTCCGCCGCGGTCGGCGAGGTGGCGCGGCTCCTGCCACCGGGCAGCCGGGTGGCCGTGGAGGACCCGGGCTACTCGCGCGCGGTGGCCGCGCTGCGCGATGCGGGCATCGAGGTGGTCCGGGTGCCCGTCGACGACGACGGGCTGGTCGTCGACGCCCTGCCGGACGGTCTCGCGGCCGTCTACTGCACGCCGGCCCACCAGTTCCCGACCGGCCGGCGGATGTCCGCCGCGCGACGGCTGGACCTGGTCGCCCGGGCGCGCGCCGAGGGCTGGTGGGTGCTGGAGGACGACTACGACGGCGAGCTGCGCTTCGACGTCGCCCCGCTGCCGCTGCTCGGCGCCCTGGGCCCCGACGTCGTCGTGCACCTCGGCACCTCGAGCAAGATCCTCAGTCCCACCCTGGGCGTGGGGTGGCTCGTCGCCCCGGTGCCCCTCCGTGCGGAGCTGCTGGCCCGACGGACCGCGACCGCGATGCGGCCGGCGCGCGCCGGGCAGCGCGTCCTGGCAGCGCTGGCGGGCTCGGGCGACCTGTCCCGGCACCTGCGCCGGCTGCGCCGGGAGATGGCGGGGCGCCGGGAGCTGGTGCGGGCCGCGGTGACCGCTGCGGGGCGCGTCGTCGAGGGCGACCCCGCCGGTGCGCACGTCCTCGTGCCGCTGGAGGACGTCGCCACGGAGGAGGCGCTGATCGGCCACGCCGCCCGGCGGGGCCTCGGGCTGGACGGACTGGGGCGGCACCACCTCGCCGCCGGGCCCGGCCGACGTGCGGGACTGGTGCTCGGCTACGCGGCGCCGACGCGTACCGAGCTGGTTGACGCGCTCCCGGAGCTCACCGACGTCCTGGGCGCGCACCGCTGAACCGCCACGGGCCAGCTCTCCGGAGGGAGGGCGGGCCCGTGGACGGGACTACGTGGTGGGGGACTGCTCAGTTCCCCACGGTCCAGGTCTCGCCGCCGCCGAGGAGCGCGTCGAGATCGGCGGTCTGCTGCACCTTGGCGGTGTCCAGCTGCTCGGTCATCATGCCGTCGTACGTCGGCTTCGAGACGGAACGGAACACGCCCATGGGCGTGTAGCGCAGGTCCTGCGAGGACAGCCGCGAGAGCGCGAACGCGTACGCCGGGTTCTCCCGGGTCGCGTCGTGCACCACGATGTCGTCCGCGTCGACCTGGTTGGTCTCGGCGATGCGCAGGCCGCCGAAGTCGTCCTTGACGACGCAGGCCGCACCCTCGGGCCCGAAGACCAGGGGCTTGCCCTGCTCCAGCGGGATGGACCACTGGGTGCCGGTGTTCGGGTCCTTGAGCAGCTCGAACGCGCCGTCGTTGAAGATGTTGCAGTTCTGGTAGATCTCGACCAGCGACGTCCCCTGGTGCTCCGCCGCCTGGCGCAGCACGTCGGTCAGCCCCTTGCGGTCGGAGTCCATGGCGCGGCCGACGAAGGTCGCGTCGGCGCCCAGGGCCAGCGAGATCGGGTTGAACGGGGCGTCGATGGAGCCCATCGGCGTGGACTTCGTGACCTTCCCGACCTCGGAGGTGGGGGAGTACTGGCCCTTGGTGAGGCCGTAGATCCGGTTGTTGAACAGCAGGATCGTCATGTTCACGTTGCGGCGCAGCGCGTGGATCAGGTGGTTGCCGCCGATGGACAGCGAGTCGCCGTCACCGGTGACGACCCAGACCGACAGGTCGGGACGCGAGGCGGCCAGACCGGTCGCGATCGCCGGGGCCCGGCCGTGGATCGAGTGCATCCCGTAGGTGTTCATGTAGTACGGGAAGCGCGACGAGCAGCCGATCCCCGAGATGATGACCATGTCCTCGCGAGCGATCCCGAGACTGGGCAGGAAGCTCTGGACCGCGTTGAGGATGACGTAGTCACCGCACCCGGGGCACCAGCGCACCTCCTGGTCGGTCTTGAGGTCCTTGGCCTTGAGGTCGGTCTTCTTCTCGCCGGCCAGGGCGACCGAGTCGGCCACCGCGGCGGAGATCGGGTTCCCGGGCATGCCCAGGTCGTGCACGTGCGTGTCCAGCGTGGTCACTGCGTGGCTCCGTTCGCGGCGGCTCCGGCGGGAACCGCGGGGGTGCTCGAGGTGTCGATGGCGTCCTGGATGACCGCTGCCAGCTCGGCGGAGCGGAACGGCATCCCGCTGACCTGGGTGTGGCTCTGCACGTCGACCAGGTACTTGGCGCGCAGCAGCAGCGCGAGCTGCCCGAGGTTCATCTCGGGGCAGATGACGCGGTCGTAGCGGGCGAGGACCTCACCGAGGTCGGTCGGGAACGGGTTGATGTGCCGCACGTGGATCTGGGCGACCTTGCGGCCCGAGGCCCGGATCCGCCGGCAGGCCGCACCGATGGGCCCGTAGGTGGAGCCCCAGCCGATGACCGCGACGGTGGCGTCGCCGTCGGGGTCCTCGACGTCGGTCGGGCCGATCGAGGCGGCGATGCCGTCGATCTTGGCCTGCCGGGTGCGGACCATGAAGTCGTGGTTCGCGGGGTCGTAGGAGATGTTGCCGTTGCCGTCGGCCTTCTCCAGACCACCGATCCGGTGCTGCAGCCCGACGGTGCCCGGCACCGCCCACGCGCGCGCCAGGGTCTCCGGGTCGCGCTGGTAGGGGTGGAACTCCGGGGTGCCGTCGGTCGCGGCCGCGTTCGGCCCCGTGGCGAAGCCGACCGTCCCGGTGAGGTCCGGCAGCGAGTCGGCCTCGGGCACGGCCCACGGCTCGGCGCCGTTGGCCAGGTAGCCGTCCGACAGCAGCATGACCGGGGTGCGGTAGGTCAGCGCGATGCGCACCGCCTCGATCGCGGCGTCGAAGCAGTCGCCGGGGGAGCGCGGTGCGATCACCGGCAGCGGGGCCTCGCCGTTGCGGCCGAACATCGCCTGCAGCAGGTCCGACTGCTCGGTCTTCGTCGGCAGGCCCGTGGACGGCCCGCCGCGCTGCACGTCGACGATCAGCAGCGGCAGCTCGGTCATGACCGCGAGGCCGATGGTCTCGGCCTTGAGGGCCACGCCGGGTCCGGACGTCGTCGTCACGCCGAGGGCACCGCCGAAGGAGGCGCCCAGGGCCGCACCGATGCCGGCGATCTCGTCCTCGGCCTGGAACGTGCGCACGCCGAAGGCCTTGTGCTTGGACAGCTCGTGGAGGATGTCCGAGGCCGGGGTGATCGGGTAGGCGCCGAGGAAGATCGGCAGACCCGACCGCTGCCCGGCCGCCACGATGCCCAGCGAGAGCGCCTGGTTGCCCGAGATGTTGCGGTACAGACCCGCCTCCATCGGGGCGGGCTTGATCTCGTAGGAGACCGCGAAGGCCTCGGTGGTCTCGCCGTAGTTGTAGCCGGCCCGGAACGCGGCGATGTTGGCCGCGGCGATGTCGGGCTTGCGACGGAACTGGCGCTCGAGGAAGCGCACCGTGCCCTCGGTGGGCCGGTGGTACATCCAGCTCAGCAGGCCGAGCGTGAACATGTTCTTGCTCCGCTCGGCCTCCTTCTTCCCCAGGCCCGAGTCGGCGAGCGCGTCGAGCGTCATCGACGTCAGCGGCACCGGCACGGTCTGCCAGGCCTCGAGCGAGCCGTCCTCGAGCGGGTTGGTCGCGTAACCGACCTTCGCCAGGTTCCGGGGCGTGAACTCGTCGGAGTCCAGGATGAGCAGCCCGCCGCCGGGAAGGTCGGAGAGGTTGGACTTCAGCGCCGCCGGGTTCATCGCCACCAGGACGTCGGGGGCGTCCCCGGGAGTCATGATGTCGTGGTCGGCGAAGTGCAGCTGGAACGAGGAGACGCCCGGCAGGGTCCCCGTGGGCGCCCGGATCTCGGCGGGGAAGTTCGGCAGCGTCGACAGGTCGTTGCCGAACGACGCCGTCTCGCTGGTGAACCGGTTGCCGGTCAGCTGCATGCCGTCGCCGGAGTCACCGGCCAGGCGGATCACGACGCGGTCGAGCGCGACCACGCTCTTGACCAGCCCGCCGGTCGCGGCGTGTGCGGCCGTGGCGGAGACGTCGTCGTGGGGCGCGCCGATGGGCGGCGGGGTGCTGGCAGTCATCAGTGGTGTACCTCCACCGGCCGAGGTTACGTGCGCGCTGCAGCGCCGGGTACAGAGACCCGAAGGTGATTCCACATTCACCCGGGTCAACCACCCGGGCGAGCGGCGCATTCCACCGCCAGGGGCCGGGAACGGCGCCCGCCGCGACGCCGTTGGGGAGGACGTGCAGCGCTGGAGCAACGGACTCAAGACCGCCGTCCTGCTGGGCGCGATGGGCGGGCTCCTCCTGGCCGCCGGTGCGCTCATCGGCGGTCGCGGCGGGCTGCTCATCGCCCTGGTGATCGCCCTGGGCGTCAACGGCTACGCGTACTTCAACTCCGACAAGCTGGCGCTGCGGGCGATGCGCGCCTTCTCCGTGACCGAGACCCAGGCGCCGCAGCTCTACGCGATGGTGCGCGAGCTGGCGACCGAGGCCCGGCAGCCCATGCCCCGGCTCTACGTGAGCCCGACCGACCAGCCCAACGCGTTCGCCACCGGCCGCAACCCGCGCAACGCCGCCGTCTGCGTCACCCAGGGGATCCTCGAGCTGCTCGACCGGCGCGAGCTGCGCGGCGTCCTGGCCCACGAGCTCTCGCACGTCTACAACCGCGACATCCTGATCAGCTCGGTCGCCGGCGCCATGGCCACGGTGATCACCTACCTGGCGCACATGGCGATGTTCGCCTCGCTGTTCGGCGGCCGGGGCGGTGACGACCGGGGCGGCGGCAACGCCCTCGGCGGGCTGCTGCTGGTGTTCCTCGGTCCGCTGGCCGCGGGGCTGGTGCAGATGGCGGTCAGCCGGAGCCGGGAGTTCCAGGCCGACGCGACCGGGGCGCAGCTCTCGCAGGACCCGCTGGCCCTGGCGTCCGCGCTGCGCAAGATCGAGCGGGGCGCGGGCGCGCTGCCCCTCCCGCAGGAGGACCGGCTGGTCACCCAGAGCCACCTGATGATCGCCAACCCGTTCCGCGGGCAGGGCATGGCCACGATGTTCGCCTCGCACCCGCCGATGCCGGAGCGGATCGCCCGGCTGGAGGCGATGGCCCGCGACCTCGGTCAGCGCTGAGGGGACGCCCCCGGTTCACGGAGTCCCTGGGACGGACACGCCGGGCCGCAGTCCGTCCTTCCGGGGGACACCGTGGAGCCGCGAGCGGTAGGTGGCCGCGATCTGGGCCACGCATCGAGCAGGCCGCTCGGACACGTCGGCGTAGCTGAAGCGGAGCACGACCCAGCCGAGCGCCGCGAGCGCGGCGTCCCGGCGCAGGTCGCGCTGCCAGTCGTCGCGCCCGGAGTGGAACGCGGCCCCGTCGAACTCGACGGCCAGCCTCACCTCCGGCCAGGCGAGGTCGACGTGCAGGACACCGCCGGGCAGCTCGATGCCGTACTGGCGCTGCGGTTCCGGCAGGGCTGCCGCCCGCAGGACGCGCACCCCGAGCACCTCGAGGTGGCTGTGCGACCCGGCGCCGGCGTCGTCGAGCAGTCGGCGGAGCGGGTCGAGTCCGGGCTGTCGGGGGACGGCGACCAGCTCGGCCCGGACCTCCCCGACGCTCGTCCGCCGCTCGTGAACCGCCTGGAAGACGGCGTTGCGCACGCGATCCACGGCGGCGCCGCTCGTGCTGCCGCGGTGTGCCTCACCCCAGGCGTCGACCAGTGCGCGGGGCAGCGAGGTCGCGGCCAGGCCGCGGACGATGGTGATGCCGCAGGGGCGCCGGCTGCGATGGATGTGCAGACGTCGGGTCGACCGGAGCCGGTCGGCCACCGGCACGGTGACGTCCAGGCGCCACGCCTGGTGCTGCATGACCCCGTGGGCCCTCAGCGCGCTGCCGTGGCTCAGGACGCCGCCGGTGTACCCGGTCGCGGCGTGCGCCCGCACCGTCCAGTCCTCAGCCCATTCCGGGAGCGTCACCCAGCCCGGGTGCAGCCGCACGAGCCGGCCCGCGGCCAGCCACCGTCGCACCGAGCGCGACGTGGCGGCGCGGGAGAGCGCGAGTTCCGACGCCGTGCGACGGGGCCCGAGCAGGGCGACGAGGTCGTGCATGCCGACAGCCTGCGGCGCTCCGGGCCCGGCCGGCTCTCGCCGGCCGGCAACCTGTGGACAGCCACCCCACGATGCCCCTCAGGCGGTCATCCGAACGGGGATTCCGTCCGCCTGGGGCGCATCGTGAGCGGCGGTGGAGCTCAGCGGTAGTTGTCGAACTGCAGGGCGACGTCGAGGTCGGCGCCGCGCAGCAGCTGCTGCACCGCCTGCAGGTCGTCGCGCTTCTTGCCGGTCACCCGCAGCTGGTCGCCCTGGATCTGCGCCTGCACGCCCTTGGGGCCCTCGTCGCGGATCAGCTTGGAGATCTTCTTGGCGACGTCGGACTCGATGCCCTGCTTGATCCGCGCGGAGATCTTGTAGATCTTCCCCGAGGACTGCGGCTCGTCGGCATCGAGCACCTTGAGCGAGATGTTCCGCTTGATCAGCTTCTCCTTGAACACCTCGAGCGCGGCCGCGACCCGCTCCTCGGTGTCGGCCTGGAGCGACACGCCCTCCTCGCCGGCCCAGGCGATGGTGGCGTTCGTCCCGCGGAAGTCGAAGCGCTGCGACAACTCCTTCGCGGCCTGGTTCAGCGCGTTGTCGACCTCCTGCCGGTCGACCTTGCTGACGACGTCGAAGGACGCGTCGGCCATGGGAACTCCCCTCGTCGGACGGTGGCGGCCCGGGGCTCCGAGGTCCGCGACCACAGTCTTGTATTCTGCTCCGGTACCACCGCACGGCGGGTTGCCCGAGTGGCCAATGGGAGCGGACTGTAAATCCGTCGGCTTAGCCTTCGAAGGTTCGAATCCTTCACCCGCCACGCCTCGGTACGAACGGCCCTCGACCCTCCGGTCGGGGGCCGTTCGCCGTTCGCGGGCCGTCCGTGGGTTCAGCCCAGCGTCGGTGCCCGGGCGCTCGCGGTGGCGGTGCGCTCGAGCTGCTCCCCGCCCAGGAAGAGCCAGCCGAACGCGATGTCCACGAACCGCGTGCAGCGGACGGTGACCTCGGCGCCGTCGGTCTCGGCCGACCACGCGTCCAGCGCCGTCCCTCCCGCGCCGAGCTGGTCGGCGACGGCCGCCTGTGCCGTCGCCCGGGTCAGCGGCAGCTCCGCGCCCAGCCCGCCGGCGTAGATCGCGGCCTCGTCGGCCTGGTTCGCCGCGGCCAGCGCCGCGCCGTCGCAGACCGCCTGCACCTCCTGCTGCTCGAGGAAGGCGTCCGAGGCGGCGATGGCGCCCAGGACCATGAGGGCGGCGACCAGCCAGCAGACCAGGACGAACGGCAGCGTCGAGCCCCGCTCGGAGTCGGTCCGGTCGTTCCGCACGCCGGGCAGCGTAGGCAGGCCGCCGGCTGTCCACGGGCTGTGGACAGCACCTGTGGACACTGCGGACACCCGATCGGGTGGCGGCCCGCTGGGCCGGTCCGCCTGTGGACGACGCCCCGCGGGTCCGGCCGGGCCGGAGACACTGCGCCGGTGAGCATCGAGCTGCCCGCGGAGGAGGTCCGCGCCCTGGGCCGGTCGCTGACCGGACGGGGGGACGCCGCCGACGAGGTCCGGAGCCGGCTGGGCGAGGACGGCGACGTGGAGGGTCCGCTGCGCGCACCGGTCGCCCTGTTCCTGGAGTGCCAGGCCGCGGTGGCGACGGCGCTGGCCGGCGAGCTCCGCCGGCTCGGCGCGACCGTCACCGGCGTCGCCGACTCCTGGGTGGAGTTCGACGCCGCCCTCCTGCCTGCGGACGGGACGCCGGGCCGATGACCGCGCTGGTGCCCGATCCGGTGCCGCTCGGCCCGCCGCCGGGAGATCCACGCGCGATCGCGGCACTGGCGGGGCGGCTGGACCGGGCCGGCCTCCTGCTCGGGGAGCTCGGCGAGCAGGTGACCGCGGACGGCGGCGCGGTGCCGTCGTGGACCGGTCGCGACGCCGACGCGGCCACGGCCCGGCTGCTGCGGGCCGGCGCCCTGGTGCGGGAGGCGGCCGAGGGGCTCGTGCGCGCGGGCACCCGTCTGGCCCTGCACGCGGACCTGCTGGAGGACGCGCGCGGGCGCCTGGCCCGCCAGCGGGACGCCCAGGAGGAGGACTTCGCCGCCGCGGCCGCGCGGCTCGGCGGGGTCCAGGACGTCTCCGGGACGGACACCTCCGGCGCGCTCGAGGAGCTGCGGACCAGGGAGGCGGCACGACGCCGCGTCGCCGCGGCGATCCGGGAGGAGGTCGCCGAGGACGCCGCGGCCACCGCCGCCGTGCTCGCCGGGGCCGGGGCGGTCGCGGTCGGCGCCGGCCGGGCCGGCGACGGGTCGGCGGTGCTCCGGCACCTCGCCGAGGTCCTCCCCGGCTGGCGCGAGGTGCTGATGGCGCAGCGCGGCCGTGCCTTCGCGGCCACCCTCCTCGCGGACGACGGCGCGGTGCGCCAGGAGCAGGCGGCCCGTGAGCTGCTCCCGGAGGTGGGCGACCCCGCGGTGGCGGCAGCCGTCCTGACCGGACTCGGTCCCGCGGGGTTCCGCGACGTGCTGCGCCGGCTCGGCGAGGGCTCGCTGTCCTCCGGCAGCGCGCTCGCCCGCGTGATGGCGGGCGTCCTGGGCGCGCCCGTGCCGCTCGCGGACGCCGCCGGGGTGGCCCGGGTCCGCGAGGGCCGGCTCGTCGACCCGGGTGACCACCACACCCTCGACAGCGACCTCGTGGCACTGGGCATGGGCGTCGTCCTCGCCGCCGGGCGGGGAAGCCCCGCGGCCGGACCGCCCCTGACCACCGTCCGGGAGTGGGGCCGGCAGATCGTCGCGCGCGAGCGCGCCCTGGGCGCCGAGCGCATCGTCGACCACGTCCGCCCCGGCCCGGCCGAGGCGCCGCCGGGAGATCCGCTCGAGGAGGTGCTGGTCCGGCTCGCCACGGCCGACGACCCGGCGCCCGCGGCGGCCCTGCTCCGAGCGGTGCCGACCTGGTCGCTCCTGCTCGAGCGCACCTGGGACGACGACGGCGCCGCGTTCGCCGCCCTCGTCGGGCGCGCCGCCGCGGAGCCCGGGGACGTCGCCGTGCGGGCGGGGCTGAGCGCGCTCGCCGTCGGGCTCCGGGACGACGGCGACCCGGCCGGGTGGACCGTCGACCGGGGGACCGCCGCCGCGATTACCCCGGCGCTGGCGGAGGCGGTCGCCGCGAGACCGGAGGTGCTGACCGCCCCCCTGCTGCGGGACGGCGGTCCCGGCGGCGACGACCGCACCCTGCTCCGGGGGCTGGGCTACCTCGGCGCGGACCCGGCCGCCGGCCCGGCGCTGGACCGCGGCGTGGCGGAGGCCGCGGTGGGGCTGCGCGGCGCCGACCACACCGGCGCGCGCGATCCGGCGGTCGCCGTGATCGCCGGGTACACCGCCGTCCGCGAGTACGGGCAGCGCCTCGTGCACGCGCTGGACGAGTTCGCGGCGCAGGAGCACGCCGTGCACCAGCAGCGGATCACCGAGCTGCTCAAGGCGGCCTCCGACTCCGTCACCGCGGTCCGGGTGGCCGTCGCGGCGGTCGCCGTCGTCCGGGACCTGGACGGCACCTGGGACGGGGGTCGCGACGACGGTCAGCACCTGCCCGTGAGCGAGGCGCGGCGCGCGACCGGCGGAGCCGCCGGGGCTGCGGAGGCGTATGCCCAGGTGGCGGGCGTGCTGGGCACCCCGACGGCCCCGGTCTCGCCGGGGACCGACTGGATCGGCCTGGCCCTTGAGGTGGTGCCCGGTGGCGACCGGTTGCGGGACGTCGTCGAGCAGGTTCACGAGCAGCTGACCGAGCTCTGGACCGAGCACCGCGAGGACGCTGCCGGCGGCTGATGTACCCCATTCGGTTGACGTTGAGTGGATAAAAGTGAACGGAGAGTGACGACACTCAAGATCGTCACTCCGTCGTGATCTTCGATGCTTGCCTCGTAAGGGTGACGGGCAGCAATGTTCCCAGCGCGGTCCGTACCCAACGACGCTCTGCCCCCGCGCGTAAGTCACTGCCGCACATCGCAGTCGGTCATGCCACAACAGGAGGCGTCATGAGCAGCAACACGCAGCGCGGGATCAAGTGGAGCCGGGGCATCAAGTGGAGCCGCGGGATCAAGTGGAGCCGCGAGGCCTGATCCCCTCAGTTCTTTCCCGCAGGGCAGCCGGTCGGCAGACCGGCTGCCCTGCGGCGTTTCCGGGGGTGGCCTGCGGTTTCCCGGGGTGAGCGGCGCGACTGTGACCCTTTCGGGTCGCGGCGCGGGCCGAACGAGGGTGTGAGAGGCGTCTCCGTTGCTAGCCTCTGCGCGCCCATCCACCCCGCGGATTGCAGGTGAGAGTGCCCGAGCAGGACGTTCGAGCGACGCCCCGACGGGCCTTCCGCGCGCCCTCGACCGTCGCCGCTCTCGGCGTGGCGCTGGCCGTCCCGGTGATGCTGGTCGTGCTCGTGACCCAGCCGCTGACGGTCTCCGTGGTCGCGCTCGTGGCCGTGTTCCTGTCCCTCGTCGCGGCCGAGTCGATCCACCTGCACTTCGAGTTCCGCCGGCAGGCCTTCTCCTTCTCGGCCAGCGAGCTCGCCATCGTGGTCGCGCTGGTCGAGGTCGGCGGCGCCTGGGCGGCGATCGCCCGCGCGGTGGCCGTCGCCATCGTCCTGCTCGTCCAGCGCTTCCCGCGCCCTCAGGGCGTCTACACGCTGGCGGTGGGGGTCCTCGAGGTCTGCGCCGCCGTCGCCGTGCTCTCCCTGCTGCCGGTGGGCGAGCTGACCTCCCCGGCCACCTGGATCTCCTACCTGGTCGCGGTCCTCGTGGCCGACGGGCTGGGAGCGCTGCTGTTCGCCGGCGCCATCACCGCCACCCAGGGCTACCCCGGCCGCTCGCTGTGGACCAGCCTCCTGGTCCCGGTCTTCCTCGTCGGCCCGGTCGCGGTCATCGTCGGACTGGCCGCGCTGCTGCTGATCGGCGTCACCGGCTGGGCCTGGCTCCTGCTGGCGCCGCTGCTGGTCGCCCTCGCGCTGCTGTACCGCCACTTCGGCGCCGTCACGCGCCGGGGCCACAGCGTCCAGCGCGTCTACGACTTCGCCCGCCGGGTCGAGCAGGTCACCCCCGACGAGACGGGCACCCGCCAGATCGTCGCCGCCGTCCAGGAGCTGCTCAACGCCGAGCGGGTGGCGATGTGGCTGCCGCCCTACCTCGACGAGCCGCCGAGGCTGGTCGTCACCGCCGAGGACGACGCGGCCTGGTACGACGGCCCGGGCGACCCCGACGACGTCTTCCGGCGTGCGGTCGCCGCTGCCGGCGGGCCGGTGCTGATCTCCCTGGCGCACGCCGACGAGGAGCAGGCGGCCGGCCTCGCCCGCCGTGGCGTCACCGAGCTGCTGGCGGCGCCGCTCGCGACCGCCGCCGGCGAGCCCGGCTACCTGGAGGTCTGCGACCGGCGCAGCGCCGTCGTCTCCTTCGCGGACAGCGACCGCGTCGCGCTCGACTCGATGCTGACCCACGTCAACGCCGCCATCCGGCACCAGCAGCTGCTCACCCAGATCCGCTACGACGCCGACCACGACCGCCTCACCGGGTTGCCCAACCGGCAGCGGCTCGCGGCCGAGATCGACGCGCTGCTCGCCGCCGACCCGGCCGGCGGCCGTGCCGGGCTCATCCTCGCGGCGCTGGGCAACTACACCGAGGTCACCGACACCCTGGGCCACGCGGCCAGCGACGAGCTGCTGCTGGTGACCGCCGGGCTGCTGCGCGAGCACGCCCCGCCGCAGGCGCTGCTCGCCCGCATGGAGGGCGAGCGCTTCGCCGTCCTGCTGCCCGGGCTCTCCCTGGCCGCCACCGAGCGCGCCGCGCGCCGGCTGCGGGAGGCCGCCGCCACGCGCGTCCGGGTCGCCGGCCTGGACCTGGAGGTCACGCTCACCATCGGCGTCGCCTCCGCACCCGTGCACGGCACCGAGTCGGGCACCCTGATGCAGCGGGCCGACGTCGCCCTCCTCGCCGCCTCCGACTCCGGCGGCGTGGCCACCTACCACCCGGTCCTCGACCAGCAGAGCCTGCGCCGGCTGCAGCTGGGCACCGAGATCGAGCAGGCCATGGCCGACGGCCAGATCAGCGTGGTCTTCCAGCCGATCATCGACGCGCAGTCCTCGGACATCGTCTCGGTGGAGACGCTCGTGCGGTGGGCCCATCCGCGGTACGGCTCGATCTCGCCGGACGACTTCATCCCCCTGGCCGAGCAGATCGGCCGGATCGGCGCCGTCACCGACCACGTCCTCGACCTGGCGCTGGCCCGCTGCCGGCGCTGGCTGGACCAGGACATCGCGCTGTCGGTCGCGGTCAACCTCTCGGTGCACTGCCTGACCGAGCCCGATCTCGTCACCCGCGTGCGCGGCGCCCTGCAGCGGCACGGCGTGCCGGGCGAACTGCTGACGCTGGAGCTGACCGAGGGGAGCGTGGTCGACGACTCGGTCCGCGACAGCACGGTGCTGGCCGACCTGCACGACCTCGGCCTGCGGCTGTCGATGGACGACTTCGGCACCGGCTACTCGTCGCTGTCCCAGCTCCGGCAGCTGCCCATCGACGAGGTCAAGATCGACAAGTCCTTCGTGCTCGGCATGTCCACCAGCCAAGGCGAGTCGTTCATCGCCCGCTCGATCATCGAACTGGCCCACAACCTGGGGCTGCGCGTGGTCGCCGAGGGGGTCGAGGACGAGATGACCCGCAACCTGCTCACCGAGATGGGCTGCGACAAGCTGCAGGGCTTCCTCGTCAGCCGGCCGCTGCCCGACGACCGGCTGGAGAACTGGCTCCTGGCGCGCACCGGCGTGCGGTCGGCGGCCCCCGGCGCGGCGCACCGGCGGCTGTTCGTCCGCGGCTGACGCGCCGGGGTACCCCCTCGCGAGCGCCCGGGAGCGCGCGAGGTACAGTCGTCGAGGCTTTCGAGCACGCCCCTTTAGCTCAGTCGGCAGAGCGTCTCCATGGTAAGGAGAAGGTCTACGGTTCGATTCCGTAAAGGGGCTCTGGAACACGTAAGCTGACCTACCGGTCCAGTCGCGAGACCGGGCCGCAGGTCGTCCCGGCGGTGTAGCTCAGCCTGGTAGAGCAAGCGGCTCATAATCGCTGTGTCACCGGTTCAAGTCCGGTCACCGCTACTCCCGACGGACCCCGCACTCCGGGGTCCGTCGTCACGTCGGCCCAGCCGGCGCGACAGCAGGATCCGGATCCGGGTCCTGACCCACAAGGCTAGGAGCACTCCATGGCAGCCACCGATGTCCGTCCGAAGATCACCCTGGCCTGCCAGGACTGCAAGAACCGCAACTACATCACCCGCAAGAACCGGCGGAACGACCCCGACCGGCTCGAGCTGATGAAGTACTGCCCGCGCGAGCGCAAGCACACGCTGCACCGCGAGACCCGCTGACCCAGCCGGTCGACGACGCGAGAGGGCGGGAGCATGGCGCTGGACCGGGCACTGGTCGGGCGCAGCTACCCGCCCTCCGCCGTCTACGAGGTCGGCCGCGCGAAGATCGCCGAGTTCGCCACCGCGGTCGGTGATCCCTCGCCGCTGTACCGCGACGCGGAGGCCGCCCGCGCCGCCGGTCATCCCGACGTCATCGCACCGCCCACCTTCGCCATCGTGGTGAGCCTCGAGGCGGCGATGGTCGTGCTGGACGACCCCGACGTCGCGATCGACTACGGCCGGGTGGTGCACGGCGAGCAGCGGTTCGCCCACCACCGCCCCATCCGGGCCGGTGACCGGCTGATCGCGACGACGACGATCGACGCGGCCCGCACCGTCGCCGGCAACGACCTGCTCACCGCCCGCGTGGACCTGGCCACCGAGGACGGCGAGGCCGTCTGCACGGCGACGTCGATGCTGGTGGCGCGGGCATGAGCGCCGTCGTGCGCCTCGCGGACGTCGAGGTCGGCACCGAGCTCCCCGAGCAGCGCTACCGGATCACCCGGGCCGACCTGGTCCGCTACGCCGGCGCCTCCGGCGACTTCAACCCGATCCACTGGAACGAGCGGGTGGCCACCGAGGTCGGACTGCCGGGCGTCATCGCCCACGGCATGTTCACCATGGCGCTGGCCGGGCGCGCGGTCACCGGCTGGACGGGCGATCCCGCCGCGCTCGTCGAGTTCCAGGTGCGCTTCGGCCGGCCGGTCGTCGTCCCGGACGACGACGCCGGAGCCGAGCTGACCGTCCGGGGCACCGTCGCCGCGCTGCTGGACGAGGGCCGGGTCCGCGTCGACCTCGCCGTCGGCAGCGCCGGCGAGAAGGTGCTCTCCCTGGCGCGCGCCGTCGTCCGCCTGGCATGACGGGGTCGCGGCGGCTCGCGGCGTTGTCCGTCGCCGGGCTCGTCCTGACCGGCTGCACGTCCTTCGCCGACACCCGCACTGCACCGACGGCGTCGTCAGCTCCGCCGTCCGCTGCCCGCGGCGACGACGGCGCGTGCACCGAGCGCACCGAGCCCGACCCGGACCGGCCGGTCGTCGCGCTGGACTTCCGGCTGGCCGACGACCTGCGCACCGTCACCGGCACGGAGACCGTCGTCTTCACCCCCGACCGCGAGGTCGGCGAGCTCGTGTTCCGGCTGGTGCCCAACGGTCCCGAGCTCGCCGAGGCCGGTTCCCGGCTCGTCGTGGACGAGGTCCGCGGCGACGACGTCGCCGGCTCCGGGTACGAGTCGTTCGGTGCGCCCGGAGCCGACGGCGGCTACGTCGTGACGCTCGACGAGCCGCTGGCGGCGGGGGAGAGCACCGAGGTGGAGCTGGACTTCACGCTCACCGTCGGCTCGGGCGGCTTCGACCGGGTCGGCGCCACCGACGGCGTCTCCTGGTGGGCCAGCGGGTTCCCGCTCCTCGCGTGGGAGCCGGGTGCCGGCTGGGCACGGGACCCGTACGTGGCCGTCTCCGGCGAGACCACGACCAGCCCCGCCGCCGACACGACGGTGCGCGTCTCGGCACCCGCCGGCCTCACCGTGCTGATGACCGGCGACCAGGCGGCGCCGACGCCCGTGGACGGCGAGGGACGCCGGACCTGGACCTCGACCGAGCCGGCGGCCCGGGACGTCAGCGTCGCGGTGGGCCGGTTCGCGACCGCCGAGCGGACCACGCCCGCCGGGATCCGGGTGACCACCGGCGCCCTCGCCGGTGCGGAGCCCACCGCCGACGAGCTCGCCGACGCGACGGTCGAGGCGATCGCGGACCTGGAGGAGTTCCTCGGCCCGTTCCCCTACGGAACGCTCACCGTGCCGCAGCTGCCCGACTACGGCGGCGGCATCGAGTACCCCGGTTCGATCCTGCAGGCCTCGCCCAGCCGGGAGGTGCTGGTCCACGAGGTCGCCCACATGTGGTTCTACGGGATGGTCGGGAACTCGCAGTTCCGCGATCCCTGGCTGGACGAGGCCTTCGCGACCTGGGCCGAGGCCGTGGTGCATCCCGCGTCCGCCGAGGACCTCGAGCGGGCCCTCGGCGTCGTGGGCGACGTCGGCGCCGCCATGGACGACTTCCGCAACCAGCGCCAGTACACCGCCCGCGTCTACGGCAAGGGCGGCGCAGCGCTGCTCGAGGCGCGGCAGCAGGCCGGCGCGGAGGCGTTCGATGCCGCGGTGCGCTGCTACGTCCAGGCCACCGCGTGGAGCATCGCCGACCCCGATGACGTCGCCGAGGCCCTGGGCGACCTGCCCGAGGCCCTCGACGTCCTCACCGGGGCCGGGGCCCTGGCCGGCGGCTAGTCGGCGCTGGTGAGCAGCCGCTGCATCCGGGTGACGCCCTCGACCAGGTCGTCGTCCCCGAGCGCGTAGGACAGGCGCAGGTAGCCCGGGGTGCCGAAGGCCTCGCCCGGGACGACCGCGACCTCGGCGAGCTCGAGGATCAGCTCGGCCAGCTCGATGCTGGAGTTCGCCGTGCGGCCACCGATCGACCGGCCGAGCAGCCCCTTCACCGACGGGTAGACGTAGAAGGCGCCCTGCGGCTCGGGGCAGGCGACCCCGGGGATCTCGCGGAGCATCGAGACGATCAGCTTCCGCCGCCGGTCGAAGGCCTCACGCATGGTGGCCACGGCCGAGAGGTCGCCGGTGAGCGCGGCCACCGCTGCGGCCTGCGAGACGTTGGCGACGTTGGAGGTGGCGTGCGACTGGAGGTTGGTCGCGGCCTTGACCACGTCCGCGGGGCCGACGATCCAGCCCACCCGCCAGCCGGTCATCGCGTAGGTCTTGGCCACGCCGTTCACCACGACGCAGCGGTCGGCGAGCTCCGGGACGACGACGGGCATGGAGGGGGCGGTCACCCCGCCGTAGGTCAGGTGCTCGTAGATCTCGTCGGTGAGCACCCAGAGCCCGGCGTCCAGCGCCCAGCGGCCGATCTCCTCCACCTGCTCGAGCGGGTAGACCGCTCCGGTCGGGTTCGACGGCGAGCAGAACAGGAGCACCTTGGTGCGCGGGGTGCGGGCGGCCTCCAGCTGGGCGGCCGACACCAGGTAGCCGCTCTGCTCGTCGGCCACGACCGGCACCGGGACGCCGCCGGCCAGGCGGATCGCCTCGGGGTAGGTGGTCCAGTAGGGCGCGGGGAGCAGCACCTCGTCGCCCGGGTCGAGCATCGTGGCCAGCGCTTCGTAGACCGCCTGCTTGCCGCCGTTGGTGACCAGCACCTGGGCCGGGGTCACCTGGAGGCCGGAGTCGCGGGCGGTCTTGGCGACGATGGCGTCCTTGAGCGCCGGCAGGCCGCCGGCCGGAGTGTACCGGTGCATCGCCGGCTGGCGGGCCGCGGCGATCGCGGCCTCGACGATGTAGTCCGGGGTCGGGAAGTCCGGTTCCCCGGCGCCGAAACCGATCACCGGCTTGCCCGCCGCCTTGAGCGCCTTCGCCTTGGCGTCGACGGCGAGGGTGGCCGATTCGGCGATCCCCGCGATGCGACGGGAGATGCGCCGCCGGGCGGGCGGTAGCTCGGAGGACGACGGGATGGGCGAGTCCGGAGACACGGCGGTCATGCCCCTATCGTGTCAAAGGTCGGGGCGTCGTGAGCGGGCCGCCCGCAGCGCTTCCGGGGAACGTCCGCATCCGCCCTCCGGGCACGTCCGCATCCGGCGTCCGGGCAGGTTGGCCTCGGCCCTCCGCAGTCCCGTACACTGGCGGCCCTGGGGTGGTCGACCCCGCCACCGGCGTGCCCCGGAACCTCCCGAGGTCGTGGCTGCCGTGGTGAGGTGGACGGTCCCGGGTCCGGTCCGGGCTCTCGATGTCCCGGGGGCCGGGCTCTAGGGGTGTAGCTCAATTGGCAGAGCAGCGGTCTCCAAAACCGCAGGCTGCAGGTTCAAGTCCTGTCACCCCTGCCACGACAGACCAGGCACGGCCGACCGCCCCCGCCGGGGACGGCACCCACCACGAGGCGAGCGAGGCGCAGTGAGCGAGAAGCCGGAACGCGGGGACGACACCCCCGACGTCCCCGACGCCGAGCTGACCGACGAGCAGCTCGACCGCGAGGCTCCGGGCGTCGACGACGCCGCCGAGCTCGAGGCGGCCGAGGATGCCGTGGCTGCCGACGCCGCGTCCGACGAGGACAAGGTCGTCACGACCCCGGCCCGCCGCCGGGGCGGTCGGATCACCGCCGGCGAGGACGACGACGAGCCCGCGGAGGCCGGTTCACGCCGCGCCGCCCGCACCGCCGCGGGCGTCGGTGGAGGCACCCGCTCGCGCGCCGAGGCCGAGCGGGCCCGCGCCGAGCAGATCCGCCAGAAGCGTTCCATCGGCCGCTTCCTGCGGGAGGTGATCGCCGAGCTGCGCAAGGTCATCTGGCCGGGCCGCCGTGAGCTGATCACCTACACGACCGTGGTGATCGTCTTCATGGCGGTCATGGTCGCGCTGGTGGCCGGGATGGACCTGCTCTTCTCCCGGGGCGTGATCGCCGTCTTCGGCTGACCTCCGCCCCGCCCGCCCATCCGACAAGGAAGAGATCTCTGTGACAGACCCCCGCGAGCCCGACGAGCGCGACAGCTCGGTCGAAGGCATCGACCTGGACGACGCCCGCCTCGAGGCGCGCGGCACCGCCGACGTCGAGACCGGCGCCGGTGAGACCGGCGCAGCCGAGGGCTCCAGCGACACCGCCGACCTCGAGCTCGACGCCGAGAACCCGGAGGCCGACGCCGCCGAGGAGTCCCCCGTCGCCGCCGAGGAGCCGGTCGCCGCCGAGGAGCCCGTCGCGGCCGAGGAGCCGGAGGACGAGGACCCGGCCGAGGCCATGAAGAAGGCGCTGCGGATCGCCCCCGGCGACTGGTACGTCGTGCACAGCTACGCCGGCTACGAGAACAAGGTGAAGACCAACCTCGAGGCGCGCATCCAGTCCCTCGACGTGGAGGACTACATCTACCAGATCGAGGTGCCCACCGAGGAGGTCACCGAGATCAAGAACGGCAAGCGCGCGCAGGTCAACCGCAAGGTGCTGCCGGGCTACCTGCTGGTGCGCATGGAGCTCAACGACGAGTCGTGGGGCGCCGTGCGCAACACCCCCGGCGTCACCGGGTTCGTCGGCGCGACGTCCAAGCCCTCGCCGCTGACCCTCGACGAGGTCGTCAAGATCCTCGTCCCGGCCACCGCCCCGCAGGCCGCCCGCACCGCCGGCGGCGACGCGGCACCCGCTGCCGCTGCGCCGGCCGCTCTCGTGGACTTCGAGGTCGGCGAGTCGGTCACCGTGATGGACGGGCCGTTCGCGACCCTGCCCGCCACGATCAACGAGATCAACGCCGAGCAGCAGAAGCTGCAGGTGCTGGTCTCCATCTTCGGCCGCGAGACGCCCGTCGAGCTGTCGTTCAACCAGGTCAGCAAGATCTGACGCCCAGCGGCGCCAGCTGATCCACCACCGATAGAAGGAAGTCATGCCCCCCAGGAAGCGGTTGACCGCGGTCATCAAGCTCCAGATCAAGGCCGGTGCGGCCACCCCCGCCCCGCCCGTCGGTCCGGCGCTCGGCCAGCACGGCGTCAACATCATGGAGTTCTGCAAGGCCTACAACGCCGCCACGGAGTCGCAGCGCGGCGACGTGGTCCCGGTCGAGATCTCGGTCTTCGAGGACCGGTCGTTCACCTTCGTCACCAAGACGCCGCCGGCCGCGCGCATGCTGCTCAAGGCCGCTGGTGTCGAGAAGGGCTCGGGCGAGCCGCACAAGACCAAGGTCGCCACGGTCACCCGTGACCAGGTCCGCGAGATCGCCACCACCAAGATGGTCGACCTCAACGCCAACGACCTCGACCAGGCCGAGCGGATCATCGCCGGCACCGCCCGTTCGATGGGCATCACGGTCGTCTGACCGAGCACCACCCCAGCACCTGTGGGAGGGCCACGCCTGGCCCGGCAACCACACCATCCCCGGCGACGTCCGGGGGAGAGGAACCACCATGGCGAAGCACGGCAAGAAGTTCCGGGCCGCGGCCGAGAAGGTCGACCGGGACAACCTGTACTCCCCGCTCCAGGCCGCCGCGCTGGCGAAGGAGACGTCGACGACGTCCTACGACGCCACCGTCGAGGTCGCGATGCGCCTCGGCGTCGACCCGCGCAAGGCCGACCAGATGGTCCGCGGCACGGTCAACCTGCCGCACGGCACCGGCAAGACCGCCCGCGTCATCGTCTTCGCGACCGGCGACAAGGCCGCCGAGGCCGAGGCCGCCGGCGCCGACGTCGTGGGCTCCGACGACCTGATCGAGAAGATCCAGGGCGGCTTCCTGGACTTCGACGCCGCCATCGCGACGCCGGACCAGATGGCCAAGGTCGGCCGGATCGCCCGCATCCTCGGCCCCCGCGGCCTGATGCCGAACCCGAAGACCGGCACCGTGACCCCCGACGTCACCAAGGCCGTCAACGACATCAAGGGCGGAAAGATCAACTTCCGCGTCGACAAGCAGGCCAACCTGCACCTGGTGATCGGCAAGGCCTCCTTCGACCAGGACAAGCTGGTCGAGAACTACGCGGCCGCCCTGGACGAGGTGCTCCGCGCCAAGCCGTCCTCGGCCAAGGGTCGCTACGTCAAGAAGGTCACCATCTCCACGACGATGGGCCCCGGCATCCCGGTGGACCCGAACCGCACCCGCAACATGCTGGTGGACGAGCCCACCAACTGATCCACCGCACTCCCGGAGGCCCCGCAGCGCACGTCGCTGCGGGGCCTCTGTGCGTCCCGGGGCCGGCATCGCGTACTCTTGGCCGCGTTCCCCCCAAGACCGTTGGTCGTCGCACGTCCGCGTGCGATCGAAGGTCCCGGAGATCCGGGCGACCCGCGCAGGAGGACGGTTCGATCAGCGGTGCCGCGGCACGAACAGCGCGCATCCCGCTCCTCGCCCCGTGCGCCTGCGCCGGGGCGTTCCTCGTCTCCGGGGCCACCCGATCGCCCGCGTTCGCGCGATGGCCAGTGGTCGCCCGACAGACGAGAGGAGGCCCATGCCCACGCAGGCGAAGGCCGCGGTGATCGACGAGATCACCGAGCGGTTCCAGAGCTCGAGTGCGGCGGTGCTCACCGAGTACCGCGGGCTGACCGTGGCGCAGCTGACCCAGCTGCGTCGTTCCCTCGGTGCGGGCAGCACGTACGCCGTCGTCAAGAACACCCTGACGAAGCGGGCCGCGGACTCGGTCGGTTACTCCGACCTGGCCCCGCTGCTCAACGGCCCCACGGCGATCGCCTTCATCGAGGGCGACCCGGTCGAGGGTGCCAAGGCGCTCCGCGACTTCGCGAAGGCCAACCCGCTGCTCGTCGTCAAGGGCGGCGTGGTCGACGGCCGCACGGTCGACGCCTCCGAGGTCACCCGCCTCGCCGACGTCGAGCCCCGTGAGGTCCTGCTGGCCAAGCTGGCCGGCGCGATGAAGGGCAACCTGACCAAGGCTGCCGGGCTGTTCCAGGCCCCGCTGTCGCAGGTCGCCCGCCTCGCCGCCGCGCTGCAGGAGAAGAAGGCCGCCGACGCTCCGGCTGCCGAGGCTCCTGCCGCTGACGACGCACCTGCTGCTGACACCACCCCCGAGACCGACGCTGCCGCCGCCGACGCGGCCAGCGACGACTGACCCAGAAGGAGATCGACATGGCGAAGCTTTCCAGCACGGAGCTGCTCGACGCGTTCAAGGAGATGACGCTCCTCGAGCTGTCCGACTTCGTGAAGCAGTTCGAGGAGACGTTCGACGTCACCGCCGCTGCCCCCGTGGCCGTCGCGGCTGCCGGCCCCGCCGGTGGCGGCGCTGCCCCCGAGGCCGCTGCCGAGCAGGACGAGTTCGACGTCATCCTCGAGGCTGCCGGCGACAAGAAGATCCAGGTCATCAAGGAGGTGCGCACGCTGACCTCCCTCGGCCTCAAGGAGGCCAAGGACCTGGTCGACAACGCGCCGAAGCCGGTCCTGGAGAAGGTCGCCAAGGACGCCGCGGAGAAGGCCAAGGCCGCCCTCGAGGGCGCCGGCGCCACCGTCACCGTCAAGTAACACCTTCCCCGGCCTGGCGCCGGGGACAGCACCACCAGCACGGCAGCAGGGGCCGTCCTCCTCCGGGAGGGCGGCCCCTGTCGCGTCCCCTGAGCGGGGGAACGCGGCGCACCGCAGGAGGAATGCATGGAGACCGGGGTCACGTGAAAGCCGTGACACTCGTAACCTCTTGGCCGCGTGGTCGTTACCGACGAGTAGTCAGTGTGCGCACGGCTTCTCCGGATGCGGAGGTGGCGGTGAGCCAGCACACTGCCGGGGCTCGTCGATGCGGCGGGACGGGGACCCGGTACCAGTACCGGAGCGGGAGGCGGGGAACGTGGGCGTCGCAGTCGAGGTCGAGGGTCTGTCGAAGTCGTTCGGCAGCCAGAACATCTGGAGCGATGTCACCCTGACCCTGCCGCCAGGGGAGATCTCCGTCCTGCTCGGTCCCTCCGGCACGGGCAAGTCGGTGTTCCTGAAGTCGCTGGTGGGCCTGCTGAAGCCCGAGCGGGGCTCCATCGTCATCAAGGACACCGACATCGTCCGGACCAGCGAGCACAAGCTCTACGAGATCCGGAAGCTCTTCGGCGTGCTGTTCCAGGACGGCGCCCTGTTCGGGTCGATGAACCTGTTCGACAACATCGCCTTTCCTCTGCGCGAGCACACGAAGAAGAGCGAGTCCGAGGTCAAGTCCATCGTCCTCGAGAAGATGGACATGGTCGGTCTGCAGGGGGCCGAGGGGAAGCTCCCCGGCGAGATCTCCGGCGGCATGCGCAAGCGCGCCGGGCTCGCCCGTGCCCTGGTGCTCGACCCCGAGATCATCCTGTTCGACGAGCCGGACTCCGGTCTCGACCCGGTCCGTGTGGCCTACCTCAACCAGCTGATCGTCGACCTGAACGCGCAGATCGACGCCACCTTCCTGATCGTCACCCATGACATCGGCACGGCGCGGACGGTCCCCGACAACCTCGGCCTGCTGTTCCGCAAGAACCTGGTGATGTTCGGCCCGCGCGAGCAACTGCTCACGTCGCAGGAGCCGGTGGTCCGGCAGTTCCTCAACGGCCGCCGCGAGGGGCCCATCGGGATGAGCGAGGAGAAGGACGTCGCCCAGGTCGAGGCCGAGATGGCCGCCCTGGAGGCCCGTGGCGGCGACTCGCACAACGGCGTCGGCCCCAAGGGTGCCAGCGGTGGTGAGGCCGTCCCGCCGCAGCTGACTCCCTCCGAGGGGCTGCCCGAGCGCCAGGCCGAGCGGCGCCGGCAGGAGCGTGTCGCGCGCATGCTGCACGAGTTCGACGACACCACGCAGGCCGCCATCCGTCAGTCGCTGCCCGAGGAGCTGCTGGCGCAGGCGGACGCGGGCGTCTTCGCTCCCACGCGGGGCGAGGGTGGGCGGCACTGGGCGCCGGAGGCGGGTTCCTCCGCCACGACTGTCCTGCCTCGGTCGGGCGGCAGCTCGTGAGCACCGGTGAGGAGCCGAAGGCGCCCGGCCTCCTGGACGGGCGCTTCTCGCCCACCCGACCGTTGGCCGCCAGCGGCAACCTGTTCGCCTTCGCGCTCGACGTCCTCAAGGCACTGCCCAAGCGGCCGTTCCAGCTGCGCGAGTTCATCCAGCAGGCCTGGTTCGTCGCGAGCGTGACGATCATCCCCACCGCGCTGGTCGCGATCCCGTTCGGCGCGGTGATCGCCCTGCAGCTGGGGTCGCTCACCCGGCAGCTGGGTGCCCAGTCGTTCACCGGCTCGGCATCGGTCCTCGCCGTGCTCCGCGAGGCCAGCCCCATCGTCACCGCCCTGCTCATCGCCGGGGCGGGTGGCTCGGCCATCTGCGCCGACCTGGGGGCCCGCAAGATCCGCGACGAGATCGACGCGATGGAGGTCCTGGGCATCAGCCCGATCCAGCGCCTCGTCGTCCCCCGGGTGCTGGCCGCCATGCTGGTCGCGACCCTGCTCAACGGGCTGGTCAGCGTCGTGGGGGTCGCCGGCGGCTACTTCTTCAACGTGGTGCTCCAGGGCGGGACACCGGGCGCCTACCTCTCCTCGTTCAGCGCGCTGGCCCAGATCGAGGACTTCTGGGCCTCGGAGTCGAAGGCGCTGGTCTTCGGGCTCATCGCCGGCATCGTCGCGTCGTACAAGGGGCTCAACGCAGGCGGTGGCCCGAAGGGCGTCGGTGACGCGGTGAACCAGTCCGTCGTCATCACCTTCATCCTGCTGTTCGCCGTGAACCTCGTCATGACGGCGATCTACTTCCAGCTCGTCCCGCCGAAGGGGTCGTGATGGCGCTCTTCTCCCCGGTGGACCGGGTCAAGGTCGGCCTGCGACGGCTCAAGCGCGTGGGCAGTCAGCCGCTGGACACGCTCGAGAACCTCGGCGACCAGCTCGGCTTCTACGGCCGCGCGCTGGCGTGGACCCCCCGCACTCTGCGGCGCTACAAGAAGGAGGTCATGCGGCTGCTGGCCGAGGTGACCTTCGGGACCGGCGCACTGGCGGTCATCGGCGGAACGGTCGGCGTCATCGCCGCCCTGTCCTTCTTCACCGGCTCCGCCGTCGGCCTGCAGGGCTACGCCGCCCTCGACCAGCTGGGCACGTCGGCGTTCACCGGCTTCCTGTCGGCCTACTTCAACACCCGCGAGATCGCCCCGCTGGTCGCCGGGGTGGCGCTCTCGGCGACGGTCGGCTGCGGATTCACCGCGCAGATCGGCGCCATGCGGATCAACGAGGAGATCGACGCCCTCGAGGTCATGGGCGTGCCCTCGCTGCCGTTCCTCGTGACCACCCGCATCATCGCCGGCTTCATCGCCGTCATCCCCCTCTACGTGCTGGGTCTGCTGACCAGCTACTTCGCCACCCGCACCGTCGTCACGCAGGTGTACGGGCAGTCGGCGGGGACCTACGACCACTACTTCAACCTGTTCCTGCCCCCGGAGGACGTGCTCTGGTCGTTCCTCAAGGTGATGGTCTTCGCCGTGGTGGTCATCCTGACCCACTGCTACTACGGCTACCGGGCCAGCGGGGGCCCGTCGGGCGTCGGCATGGCGGTCGGCCGGGCGGTGCGCTTCTCCATCGTGGCGATCAACGTCATCGACCTCTTCCTGTCGCTGGCCATCTGGGGCTCGACCACGACCGTCCGGATCGCGGGGTGACCGGCCGATGAGCAGGAGCAAGGTGATCCGCACGCGCCTGCAGGGCGTGGCGTTCCTCGCCGTCCTCGTGCTGCTCCTCGGCCTGGCCGTGGCGCAGTACAACAAGGCGTTCGCCGACGTCGTCCGGGTGACGCTGGAGGCGGACACGGCCGGCAACCAGCTCCAGGCGGCCTCCGACGTGAAGGTGCGCGGCGTCATCGTCGGCGAGGTGCGCGACGTGGAGGCCAGTGCGGACGGCGCCGTGATCGAGCTCGCGATCGATCCGGAGCACCTCGAGCAGATCCCCGCCGACGTGACCGCACGGCTGCTGCCCAAGACCCTCTTCGGCGAGCGCTTCGTGTCCCTCGAGCTGCCGGAGAACCCGAGCGCGGAACGGCTGGCCGACGGCGACGTCATCGGCCAGGACCGGACGAGCAACGCCATCGAGCTGCAGCGGGTGATCGACGACACGCTGCCGCTGCTCCAGGCGGTGCAGCCCGAGGACCTCGCCTTCACCCTGGGTGCCGTCGCGGACGCCGTCCGCGGCCGCGGTGACCAGCTGGGCGCGAACCTGGCCGCGACCGGCGAGTACATCGGGGAGCTCAACACCGTGCTGCCCGAACTGCAGGCGGACATCTCCGGCGTGGCCGACTTCGCCGAGACCTACGAGGGCGCCGCCGACGACCTGCTGGCCGTGCTGGACAACCTCGCCGTCACCAACACGACCGTGGTCGACCAGGAGGAGCAGCTGCGCCGCACGTTCACCGTGGGGACCAGCTCCTCCAACGTGGCCGCGGGCTTCCTCGAGCGCAACGAGCGCAACCTCATCTCGCTGGCGGAGACGTCCCGGCCGGTGCTCGGGCTCTTCGCCCAGTACTCGCCGGTCTACCCCTGCCTGCTCGACGGGCTGGCCTCCTCGGTCCCCCGCATCGGCGAGACCTTTGGCACCGACGGCGACCCGGCGCTGAACCTGAACATCGTGTTCACCCTGCCGCCGCGCAACCCCTACGTCCCGGGCGACCAGCCGATCTACGCCGACACGGCGGCGCCCGACTGCCGCGGCCTGGACGACATCGAGGGAGAGATCGCGCAGGCGCAGGCGGGGGAGTACTACTGCCCCTACCCGCCCCTCGACGGCATCGAGTCGCCGGAGAGCGAGCTGCGCGAGGAGCCGGTCTGCTACGAGGGCGGCGCCGACGACGGCGGCAACCCGAACAACGTGCCCGGTCGCGCGCGGGCGGGGAAGTCGCTGCCGGACGTGCTCGCCGGGTCCTCGGCCGAGCTCGACTTCGTGCGCAACATCCTCGCGGTCCAGACGGGCGACGCGCCCGGTGACGTGTCCGACCTCGGTGCCGCGACCCTGGCGCCGGTCCTGCGGGGGAAGAACGTGATGTTCCGATGAGGGGTCAGATGAGAGGCCTCGGCGCACCGCTGATCAAGCTGATCGCGTTCGCGCTCGTCACGACCATGGCGGCCTACGTGCTGATCACGACCATCACGAACGCCGGCTACGGGGAGCAGCTGACCTATCGGGCCCAGTTCACCGACGTCGCCGGGCTGGTCGAGGGCGACGAGGTGCGCATCGCCGGCGTCCGCGTCGGCCAGGTGGTGGGCATCGGGCTGGCGGAGGAGACCGAGCGCCCGGTCGCCGAGGTGGAGCTGGAGGTGGGCGAGTCGGTGCCGCTCCCCAGCAGCGTCGAGGCGACCATCCGCTTCCGGAACCTCGTCGGCCAGCGGTACATCGCACTCACCGAGGGCGAGGGCGCCGGTGGGGACACGCTCGAGTCCGGAGCGGTGATCCCGGTCGCGCAGACGACGAACGCCCTCGACCTGACGATCCTGTTCGGGGGCTTCCAGCCGCTGCTGCAGGCGCTCTCGCCGGAGGACGTCAACCGGGTGTCGTTCGAGATCATCCAGGTCTTCCAGGGGGAGGGCGGGACCGTGGAGAGCCTGCTCGGGCACGTCGGCTCGCTCACCAACAGCCTGGCCGACCGAGACCAGGTGATCGGCAGCGTCATCGACAACCTGACGACCGTCATGGGGACCCTGGCCGCCCGCGACGAGCAGCTGTCGGGGCTGGTGGTCAGCCTCCAGGAGTTCGTCACCGGTCTGGCGGGCGACCGCGAGGTCATCTTCGACTCCCTGGCCACCATCGACCAGCTGGCCACGGCCACCAGCGGCTTCCTGGAGGACGCGCGCGCTCCGCTGACCGCCGACATCAAGGCGCTGGACGACCTGTCCCGCAACCTCGGCGACACCGGCGACGTAGTCGAGCGCTTCCTGCAGACCGTGCCGGCCAAGCTCGACCTCACCACCCGGACGGCCATCAACGGCAGCTGGTTCAACTTCTTCCTGTGCCGGGCCGGCGGCACCGTGACGCTGCCCGCGACCCCGCTCGGCGGGGCACCGGTGGCCCAGACGTTCGAGTTCGAGAGCGGCGCGGAGGGGTGCAGCTGATGGCTCGCCGGTCCACGAACTTCCGAGACCGCAACCCGGTGATCGTCGGGGCGGTCAGCCTCAGCGTGATCGCCGCCGTCGTGCTCCTCACGTTCAACGCGCAATCGCTGCCGCTGATCGGCGGAGGAACCGTCTACGAGGCGCAGTTCTCCGAGGCCGCCGGCCTGCAGGCCGACGACCCGGTCCGGGTCGCCGGGGTCAAGGTGGGCAACGTCGAGAGCCTCGCGCTCGAAGACGGGGCGGTCACCGTGGAGTTCCGGGTGAAGGACGCCTTCGTCGGAGACCGCTCCGAGGCGGCGATCAAGATCGAGACCGTCCTCGGCGCCAAGTACGTCGCGCTGGTGCCTCGGGGATCGCAGGAGCTGGACCCCGACGAGCGCATCCCCCTGGAGCGGACGGCGTCGCCCTACGACGTCATCGAGGCCTTCGCCGACCTCTCCACGACGGTGCAGGACATCGACACCGGTCAGCTCGCGGCCAGCTTCGAGGTGCTGGCGGACACCTTCGCCGAGACCCCCGAGGAGGTGCAGACCTCGCTCCAGGGTCTTGCGCGCCTCTCGGACACCATCGCCTCGCGGGACGCCGAACTGCGCCAGCTGCTCTCCTCGACCCGCCAGGTCACCCAGGTCCTCGCGGACCGCAACGGGGAGTTCACCCAGTTGATCCTCGACTCGAACACGCTGCTCACCGAGGTGCAGGAGCGGCGCGAGCTCATCGACTCCATCCTGGAGACCACCCAGGAGCTCGCCGGCCAGCTCTCCGGCCTCGTGGAGGACAACCGCGAGGTGCTCACGCCGGCCCTGCAGCAGCTCTCCCGGGTCACCGAGATCCTGTCCCGCAACCGGGCCGCGCTGGCCGAGACGGTGAAGGAGCTGGCGCCCTTCGTCCGCGTCTTCACCAACACCCTCGGCAACGGCCGCTGGTTCGACAGCTTCGTCAACGACCTCGTCCCCACCGTCGTCGGCGCTGCCGTCTGCGGCGCGGCCAGCACCCCGCTGGCCGGCTGCACCCCGACCGAGGGAGGTCGCTGATGAGCGGCAGCCTGCAGCGCGCCGTGGCCCTGACTGCGGCGTTCGTGCTCCTCGTCGCCGTCGGGTGGACCGTCCTGCGCCCGGGCGGTCAGTACCGGGTGACCGCCTTCTTCGACGAGACGGTCGGCCTGTACCCGGGCTCGGACGTCCGGGTGCTCGGCATCGCCATCGGCACGATCGACGACGTGGTGCCCCTGGGCGACCAGGTACGCGTCGAGATGAGCATCGACGAGGACTACGACGTCCCCGCCGACGCCAACGCGATCATCCTGGCGCCCTCGCTGGTCTCCGACCGCTACGTCCAGTTCTCCCCGGTCTACGACGGGGGCGCCACGATGCAGGACGGCGCGGAGATCCCGCTGGACCGCACTGCCATCCCGGTCGAGCTCGACGCGGTGTACGGCGCGCTCGACGAGCTGTCGGCGGCCCTCGGCCCGACCGGCGCCAACGCGAACGGAGCGCTGTCCGACCTCGTCGACGTCGGGGCGGCCAACCTGGAAGGCAACGGTGACGAGCTGAACCGCACCCTCACCGGCTTCTCGCAGGCGGTCGAGACGCTCGCCGAGAACCGCGACGACCTGTTCGGGTCCCTGGAGAACCTCCAGACGTTCACCAGTGCGCTGGCCACGATCGACGCGCAGGTGGGCCAGTTCAACGACAACATGGCCGCGGTCGCCGACCTGCTCGAGGGGGAGCGCGCCGACCTCCAGGAGGCGGTCGCCCTGCTCAGCGATGCCCTGGGCGACGTGGCCGGCTTCGTGCGGGACAACACCGCGCTGCTGACGACCAACGTCGACCGCCTCGCGGACGTGACCCTCGTGCTGGTGCAGCAGCGCGCCAAGCTCGCCGAGGTGCTCGACGTGGCTCCGGCGGCGCTGAGCAACCTGGCCCGCGCCTACAACCCCGACTTCGGCACGCTGGACACGCGGGACAACGGGCTCGGCTCCCTCAACGCCGAGGTGGTCGTGTGCGGTCTGCTGGCACAGGCCGGCCGGATCGAGCTGCAGCCGCCCTTGCCGCTCCCCGACCTCACCGGTCCGCTCCGCGACACCGTCCAGGACGTCTGCTCGCGGCTGCTGTCCGGTGACGCGGACGCCAACGGCACCATCGACGACCTCAACGGCAACGGCGTCCCCGATTACGAGGAGCTGCGCAACGCGCTCCTCGGCGGGGGTGGCGGCGGCGGCGGAGGCGGCGGCGTCCTCCCGGGCCTGCCCTCGGTCCTCCCGGCGGGTGCCCCGTGACCGGCCGGTGGCAGCGGGCCGGCGCGCTCGCGGTCGGGGTGCTGCTCCTCGGCGGCTGCGGCTTCCGCGGCGCGTACTCGGTGAGCCTGCCGGGCGGTGCCGACCTCGGTGACGACCCGTACTCGGTGGAGGTCGAGTTCCTCGACGTCCTCGACCTCGTGCCCCAGTCCGGCGTGCGCGTCGCCGACGTGCCCGTCGGCCGGGTGGACGACATCGAACTGGACGAGAAGAACTGGACGGCGGTCGTCACCATCAAGGTCAACGGTGACGTGGACCTGCCGGCCAACGCGGTGGCGGCGATCCAGCAGTCCTCGCTCCTCGGCGAGAAGTACGTGGAGCTGGCCGCTCCGGGCAACGAGGAACCGCAGGGCCGCCTGGACGACGGGGCGCGGATCACGCTGGACCGCACCAACCGCAACGTCGAGGTCGAGGAGCTCCTCGGGGCGCTCTCGCTGGTGCTCAACGGCGGTGGGCTGACCCAGCTCCAGACGATCAACCGCGAGCTCGGGAACGCGCTGGAGGGCCGCGAGGCCGAGATCAAGGACACCCTGGACCAGCTGGACACCTTCATCGGGGGTCTGGACGAGCAGCGGGCCGAGATCAACCGCGCCCTCGACCGCGTCGACGAGCTCGCGGCCACGCTCGCGGAGCGGACCGCGACCATCGAGACGGCCCTCGACACCATCGGCCCGGGGCTCGACGTCATCAACGAGCAGCGCGGGCTGCTGGTGTCGATGCTCGAGGGCCTGGCCCGGCTCGGCGACGTCGGCACGCGGGTCATCGACGCGTCGGCGGTCAACACCATCGAGGACCTGAAGCTTCTGCAGCCGATCCTCAGCCAGCTCGCCGCGGCCGGCCCGGACCTGGCGAACTCGCTGGAGCTGCTGCTGACCTACCCGTTCCCCGACAGCTCCCTGTCGGCGCTGAACTACCGCCAGGCGCAGTCCGGTGGCATGGCGCTGTTCACGAACATGACCGCGACGGTCGACCTGGACCTCACCCAGCTCCTCTGCCGGTACGTCGTCGACCAGAGCGGCGCGCTGCGCGAGCTCCCGCTGACGGAGGCGCTGGGGCAGGGGAAGTGCGGTGCCGAGGGCGGGACGGCCTCGCCGGCCGGTGGCGGTCCCGCCCCGGCGCCCGCGCCGTCCCAGGGCGGCCTGCCCGGGCTCGGCGACCTCCCCGGCCAGGTCCTGGACCAGTTGCCGCAGGCCGACCAGGCGACCGGTCGCCCGGGTCTGCCCCTCGTCACGGAGGTGGGACCGTGATCGCCCGCGCGACCAGGATCAGGCTGATCGCCTTCGTCACGCTCTCCGTCGTGTCGATGGCCTACCTCGGCTTCACCTACGTCGGCCTCGACCGCGTCCTCTTCGGGGGCAGCTACGAGGTGGCGGCCGACTTCGAGCAGTCCGGCGGGATCTTCGTCAACGCCGAGGTGACCTACCGCGGCGTCGCCGTCGGCCGGGTCACCGACATGCAGGTCGTGGAGGACGGCGTTCGCGTGGTCCTCCGCATCGACCCGGACGCCGAGCCCATCCCCGCCGACACCGAGGCCGCGGTCGCCACCCGCAGCGCCGTGGGGGAGCAGTACGTCATCCTGCGGCCCACCGGCGAGGGGAAGCCCTACCTCGAGGACGGCGCGGTCATCCCCAAGGAACGCACCAGCACCCCCGTGCCGGTGGAGCAGATGCTGCTCAACCTCGACGGGCTGGTCGGGTCGATCGACCAGGACAACCTCCGGATCGTGGTCGAGGAGCTCGGGCGGGCCTTCGAGGGCGCCGGGGACGACCTCGGGCGCCTCATCGCCAACGGGGACCTGCTCCTGGCCCGGGCCACCGAGTCCCTCCCGCAGACCCTGGCGCTGATCACCGACGGCCAGACGGTGCTGGACACGCAGCGGGACAGCCGGTCGGCGATCCGCGCGTGGGCGGCGGACCTGCGCCTGGTCACCGACACCCTGGTCGACATGGACCCCGACCTGCGCGAGATCCTGGTTAACGCGCCCGACGCGGGGGAGTCCCTGCAGACGCTCGTGGAGGACGCCGGTCCGGGCCTCGGCTCGCTGGTCCGCAACCTCGACATCCTCAACGGGGTGACGATTCCGCGCCTCGACGGCGTGCGCCAGATGCTGGTCACCTACCCGGACGCGGTGACCGGAGGCTTCACCGTCGTCCGCCGCGACGAGGACGGCGTGCTGCGCTCGCACTTCGGGTTCGTGCTGAACGCGGGGGACCCGCACGCCTGCACCACCGGCTACGTGCCGAGCTCGTCCACCCCGACGCAGGGGGCGGTCGAGTCCGTCGACACCGACGCCGTCCGCTGCGGCGTCGTCAACGGTGTCGACCCCGCGCCCGGGGACGGCTACGACGAGAACGGGTCTAACATCCGCGGCGAGCAGAACATCGGCCGCGACGGCGGCCAGACCGGCGCCCCGCAGGAGGGTCCGGGCGGAGCCGGGGGCCTTCCCGCTGCGCCCGGTCCGCTTGCGCCGCTCACCGACCTGCTGGGCGGACTGGTCTCGGCCAGTCCCTTCTCCAGCGTCGCGGGGTGAGCAGGATGCCGACGCCCGACACCGCCCACCGACCTGGAGGAGTGCCCGCGTGACCAGCGATGCGCGGACCGGCGCGCGGGCCGGGGGAGCGACCGCTCCCGTTCCCGGCGACGGCGCCTCCGGCGTTCCGGCCGACGACCTCACCACGCGCGCGGCCGCCGACGAGCAGGGGACGGACGAGGCGGCAGGCGGCGGCGGGCCGTCGCGGACCGGACGGCTCGCCCGGCTGTCCATCCCGCTGCTGCCCGCACTCGCGGTCCTCCTGGTCCTGCTCCTCGCCGGGGTGGCCTTCCTCTGGTTCACCCGCCCCGGGGACTCCTCCGTCCGCACCGGCGAGTACGGGGCGGCGCTGCAGGCGGCGCGCTCCGGCATCGTGGACCTGACGTCGTTCGACTACCTGACCCTGGACGACGACATCGAGCAGATCCGCCGGATCGCGACCGGCGACCTGCGCGACGACTCGGTGTCCGAGCTCGAGGACCGGCGGCAGGAGATCACCGAACTGGAGGCCGTCGTCAACACCGAGATCATCGGTGCGGGCGTCACCCGTGCCGACACCGAAGACGCGACGGTCCTGCTGGTGATCCAGGCGACGCAGGAGAGCGCGGCGAGCGAGCAGGTGCAGGTCTCGCGGTACCGCCTCGAGGTGAACCTGGAGAAGTCCGGCGACCGGTGGCTCCTGTCCGGGATCACGGGAACGGGGTCCGCAGGCGATGAGTGACGACCGCATCCCCGACGAGCGCCCACGGTCCACGCCGCGCGCCCGCCCCACGGCCCCGCGCCCCAGCCCTGCTCCCCGGGCCCGCGTCGCCGGCAGCCGCCGCGACCGCGAGGACGCCGTGGAGCCGGCCCGTGCCGCGACGGCGGAGCTCCCGGCGACCGCCGGCGCGCCGGTGCAGGAGGACGCAGCGCCTGCGCCGACGCCGCGGGCCCGCTCGAGGCGCGCCCCGTCGTCCGCCGGCGCGGACGCCGCTGCCGGCACCGCCCGGCGCCGACTGCCGGCCGCCCTGCTCGTCCTGGCGCTGCTCTGCGTGGCGGCGGCCGCCGGTGCTGGTGTGCTGCTCTGGCAGAGGCTGAACCCCACGCACGTCGACCCGGAGATCGTCGCTGCGGCCCGCAGCGGCATCCAGGCGGTCTACGCCTACGACTACGAGGACTCCGAGGGCAGCGTGCAGGGCAAGCTCGACGCGCTCACCGGCGACCTGCGCGACCAGTACGAGCAGGACCTCACCGACGGCGGCATCATCAGCTCCTACGAGCAGGTCTCGGCCACGACCCGGTACGAGGTGCTCGACGTCGGCGTGCAGCAGGTGGACGACTCGCAGGAGTCCGCGACGGTGGTGGTCTTCGGCCAGTACGTGCTGAAGTCGGTCAACAGCGGCACCCAGCCGGCCCCCGAGGGTTCCGAGTGCCAGGTGACGCCCGAGGGGGCCCAGTCCTGCGTGCAGACGGTCCGGGCGACGCTCGTCGACGTCGACGGCGACTGGAAGATCAGCGAGCTCACGGTGCTCACCACGAGCTGAGCCCTCGGCGTGGCGGTCGGACACGGTCGGGCCGGCTGGCATCATGAGCGCACCGCCCCGGTGCGCGGACCGTGTCGCGCCTGCTGTGGCGCCGGTCGCACCGGTACCCCTGGCGTGGACATCACGCAACAGCAGGGGTAGGGTCTCCTGTTGCGCTGCCCTCTGACTGCCTGCCCGTTGAGACGGGTCACGACGGGTGCCCGGGAACCTACCGGGTGAACCCTCGCTGACCGTCGATCCGGGCGTCGCGGCCGTCGCGGACAGCCTCGCCATCACCGACGACGACCCAGGACGACCCGCACTCCCGCCCGCACGTCGTGAGGTCCTTGGAAGGACGCATCTTGGCAGGCTCTCGCCCCACCAGCATCAACCCCAGCACCACCGAGTCCGGCACCATCAGCACCGCCCCGCAGGACGGCCCCCGCACCGGCGAGGCCGACCAGCAGAAGATCCCCGGCGCCCCGCTGCGCGTCTCCTTCGCCAAGATCTCCGAGCCGCTCGCGGTCCCGGACCTGCTGGCCCTGCAGACCGCGTCGTTCGACTGGCTGATCGGCAGCCCCGAGTGGCGAGCGACGCTCTCCCCCGAGGAGCAGGAGGCCGCCGTCGGTGGTCTGGCCGAGATCCTCGAGGAGATCTCGCCGATCGAGGACTTCAGCGGCTCGATGTCGCTGTCCTTCTCCAACCCGCGCTTCGAGGACGTCAAGGCGTCCCTCGAGGAGTGCAAGGACAAGGACATGACCTACGCGGCGCCGCTGTTCGTCACCGCCGAGTTCATGAACAACACCACCGGCGAGATCAAGAGCCAGACGGTGTTCATGGGCGACTTCCCGATCATGACGAACAAGGGCACGTTCGTCATCAACGGGACCGAGCGCGTCGTCGTCTCCCAGCTCGTCCGCAGCCCCGGCGTCTACTTCGACAAGTCGCTGGACAAGACCTCCGACAAGGACGTCTTCAGCGCCAAGGTCATCCCCAGCCGCGGTGCGTGGCTGGAGTTCGACGTCGACAAGCGCGACACCGTCGGTGTCCGCATCGACCGCAAGCGCCGCCAGCCGGTCACCGTGCTGCTCAAGGCGCTCGGGTGGGGCGAGGACCGGATCCGCGAGCACTTCCAGTGGTCGCCCACAGTCCTGGCCACGCTGGAGAAGGACCACATCGCCGGGCAGGACGAGGCGCTGCTGGACATCTACCGCAAGCTGCGCCCGGGCGAGCCGCCGACGCGTGAGTCCGCGCAGGCGCTGCTGGAGAACCTCTTCTTCAACCCGAAGCGCTACGACCTCGCGAAGGTCGGCCGCTACAAGGTCAACAAGAAGCTGGGCGTCTCCGTGGCGCAGGGCACCAGCACGCTGACCGAGGACGACATCGTCGCCACCATCGAGTACGTCGTGCGTCTCCACGCCGGCGAGCCCGACCACGGCGTCGACGACATCGACCACTTCGGCAACCGTCGCCTGCGCACCGTCGGCGAGCTGATCCAGAACCAGATCCGGGTCGGCCTCTCCCGCATGGAGCGCGTGGTCCGCGAGCGGATGACGACCCAGGACGTCGAGGCGATCACGCCGCAGACCCTGATCAACATCCGGCCGGTCGTCGCCTCCATCAAGGAGTTCTTCGGCACCAGCCAGCTGTCGCAGTTCATGGACCAGACCAACCCGCTCGCGGGCCTGACCCACAAGCGTCGTCTGTCGGCGCTGGGCCCGGGCGGTCTGTCGCGTGAGCGCGCCGGCATGGAGGTCCGCGACGTCCACCCGAGCCACTACGGCCGCATGTGCCCGATCGAGACGCCGGAAGGCCCGAACATCGGCCTGATCGGCTCGCTGTCCTCGTTCGGCCGGGTCAACGCCTTCGGCTTCATCGAGACGCCGTACCGCAAGGTCGAGAGCGGCACCGTCACCGACCAGATCGACTACCTGACCGCCGACGAGGAGGACCGCTTCGTCGTCGCCCAGGCGAACTCCGTCCTCGACGGCAACCGGCTCTCCGAGGACCGCGTCCTGGTCCGTACCAAGGGCGGTGAGGTCGACTACGTCGCCCCCGAGAACGTGGACTACATGGACGTCTCGCCGCGGCAGATGACCTCGGTCGCGACCGCGATGATCCCGTTCCTCGAACACGACGACGCCAACCGCGCGCTCATGGGCGCCAACATGCAGCGTCAGGCGGTGCCGCTGCTGCGCAGCGAGGCCCCGCTGGTCGGCACCGGCATGGAGCTGCGTGCCGCCGTCGACGCCGGCGACGTCGTCGTGGCGGAGAAGGCCGGTGTGGTCGAGGACTCCACCGCCGACTACGTGACGGTCATGGCCGACGACGGCACCCGGCAGACCTACCGGCTGCTGAAGTTCCGTCGCTCGAACCAGGGCACCTCGATCAACCAGAGCCCCGTCGTGGACGAGGGCCAGCGGGTCGAGGTCGGCCAGGTCATCGCCGACGGGCCGTGCACCGACCAGGGCGAGATGGCGCTGGGCAAGAACCTGCTCGTCGCCTTCATGCCCTGGGAGGGCCACAACTACGAGGACGCGATCATCCTGTCGCAGCGCCTCGTGCAGGACGACGTCCTGTCCTCGATCCACATCGAGGAGTTCGAGGTCGACGCCCGCGACACCAAGCTCGGCGCCGAGGAGATCACCCGGGACATCCCGAACGTCTCCGAGGAGGTCCTCGCCGACCTCGACGAGCGCGGCATCATCCGCATCGGTGCCGAGGTCGTCCCCGGCGACATCCTCGTCGGCAAGGTCACGCCCAAGGGCGAGACCGAGCTGACCCCCGAGGAGCGGCTGCTGCGCGCGATCTTCGGCGAGAAGGCCCGCGAGGTCCGCGACACGTCGCTCAAGGTCAAGCACGGTGAGTCCGGCAAGGTCATCGGCGTCCGCGTGTTCTCGCGCGAGGACGGCGACGAGCTCCCCGCCGGCGTCAACGAGCTCATCCGGGTCTACGTCGCCCAGATGCGCAAGATCTCCGACGGCGACAAGCTCGCCGGACGCCACGGCAACAAGGGCGTCATCTCGAAGATCCTGCCGCAGGAGGACATGCCGTTCCTCGAGGACGGCACCCCGGTCGACATCGTCCTGAACCCGCTCGGCGTGCCCGGCCGCATGAACGTCGGCCAGGTGCTCGAGATGCACCTCGGGTGGATCGCCAAGCAGGGCTGGGACGTCGAGGGCACCCCCGACTGGGCGGCCAACCTGCCCGAGGCGGCCCGTTCGGCCGGACCGGGCACCCGCACCGCGACCCCGGTGTTCGACGGCGCCAAGGAGGACGAGCTCATCGGTCTCCTCGGCTCGACGACGCCGAACCGCGACGGCAACCGGATGGTCAAGGAGACCGGCAAGGCCCGGCTGTTCGACGGTCGTTCCGGGGAGCCCTTCCCCGAGCCGATCGCCGTGGGCTACGTCTACATCCTGAAGCTCCTGCACCTGGTGGACGACAAGATCCACGCCCGTTCCACCGGCCCGTACTCGATGATCACGCAGCAGCCGCTGGGTGGTAAGGCGCAGTTCGGTGGCCAGCGCTTCGGTGAGATGGAGTGCTGGGCGATGCAGGCCTACGGCGCGGCCTACGCGCTGCAGGAGCTGCTCACCATCAAGTCCGACGACATCCTCGGCCGCGTCAAGGTGTACGAGGCGATCGTCAAGGGCGAGAACATCCCCGAGCCGGGCATCCCCGAGTCGTTCAAGGTGCTGCTCAAGGAGCTCCAGTCGCTCTGCCTGAACGTGGAGGTCCTCTCCAGCGACGGCAACGCGATCGAGCTGCGCGACACCGACGACGAGGTCTTCCGGGCCGCGGAGGAGCTGGGCATCGACCTCAGCCGCCGCGAGCCGTCGTCCGTCGAAGACGTGTGATCGGCGGTCGGCCGGCCCCGCTGAGGCGGGGCCGGCCGACCTCTCCACCACAGCCATAGAAGCGAAGCACTAGCCCCTGAAAGGGGTCACCACCTTGCTCGACGTCAACTTCTTCGACGAACTGCGCATCGGGCTGGCCACCGGCGACGACATCCGCCAGTGGAGCCACGGTGAGGTGAAGAAGCCCGAGACCATCAACTACCGCACCCTCCGCCCGGAGAAGGACGGTCTCTTCTGCGAGAAGATCTTCGGTCCCACCCGGGACTGGGAGTGCTACTGCGGCAAGTACAAGCGCGTGCGCTTCAAGGGCATCATCTGCGAGCGCTGCGGCGTCGAGGTCACCCGCGCCAAGGTGCGTCGTGAGCGGATGGGCCACATCGAGCTGGCCGCGCCGGTCACCCACATCTGGTTCTTCAAGGGCGTCCCGTCCCGCCTGGGCTACCTGCTCGACCTGGCGCCCAAGGACCTCGAGAAGATCATCTACTTCGCGGCCTACATGATCACCTCGGTCGACGACGAGGCGCGCCACCGCGACCTCCCGACCATCGAGGCCGAGATCAGCGCCGAGAAGTCGAACCTGGAGGGCCAGCGCGACGCCAACGTCGAGGCCCGCCAGCAGAAGCTCGAGGCCGACCTGGCCGAGCTCGAGGCGGAGGGCGCCAAGTCCGACGTCCGCCGCAAGGTGCGCGAGGGCGGTGAGCGCGAGATGCGCCAGCTGCGCGACCGCTCCCAGCGGGAGATCGACCGCCTCGACGAGGTGATGGACACCTTCCGCAAGCTCGAGGTCAAGCAGCTCATCGCCGACGAGGGCCTCTACCGCGAGCTGCGCGACCGCTTCGGTGAGTACTTCGAGGGCGGCATGGGCGCCGCGGCGCTGCAGAAGCTGCTCGCCGGCTTCGACCTCGACGCCGAGGCCGCCTCGCTGCGCGAGACCATCCGCAGCGGCAAGGGTCAGCGCAAGCTGCGCGCGCTCAAGCGGCTGAAGGTCGTCGCGGCGTTCCAGCAGACCCGGAACTCGCCCATGGGCATGGTGCTGGACTGCGTCCCGGTCATCCCGCCGGACCTGCGCCCGATGGTGCAGCTCGACGGTGGCCGCTTCGCCACCAGCGACATGAACGACCTGTACCGCCGCGTGATCAACCGGAACAACCGGCTGAAGCGTCTGCTGGACCTCGGCGCGCCCGAGATCATCGTGAACAACGAGAAGCGGATGCTCCAGGAGTCCGTGGACGCGCTGTTCGACAACGGCCGTCGCGGCCGGCCGGTCACCGGCCCGGGCAACCGCCCCCTGAAGTCCCTGAGCGACCTGCTCAAGGGCAAGCAGGGCCGGTTCCGCCAGAACCTGCTCGGCAAGCGCGTCGACTACTCCGGCCGTTCGGTCATCGTCGTCGGCCCGCAGCTGAAGCTGCACCAGTGCGGCCTGCCCAAGCAGATGGCCCTGGAGCTCTTCAAGCCCTTCGTCATGAAGCGGCTGGTCGACCTCAACCACGCCCAGAACATCAAGTCCGCCAAGCGGATGGTCGAGCGCGCGCGCCCGGTCGTGTGGGACGTGCTGGAAGAGGTCATCACCGAGCACCCGGTGCTGCTGAACCGCGCGCCGACGCTGCACCGTCTGGGCATCCAGGCCTTCGAGCCCCAGCTGGTCGAGGGCAAGGCCATCCAGATCCACCCGCTGGTCTGCACCGCGTTCAACGCGGACTTCGACGGTGACCAGATGGCGGTGCACCTGCCGCTGTCGGCCGAGGCGCAGGCCGAGGCCCGCATCCTCATGCTGTCGAGCAACAACATCCTGAGCCCGGCCGACGGTCGTCCGATCACCGCGCCGACCCAGGACATGGTGCTGGGCCTGTACCACGTGACGACCCTCGTGCCGAGCCGGCACGAGGTCGACGGTGGCAAGCCGGCGGCCTTCTCGTCCGCGTCGGAGGCCCTCATGGCCTACGACATGGGCGCGCTGGGCCTGCAGGAGCGCGCGCTCATCCGTCTCGACGAGGTGTTCGGCGTCGACAACGGCAAGGCCAACGAGGCCTGGGTGCAGCCCGAGGACTGGACGCCCGGCGCTCCCGCGCTGGTCGAGACCAGCCTGGGCCGGGTGCTGTTCAACGAGGCCCTGCCCGAGGACTACCGCTTCGTCAACTACCAGGTGCCGAAGAAGGAGCTCGGGGCGATCGTCAACGACCTCGCCGAGCGCTACCCCAAGGTGCAGGTGGCGGCGACGCTGGACGCCCTCAAGGCGGCCGGCTTCCGCTGGGCGACCCGTTCGGGCGTCACGATCGCCATCGACGACGTCGTCACCCCGCCGGCCAAGCGCGAGATCATGGACCGGCACGAGGCCGAGGCCGCCAAGATCGAGAAGCAGTACGAGCGCGGTGTCATCACCGACTCCGAGCGTCGTGGCGAGCTGATCGAGATCTGGACCCGCGCGCGGGCCGAGGTCTCCCAGGCCATGGTGGACAACTTCCCGACCACCAACCCGGTCTGGGTCATGGTCAACTCGGGTGCCCGAGGCAACATGATGCAGATCAGCCAGATCGCCGGTATGCGTGGTCTGGTCGCCAACCCCAAGGGCGAGATCATCCCGCGGCCGATCAAGGCCAACTTCCGGGAGGGTCTGTCGGTGCTGGAGTACTTCATCTCCACGCACGGCGCCCGCAAGGGTCTCGCGGACACCGCCCTGCGGACCGCCGACTCCGGGTACCTCACCCGTCGTCTGGTGGACGTCTCGCAGGACGTCATCATCCGCGAGGAGGACTGCGGCACCGAGCGCGGCGTCGTCATGCCGATCGGCACCGTCGTCGACGGCAAGGTCACGCGTGACGCACACGTCGAGACCAGCGTCTACGCCCGCGCCCTGGCCGCCGACGTGGTGGCCGAGGACGGGACGGTCATCGCCCCGGCGAACGCCGACCTGGGCGACGTGCTCATCCAGACGCTGATCGACGCCGGCGTGGCCGAGGTCAAGGTCCGCTGCGTGCTCACCTGCGAGTCGCTGCTGGGCACCTGCGCGACCTGCTACGGCCGCTCGCTGGCCTCGGGCAAGCTCGTGGACGTCGGCGAGGCCGTCGGCATCATCGCCGCCCAGTCCATCGGTGAGCCCGGCACGCAGCTGACGATGCGCACCTTCCACACCGGTGGTGTGGCCGGCGCGGACATCACGCACGGTCTGCCGCGTGTGGTCGAGCTCTTCGAGGCCCGTGTCCCCAAGGGCAAGGCGCCGATCGCGGAGCTCGCGGGCGCCGTCCGGATCGAGGACAGCGAGCAGTTCCGCAAGCTGACCATCACCCCGGACGACGGCTCGGACGAGGTCGTCTACGAGAAGCTGTCGCGTCGCTCGCGGCTGCGGGTCGAGGACGGCGCGCACGTCGAGGTGGGCGAGCAGCTCACCGAGGGTGCGGTGGACCCGCACGAGGTGCTGCGGATCATGGGCCCGCGCGAGGTGCAGCTGCACCTCGTCCGCGAGGTCCAGGAGGTCTACCGCTCGCAGGGCGTGTCGATCCACGACAAGCACATCGAGGTGATCATCCGCCAGATGCTGAAGCGGGTGACCATCATCGACTCGGGCGCCACGGAGTTCCTGCCGGGTGCGCTGGTCGAGCGGACGCTGTTCGAGACCGAGAACCGCCGCGTCGTCGCCGAGGGCGGCGAGCCGGCCTCGGCCCGTCCGGTGCTCATGGGCATCACGAAGGCCTCGCTCGCGACCGAGTCGTGGCTGTCGGCCGCCTCCTTCCAGGAGACGACCAAGGTGCTCACCGACGCCGCGATCCAGGGCAAGAGCGACAGCCTGCTCGGGCTCAAGGAGAACGTGATCATCGGAAAGCTGATCCCGGCGGGTACGGGCATCAGCCGCTACCGGAACATCACGGTCGAGCCGACCGAGGAGGCGCGTGCCGCGGTCTACACGATGGCCGGCTACGACGACGGGCAGTACTACAGCCCCGACGTCTTCGGTCAGGGCACCGGCGAGGCCGTGCGTCTCGAGGAGTACGACTGGCGGCAGTGATGCCACCTAGCACGTGACGAAAGGGCCCCCAGATCCGAGTACGGATCTGGGGGCCCTTTTCGTGTGTGCGGACTTTCGGTGCAGAAAGTCCGCCGTGGGATCAGCCGGCCAGCTTCTTCATGGTCTCGACGGTCTTCAGCCGGCCCTCGCGGCTGCCGTCGAGGGGCTGGAGCATCAGCGTCGTGACGCCGGCCTCGGCGAAGGCGGCAACCCGCTCGGCGACGTGCGACTCGGGGCCGATCAGCGAGGTGGCGCGCACCAGCTCGTCGGGCACCTTGGCCGCGGCCTCGTCCTTCCTGCCGTCGAGGTAGAGGTCCTGGATCTCCTTGGCCTCGGCCTCGAAGCCGTAGCGGACGGCCAGGTCGTTGTAGAAGTTCTTGCCGCGGGCGCCCATCCCGCCGATGTAGAGGGCCAGGCCGGGACGGACCCGGTCCATCAGCTGCGCCTCGTCCAGGCCCTCGCCGATGGCCACCGGCACACCGGTGATGACCTGCAGGTCACCCAGCAGCGGGTCGCGCTTCGCCTTGCCCGCGGCGAGGGCGTCGCCCCACACCGACTGCGCCCGCTCGGGCATGAAGAAGATCGGCTCCCACGCCTCGGCGATCTCGGCGCACAGCTCCACGTTCTTCGGGCCGAGCGCGGCGAGCATCACCGGGATGCGCTCGCGCACGGGGGTGTTGATGAGCTTCAGCGGCTTGCCCAGACCCGTGCCCTGGTCGGCCGGCAGCGGAATGTCGTACTTCTTGCCGTGGTGCTCGACGCGCTCGCGGCGCCAGACCTGGCGGCAGATCTCGACGATCTCCCGGGTGCGCTGCAGCGGCGCGTCGTAGGGGACGCCGTGCCAGCCCTCGATCACCTGCGGGCCCGAGGCGCCGAGGCCGAGGGTGAAGCGGCCGTTGGAGACGTAGTCCAGGCCGGCGGCGGTCATGGCGGTCAGCGCCGGCGTGCGGCTGTAGAGGGGGAAGATGGCGCTGAGCAGCTCGACCCGCTCGGTCACCGCCGCCAGGTAGCCCAGCTGGCTGACCGCGTCGAACGTGTAGACCTCGGCCACCGCCGCGACGTCGAGCCCTGCGGACTCGAGGTCGCGGATCTCGGACGCGGTCTGGGTGAACCCACCGCTGTAACTGGCTTGGGTGCCGATGCGCACGTGCCCTCCTCAGGTGTACGGGCCCGCTGCGGTGCGGCCCCTGAGGGCACGCTATCGGCCCGCTACAACGGGCGGACGGCGCCGATGACCGCGGTGACCACCCGGACGCCGTCGACGACGCCGGGCACGCGGGTCCCGACGGCGGGATCGGTGAGCTCGACGGTCAGCACGTAGCCGTCGTCGCGCCGGGCGAGGCCGATGCCGACGACACCGGGATCGCCGGAGAGGCGCTCGACGAGCACGCTCTTCGCGGCGCGTGCCGCCGCCCGGTCGGTCATGACCCCATCGTGCCCCTCCCGGCGTCCGGAGGACACCGGCCGGCGCCGCGGGAGGTCAGCCGGAGAGCCACTCCCCGCCGAGCAGCCGGAGGACCGTGGCCAGCGGGTTGGCGAAGGTGACCCCGGAGCCGTCCACGCCGCCGGTCGTGCTTCCCGCGAACAGCAGCGCCAGAGGGGCGCGGTCCCGGCTGCGCCAGATCACCGACCCGCTGTCGCCGCCCGCGCTGAACCCGCCGGCCCCCTGGATCTCGATCTGGTCGTCGAAGCGGTGCACTCCCTGGGGGGACGACGGAGCGTCGTACTGCACGGCCACCGCGTCCACCTCGACCGCGGTCACCACGCCGCGGGTGTGCCCCGTCGTCCTGCCGACCTTCTCCACGGCCTCGTCCGGGTCGACGTCCGTGGTCGCCACCACGGGGCCCCCTAGGGGCCCGCCGGGCAGATCCCGGGGGCAGGTGTCGACGCCCGGGTCCAGCAGGGCCACAGCGGCGTCCACGAGGTTGGGGCGACCCTCGACGAAGCGCTGGAAGGCGGTCAGCGAAGCCACCCGGTCGCCCGGGACGCCGCCGTCCGCCGGCCCGGGCTGCAGGACGGCGTCGCCGGGCCTCGCGGCGTCGCTCGCCGCGAGGACGTGGTTGTTGGACAGGATGGCCCGGCCGCCCGCGATGCGGACGAACCCGCCCAGCGTCCCGGCCGTGACGTCGGTGTGGGCCACGGAGAGGCCGGGACGGAGCGGACGCACCCGCCGCTGCAACTCCTCGGGTGTGGGCCAGCTCAGTGCCCGCACCGGGCCGATCACGCGGATCTCCACCTCGGCCGCGGCCGCCCGCCCCAGGTCGGGGAGCAGCGCCCGGTCACCGTCGCGCTGGAGCCGCACAGCGACCCGGGCGCCCGAGGGGCCGGCCGGGGTGAGCCCGACAGCGACCCAGGGCCACGGCGCGTCGGTTCCGGCGTCGGAGGCGACCACGGGGGCCGAGGGCAGCCGGTCGAGGATGCGGGCCTTGAGCTCGCGGGCGGAGTCGGGGTGCACGGGGTCTCCTGGCGCGGGGAGCGGGACGGGCGGGACGCTAGGTGCCGGGTACGACAGATCCCGGCGCCGAACCGCTGCCCGGCGCAGCGAGTCCGCTCCCGCGGCCGCGGTGCAGCAGGTACCGTCCGAGCCGCTCCAGCGGTGCATCCGGACGACGGTGCGCCCGGGAGGAAGAAGACCGGGCGGCCCGCCGTTGCCCGGATGTCACCCGCCTCCGGTGGGTGGCGGCCGGCCTCCGGCCGTGCGTGTGAGGGACCCGGCTTTGACCGGTCCTCCAGGCGCGGGTATCGTGGTCAGCCGTGCCCAGGGTGCCCTGGGCCAGCTCCCGTTCGCGGTGCGCCTGGGCGACGAATTCGGTCGCCTGGACCGCCCTCCGGCCCCCGGCCGGAAGGTGGCGGCGCCGAGTCGCGAGGGGCTACCGAGTTCGGTCCGACCACGGACCGGTCCCGGATCGGGCGACACGCCCGACCGCGGGGGCCGGACAGTGGCTGGTGGCCGGGATCGGGTGGGCTTCCGCAGGGCGGCCCGGCACCCGTGCACGACCAGCAAGCACCACACCCAGAGCACGACCCCAGCGCAGGTAGGAGATCCAGGCCACCCATGCCCACGATCAACCAGCTGGTCCGCAAGGGCCGCGAGGACAAGGTCGAGAAGACCAAGACTCCGGCGCTGAAGGGTTCGCCCCAGCGCCGCGGAGTCTGCACGCGCGTCTACACGACGACGCCGAAGAAGCCGAACTCGGCGCTGCGCAAGGTCGCCCGTGTGCGCCTCACCAGCGGGGTCGAAGTCACCGCCTACATCCCCGGTGTCGGCCACAACCTGCAGGAGCACTCGATGGTGCTCGTGCGTGGCGGCCGGGTGAAGGACCTGCCGGGCGTGCGCTACAAGATCATCCGCGGCTCGCTGGACACGCAGGCCGTCCGCGGCCGCAAGCAGGCCCGCAGCCGCTACGGCGCCAAGAAGGAGAAGAGCTAATGCCTCGCAAGGGCCCCGCGCCGAAGCGGCCGCTGGTCATCGACCCGGTCTACCAGTCGCAGCTGGTCACCCAGCTGGTCAACAAGGTGCTCGTCGACGGCAAGCGCTCGATCGCAGAGGCGATCGTCTACGGCGCCCTCGAGGGTGCCCGCGCCAAGAACGACACCGACCCGGTCGTGACGCTCAAGCGCGCGCTGGACAACGTCAAGCCGAGCCTCGAGGTCCGCAGCCGCCGCGTCGGTGGCGCGACCTACCAGGTCCCGGTCGAGGTCCGCGCCTCGCGCAGCACCACCCTCGGTCTGCGCTGGCTCATCCAGTACAGCCGGGCCCGTCGCGAGAAGACGATGACCGAGCGCCTGATGAACGAGCTCCTCGACGCCAGCAACGGCCTCGGTGCCGCCGTGAAGCGCCGCGAGGACACGCACAAGATGGCCGAAGCGAACAAGGCCTTCGCGCACTACCGCTGGTAACGCACGCGACCAGCGCCCGCCGTCGGCGGGAATCCCGGGACGCACTCACGAGGTCGTAGTCCCGGCACCCGCACACGGACCTGAACCAAGAGGAGAAGCAATGGCCAGCAACGAGGCCCAGCTCCGCAAGACCCGGAACATCGGGATCATGGCGCACATCGACGCCGGCAAGACGACCACCACCGAGCGCATCCTCTTCTACACCGGTATCACGTACAAGATCGGTGAGGTCCACGACGGCGCGGCCACGATGGACTGGATGGAGCAGGAGCAGGAGCGCGGCATCACCATCACGTCCGCCGCGACGAAGTGCTCCTGGAACGACCACGACATCAACATCATCGACACCCCCGGGCACGTCGACTTCACCGTCGAGGTGGAGCGCTCGCTCCGCGTGCTCGACGGTGCGGTCGCGGTGTACGACGGTGTCGCCGGCGTCGAGCCCCAGACCGAGCAGGTCTGGCGCCAGGCCGAGAAGTACGGCGTCCCGCGCATGTGCTTCGTCAACAAGCTCGACCGCACCGGTGCCGACTTCTTCCGCTGCGTCGACATGATGGTCGAGCGGCTGGCGGCCAACCCGCTGGTGCTGCAGCTGCCGATCGGGGCCGAGGCCGACTTCATCGGCGTCGTCGACCTGGTCCAGATGCGCGCGCTCACCTGGCGCGGTGAGACCAAGCTGGGCGAAGACTACGAGATCGAGGAGATCCCGGCCGAGCTCGCCGACCAGGCCGCGGAGTACCGCGAGAAGCTGCTCGAGAACATCGCGGACTTCGACGACTCGCTGATGGAGGACTACCTCGCCGGCGAGGAGATCGCGGTCGACCGCCTCAAGGCGGCCATCCGGAAGGCCACCATCGGCGGCCAGGTCAACCCGGTCCTCACCGGCACCGCGTTCAAGAACAAGGGTGTGCAGCCCCTGCTCGACGCCGTCGTCGACTACCTGCCCAGCCCGCTGGACATCGAGGCGATCGTCGGCACCGCGCTGGACGGCGAGACCGAGGTCCTGCGTCACGCCGACGAGGACGAGCCGTTCTCCGCGCTGGCGTTCAAGATCCAGACCGACATCCACCTGGGCAAGCTGACCTACGTCCGCGTGTACTCGGGCCGGCTCGACTCCGGGACCGCGGTGCTGAACAGCACCAAGGACCGCAAGGAGCGGATCGGCAAGATCTACCAGATGCACGCCAACAAGCGCGAAGAGCGCGCCGGCGTCGGCGCCGGTCAGATCGTGGCGGTCAACGGCCTCAAGCAGACGACGACGGGTGACACCCTCTGCGACCCGCAGAACCCGGTGATCCTCGAGTCGATGTCCTTCCCCGCTCCCGTCATCTCGGTCGCGATCGAGCCGAAGACGAAGAGCGACCAGGAGAAGCTCGGCACCGCGATCCAGAAGCTGGCCGAGGAGGACCCGACCTTCCAGGTCAAGCTGGACGAGGAGACGGGCCAGACGGTCATCTCCGGCATGGGCGAGCTCCACCTGGAGATCCTCGTCGACCGCATGCGCCGCGAGTTCAACGTCGAGGCCAACGTCGGCAAGCCGCAGGTCGCCTACCGCGAGACGATCCGCAAGGGCGTCGAGCGCTACGACTACACGCACAAGAAGCAGACCGGTGGCTCCGGCCAGTTCGCGAAGGTGCAGATCGCTCTCGAGCCGCTCGAGATGAGCGCCGACTCGGCGACCTACGAGTTCGAGAACAAGGTCACCGGTGGTCGCATCCCGAAGGAGTACATCCCCTCGGTCGACCAAGGCATGCAGGACGCCATGCAGTACGGCGTCCTGGCCGGGTACCCGATGGTCGGCGTCAAGGCGTCGCTGCTGGACGGCCAGTACCACGAGGTCGACTCCTCGGAGATGGCCTTCAAGATCGCCGGATCGATCGCCTTCAAGGAGGCGGCACGCAAGGCCAGCCCGGCCCTGCTGGAGCCGCTCATGGCGGTCGAGGTGACCACGCCCGAGGAGAACATGGGCGACGTCATCGGCGACCTCAACTCCCGCCGCGGCACCATCCAGGCGATGGAGGAGCGCTCCGGCGCCCGCATCGTCCGGGCCCTGGTCCCGCTGTCGGAGATGTTCGGCTACGTGGGCGACCTGCGCAGCCGCACCCAGGGACGGGCGAGCTACTCGATGGTCTTCGACTCGTACGCCGAGGTCCCGGCCAACGTCGCCAAGGAGATCATCGCCAAGGCGACCGGCGAGTAACGGCAAGACCGGACGCGGGCCCAGCCCGCGGCCGGCGGGCCCCGCCCGAAACCCCAGAGCACGCACCACCTGCGTAACCACGAGGAGAGGAACCCAGTGGCCAAGGCCAAGTTCGAGCGGACCAAGCCGCACGTCAACATCGGCACCATCGGGCACATCGACCATGGCAAGACGACGCTGACCGCGGCGATCACCAAGGTCCTGCACGACAAGTACCCGGACCTCAACGAGGCGTCTGCGTTCGACCAGATCGACAAGGCGCCCGAGGAGAAGGCCCGCGGCATCACGATCTCGATCGCGCACGTCGAGTACCAGACGGAGAACCGTCACTACGCGCACGTCGACTGCCCCGGGCACGCCGACTACATCAAGAACATGATCACCGGTGCCGCGCAGATGGACGGCGCGATCCTCGTGGTCGCGGCGACCGACGGCCCGATGCCGCAGACCAAGGAGCACGTCCTCCTGGCCCGCCAGGTCGGCGTCCCCTACATCGTGGTGGCCCTCAACAAGGCCGACATGGTGGACGACGAGGAGATCCTGGAGCTCGTCGAGCTCGAGGTCCGCGAGCTGCTCAGCGAGTACGAGTTCCCGGGCGACGACCTCCCCGTGATCCGCGTCTCGGCGCTCAAGGCGCTCGAGGGCGACAAGGAGTGGGGCGACAAGCTCATGGAGCTGATGAACGCCGTCGACACCGCGATCCCGGAGCCGGAGCGCGACATCGACAAGCCGTTCCTCATGCCCGTCGAGGACGTCTTCACGATCACCGGTCGTGGCACGGTCGTCACCGGCCGCGTCGAGCGTGGCATCGTGAAGGTCTCCGAGGAGATCGAGATCGTCGGCATCCGCGAGAACTCGACCAAGACCACGGTCACCGGCGTCGAGATGTTCCGCAAGCTGCTCGACCAGGGTCAGGCCGGCGACAACGTGGGCCTGCTGCTGCGCGGCATCAAGCGCGAGGACGTCGAGCGCGGCCAGGTCGTCGTCAAGCCCGGCTCGATCACCCCGCACACCAACTTCGAGGGTTCGGTCTACATCCTCTCGAAGGACGAGGGTGGCCGTCACACGCCGTTCTTCAACAACTACCGTCCCCAGTTCTACTTCCGGACGACGGACGTGACCGGCGTGGTGACCCTGCCCGCCGGCACCGAGATGGTCATGCCCGGTGACAACACCGAGATGACGGTGGAGCTCATCCAGCCCATCGCCATGGAGGAGGGCCTGAAGTTCGCCATCCGTGAGGGTGGTCGGACCGTGGGCGCCGGTCGCGTCGTCAAGATCCTCAAGTAACACCCCCGGTGGGTGGCGGCCGCTGGCCGGCCGCCACCCACTCCGGGTCCGGAGTTGAACTCGCCGGACCCACCCCGGGTCAGCAGACCCACTCGAACTTTCACAACCGATCGGCAGGAGCAGAAGACAGCGATGGCGGGACAGAAGATCCGCATCCGGTTGAAGGCCTACGACCACGAGGCGATCGACGCTTCGGCGCGACGCATCGTCGAGACGGTCACCAAGACCGGAGCGCGAGTGGTCGGCCCGGTGCCGCTGCCGACGGAGAAGAACGTGTACGCGGTGATCCGTTCGCCGCACAAGTACAAGGACTCGTTCGAGCACTTCGAGATGCGCACGCACAAGCGGCTCATCGACATCCTCGACCCGACGCCGAAGACGGTCGACGCGCTGATGCGCATCGACCTCCCGGCCTCGGTCGACGTCAACATTCAGTAAGGGCAGTCAGCAGACATGGCGAGCACATTTCGCGGTCTCCTCGGCGAGAAGCTGGGGATGACCCAGGTATTCGACGAGAACAACCGCCTCGTGCCGGTGACCGTCGTCAAGGCGGGCCCGTGTGTGGTGACCCAGGTGCGCACCCCCGAGGTCGACGGCTACTCAGCCGTCCAGCTCGGGTTCGGTGAGATCGACCCGCGGAAGGTGAACCGCCCCGAGGGCGGGCACTTCACCAAGGCGGGCGTGACGCCGAGGCGGCACCTGGTGGAACTGCGCACCGAGGACGCCGGCGACTACACGGTCGGCCAGGAGCTGAACGCCGACGTCTTCGACGGCGTGGCCAAGGTCGACGTCATCGGTACGAGCAAGGGCAAGGGAACCGCCGGTGTCATGAAGCGTCACGGCTTTAAGGGCCTCGGCGCGGGACACGGCGTCAAGCGCAAGCACCGCCACCCCGGTTCCATCGGTGGCGCGTCGACCCCCGGTCGCGTGTTCAAGGGCCTCAAGATGGCCGGCCGCATGGGCCACGTGAAGACCACGACGCTGTCGCTGGTCGTCCACAAGGTCGACACCGAGCGCGGCCTGCTGCTGATCAAGGGCGCCATCCCCGGCCCGAAGGGCGGGCTCCTGCTCGTTCGTTCGGCCGTCAAGGGCGGCCCCGTGGGGAGTGACAAGAAGTGACCACGACCATCAACGGCGGGGCACCCGAGCGCACCGACCGTCAGGTCGACGTCCGCACGCCGGCGGGGGAGACCTCGGGCAGCGTGACGCTGCCCGGCGCTCTCTTCGACGCCGACGCGAACGTCTCCCTGATGCACCAGGTCGTCGTGGCGCAGCTCGCCGCGGCCCGCCAGGGCACGCACTCGACCAAGACGCGGGCCCAGGTCAGCGGTACCGGCGCCAAGCCGTACCGCCAGAAGGGCACCGGTCGCGCCCGCCAGGGTTCGCTGCGCTCGCCGCAGTTCTCCGGCGGTGGCGTCGCCCACGGCCCGGTGCCGCGTGACTACACGAAGAAGACGCCCAAGAAGATGAAGGCTGCCGCGCTCCGCGGTGCCCTCTCCGACCGGGCACGCGAGGGCCGGGTCCACGTCGTCTCGGCGTTCGTCGACGGCGACGCCCCGAAGACCAAGTCCGCCATGGCGACGCTCAACGCGATCACCTCGGCCAAGCGGGTCCTCGTGGTCCTCGACCACGACGACGTCCTCAACTGGGTGAGCCTGCGCAACCTGCCGCAGGTGCACCTGATCGAGGCCGGCCAGCTCAACACGTACGACGTGCTGGTGTCCGACGAGGTCGTCTTCACCGAGACCGCGCTGGCCGAGTTCGTCTCCGGGCCCGCCAAGGGGAAGCGCTCCGGCGCCGACCTGCCCGACCTCGCCACCCGCGAGATCTCCGGTGGCGTCCCGTCCATCGCCCCCGCCGCCGGCGAGGGCACCGTCGAAGAGACCACCGAGGAGAAGGCATGAGCGTCCGCGACCCCCGGGACGTGCTCCTCTACCCGGTCATCTCCGAGAAGAGCTACGGGCTCCTCGACAGCAACCAGTACACGTTCATCGTGCTGCCCGAGGCCAACAAGACCCAGATCAAGATCGCGGTCGAGCAGATCTTCAACGTGAAGGTTCTCGGCGTGAACACGATCAACCGCCAGGGCAAGCGCAAGCGCAGCCGTGGCACGCAGATGGGCAAGCGCAAGGACACCAAGCGCGCCATCGTCTCCGTCGCCCCCGGCGACCGCATCGAGATCTTCGGCGGACCGGGCGCCTGACGGCACCCGACCACCGACCGGACCAGAGAGAACAGACAGGGACTCACGACCCATGGCTATCCGCAAGTACAAGCCGACGACGCCGGGCCGCCGCGGCTCCAGTGTCGCCGACTTCGCCGAGGTCACCCGCGACCATCCCGAGAAGTCGCTGGTCCGGCCGCTGCACGGCCGCGGTGGACGCAACGTCCACGGCAAGGTCACCGCTCGCCACCAGGGTGGTGGTCACAAGCGCGCCTACCGGCTGATCGACTTCCGCCGGGCGGACAAGGACGGCGTGCCCGCCAAGGTGGCGCACATCGAGTACGACCCGAACCGCACCTCGCGGATCGCGCTGCTGCACTTCGCCGACGGCGAGAAGCGGTACATCATCGCGCCGGCGAAGCTGAAGCAGGGCGACACGGTCGAGTGCGGCCCCGCGGCCGACATCAAGCCGGGCAACAACCTGCCGCTGCGCAACATCCCCGTCGGTACGGTCATCCACGCCATCGAGCTCCGGCCCGGTGGCGGCGCGAAGATCGCCCGGTCGGCGGGCACGAGCGTCCAGCTGGTCGCGCGTGAGGGCCGCTTCGCCCAGCTGCGCATGCCGTCGGGCGAGATCCGCAACGTCGACGTGCGCTGCCGCGCCACCGTCGGCGAGGTGGGCAACGCCGAGCAGTCGAACATCAACTGGGGCAAGGCCGGCCGCATGCGGTGGAAGGGCAAGCGCCCGACCGTCCGCGGTGTCGCCATGAACCCGGTCGACCACCCGCACGGTGGTGGTGAGGGCAAGACCTCCGGTGGTCGTCATCCGGTGAACCCCAAGGGCAAGCCGGAAGGCCGTACGCGCAAGCGCAAGGCCAGTGACGCCCTGATCGTGCGCCGCCGGCGCGCCAACAAGAAGCGCTGAGCGGGATAGGAGCCGACAGACATGCCACGCAGCCTGAAGAAGGGCCCGTTCGTCGACGACCACCTGCTCAAGAAGGTGGACGCCCAGAACGAAAAGGGCACCAAGAACGTGATCCGTACCTGGTCACGCCGCTCGACGATCATCCCGGACATGCTGGGTCACACCCTCGCGGTGCACGACGGCCGCAAGCACGTCCCGGTGTTCGTGACCGAGGCGATGGTCGGGCACAAGCTCGGCGAGTTCGCCCCCACGCGCACGTTCCGTGGGCACATCAAGGACGACCGCCGCTCGCGGCGGGGCTGACCAGGTAGAGAGAGATTCAGATGACTTCCCAGTTGGGACAGGAGGCACCGGTCGCCCGGGCTACGGCCCGGTTCGTCCGCGTGACCCCCATGAAGGCCCGTCGGGTGGTGGACCTGGTCCGCTACCTGCCGACCGACGAGGCGCTGGCGCTGCTGCGCTACGCCCCCCAGAGCGCCAGCGAGCCGGTCGCCAAGGTGGTCGCCAGCGCGGTGGCCAACGCCGAGCACAACCTGCAGCTCGACCCGGCCGCGCTGGTCGTCAGCGCCGCCTACGTCGACGAGGGCCCCACGCTCAAGCGGATCCGTCCGCGTGCGCAGGGTCGTGCGTTCCGCATCAACAAGCGGACCAGCCACATCACCATCGAGGTGAGCGAGGTCGCCTCCAGCGCCGACCTCGCGCAGAAGTCGCGCAAGGCCCGCCGGGACACCGGCATGGTCGGCCCCGCGACCCAGCAGTCCACCAGCAACTCGAAGGGAGGGACCCGCTAGTGGGTCAGAAGGTCAACCCGCACGGGTTCCGGCTCGGGATCACCACCGACTACAAGTCCCGGTGGTACGCGGACAAGCTGTACGCCGACTACGTCAAGGAAGACGTCGCGATCCGCAAGCTCATGTCCAAGGGCATGGAGCGGGCCGGCATCTCCAAGGTGGAGATCGAGCGCACCCGTGACCGGGTCCGCGTCGACATCCACACCGCCCGCCCGGGCATCGTCATCGGTCGCCGTGGCGCCGAGGCCGACCGCATCCGTGGCGAGCTCGAGAAGCTCACCGGCAAGCAGGTGCAGCTGAACATCCTCGAGGTCAAGAACCCCGAGTCCGACGCGCAGCTGGTCGCCCAGGGCGTGGCGGAGCAGCTCTCCTCCCGCGTGAGCTTCCGCCGTGCCATGCGCAAGGCGATGCAGTCGGCGCAGCGCAGCCCGCAGGTCAAGGGCATCCGCGTGCAGTGCTCGGGTCGCCTCGGCGGCACCGAGATGAGCCGCTCGGAGTTCTACCGCGAGGGTCGCGTCCCGCTGCACACGCTCCGGGCCAACATCGACTACGGCATCTACGAGGCCCGCACCACCTTCGGTCGCATCGGCGTCAAGGTGTGGATCTACAAGGGTGACGTCAGCGGATCGCGCGCCGAGCGCGCCGCCCTCGAGGCCCTGGCCGAGCGTCAGGGTCAGCGCCGCGAGCGCCCCCAGCGCCCGCGCCGTTCGGGCTCGTCGGGCACCACCGCCGGCGGCACCGAGGCCGGCCGCGCTGCCGCGACCGAGGGGACCGGCCCCGCGGCCGAGGCTCCCGAGGCCGTCGTCGCGCAGACCTCCGGTGAGGTCGCTCCCGAGCAGACCGTCGCCGAGGCTGCCGGCCCCGAGGCCACCGCCGCCGTCGAGACCGCGGCTGCCGAGAACACGGCGGCCGAGACCACCACGGCTACCAGTTCGGAAGAGGGGGCCTGACGCCATGCTCATCCCACGGCGCGTCAAGCACCGCAAGCAGCACCACCCGAGCCGTTCGGGCAAGGCCAAGGGCGGTACCGAGATCAACTTCGGTGAGTTCGCGATCCAGGCCCTCGAGCCCGCCTACGTGACCAACCGTCAGATCGAGTCCGCTCGTATCGCGATGACGCGGCACATCAAGCGTGGCGGAAAGGTGTGGATCTCGATCTACCCGGACCGTCCGCTGACCAAGAAGCCGGCCGAGACCCGCATGGGTTCCGGTAAGGGTTCGCCCGAGTGGTGGGTGGCCAACGTCAAGCCCGGCCGCGTCCTGTTCGAGCTGTCCGGCGTCGCCGAGCCCGTGGCCCGCGAGGCCATGCGCCGCGCGATCCACAAGCTGCCGATGAAGTGCCGCTTCATCACGCGAGAAGGAGAAGTGTGATGGCCGCCGGTCTGACCGCTCCCGAGCTGCGCGAGCTCTCCGCCGACGAGCTGGCCTCGCGGCTGCGTGAGTCGAAGGAAGAACTGTTCAACCTGAGGTTCCAGGTGGCCACCGGCCAGCTGGACAACAACCGGCGACTGCAGACCGTCCGCCGCGACATCGCCCGGATCTACACGATCATGCGCGAGCGCGAGCTGGGTCTCTCGGTCGCCCCGAACGAGGGTGTGGCATGAGCGAGACCCAGGAAGCGTCGGGCCCCGGCCTGGCCGGTCGTGGGTACCGCAAGGTCCGTGAGGGCCTGGTGGTCAGCGACAAGATGGAGAAGACCATCGTCGTCGAGGTGGAGGACCGCGTGAAGCACCCCCTCTACGGCAAGGTCATCCGCCGCACGAACAAGCTCAAGGTCCACGACGAGCAGGGGGTCGCCGGCATCGGTGACCGCGTGCAGATCATGGAGACCCGGCCGATGTCTGCCACCAAGCGGTGGCGCGTCGTCTCGGTCATCGAGAAGGCCAAGTAAGAGGCGGCCCTCCGGGGCCGTATCGGGTAGGAGTACCCTGGACCATCGGCGCGCATCTCACCGCTCAGCGGTTCGCGCGCCGCATCCCGGTACCCGTGCGACGGTGCGCACCGGCGGCTCACGCCGCCGGTGCGTCCGCACGCGGTACCGGACAGCCGGTTCACCGTTCCGGCCCGGCTGTCACCACAAGTATTTGGGAGTAGCACGTGATCCAGCAGGAGTCGCGACTGCGTGTCGCCGACAACACCGGTGCGAAGGAGATCCTCTGCATCCGGGTTCTCGGGGGCTCCGGGCGACGCTACGCGGGAATCGGCGACATCATCGTCGCCACCGTGAAGGACGCGTTGCCGGGTGCCGGTGTGAAGAAGGGTGACGTCGTCAAGGCGGTCATCGTCCGCACCGTGAAGGAGCGCCGTCGTCCCGACGGTTCCTACATCCGCTTCGACGAGAACGCCGCGGTCATCATCCGCGACAGCGGCGACCCGCGCGGGACCCGCATCTTCGGGCCGGTCGGCCGGGAGCTGCGCGACAAGCGCTTCATGCGGATCATCTCGCTCGCCCCGGAGGTGCTGTGATCATGGCTGCCACGAGCAACGGCAAGACGCCGTCCATGAAGGTCAAGAAGGGTGACACCGTCCTGGTCCTCGCGGGCCGCGACAAGGGTGCCAAGGGCCGCGTCATCGCTGCCTACCCGAAGCTCCAGAAGGTCCTGGTCGAGGGCGTGGGGCGGGTCAAGAAGCACACCCGCATCAGCTCCAACCAGCGCGGCGCCCAGCAGGGCGGGATCGTCACGCAGGAGGCTCCCATCCACGTGAGCAACGTGATGGTGATCGACTCCGAGGACAAGCCGACCCGGGTCGGTTACCGCAAGGACGAGGAAGGCCGCAACATCCGGGTCTCGCGGCGCACCGGTAAGGACCTCTGATCATGAGCGCACCCTCCCGCGAGCTGCCCCGCATGCTCGCCAACTACCGCGAGACCATCGTGCCGGCGCTGCAGAGCGAGTTCGGCTACGAGAACGTCATGCAGATCCCGCGTCTGACCAAGATCGTGGTCAACATGGGTGTCGGCGAGGCGACCCGCGACGCGAAGCTGATGGACGGCGCGGTCCGCGACCTCACCGCCATCACCGGTCAGAAGCCGGCCGTCGTCCGGGCCCGCAAGTCCATCGCGCAGTTCAAGCTGCGCGAGGGCATGCCGATCGGCGCCAAGGTGACCCTCCGCGGCGACCGCATGTGGGAGTTCCTCGACCGCCTGCTGTCGCTCGCCCTGCCCCGCATCCGTGACTTCCGCGGCCTGAACTCCAAGCAGTTCGACGGCCACGGCAACTACACGTTCGGGCTGAACGAGCAGTCGATGTTCCGCGAGATCGACGTCGACAAGATCGACCGGCCGCGCGGTATGGACATCACGCTGGTCACCACTGCCACGAACGACGAGGAGGGTCGCGAGCTGCTCCGCCAGCTCGGCTTCCCCTTCGCCGGGTCGCCCGTCATCACGACCGTCCGCTGAGTCGGGCAGGAGAGAAGCAATGGCCAAGAAGGCGCTGATCAACAAGGCGGCCCGCAAGCCCAAGTTCGCGGTCCGTGGCTACACCCGCTGCCAGCGGTGCGGTCGTCCGCACTCGGTGTTCCGCAAGTTCGGCCTCTGCCGGATCTGCCTGCGGGAGATGGCCCACGCCGGGGAGCTCCCCGGCGTGAAGAAGTCCAGCTGGTAACTGCACCACCCCCCTGCACCACTCACGGCTCCACCGATCGCCGAAAGGCCCACGCGCCAAGTCCCGGAGACCCGGCGCATGAGGAACCGCGGCGAGAGAGGCACCACCACCCATGACCATGACCGACCCGATCGCGGACATGCTGACGCGTCTGCGGAACGCCAACCAGGCGTACCACGACTCCGCGGCGATGCCGTCCTCGAAGCTGAAGACGCACATCGCACAGATCCTCCAGGAGCAGGGCTACATCGCCGGCTGGAGCGTCAAGGAGATCGAGAAGGACGGCAGCACGTTCAAGCAGCTCGTCATCGACCTCAAGTACGGCCCGAACCGCGAGCGCAGCATCGCCGGTGTCCGGCGCGTGTCGAAGCCCGGTCTGCGGGTCTACGCGAAGTCCACCTCGCTGCCCAAGGTGCTCGGCGGCCTGGGCGTGGCGATCATCTCCACGTCCACCGGACTGCTCACCGACAAGCAGGCGAACAAGAAGGGCGTGGGTGGGGAAGTCCTCGCCTACGTCTGGTAAGGGAGCGAGCGAAGATGTCACGGATCGGACGACTCCCGATCGCCGTGCCCGGTGGCGTGGACGTCGCCATCGACGGTCAGACGGTCAGCGTGAAGGGGCCCAAGGGCGAACTCCGCCACACGGTCGCCGCGCCGATCACCGTCGAGCACGACGAGGACGGCACGCTGCGGGTGCAGCGCCCCAACGACGAGCGACAGAACCGCGCCCTGCACGGGCTCTCGCGGACGCTCATCGCCAACATGATCACCGGCGTCACCGAGGGCTACACCAAGACCCTCGAGATCGTCGGCGTCGGCTACCGCGTCCAGGCGCGCGGCTCGGACCTCGAGTTCGCCCTGGGCTTCAGCCACCCGGTGCCCGTCAAGGCACCGGACGGCATCACCTTCGCCGTCGAGACCCCGACCCGTCTGCGGGTCACGGGAATCGACAAGCAGCTCGTCGGTGAGGTCGCAGCCAAGATCCGCAAGATCCGCAAGCCCGACCCGTACAAGGGCAAGGGCGTGCGGTATCAGGGCGAGGTCGTCAAGCGCAAGGTCGGGAAGACGGGTAAGTGATGGCTCAGGCAGAGAAGGCCGCTCGGGTCCACAAGCCCGTCGGAACCGACATCAGTACGGCGCGCCGCACGTCGCGGCTGCGTCGCCACAACCGGCTGCGCAAGCGCGTCTCCGGTACCGCCGAGCGTCCGCGCCTGGTGGTCAAGCGGAGCACGCGCCACATCCACGTGCAGCTGGTCGACGACACGCTCGGCCGCACGCTGGTCAGCGCCTCCACGATGGATGCCAGCCTGCGCGGCGCCGAGGGCGACAAGTCCGCCCTCGCCCGTCAGGTCGGTGCCCTGGTGGCGGAGCGGGCGAAGGCCGCGGGCGTCACGGCGGTCGTGTTCGACCGTGGTGGCAACCGGTACGCCGGGCGGATCGCCGCTCTGGCCGACGGTGCCCGCGAGGGTGGGCTGGACTTCTGATGACCACCCACACCAGCAGCACGAGCGAGCAGATCGAGAGGGACGTCTGATGCCAGGACCACAGCGACGCGGCGGCGGCGCCGGCGGTGCCGGTGGCGCCGGCGGTGCCGGCGGCAACGACCGTCGGGACCGTCGTGACGGCGGCCGGGGCCCCGGTGGCGCGCCCGCCGAGAAGAGCAACTACATCGAGCGCGTGGTCGCCATCAACCGCGTCTCCAAGGTCGTCAAGGGTGGTCGTCGCTTCAGCTTCACCGCCCTGGTGATCGTGGGCGACGGTGACGGCACCGTGGGCGTCGGCTACGGCAAGGCCAAGGAGGTGCCCGCGGCGATCGCCAAGGGTGTCGAGGAGGCCAAGAAGCACTTCTACAAGGTGCCTCGCATCGCCGCCACCATCCCGCACCCCGTGCAGGGTGAGGCGGCGGCCGGTGTCGTGCTGCTCAAGCCGGCCAGCCCGGGTACCGGTGTCATCGCCGGTGGTCCGGTGCGCGCCGTCCTCGAGTGCGCCGGCATCCACGACGTGCTCTCCAAGAGCCTCGGGTCCTCGAACCCGATCAACATCGTGCACGCCACGATGCAGGCGCTGAAGGACCTCGTCCGTCCCGAGGAGATCGCGGCCCGCCGCGGTCTGCCCCTGGAGGACGTCGCCCCGGCGGCCATGCTCCGTGCCCGTGCGGGCCAGGGAGTCTGAGATGGCGCAGCTGAAGGTCACCCAGATCAAGTCGGGGATCGGCACCAAGCCGAACCAGCGTCAGACGCTGCGTTCGCTGGGCCTGAAGCGGATCCACGACTCGGTCGTCCAGGAGGACCGTCCCGAGATCCGCGGGATGGTCGCGACGGTGCCGCACCTGGTCACCGTCGAAGAGGTCTGAGGAAAGACTCGCTATGACTCTGAAGGTCCACCACCTGCGTCCGGCCCCGGGCGCTCACACCGCCAAGACCCGTGTGGGTCGCGGTGAGGGCTCCAAGGGCAAGACGGCCGGTCGCGGCACCAAGGGCACCGGGGCGCGCGGCAATACCTCCGCCCGGTTCGAGGGTGGGCAGACCCCGCTGCACATGCGGCTGCCCAAGCTCTCGGGCTTCAAGCCCCCGAACAAGATCGTGTTCCAGGTCGTCAACCTCGACCGGATCGCGGCGCTGTTCCCCCAGGGCGGCACGGTCAACCCGGACACCCTCGCCGAGGCCGGCGCGGTCCGCCGCAACCAGCCGGTGAAGGTGCTCGGCACCGGCGAGCTCGGCGGCGTCAAGGTCGACGTCTCGGCCCACGCCTTCTCCTCGGCCGCGGCCGAGAAGATCGGCGCAGCCGGGGGCAGCACGACCCGCATCTGACCCGGGTCCCGGCTCCCGCCGCGAGTGCGCTCGCGGCGGGAGCACGCCGGGATCCACCATTCGGCCCGCCCCTGCACATGTGCGGGGCGGGCCGATTGCTAATGTCGTCCGACCGAGAAGGGGAGGGCACGTGCTGCAGGCGTTCGCCGCGGCGTTCCGGACGCCAGATCTCCGGCGCAAGCTGCTGTTCTCCCTGGCGATCATCGCCGTCTACCGGCTGGGCGCCCAGGTGCCCGGTCCGGGGGTGTCGGTCGAGGCCATCAACAACTGTCTCGACATCGCCCAGTCGGGCTCCCAGCGGGACATCTACTCGCTGGTCAACCTCTTCTCCGGCGGCGCACTGCTGCGCCTGTCGGTCTTCGCGCTCGGCATCATGCCGTACATCACCGCGAGCATCATCGTCCAGCTGCTGGTCGTGGTCATCCCGCGCTTCGAGCAGCTGAAGAAGGAAGGGCAGTCGGGTCAGGCCAAACTGACCCAGTACACCCGGTACCTGACGATCGCCCTCGCGGTGCTGCAGAGCACCGGCATCATCGCCCTGGCCCGCAGCGGCCAGCTCTTCCCGGGCTGCTCCGAGCCGATCATCCCGTCGGACTCGGTCTGGACGACGATCGTCCTGGTCATCGCCCTGACCGCCGGCACCGCGCTGATCATGTGGCTCGGCGAGCTGCTGACCGAGAAGGGGATCGGCAACGGCATGTCCGTGCTGATCTTCACCTCGATCGCCGCGCGCATCCCGGCCGAGGGCGGCGGCATCCTGCAGAGCCGCGGCGTGCTGGTCTTCACCGTCGTCTGCGCCTTCGCAGTGCTGATCATCGGCGCGGTCGTGTACGTGGAGCAGGCGCAACGGCGCATCCCCGTCCAGTACGCGAAACGCATGGTCGGGCGGCGCATGTACGGCGGGACGTCGACCTACCTGCCGCTGAAGGTGAACCAGGCCGGCGTCATCCCGGTCATCTTCGCCTCGTCGCTGCTGTACCTCCCGCAGCTGATCAGCCAGCTCCAGGGTGACGAGTCGGGCTCGGTCCGCCAGTTCTTCGAGACGTACATCATCGACCAGAGCAGCCCGGTGCACGTGGCGCTCTACTTCGCGCTGATCGTCTTCTTCACGTACTTCTACGTGTCGATCACGTTCAACCCGGAGGAACGGGCCGACGACATGAAGCGCTACGGCGGCTTCATCCCCGGCATCCGCCCGGGTCGCCCGACGGCGGAGTACCTGCAGTACGTGCTGTCCCGGATCACGCTGCCGGGCGCGCTCTACCTCGGCATCGTCGCCGTGCTGCCGAACTTCTTCCTCGCGGTGACGCAGGAGGGGCAGAACCAGAACTTCCCGTTCGGCGGGACCGCAGTGCTGATCATGGTCGGAGTGGGGTTGGAGACGGTGAAGCAGATCGAGACGCAACTGAACCAGCGCAGCTACGAAGGGTTCCTGAAGTAGTGCGCATCGTCCTGCTGGGGCCCCCCGGAGCGGGCAAGGGCACCCAGGCGCAGTTCATCGCGGGCCGCCTCGCCGTCCCGGCCATCTCGACCGGGGACATCTTCCGGGCGAACGTGAGCGGGGCGACCGAGCTCGGCCAGAAGGCCAAGGTCTACATGGACGCCGGCGACCTCGTCTCCGACGAGATCACCGTGGCCATGGTCAAGGACCGCCTCGCCGAGCCGGACGCCGAGGGCGGCTTCCTGCTGGACGGCTTCCCGCGGACCATCGCGCAGGCCGAGCAGCTGGCCGCGTCGCTGGCCGATCTGGGTCACGGCCTGGACCGCGTGCTCGAGCTCGTCGTCGACGAGGAGGAGCTGGTCCGCCGGCTCTCCGGTCGCCGCATGCTCGTCGACGGCGAGATGGTGCAGCGGGACGACGACAAGCCCGAGACGGTGCGGCACCGCCTCGAGGTCTACCGGGAACAGACCGCGCCGCTGTCGGGGTTCTACGAGGGCGAGGGCCTGCTGTCCCGCATCGACGCGATCGGTGCGGTGGACGAGGTCACGGCCCGGGCGCTGCGCGCGCTCGGCGTCGACCCCGAGGACACGCACGCGAGCGCGGCCCCGGCCGACGCCTGAGGTCGGTCGGCAGTGCACGGCGATCGCCGCGAGGCGCTGCTGGCCCGGGTGCCGCTGCTGGCGAAGTGGAGTGGACGGATGATCCAGATCAAGACGGCGCACGAGATCGAGCTCATGCGCGCCTCCGGGCTCGTGACGGCCGGGGCACTGGCGGCGGTCAGGGCCGCCGTGCGGCCCGGTGTCACCACCGGTGAGCTCGACGCGGTCGCCGAGGACCACATCCGCTCGGAGGGCGCCGTGCCGAACTTCCTCGGCTACCACGGCTTCACCGGCACCATCTGCGCGTCGATCAACGACGAGGTGGTCCACGGGATCCCGAATCCCGACCGGCAGCTGGCCGAGGGCGACAACATCTCGATCGACTGCGGGGCCATCCTGGCGGGCTGGCACAGCGACTCCGCGATCACCGTGACGGTGGGGGAGGCCTCTCCGGAGGACGCCGCCCTCATCGAGGTGACCGAGCGCTCGATGTGGGCCGGCCTGGCGCGGGCCGTGGCCGGTGGCCGGCTCACCGACATCAGCGCAGCCGTGGAGGAGTCGATCCGGTCGCACGCGCACCCGTACGGGATCGTCGACCACTACGGCGGGCACGGCATCGGTACGGAGATGCACCAGGACCCGCACGTGCTCAACTACGGCCGGGCCGGCCGCGGACCGAAGCTGGTGCCGGGGCTCGCCCTGGCGATCGAGCCGATGGTCACCGTGGGCGATCCGGCGACGGTCGAGCTGGACGACGGCTGGACCGTGGTCACCAAGGACGGCTCCCGGGCCGCCCACTTCGAGCACTCCGTGGCGATCACGCCCGAGGGCCCGTGGGTGCTGACGGCGGAGGACGGCGGGGTGGCCGGACTGGCTCCCTTCGGGATCACGCCGCGATCCTGATCGGCACCGCTGCCGATCGGCCGCCGTGGGCTGTAGCGCAGCCCTCATGGGGGCCGGTTGGGAACCGGCGGGTCGTCAGGTACGATTCCCTGTGGCGCTAGCGCCGTTCTTTCGTCGTGCTGTGGCCGCGTGACGGGGAGCGCCCTCGCGAGAGCGCCAGCACCACCTGTTCTGCGACATCACCGAGTCCGTCGTCCCGGGTACACCCGTGGGCGCGGACGAGGACCGAGTACCACCGAGTCAAGGAGTGCGTGTAGGGCATGGCGAAGAAAGACGGGGCCATCGAGGTCGAGGGTCGCGTCGTCGAGCCGCTGCCCAACGCGATGTTCCGGGTCGAACTGCAGAACGGGCACCGGGTGCTCGCCCACATCAGCGGCAAGATGCGTCAGCACTACATCCGCATCCTGCCCGAGGACCGCGTGGTCGTGGAGCTCTCGCCCTACGACCTGACGCGCGGTCGCATCGTCTACCGCTACAAGTAACCGCTCGGTCAGCGACTGCCCACCGGCAGAGACGCGGCCGGCACACGATCGAGGAATGAGGGGCGGCACCGGTGAAGGTCCAGCCGTCGGTGAAGAAGATCTGCGACAAGTGCAAGGTGATCCGCCGGCACGGCCGGGTCATGGTCATCTGCGACAACGCCCGGCACAAGCAGCGCCAGGGCTGAGGGAGTACCAGAACATGGCACGACTGGCAGGCGTCGACCTTCCCCGCGAGAAGCGGATGGAGGTCGCCCTCACGTACATCTACGGCATCGGCAAGACCCACGCCAAGGAGACCCTGGCCGCGACGGGCGTCAGCCCGGACCTGCGCGTCAAGGACCTCGGTGACGAGGATCTGCTGAAGCTCCGCGACTACATCGACGAGCACTTCCGCGTCGAGGGTGACCTCCGCCGCGAGGTGGCCGCCGACATCCGCCGCAAGGTGGAGATCGGTTGCTACCAGGGGCTGCGTCACCGTCGTGGACTCCCCGTCCACGGCCAGCGCACCAAGACCAATGCGCGCTCGAGCAAGGGCCCGCGCAAGACCATCGCGGGCAAGAAGAAGGCCCGCTGACCCACAGCACGTCGACGTGCGGTCGCAGCTACCCGTGAGGGCGGGAGCGATGGCGCGACACGTGTGCTGCCTCGCGGCAGCAACCCCAGGCCACAGCAACTGAAGGAAACCGGAGAGACATGCCTCCCAGGGCTCGCACCGCGGCTGGTGCCAAGAAGGTCCGCCGCAAGGAGAAGAAGAACGTCGCCCACGGCGCCGCGCACATCAAGAGCACGTTCAACAACACGATCGTGTCGATCACCGACCCGGCCGGGAACGTGATCAGCTGGGCCTCCGCCGGCCACGTCGGCTTCAAGGGCTCGCGCAAGTCCACGCCGTTCGCGGCGCAGATGGCTGCCGAGAACGCCGCGCGCAAGGCGCAGGAGCACGGCATGCGCAAGGTCGACGTCTTCGTGAAGGGCCCTGGCTCCGGTCGCGAGACGGCCATCCGCTCCCTGCAGGCCACGGGCCTCGAGGTCGGGCAGATCCAGGACGTGACGCCGCAGCCGCACAACGGCTGTCGCCCCAAGAAGCGCCGCCGGGTCTGACCGGTCACTGACGAGACGATCTAGGAGTATTTGACGTGGCCCGTTACACCGGAGCCGACTGCCGCCTCTGCAGGCGCGAGAAGATGAAGCTGTTCCTCAAGGGCAGCAAGTGCGAGTCCGCGAAGTGCCCGATCGAGATCCGGCCCTACCCGCCGGGCGAGCACGGCCGTGGCCGCACCAAGGACAGCGAGTACCTGCTCCAGCTTCGCGAGAAGCAGAAGGCCCGCCGCATCTACGGCGTGCTGGAGAAGCAGTTCCGCGGTTACTACGAAGAGGCCAACCGCAAGAGCGGCAAGACCGGCGAGGTCCTGCTCCAGATCCTGGAGTCGCGCCTGGACAATGTGGTCTACCGGGCCGGCTTCGCCGAGTCCCGCGACATGGCCCGTCAGCTGGTCCGCCACGGGCACATCCGGGTGAACGGCCGCAAGGTCGACATCCCGTCGTACCGGGTGACCGACAACGACATCGTCGAGGTGGCTGAGAAGTCCCGCACGATGCTGCCGTTCGAGATCGCCCAGGCCCGCGCCGGCGAGCGCCCCGTGCCCCCGTGGCTCGAGGTCATCAGCAGCCAGCTGCGCGTGCTCGTGCACAGCATCCCGGCCCGTCAGGTGATCGACACCCCGGTCCAGGAACAGCTGATCGTGGAGCTCTACTCCAAGTAAGCGCAGCACCTGCACGACGGCGGGGCGGGCGGACCGATGTCCGCCCCGCCGGCACCACCCCCCTCACGGCGTCATATGGCGGTCGCCGGAGGACCTCAAGGAGACACCATGCTCATCGCACAGCGCCCCACCCTCACCGAGGAGACCATCTCGGAGCAGCGCTCGCGGTTCGTCATCGAGCCGCTCGAGCCGGGCTTCGGCTACACCCTCGGCAACTCCCTGCGCCGCACCCTCCTGTCGTCGATCCCCGGCGCTGCTGTCACCAGCATCCGGATCGAGGGCACCCTGCACGAGTTCACGACCGTGCCGGGGGTCAAGGAGGACGTGACCGAGCTCATCCTCAACCTCAAGGGCCTGGTCGTCAGCTCCGACTCCGACGAGCCGGTGACGATGTACCTGCGCAAGCAGGGCCCCGGTGAGGTCACCGCCGCGGACATCGCGCCGCCGGCCGGCGTCGAGGTGCACAACCCCGACCTCCACATCGCCACGCTCAACGGCAAGGGCCGCCTCGAGGTCGAGCTCGTCGTCGAGCGCGGCCGCGGCTACGTCCCGGCCCCGCAGAACAAGCAGCCCGGCCAGGAGATCGGCCGCATCCCGGTCGACTCGATCTACTCGCCGGTCCTCAAGGTCACCTACGCCGTCGAGGCCACCCGCGTCGAGCAGCGCACCGACTTCGACCGCCTCGTGGTCGACGTCGAGACCAAGCCCTCCATCGCCCCCCGGGACGCCATCGCGTCCGCCGGGTCGACGCTGGTCGAGCTCTTCGGTCTGCTGCGCGAGCTGAACATCGACGCCGAGGGCATCGAGGTCGGGCCCAGCCCGTCCGAGGCCGCCGACATCGCCAACTTCTCGATGCCGATCGAGGACATGGACCTCACCGTCCGGTCCTACAACTGCCTCAAGCGCGAGGGCGTGCACACCGTCGGTGAGCTCGTCACCCGCTCCGAGGCCGACCTGCTCGACATCCGCAACTTCGGCGCGAAGTCGATCGACGAGGTCAAGATGAAGCTCGCGGCGATGGGTCTGGCCCTCAAGGACAGCCCGCCCGGATTCATCCCGACCTCGGTCGAGAGCTACGACGAGGGCTACGAGACCGACGCCTACCAGGGCACCGGCGAGTTCGCCCCCGGCTTCGAGCAGCAGCCCCAGTACGACGAGGGCTCCTACCAGGAGACCGAGCAGCTCTGATCCACACCGGGCGGCGGGGGAGACCCCGCCGTCCGGACGGGCTCCCGGGCCCGGCACGCTGATCAGCAACGACAGCACCACCATGGAACGCAGCCGCCCCTCGCACCGGCCGGCAGCCTGAGGAAGGACCGACATGCCCACCCCCACCAAGGGTCCCCGTCTCGGCGGATCCCCCGCGCACCAGCGGCTGATGCTGGCCAACATGGCCACGTCGCTGTTCGAGCACGGGCGGATCACCACCACCGAGGCCAAGGCCAAGCGGCTGCGCCCCTATGCCGAGAAGCTGGTGAGCTTCGCGAAGCGGGGTGACCTGCACTCCCGTCGCCAGGTGATGACCGTCATCCGGGACAAGGACGTGGTGCACACCCTGTTCGCCGAGATCGGTCCGCGCTTCGCGAACCGGCCGGGTGGCTACACCCGCATCACGAAGGTCGGCCCCCGCAAGGGCGACAACGCCCCGATGGCCGTCATCGAGCTCGTCGAGGCGCTCACCGTCGGCCAGCAGGCCGTCGGCGAGGCCGAGCGGGCCCGCGGCACGCAGTTCGCCACCGGGGCCGGTTCTGCCGCTGCCGCCGGCGAGGTGACCGCGGACGCCGCCGAGGAGTCCGCCGACTCGGCGGACAGCGCGGACTCGGCCGACAGCGCTGACTCCGCCGACTCGGCGGACAGCCCGGACGAGGCCGACGACGCCTCCGCGGAGGCGGAGACCGAGACGGGGACCGAGTCCGACACGGACGGCACCAAGTGACCAGCGGCGGCCGCGACGAGGCGCAGGAGATCGTCACCGACGTCTTCGTGCCCGACGGCGAGCGTCAGGACGACGGGAACGTCGAGCGCGAGCCCACCGCGGAGAACGGCATCGTCGTCGACGGCGACAACGTCTCCCCGGAGCTCGCCGACGCGGCCGCGGCCGAGCTCAACGCCGCGGAGCAGGGCGACGCGGCCACCGCGAGCCTGCACGCTCCCGGCGGCGAGTCGGCTCCCGACCCGCGCTGACGCTCCGAGCACGCTGAACACCGAACACCCGGACGAGCCCGCCACCCACGACGGTGGCGGGCTCGTCCGTCTTCGTCTGGCGGTGAGCTACGACGGGACGGCGCTGCACGGCTGGGCCCGCCAGCCCGACCAGCGCACCGTGCAGGGCGACCTCGAGGAGGCGCTCGGCACGGTCCTCCGCACCCCCGTCCAGCTGACCGTCGCCGGCCGCACGGACGCCGGGGTGCACGCCACCGGGCAGGTGGCGCACTGCGACGTCCCGCGGGCGCTGTGGGACCGGCAGCGCGACCGGCTGGTGCGGCGGTTGCGCGGGATCCTGCCGCCGGACATCGCCGTCCCGTCGGTGGTGGAGGCGCATCCGGACTTCGACGCCCGCTTCGCCGCCCTCGGCCGGCACTACGTGTACCGGCTCACCGACGCCGACTGGGGTCCGCCGCCGCTGCGCCGGTCCGACACCGTCGCCTGGGGGCGCGCGCTCGACACCGACGCCATGGCGGTGGCCGCGGCGCTGCTGCTGGGCGAGCACGACTTTGCCGCCTACTGCCGGCGCCGCGAGGGCGCCACCACGATCCGCGCCCTGCTCGCCCTGCAGGTCGTCCGCACCGGTGAGCTGGTGACCATCTCGGCGTCGGCCGACGCGTTCTGCCACTCGATGGTGCGCAGCCTGGTCGGTGCGCTGACGGCGGTGGGCGAGGGACGGCGCACGCCGGACTGGCCGGCCACCCTGCTCGCCCGCGACGAACGGGCCAGCGAGGTGCCGGTGGCGCCGGCCGGCGGGCTGACGCTGGTCCGCGTCGACTACCCGCCCGACGACATGCTGGCCGACCGCGCGCTCCTCACCCGGGCCCGGCGCGGCTGACCTCGCCGGGGCCGCTCACGGCAGGGCGGTGACCGCCTCGGCGATCGGCGTCTCCCCGCTGACGAGCTCCACGACCGCGCCGTCGCGTCCGGCGTCGAGCAGCGCGACGAGCACCGCGGCCACGTCGTCCCGGGGCACGCTGCCGTAGCCGATGCCGTGGCCCAGCGTCACCCGGCCGGTGCCCGGGTCGTCGGTGAGCCCGCCGGGCCGCAGGATCGTGGTCGCCAGGGCCTCGCGGGGCAGGACGTCGTCCTCGGCGCGGAGCTTGGCCTGCAGGTAGACCGCCATGACCGGGTCGACGCCCTGCGGCGTCCCCGCGCGGGCCTGCTCGACGCCCATCGAGGACACCAGGACGTACCGGCGGACGCCGGCCTTCTCGGCGGCATCGGCGAGGAGCACGGCGGCGCCGTGGTCGACGGTGTGCTTGCGGGCCTCTCCGCTGCCCGGGCCGGCCCCCGCGGCGAAGACGACGGCGTCGGCGCCGCGGGCCAGGTCGGCGAGCTCGTCGACCGACGCGGACTCGAGGTCGAGCACGGCGGGCTCGACCCCGTCACCGCGCAGGTCGGCCGCGTGGTCGGGGTTGCGGATGAGGCCGACGACGGTGTCGCCGCGGGCGGAGAGCAGGCGGCCGAGGCGGCGGGCGACCTGCCCGTGGGCCCCGGCGAGGACGATGCGCATGACCGGCCCCTACCCGCCGAGGCCGGCGGCTACCGCCCGGGCGCGGGCGAGATCGGCCGGGGTGTCGCAGTCCAGCCAGGGCGGGGGCGTGCCGGGCGGCACGAGGGGGCGGAGCCGGTCCACCCGCAGCGGGGCGAGCACCCGGCGCAGGGAGGTGGGGCCGTCGTCCTCGGGGAGCGCCGCCCGCAGGGCGTCGGTGCGCCACACGCCGAGCAGGTACTGGTCCCGGCCGCCGTCGTCGACGACGAGCACGCCGTCGGCTGCCAGGGCGCTCCGGAGCAGGGCGATCACGGTGGCGTCGAGGAAGGGCAGGTCGCCGGCCAGGACGGCGACCACGCCGGTGGGAACCGACGGCAGACCCGCGCGCAGCGCCGCCACCGGCCCGCCCCCGGGCGGCTGCTCGCGGACGACGACGACGTCGTCGGGCACCGGCTGCGGCGGACCGACGACGATCCGCCGCTCGGCGTCGGCGACGGCGGCGAGCACGGTGCCGAGCATGGTGCGCCCGCCGACCTGCAGCTGCGGCTTCGCCTGCCCGCCGAGCCGCGCGGCGCGCCCGCCGGCGAGCACCAGGGCGGAGTACGGCGGCAGCTGATCCACGGCGTCACCGTAGAGGCGTGGGTACCGTCCCTGCCGTGGGACGAGTCACCAGCCGGACGCCGGTGCTGCGCATCCGCGGCGCGCAGCGCACCACCCGACCAGACACCGTGGCCGCGGAGGAGCCGCTGGAGATCCGCCTGGCCGGCACGCCGCTGGCGGTCACCATGCGCACGCCCGGCGACGACTTCGACCTCGTGCACGGCTTCCTCGCCACCGAGGGCGTCATCGCCGGCCCGGACGACGTCGCGGGCCTGCGCTACTGCGACTCCGTCGACGCCGACGGCCGCAACACCTACAACGTGGTGGACGTCGACCTCGCCCCCGGCGTGCCGATCCCCGACACCGGGTTGGAGCGGAACTTCTACACCTCCAGCTCGTGCGGGGTGTGCGGCAAGGCCAGCATCGACGCCATCCGCACGAAGACCGCGTTCGACGTCGCCGCGGACGAGGTCCGGCTGCCGCTGGCCACCCTGCTCGCGCTGCCCGACCGGCTGCGGGCGCAGCAGGAGGTCTTCGAGAAGACCGGGGGGCTGCACGCCGCCGGACTGTTCACCGCCGACGGCGAGCTGGTGGCGCTGCGCGAGGACGTCGGCCGGCACAACGCGGTGGACAAGGTGATCGGCGACGGCGTGCGGGCCGGGCGGCTGCCGCTGGCCGGCCACGTGCTGATGGTGAGCGGCCGGGCCAGCTTCGAGCTGACCCAGAAGGCGGCGATGGCCGGCATCCCGGTGCTGGCCGCGGTCTCCGCCCCGTCGTCCCTCGCGGTGGAGCTGGCCCGCGAGGTCGGCATCACCCTGGTCGGCTTCCTCCGCGGCGACGGCTGCAACGTCTACACCCGCACGGAGCGGATCGAGCTGGACTAGTGGTCGCCGCCGCGGAGCTGGCTGATCACGTGGGGGAGCAGCGGGCCGAGCACGGCCAGGCCGTCCTTCACGCCGCCGGTCGAACCGGGCAGGTTGACGATCAGCGTGCGCCCGGCGGTGCCGGCCAGCCCGCGGGAGAGCACCGCCGTCGGCACCCCGTTCTCGGCGCCGTACCGGCGGACCGCCTCGGCGATGCCGGGCGCCTCGCGCTCGAGCACGCGGCGGGTCGCCTCCGGCGTCACGTCGGTGGGGGAGAGCCCCGTGCCGCCGGTGGTGAGGACCAGCTCGATGCCGGCGTCGACGGCGGCGCGCAGCACGTCCTCGATCTCGACGGCGTCGTCCGGGAGCACCTTGGGCCCCTCCACCTGGAAGCCCAGCTCGGCCAGCCCCGCCGCGAGCGCCTGCCCGCTGCGGTCGGCGTAGACGCCGGCGGCGGCGCGGTTGGAGGCGGTGACCACCAGCGCCCTCGCGCCGGCCGGGAGCTCGCTCACCGGGTCCACAGCCCGCTCTTGCCGCCGGACTTCCGCAGCAGCCGGACGTCGGTGATCGAGGCGCGCGGGTCGACCGCCTTCACCATGTCGATCATCGTCAGACCGGCGACGGTGACGGCGGTGAGCGCCTCCATCTCCACGCCGGTCCGGTCGGCGGTGCGCGCGGTCGCGGTGATCTCGACGGCGTCGTCGGCCACCTCGATGTCCACGGTCACGCCGTGCAGCGCAATGGGGTGGCACAGCGGCACGAGGTCCGGCGTCCGCTTGGCCCCGGCGATGCCGGCGATCCGCGCGACGGCGACCGCGTCGCCCTTGGGCACCCCGGTGCCGCGCAGCAGGCCGACGACCTCGGGGCTCACCAGCACCCGCCCGGCGGCGGTCGCCTCCCGGGCGGTCACCTCCTTGGCGCTGACGTCGACCATGCGCGCCGCGCCGGTCTCGTCGACGTGGGTCAACCGGTTCATCGCAGAGCTCCTTCGATCAGCACGACGTCGACCTCGGCGCCGGCGGCCAGTTCGGTGACGTCCTCGGGGACGACGACCAGGCAGTTGGCCCGCGCCAGGTGCGCGACCAGGTGCGAGCCGGGCCCGCCCACCTGGGAGACCTCGCCGCCCTCGACGTACCCGCGCAGGAACTGACGGCGGCCCGCGGGCGAGCGCAGCGGGCCGGCCAGCCGGGCGGGGACGCGCAGCCGGTGCGGCGCGGCGTAGCCCAGGGCGCGGCGCAGCGCCGGTCGCACGAAGACCTCGAAGGAGACGAAGGCGCTCACCGGGTTCCCGGGCAGCGTGATCACCGGGACGCCGTCGACGGTGCCGGCGCCCTGCGGGCCGCCCGGCTGCATCGCGACCTTGCCGAACTCGACGGTGCCCAGCCCGGCGAAGGCGTCCTTGACCACCTCGTAGGCGCCCGCGCTCACCCCGCCGCTGGTGATCAGGAGGTCGGCCCCCGCGAGCTCGGCGCGCACCGTGGTGAGGAACTGGTCCACGTCGTCGGGCACGAAGTGCAGCCGGCGCGGCAGACCCCCGGCCTCCTCGACGGCGGCGGCGAGCAGCAGGGAGTTGGACTCGTAGATCTGCCCGGGCGCCAGCGGCTCCCCGGGGGCGACCAGCTCGCTGCCGGTCGAGAGGACCAGCACCCGCGGCCGGCGCCGGACCGGCAGCTCGGTGACGCCCACGGCGGCGGCCAGGCCGAGCTGCGCGGCACCCAGCGGCGACCCGGCGGACAGGGCGACGTCGCCGGCGGCGATGTCCTCCCCGGCCCGCCGCAGGTGCGTGCCGGCGGCCGGGCAGTCGCGGATCTCCACCACGTCGACGCCGCCGTCGGTCAGCTCGACGGGGACGACGACGTCGGCGCCCGGGGGGAGCGGTGCGCCGGTCATGATCCGGTGCACCGTGCCCGGCGACAGGGGGACGACGTCGGTGCGCCCGGCCGGGATGTCCTCGGCCACCGGCAGCCGGACGGCGACCTCCGCGGCGGCGCCCACCTCGGCCCAGCGCGCGGCGTAGCCGTCCATCGCGGAGTTGTCGAAGCCGGGCAGCGCGACCGCGGCCACGACGTCCCGGGCGAGCACGCGGCCGTGCGCGGTGGCCAGCGGCACGGACTCCTCCGGCAGCTGGGGCAGCAGGGCGTCGACCGCCGCCTGGTGTTCCTCGACCGTCCGCACGGGCCCATCCTCGCCGGTGTCCGGCCGGCTCGGGCCGCGGCCCCCCGGCTCCCCGGTTAGTGTCCCAGTCGATCAACGACGGCAGAGGAGGACGCGTGGCCGAGATCGACCGGATGCTCGAGGCGAACGAGCGGTGGGCGGAGAGCTTCCCCGGCAGCAAGCCGGTGCGCCCGGGCCGCAAGGTGGCCGTGGTGGCGTGCATGGACTCCCGCATCCCGCTGTTCGGCGTGCTCGGGCTGGAGATCGGTGACGCGCACGTCATCCGCAACGCCGGCGGCGTGATCACCGAGGACGTCATCCGCTCCCTGACGATCAGCCAGCACGCACTGGGCACCCGGGAGATCGTGCTGGTCCACCACACCGAGTGCGGCCTCCAGTCGACCGACGACATCTCCTTCGCCGACGCCGTCGAGGCGGCGACGGGCCGGCGCCCGCCGTGGGCCGCCCGGGCCTTCACCGATGTCGACCAGGACGTGCGCGAGTCGATGCGGCTGATCCGGGAGAGCCCGTACCTGCTCTCGCGCGAGGTGCGCGGCACGGTGTTCGACGTGACCACGGGACGGCTGCGCGAGGTCCAGGAGGCCTGACCCGCCCGCACGGCGAGGCCGCGTCCCCGCGGCTGGTATCGTGACCGGCTGGCGCGCGTCAGCTGGTTGGTGCCCGCGCGTCGCGACGTCTCCCGTACTCGGTGAGGCGATCCCACCAGCCTTCCCGACAACGACGGAGGACACGAGCGCCGTGCGCACGTACACCCCCAAGCCCGGCGAGATCGACCGGGCCTGGCTCGTCATCGACGCCACCGATGTGGTGCTCGGCCGACTGGCCAGCCAGACCGCGCAGATCCTGCGCGGCAAGCACAAGCCGCAGTACGCCCCGCACGTCGACGTCGGTGACTTCGTCGTCATCGTCAACGCCGGGAAGGTCGCCCTCACGGGCAACAAGCGTGAGAACAAGGTGGCCTACCGCCACTCCGGCCACCCGGGTGGCCTGAAGACCATCAACGTCGGCGACCAGCTGCGCACCCACCCGGACCGCGTCATCGAGCGCGCGGTCAAGGGCATGCTGCCGCACAACAGCCTGGGCCGTCAGATGCTCAAGAAGCTCAAGGTCTACGCGGGCCCCGAGCACCCCCACGCTGCGCAGCAGCCCCAGAACTACGAGATCAAGCAGGTGGCCCAGTGACCAGCGCTCTGACCGTGACCGACGCCGACGGGCGTCCGATCCAGACCGTCGGTCGCCGCAAGGAGGCCATCGTCCGCGTGCGCCTCCTCCCCGGCACCGGCCAGTTCAAGCTCAACGGCCGCACCATCGAGGACTACTTCCCGAACAAGGTGCACCAGCAGCTCATCCGCGAGCCGTTCGTCATCCTCGAGAAGGCCGACCAGTACGACGTCGTCGGCCTGCTGCACGGTGGCGGCGTCTCCGGCCAGGCCGGTGCGCTGCGCCTGGGCATCGCCCGCGCGCTGATCGAGATCGAGCCCGACGACCGTCCGGTCCTCAAGAAGGCCGGCTTCCTGAACCGTGACCCGCGGGTCGTCGAGCGGAAGAAGTACGGACTCAAGAAGGCCCGCAAGGCGCCTCAGTACTCCAAGCGCTGACCGGTACGTCCGTGGGTCGCCTGTTCGGGACCGACGGCGTCCGGGGTCGTGCCAACGCCGACCTCACGCCGGAGCTGGCGCTCTCGGTGGCTCGCGCCGCCGCAGGCGTGCTCGCCGACCGCGACGGGACCTCGTGTCCCGTCGCGGTCGTCGGCCGTGACCCCCGGGCCAGCGGGGAGATGCTCGAGGCCGCCGTGGTGGCGGGGCTGACGAGCGCGGGGGCCGAGGTGCTCCTCGCCGGCGTCGTCCCGACGCCGGCACTGGCGCACCTCACCGCCTCGACCGGCGCCGACCTCGGCGTCATGATCTCGGCCAGCCACAACCCGATGCCGGACAACGGCATCAAGCTGTTCAGCCGGGGTGGGCACAAGCTGCCCGACGCCGTCGAGGTCGCGATCGAGGCCGCGGTCGCCGATGGCCACCAGCACGGGCTGCGGCCCACCGGCGCCGCCATCGGCCGCGTCCGGGAGCTGACCGGCGCGGTCGACGAGTACGTCACCCACCTGCTGTCCACCGTCGACCAGCCGCTGAGCGGGATCTCGGTCGTCGTCGACGGGGCACACGGTGCGGCCGCCGGCGTCGCGCCCGAGGTCTACCGGCGCGTCGGTGCGACGGTGCACGCCATCGGCTGCGCGCCCGACGGTTGGAACATCAACGACGGGATCGGCTCGACGCACCTGGAGCCGCTGATCGAGGCGGTCCGGGCCCAGGGTGCCGACCTCGGTCTCGCCCACGACGGGGACGCCGACCGCTGCCTGGCGGTCACCGCCGACGGGCACGTCGTCGACGGCGACGCGATCCTCGCGATCTGCGCGCTGGCGCTGCACGAGCGCGGCGCCCTCAGGGACGCCACCGTCGTCGCCACCGTGATGAGCAACCTCGGCTTCCACCTCACGATGCGCGACGCCGGCATCGCCGTCCAGACCACCGCCGTGGGGGACCGCTACGTCCTCGAGGCGCTCCGCGCGGGCGACCTGAGCCTCGGCGGGGAGCAGAGCGGCCACCTGGTGTTCCTGGACCACGCGACCACCGGCGACGGCGTGCTCACCGGCCTGGCGCTCATGTCACGCATGGCGGTGACCGGGAGGTCGCTGGCCGAGCTGGCCGGGGTGGTACAGAAGCTCCCGCAGGTGCTGATCAACGTGCCGGTGCGCGACCGCATCGCCGTGGTGGAGAGCGACTCGGTCGCCGAGGCGGTCAACGCGGTGGAGGCGGGGCTGGGCAGCACCGGCCGGGTGCTCCTGCGGCCCTCCGGCACCGAGCAGCTCGTGCGCGTCATGGTCGAGGCGCCCACCCAGGAACAGGCCGACCGGGTGGCGCAGCGCCTGGCGGGCGTGGTCGCCGCCGTCGACTGACCCGACGGGTGTGACGACTGGGGCCCACGGGTGCCCCTGAGGCGCTGCCCTGCGCCGTTCGCGCGTGGTGGACGGATCGGTCCGCCACTGCCGGTAGCCTGGCTCAAATGTGCGGAATCGTTGGTTACGTCGGTCCTCAGGACGCCACGGAGGTGGTCCTGCAGGGTCTGCGGCGCCTGGAGTACCGGGGCTACGACTCGGCGGGCATCGCCGTCGTCGCCGAGGGTGAGCTGAGCTCGGCGAAGAAGGCCGGCAAGCTCGCCAACCTGGAGAAGGTGCTCGCCGACCGGCCGCTGCCGGCCGCGACCGTCGGCATCGGCCACACCCGGTGGGCCACCCACGGCGGGCCGACCGACCGCAACGCCCACCCCCACGTCTCCACCGGCGGTGACGTCGCGGTCGTCCACAACGGGATCATCGAGAACTTCGCCTCGCTGCGCGCCGAGTGCGAGGCCGCCGGCATCGAGTTCAGCTCGGACACCGACACCGAGGTGGCCGCGCACCTGCTGACCGCCGCCTACGCCGACGCGCCCGAGGGCGAGGGCCGGCTGGCCGAGGCCATGCGTGCGATCTGCCGCCGGCTGGAGGGCGCCTTCACCCTCGTCGCCACGCACGCCGCGGAGCCCGACACCCTGGTCGCGGCCCGGCGCAGCAGCCCCCTGGTCGTCGGCGTCGGAGAGACAGCCGACGGGACTGCCGAGTACTTCCTGGGTTCCGACGTCGCCGCCTTCATCGGGCACACCCGCAACGCCCTCGAGCTCGGGCAGGACCAGATCGTCCAGATCGACCGGACCGCCGGCGTCACCGTGACCGATTTCGCGGGCGCCGCCGTCGAGCCCACCGCCTACACCGTCGACTGGGACGCCGCGGCCGCCGAGAAGGGCGGCTACGACTGGTTCATGCTCAAGGAGATCGCCGAGCAGCCGAAGGCCATCGCCGACACCCTGCTCGGCCGGCTCGGTGACCACGGCAACCTGATCCTCGACGAGGTCCGCCTCTCCGACCAGGAACTGCGCGACATCGACAAGATCTTCGTCGTGTCCTGCGGCACCTCCTTCCACGCCGGGCTCATCGCCAAGTACGCCATCGAGCACTGGACGCGCATCCCGGTCGAGGTCGAGGTGGCCAGCGAGTTCCGCTACCGCGACCCCGTCCTGGACCGCTCCACGCTGGTCATCGTCATCAGCCAGTCGGGCGAGACGATGGACACCCTCATGGCGTTGCGGCACGCCAAGGAGCAGAAGGCCCGCGTCCTGGCCATCTGCAACGCCAACGGGTCGACCATCCCGCGGGAGTCCGACGCCGTCCTCTACACCCACGCCGGCCCCGAGATCGCCGTCGCCTCGACCAAGGCCTTCCTCAGCCAGATCGTCGCCTGCTACCTCGTCGGCCTGTTCCTGGCCCAGGTGCGCGGGATGAAGTACGAGGACGAGGTCGCCGCCATCGTCGAGGACCTGCGCAAGCTCCCGGACGCCGTCGCGCAGGTGCTGACGGGCATGGACGAGGTCCGCGCCCTCGGCCGCTCGCTGGCCGACGCGGACACGGTCCTCTTCCTCGGCCGGCACGTCGGGTTCCCCGTCGCGCTGGAGGGAGCGCTCAAGCTCAAGGAGCTGGCCTACATCCACGCCGAGGGCTTCGCGGCCGGCGAGCTCAAGCACGGGCCCATCGCCGTCATCGACCAGGGGACGCCGGTCGTCGTCATCGTGCCCTCACCCCACAGCCGCGAGTCGGTGCACGGCAAGGTCGTCTCGAACATCCAGGAGGTGCGGGCCCGGGGTGCGCGCACCATCGTGATCGCCGAGGAGGGCGACGAGGACGTCGTCCCCTACGCCGACCACCTGATCCGCGTGCCGCGCACCCCGACGCTGCTGGCCCCCGTGGTCACCACCGTGCCGCTGCAGGTGCTGGCGTGCGAGATCGCCACCACCCGGGGTCTGGACGTCGACCAGCCGCGCAACCTGGCGAAGTCGGTCACCGTCGAGTAGGTCGCGCCGGGATCAGGTGACCTGATCCCCGAGCGTCCTCCCTCGTGGTGTGCGGTGAGGGAGGACGCGCTGCGGTGAGGGAGGACGGCGTGCGGCGGGCCGGACGGCGGCGCGGCAGACTGGTCGCGTGATCATCGGGGTCGGGATCGATGTGGTGCCGGTCGAGCGGTTCGCCATGTCGCTCGAGCGCACCCCGGGTCTGCGCGACCGGCTGTTCACCGCGGCCGAGCAGTCCACCCCGTCGGGGGCCCCCCGCAGCGGTGAGTCGCTGGCCGCGCGGTTCGCCGCCAAGGAGGCGCTGGCCAAGGCCCTCGGCGCCCCGGGTGACCTGCACTGGCACGACGCCGAGGTCACCGTCGGCGATCACGGCCGCCCGCACCTCGAGGTGCGCGGCAGCGTCGCCGGCCGTGCGGCCCAGCTCGGCGTGACGAGCTGGCACCTCTCGCTCAGCCACGACGGTGGGATCGCCTCGGCGATCGTCGTCGCCGAGGGAGTCGTCCGCGGGGACGCCGGATGATCGGGCTGTTCACCGCCGACGAGGTGCGCGCCGCCGAGGCGCCGCTGCTGGCCGCCACCCCGCCCGGCACCCTCATGCAGCGGGCTGCCACCGGCCTCGCGACGGTCTGCGCCCGGCTGCTCGGCTCCACCTACGGGCGCCGGGTCGTCCTGCTGGTCGGGGGCGGCAACAACGGCGGCGACGCGTTGTTCGCCGGCGCCTCCCTGGCCGGCCGCGGTGCCCGGGTGACCGCCGTCCTGCTCGACCCCCAGCGCGCGCACCCGGCCGGGCTGGCCGCGCTCCGCCGCGCCGGTGGGCGCGTCGCCGCGGCGGGGGACAGGGGCACGGATCAGCTCATCGCCCGGGCCGACCTCGTGCTCGACGGGATGCTCGGCATCGGCGGCCGCGGGGGGCTCCGTCCCGACGCAGCCGAGCTCACCCGGGCGGCGGCCGAGGGCGCGGGCATCACGGTCGCGGTCGACGTCCCCAGTGGCGTGGACGCCTCGACCGGGGCGGTGGACGGCGTCGCGTTCCCGGCGATGCACACGGTCACCTTCGGGGCGGTCAAGCGCGGCCTGGTCGTGGGGGAGGGGCGGGGGCACGCCGGGCGGGTGCACCTGGTCGACATCGGTCTGGCTCCGCACCTGCCCCCGCCGGGCGTCCGGCAGCTCACCGACCCCGACGCGGCCGCCCGCCTGGAGCCGCCGTCGGCCGGCGACGACAAGTACTCGCAGGGCGTCGTCGGCGTGGTCGCGGGCTCGGCCACCTACCCGGGCGCCGGGGTGCTGTGCACGGGCGCTGCGCTGCGCACCCGGCCCGGGCTGGTCCGCTACGCCGGAGCCGCGGCCGAGGGCGTGCGGGCGGCGTGGCCGGAGGCCATCGTCACCGCGGGGCGACCCGGCGAGGCCGGACGGGTGCAGGCGTGGGTGGTCGGCCCCGGGATGGGCACCGACGACGCGGCGCGCGACGTGCTCGCCGAGGTGCTGGCCACCGACGTGCCGGTGCTCGTCGACGCCGACGCCCTCACCCTGCTGGCCCGTGAGCCGGGGCTGGTGCGGCGGCGGAGCGCTCCCACCGTGCTCACGCCGCACGACCGCGAGTTCGAGCGGTTCGGTGCGCCCGTCGGCGCCGACCGGATCGGCGCCGCCCGCCGGCTCGCCGCCGAGCTCGGCGCCGTCGTGCTGCTCAAGGGCGACGGCACCGTCGTCGCCGATCCCGACGGGACGGCGTTCGTCAACGGGACGGGTACCGCGGACCTGGCCACCGCCGGTACCGGCGACGTCCTGAGCGGCATCGCCGGCGCGCTCCTGGCCACCGGCTTGCCCGCGGCAGAGGCCGCCGCGGTCGCCGCGCACCTGCACGGCCGGACCGGCCAGCTCGCCGCGCGGCGCGGACCGCTGATCGCCGGGGACCTGGTGCGGCGGTTGCCGGAGGCCGTCGGGCGTGTGCGCGGGATCCCGGTGGACGGGCTGGGAGACTCGGGCGCGTGACCTCGACCCCTGGATCCGGCCGCGCCGAGGTGGTGGTCGACCTCGACGCCATCGCGGCGAACACCGCCGTGCTGCGCGCGCGCGTCGATCGGCCGCTCATGGCCGTGGTCAAGGCCGACGGCTACGGGCACGGTCTGGTTCCCGCCGCCCGCGCGGTGCTGGCCGGGGGCGCGGACGCGCTCGGCGTCGCCGTCGTCGACGAGGCGCTCGCCCTGCGGGCAGCGGGAGTGACCGCGCCGGTCCTCGCCTGGCTCAACGGCCCCGGCGCGGACGTCGCCGCGGCCCTGGCGGCCGACGTCGAGCTCTCCGTCAACGCGGGCTGGGGCCTGGACGAGGTCGTCGCCGCCGCGCAGGCGGCCGGGCGGACCGCACGCGTGCACCTGGCCATCGACACGGGGCTCTCCCGCGAGGGCGCCACCCCCGGCGAGTGGCCCGGGCTGGTCGCCGCCGCGGCGCGCGCGCAGGCCGACGGCGACGTCGCCGTCGTGGGGCTGTGGAGCCACTTGGCCTACGCCGACGCGCCCACCCATCCCACGATCGGTGCGCAGGTGCGGGTCTTCGAGGAGGCGACCGCGGTCGCCCGCGACGCGGGACTCACCGACGCCCGGCGGCACCTGGCGAACTCGGCCGCCACCATCGCGCTGCCCGAGACGTGGTTCGACCTGGTGCGCCCCGGCATCGCCCTGTACGGCCTGGACCCGCTGGGCGGTGACCCCCTGCAGTACGGCCTCCGCCCCGCCATGACCGTGCGCGCGCAGGTGGCGCACACCAAGCGCGTGCCCGCCGGCTCGGGCGTCTCCTACGGCCACACCTACGTCACGGAGCGGGAGACGACCCTGGCGCTCGTGCCGGTCGGCTACGCCGACGGCATCCCCCGCGCTGTGGGCAACCGGGCGCCGGTCCTGGCCGCAGGCGCGCAGCGGCGCATCGCCGGCCGGGTGTGCATGGACCAGTTCGTGCTCGACGTCGGGGACGACGCCATCGGCGCCGGCGACGACGTGGTGCTGTGGGGCCCCGGCGACGACGGCGAGCCGACGGCGCAGCAGTGGGCCGACGCCGCCGACACCATCCACTACGAGCTGGTCACCCGGGTCGGGGGCCGCTTCACCCGCCGCTACGTCGGCACGGCCGGCACGCGCTGATGGCCCGCGAACCGCACCACCTCCCGCACCCCTCCGCGCACACCGTCGGCGTCGTCGGCGCGGTCGTCGGGCTCGCCGCGGCCGGCACCGCGGCGGGCGTCGCCCTCACCCGCATCGCCCGGCGCCGGCTGGACGTCGGCTGGCCCCGCGCGGCCGATCTGGCGGAGGTGCCCGAGGCGGAGCTGCGCGCGAGCGACCCGCTCGGTCCCGACGCCCGCCGCGCCGACCGCACGGCGTTCGTCCGCGCCGACGACGGCGTGCTGCTCAACGTGGAGGAGGTCGGCCCGCACGACGCCCCGCTGACCGTCGTCTTCGTGCACGGCTACGCGCTGTCGCTGCACTCCTGGGCCTTCCAGCGCCGGACCCTCGGGGCGCAGCTGGCCACGGCGAACGGGCACCGGCCCACGGCCCGGCTGGTCTTCTACGACCAGCGCGGGCACGGGGCCTCGGGCCGCGGGGCCAGCGAGAACTCGACCATCGCGCAGCTGGCCGGCGATCTGGCCGCCGTGCTCGAGGCGCGGGTGCCGCGTGGCCCGGTCGTGCTGGTCGGTCACTCCATGGGCGGCATGACCGTCATGGGGCTGGCCTCGCTGCGGCCGGACCTGTTCGGCACCCGGGTCGTCGGCGCGGCACTGATCTCGACCTCCAGCGGCAACCTGGCCGAGCTGAACTTCGGGCTGCCCGAGTTCCTCACCCGCGTCCGGGCGGCGGTGCTCCCGGTCGCGGCGTGGACGATGCGGCGGCGTCCCGCCTTCGCCGAGCGCACCCGCCGGGTGACCGCCGACCTCGTCTCGATCGTCACCCGGTCGCTGTCCTTCGCCTCGGCCGACGTCGACCCGGCGCTGGTGCACTACGTCGACGCGATGATCGCCGGGACGCCGGTCGAGGTGATCGCGGAGTTCTACCCCTCGCTGGCCGGCCTGGACGAGACCGGCTCGCTGGACCCGCTGCGCCGCGTCCCGACCCTGGTGCTCACCGGCGATGCGGACCGGATGATCCCCAAGGAGCACAGCGAGCTGCTCGTGGAGCGACTCGGGCCGGAGGGCGACGGCAGGGTCGAGTTCGTCGTCATCCCCGACGCCGGGCACATGGTGCTGCTGGAGAAGCCCGGCGTGGTCGGCGATGCGCTCACCGCCCTGCTGCGCCGGGTCACCGCCGTGCAGGCGGGGAGCTGACGATGGCCGCACCGCGCCCCCCGCGGCTGGACGCGCCCGCCGAGGAGGTGGCGCGCACCGCGGCCGCGGCGCCCGACTGGGCCGCGCTGGCCACCGCCGCCCGCGGGTGCGTCGCCTGTCCCGAGCTGGCCGCCACCCGGCAGCACGTCGTCGTCGGCGACGTCCCGGCGTCGGGCCGGCCGCGCCTCGTCCTCGTCGGCGAGGCGCCGGGCGCGACCGAGGACGAGACGGGCCGGCCGTTCGTGGGGAGGTCGGGTCAGCTGCTGGACCAGCTCCTCGGCGAGGCGGGACTGGACCGGGCGGAGGTGGCCGTGCTCAACATCGTGAAGTGCCGGCCGCCGGCCAACCGGACGCCGAAGGCCCCGGAGGTGGCGCGCTGCAGCGGCTGGCTGCGCCGCCAGCTCGAGCTCCTGGACGCCCGGGTGGTCGTCGCGCTCGGCCTGTCGTCGGCGAAGTGGTTCCTGGGGCCGCGGACCGTGCTCGCCACCGTCCGCGGCCGCCCGCACGACGTCGACGGGCGCGCCGTCTGGGCCACCTACCACCCGTCGGCGGCGATCCGGTTCGGCCCGAAGGGGGCGCCCCGGGCCGGGCTGCTGGCCGACCTCACCGCCGTCGCGGCGTCGTCGGAGGGGACCGCGTGAAGCCTGAGCACCTGCTGCCCACCGTCGAGGACACCGAGCGGCTGGGCGCCGAGCTGGCGGGGATCGTCGTCCCCGGTGACCTGGTGATCCTGGTCGGACCGCTGGGGGCGGGGAAGACCGCCTTCACCCGCGGCTTCGGCCGCGGTCTGGGGGTGACCGAGCCGGTCACCTCCCCGACCTTCGTCATCGCCCGCGTGCACACCGGCGGCCGGCTGCCGCTGGTGCACGTGGACGCCTACCGGCTGGGCGGAGCCGCCGACGTCGACGACCTGGACCTCGACGTCACCGTGGCCGACTCGGTGACCGTCGTGGAGTGGGGACAGGGCCTGGTCGAGCAGCTGGCCGACGAGCACCTCGAGGTGCGGCTGGCCCGCCGTGACGACGACGTCCGCACCGCGCTGCTCGTGCCGCACGGCCCCGGCTGGGAGCAGCGGATCGGCTGAACGGCCGGCCCGCTCAGTGCCGGAAGACGACCAGCCGCAGCATCACGAAGTTCCAGGCGGTGCCCAGGCCCTGGGAGATCGCCCAGGCCAGCGTGATCTTCCAGGACGACTCGGGCAGCACCACCAGCGCGAGCGCGTTCACACCCAGGATCAGGAAGAACGTCGTCCCGTAGAGCAGCGCGAAGCCGCCGGCCCGCCGCGCGCCGCCCTCCACCTGGAAGGCCCAGCGCCGGTTGAGCGCGTAGGCCGTCGTCGTGCCGACGACGAAGCTGAGCGCGCGGGCGACGTAGGTGGACAGCCCGAGGTGCAGCCCGAGCGAGTAGACGGACAGGTCGACGACGGCGCTGAAGCCACCGACGAGCGCGAAGCGGACGAGCTGGCCCACCAGCCCCGGGCGTGCCGCTGCCGCCGCGTCGTCCCGGGCCGCGTCGTCCCGGGCCACGTCGTCCTGGGCCACGACCACGTCCTCCCGATGCGTCCGGCCCGTCGCCGGTCCCGGGCATTCTCACCCACCCGGTTCCGCGCACTACCCTGGCCTCCCGTGCTCGTCCTCGCGCTCGACACCGCCACCCCGACCCTCGTCGCGGGCGTGGCCCGGTGGTCGCCCGAGGCGACCGAGGTGCTCGCCGAGCGGGCGGTGCCGTCGGGCACGAAGCACGCGGAACTGCTCACCCCCGCGATCCGGGCGGCCCTGGACGACGCCGGGGTGGCGCTCGCCGAGATCGACGCCGTCGTCACCGGGCTGGGCCCGGGTCCGTTCACCGGGCTGCGGGTCGGGATCGTGACGGCCGCCGCGCTGGCCGACGCCCGCGGGCTGCCCGTGGTGGGCGTCTGCTCGCTGGACGCCGTCGGCTCGGGAGCGCGCACGGTCGTCACCGACGCGCGACGCAAGGAGATCTACTGGGCCGCCTACGACGCGGCGGGGGTCTGCGTCGAGGGGCCCGACGTCGTCCGCCCCGCCGAGCTCGGCCGGCCGGGACCGTTCGTCGGCGACCCTGCGTTCGCGGAGCGGCTCGGGGCCGAGGTGGTCGAGGCCCAGGTGACGACGGCGGGACTGCTGCGCGCGGCGTCGGCCCAGCTGGCCGATCCGGCTCTGTTCGACGGCCCGACCCCGCCCGCGCCGCTGGTGCCGCTGTACCTGCGCCGCCCGGACGCCGTGCCGCCGACGACGATCAAGGCGGTGACGCAGTGATCGCGCTGCGGCCGATGCGCCTGACCGACCTGGCCGCGGTCATGGAGCTCGAGGAGGAGCTCTTCGCGCCCGACACGTGGACGGCGGCGATGTACCGCGAGGAGCTGGCGCTGACCGACACCCGCCACTACCTCGTCGCCGAGGACGACGGCGCGGTCGTCGGGTACGCCGGCCTCATCGCCTACGACGACGAGGCCCATGTCGCCACCATCGGCGTCACCGGCACCCGCCAGGGCGAGGGCATCGGTGCCCAGCTGCTCGACGCGCTGCTCGCCGAGGCCGACCGGCGCAGCCCCGTGGTGCTGCTCGAGGTGCGGGCGGACAACGAGCACGCCCAGGAGCTCTACCGGCGGCGCGGGTTCGCCGAGATCGGCCGCCGACGCGGCTACTACCAGCCCAGCGGCACCGACGCCGTCGTGATGAAGAGGACGAAGCCGTGAACGAGCCGCTGGTCCTGGGGTTCGAGACCTCGTGCGACGAGACCGGGGTCGGGATCGTGCGCGGGCACACCCTGCTGGCCGACGCCCTGGCGACCTCCATGGCGGAGCACGAGCGCTTCGGGGGCGTGGTGCCCGAGATCGCCTCGCGGGCGCACCTGGAGGCGATGGTGCCGACCGTGCACCGTGCCCTGGCCGAGGCCGGCATCGCCGCCTCCGACATCGACGCCGTCGCGGTCACCAGCGGCCCGGGGCTCACCGGCGCGCTGCTGGTCGGGGTCGCCGCCGCCAAGGCCTACGCGCTGGCGCTGGACAAGCCGCTGTACGGCGTCAACCACCTCGCCGCGCACGTCGCCGTCGACGAGCTGCAGCACGGGCCGCTCGCCGAGCCCTCGATCGCGATGCTGGTCTCCGGCGGGCACAGCTCGCTGCTGCTCGTGCCCGACCTCGCGCAGGACGTGCAGCCGCTGGGCCGGACGATCGACGACGCGGCGGGGGAGGCCTTCGACAAGGTGGCCCGCGTGCTCGGGCTGCCCTTCCCCGGCGGACCGCCGATCGACAAGGCCGCCCGAGAAGGCGATGCCTCGGCGATCGCGTTCCCGCGCGGGCTCACCGGGCGCGGGGACGCGCCCTACGACTTCTCGTTCTCCGGGCTGAAGACCGCCGTCGCCCGCTGGGTGGAGGCGCGGCAGCGCGCCGGGGAGCCCGTTCCGCTGGCCGACGTCGCGGCGTCGTTCCAGGAGGCGGTCGCCGACGTGCTGACCGCCAAGGCCGTGCGGGCCTGCCGCGACCACGGCGTCGACCACCTCGTGCTCGGCGGGGGAGTGGCGGCCAACTCGCGGCTGCGCGCCCTGGCCGAGGAGCGGTGCGCTGCGGCCGGCATCGTGCTGCGGGTGCCCAGCCCGAAGCTGTGCACCGACAACGGCGCCATGGTGGCCGCGCTCGGCTCGCGGCTGGTCGCCGCCGGCGTCGCGCCGTCGGCCCCGGACCTGGGCGCCGACAGCGCCCTGCCGATCACGACCGTCAGCCGCTGACCCCCAGGGCAGGAATGGCCGTCTCTGCCCTCAGGGGGTGACGTCGCAGACCAGCACGGTGGGCGCACCGGCGACGCGGGTGACGACGACGGTCGCCGTGCCGCGGGCGTCGGTGCGCAGCTGGCGGGCGAGCTGCTCGGGCTCGATGGGGGAGCCGCGCTTCTTCACCACCACGCGGCCGACGCCGCGCGCCCGCAGCAGCGCCTTGAGCTTCTTGAGGTTGAACGGCAGCACCTCGTCCACCCGGTACGAGCTCACCCAGGGGGAGTCGGTGGGGGCGTCGGAGCAGAGGTAGGCGATCGTCGGGTCGACCAGCGTCGCGCCGAGGTCCGCCGCGACCAGCGACATCAGCCCGGAGCGGATCAGCGCCGGGTCCGGCTCGTGCAGCCAGTCGCGGACCGGGCCGGCCTCGGCGTGCCCGGGGTCGGCGTCGGCGGTCAGCTCGTGCACGACGCCGTCGCGCACCTGGGCGGCCCGCCGCCAGGTCGTCGCCACCGCCGGGCCCCAGAGCAGCGCCTCGACGATCGAGCCGCCGACCGACACCCACTCCGCCTCGATGCCGGGCGGCACGCGGTCGTGGTCCAGGCCGGGCGCCACCTTCACCACCGACGTCGGCACCTTGGCGAGCAGCATCGCGACCGTCGACCACGGCGGCGACCAGCGGTCGGGGTCCAGCTGGCGCCGGCCGCCCGCCCGTCGCGCGGGATCGAGGACGGCGGCGCCGCAGCCGGCCACCTCGCCGCCGCGCGCCGCCTCGACCAGCTCGACGGCATCCCCGGCGACCACCCACACGTCGTCGGCGACGCCGAGCGCCTCGACGTTGGCGGCGGTCAGCTCGCGGGCGACCGGGTCGCGGTCGACGGCCAGCACGCGGGCGCCGGCGCGAGCGAGCGCGATCGTGTCCGTGCCGGCGGCGCAGCCGAGGTCGGCGACGGAGTCGGCGCCGCCGGCCAGGAGCCGGGCGGCGCGGCGGGCGGCCAGCTCGGGGCGGCCGGCCTGCTCGAGGGCGTCCGCGGTGAACAGCAGCCGGTCGGCGTCCTCTCCGAAGGTGGATCGGGCCTTGAGCCGCTGGCGCGCGATGCCCCATGCCGGCCCGGCCAGGTCCGCGCCGACCTCGGCGCGCAGCCGCGTCAGGCCGGCGACCGCATCGGTCCCGGCGTCGAGCAGCGCCCCGGCCCGGGTCAGGGCCGCCGCGCCCTCGGGCGTGGCCAGGGCGCGCAGCTGGCGCACCGTCTCGGCGGCCTGCGCGTCGGTGTCCGGGTCCACGGGCACAGCGTGGCGCACGGACCGAGCCGCTCCGCCGTCACCCACCCCGGGGACCGGGTTGAACGGCTGGCACTCTCGTAGGTAGAGTGCCAACCGACACGGGCTGGCGCCCGACCCCCGCGACGGCGGGTGCCCGGATCCCGTGCCACAGCATCAGCACCACCAGCACCTGCCACCTGCCGTCCTACACCGAAGGGGGCGCCACATCGTGACGACCGCTACCAAGGTCAACATCAAGCCGCTCGAGGACCGCGTCGTGGTCCAGGCCAACGAGGCCGAGACCACCACGGCCTCCGGCCTGGTCATCCCGGACACCGCCAAGGAGAAGCCCCAGGAGGGCACCGTCGTCGCCGTCGGCCCCGGCCGCATCGACGACAACGGCAACCGCGTCCCGCTCGACGTGAACGTGGGTGACGTCGTCATCTACTCGAAGTACGGCGGCACCGAGGTCAAGTACGCCGGTCAGGACTACCTGGTCCTCTCGGCGCGCGACCTGCTCGCCGTCGTGGAGAAGTGACCTCCTAGTCACCGGCTCCACCAGCACTCCGACCGCCCCGGGCGACCCGAACTCGGGTCCCGGGGCGGTCGTCTTTTCGGGTGCCTCGTACCCGCCCGACCCACCCACTGATCGAGAGGCTCCTTCATGGCCAAGATCATCAAGTTCAACGAGGACGCCCGGCGCGGCCTCGAGCGCGGCGTCGACAAGCTCGCCGACGCCGTGCGCGTGACCATCGGCCCGCGCGGCCGCAACGTGGTCATCGACAAGAAGTTCGGTGCGCCCACCATCACCAACGACGGCGTGACCATCGCCCGCGAGATCGACCTCGAGGACCCCTTCGAGAACCTCGGGGCCCAGCTCGCCAAGGCCGTCGCCACCAAGACCAACGACGTCGCCGGCGACGGCACCACGACCGCCACGGTGCTGGCCCAGGCGCTGGTCCACGAGGGCATGCGCAACGTCGCGGCCGGGGCCAACCCGATGGCGCTGGGCCGGGGCATGCGCGCCGCCCTCGAGGCCGTGCACGGCGCGCTGGACGCCGCCGCGATCCCGGTCGTGGACCGCGCCGCGATCTCCGGCGTCGCCACCATCTCCGCCCAGGACGCCACCGTCGGCGAGCTCATCGGCGAGGCCATGGAGCGGGTCGGCAAGGACGGCGTCATCACGGTCGAGGAGAGCAACACCCTCGAGACCGACCTGGACGTCACCGAGGGCGTGCAGTTCGACAAGGGCTACCTCTCGCCGTACTTCGTCACCGACCAGGAGGCCATGGAGGCCGTCCTGGACGACACCCTCGTGCTGCTGGTCAACGGCAAGATCGGCGCCCTGGCGACCCTGCTCCCGCTGCTGGAGAAGGTGCTCGGCGCCGGTGCGCGCCCGCTGCTGATCGTCGCCGAGGACGTCGAGGGCGAGGCGCTCTCGACCCTCGTCGTCAACTCGATCCGCAAGACGATCAAGGTCGTCGCGGTCAAGTCGCCCTACTTCGGTGACCGCCGCACCGCGTTCATGACCGACCTCGCCGTCGTCACCGGCGCGCAGGTCGTCAGCGAGGACGTCGGCCTGTCGCTGGAGTCCGTCGGCCTGGAGGTGCTCGGTACCGCGCGTCGGGTCACCGTCACCAAGGACACCACCACGATCGTCGACGGCGGCGGTGCCTCCGACACGATCGCCGACCGGGTGGCCCAGATCCGTCGCGACATCGAGAACACCGATTCCGACTGGGACCGCGAGAAGCTGGCCGAGCGGCTCGCCAAGCTCGCCGGTGGCATCGGCGTCATCCGCGTCGGCGCTGCCACCGAGGTGGAGCTCAAGGAGCGCAAGCACCGCATCGAGGACGCCATCGCGGCCACCCGCGCGGCGGTCGAGGAGGGGGTCATCCCCGGCGGTGGCTCGGCTCTGGTGCACGCGGCCGAGGCGGTCGACGCGCTGTCCCTCGAGGGTGACGAGCTGACCGGTGCCCGCGCCGTCCGCACCGCCCTGGACGCCCCCGCGGTGCAGATCGCGGAAAACGCCGGCTTCGAGGGCCGCGTCGTCGTCAGCAAGATCCGCGAGGCCGGCAAGGGGCAGGGCTTCAACGCCGCGACCGGCGAGTACGGCGACCTCTCCGCGCAGGGCGTCATCGACCCGGTCAAGGTCACGAAGGCCGCGCTGGAGAACGCCGTCTCGATCGCGGCGATGATCCTGACCACCGACTCCGCCGTCGTCGAGGCGCCGGAGGAGGACGACGAGCACGACGGTGGGAACCACACCCACGGCCACTCGCACGGCGGCCACGGTCACTCGCACTGACCTGAGCCCCGCTGGGATCAGGTGACCTGATCCCAGCGCGTCCTCCCTCACCGCACACCGTGAGGGAGGACGCGCTGCGGTGAGGGAGGACGCCGTCCCGCACCGCACCGAGCACGCGAGAGGGCCCGGTCCAGGAATCCTGGACCGGGCCCTCTCGGCGTTCGTGGGGTGCCGGCTAGACCCCGGCGGCGACGGCAGCCGGCTCGGCGGCGATCAGCCGGGCCCGCTCCTCCTCGCTCATCCCGCCCCAGACCCCGTAGGGCTCGCGCACCGAGAGTGCGTGCTTGAGGCAGGCGTCGAGGACGGGGCACCGCCCGCAGACGGCCTTGGCCGCGGCCTGACGACGAGCCCGGGCGGGCCCGCGTTCACCGTCGGGGTGGAAGAAGAGGGACGTGTTCTCGCCACGGCAAGAACCGTGGAGCTGCCAGTCCCAGACCTCGGCTACGGGAGTCGGGAGTCTGCGGATGTCGGCCATGTCTCCTCCAGGCGTCGATCGAGCCGGAGGACTGTCCGGCTGCAAGGGGCCGGTGCCCGAGGCCCTGGATGGTCAAACACGTCGTGATCGCAACTTTTCGCGCGAACCACCCGTCCGTGGCCCTCACCCCCGGGGGTGAGGGGTGCTGTTGCCCGCCTCGGAAGGCGCTCAAGGTGGAACAGCGTCGTACCGGAAACGGGAGGGGGACCAGCCCGGATCCGGTGCGCGCAGCGCGGAGGCGCGGGGTTCCCCGGACGGGGAGCCCCCGCCCGAGCGGAACCCGGCCGGGGTCAGCCCCGGCCGGTACGGACCCGGCACCGACCGCCGGGCGGAGCGAGGAGCAGGCCTTGATCGACGACAGGATGCGCGCCACCGGCAACCCCGGTGCGACCGTGTGGGTGTACGACGAGCGCCGCCGGGTCCGGGACGACGTCGCCTCGCGGCTGGTCGCACTGTCCTTCGTCGGCCGGGTCGAGGTGGTGGGTGACCCCGCCTCGCTGATGTCGCGGCTGGACACCCGCACCCCCGACGTCCTCATCGTCGGCACGCAGCGCGCCGTCGACACCGGGCTGACCGCCGCCACCCAGGCGCTGCGCGCCCACCCCGGCCTGCCGGTGCTGGTGCTCGGAGCGCCGGACGACGCCGAGAGCGTCCGCGCGGCCGTCGCCTTCGGTGCACGCGGCTACCTGCGCTGGGACGCCAGCCCCATCGAGATGGGCCTGGGCCTGTCCCGCGTCGGTCTGCGTCCCGAGGGCGCCCGCATCCCGCAGCAGCACAACGGCAACGGCTCGCTGGTCAGCGCGTCGGCGTGGAGCGGCGCCGCCCCACTGGCGGGCTCCGCCCCGACCACGGTGCGCTCGACCGTCCGGGACGCCGCGCCCCCCGCCGCGCTGTCGATGCGCGAGATGCAGGTGCTCACCGGCATGAGCCAGGGCAAGAGCAACGCCCAGATCGGCCGCGAGCTCTACCTGTCCGAGGACACGATCAAGACCCACGCCCGCCGGTTGTTCCGCAAGCTCGGCGCCAAGGACCGCGCCGAGGCCGTCGCCATCGGCTTCCGCCGGGGGGTCATGTCCTGAGAGCGTGATCGCGCCGAGTGGGGCCCGGAGGGTCCCGCGCAGGCGTGATGGACGCGCTCAGCTCAGCAGGGGTACGGCACGTGGTCGCGGTGCGATCCGGAGGATCGCAGTGTCACGGCCCCACTCGGCGTGATCATGCCGGGTGGGGGTCACTCCTCGCGGGCGGCGGCCGCGGCCACGCCGTCGGCGTAGCCGCTGGCGTAGTCCCAGCTGACGTAGTCGTCGGGGTCGGGGTCGAACGGCGGCTCGTGCCGGCCGGTCTGCCCCTCGTCGAGGAGCTGGCGCAGGTTGGCCTGCATGAGCGGCCAGTCGACGTGGTGCTCCTCGTCGCAGTCGGGGCAGTCGACGACGATGCCCTTGACGCCCGTGGGCTCCAGCAACGTGCGGAACACCTCGAGCTCGGCGAGGTCGTCGAGGACGCCGGCGCGCTCCTCGATGGTCAAGGGCGGCGGACCCCCGTCGCCCGGACCGAAGTCCGGGTCGTGGGCCCCGAAGTCGAGGCCGGAGCCGTCGTCGAACGCAGACACGAGGCCAACGGTAGCCGCCTGGCAGGCGGAGCACCGCCCGCCCGGCGGTGCCGCCTACGATCGAGCCTGGACTTCCTGCGCCCGGTCGGGGTGCCGGCCGGAGTCCGTTCCCGATGGTGGAGGGGTGGCGGCCCACATGCAGCCCGATTACGTGCCCGAGCTGCCGGCGAAGTTTGCCCCGCTCGGACTGACCTACGACGACGTGCTGCTGGTACCCGGCGCCTCCGACGTCGTCCCCGCCGAGGTGGACACCAGCAGCCGGGTGACCCGGCGCATCCGGCTCGCCGTGCCGCTGCTGTCCAGCGCCATGGACACCGTCACCGAGTCGCGCATGGCGATCGCCATGGCGCGCGTCGGCGGCATGGGCGTGCTGCACCGCAACCTCTCCGCCGAGGACCAGGCCAGCCAGGCCGACCTGGTGAAGCGCTCCGAGGCCGGCATGGTCACCAACCCGGTCACCTGCTCGCCCGAGAACACCCTCGCCGAGGTCGACGCGCTCTCCGCGCGGTACCGCATCTCCGGCGCCCCGGTCGTCGACGCCGACGGCGTGCTGGTCGGCATCGTCACCAACCGGGACATGCGGTTCGAGACCGACTACAGCCGCCTCGTCCGCGACGTCATGACCCCGATGCCGCTGATCACCGCCCCGGTCGGCGTCGACGCCGACACGGCCCTGCAGCTGCTCTCCAAGCACAAGGTCGAGAAGCTGCCGCTGGTCGACGAGGCCGGCCGGCTGCGCGGGCTGATCACCGTCAAGGACTTCGTCAAGCGCGACCAGTACCCGCTCTCCACCAAGGACGCCAACGGCCGCCTCGTCGTCGGCGCCGCCCTCGGCGTGGGCGAGGACGCCTACAAGCGGGCCGGCCTGCTGGTCGACGCCGGCGTCGACGTGCTCGTCGTCGACACCGCGCACGGCCACCAGCGCGCGGTGCTCGAGATGGTCGCCCGGGTCAAGAAGGACTTCGGTGGTGACGACGGCATCGAGGTCGTCGGCGGCAACATCGCCACCCGCGCGGGCGCGCAGGCGCTCATCGACGCCGGTGCCGACGCGGTCAAGGTCGGCGTCGGGCCCGGCTCCATCTGCACCACCCGCGTGGTCGCCGGCGTCGGCGTCCCGCAGGTCAGCGCCATCTACGAGGCCTGGCTCGCCGCCGGTCCGGCCGGCGTCCCCGTCATCGCCGACGGCGGCCTGCAGTACTCCGGCGACATCGCCAAGGCCCTGGTCGCGGGTGCGGACACCGTGATGATCGGTGGCCTCTTCGCCGGCGTCGAGGAGGCGCCGGGCGAGCTGGTCTTCATGAACGGCAAGCAGTACAAGACCTACCGCGGCATGGGCTCGCTGGGCGCGATGCAGAAGCGCGGCAGCCAGTCGTTCAGCCGCGACCGGTACTTCGCCGACGACGTCCTCTCCGACGACAAGCTCGTCCCCGAGGGCATCGAGGGCCAGGTGCCCTACCGGGGCGCGCTCTCCGGCGTCGCCCACCAGCTCGTCGGCGGGCTGCAGGCCTCCATGGGCTACGCGGGCGCCGCCACCATCGACGACCTCAAGGAGCGCGGACAGCTGACCCGCATCACGTCGGCCGGGCTGGTCGAGAGCCACCCGCACGACATCCAGATGACCGTCGAAGCCCCGAACTACCGGGGGCGCTGACCATGAGCGCACGCGACACCGTCGAGATCGGGCTCAACCGCTTCGCCCGCCGCGGCTACGACCTCGACGAGGTCTCGATCGTCCCCTCCCGGCGCACCCGCGACGTCGACGACGTCTCGACCGCCTGGCAGATCGACGCCTTCCGCTTCGGCATCCCGCTGGTCACCAGCCCGTCGGACGCCGTGGTCAGCCCGGCGGCGGCGATCGCCGTGGGGGAGGCCGGCGGCCTGGGCGTGCTCAACGCCGAGGGTCTGTGGGCCCGCTACGAGGACCCGCTGCCGGTCTACCGGAAGCTGCGCGAGGCCGCCGACGGTGGGGCGCCCCCGGTGGCGCTGCTCCAGCAGGTCTACGCCGAGCCGGTGCGGCCCGAGCTCATCGCCGACCGGATCCGGGAGATGCGCGACGCCGGCGTCACCACCGCCGTCCGCGTCTCGCCGCAGCACACCGTGCAGCTCGCGCCGACGGTGCTCGCCGCCGGCGTCGACCTGCTGGTCATCCAGGGCACGATCGTCTCGGCCGAGCACGTGACCAGCAACGGTGACGCCCTCAACCTCAAGGAGTTCATCGCCGACCTCGACGTCCCGGTGATCGTGGGCGGCGCGGCGAACTACACGACCGCGCTGCACCTCATGCGCACCGGAGCGGCCGGCGTCATCGTCGGCGTCGGCGCCGACAGCTTCTCCACGACCGACGCCGTCATGGGCATCCGCGTGCCGCTGGCCAGCGCGATCGCCGACGCCGCCGCGGCCCGGCGGGACTACCTGGACGAGACCGGCGGCCGCTACGTGCACGTCATCGCCAACGGCCGGATCGAGACCAGCGGGGCGATCGCCCGCGCGCTGGCCTGCGGTGCCGACGCCGTCCAGCTCGGCGAGCCGCTGCGGGTCGCGGCGGAGGCGCCCGGCGGCGGCATCTGGTGGGACTCGGTGGCGGCGCACCCGCGGCTGCCGCGCGGGACGACGTCGGCCCCGGTCGAGCCGGTGGGATCGCTGCACGACGTGCTGCACGGGGCGGCGGAGTCGGCCGACGGCCGGACCAATCTCTTCGGTGCGCTGGCCCGCACGATGGCCAAGACCGGCTACCGCGACCTCAAGGAGTTCCAGCGCGTGGACCTCGTGATCGGTGGGTCCGAGGACTGATGGACTTCCCGACCGTCCTCGTCGTCGACTTCGGCGCCCAGTACGCGCAGCTGATCGCCCGGCGGATCCGGGAGGCCGGGGTCTACTCCGAGATCGTCTCCTGCGAGGTCCCGGCCGAGGAGATCGTCGCCCGCAAGCCGGCGGCGATCGTCCTGTCCGGCGGGCCCTCCAGCGTGTACGCGCCGGAGGCCCCGCAGGTCGACCCGACCTTGTTCGAGTCCGGCGTCCCGGCCTTCGGCATCTGCTACGGGTTCCAGGCCATGGCCGCCTCGCTCGGCGGCACCGTGGCCCGCACCGGCGACCGCGAGTACGGCGGCACCCCGCTGACCGTCACGACCGGGGGCCGGCTGTTCGGCGACCTGCCGCTGGAGCAGAACGTCTGGATGAGCCACGGGGACGCCGTCAGCGCCGCCCCACCCGGGTTCACCGTCACCGCGACCTCCACCGGCGCCCCGGTCGCGGCGTTCGAGGACGTCGACCGCAGGCTCGCCGGGGTCCAGTTCCACCCCGAGGTGCGGCACACCGCGCACGGGCAGACCGTGCTCGAGCACTTCCTCTTCGACATCGCCGGCCTCGAGCCCACCTGGACGATGGCCAACATGGTCGAGGAGCAGGTCGAGCGGATCCGCACCCAGGTCGGCGAGGGCCGGGCGCTGTGCGCGCTGTCCGGTGGGGTGGACTCCGCCGTCGCCGCCGCGCTCGTGCAGCGCGCCATCGGTGACCGGCTCACCTGCGTCTACGTCGACCACGGGTTGATGCGCGAGGGTGAGACCGAGCAGATCGAGCGGGACTTCGTCGCGATCACCGGGATCGACCTGCGGGTGGTCGACGCCCGCGAGCAGTTCCTGGACGCGCTGGCCGGGGTGTCCGACCCCGAGCAGAAGCGGAAGATCATCGGCCGCGAGTTCATCCGCGTCTTCGAGCAGGCGGCGCTCGACGTCGTCGGTGACGCGAAGGAGCACGGCGACCAGGCCGACTTCCTCGTCCAGGGCACGCTCTACCCCGACGTCGTCGAGTCCGGCGGCGGCTCCGGGACGGCGAACATCAAGAGCCACCACAACGTCGGCGGCCTGCCCGAGGACCTGCAGTTCACCCTCGTGGAGCCGCTGCGCACCCTGTTCAAGGACGAGGTGCGCGAGGTCGGCATCCAGCTCGGGCTGCCCGAGTCGATGGTGTGGCGCCAGCCCTTCCCGGGCCCGGGCCTCGGCATCCGGATCGTCGGCGAGGTGACCCAGGAGCGGCTGGACATCCTGCGCAAGGCCGACGCGATCGTCCGCGCCGAGCTCAGCGCGGCCAAGCTGGACCGCGAGATCTGGCAGTGCCCGGTCGTGCTGCTGGCCGACGTGCGTTCGGTCGGCGTGCAGGGCGACGGCCGCACCTACGGGCACCCGATCGTGCTGCGGCCGGTGTCCAGCGAGGACGCCATGACCGCGGACTGGACCCGGCTGCCCTACGACGTGCTGGCGAAGATCTCCACGCGGATCACCAACGAGGTGGCCGAGGTCAACCGGGTCACCCTGGACGTCACCAGCAAGCCGCCGGGCACCATCGAGTGGGAGTGAGTCACCCGGCCCGGTAGACCAGGCCGCGCCCGTCGGGAGCGGTGAGGGTCAGCCGGTCCTCGGTGATCTCGACGGCGGGACCGGCCTGCAGCACGGCGGTGACGTGCGCGTCCTGGCCCACCAGGTCCGGCGGGCACGCCGCGCCGTCGGGGAGCAGGTCGTCGAGGACCAGCGCCTCGTCCTCGAGCAGCCAGGTGGCGGTGAGCGTTCGGCAGCCGGTGGTCGCCTCGGCCCGGCGGTCGGCGCCCAGCACCAGGACGGCGGGGTCCCCGGTCGTCGACGACGCCGTCTCCCCGTCGACCAGCGACTCGAGCAGCCAGCGGGCGCCCTCGAGCGGGCTGTCCGGCACGGCCGGGACCGGCCCGAACCGCAGTTCGACGCCCGCACCGGTGAGCAGCAGGTCGGCGCCGTCCAGCACCGCGGTGTCGACGGCGGCCAGCGCGGCCAGGTAGGTGCTCTCGGCGGACATCACGTCCGGCTCGCAGCCCATCTCCGTCTGGCCGATGTCGCCGATCGAGAAGGTCGCCCCGTCCAGCTCGTAGGAGGCGAAGAAGCGGTTGCAGAACGCCACCCCGTCCGCCTTCCCGCCCGAGAGCGCCAGGGTGGCGGTCGTTCCGGGAGGGATGGGCAGCTCCGCGCCGAGGGCCGTCCCGGACGTCAGCTGCCACTCGCCGGTGACGTCGGGATCGTCCGAGGCGGAGTCCGTCCCGCAGCCGGCGAGCACCAGCACTCCGGCGAGGAGCAGCACGAGGCGGCGCATGCCTGCTCGACGCCCGGGCGCCGGACCTGGTTCCCGCGACGCGGCGAGGGCCCGGGGAGCGGATCGCTCCCCGGGCCCTCGACCCTGCCCGTCCGCGGACGAGCGGATCCTCAGCGGCGGCGGCGCGACCGGCGCAGCTCGCTCACCATCAGCGCGATCCCGGCGACGATCACCACGATCCACGCCAGCACGCCGTCGAACAGCTCCTCCGGCAGGTCCGCCGGCGACATGAGCACGATCGCCAGGGCGATGAACACCAGCCCGGGGATCAGGGCGCCGAGGTCGGGGCGGCGACGCGGAGGTGTGCCGTCCTCGGTCTCCAGCGGGGTCACTGCTTGCCAGTCAGCCACGGGTCACCTCCACGTTCCCGACGCCGGCGTCGACGTCCAGGATGATCTCGAACTCGTCGTCGCCGACCCACGAGCCGGTTCCGGTGCCGTCGAACGTGCCGTCGGTGAGCCCGTCGCGGCCGAAGATGCTCACCTCACCCATCCCGGAGTCGACGGTCACCTGCACGTCGGCGTCGCGGGGCAGGACGATCTCGACGTCGCCGAGCCCGTGGTCGACTCTCGTGCGGATCGGCCCGTCCAGGTCGCTGACGTCGACGTCGGACAGGTCGACGGTCATGTCGCCGACCCCGCCCTCGTAGACCGGGCGCACCTCGGCGGCGCTGCTGGGCGCGAAGGTGCGGTCACCGAACCCGCCCCCGGCCTTGTCCCACGGCACCGACTCCGCGGCGATCAGCGCCAGCGAGAGGACGGCGCCGAGCGCGATGAGCCCGCCGCGGGCGGTGCGGCCCCCCGTGAACGACGCGGCGACGAGCCCGGCGCCGACGACGAGCAGCCCGCCGCCGAGGAAGACGGTGGCGTCGAGGTCGAGGTCGGTGAACCGGGCGACCAGGGCCAGCGCGCCGACCACGATGAGCACGCCGGCGAGGGTCATGCCCGGCACCGGGGAGCGCGGCCCCGCCGGCGGGCGGGGCGTCGCCGCCTCGGCGCCCGCCCGGCCGGCGTCGGCAGGCATGAGCAGCCACAGCAGCAGGTAGACGAGGACGCCGGTGCCGCCGGCGAGCGCCAGCGCGACGAAGCCGACCCGCCACAGCAGCGCATCGATGCCGCTGTACTCGGCCAGCCCCCCGCCGACGCCCCCGATCACCTTGTCGCTGCGACTGCGGCGCAGCTGGGGGCGGTCGACGGGGCCGGGGGGCGGCGGAGGCGGTTGCCAGGCCGGCGGCTCGAGCGGCGGCGCCGGTGGCGGAGGAGGGGTTGCCGATGTCATGGCACCGAGACTGCCGACCGTCGCGTCCCTGGACCATCAGGGAAGGCCCCCAACCGACCCTGGTTCCTCTCCGGGGGTGATCACCGGTACCGGTCGCCCACGACGCGGTGCGACGATTCCCGGCGTGACCACCACCCTGTCCGCACCACCGCGGCGCCCGCCGCTGGTGCGCCCGCGGTCGGGGCGGGCCATCGCCGGGGTCGCGGCGGGCACGGCCACCCACCTGCGGCAGGACCCGCTGGTGGTGCGGGTGGCCTTCGCCCTCCTCGCGACGACGGGCATCGGCATCGTCGCCTACGGGCTGCTGTGGTTGACCATGCCGGTGGCCGCGCCCGGCGACGAGCACGACGCGCCGCCGCCGATCCCCGGCTGGCGGCCGAGCGGCGCCCGCCAGTGGATCGCCACCGTGGTCCTCGGCCTGGTCGCGGCCAGCCTGCTCGGCCAGCTGACCCGCTGGACGAGCTCCGACGTCGTCCTGCCGCTGGTGCTGGTCGGGGCAGGGCTGGCGGTCATCTGGCGGCAGCTGGACACCGATCGCACGCTCGCCGTCGCCGGAACCCGCTGGACCCTGGCCGGAGGCGTGCTGCTGGCCGGCGCCGGGCTGGTCTTCCTCCTGGCGACGACGGGGCAGCTGGCCAACGCCCGCAACGGGTTCGCCGCCACCCTGGTGCTGCTCACCGGCCTGGTCCTGGCCACCGCCCCGCTGTGGCGGCGGCTGCTCGACTCCCGCGACGAGGAGCGCGCGGCCCGGATCCGCTCGGAGGAGCGCGCCGCGGTCGCCGCCCACCTGCACGACTCGGTGCTGCAGACCCTCGCGCTGATCCAGCGGCACGCCGAGGACCAGCAGGCGGTCAGCCGGCTGGCCCGCAGCCAGGAGCGGGAGCTGCGCGCCTGGCTCTACGACCCGAAGGTCGTCCGCGAGGGCGGCACCTGGGCCGGCCTGGTGGCGGCCATGGTGGCCGAGGTGGAGAGCGACCACGCCCTCGTCGTCGACCACGTCGTCGTCGGCGACGCCCCGGTCGACGACGCGCTGGCCGCGCTCGGTGCGGCCACCCGCGAGGCGCTGGTCAACGTGGCCAAGCACTCGGGGGTGACCGCCGCGGACCTGTACACCGAGGTCACGCCGCAGCGGGTGTCGGTGTTCGTGCGCGACCGCGGGGTGGGCTTCGACGCCGACGCGGTGCCGTCGGACCGGCGCGGCCTGCGCGACTCGGTGACCGGCCGCATCACACGCCTGGGCGGGACGGCGCACATCCGCTCCGCCCCCGGAGAGGGGACCGAAGTGGAGCTCGAACTGCCGGTGGGGACCTCATGACGCGGGTGTTCCTGGTCGACGACCACGCGATGGTGCGCGCCGGCGTGCGCGCGGAGCTCGGCGACGACGTCGACTTCGTGGGCGAGGCGCCGGACGTGCCGACCGCCGTGGAGGGCATCCGCGCCACCCGCCCCGACGTCGTCCTGCTCGACGTGCACCTGCCCGGGGGCGGTGGCCGCGCCGTACTCGAGACGCTGCGCGCCGAGCTGCCGGACGTGAAGTGGCTGGCGCTCTCGGTGTCCGACGCGGCGGAGGACGTCATCGCCGTGATCCGGGCGGGCGCCAAGGGCTACGTCACCAAGACGATCTCCGGCCCCGACCTGCTCGACGCCGTGCGGCGGGTGGCCGACGGCGACGTCGTCTTCAGCCCCCGGCTGGCCGGGTTCGTGCTGGACGCCTTCTCCGCCGCCGGTGCCGCGCCCGTTCCCGCGGAGGAGGCGACCGACCCCGGCCTGGACCTGCTCAGCGCCCGCGAGCGCGAGGTCATGCAGCTGCTCGCCCGCGGCTACACCTACCGGGAGATCGGCTCGCGGCTGTTCATCTCGGTGAAGACCGTGGAGTCGCACGCCTCGAACGTGCTGCGCAAGCTCCAGCTGTCCAACCGCAACGAGCTCACCCGCTGGGCGGCGACCAACCGGTTGTTGTGAATGCGGCGGAGCGGAACGCGTCGAACAGCGGCGGGGGCTGCGGGGAGGCCCACATCTGGTTGGTGAGCAGCACGGCGGTCACCCCGGTGACCGGGTCGGTCCACCACGAGCTGCCGAGGCCGCCGTCCCAGCCGTAGGAGCCGGCGTGCCGGCCACCGGGCTCGTCGGTGATCCGCACGCCGATGCCCAGCCCCCAGCCGCCACCCTCGTCGTCGACCGGGCCCACCTGCTCGGTGGTCATCGCGCGCACGGCGTCCCCGGTCAGCACGCGACGCCCGTCCGGAGCGCATCCGCCGGTCTGCAGCATCCGCGCGAAGGCGGCCACGTCGTCGACGGTGGACACCAGCCCGTCGCCGCCGTCGGGGAAGGCGGGCGGCCGGGCCCACTGGCCGTCGGCGGCGTCGTAGACCTCCCGCCGGCCGTCGGGGCCGGGCGGGGTCCAGTGCGGACCCAGCCGGTCGCGGGCCGACGGTGGCACCCCGAAGCCGGTGCCGTCCATGCCCAGCGGTCCGAGCACCCGCTCGGCGAGGACCTCGGGCAGCAGCCGGCCGGCGGCGCGGGCGATCAGCACGCCCAGGACGCCGGCGCCCAGGTGGTAGAGCCAGCGCTCGCCGGGCTGGGCGGCCAGCGGGACGGTGCCGAGCAGCCGCAGCCACTCGTCCGGCGGTGGAGCGGCCTGCGGTGCCGGCGGACCGACGGGCAGCCCGGCCCCGGCGAGGGCGGTCATCGTGGGGGAGGGCCACGGCCCCGTGAAGTCCAGCCCCAGCCCGAGCCGGAAGGTGAGCACGTCCCGCACGCTGATCGACCGGGCGGCGGGCACCGTGCCGGCGGCCGCGTCGGTCGGGTCGAGGAGGACCCGCCGGTCGGCGAGCTCCGGCAGCAGCTCGTCGACCGGCTGGTCCAGCTCGAGCAGGCCGTCGTCGACCAGCGCCATGGCGGCCGCGGCGACGATCGGCTTCGTCGTCGAGGACAGGCGGAAGACCGTCTCCGGGTCGATCCCGTCGCCCGCCGCGCCCCGGGACAGCACCTCGCCGTGCCGGTCCACCCGCCAGGCCGCGCCGGGCACCTGCCCCTCGGTCACCGCCTCGGTCACCGCCGCCGCGATGCGCTCCACCTGACCCATGCCGCCTCCTCGCCGTCCTGTCGGGGAAGGGACCGCCGGGCCGGCCGGATCTGAGCGGTCAGGCGGTGTGGACCACGTGGAAGGCCTCGGCCAGGCGGCCCTCCGGGAGGCCGAACCGCTGCGCCGTCTGCCGCATCCACCCGCCGACGAACTCCTCGAGCTGCCCCGCGGGCTGGTGGCTCACCTGGGTGACGTGCGACCGGAGCGCGGCGAACTTGCGGTCGACGACGTCGGTGACGTCGACGGCGTGGTCGGCGCGCGGGCTGGCGCCCAGCCACACCTCGGGCACCGTCCAGGCCTCCAACCCCTCGTCGGCGAGCAGTTCGGGGAAGGCGAACGGGTTGCGGGCGTCGGGGTAGACCGCCCGCAGCGTCGTCTCGCCGACGGTCATGTGGTCGGGGTGGCTGGCGCCGATGCGCTCCCAGAACCGCTCGGGCGAGCTGGTGAGCACCCGCTGCGGACGCACCTGCCGGATCACCCGGCTGATGGCGCGGCGCAGGTCGAGCGTCGGCTCCAGCCGGCCGTCGGGATAGCCGAGGAAGCGGACGTCCTCGACCCCGACCTCCTTGGCGGCGGCGCGCTGCTCGGCCCGCCGCAGCGGGCCCATCTGGTCGCGCGGCGTCTCGTCGAACCCGCCGGCGTCGCCGTCGGTCACGATGCAGTAGGTGACCTCGGTGCCGGCGGCCGTCCAGGTCGCCACCGTCCCGGCGGAGCCGAAGTCGACGTCGTCGGGATGCGCCAGGACGCAGAGCACCCGCTCGACGTGCGTGGCGGGCAGGGGTCCGGTCATGGGCGCTCCAGGGTCAGCTCGGGTCGGTACCGGGCCGCAGGGCCAGCAGCGCGATGTCGTCGTCGTTCGCTCCGGGCGCCACGTCGGCCAGGATGCGGTCGCACAGCTCCTCCGGTGCGAGGTCCCCGTGCCGGGCGAGGGCGTCCGCGAGCCGGCCGATGCCCTCGTCGAGGTCGGCGGTCCGGGTCTCGACCAGGCCGTCGCTGTAGAGCAGGACGGTGCTGCCGGGCTCCAGGTCGAGCACGCGCTCGCTGCGGCGCGCCTGGGGGTCCAGGCCCAGGAGCAGCTCGGGTCGGCCGTCCAGGACCTCGACGGTCCCGTCCGCGTGGCGCAGCAGCGGTGGGAGGTGGCCGGCACTGGACCAGCGCAGCCGCCAGGTCGGTCGCTGCGCCGAGCCGGACTGCTCGAGCCGCCCCAGCACCGCGGTCGCCAGCGCGCCCACGTGCAGCCCGTCCATGGCCGCGTCGAGCCGGGCGAGCAGCGCGGCCGGGCTGTCGTCGGAGTCGTAGGCCATGCCGCGCAGCAGGTTCCGCAGCTGTCCCATGGTGGCCGCGGCCTCCACGTCGTGACCGGTCACGTCACCGACGACGAGCATGGTGGCGCCACGGGTCGTGACGAACGCGTCGTACCAGTCCCCGCCGACGTGGGCGCCCTGGGACGCGGGCTGGTACCGCACCGCCAGCTGCAGGGAGCCCGTCGTCGGCGGCTGCTGGAGCAGGCTGCGCTGCAGCGTCTCGGACATCACCTGCGCCGCGACCGCCGCCGCACGCTGCGCCGCCGTCGCCCGGATCCGCACCAGCACCTGCGCGCACTGGGCGGCGAACACCCGGAGAAGCTCCAGCTCGTCACCGCTGAACGGGTGCTCCTCGGCCCACGCCACCGCCAGGCTGCCGACGCAGGTCTCGCTGACGGTCAGCGGGAGGAAGGCCCAGCCGTACCGGCCGATGTCGGTGTAGACGTCGCTCATCGAGTCGTCGAACGCCAGCCCCGACTTCTCGGTGGGGAGGAGCAGCTCCCGTCCGGTGCGCGCCACCCACGGTGCGGGGAGCGGGCTGTCGTAGGGCACGTTCCCGTAGCCGAGCTGCACCTGCTCCCCGAGGGCCGCGCTGAGCGTCGCCCGCCAGCCCCCGCGCCCGTCGGGGGAGATGATCCCGCCGCCGTCCGCGCCGAGGACGGCCAGCCCCCGGCTGACCACGATGCGCTCGAGGTCCTCGACCGTCTCGGCCGTCGTCAGCTGCAGCGCCACCTCGGCGAGGCTGGACAGGCGTCGGGCGGCGGTGTCGCGGGCCTCCTGGGCCGCCGCCAGCTCCCGCACGCGGGCGTACAGGTCGGCCTCCACGGCCTCGAGGGCGCGGCCGTCCCGGCCGGGCGGCGGCCCGGACCGCAGGGCCGACCGTTCCCGGACGTAGGCCGTCACGTCCTCCACGCGCTGCAGGACCAGTGCGGTGCGGCCGTCCGGATCGAGCACCGGAGCGCTGATCAAGGACCAGAAGCGCTCGCCGAGCTCGCCGGTGGCGGGGTCCAGCACGTCGTACTTAGCGATCGGCATCGGATCGAGCTGGCCGGTGTCGCGTGCCCGCTCGAAGGAGGCCTGGACCGGGTTGCGGCCGTCCTCGTCGAGCGCGTCCGGTGCTGGTGGGAACGCCTCGAAGACCGGCCCGCCGACGAGCTCGTCCCGCCGGCGCCCGAGGAGCTCGAGGTAGGCGGCGTTGGCGTCGACGATGACGAGATCCGGGTCCATCACCAGGAACGCCGTGGGCAGGGCACCGAACAGCAGCTGGAAGTCGATCGGCACCGTGAGGAGCGCCGCCTCGACTGCCGACATGCACGCCTCGCATCCCTGGGAGCCCGGTCGGGGGAGTAGCACCGGCCGTGGTCGCGCGCGCCGACGTGATCCGAATGTTACCGAGCGCCGGGACCGGCTGCCCGTGGAGGACGGGAAGAGGTGCGCCAGATCACGTCGTGTGCCATCTGGTGGGAAGCCAGGCCGGACAGCTTGTCGGGGTTGCGCACCACCAGCACCTGCTCGACGCGGCCGCCCGCCACCACCAGCGACATCGTCAGCTCCGGCTCGTCCGCGGACCAGACGACGACCGCCGGCGCGCCGTTGACGTCGAGGATCTCGATCCGGAGATCGGGCAGCGCCAGGCCCTGCGCGGCGATGCCGAGCGAGAAGCGGGCCACCTTGTCCGCGCCGGTGATCGGCCGGAGCGCGGCCGAGACCTTGCCGCCGCCGTCGCTGATCAGGACCGCGTCGGGAGCCAGCACGTCGAGCAGCGCCGCCATGTCCCCGCCGGCGCACGCGGCCAGGAACCGCTCGGTGACCTCCCGCTGCGCGCGCCGGTCGGCGTCGAACCGGGGGCGGCGGGCCTGCACGTGCTCGCGCGCGCGGTGCGCCATCTACCGGACGGCGGACTCGGTGCGGCCCAACGCCTCGGCGACCTCGGCCACCGGCAGCCCGAAGACCTCGCGCAGCACGAAGACCGCGCGCTCGGCGGGGGTGAGGGTCTCGAGGACGACGAGCACGGCCATGGACACCTGCTCGCCGAGCTCCGCGGCGTCCGTGGGATCGGTCGGGGCGGGGGCGGCGGCGACCGTGTCGCGGCCGGTGATCAGCGGCTCGGGCAGCCACGGGCCGACATAGCTCTCGCGCCGGGCCCGCGCCGTCCCTGACCGGTCGATCGCGAGCCGGGTGATCACCTGCACCAGGTATGCGCGGGGGTCCGTGACATGGTCGCGGTCGGCCGCCGACCAGCGCAGCCAGGCGTCCTGCACGGTGTCCTCGGCGTCCGCGACGCTGCCGAGCATCTGGTAGGCCACGGAGAACAGCAGCCTCCGGTGCCGGTCGAAGGCGTCGAGGGGATCGCTCGTCGCGTCCGGATCCGGGGAGTCGTCCACGGAGATCATCATGACCCGGCAGACTCGCCACGTGCCGACCTACACCGTCTACGCCGTGCTGCGGGCCACCACCGCCGTGGACGACGCCACCGTCGAGACCGTCGCCGCGGGGCTGCGCCCCGGCGACGAGGAGCTCCGGGTCTGGCGCGAGCCCGACCGTGCCGCCCTGCGTGCGTCCACCGAGTGCGAGGCCGCGGACCTGGAGGCGGCGCTCGAGCTGGCGCACGCGCTCGGCGAGGACCTGCGCGAGCGCTGCCCGGGTGACGTGCTGGAGGCCGCGGCGCTCAGCGACGACGACTCGCTGGTCTGGCGCGCCTGGCTCTGACCGACGGCGGCTCTGACCTGACGGCCGGCTCAGAGCCGTCCGCGGCCCTGCCGGAGCAGCAGCATGCCGAGCGTCGCGCCGTCGGCGCCGAGGGCGGTCTGGAACCGGGCGAGCACCTGCTGCTCGCGGGCCAGGTTCAGCCGGGTGCCGCCGGAGGCCTTGCGGACGACGCCGATCTCCTGCGAGACGGCCAGCCGCCGCTGGACGAGCTCGATGATCGCGGCGTCGCAGGCGTCGATCTGCTGGCGGAGCTCGCCGATCCGGTCGACGTCGGAGCCGGTGACGGCGGCGGGGGAGGAGGAGGTGGTGCTCATCGGTCGTCCTTCGGGGGTTCGGTGGACCGGCCCGGAACGACGAAACGCCCCGGAGCCTGTGGCCCGGGGCGTCTGGTGCGGCTGTGCTCAGCCAGCGGTGACGGCGACCGGAACCCGGTGGCCGTAGGCAAAATCAACCGCGAGGGGGCTGATCGTCGTGGCGAGCACGTCGAGGAGTCTGCCACAGCGGTCGGGAAGCGTCACCCGTCCGGCTTACAGTGAGGTGGCTATGAGCAGCGTCCAGCAGGCCCTCCCCGGTACAGCCGCACTCCAGCGTTCCACCCCCGGGTCCCTGGGCCGGGAGCTGGACCGCATGCTCGCCGGGCTCAACGGTCCCCAGCGGCAGGCAGTGGTCCACGAGGGCGGCCCGCTGCTCATCGTCGCCGGCGCCGGCTCGGGCAAGACGCGGGTGCTGGCGCACCGCATCGCCTACCTGCTCGGCGCCCGGCACACCCAGCCCGGCGAGATCCTCGCGATCACCTTCACCAACAAGGCCGCGGGCGAGATGAAGGAGCGGGTGGCGCACCTCGTCGGCCCGCGCGCCCGGGCGATGTGGGTGTCGACGTTCCACTCGATGTGCGTGCGCATCCTGCGCGCCGAGTCGGCCAAGCTGGGCCTGAAGTCGTCGTTCACGATCTACGACCAGGGCGACTCGGTCCGGCTGATGACGATGGTGGCCCGGGACCTCGATCTCGACGCCAAGCGCTTCCCGGGCCGCAGCCTCGCCGCGCAGGTCTCGAACCTGAAGAACGAGCTGGTCGACGAGGAGAGCTTCGCCCCGGTCACGCCGCCGGAGAAGGTGCTCGCGCAGGCCTACACGCTGTACCAGCAGCGGCTGCGCCAGGCGCACGCCATGGACTTCGACGACCTGATCATGAACACCGTCCACCTGCTGCAGGCGTTCCCCGACGTCGCCGAGCACTACCGGCGCCGGTTCCGCCACGTGCTGGTCGACGAGTACCAGGACACCAACCACGCGCAGTACATGCTGGTCCGCGAGCTGGTCGGCACGGGCGACGGCCCGGTCCCGATGGCCGAGCTGTGCGTCGTCGGCGACGCCGACCAGTCGATCTACGCCTTCCGCGGCGCGACGATCCGCAACATCGACGAGTTCGAGCGCGACTACCCGCAGGCGACGACGATCCTGCTCGAGCAGAACTACCGCTCCACTTCTCGCATCCTCAAGGCCGCGAACACGGTCATCGCCAAGAACACCGGCCGCCGTCCCAAGAACCTCTGGACCGACTCCGGCGACGGCGAGCTCATCGAGGGCTACGTCGCCGACAACGAGCACGACGAGGCGGCGTGGGTCGCCGAGCAGATCGACGCGCTGGTCGACGAGGGCGCGGCCCAGCCGAAGGACATCGCGGTCTTCTACCGGACCAACAACGCCTCCCGCGTGTTCGAGGAGGTGTTCATCCGGGTCGGCATGCCCTACAAGGTCGTCGGCGGAGTGCGCTTCTACGAGCGCAAGGAGGTCCGCGACGCGCTGGCCTACCTCAAGGTGGTGGCCAACCCGACCGACATCGTGAGCCTGCGCCGGGTCATCAACACGCCCAAGCGCGGGATCGGCGAGCGGGCCGAGGCGTGCATCGAGAACTTCGCCGACCGCGAGCGGATCCCGTTCGCCTCGGCGCTGCGCCGCTGCTCCGAGGTGGGCGAGCTCGCCACCCGCTCGCTGAAGTCGATCCAGGAGTTCGTGGCGCTGCTCGAGGAGTTCGAGCAGCTCGTCGAGACCGGCTCCGGGCCGGCCGCGCTGCTGGAGAGCATCCTCGACCGCACCGGCTACCTCACCGAGCTGCAGGCGAGCACCGACCCGCAGGACGAGGGCCGGGTCGACAACCTCAACGAGCTCATCTCGGTGGCCGCCGAGTTCGAGGCGGCCAACCCGGAGGGGACGGTCACCGACTTCCTCGAGCAGGTCTCGCTGGTGGCCGACGCCGACCAGATCCCGGTCACCGGTGACGACGCCGGCGTGGTCACGATGATGACGCTGCACACCGCCAAGGGCCTGGAGTTCCCGGTGGTCTTCCTGACCGGCCTGGAGGACGGCGTCTTCCCGCACCTGCGCGCGCTCGGCGATCCCCGCGAGCTCGAGGAGGAGCGCCGGCTGGCCTACGTGGGCATCACCCGCGCCCAGCAGCGGCTGTTCATCTCCCGGGCCACGGTGCGCACCAGCTGGGGGCAGCCGGCCTACAACCCGCCGTCCCGGTTCCTGGACGAGATCCCGGCCGAGACCATCCACTGGGAGCGCCTGGACCCGGCGCCCGTCCCGTCCACCGGCTACAAGTCGGCGCAGACGCGGGTGGCGGCCACCGGCCTGTCCACCGGCGGGCTGCGCGGCGGCGCCGGGAACCGGCCGATCATCTCGGTGGACGTCGGCGACCGGGTCAGCCACGACGCCTTCGGCCTCGGCACGGTGGTCGAGGTGACCGGCGCGGGCGACAAGGCCCAGGCCACCGTCGACTTCGGCTCCGGCGGCACCAAGCGACTCGTCCTGCGCTACGCCCCGCTCGTCAAGCTCTGAGCCCCGGAGGGGCTCAGAGACTCACTCCTCTGTCGGCGAGCCAGACCTTGGGGTCGGTGGGCTTGCCGGTCATGCCCCCGCGGTGGATCTCGTAGTGCAGGTGCGGGCCGGTGGACTGGCCCTCGTTGCCGACCTTCGCGATCTGGTCGCCGGCGTGCACGATGTCGCCGGCCGTGACGCTGTAGTAGCGCATGTGCCCGTAGATGTGCACGTTGCCGTCGGCGTCCTGGATGTAGACGGCGTTGCCGTAGCCGGAGGCGCGGCCGGCCTTGAGCACCACGCCGTCGGAGGCCGCGTAGATCGGCGTGCCGAGGGGGGCGGCCAGGTCCAGGCCGTAGTGCATGGTGCCCCAGCGCTTGCAGAAGCAGGTCGTCAGCCGGCCGCTGACCGGCAGGACCGTCGTGGGCTGGCGGGCGGCGCGGGAGGCGGCCAGTTCGCCGAGGCGGGCCTGGGCCTCGGCCTCGGTGATCCCGCGGCGGACGCCGGCGTCGTCGAGCCCGCCGCTGAAGCTGTGGTCCGGGGCGGTACCCAGGCCCAGGTCGGAGGCGGTGACGCTGACCTGCTCCGGGTCGCCGCCCAGGGCCGACGGGGCGCCGGCGACCAGCGCGCCGATCACCAGGGCCGCGAACCACATCGGGGCGCGGCGGCCGGGCGGGTGGGGGAGCCGGCGGACCGCGGCCAGGCGGGGGGTGCGGGCGGGCGCAACGGTCTCGGCGGGGTCGGGCGGCTCGAGGGCGGTGGCGGAGCTCTCGTCGACAGCGGCGGTCTCGCGGGCCTCGGCGTCCGCGGCGGCGGCCCGGACCAGTGCGGCGGTCGTGCCGCGGGGGACGGGGATGACCGGGGTCCGGCGGCCGTCCGGCAGCTCGATCCGGCCGGTGGCCCCGTCCGCGACACCGGGCCGCCCGAGCAGCGGAGGTGCACTGGGAGCGGTCACGGCGCACCTTTCCGGACGACTGGTTGGCGCCGGTGGGTACCAGCGCCGTGACCGAACCGTAACGACCAGTGAGGGCGCGACAGCGGATTGAACGGGTCGTGTCGCTACCTGTGCCGCAGGTAACGGATCGAGACCGGCTGCCGGCTCAGGCGACGGCGCGTACCGCTTCGTGACCCGCGACCGGGGAGCCGGCGAGCGTCAGCGCCACCTCGTCGAGGATGCCCCGGTGGATGGGCAGCGACATGTGCCCCACGCCCCGCACGAGGACGTTCCGCGCGCCGAGGTCCGGGTGGTCGCAGCGGCCGGCCGACGTCGGCAGCACCAGCTGGTCGAGGTCGCTGTAGACGGCGGTGATCCGGGTGGCGCACCGGTCCACCGGCTCGGCCAGCTCCCGGAGCACCGCGGACCCCGGCCGGAGCTGACGGACCAGCGGCGTCGGGAGGGCGTGCGCGAGCAGTGACCCGCCGTGCGGCGTGCCCAGGGTGACCAGGGAGTCGACGCGCTCGTCGCCACCCATCCGCTGCACGTAGTAGCGCGCGATGAGCCCGCCGAGGCTGTGCCCGACCACGTGCACGCGGTCGTGGCCGGTCTGCGCGCAGATGCGCTCGACGTGCGCGCTCAGGTCCTCCGCCGCCCGGGAGACGTCGCGCAGCAGCGGGCTGTAGTTCCAGGAGCACACGGAGGCGAAGCCGCGCCGGCGCAGGCTGCGGCGCATCACGGCGAAGATGGAGCGGTTGTCGATCAGGCCGTGGACCAGCAGGACCGGCGTGCGCGCGGCCAGCGGATCGGCGGCGAACAGCGCCCGGACGGCCGGCGACTGGCCGGGCCGGGAGCCCGGGTCGGTCTGCAGCTGCTCGGCCCGCGCGCCCAGCGGGTACAGGAGGACGTGTGCGCCGACCCAGGCCAGCTCGGTGAGGCTGCCGCTGAGGGCGGCGGGGCTGCAGAGGCTGCGCAGCGCACTCCGTGGCGCGCCTTCCGGGGCGGCGGACGTGTGCGACGCTGGATCGGAGACCGGAACGCTCGTCGGTCGCATGGCCTTCGTCTCCCGTGTGTTCTCCGCCGGCGGTGCCGGGGCTCGGCCGAGCCGGTGGCGGTGCACGCTCAGTGCTCCGTTCACCCGACGGTAATGCGCATGTGTGGTGCTCGTCACACCAACGTCTCCGGAACGCGGCCGATCGAGGCCGGTTCGTGACCTGATCCGAAGGGAGACCCGTGCCTGCCCGCGACGCCCGGACAGGGGCATCCCGGAACGCCCGCACCCGGCCGCCCCGCACGACCCGCGCCACGCCACCCGTCGACGGCGAGGGGCTGGTGATCGGCACCGTGCCGCCCGGCGCGCGGCTGGCCGGCGTGCTGCTGGTGCTCGCCGGCGTCGCCGGGGCGCTCTCGGCCTTCCCGACCTACCTCGAGGTGGACGGCCGGGACCTCGTGCTGGGCTCCAGCGTCGCCGGCGCGGTGGTCGCCCTGCTCGGCCCGCTGGTCACCGCGGCGGTGGGCGTGCAGCTCGCCCGCTCCGCCGTCCCCAAGTTCGGGCTGGCCTACGCCGCGGTCGCAGGCGCGCTCTCGGTCGGGCAGCTGCTCATCGAGCTCTACCGGGGCCGGGGCTCCGTCACCCGCCCGGGGGTGGAGGTGCTCGCGGGCGAGCGGGTGCTCACCAGCGACATCCACGTCGGTCCGGGCTGGGTGGCCGGCGTCGTCGCGCTCGTGCTGACCGTGCTGGCCGGGGGCGTCGCCGCGGCGGTCTGGGGGCGCACGGTGATGGACGACGCCGGTGCGCTGGAGGCCGTCCGCGGGCCGCTGGCCGGCGCCACCGTGCTGCTGGGCGTGGGCACGGTGCTCTGCCTGACCCTGCCGGCCGCCGACGTCCCCGACGACCTGGTCACCGACCCGGCCACCGGGCTGCAGGTGGTGGTCCCGCGCGAGGGACCGCAGGCGCTGCTCGAGCGGCCCGGCCTGGCGCTGCTGGGCGGACTGCTGCTCGCGGGTGCCCTGGTGCTCTGCTCGGTGACCGCGCCGTCCCTGCGCCCCCGCCTGGCCGCCGTCGGCGGCCTCCTGGCCATCTCGGTCGCGGTGCTCGGCGCGGGGCTCGCCGGGGTGCGCGACGCCGTCGTCTCCGAGGACCTGGAGTGGACGGTGCCGGGGGCCGGGCTGCTCGTCGCCGGCCTCGGCTTCTGTGCCCTGACCGCGTTCGCCTGGCGGCTCCGCCGCCGGCCGGTGCGGGCCGGCTCCTAGGCTCCGCGGCGTGGAGGAGCGCATCAGGGTCGTCGTCGCCGGGCCCGGCCCGGCCGACGAGGACCGGGTGGCCGAGATCCTGGCCCGCGCGCTGCGCGACGCCGGTGTGGAGGTCGTCTACACCGACCGGCCGCAGACGCCGGAGCAGCTCGTCGCCACGGTCGTGCAGGAGGACGCCGACGCCGTCGGGATCGTGCTGGCCGAAGGGGACGTGGCGCCGCTGGCCCGGGTGGCGGGGCTGATGGCCGAGCGGGGGATCGACGACGTCCTGGTGTTCGCGGGTGGCGTCGCCCCGGCCGACGCCCCGACGGCGGCCGGGGACGGCGTCGCACGGGTCTTCCCGCGCGACGCCGCACCGGACGAGGTCGTCGACTGGGTGTGCGACCGCCTCAGGGGCTGACGACCGGCAGGGTCAGCTGCTGCACGCGCCCCGGCCCGGTCGCCAGCGCGACCTGCTGGGGGAGCGTCGACCCCCGGTAGGCGAGGTCGCCGCCGGCCAGCACGACCGCCAGCCGGTGGCCCGGGGCGAAGCGGTGCACGATCCCCGGCAGCTCGATGGTGACCGGCTTCGTGACGTCGGTGACGCGCGCGGGGGAGATCAGCCGGTGCGGCAGCTCCACCGCGCCGTCCGGGCCGACGTCGTAGACCTTCGCGTAGACCACCAGCTGGCCGCCCGGCCCCAGGCCCTGCGTCGCGGCGACCGCCGGCGCGTCGAGCTGCACGGTCAGCCGGGGGGAGCCCACGACGTCCAGCGGCTGGGTCAGCGGCGGCGTGGAGAACCGGATCGCCGTCCCGGGCGGGTCGGTGACCGGGCCGGACTGGTCGAGGAACGCCGTCTCGGTGTAGTTCGGCCCGATCGGCGCGACGCTGCCGTACGCGCTGACCCCCGGGACCACCTGCGCCGGGCTCTCGACCAGGGAGCCGCCCAGCAGGCCGCCGCCGGACAGGTGCAGCGTCCGCTCGGTGCCGGCGGGGTAGGACGGCGCCGACGCGTACGCCTGCTCGACGTCGCCGGTCTCGGCCATGACCCAGTCGCGGTAGTACTCGAACACCGGCTCGGGCGCCGGGCCGCGGTCACGCACGTAGTGGTCGAACCAGGCCAGCGCCTTGCGGCCCTGGTAGGAGTTCTCCGGGTTGCGCTCGTCGAGCTCGCCGGCCTGCGGGTCCAGGCCGCTGTGCCCCCAGGACTGCCACATGAGCGAGACCGGGGTGCCCTGCGCCTCCAGGGCCGCGTACGTGGCCACCGACTCCTGCAGGTTGAACAGCGTGTCGGCCTGCCCCTGGGCGATGAGCGTCGGCACGCGGACGTCGGAGGTGTAGCTGCCCACGGAGTTCGACCGCAGGAAGTCGACCGAGCCCTGGCCGGCGTAGCCGGTCGCGGCGACCTCGGCGAGCGCAGTGCACACCGGTGCGTCGAAGTTGAGGCAGTTGTCCTGCGCGAGGTTGCGCACCTGGGCCGGGTCGGCGAGCGCCGGGAGGTCCTGCAGGCCGCTGGCCAGCCCGAGAGCGGTGAACAGCAGCGACCACTGGTACTTGAAGACGCCGGTGTTCGGCGAGGCGAGCGAGCCGCTGAGGGCGGAGCCGCCGGGGATCGCGCTGTTGTCTGGGTTGAGCGAGTAGGAGAGGTCGTTCCAGGTGATCATCGGGACGATCGCGTCGAGCCGGTCGGTGCCGGCCGCGTGCTCGACCGCGGCCGCGGCGAACTGGATCTGGCCGCCGTAGGAGCCGCCGACCATGCCGACGGCGGGATCGTGGGCGACCTTCGTGCGCCGGTCCTCGCGGACGACCTGGTCGACCCGCACCCGCTCGCCGGTCGCGTCGTCGACCGCGACGATCGAGGAGTCCCCGCCGAGGAAGCGCAGCAGCTGGGACGCCGCGGCGCCGTCGTGCTCGCGGTCGTCGAGCGTGATCGGGCAGAGGTCGCCGTCGACGAAGCCGAGCCCGGTGTAGGAGAGCGTCACGTAGCCGTGCTCACCGAAGCCCTGGGCGAAGTCGGCCTGGTCGGCCTTGGTGCCGCCGAAGCCGTTGGTCGCCAGGAGGGCGGGGCCGGGCCTGCGGGCGGTGACGCCGGCGGGGACGTACAGATCGGCGTCGATCTGGCAGGTCCGGTTCTCCGGCCCGAGGCCCGTCACGGTGATCGTCAGGTCGCGCGGGACGATCTCGGTGGCGGCGGCCGGAGGGGCCAGGGCGACCGTTCCTCCGGCGGCCAGCAGAGCGGTGAGCAGGGCAGTCGTGGCGCGGCGCACGGGGGCTCCTCGTCGGTCGGCGATCGGGCGGCGGTGCGTCGGGCCGGCTCGATCGCTGACGCGATGGGGTGAGGAACCCTGTGATGCGCCCCACGCCGTACCCGTCTCCTCAACGCCCGGGGCAGCGTTCGGGTTACGGGCGGGCTACGGTCCCTGTTCGTGGATCTCTTCGAGTACCAGGCCCGTGACCTGTTGGCCTCGCACGGCGTCCCCGTGCTCCCCGGCGGAGTCGCCGAGACGCCCGAGCAGGCGGAGGCGATCGCCCGCGAGATCGGGCAGACCGTCGTCGTCAAGGCGCAGGTGAAGGTGGGCGGCCGCGGCAAGGCCGGTGGCGTCAAGCTCGCCGACAACCCCGAGGACGCCCGGGCGCGCGCCCAGGACATCCTCGGGCTGGACATCAAGGGGCACATCACCCACAAGGTGATGGTGGCTCAGGCCAGCGACATCGCCGAGGAGTACTACTTCTCCTACCTCCTCGACCGCTCCAACCGCACCTTCCTGGCCATGGCCAGCGTCGAGGGCGGCATGGAGATCGAGCAGCTCGCCGTGGAGCGCCCCGAGGCGCTGGCCCGCATCCCCATCGACGCCAGCGTCGGCGTGGACGCCGCCAAGGCGGCCGAGATCGTGGACGCCGCCGGGTTCGCGCCCGAGGTGCGCGACCAGGTCATCGCCATCGCCATCTCGCTGTGGGACGTCTTCACCAAGGAGGACGCCACCCTGGTCGAGATCAACCCGCTCGCCAAGGCCCCCGACGGCACCGTCCTCGCGCTGGACGCCAAGGTCACCCTCGACGAGAACGCCGCCTTCCGGCAGGCCGGGCACGCCGCGCTCGAGGACACCGCCGCCGCCGACCCGCTGGAGGCGGCGGCCAAGGAGAAGGACCTCAACTACGTCAAGCTCGAGGGCGAGGTCGGGATCATCGGCAACGGTGCCGGCCTGGTCATGAGCACCCTGGACGTCGTCGCGTACGCAGGCGAGGAGTTCGGCGGCGTCAAGCCGGCCAACTTCCTCGACATCGGTGGTGGCGCCTCGGCCGAGGTCATGGGCAACGGCCTGCACATCATCCTGTCCGACCCGGCCGTGAAGAGCGTGTTCGTCAACGTCTTCGGCGGCATCACCTCCTGCGACGCCGTCGCCAACGGCATCGTGTCGGCCCTGCAGCACCTCGGCGACGAGGCGACCAAGCCGCTGGTCGTGCGTCTCGACGGCAACAACGTCGAGGAGGGCCGGCGCATCCTCGCCGAGGCCAACCACCCGCTGGTCACCGTCGTGGACACGATGGACGGCGCCGCCCGACGGGCCGCCGAGCTCGCCGCCGCCTGACCTCCCCGACTCCCGACAGGACACCAGACAGATGTCGATCTTCCTCAACGAGAACAGCAAGGTCATCGTCCAGGGCATGACCGGCTCCGAGGGCATGAAGCACACGTCGCGCATGCTCGCCTCGGGCACCGCGATCGTCGGCGGCGTCAACCCCCGCAAGGCCGGCACCAGCGTGGACTTCGACGGCACCAGCGTGCCGGTGTTCGGCTCGGTCGCCGACGCCATGAAGGAGACCGGCGCCGACGTCAGCGTCATCTTCGTGCCGCCGCCGTTCGCCAAGGGCGCCGCGATCGAAGCCGTCGACGCCCAGATCGGCCTCGCGGTGATCATCACCGAGGGCATCCCGGTGCACGACTCGACCTTCGTCTGGGCGCACGCCCAGGGCGGCGCGACGCGCATCATCGGCCCGAACTGCCCCGGCCTGATCAGCCCCGGGCGCAGCAACGCCGGCATCATCCCGGCCAACATCACCAAGCAGGGCAAGATCGGCCTGGTGTCGAAGTCGGGCACGCTGACCTACCAGATGATGTACGAGCTGCGGGACCTCGGCTTCTCCACCGCCGTCGGCATCGGTGGCGACCCGGTCATCGGCACCACGCACATCGACTGCCTGGAGGCCTTCGAGGCCGACCCGGAGACCGAGGCGATCGTGATGATCGGCGAGATCGGTGGCGACGCCGAGGAGCGGGCCGCGGACTTCATCAAGGCCAACGTCACCAAGCCCGTCGTCGGCTACGTCGCCGGCTTCACCGCGCCCGAGGGCAAGACCATGGGCCACGCCGGCGCCATCGTCTCGGGCTCGGCCGGTACCGCTCAGGCGAAGCAGGAGGCCCTCGAGGCCGCCGGCGTCCGGGTGGGCAAGACCCCGTCGGAGACCGCTCGGCTCATGCGCGAGATCATCGCCGGCTGACGCCTCCTGCACGTCCCACTGCCCGGTGGCCGCTCTGCGGTCGCCGGGCAGTGGCGTTTCCGGGCCCGGGGCTTCCCCGAACGGGGATACTCGTGACGATGCGGTTGCTCTCGCCCCGCGACTGCTCGACCATGCGGTCAGTGATCGACCGACTACTGAGGAGTGGCTCGAGATGACCGGTCAGCCTCCGCAGCCACCGCCCGGCGGGTACGGGCAGCAGCCCCCGCCGCCCTGGGGGCAGCAGCCGCCGCAGCCCCACGGCCAGCCTCAGCCGTCGCCCTGGGGGCAGCAGCCTCCGCCCGGCCCGCAGTGGGGCCCGCCGCCGCAGCAGCCGTGGGGGACGCCGCCGCAGGATCCCTACGGCCGGCCGCCCTATGGCCCGCCCGGTCAGCCGGGCCGCGGCACGACGTCGGTGGACTTCTCGAAGGTGGGGCTGCTCGAGCGGATCATCGCCGGGTGCGCCCTGCTGTTCACGCTGTTCATGGTGCTGCCCTGGTACGGATTCGACGGCGCAGGCCTCGACGGCTTCGACACCTCGACCAACGGGTTCAGCGACGCGGTCGGCGGGCGTGGGCTGTTCACCTTCGAGATCGGCTACACGACCGGGCCGGCGGTGCTCGCCTGGTTGCTGCTGCTGGCCACCGCCGTCTGGGTCCTGCTGCCGGCGTTCACGACGGTGCACGTCCCCGTGCCGCGCGCGGTCGTCACGGCGGGGCTGACCGGGCTGGCGCTGCTGCTCTTCCTCATCACCTGGATCGACCAGCTCGCCCTGGCCGACGGACCGGACGACGACGTCGGCTTCAGCGTCGTCGCGTTGCTGGCGCTGCTCAGCGTGCTCGCCGCCGTCGTCCTGGCCGTGCTCGCGCTCCTGCCGGACCTGCGCGCCCGGAAGGCGTCCGGTGCCGCGCCGGACGACGGGAACGGTCCGCCGCAGCACGGGAACCAGCCCTACGGCCGGCCGGCGCAGCAGCCCGCCGAGCCGCAGCCGTACCAGCCACAGCCGTACCAGCCACAGCCGTACCAGCCACAGCCCTACCAGCCGCCGCCCTACCAGTCCCAGCCACAGCCGTACCAGCCGCAGCCGTACCAGCAGGCGCCGCCTCCTCCGCCGCCGCCCGCTCGGCCCGACACGCCGCCGCCGGCCGATCCGGGCGGGCCCGACCGCGAGGTCTGACGGGCCCGCAGGCCGCTTTGTCGCGCTCCCGGGCGCGTGCGCCGACCACCGGCGGGGCGGACTTGGGAGAGTGGACCCGTGGTCTCGTTGCTGGCACGTCTTCCCCGCTGGGGTCCGGGCGGCGGGACGACGGCCCGTCCGCTGCCGCGGGCGGGCCTCGCGCTCGCCGGGGCCGGGACCGTGTCGGCCGCCGGCCTCCTCGTCCTGGCGCTCGCCGTCGGCGTCGTCGCCACCCTGGATCCCACGGGCGGGCAGGGGGCCGGCGGATCGCTCGTGCTCGCCGGCCGGTTGTGGCTGCTGGCGCAGGGCGCGGAGATCACGGTCGACTCCGGCCCGATCGTGCTCGCGCCGCTGCTGCTCACCCTGGGCATCGCCTGGTGCCTCTCCGGCGCCGCCCGCGTGGTGGTCCGGATCGCCGGGGTCACCGGCGCACGGGACGCCGCAGGGATGACGGGGCTCCTGGTGGCGGCGCACGTCGTCCTCACGGCGGTGCTCGCGCTGCTGCTCGACGGGCCCGGCGCCGAGGTCGGCCTGCTCCGCGCGCTCCTCGGGAGCGCCCTCCTGGCGGTCGCGGCGGCCGGGTGGGGAGCGGGGCGGGAGTCCGGCGCGCTGGACTCCGGGCTGGACCGGCTGCCTCCCCAGACCCGCCCGCTGCTGCGCGCGGTCCTCGCCGGCGTGCTGACCGCGCTGGCCCTCTGCCTCGCGGTCGTGGCGATCGCCGTGGCCGCCGACGCCGACGGGTACGCCGCCGTCTCCGGTGGGCTGGGGGGTGCCGGTGCCGGCGCGCTCGGCCTCCTCGGGCTGTGCGTCCTGCTGCTCCCCAACGCCGCCGGCGCCGTCCTCGGGCTGGCCGCCGGACCGGGCTTCGCGGTGGGCAGCGGCACCTTCGTCTCGGTGCACGGCGTCACGCTCGGCTCGGTGCCGGCGCTCCCGCTGCTCGCGGCGCTGCCGGACACCCAGGCGGTGCCGCTGCTCGCGTTCGCCTCCCAGGCGGTGCCCGTGCTGGCCGGCCTCGCTGCCGGCCGCACCCTGGCCCGCCGGCTCGCCCCGGGCGACGGCGGTTCGGTGGTGGCGGGGCTCGGAGGCGTGCTGGCCGGGGTGCTGACCGGGGTGGGCTGCGGCCTGCTCGTCTGGATGGCCGGTGGCTCGCTCGGCGACGGCGCCCTCGCCGACGTCGGGGCGCCGGCGATCGCCACGGGCGTGGCCATCGCGGCGCAGGCCGGCATCGCCGGGGCGCTCGCGGCCGCGTTCACCCGCTGGCGCACCGCCTCCTGACCCTCCCTTATAGGGTCGCGGGGTGGGCGACCCGGGGCGATCGATGTCGCGGGCCCGGGTCGTCGTCCTGCTGTCGGGCACCGGCTCGCTCTGCGCGGCACTCCTCGACGCGACCGACGACCCCGCCTACCCCGCGGACGTCGTCGCCGTGGGGGCCGACCGCCCGGCCGCCGGCCTCGAGCACGCCGCCCGGCGCGGGATCCCCACGTTCGTCTCCGCGCTGGGCGACCACCCCGACCGCGCCGCCTGGGACCGGGCGCTCGCCGCGTCGATCGCCGCCTTCGAGCCGGACCTGGTCGTCTCGGCCGGCTTCATGAAGATCGTCGGGCCGGCGGTGCTGGACGCGTTCGGCGGCCGGCTGATCAACACCCACCCGGCGCTGCTGCCCGCCTTCCCCGGCGCCCACGCCGTGCGGGACGCGCTGGCCGCCGGCGCCACCGTGACCGGCTCGTCCGTCCACGTGGTCGACGCCGGGGTGGACACCGGCCCCGTGCTGGCCCAGCGCGAGGTGCCGGTGCTCCCCGACGACGACGAGCCCCGACTGCACGAACGCATCAAGGCCGTGGAGCGCGAGCTCCTGGTGGAGACGGTGGCCCGACTCGCGGCCCCCGGAACGAGAGGAACCAGCTCGCCATGAGCGACCGCAGCCCGATCCGTCGCGCCCTGCTCGGCGTCTACGACAAGACCGGCATCGAGGAGCTGGCCCGCGGGCTGGCCGGTGCCGGGGTGGAGCTGGTCAGCACCGGTGCCACCGCCCGCCGCATCGCCGACGCCGGCATCCCGGTCACCCCGGTCGAGGAGGTGACCGGCTTCCCCGAGTGCCTGGACGGGCGGGTGAAGACCCTGCACCCCGCCGTGCACGCCGGCATCCTGGCCGACCGCCGCCGGCCCGAGCACGTCGCCCAGCTCGACGAGCTCGGTATCGCCGCCTTCGACCTGGTCGTGGTCAACCTGTACCCGTTCACCGAGACGGTCGCCTCGGGCGCCTCGCCGGACGAGTGCGTCGAGCAGATCGACATCGGTGGCCCGGCAATGGTGCGGGCCGCGGCCAAGAACCACCCGTCGGTCGCCGTCGTCGTCGATCCGGCGCGGTACGCCGACGTGCTGGCCGCCGTCTCCGGGGGCGGCTTCACCCTCGAGCAGCGCCGCCGCCTGGCGGTGGCCGCCTTCCGGCACACCGCCTCCTACGACATCGCCGTGGCCTCGTGGATGGGCAGCGTCCTGGCGCCCGACGAGACGTCCGACTTCCCGGAGTGGGTGGCGGCGAGCTGGGAGCGCGCCGACGTGCTGCGCTACGGCGAGAACCCGCACCAGGGCGCCGCCCTCTACCGCGGCAGCGTGCAGCCCGGGCTGGCGCACGCCGAGCAGCTGCACGGCAAGGCGATGTCCTACAACAACTACGTCGACACCGACGCCGCCTGGCGGGCCGCGCACGATCACACCGAGCCGTGCGTGGCGATCATCAAGCACGCCAACCCGTGCGGGATCGCCGTGGGCACCGACATCGCGGCCGCCCACCGCAAGGCACACGCGTGCGACCCGCTCTCGGCGTTCGGCGGGGTCATCGCGGCCAACCGCGAGATCGACCTGACGATGGCCGAGCAGGTCGCCGAGGTGTTCACCGAGGTCGTCGTCGCGCCGTCGTTCACCGACGACGCGGTCCGCGTGCTGACCGGGAAGAAGAACATCCGGCTGCTGCGTCTGCCGCACCTGCCGGGAGCGCCCGTGGAGCTGCGGCCGGTCAGCGGCGGGCTGCTGCTGCAGGCCACCGACCGCATCGACGCCCCCGGCGACGACCCGACCACCTGGACCCTCGCGACCGGCGAGCCGCTGGACGCCGCCGGCCTGGACGACCTGGTCTTCGCCTGGCGGGCGGTCCGCGCGGTGAAGAGCAACGCGATCCTGCTGGCGCACGACCGCGCGACGGTCGGCGTGGGCATGGGCCAGGTCAACCGGGTGGACTCGGCGCGGCTGGCCGTGGCGCGCGCGGGGGAGCGGGCGGCCGGGTCGGTCGCGGCCTCGGACGCGTTCTTCCCGTTCGCCGACGGCCTGCAGGTGCTGCTGGACGCGGGCGTGCGCGCCGTCGTCCAGCCCGGCGGGTCGGTGCGCGACGAGGAGGTCGTCGCGGCGGCCGCCGCCGCCGGTGTGCCGCTCTACCTGACCGGTACGCGCCACTTCGCGCACTGATGGTCTCCTCGCGGCCGCACGCCGGTCCGCCGGAGGCGGGGGCGGAGGTGGAGGGCGAGGACTTCGCCCGCGTCGACTGGTGGGGCGCGGAGCTCGACGGCGTCACCTTCACCCGTTGCCGGTTCGACGACGCCTTCCTCGAGGAGGTCGTGACCCGGCGCTGCGTCTTCGACCAGTGCGTGCTCACCGGCGTCCGGCTGAGCGGCTCGCGGCACTCGGGGACGGCGTTCCTGTCCTGCCGGTTCGACCGGGCCCGGCTCATCGACGTGACGTGGGACGGCTGCAAGCTGACCGGCTCGCAGTTCCCGGGCGCGCAGCTGCGGCCGATGACCTCGACCGAGTGCGACTGGAGCTACGTCAACCTGCGAGCCGCCGACCTGTCCGGCCTGGACCTGTCGGGTCAGCGGTTCCGGGAGACCGACTTCACCGACGCCGACCTGCGCGAGTGCGACCTCACCGGGGCGGTCCTGGACCGGGCGCGGCTGCAGGGCACCAAGCTGCGCGGCACCGACCTGCGCGGGGCGTCCATGGACGAGGTCAACTGGCTCGCCTTCGAGCTCACCGGCGTCCGCGTCGACCTGGTGCAGGCGGTTCAGTTCACCCGCGCCCACGGCGCCCTCGTCGCTGATTGACGGCTCGCCTCGGGGCGGTCACGCCGAGTGGGCCCGGAGGGTCCGCGCAGGCGTGACGGGTCCGCTCAGTGCGACAGGGGGACGGCACCTGGACGCGGTGCGGTCCGGAGGACCGCAGTGTGATGGCGGTGTCGTCCGGAGGACGACGGTGTCACCGGTAGCGCCGACCGGTGAGCAGGGCCTTGAGGCTGCCGAGCACGCCGAGGACGGCGACGGCGATCGCGCACCAGAAGCCCGGGCCGAAGGTGTCGAGCTCCCAGTTCGCGTCGTCGAGCGGCACGATCAGCGCCCAGACGATCACGCCGCTCACGATCAGCCCGAGCAGGCCGAGGAAGCGGTGCGAGCGCGCCGGCAGCCACATCAGGATCCCGAGCACGAGCAGCACGCCGCCGCCGAGGACGACCGCCATCGGCTGCCACAGCCCGTTGTCGACGATCGCGTCGAGGTCCTCGAAGCCGTCGCGCACGAGGTCCAGGCCGGTGCCGTCGACGTCGGCCAGCCAGTCGAGCACCAGGCTGAGCGCGGCAGCGATGCCGGCCAGGATCAGCAGCAGCCCGCCCAGGCTCTCCGGGCCGCGGAACGCCACGGGCTCGGCCGAGTAGGCCGGCGTCGTCGTCCCGTAGCTGGTGGTCGCCCCGGTGGGGCTCTCGTCGCGTTCGGTCACGTCGCACCTCCGGCATGGGCGGGCGAGGAGGCCCACCACGACGGAGCCTAGGGCGGCGCCCCGGGTCGTGGGGGCTTTCGGGCACACTGTCCGGGTGCCCGCGACGATCCTGGACGGCAAGGCGACGGCGGCGGCGATCCGCTCCGAACTGACCGGGCGGGTGGCGGCGCTGACCGCCGCGGGCCACCGGCCCGGACTGGGCACGCTGCTGGTGGGCGACGACCCGGGCAGCCGCTGGTACGTCAACGCGAAGCACTCCGACTGCGCGCAGGTCGGCATCGCCAGCATCCAGCGCGAGCTGCCGGCCACGGCGACGCTCGCCGAGGTGCTCGCCGTCGTCGAGGAGCTCAACGCCGACCCGGCCTGCACCGGCTACATCGTCCAGCTGCCGCTGCCCGCCGGCATCGACGAGAGCGTCGTCCTCGAGGCGATGGACCCGGCCAAGGACGCCGACGGCCTGCACCCGGTCAACCTGGGCCGGCTGGTGCTGAACGTCCCCGGACCGCTGCCGTGCACGCCGGTCGGGATCGTCGAGCTGCTGCGCCGCTACGAGGTGCCGATCGCCGGCGCCGAGGTCGTCGTCGTCGGCCGCGGGATCACGGTCGGCCGCCCGCTGGGGCTGCTGCTGACCCGCCGGACCGAGAACGCCACCGTGACGCTGTGCCACACCGGCACGCGGGACCTCGCCGCGCACCTGCGGTCCGCCGACATCGTGGTCGCCGCCGCCGGTGTGCCCGGCCTGGTCACGGCCGACCTGGTCAAGCCGGGGGCCGCCGTGCTGGACGTCGGTGTCAGCCGGGTCGACGGGAAGATCGCCGGCGACGTCGCGAAGGACGTCCTCGAGGTGGCCGGGTACGTGGCCCCGAACCCCGGCGGTGTGGGCCCGATGACCCGCGCGATGCTGCTGCAGAACGTCGTCCTGGCCGCCGAGCAGGCAGCCGCCGCCGAGGCTCTTCGCGCGTGAGCGGGAGCCGGCCGCCGCTCTACGTCCGCCGGCCGTTCGTGGCCGGTCTGGTCCGGCAGCTGCCGCTGCTGGCGGTGCTGGCGGCGGTGGCGATCGGCCTGCTGCTGGTCACCGTCGAGCACTGGCGGACGGGGCTGGTCGTGATGGGCCTGGCGCTGGTGGGGGCCGCGCTGCTGCGGCTGTTCCTGCCCGAGCGCCGGGTGGGCTTCCTCGCCGTCCGCAGCCGGCCGGTGGACGTCCTCCTGCTGACCGCGGCGGGTCTCGCGCTCGCCGTCGCGGCCGCCGCCGTTCCCGGACCGTGAGACGGCGGAGCGCCCCCGCTGGCGCGCGACGGCGTTCGCGGCACTAGGTTGGCGGCCATGGCAGAGAAGCCTCGGAACGGCAAGGTCACCGTGGTGGGCGCCGGGTTCTACGGCTCCACGACCGCTCTCCGTCTCGCCGAGTACGACATCTTCGAGACAGTCGTCCTCACCGACATCGTCGAGGGCAAGCCCGAGGGCCTGGCCCTCGACATGAACCAGTCGCGGCCGATCGAGGGCTTCGAGACCCGGGTGGTGGGCATCGGGGGCGGCTCCTACGAGGGCACCGAGGGCTCCGACGTCGTCGTGATCACCGCGGGCATCCCGCGCAAGCCGGGCATGAGCCGGATGGACCTCATCGAGACCAACGCGAAGATCGTCCGCGAGGTCGCGGAGAAGGTCGCCGCCGGCTCGCCCGACGCCGTCCTCATCGTGGTGTCCAACCCGCTGGACGAGATGACGGCACTGGCGCAGCTGGCGAGCCAGTTCCCGAAGCACCGGGTGATGGGGCAGGCGGGGATGCTCGACACCGCCCGCTTCACCAACTTCGTGGCCGAGGAGGCGGGCGTCCCCGTCTCGTCGGTGCGGACGCTGACCCTGGGGTCGCACGGCGACACCATGGTCCCGGTCCCGTCCCGGTGCACGGTCGACGGCAAGCCCCTCACCGAGGTGCTCGCCGCCGACCGCATCGAGCACATCGTCGACCGCACCCGCAACGGCGGCGCGGAGGTCGTGGCCCTGCTCAAGACCGGCTCGGCCTACTTCGCACCGTCGGCGGCCGCGGCCCGCATGGCCCGCGCGGTCATGGAGGACTCCGGTGCGGTGATGCCGGTGTGCGCGTGGGTCGACGGCGAGTACGGGATCAACGGCGTCTACCTGGGCGTCGAGGCCGAGATCGGCCGAGAAGGAGTGCGGAAGGTCGTCGAGGGCGACCTGTCCGAGAGCGAGCTGGCCGGGTTGCGGGAAGCCGCCGAGGCCGTGCGCGCCAAGCAGGCTGACATAGCCGACCTCTGAGCGAACGCTCGGAGAAGCAAGCAGAGAGAAGGAACGTGCACGTGGCGAAGATCAAGGTCGAGGGCACCGTCGTCGAGCTCGACGGCGACGAGATGACCCGGATCATCTGGCAGTTCATCAAGGACCAGCTGATCCTCCCGTACCTCGACGTGAACCTGGAGTACTACGACCTCGGCATCGAGTCGCGCGACGCGACCGACGACCAGATCACCATCGACTCCGCCAACGCCATCAAGAAGCACGGCGTCGGCGTCAAGTGCGCGACCATCACGCCGGACGAGGCGCGGGTCGAGGAGTTCGGCCTGAAGAAGATGTGGCGCTCCCCGAACGGGACGATCCGCAACATCCTCGGCGGCGTCATCTTCCGCGAGCCGATCATCATGCAGAACGTGCCGCGCCTGGTGCCGGGCTGGACCAAGCCGATCATCGTCGGCCGCCACGCCTACGGCGACCAGTACCGGGCGACGGACTTCACGTTCCCCTCCGCCGGGCGGCTCACCGTCACCTTCACCCCGGAGGACGGCTCGCAGCCGATCGAGCACGAGGTGTTCCAGGCGCCGGGCGCCGGCGTCTCGCTGTCGATGTACAACCTCGACGCGTCGATCTTCGACTTCGCCCGCGCCTCGCTGAACTACGGCCTGGACCGCGGCTACCCGGTCTACCTCTCCACGAAGAACACGATCCTCAAGGCCTACGACGGCCGGTTCAAGGACATCTTCGAGGAGGTCTTCCAGGCCGAGTTCAAGGAGAAGTTCGACGCCGCCGGCATCACCTACGAGCACCGGCTGATCGACGACATGGTCGCCGCCTCGCTCAAGTGGGAGGGCGGCTACGTCTGGGCCTGCAAGAACTACGACGGTGACGTGCAGTCCGACACCGTGGCCCAGGGCTTCGGCTCGCTGGGCCTGATGACCTCGGTGCTCGCGACCCCGGACGGCCGCACGGTCGAGGCCGAGGCCGCCCACGGCACCGTGACCCGGCACTACCGCCAGCACCAGCAGGGCAAGGAGACGTCGACCAACCCGATCGCGTCGATCTTCGCCTGGACCCGGGGCCTCGCGCACCGCGGCAAGCTGGACGGCACCCCCGAGGTCACCCGCTTCGCGGAGACCCTGGAGCGCGTCTGCATCGACACCGTCGAGAGCGGCCAGATGACCAAGGACCTCGCGCTGCTCATCTCCAAGGACAGCCCGTGGCTGACGACCCAGGACTTCCTGGGCGCGATCGACACCAACCTCAAGAAGGCCATGGCCTGACGGCCCGAGCCGACCGACGGCCCCCTCACCCGCTCCGGGTGAGGGGGCCGTCGGCTTCCCGGCGCACCCACGAGTCGCACCCGTCCCGTGACGCGCACCCGACACCCGGCGTCCGAGAGATCAAGCCGAACTCTGTCACGATTCGTACATGGCTTCTCTACGGGCAGTGCGCTTCATCGGGGGTGAGACGAAGCAGTCCCTGCGGGAGCGCCTCGTCGCCTGGGGCGCGCTGCTGGTCGTCGGATTCTTCGGGCTGGTGTCGTACGGGCAGTTCGAGCGCGATGCGCGCGCGGGCGCCTTCGGCGATGCCCTGAACTACATCGCGATGTCCGAGCGGACCTTCGCGCCCGTCGACGCCCCCTTCTCCTTCCGGCTCCTGACGCCGTGGCTGGTCCGGCACGCCTCGGCGCTCACCGGCATCGCGCCGGACACGGTGTGGCTCGCGCTGACGTTCGCCGCGACGACCGGCGCGCTCGTCGTCGTCTACGAGTGGATGCGGGGCCCGCTGCGGGTCAGCCCGTCGACCAGCCTGTTCGTCACCCTGCTGCTCTCGGTGACCTTCTACTACACGTCCTACAGCTACGGGAACTTCTGGTTGGTCGACCCGCTGAACAACCTCGCCTGCGCCCTGGCCCTGTACTTCGCCTTCCGCGGCAGGCTGGTCCTGTTCGGTCTGGTGATCGCCGTCGGTTTCCTCAACAAGGAGGCCGTCCTGCTGATGGCCCCGCTCTACCCGCTGGTCGCGTGGGGCCGGGCCGGTCGGCTGCGCGATCGCGCCGTGCTGTCCGGCGGCGGCGTGGCAGGCGCGCTCGTCCTGGCGTACCTCGGCTTCCGGGCGTGGGCCGCAGCCCAGATCGGCCCGCACGGCACCCACCTGGACGGCGACGTCGTGGCGCTGGCCCGCGAGGTCCTCGGGTCGAGGGCGGGGCAGGAGCACCTGGCGGTGTTCGGGGTGTTCGGCTTCCTGTGGGTGGTCTTCGCCTACGGGCTGCACCAGCAGTTCCAGCGCGCGGGGATGCGCAGTGAGCTGCTGCTGGCCAGCGGGTACGTGTTCGCCATCTGCGCGGCGAGCCGGCTGCAGGCCACGGACACCGAGCGCGTCTTCGTCATGCTGGCGCCGGTGGTCGCGGGCGTGGCGGCCACCGTCTTCGACTCGTGGCGGGGCGAGGCCCGGACGCTGTGGCTGTACGTGCTCGGTGCCTTCTACGCCGCCCTGAACTTCTCGTGGGTCACCGGTCAGACCGCCGTCCTGGTCTCTCTCGGCACCGTGGTCGGCTTCGCGTACCTCGTGCACACGCAGTCCGCCCGATCCGGCACGGACGACACAAACGACGCGGACGGCACGGACGGCACGGACGACGCGGACGACCGGAGCAGCCGGGCCGACCTCGCGGCAGTGCTGGGTGCCCGGACGACGCGTCCGGCGCCGGTGCACCACCGCCCCCGGACTGCCGACAGCCTGGTTCCCCAGGTCTAGCGCGGGCGGCCTCCCGGCTGCCCGCGAGGGGGGCGGCCGCTCAGCCGAAGAGCTGGGTCCACCAGGGGCCGCCGCCGCCGTCGGCGATGCCGACGCCCAGGCGGGTGAGGCTGCAGTCGAGGATGTTCGCCCGGTGGCCGGGGCTGTTCATCCACGCGGTCATCACGGCCGCGGGGTCGGCCTGGCCGCGGGCGATGTTCTCGGCCCGGGCGGACACCCCGGCGGCGGAGGCCCGGTCGAACGGGCTCTGTCCCGCGAGGTTGGTGTGGTCGAAGTAGCCGCGGTCCCGCATGTCGGCGCTGTGCGCGGCGGCCACGGCAGCCAGGCCGCCGTCGGCGCTCAGCGGTCGGCAGCCGGCGTCCGCGCGCTCCTGGTTGACCAGCGCCAGGACCTGGGCGGCACGGTCCGAACCGGCCGGGGCCGGGGCCGGGGGAGCGGGGGCAGCCGCCTGGGTCGCCTTGGGAGGAGAAGCGGGAGCGGGGGCGGGAGCCGGCGCGGGCGCCGGAGCCACGGGCTCCTCGACGGCGGCCGGCGGGGCCTCCGCAGGCGCGGGCGTCGTCGAGGACGGCGCAGCGGCCGGAGCGGCCTCCGCGGCGGGCGTCGCGGCGGGCGCGGGCGCGGGCACCGGTGTGCGCGCGGAGCGGCTCGCCGGCTCCTCCACCCGCACGCCGTCCGGGCCCATCGACAGCCGTGCGGAGGTGCTGGCGAACGACGCGGAGGTCGCGCGGCCGTCGACCCCCATGACCACGAGCGAGTCGTCGGCCCGCTCGGTGCCGGCACCGGACCCGGAGACGACCGGCGCGGCGAGCACGAAGCCGGTGACCAGGGCCAGCACGAGCAGGGTCAGCCCCAGCCGGCCGCGCCGGGCGGGCGCGGCGGCGGTGCTGCGGAGGCGCGCGCGTGCGGCGGCCCCCGCGAGGCGGGCGGACAGCGGCGGACGGGTCTGACGGTGGTGCACGGGACTCCCCGGGTGATCACGATTCGTTATCAACTCGAGACTAACCGTAAGCGCTCGAAAACCGACAGTTCACTCGAAAACCGACAGTTCACGAGACGCAGGTCACGTGCAGCAGTTCCCGAGCGTGCGAGGCCCGGGGGCGCTCCCGCCCGGCGGCCGGGAGCAGGCACCATGGGGCCCGCACCCTGCACCGCACCCCGCACCGCACCCCGCACCCGAGTTCCCGAGGAGTACGCCGCCGGTGAGCGACGTCTGGCTCAGCATCGTCATGGTCGTCGTCTTCATCCTGATCGGTGGGGTGTTCGCGGGAGCGGAGATCGCCCTGGTCTCGCTGCGCGAGTCCCAGGTCCGCGCGATGGCCGAGACCGGCCGCCGGGGCAAGGCGGTGCAGAAGCTGCTCAGCGACCCCAACCAGTTCCTGGCGGCGGTCCAGGTCGGCGTCACTTTCGCGGGCTTCTTCTCCGCGGCGTTCGGTGCCAGCACGCTGGCCCAGCCCTTCGCCGACTGGCTCGAGGGGCGGGGCGTCTCGGAAGGACTCTCCGGCACCCTCGCCCTGGTGCTGGTCACCGTCGCGATCAGCTACGTCTCCCTGGTCGCCGGGGAGCTGACCCCCAAGCGGCTCGCGCTGCAGCGCGCCGAGGGGTTCGCCTTCCTCGTCGCCGCGCCGCTGAACGCGATCGCCAAGCTGTTCCGCCCGATCATCTGGCTGCTGTCGAAGTCGACGAACGCGCTGGTGCGGCTGTCCGGTGGTGACCCCACGCAGAGCGGTGAGGCGATCAGCCAGGAAGAGCTGCGCGACCTGGTGGCCGCCCACGAGTCGCTCAGCAGCGACGAGCGCCGGCTGATCGACGAGGTGTTCCGCGCCGGCGAGCGCGAGGTGCGCGAGGTCATGACGCCGCGCACCGAGGTCACCTTCCTCGACGCCTCGATGACCGCCAGCCGGGCGGCGAAGCTCGTCGTCGACAGCAACTACTCGCGGTACCCGGTCGCCGGCCGCGACCAGGACGACGTCGTCGGCTTCGTGCACGTCCGGGACCTGTTCCTGCCCAGCCATCCCGCCGGCCGGGCCGCGACCGTCGGCGACCTCGCCCGTGAGGTCAAGCGCCTCCCCGGCACGGCCGGCGTGCTGACCGCGCTGAGCGAGATGCGGCGGGAGAACCACCACCTGGCGATCGTCGTCGACGAGTACGGCGGCACCGACGGCATCGTGACCCTCGAGGACCTCATCGAGGAGGTCATCGGGGAGATCTACGACGAGTACGACGCCGAGGTGGAGCCGGAGGCGCGCCAGTCGCCGGACTCCCCGCGCGAGGTCGACGGGCTGCTCAACCTGGACGACTTCACCGAGGCCACCGGGCTCGAGCTGCCGGAGGGCCCCTACGAGACCGCCGCCGGCTACGTGCTGGCCGGCCTCGGCCGGCTGCCCGAGGTCGGCGACGCCATCGAGGTGGAGGGGCGCGCGGTCACCGTCGTCGAGCTCGACGGACGGCGGATCGCCCGGCTCCGGGTCGACCCGCCGCCGCCCGCACCCGACGACGACGGGGCCGGCGACGGCCCGCTGCCCGCCTAGCGGGCCTGCGCGACCGTCCAGGCGTCGGAGACGATGCCGACCAGGTCGGGATGCCGCGGCGTCCAGCCCAGCTCGGCGCGGATCCGGTCGCTGGAGGCCACGAGCTGCGCCGGGTCGCCGGCCCGCCGTGGCCCGTCGGTGGTCGGGATCGCGTGCCCGGTGACCTCGCGGGCGGCGTCGAGGACCTCCTGCACGGAGAAGCCGGTGCCGTTGCCCAGGTTGTAGACGCGGTGCTCGCCGGCCGACGGCGCGGGCAGTGCCAAGAGGTGCGCGTCGGCGAGGTCCGCCACGTGCACGTAGTCGCGGATGCAGGTGCCGTCCGGCGTCGGGTAGTCACGGCCGAAGACGGTCAGCGAGCCCCGCTGCCCGGCCGCGACCTGCAGTGCGAGCGGGATCAGATGGGTCTCGGTGGCGTGCCGCTCGCCCAGCCCGAACGCCGCCCCGGCCACGTTGAAGTAGCGCAGGCTGACCGCGGCGAACCCGTGCGCCACCGCGTACGAGGTGAGCATGTGGTCGACGGCGAGCTTCGAGGCGCCGTAGGTGTTGGTCGGCCGGGTCGGTGCGTCCTCCCGGATGGGGAGGGCGTCCGGTTCGCCGTACGTCGCCGCGGTCGAGGAGAAGACGATGCGGCGGCAGTCGACGGCGCGCATCGACTCCAGCAGCGCCAGCGACCCCCCGACGTTGGTCGACCAGTAGTCCTCGGGCTGCTGCTGGGAGACCCCGACCAGCGACCGGGCGGCGAAGTGCAGCACCGCCTCGGGCCGGACGTCGGCCAGCACCGGCGCCGAGTCGTGCAGCGACACCTCCGCCAGGGCCGCTCCCTCGGGCACGGCGTCGGCGTGGCCCGTGGAGAGGTCGTCGAGCACCGTGACCTCGTGGCCGTCGGACAGCAGGGCAGCGGTCACTACGCTGCCGATGTAGCCGGCTCCGCCGGCGACCAGGACGCGCATGCCGCCACCCTAGGGCGGACGAGGAGGTCCCTGCCGTGGTGAGTTGCCCGTGGTGAGCCCGCGCCCCGCGGTCCAGGCGCTGCCGGCCTACCGGCCCGGCCGCAATCCGGCCGACCTCGCCCGGGAGATCGGCGTCGAGCGCGCGGTCAAGCTGGCCAGCAACGAGGTGGCCTTCCCGCCGCTGCCCGCCGTCGTCCGGGCGATCGCCGCCGCGGCGGCCGAGACCAACCGCTACCCCGACAACGGGGCGGTCGTCCTGACCGCCGCGCTGGCCGAGCGCTACGGCGTCGACCCCGCCCAGATCTCCACGGGCTGCGGCGCGGTGACGCTGTGCCAGGAGCTGGCCCAGGCCTACACCGAGCCCGGCACGAGCATCGCCTTCGCGTGGCGCTCGTTCGAGATGTACCCGCTGCTCGCCCAGGTCGCCGGCGCCCGCGCGATCCAGGTGCCGCTGGTCCCCGGCCGGGAGGGCGGCCCGGCCGACACCCACGACCTCGACGGCCTGCTCGCGGCGATCGACGACACGACCCGGCTGGTCTTCGTCTGCAACCCGAACAACCCCACCGGGACGGCGGTCCGGCGGGCGGAGCTGAAGCGGTTCCTCGACGCGGTGCCGGCGACGACGCTGGTCGTGCTGGACGAGGCCTACCGCGAGTTCGTCAGCGACCCCGACGTCCCCGACGGCGTCGAGCTCATGCGCGGCCGGCCCAACGTCGCCGTCCTGCGCACCTTCTCGAAGGCCTGGGGGCTGGCCGGGCTGCGGGTCGGCTACCTGATCGCCGAGGACCCCGCGGTCGCCGAGGCGGTGCGCAAGACGCACGTCCCGTTCAGCGTCTCGATGCTGGCGCAGGCCGCCGCCGTCGCCGCGCTGGCCAGCGAGGACGAGGTGCGGGACCGCTGCGCCGCCGTCGTCGCCGAGCGCGCCCGGCTGACCGCGGCGCTGCGCGAGCGCGGCCTGGACGTCGCCGACAGCCAGGCGAACTTCGTCTGGCTGCCCCTGGGGGAGCAGGCCGGCTCGCTGGCCGCCGGCCTCGAGGCGCGCGCGGTCATCACCCGGCCCTTCGCCGGCGAGGGGGTGCGGGTGAGCATCGGCGCACCGGAGGAGAACGACGCCTTCCTCGCCGCGCTGGACGCCGTGCGCGGCCGGCAGCCGGACGACGCCCCGCTCCGCTGAACTCGCGGGCTGGTTTGATGGGAGTCGTGCCTCTTCCGCGTGTGCTCTCCGGTATCCAGCCGACCGCGGGCTCGTTCCACCTCGGCAACCACCTGGGCGCGCTGCGGCAGTGGGTCGCCCTGCAGGACACGACCGAGGCGTTCTACTGCGTCGTCGACCTGCACGCGATCACGATGGACTGGGATCCCGAGGAGCTGCGGCGCAACTCCCTGGCTTCCGCCGCGCAGCTGCTGGCCCTCGGCGTCGACCCGGCCCGCAGCACGCTGTTCGTGCAGAGCCACGTGCCGGAGCACCTCCAGCTGTCGTGGGTGCTGGAGTGCATCGCGCGGTTCGGCGAGGCGAGCCGGATGACGCAGTTCAAGGACAAGAGCCAGCGCGAGGGGGCCGACGGCTCGTCGGTCGGGCTGTTCACCTACCCCGTGCTCATGGCCGCCGACATCCTCGTCTACCAGGCCGACCAGGTGCCGGTGGGCGACGACCAGCGGCAGCACCTCGAGCTGACCCGGGACGTCGCCACCCGGTTCAACAACCGCTTCGGGGAGACGTTCACCGTGCCCACCGGGTTCATCCCGGAGGCCGGCGCCCGGGTCATGGACCTGCAGACGCCGGAGAAGAAGATGAGCAAGAGCCTTCCGCCGGCCGGCTGCGTCTTCCTGCTCGACGACCCGAAGGTGACGGCGAAGAAGATCCGCTCCGCGGTCACGGACACGGGCCGCGAGGTCGTGGCCGACGCGCAGAACAAGCCGGGGGTGACGAATCTGCTCGCCATCCACAGCGCCCTGTCCGGCCGCACGATCCCCGAGCTCGAGGCGCACTTCGCCGGCCGCGGCTACGGCGACCTGAAGAAGGAGCTGGCCGAGGTCGTCACCGACTTCCTGGAGCCGGTGCGGCAGCGCACCGCGGAGCTCCTCGACGACCGCGCCGAGCTCGAGCGCATCCTGGCCGGCGGTGCCGAGCGGGCCCGCGAGGTCGCGAGCCGGACCGTGGCCGACGTCTACGAGCGGGTCGGCTTCCTCGCCCCGGGCGCGCGCGCATGACCGAGGGGGCCGGAACGGAGGAGGCCGAGGCCGGCGGGACGGCCATGATCGGCGTCGTCGTCCCGGTGCCCGAGCCGTGGGCGCAGTTGCTGGTCGACTGGCGGACCAAGGTGGGGGACCCCCAGGCCGCGCTCGTGCCGCCGCACGTCACGCTGCTGCCCCCGACCGAGGTGCCGGTCGCCGACCGGGCCTCGGTCGCCGAGCACCTCGCCGGCGTGGCCCGGGCGCACCCCGCGTTCCCGATGCACCTGGCGGGCACCGGCACCTTCAGCCCGGTCACCGAGGTGGTGTTCGTGACCGTGGCCCGCGGCATCGGCAACTGCGAGCTGCTCGCCACCGACGTCCGCCAGGGCCCGCTCGCCCGGCCCCTGGCCTACCCGTACCACCCGCACGTGACCGTGGCCCACGACGTGGCGCCGGACATGCTCGACCTCGCCTACACCGGGCTGGCCGAGCTCTCCGCCGAGTTCCGGGTGGAGCACTTCACCGAGTTCGAGCAGCTGCCCGACGGGTCGTGGGCCGTCGCCCGCGAGTACCCGCTCACCGGCTCTCCTCGCTGACCGGCACGCGGCGCACCGCGCGCCGCCGGCCGATCGCCGTGGCGGCCACGACGAGCACGGCGGCCACGGCCAGCCCCGCACCGACCAGCGGCGAGGGTGCGTCGTCGTCCGGTCCGGGTGCGACCGCGGCGGCGGGCTCGGCGGCCCGCGGCTCCGGCCGGGGCGCCCGGGTCGGCCGGGCCGGGACGACCAGGTCGGCGGGCTGCACCAGCCGGCCCACGCCGGGAGTTCCGGACGGGACGGTGAAACCCCAGTCGAGCAGCAGCGCGGCCTGGTCGGCGGCGCGCAGCGGCTGGTTCTCGGTGTCCAGCACGCTCACGACCAGCCGGCGGCCGTCCCGCTCGGCCGCGGTGACGAACGCGTGCCGGGCGGCGTCGGTGAAACCGGTCTTGCCGCCCAGCGTGCCTGGGTAGCCGGCGAGCGGGTTCTGGTTCTGGATCTGGAAGCCCGGGGCGCGGCCCGGCACCTCCGGCACCTGGACGGTCGGCGTCGTCAGCACCGCCGCGGTGACCGGGTCCGACACGAGCTCGCGGAAGATCAGCGCCAGGTCGTAGGGCGAGCTGGACTGACCGGCGACGTCGAGCCCCGACGGCCCGCCGACGACGGTGTCGAACGCGCCGATGGATTCAGCCGTCTCGGTCATGGCGGCGACGGTGGCCGCCGTGCCGCCGGCGGCCCGGGCCAGCGCGGTGGCGGCGTCGTTGCCCGACTGCAGCATCAGCGCCCGGAACAGGAACTCGACGGGGTACTGGCCACCCGTGACCAGGCCGACCCGGCTGCCCTCCGCCTGCTCGTCCTCCGGGGTGCCGGCGACGACCTGGGCCGGGTCCAGCCGGGGTGCGAGGGCGAGCAGCGTCAGCGCCTTCAGCGTGCTGGCGGGGTAGTAGCGGCCGTGCGGATCGCGGGCGGCGAGCACGGCCCCGGAGCCCGCGTCCGCCACCAGCCAGCCCGACGCCGCCAGCGGCACCGGCAGCGGTGGGGCGTCCGCGGCCACGACGAGACCACGGGTGTCCAGGTCCTCGCCGCCGACGGTGGAGCCGTCGGGCGCACTGCCCTGCGGTGGCCGCTCGGTGCGGGGCGCCGTCGGTGTGGGTGCGGTGGGGTCCGCGGTCGGCCGCGGCGCCTCCGCGGAGGCCGCCGCCGCGGGCAGCAGGACCAGACCCACGCCCAGGCCCACGGCCAGCAGCACGGCCAGCAGCGCGCCCAGCAGCCCGCGCGCGCCGCCCCGTCGTGCCATGCGCCGAACCGTAGAGCGCGCCGGCGCCGGTGTCGCGCGTGACCCAGGACACCGATCCGGCCGGGCGGCGCCGTCCTTCGCAACGATCGGGTCTCAGTCCTCCCCGCGGCCGGTGGAGGTCCGCGGCAGCGCGGTTAGCGTTCTGCGTCGTGCTCCGCCGCGGTGCGCTCCGGCGTCCCGGGAGGAGCACGCGGAAGAACCCATCGGGACGCGTGGCCTCCGGGCCGGCGGGTCCCCCCAGAGAGGAGATCGTCTTGCGCCGAGCGCGGATGACGAAGGCTGCGGCACTGCTGCTGGCCGGCGGCCTGGCCCTGTCGGCCTGCGCCAGCGACGAGGACGACAACGGCAGCAGCGCCAGTGGCGGGAGCGACGGCGAGCTCAAGATCGGTGTCGCCTACGACACCGGCGGCCGCGGCGACAAGTCCTTCAACGACTCGGCGATCGCCGGCGTCGAGGCGGCCGTGGACGAGCTCGGCGGTGAGATCGAGGAGCTCTCGCCCAACGACGACGGCTCCAACCGCGAAGAGCTGCTCACCCAGCTGGCCGACGCCGGCTACAACCCGGTGATCGCGGTCGGCTTCGCCTACGGCGACATCATCGGCGACATCGCCGCCGAGTACCCCGACACCGAGTTCGCGATCGTCGACACCTCGGTCGAGGAGCTGGGCGCGGACAACCTCACCGGTCTGGTCTTCGCCGAGGAGGAGGGCAGCTTCCTCGCCGGCGTGGCCGCCGCGTCGAAGAGCGTGACCGGTCACATCGGCTTCGTCGGCGGCTCGCAGAGCCCGCTGATCGAGAAGTTCGAGGCCGGCTACGTGGCCGGTGCGCAGGCCGTCAAGCCGGACATCATCGTCGACGTCACCTACCTCTCGCCGGCGGGCGACCCCTCCGGCTTCGGTGACCCCGAGGGCGGCAAGGTCGCGGCGCAGGGCATGTACCAGGCCGGTGCGGACATCGTGTTCCACGCCGCCGGCGGTTCGGGCGAGGGCGTCTTCGAGGCGGCCGTCGAGGCCGGCCAGCGCGCCATCGGCGTCGACTCCGACCAGTACCTGACCGCGTCCCCGGACCAGCAGGCCGTGATCATGACGTCGATGCTCAAGCGCGTCGACAACGCGGTGGAGACCTTCGTGACCGACTTCGCCGAGGGCGACCTCGAGGGCGGCACGGACATCCTCAACGACCTCTCCACCGAGGGCGTGGGCCTGTCCGACTCCGGCGGCTACATCGACGACATCAACGATGTCCTCGAGGACTTCCGCCAGCAGATCATCGACGGTGACATCGAGGTCCCGACCTCCCCGTGATCCATGCGCGGGCCCGCTCCGGCGGGCCCGCGCTCACGGGCGGTCCCACGGCGGGCCCGGGCGCACTCCGCCCGGGCCCGCCGTTGCCGTGAGGCCTGCCGCACCGGCCGGCCCCGGCGTGCGGAATCATCCGCACAGCACCAGCCGTGCCCCCGCCACCCGCGGGAGCACCGGAAGAGAGAGGCCCACCCATGGCCGAGCAACCAGCGGGCGCGCCCGCCGACACGGGCACCGGGAACGTCCCGTACGCGGTGGAGCTGCGCGGCATCACCAAGCGCTTCCCGGGGGTCGTCGCCAACCGCGACATCGAGCTCCGGGTCCGCCGCGGCGAGGTGCACGCGATCGTGGGCGAGAACGGCGCCGGCAAGTCGACGCTGATGAAGACGCTCTACGGCATGCACCGCCCCGACGAGGGCACGATCCTGCTCGACGGCCGCGAGACGACGCTGCGCAGCCCGGCCGACGCGATCGCCGCGGGCATCGGCATGGTGCACCAGCACTTCATGCTGGCCGACTACTTCACCGTCCTGGAGAACATCGTCCTGGGCAGCGAGCCCACCCGGGGCGGCCGGCTGGACCGCGCCACCGCGCGCCGCCGGATCAGGGAGATCTCCGAGCGGTACGCCCTGAACCTGGACCCCGACGTCCTGGTCGAGGACCTCGGCGTCGGCGACCGCCAGCGCGTCGAGATCGCCAAGGTGCTCTACCGCGGGGCGACGACGCTGATCCTCGACGAGCCCACCGCCGTCCTCGTCCCGCAGGAGGTCGACGAGCTGTTCGGCAACCTCGCCGAGCTCAAGCGCGAGGGCCTCACGGTCATCTTCATCTCGCACAAGCTCGACGAGGTGCGCAAGGTCGCCGACTCGATCACCGTCATCCGCCGCGGCACCACCGTCGGCACCGCCGACCCGCGGACGACGACGTCGCGCCAGCTGGCCGAGATGATGGTCGGCTCCGAGCTGCCCTCCCCGCAGACCCGCACCTCCACCGTGCGCGAGACGCCCGTGCTGCAGCTGCGCGGGCTCACCGTCGCCTCGCCCGGCGGCCGGCTCGTCGTGCAGGACGTCGGCCTCACCGTCCACGAGGGCGAGGTCGTGGGCATCGCCGGCGTCGAGGGCAACGGCCAGGCCGAGCTCGTCGACGCGATCATGGGGCTCCGGCCGCTGTCCGGTGGAACGGTCCTCCTCGGCGACCAGGACATCACCGCCTGGAGCACCCGCGCCCGCCGCGAGGCCGGAGTCGGGTTCGTCCCCGCGGACCGGCACCGGCAGGGGATGCTGCTCGAGGCACCGCTCTGGGAGAACCGCATCCTCGGCCACCAGACCCGCCCGCCGGCGGTCAAGGGCCCGTTCATCGACCGCGCGGGGGCCCGCGCCGACACCGCGCGCATCATGCGCGAGTACGACGTCCGCGCCCCCGGGCCGGACACCCTCGCCGTCGCACTGTCCGGCGGCAACCAGCAGAAGCTCATCGTCGGGCGCGAGATGAGTTCCAGCCCCCGCCTGCTGATCGCGGCCCACCCGACCCGCGGGGTCGACGTGGGTGCGCAGGCGGCCATCTGGGAGCTGCTCAAGGATGCCCGCGCCGAAGGGATGGGGATCCTGTTGATCTCGGCCGACCTCGACGAGCTGATCGGCCTGTCCGACACGCTGCAGGTCATGCTCCGCGGCCGGCTGGTCGCCACACTGGATCCGGGGTCGCTGACCCCGGAGCAGCTGGGTGGGCACATGACCGGCGCCCACGACGCGGCCGGAGACGCCGCGTGACCGTCCTCCGCCGCATCGGCTCGGCGCTGTTCGCGCCGGCCATCGCCGTCGTGTTCGCCGCGGTCATCACCACGCTGGTGATCCTCGCGATCGGCGAGAACCCCTCGACCGCCGTGCGCGTCCTGTTCGACTTCGGGGACACCCCGGCGCAGCAGACCCAGGCGATCGTGGTGATCCTCAACCGCGCGGTGCCGCTGTTCCTGGCCGGCCTGGCCGTCTCGGTCGCCTTCCGCATGGGCCTGTTCAACATCGGCGTCGAGGGCCAGTACCGGATGGCGACCGTGCTGGCCGCCGGCGCGGGCGCCGCCGTCTCGCTGCCCGCCCCGCTGCACGTCGTGTTCGTGATCGTCGTGGCGATGCTGGTCGGTGCGTTCTGGGCCGCGATCGTGGCCGTCCTCAAGGTCACCCGCGGCGTGAGCGAGGTGATCAGCTCGATCATGCTCAACTTCATCGCCCTGGGGACGGCGTCCTGGCTGCTCACCGGCCCGCTCCGCGGCAGCGAGGAGGGCGCGGCGATCATCACGACGAAGGACCTGCCGGAGTCCGGCCAGTTCCCCGGCCTCAACGGACTCTTCGACCTGGTCGGCCTGGCCCAGCCGCGCGGCGAGCTCTACGGCTTCCTGGTCGTCGCCCTCGTCGCCGGCATCGCGATCTCGGTGCTGCTCAAGCGGACCCGGTTCGGGTTCGACCTGCGCGCGACCGGCCTGTCGGCCTCGGCGGCCACGGCCAGCGGTATCGACGCCCGCGGCATGGTTCTCAAGACGATGCTCATCTCCGGGGCCGTCGCCGGGCTGATCGGGCTGCCCGACCTGATGGGCAACACCCACCACTTCGGCACCGAGTTCACCGCCGGGCTGGGCTTCCTCGGGATCGCGGTGGCGTTGCTCGGCCGCAACAGCCCGCTGGGCATCGCCTTCGCCGCGCTGCTGTTCGCGTTCCTCGACCGGGCCGCCGTGCCCCTGCAGTTCGCCGACATCCCGGCCTCGGTTGTGACGATCATCCAGGGCACGATCGTGCTCGCCGTGGTCATCGCCAACGAGATCGCCCGGCAGCTCACCCGCCGCCGCGCGGAGGGCGAGACCGGCCAGGCCGCATCGCCCGCTCCGGAGAGCCCACCCACCGGCCCGGCGGGCACCGCCGGCAGCCGCATCGACGAGCACCAGGGGGCCGGGGCATGAGCGCCGCGACGACCACCGGGCCCACCCGGACCCGCGGGCCGCTGGCCGAGCTGTTCCTCGGCGGAGGCGCCGCCCGCCGGGCCCTGTGGATCCTCGTCGGCCTGATGCTGCTGCTGTCGGTCGTCCGGGTCATCTCCGGCGAGCAGGCGCTGACCTCGGCATCCACGTTCTCCACCGCGCTGCTGCTGGCGGTCCCCATCGGACTGGCCGCCCTCGGCGGGCTGTTCTCCGAGCGCGCGGGCGTCGTCAACATCGGCCTCGAGGGCATGCTGATCCTGGGCACCTGGGGCGCCGGCTGGGCCGGCTACCAGTGGGGCTGGGCCGGCGCGATCGTCGGCGGCATCCTCTTCGGCGTGGCCGGCGGGCTGGTGCACGCCATCGCGACGGTCACCTTCGGCGTCGACCACGTGGTCTCCGGCGTGGCGATCAACATCCTCGCCGCCGGGATCGTGCGCTTCCTCTCCGAGCTCGTCTACGTCGGCAACGAGCTCGGCGGTGGCGCGACGCAGTCGCCGGCCCTGTCCAGCCGGCCACCGAGCTTCTCCCTGCCCGTGCTCTCCGACGGCCCCGACCTGCTCGGCGACCTCGCCGACCAGGGTTGGTTCCTGATCTCGGACGTCGCCGGGCTGCTGCGCGGCGTCACCAGCGGCGTCGGCGTCCTCACCCTCATCGCCGTCCTGCTGATCCCGATCAGCTACGTGGTGCTGTGGCGGACGGCGTTCGGCCTGCGGCTGCGCTCCTGCGGCGAGAACCCGGCGGCGGCCGACTCGCTCGGTGTGCCCGTCTACCGGATGAAGTACATCGCGGTGCTCATCTCCGGCGGGCTGGCCGGCCTCGGCGGTGTGGCGCTGGTCTTCGTCGCCAACATCTTCAAGGAGGGCCAGACCGGCGGGCGCGGCTTCATCGGCCTGGCCGCGCTGATCTTCGGCAACTGGCGGCCCGGTGGGCTGGCGGCCGGCGCGGGGCTGTTCGGCTTCGCCGACGGGCTCCAGCTGCGCAGCCGCACGGCCGTCGTCGCGCTGCTCCTGCTGCTCGCGCTCCTCCTGCTGGCCGTGGCGGTGTTCCAGACCGTCCGCGGCAGGTACCTGCAGGCGGTGCTGGCCGCGGCGTTCGCGGGACTGAGCCTGGTCGGGTTCCTCACCATCGACGAGCTGCCCACCGGCATCGTCTCGTTCACGCCGCACCTGACCACGCTGCTGGTGCTGTCGCTGGCCTCGCAGCGGCTACGGATGCCGAAGGCCGACGGACTGGTCTACCGGCGAGGGGAGAACTAGTGGGCGACGGCGCAGCCGCTGCGGTGAACTGGGACGTCCTGCGGGCCGCGGCCCGCGCGGCGATGACCCGCGCGTACGCGCCGTACTCCAGGTTCCCCGTCGGCGTCGCCGGCCTGGTGGACGACGGCCGGCTCGTCACCGGGTGCAACGTCGAGAACGCCTCGTACGGGCTGAGCCTGTGCGCCGAGTGCGGGATGGTGAGCGACCTCGCGCGCTCCGGCGGCGGCCGGCTGGTCGCGGTGGCCTGCGTCGGTGGGGACGGGCAGCCGCTCATGCCGTGCGGCCGGTGCCGGCAGCTGCTGTGGGAGTTCGGCGGCCCGGAGATGCTCATCGAGACGGTCTCCCTGGGGATCGTCCCGATGCGCGAGGTGCTCCCGGACGCCTTCGGTCCCGACGACCTGGTGGCGGCGGCCGAGCGGGAGCAGGGCTGATGGCCGGGTCCTCGCCCCCGGCGCACGACGCGATCGACGTCCTCCGGGCCAAGCGGGACGGCGTCGAGCTGACGTCGGACCAGATCCGCTGGATCATCGACACCTACACCGCGGGCAGGGTGCCCGACGAGCAGATGAGCGCGCTGCTCATGGCGGTGTTCTTCCGCGGCATGACCCCCGCCGAGCTGGCGGTCTGGACGCAGTCGATGATCGACTCCGGCTCCCGCAAGGACCTCTCCTCGCTCGGCCGCCCGACCGCGGACAAGCACTCCACGGGCGGGGTCGGGGACAAGATCACCCTCCCGCTCGCGCCGCTGGTCGCGGCCTGCGGGGTCGCCGTACCGCAGCTCTCCGGCCGCGGGCTGGGGCACACCGGCGGCACGCTGGACAAGCTCGAGGCGATCCGCGGCTGGCGGGCCGACGTCGACGAGCGGGCCTACCTGGCCCAGTTGCGGGACGTCGGCGCGGTGATCTGCGCGGCCGGCGACGACCTCGCCCCGGCCGACAAGCTGCTCTACGCGCTGCGCGACGTCACGGCCACCGTCGAGTCCATCCCGCTGATCGCCAGCTCGATCATGAGCAAGAAGATCGCCGAGGGCGCCGACGCGCTGGTGCTGGACGTGAAGACCGGCTCCGGTGCCTTCATGAAGGACGCCGACGCCTCGCGCGAGCTCGCCCGCACGATGGTCGGCCTGGGGGAGGCGGCCGGGGTCCGGACGGTCGCCCTCGTGACGGCGATGGACCGCCCGCTGGGCCGGGCGGCGGGCAACGCCGTGGAGGTCGCCGAGTCGGTGGAGGTGCTCGCCGGCGGCGGGCCGGCCGACGTCGTCGAGCTGACGCTGGCGCTGGCCCGCGAGATGCTCGCCGGGGCCGGGCGCCCCGACGTCGACCCCGCCGCGGCCCTGGCCGACGGGCGCGCCATGGACGTCTGGCGCCGGATGATCGCCGCGCAGGGCGGCGACCCCGACGCGCCCCTGCCGCAGCCGGCCGAACGGCACGTGGTGACCGCCCCGGCCACCGGGACGCTGACCCGGCTCGACGCGTTCTCCCTCGGCGTCGCCGCCTGGCGGCTGGGGGCCGGCCGGGCGCGCAAGGAGGACCGCGTCTCGGCGTCGGCCGGGATCGTCTGGACCGCCGGCGTGGGGGAGCAGGTGACCGCCGGTCAGCCCCTGCTCGAGCTGCACACCGACGACGCCGGCCGCATCCCGCGTGCCCTGGAGGCGCTCGAGGGTGCGATCGGGGTCGACACCGACGACCGCCCCCTGCCGCTGATCCTGGACCGGATAGAGGTGTGACTCGTCACGGGAGCACACTGTTCTCCCGTGACGAGTCCTCCTGCGGTGGCCCCCGTGGCCGACCGTCCGCGTCCCGGTGACCCGCTGGACCCGGACGCCGCGATCTCCGTGCGCGGCCTGGTCAAGCGGTACGGCGACTTCGTCGCGGTCGACGGCCTGGACCTCGACATCCGGCGCGGGGAGATCTTCGCGCTGCTCGGCCCCAACGGTGCCGGCAAGACGACGACGGTGGAGATCTGCGAGGGCTACCGGTCCCGCGACGCCGGCGAGGTGCGGGTGCTCGGCGAGGACCCGGCCGACGGCGCCCGCGCGTGGAAGGCCCGGCTGGGCATCGTGCTGCAGTCCGGCTCGGGCGACAGCCAGCTGACCGTGCGCGAGCTGGTCACCGCGCAGGCCTCGTACTTCGCCGATCCGCGGGACGTCGACGAGGTGCTGGCGCTCGTCGGCCTCACCGAGAAGGCCGGGCTGCGCGGGCGCACGCTCTCCGGCGGTCAGCGCCGCCGGCTCGACGTCGCCCTGGGCATCGTCGGCCGGCCGACCCTGCTCTTCCTCGACGAGCCGACCACCGGCTTCGACCCCGAGGCCCGCCGGCAGTTCTGGTCGCTGATCCGCTCGCTGCGCGACCTGGGCACCACGATGCTGCTCACCACCCACTACCTGGACGAGGCCGAGGCGCTGGCCGACCGCGTCGGCGTCATCGCCCGCGGCAAGCTGGTCGAGGTCGCCGTCCCCAGTGCCCTGGGTGGGCGGGAGACCGCGCCGGCGACCGTCACCTGGACCGAGGACGGCGCCCGCCGCACCGAGGCGACGTCGACCCCCACCGCGTTCGTGGCCGACCTGGCCACCCGCTTCGACGGCGAGGTCCCCGACCTCGCCGTCACCCGCCCCACGCTCGAGGACGTGTACCTGCAGATGATCGGCGACGACCGATGACCGCGACCCGCGAGTCCACGCAGCTCCCGTCGCTGGCGTCGGTGTACCGCTCGCGCAGCTCGGTGGAGCTCAAGGAGTTCTTCCGCCAGCGGGAGTCCGTCGTCTTCACCCTGCTGCTGCCGGTGCTGCTGCTGGTCGTGTTCGGCGCGGTGCTCGACTTCGACCTGGGGTCCGGCGTCAGCTTCACCCAGTACTTCATGGCCGGGATCATCGCCGCGGGCATCCTCGGCGCCAGCCTGCAGAACATGGCGATCAACATCGCGACCGAGCGGTCCGACGGGACGCTCAAGCATCTGGCCGGCACCCCGATGCCGCGCAGCGCCTTCTTCGTCGGCAAGGTCGTGCAGGTCCTCGCGGTGACGCTGGCCAGCATCGTCGTCCTGCTGCTGATCGGCGTCGTCTTCTACCGGATCGACCTGCCCTCGGGCACCGACTGGCTGACCTTCGCCTGGGTGGCGGTGCTGGGCGCGTCCGCCTGCACGCTGCTGGGCATCGCGATCTCCAGCATCGCGAAGAACGGCCGCTCGGCCTCGGCCACCGTGACCCCGTTCGCGCTGCTGCTGCAGTTCATCTCCGGTGTCTTCTTCCAGTTCAGCGAGATCCCGAGCTGGATGCAGACCTTCGCCGCGCTCTTCCCGCTGAAGTGGATGGCGCAGGGGCTGCGGTCGGTGTTCCTGCCCGACGTCCTGGCCGCCGACGAACCGGCCGGGTCGTGGGAGCTGGGCCGGGTCGCGCTCGTGCTCGGCATCTGGTGCGTCCTGGGCCTGATCCTCTGCGTGCGCACGTTCCGCTGGCAGGACAGGTGAGTGCGCCGCTGGACGCCGACGCCGTCCGCCGGGCTCCGAAGGTGCTGCTGCACGACCACCTCGACGGCGGGCTGCGGCCGCAGACGATCCTCGAGCTGGCCGACGAGACCGGCTACCGGGGGCTGCCCGAGAGCGAGCCGGAGCCCCTGGCCCGCTGGTTCCGGCAGGCGGCCGACTCGGGTTCGCTCGTGCGGTACCTGGAGACGTTCGCGCACACCGTCGGCGTGATGCAGACCGCGGATGCCATCCACCGGGTGGCCCGCGAGTGCGCGCTCGACCTCGCCGCCGACGGCGTCGTGCACGCCGAGGTGCGCTTCGCGCCCGAGCTGTCGACGGCGGGTGGGCTGCCCATCGAGGCCGTCGTCGAGGCGATGGTCGCCGGCTTCGCCACCGGCGGCGCCGAGGCAACCGCGGCGGGCACCCCGATCCGAGTCGGGGCGCTGCTGTGCGCGATGCGCCAGGAGGACCGCTGGGCGGAGGTGGCCGGGCTCGTCGTGCGGTACCGCGACGCGGGCGTGGTCGGCTTCGACCTGGCCGGGCCGGAGATCGGCTTCCCGCCCGACCGCATCCCGGCCGCGATCGAGCTGCTCGACCGGGCCGGCGCGCACCGCACGATCCACGCGGGCGAGGCGGCCGGCGTCGACAGCATCCGCGCCGCCCTGGACGGGGCGCGGGCCGAGCGGCTCGGGCACGGCATCCGGATCGCCGACGAGGTCGCGCCGGACGGCACCCTGGGCCCGGTGGCGCAGCGGGTCCTCGACGAGCAGGTGCCGCTGGAGGTCGCGCCGTCGTCGAACGTGCAGACCGGCGCCTACCCGTCGCTGGCCGAGCACCCGGTCGACCGGCTCCACCGGCTCGGCTTCGCCGTCACCGTCAACACCGACAACCGGCTGATGAGCGGGGTCTCGACGAGCAGCGAGCTGGCCGCCGTGGCGGCCGCGTTCGGCTGGGGCTGGGACGACGTCCGGACGGTCACCGAGCGTGCGGTGGCGGCGGCCTTCCTGGACGACGCCGAGCGCGCGCGCCTGCTCACCGACGTCGTCCGCCCCGGGTACGCCGACCTGCAGGGCTGACGGAGGGTGACGGTCCCCACCCCCTCGCGGGGAATCGTTGGGGGGCCGACGCTGCTAACCTGGGAGTACCGGCACAACGCCGGTCATCCTCCCGGACGGTTTGTCCGGGCATGAGCGCATCCGTGCAGATCACGCGTTCCACCCCTGGGCGCACACGATCGCCAGTGAGGACGCCGGTACCTGCGGCGCTTCCTTCTTCCACGGGACGCGCTCCGAGCAGTATCGGAGCCCCACCCCGCATGACTTTGGTCAACCCTGTCTCGTTCGAGTCGAACGACGCCGACACCACCATCGAGAACACCGTCCCGGACACCGCTGCGGCGGAGACCGAGACCACCGTGGAGGTCGCCCCCGAGGCGGCCGAGGAGCCCACCGGCCCCACGTTCGGCCAGCTGGGCCTGCCCCAGCCCCTGGTCACCGCGCTCGAGCGGCGCGGCATCCGCCGCCCGTTCGCCATCCAGACCTCCGCCCTGCCGGACGCCCTCGCCGGGCGCGACGTGCTCGGCAAGGCCGCCACCGGCTCGGGCAAGACGCTGGCCTTCGGCCTGCCGCTGCTCGCCCGCATCGGCAACGAGGTCAAGCAGGGCCGCCGCGCCCCCCGCGGGCTGGTCCTCGTGCCGACCCGTGAGCTGGCGCAGCAGGTGCACGACAACCTGGCGCCGCTCGGCCAGGCCACCGGCGTCCAGCTGGCGACCGTCTACGGCGGCGCGCCCATGTACCGCCAGATCCAGCAGCTCCGCCGTGGCGTCGACGTCATCATCGCCACGCCCGGCCGCCTGCAGGACCTGATCAGCCAGGGCGAGGCCACTCTCGCCGAGGTCGTCATCACGGTCCTCGACGAGGCCGACTTCATGGCCGACCTGGGCTTCCTCCCGGTCGTCAAGGAGCTGCTCGACCAGACCGCCCGCGACGCCCAGCGCCTGCTGTTCTCGGCGACGCTGGACGGCGAGGTCGACTCGCTGGTCCGCCGCTACCTCAAGGACCCGGCCCGGCACGAGGTCGTCCGCCCCGGCGGCGAGGCCCCGCCGGCCGAGCACCTGGCCTTCACGCTGGCGTTCCGCGACAAGCTGCAGGTGGCCACCGAGCTGGCCTCCCGTCCGGGCCGCACGATCATCTTCGCCCGCACCCAGCTGGGTGTGGACCGGCTGGCCGACAACCTCAAGGCTGCCGGCATCAAGGCCGAGGCGATCCACGGCGGACTGCCCCAGGCGGCGCGCAAGCGTGCGCTGGAGGAGTTCACCGACGCCCGCTCGCCGGTCCTCGTCGCCACCGACGTCGCCGCCCGCGGCATCCACGTCGACGACGTCTCGCTGGTCCTGCACTACGACCCGCCGACGGACGCCAAGACCTACCTGCACCGCTCGGGCCGCACCGCCCGCGCCGGTGCCGCCGGTGTCGTCGTCTCGCTGCTGCTGCCCGACCAGGTCGGCCAGGCCAAGCGCCGGTTCCGCACCGCCAAGGTCGACCCGCCCATCGACCGGACCCGCCCCGGTGACAAGCCGATCCTCGAGCTCGTCGCCGCCGGCATCCCGGTCGAGCCCAAGGAGCGCACGCAGCGCGACATGCGCCGCGGCGGTGGCGGCCCCGGCGGCCGTCCGCGTCGCGACGGCGACCGCCCCACCGGCGGTTCGCGTGGCGGCCCGCGTCGCTCCTTCGGTGACCGTCCCCGGCCCGCCGGCGAGCGGCCCGCGGGTGAGCGGTCCTACGGCGGCGGCGAGCGCTCGGCGTCGTCCGGCGAGCGCTCCTACGGCGACCGCGGTCGCCCGGGTGGGCGGCCCAGCCGCCCCTCGCGCTACGGCGCGTAAGCACACCTGAACGACGAAGCGGCCGGCCCCGGGAACTCCCGGGGCCGGCCGCTTCGTCGTGCGGGTCAGTCGCGGAAGACGAGCTTCCCGCTGATCAGGGCGACGACCTCGTCCCACGCGGGGCGGACGGCGGCGGCGTCGGCCTGGTGCAGGGTGGCGTCGGGCTCCCGCTCGCCCCGGGCCACGGCCTGGCCCAGCGGCGCGGACGGGGCGAGCAGCTCCTCGACCCGCGGCAGCCGCCCGTACTCGGCGAGGTCGCGGGCGCCCTCCACGGGCTGGGCGAGCGCGGCGTGGGTGACCAGCCCGGCGGCGCCGTCGGCCACCTCGCCCAGCACCTCGGCGAGCGCGGCGAGGTCGTAGCGGTCCTGGTCGGCGGGCAGGGGCCGCGTCCCGGTGGTGGCGACCTCGGGCCAGGAGGCGATCTCGCTCAGGTCGTGGGGCTCGGAGCCGGCGCAGAAGCGGGAGAGCTGGGCCGGGGTGTCGAAGAGGAAGACCTCGCCGTCGCGGCCCAGGAAGCGGGCGACGTCGTCGACGTAGCAGCGCAGGGTCACCCCGGCGCCGTCGGGGACGACGACCTCCACGGGGAGGATGCCGACGGCCTCCCAGAACTCGGCCGCCGCGGCGACCTCGGCGGGGTCGTGGGTCAGCCGTCCGCCGCCGCCGTCGATCGTCCGCACGCCGGCGGTCGCGGCGGCCGGGGTGCCGACGTCGACCGGCTCGATGTCGTCGTCGTCCTCGTCGTCGCTCTCGTCGACGACGATCGGGGCCGACTCGGAGGCCGACGGGTAGTCGGCCACGGCCACGGTGCCCGCGCCGGTCCAGTCCAGGTGGTCGCCGAGCTCCTCGACGACGTCCTCCCACAGGTCGTCGAGGACGCCGCCGACGCCGGCCCAGGCGTCCTCGCCGGAGCGGCCGATGAACGCGTCGGGGCCGAGGCCCAGCGAGCCGATCTCGGGCTTGCCGACCAGCTCGGCGACTGCCTCGAACTCGGTCTCGTCGTCGAGGTCGTCCTCGTCCTCGTCGTCGGCGTCGGCGTCGAGGCACTCGGCCAGCCGGCTGACGATGTCGATCGTGGCGGCGAGCTCCTCGACCGCCCAGCGGTCGGGGTCCTCCGCGGCGATGTCGTAGACGCCGTCGAGGTCGAAGCGGTGGTCGTCGTCGGGGGTCAGGTCGGCGGCACCCAGGCCCGCGACGACCGGCCAGACCGGGTGGTCGGCGAGGTCGTGATCGGTGTTGGCGCGGCAGAAGGCGGCGAGCGCGGCGGGGGAGGGGAAGAGGTGCACGACCGCGGTGGGGACCGGGGCCTCGGGGTCGTCGTCGTTGATGTCGGCGCGCACCTCGACGGTGGTGCCGAGGAACGCCTGCCACTCCTCGCCGTCCTCCTCCCACGGAGGAGCCCACAGCGTGTAGCCCGTGCGGTCGTCGAGGGTCAGTGCGATGGGAACGATGCTCGGCCTGGCCACGGGGTGACTCTGCCAGATGGAGCGCCGTGCGCTCCCCACCCTTTCGGCTCAGGCGCCCGCGGAGGGCGTGCGCCAGACCAGGGCCACCAGCGCGGCGGCGGCGAGCATCACGGCGACCCCGATGCCGGCGGTCAGGTCCATGCCGGCGGTGAACGCCTCCCGGGCGCTGTCGGTGAGCGCCGTCGCGGCAACCGGGGGCAGCCGGTCGGCGACGTCGAAGGCGCCGCCGAGGGTGCCCGCGGCCTCCCGTTCCCCGGCGTCCAGGTCTGCGGGCAGCACCAGGTGCGCGGTGTAGACCGCGCTCAGGACGCTGCCGAGCACCGCGACGCCCAGGCCGGTGCCCAGCTCGTAGGCCGTCTCGCTGACCGCGCTGGCCTGGCCGGCGCGCTCCGGGGGAGCGGCGGTGAGGATGGCGTCGTTGGTCAGGGTCTCGGCGAGGCCGGCGCCGGTCGCGACCAGGCCGAACGCCACGACGACGAGCGCGGCCGAGCTGCCGGTGCCCAGCCGGGTGGCGACGACGTAGCCGAAGGCGGCGAGCAGCAGGCCGGTGAGCACCAGCCCGCGCACCGGGAACCGCCGCGCCAGGGGCACCGCGGCCAGCCCGCCCGCGACCGAGGCGAGCAGCCCCGGGACGAGCAGCAGGCCGGCGTCCATCGGGCTGCGGCCGAGCACCAGCTGCAGGTACTGCGAGGTGAGCAGCAGCAGGCCGGAGAGCGCGGCGATGATGAGCAGGTTGGCGCTGATGGCCGCGGTGACGACCCGGTCGCGGAAGAGCCGGAGGTCCAGCAGCGGGGCCGGGCGGGTGAGCTGGCGGCGGACGAAGGCGACGCCGCTGCCGAGCCCGAAAACGGCGGCCGCCGCCACGACCGGGCCGGGCGATCCGCCGGCGAGGGTCTTGATGGCGTAGACCAGCGGCAGCATCGTGGTCAGCGACAGCGCGACGCTGGCGAGGTCCAGCGGCCCGGGTGCGGGATCCCGCGACTCCGGCAGCAGGCGGCCGGCCGCGAGGAGGACCGCCAGCACCGGCACGTTCACCAGGAACACCGAGCCCCACCAGTAGTGCTCGAGCAGCGCCCCGCCGAGGACCGGGCCGAGCGCGGCGCCGCCGGCGAACCCCGACGCCCAGATGGCGATCGCCAGCCGGCGCTGCTGCTGGTCCAGGAACAGGTTGCGCAGCAGGGAGAGCGTCGAGGGCATGAGCGCCGCGCCGAAGACGCCCTGCAGGGCGCGCGCGGCGATCAGCCACCGGATGTCCGGCGCGTAGGCGGCGAGCACCGAGGCGGCGCCGAAGCCGGCCGCCCCCAGCAGCAGCAGGCGGCGTCGGCCGAAGCGGTCGCCGAGGCTGCCGGCGGTGACCAGCAGCCCGGCCAGCAGCAACGGGTAGATGTCGACGGCCCAGAGCAGCTCGGTGCCGCTGGGCGCCAGGGCCCGGGTGATCGACGGGACGGCGAAGGTGAGGACCGTGCCGTCGACCGAGACCAGCAGGACCGGCAGCATGAGCACCGCCAGGCCGAGCCACTCCCGCCGCCCGGCGCGGACCTGGGCCGGGGCGGTCACAGGCCGATCGGGTGCCAGACCGTCTTCGTCTCGAGGAACGGCGTCATCCGGGCCAGGCCGGGATCGGCGGTCCAGTCCGGCTCGGTCACCGGCGGACGCAGGACCCGCTTGATGGTGCCGGCCGCCTCCCGCTCGAACTCCATGGCGCGGTGCGACGGGGCGCCCGTGAGGTCGATGGCGTCGACGTCGGCGTGCTCGGCCAGCCAGGTGCCGAGCTCCCCGGCGTCGCCGGTGAGCAGGTTGACCACGCCACCGGGGACGTCGCTGGTGGCCAGCACCTCGCCGAGGGTGACGGCGGGGAGCGGTCGCTCCTTCGAGGTGACGACGACGGCGGTGTTGCCGGTGGCGAGCACGGGTGCGAGGACGCTGACCAGGCCGAGCAGGCTCGACTGCTGCGGTGCCAGCACCGCGACGACGCCGGTCGGCTCCGGCGTGGAGAAGTCGAAGTACGGGCCGGCCACGGGGTTGGCCCCACCGAGGACGGCGGCCAGCTTGTCGGTCCAGCCGGCGTACCAGACCCAGCGGTCGATGGCGGCGTCCACGGCGGCACGGGCCTTCGAGGCGCTGAGCCCCTCGCCGGCGGCGACCTCCTCGCAGAACTGGACGTGCCGGCCCTCCATGACCTCGGCCACGCGGTAGAGCACCTGGCCGCGGTTGTAGGCGGTCGCGCCCGACCACTTCGCGAAGGCGCCGCGGGCGGCGACGACGGCGTCGCGGGCGTCCTTGCGGCTGGCCTCCGCGGCGTTGGCGAGGAAGTGCCCCTTGGCGTCGGTGACCTCGTAGGTACGGCCGGACTCCGACCGCGGGAAGGCGCCGTTCACGTACAGCTTGTAGGTCTTGCGGACGGCGAGCCGGTCGTTCCCGATCACTTGCTGTCAGCTCCCGTCAGGTAGGCGGCCAGCCCGTGCCGGCCGCCCTCGCGGCCGTAGCCGGACTGCTTGTAGCCGCCGAAGGGCGACGTGGGGTCGAACTTGTTGAACGTGTTGGCCCACACCACGCCGGCGCGCAGATGGCTCGCGATCTTCAGGATCCGGGAGCCCTTCTCCGACCAGATCCCGGCCGACAGGCCGTAGGTGGAGTTGTTCGCCTTGGCGACCGCCTCGTCCGGCGTGCGGAAGGTGAGCACGCTGAGCACCGGGCCGAAGACCTCGTCGCGGGCGATGCGGTGGGCGGAGGAGACGTCGGTGAAGACGGTCGGGGGGAACCAGAAGCCGCGCTCGGGCAGCTCGCCGGCCGGCTGCCAGCGCTGCGCGCCCTCGGCCTCGCCGATGTCGGAGAGCTCCCGGATCCGTTCCAGCTGCTCGCGGGAGTTGATCGCGCCGATGTCGGTGTTCTTGTCCAGCGGGTCACCGACGCGCAGCGTGCCGATGCGCCGCTGCAGGCTCGCGACGACCTCGTCGTGGATCGACTCCTGCACCAGCAGCCGGCTGCCCGCGCAGCAGACGTGGCCCTGGTTGAAGAAGATGCCCTGGACGATGCCCTCGACGGCCTGGTCGATCGGGGCGTCGTCGAACACGATGTTCGCCGCCTTGCCGCCGAGCTCCAGCGTGAGCTTCTTGCGCGTACCGGCCACGGCGCGCGCGATCGACCGGCCGACGTCGGTGGACCCGGTGAACGCGACCTTGTCGACGTCGGCGTGCTCGACCACCGCGCGGCCGGTGTCGCCGGCGCCGGTGACGATGTTGACGACACCGGCGGGGAGGTCGGCCTGCCGGCAGATCTCGGCGAAGAGCAGCGCGGTGAGCGGCGTGGTCTCGGCCGGCTTGAGGACGACGGTGTTGCCGGCGGCCAGCGCCGGGGCGACCTTCCAGGCCAGCATCATCAGCGGGAAGTTCCACGGGATGACCTGGCCGGCGACGCCGAGCGGGCGCGGCTGGGTGCCGAGGCCGACGTGCTCGAGCTTGTCGGCCCAGCCCGCGTAGTAGAAGAAGTGCGCCGCGGCGAGGGGCACGTCGACGTCGCGGGACTCGCGGATCGGCTTGCCGTTGTCGAGGGACTCCAGGACGGCGAACTCGCGGGCGCGCTCCTGCAGCAGGCGGGCGATGCGGAACAGGTACTTGCCGCGGTCGGCCGGGCGCATGGGGCCCCAGGTCTTCTCGAACGCGCGGCGGGCGGCCCGCACCGCGCGGTCCACGTCGGCCTCGCTGCCGGCGGAGACCTCGGTGAGGACCTCCTCGGTGGCGGGGTTGATCGTCGGGAACGACTCACCGGTGCCGTCGACGAACTCGCCGTCGATGAACAGGCCGTAGGACGGCGCGATGGTGACGATCGACCGGGACTCGGGTGCCGGGGCGTACTCGAACAGGCTGGTCATCAGTCCACGCTCACGTAGTCGGGGCCGGAGTAGTGGCCGGTGCGCAGCTTCTGGCGCTGGAGCAGGAGGTCGTTGAGCAGGCTGGAGGCGCCGAAGCGGAACCAGTCGGCGTGCAGCCAGTCCGGGCCGACGGTCTCGTTGATCAGCACGAGGTGCTTGATCGCATCCTTCGTCGTCCGGATGCCGCCGGCGGGCTTGAAGCCGATCTGGCGGCCGGTGGCGGCGCGGAAGTCGCGGACCGCCTCCAGCATCACCAGGCCGACCGGGAGGGTGGCGGCGGGGCTGACCTTGCCCGTGGAGGTCTTGATGAAGTCGCCGCCGGCGAGCATCGCGATCCAGCTGGCCCGGCGGACGTTGTCGAGGGTGACCAGCTCGCCGGTCTCGAGGATGACCTTGAGGTGGGCGTCTCCGCAGGCTTCCTTGACCGCGACGATCTCCTCGTAGACCTCGAGGTACCGGCCGGACAGGAAGGCCCCGCGGTCGATGACCATGTCGATCTCGTCGGCGCCGTTCTGCACGGCGTCGCGCACGTCGGCGAGCTTGACCGCGCGGCTGGCCCGGCCGCTGGGGAAGGCGGTGGCGACGGCGGCGACGTGCACGCCGCTGTCGCCCAGCGCCTCGCGGGCGACGCCGGCGAGGTCGCCGTAGACGCAGACCGCGGCGACCCGCGGGCACGTGGGGTCCGTCGGGTCGGGGCTCTTCGCCTTGGCCGCGAGGCTGCGCACCTTGCCGGGGGTGTCGGCGCCCTCGAGCGTGGTGAGGTCGACCATCGAGATGGCGGTGTCGATCGCCCACGCCTTGGACGTGGTCTTGATCGAGCGGCTACCGAGCTGGGCCACGCGGGCCTCGGCGCCGACCTGGTCGACACCGGGGAGGCCGTGCAGGAAGGCGCGGAAGGCGGAGTCGGAGCGGGTGACGTCGCGGTACGGGGGCAGCGGCACGGACAGCGCCCGGGCGTCGTCCGACAGTGCGTCGGGGTCGAGCACGTGGGTCATGCCGGCCATTCTCCCCTGTCCTGCGACAGGTGTTCCCTCCCGTCCACCCCGATCGGGTGCGTGCGTTCGCGCACGGCCGCCCGCGCGTGGCTGCCCGATGCGCTCCCGCGGGAGTGTCGATCCCCGTGCGAGTGGCGATCGGCGCCCCTCCCGGGGGGCAGGGGTCGGGACGCTCCCGCGGGAGCGTCCCGTCGTCGTTCTCCGTGTGCGGGCCCTTCGTGAGCCACCCGGATCTGTCAGACCCTCTCGCTAGCTTCGATCATACGTTCGAAGGAGGTCGTCCATGCCCGCAAGACCGCTGCCCGAGCTGGCGCGTGACATCACCGCCGGTGCCGTCCGCCTCGCCGCCGCCACCGCCGCCTGGCTCCAGCTCGTCGCCGAGTTCGATCGCCGCGACGGGTGGGCCGCACACGGGATCAAGTCCTGCGCGCACTGGCTCGCCTGGCAGTGCGGCATGTCGCCGACCACGGCCAGGGAGCACGTCCGCGTCGCCCGCGCGCTGGTCGATCTGCCGCTGCTGTCCGCGGCCTTCGCCGAGGGCCGGCTCTCGTACTCCAAGATCCGCGCGGTCACGCGGGTCGCGGAACCGGAGACCGAGCAGATGCTCCTCGAACTGGCCGTCGAGGCGACTGCCTCGCAGCTCGACCGGGTGGTGCGGGGCTGGCGCCGCAGTGACCGCGTGGACGACGAGGTCGTGGCCGAGAAGCGGCAGTTCCAGCACTGGTGGGACGACGACGGGATGCTCGTCGTCCGCATGCGCCTCGGGCCCGAGGAGGGCGCCGACTTCCTCGCGGGGGTCGAGTCGCGGGCCGAGGCACAGGCCCGCCGCGACCGGGCGGAGGCCAAGCGCGCAGCCTCTGCCGGCGCACCCCCGGCTGGAGCCGCGACGGAGACCGCGGGCGACGAGGCGGTCGAGCGGGAGGAGATCGCCTGCGCCCGGGAGCGCACGTCGGCTCGGCGCTGCGCGGCCGTGGCCGCCCTGGCCCGTGCGGGCGACGGTGCCGACCGCCGACCGGGGGACCCGCCGTCGCGGGAGGTCGTCGTGCACGTCGACGCGGCCGTTCTCGCCGACGACGCCGCGGCGGGGCAGGCGTACCTCGAGGGTGGTCCGGCCCTCCACCCGGCGCAGGTGCGGCGGATGCTCTGCGGCGCGACCGTCGTGACGATGCTCGAGCGGGACCGGGAGGTCCTCGGAGTGGGGCGCACCCGGCGGCTCGCCACCCGGGCGCAGCGGCGCGCACTGCTGCGGCGGGACGGTGGTTGCGCGCGGCCGGGGTGCACCGAGACCAGGATCGAACGGCTGCACGCACACCACATGCGGCACTGGCTGTTCGGGGGCGGCACGGACATCGACAACCTCGTGCTGCTGTGCGACGTCGACCACGGCCTGGTGCACGACCACGACCACGACCACGACCTCGTCATGTCCCGTCGCGACGGGCGGCTGATCGTCCTGGCCCCGGACGGACGCCGCGTGTGGGGTGCCGGCGACGCTGCCTTCGTCGCAGGACTGGCCGGCCTGCCCGGCACCGGTGAGTCGGTGGGTGACGTCTTCGTCGGCGTCCAGCCGATCGACGAGCTCGCCGCCCGGAGACCGACGAGCGCGGCGGGGGCCGGCGCCCGAGGGGCGGTCGAGGACCCGCTGGACGGCGACCTGACGCGGCTGCTGTTCCCGGACGGCCCACCGGTGCTGTCGGAAGCGATGCACGTGAACGGTGAGCGGATGAACCTCGATCACGTCGTCTGGGTGCTCCTGCACCAGCGGGATCTCCAGCGGCGCCTGGCGGCCGAGGCGCGCGGTCGTCCGCTCGCCGCCGCGTGAGCGGTGGCAGCGCGGGGCGGGCGGGCGTGTGGCCGGTCCGGGCGGGGCCGCTACCGTTCTGGCGTGCAGCTGACCGTCGTCGACCATCCGCTGGCCCGAGCCCGGCTGAGCCGGATGCGCGACGAGCGCACCGACAACGCCGCGTTCCGCGCCGCCCTCCGCGAGCTCACCCAGATGCTGGTCTACGAGGCCACGCGCGAGCTCACCGTCGCCGAGGAGACGATCCGCACGCCGGTCGTCGAGACCACCGGCTTCCGGCTGGCGGCCCCGCCGCTGCTCGTGCCGGTGCTGCGGGCCGGCCTGGGCATGGCCGACACCGCGCACGGCATGCTGCCGGAGTCGCAGATGGGCTTCGTCGGCCTGGCGCGCAACGAGGAGACCTTCCAGCCCGAGGCCTACATGGCGTCCCTGCCGGAGTCGCTGGTCGACCGGCACGTCTTCGTGCTCGACCCGATGCTGGCCACCGGCGGCTCGCTGGTGCACTGCTGCCGCTTGCTCACCGCCCGCGGCGCCACGCAGATCACCGTGCTGTGCGCGCTGGCGGCGCCGGAGGGCATCCAGCGCCTCGAGGAGAGCGGGCTGCCGCTGCGCGTCTTCACCGCCAGCGTCGACGAGGGGCTCAACGAGAACGCCTACATCGTCCCGGGTCTCGGCGACGCCGGGGATCGCCAGTTCGGCTCGGTCTGACGGTGCGCTTCGGGCTGCTCGGCACCGGCCCGTGGGCGCGGGGCGTGCACGCCCCGGCACTCGCCGCGCACCCGGCGACGGAGTTCGTCGGCGTCTGGGGACGCGACCTGGCCAAGGCCAAGGCGGTGGGCGCCCGGTTCGAGGTGCCGGGCTTCGCCGACGTCGAGGAACTGCTCGACCAGGTCGACGCGGTGGCGATCGCGCTGCCGCCCGACGTCCAGGCGCCGCTCGCCGAGCGGGCCGCGGCGGCGGGCAAGCACCTGCTGCTGGAGAAGCCGGTCGCGCTCACCACGGCCGCGGCCGACCGCGTGGTCGACGCCGTGGCAGCAGCCGGAGTGGCCTCGGTCGTCTTCCTCAAGTTCCGCTTCCAGACCGCGACCTCCACCTGGCTGACCCAGGCCGGGCGCACCCACCTCGCCGGCGGTGCCGCCTCCTGGCTGTCGTCGGTGGCCGGGACGCCGTTCGCCGGCTCGACCTGGCGGCAGGAGCACGGCGCGCTGTGGGACCTGGGCCCGCACGCGCTCTCGGTGCTCGTGCCCGCCCTGGGCCCGGTCGTCGAGGTGCAGGCCACCGCAGGTCGCGGCGACACCGTGCACCTGGCGCTCGTCCACGAGTCCGGCGCCGCGTCGACGGTAACGCTCTCGCTGACGGTGGCGCCGATGTCGGCCGGCACCGAGTTCTTCGTGCACGGGGACGCGGGCCGCCTGGTGCTGCTGCCCGACGGTGACCGGCCGGTGGACGACCTCACGGTCGCCGTCGACGAACTGCAGGCGGCCGCCCTGACCGGCGGGACGCACCCCTGCGACGTCGGGTTCGGCCGCGAGCTCGTCGTCGTGCTGGAGACCGCCGCGCGGGCGTTGGGCTCCGGATGCCGGGAGCCCGTCCCGCACTGAGCCCTCGGGTCAGCGCTCCACCTCGTACCGCAGCATGACGACGCCGTTGCCGAAGACCCTCGTCTCGACCAGCCGCAGGTCGGCGGGCGGGCCCTCCTCGAACAACCGGCGTCCGTGCCCCAGCAGGACGGGGGTCACGAAGATCCGGTACTCGTCGATCAGGTCGTGCCGGCGGAACGCCTCGGCGAGCGCGGGGCCGCCGACCACCATGTCCCCGCCGGGCTGCGCCTGCAGCGCCCGCACCTCCTCGGGGACGACGTCGCGCACCAGCGTGGCGTTGGGGCCGGGGGCGTCGAGCGTGCGCGAGTAGACGACCTTCGGCATGCGCCGCCAGATCGCGGCGAACTCGGCGACGGCGGGCTCGACGTCGGGGCCCTGGTCGGCGTCGGGCCAGAACGCCTCCATCAGCTCGTAGGTGACCCGGCCCTCGAGGAAGGCGCTGCTCTCGGCCAGCAGCTGGTTGAAGAAGGTGTGCAGCTCGTCGTCAACGCGGTGCCAGCTGATGTCGGCGTCCGGACCCTCGAAGTAGCCGTCCAGGGAGATCCCCAGGTGCATCACGATCCTGCGCATGGCCGTCCTCTCACGGGCCCCGCGGCCCTCGGGTCTCTGACCGCGGACGGCCGCCGCAGTCATCGGTCAGTCGAAGGGGTTCGTCAGGACCGGCCGGGCCTGGAGGACGGCGAAGGTGACGGGGGTGCCGTCGGTGGTGGTGCTGCCGGGCACGGGGGCGGTGATCCCTCCGTCGACGCTGAAGGTGGCGGTCCAGGTGGTGGTGAGCGCGGCGGTGTAGGTGCCGGTGGCGTAGTCGTGGCTGATCGTGTGGCGGGGGTAGGGCGCGCCGGGAGTCGTGGTGGTGAGGTCGGTGCCGTCGCCGGTGTGCCAGGTGAAGCCGGTCGCGGTGGCGGTGATGTCGACGGTGAACCCGCGGATGTCGAGGGTGAAGGTCTGGGTGGTCGGGCCGTCGGTGAAGAAGATGACGGGGAGCCCGACCAGCGCGTTGCCCGGTGGCTGCTGCCTCGTGGGGAGCTGGGGGAGCGGGAGCGTCTGGAAGTAGCGGAACACCTCGCCCGGCGACGGCGGCGGGTTGAGCGCGGTGATGTCGACGCACCCGCGGTCGAGACGTTCCCACGGGCCGATGGGGGAGCCGGGCGGCGTTCCCGCGGGAACGCCGAGGTCGCCTGCGGTCCCATCCTGCTGGACCAGTCGTTGCCGCTCGATGACCAGGTCTTGCACCACGCGGTCGGGCGGCGCAGGGCAGGAATCGAAGTCGAGCCCTTGGCACGCTCCGGTTTCTCGGTCATCGACTACGCATGGGTGCGACAGCTGATAGCGAAATTCAGAGACGGCCAATGCGGCATTGGTCGCGACCCACGGGCCACTACCCGGACTTCGATCTACGGCTGCGGCGGTCAGCGTCCCGGGGGAGAAGCCAACTGAGGCGCAGGAGCGCCTCGAGCACCCGGCCTCGTCCGCCCCTGCCTGCAGATGACCGATGGTGAGCAGAAGGAGGGCGCCCAGGACCGAAATGACAAATCGGCGCATCTGTCAGCCGAGCGTGAGTGTGGTCATGAGCCATGTGCTGCGAGTGGAGTTCCAGGTAGTAAGCGCCCCGCCGGTGAGATCGGTCAGGGCGCTGGAACTGAGATCCGCATTTCGTGCTCCACCAGCATCGACCACCATCAGCGGGGCTTGGTCGACTGTGAATGCGATGCGGGCCTCCTCGCCCGTAACCGTTACTGACCCTGCCGCTTTGATCACGAGGTCGCCGCCCTCGTAGTGGTAGCCAGCGTCGGCGTCGGCGTCGGTGTTGTCGGCGATGCGGTCGCAGTCGCGGCAGCCGTCGCTGAGGTCTCGGAGCGGCTGGGCGTCCATGACCGTCGACGTCCGGTTGATCAGCTCGATGTAGTAGCGGACGAAGGCTTCCGCGCCGGCGGCGTCCTGGGTGCGGGCCTCGGCGGGCATCGGCAGGTCCGCGGGGCCGAGGGGCGGGAGCGCGTCCTCGGTCGGCGCGGCGCTGCTGCTCGACGGCAGGGTCTGCGCGGCCTCCTGCTTCTCCGAGCACCCGGTGAGCACCGCCGCCCCGGTGACGAGGCAGGCCGCCAGGCGCAGGGTCCAGCGTCGCGTCATGTCGTCACTCCCCGTGCTGATCACCGGTCGCCGGGAGACTACGCAGATCCGGAATCCGGCCGCAGCCCCGCTGTGGACAACCACCCGATCGCTGCACGGGCGCTACAGCCCGAGCGCCGTCGACATCTCCGCGCGCAGCTGGTCCAGCTCGTCCTCGCCGCGGCCGCGCGCGGCGATCAGGCCGGCGTCCTGGTGCACCGGCACCACGGTCTCCAGGTAGGCCTTCAGCTTCGGCTCGGTCCCGCTCGGCCGCACGATCACCCGCACCCCGTCGCCCAGCAGCCGCACCGCGTCCACCGGCGGCGACTCCAGCGCCAGGTCCGCGAACGCGACCGGACGACCCAGCAGCGAGGTCGGCGGCACAGCGCGCACCCGCGCCATCGCGTCGGAGATGACCGAGAGATCCTCCACGCGCACCGACAGCTGCCCGGTGACGAACAGCCCGTGCTCCACCGCCAGCTCGTCGAGCCGGTCCAGCAGCGTCCGGCCCGACTCCTTCAGCTCCGCGGCCAGCAGGGCCACCGCCAGCGCGGCGGAGATGCCGTCCTTGTCCCGCGCCACGGACGGCGACACCGAGTACCCGAGCGCCTCCTCGTAGCCGTACACCAACGGCGCCGCGTCGGACCCTGCTCGCATGATCCACTTGAACCCGGTCGGCGTCTCCTCCGACGGCACCCCGTGCGCAGCGGCGACCACGTGCATCAGCGAGCCGCTCACCAGCGACGACGCGTACGTCCCGCGCACCCCCCGGCGCAGCAGCCAGTCGGCCAGCAGCGCACCGACCTCGTCGCCGGTCAGCTGCCGGCCGTCGCAGACCACGGCGCACCGGTCGGCGTCCGGGTCCTCGGCGATCGCCACGTCGGCGTGGACGCGCACCGCCAGTGCCTTCAGCAGGTCGGTCGCCCCCGGCTCCTCGGGGTTCGGGAAGGCCACCGTGCGGAACGTCGGGTCCGGCTCGTCCTGCTCGGGCACGCTCACCGGCTCGGCCAGCCCCGCGGCGGCGAACACCGCCCGCGTCGTCTCCGCGCCCACCCCGTGCATCGCGGTGTAGGCCACCCGCAGCGAACCGCGCGAGGCCACCCGCGCCGGCTCCAGCGCGCGGACCACCGCGGCCACGTAGTCGGCGGCGACGTCGTCGTCGAGGGTCAGCCACTCGTCGGACAGCGGCACCTCGCGGGCCGGTCCGACCGCGGCGATCGCGGTCTCGATCTCGCCGTCGGCCGGCGGCACCAGCTGCGCACCGTCGCCCAGGTAGACCTTGTAGCCGTTGTCGTCGGGCGGGTTGTGGCTCGCGGTCACCATGATCCCGGCGGCGCAGCCGAGGTGCCGTACCGCGAAGGACAGCACCGGCGTGGGCAGCGCGCGTGGCAGCACCTGCACCGCGAAGCCGGCCGCGGCGAGCACCGACGCGGAGATGCGGGCGAACTCGTCCGACCGCCGCCGGGCGTCGAAGCCGATGACGATCCCGCCGCCGGCCGAGCCCGACGCAGTCAGCCAGGCGCCCAGCCCGGCAGCGGCGCGGGTCACCACCGCCGCGTTCATCCCCGCCGGCCCCGCGCGCAGCGGGCCGCGCAACCCCGCCGTCCCGAAGGTCAGCGGGCCGGCGAACCGGCGGCCGAGCTCCGCGACGTCCCCGGCCTCGATCAGGGCGAGGATCTCGGCGCGGTCGCCGTCGTGCGGATCGGCCCCGGCCCAGTCGCGGGCGGCGGGAAGCAGGTCGTCGGTCATGCCAGGAGGTTCCCGTTCACACGTCGAAGTTGTCGGAGTCGAACTCGGCCGTCGCGTACTCGCCGCCCACCCGGGCGTGCACCGGATCGGTGAGGTCGGGCTCGCCGTGCACTGCGACCAGCGCCGGGGCGTAGACCTCGGCGTCGTCCTCCGGCTCGTAGCCGAGCGCCCGGGCGGCGGTGAGGTCCCACCAGCGGCGCGTGTTGGCCGACACGCCCCAGACCACGGCGAAGCCCGGCGACGGCGTCCGCAGCGCGGCGTCGACCAGCCGCACGGTGTCGCCGGGGGAGAGCCAGGTGGAGAGGTGCCGGGTCGTGGTCGGCTCGGGGAACGCGCTGCCGATCCGCAGGCACACGACGTCGAGGCCGTACCGGTCCGCGTAGAGCGAGCCGAGCGCCTCCATCGTCACCTTCGAGACGCCGTAGTAGGTGTCCGGCCGGGGCGGGGCGTCCACCTCGCGCAGCAGGCCGCCGTCCGGGCGCGGGGTGTACCCGGTGGCGTGGTTGCTGCTCGCCAGCACCACCCGGCCGACGCCGGCCCGGCGCGCGGCCTCGAGCGCGCAGTACGTGCCGTCGATGTTGGTGTGCGCGATCGCCGGCCAGGTGGACTCGGTGGCGATGCCCGCCAGGTGCACGAGCGCCCCGGCGCCCCGAGCGGCCTCGGTCAGCGCCGCCAGGTCGGTCGTGTCGGCGACGACGTGCTCCTCGCCCGGCCGCGGCTCCGGCACCGGGACGACGTCCAGGCTGCGCAGCGACCACCCGCGCTCCGGCAACCCGCCGCGCAGGACCGTCCCGATCAGCCCCGCCGCGCCGGTCACCAGGACCGGCCCGGTCACGAGGGCAGCTGCCCGATGAAGCGCACCAGGAACTCCCCGAGCCGGCCGGCTGCCTCGCGGCCGGCGGCGATGACCTCGTCGCCGTCGAGCTTCTCGCCGGTGACGCCCGCCGCGGCGTTGGTGACCAGCGACAGCCCGAAGACCTCCAGGCCCTCGGCCTGGGCGGCGATCGCCTCGAGCGCCGTCGACATGCCCACGAGGTCCGCGCCCATCGTGCGCAGCATCCGGATCTCGGCCGGCGTCTCGTAGTGCGGGCCGGGCAGCGCGGCGTAGACGCCCTCGACCAGCGTCGGGTCCAGCTCGCGAGCCAGGGCCCGCAGTCGCGCCGAGTAGAGGTCGGTGAGGTCGACGAAGTTCCCGCCCACCAGCGGTGAGCGCGCGGTGAGGTTCAGGTGGTCGGAGATGATCACGGCCTGGCCGACCCGGTGGTCGGCCGCCAGCCCGCCGGCGGCGTTGGTGAGCAGGACCGTCTTCACGCCGGCGGCCGCCGCGGTGCGCACCCCGTGCACGACCGGTTCCACCCCGCGGCCCTCGTACAGGTGCGTCCGGCCGAGGAAGAGCAGCACCTTCCGGTCGCCGACCCGCACCGAGCGCACCTCGCCGCCGTGGCCCATCGCGGTCGGGGCGGCGAACCCGGGCAGCTCGCCGATGGCGACGCTGTACTCGGCGGGGCCGAAGGCGTCGGCCGCGGGAGCCCAGCCGGAGCCCATCACGACCGCGACGTCGTGCGGCCCGCCGAGGGCGGTGGTGAGGTCGTCGGCCGCGAGCGCGGCGATGGACTGGGGGTCGGTGCCGGGGCGCTGGTCCACGTAGGGACGCTAACGGGTGACGGTGCTCCGTCGCCGGGTGGCCGCCGACGCGGCTCCCTAGACTCCGGCAGGTGGAGATCCCCTTCCGGTCGTCCGAGCGGTCCAGCCTGGGCGTGGAGTGGGAGCTGCAGCTGATCGACCTGTCGAGCCGGGAACTGGCACCCGGCGCGATCGAGATCCTCGAGCAGCTGCGCCCCGACGGCGCCGAGGAGCACCCGAAGGCCAAGCACGAGCTGCTGCAGTCGACCGTCGAGATCATCACCGGCATCTGCACCACCGTCGCGGAGGCCAAGGCCGACCTCGCCGGCACCCTCGCCGAGGTGACGGCCGCCGCCGAGCAGCGCGGCCTGGGCGTGATGTGCGCGGGCACGCACCCGTTCACCGACTGGCAGAGCCAGCTGATCTCGCCCAAGGAGCGCTACCTCGAGCTGGTCGAGCGGATGCAGTGGATGGCCCGCCGCATGCAGATCTTCGGCGTCCACGTGCACGTCGGCGTGCGGGCGCCGGAGAAGGCGATGCCCATCGTCAACGCGCTGTGCCAGTACATCCCGCACTTCCTCGCGCTCTCGTCGTCCTCGCCGTACTGGGTCGGCTGCGACACCGGCCTGGCGTCGTCCCGCACCAAGATCTTCGAGGGCATGCCGACGGCGGGGCTGCCGTACCAGCTGGCCGACTGGGCCGAGTTCGAGGAGTACATGGAGACGCTGATCTCCACGAAGTCGATCGAGAGCGTGCGCGAGGTGTGGTGGGACGTCCGCCCGCACCCCGACTTCGGCACCGTCGAGCTGCGCATCTGCGACGGCCTGCCCACCCTCGACGAGATCGGCGCGGTCGCCGCGCTCGCCCAGTGCCTGGTCGAGCAGTTCGACACCCAGCTCGACCGCGGCTACACCCTCCCCACCCCGGCCTCCTGGGTGCTGCGGGAGAACAAGTGGCGCGCCTCGCGGTACGGCCTCGACGCCGACATCGTCGTCGACGACAAGGGCACGGTGCAGCCGGTGCGGCAGGCGATCCTGGACCTGGTCGAGGAGCTGATGCCCACGGCCAAGCGGCTGGGCTGCGAGGCCGAGCTCGGCGACGTGCTGCGCGTCCTCGACGTCGGCGCCTCCTACCAGCGGCAGCGGGCGGTCGCGGCCGCCTCGGGCGGCGACCTGAAGCCCGTCGTCGACAGCCTGCTCGCCGAGATGCGGGACGGGCTGCCCGCGACCGGGCCGGTGGGGCGGCCGACCGAGCCGTCGCCGGGTCCGGGCGACTGCGCCGGGGGGCATGCGGCGTGACCCCCGTCGTCGAGAAGCTCGGCGCCGCGGTGGACGAGTGGGTCGCGACCCACGCACCGCGGCTGGTCGCCGTCCGCCGGCACCTGCACGCCCACCCCGAGCTGGCCTACGCCGAGGTGGAGACGACGTCCTTCCTGGAGCAGCGGCTGCGCGAGGCCGGGCTGTCGCCGGTGCGGCTGCCCAGCGGCACCGGGCTGGTGGTCGAGGTGGGGGAGGGCCCCGGCCCGACGGTCGTGCTGCGCGGCGACATCGACGCACTGCCGCTGGCCGACCTCAAGGACGTCCCGTACGCCTCCACGACGCCGGGCATGTGCCACGCCTGCGGTCACGACGTGCACACCACCGTGGTGCTCGGGGTCGCCCTGGCGCTGGCGACCGTCGACGGGCTGCCCGGGCGGGTGCGCTGCATCTTCCAGCCCGCGGAGGAGACCGTCCCCGGGGGCGCGACGCAGGTGGTGGCCTCCGGCGTGCTCGACGGCGCCACCCGGGCCTTCGCACTGCACTGCGACCCCTCGGTCCCGGTGGGGCAGGTCGGGCTGCGCACCGGCGCGATCACGGCGGCCTGCGACCGCATCGACGTCACGCTCACCGGCCCCGGCGGGCACACCGCGCGGCCGCACCTGACCGTCGACCTCGTCGACGCCCTCGGCCGGCTGATCACCGAGCTGCCGGGGCTCCTCTCCCGGCAGGTCGACCCGCGCGCCGGGATGTCCCTGGTCTGGGGCTCGGTGGACGCCGGGGTCGCGGCCAACGCCATCCCGCAACGGGGCACGCTGCGCGGCACCGTCCGGGTGCTCGACCGGGACGCCTGGCAGGGCGCGGAGGAGATCATCCGGGCGCTCGTCGCCAAGGTCGCGGCCGCCACCGGCGCCGCCGTCGAGGTCGACTACATCCGGGGCGTGCCGCCGGTGGTCAACGACCCCCGCTCGGTCGCGCTGCTGCGCTCCGCCGCCCTGGAGACGGTGGGGCCCGAGGGCGTCGTGCTCTCCCCGCAGAGCATGGGCGGGGAGGACTTCGGCTGGTTCGCAGACGTCCTGCCGATCGCCCTGGCCCGGCTCGGCACGCACGGCGGGGGAGCGGAGCTGGACCTGCACCGCGGCACCTTCGACGTGGACGAGCGGGCGCTCGAGGTGGGCGTCCGGCTGCTCGCCCGCGCCGCGCTGCACGCGCTCGAGGCCGACGCCGCCTCCCCCGCAGGGGTCGGCCTACCGGCACCCGGCCGCACGGGGCGGCACGCCCCCGGAGACACTGCTGCGCGACGATCCGACGAGGAGTCCCACCGAGCATGAGTTCCACCGAGCAGCACAGCAGCGACGCGGCGCCGGCGCCGGCGGACGCGCAGGTCCCCAGCGAGCACGAGGTGCCCGAGGACCTCGGCCTCGCCGCCGAGTTCCCCGCGGTCACCCGCGACCAGTGGCGCGACCTGGTCGCCGGTGTCCTGCGCAAGGCCGGTCGGGAGGACCTGCCCGAGCCGGTCGAGGAGGCCCTGCGCCGTCCCGTCGCCCCGGGCGTCACCGTCGCCCCGCTGTACACCGCCGAGGACGCGACGGACCTGCCGACGACGGCCGGCGTGCCCGGGCTCCCGCCCTTCGTGCGCGGCTCCCGGGCCGGCGCGACCGGCGCCGCCGGCGGTGCGGACGGCGACGTGCCCGCCGGCTGGGACGTCCGCCAGCGGCACGCCCACCCCGACGCCGCCGCCACCAAGGAGGCGATCGCCGCCGACCTGGAGAACGGCGTCACCTCGCTGTGGCTGGTCGTCGGCGACGGCGCGGTGCCGGCCGACCGGCTGGGCGACGTGCTCGCCGACGTCTACCTCGACCTCGCCCCCGTCAGCGTCTCGGGCGTGGGGGAGGGCGGGGGAGTCAGAGCCGCCGAGGCGTTCCTCGACCTCCTGGACGCACGCAGCGACACCGACGAGCCGATCGCGCCCGGCGGCTCGCTCGGCCTCGACCCGCTCGGCGCGCACGCCGCCTCGGGGCAGGCGCAGGACCTCTCCGGGCTGGCCGGCCTCGCCCGCCGGGCCGCGGCGTACCCGGACCTGCGCAGCGTCGTCGTCGACGGCACGGTCTTCGCCGACGCCGGGGCCTCCGCCGTCGAGGAGCTGGGCTGCTCGCTGGCCGCCGGCGTCGCGTACCTGCGGGCGCTCACCGATACCGCGGACGGGCAGCAGGGCCTGAGCGTCGACGAGGCGTTCGGCCAGCTCGAGTTCCGCTACAGCGCCACCGCCGACCAGTTCACGACCATCGCCGCGCTCCGCGCCGCCCGCCGGCTGTGGGACCGCGTCGGCGAGGTGAGCGGCGCCGCCCCGGAGGTGCGCGGCCAGCGCCAGCACGCCGTCACCTCCTCGGTGATGACGACGAAGCGCGACCCGTGGGTCAACATGCTGCGCACCACCGTCGCCTGCTTCGCCGCGGGCGTGGGCGGCGCCGACGCCGTCACCGTGCAGCCCTTCGACGCCGCCCTCGGCCTGCCCGACTCCTTCGCCCGGCGGATCGCGCGCAACACCCAGAGCCTGCTCGTGGAGGAGGGTCACCTGGCCCGCGTCCTCGACCCCGCCGGCGGCTCCTGGTACGTCGAGTCGCTGACCGACGAGCTGGCCCGGGCGGCCTGGGACTGGTTCACCGAGATCGAGCGGGCCGGCGGCCTGGCCGCGGCCCTGGACTCCGGTCTGGTCCGCGACCGGATCGCCACCGCCTGGGACGCGCGGGCGAAGCGGCTGGCCACCCGCGCCGACGCGATCACCGGCGTCAGCGAGTTCCCCAACCTGACCGAGAAGCTGCCCGAGCGGCAGCCCGCGGCCGCGCTGCACCCCAGCGGCGGGCTGCCCCGCGTCCGCGCCGCGCAGGAGTTCGAGTCGCTGCGCGACGCCGCCGACACCGCCGGTGAGCGGCCGACCGTCTACCTGGCCACGATCGGCCCGATCGCCCGGCACACCGCGCGGGCGAGCTTCGCCGGCAACCTGTTCCAGGCCGGTGGGCTGGCCACGCCGGCCGGCGACCTGGCCGAGGGCCTCCGCGAGGCCGGCACGATGGTCGCCTGCATCTGCGGGACCGACAAGGACTACGCCGAGCAGGCGGCCGGCCTGGCTGCCGCGCTCAAGGACGCCGGCGCCACGCAGGTGTGGCTGGCCGGCAAGCCCGACCTCGCCGTCGACGGCGTCGACGGCTACGTGTACGCCGGGTGCGACGCCCTGGACGTGCTCCGCACCGTCCACGCGCAGCTGGGCCTCGAAGGAGTGCAGGCATGACCGCCATCCCCGATTTCAGTGGCGTCGAGCTGGGCCGCCCGACCGGCGCCGGCTCGGCCGACGAGTGGGCCAAGGCGTTCGAGGAGACGACCGGCCGCAGCGTCCAGGAGGCGACCTGGGAGACCCCCGAGGGCATCGCCGTCCCGCCGCTGTTCACGCCGGCCGACCTGGACGGGCTCGACTTCCTCGAGACGCTGCCGGGCCTCCCGCCGTTCCTGCGCGGGCCCTACCCCACGATGTACACGACCCAGCCGTGGACCGTCCGGCAGTACGCCGGGTTCTCCACCGCCGCGGAGTCCAACGCCTTCTACCGGCGGAACCTGGCCGCGGGCCAGAAGGGCCTCTCGGTCGCCTTCGACCTGCCGACCCACCGCGGCTACGACTCCGACCACCCGCGCGTGGTGGGCGACGTCGGCATGGCGGGCGTCGCGATCGACTCGATCCTGGACATGCGGCAGCTCTTCGACGGCATCCCGCTGGACAAGATGAGCGTGTCGATGACGATGAACGGCGCCGTGCTGCCCGTGCTCGCGCTCTACATCGTCGCGGCCGAGGAGCAGGGCGTGTCGCCCGCGCAGCTCACCGGCACGATCCAGAACGACATCCTCAAAGAGTTCATGGTGCGGAACACCTACATCTATCCGCCCAAGCCCTCGATGCAGATCATCAGCGACATCTTCTCCTTCACCTCGAAGGAGATGCCGCGCTACAACTCCATCTCGATCTCCGGCTACCACATCCAGGAGGCCGGGGCGACGGCCGACCTCGAGCTGGCCTACACCCTCGCCGACGGCGTCGAGTACCTGAAGGCGGGCAAGGACGCCGGGATCGACGTCGACGCGTTCGCGCCGCGGCTGTCGTTCTTCTGGGCCATCGGCATGAACTTCTTCATGGAGGTCGCCAAGCTCCGCGCCGGGCGGCTGCTGTGGGCCCGGCTGGTCAAGGAGGCCGGCGCGCAGAACCCGAAGTCGCTGGCGCTGCGCACCCACTCGCAGACGTCGGGCTGGTCGCTGACCGCGCAGGACGTCTACAACAACGTCGTGCGCACCTGCCTGGAGGCCATGGCCGCCACGCAGGGGCACACCCAGTCGCTGCACACCAACGCCCTGGACGAGGCGCTGGCGCTGCCGACCGACTTCTCCGCCCGGATCGCCCGCAACACCCAGCTGCTGCTGCAGCAGGAGTCGGGCACCACGCGGGTCATCGACCCGTGGGGCGGCTCGGCCTACGTCGAGAAGCTGACCTACGACCTGGCCCGCCGCGCCTGGGCGCACATCCAGGAGGTCACCGAGGCCGGCGGCATGGCGCAGGCCATCGACGAGGGCATCCCGAAGCTGCGCATCGAGGAGGCCGCCGCCCGCACCCAGGCCCGCATCGACTCCGGCCGGCAGCCGGTCATCGGCGTGAACAAGTACCGGGTCGACGCCGACGAGGCCATCGAGGTGCTCAAGGTCGACAACGCCGACGTGCTGGCCCAGCAGAAGGCCAAGCTCGAGCAGCTCCGGGCCTCCCGCGACGCGGGGGCGGTGCAGGACGCGCTGCGCCGGCTCACCGGCGCCGCCCGCGCCGCGGCCGAGGGGCGGCGGGAGAGCGGGCTGGAGCACAACCTGCTCAAGCTCGCCGTCGACGCCGCCCGCGCCCAGGCCACCGTCGGCGAGATCTCCGACGCCCTGGAGGAGGTCTACGGCCGGCACGCCGGGCAGGTGCGCACCATCTCCGGCGTCTACCGCGACGAGGCGATGGCCGGGCACAAGGCCGGAGAGGACAGCCCCATGGAGGAGACCCGCCGCATGGCGGCCGAGTTCGAGGAGGCCGAGGGGCGCCGTCCCCGCATCCTGGTCGCCAAGATGGGCCAGGACGGCCACGACCGCGGCCAGAAGGTCATCGCCACCGCCTTCGCCGACCTCGGCTTCGACGTCGACGTGGGCCCGCTGTTCCAGACGCCCGACGAGGTCGCCCGCCAGGCGGTGGAGGCCGACGTGCACGTCGTCGGCGTCTCCTCGCTCGCGGCCGGTCACCTCACGCTCGTCCCGGCGCTGAAGACCGCGCTGGCCGAGCTCGGTGCCGACGACGTGCTGATCGTCGTCGGCGGCGTCATCCCGCCCGACGACGTCCCCACGCTCAAGGAGATGGGTGCCGCGGCGGTCTTCCCGCCCGGCACGGTCATCGCCGAGGCGGCGCAGGAGCTGCTGCGGACCCTGTCGCAGCGCCTGGGTCACTGATGGCGAGGGACGTCGACGTCCCCGCGCTCGTCGAGGGGGTGCTCGCGGGCGACCGGCGGGTGATGGCGCGCGCCATCACCCTGGTCGAGTCGCGCCGCGGGGATCACCGCGAGCGGGCGCAGGAGCTGCTCGTCGAGCTGCTGCCGCACGCCGGGGGAGCGCGCCGCGTGGGCATCAGCGGCGTCCCCGGCGTGGGGAAGTCGACGTTCATCGACCAGCTCGGCGTGACGCTGACCGCGGCCGGTTCGAAGGTGGCCGTGCTCGCCGTCGACCCGTCGTCGGCTCGCTCCGGCGGGTCGATCCTCGGCGACAAGACCCGCATGTCCCGGCTCTCGGTCGACCCGGCCGCCTTCATCCGCCCGTCGCCGACGTCGGGGACGCTCGGCGGCGTCGCGCAGGCGACCCGCGAGTCGATGGTCGTCGTGGAGGCCGCCGGCTACGACGTCGTCCTGGTGGAGACCGTCGGCGTCGGGCAGTCGGAGATCACCGTCGCCGAGATGGTCGACTCCTTCCTCTTCCTCACCCTGGCCCGCACCGGCGACCAGCTGCAGGGCATCAAGCGCGGCATCCTCGAGATCGCCGACGTCATCGCCGTGAACAAGGCCGACGGCGACGGTGCGCCGGGCGCGCGCAAGGCCGCCCGCGAGCTGGCGCAGGCGATCCGGATGCTGCGCGGCCACGGCGAGACCTGGGACGTGCCGGTGCTCACCTGCGCCGGGCTCACCGGGGAGGGCCTGGACGAGGTCTGGGCCGAGCTGGTCGAGCACCAGGACCGCATGAAGGCCTCGGGGGAGTTCGACGAGAAGCGCCGCAACCAGCAGGTGCGCTGGACCTGGCAGCTGGTCCGGGACGGCCTCGAGCACGCGCTGCGGGCGCACCCCGGTGTCCGGGCGATGGCGCCGACGCTGGAGAAGGCGGTGCTCGCCGGCGAGCTCACGCCCGCGCTGGCCGCCCGGCAGATCCGCGACACGTTCCTGGCGGCACCCGGCGCGTAGCCGGCCGGCCCGCCCCGCCGCCGTGCCCGGAAGAGCCGACGACCGTGTCGACTCTTCGGCACATCTCGCCCAGCAATGATGCGGTGACACGCAGTTCCGAGGGTGACCGTTCCGTCTCGCCGCTGGTACTTTCTGCACCTAGAACGTAGCGCTGAGTAACGCTTTCTCGTGCGCCGCTGGGTGCTCCGTTCCGTCGCCACACGAGTCACAGGCCCGCGTGTCCGGCCCTCGGAACGAAAGCGTTCCGGCAATCATGACGGCGGGCAACGGCGCCGTTACACAACAACACCGGCTGCCCGCACTGCGGACGGTCGGGCAAGGGGGACAAGTGGGTCACAGCGAGCGCGAGCTCCCCGACCTCAGCGTCGTGATCCCGTCCTACAACTCCGCCGAGTGGCTGCCCTCCACCCTGGAGGCCTGCGCCACCGCGCTCGCGGCCACCTCGTGGACCGCCGAGATCCTCGTCGTGGATGACGGGTCGACCGACGGCACCGCGGACCTGATCACCTCGATGGCCGCCGGCTTCCCGGTCGCCCTGCGCGTTCTGCGCCAGGAGAACAAGGGCCGGTTCCTCGCCCGCTGGGCCGGACTGCAGGAGGCCCGGGCCGAGCAGGTGTTCCTCCTGGACAGCCGCGTCCTCATGGGCCCGGGCAGCCTCGCCCACGTCGAGGCGGTCATGACCGCGGACCCGCGGAAGACCGTCTGGAACGGCCACTGCGTCACCGATCCCGAGGCGCCCCTCGTGGGGCACTTCTGGGAGGTCCTCACCCACGTCTTCTGGGGCAACTACCTCGGTGCGCCGCAGCCGGTCGAGTTCGGCCTCGAGACCTTCAACCAGCACCCCAAGGGCACGGGCGTCTTCATCGCCCCGCGCCAACTGCTGGTCGACGCCTGCCGCGTGGCGTGGCCGACCGGCGACGCCGCCCTGGCCAGCGACGACACCAAGCTGATCCGCCACATCGCCGTGCAGATCCCGATCCGCCTGGACCCGGGCTTCCTCGCCGTCTACCGGCCGCGCGGCAACGTGCGTGACTTCGTGCGGCACAGCTTCGGTCGCGGCACCTTCCTGGTGGACAGCTTCGCCGGCACGTCGGCCGGCTGGAACGCCGCGCTCGTCGGCCTGGCCGCCGCTCCGGTCGTCGGGCTGGCCCTGCTCGCCGGCCTCGTGGCCGCCCAGGCGTGGACCGTGCTGGGCGTGCTCGCCGCCGTCGCCGTCCTCGGCCTCGCCGCGCCGGCCGCCCTGGCCGCGCGCCGGCACTGCCCCGCGAAGGGGCTCCGGGCCTACCTCGCCTACGTGCCGGTCTTCGCCGGCCCGTACTGGGCCGGGCTGCTGCGCGGCCTGGCCGTGCACGGGCACCTGCTGCGCTCGACCCGCCGCAACCTGCCCGTCCGCGCGGAGGTGGCGGCGTGATCGTCTTCGTCTACGGCACCACGGCCGAGGCCATCAAGCTGGCCCCGGTCGCCCGGCGGCTCGCCGACCAGGGCGTCGACTACGAGCAGTGGCTGACCCTCCAGCAGTCCGACACCGTGCTGCGCGCGCTGCCCGGCCTGGGGCTGCCTGCCCCGGACCACGTGCTGGCCAACGGTCGCGGCGGCAAGCCCCTCGCCGGGCCCGCCGACGTGGTCGTGTGGCTCGGCCAGATCCTCGCCTGGGTGGTGCGCTCCGGGTGGTCCGCCCGGCGGCGGCTGCGCAGCGGCGGCGGGCGCAGCGTGCTCGTCGTCCACGGCGACACGATGACCAGCGTCGTCGGGGCCGTCCTGGCCAAGCTGCTCGGCGCGGACTGCGCGCACGTCGAGGCCGGGCTCCGCTCGGGCAACTGGCGGCACCCGTTCCCCGAGGAGCTGGACCGGCGCATCGTCGGCCGGCTCGCCGACGTCCACTACGCCCCCTCGGACGCCGCGGCCGCGGTGCTCGCCGGCCGCCGCGGTGTCGTCCCCACCGGCGCCAACACCGTCGTCGACGCCGTCCTGGACCGGGCTCCCTCCGCCCGGCCGTCGGAGACCGACCCCTACGGGCTGGTCCTCCTGCACCGCTTCGAGTTCCTGACCGCCGCCGGGCTGACCGACCGGACGCTCGCCGCGCTGCAGCAGCACGCGCCGCACCGGATGGTCCTCGTGGCCGACGACCAGGCGCGGCACGTCCTGGGCAGCCGGCTCGACGCGCTGCCCCCGGAGCTCTTCACCGTCCTCGACAAGGTCCCGCACGCCGAGTTCACCGACCTGCTCGCCGGCGCCTCGTTCGTCGTCACCGACAGCGGCGGCGTCCAGGAGGAGGCCGCGCTGCTCGGCGTCCCGACGCTGGTGCACCGCAAGGAGACCGAGCGGCAGGACGGGCTGGGCGAGAACGCGGAGCTCTCCGGGTGGGACGTCGACGTCCTCCAGCGCTTCCTGCGGTCCCACGCCGAGCGGCGCCGCCCGCCCCAGACCCTGCGCATCTCACCGTCGGACATCGTCGTGAAGGACCTGATGACCCGTGAATACCACTGAGCTCACGGCGGTCTCCGTCGTCGTCCCCGCCTACCAGGAGGCCGCCAGCATCGGCCCCGCGGTGACGCGCCTGGCCGAGGTCCTCGACGGCACGGGCCGGCCCTACGAGATCCTCGTCGTGTCCGACGGGAGCTCCGACGGCACCGCGGACGAGGCCCGCGCGCTGAACCTGCCGCAGGTCACCGTCCTGGAGTACTTCCCCAACCAGGGGAAGGGGCACGCGCTCCGGTACGGCTTCCGGCACGCGACCAACCCGCTGGTCGCGTTCATGGACGGCGACCTGGACCTGCACCCCTCGGTGCTCCCCGGCTTCTTCGACCGGCTGGACGCCGACGTCGCCGACGTCGTCGTCGGTTCGAAGGTGCACCCGGAGTCGGCCGTCAGCTACCCGCCGGTCCGGCGCGTGGCCAGCCGCACGTTCCGCCTGCTCACCCGCCTGGCGCTCGGGATGGACCTCGGTGACACCCAGACCGGCATCAAGGCGATGCGCCGGTCGGTCGCCGCCCCGGTGATCGCCGACCTGCGGGTCACCGGCTTCGCCTTCGACCTCGAGATGATGTGCTGGCTCGCCGAGACCGGCGCCCGCATCCAGGAGGCCCCCGTGGTGCTGGACTACGAGTTCACCAGCCGGATCGGCGCCGGCTCGATGTGGGAGGCGCTGCGCGACCTGCTCGCCGTCGCCTCGCACAGCCGGGCCCGCCGCCAGGCCGCCGCCCGCGCCACCACCGCACCGGCCACCGTTCCCGTACCCGCCCCGGCCCTCGCCCTCGTCGAGCCGCTCGCGCCGGCCGGCCCGGCCGCGCCGGTCGGGCAGATCGCGCCCGTCGTGCCGCTGCCCGTCCCGCGCGCCCGCGCGGAGCGTTCCGACGAGCGGCTGCCCCGGGCAGCGACCCGGTGACCACCGTGCAGTCGGAGGTCGCAGCCCTCCGGGCGCCCGTGACCCTGGAGGCGGTCCGGGCGGAGGGCGTGTCGGCCGAGGCCGCGCCGTCCGCCGAGGAGTCGCCCGTGTCGTCCCGCCAGATGTCGCTGGGCTACCTCCGCCGGCACGCCTGGCCGCTCATCTCGGTCGGGGGCCTCGCGGCCATCGGCATCGCCTCCACGTCGGGCTTCCACGTCGTCACCGGCCGCGGCCTGGGCCCGGCCGGGTTCGGGCTGCTGGCCGCCTTCCTGGCCATCGTCAACATCGCCAGCATCGGTGCCTCCGCGCTGCAGAACTCCGTCGCGGTGGTCACGGCGGCCGCCCTCGCCTCGCCCGCGGACGCCGCCCCGCGCCGTCGTCTGGACGGCGCGACGGTCGAGGCCCTCGTGCTCGGCAGCGGCTTCGCCGGGGCCGTGGTGCTGGCGTCCCCGCTGCTCGCCGACGCCCTCGACACCAGCCGGCTGGCGGTGAACCTCGCGGCCGCGACGATCGTGCCCAGCTTCCTGTTCAGCGTCGCGCTCGGCCGCCTGCAGGGCGCCGGCAAGGCCCGGCTCGTCTCCGGCTACTCCACCGCCTCCCAGGTGCTCCGGCTGCTCCTGGCCGTCGCCGCCCTGGCCGCGGGGCTCGGTGCGGTGTCCGTCGTGGTCGCGGTGCTCGTCGCGATCGTCGCCGTCGCGGTGCTCGCCGGCTGGCACACCCGGGACGTCCAGGTCCAGGGCAACGGCGCCTTCTCGCGCAAGAGCACCGTCCTCATGCTCATCACGCTGTCCTTCGCGTGGCTGACGAACATCGACGTCGTGCTCGTCCGCATCTACAGCGTCGACGACGCCTCCGGCGCCTTCGCCGCGGCGGCCGTGCTGGCCAAGATGGGCCTCCTCGTGCCCACCGTGCTGTCGCTCTACCTGCTGCCGCGGTTCGTGTTCCGCGGCGCCGACGCCGGCGCGGTGCGCTTCGGGGTCAACATCGTGCTGGCCACCGTGCTCGCCAGCGGCCTGGTCCTGGCCGCCGTGGTCGCGCTCGTCGGCGACCTGCTCGTCTCGATCCTGTTCGGCTCCGGCTCGGGCTACGGTCCCGCCGCGGCGCTGCTGCCCTGGATGACCGTGGCCTACCTGCCGTGGGCCCTGGCCCAGGGGCTGCTCATCAACCACACCGCACGCGCGTCCTCCCGCGCCGTGCTCGTGCTCCTCGTGGCCGGCGTGCTGCAGTGGGCCGCGGCCACGATGCTGCTCCCGGACCTCCGCGCGATGATCGTGGCCATCGGGATCATCGGCGTGGGAACGGCCGCGGCGCTGTTCGTCCTCGACCGCGCGGACGTCGCCCGGGAGGCCAGGCGTGGATGAGCGTGCCGGCTCCACGGCCGTCCTGGGGGACCATCCCGAGGTGACCGACGAGCTCCTGCGCACCACCGGGCCGGACGAGCCGGAGACGCGCGGGCGCGGGCTGCGGAACGCGGGCTGGGCGCTCTCCGGAGCCGCCGTCCTCGGCGTCGGCTACATCCCGGCCGCGCGGGTGCCGATCATCGCCGACGACTTCCAGGCCCTCCAGGAGACGTTCGCGATCACCGACGGCAGCCTCTGGGAGGCGCTGACCTTCGGGTTCTCGGCGGGGCAGCAGGCCGGCCACTCGAACCCGGTCGGTCAGACGCTCGGTGCGCTGTACCACTACCTGGCGTACTGGGTCAGCGCCTCGTTCGGCGTCTCGCCGCAGTACTTCGACGTCCTGGCCACCCTCGCGATGATCGCGCTCGGCGTCGCCGGCGCCGCCTCGGCGGTCGTCTGGAGCCTGGCCCGGCTGCCGGCGCTCCGGGTGTCGTTCTGGCCCACGTTCGCCCTGCTGGCGGCCGTCACCGCGGCCACCCTCCAGCTGCACGTGCCGTGGTCCGACGACCCGGTCGTCTCCTACGGGCCCGCGGGCTGGGGCTCCACCGCCATCGGTTTCTGGATGATCGCCTGGGCGCTGCGCGCGATCGCCCCCGGCGTGCGTGACACGCGCTCGATCGTGATCTGCTCGCTGCTCGGCGTCGTGGCGGTCTGGTACTACGAGATGCTCGTCGGCGCCGTCGCGGCGGTCGCCGTCGCGCTGGTGCTCACCGCGCTCACCGCGGTCGACCGCGCGCAGATCCGGCGGCGCTGCCTGGTGCTGATGGGCACCGCCGTCGTGCTGCCCGCGGTGATGTTCGTGGCCGGCCGCGTGCTGCTCGCCGTCCCGTCCGAGGAGGCCGGCTACGGCGGGACGACGCTGGCCCTGGGCCGGGCCGGGGTCTCCGCGTGGGGCAACGGCATGCTCAGCGCCCTCCCCGGCGGCGGCTGGGGATACCTCACCGAGACCGCCGGTGCGCCGGCCCTCGACTGGGACTCCCTCCACCTGGGGGCCGGACTGGTGCTGCTCGTCGGGGCCATCGGCTTCGCCTGGGTGCGCTCCACCGGGCTCGACGTCCTCCGGGGCGACGTCGTCGCGCCGGCCTCCGACGAGCCGCTGCCGGCGTGGCGGAGCCCCTGGCTGGTGCCCGTCGCCACCCTGCTGACCTTCTGGGCCGGCGCCACCGCGACCCACGCGATGACCGTCAAGTACAGCGAGAAGATGGCCCGCCCCGGCCAGGTGTACCTCTCCTACGCGGTCGGCATCATCTGCGTCGCGGCCCTGATCGTGCTGGCGCTGGTGGCCCTGCGACGCCACCGCTCGGCCCGGCTGCTCGTCGTCGGACTCCCGCTGGTCGGCGCCTTCGTCCTCGGCCAGGTCACGCTCAACATGACGCTGGCCGAGATCACGCAGACGCACTACCCGATCAACGCCCAGCTGGTGGCGCAGTCCGCCGACGGGGACGTCTCCGAGGTCGTGCGCTGCGGGACGCTGTTCGACTGGATGACCAAGCAGGGCTGGCCGGAGTACTACCTGGTGGCCGTCCGCGACGGCGTCCAGGAGAACTACGAGCGCATGTACGGCGAGCCCTTCTGCGCGGACCTGGACGAGCGCGTCGACTGAGCCGGCGGGGGCCCGGACGGCGGCGCTGCCGGGCCCCTGAGCCCGGACACCGCTCAAGTCGGTGCCCGCTCCGGCCGATGTAGGGAGAGTTCCCGGCAATCTGGAGTTCTCCTGTGGCGCTCGCCCCCCTGTCCCGTCGTGCCCGGGTCGTCGTCCTCGCGGTGGTCGCGGTGCCCGTCCTGGCGCTCGCGTCCCCGGCACGGAGCGAGGACGCCCCCGTCCGACCCGACGGTGACACCGTCGTCGGTGAGCTGGTGCAGGCGTGGCCCGAGCACGCCGAGCCCGCCGAGCACGCCGAGAACGGCCCGCTCAGCTGGGTCACGACCGAGGACGGCGGCAGCGTCCGGATCGACACCGAGGCCGCCGCGGACCTGCCGCTGGGTGCCACGGTCGAGGTCACCGTCGGGGCGGAGGTGCAGGACGAGGCCTCCGAGGAGCTCGGCCTCGCCCCGGCCCGCGAGCTGCTCGAGGCGGAGGTCCTCGATCCGGACGGCCCGCCGGCCGCGGCACCCGCGGTCGGGCCGTACACCAACGAGGTCACGGTGGTGCTGGTCCAGCCGCCGGGCACCACCCCCGACGGCATGACGGCCGCGCGCGTCGTGGACGCGCTCAACGGTCCGGTGGCCGGCTTCTGGGAGAGCGAGAGCAACGGCGCCGTCCGGCCGCACGGTTCCGCCCCGACGCCCGACTGGATCCCCACGACCGCCGGCTGCGACGATCCGTTCGCCCTGTGGGCGGAGGTGGCCGCCCACCCCCTCGTCGGGTTCACCCGGGGCGCCGGCCGGCACCTGCTGCTCTACGTCCCCGGCTACCCGGGGCAGCAGCCGGGCTGCAGCTACGGGCTCGCGGAGCTGGGCTCCACCCCGGGGACCGGCGGGTACCTCCTGGTGCGCGCCGCCGAGCTGTCGGTGATGGCCCACGAGCTGGGGCACAACTTCGGTCTCGGGCACTCCTCGGCGTACCAGTGCGACGGGGCGCTGGACTCCGGCACCTGCCGGATCCGCGCCTACTACGACCTGTACGACGTCATGGGTGTGTCCTGGGAGCAGACCGGCTCGCTCAACGCCGTCCAGGCCGCCCGGCTCGGCGTGCTGCCGCCGGCCTCGCGGGCCGACGTCGCCGTGGACGGCGCCGCGCAGACGATCACGCTCTCCCCGACGTCGGGCCGTACCGGCACCCGGGCGGTCCGGCTCACCGACGCCGGGGGCGGGCAGCACTGGCTGGAGCTCCGGACGGCGAGTGGACGGGACGGCTGGCTGGGGACGTCGGCGAACGGGCCGGGGCTGCAGACCGGGGTGCTGCTGCGGCGGGCCGGCCAGCGGTCGGACAGCTCGCTGCTCCTCGACGGCACCCCGTCGCCGGCGGCCGGCTGGGACGGCGACCTCAAGCAGGCCCTGCCGCCCGGCGTCCCCGTCCGGGTGGCCGGCGGCGACTTCGTCGTGACGGTGGAGAGCCAGACCTCCTCGTCCGCCGTGGTCCGGATCGCGACCCGTGCCTCGCAGTTCAGCCCCGTGGCGGTCGCCTACCGGGACGCCGGTGGGTCCGGCGGCCCGCTGGGCCCGGCCGCGGGGGCGGAGGCCTGTGGCCTGGCCGGCGGGGGCTGCTACCAGGTGTTCCGCTACGGCAGCATCTTCTGGTCACCGGCGACCGGTGCCCACATCGTCCAGGGGGCCATCGCCGGGCGGTGGGTGTCGCTCGGTGCCGAGAACGGGATCCTGGGCTACCCCGTGCGGAACCCGACCTGCGGCCTGCTGTCCGGCGGGTGCGCGCAGTCCTTCCAGGGCGGGGACGTCTACTGGTCCGCCGGCACCGGCGCCAGGATGGTCGGGGGGGCCATCGCCGCCCGGTGGGACGCCTACGCCCGGGAACGTGGCGCGCTCGGCTACCCGGTCATGGACCGCGCCTGCGGGCTGGCCGGCGGAGGCTGCTACCAGGTGTTCCAGTACGGCACCGTCTACGACTCGCCCGTGGCCGGCACGACCGTGGCGAAGGACGGCATCGGGTACACGTGGATGAGCCGGGGCGCGGAGAACGGGCTGCTCGGGTACCCGGTGGCCGACCAGGTGTGCGGGCTGCCCGACGGTGGCTGCGCGCAGGCCTTCGAGCACGGCCGCATCTCGTGGTCGAGCCGGACCGGCGCGCGGCTGGTCACCGGAGCCGTCGAGGACCGGTACGACGCGCTGGCCGACGAACGGGGGCACATGGGGTACCCGGTCACGGACACCATCTGCGGCCTGGCCGGCGGTGGCTGCTTCCAGGTGTTCCAGTACGGGTGGCTCTACTGGTCCCCGGCCACCGGCGCGCACGCCGTCAAGGGCGGGATCGGCTACACCTGGCTCGTCTCCGGGGCCGAGAACGGCGCGCTGGGGTACCCGGTGAGCGACGAGGTCTGCGGGTTGCGCGACGGCGGGTGCTCCACCCACTTCTCCGGCGGCTCGATCTACTGGTCGCCGGCCACGGGCGCGGGCATCGTCAGCGGCGCCATCCGCGACGCCTGGGCGGCCGAGGGCTCCGAGGCCGGCAGCCTCGGCTACCCCGTGGGTCGCGAGTACGCGGTTCCCGGGGGACGCGCCCAGCGCTTCCAGGGCGGGACGCTGACGTGGCACCGGGAGACCGGAGTGGTCGACCGCGTCTGACGCCGCGCGGCCGGTCGGCGGTCAGCCCAGGAGCGGGGCCAGCTCGTCGGAGACCATCGAGCCGAGGCTGCGGGCGTAGGTGGCCGTGAGGTGGTTGCCGTCGCGGTAGACGACCACGCCGCCGATCACGGCCGGGCAGGTGTCGTCGGGGCAGATCCACCGCGTCAGGTCCAGCAGCTCGACGCCGGGGGTGCCGGTCGCCGCGGTCACCTCCGGACCGTCCGCCCACAGGATCTCGTCGCGGTCCATGGCGCACCGGCTCAGCTCGTCCTCGTGCTCCGCGATGCACTCGGGGACCAGCACGTCCGGGCGCGGGGTGTCGCGGATGGACACCACCGGGATGCCGGCGGCCACGAACGGCGCCCAGGCGTCCCGGTAGCCCTCCGCGAGCAACGGCTTGCTCTCCTCGAGGGACGGGACCGGGCGGTCGGGGAGGGAGACCGCGTAGCGGCTCCCGGTGACCAGCAGGGCGTCCGGCGGATCCGCGAGCAGCGCGGCGGTGACGTTGATGTTGTGGGCGTCGCACGGGATGTTCGGGGCGCCCTCGTTGTCGACGGTCAGGGCGTTGAACGGGCAGGAGCCACGGGTGTAGACGTCGAGCCGCCAGCCGCGCTCGATCGCCGCCACCTCGATGGCCGGGACGTACTGGTCGGCGTGCGAGTCCCCGACGAGCGCGATCGTCGTCTCGCCGTCCAGGTTCCCGAACGAGCAGGGGTTCGCCGCGACCGACCCGAGGTCGACGACGCACTCGTGCCCGTCCAGGACGGGCACGTCACCGAACGCCACGGTCGGGGCCGGGAAGATCACGGGGAAGGAGTCCCGCGGGGTGCCGTTGGCCGGGTCCCAGCGCAGCGCGTTGGCCCCGGGCGTCACCGACGGGTCGAAGGCGGGGGTCACGACCTCCGCGGCGGTGACCTGCTGGTGGTTCCGCAGGCCGAAGCCCGCCAGGAGGGCGACCAGGGTGCACACAGCTCCCACGAGCAGGGCCTGGCTGCTGGAGCGGCGCAGCGCGGGGGAGGAGAGCAGGGGGCGCTCCACCAGCCGGAGGCTCAGCCACGCCGGCACGACGGAGGCCGTGACCAGCAGCAGACCCCAGCGGAGCCGCAGGTCGCCGTCGACGGTCTGGGCCGCGGCGATGATGAGCACCGGCCAGTGCCAGAGGTAGAGCGAGTAGGAGAGGCTCCCGACCCAGGTCATCGGGCGCGTGCGCAGCAGCGGGTTCTGGCGGCGGGCGTCCCCGGAGAGCGCGGACCACAGCACGGCGACGGCCCCGAGGGTGGGCAGGAGCGCCGCCGAGCCGGGGAACACGGTCGCGTCGTCGAACGTCGCCGCGGCATAGACGATCGCGGCCAGCCCGGCCCAGCCCACGGCCTGGCTCAGCCGGGCGCTCGCGGGCGCGACGACCGGGACGACGGCGAGCGCCGCCCCGAGCGCGAGCTCCCACATGCGCGTCGTCGTCACGAAGTACGCGCGGCCGGGGTCGGTCGCCGACAGGGAGACCGACCAGGCGAGCGAGGGCACCGCGATGAGCAGCAGCGGCACCACCAGGTGCAGCCGCGACAGCCCGGCGGATCCGGCGGGCCGGGGGCGGCCGCGGCGGGCCAGGCGCACGAGGCCCACGACGGCGAGGATCGCCAGCGGCCAGACGAGGTAGAACTGCTCCTCCACGGCCAGGGACCAGAAGTGCTGCAGCGGCGAGGAGGCCTGGTCGCGCGCCGAGTAGTCGACCGCCCGGTCGGCGAGGTCCCAGTTGACCAGGTAGATCGAGCTCTGGATGAGGTCCTGGGCCACCTGCAGCCACCGCTGCTCCGGCAGGAACGCGACGGTGAGCGCCGCGGTCCCGGCGAGTGCCACGGCCGCCGCCGGGAGGATCCGCCGGGCGCGACGGGCGTAGAAGCCGGCCAGCGAGATGGTGCCGCGGCGCTCCAGCTCGGCCACGAGTCCCTGGGTGATGAGGAAGCCCGAGAGGACGAAGAAGACGTCGACGCCGACGAAGCCGCCCGGCAGCCAGGGGAGACCTGCGTGGTAGAGGACGACCAGGCCGACCGCCACCGCGCGCAGGCCCTGGATGTCGGCGCGGAAGGAGGTGTCCCCCGTCCCGGCCGTGGACGGGAGTCCGGGGAGCCCGGAGATCCGCGCGGTGCCGCGCTCGTCCAGGATCTGTGCAGTCATCGACTTCCTCAGCAGCTGTGCGGACGCCACCCGCAGCGCGGGACCGGCGGTCGCGCGCGGAGGGCGGCTGACGGCGCGGTGCGACTCGTGCGACCCCCGCGCCACTCACCGTGCGTCACGACGAGTGTGCGTCGAGTGTGACACGAGGGCGCCGTTCTCCGGCAGCGCGCGAGGACGCGTCGGACCCCTCCGTCACACCTGCACCAGCAGCCCGTCGACGGCGGCTGGTGCAGGTGCCGGCGGCCTCAGCCGAAGGTCACCGTGCCGGTGCTGGTGGTCCAGGTGGCCGTGCCGCGCTCGAAGCGCTGGGTGGTCCCGTCCGCGGTGCCCTGGGGCTTGCCGGTGGGGTAGCCCCACCAGCCGTTCTCCGCGCCCTGGGCCAGCCAGGCGTCGCGGATGGGCCCGTCGACGGGGAAGGCGCCGAAGGCCGGCGCGTAGTACACCGAGCCGTTCTCGAACACCTGGAAGCAGCCGTTCTCGCGCAGGCCGCAGAACTCGTCGGCCACCGGGTACCCCATCGAGCCGTTCTCCGCGCCCAGCAGCATCCAGGTGTGGCCGAGGCCGCCCTTGGCGATGTAGGTGCCGACGGGTGACTGGTACGTGGTCCCGTACTGGAACACCTGGTAGCAGCCGCCGCGGACGAGCCCGCACGCCATCTCCGTGGTGGGGTAGCCCAGGAAGCCGCGCTCCCGGCCGACGGCGTTGTACTTGTCCCGGGTGAGGCCGCTCACCACGTGGGCGCCGGTGGGAGGGGACCAGAAGACGCTGCCGCGCTCGAAGTCCTGGGCGCAGCCGCCTCCGGGGAGCCCGCACGTCTCGTCGGCGACCGGGTAGCCCAGCGGACCGTTCTCGGCGCCTCCTCGCATCCAGGTGTAGCCGATGCCGCCCTTGGCGACGTACGTGCCGGTGGCGGGAGCGGAGTACAGGGTGCCGAACTGGAAGATCTGGTAGCAGCCGCCGGCGACCAGACCGCAGGCGCGGTCCATGACCGGATAGCCGAGCGCGCCGTTCTCGCGGCCGAGCGCGCTCCACTTCGCGCCCATGTCACCCGCCACGACGTGCGCCCCGGTCCCGGAGGTCCAGTGGACGAGGCCGTACTGGAAGGCCTGGTAGCAGCCACCGTCGCGCAGCCCGCAGCCCTGGTCGCCCACGGGATAGCCGAGCGTCCCGTTCTCGGCCCCGGTCGAGATCCACTTGCTCCCGACGAGGCCGTGCACCGCGAAGGCGCCGGTCGTCGCGGTCCAGTACATGGTCCCGCGCTCGAAGACCTGGTAGCAGCCGCCGCCGCCCAGGCCGCAGTTCGCATCGGAGCGGGGATAGCCCAGCGTTCCCCATTCCCGGCCGAGCCCACCCCACTTGTCCTGGATGGCGCCCGTGACGCTCCAGGCGCCGGTGCCCGGGGTCCAGTAGATGACGCCCTTCTGGAACACCTGGTAGCAGCCGCCGTTCGCCAGGCCGCACAGGTAGGGGGACTGGACGGTGCCGAGGCTGCCGCTCTGGCCGCCGAGGCTCTGGTACTTCGCGTACAGGGCCGCGCCCTCCGAGGACTGCGTCGACCCGAACCAGTCGGTGAAGTAGTTCCAGAAGTTCCGGTTGCCGTACGAGGAGCAGCCGTCGCCGGTGCCGTACCCGGCGTTGAGCGCCGCCTGGTTCGGGCGGTAGGGCGTGTAGATGTAGAGGCCCGCGGTCGCCTGGTTGGCGATGTAGACCGTCGAGCTGCCGCACCCGCTGTTGGGGTGCCACCCGATGATGTTGTTGCGACCGGCCTTGTACTGGTAGTTGCCCGGGACGGCGGCGTACCGCTGGTACTGCCAGGCCGAGCGGTACAGCTGGTTCTGCAGTCCGGCGTAGGTCGGGTCGCACCCGCCGTTGGCGGTGTCGGGGCAGGCGTAGCCGGCGGCGCGCTCGTACTTCTTGGCGGTCGGGTTGGTGGTGGTGACCAGCCCCATCTCCTTCTGGAGGAGGACGAGCAGCACCCGCGGGTTGACCTGGCAGGTGGCGGCCACCCGTGCGATGACCGTCGCTGCGCTCTCGTTGTAGGCACCCCGGTAGCCGCCGCACAGGCTGTCGGCTGCGCGGTCGGTGGTGTTCATCCGGTAGTTCTTGAGGCACGGGCTGCCGTCGGCGCCGACGGTGCAGCCGGCGCCCCGCAGGTTCAGGAAGTCCTGGATCGCGCCGGCGTCCATGGCGAGCCCGTCGAAGAACACCGCGTCGCTGATGATGTTGCCCGGGTCGAAGTACCGCGTGTCCGCGGCCTGCGCGGGTGCGGTCGGGGAGCTCGTGGCCACCGGGGCCACGAGCACCGCGCCGACGACGGCGGCGATCAGCCCCAGCGTGACCAGCAGACGGGAGAGTGCGGCGGTCACGGGACCTGCACCTCGACCGCCTCCGTGGCACCCGTGGAGCTGTCCGACTCGTAGGCCAGGACCGCGCTCCAGGTGCCGGGGGCCAGCTGGTCGCCGGGCACGACCAGCTCACCGCACGCGGTGTTGCTGACGTTGGGCGTGGCCTCCCGCGTCACGGTGGCGCTCGCCGATCCCTGGGTCAGGGTGAGCGTGCAGGTGCCGCCGTCCTCGACCAGGAAGGGGACGAAGCCGCCGACCTCCACCACGCTGCTGCCGGGGTTCCAGCCGTAGTAGGTGATCTGGACCGTGGCCTCCCCGCGCGCGCCGTCGGTCGGCGTGGGGGCGGTGCTCGGCGCCGGGTCGGTGGCGACCTCGGTCGGGTCGGGCGCCGTGGTGTCCAGCGGCACCCCGTAGGTGCCGGGAGGAGCCGTCGAGAGCGGCGACCCGGAGGAGGCCTCGTCGGACGAGGAGGAGCAGGCGGCCAGCAGCGTGAGGGAGGCGCAGATGGCGAGGCGGCCGGCGCGTCGACTGGTGAGCATGAGCGAAGTCCTTGTCAGATCGTGACGCCGACCTGTGCGTACGCGGCGCCGGAGTCAGGTGGCGAGGCACCCGCGACCACGGTCAGGAGTTAGGTTCTCACGCACTGTTATGCACACCGGGGCGACACGCTCGTACGGCGTACCTGTGCCGGGGGCCACCGACCGACGCTGGGATGACGGGACCCCGCTGCCGCGCGTTAGTCTCAGCGCTCCTGCCTCCGTCGGCGGGCCGACGTGGTGTCGGGGCAGAGTCGGTCCAACGGGAGCAGTCGGGAGATGACCGTCAGCACGAGCGTGGCCGGTGCGGCGTCGCCCGCAGCGACGACCGCCGCTCCCGAGCGGCCGGCGCGCGCCGGCGTCGGGACCGTCGTCCTCCTCGTGGCCGGGGCGCTGCTCGGCCTGGCGGGCACGACCTACCTCGCCGTGGCCGGCAACAGCCTGGGGCAGCACCTCCGGGCACCGCACCTGTGGTTCTACGACGACAACCCCGACCTCACCCCCGCCGCGCTCGGTTTCGAGGCGGCGCGGTGGTGGAGTTCCGCGGCCCTGGGGGCGTGGGCGGTCGCCTGGCTGCTGGTCGGGCTGGCGCTGCGCCGCGGGGTCCGCGCCCGGTGGTTGCTGGTCGTCGGCCTGGTCTGGTCCGTGCCGCTGGTGATCGGACCGCCGCTGTTCACCGGGGACCCGTGGTTCTACACCGCGATCGGCGCCGCCGTGCAGGCAGGCGTCGACCCGTTCGAGTACGGCCCCGGGGTGCTCGGGAACGTCGAGTCGGTGCGCGGCGCCGAGGATTTCTGGCGGTTCAGCCCGACGCCCTACAGCCCGCCGTTCGTCGCCCTGCTCAGCGGCCTGTCGTGGCTCTTCGACGAGCGGATGCTCCCGGTGCTGGTCGCCGTGCGGGCGCTCTGCGTCGCCGGCTGGGCCGTGTGCGCGCTGATGGTCTGCCGCATCGCCGCACGCCTGGGCGGCAGCCCCGCCGTCGCCATGTGGCTGGGTGCGATCAACCCGCTGGTGCTGCTGCACCTGGTCTCGGGCAACCACAACGACGCCCTGATGCTCGCCCTGCTGCTCCCGGGGCTGCTGCTCGCGCTCCTGGACCGGCCGTTGCTGGGCATCCTGCTGTGCGTGGCCGCGGGTGGCATCAAGGCCACCGCGCTGCTCGCCGTCCTCGTGATCGGGGTCGACTGGGCGCAGCGGCAGGACGGCTGGCCCGCCCGGATCCGGGCTCTCGTCCTGGCCGGCGCACTCGGCGCGGGGACCTTCGCCCTGTCGGTCCAGCTCTCGGGCTGGGGATGGGCCTTCCTCGGCAACCTCGACACCCCGGGGCGCGCGCTGGAGGCGCTCACCCCGACGACGGCGCTGGCGTTCACGCTGGACGTCGACGACCCGCCGATCGACGGCGCCCGGCAGGCCGGGATCGTCGTCGCCGTCGTCCTGAGCCTGCTCTTCCTGACCCGGCTGCGCCGCTGGGGGCTGGTCCGCGTCACCTCGTGGATCGCCCTGACGGTGATCCTCACCGGCTCGGTGGTCTGGCCCTGGTACCTGATCTGGCCCACGATGCTGTTCGCGGCGGCCGGGGTCGCGGCCGAACGCCTCGTCGTGGTGCTCTGGTCGGTGGTGCTGCTGTTCACCGTGCTGCCCGGCGGGCACCCGGTGCTGGCCCTGTACGAGCGGCCGGGCCCGGACCAGATCGTCCTCGTCGTCGTGGGGGTGGCGGTCGCGGCCGGGCTGGTCCACGTGCTCGTGCGCCGGCTCCGCCGTCCGCAGCCCGCCGAGGTCACCCCATGACATCCGCCCCCGCTCCGGGAGAGAAGAGGCAGACCGTGCGCGTCCTGGTCGTCACGCCGACGTACAACGAGGCGGACAACGTGCGCCAGCACGTCGAGGCCGTCCTCGCCCGACCCTCCGCGCCCGACGTCCTCGTCGTCGACGACGGCTCCCCGGACGGCACCGGCGATCTCGTGCGGGCTCTCGCCGAGGAGCACCCCGGACGGGTCGAGCTGCTCGAGCGCTCGGGCAAGCTGGGCCTGGGCACCGCCTACGTCGCCGGCTTCAAGCAGGCGCTGGCCGCCGGGCGGTGGGACGTCATCGTCCAGATGGACGTCGACGGCTCGCACGACCCGCGCGCCATCGACGCCCTGCTGGCCGCGATCGAGGACGCCGACCTGGTCCTGGGCTCGCGGTACGTGCCTGGCGGCGAGGTGGCCGACTGGCCGTGGAGCCGCCGGACCGTGTCCTGGATCGGCAACCTCTACGCCCGGACCGTCCTGCGCACCCGGACCCGTGACCTGACCGGCGGCTTCAAGGCCTGGCGGACCGAGCTGCTGGCCCGCCTGGACGTCGACTCCTTCGAGGCCAACGGCTACGGCTACCAGATCGAGACGACCTACCGCGCGCTGCAGGCCGGCGCCCGCGTCGTGGAGGTGCCGATCACCTTCCGCGACCGCGAGCTCGGCGAGTCCAAGATGAACACCGGGATCGCCGTGGAGGCGGTCTCCGCGGTCTGGCGCATCCGCCGCGAGCCCGCGCCCTCGGCCAGGCCGGTGAACCCCGGGGGCGACGCCGCCGGGCGGCGCTGACGCCGGACCGCTGCCGGGCGGGGACAATGACTGCGACGTCCGTCCGACACCCGAAGAAGGATCCATGACCCGCATCGTCATCATCGGCGGTGGACCGGCCGGCTACGAGGCCGCACTGGTCGCCGCACAGCTCGGTGCCCAGGTCACCGTGATCGAGCGCGACGGCATCGGCGGCGCCAGCGTCCTGACCGACTGCGTCCCGTCCAAGACCCTGATCGCCGCCGCCGGCGCCATGACGTCGGTGCACGACTCCGCCGTCCTCGGCGTGCACGGCGCGGAGCCCGCCGCCGTCGGCCTGGACCTCGCCGCGGTGAACCAGCGGGTCAAGGGCCTCGCCGTCGCCCAGTCCGCCGACATCCACTCCCGGCTGATCGCCGAGGGCGTCCGCATCGTGGCCGGGCAGGGCCGGCTCACCGATGACGTGCGCGGTCTCGCCGCGCACCGCGTCCAGGTGCTCGACACCGACGGCGGGGTCGCCGAGGAGCTCGAGGGCGATGTCGTCCTCATCGCCACCGGCGCCGACCCGCGCGTGCTGCCCGGCGCCGAGCCCGACCACGAGCGCATCCTCGACTGGCGCGACGTCTACGAGCTCGTCGCGATGCCCGAGCACCTCGTCGTCGTGGGCTCGGGCGTGACCGGGGCGGAGTTCGCCTCGGGCTACCTCGAGGCCGGCGTGCCGGTCACCCTCGTCTCCTCCCGTGACCGGGTGCTTCCGGGCGAGGACTCCGACGCCGCCGAGGTGCTGGAGGAGGTCTTCCAGTCCCGCGGCGGGCGCCTGGAGCGCGGGCGGGCGGCCGCGGTCCGGCGCAGCGAGAAGGGCGTCGTCGTCGAGCTCACCGACGGCCGGGCGGTCGAGGGGTCGCACGCCCTGATGACGGTGGGCACCGTGCCGAACACCGGTGGCCTGAACCTGGAGAACTGCGGCGTCGAGCTCACCGAGGCCGGTCACGTCGTCGTCGACCGGGTGTCGCGGACGTCGGTGCCGGGCGTGTACGCGGCCGGCGACGTCACCGGCGTGTTCCAGCTCGCGTCGGTGGCGGCCATGCAGGGGCGGATCGCCATGTGGCACGCGCTCGGCGAGGCCGTCACGCCGATCAAGCTCAAGACGGTCGCGGCGAACGTGTTCACCCACCCGGAGATCGCGACCGTGGGCGTGCAGGAGCAGAGCCTGCCCGAGTACACCGATGTGGACGTCGTCCGGCTGCCGCTGGCGACGAACGCCCGCGCGAAGATGAGCGACCTGCGGGACGGCTTCGTGAAGCTGTTCGCCCGCCGCTCGACCGGCGTGATCATGGGTGGGGTCGTCGTGGCGCCCGGTGCCTCCGAGCTGATCCTCCCCATCGCCCTGGCGGTGACGAAGGGGCTGACCGTCGCCGACCTGGCCCAGACGTTCGCGATCTACCCCTCGCTCTCGGGGTCGATCACCGAGGCGGGACGCCGGCTGATGGGCGCCGACCACCTGGCCTGACCCGCGGCTGCGGGTGCGCGCGAGGGCTGCGGGGCGGCCGGGACGGGTGTGACGCCGGATTCGGCTTGATCCGTCGCTGACGGTGCCGACGCGCGCGGGTCCCGCCGATGAACGGGGGGATGTCCGCTCCCCGTGCTCCCCGCCGTCCCGCCGCCCTGCTGCGCACCCTCCTGGTCGCCGGCGTGGTCGCCGGGACGACGGCCGGCCCGCTCGCCGCGGTCGCGCACGCCGACGAGCCGGCCGGCACGGCCGTCGTCGGCCGGCTGGTGCAGGCCTGGGCCGAGGAGGGCCCGGAGGGGGAGCACGATGCGCACGACGCGGCGGCCGCCCCGCTGAGCTGGGTGCAGACCGCCGACGGCGCGGTGCGCGTGCCGACCGCGGACCTGACCGGCGTGCCCGCCGGTGCGACCGTCGAGCTCACCGTCGGTGGCGACGTGCGCGACGAGGGCGTCGTCGAGCACGGGCTGGACCCGGCCCAGAAGGTGCTGAGCACCGGCTCGGTCACGCCGGCCGAGATCGCGCCGCCGGTGCGCGGGACGGTCACGAACGCGGTCACCGTCGTCCTGGTCGCGCCGGCCGGCACGCAGCCGGATGCCGGCGTCACGGCGCAGGACGTCGCCGGCCTCGTCGACGACGCCGTCTCGGCGTTCTGGTCGGAGCAGACCGGCGGCGCCGTGCGGTTCGGGGTGGCCGCCGCCCACGACTGGATCAGCACCGCCGCGGGCTGCGCGGACCCCACCGCCCTCTGGGACGAGGCGGCCGCCGCCGTCGGCTTCGAGGCCGGCCCCGGCAAGCACCTGATGCTGCACCTGAGCAGCCGGACGGCGGACCAGCCCGGCTGCTCCTACGCCCTCGCCGAGGTCGGCAGCGGTCCCTCCTCGGGTGGCCGGCTGTACGTCCGCGACCGCCTGGCGTCGGTCATCGCCCACGAGCTCGGGCACAACCTCGGGCTCAGCCACTCCTCGGCCCTGCAGTGCGACGGAGCGGTCGAGGCCGGCGACTGCCGCACCGCCGGCTACCGCGACCTGTACGACGTCATGGGCGTCTCCTGGCGGGAGCTGGGCTCGCTGAGCGCTCCCCAGGCGGCGCTGCTCGGCGCGCTGCCGGCCGGCTCGACCCACGACGTCGGCGTGCTCGACGGCCCGCTCGACGTCGTCCTGGCGCCGATGGCGGGCCGCACCGGCACCCGCGCGCTCCGGCTCGTCGACGCGGAGGGCACCGCCTACTGGGTCGAGTACCGCACCGCGACCGGCCGGGACGCCTGGCTCGGCCGCCCGGAGGACAACCGGTACCGCCTGGAGACCGGCGTGCTGCTGCGCCGCGCCGCCGAGTTCCCCGACACCGCGGTGCTGCTCGACGGGACGCCGACGGCGGCGGCCGGCTGGGACGCCGACCTGCAGGCCGCGCTGCCCGTCGGCGTGCCGGTGGAGCTGTCCGGCGGGGACTTCACGGTCACGGTCCGCTCGCTCGACGACGGCGGCGCCGCGATCTCCGTGCTGCCCGTCGCCCCGGCGGCGGAGACCGCTGCGGCGGCTCCCCGGGAGCCGGGCGCGGGCCGTGTCCTGGCCGGCACCGCCCGTCGTGCCGGCGGGAGCATCGTCGGCTCGGCCGTGGAGGCCACGGCGGCCGGAACCCCCGCGGTGCCGCCGGCCCTGCCGCAGACGCCCGGCCCGGGCTCGGTCCAGCCCGCCGCCGCGACGCTGGCGCCGGCGTCGGGTTCGACGCCCACCGGGACGCTGATCGTGGCGGTGGCCGGCGCCGGGCTGGCCGGCGCGACGCTGCTGGTGGTCCGGCGGGCTCGTCGGCTCCGCCTGCGCTGAGCCCCCGTACGACGACAGGAGGCCGGATCCGCGAGCGCGGATCCGGCCTCCTGGTGCGTGCTGGGGTCTACTCGGCGGCGTCGGCGATGGTGCAGATGACCGCACCGCTGGTGACCGAGGCGCCCACCTCGGCCGACAGGCCGGTGACGGTGCCGGCCTTGTGCGCGGTGATCGGCTGCTCCATCTTCATCGCCTCGAGGACGACCACCAGGTCACCGGCCGCGACGGTGGCGCCGTCCTCGACCGCGACCTTGACGATCGTGCCCTGCATCGGCGAGGTGAGGGAGTCGCCCGAGGCACCCGAGCCGCCGCCACCGCCACCGCGCTTGCGGGGCTTGGCCGGGGCGCCCGCGGCAGCACCGCCACCGGCGGCCAGCCCGGCGGGCAGCGACACCTCGAGCCGGCGGCCGCCGACCTCGACGACGACGGTCTGCCGCGGAGCGGCCTCGTCGGCCTCCGACGGCGCGGCGTCGTACGGCGGCACCTGGTTGTCCCACTCGGTCTCGATCCACCGCGTGTGCACGGTGAACGGCTCCGAGGTGAACGCCTCGTCGCGGACGACGGCGCGGTGGAAGGGGATGACCGTGGGCATGCCCTCGACGACCAGTTCGTCCAGCGCGCGGCGGGCCCGCTGCAGGGCCTCCTCGCGGGTGGCGCCGGTGACGATGAGCTTGGCCAGCATCGAGTCGAACGCGCCGGCGACCTCGCCGCCGGTCTCCACGCCCGAGTCCCAGCGGACGCCGGGTCCCTGCGGGACCTCCAGCCGGTCCACCGGTCCGGGGGCCGGCATGAAGTTGCGGCCGGCGTCCTCGGCGTTGATCCGGAACTCGATGCTGTGACCGCGCGGCTCGGGGTCCTCGGTGATCTCCAGCGGCAGGCCGTCGGCGATGCGGAACTGCTGGCGCACCAGGTCCAGGCCGCTGGTCTCCTCGGAGACCGGGTGCTCGACCTGCAGGCGGGTGTTGACCTCGAGGAAGGAGATCGAGCCGTCGGTGCCCACGAGGTACTCGACGGTCCCGGCACCGTGGTAGCCGGCGCCCTTGCAGATGGCCTTCGCCGACTCGTGGATGCGGGCCCGCTGCTCGTCGGTGAGGAACGGCGCGGGCGCCTCCTCCACGAGCTTCTGGTTGCGCCGCTGCAGGGAGCAGTCGCGGGTGCCGACGACGATCACGTTGCCGTGGGTGTCGGCCAGCACCTGCGCCTCGACGTGCCGGGGCTTGTCCAGGAACCGCTCGACGAAGCACTCGCCGCGACCGAAGGCCGAGACGGCCTCGCGCACGGCGGAGTCGAACAGCTCGGGGATCTCCTCGATGGTGCGGGCGACCTTCAGACCGCGACCGCCACCGCCGAACGCGGCCTTGATGGCGACGGGGAGGCCGTGCTCCTTCGCGAAGGCGACGACCTCGTCCGCGCCGCCGACCGGGTCCTTGGTGCCGGGCACCAGGGGAGCGCCGGCCTTCATGGCGATGTGGCGGGCGGCGACCTTGTCGCCGAGGTCGATGATCGCCTGCGGGGAGGGGCCGATCCAGGTCAGCCCGGCGTCGATGACGGCCTGGGCGAAGTCGGCGTTCTCCGACAGGAACCCGTACCCGGGGTGGATCGCGTCGGCGCCGGACTGCTTGGCGGCGTCGAGGATCTTCTCGATGACGAGGTAGGAGTCGCCGGGCGTGGTGCCGCCCAGCGCGAACGCCTCGTCCGCGACGCGCACGTGCAGCGCGTCGCGGTCCGGCTCGGCGTAGACGGCCACGCTGGTGAGACCGGCGTCCTTGCACGCACGCGCCACTCGCACCGCGATCTCACCGCGGTTGGCGATCAGGACCTTCTGCACCGGACTCTCCTTCGTCTGTGGACCGGTCGGACTGTAATGGGGGTGGAACGGTGGTTCAGCGTCGCCACAGGTCGGTGATGGCCAGGCCGCGCTTGGCCAGCTGCGTGCGCAGCACGGTGAGCGAGAGCCCGACGACGGCGGCCGGGTCGCCCTCGACGCGGCGGACGAACGGGGCGCCCAGACCGTCGAGGGTGAAGGCGCCGGCCACGGCGAGCGGCTCGCCGGTGGCGAGGTAGGCCTCGATCTCCGGCTGCGTGGGTTCGGCGAAGTAGACGACGGTCGAGGCGACCGCGATGTCCCGGCTGGTGACGGCGCCGTCGCGGACGTCGAACAGCGCCTGGCCGGTGTGCAGGACGCCGGAGCGGCCGGACATCCGGCGCCAGCGGTCCCGCGCGTCGGCGGCGTCGGCCGGCTTGCCCAGCGGCTTGCCGCCGAACTCCAGCAGCGAGTCGGCGCCGATGACGAGCGCGTCGGTCTCCCGCTTCGCCACGGCGGCGGCCTTGGCCGCCGCGAGCAGCGCGACCTGCTCGGCCACCCGCGGAGCGGCATAGGCGGACTCGTCGACGTCGCTCACCACGACCTCCGGCGCGAGACCGGCCTGGCGCAGCAGCGACAGCCGGGCCGGGGACGCCGAGGCCAGGACGAGCCGGCGGTCGACGCTCATGCCGGGCTCCCGGCCGCGCGCCAGCCGCCCGGACCGGCCTGGACGGGACGGCGGTGGCTGCGCCCGTAGGACGCCCACGCACCGACCGGCACCGGGCGCTTGCGCTCCCGGCGCTGCGAGAGCGCCGCGACGACGACGGTCAGCGCGGCGAGCTCCTCGGCGGAGGGCTCGCCCCTGACGACGCGCAGCAGAGGAGGAACCTGGTCCTGTCGTCCGGAGTGGAGGCCCGAAGGGTCTCCGGGATCGGACGACGGGCTCGCTCCGCCTTCAGGGGACGGCAGTTGGCCGCGGTGCGGCCCGGAGGGTCGCGATGTCATAGCGGGATGTTGCCGTGCTTCTTGGCCGGCAGGGTCTGGCGCTTGTTGGCGAGCACGCGCAGCGCCTTGGTCACCTGGACGCGGGTGTGCGAGGGCGGGATCACGGCGTCCACGTATCCGCGGTCGGCGGCGATGTAGGGGTTGGCGAGGGTGTCCTCGTACTCCGCGATCAGCTCTGCGCGGCGGGCGTCCGGGTCCTCGGCCTGCGCGAGCTCCTTGCGGTACAGGATCCCGACCGCGCCCTGCGCGCCGACGACGGCGATCTGCGCGCTCGGCCAGGCCAGGTTCACGTCCGCGCCCAGGTGCTTGGAGCCCATGACGTCGTAGGCACCGCCGTAGGCCTTGCGGGTGATGACGGTGACCAGCGGGACGGTGGCCTCGGCGTAGGCGTAGATCAGCTTGGCGCCGCGCCGGATGATGCCCTCCCACTCCTGCGAGGTGCCCGGCAGGAAGCCCGGGACGTCGACGAAGGTGAGCACCGGGATGTTGAAGGCGTCGCAGGTCCGCACGAAGCGGGCGGCCTTCTCGCTGGCGTCGATGTCCAGCGTGCCGGCGAACTGGGTGGGCTGGTTGGCGACGACGCCGACCGGCCGGCCCTCGACCCGGCCGAAGCCGATCAGCAGGTTGGGCGCGAACAGCGGCTGCACCTCGAGGAACTCGCCGTCGTCGAGGACGTGCTCGATGACGGTGTGCATGTCGTAGGGCGAGTTCGCCGAGTCCGGGATGAACGTGTCGAGCTCGAGGTCCTCCTCGGTCAGCGCGTCCGGCAGGACGACGTCGACCGGGGGTACGTCCAGCGCCGGCAGCGGGTCGAGGTTGTTGCTCGGGAGGTAGGAGAGCAGCGCCTTGACGTAGTCGAGCGCGTCGGCCTCGTCCTCGGCCAGGTAGTGCGCGACACCGGACTTGGTGTTGTGGGTGCGGGCGCCGCCGAGCTCCTCGAGCGTGACGTCCTCGCCGGTCACGGTCTTCACGACGTCGGGGCCGGTGATGAACATCTGGCTGGTCTTGTCGACCATGACGATGAAGTCGGTGAGCGCGGGGGAGTAGACGTGCCCACCGGCGGCGGGGCCCATGATCAGCGAGATCTGCGGGATGACACCGGAGGCGTGCACGTTGCGCTGGAAGATCTCGCCGTAGAGGCCGAGGGAGACCACGCCCTCCTGGATGCGCGCGCCGCCACCCTCGTTGATGCCGATGACCGGGCAGCCGTTCTTGATCGCGAAGTCCTGGACCTTGACGATCTTCTCGCCGTAGACCTCGCCGAGCGCGCCGCCGAAGACGGTCACGTCCTGGCTGAAGATCGCCACGGGGCGGCCGTCGACCGTTCCGTAGCCGGTCACGACGCCGTCGCCGAACGGGCGCTTGGCGTCCATGCCGAAGTTGGTGGAGCGGTGCCGGGCGAACTCGTCGAACTCGGTGAACGAGCCCGGGTCCAGCAGCGCCTCGATCCGCTCGCGGGCGGTCATCTTGCCGGCGGCGTGCTGCTTCTCGACCGCGCGCTCGGACCCCGCGTGCTGGGCCTCCTGGACGCGCCGCTCGAAGTCGGCCAGCTTCCCGGCGGTGGTGTGGATGTCGATGTCGTCGGGGACCTGCTCCCCGGCGTTCTCGAGTTCAGCCGCGCTCACGTTTCCTCCTCGCAGACGCACCCCGGCCGCGGTCGCGGACCGCCGTGCTCATCCCTGACCGGGCGCGCCCGGTCACGGGTTACGTAGCGTAGGGGAGTGCCCGACGACTCCTCACCTCGATGGTCGGATCTCGGCCGCCCGCCGCTCGATGCGGCGGTCCTCGGAGCTGCCCTCACCCGCGACAGCGCGCTCTGGCGCTCGCTCGAGGTGGTGCCGGAGGCGGGCTCCACCAACGCCGACCTGATCGCCGCGGCCGGGCGGGACGCCCCCGAGGGCGCGGTGCTGGTGGCCGAGCACCAGGTCGCGGGCCGCGGCCGGATGGACCGGGTGTGGACCTCCCCGCCCCGCGCCGGGCTGACCGTCTCGGTGCTGCTGCGCCCCGACGTGCCGGCCGCGCGCAGGGGCTGGCTGCCGCTGCTCACCGGCGTCGCGCTGGCGGAGGCCGTGGGGGAGTCGACCGGCGTGCTGGCCTCGGTCAAGTGGCCCAACGACCTGCTGGCCCGCGACGGGCGCAAGCTGGCCGGGATCCTGGCCGAGAGCTCGGGTCAGGCCGTCGTCGTCGGCACCGGGCTGAACGTCTCCACGACCGCGGCCGAGCTGCCGGACACCGGCACGTCGCTGGCCGAGGTCACCGGCGGCACCGTCGACCGGGGGCCGGTCCTGCTGGCCTTCCTGCGGGCGCTCGAGCAGCGCTACCGGCGCTGGGTCGAGCACCTCGGCGACCCGGTGGCCTCGGGGCTGGCGACGGACTACCTGCGCTGGTCGTCCACGGTCGGGTCGGCCGTGCAGGTGCACCTGCCCGACGGCTCGCTGCTCGACGGCGTCGCCGAGGGCGTCGACTGGGACGGCCGGCTGGTCGTGCGGACCCCCGCCGGCACGGTCGAGCTGGCCAGCGGCGACGTCCGACACGTGCGGACCAGAGCCGCGGAGGCATGACGCCGGCGGCGGCGTCCACCATCCTGTCCCGATGCCCTACCCGGACAAGCTGCTCGCGGACGACGAAGAGGTCGTCCGCCACCTGCACCCGCACTGGCTCACGGTCTTCTGGCCGGTGGTGCGCTTCCTGCTGATCGTCGGCGCGACGTCGTTCGGTCTCGCGGTGATCCCCGACGGACGGCAGCAGGGCATCTACCGGATGCTCGTGCTCGCGGTCGCCGTGGTCCTGCTGGCCGTCACCGTGGTCGTGCCGCTGGCGCGCTGGCGGGCGACGCACTACGTCGTCACCACCCACCGGCTGCTCTTCCGCGAGGGAATCCTCGCCCGCCGGGGCCGCGACCTGGGCCTGGCGCGGATCACCGACGTCTCCTACACCCAGACGCTCTGGGACCGGATCACCAACTCCGGCACGCTGACGATCGAGACGGCCGGCGACAGCGGCGCGACGGTGCTCCGGCAGATCCCCGACAGCGACGGCGTCCAGCAGCTGCTCAACCACATGATCGAGGAGGACGCGGACCGCCGGGCGCAGGAGAGCGCGAGCTACATCCGCGACGACCCGGCGACGTAGTCGGGCGCGGAGGAAGAGCCGGCGCCGCAGAGCTCCCGATGGCGGCGGTCCGGCCGGCGCTGAGAGCCCCCAGTCCGACGCGCCCCCGGCCGCACCACGCGGCCCTCCCGCCACGTGCGGCGCGGAACTGTCAGCGGCCCCGCCTACGGTCGGGGCATGCGGCTGCTGCACACCTCCGACTGGCACATCGGCCGGACCCTGCACGGCACCGATCTGCTCGCCGAGCAGGAGGCGGTGCTCGGCGGGCTGGCCGAGGTCGTGGCCGCCGAGTCGGTCGACCTGGTCGTCGTCGCCGGTGACGTCTACGACCGTGCGGTGCCCTCGGCCGACGCGACGGCGGTGCTGGACCGGGTGGTCGGGCGGCTGCTCCGGGCGGGCGCGCAGGTCGTCCTCACGCCCGGCAACCACGACTCCGCGCGCCGGCTCGGCACCTTCTCCGGGCTGCTGTCGGCCGCCGGCCTGCACGTCCGGGCCGCCACGCCGGCGCTCGACGAGCCGGTGCTGCTGGCCGACGAGCACGGCGAGGTCGCCGTCTACGGCATCCCGTACCTGGAACCCGAGGTGGCACGGCACGAGCTCGGCCTCACCGGGCGCGGCGAGGCGGCGGTCCGAGGGCACGAGGGAGTGCTGACCGCCGCGATGGAGCGGATCCGGGCGGACCTCTTCCTGCGGCCGGGCGTCCGGTCGGTGGTGCTCGCCCACGCGTTCGTCGGTGGTGGTGTGCCGACCGAGAGCGAGCGCGACATCTGCGTCGGCGGGGTGGACCTCGTGCCGGCAGGGGTCTTCGGCGGCGTCGACTACGTGGCGCTGGGGCACCTGCACCGGCCGCAGACGCTCAGCCCGCGGCTGCGCTACAGCGGTTCCCCACTGGCCTACTCGTTCGGGGAGGCCGGTCAGCAGAAGCAGGCCTGGCTGGTCGAGCTCGGCGCCGACGGCCTCGGCGAGGTCACGCCCGTGCCGCTGCCGGCTCCCCGTCAGCTCAGCGTGCTCACCGGCGAGCTCGCCGAGCTGCTGGCCGCACCGGAGCACGCGGCAGCCGAGGGCCACTTCGTGTCGGCGCGGCTCACCGACACCGTCCGCCCATCGGACCCGATGCGCCAGCTGCGCGAGCGCTTCCCGCACTGCGTGCACCTGGAGTGGGCCGGCGCGGGCGCCACGGCCGACGGGCGGAGCTACCAGGAGCGGCTGCGCGGGCGCAGCGACCTGGAGGTGGCCGAGGAGTTCGTCGACCACGTCCGCGGCGCCGGCGCGAGCGAGACCGAGCGGGAGCTGTTTGCCCGCGCGCTCGCCGCCGCCGCCCGCGAGGACGCCGCGTGAGGGTCCACCAGCTCGCCCTGACCGCCTTCGGCCCGTTCGCGACGAGGGTCGACGTCGACCTGGACGACGTCGGCCGCGACGGGCTCTTCCTGCTGTGGGGGCCCACCGGCGCGGGCAAGACGACCCTGCTCGACGCGGTGGTCTTCGCCCTGTACGGCACCGTGCCCGGCGCGCGCGGCGAGGAGAAGCGGTTGCGCAGCGACCACGCCGCCGACGACGTCCGCACCGAGGTCGAGCTCGAGCTGACCCTCGGCGGCGAGCGGCTGAGCGTGGTCCGCCGGCCGGAGCAGCAGCGCCCCAAGCGCCGCGGCGAGGGCTGGACGACCGAGCAGGCCCGGCTGACCGTCCAGCGGTGGGTCGGGGAGAGCTGGGAGCCGGTCAGCACCCGTATCGACGAGGGCTCGGAGTACCTGCGCGCGCGCCTGGGGCTCTCGGCCGAGCAGTTCTGCCAGGTGGTCCTGCTGCCGCAGGGCGACTTCGCGCGGTTCCTGCGCGCCGAGCCGGAGGACCGCGGCCGCCTGCTGCGCACGCTGTTCGACGTCGGCCGGTTCGCCCGTGTCGAGGACTGGCTGGCGGGGGAGCGGACGGCCGCCCGCGAGAGCCTCGACCGGCTCCGCGCGCGCACCGGCACGCTGGTCTCCCTGGTGGCCTCCGCCGCCGACGTCACCGTGCCCGAGGAGTTCGCCCCCGAACTGGTCGGGGCGGCTCCAGGTACGCCGGTCACCGCGTGGGTGCGCCGCGTCCGGTCCGAGGCGGCGCAGGCCGCGGTGCGTGCCGAGGCGGCCGCCGATGCCGCGGGGGAGCGGGCCCGGGCCGAGGAGGCGGCGCTCGTGGCGGCGCGGGCGGAGGAGGAGTGCCACCTCCGCCGGGACCGGGCGCGGGTCGAGCGGGCCCGGCTGGAGTCGGCCGCGCCGGAGCTCGAGCCGGTGCGGGCCGCCCTGGACGCCGCCCGCCGCGCCGAGCCGGTGCGCGACGTGCTGGAGGCCGCGGGCCGCGCGGCGCTGGAGGCGGAGCGGGCCTCGGCGGCGCTCGCGACGGCGCGCGCCGCCTGGGCATCGGTCGCCGCCGGCCGCGAGGCCGAGGTCTCGCTCGCCCGCGGGCTGCGCGACGAGGCGGCCGCGCTGCGGGCCCTGCTGCCGGAGGTCGCTCGCGCCGCCCGCCTGGAGCGGGACGTGGCGGCGGGCGAACGGGCGCTCGACACCCTGACCGCACGCTGCGCGGCGGCCGAGGAGGCCATGGCCGGCCGGCCGGCCCTGCTGCAGCAGCACCGCACGGCGCTGGACGCGGCCGCGGAGGCGGCCGCCCGGCTGCCGGGCCTGCGCACCGCCGCCGGGCACCGCCGGAACGCCCTGGAGGCGGCCCGCGCAGCGGTCTCGCTCGAGGCGGCGCTGACCGTCGAGCGCGCCGCCGCCGACGTCGCGCGGGTGGCCTGGCTGGACGCCCGGGAGCACTGGAACGACCTGCGCGCCCAGCGGCTCGACGGCATGGCGGCCGAGCTGGCCGCTGGCCTGGCCGCCGGCGACTCCTGCCCGGTGTGCGGGTCGGCCGAGCACCCGGCGCCCGCGCGGCCCGGGACGACGGTCGTGACCCGCGCCCAGGAAGATGCCGCCCGCGTCGCGGCCGAGCAGGCGGAGGTCCGCTGGTCCGGGGCCCGGGACGCCTGCGCCGGGACCGAGCGCGAGCTCGCCGCCCGGCGGGCGCAGGCCGGGCCCGAGCCGGTGGCGGCGCAGGAGACCGACCTCGCCGGCCTGGTCGCCGCGCAGCGTGCGGCGGAGGTGCTCGCCGACGGTCTGGAGGCTGCTCGCGCGGCTCTCGAGGGCGCGCTGGCCGAGCAGGAGGCGGCCTCGGCGGCGCTCGCGGCGGACCGCGAGGAGCTGGGCCGGCAGGAGGCCGCGCTGGCCGCCGTCCGGTCCGCCCTCGCCGATGTGACCGGGCAGCTCGCCGCCGCCTGCGGGATCGACGCGGACCTGCCGGCCAGGATCGAGCGGCTGACCGGCGAGGCCGAGCGCTGCGAGGCGCAGGTGGAGGCCGCCGCCACCGAGGGCCGCGCCCGGCTGGCGGAGGAGGCCGCCCTGGCGGTGGCCCGCGCGCGCGTGCAGGCAGCCGGGTTCCCCGACCTCGACGCGGCCGCGCAGGCGCTGCTGCCGCCCGGCCGGGCCGACGAGCTGGGCCGCCGGGTCGAGCAGCACGACCGGGCGCTGGCCGTCGTCATGGGCGTCCTCGCCGAGCCGCAGCTCGCGGAGCTCGGTGCCCGCCCCGACCTCGCGGCCCTCACCGACGCGTGCCGGTCGGCGACCGCGGCTCGGGAGGCCGCCGTCGCCACGCTGGAGCACGCCCGCCGCCGGGCGGCCCGGCTCGAGGAGCTCTCCGGCGAGCTCACCGCCGTGGAGGTGGAGCTCGACGAGCAGCGCGCCGTCACCGAGCAGGTCACCTCGCTGGCCGACCTCGCGACCGGGCGCGGCGCGAACCGGCTGAAGATGCGGCTGCAGTCCTTCGTGCTGGCGGCGCGCCTCGAGCAGGTGTCCGAGGTGGCCAGCCGGCGGCTGCAGGACATGTCCGGCGGGCGTTACACCTTCCTGCACAGCGACGCGCAGGGCCGCCACGGCGCCCGCGGCGGCCTCGGCCTGGAGGTGCTCGACGAGTACACCGGCACCCGGCGACCGACCAAGACCCTGTCCGGCGGGGAGAGCTTCATGGCCTCGCTGGCCCTCGCGCTCGGCCTGGCCGACGTCGTCACCGCGGAGAGCGGCGGCGTGCAGATCGACAGCCTCTTCGTCGACGAGGGCTTCGGCACGCTGGACCCGCAGGCCCTGGACGCGGTGATGAACGTGCTCGACGACCTGCGCCGAGGAGGGCGCACCGTGGGTGTGATCAGCCACGTCGAGGAGCTGCGGACCCGCATCACCAGCCGGCTCGAGGTGGTCCCGGGCCGGAACGGCTCCCGGCTCGCCGGCTGATCCGGGCGGGGAGCGGTCAGGCGCCGCGGGTGCCGCTCGGCAGGACGGGATCGGCCCCGGCCGGGTCGGCGGCCGGCGCGGCCTCGCCGCCGGCGAGCGCAGGGAAGACCCAGCGCCGGTAGGCCAGGTAGCGCACGACGCTGTTCAGCCCGATCGAGCCGATGTTCGCGATCTGGATGATCAGCAGGCGCTCCTGGTCGAGCGGGTACCGCACGAACCAGATGATCGCCGCGCCCAGCACCAGCGTGGCCAGGTTGATGAGCGTGAAGAGCGCGAACGACCGACGGATCGTCGTCCGGTCGCGGTGGGCGAAGGCCCAGTTGCGGTGCCCGAGGAAGGCCACCGTCATGGAGACCAGCGTGGCCAGCGTCTTGGAGGTGACGGCGCCGACGTCGAGGTAGCCGTAGAGGAGCTGGAACAGGCCGACGTCGACGACGAAGGCGAAACCGCCGACGACACCGAACGCGCCCAGCTCCTTCAGCCGCCGGCGCGCGCGGCTGCCGGAGAGGGCCGAACGGCCGCGGGGGGAAGGCACCCCGCGATTCTAGGCAACTCGTTCTCGGTCCGGGTGTGCGTCGTTCCGCGCCGATCCCCGGATCAGCGCATCTCGGGGCGGTGTCGCGGGCCGGTTCGGCGGTGACCGCTAGGCTCGACGGGCCATGCCCGGTCCCGCGCCCCTCTCCGCCGTCACCGGCCTACCCGTGGTCGCGATGGTCGGGGGCGGGCAGCTCGCCCGCATGACGCACCAGGCCGCGGTTGCGCTTGGCCAGTCGCTGCGGGTGCTCTCCGCCGGTCCCGACGAATCGGCCGCGCAGGTCACCGGGGACGTGCGGATCGGCGCGCACGACGACCTCGCCGCGCTGCTGGACCTCGCCGAGGGCGCCACCGTGGTCACGTTCGACCACGAGCACGTGCCGACCGACCACCTGCACGCCCTCGAGCGGGCCGGTCACCGGGTGGCCCCGGGCCCGGCGGCCCTCGTCCACGCCCAGGACAAGCTGGTCCTGCGCGAGGCGCTGGCCGCCGCGGGGGAGCCGCAGCCGGCGTGGGCCCGGGTGTCCACCGTCCACGGCGTCACCGCGTTCGCGGACGAGGTCGGCTGGCCGGTCGTCCTCAAGACCCCGCGTGGCGGCTACGACGGCAAGGGGGTCTTCGTCGTGCACGGTCCCGACGAGGTGGCCGACCTGCTGGAGCGGCACGGCGTCCTCCTGGCGGAGGAACGGGTGGGCATGGTCCGCGAGCTGTCGGCGCAGGTCGCCCGCTCGCCGTTCGGGCAGGTGGCCGTCTGGCCCGTGGTCGAGACCGTGCAGCGCGACGGCGTCTGCGCCGAGGTGATCGCGCCCGCCCCGGACCTCGCCGAGGAGCGGGCGGCCCTCGCCCAGGAGCTGGCCGTGCGCATCGCCGACCGGCTGGGGGTGGTCGGCATGCTGGCCGTCGAGCTGTTCGAGACCGCGGACGGCGTCCTGGTCAACGAACTGGCGATGCGCCCGCACAACTCCGGGCACTGGACCATCGAGGGCTCGCGCACCAGCCAGTTCGAGCAGCACCTGCGCGCGGTGCTGGACTACCCGCTGGGCTCCACCGCGATGACGGTGCCCGTGGCGGTGATGGCCAACGTCCTCGGCGGGGCGGCCTCGGAGCCGGAGTGGACCGGACCGGGCCTCGACGAGCGCATCCACCACCTGATGGCGCACTGGCCGGACGTGAAGCTGCACTGGTACGGCAAGGCCCAGCGGCCCGGTCGCAAGCTCGGCCACCTCACCGCCCTGGGGGACGACCTCGCCGAGGTCCGCGCCCGCGCCGTCGCCGCGGCCCGGTACCTCGCCGACGGCGTCGTGGATCCCGCATTCGCCTTCGCAGAGGAGCACTGACGTGGACAGCGACGAACCAGCGGTCGGCATCGTCATGGGCAGCGACTCCGACTGGCCGACGATGCAGCCGGCCGCGGAGGCGCTCGAGGAGTTCGGCGTCGTCTACGAGGCGCACGTCCTCTCCGCCCACCGCACGCCCCGCCGGATGCTGGACTACGCCGAGGTGGCGGCCGGCCGCGGGCTCCGCGTGATCATCGCCGGCGCGGGGGGTGCGGCCCACCTGCCCGGCATGGTCGCCGCCGCCACGCCGCTGCCCGTCATCGGCGTCCCGCGGGCGCTGGGCCGGCTCGACGGGCTGGACAGCCTGCTGTCGATCGTGCAGATGCCGGCCGGTGTGCCGGTGGCCACGGTCGGCATCGACGGCGGGCGCAACGCCGGGCTGCTCGCCGTCCGCATCCTGGCCGCGGGGGATCCGGACCTCCAGGCCGCGGTGGTCGCCTTCCAGGCCGACCTCGCCGCGTCCGTCGTCGCCCGCGACCTCACCCTCCAGGAGCGGCTCGCTTCCGAGGGATAGTGGGGCGCCCTACGATCTACTCGTGGGTAACAACGCCGCCGGGCTCTACGCGCTGACCGAGGAACACGACGCGATCCGCGAGGCGGTGCGGGACATCGCCGAGCGCGAGATCGCTCCGTACGCCGCCGAGGTGGATGCGGACGCCCGCTTCCCGGCCGAGGCGCAGAAGGCGCTGACCGCGGCCGGTTTCCACGCCACGCACATCCCCGAGGAGTACGGCGGCGAGGGCGCCGACGCGATCGCGACCTGCATCGTCATCGAGGAGGTGGCGCGGGTCGACGTCAGCGCCTCGCTCATCCCGGCGGTCAACAAGCTGGGCTCGATGCCGATCATCCTGTCGGCGTCGGACGACGTGAAGCGGGCGGTCCTGCCGTCGATCGCGTCGGGCGAGGCGATGATCAGCTACGGCCTGTCCGAGCGCGAGGCCGGCTCCGACGCCGCTGCCATGCGGACCCGGGCCCGGCTCGAGGGCGACAGCTGGGTGCTCGACGGCACCAAGGCCTGGATCACGAATGCCGGCATCTCCGAGTGGTACACGGTCATGGCCGTCACCGACCCGGAGAAGGGTGCCAACGGCATCTCCGCGTTCGCCGTCCACCGCGACGACCCGGGCTTCGCCGTCGGCCCCAAGGAGCGGAAGATGGGCATCAAGGGCTCGCCGACCTGCGAGCTCTACTTCACCGGCTGCACCATCCCGGCGGACCGCATCATCGGAGCACCGGGCACCGGCTTCAAGACGGCGCTGCGCACGCTGGACTTCACCCGCCCGACCATCGGGGCGCAGGCCGTCGGTGTCGCCCAGGGTGCGCTGGACGCGTCGGTGGCCTACGTCAAGGAGCGCAAGCAGTTCGGGTCGAGCATCGGCAGCTTCCAGGGCGTGCAGTTCATGCTCGCCGACATGGAGATGAAGATCCAGGCCGCCCGGCACCTGGTCTACGTCGCGGCCGCCGCCGGCGAGGCCGGCCGGCCCGACGTCACCCGCGTCTCCGCCTCGGCCAAGGCGTTCGCCTCCGACGTCGCCATGCAGGTGACCACCGACGCCGTCCAGCTCTTCGGCGGCGCCGGCTACACGCAGGACTTCCCGGTCGAGCGCATGATGCGCGACGCCAAGATCACCCAGATCTACGAGGGCACCAACCAGGTGCAGCGCATGGTGATCGCGCGGAGTCTCCTCAGGTAGGACGTCGAGCGGAGGCAGGCGGACGCCGACCGCACCTCCGCGTCGGACTCGGTGCCGGCCGCCGGCTCGACAGTGCGGCGCTCTCACCGCACTCGGTGACAGCGGGGTCACGCTCACGGCGCTGCTGCCCCCCGAGCCCACCGGCCGGTGGCCGTCGGGCCCGGATGTCCTCGTACCCCCGGGGGTACCGTCGACGACGGGGCCCCCGCAGCGGCTGCGTCGGCGTCGACCTGACGGACGAGACGAGAGGCAGGGGCCGTGGGATACGACATGGACATGGGCATGGGCTGGATGTGGCTGTTCTGGCTGCTGCTGATCATCGGGGTCGCGCTGCTGGCCGTGGTCGCCGTCCGAGCGGCGGGCGGCGGTGTCACCCGGGGTGGCGGCAGGGAGGTGCCGCGGGAGCAGAGCCGCGCGCGGCAGGTCCTCGACGAGCGCTACGCGCGGGGTGAGATCAGCACGGAGGAGTACCAGGAGCGGCTGCGGGTGCTGGGCGGGGACGCCTAGTGCGGCCGATCACCCGGCGCGGGGCCCTCCAGCTGGGCGGGCTCGGACTGCTCAGTGCCGCGGTCGGCGGTACCGGCCTGGCGCTGGGGGGCGGGTCGCGGCTGGATCCCGACGTCGGCGTGGAGCTGACCGAACCGGAGACCCTGCGCAGCGCGGACGGCGCCTTGCGGGTGCAGCTCGAGGCGGTCGTCGGCCGGGTGCGCATCGCGGGTCGCGAGGCGACCGCCTACGGCTACAGCGGTGGGGTCCCCGGTCCCACGCTGCGGCTGCGCCCCGGTGACCGGCTGCAGATCCGGCTGGTCAACCGGCTGGACGCCCCGACCAACCTGCACGTGCACGGACTGCACGTCTCCCCGGAGGGCAACGGCGACAACGTCTTCGTCACCGTGGCGCCGGGGGAGTCCTTCGACTACGACTACCGGTTGCCCGAGGATCACCCGACCGGGGTGTTCTGGTACCACCCGCACCATCACGGAACGGTCGCCGACCAGCTCTTCGGCGGCCTCTACGGCGCCATCGTGGTCGAGGACGCCGAGGAGCTGCCGGTGGCCCGGGAACGTGTGCTGGTGGTCTCCGACATCAGCCTCGATGCGGCCGGGCGGCTGCGGCAGCCGTCGGCGATGGAGCGGATGATGGGCCGCGAGGGCGAGCTGGTCCTGGTCAACGGTCAGGCGCGACCGGCGTTCGCCGCCCGCCCGGGGGAGCGGGAGCGGTGGCGGGTGGTCAACGCCTGCACCTCCCGCTACGTCCGGTTGCGCCTGGACGGCCAGCAGCTGGATCTGCTCGGTATCGATGGCGGTCGCTTCGCCGAGCCGCGTCGCGTCGAGGAGGTCGTGCTGGCCGCGGGCAACCGTGCCGATCTGCTGGTCACCACGGCCGCCGGGACCAGCAGATTGCGGGCGCTGAGGGTCGACCGCGGCGGTATGGGCGGCATGATGGGCGGCTCGGTGAGCGGGGACGTCGTACCGCTGGCCACGCTCGACGTCGCCGGCGCGGAGACGGGCGCGCCACCGCCGCTCCCGCAGCAGCCCCGGCCTCGCGACCTGCGCGGGGCCGAGGTGACCGAGCGACGTCGGCTCACGTTCGCCATGGGCATGGGCATGGGCGGCGGGATGGGCGGTGGCAGGGGGCCCGGCGGGATGACCTTCACCGTCGACGGCCGGGAGTTCGACCCCGACCGGGTCGACCAGTCGGTTGCGCTCGGGGCGGTGGAGGAGTGGACGATCACCAACACCTCCCCGATGGATCACCCGATGCACCTGCACGTGTGGCCCATGCAGATCGTCGCCGAGAGGGGCCGGCCGGTGGACGACATCCGGTGGCAGGACGTCGTCAACGTCCCCTCCGGCGGCGAGGTCGCCGTCCGGGTCGCGTTCGACGACTTCGGAGGCCGGACCGTCTACCACTGCCACATCCTCGATCACGAGGACAACGGCATGATGGGCGTCGTCGAGGCCGGCCGAGCCGGCTGACGAAGGGCGAGGAGGGGGCGGCAGGGGGCCCGTCCGTGGTGCACGGGTGGTCGCGGATCATCGGCGATGGGTCTCGTACATGCGCACGGCCACGACGACGGCGGAGGCGGCGCTGATGCAGGCGGCGGCCCAGACGGCGGCGTGCAGGCCGAGGAGATCGGCGACGATCCCGCCGAGGACGGCTCCGACGGCGTAGCCGAGGTCGCGCCAGACCCGGTAGACGCCCACGGCCCGCCCGCGCCAGGCCGGGTGCGCGACGTCGCCGATGACGGCGAGCAGGGTCGGGTAGACCAGCGCGGTGCCGGCACCGAGCAGCACCGTGCCGGCCGCCCAGCCGCCGAAGCTGTCGGAGGCGGCGATGACGGCGAGGGCGGCGGCCTGGGTGGCCATGCCCGTGGTGACGAGATGCTTGCGCCCGACCCGGTCGGACAGGGCGCCGGTGATCAGCTGGCCCACCCCCCACACCCCCGGGTAGAGGGCGAAGAGCAGGCCGATCTGGCCGACCGCCAGGTCGGCGGTGGCGAACAGCAGCGGGAACAGGCCCCAGGAGAGGCCGAAGTTGAGGTTGTTCACCAGCCCGGCCTGACTGGCCGAGGACAGCGCGGGCTCCCTCAGGCTGGTCTGCGCCCAGATCTGGCGATCGGTCAGCCCGGCGTGCAGGTGGTCGTGCAGACCGTCGGCCCGGGGCGTGTGCTGCCCCGCCTCGAGGTGGGCGTGGGCGCGGGTCTCCCGCACGAACGCGCCGGAGAGCAGCAGGGCCAGGGCGATGTAGAAGAGGCCGAGCAGGAAGGGCGCCGGGCGCAGGCCGAACTCGCCGGCGAGGTAGCCGGCGATCAGCGAGGTGACCGCGACCGCGCCGTAACCGGCTGCTTCGTTCAGTCCCATCGCCAGCCCGCGCCGGCGAGGACCCACCAGGTCGATCTTCATCACCACGGTGGTGGACCAGGTGAGCCCCTGGTTGATGCCGAGCAGCACGTTCGCCGCCACGACCCAGCCCCAGTTCGGAGCGGCGATCAGCATCAGCGGCACGGGGACGGCGAACAGCCATCCGGCGAGCAGCACGGGCTTGCGGCCGTAGCGGTCCGACAGGGTGCCGGCGAACCAGTTGGCGGCGGCCTTGGTGACCCCGAAGGCTGCGACGTAGGTGAAGATGACGGTGTAGCCGGTCAGCCCGAACTCGTCCTCGGCGAGCAGCGGCAGCACGGTCTGCTGCTGGCCGACCATGCCGCCGACCAGGGCGTTGACGGCGACCAGCAGCGCGAACTGGGCGGCGTTCTCGCGCAGCCCCAGCCGGATCGGCGACGGTGGTGAGGTCGCCGCCCCACCACCGTCGCCGGCCTCGTCGTCGCCGATGGTCACCGCTCGTCCGCCTGGTGCACCTGGCTCAGGCCGTGCGGCGCTGCTCGGTCAGGTCGGCGCGCACCTGGTCCATGTCCAGCGCACGCACCGCGGTGACGAGCTCCTCGAGCGACTCGGCGGGCAGAGCGCCGGGCTGTGCGAACACGAGGACCCCGTCGCGGAAGGCCATCAGCGTCGGGATCGACCGGATCCCGGCCGCGGCGGCCAGGTCCTGCTCGGCCTCGGTGTCGACCTTGCCGAAGACGATGTCGGGGTGGCGCTCTGCAGCGGCCTCGAAGACGGGCGCGAATGCCCGGCAGGGACCGCACCAGCCGGCCCAGAAGTCGACCAGCACGATGCCGTCGCCGCTGACGGTCTCCTGGAAGGTCGATGCGGTGAGAGCGGTCGAGCTCATGATGGGGTCCTTTCGTCGGCTGATACCCACGGGGGTATTAACCGGATACGGGGTGCGTCCTGTTCCCGGGTCAACCGAGGAGCGAGATCAGGCTCGACGTGCCGGTGTAGACGGCCACGGCGAGCAGGAGGACGGCGAAGGCGCGGGTGAGGGTCGTGCCGGAGACGCGGTCGGCGACCATCTTCCCGCCCAGAGAGCCGGCGACAGCGGCCAGCGTGAACGGGACGATCACCGCCCAGTCGAAGTGCGCAGTGCCCGCGCGGGCCAGCAGTGCACCTGCGGAGTTGATCGAGATGACGACCAGCGACGTGGCGACCGCCTGTGGCATGGACAGGCCCAGGGCGAGGGTGAGTGCCGGGACGATCACGAAGCCGCCGCCGACGCCGAAGAAGCCGGTCATGAAGCCGACGAGCAGGCCGGCACCGGCGATCCGGCCGACCCGCCCGGCTGTCCAGCGGCGAGCGGGCTGCGGTGCGTCGCCCTCCTGTGGTGCGGGCTCCTCCTCGTGTCGGCTGTTCAGGAGCATGCCCACAGCGGCGACGACGATCACCGCGGCGAAGGCGAGCAGGAGGACGTCGGGGTCCACGAGCCGGTTGACCGCGGTCCCGGCGAAGCCGGCCGCGATGCCGGTGACGCCGAAGACGATGCCGATGCCCCAGCGCACCCGTCCACTGCGGGCGTGGCCGAGCGCGGCGATGACCGAGGTGATCCCGACGATGAACAGGCTGCTGGTCGTGGCGGCCCGGGCGTCCTGGCCGATGACGTAGACCAGGGCGGGCACGGTGAGGATGGAGCCGCCGCCGCCCAGTGCGCCCAGGCTCAGGCCGATGACCAGTCCCAGCCCGAGCGTGGCGGCGAGCATCACGCGACGGTGCCGGGCTTCCCGTCGTCCGTGACGACCGGGAGACCGGTCCGTGTCCACGCCTTCATGCCGCCGGCCAGGTTGTGCACTCGCCTGCCGGCTGCGGCCAGGGTGTCGGCGGCCTGGCCCGAGCGGTTGCCCGACCGGCAGACGGCGATCACCGGGCGGTCCTGCGGGACCGCCTCCGGGGTGAGCAGACCGAGCGGGAGGTGTCGGGCCTGCGGGGCGTGGCCCGCTGCCCACTCCGCCGGCTCCCGGACGTCGAGGATCACGGCCTCGCCCCGCTCGAGCAGTTCGGCGGCCTGGCCCGGGTCCAGGTCGGGGAGCCGGGTGGTGGAGGACGGCTCGGTCATCGTCGTTCCTTCCGGTGGGTCAGCCGAAGCTCGGCGTGAGCGCTGAGGTGGGGGTGTCACCGTTGCGCGGCTCGGTGGCTCCTGGCCGAGGGTCCAGCGTGCTGGTCAGGGTGAAACGGTCGGCCCGGATCAGGGTGTGCCGCCACTCGACGGGGACGCCGGAGCTCGTGCCCGTCCGCTCGACGGAGAACACCGCCGACGGCGGCTGCAGGTCGAGGGCGTCGTGCTCGGCCCTGCCCGGGATGACCGCTCGGACGGTCTCCTGGCCGCCAGTGACCGGGATGCCGGTCCGGGCGAGCTCCTCGTACAGGCTGGTGCGGCGGAAGTCGACGCCCAGCAAGGGCTCGCCGATCGAGGCAGGGAGCCACACGCGGTCGAGCGCCAGTGGCCGCCCGTCGGCCAGGCGCAGGCGCTCGAGGTGGACCAGCGGCGTCGACTCCTCCAGCCCCAGTCGTGGGGCGATGACGCCGTCCGCCCGCACGGTCAGCACCCGCACCACCGACGTCTGCACCAGCCCGCAGGCCTCCACGGAGGAGAAGAGCGAGTAGGCGATCCCCGTGGGCTGGGCGATGACCGGGTCGGGCGCGGCGAGCCGGGGTCGCCGTCCGCGCCCGGTGCTGATCACGCCGTCGGCACGGAGCTGGCGCAACGCCTCGCGCACCGTGTGCCGGCTGACCGAGTACCGGAGACCGAGCTCGACCTCGCCGGGGAAGCCCCCGGCGAACTCACCCTCGTCCAACCGGTCGCGGAGATCGACGGCCAGCTGGCGCCACAGCGGTGTGCTCGCACGGCGGTCCAGCCGCGCTGCCGGTGGGGTGCGCGGGAGCTCCGGCATGGCTCCTCCAGATCGGGTCGCGGGGAGGCGGTCGCCGGCCTCCGGACTTCTTGTACGGTCAACTGTAGCCGAGTTGTCCGGACAACCATCGGTGCCATCGACGCTCCAGGGGGAAGTACTCGTGCCCAGCTCTGCTCCATCTCCGCGGTCGAAAGCCGAGGCCGGTCGATCCTCGACGGCGCAGGCCCTGCGCGGACCGCTCATCGCCCTGGCCGTGGTCGTCGCGCTCGCCGTCGTCGCCGTCGTCTGGGGTGTCGGTCGCGGCGGGAACGACGGCGGCGGCCCGGTCGCGGACGTGAGCCAGGAGGGTGGGACGGCGCAGCCGTCGGACACCCTCGCCCGGCGGGTCCCTGGCGACCCGCTCGCGCAGGGGGACGCCGATGCGCCGGTCGTGCTGGTCATGTGGGAGGACTTCCAGTGCCCCTTCTGCGCGAAGTTCGCCCAGGAGACCGAACCGGTGCTGGTCGAGCGGTTCGTCGAGGCCGGCATCCTGCGGCTGGAGTGGCGGGACTTCCCCTACTTCGGTGAGCAGTCGGTGCAAGCGGCACGTGCCGCACGCTCGGCGGGCGAGCAGGGTGCTTTCTGGGAGTTCCACGACGCGGTCTACGCGCTGGGCTTCCCGCCGAACAGCGGTCAGCTGACCGACGACGTGCTGATCGGGCTCGCCCGCGATCTCGACCTCGACGTCGAGCGGTTCACCGCGACCATGCAGTCGCAGGAGACCCTCGACGCGGTCACCGCCGACTTCCGGGAGGGGCAGCAGCTCGGCATCTCCGGTACGCCCGCCTTCCTCCTGAACGGCCGGCCGATCATGGGCGCGCAGCCCACCGACACGTTCGTCGCGGCGATCGAGCAGGCGGCCGACGCGGCCGGGGACGATGGGTGAGCTGGGGCTCGCGGCGGCGTTCCTCGGCGGCGCGCTGACGCTCATCAGCCCCTGCAGCGCGCTCCTGCTGCCGTCGTTCTTCGCCTACGCGTTCGCCCACCCGCGCGAGCTGCTCGCCCGCACGGTCGTCTTCTGGCTCGGGCTCTGCCTGACCCTGGTGCCCCTCGGGGTGGGGTCGGCGCTGGTCTCGACGCTCTTCTACGGCCACCGCGAGGTGCTGATCGCCGTCGCCGGCTGGACGATCATCGCCCTCGGCGTGGTCCAGATCCTCGGTGGTGGCTTCGGCCTGCCCGGAGCCGACCGGCTCCGGGCCCGGGTCGCCACCCCGGGCCGGGCCCGCGGGTGGGCGGGGACCTTCGCGCTGGGTGCGGTCTACGGCCTCGCCGGGTTCTGCTCGGGACCCATCCTCGGCGCCGTCCTCACCCTCGCCGCGACCGACGGCGGCGTCGTGGGCGGAGGGGTTCTGCTGGCCGTCTACGCACTCGGGATGGCGGCGCCGATGTTCGTCCTCGCGCTGCTCTGGGACCGGTTCGACCTCGGCCGCCGCCGGTGGCTCCGTGGCCGCCCGCTGCGCATCGGCGGCCGGCAGCTGCACACGACCCAGCTGATCTCCGGCGGGCTGTTCGTCGTCGTCGGCTGGCTCTTCCTCCGCTTCGACGGCACCGCCGGCATCACAGGGGTCCTCGGGTTCGGGGACACCGCGGACCTCGAGTTCGAGGCGCAGAGCTGGATCACCGAGATGTCCGCGCGCCACCTCGACGTCTGGGTGCTGGCGGCCGCCGCGGCCCTCCTCCTCGGCGTCATCGCGCGCCGCCTGCACCGGCTCCGCACCCAGGCCCCCGCTGCCCGGCCGGACGACGACATCATCGACGCGCTCGACCGACAGGAACCCCGATGACCTCGATGTACCTGGCGCTCCGGTCCTGGGACCGCCGTCGCGGGCTCACCGCGCTCGCGATGACCGTCGTCGGCGTGCTGGTGGTCGCCGTGCCGACCGACCTCATCGACACGCCCGTCTTCGGCCGGGAGGTCCCGCCCACGTGGTGGTCCTGGCCGGCGCTGCTCGTGAGCGCGGCGCTCGCCGGGTTGCTCGTGGCCACCTACGTGCGGGAGCCGGGCTCGCCCGACCCGGCGCCGGCCGAGGAGGAGCGCCGATCGCGGCTGTGGGGCGGTGCCGGCGGACTGCTGACCTTCTTCGCCGTGGGCTGTCCGGTCTGCAACAAGCTCGTCCTCCTGGCGCTCGGGGCCAGCGGCGCGATGACGTACTTCGAGCCCGTCCAGCCGGTGCTGTCGCTGCTCGCTGTCGTGCTGCTCGCCTGGGCGCTGGCTCGCCGGCTGCGGGGGCAGATCGCCTGCGCCGTGCCGGCGCTGCCGTGCGCTGGATCACACGACTCTTCTACGCCGTGTGGAACTCCACCGTCGTGCGGGACGACTTCTACGACATGAGAGTCCGCGCGCTGTTCGGCGTGCCGCCGATGGCGGTGGCCCTCGTCCTGGCCGTCGCTGCGCCCGCGTTCGCGCACGTCGAGGTGACGGCCGGCGGCGCGGAGGCCGGTGATCCGGCGACCCTGCGGTTCTCCGCGGCCGCGGAGCACCCGTCCTCCGGGATCGTCGAGGTCGCGACGCGGTTCCCCCGAGGGATGCCCGGCGATGGTCTCGTCCTCGAATCGGGCCCCCCGGGATGGAGGCTGACGGTCGCTGACGACGTGGTCACCGTCGGCGGGAAGCCCCTGCCGGTGGGCCGGGACGCGGAGTACTCGATCGCAGTCCCTGCCCTGCCCACGACGGACGGGGAACTGCTCCTCCCCACCGTCCAGCGGTACGCCGACGGCCGGGAGGACGCCTGGATCGAGCCGGCGACCGCAGCAGTCCCCGATCCTGCGATGCCTGCCCCCGTGCTGGTGCTCGGCGTCGGTCGCGGGGCCGGCGACGCCGAGTCCGACCGTGGTCCGGTGGCCGTCCCCTCGGACCGCGCCGACAGCCGATCGGGTGCCGGGGCTGCCTGGTACGCGGCAGCCACCGCCCTGGGGGTGCTCGCCCTGGCGGGCGGAACCGTGTTCTGGCGGCGCCTCGCCGGCCGGGCGGAACGGTGACTGCCCGCCGGCGCCGGCTCGCAGCGGTTGCCGTCGCCACCGTCCTCGTCGTGCTGGTGTCCGCCGGCTCCGCGCGGGCGCACGACGACGTCCTGGCCTCGAGCGCGCCGGCTGCCGGTCAGGCACTGGACAGCCCGCCGGCCGAGGTCCGACTCCACGTCACGCGCGGACTCGCCCCCATCGACCCGCTCGTGGTCGTCCGTGCCGCCGACGGCACCTCGGTCGTCGATGGCCCGCCGCAGGCGGCCGACGGTGTCGTCGTCCAGGCGCTGGTGCCGGACATCTCCGACGGCAGCTACACCGTGAGCTGGCGCGTGGTGGTCGATGACGGTCATCCCGCCTCCGGGACGTTCGCCTTCACCGTCGGGGGTGCGGCGCTCGCCACTCCCACTGCGGCGGCTGCGCCAGGAGCGACGGAACCGTCGTCCACCTCGTCCGGCCGGCCCGGAGCGGCCTGGTTCGCCGTCGCCGCTGCCGTCCTGGCCGCCCTGTTCCTCCTGCCGGCGCTGGTCTGGCGCCGTCGCAGGTCCGCCGTCCCGACCACGGTCACGGCGTCCCCCCGCCCCGATCCCGGAGAACTTCGATGACCTCCTCGTCCCGGTCCCGCCGCCCCGTCGTCCAGCTCGCCGTCGGCGGCATGGCCCTGGCTCTCGCACTCGTCGGTTGTGGCGCCGACACCGCGACGAAGGACCCGTCCGCTCCGGCGGCGCAAGCCGACGCGGCCACGCCGGAGGTGTCGGTGGCCCTGGCGGACGGCTGGGTGAAGGCGGCGGACACCGGGATGACCGGGGTGTTCGGGACGCTGACCAACCGCGGCGACGAGGACGTGACGCTGGTCGCCGCGAGCTCGCCCGTGGCCCGGACGGTCGAGATGCACGAGACGGTCATGGGTGCCGACGGCGCCATGGTCATGCAGGAGAAGGCCGGCGGCATCGTCGTCCCCGCCGGCGGCGAGTACGAGCTGAGGCCCGGCGGGGACCACATCATGCTGCTGGGCCTGGACGCGCCCGTGACCGTGGGGGACGACGTGACCGTCACCTTCGAGACCGCCGGCGGCGGGACGATCGAGATCACCGCGAACGGGCGGGAGTTCTCCGGTGCCGAGGAGTCCTACACCCCCGGGAACGGCGCGGAGGACGACGGCTGATGGTCTCGCAGCTGAGTCGACGGGGGTTCCTCGTCGGCGGGGGAGCCGTGGCGGGCGGCGCCACCGTCGCCCTGGCCGGGGCGGCGCTGGGAGCTGACCCCGGCCGGCCGGCGACGCCGCCCGAGGACGCCGTCGGACGGGCGACGGTGCCGTTCCGCGGTCTCCACCAGGCCGGCGTGCGGACGCCACCGCAGGCGGCGGCGACGCTGGTGGCCGTGGACCTCGCCGAGGGCACCGGTCCCGCCGACCTCGCCCGCCTGCTGCGGGTCTGGACCGAGGACGCCGAGCGGCTGACCGCGGGGGCGCCCGCGCTCGGGGACACCGAACCCGAGCTGGCCGCCGTACCGGCCAACCTGACGGTCACCGTCGGGCTGGGGCCGGGTGCGTTCGACCGCATCGGGATGGCCGGCCGCCGGCCGGACTGGTTGGCGCCGCTGCCCGCCTTCGGCATCGACCGGCTGGAGCAGCGCTGGTCGGGTGGTGACCTGGTCGCTCAGGTGTGTGCCGACGACGCGCTCACCGTCGCGCATGCGGTGCGGACGCTGCTGAAGCAGGCCCGGCCGTTCGGCTCGCTGCGGTGGGTGCAGCACGGATTCCGCAACAGCGCCGGATCACTGCCCGGCGGCTTCACCCAGCGCAATCTCATGGGCCAGGTCGACGGCACGGTGCAACCCGTCGACGGCGCCGAGGACGACCTCGTGTGGATCGGGGACGACGGGCCCGGGTGGCTGCGCGGCGGCACCGGGATGGTGGTGCGCCGCATCGCCATGCACCTGGACACGTGGGACGAGCTGGACCGGCCCGCGAAGGAGCGGGTGATCGGCAGACGGCTCGCCACCGGAGCACCGTTGACGGGCAGCGAGGAGCAGCACCCGGCGGACCTCACCGCGGTCGGCCCGGACGGACTGCCCGTCATCGACCCTGCCTCCCACATCGGCCGAGCAGCACCGCTCGACCGCAGGGAGCGGATGCTGCGTCGCCCGTACCACTACGACGTCCCCCCGCCACCGGGGCAGCTCAGCGACAGCGGGCAGGTGTTCATCTCCTTCCAGGCCGACGTGCGCACCCAGTTCGTGCCCGTGCAGCAGCGGCTGGCCGAGGTCGACCTGCTCAACCGGTGGACGACGCCGATCGGATCGGCGGTCTTCGCCGTCCTGCCGGGGTCGCTCCGGGAGAGCACCTGGGGCAGGTGCTCCTGGAGAGCTGATCCGGGTTCCGGGGAACCCGACGCGCACGGTCAGAACGGGACGGCAGCCCGGTGCGTGTCCACGACGGCGGAGGCCAGGCGCCGCAGCCGCGATCCGCGGGCCGGGGCGGAGCTGTTCGCGGCCGACGTGGTCGGCGTGACCGCGTCGGTCACCCGGGCGGACGGCAGGGCTGCGGGAACGGGCGCGGCGATCTCGGTCAACGGGAATCCTTCGACGGACGTGCGGGCGGACACGGGGCCGCTGAGCGTTCGCTCAGCGGGAGGGCGTGCCGCCGGGACAGAGTCGGTCGTCGACCAGCAGTGGGGTCACCCCGAGGAGGCACACGCAGAACGCGGGCCTGCTCGGTCGATTACCCCAGTACACAGGTCGAGATTACGCAGAAATCCAGGACGGGGGCAACGTCCCAGTTCAGGTGGGCAGTCGGGACACTTCCCGGACCGGACAGGGTCGGCGGTACGAGGCCGGCGCTGCGGGTACCGGGAGGGAGACCTCGCCGCTCCGACCTGCGGTCCGACCTGGAGGGCCGCTGCGCAGCGTCGGGCGACGGACCGGAAGGAACTGCGCATGGAGTACCGACGCACCCTCGACCTCGCCGTCCCGTTCGCGGAGGCGGTGGCGCGCACCAGGGAGGCCCTGGCCGAGCAGGGCTTCGGCATCCTCACCGAGATCGACGTGCAGGCAACCCTGCGGCAGAAGCGGGGTGTGGAGATGGAGCCCTACCTGATCCTGGGCGCCTGTGCCCCCGACCTCGCGCAGCAGGCGCTGGAGGTGGACCGCGGCGTCGGCGTCCTGCTGCCGTGCAACGTCGTCGTCAGCCAGGCCGGCGATGGCTCGACGGTGCAGGTCCTGGATCCGCAGACCATGGTGTCGATGACCGGGCGGCCCGAGCTCCAGCCCATGGCCGACGAGGCCGGACGCCGTCTCGACGCGGCGCTGGCCGCACTGGGGAGCTGACATGTTCGAGGTGCAGACGATCGAGACCTCCAGCCTGGGCGACCGCAGCTACCTGATCGACGACGGCGAGGTGGCCGTCGTGATCGATCCCCAGCGCGACATCGACCGCGTGCTGGAGGTGGTGGCCGGCCGAGGGGTGCGGGTGACGCACGTGCTCGAGACGCACGTGCACAACGACTACGTGACCGGTGGCCCGGAGCTCGCCCGGGAGACCGGCGCCGACTACGTCCTGCCGAGTGGGAGCGATGCCGAGGTCGAGCACGTGGCGGTCTCGGACGGCGACGTGGTCGAGGCCGGCCGGCTGCGCCTGCGGGTGCTGCACACCCCGGGCCACACCCACCACCACGTCAGCTACGCGCTCGCCGACGGGGATGGAGAGGTCGAGGCGGTGTTCACCGGGGGATCGATGCTCTACGGCGCCACGGGCCGCACCGACCTGGTCAGCCCGGAGGCCACCGACGAGTTGACCCACGCCCAGTACCACTCGGTGCGGCGGCTGGCCGGGGAGCTCCCGGACGGGGCGCAGGTGTTCCCGACCCACGGCTTCGGCAGCTTCTGCTCGGCCACCCCGACCAGTGGGACGTCGTCGACCATCGGTGAGCAGCAGCGGGTCAACCCGGCGCTGACGCAGGACGAGCAGGACTACGTCGACACCCTGCTCGCCGGGCTGGACGCCTACCCGGCCTACTACGCACGCATGGCACCGATCAACCGGCGCGGCCCGGCACCGGTCGACCTCTCCATGCCCGAGAAGGTCGACCCCGCGGAGCTGCGCCGGCGTATCGAGGCGGGGGAGTGGGTGGTCGACCTGCGGGAGCGCACGGCGTTCGCGGCCGGCCACCTGACCGACTCGATGAACGTCGAGCTCGGCACCAACTTCGTGACCTACCTGGGCTGGCTCTACCGCTACGGGGAGCCGCTGACGCTGATCGGCGAGAGCGAGGAGCAGGTGGCCGAGGCCCGTCGCGAGCTGGTGCGGATCGGCGTCGACGAGCTGGCCGGTGCTGCGATCGGGGACATCGAGGACCTCGCCGACGGGCGGCCCCTGCGGTCCTACCCGGTGTCCGACTTCGCCGGCCTGGCCGAGGCGATGGAGCGCGGGCCGGTGCAGGTCCTCGACGCCCGGCGCAACGACGAGCGGGCGAACGGCTTCGTCCGCGGCTCGCAGCACATCCCGCTGCACGAGCTCGCCGACCGGCTCGACGAGGTCCCGCAGGGCGAGGTGTGGGTCTACTGCGGCTCCGGCTACCGGGCGTCGATCGCCGCGTCGGTGCTGGACCGGCCCGGCCGGTCCGTCGTCCTCGTCGACGACTCCTACGAGTCGGCCGGGAAGGCCGGACTCGAGGTGCGACCCGCCGACGGCTAGGGGTCAGGCGAGGGAGAGGAACAGCTTCTCGAGACGGGCGCGGTCGAGGGCGGCGTTGCCGTCCTCGCCGGCGGTGATGCACTGCTCGAGGCCGGTGGCGATGATGGCGAACCCGGCCTTGTCCAGTGCGCGGGACACCGCGGCCAGCTGCGTGACGACGTCCTCGCAGTCGCGGCCGGCCTCCAGCATGCGGATCACGCCCGCCAGCTGACCTTCCGCGCGCCGGAGCCGCTTGATGACGTCTCCGACGACCTGGGTGTTCTCGAGCTGCATGTTCCTCATCCTCTCGCGTCCACCGGGTCATACCCCGGCGGGTACTGCGTCCTGGAGCGCCGCGCGGTGCGTGGGCATTCCCGGACGCACCGCGCGGCCGTCTGGGTCAGGCCCCGGCGGGGCGCGGGCCGACGATCCCGGCGTGGCGGAGCGGGCAGCGGGGCACGAACGCCGTGCAGGTCCCCATCGCGCCGGCCACGCCGAGCACGGCGACCAGAGCCGGCAGCCGCGCGCCTTCGGGTGCCTCCTGGACGAGGACGAAGGCGCCCATGGTCAGGACGAACCACCCGAACGCCCGGCGCAGCGCGTCGGCCGGGATGCGGTCGACCAGTCGGGCCCCGAGCAGGCTCCCGACGACGGCGGCGGCGGTGATCGCACCCACGAGGGCCCAGTCGATCGACACGGTGGCCAGGTAGCCGGTCAGCCCGGCGAAGGACTTCATGGCGATGACCAGCAGCGAGGTGCCCACGGCGACGCCCATCGGCAGCCCGCCGAGCAACGCCAGCGCGGGGACGACGAGGAATCCGCCACCCGCGCCGACCAGGCCGGTGACCAGGCCGACGACGACGCCGTCCAGCAGGACCCGGCCCACGGGCAGCTCGGCGTGCGCCTTGGCCGGGTCGACGTCCCGGCGGCCGCGCAGCATGGCCACCGCCGTGGCGACCATCATGAGGGCGAAGGCGATCATCAGCAGCTGCCCGGGAAGGTGGCCGCCGACGAACCCGCCGGCCAGCGCGCCGGCCATGCCGGCAGTCCCGAAGAGCAGCCCGGTGCGCCAGCGGACGCGCCCGGCGCGGGCGTGGCCGACCACGCTCACCGCCGCGGTGACGCCGACGACCACGAGCGAGGCGGCGATCGCCTCCTTGGCGTCCATGCCGGCCACGTAGACCAGCAGCGGCACCATCAGGATCGACCCGCCACCGCCGAGAAGACCCAGGGTCACCCCGACGACGACGGCCAGCGCGACGGTGAGCGCGATCAGCATGCCCGTCACCTCTCCCTGGTCAGCTGGTCCAGAGCAGAGCCGGTGGGGCGGGCGCCGCGCCTGTTCCACGGCATCCGCGCCAGCACCATGCCCATGGCGCAGGTGTCGGTCAGGGCGGCGACGGCGAGCCCGCCCCCGACGGCCCCGGACAGCCACTTCGCCTTCGGCGCGACCGTGCTGGCCAGGACCCCGGCGGCGACGAGCGACCCGGCGGCCAGGCGGACCTGGCGCTCGAGCTCCCAGCTCTGGCGGCCACGGTTCACCGCGCCGCCGGTCCTCTCCCAGTTCACGATGCCGCCGGAGAGGACGGTGGGGGAGGTGAGGCCGGCTGCCTGCAGAGCCTCCTGCGCCTGTCCCGCCCGGGCGCCGGAGCGGCAGACCAGGACGACGTCGTGGTGATCGTCCAGGACCGTGCGGAGCTGGTCGAGCGAAGCCTTCAGCTCGTCGAGGGGGACGTTGACGGCGCCCGCGATGTGGCCGGCCTCGAACTCCGCCGGAGTGCGGACGTCGATCAGCGTGGGGTCGGAGCCGTTGCCGAGGCGCTCGGCGAGGGTGGGGGCGTCGACGGTGGGAGTGCTCATGCGGGGATCTCCTGCCTGACCGCGTCGGTGGAGAGGTGGAGACCGGCGGGGCCGGCGTTGTCGAAGGAGTCGTCGATGGCGACGACGTCGATGCCGTGGGCGTCGAGCAGGGCGGCGACGACGCCGGCGCGGTAGCCGCCGGCGCAGTGCACCCACACCGGCCCGGCCGGGACCTCGTCGAGGCGCTCGAGCACCTCGTGGATCGGGATGTGCAGCGAACCGGCGATGTGCCGCTCGGCGCGCTCCTGGTTGCGCCGCACGTCGAGGACGACGGGGCCGCGGCCGGCGGCGCCCTCGGCGGCGAGGTCGGCGAAGGTGGCGGTGCGGTAGGCCCGCAGCGGCTGCCCGCCGGACCAGTCCTCGACGCTGCCGGTGGCCATCGCGGCCGGCCGGTCGATGCCGACGCGGACCAGCTCGCGCTGCGCCTCGGCGACGTCCTCGGCGGTCTCGCCGAGCAGGGTCACCGGGGTGCCCCACGGCATGAGCCAGGCGAGGTAGGTGACGAACTGGCCGTCCAGGCCGAAGTTGACCGTCCCGCCGACGTGCCCGGCGGCGAAGGCGGTGCGGGTGCGCAGGTCGACGACCCACTCGCCGGCCTCGATGCGCCGGCGCAGCTCGTCCGGGTCCGCCTCGGTCGGCAGGGAGAGGTCGGCCTCCCCGGGTCCGGCGGAGTTGGCCGGGCCCATGTGCGCGTAGTAGGCCGGGTAGGCATCCAGGCCGGCGAGGAGGTCCTCGACGTAGCGGGCCTCGTCGGTGGTCAGCGCGGGGTTGGCGAGCTTCTCCTGCCCGATGGTGCTGGCGGTGCCGCCGGACTGGGTGGCCGAGCAGAAGCTGCCGAAGCCGTGCGTCGGGTAGACGGCGGTCTCGTCCGGGAGCTCGGCGGCCAGCCGCTGGGCGGAGTGCCACTGGGCGTGGGCAAGGGTCTGGGTGTGATCCGGACCGAGCAGGTCCGGGCGCCCCGTGGAGCCGAAGAGCAGCGAGCCGCCGGTGAACACCGCCACCGACTCGCCGTCGGCCTCCAGTGCGAACGACAGGTGGGTGTGCGTGTGACCGGGGGTGAGCAGCACCCGCACGCGCATCCGGGCCCCCACCTCGACGACGTCGCCGTCGGAGACCCCGGTCCGTTCGAAGGAGACCGGGTCGTCGGCGTTCAGCAGGTACCGGGCGCCGACCTCGCGGGCCAGTTCCAGTCCGCCGGTGACGTAGTCGTTGTGGATGTGGGACTCGAAGACGTGGGTGATGCGGACACCGGCCGCCTCGGCGATGCCGAGGACGCGGTCGTAGTCGCGCTGCGGGTCGACCACGAGCGCGACCTCCCCGTCGTGGGCGAGGTACGTGCGGTCACCCAGGCCGGGGGTGTCCAGGGGGAGGACGGTGATGGTCATCGGGTTTCCTCTCGGGGCCGTGGTGTCGTGGTCGGGGTCAGGCGGCGGTGGCGACGGGCCGGCCGGACTCGATCCAGGCGCCGGTGCCGCCGGTGACGCTGGTGGCGTCGATGCCGACGGCGCGCATCAGCTCGGTGGCCTGGGCGCTGCGACCGCCTGCCTGGCAGATCACGTAGACCGGCCGGTCCTTCGGCAGCTCCGGCAGCCGGGCCGGCAGCACGCTCAGCGGAAGGTTCTGTGCGCCGGGGACGTGGCCGGGGCGGTACTCGCGCGCCTCGCGCACATCGACGACGTGGGCGTCGCCCTCGGCGAGCCGGGCCGCGAAGGTGTTCTGGTCGATCTCGGGGATCACGTCAGCTCCTGAAGGTCGGTGGCTATACCCGGGGGGGTATGCACGGACCAACGGTAGCCCCATCGAAGGCATTCCCCCGGGGGTATGCCGGGGGAGTGGTGAGGCTCACCAGGCCGGCGCTGCCTGCACGCCGTCCTGCGCGACCACGTGGGCCGGCCGCGGTCCTACGAGGGCACCGACCAGGTGCAGGGCACGGCGAGCGCCGGCGGCCTCCTGCCCTGACCGCGGAGGTCCTCCCTCAGTCCTCCTCCGGCGACGGGCCCGGGCCGGCCTCCGGCCACCAGCCCCAGCCGGCGATGGTGCGGCTGCCCTCCTCGACGCGGAAGGCACCGGTCGGCAGCTCGTAGTCCAGCGCCACGAGCCGGCCCCACTCGACGTCCGGGGAGGTGCCCGGGAGGAAGCCGCGGTACGTGGTGAACCGCGCGACCTCCTCCACGGTCCCGTACGCCCCGCCCCGGTCGTCGATGATCGTGATGTCGGGGGAGTCGGCGAAGGTGTCGCTGAAGACCAGCCAGTTGACGGGTTCGACCATGCCGTCGGCGACCCTCGGGGGATCGACGCACGGCATGTTGAACCCGATCGGCCAGTCGAGCCCGACCGCCGTCCCGTCGAACAGCTCGCTGAGCGGCTGCCCGACCACCAGGTAGGGCGCCGTCACGGTCAGCCATCCCTCGGCCGTCAGGTTCCGGTCGGTCAAGCGGAACCGCACCAGGGACGCGTCCGCGGGGAGTTCCTGCCGCGCGCCGAGGTTCTCCCGGGTCCACGCGCCCGCTGCGAGGTCCTCGACCTCGTCCGGGTCCACCGCGAACACCTCGGGCAGCACGCGGACCTCGGCGTCGGCGTACTCGGCGACGACCGTCGTCCCGCCGTCGGGGTTCCCGGCGATGCCCATCGCCAGCACGTCCCGCACGGTCATCTCCGCCAGGTCGAACCACGGTGTCACCAGCTCGACGGTCTGATCGACCGGCTCGTCGGTCCGTGTGGTCCACCGGTCGACGTCCTCCGGGACCACCTCGCGGTTCTCGAACGAGTTCTGCAGCGAGGTGTCGTCGTCGGACGGCGGTGCGGCCGGGTCGCCCACGTCGGTGCTGGGCAGCCGGGCCGTGCCGGTGAGCGCGACGGCGTCGTCGGCGAAGCCGCACCCCGGGTCCCCGCGCAGGACCGACGTGGTGTCGCCGACCATCGACCAGGTGTCCCGCAGCAGGATGTTGGACGCCGAGGCGCTCGCGGTCTGCACCAGGACCGACGCGACCAGCGCCGTCACCACGACGGTGATCGCCGCCTCGGGCCACGGGCGGTAGGCAGCGGCACCCGGCTCGGAGGAGCGGCGGGCGCGCCACCAGAGCGCCCCGATGACCGCGAGGGTTCCCGCGACCCAGGCGGCCGGGTTCCCGAGCACCCCGGGGACGTCGCGCAGCACCCGGTAGGCGGAGTACTCGACCTGGTGGTTGCCGGCGTGGAACGCGGTCGTGGCGGCCAGGAGCAGGCCGACCGCGAGAGCGGCCGCCGCCCATCGGTCGGGGCGGCGGCGGACGAGCACCGCGACGCCGACGGTGAGCAGCAGCGCGCCCGGTGCCGCCAGCGCTCCGAAGTGGTGGGTCCACTTCGTGGGCGAGGGCAGGAAGGCGAGGTTGGCGGCGACGTAGGCCAGTGCCGGCACCGCCCACGTGGTGCGCAGCGCCCCGGGACGGGTGGTCCGCGTCAGGGTCACCGAGACGCCGATGAGCACGGCGAGGGTGAGCACCACGGCGAGCTGGCGGCCGAAGGTGCGCTGCGCCGGGTCGTCGCCCAGCGTCAGGTAGTAGTAGCGCAGCACCTCCTTGTACCAGGGCTCGACCGGCGGCACCTCGCGGTGCACCCGCAGGGCGGTCAGCGCGCTGGCGAGGGTGGCGTCGGAGAAGACGATCGTGGCCGCGACGCTGGCCGAGGCCACCATCAGCGCGAGCGTCGCCCACAGGCCGAGCGCCGAGCGGCGCAGCAGCGGCCACAGCCGGGGGAGCAGCACGACGAGGGTGGCCGCGCAGGACAGGCCGGAGGCCGTGATGGTCACGGCCGTGCCGGCGACGAGCGCGGCCGCGCCGAGCAGCCACACGCGCTCGCGGCGGATCGCCTGCAGGGCCAGGGTGAGCGTGGCCGCCCAGGCGAGCGTGATCAGGAACTCGGGCCGTGCGCCGATGTTCCACGGCAGCCACCAGGCCAGCAGCGCGACGCCGGCCACGACCCGCAGGGCCGGGTGCGGCCGGTCGACCAGGAGCGGCACGAGCTGACGGGTGAGCAGCCACCAGACCAGCAGGCCGGCGGCCAGGGAGGGCAGCCGCAGCACCAGCGGCTGGGTGGAGAGCTCGGTCAGGGGGGCGAGCAGCGTCTGGTGGAGGATGAACGGGATCTCGGGGACGTTGAAGAAGCGGAACTGGTTGCCGACGTACCCGGCCGAGTCCAGGGTCCGGGCCTCGGCGCTGTAGTAGTAGTCGTCGGTGTTGATGAACCCGATGAGGGTCCACACCACGAGCGTGACCACGACGCCGACGTCCGCGAGCAGGGCCCAGGTCCGCCCGCCACGCCCGGTCGGGGGCTCCACCAGCGCGGGCAGCGGCTCCCGGCGCCGGCGGGGGGCGGCCGGGCCGGCCCGCCACAGCAGCCAGAGGCAGCCGAGCAGCGCGGCGACGTGGGCGACGACGAGCGCCGTCTTCCACGCCGTCGGCGAGGTCTGGAACCGCGCGTCGGGATGCGCGGTGACCGACGGAGACGAGCCGTCAGCGGCCGTGAGGTCGGTGGTGAACGCGGTGACCTCGGGGACCCCGAGGCCCGGCCGGTCGGCGAGCACCTCCGGATCGGAGCCGGGCCGCTCGAGCGTCACGGTCGTCCCGGACTGGAGCGCCGCGATCACGAAGGTGCAGTCCGAGGATGCCGGGAGGCCGCCGCTGTAGAGCTCCTCGCCCGAGGAGAGGATGCGCATGTTCGTCTCGGTGACCGTCGCACGCAGCCCTCGCGCGCTGCCGCGCTCGGACCCGGGCAGTGCCGTGGCGAGCAGCACCGCCGGGGCCGCGCCGGGCTCCTGCCGCCCGGCCAGGGCGGTGACCGCCGCGCACGGGATCTCGGCCTGCAGGTCGATCGGCCGGTAGGGCATGAACAGGGCGACGGTCGACTGCGGATCACCCGGGTCCAGCGGCCACTGGACCTCCGGCGTGTCCACCCGCACCGGCGCGAGGGGCAGCGTCACCGCGAGCAGCAGGGTGAGCCCGGCGAGCACCCAGGCCAGGACCCGCCGTCGGTCGCGCCCCCCGGGCGCCGCGTCGGTGTCCGCGGGGGTCGTCACGCGGGGGAGTGTAGGTGTGACGCGCGCGACCATCCGTCAGCCGCGGCGACCGAGCTCGCGGACCCCCTCGACCCGTATCCCGAGGGTGGCCGTCACCCGTTCCGCCGCCGCGCGGGACGCCAGCCGGTCGGGTGCGGCGTTGCGGCACAGGACCAGCGAGGCGCCGGCGGCCAGCGGCGCGAGCAGCCACGCCACCGGGCCGGCCTCGGCGGCGGTCCGCTCGTCGACCAGGATGCGGTCGCCCTCGGTCAGGCCGAGCCGGCCGGCGAGCTCCGCGGCCGCCGAGGTCAGGCTGCCGAGGCTCAGCGACGCCTCGCCGACCAGCAGTCCGGGACCGGCCGGGTCGGGCTCCCGGTAGGGGAAGAAGACGTCCCCGTGCGTGCGCACCTCGACGGCGAAGTCACGGGCGGCGCCCGAGTACCCGGTCATGCCCAGGCCCAGGGGGTGCAGCGACAGCCCCCAGAGCTCGGTCGCGGAGGCGTCGTCGTGCGCCTCCTCCAGGGCTGGGAGCCGGTCCTGGGCGGCGAGCACGACGTCCGCGCCCGCCGCCCGGCCCTCGTCCTCGAGCGCGGTGTCGAGCACCGCCGCCCCGCAGCTCCAGGCGCCCAGCAGGACCGCCGCCGTCTGCCAGTGGACCGGCAGGGCCAGCGCCACCGTGCTGCCCGGGCCGACGTCGCACTCGTCCTGCAGCAGGTTGGCCGTCTTGGCCACCCAGTTGGCCAGCGTCGCCGCCGAGAGCTCGACCCGCTCGTCGGTCGCGTCGTCGTAGGAGGTGAGCAGCGGGGTGGCCGAGGACCGGCGCAGCGCGGCCGCCAGGAGGCCCGCCGGCATCGTCTCCTGCGGGCGTCCGGCGTCGGCGGCAGGCGAGGGGGTGGTGGGCACGGGACAAGAGTGGCAGGGCGGGTTGCGACGGATCGGTCCGCCCCGCGTCGTCCCGGCGACGGCGCAGGTGCCCGTCTACAGTCGGCACCCGATGACCGCACCGAGCGCTGCCCTCACCCGATTCGACCACGCGGTCCTGCGCTCGACGCGCCGCACGCTCGGCGGCACGCCGGCCGTGCCGGTCGCACGGGGGCTGTCGCACTTCGGCGAGCACGCCCTCGGCTGGCTGGCGCTCGGCGCTGCCGGCTGGGCCACCGGCCGCCGTCGCGACGAGTGGGTGTCCGGGATGGTCGGGGTCGTGGCCGCGCACGCGGCCGGCGTGGCGGTCAAGCGCGTCGTGCGCCGGGTCCGGCCCTCGCTGGAGGACGTGCCGCCGCTGGTCGGGACGCCGAGCCGGCTGTCCTTCCCGAGCGCGCACAGCTGCTCCACCGCCGCGGCGGCCGTCGGGTTCGGGCCGATGGTCGGCGGGCCGCCGATGGCGGCGGTGACCGTCGTCATGCTGGTCTCCCGGGTCCTCCTGGGCGTCCACTACCCGTCGGACGTGGTGTCGGGCGCCGCCCTCGGCGCCGGCGTGGCCACGGTCGTGCGGCGTCGCACGACCGGAGACGCAGGGAGGAAGGCGTGACCGTGCACCCCCAGTCGACCCCCGCACCGGCACCCTCGACGATGTCGGGGGAGCTCGTCGAGGAGTCCCCGCCGCCGCTCGCTCCCCGGCTCCCCGGCTTCCGGGGCACCTTCGCCTGGGGCCTGGTCCGGGCTCTGCGGCCGCGGCAGTGGGTCAAGAACGTCCTGGTGCTGGCCGCGCCGCTGGCCGCCGGGGAGATCTTCAACGCCGAGGTGATGCGGCCGACCGCCGTCGCCTTCGTGCTGTTCTGCCTGGCCGCCTCCGCCGTCTACCTGGTCAACGACACGATCGACGTCGAGGAGGACCGCCGGCACCCGCGCAAGCGGTTCCGGCCGATCGCCGCCGGGATCGTGCCCCGCTGGCTGGCGCTGGCGATGGCCACCGTGCTCTGCACCGTCGCGCTCGTCGCCGCCGTGCTGCTGACCCGGCCGGAACTGGCGTTCGTGCTGGCCAGCTACGTGGTGATCCAGCTGGCCTACTGCGTGTTCCTCAAGAACCAGCCGGTCATCGACCTCGCCGTCGTGGCCTCGGGGTTCCTGCTGCGCGGCATCGCCGGCGGTGTGGCCGCGGGCCTGCTGCTCTCGCAGTGGTTCCTCCTGGTGGCGGCCTTCGGGTCGCTGTTCATGGTGGCCGGCAAGCGGTACTCCGAGCTCGTGCTGGTGGGTGACGCCGCCGCGACGCGCAAGACGCTCAAGGAGTACTCGGCCAGCTACCTGCGGTTCGTGTGGAGCCTGTCCGCCGGCGTGGCCGTGACCGCCTACAGCCTGTGGGCGTTCGAGATGGGCGAGACCCAGGACGGCGTCCCGTGGTCGACCATCTCCATCGCCCCGTTCGTGATGGCGATCCTGCGGTACGCCGTCGACGTCGACAAGGGCGCCGCGGGTGCGCCCGAGGAGATCGTCCTGCACGACCGCGTCCTGTTCTGCCTGGGTGTGCTGTGGGTCGTGACCATGGCGTTGGGAGTCTTCGATGTCTGAGACCACGCTGCTCAACGGCTGGGGCCGCACGGCGCCCACACCCGCCGTGCTCACCCCCGTGCACGACGACGCCGAGGTGCGCGCCGTGGTCCAGGCCGCGGCCGCCGCCGGGCGCGGCGTCGTGGCCCGGGGCCTGGCGCGCAGCTACGGCGACGCGGCGCAGAACGCCGGCGGCCACGTGCTCGACATGACCGCGGCCGACGCGGTGCTGGCCTTCGACGCGGAGACCGGCCTGGTCGACGTCGAGGCGGGCATCTCGCTCGACGAGCTCATGAACCGGTTCGTCCCCCAGGGCTTCTTCGTGCCGGTGACCCCGGGCACGAGGCTGGTGACGGTCGGCGGGGCGATCGGCGCGGACATCCACGGCAAGAACCACCACGTGGCCGGCAGCTTCGCCCAGCACGTCCGCTGGCTGGACCTCCTCACCGCCGACGGCGAGGTCCGCCGGGTCGGCCCCGAGTCCGACCCCGACCTCTTCTGGGCCACCGCCGGCGGCATGGGCCTGACCGGCGTCATCCTGCGCGCGCAGGTGCAGCTGAAGCGGATCGAGTCCTCGCGCTGCCTCGTCGACACCGACCGCACGCCGGACCTCGACTCGCTCATGACCCTGCTGGCCGAGACCGACCACCTGTACGAGTACTCGGTGGCCTGGATCGACACCCTGGCCAAGGGGAAGCGCATGGGCCGCTCCGTGGTGACCCGCGGGCGTTTCGCGACGCTCGACGAGCTGCCGGCCAAGCGGCGGGCCGACCCGCTCAAGTACCACGGCTCGATCAAGATCTCGGTGCCCGACGTCTTCCCGCCGGGGCTGCTCAACCTGGCGACCGTGGCCGCCTTCAACGAGGTCTGGTACCGCAAGGCGCCCACGCGCAAGCGCGACCAGCTGCAGAGCATCCCCACGTTCTTCCACCCGCTGGACGCGGTGGGTGGCTGGAACCGCATCTACGGCCCGCGCGGCTTCGTGCAGTACCAGGTCACCGTGCCCTTCGGGCAGGAGGAGGCCATGCGGGAGGTGCTGGACCGGCTCAGCTCGTTCGGGACGGCGTCCTTCCTCGCGGTGCTCAAGCGCTTCGGTCCCGGCAACCCCGGCATGCTGTCCTACCCCTCGCCCGGCTGGACGCTGGCGCTGGACATCCCCGTGATGAAGGGCCTGGCCGGCCTGCTCGACTCCCTCGACGAGGTCGTCGTCGCCGCCGAGGGGCGCACCTACCTCGCCAAGGACTCCCGGGTCCGCCCCGAGACCTTCGCGGCGATGTACCCCCGGCTCGACGACTTCCGCGCCATCCGCAGGCGCGTCGACCCCGACGGCGTCTTCACGTCCGACCTGGCCAGGAGGCTCTCCCTGTGATCGACGCCCTCGGATCCCCGAGCTCGCTGCTGCTCGTCGGCGGCACGTCCGACATCGCCGTCGCCACCGCCCGCCGGTACCTGCAGGAGCGGCCGCTGCGCGTCGTCGTCGCCGCCCGGGACACCCCGCGGCGGGCCGCCGTCGCCGACGAGCTGACGGCCGCCGGTGCCGCGGTCGAGGTCGTGGACTTCGACGCCGACGACGCGGGCTCGCCCGAGCGCGTGGTCGCCGCCGCCGCGGCCGGCGGCGACATCGACGTCGCCGTGGTCGCCTTCGGCCAGCTCGGCGACCAGGACGCCCTCGCCACCGACCCCGCCGCGGCCGCCGCGCTCGGCCAGGTCAACTACGTGGCGCCGGTCGTCGTCGGCACGGTGCTGGCCAACCGGATGCGCAGCCAGGGGCACGGGGCGATCGTCGCGCTGTCCTCGGTCGCCGGGGAGCGGGCCCGCCGGTCCAACTACGTCTACGGCTCGACCAAGGCCGGCGTCGACGCCTTCTACTCCGGCCTGGCCGACTCGCTCGTGGGCACCGGGGTCTCCGTGCTCGTCGTCCGCCCGGGGTTCGTCCGGTCGAAGATGACCGAGGGCCTGCCCGAGGCGCCGCTGTCCACGACGCCCGAGGCGGTGGCCGAGGCGATCGTGACCGGCGTCCGCAAGGGCCGGCACACCGTCTGGGTGCCGGGCGCGATGCGCTTCGTCATGAGCGGGCTGCGGCACACGCCGCGCGCGGTCTTCCGCCGCCTGCCCTTCTGAGCCCGGCACGACGGGAGAGGCCCCGACCGCTGCTGCGGTCGGGGCCTCTGCCGTTCCGGTCGGCGCCCGGGGCGCCGGCGCTCAGTTGATGCAGTCGGTGTTCGCGGCGGTGAACGTGTCCTCGGGCACGGCGGGCGCCGTGGGCTCGGGGGCGGTGACCGGCTGCCCGACACCGTTGAAGTCCGCACCGAGCACGAGGTGCACGGTGCCCTCCGCCGGCTCGTCGGACTCGACGACGACGGCGCCGGGGATGGCCGCGGCCAGGGTGGCGGCCAGCGTCTCGTCGCCGGCGGCGTGGCGGATCTCGGTGGCCTCGTAGTCCCGGCTGTCCGCGTTCCCCGTGGTGACGATCGGGAAGCCCTGTTCCTCGAGCTCCGCGGTGGTGGTGGCCGCCAGACCCGAGGTGCCCGAGCCGTTGTAGACCGCCACGGACACGTCGGCGGCCGGCACCGGCTCGGCGGCGGGCTCGGCCGCCGGGGGAGTCGTGCCCGGAGCGGGCTCCGGCTCGGCGGAGAGGTCGGCGAAGAAGGCCTTCAGCGCCTTCGGGTCCTCCAGCCGGACGATGGAGCCGGCGTCCGGGTCCCGGTCGGTGCCGAGGTTGGGCACCGTCTGGAACTGGATGCTGTCGGGCTTCACCGACTGCATCTGTGCCGCCAGGTCGAGCAGCTTGAGGTTCTCGTCCACGGTCAGCGAGTCGGCGGCGGCCTCGACCAGCCGGCGCTGCTTGCCGAGGTCCAGCAGCACGTTGTCCGACATCATCTTGCGGATCATCCCGGCCATGAACGTCTGCTGGCGGACGATCCGGTCGAAGTCGCCGCCCGGCAGCCCGTGCCGCTGCCGGACGAAGGCCAGCGCCTGCTCACCCTGGATCGTCTGCACGCCGGCGGGCAGGTCGACGCCGGAGTTGGGCTCCTTGGCCGGTGCGCAGAGGTTGACCTCCACGCCGCCGACGACCTCGGAGAGCTTGAAGAACCCGAGCAGGTCGACCTCGGCGTAGTGGTCGATCGACAGCCCGGTCAGGCCGCTGATCGTCTTGATGAGCAGCTGCGCGCCGGAGGCCTGGCGCTCGCTGTCCGTCGCGTCGTCGCCGGCCTCCTCGTAGTAGCCGTAGGCGTAGGCGGCGTTGAGCTTGTGCTCGCCGTAGCCGGGGATCTCCACGAAGGAGTCGCGCGGGAACGAGACGAACGACGCCTCCGACCCGTCGGCCGGCACGTGCACCAGGATCATCGTGTCGGTGTTGACGCCGTCGTTCGCCTCGGTGTTGAGCTGGGTCAGCTCCTCCTCGCTGGCGCTGGCCCGGCTGTCGCTCCCGACGAGCAGCATGTTCATCGCGTCGCCGATGCCCTCGTTGCCGCTGGTCGGGATGGCGTCGGTGCGGTTCATGCTCGCGTCGGCGACCTGGCCGAGGTACCAGCCCCAGCCGCTGCCGGCCAGCAGCACGGTGGAGGCCAGCGCGGTGACGACCCGCCCGGCCGTGACGGCCCGGCGGCGCCCGCCGCCGCCCCGCTCGGCGCGGGCGTCGGCCCGGCGCTCGCGGCGCGAGGGCACGCCGGCGCGCGGGTCCAGCCGGGCCGGGAGCGGGCGGCCGGTCCCGGGGCGGTCGGCGTTGTCCGTCATGCACGTCCTCACGTCGGGCGGGCCGGCTCGGTGGAGCATTCGGGAGCCAGGGTCCCGCGGCGAAGTCCTTCCCAGGGTAGGGCCGCGGGGGCGGGGAACCGTGGAACGGAGCTGTCGCGGCGCCCACCGTCGGGGACCACCTGACCGTTCCGTCACGCTCCGCCACAACCGTCCCGGTGCTGCGGCCCCGGTGCGCTAGCGCGACACGCGGAGCAGGACCGAGGTGGGCCCCCACTCCGTGGGCGCCGTGCCGACGTCGGTGACGCCGGCCTCCCGGAGGAGCCGGTCGTGCGCCCGGGAGCCGGTCGTCACGAACACCAGGTCCACGGGCTCGTCGCCGGCGCTCACCCGGTCCGCGCCGAAGAGCTCCTCGGAGCCCCGGTCCACGGTGACGTCGAGGCCGTCGGCGACCAGCTCGTTGACCACCCCGGCCGCGACCGGCCAGAGCGCCGGCGTCTCGATGTCCACGTGCACCGTGCTCGTGTCGACGTCCCCGAGGGCGTCGTCGACCAGCCGGGACGCCTCGACGACGCCGTAGTCCGACGGCAGCTCCTCGGCCGCGTCGCCCAGCGACATCGCCGCCACCACCGACCCGGCCACCACGACCACCGCGAGGGGCAGCAGGACCGGTGCACGGTCGAGGGCGAGCCGGGGGCCCGGAGCGCCGGCCCGACCCGCGGCCACGCGGTCGAGGACCAGGTGCAGCGCGCCGATCGCGGTGGCTGCGGGCAGCACCGCGACCCAGACGATGAGGTACCAGTACAGGACACCGGTGACGGTGACGGCGGAGACGACCGCCGCCGCCAGGGCAGCGCACAGGACGGCACCCCACCAGGTGCCGGCGCGCGATCCCCAGCGACGGCCGAGCAGCACCAGGGTCACCGCGGCGAGCGCCTGCGCGGCCAGCGCGAGGCCCACCGGTGCCGGCAGGGTCGAGACGTCCATCTCCCACGGGCCGGGGCCCCAGTCGTACGGCGTCATGGCGAGGATCCGGCCCACGGCGATCAGGGCCTGGGGTGGCGTCGGGCTGCCGCCGGGGTCCTCGTGGTTCAGGAAGAAGCTCACCAACCGGACCAGGTTGCCCTCCCGCACCGGCGACGAGAGCTGCTCGACGACCGGCGGGATCCAGACCGCGACGAGCAGCACGCCCAGCACCACTGTCCAGCGGCCCGGCCGTGCGCGCGGTGGCTCGCCGGCGTCGGTCCCGGGCTCCGTGGTCGCGCGGCGGGCGCGGCGGGCGAGGACGAACGAGACGCCACCGGTCGCGCTGACGAGCGCGACGAGAGGTGCGGTGCCGACGTGGGTCTGCGCCAGGAAGCTGCCGGCGAGCAGCATGCCCAGCAGCGCCGGCCAGCTGCCCGAGTGCACCCGCGCCGCGAGCACGAGGAAGAGCAGCGTCCCCATCAGCAGCGCGTAGGGGCTCCACACGTCGACGAACATCTCCGCGGGCATGCGCAGGACGAACGCCAGCAGCACGGCCGACACGCCCAGGGTGAGCAGCGGGCGGCCGGCCCGGTGGACGGCGAGCACGACGGCCACCGCCAGCAGCCCGTTGATCAGCACGCCGGCGGCCATGAGCGCGATGTCGTCGCCGCCGAGGAGCCGCATCGGCGGGGCCAGCAGGTAGAACCAGAGCGGCCCCGGGTGCGACCAGCCGTAGCGCGAGTACGGGCCGAGGTCCCGGTCGAACGAGCTCGCCTCGTGCACCGACAGCCCGGTCAGCGCCTGGTCGCCGCCGAAGCGGAAGGAGTCGTCCACGTCGCCCAGGACCCGGGCGACCGTGACGCCGAAGGCGGCCGCGACGGCCACCGCGGCCACCAGGAGCGCCCAGAACCCGTGCCGCGACCGGCGCACGGTCGCTCCCTCCGCCGACGGGGGGACGTCGACGGCCGTCGAGCTCCGGGTGGCCACGGGTGCGCCGGTCAGGACTCGGGGGCCGGCGGTGTCCGGGCGATCACCGCGTAGTCCTGCGGGCCGAAGAGCACCTCGTTGAGCGTCGAGAAGCCCTTGTTCACCGACTCGGTGAGCTCCCGGGCCCACGCCGGGGCGTCCTCGTCGACCGCGGTCATCGGCAGGTGGTAGTCCTCCGCCGGGCTGTAGAACCGCAGCCGGACGTCCCGGAAGCCGGCCTTCTCGCAGAGGAACGCCAGCAGGCTCGGGTGCAGCGGCCGGACGTGCGTCGGGTCGAGCAGGTAGGAGTTGCCCAGCACGATCAGCGAGGCCGGGTTGGGCGTCTCGCTGATGAAGACCGAGTCCGGCCCCAGCTTCACCGCCGCCAGCTCCAGCAGCTCGATCATGTCGTCGAGCTCGAGGTGCTCGAGGACGTGCGTGGTGATGATCGCCCCGAGCGAGCCGTCCGGGACCGAGCGCAGCCAGTCGCCGGCCAGCTCCTCGTGCACGGTGATGCCGCGCGCCTGGGCCTCCGCGGCCATCCCGGGGTCGGGCTCGACGCCGATGACGTCGATCCCGCGCTCGGCGAGCATCCCGAGCAGCTCGCCGCGGCCGCACCCGACGTCCACGACCGGCTGGTGGTCCTGCAGCAGGTCGGCGTAGCGGTCGACGAGGGTGGTCAGGATGGCGTCCGGGTCGCCCCGGAACCGCCGCTCGAAGCCGACGTAGTCGAACAGGGTCGAGGACAGCACCGCCGGGGTGCCCTCCGCCGGCGTCGCCCGCGCGATCGGCGCGGCCGCCGGGGCCGCCGGGTCCGGGGGAGTCGTCGGTGCGTTGCCGGCGGTCCGCAGCCGCCGCTCCAGCGCGTACACCGATTCCCGCAGCTCGGCGTAGCGGGCTCCCGCGCCGGCCAGGCCGGTCCCGGGCGCGAACGCCATGCCGAGCTCGTCGAGCGTGGTCTGCACGTGCCGCAGCTCGCCCTTGAGCAGCTCCAGGTTCACGTGGGCGCTGTGCACCGTCGCGTCGCGCTCGCGGATCAGCTGGGGGTCCAGCCCTCCGCGTTCGGACACCTCGCGCAACTGGGCGAGAGCGGGATCCCCGTCGAGGGCCTCGGTGACCATCCGCTGCACCCGGGAGCCCACCTCGACCTCGGCGCGGCGCAGCACGGGCTTCAGGCCCCGCCGGGCCAGCCCGGCGGCGGCGCGCCGGCCACGACCGGCCACGCGGGCGGCGGTGCGCTCCCACCGGCGGGGAGCCGGAGCCGGTTCCGGCGCCGCCGGGGGCGCGTCCACGGCGCGGAGCCGCTCGACGGCCTCGGCGCTGGTCGGGTCGGGGGTGCTCACGAGTGCTCCTCTCGGTGGGGTCGCCAACCGGCGGTCACGGCGCCCGGCAGAGCGGCGGTCGCAGCCCGGGCGCGGCGGCGGACGAGGCTGTGCGGTGGGGTGCCCAGCGCGTCCAGGGCCGCGGTCAACCCTGACACGGAGCTGTGCGGGGCCGTCCGGACGCCCAGGCGGCGGCACAGGTCCGCGGCCACCCCCGGAGGCAGGTGCGACCGGGCGGTCTGCCAGCCGCTGCGTGCCAGCCGGGCGGCACGGAGGTCGTCGTCGGCCAGCTCGGCGGCGAGCCGGGACCGGGCGGCCGGGTCGTCGCCGACCAGCACGTCCTCGTCCGGCGTCAGACCGAGCAGTCGGGCACCGGCGGCGTCGGTCACCGCGGGCGCGGCCCAGGCGAGGGCGGTCCACAGCTCCTCGCCGGTGGCGACCACGGCCGAGGACAGGGCGGCGAGCGTCGGCCAGGTGTCCAGCGGTGCCGCGGCCGGTTGCCCGCCGGGGACGCCCCACCAGACGCCGTCGGGTCGTGCCTCCCCGACGAGGCGGCCGGGCAGGTCGCGCACGCGGCGCAGGCCGGCGCGGGTGAACGGCAGGATCGGCCGGGCGGCCTCGGGCCAGGCGCGGAGGGACACCTGCAGGTCGCCGGGGCGGACGTGCTCGGCCCCCGCGTCGGCGAGCACCGGGACGTCGCCGAGGTCGCCGGCATCCGCCCCGGGCACGCGCCAGACGGCGTACGGGGTCGCCGGGCGACGGGGCAGGACGTCGCTGCAGTAGAGGTGCGCCACCGTGCCCTCCGGCAGCGCCTCGCGTTCGGAGGCGGCGACCGGCTGCACGTCCGGGGGAAGCGCGGCCAGCACCGCGGTGAGGCCCTCGGGGACGTCGCGGCCGACGTGGACGGCCAGGCGGACGGGGGCGGTCACGGCGCCGTGAGCCGCGCCACGACGTCGGCCCAGGACAGGTCGGCGATGCGTTCGCGGCCGGCCGCGCCGAGCCGCTGCGCCAGCGCCGGGTCGTCGGCCAGCCGGCGGATCGCCGCGGCGAGGCCCGCGGGGGTCCCGTCGCAGACCAGCCCCGTCACGCCGTCCTCGACCCAGTCCAGCACCGCCCCCGAGTCGGCTGCGCAGATCACCGGCTTGCCCGCGTAGAAGGCCTGCAGCGTGGTGTAGCCGTAGTCCTCGTCCTCCGGCACGTACACGACGGCGAGCGCGCCCGCGTACAGCTCGACCAGGTCGGCGTCGGGCACGAAGCCGGGGAGCTCGACCTTCCCGGCGAGGCCGGCGTCCTCGACGTGCCGGCGGACCTCGTCGAGGAGCTCGCCCCGGCCGGCCATGACGGCGCGGACCGGCGACGGGACGTGGGCCATCGCCTCGACGAGGAGGTGCGGCCGCTTGTTCTCCTCCTGCCGCTGCACGGAGAGGACGTAGTCGCCGAACTCCCCGGGGTGCAGGACCTCGTGCAGCGGCGGGGGATGGGCGAGGGGGGTGCTGTCCAGGCCGTTGAAGCGGGCCAGCCGCCGGCTGACCACCCCGGAGTTGCTGAACACCGTGCGCGCCTCGGACAGGGCGGCGACGTCCCACTCCGTCAGCAGCCGCTGCTCCTCGAGGCTGACGTCGTCCCAGGCGAAGTCCGACCACGAGGCGCCGGCCTCGAAACCGTCGTAGGCGCCCCGGTGCTGGTGCAGGAGCCAGACGACCTTGTTCGGGTGCTGCACGAAGTACGACGGGAAGTTGGTCGCGATGACGAGGTCGGCGTCGATCGGGACCATGCGCCAGGCGAGGGGGGAGTCGAACAACCGGCCCTTCTCCCAGGCCACGGGCAGCCGGACCAGGTCGACGCGGTGGCCGGCGGTCTCGAGCGCGGCCACCAGGTTCTCCTGGTGCTGCTCGGCGCCGCCTCGCACGAAGGGCTTCTGCGCCCCGCACACGACGATGTCCACGTGACCGCCCTCCGCACCCGGGGCGTCCCCCCGCATCTGTCCCGGACCAGAACCCTAGCCGCTGCGGCGTGGGGCCCGCGGGACGGGCGAGGGGTCTGAGCCCGCTGTTCTGTGGCGCATCCCCCAACCGGCAACGCGCCTCCCTCGGCGCGGTCGTGCGAGGGGGACCGGTACGTACGATCGCTGCCATGCCACATCAGGAACGGGGTGCCGCCGCCCCGGCCGTAGCGACGCGGACCATCGGGCCCGCCGTCGGAGCCGGCGAGGCGCCCCTGGAGGACCAGCCGCTGGAGCGCGTGAACCAGCCGGTGTCCTTCTGGCGGGGCTTCGTGCCGACCGTCCGCGACATCTGGGCCTACCGCGAGCTGCTCGGGCAGCTGATCCGCAAAGAGCTGAAGGTCAAGTACAAGGACAGCGTCCTCGGGTTCGTCTGGACCCTGCTGCGGCCGCTGCTGTACCTGCTGGTCTACGCGGTCGCGATCGGCGTCTTCCTCGGGTCGGGCAAGGTCATCCCGCAGTTCGGCATCTACCTGTTCACCGGGCTCCTGGCCTGGACGCTGTTCACCGACATCATCGGCGGCTGCACCGGGTCCATCGTCGGCAACGCCGGCCTGGTGAAGAAGGTGTACTTCCCGCGCGAGCTGTTCCCGCTGTCGGTCGTCGGCGCGGCGCTGGTGAACGTGCTGCTGCAGGCGGTCATCCTGATCCTCGCCTACATGGTGACCTGGAGCTTCCCGTCGCCGGGGAACCTGGGCCTGATCCCGCTGGCGCTCCTGGCCCTGATCTTCTTCTCCGTCGGGCTGGGCCTCATCCTCGCGGCCAGCAACGTCTTCCTCCGCGACGTCACCCACCTCGTCGAGGTCGGCCTGCTGCTGTGGTTCTGGATGACGCCGATCGTCTACGACTGGACCAAGGTCCGGACCACGCTGACCGTCGACAACGACCTCGCCTGGCTGTTCCAGGTCTACCTGGCCAACCCGATGGCGAACATCGTGCTGGCCTTCCAGCGGGCGCTGTGGCCCGGTGGCCAGACCGAGGCCGGCGCGGCGTTCTACTACGACGGCAACCTCTACCTCCGCCTCGGGGTGCTGATCGCGGCGGGGCTGGTCTTCGTCTGGGTGGCCCAGCGGCTCTTCGCCCGGTCCCAGGGCAACTTCGCGCAGGAGCTCTGACCGCCATGACCGACGTGATCCGCGTCCACGACGTCTCCAAGCAGTTCGCCCTGCGCAAGGACAAGTCGCTCAAGGAGCGGCTGGTCAACGCCCGCCGCTCCCGCGAGAACGCCGAGGCCTTCTGGGCGCTGCGCGACATCGACCTGACCTTCGCCTCGGGCAGCACGACCGGCCTGATCGGGCACAACGGCTCCGGCAAGAGCACCCTGCTCAAGATCATCGGCGGCATCCTCACGCCGTCCAGCGGGTACGTCGAGCGGCGTGGCCGGCTGGCCGCGCTCCTCGAGCTCGGCGCCGGGTTCCACGGCGACCTCACCGGCCGCGAGAACGTGTACCTCAACGCCGCGATCCTCGGTCTCACCCGCAAGCAGACCGACGGGTACTTCGACGAGATCGTCGACTTCTCGGGCATCGAGAACTTCATCGACACCCAGGTCAAGTTCTACTCCAGCGGCATGTACGTGCGCCTGGCGTTCGCCGTCGCGGTGCACGTCGACCCGGAGATCCTGCTGGTCGACGAGGTGCTGTCGGTCGGCGACGAGCCGTTCCAGCGCAAGTGCCTGGACCGGATCCGGCGCTTCCAGCGCGAGGGCCGCACCATCGTCTTCGTCAGCCACGGCCTGGACCAGGTGCGCCAGCTCTGCGACCGGGCCGTCCTGCTCGACCACGGCAACCAGCTGGTCGACGGCACTCCCACCGAGGCGGTCCGCGCCTTCCGCGACCTGAACCAGGCCGTCGAGGAGGCGGACGAGGAGAAGAACGTCGACCTCGCCGCCCAGGGCACCCGCCGGGTGACGATCTCCGACGTGTCGGTGGCCGACCTCGACGGGCGGCCGGTGCGCACCCTGCCGTCGGGCGCCGGCCTCCAGGTGCGCTTCCGGGTGGACCCGGGAAGCCGGCTGGACGACTGGATCGTGGGGGTCGCGCTCGAGGACAGCGGGGGTCAGGTGGTCTGGGGAGCCAACAGCGACATGCAGGGCTTCTCGCTGCCCGAGCTGACCGGCGCACCGGAAGAGGTCACGGTCGAGTTCCCGGAGGTGCCGCTGTCCGAGGGCGTCTACCAGGTCAGCATCGCCGTCGCCTCGACCGGCAACAAGACCGTGTACCACCGCGTCAACCGGCTGGCGACGTTCCGGGTCGTGACCGACGCCTACGAGGACGGTGCCGTGCACCTGCGGCCGGGGTACCGGGTCGGCGACCAGGCCGTCCCGCGCGGTGGCGTGCCGCTCGAGAGCGCCGCGGGTGAGCGCTGACGTGCCTGCTGCAGCAGCCGACCGACCGACCGAGGGAGACGACGACATGAGCTCGATCGAGCCGATCGACCGTCGCGGCCGGATCGCCGTGGTGCCCGCCCGCTACGGGGAGGGGATGGTCGGCGGCGCGGAGATCGTGCTGGCCGAGATGGGCCGCCGCCTCGCTGCCCGCGGGTGGGACGTGGAGGTCCTGACCACCTGCGCACTCGACCACTTCGGCTGGAAGAACGTCCTGCCGGCGGGGGAGTCCGTCGAGGGCGGTCTGAAGGTGCGCCGCTTCCCCGCGGTCTTCGAGGACGACCCGGAGCGGGGCTGGCTCGACCACGCCGTCGCCACCGGCCAGCCGCTGGGCCTGGTCGAGCAGCAGCGGTGGATCAACGCGGGCATGCGGTCCCCGGAGATGTACCACCACCTGCTCGACCACGGCGAGGACTACCGGGCCCTGATCTACGGGCCCTACGTCTTCTGGCCCGCGTACGCCGGCAGCCAGCTGCTGCCGGAGAAGAGCGTGCTGTGGACCTGTCTCCACGACGAGCCGGCCGCCTACCTCGACGTCTTCCAGCCGGTGCTCTCCGGCATCGCCGGGCTGTTCTTCCAGACCGAGCCCGAGCACGAGCTGGCGCACCGCGTGTCGCGCAAGCTGGCGCCGCACGGGGTCGTCGGCTGCGGCGTCGAGGTGCCCGAGAGCTACGACCCCCAGGGCTTCCGCGAGCGCTACGACCTGCCGGAGCGGTTCGTCCTGTACGCCGGGCGGCGCGAGGGGGCCAAGGGCTGGGAGGAGATGCTCGCGGCCTTCGGCCGGGCGGTGGAGGGCGGCCTGCCCCTGTCGCTGGTCACCTTCGGCTCGGGCGAGGTCAACCCGCCGCCGTCGCTGGAGGGCCGGGTGTTCGACCTGGGCTTCCTGCCCGACGCCGAGCGTGACAACGCCTTCGCCGCGGCAGAGGCCTACATCCAGTCGAGCCGGTTCGAGGCGTTCTCCCGCACGGTCATGGAGGCCTGGCTGGCCGGTACCCCGGTCATCGCGAACGGGGGCAGCGACGTGGTGCGCTGGCACTGCGAGCGCTCCGGGGCCGGCCTGGTCTACGACGACGAGGCCGAGTTCGTCGAGTGCCTCCGGCTGGTCGCCGAGGCGCCGGACATGGCGCGCCGGCTGGCGAAGGGCGGGCGCGACTACGTGCTCGAGAGCTACACGTGGGACCGCGTCCTCGACGGGGTCGAGAAGGGACTGAGCACGTGGACGACGCCGTGACCGCCGAGCGCCGCGAGCGGGTGCTGATGATCTCGCCGTACCCGCCGGTGAGGGACGGCATCGCGTCCTACGCCCTGCAGACCGTGCGGGCGCTGCGCCGCGAGGGCCTCGACGTCGAGGTGCTCTCACCCGGGCCGAGCGCCGCCCACCACCACCTGGACCTCCGGGGACCGCGGGGCGCGCTGGCGCTGGCCAAGCGGATCCGTGAGTACGACCGGGTGATCGTCCAGTTCCACCCCGACTTCTTCTACACCGATCCGGGGAGTGCCTCGGCGCGGTTGGCGGAGAGCACGGCCCTCATGGTGCCGTTCGCCCTGGCCCGGCGTCTGGAGGTCGTCATCCACGAGATCGACGGCCGGTTCGGCGACCCCCGCCGGCCCGACGGGCAGGTCGCCCGCCGGCTGTGGCACCTGCCGCAGTCGATCAAGGTGCACACCGCCTCCGAGCGGACAGCCTTCATCGCCGACTTCGGCGTGGACCCCGCCCGGGTCCAGCTGATCCCGCACGGCGCGGACTTCCGCCCGCACACCCGCATGGACCGGGCGGCCGCCCGCGCGTCCCTGGACATCGCGGAGGACGCCTTCGTCTTCCTGGGCATCGGGTTCGTCCAGCCGTCCAAGGGCTTCGACCGCGCGATGGAGGCCTTCGACGGGCTGGCCGCCGCCGGCGCCCGGCTCGACGTCGTCGGGTCGGTCCGCACCGACGACCCGGACATGGTGCGGCACGCGAGCGACCTCGCCGACCTCGCCGACAGCGTGGACGGCGCGACGCTGCACCTCGGCTACGTCAGCGACGAGCTCTTCGACCGGTGGATCGTCGCCGCCGACGTGGTCGTCCTGCCCTACCGCAACATCTGGTCCTCCGGGGTGATGGAGCGCGCCGCGCTCTTCGGCCGGCCGGTGATCGCCACCCGCGTCGGTGGGCTGGCCGAGCAGGCGGCGGGCCAGGCCGACGTGCGTTTCGTCGACGACGACGACGAGCTGCGCCGGGCCATGATCGAGCGTCTTCCCCTCGCCGACGTGCCGGAGACCCCGAACTGGGCCGAGGAGCTCCCCGAGGGTGGTGACCTGCGCGCCGAGCTGCAGGACCGCGTGCGGCTGCGCGCCTCGAGCCGCCCCTCGCTCAGCCGGTCCACCCGCCCGGGCATGGCAGGCGCCGCCTCGGCCGCGACCGTCGCCGAGGTGGGGCTCCGGTCGGCGCCGCTGCGCCGGCTCCCGCGCGTGGGGCCGCCCGACACCAACCACGGCCGGCGCTCGGTGCGCCTGGTGAAGAAGATCCTGCGCAAGGCGACGGCGTTCCAGGTGGACCCGATCGTGGCGCGGCTCAACGAGCTGCAGGACGCGACCATCAAGGCGCTCGAGGCGGAGGCCCGTGCGGTGCAGACGCGGGCCGCCGGGACCGGTCCCGAGGGTGCGGACCCGGCGGCCCCGAGGTCAGCCGGGTAGCTCGTCGGCCAGCGCCGCGACGTCGGCGGCGACCATGGCCGCGACCATGCCGTCGAAGTCCACCGTCGGGGCCCAGCCGAGCCGCGTCCGCAGCCTCGTCGAGTCGCCCACCAGCACCTCGGCGTCGGCCGGGCGGATCAGCGCGGCATCGGAGACCACGTAGGGCCGCCAGTCGGTAATCCCGACCTGGGCGAACGCGGTCTCCACCAGGTCGAACAGGCTGTGCGCCCGCCCGGTCGCCACGACGTAGTCGTCGGGCGTCGCGGCGGCGGCCGCGAGCACCATCGCCCGCGTGTAGTCCGGCGCCCAGCCCCAGTCGCGGTGGACCGCCAGGTTGCCGAGGGTGAGCCGGTCGGCCCGGCCCGCGGCGATGGCGGCGACCCCGGCGGTGATCTTCCGCGTGACGAAGCGCGTCGGGCGACGGGGCGACTCGTGGTTGAACAGCACCAGCGAGCTGGCATGCAGGCCACGCGCCCGGTACATCCCGACCGACTGGTGCGCCAGCGCCTTGGCCGAGCCGTAGGGGTTCAGCGGGGTCACCGGGCAGGACTCGTCGATCGGCGTCCGGCCGCAGCCGGCGAACACCTCGGCGCTGGACGCCTGCACGAAGCGGGTGGGTGGCGCGCCCCGCTCCGAGCGCCGGTGCAGGTGCTCCAGCAGCCCGAGGACCGGGCGGGCGTTGACCTCCAGGGCGCCCACCGGGTCCTCCCAGGAGGCGGCGACGCTGGACATCCCGGCCAGGTTGAACAGCCGGTCGGGCTCGACGTCGTCGACCAGCGCTGTGAGCGCGGTCAGGTCGCGCAGATCGGCCTCGTGGACGACGAGCGCGTCGCCCAGGTCGCGCAGGTGGCCGGGCACGCCGTCGGGGTCCTGCGCGGACGAGACGACGCCGTGCACGACGTCGCCGGCCGCGACCAGCTGCTCGGCGAGGTAACCGCCGTCCTGACCGGTCAGGCCGGTCACCAGTGCGGTGCCCACCTCAGGCGGCCGGACCGCGCTGCTCTGCGAGGTCGGCGTCCACCATCATCGTGATCAGCTCCTCGAACCCGACCTTCGGCGTCCACCCGAGCACCCTCCGGGCCTTGGCCGCGTCGCCGATGAGCAGGTCGACCTCGGCCGGCCGCATGAAGGCCGGGTTCTGCACCACGTACTTCGACCAGTCGTCGATGCCGACGTGCCGGAAGGCGACGTCGAGGAGCTCCCGGATCGAGTGCGTCTCGCCCGTGGAGATGACGTAGTCGTCGGCCCGCTCCTGCTGGAGCATCAGCCACATCGCCTCGACGTAGTCGCCGGCGAAGCCCCAGTCCCGGCGCGCGTCCAGGTTGCCCAGCTCGACGGTCTCCTGCAGGCCCAGGTGGATGCGGGCCACCGCGCGGGTGACCTTGCGGGTGACGAACTCCGGTCCGCGGCGCGGCGACTCGTGGTTGAACAGGATCCCCGAGGACGCGTGCATCCCGTACGACTCGCGGAAGTTGATCGTCATGTAGTGCCCGAAGACCTTGGCCACGCCGTAGGGGGAGCGCGGCCACAGCAGCGTCTCCTCCGTCTGCGGGACCTGCTGCACCTTGCCGAACATCTCGGAGCTGGACGCCTGGTAGAAGCGGACCCGGTCGGGGTCGTCGCCGCAGTACAGCCGGGTCGCCTCGAGCATGTTGAGCACACCCATGCCGGTGACCTCCGACGTCAGGTGGGCGTTCTCCCAGGAGTAGGCGACGTAGGAGATCGCGCCGAGGTTGTAGATCTCGTCCGGCTGCGCGGTGCGCATCGCGCGCAGCAGGCTCGGCAGGTCGGTCAGGTCGCCGAACAGCAGCTTGAGCCCGGGGATCCGCTGGACGATGTCGACCTTCGGGTTGTTCTGCCCGCGGACCAGGCCGTAGACCTCGTAGCCCTTGCTGAGCAGCAGCTCGCTCAGGTAGAGCCCGTCCTGACCGGTGACGCCGGTGATCATGGCCGTCGGCATGCGAGTCCCTCGTCTTCCTCCCCTGCGGCGGGAAGCCGCAGCAGCCAGAGGTTAGCCAGGCCGGCCGCCGGTGTCCGGGAATCGGGGCGGTTCCTCACCCCGTCGGAAGAGCCAGCGCGTAGGCGGCGCGGGTGCGCTCGGCGCACCGCGTCCACGTGAACGCGGCCGCGTGGGAGCGGTGGGCGGCCTCCGCCGCCTCGTCCCGGTCGCGCGGCAGCCGGCCGATCGCGTCGGCGAGGGAGTCCACGTCCCCGACCGGTACGTAGCGGCCGTGCTCGCCCAGCACCTCGTGCATCACCGGGAGGTCGCTCACCACCACCGGCCGGCCGCAGGCCAGCGCCTCCAGCGGCGGGAGGCCGAACCCCTCGTAGCGCGAGGGGAACGCCAGGCCCCGGCTGCCGGCGACCACCTGGCGGAGCTCGTCGTCCCCGAGGAAGCCGGTCAGGTGGACCCGGTCGGCGGGCAGCCGGCTGAGGTCCAGCGCGGTACCCCACCCCTGGGGCCCGACGAGGACGAGATCGGGGGCCGCCGGATCGCCGGCGAGGAGGGGGACGAAGGCGTCGACGAGGGTCTGCAGCCCCTTCCGCGGCTCGAGCGTGCCGACGGCGACGACGTAGTCCTCGGGCAGCCCCCGGGCGGCCAGCCACGCGGCCTCCGGGCGCTCGGCGCGCAGCCAGTGGGGGGCGACGCCGAGCGGGGTGGCCAGGACGCGGGCCGGATCGGTGCCGTACTCGGCCGTGACCTCGTCGGCGACCGCCTGGCTGGGGGTGAGCACCACCGCGGCGCGCTCGATGCTGCGCGGCACGAGCTCCCGGTAGGCGCGCGAGGCGGCGTCGACCGCGTCCCGGGTGCGCAGGAAGGAGAGGTCGTGGACCGTCACGACGCCGGCCGCCCGGCCCACCGGCGGCAGCACGAAGTTGGTGCCGTGGAAGAGGTCGACCCGGCCGGCGGACCAGGAGACGGGCGGGAGGTCGGTCCGCCGCCACAGCTCGCGCAGCAGGCGGGCCGGCATGCGGCGCGCCCGCACCTGCACCGACGCGGGGACGGCGTCCCGGAGCCGCTCGGTGCCGCGGAAGGTGAAGGCGGTGGCGACGACCTCGTCCTCGCCGGTGGCGGCCAGCTCGCGCACGAGTTCTCCGGTGTACCGGCCGACGCCGGTGCGGGGGCCGAGCAGCGGGGTGGCGTCCAGTCCTATGCGCACCGCCGCATCGTCCCGCACCTAGGGTCGGGGGGTGCGGGTAGGAGTGGTCGTCGAGCAGTTGCTGGCCCCCGTGCCGGGCGGGACGGGCCGGTACGCCGCCGAGGTGGCCGAGGCCCTGGCGGCCACCGCCGGCCCCGGCGACTCGGTCGCCGGCTGGACGGCCTGGCACCGGGATGCCGCGGCGGCCCGGGTGCCGGGGGTGCTAGGACCCGCGCGGCTCCCGCTGCCGCGCCGGGCCCTGGTCGCGGCCTGGGAGCGGTCCGCGCGGCCCCGCCCGCGGCAGGTCGACCTGCTGCACGCACCCACGCTGCTCGCGCCGCTGGGGAGCCGGCTGCCGGTGGTGGTGACCGTGCACGACGCGGTGCCGTGGACCCATCCGGAGACCCTCACCCCCCGCGGCGCCCACTGGCACCGCCGGATGGGCGAGCGGACCGCGGCGTCCGCGGCCGCCGTCGTCGTCCCCACCGAGGCGGTCGCCCGCGCGCTGGCCGAGCACCTCGACCTGCGCTGCCCCGTGGTCGTGGTGGGGGAGGGCGTCTCCGGGCGGCTCGCCCTGCCGGCCGACTCCGCCGACCGGCTGGCCGCGCTCGGCGCCGTCCCGGGCGGCTACCTGATGACGACGGCGACCCTCGAGCCGCGCAAGGGGCTCGACGTCCTGATCGCCGCCCTCGGGCGACCGGGTGCCCCCGACCTCCCGCTGCTGGTGGCCGGTCAGCCCGGGTGGGGCGACGTCGACCTCGCGGGCCTGGCGGCCGGCGCGGGCCTGCCGACCGGCCGGGTCCGCGCGCTCGGCCGGATCCCCGACGCCGACCTGGCCGCCCTGCTGCACGGGGCCGCGGCGGTGGTCGTGCCGAGCCGGGCGGAGGGCTTCGGGCTGCCCGCACTCGAGGGCATGGCCGCGGGCGTGCCGGTGGTCACCTCCGACGACCCGGCACTCGTGGAGGTCGGGGGCGGGGCGACCGCGGTCGCGCCGGTCGGTGACGCCGCGGCGCTGGCTACCGTGCTGGCACGGGTGGTGGGCGCCGACGACCTGCGCCGCGACCTGGTGCGCCGGGGCCGGGCCCGGGCCGCGGAGTTCTCCTGGACCGGCGCGGCCGGCCGGCTGTGGGAGCTCTACCGGGAGCTGCGCCCCTAGTCCGCCCGGACGCCCTCCGCCGCGACGGGCCGCGCCGCCAGCCGGGCCCGCCGGGCGGCGATGACCCGGCGGCCCAGCGCGATGCCCGGCCGCTCGACGAACCGGTAGGTGAGGGCCGCCCCGACCACGGTGACCGCCATCAGCAGGGCGAAGTTCGCCCAGGCGCCGCCGGGCACGCGCGGGAGGACGAGCAGCAGCACCAGCGCGTGCAGCAGGTAGACCGAGTAGCTGATGGTCCCGAGGTAGACCAGCGGGCGGGGCCAGCGGAACCGGCGCAGCATCAGCGCGGCACCGAACACGGCGTACGCGCCGAGGAACGTCGCGGTCTGGGTGAGCCAGCTGGGGGTCTCCCCGCTGATCGGCTCGAGGTAGCCGACGTGCCAGGTGTACTGGCACAGGACGATGACGACCACGCCGAGGGCGTACACGGTCGCGGCGGTCCGGCCGCTCAGCTGCCCCGCCGTCCAGCGGTAGAGCACGGTGCCGACGAACATCGACCCGAGCAGGAGCAGCGAGAAGTACATCGCGTGCGGCCGGTTGGCCAGGGCCACGACCACGACGCTCCCCATGGCCAGCAGCGCCGCGCGCGAGGCGAGGCCGGGCACGCGTCCGGCGACCACCAGGAGCAGCAGGAGGCCGGCGACCGGGAAGGTCCACCAGTGGTCCGGCCGCTGCTGGATCATGAACGCGGTGGTCGTGCCGCCCAGCGCGAGGGCCGAGACCAGCAGCAGCACCGCCGTCGCCGCCGAGCTCCGGTGCACGTTGAGCAGGAAGAGCACGGACACCAGCAGGTAGAAGACGAGCTCGTAGCCCAGCGTCCAGGAGGCCCCGATCACCAGGGGCCGGGTGGTGAAGACCTGCAGCATGGTGGTGTTCAGCAGCGAGTCCTCGACGAGGCGGTAGCCGCCCGGCGCGGTCAGCCGGTCGGAGACGGCCCAGGCGCCGATGGCCACGGCGAGGACGGCGAGGTAGAGCGGCCACAACCGGAAGAACCGGCCGATCCAGAACTCGACGAGGTCGTTCCGGCGCTCCAGCGACGCCGGGATGATGAACCCGCTGCAGAGGAAGAAGACCAGGACGCCGAACTCGCCCAGCCGGAACCAGTGGTGCGACCAGCCCAGCAGGCCGACCCACTGGGTCTCCCCGAGGTGCTGCACCGCCACGACCAGCGCGGCGATGCCGCGCAGCGCGTCGAGGAACTCCAGCCGGCCCTTCCGGGTCGTGGCCGCGTCGCTGGAGGCGGGCGTGCCGGCGGCGGGCGCGGCGGCGTCGACGAGGGCGGTCGTCGCGGCACCGTCACCGGTGGTCTGGGGCAGCATGGGATGTCCTTCGACTGGGCGCGGCCAGGTGGAACGCGACACGGCAGCTCGCACGGGAGGGGGCCGGAGGCCGGGCACCCCCATCGTGACACAGCGGCCGCGGTGCTCCCGGCGCCGCGGGCGGGCATCGGCTCCGGCGCTAGGCTCCACCGGTGTCCGAGGCCATGCCCCGCGTCCTGGTCGACGCCACGGCGGTACCCGAGGACCGGGGCGGTGTGGGGCGGTACGTCGACCAGCTGCTGCCCGCGCTGGCCGAGCTGGGCACCGACCTCGCCGTGGTCTGCCAGCACCGCGACGAGGCGTACTACCGGGAGCTGCTGCCCGGCGCCCGCGTCGTCCCCGCGCCGGAGGCGATCGCGCGCCGGCCCGCCCGGCTGGCCTGGGAGCAGGTCGGTCTGCCGCGGGTGGCCCGCGAGGTGGGCGCCCAGGTCCTGCACTGCCCGCACTACACGATGCCGCTGGCCGCGGGCCTGCCCGTGGTGACCACGCTGCACGACGCCACCTTCTTCACCCACCCCGAGGTCCACCAGCGGGTCAAGCGCACCTTCTTCCGGGCCTGGACGACGGCGTCGCTGCGCCGCGCCGCCCGATGCGTGGTGCCCTCGCAGGCGACGCTGGACGAGCTGAGCCGGGTGACGCGGGGCGTGCACGGCCAGGTGGAGGTCGCCCACCACGGGGTCGACGCCGCCCGCTTCCACGTTCCCTCGGAGCAGGAGGTCGCGGCGGCCCGCCGGCACCTGGGGCTGCGCGCCGGCCGCTACGTCGGCTTCCTCGGCACGATCGAGCCGCGCAAGAACGTGCCCGCGCTGATCGAGGGGTGGCAGCAGGCGGTGGCCGGGCTGCCCGACCCGCCGGCGCTCGTGCTCGCCGGCGGCCGCGGCTGGGACGAGCGGGTGGACGAGGTGCTCGCCCGCGTGCCCGACGGGCTGGAGGTGGTCCGGCCGGGGTACCTGCCGCTGGAGCTGCTCGCCGGGTTCCTGGGCGGCGCGGAGGTGCTGGCGTACCCGAGCCTGGCCGAGGGGTTCGGGCTGCCGGTGCTCGAGGCGATGGCCTGCGGCGCGCCGGTGCTCACCACCCGGTCGCTCGCGCTGCCGGAGGTGGGCGGGGACGCCGTGGCCTACACCGGGTACGACGCCGGGTCGATCGGGCAGCGGCTGGGGGAGCTGCTCGCCGCGCCGGAGGAGCGCGCGCGGCTGTCCGCCGCGGCGGTGGCGCGGGCCGCCGGTTTCACCTGGCAGGCCTGCGCGGAGCAGCACCGGCACGCCTACGCGGCCGCCGCGAGACCCTCCCTGGGGCGCCGCGGGCCCGACGTAGGGTGACCTCCGTGCACAGCGCCCCGGTCGACGCGCCGCTCCGGGTGGTGGTGGTGACGTACTCGCCGGGCGAGACGCTCCAGGGGTTCCTCGACTCCCTCTCCGAGGCCACGGACCGGCCCTACGAGGTCGTCCTCGCCGACAACGGCTCGACCGACGGCGTCCCCGAGCGGGCGGCGCGGCAGCGCGCCGAGGTGACGCTGCTGCGCACCGGCGGCAACGTCGGCTACGGCGCCGCCGCGAACGCCGCGCTGGCCGGCGCCACCTCCGGGTACGCCATCGTGGCGAACCCCGACGTCCGCTTCGAGCCGGGTGCGGTCGACGAGCTGCTCGAGGCCGCGGAGCGCTGGCCCCGCGCGGCGACGCTGGGCCCGGCCATCCGCACCCCCGAGGGGACGATCTACCCCTCGGCCCGCGACCTCCCGTCGCTGTCGACCGGCATCGGGCACGCCCTGCTCGGCTGGGTCTGGCCGGCCAACCCGTGGACGGCGCGCTACCGCCGCGAGCGCGACGAGATCACCGAGCGCCCCGCGGGCTGGCTCTCGGGCAGCTGCCTGCTCGTCGACCTCGCCGCGTACGCGTCGGTGGGCGGCTTCGACCCCGGCTACTTCATGTACTTCGAGGACGTCGACCTCGCCCGCCGCCTCGGCCAGCGGGGCTGGCTGCACGTCTACGTGCCCACCTCGGTGGTGACCCACGAGGGCGGCCACGCCACCCGGCGCTCGGCCCGCCGCATGCAGCGGGTGCACCACACGAGCGCGCTGCGGTACCTCTCCGCCGACTTCCCGCGGCGTCGCCACGCGCCGCTGCGGGCCGCCCTCCGGGCCGGTCTCGGCGCCCGGATGCTGCTCTCCTACGCCAGCAGCCGGGTGGACGCCGGCGCGCAGCCGCAGCAGACCGTCGACCAGCTGCCGCACGACCACCCCGGCCACCCCGGCACCGGCCAGTAGGAGGACACGCGATGCGACACGCCGTGATCATGGCGGGCGGCTCCGGCACGCGGCTGTGGCCGCTGTCCCGCGCCCAGCGCCCCAAGCAGCTGCTCGACGTCGTCGCCGACGAGGACGGCGGCGCGCACAGCCTGCTGGAGGAGGCGTTCACCCGCCTCGAGGCGGTGCTGCCGGCCGAGCAGATCTGGGTGTGCACCGCCGCCCGCTACGCCGACATGGTGCGCGCCGCCCTGCCGCGGCTGCGCGCCGACCGGCTGGTCCTCGAGCCCATGGCGCGGGACACCGCCAACGCCGTCGGCCTCACCGCCGCGCTGGTGGCCGACGTCGACCCGGACGCCGAGCTCGCCGTCGTCAGCGCCGACCACGTGATCCGCCCGGTCGAGCGCTTCGTCACGGCGCTGACCACCGCTTACGACCTCCTCGGCGTGCGCCCCTCGGCGCTGGTGACGCTCGGCGTCACGCCGACCTCCCCGGCGACCGGCTTCGGCTACGTGCAGAAGGGCGCGCCGACCGAGGTCGCCGGCGCGTCGGAGGCGGCGTCCTTCCGGGAGAAGCCCGACCGCGCCACCGCCGAGGCCTACCTGGCGTCGGGGGAGTACGTCTGGAACTCGGGCATGTTCGTCTGGCGGGCGCAGACGGTGCTCGACGCGCTGGCCGACCACCTGCCCGAGAGCGCCAAGGGCCTGGCCCGCATCGTGGCCGCCCCGGCGGGTCCGGAGCGCGACGCCGTCCTGGCCGAGGTCTTCCCGACCCTGCCGAAGATCAGCGTGGACTACGCCGTGCTCGAGCCCGCGGCCGCGGAGCCGGGCCGGGTCGCCGTCGTCGACCTGGACGTGGAGTGGCTGGACATCGGCTCGTGGCCGGCGCTGGCGAACACCCTGGAGACCGACGACGCGGGCAACGCCGGCCGGGGCCTGAGGGTGCTGCTCGACAGCTCGGGCAACGTGGTCCTCTCCGACGACCCGGAGCACCTCGTGGCGCTGCTCGGGGTGCGCGACTGCGTCGTCGTGCACACCGCCGACGTCACGATGGTCTGCCCCGTGGGCGACGCGGAGCGGGTCAAGCAGTTGCTCGCCGAGGTGGAATCCCGGCACGGGGCGCGCTTCAGCTGATGTGACGCATCCGGACCGGCGCAGCCCGCACGGGGCTCCGACATCGCGGAAGATGGTCGTCGTGCGTCTCTCCCGCGACCTGCGCCCGGCCGGCGGACCGACCGACGAGCAGCCGCCGGCCCGCCTCCCCGGACGGGTCCGGGCCGTGGGCGCCACCGTCGTCCTCGCCGTGACGACGGCGGTGGTCCTGGCCCAGCTGTTCGTGAGCGGGACGGTGGGGCTCGCGGACAACGGGGACGCCGACCGGCTGGTCTGCCGGCTGGGCCTCGTCATCGGCCCGGCCTCCTCGCAGCAGGGGTTCGAGAGCGACTACGACGCGGGCAACCGCTGCCCGGGTGAGAACTGGCAGTACGCCACCTCCTGGCGGCCCCTGCTGCGGCTCACCTACTGGGTCACCCGGCTGGTGACCGGCGACGACGGCTTCGACATGTCGGTCATGGCCGGAGTCGGCGCGGTGCTGCTCGGCTTGGGGGCCGCGGCGCTGTTCCTCGCCCTGCCCGGCGGCGCGGGTGCGCGCTGGCCGCTGGTCGCCCTGGTCGTGGTGGCCGTCAGCGACATCGGGTTCGTCACCTACCTCAACTCCGGCTACACCGACCAGGGCGGCTTCATCGGGCTGCTGTGGGTGTGCGCCGCGATCGTCGGGCTGGTCGTGCACCGGACGTGGCCGTGGCTGCTGTTCCTGGGGCTGGCCGTCGTGTTCACCGGGGCCGCCAAGACCGCGCTGATCACCGTCCTCCCGGCCGTCGGGCTCGCCCTGCTGCTCAGCCGCCGGTACCGGAGCCGGCCCGCGCAGCCGGGCCGGTGGAGCCTCCGCCGTCCGATCGCGGCCCTGGTCGCGGTGCTGGCGCTCGGCGGGGGAGTGCTGGGCCTGACGGCGATGAGTCAGGGCGAGGGGCTGAGCAACGGCAACAAGTACAACCTGCTCTTCCACACCCTCCTGGTGGAGTCCGACGACCCGGAGGCGGACCTGGCGGAGATGGGGCTGCCGCCCGAGCTGGCCCGCTTCGCCGGCACGAACGCGTGGGAGGAGGACACGCCGTGGAACGACCCGGACATCGAGGACAACGCCTGGACCGTCTTCTCCTGGAAGACCTACCTGGAGTTCTTCGCCACCCATCCCGACCGGTTCCTCGAGCTGGTCCCGCGGTCGTTCGACGCCGTCGCCGACGCCCGGGTCGACTACCTGGCCAACCTCCCCGGTGAGCCCGGGGACGAACCACGGCTCGCCGAGCGCCCGAGCCCGGTGTTCTGGGTGCTCGGCCTCCTGCCGCAGGGCTGGCCGGTACCGGCGATCTCCTTCCTGTGGCTGGGTGCGGCCGTGTTCGGGGTGCGCTGGGCCCGGTCGGAGGAGGCGGGCCGCGCTGTGCGCGGCGTCCTGGCCCTGCTGCTGACGGGCTACGCGGGAAGCCAGTCGCTGCTGGCGCTCAGCGACGGCTACTACGAGCTGGCCAAGCACAACGTGCACGCCGCCTTCGCCACCGGACTGCTGATGGCGGTCCTGCTGGAGGCCGGCATCCGGACGGCCGCGGGCGCGGTCCGTCGCCGCCGTGCGGCGGAGCGCGACGGGGGTGCACCGCCCGCCGAGGAGGACTCCGTCGAGGCGGGCGTGCCGGCCGCCGGCGGCGCCCGGTGAGCAGTCCCGGCGCGACCACCACGGCCCGCTACGAGGCGACGTGGGAGCCCGACTGGCCGCTGGACCTGCGGCGGGCGCTCGCACCGCACAGCCGCGGGGCGGCCGACCCGGCGCTGCGCGTCACCCCCGAGGGCATCTGGTGGACCACCACCACGCCCGACGGCCCGGCCACGGCGCGGGTCAGGTACGTCGCCGGCCGGGTCTCGGTCGCCGCGTGGGGCCCGGGTGCGGAGCGGGCCGGCGCCATGGTGCCCCGCGCGCTCGGCGCGGAGGACCCCGTCGCGGCCTTCGACCCGGGCGACCACCCGCTGGTGGCCGACCTGCACCGCCGCACCCCCTGGCTGCGGCTGGGGAGCACGGGCCGCACGTGGGACGCGCTGGTGCCCGCCGTCCTCGAGCAGAAGGTGACCACGGTCGAGGCGCACCGGGTCTGGCGGGAGCTGCTGCGCCTCGCCGGGGAGCCCGCTCCGGGGCCGGCGCCGGACGGCATGCGCGTCCTGCCCGCAGCGCGGCGCGTCCTGGAGATCACCGACTGGCAGTGGCACGCCTGCGGGCTGGACGGCGCCCGGCGCCGGGCCCTGCGCGCGGTGGCCACGGTCGCCGACCGGCTCGAGCCGCACGACGGCTGCGACTCACCGACGTTGCAGCGGCGGCTGTGCTCGGTGCCGGGGATCGGCGCCTGGACGGCGGCCGAGGTGGTGCAGCGGACGCTGGGGTGCCCGGACACGGTGAGCGTCGGCGACTACCACCTGAAGAACCTCGTCGGCTTCGCGCTGACGGGGGCCCGGGTCACCAGCGACGACGACATGCTCGCCCTGCTGGAACCGTGGCGGGGGCACCGCCAGCGGGTCGTGCGCCTGCTGCTGGCCGGCGGCCCGCGGCGACCCCGCCGGGGGCCGCGCTTCGCGCCGACGGACCACCGCCGGATCTAGCGGTCGCCGAGCAGGCCCAGCAGGTAGTCGCCGTAGCCGCTCTTGCCGAGCGGGCCGGCGGCGGCGACCAGGCCGTCGTCGTCCAGCCAGCCGTTGCGCCAGGCGACCTCCTCGATGCAGCCGATCTTGAGGCCCTGCCGCTCCTCGACCACGGAGACGAACTCGGTGGCCTGGCGCAGCGAGGCGAAGGTGCCGGTGTCCAGCCAGGCGGTGCCGCGGTCCAGGGCCGTGACGGTGAGCCGGTCCTCCCGCAGGTAGTGCTCGTTCACCGCGGTGATCTCCAGCTCGCCCCGCGCGCTCGGGGTGATCGCCCGGGCCACCTCGACGACGTCGCCGGCGTAGAAGTACAGGCCCGGGACGGCGTAGGAGCTGCGCGGCTTCTCGGGCTTCTCCTCGATCGACAGCACCCGGCCGTCGGGATCGAACTCCACAACGCCGTACTCCTGCGGGTTGGCGACGTGGTATGCGAAGACGTGCCCGCCCGCGGGCTCGGGCAGCCGCGCCAGCGCCGTGCCGAGGCCCGCGCCGTAGAAGATGTTGTCGCCCAGCACCAGCGCCGCCGCCTCGCCGTCGAGGAACTCGGCGCCGATGAGGAAGGCCTGGGCCAGGCCCTCCGGCCGCGGCTGCACCGCGTACTCGATCCGCATGCCCAGCCGGCTGCCGTCGCCGAGCAGGTGGCGGAAGGCCTCCTGGTCGCCGGGGGTGGTGATGATCAGCACCTCGCGGACGCCGGCCATCATCAACGTCGAGAGCGGGTAGTAGATCATCGGCTTGTCGTAGACCGGCATGAGCTGCTTGCTCACGGCCTGGGTGATGGGGAAGAGCCGACTTCCCGTGCCACCGGCCAAGATGATCCCGCGCATGGGCGGGAACGGTAACGGACCGCGACGGGTCAGGCGGGCTCTGTGCCCAGCCACAGCCTCCCGACGAGTGAGGTGCCGCCAGCCGTGGTCGCCGGCTCCCAGCGGGTCGCCCACCCCTCGGCGTGCAGCTGCACGATCGCCGCGCCGAGCAGCGCGCCGAGGTTGACCGCCGTCGTGGTGGTGACCGCGTCGGTGAGGTGCACGTCGACGGCGCCGTCGCCCTCGCCGCCGTAGCGCAGCACCACGGGGAACTCGGGCAGCGAGGCGCTGGCGGTGCGGAAGGCGGCCGCCACCGCGTCCAGCTCGCCGGCCCGCGGCACGAGCTCTGCGGCGGGGGAGCGCGAGCCCACCACATCGCGGGAGCCGTAGGGGAAGAGGTCGTCGCCGGGCAGTCGCACCAGCGGTCGGGTGCCCTCGTCGTGCTCGGGCCGGTCCAGGGGCAGGCCGCGCACCACCGCGACCGGCACGCCGTCGAGCTTGCCCTTGACCAGGTCGGCGGCCGAGGCCAGCTCGTCGACGACGGCGATGCGGGTGGTCTCCAGCCGGTTGCCGTGGGCGTCGACGGCGCCCCGGTGGTCCACCAGGGCGGTGATCCCGGCGGAGCCGACGGCGACGTCGGTCAGCCCCTCCCGCCAGGTGCGCCCGAAGGTGTCGCTCACCACCACGGCGACGTCGACCCCGAGCAGCTCCGCAAGCCGGGCCCGCAGCCCGCGGGCCGAGGCGTCGGAGTCCTCCGGGAGCAGCACGAGCGAGCCCTGGTCCACGTTGGAGGCGTCGATGCCGGCGGCGGCCACCACCCAGCCGTGCGGCGTCTGCACGATCTTGAGCGGTCCGCGGCGGGCGACCACCCGCACGGTCTGCCCGTCGATCGCCGCCTGGCGGGCGGCCTCGCGGTCGGCGCCCGGCGGCACCCGCACCAGCGAGCCCTCGACCTTGGAGACCACCTTCGAGGTGACGACGACGACGTCGCCGTCGGCCAGCCACGGAGCGCGCCCGGCGATCGCGGCCGCCAGGTCGTCACCCGGCGCGAACTCCGGCAGGCCGGCGACCGGCAGCACCGAGACGCCGGGCGGCGGCTCAGACACCCGCGGCGTCCAGCGCGGCGCGGGCCAGCGCCGCCGTCGTCTCCGGGTCGGACATGAGCAGCGGCACCTGCCGGACGTCCACGCCGGCGACGTCGGCCGGGTCGCCGGGCGCGACGAGCCAGGCGTCGAGCAGGCCGCCGTCCGATCGGGCGCCGTAGTGCCGGCCCACGCCCTCGGCGCTCACCTCGATGTCCAGCACCGGCAGGCAGCGGTCGGCCATGCCGCGCACGACGGCGCCACCGACGATCGGCGAGACGCCGGCGATCCGCGCGGGCGTGGCGAGCAGCGCCTCGCGCAGGCCCGGGACCCCGAGGATCGTGCCGATCGAGACCACCGGGTTCGACGGCGCGACGAGCACCGCGTCGGCCGTGGCGAAGGCCTCGACGACGCCGGGCGCGGGGCGGGCGGCGTCCACGCCGACCTGCACGAACGCCGAGGCGTCCAGGGCGGCCCGGTGCCGCACCCACCACTCCTGGAAGTGGATGGCGCGCGGGCGGCCGGTCTCGGGGTCGTCGACGACCACGTGGGTCTCGACCCGCTGGTCGCTCATCGGCAGCACGGTGACGCCGGGCTGCCAGCGGTCGGCGAGCGCCGCGGTCACCGCCGAGAGGGGGTAGCCGGCGTCGAGCATCCGGGTGCGGATGAGGTGCGTGGCCAGGTCGCGGTCGCCGAGGCCGAACCAGTCGGGGTCGGCGCCGTAGGCGGCGAGCTCCTCCTTGACCGTCCAGCTCTCGCCCGCCCGGCCCCAGCCGCGCTCCTCGTCGATGCCCCCGCCGAGGGTGTAGACGACGGTGTCGAGGTCCGGGCAGATGCGCAGCCCGTGCATCGTCACGTCGTCCCCGGTGTTGACCACCGCGGTGATCTCCGCCCCGGGTTCAGCGGCCCGCACCCCCCTCAGGAATCGAGCCCCTCCGGTCCCACCAGCCAGCACCACGATCTGCACGAAACACATCGTGCCCGATAGGCAGTTGTGCACTGTTCCACGGGCGTGTCGAGGTAGCAGACGAGATGTGACGAACGGGGTGTGACCCCTGGGGCGTGTGTGGCGTGTCGCTTACACCGAGCAAAGTTGACGGCTGGGCAACGACACGCGTGTAATTCCGACGATGTCATCGAGTGCTGAGCGGATCGGGAGCCTCCCGGAAGCCACGCACCGGGACGAGAGCGAGAGGGGACGCATCGTCATGGCCGAGGTGTCGTGGTTGAGCGATTACGTCAACGGGAGCGACCGCGCGACCGACCGATTCGGGTCGGGCGCCGGCCAGAGCCTCGGTGCACCCGCCGGCTCGGGGATCTCCGGACTGCTGGGCATCGGCCTGGAGGCCGAGGGGCAGTCCTGGCAGGAGCGCGCCCTGTGCGCCGAGACCGACCCGGAGGCGTTCTTCCCCGAGAAGGGCGGCTCCACCCGCGAGGCGAAGAAGATCTGCACGGGGTGCGAGGTCAAGGCCGAGTGCCTCGAGTACGCGCTGTCCAACGACGAGCGCTTCGGCATCTGGGGCGGGCTCTCCGAGCGCGAGCGCCGTCGCCTGCGCCGCCGCGCCGTCTGACCACCCGCGCTTCCAGCTGCGCCCCCGGGACGGGGGCCCACTCCAGCCGCCGACGACCCCCGTCGGCGGCTGTGGTGCTATTCGGGGCATGCGCACCCGGGTCGCCGTCGGCCGGGACCGGGTGGTCCCCGAGGTCCGCGCCGCCACTCCGCTGGCCCGCCGGCTGCGTGCCCCGGTCACCGCCCGCGCGCCCTGGCTGACCGCCGTCCTCGACGTGCAGGCCGCCCGGCGCCGGGCCGGTCGCCCGGTGGCCGTCGTCGTCGGGGCCGACGGGCAGCCGCCGGCGGCCGCCGCCTTCCTGCAGCTGCGCCGCCGCGGCCTCACGACGGCGGTGACGATGCTCGGCGACGGCGTCCCGGCGCCTCCCGGTGGGCCGACCGCGCGGCTGCTGGCCGCCGACGACGACGCCTCCGCCGCGCTGGCCGAGGGCGTCCTGGAGCTGCTGGGCGGCCTGCACGGCCCGTGGTCGCTGCACCTCGCGGGCCTGCCGCTCGGCGACCGGACCGCCCGCCGGCTGGCCGAGCGCTTCCCGATGGCCCGCATGGCGAACGAGCGGACCGCGGCGCTCGTCGACGGCCTCGACGACGTCGGTCCCGTCGCCCGCAGCACCGATCCCCGCGCGCTCGAGCGGGTGCTGCCGGCCCTCCTGGCGCAGGCGCCCGACGCCGGTGCCCGCGCGTTCCTGCGCGCCGCCGCCCGGCTGCACGCCGCGGCCGGCCGGCTCGAGGTCGCCGTCCCGGCCGACCGGGACGGTGCGCTGCTGACGCTCCTCGACGGCCCGGACCGCCGGCCGTGGTGGGCGACGCCGGGCCTGCCGGGGATGCGGTCCGAGCGCGGTGCGCCCGCGGCGGCGGTCACCGTCCCGGCGCGGTCCTGGCTGCCGGCGCCGGACGTGGCCCGGCGGCTGGGCGGCCGCCGCTCCTAGCGGGGAGGGACGAGCCGGTCGCCCCAGGTCAGCTCCGGGTCGGACCGCCCGTCGCCCGTCGGGTCGAGGGTGACGGAGACGTCGTAGCTCCGCCCGGTCGGTTCCGCCGCACGGCCCGGTGGGTGCAGCTCGGTGGCGAACCGGCCGGAGAGGGTGAGCTCGTCGCCGTTCCGGACCACGTCGAGGTCGGGGGTGGCGAGCTCCGCGTACTCGGTGCGCGCCTCCCGGCAGGCGGCGTCGCCGGGCTGCGGGGGAGCGGTGGCGGCCAGGCAGTTGGCGGCAGGGAGCCGCAGCCGCGCGACGGTGCGTCCGTCGTCGGAGGTCAGCTCCAGCTCGGGATAGGCGACGGTGACGCCCACCGCGTGCTCCTCCAGGACGACGCCGCCGAAGGCGAGCCGGGCGGTGACCTCCTCGTCGCCGGAGGAGGCCGGCGGATCGGGAGGGGACGGCGCCGGCGCCGCGGCGGGCGCCGGTTCGGGGGAGCGGGCCGCGGCGGCCAGCGCGGCCGCGGCGCCGACGAGGAGGAGGGCGACGACGGCGAGCGCCGCCAGGGTCGTCCCCGGACGCGTGCCGGGGACGGCGGGGGCGGGCTCCTCCCGCGCGGGCGCGACCGGTGCGAGCACCGCCCATCCCTCGTCCGGAGTCTCCGGTGCACCCGGCGTGCCGGGGGGACGGGCCAGGAAGTCGGCCAGGTCGTCCCGGGGCTCACCGGCCGGAGGGAGGGCGTCCGGGGTTCCGGGCGGGACGCGGGTGCGGAGCCGCAGCGCGACCGCGCCGGCCGCGAGCAGCAGCAGCAGCCCGAGGGCGGCGCCCAGCGCGATCCAGGGCCCGGCGGCCATCGCGGGAACGTCCATCCCGCCCAGCATCGCAGGGGCCTCGGGACGGTCCGCTCAGCCGGTGGGGTCGATCTCCTCCGGATCGCGGCCGAGCAGGACCGCCACCTGGTCGACGACGACGTCGCGCACCAGGTCGGCGAGGTCGTCCCGGTCGCCGGCGCGGAGCTCCAGCGGGCGGCGGTAGACGATGATCCGCGGCGCCACCTCGCGGCCGTCCTCCCGGTGCGCGGGGAGGATGCGGGCCAGCGGCACGCTGGCGTCGTCGAGCACGTCGGAGTCCAGCACCACGTCGTCGGGGCTGGTGTGGTCCACCCACGGCACGTCCTCGACGGCGAACTCGACGCCGGCGAGCTCGCGCTCCCAGCGGCGCTCGAGGTCCTCGACCGCGTCGAGCACGAGGTCGTCGAACTGCTCGGCGCGGCTGCGGGCCAGCGGCACCTCGGCCGGCACCAGGCGGCCGCGCAGGCCGCGGCCGTGGCGGTCGCGACGGGAGCGGGCGGGGCGGCGGGAGAGACCGGTCATGACGGCGCAGAGCCTACGGCGGCCGACGCGCTCACCGTGGCAGCCGGCGCCAGACGGCCCGGGGGAGCAGCCGCATGAGGAAGAAGACCGGCCGCAGCACCCCGGGCACCCAGACCTCGCCGCGGCGGCCGCCCAGGCCGGCGACGACGGCGTCGGCCACCTGGTCGGGCGTGCTCGAGAACGGTGCGGGGGACATGCCCTCGGTCATCCGGCCGACGACGAAGCCGGGGCGGACCAGCAGCAGCCGCACGCCCGAGCCGGCCAGGGCGTCGGCCAGCCCGCTGGCGAACCCGTCGAGCCCGGCCTTGGCCGAGCCGTACACGTAGTTGGCCCGGCGGACCCGCACGCCGGCGACCGAGGAGAAGACGACCAGCGTGCCGCGCCCTGCCGCCCGCAACCGGTCGGCCAGCAGGGTGAGCACGTGCACCTGCGCGGTGAAGTCGGTGTGGACGACGGCGACCGCGGCGGCCGGGTCGCGCTCGGCGAGGGCCTGGTCGCCGAGCACGCCGAAGGCCACGACGACAGTGGTCGGCACGCCGAAGCGCCGTTCCACCTCGTCGAGGGCCGCGGCGTGACCGGTGAGGTCGTCGGCGTCGAACTCCACCCGGCCCACCGTGGTGGCGCCGGCCGCGCGCAGCTCGGCCTCCTGCTCGTCGAGGTCTCCCGCCCGCCGCGCGGCCAGCACGACGGTGCCGCAGCCGCGCGCGGCGAGCCGGACGGCGACGGCCGTGCCGATCTCGCTGCGCCCGCCCAGGACGAGGACCGGACCTGTGTCGATGCCCACGGGGTCATCGTGCAGGATGGGACGCCCTCCCCGAATTCCCGGTGCGCCTGCTGCGGTCGACCCGCAGGCGGGTTTACGGTGCATGCGTGAGGAACCGGTGGTGAGGCAGTCACGTCGCTGCTCGCGCAGCGGCTGCGCGCAACCGGCAGCGGCGACTCTGACCTACGTGTACGCGGAGTCCACGGCCGTTGTCGGGCCGTTGGCGACCTTCTCGGAGCCGCACAGCTACGACCTCTGCGAGTTCCACGCCGAGCGGCTGACCGTCCCCCGCGGCTGGGAGGTCGTCCGGCACGAGATCGACCTGGACGACGTCGGCCCGACCGGCGACGACCTGCTCGCCCTGGCCGACGCCGTGCGCGAGGCCGCTCGCCCCGAGCCCCCGCGCGATCCGCTGGACGACGGTCGCGGCACCCGGCGCGGGCACCTGCGCGTCCTCCCCGACCTGCCCTGACGAGTGGCCGTACGAGCGGCCGGTCGTGGGCGCCGATAGGGTCTCGGCGTGGCTGACCTCTCATCGATCATCAAGGCCTACGACGTGCGGGGGATCGTCCCCGACCAGTGGGACGAGGCCGTCGCCCGGTCGATCGGCGCCGCGTTCGCCGAGTTCGTGCACGCCGACAGCGGGGCCACCTCGGTGGTCACCGCCCACGACATGCGCGACTCGTCGGTCCCGCTCTCGCGGGCCTTCGCCGAGGGCGTGATCAGCCGCGGTCTGGACGTCGTCGAGGCCGGTCTGGGCTCGACCGACATGCTCTACTTCGCGGCCGGCTCCCTGGGCATCCCGGGTGCGATGTTCACCGCCAGCCACAACCCGGCGCAGTACAACGGCATCAAGATGTGCCGGGCCGGCGCGGCCCCGATCGGGCAGGACTCCGGGCTCGCCCAGATCCGCGCCTCCGCCGAGGCCGACAGCTACGACCGCGTCCCGGGCCGGGTCGGCTCGGTGAGCCAGCGGGACGTCATCCACGAGTACGCCGCGCACCTGCGCGGCCTCGTCGACCTCTCGGGGATCCGGCCGCTCAAGGTGGTCGTCGACGCCGGCAACGGCATGGGCGGGCACACGGTGCCGGTGGTCCTGGCCGACCTGCCGCTGGACGTCGTCCCGATGTACTTCGAGCTGGACGGCTCCTTCCCGAACCACGAGGCGAACCCGCTGGACCCGGCCAACCTGGTCGACCTGCAGGCCGGCGTGCGCGAGCACGGCGCCGACATCGGCCTGGCCTTCGACGGCGACGCCGACCGCGTCTTCGTCATCGACGAGCGGGGCGAGCCGGTCAGCCCCTCGGCGATCACCGCCCTGGTCGCCGTCCGCGAGCTGGCCAAGGGCCGCGGGACGACGATCATCCACAACCTCATCACCTCGAAGGCCGTACCCGAGATCGTGCGCGAGCACGGCGGCGAGCCGGTGCGCACCCGGGTGGGCCACTCGTTCATCAAGGCCGAGATGGCCCGCACCGACGCCGTGTTCGGCGGGGAGCACTCGGCGCACTACTACTTCCGCGACTTCTGGCGCGCCGACACCGGCATGCTCGCGGCCATGCACGTGCTCGCCGCCCTCGGCGAGCAGGGCGGCACGCTCTCCGAGCTCACCGCCGCCTACTCGCGCTACGCCGCCTCGGGCGAGATCAACTCCACCGTGGACGACGCCGCGGCGCGGACGGCCGACGTGCGGGCGGCCTTCGCCGACCAGGAGGGCACGCGCATCGACGAGCTGGACGGGCTGACCGTCGAGCTGGCCGACGGTGCGTGGTTCAACCTGCGCGCGAGCAACACCGAGCCGCTGCTGCGGCTGAACGTGGAGGCGCCGGACGAGGCGCGGATGACCGAACTCACGAATCAGGTACTGGGGATGGTGCGGGCATGACGACGAACGCGACGACCGGTGGACCGCTGGGGCTGGACCCCGAGCTGCTGTCCATCCTGGCCTGTCCGGACACCCACCACAGCCCGCTGACCGTCGACGAGGCGGCCGGCGAGCTGCTGTGCACGACGTGCGACCGGGCCTTCCCGGTGCGCGACGGCATCCCCGTGCTGCTGCTGGACGAGGCGCGTCACCGCAACTCATGATCCCGCCCGAGCTCGCCGAGGAGGTCCTCGACGACCTCGAGGTCATGCGCGCACGGGATCCCCGCGGTCTGCTGCCGGCCGTGGCCGGAGCCGGTGCCCAGGTGCGGGAGACCGCGCGGCTGACCGCGGAGGCCGGCCTCGGGCGGGTCACCGGCGGGGGCCGGCCCCGGGGGCTGGTCATCGTGGCCCGTCGCGAGGGAGCGGTGGCCGCGTCGGTGCTGCGCGCGCTGCTCGGCGCCGGCAGCCCGGTGACCGTGGACGTCGTCCCCGGCCCGGCCCTGCCCGTGTGGACCGGGCCCAGCGACGTCGTCGTGGTCGCGACCCGCACCGGAGCCGGCAGCTATGCCGTCGGCCCCGCGTACGAGGCCGCCCGCCGCGGGGTGTCGCTGCTGGGCATCGGGGCGGAGGATGCCCCGCTGCACGCGGCCTGCTCGACCGGCCGCGCGCCGTACGTGGCCCTCCCGGCGAGCCGGGTGCGGCACACGACGCTGTGGTCGCTGCTGACCCCGATGCTCCTGCTGGCCGCCGAGCTCGGGCTGCTCCCGGGGGAGGTCGCCGATCCGGAGTCGATCGCGGCCGCGCTCGACGCGACCGCCGAGGAGTGCGGCCCCGCGAAGGAGACGTTCGCCAACCCGGCGAAGACACTGGCGCTGGAGCTGCTCGACGCGCTGCCGGTCATTGCCGCCGAGGGCCCGCTGGCCGGCGCGGCGGCGACCCGGATCGCCGACCAGCTCGCCACGCTCGCCGGCCTGCCCGCCGCCGGATTCCGGCTGCCCGACCAGCGCGTCGCGGCCTGCGCCGTCCTCGGTGGGCCGCTGGCGCCGCACGACGGCGTCGACTTCTTCCGCGACCGGGCCGACGACGCCGGCCGGCGGCTCCGGCTGCTCACCATCCGGGACTCCGCGGCCGGCGGCCACGACGGTGCCGGGGAGCGCGACCCGCGCTCGGCCGGCGAGGCGATGGACGAGGTGCTGCGCACCGCCGCGGCGCGCAACGTCCCGGTCAGCGCCCTGGCCGAGCAGGGCCAGGCGGCGTCCGCCGGCCGGCTGCCGCGGCTGGCCCGCCAGCTCGCCGTCGCCGACTTCACCGCCGTCTACCTCGCGCTGGCGCTGGACGCCGAGCGGGGCCGGCTGCCGTGACGGGTTCCGGGACGGCCTCATCATGGGTAGGGCGCACGTGCTGACCGACGGAAAGGACCTCCCGTGGCGGGTGGACTCGTAGCCCTGCTGGACGACGTGGCGGTGCTGGCCAAGGCCGCGGCCGCCTCTCTCGACGACATCGGTGCGGCGGCCGGGCGGGCCAGCATGAAGGCTGCCGGCGTCGTGGTGGACGACACGGCGGTGACGCCGCAGTACGTGCACGGGCTCAACGCCGAGCGCGAGCTGCCGATCATCCGCAAGATCGCGCTGGGCTCGCTGCGCAACAAGCTGCTGATCATCCTGCCGGCGATCCTGCTGCTCAGCGAGTTCCTGAACTTCCTGCTCACCCCGATCCTCATGGTCGGTGGCGCCTACCTCTGCTACGAGGGCGCGGAGAAGATCTGGCACCGGTTCAGCGGCCACGCCGAGGAGCACGCGACGGTGGAGGACGCGCTCCCGGACGAGAAGACGATCGTCTCCGGGGCCGTGCGCACCGACTTCATCCTGTCCGCGGAGATCATGGTCATCTCGCTCAACGAGGTGGCGAGCGAGGGCTTCGTCTCGCGGGCGGTCATCCTGGCCGTCGTCGCGGTCGGCATCACCGTGCTCGTCTACGGCGTCGTGGGACTCATCGTGAAGATGGACGACGTCGGCCTGAACCTGGCGCAACGGTCGGGCAAGCGCGTGGCCGCGATCGGGCGGAGCCTGGTCAAGGGGATGCCGAAGCTGCTCAGCGTGCTGACGGTGGTCGGCACCGCGGCCATGCTGTGGGTCGGCGGCCACATCATCCTGGTCGGCACCGACGAGCTCGGCCTGCACGCGATCTACGACGTCGTCCACCACCTCGAGGAGGCCGCGCACGACGCGACCGGGGCGCTCGGCGGGGTCGTGGGCTGGATCGTCAACACCATCGGCAGCGCGCTGCTGGGGCTGCTCATCGGTGCGCTCATCGTCGTCGTGATGACGCTCACCGTGCACCGGAAGAAGGCCGGGAGCGACGCAGCCGCCCACTGAGCGGGGGACAGTAGGGCCATGCACACGGGGACGACCGACCGCACGCTGCTCTCGCCCGCCCGCCGACGTGCCGACCGCGCGCGCCTCGAGCGCGAGGTCGTCGACGTGCTGGTCATCGGTGGCGGGGTCACCGGCGCCGGGGCCGCGCTCGACGCCGCCAGCCGCGGGCTGACGGTCGCGCTGCTGGAGGCCCGCGACTTCGCCGCGGGCACCTCGAGCCGCTCGAGCAAGCTCATCCACGGCGGGCTCCGCTACCTCGAGCAGTTCGCCTTCCCGCTGGTGCACGAGGCGCTGCAGGAGCGGGCCCGGCTGGTGCAGACGATCGCGCCGCACCTGGTGCGGCCGCTGCCGTTCCTGCTGCCGCTCACCGCGCCGGTCTGGCAGCGGGCCTACTTCGGCGCCGGGGTGGCGCTCTACGACGTCCTCGGTGCCGCGTTCACCGCGCACCGACCGATCCCGCGCCACCGGCACCTCTCCCGGACCGCGACCCTGGCGGCCTTCCCCGGGCTGCGCCGCGACGCCGTCCACGGCGCGATCCGCTACTGGGACGCGCAGGTGGACGACGCCCGCCACACCCTCGCCGTCGTCCGCACCGCCGCCGGGTACGGCGCCCGGGTGCTGTCCAGTGCGCGGGTCACCGGCCTGCTGCGAGAGGGGGACGGCGGGGCGGGTGGGGAGGACGCGGCGGTGGTCGGCGTGCACGCGGCCGACCTCACCGACGGCTCGTCGTTCACCGTGCGCGCCCGCAGCGTGATCGCGGCCACCGGCGTGTGGAGCGACGACATCGGCACGATGCTCGGGGACGCCGCGCCGAGCCTGCGGGTGCGCGCGTCCAAGGGCGTGCACCTCGTGGTGCCGCGGTCGGCGATCGACGGCGGTTCGCTCGCCGCCGCGGGCGGGACGCCGGACGGCCTCATCCTGCGGACGCCGACCAGCGTGCTGTTCGTCATCCCCTGGGGCGAGGAGTGGATCGTCGGCACCACCGACACGCCCTGGAAGCTCGACCGCGACCACCCCGCGGCCAGCAGCGCGGACATCGCCTACCTGCTGGACCAGGTGAACCGGGTGCTCACCCGCCCGGTGACGACCGACCAGATCCTCGGCGTCTACGCCGGCCTCCGGCCGCTGCTGGCCGGTGAGTCCGACGAGACCAGCCGGCTGTCCCGCGAGCACGCCGTCGTCACCCCCGTGCCGGGCCTGGTGCTGGTGGCCGGCGGCAAGTACACGACCTACCGCGTCATGGCCGAGGACGCCGTCGACGCCGCCGTCGAGGGGCTTCCCGGCGTGCCGCCGTCCCGCACCGCGCACCTGCCGCTGGTGGGGGCGCACCGCTGGACCGAGGTGCGCGACGGCGCCGTGGCCCTCGCCGCCGGCGCCGGGCTCCCCGAGGACGCGGTCGAGCGGCTGCTGCACCGGCACGGGGACCGGACCGTCGACGTGCTGGCCCTCGCGGCGGCCGATCCGGAGCTCGCCGAGCCGCTGCCGGGCGCACCGGACTACCTCGCCGTCGAGGTGGTGCACGCGGTCACCGCCGAGGGCGCGCTGCACCTCGACGACGTGCTCACCCGGCGCACCCGGATCTCCATCGAGACCGCGCACCGCGGCGTCGAGACCGCGCCGCGGGTGGCCGACCTGATGGCCCGTGAGCTCGGCTGGGACGAGGAGCGCACCGGCCGGGAGGTGGCGCACTACACCGCCCGCGTGGACGCCGAGCGCGAGTCGCAGCGCATGCCCGACGACCGCACGGCCGATGCCGCGCGGCTCGGCGCGCCCGACGTGCGCGCCGGAGTGGCACGCGCGGCGTGGGCGGGTCGTTAGCCTGGAGCCCATGTGGCAGCTTCAGAACGCGGTGCGTCACTACCCCTGGGGTTCGCACACGGTGATCCCGGAGCTGCTGGGGCTGCCCTCCCCGGCCGATGAGCCGCACGCCGAGCTCTGGATGGGCGCGCACCCCGACGAGCCCAGCGTGCGCTCCGACGGCGTCCCCCTGGACAAGGCCATCGCCGCGGAGCCCGAGCTGCTGCTCGGCCGCGAGGTCGTCGGCCGGTTCGGTGCCCGGCTGCCGTTCCTGATGAAGGTGCTCGCCGCCGACCAGCCGCTGTCGCTGCAGGCGCACCCCACGAACGAGCAGGCCGCGGCCGGGTTCGCCGCCGAGGAGGCCGCCGGCGTGCCGCGCGACTCCCCGACGCGCACGTTCAAGGACCGGTCGCACAAGCCGGAGATCCTGCTGGCGCTGACGCCGTTCGAGGCGCTCTGCGGCTTCCGGCCGGTCGAGGAGTCGCTGCACTGCCTGGCCAAGCTGCAGGTGCCCGAGCTGAAGCCGACGATCGCCGCACTGGCCCGTGGCGGCCTGCGCGCCGCGATCCCGCAGCTGATCGCGCTGTCCCCGGAGACCCGCGACGTGCTCGTGAGCGCCGTCGCCGAGGCCGCGTCCGGCTTCGTCGCCGCGCACGACCCGGAGTTCATCAACACCTACCGCTGGGCCGCCTCGCTGGCCGAGACCTACCCGGGCGACCCCGGCGTGGTCATCTCGCTCATGTGCAACCACCTCAAGCTGGAGCCCGGCGAGGCGGTGTTCATGCCGGCCGGCAACCTGCACGCCTACCTGTCCGGCGCCGGCGTCGAGGTCATGGCCAGCTCGGACAACGTGCTGCGCGGCGGCCTGACCGGCAAGCACGTCGACCTCGCGGCGCTGATCGAGGTGCTGGACTTCACCGACGGGCGGGTGCCCGTGCTGCACCCGGTCCTCGGGCCCGGCGGGCTGCGCTACCCGGTCCCGGTCGAGGACTTCGACCTCACCCGCTGCCAGCTCGACGACCAGGCCGGCACGCTCACCACCCGCGGCCCGCAGCTGCTGCTCTGCACCGAGGGCACCGCGGTGCTGTCGTCGGCCGAGGAGTCGCTGACGCTGCGCAAGGGGGAGTCGGCGTTCGTGCCGGCGGGGACGCCGGTCAGCGCCCGCGGCCCGGCGGTGCTCTACCGCTCCACCACCAACATCAGCTGAGGCTGCGCCGCGACCTGCGTGTCGCGGCACCGGGGGAGCGGCGGGCCTGCCTACGGTCCGGGCGCTGCTGTCTCGCCCTGGGGGAATGTCCGTGCCCGCTCGTCCGCTCGTCCGCACCCGACGGCTGGCGCGGGCGACGGTCGCTCCGCTGCTGGCGCTCGCCCTGCTCGGCGGCTGTGCGGTGGAGGCGACGTCCGGCGACGAGACGTCCGCCGAGGCTCCCGTCGAGGCGGCTGCCCCGTCCGACGGGCCGCCCGGCACCGCGCTCGCGGCCCTCGCGGAGCTGGCGGTCAAGGGCCGTGCGCCGCGCACGGGGTACGACCGGGACCTGTTCGGCAACGGCTGGGTGGACACCGACCGCAACGGCTGCGACACCCGCAACGACGTCCTCGCCCGCGACCTGACCGGCGAGACGTTCAAGCCGGGTACCCGCGACTGCGTCGTCCTCACCGGCTCGCTGGCCGATCCGTACTCGGGCCGCACGATCGCCTTCCAGCGCGGCGAGGGCACCAGCGAGGCCGTGCAGATCGACCACGTCGTCGCGCTCTCCGACGCCTGGCAGAAGGGCGCCCAGCAGTGGGACGCCGACGCGCGCGCCCGGTTCGCCAACGACCCGCTCAACCTGCTCGCCGTCGACGGCCCGCTGAACATGCAGAAGAGCGACGGCGACGCCGCCACCTGGCTGCCGCCGGCGACGTCGTTCCGCTGCACCTACGTCGCCCGCCAGGTGGCCGTGAAGGTCGGCTACGGGGTCTGGGTGACCCAGGCGGAGAAGGACGCCATGGCCACGGTGCTCAGCGCCTGCCCCGACGAGCCGCTGCCCGCCGGTGCGGTCGCCGCGGTGCCGCCGGCACCCGCCCCGGCGGTCCTCCCGGACGCGTCGGCGTCCTACGCGAACTGCGCCGAGGTGAAGGCGGCCGGGGCCGCGCCGATCCGCGTCGGCGACCCCGGGTTCTCGCCGTCGTTCGACGGCGACGGGGACGGCGTCGGCTGCGAGTCCTGACCCGCGCGGGTGGTCGCGGGGCGACGGGGTTGCATCCGCCGCCTATCCTGGGCAACGGCACGAGCCCCGCCGAAGCCTCGGCATGCTCGCTCTCCCCGGTTCCCGGGGATCGAAGCGACCCTGCATCCGACTGCACCGCCCGGCTCCGCGCCGGGCACACCCTGGAGCTTTCATGACCGCCAGCACTGGCACCCGCACGCTGACCACCCCCACCGGCGAGGCCGACTACAAGGTCGCCGATCTCTCCCTCGCCGGCTTCGGCCGCAAGGAGATCCAGCTCGCCGAGCACGAGATGCCCGGCCTCATGGCGCTGCGCGCCGAGTACGGCGACGCCCAGCCCCTGGCCGGCGCCCGCATCGCCGGCTCGCTGCACATGACGATCCAGACCGCCGTCCTCATCGAGACGCTGACCGCGCTCGGCGCCGACGTCCGCTGGGTCTCCTGCAACATCTTCTCCACCCAGGACCACGCCGCCGCGGCCATCGCCGTCGGCGACGGCACCCCCGAGCAGCCGAACGGCGTCCCCGTCTTCGCCTGGAAGGGCGAGACCCTCGAGGACTACTGGTGGTGCACCCAGCGCCTCTTCGAGTTCCGTGACTCCTCCGGTGCGGTCGTGGGCCCGAACATGGTGCTCGACGACGGCGGCGACGCCACCCTGCTGGTCCACCTCGGCACCCGCTTCGAGGCCGACGGCGTCGTCCCCGACACCACCGACGCGGACTCCGAGGAGTACGCGGTCATCCTCGACACCCTCCGCAGCACGATCGCCGAGGACAGCTCGTACTGGACCCGCATCGGCCAGGGCATCAAGGGCGTCACCGAGGAGACCACCACCGGCGTCATGCGGCTCTACGAGCTCGCCCGCGACGGCCGCCTGCTCTTCCCGGCGATCAACGTCAACGACTCGGTCACCAAGAGCAAGTTCGACAACCTCTACGGCGTCCGGCACTCGCTGATCGACGGCATCAACCGCGCGACCGACGTGATGATCGGCGGCAAGGTCGCCGTCGTCTGCGGCTACGGCGACGTCGGCAAGGGATCCGCGGAGTCGCTCCGCGGCCAGGGCGCCCGCGTGATCGTCACCGAGATCGACCCCATCTGCGCGCTGCAGGCCGCGATGGAGGGCTACGAGGTGACCACGCTGGACGAGGTGATCGGCAAGGCCGACATCATCATCACCACGACCGGCAACAAGGACATCATCACGGCCGAGCAGCTGGCCGCGACCAAGCACCAGGCGATCATCGGCAACATCGGTCACTTCGACAACGAGATCGACATCGCCGGCCTGGCGAAGACCCCGGGCGTCGTCCGGACCACGATCAAGCCGCAGGTCGACGAGTGGCGCTTCGCCGACGGCCACACGATCATCGTGCTCTCCGAGGGCCGGCTGCTGAACCTTGGCAACGCCACCGGGCACCCCAGCTTCGTCATGAGCGCCTCGTTCTCCAACCAGACGCTGGCGCAGATCGAGCTGTGGAACAACCGGGCCGCCTACGAGGGCAAGACCCCCACCGTGACCGTGCTCCCGAAGCACCTCGACGAGCACGTCGCCCGGATCCACCTGGACGCCCTCGGGGTCAAGCTGACCGAGCTCACCAAGGTGCAGGCCGACTACATCGGCGTGCCGGTCGAGGGTCCGTACAAGAGCGACCACTACCGCTACTGACCCGGTAGAGCACCCGGCTGCACCCCATCCGCCCCACCCGGGCGGGTGGGGTGCACCCATGTTCGGCGCCGGTCAGCGCAGAATGGTCGCCGTGCCACCCACCGCTCCGCAGAACGGGCCCAGCCGCGGCCGTGTCCTCGTCGTCGACGACGACGCCGCCCTCGCCGAGATGCTCGGCATCGTGCTGCGCCGGGAGGGCTACGAACCCGCCTTCGTCTCCGACGGCAACCGCGCTCTCGGGGTCTTCCAGCAGACCCGGCCGGACCTCGTCCTGCTGGACCTGATGCTGCCCGGCCGCAACGGCCTGCAGATCTGCCAGGACATCCGCACCCAGTCGACCGTCCCGATCGTGATGCTCACGGCCAAGGGCGACACGATCGACGTCGTCCAGGGGCTGGAGGCCGGCGCCGACGACTACGTCACCAAGCCGTTCAAGCCCGTCGAGCTGGTCGCCCGCGTGCGGGCGCAGCTGCGCCGCGGCGAGACCGGTCAGGCGGAGAGCCTGGCCATCGGCGACGTGCAGATCGACGTGCCCGCCCACCAGGTCAGCCGGGACGGCGTGCCGGTCGCGCTCACCCCGCTGGAGTTCGACCTGCTCGTGGCACTGGCCCGCAAGCCGCGCCAGGTGTTCACCCGCGAGCTGCTGCTCGAGCAGGTGTGGGGCTACCGGCACGCGGCGGACACCCGGCTGGTGAACGTCCACGTGCAGCGGCTGCGCGCCAAGATCGAGAAGGATCCCGAGCGGCCCGAGGTCGTCCTCACGGTGCGGGGTGTCGGCTACAAGGCCGGGCCTCCCTGACAATGGGTGCGTGACGGCCACCCGCACGCCTCCGGCGGACACCGGCACGTCCGGGCCGCCGGGGCCGCGGAGCCCCCGCGCGCAGGAGCTCGCGCGGCTCCGCCGTGGGTTGCGCCGGAGAGCCGGTGCCGCCCGCCGACGTGTCCGGTCGACGACCCGCCGCTGGGCGAGCCGCGCGGTGCACGCCTGGCGTTCCTCGCTGCAGGTCCGCATCGGCGCCATCACGATGGTCGTGGCCGGCACCGTGGTGATCATCGTGAGCCTCGTGCTGTTCAGCCAGATCCGCGACCAGCTGCTCTCGGTCAAGCGGCAGGCGGCGATCGACCAGGCCCAGTCCGGTGTCCTCGACGCGCAGAACGAGGTGGACGGCATCGCCACCGGCGACGCCTCGAGCGTGCGCGCAACCCTGGCCAGGACGGTCACCGCGCTGCAGCAGAGCGGTGGCGCGGCCGGTGACTTCGACGTCGTCATGATCTACCGGAGCGGGGACACGGAGGTCCCGGGAACCAGCCGGGCGTTCATCTACCAGGCGCTGCCCGCGGACCTCCGGGCCGACGTCGATGCCGGCAACCAGTCCTACCGGTACGCCGAGATCCCCGACGACACCGGTGAGCCCCGGGCGTCCCTGGTCATCGGGGCGCCGGTGCAGGGCGACACCGCCAGCACCGAGCAGATCGAGCTCTACTACGTGTTCCCGCTGACGCAGGAGGCCGAGAGCCTGGCGCTGATCCGGAGCACGGTGGTCATCAGCGGGCTGGCGCTCACCATGTTCGTCGTGGGCATCGGCGTCCTGGTGACCCGGCTGGTGGTCGATCCCGTGCGCCGCGCGGCCGGGACGGCGCAGCGGCTGGCCGAGGGCCAGCTCGAGGAGCGCATGATCGTGCGCGGCGAGGACGACCTCGCCCGGCTGGCGACGAGCTTCAACGCGATGGCCGACAGCCTCCAGCGGCAGATCACCCAGCTGGAGGGGCTCTCCCAGCTCCAGCAGCGGTTCACCTCGGACGTCTCGCACGAGCTGCGCACCCCGCTGACGACCGTGCAGATGGCCGCGGAGGTGCTGCACGAGGCGCGCGGGGACTTCGCGCCGCACGTCGCCCGCTCCGCGGAGCTGCTCAGCGCCGAACTGGACCGGTTCGAGCGCCTGCTCACCGACCTGCTCGAGATCAGCCGGTACGACGCCGGGGTCGCGACCCTGGAGGCCGAGTCGACGAACCTCGGAGCGCTGGTCGCCCGGGTCGCCGCCGGGATGTACTCCCTGGCGGAGCGGCACGGCTGCGAGCTCACCGTGGACCGGCCCGAGGAGGGGGTCTTCGCCGAGGTCGACGCCCGCCGGGTGGAGCGGATCCTGCGCAACCTCGTCGGCAACGCGATCGAGCACGGCGCCGGCCGGCCGGTGGAGATCACCCTCGCCGCCAACCGCACCGCGGCCGCGGTGACGGTGCGCGACCACGGCGTCGGCCTCAGCTCGGCGGACGCCCAGCACGTCTTCGACCGGTTCTGGCGGGCCGACCCGTCCCGGGTGCGGAGCGTCGGCGGCAGCGGTCTGGGGCTGTCCATCAGCCTCGAGGACGCCCGGCTGCACGGGGGCTGGCTGCAGGTGTGGGGGCAGCCCGGAGCCGGCGCACAGTTCCGCCTGACCCTGCCCCTGACCGACGGCGGCGAGCTGACCAGCTCCCCGCTGCCGCTGCGCCCGCTCGTCATCCGCAGCCCGGGGAGCCCGGCGTGAGGCGCCGGGCGGGCCTGCCGGCGCTGGCCGCCGTGCTGCTGGGGCTCTCGGCCTGCTCCATCGTGCCGACCAGCTCACCGACGGTGCAGATCACCCAGGCGCCGGACCGGCCGTCCCAGGGCGTGGGCATCGAGCCGCTGCCCCCGGCCCCGGGCGCGACCCCCGAGGAGATCGTGCGGGGGTTCGTCGACGCGGCGGCCAGCAGCGTCCGGGAGCGTCCCGTGGCGAAGCAGTACCTCACCCCCGACGCGGCGGACGCGTGGTCCGACGCCGGCGCCATCACGATCATCAGCCCCGGCTACGCGACGGTCGCGACCGAGGCCGGCTCGGTCGGGATGACCGCCGAGCTCGTCGGCACCGTCGACACCCGCGGAAGCTTCACCGTCGCCGGGGACGACGACTTCACCTACGTGTTCCCGCTGGCCGAGGTGGACGGCGAGTGGCGGATCACAGACCCGCCGGACGGGCTGGTCATCCTCGAGACGGACTTCGAGCGGCTCTACGACCCCGTCGATGCCTACTTCCTCGACCCCACCCTCCAAGAGCTCGTGCCCGATCCCCGCTACCTGATCAGGGGCGAGGCGCAGCCCACGGCGGTGGTGGAGCGGCTGATCGAGGGTCCGTCGTCCGGGCTGGCCTCCGGGGTGCGCAACCCGCTCCTCGGCGCGCAGCTGGCGCGCCGGATCACCGTCGAGGACCAGACCGCCCAGGTCGACCTGACCAACGTGGTGCTCGACCCGAGCGCACCGCTGGAGGAGCTCTGCGCCCAGCTGGTGTGGAGCCTCAGCCAGCTGGACGGCCAGGGCATCCGCTCGGTGGCGATCAGCGTCGACGGCGAGCCGCTGGAGCTCGACGGCGTTCCCCCGCAGCAGACGACCGACGACTGGCCCGCCTTCGACCCCGATGCCGCCTCGCTGGAGACCGTGGGCCACTACGTCGACGGATCCGGCGCCCTGCGCACCGTTGCCACCGGGGACCCCGCGCCGGGACCGGCCGGGTCCCCGGGGTACGGCCTCTCGTCGGCCGCGGTCAAGGCCGACGTCCGGGACGGCAGCCTCACCTCCGTGGTCGGTGTGCGCCCGGAGCCGGACGGCGCGACGCTGCTGACCGGGCGCTACGGCCAGGAGCTCACCCCGCTGCTGCGCGGAGCGACCTTCAGCGCACCGACCGTGGCCGCGACCCGCTCCGAGGCCTGGGTCGTCCTCGACGGGAACCAGATCCTCCGCGTCCAGCCCGGGGTCCCGGCGCAGGCGATCAGCGCACCCACGCTGGGCAATCTCGGCCGGGCGCAGGTCATCGAGCTGTCCCCGGACGGCACGCGCGTCGCCATGGTCGTGGCCGGCCCGCTGGGGCCGCCCACGCTGCACGTGGGCACCGTGGTGCGCTCCGAGGACGAGGGCGGCGTGGTGGCCGTCCGCGACCTCCCCGAGGTGGCTCCCTCGCTCTCGCGGGTCGTCGACGTGGGGTGGCGCTCCAACGGCCAGCTGTGGGTGCTGGCCGGCGAGCCGGGGGAGGAGATGCCGTACTCGGTCGGCGTCGACGGCTGGGGGCTCACCACGCTCCGCACCTCGGGCCTGCCGGGCCCGCCCACGTCGCTCGGGGCTGCCCCCGGCCGCCAGCCGCTGGTCGTGGCCGGCGGCACGCTCTGGCAGTGGTCCAACGGCACCTGGCTGACCATCGTGCGCGGCCAGGAACCGCTGCAGGGATCGGCGCCCTTCTACCCGCTCTGAGCCTGCGCACCGGCCGGCCGGGGCCGCCGTCCACAGATCGTCCGCCGGGACGCCGCAGCGGGTGCCGAGGCGGCAGGGTGGACGGGTGGGCGGTGCCGCGTGGTCCGCGCTGACCGACCTGGTGCTGCCGCGCACCTGTGCGGGCTGCGGCCTGCCCGGTCCCTCGCTCTGCCGCCGCTGCGCCGCGTTGCTCGCCCGCCCGCACCTGGCCACGCCCCGCCGCTTCCCCGAGGGGTTCCCGCCCACGGTCGCCGCCGGCGCCTACGACGGGGCGGTGCGGCCGGCGGTGCTCGCCTTCAAGGAGCGCGGCCGGGCCGAGCTGGCCCGCCCGCTGGGGACGGCGCTGGCGCTGGCCGTGGCCGCGGTCCTGGCCGCCGTCCCCGGGCCGCCGCGGCAGGTGCTGCTCGTGCCGGTGCCGAGCTCCGCCGCCGCGCTGCGGGAACGGGGGCGGGACCACGTCCGGGAGCTCGCGGGCCGGGCCGTCCGCGAGCTGCGCGCCGCGGGGCTGCCCGCGGCGGAGGCCCGCCTGCTGCGCCGCCGCGGCCGGGTACGGGACTCCGCCGAGCTCTCGGCCGGGCAGCGGCGGGCCAACCTCGCCGGCACGTTCGCCCTCGCGCCGGGCGCGGGCGCCGTCGAGGGCCGGCTCGTCCTCGTCGACGACGTCGTCACCAGTGGCGCGACCCTCACCGAGGCCGGTTCGGTGCTCGCCGCGCTGGCCGGGCCGGGCGGTCCGCCGGTGCTCGCCGCGGTCGTCGCCGCGACCCCGCGGCAGCGGCGGACGGGATCGGCGGATCGACTGTCGGGACCGCGACGGAGCGACTAGCGTCGAAGCGACCCAACGCCGGATTTCTACCGGGAGGTCTCATGGAGATCGTCGTACGTGGTCGTAATGTCGAAGTCCCCGAGCACTACCGCCAGCTCGTCGAGGACAAGGTCGGGTCCACCGACCGGTTCGACCGGAAGCTGAAGATCCTGCGGATCGACGTGGAGCTCTTCCACGAGAAGAACCCCCGCCAGGCGGCCAGCGCCCAGCGCGTGGAGATCACCCTGCGCGGCAAGGGCCCCGTGGTCCGCGCCGAGGCCAACGGCGCCGACTTCTACGCCGCCCTGGACGTCGCGGTGACCAAGCTGGACGCCCGGTTGCGCCGTGCGGCCGACCGGCGCCGCGTCCACCACGGCCGGCGGACCCCCGCCAGCGTCCGGACGGCCGACAACGCCGCGCTGGGCCCGATCGTCGACGCCTCCTTCGGGGCCGACGTCCTGCCCGACCTGGACCAGGCCGGCGAGGCGCCCGCGACCGATCTGGACGAGCACCTGCCCGGGCAGATCGCCCGGGAGAAGGTCCATCCGGCGACACCGATGCACGTCGACCAGGCCCTCCACGAGATGGAGCTGGTCGGCCACGACTTCTACCTGTTCCAGTGCGCCGACACGGGTCAGCCGACGGTGGTCTACCGCCGGCACGCCTACGACTACGGGCTCATCCGGCTCGCCCCGGTGTCGCAGGACGGCGCGGCGGCCGAGCACGTCGCCGAGGCGCAGGCCGCCGGCGTCTGACCAGGGGAGGGGGTGCGCTCCGCGGTGCGCCCCCTCCCGCTCAGTCCTCGGGCAGCCGCCCGAAGAGCACCGCGTCCCCGCGGCTGCCGTCCCGGTAGTCCAGGCACGAGCGCACCACGCCCTCGCGGGTGAAGCCGGCCCGCACCGCGACCGCCTGCGAGGCGGTGTTGCCGACGTCGGCCATCAGGTGCACCCGCGGAGCGCCCAGCCCCAGGGCCCACTCGGCCAGGGCGTGCGCCGCCTCCGCCGCGAAACCGCGCCCCCGCCCCCAGGGGGCGAGCCAGTAGCCGACGGCGGGCCCGAGATGGCCGGGTGTCAGGTGCAGACCGGCCGATCCGACGAACTCCCCGTCGGCCTCCACCGCCGTGAGCAGCCCTCGGCCCTCGGCGCGCGCCGACACCGAGGTCTCGGTGACGAACTCGGCGGCGTCGGTCTCGGTGTAGGGGGACGGCACCCTCAGCCAGCGCTGGATGTCGGCGTCCTGGCAGGCGCGGTGCACCGCGGCGACGTCGTCGGCCCGGTAGGGGCGCAGCACCAGCCGCTCGGTGCGCACGACCTCGGTGGGCAGGTCGATCAGGGTGAGGTCCACCGCGGCATCCTCACGCGTTGCCGAGCACCCGGTCCACCGAGATCTCGATGACCACGCGGGCCGCGTTCTCCCGCGGCTGGCGGTAGCGCCGGGCGTAGCGCTCCACGGCGTCGGCCACCGAGGCGGCGTCGTCCTTCACCACCGCCGTCCCCTCGAGCGTCAGCCAGCGGGCGCCCTCGACCTGGCAGACGGCGACGCGGGCCTGCCCCGCGCGCACGTGCCGGACCTTCGCCGAGCCGCCCGAGGTGATCACCCGGGCGGTGGCGGTGGCGGGGTCGAAGGTGACCCCGACGGGGACGACGTGCGGGCTGCCGTCGGCGCGCAGCGTGGTCAGCGTCGCCAGGTGCCGCTCGGTCAGGAACTCGAGCGTGGCGGGGGCGAGGTCTGCGGGGTTCCTGGACACCCGCGGGAGGCTAGAGCAACGGAGCGGGCGGTTCGGACCGCGCAGGGGCCGCGTTCCCAGGTGGCACGCCTACGCTGGGGTCGTGGTGTTCCAGAAGATCCTCCGCGCCGGCGAGGGCAAGCAGGTCCGACGACTCTCCAAGATCGCGGACGCGGTCGAGTCACTGGCCGACGACTACGTCGATCTCAGCGACGCGGAGCTGCGGGCGCAGACCGACGAGTTCAAGGCTCGGTACGCCGACGGGGAGTCCCTCGACGCGCTGCTGCCCGAGGCGTTCGCCGTCGTCCGGGAGGCCGCGACCCGCACCCTGGGCCAGCGGCACTTCCGCGTGCAGCTCATGGGCGGCGCGGCGCTGCACCTCGGCAACATCGCCGAGATGAAGACCGGTGAGGGCAAGACCCTCACCGGCGTGCTGCCGGCCTACCTCAACGCCCTGACCGGCAAGGGCGTGCACGTGGTCACCACCAACGACTACCTCGCCTCCCGAGACGCCGAGTGGATGGGCCGGGTGCACCGGTTCCTGGGGCTCACGGTCGGCACGATCGTCTCCGGGCAGCCGCCGGTCACCCGTCGCGAGAAGTACGCCTGCGACATCACCTACGGCACGAACAACGAGTTCGGCTTCGACTACCTGCGCGACAACATGGCCTGGAGCAAGGCCGACCTGGTGCAGCGCGGCCACCACTTCGCGATCGTCGACGAGGTCGACTCGATCCTCATCGACGAGGCGCGCACCCCGCTGATCATCAGCGGCCCGGCCGAGACCAGCGCCAAGTGGTACGGCGAGTTCGCCCGCATCGTCCCGCTGATGAAGCGCGACGTGCACTACGAGGTCGAGGAGTCCAAGCGCACGGTCGCCGTCACGGAGGAGGGGGTGGAGTTCGTCGAGGACCAGCTCGGCATCGACAACCTCTACGAGGCGGTCAACACCCCGCTGATCGGCTACCTGAACAACGCGCTCAAGGCCAAGGAGTTGTTCAAGAAGGACCAGCAGTACATCGTCACGAACGGCGAGGTCCTCATCGTCGACGAGTTCACCGGTCGCGTGCTCTCCGGGCGCCGCTACAACGAGGGCATGCACCAGGCCATCGAGGCCAAGGAGAAGGTGAAGATCAAGGACGAGAACCAGACCCTCGCCACGATCACCCTCCAGAACTACTTCCGGCTCTACGAGAAGCTCTCCGGGATGACCGGCACGGCCCAGACCGAGGCCGCCGAGCTGCACCAGACCTACAAGCTGGGCGTCGTCCCCATCCCGACGAACCGGCCGATGGTCCGCGAGGACCGCGCCGACGTCATCTACAAGACGGAGACGGCGAAGTTCGACGCCGTCGTCGACGACATCGCCGACCGGCACGAGCACGGGCAGCCGGTCCTGGTCGGCACCGCGAGCGTCGAGAAGTCCGAGGTGCTGGCGAAATTCCTGCTGCGCCGGGGCATCCCGCACGAGGTGCTCAACGCCAAGAACCACGCCCGTGAGGCGGCGATCATCGCCATGGCCGGACGGGCGGGTTCGGTCACGGTGGCCACCAACATGGCCGGCCGAGGCACCGACATCCAGCTCGGCGGCAACGCCGAGTTCATCGCCGACGAGGTGCTGCGCGCCCGCGGGCTCTCCCCGGCGGAGACGCCGGAGGAGTACGAGGCGGCCTGGGACGACGCGCTCGAGTCCGCGCAGGCGCAGGTGAAGGCCGAGCACGAGGCGGTCGTCGAGGCCGGCGGCCTCTACGTGCTGGGCACCGAGCGGCACGAGAGCCGCCGCATCGACAACCAGCTCCGCGGCCGCTCCGGCCGGCAGGGCGACCCGGGGGAGTCGCGGTTCTACCTCTCCCTGGGCGACGACCTGATGCGCCGGTTCAACGGCCCGATGCTCGAGTCGATGATGACCACCCTCCGGGTGCCCGACGACCAGCCGATCGAGTCGAAGATGGTCAGCCGGGCGATCAAGTCCGCGCAGACCCAGGTGGAGCAGCAGAACTTCGAGGTCCGCAAGGACGTCCTCAAGTACGACGAGGTGCTCAACCGCCAGCGCACGGTCATCTACGACGAGCGCCGCAAGGTGCTCGAGGGCGCCGACCTGCACGAGCAGCTCCGCTCGATGGTCGACGACGTCGTCGCCGCCTACGTCGACGGCGCGACCGAGGCCGGCTACGCGGAGGACTGGGACCTCGACCAGCTCTGGACCGGGCTCAAGGCGCTCTACCCGGTCGGCGTCACCGTCGAGGAGGTCGTCGAGCGCCTGGGCGGTGGCGAGCAGGCGGAGCTCTCCGCCGAGGCGCTCAAGAGCGAAATGCTCGAGGACGTGGCCCGCGCCTACGAGGCGCGGGAGGCCGCGCTCGGCTCCGAGGTCATGCGCGAACTGGAGCGGCGGGTGCTGCTCAGCGTCATGGACCGCAAGTGGCGCGAGCACCTCTACGAGATGGACTACCTGCGGGCCGGCATCCACCTGCGCGCGATGGCCAACCGCGACCCGGTCGTGGAGTACCAGCGCGAGGGCTACGACATGTTCATCGCGATGCTCGACGGCATCAAGGAGGAGTCGGTCGGCTTCCTGTTCAACCTCGAGGTGAAGACCAAGGAGGAGCAGGACGCCGAGGCCAAGGCCAAGCAGGACGAGGCGGAGGCCAAGGCCCTCGCCGCGGCGCAGGAGGGGACGGCGCGGGTGCTGGCCCGCCAGGCCGCCGAGGCCAAGGCCGCCGAGGCCGCCCACGCCGGGCACACCCACGCGGGCGCGACGCCGGCGGCTGCTCCGACGGCGCGGCGTTCCGGCACCGCGCGGAAGGCCCAGCCGGCCGCCGCCTCCGCCGCTCCCGTCGTCAGCACGCCGTCCCCGTCGGGGACCGGGCCGGAGCTGCAGGTCAAGGGCCTGGACGAGGTTCGCCCGCCGGAGAACCTGACCTACTCCGCGCCGAGCCTGGACGCCTCGGCCAAGGACGCCGGCCGGGCCAAGGCCGCGAAGACGGCGACGGTCAGCGGCACCAAGGAGACCCCGCGCAACGCGCCCTGCCCCTGCGGCTCGGGCAAGAAGTACAAGCAGTGCCACGGGGCTGCGGGCGCCTGATCCGCTGACCTGACGACGCCCCGCCGACCTCCGGGTCCGCGGGGCGTCGTGCTGTCCGGGCTGCTCCTGGGGCTCAGCCGATCTGCAGGGCGGTGCAGCGCCAGCGACCGTCGATGCCCTCCAGCCGGGCGGCGACCGCGTGCGGGCGGCCACCCCGGTGGGCGACCGCGCTGACCTCGGCCACGCCGTCGACCGGCTCGCAGACGTGCACCGGGCCGACGAGGAGCGGAGCGGTGCCCTCGGTGCACCAGCGGGGCCGGCGGCCTCCGGCGAGCGCCGCGAAGACCCCGGGCGACGTGAGGGCCTGGAGCTGACCGATCGGCCGCCGGCCGGCCAGCACCTCGAGCGTGAGCGTCACCATCCGCCGCCCGGCCTCGCCCGCGGCGGGGAGATCGGCACGCACTGACCAGGTGGGCCCGAACTCGTCGTCCCGGAACGCGCCGCCGGTGAGCCGGGGACGCGGACCGGGCCGGTGCGGCGGCCGCGGCACGGCGACGCCGGGGACCACCAGGCGGACCGGCAGGCGCCGGTCCTGCAGCGGGGGTTGGGGCGTCGGCACGCGGACCAGCCGGAGGGACGGCGGCGCCGGGACGGACCGGGCGGCGGCGGCACCGGGGGACGGGTGGACGGGTGCGGTCATGGGGACTCCCGGGTCAGGGGCGGTCGGGGGAGGGTCGGAGGACGCGGCGCCTCACGGCGGCGGGCGAAGCACCTGTCCGGGCAGGAGGTGGTCCGGATCGGGCCCGATGACGTCGGCGTTCGCGGCCCACCAGGAGTGCGTGGCCCGGGCGATCTCGGCTGCCGACGGCGTCCGGCCGGACCCGTCGGACAGGCCTGCGGCGGCGATGTCCCACAGGCAGTCGCCGCGCACGACGACGTGGCTGCCGGCCGCGGGCGCGGCGAGCGCCTCGGGCCAGTCCGGGAGTCCGCCGGCCGGGGCGGCGGGCACCGGGGCGGGCCAGTCGGGGACGCCGGCCGGCGTCGGCCCGGCGGCGGCTGCCGGTGCGGTCGCGACCAGGAGCGTGGTGCCCGCGAGCGGACCGGTGAGACCGAGACCGAGGCCGAGCGCGAGGGCGGCTGCGCGACGTGCTGCGCCGGGCAGGACGACCCGCACCAGCACGAGAGAGACCCGACCGACCGCGCCGGGGAGCGCGGCCACGGCGGTGAGGACCAGACCGAGCGCTCCCCATCCCCACACGCCCCAGGCCAGCAGCCCGGCGGCGGCGGTCAGCACCGTCTCCGCGCCCGTGGTGTCCACCGTGTCCTGGGCGGCCAGCACCGCCGCGGTCATCTCCCGGAAGGGCGGCGTCAGCACGGCCAGCACTCCGGCGATGGCGGCCATGGCCATCGCCGTCCCGGTCAGTCGTCGGCCCGACATGTCGCTCCTCGCGCTCGGTGAGTGCTCACTAAAACAAGCAAATGCACGCAAACGCAAGTGAACGAGTTGATCTAGGCTGCGATGCGGAGGTGGCGCCGGTGCGGTGGCAGCAGCTGTTCGCGGATCTGGAGGCACGGTTCGAGGCCGAGCAGGACGCGGCCGACCGGGCCGAGACGGCGTCCCGGGTGCGGCACGAGGTCGGTGCCCTGCGGTGGGCGGACCGGGTGGCGGGCGCCCTCGGCGCACCTGTCGTGCTGCAGTGCCGGGGAGCCGGCCCGGTGGCCGGGACGCTGGGCGACGTGGGCAGCGACTGGCTGCTCCTGGTGGACGACCAGGGGCGGGAGAACCTGGTGGCGAGCGCTGCGGTGCGGGCGATCGGTGGCCTCGGGCGGCGCACGGCGCCGGCGGAGGAGGTCGGTCCGGTCCGGGGCCGGCTGGATCTGCGGCGTGCCCTGCGAGGTCTCGCGCGCGACCGCGCCGCGGTGCAGATCGTCCTGGACGACGGCACGTCGCTCGTGGGCACGATCGACCGGGTGGGCGCCGACTACGTGGAACTCGCCGAGCACGCCGCCGACCTGCACCGGCGGGCGGAGGCGGTCCAGGGGGTGCGCACCGTCGTCCTGGACGCCGTGGTCGTGGTGCGCTCGGTGCTGCCCGGTCCGGGCTGAGCCGGGGGAGGCGCGGTCAGGCCGAGGGGGTGGCCCCGGAGCTGTCGGCGGTGGCCTCGGCGGCCTCGTCCGGCTCTGCGGGCGGCGGCACCGTGCCGGCGCGCGCCTCGGCGTACTTCTGCTGGATGAAGCGCTCGAGCTCGTCGACCTCGACCCGCCACTGGCCGCGCCCGCCGATCTGGATGGCGATGAGCTCCTTGCGCCGCACGAGGGCGTACGCCTGGGACCACGAGACGTTGAGGATCTCGGCGACGTCGTCCAGCGTCAGGAAGCGGGGCGTGGGCATGGGGTCCTCTCCATCCGGTGCCGCCAGTCTGTCAGCCGCACCGGTGACCTGTGAGAGCCGTCCACACCCGAACGTGTGGATGACGGGAGCGGGCAGGCGCACTCCTGACGCACCATCTGCACCGTGACCGCCGTCCGGCCCGCCCCGCCACCCACGAGCCCGCTTGCCGCCGGCCCGGCACCGCGCCGGGTCCGCCCGCCGCGGTGGCTGGACCTGCGGCTGCTGCTCGGGATCCTGCTCGTCCTGGGGTCGGTGCTGCTCGGTGCCCGGATCGTGGGTGGCGCGGACGCCACCGTGCCGGTCTGGGCCGCGGCCGGGGACCTGGCCGCCGGCACCGAGCTCGGCGCGGACGACCTGGTCGCCGTCGACGTGCGCCTCGACGAGGCCGCGGACGCCTACCTGTCCACGGCGACGCGTCCGGCGGGCCGCGCCCTCGCGCGCGCCGTCCGGTCGGGTGAACTGCTCCCCGCCTCGGCCCTCGAGGAGCCGGCCGACCTGGTGCAGGTGGCGCTGCCGGTCCAGGCCGGATTCGTGCCGCCCGGCCTCCGGCGGGGCGGGCTGGTCGACGTCTACGCGGTGGCCGACCCCGCGGTCGGCGCCACGACGACCACGGGCGGGAGCGTGACGCCGGTCGTCGTGCGGGCGCCGGTCCAGGCCCTGTCCGGCCGGACCGACGGCGTCCTGTCGACCCCGACCGCGACGGTCCAGGTGGTGGTGTCGGTCGCCGAGGACGAGGCCGCCGCGGTGCTCGCCGCGATCGCCGGCCGGCCGCTCGTGGTCGTGGTGCACGAGTCGGTGGAGGGGAACGCCGACGAGGCCGGCCGGGCGCCGTCGGCGGCGGGACCGAACGGCTGATGGCCGTGCAGGTGTTCACCGCGGTCACCGGTGCCGCATGGGAGTCCGCGCTGGTGGGCGCGCTCGACCGGGCCGACCACGGCGTCACCGTGGTGCGGCGCTGCGTGGACGTGTCCGAGCTGCTCGCTGCCGCGGCGACCGGGACGGGGCAGGCCGCGCTGCTCTCGGCCGAGCTCCGCCGCCTGGACGGCGACGCGGTGGCCCGGCTCACCGCCTCCGGTGTGGCGGTCGTCGGTCTGGTGGAACCCGGCGACGACCGGGCGGCCGACCGGCTGCGCCAGCTGGGCGTGGCGCACGTGCTCCCGGCCGACGCCGAGGCCGGGGTCATCGCACAGGCGCTGCGGGAGGCGGTTGCGGGCGCCCCGGCGGCGCCCCGCGACGTCGCAGACCCGCAGGCGGCGCTGCCGGCGCTGGGCGCGCCGTCGGCGGATCGGGAGCGCCCGCTGGGGTCGGGCCGGCTGGTCGCCGTGTGGGGCCCGACGGGTGCTCCCGGCCGCACGACGGTCGCGGTCGGTCTGGCGGACGAGGCGGCGCGGCTCGGAGTGTCCGCCCTGCTGGTGGACGCCGACGTCTACGGCGGGGTGGTCGCGCAGGTCCTGGGACTGCTCGACGACTCGCCAGGGCTGGCCGGCGCGGCCCGCCAGGCGAGCGCGGGCACCCTCGACGCGGCGGCTCTGGTGCGCCTGGCGTGGGCGGTGCGGCCCGAGCTGCGCGTGCTCACCGGGCTGGCCCGGGCCGATCGATGGCCGGAGCTCCGTCCGCGTGCGGTCACGACGGTGCTCGAGGAGGCGCGCCGGCTGGCCGAGCTGACCGTCGTCGACTGCGCCTTCAACCTGGAGGACGACGAGGAGCTCTCCTTCGACACCGCGGCGCCCCGCCGCAACGGGGCGACGCTGGCGGTGCTGGAGGCCGCCGACACCGTGCTGTGCGTCAGCGGCGCCGATCCCGTCGCCCTGCAGCGCAGCGTGCGGGCGCTCGACGAGCTGCGCGAGGTGCTCCCGGACGTGGATCCGGTGGTGGTCGTCAACCAGGTGCGGCGCGGCCCGGTGCCGGGTGATCCGCGTCGGGAGATCGCGACGGCGCTCGAGCGGTTCGCCGGCCGGCAGGTCGCGTTCTTCCTCTCCGCCGACCGTCGGGCCACGGATGCGGCGCTCGCCGCGGGACGGACGCTCGCCGAGGTGGCGCCCGGATCGGCGCTGCGCGAGGAGCTGCGGGCGATGGCGGCCGTCCTCGTCGAGGTGCCCGAGCCGGCGTCGGGGCGGCGCGGGTTGCGTGGGGCCCGGAAGACGGGCTGACCGGTGGAGTGTCCGCGGACCGTCTGCCGTCGTAGCGTGACCTTCCGTCCCTACCCGTGAGGAGTGCCATGGTCGAGCGGCTGAGCCCGCTGGACGCCTCGTTCCTCTACCTGGAGGAGCCGGCCACTCCCATGCACGTGGGCGGGGTGCTCGTGCTCGAGACGCCACCCGGCGGGCTGGACGCGCTGGAAGCGCTGGTCGCGGCCCGGCTGGCGCTGGTGCCCCGCTACCGGCAGCGGGTGGTCGAGGTGCCCGGCCACCTCGCCGATCCGGTGTGGGTCGACGACCGCGAGTTCGACCTGGCCTACCACCTGCGGCGTTCCGGGCTGCCGCGGCCGGGCACGGAGGCGCAGCTGCTGGACCTCGTGTCCCGGCTGGCGTCTCGGCCGCTGGATCGGAACCGGCCCCTGTGGGAGGCGTACCTGATCGACGGGCTCAGCGGGAACCGGGTGGCGGTCATGACGAAGACGCACCCGGCGCTGGTGGACGGGCTGAGCGCGATCGACATCGGGCAGGTGCTGCTCGACGTCGATCCGGCGGCCGCGGCGCCCGAGCCGGCCGACTGGCAGCCGGCCCGCGCGCCCGGCGGGGCCGAGCTGGTCCTGCAGGCGCTCGACGAGTACGTCCGCCGCCCCTCGTCGATGGTGGGCGCTGCGCGGGCCGCGGTGACCGACGTCCGGTCCACGGCGGCGCGGGTCGGGGGAGTGGCGGGCGGGCTGCTCCGGGCGGTGCGGTCCACGGTGCTGCCGGCCCCGCACAGCCCGCTGAACGCGCCGGTCGGGCGGGCACGACGCGTGGTGGTGGCCCGCGCCCGCATCGACGACCTGGACCGGGTGCGCGCGGCGCACGGTGGCACCGTCAACGACGTCCTGCTGACCGTGCTCACCGGTGCCTTGCGGGAGTGGCTGCTCTCCCGTGGCGAGCCGGTGGTCGCGGGCACCTCGGTGCGGGCGCTGGTGCCGGTGTCGCTCCAGGACGACGAGCCGGGCTGGGGAAACCGGGTGACCTCGCACCTCGTCGACCTGCCGGTGGGGGAACCCAACCCGCGGGTCCGGCTGGCCCGGCTCGGATACGCGATGCGCGGCGTCGGCGTTCCCGGCCGCTCCGTGACCGCCGACGGTCTCATCGCGCTGACCGGCTTCGCGCCGCCCACCCTGCACGCCCTCGGCGCGCGTGCGGCGCGGGGTCTCTCCCGGCGGCTGTTCAACCTCGTGATCACCAACGTGCCCGGCCCCCAGGTGCCGCTCTACGCCGCCGGGGGCCGGATGCTCGAGGTCTTCCCCGTCGTGCCGCTGGCGCGGGGGCAGGGGCTGTCCATCGGGATGACGAGCTACAACGGCACGGTCTTCTTCGGGTTCAACGCCGACCGGGACACCGTCGGGGACGTGGACGTCCTCGCGGACCTGATCGGGCAGCAGGTGGCGGAGCTGGTCGAGACCGCCGGCTGACGGTCGCGACCGGAGCCGGACTCCACCGGACCACGTCGTGGACCACGTCGTGGACCGCCCGCCGGGGCTGCCGGCGCACGCTCCGGGATACCGTCGTCCTCCCATCGTCGACAGGAGGGATCCGGCGTGCGCGTGTACCTGCCGGCCACCACGACCGTGCTGCGGACGCTGGTGGACGAGGGGCTGCTGGCCGGCCCGCACACGGCGTTCGCGGTCACTCCGCAGCTCCGCGAGTTCTACGAGCGCAGCGACGCCGAGGCCGACCAGGAGGAGCTGGAGTACGCGGCGCTGCTGACCGCGGCCCGCGCGAGCCTCCGCCTGCTCGACGTCGACCCGACCGCTCCCCGGCGCCGGGTGGTGCTGGCCGCGGACGTGCCGGACGACCAGGTGAGCCCGATGGACGATCCGCACGTGGAGCGCGGCGCGGTACGGATCGGCGTCGACGTCCGGATGCGGGACGTCGCCAGCGCCCACATCGACGGCAGCGACGCCGAGGAGGACGTGCGGGCCGCCACGAACGTGGTCCTCGAGGCCGACCTGGGCAGCGAGGACGCGCAGTTCGTCGTCGACCAGGCGGAGGGTCACGAGCTGGGCTGGTACGCCACGCAGGAGCTGGGCGCGGCACTCGAGCTGCTCTGAGGCGCGCACCGTCAGCCCGCCGGCACCGTCGCGGGCGGAACCCGGGCGACCTGGACCCGCTCGGCGCGGCCGTCCGTGACCAGCCAGCCGCTGCCCGGCCGCGCGGGCAGCGGTAGGCGGGGCAGCCGGATGCCGAGCGTCTCGGCGTCCGCGGGGCTCGCGCAGAGCAGCAGGCCGGTGCGCGCGCGGCGGAGCGCGGCCACCGGCCCCTGGTAGTGGCTGATCAGCTGGGCCGGGCTCCCCGCCGCCAGGAGGGCGAGCCCGCTCCGGGCGCCCAGCGGCGGCAGCCCCGCCAGTCCGCCGCACTCCGGTCCGGAGCCGAGGTCGTCAGCGACGAGTACCCCGCGGCGTCCGTCGAGCCCGTCGACCCAGGCGGCGACGGCCCGGGCATCGGCCGGATCGAGGTACCCACCCGGCGCGTCGGTCGGACCCCCGGGCCGGGGCGGCGCCAACCAGGCGACCTCCGCCCCCGCGTCGGCCAGCCGTCGCGCCCATGCCTCGACCGCGGACGTGCGGCCGCTGCCCGGCGGGCCGACCACCAGGAGGCCGCCGCTGCGGCCCAGGTCGACCTCGAGCGGTGTCCCGTCGTCACCGCCGGGGCCGATCGGCAGGAGCCACCGCCCGGGGTCCGCGGCCGCGACCGGCCCGGGTGCCGGCGGCAGTGCCGGGTCGGCCGGCAACTCGACGATCCGGACGGGTGGCGCCCCGTCGGCGACGGGGCCGTCGATCCGCGGGGCGGGCGGGCCGGGGAACGCCAGCTGGCACTCCCGCGCGTCCTCGCCGAGCAGCGCCCGGCCGGGCGGCCGGGACGCCGGGACGGATCGGCCCGGCACCCCGGCGACGGCGTAGTCGGCCCGGTCGGGGAGAGGGAGGAGCAGGCGCATCCGTGCGGCCGAGGCCAGTCGCCCGCCGGGCGCGGCCCGGTCCGCGGTCAGCACGCAGGTCAGCCCGACCGCGGCACCGTCCCGGAGCAACCGCAGCAGTCCATCGGACCCGCGCCCGGGCTCGGACTCGTCCAGCAGGGACCCGACGGCCTCCAGCCCGTCCACGAGGAGGAGCAGGAGCGGACCGGGTCGTGCCGCCGGCGTGGCCCGTCGCACGTCGATCTCCCGGTTCAACCGGTCCACCAGCCGGACGGTCCGGAAGGCATCGGCGCCGCCGACCGCGGTGCCGGTGTGGGAGAGCGCGGCCGCCTCGGCGGAGAGGCCGCCGCCTCCGGCGTCGAGCACGTGGACGTGCAGCTCTCCGGGCCCGAGCCGGGCCGTTGCGGACCGCAGCACGGTGCGCAGGAGCGTGCTCCGGCCGCTGCGCGGACCGCCCACGGCCAGCACTCCACCTCCGTCGGCGAGATCGAGCTCCAGGGGCTCGCGGGACTGCCGGTCGGGCCGGTCGACCAGGCCGATCGTCAGTCGGCTGGGTGGTCCCTCCGCGGACCGCCCGGCCGTGCGGCCGTCGACGTCCTGAGGGGGGAGCAGGTCCGGCAGGGGTGGTTGCCAGGGTCTGTGCGGGGCCGGCGTGCCGCGCACCTCCGCCGCCCGGGACAGCGCCTCGACCAGTCGGGACAGGTCCGTGGTGCCGGTGGCAGCGGGCCGCCGGGCGGGCGGATTCCCCAACGGCCAGGACCAGCGCCGCACCTCGGCCGCGTTCCGCGCACCCGGGCCCGGGAGGGCCACCCGCGCCACCTGCAGGACGCGCGGCTCGGCGCTGCCGGTCCGCAGGATCGCCCGGCCGGGGAGGTGGACCGGCAGGTGGGCCGCGGCAGGAGTGCCCACGACGTCGCGGGAATCCGACTCGTCCGTCGTGCGCAGGCAGATGCGCAGCGTGCTGTTGGCCCGGATCTCGGGGGAGACGACCCCGCCGGGGCGCTGCGTCGCCAGCACGAGGTGGATCCCGAGCGAACGACCGCGCTGCGCGATGCCGACCAGACCGGGTATGAATCCGGGCAGCTCCTCGACGAGGGTGGCGAACTCGTCGACCACGATCACCAGCCGGGCCAGGTCGACGGATGCGGGCAGCGCCGCGAGGTCCGGAACGCCGTGCGCGGCCAGGAGGGCCTCGCGCCGGGAGAGCTCCGCGGTCAGGGACCGGAGGGCGCGCGCGGTGGCCGACCCGTCCAGATCGGTGAGCAGCCCGACCGTGTGCGGCAGCCGGGCCGCCTCGGCGAAGGCGGCACCGCCCTTGTAGTCGACGAGCAGGAAGGAACAGCGTTCCGGGGGATGGTTCAGCGCCAGCCCGGCGATGAGTGACTGCAGCAGTTCGGACTTCCCCGATCCGGTGGTCCCCGCGACGAGGGCGTGCGGCCCGTCGCGGCACAGGTCGATCTCCACCGGCCCGTCGACGGAGCGGCCCAGCGCGGTGCGCAGGGCGTTCCGGTCGTCCGGCCACCGACCTCCGGCGACGCCCCGGGCGTCCGGACGCATCGCCCACCCGGGGAGCTCGAGCAGCCGGACGTCGGCAGGGAGCGTGCCCGCCGAGGTCGCGGGCACGAGGTCGGCCAGCCCGCGGGACAGCTCCGCCGCCAGCTCGGCCGCCATCCGGTCGACGAGCACGGCGGTCCGGTCGGTGGCGCCGTCCTGGGCGAGGACGGCGGAGCTCGCGGTCTCGCCGGTGAGGGTCAGCGTGGCGTCGACCGCGACGGGGACCTCGCCGGACCGCTCCGCCGTGGTGAGGACCGCCACGCCCGCGCCCCGGGCGGCGCGGAGCAGTGCCGCCGTCCGCCCGTCGACCCGCCGGTCCACGACGACCAGCGGGCGGCCCGCGGTGCCGGCCAACGCCGCCGCAGCCCACGCATGCGGGGCCGTGTCGTCCCCGGGCCGACCGGGCGGGACATCGGGGACCACGTGCACCGCGCCGGCCGGCAGGTGGGGCAGCCACCGGGCCCAGGTCCAGTCGGCGAGGTGCTCGGGGCAGGTCAGCAGGAGCAGGCGCACGCCGTCCGGCGGATGCAGCGCGCCCAGCTGCGCGAGCACCGCCCGCAGCACACCGAGCGACTGCGCCCGCGGGCCGACGAGCGCCAGACCTCCGGTGGCCGCGAGGTCCACCGTCACGGGCAGGTGCTCTGCGACCGCACGCTCCCGCCGGCCGTCGTCCTCGATCCGGGTGACCCGCACCGGGCCCGGCCCCGTCCCGACCCGGACCACCAGCGGTCCACCGGCCTGCGGGCGACCGCTCCAGACCAGGGCGGTGCGGCGGCGCACGGCGGCCGCGATCGTCGCCGGGTCGGGGTGTTCCTGCTCGGCGGCCCGGACGTCGTCGGCGACCGCGTCGTCCAGCTCCCGGTGGGCCGCCGCCAGCTCCTCGCGGTAGGCGGCGCGCTCGCGCCTGCTGCTGCGCCGTCCGGACCACCGTTCCGACGCCCACGTGCCCAGCGCCACCAGGGGGCTGAGGAGAGCGAAGAACAGGAACGTCGGCGTGCGCAGGAGCCAGGCCAGCAGGATCCCGCCGACAGCCGGCAGCAGGACGGCGACCCACGCCAGCCGGCGTCGGGGCGCGTCGGCCGGAGGACGGGGGAGAGTCACCTCCCGCTCCTCGCGCAGCACGCGCAGCCGGTGCGGGGGTCGGACCCGGGTGCGCCCGCCGGCGGTCGGTTCGAGCACCGCCGGTGGCTCCGAGGAACTGCTGATCGCGAGGGTCGAGGCGCCCAGTCGCAACCGGGCCTCCGGCGGCCACCGCCGGAGCCGGTCGTCCAGCGGGACGCCCGCCAGCAGGCTGCCGTTGGTCGAGCCGACGTCGCGCACCTCGACCTCCCCGTCGCCGACCCGGATCTCCAGGTGCTGCCGCGAGACGTCGGGATCGGCGAGGCGGACGCCGCACGCCCCGTCCCGCCCGACGAGGTGCAGCCCCCGGCCGAGCGGGAGACCGCGGCCGGCATCCGGTCCACCGAGCACCCGCAGCTCCAGGGGGCTGGCGTCGGGCGAGGGTGGTGCGGACGGTCCCGCCACCCCGAGGAGGGCACCGTGCCGCAGGGGCGGTGAGCCGAGGGACGTCTCCCCGCCGAGGGGCGACGACCCGTCCCACAGCTCGGCGACCGGCACGCCCAGGGCCCGCCGCAGCAGCGGGAGCACATCGGCCAGCCGCTGGTCGTCGGCGGCGACGACCTCGACGTCGACAGCGCCCTCCTCGCCACGCAGCGTCCAGCACCGGGAGGTACGCGGGGGCCGGGAGCCCGCCGGAGGTGTGGTCACCGGCGCATGGTGCCGGTTCGGCCGGGCTCGGCGGGCCGTGCCGGCCGGGTCTGTGGACAACGGGGCGGGTTGTGGACGAGCGGGCTCGTCGGCGAGCTCGCCGACCTACCGTTCGCCGCGACCGGGACGGTCCCGGGACGGAGGAGGAAACGCCATGAAGGTCGACATCGCCACGCTGCAGTCGATGGCCGGGCAGTGCCGCAGCGAGGCCGCGGAGAGCACCGCTCGCCAGGCCACCCTGTCGGGGAACATCAACTCGTCCGTGCTCGACGGCTGGACCGACTCCCAGGCGGCGGTGCAGTTCACCCAGCTCTACGAGCAGTGGCGTCGCTCCGCCCAGAGCCTCAGCGACGCCCTCAACGGCATGGGCGGGCTGCTCAGCAGCGTGGCCGGCTCCTACCAGCAGCACGAGGCCGACATGGCCGCCCGGATCGGTGCCCTGCTCTGACCGGCCGGGCTCCCGGCGACGCCCGCGCGGGGCTCTCGGCGTGCGCGGCCGAGGGGCGTCCGTAGGATCACGACCCGTCCACGCGCGCGTCGAGTCGGGAGCGGTCCATGCAGTTCGGTCGGTACTACGAGGAGTTCGAGGTCGGGGCGGTCTACAAGCACTGGCCCGGGAAGACCGTCACCGAGTACGACGACCACCTCTTCTGCCTCATCACGATGAACCACCACCCGCTGCACATGGACGTGAACTTCGCGGAGAACACGACCGAGTTCGGCAAGAACGTCGTCGTCGGCAACTACATCTACTCGCTGCTGCTCGGCATGAGCGTCGCCGACGTCTCGGGCAAGGCCATCGCCAACCTCGAGGTCGAGTCGCTGCGGCACGTCGCCCCGACGTTCCACGGCGACACGATCTACGGCGAGACGACGGTCCTCGACAAGACCGAGTCCAAGTCCAAGGACGACCGCGGCGTCGTCTACGTCGAGACCATCGGCTACAAGCAGGACGGCACGATCGTCTGCATCTTCCGCCGCAAGGTCATGGTGCCCAAGCGCTCCTACGGCGAGGCCCGGGGCGGCGAGCAGCCCGGCCGCCCGACCCCGATCCCGCGCGGCTGAGCTCCCGGGCGCGCAGCCGGCCGGCGGTCAGGAACCTCTGGCCGGCAGCGCGCCCCACGCGCGCAGCGTCTCCAGCAGGCGCGGCGTGCACGGCAGCCGGTCCAGGGTGGCGGCGTCGGCGAACTGCACGTCCGCCGCGTCGTCCCCGGCCACCGGCTCCGCCGGGGGTCCGAGCAGCGTGCACACGAAGTCGGTCACCTCGTAGACGACGCCGTCCCCGGGGATCGAGAGCCGGCCCACGACGGCGCCCGGCCGGACGTCCAGGCCGGTCTCCTCCCGCACCTCCCGCACGACCGCCTCCGGGAGCGTCTCGCCCGGCTCGACGCGCCCACCGGGGACCGACCAGAGCCCGGCCGACGGGGCGTGGCCGCGCTGGATCAGCAGCAGCCGCCCCGCGTCGTCCACGACGACCGCACCCACGCACGGCACCACCGGGAGATCCGCAGGCATGACCGGCACGCTACGGGGCTGCTCCCGCGCTTGACGATTGCCGCCGGTCACAGGACGGTTATGCCCGATGAGCGTCTCGCCGGTCTGCCCCCGCTGCGGCGAGCCGTTGAAGGTCCGGCCTGGGGCCAGCGCGCAGGCCTGGTGCCATCTGCACGGCGCCGTCACGCCGCTGCACCACACCGTGCTGGTGGCGCACGACGCCATCGCCGCCGTCACCGCGGACGCACGGGTGCCCGCCTGGGTGCCCGATCCGATGCCCGCCGGCTGGTCGGTGACCGGGCTGGCGTGGGGCGGTGAACCGGGCGCCCGCGCGATCGTCGTCGACACCGCCGGTCCCGCTCCGCTGGGCGGCTCCGCCGAACTGGTGCTCGTCGCCGAGGAACCGGGGACCGGGGTGGGCTGCGGCTACGCCGGGCTGCCGGGGCTCGACCCGGGGGACGTCATCTCCGGACCGTCGTCGGTTGCCGTGCAGGCAGCCGGCCAGCGGGCCCCGCTGTGGGCCGTCCCCACCACCGACGACCGTGCCGCCTTCGTGGGCGAGGCCTACGGGGTCTGGCTGTGGCTGGTCACCTGGCCGATGAACGCTGCGTGGTTGCTGGCGGAGGAGCCGCGGCTGCTCGACCTGCGCGAACGCATCTACCCCGACCTCCCGCTGGGCCCGCCCAGCGAGCACCTCCTGCCGGGGACCTGACGCGCGGCCGGCCGGACCGGGCCGCCTCGGTTCATGATCGGCGCGTCGCGACCGGTGCCCGTGAGGTCTGTGTTACCCATGGGACGAACGCGTCCGCCGCATGTCCGGCGGGTCTTCCCACGCAGACCGGAGCTCCTTCCGGCCTGCCCGTTCGAGCCCCCTCGGAGGTGGCGGTGAACCTGAAGAAGGTCCTCACCTGGCTCCTGGTCGCCTTCGTGGTCTGGTACGTCATCCAGAACCCGGAAGGCTCCGCGGAGATGGTCCGCAACGCCGGCAACGCCCTCGGGGACGCCGCGACGTCCCTCTCCGAGTTCGTCGGCTCGCTCACCTGAGGCCAGGCGTGAACGCGCCCCCGGTCCTCCCGACCCGCGCCGGCAAGGACGCCGACAAGTACCTGCTGCCCGGCGAGGACGTCGTCCTGGCCACCCGGCGCCACTGGGCCGTGCTCGTCGAGCCCACGGTGCGCTTCCTGCCGGTGTTCACCCTCGGCGGCTGGCTGCTCCTGCTCGACCCCGACAACGCGGTGACCAGCGTCGTCGGGCTGGTCGTGGTGCTGGGCGCGCTCGTCTACTACGCCCTGCGCGTCGGCGAGTGGTGGATGCGGCACTTCATCGTCACGAGGCGGCGGGTGCTGCTGACCTCGGGCGTCATCGTGCGCACCGTGACGCTGCTGCCGCTGCGCCGGATCACCGATCTGACCTGGGAGGAGACCTTCTTCGGCCAGATCCTCGGCTACGGCAGCTTCCGGTTCGAGTCCGCCGGCCAGGACCAGGCGCTGCGGCACATCACCTTCATGCCCGACGCCAAGCACGTCTACAAGGAGGTCAGCGGCCTGCTGTTCAGCGCCGACTGGGGCGGCGCGGCGGCCGGCGACGACGAGGGCAACCCGGACAGCGAGCGATCGCCGCAGGCCCCGGCCCCCCGGCGCGACACCGAGCCGATCCCGCCGCTGAGGCCACCGGAGTGAGCGCCCTCCGCCGGGTGCGCCGGCCCCGTGTGCGGCAGGCTGGGCGCTGATGCGCATCGACCTGCACACCCACTCGTCGGTGTCCGACGGCACCGAGTCGCCGGCCGAGCTCATGCGCACCGCGCGGGCCGCCGGGCTGGACGTCGTCGCGCTCACCGACCACGACACCGCCGACGGCTGGGCCGCCGCGCGGGAGGCCCGCCCGGCCGGGCTCACCGTCGTCCCGGGCATGGAGCTCTCCTGCCGGTGGTTCCCGGACGACCAGCCGCCGATCAGCGTGCACCTGCTGGCCTACCTGTTCGACCCGGACTCCCCAGCGCTGTCCGCAGAGCGGGCCCGGCTGCGGGAGGAGCGGCTCAGCCGCGGGGAGCGGATCGTCGACGCGCTGGCCGCGGACGGCTACCCGGTGGTGTGGGCCGAGATCGTCGCGGCCTCCGCCGGCGGCGTGGTCGGCCGCCCGCACGTCGCGCGGGCCCTGGTGCGCGCCGGCGTCGTCGCGTCCGTCGACGCCGCCTTCGCCACCCTGCTGCACCACCGCAGCCCCTACTACGCGAGCAAGGCCGACACCGACGTCCGGCACGGCATCGCGCTGGTGCGGGCCGCCGGGGGAGTGCCGGTGTTCGCGCACGGGCTGGCCACCAAGCGCGGCCGGGTCGTCGACGACGCGGCCATCGCGGTGATGGCCGAGGCCGGCCTGCTCGGCCTGGAGGTCGACCACCCCGACCACAGCGACGACGAGCGGCGGCACCTGCGCGGCCTGGCCGCGGACCTCGGGCTGATCGTCACCGGGTCCAGCGACTACCACGGCACCAACAAGACGACGCCCATCGGCGCCTGTACCACCGCGCCCGAGCAGTTCGAGGCACTGATGGCCGCCGGTACCGGCGTCGCACCGTTCCGCGACTGACCGCCCGGCTCAGGCGCTGAGCCGCTGCGCGCCCACCCGCTCGTACCCGGCCCACACGATCGGCGAGCGCTGCGCCCGCTGCGGCAGCAGGAGCAGTCCCTGCCGGAACGCCCGCAGCGCGGGGGTGGCCGCGGCATCGGTCAGCCCCAGGCCCGGGAGCGAGTAGAGCCGCCGGGCCCAGGCCGGCAGCAGTGCGACGGCCAGCGAGGCGAGCCCGCCCCACGCCGGCTGGGCGGGGGTCAGGTAGCGCACCCACGTCGGCATCGGCGGCAGCACGACCAGGCGGTAGGCGTCCCGGGCGGCCGGGGTGGCGGACAGTTCGGGGCGCATCCGCTCGAAGTAGGCGGCCAGCTCGGCGACCGAGGCGGGCGCGTCGTCCGGGTCGGCGCCCACCAGCGCCGCCGCGGTGACCTGCTCGGCGACGTACCGGTCGGCGTCCTCGTCGGTCAGCGGCAGGCCGGCACGTCGGGCGACCGTCAGAAGCGAGTCGACCTCGCAGCAGTGCACCCAGAGCAGCAGGTCCGGATCGTCCACCCGGTAGCTGCGGCCGGTGGTCTCCTCGGTCCCGCCGAGCCGGCGGTGGATGCCGCGCACCCGGGCCACCGCGCGGACCGCCTCGGTGCGGGTGCCGAAGGTGAGCGTGTCGACGTAGGTGGCGGTGCGGATCAGCCGCGGCCACGGCTCCTCGGTGAACCCCACGGAGTTGCGCGCGACGCCGTCCATCGCCACCGGGTGCAGCGCCTGCAGCAGCAGGGCGCGCAGCCCGCCGACGGAGAACGACGGGTCGGCGTGCACCCGCCAGGTGACGCTGTCCGGGCCGAAGAAGCCCAGCCGGTCCTCCTCGGCCGTCCACTCCGTCCGCGGGGGCAGCCGGGTCATCGACCGACCGGCACGCTCGACCAGAAGTCGCACAGGATCTCGACCGTGCGCGGTGGGTTCTCGACGGCGGGGGAGTGGATCGAGTCGTCGATGACCTCGTGCCGCGCGCCCAGCCGCTGGGCCATCTCCGCCTGCACGTGGGGCATCCACGCGTCGTCGGCCTCGCCGTGCGCCACCAGCACCGGCAGGCCGGTCGCCTTCAGCTCCTCGACCCGGTCCGGTTCGGCGAGCATCGCGTCGGCCATGCCCCGGAGCCCCGCCCCGGAGTTGCGCAGGAAGCGGCGCGCGTAGAACTCGCGGGTGGGCGCCGGCACCGCCTGCGCCTTGGGGTCGGTCATCGCCAGCTGCTCCATGGTCTCGTGCACCAGTTGCACGCCCCCGGACTCGAGCAGCGGGGCGAGGTGGTCCAGCAGCTCCGCGCGGCCGCCGGTGAGCTGCGCGGGACCCGAGCCCAGCAGGGTGAAGGAGCAGAACAGCTCGGGCACGGTGAGGACCGCGGCGCGGGTGACCAGGCCGCCGAAGCTGTGGCCGAGCAGGTGCACCGCTCCGCCGGTCTCCGTCGCGAGCACGCGGGCCACGGCGACGACGTCCTCGGCGAGCTCCGCCACCGAGTAGCGGTCCGGGTCGTCCGGGCCGGGCGACTCGTACTGGCCGCGCTGGTCGATCGCCACGACCTGGTAGCCGGAGGTGGCCAGCGGCGCGAGCAGCGGCGCGAAGTCCTCCTTGCTCCCGGTGTAGCCCGCGACCATGAGCACCGTGCCCTCGGACGCCGGCCCGGTGTCCAGCGCGGCGAGCGGGCCCGCGCCGCCCTCGAAGGTGCGGGCGGCCGCGCCGTGATCGGCCAGCTGGCGCAGATCCGTGGGCGCGACGGAGGGGGACGGGTCGGGACCGGAGGGCAGGGCCATGTTCCCCAGTGAACCGCGCTCCGCCGGTCCCCGTCACGCGGGGTCACCGGTAGGTGCGGACCTCGTCGGCCAGCCGGAGGACGACGGCGGGCCCGACGACGGTCGCCGTCCCGTCCGGGGGCACCTCGCCGGCCGCCCAGCGGCCGAGTTCGTCCCCGGTCCGCGCGTCCCGGCGCACGAACCCGTCGGCCGTCGGCACGACCACCTCCGGTCCGTCGGCGCCGGTCGCGGCGGGCAGCCCGTCGGCCGGGGCGGTCCAGCGCACCGCGCCGCCGGCCGGGTCGACCGCCGAGAGCGTGCCCCCGACGCGGACGAGCACGAGCCCGGCCGCCGTCGTCTGCTGCACGGTGTCCCCGGGCGCCGCCGGGAGGGTGGCCCGCAGCGCAGCGCCGTCCGGCGCGAAGAGCCGGACCTCACCGCCCACCCGCAGGCCGACGAGCGCGTCGGCACCGAGCAGGGCGACGTCGACGTCCTCCGGCACGGGGACGTCGACGGTCCAGTGCTCGGACCCGTCGAAGCCGTCGTAGAGCCGGAGCTGGACCACCTGGGCGCCCGCGCAGCGCTGCAGGACCGCGACCCCGGTGTCCCCGGCCACGGCGGACAGCCACGTGCAGCCCCCTGGCGCCCCGGCCCGCCAGCGCACGTTGTTGCCGACCGGGTCGAAGGTCAGCACCCCGGTGGGGCTGGTGGCCAGCACGATCGAGGCGGTCGAGGTCAGGACGGCGTCGCCGCGCAGGCTGAGGTTGCGCGTCCAGGTCCGCACCCCGGTGGCCGCGTCCAGGGCGACCGCCTCGTCGCAGCGGTCGGCGGTGCGGAACACCGCGACCGCCACGCCGTCGGTGACGGTCAGCCCGCAGAGCCGGGCGTTGCTGCGCGTGTAGTGCCAGGCCTCGTCGCCGGTCAGCGGATCCAGGGCGCGCACGCCGGAGTCCGAGCCGAGCAGCACCCGGCCTTCCTCGACGACGTCGGCAGGCGGACGGCCGCCGGCGGACCAGGCAGGGGAGAGGTCACCGGCCGGCGCCCCCGCGGGGACGCCGGCCGGTGCCGCGGTCGTGCTGTCGGTGGCCGCCGCCTCCGAGCCGCGCCACAGCAGCGCGGCGACCACGACGACGGCCAGGGTGGCCGCGATCCAGACCCACACCCGCAGGGGCGGGCGGACCGTCGACCGCTGCATCAGGCGCCGGCGGCCGGCTCCGCGCCACCGCGCCCGGCGCCGCCACGACGGCGACGACGGCGGCGCGGCTTGGCGTCGCCACCGGCGGCGCCGTCGGCTCCACCCTCGGCGCCGGCCTCGGCGCCCTGCGGAGCGGCGGACCCGGCCGGGGCCGTGGTCTCGCCGTCGGCGCCCGTGCCGCTGCGGGTGCGGCGACGCGGCCGGCTCTTCCCGGCGCTGGAGGAACCCTCGTCGCCGGCGGGGCCGTCGCCCTCGGACCGGCCGCGGGGGCCACGGTCGGAGGAGCCGCGGTCGGCGGCGGTCGTCGGACGGTTGCGCTTGCCGGTCTCGCCGAGGTCCTCGAGCACCTCGGCCTCCAGCCCCTCGCGGGTGCGCTGCGAGCGCGGCAGCCGGCCCTTGGCGTTCTCGGGGACGTCGAGGTCGGTGTAGACCCACGGCGAGGTGGAGTAGGTCTCCGGCGGGTCGTCGAACCCGAGGTCCAGCGCCTTGTTGATCAGCTGCCACCGCGGGATGTCGTCCCAGTCGACCAGCGTGACCGCGACACCCGTGCTGCCGGCCCGGCCGGTGCGGCCGATCCGGTGCACGTAGGTCTTCTCGTCCTCGGGGCACTGGTAGTTCACGACGTGGCTGACGCCGGTGACGTCGATGCCACGGGCGGCGACGTCGGTGGCGACGAGCACGTCGACCTTGCCGCTGCGGAAGGCGCGCAGCGCCTGCTCGCGGGCGCCCTGGCCCAGGTCACCGTGCACGGCGGCCGCGGCGAACCCGCGGTCGACCAGCTCGTCGGCGACCTTCTGCGCGGTGCGCTTGGTGCGGCAGAACACCATCACCAGGCCGCGGTCGCGCGACTGGAGCACGCGCGAGAGCAGCTCGGGCTTGTCGAGGTTGTGCGCCCGGTAGATGAACTGCGTGGTCTGCGGGACCGTCGAGCCCTCGTCGTTGCCGTGCGCGCGGATGTGCGTCGGCTGCGTCATGAACGAGCGGGACAGCGTCACGATCGGGCCGGGCATGGTCGCCGAGAAGAGCATCGTCTGGCGCTTGTCCGGGACCATCGCGAGGATCCGCTCGATGTCGGGCAGGAAGCCCAGGTCGAGCATCTCGTCGGCCTCGTCGAGGACGAGGACCTTGACCTTGCCCAGGATCAGGTCGCCGCGCTGGGCCAGGTCGAGCAGCCGCCCGGGGGTGCCGACGACGATCTCGACGCCGGCGCGCAGCGACTCGACCTGCGGCTCGAACGCGCGCCCGCCGTAGATGGCCTGCACCCGGATGCCGCGCTTGGTTCCGGCGGTCGCGAGGTCGCGGGACACCTGGACGCACAGCTCACGGGTGGGGACGACGACCAGCGCCTGGGGCACGCCGTCGCCGCCCTCGGCCGGCGGGACGACGCGCTGCAGCATCGGGACGCCGAAGCCGAGGGTCTTGCCGGTACCGGTGCGGGCCTGGCCGATCAGGTCGTGCCCGGCCAGCGCCAGCGGGAGGGTGAGCTCCTGGATGGCGAAGGTGCGGTGGATCCCGGCGTCGGCCAGCGCGGCCACGATGTCGGGGTGCACGTCGAAGTCGCTGAACAGCGGGCTGTCGGGCGCCACGGGGGCGCCGCCCAGCTCCTCGACCTGCGACTCGAGCTCCTCGGGAGCGGGAGCGCCGGTCTCGGCGTGCTCGAGGGCGGTCACCTCGGCGACGGCCGGGGACGTGGGGGGAGTGTTCTCGGTGGAGGTCAGCGGTCTCGCCTCTGGTCTGCTGGGGGCCGGCTCCGGCGGCGGGGATCCGCAGCGTCGGACCTGCCCCGCGTCGGTTGTCGCGGGATCGGTTCCAGCGCCGACGCGGCCAGCATGACCGGGCGTCCCTGCGGGACCTGCCCGGGAGACGGCCCCGGCAGGGGCGTCGTCCGACGGTCGTCAGCGCACGTGTTCACGGTGAACCGTGTGGTCCACCGGCGCCCATGGTAGCGCGGGCACGGGTTAGCCTCTGCGGCGCCGCACGCATGATGTGGTCTGCCCCACTCGCCCGGGACGGCGTGCCGCCCCGCCCACGTCGAGCCCCGAGTCCCAGGAGACCTGTGTGAGCCAGCCCGAGCCCGGAGCCGTCGTCGACCTGCTGGGCGTGCTGGCCTACGCGGAGCTGACCGCCTTCGACCGGCTGGCCGAGGACGCCCGCCTGGCGCCCACCCTCACCGGCCGTGCCGCGCTGGCCCGGATGGCGGCCGCGGAGATCGCCCACCACGTGCGGCTCACCGACCGCCTGGTGGAGCTGGGCGCCGACCCGGCCGCGGCCATGGCCCCGTTCACCTCCGCCCTGGACACCTTCCACGAGAGCACCCGGCCGAGCACCTGGCTCGAGGGCCTGGTCAAGGCCTACGTCGGTGACGGGCTGGCCGCGGACTTCTACCGCGAGATCGCCGCCTTCCTGCCCGAGCCCGACCGGCTGCTCGTGCTCGAGGTGCTCGACGACACCGGGCACGCCGACTTCGCCGTCCGCGAGGTCCGCGCCGCGATCGTCGCGGACCGCCGGCTCGCCGGGCGGCTGGCCCTGTGGGGACGGCGGCTCGTGGGCGAGGCGATCAGCCGGTCGCAGGCGGTCATCGCCGAGCACGACGGGCTGGCCGACCTGATCATCACCGGGACCGGCGACCTGGCCGGCGTCGGCCGGCTGATCGAGCGGATCACCAGCGCGCACACCGAGCGCATGACCACCCTGGGTCTGAACCCGTGACGAAGGGGACGTCTCCGCGGTAGCGGAGACGTCCCCTTCTGTCGTTCGGTTCTGTCGTGGCGAGTGGGGCCCGGAGGGTCCCGCGCAGCCGCGACGCAGCGGCTCAACGACCGTCGGGGACGGCCATTGGTCGCGGTGTCGGCCGGAGGCCGACAGTGTTACTGCGCGCCGGCGATGAAGCCGACCCGCCGCTGGTCGGGCTGCGCGATCTCGACGTAGGCGATGCGGTCGACGGGGACGACGACGCGACGACCCCGCTCGTCGACCAGGGTCAGCAGGCCGTCCTTGGTCGTGCCGGACATGGCTGCCGACACCTCCGCAGCGATCTCGTCAGGGGTCTTGGGGCTGTCGATGACCAGCTCCCGGGGGGAGTGCTGGACGCCGATCTTGACTTCCACGTGGGCGATGCCTCCTCGGTTCGCGCGACTGGGACCAACGCTAGTCCAGCCGCAGGGTGACGGGCCGCCGGAGCGGGTGCGCCGACAGCGAACGTCAGTCGAGCGGCAGGCCGCCATCGACCCGCGGGAAGCCGGAGATGCCGCGCCACGCCAGCGAGGACATGAGGGCGACGGCCTCGTCGCGCGAGACCGTGCCCTTGCGGGGCAGCCACCAGCGGGCGCTGGCCTCGGCCAGCCCGGTGAGCCCGGAGGCCAGCAGCAGCGCCCGCTCCGCGTCGGCGCCGGTGTCGGCGGCGATGACCTCGGCGATCGCCTCGACGCACGCGCCGGTGCCGCGGTCGACGATCGCCCGGACGTCGGCGTCGTTGCGCAGGTCGGACTCGAAGACCAGGCGGAACGCCTCGCCCTCGGCGTCGATGAAGTCGAAGTAGGCGCCGACGGCGGCGTCCACGCGGGCCCGGTTGTTGTCGGTGGCGGCCATCGCCTCCGCGACGCGGTCGGCCAGCTCGGAGACCTGCTCCTCCAGCAGCGCCAGGTACAGCTCCCGCTTGCCCGGGAAGTGCTGGTACAGCACCGGCTTGCTCACCCCGGCGCGGTCGGCGATGTCGTCCATGGCGGCCGCGTGGAAGCCCTGGGCGACGAACACGTCCTGCGCCGCGCGCAGCAGCTGGATGCGCCGGGCCCCCCGCGGCAGTCGGGCGGTGCGCCGGTTGGCGGCGGGGGCTGGGCGTGAGGGCTGCATGGCACCGGGATGCTACCGGCGGCTCGCTCTCCGCCATCGCGCGATCGGCGCTGGATTACCGTCGAGGTGATGTCCGAGATGACCAGCGCCGACGGCGACGGCGCCCTGGCCGCCGCCGATCCCGCCGTCGACTCCTCGACCGCCCTGCCCGGGCTGGGCACCCTGCTGCCGCCGTGGCCGGGCGGGCAGCTGCCGGTCGGCGGCGGGGACGTCTTCGTGCGGTGCACGCCGTGGACCGGGCCGGTCGACGGCGGCCGGGACGGCGCCCCGCGCGAGCGCGCCCTCTACGTGCACGGCCTGGGTGGCGCCTCGACGAACTGGACCGACCTCGCCGCGCTGCTCGCCGTCCGCCTCGAGGGCTGGGCGCTCGACCTGCCGGGGTTCGGGCAGTCCACGCCGCCGCCGCGGGGGCGGTACTCCATCCGCGGCCACGTGCGGGCCGTCGTCGACGTCCTCGAGCACATCCGGCAGCAGCCGGGCGATGCCCAGGGCCAGCCGGTGCACCTCCTCGGCAACTCGCTCGGAGGGCTGGCGAGCCTGCTGGTCGCCGCCCGGCGGCCGGACCTCGTGGGCTCCCTGACGCTGATCTCCCCGGCGATGCCGGTCTACCGCGTGCCGCCGGCGTTCAGCCGCGCGCTGCTGCTCCTGCTGCTGCCGGGAGCGACGTCGCTGGCCGAGCGCCGCCTGGCCGGGATCACCCCGGAGCAGAACGTCCGGTCCATGATCCGCATGTGCTTCGGGCAGCCCGACCGGGTGCCGAGGGAACGGGTCGAGCAGGCCGTGGCGGAGATGCGCGCCCGCGCCGAGCAGCCGTGGGCCGATCGTGCGCTGGCCGGCACGATGCGCGGGCTCATCACCTCCTACCTGCGGGTCGGCCGGGCCAACGCGTGGCGGATGGCCGGCTCGCTGCAGCGGCCGGCGCTGGTGGTCTGGGGCGACCGCGACCGGCTGGTCGACCCGGCGATGGCCCCGCGCCTCGCGGCGGCGATCCCCGACTCGCGGCTGCGGATCCTCGAGGGCATCGGCCACGTCGCGATGCTCGAGGCGCCGGAGCCGACCGCGCGCGCCGTGCTCGGCATGCTCGAGGCCCTGCCCGCCGGCTGAGCCCGACCGGCGTCTCCGGCTGCGGCCGCCACGCCACGCAGCGTGAGACCCTGACTCCGGACATCGGAGCAGAGCCAGGAGGTCGGAGTGTCGGGACGCCGCACCGACGGCCGGGTCGACCTCTCCGGTGGCCCGGGCCGGCCGGTCCGCGTCCGCCCCGCGCCGCTGGCCGCTGCGGCGGACCCCGTCCGTGGCCGGGCGCGCGCCCGGACGCCCGAGGGCCCCGTCCGCGGCTTCGTCCGCCGGTACGGCTGGCGGGCCTACGCCATCCCGTTCCTGACCCTGGTCACCCTGTTCGCCCTGGTCGACGTCGCGGTCGACGCGACGCCCGGCGCCGAGGTCGGCGCGACCAGCAGCGAGGCAGGGCTGTCGAGCAGTCAGGACGCCCCGGCCGCCGTGGCACTGCCCGATCCCGGCACGCCCCCCGCGGCTCCTGCCCAGGGAGACGCCGAGCCGAGCGAGCAGCCGGCCCGCGCGGAGGCCGACACCTACGTCGAGCAGGGCGCCGGCACCGTCTCGGTCGTCGACGGCAGTTCCCCGGTGTACGGCAGCGGCCCGCTGCGACGCTTCGTCGTCGAGGTCGAGGACGGCATCGAGGTGGACGGCGCCGTCTTCGCCCAGGCCGTCGAGGGAACGCTCGCCGATTCTCGCTCCTGGGGAGGGCGCGGTGACATGTCCTTCCAGCGGGTCGGGGTCACCGCGGCATCGGCGGGGGAGTTCGACTTCCGGGTGTCGCTGGTCAGCCCCGGCAGCATGGAGACCTACTGCCCCGGCGTGGGCACCGGCGGCTACACCTCCTGCCGCTACGGCGAGCGCGCGGTCATCAACCTCGCCCGGTGGATGACGGCGGTGCCGCACTACGAGGGCGACGTCGAGACCTACCGCCGCTACGTCGTCAACCACGAGGTCGGGCATGCGCTCGGGAACCGGGCGCACCCACCCTGTCCCGGCCCGGGGCAGCTCGCCCCGGTGATGCAGCAGCAGACCCTCGGCCTGGAGGGCTGCACGAAGAACGCCTGGCCTTACCCCTAACCCCGACCCCCAGCCCCGCGCTCGGCGCCGACCGCGGGGAACTGCACCCCTCCGCTGTCCGTCAGGCGTGTCGATCCCCGCGCTCGGCGAGCACCGCGCGGATCGTGACCAGGATGGTGTCGGGCCGGTGCATGTCGGCCGCCGTCACGTGCACGACGCGCCAGCCCGCGGCGACCAGCCCGTTCAAGCGTCTCCGGTCCCGGGCCAGCTGCCCGGGCTGTCCGTGCCAGGCGCCGTCGTACTCCACCGCCACTCGCTCGGCCACGAACGCGAGGTCCACCCGCGCCAGGAACCGGCCGTCGGCGTCGCGGACCACGAACTGCGGGACCGGCGTCAGTCCGGCCAGGCGCAGGAGGACCCGCAGCACGCTCTCCGGCGGGGATTCCGCCCGCTCGTCGGCGAGCTCCGCTGCCCGGCGCGCCCGGCGGCACCCTCGCCCGGTCGGGAGCGCGGTCACCGCCTCGTCCAGTTCGCCGGGCGTCAGGAGACCGCGCCCCAGGAGCACGTCGAGTGCGACGACCGAACCGGGGAGCGGTTCGGAGCGCGCGATGTCGAGCGCCGTCCTTGACGGTGTCGTGCACCGGTACCGGCCGGCGGTGCGGACCGACGACGGCGGCAGGGGGGAGCGGCGGATGCGCAGACCCGTCACGGGTCCGAAGCGGTCGCCCTCGGGCACGGTCACCTCGACGGGCATCCCGTCGTCCACCAGCGTCTCGGCGCCCAGCAGGAAGGCGGCGGACCGGCCGCTGAAAGCCGCGCTCGACGGCACGAGGAGAGCGGCGCCCGCGAGGGCGACGGCGTGGTCGTGCGGCAACCCGGCATCGGCGTAGACCCCCCGGTACAGCCGGCGCCAGGCGCGCGAGGACAGCTGGCGCCGGGTGAGCAGGCCGGCCGCAACGGCGTCCCGACCGCGGAAGACCCGGCCACGGAGCGGGGTGGGCCGGGCAGGGTGCACCGGGAGAGCCTGGCGCGACCGCGCCTCGCGCCGCTTCGCTCGTCCACAGCCCCGCCGAGCGCGGGGAACCGCACCTCTCGGCAGGCCGTCAGGCGTGCCGGACCCCGCGCTCGGCGCCGGGACGACGGGGCTGCGTCGGGCGGGAAGGTTCCCGGCTGTCACGCTGTTGGGAAGCGTGAACGACGGCCCCGTCGCGGGCCGCTGTCGACCGAACGAGGAGCAATCGTGTCCCTGCCACCTCTGGTGGAGCCCGCCGCCGACCTGTCCATCGACGAGGTCCGCCGCTACAGCCGCCACCTGATCATCCCCGACGTGGGCATGGACGGGCAGAAGCGGCTCAAGAACGCCAAGGTGCTCGCCGTGGGCGCCGGCGGTCTCGGGTCGCCGGTGCTCATGTACCTGGCCGCGGCCGGCGTGGGCACCCTCGGCATCGTCGAGTTCGACACCGTCGACGAGTCCAACCTGCAGCGCCAGATCATCCACGGGCAGTCCGACATCGGCCGGTCCAAGGCCCAGAGCGCGCGGGACTCCATCAAGGAGATCAACCCGCTGATCGACGTCCGGCTGCACGAGACGCGGCTGGACAACGAGAACGTGATGGAGATCTTCAGCCAGTACGACCTCATCGTCGACGGCACCGACAACTTCGCGACCCGCTACCTGGTCAACGACGCGTGCGTGCTCCTCGGCAAGCCCTACGTGTGGGGCTCGATCTACCGCTTCGACGGCCAGGTGTCGGTCTTCTGGAACGAGCACGGCCCGAACTACCGCGACCTCTACCCGGTCCCGCCGCCGCCCGGCATGGTGCCCAGCTGCGCCGAGGGCGGCGTGCTCGGCGTGCTGTGCGCCACCGTCGGCGCCATCCAGGCGACCGAGGCGGTCAAGCTGATCACCGGCATCGGCGACACGCTGCTCGGCCGGCTGATGGTCTACGACGCCCTGGAGATGACCTTCCGCACGATCAAGGTGCGCAAGGACCCGGAAGGCGAGCCGATCACCGAGCTCATCGACTACGACAACTTCTGCGGCGTCGTCTCGGTCGAGGCGCAGGAGGCGGCGGCCGGCTCGACGATCACCGTCGACGAGCTCAAGGACATGATGGACTCCGGCAAGGAGTTCGACCTGATCGACGTCCGCGAGCCCAACGAGTACGAGATCGTCTCGATCCCGGGCGCGCGGCTGATCCCGAAGGACGAGATCCTCTCCGGGCGGGCGCTGTCCGAGCTGCCGAACGACAAGCCGATCGTGCTGCACTGCAAGACCGGCGTGCGCTCGGCCGAGGTCCTGGCGGCGATCAAGGCCGCCGGCTTCAAGGACGCCGTCCACGTGCAGGGCGGCGTGACCTCGTGGGCCACGCGCATCGACAAGGCGCTGCCCACCTACTGAGCCCCTCCTGCTCAATCTGACGGCCCGGTCCGCCCTCCCCCGGGGAGGCGGGCCGGGCCGTCGGCATGTTCACTGGCGGCATGGCCGACTTCTCCCATGTCGAGCTGCTCGAGCTCTTCCAGCGTGCGCAGGCGCAGTTCACCGACCGGGTGGACGCCGTCGAACCCGGCCAGTGGGAGGACGAGGCGCTCCCTGGCTGGACGGTCGCCGACCTGGTCGCGCACCTGATCAGCGAGCAGCTGTGGGCGGTGCCCCTGCTGGCCGGGGAGCCCTACGCCGAGGGGCGCTTCCCCGACGACACCGGTGACCTCCTGGGCGACGACCCGCTCACCGGGTGGGAGACCGCCGCCGACGGGGCGCTGACCGCCTTCGCCCAGGACGACGCCCTGCGGCACACCGTGCACCTCCAGCGCGGCCCCACGCCCGCCGGGCAGTACATCCTCGAGATGACCGCGGACCTCACGGTGCACGCCTGGGACCTGGCCCGGGCGACCGGCGGCGACACCGAGCTCGACGGCGAACTGGTGACGGCGGCGCTGATCCTGGGCGAGCAGCTGCCGGAGGACGGCCTGCCGGGGTTCTTCGACCCGCCGCTGGACGTGTCGGCGTCGGCTCGGCCGCAGACCCGCCTCCTGGCCCGCTTCGGCCGCAAGGACTTCTGAGCCGCCCGTCGGGCGGGCACGATGCGCGGGTGGACGACGCCGTGCTCGACGTGGACGAGGCCGTCTTCGACGTCGTGGAGCAGATCCCGCGCGGGCGGGTCAGCACCTACGGCGCGATCGGCCGGCTGGTGGGGGTTGGCCCGCGCCGGGTGGCGCGGGCGCTGAGCTCCGGCGGGGGAGCGGTGCCCTGGTTCCGGGTGGTGCGGGCCGACGGCACGGTCGCCGAGCCGGTCCGGGTCCGGCAACTGGAGCTGCTCGCGAGCGAGGGCGTGCCGATGCGCAACGGCCGGATCGACCTCGCCGCCGTCGGCTGGCCCGACCGCGACACGGACGTCGTCCCCAGGGATGACGCGGCGTCGAGCACGATCATCAACCGGGACGACGCGGGAGGAGGGCCCCGCGCGATCGGATGAGGGGGTGCAGAACCTGAGCTCGCAGCGCAGTGCTCCCTCCGCCCGTCCCGTCCGCTGGGTGCGGCGCGGCCGCCGGCTGGTCGTGACCCTGGTCGTGGTGGTCGCGGTCGCGCTGGGCGCCGCCTGGTCGGCCACCCCCGGAGTGGGCGACGCCCGGGCGCGGGTGGACGCGCGGCTGGCCGCCTTCGCCGGGACGCCGGTGGCAGCCGAGGTGCCCCCGCGGATAGCCGCCGCACTGCTGGCCACCGAGGACAGCCACTTCGCCGATCACATCGGCATCGACTGGCGGGGCGCGCTGCGGGCGCCGCTGGGCTTGGTCAGCGGGCGCGACCGCGGCGGTTCCACGCTGCACCAGCAACTGGCCCGGATCCTGTACGAGGACGGCGCCACCGATCCGCTGGCCAAGGCGCGGGCCGTCGTCCTGGCGGTCAAGATCGACCGCGGGTGGAGCAACCTCGACATCCTGCGGATGTACCTCGACGCCGCCTACTTCGGGCACGGCTTCTACGGCGTGGGAGCCGCGGCGCGCGGCTACTTCGGGCTCGCACCGGACGAGCTGGACTGGGCGCAGGCGACGGTGCTCGTCGGCCTCGTGCAGGCGCCCAGCGCCTACGACCCGCTGGTGCACCCGGAGCTGGCGAAGGCTCGCCAGGCGCACGTGCTGGACCGGCTGGTCGCGGTCGGCACGCTCGCGCGCGCCGACGCCGAGGCGATCGCCGTCCAGCCCTGGCGGCTGGCCGAGGAGTGACCGGCGGGAGGTCACCGCTACAGCTCCGGCCCGGATCTGCCGACTTCCGGCCCATGAACGCGATCGCATGCCGAGCGGTGGCCCAGGCCGGGCTCGTCGCGGCCACGGCGTCCCTGGACGACGAGGGCCCCTGGCCGCTCCTGCAGGTCGCCGGCTGGCTGACCACCGCGGCGGGCCTGATGGTCGAGGCCGCGCTCCGCGAGGCCGCGCTCGCCTGAGCCGGGACGGGCGCCCCCCGCCCGTCCCGTCCGCACCGGAACTGTCGGTGCGGCGTGCTTCCATCGAGAGGTGGCACAGGGGGGAGCGCCGGTCTACCGGCTCGTGCAGGGGGAGCGGCCGCGCGTCGCGCCGCCGTCGCTCGACCCGACGCAGCAGGCCGTCGTCGACCATCCGGCGGGGCCGCTGCTGGTGCTTGCCGGGCCGGGCACGGGCAAGACCACCACGATCGTCGAGGCGGTGGCGACGCGGATCGAGGCCGGCGTCGATCCCGAGCAGATCCTGGTCCTGACGTTCAGCCGCAAGGCCGCCGCCGAGCTGCGCACGCGGATCACCACCCGCGTCGGGCAGACGATCCGCGAGCCGCTGGCCCGCACGTTCCACTCCTACGCCTACGGCGTGCTGCGCCGGGCGGCCCTGCTGCGCGGCGACGTGCCGCCCCGGCTGCTCACCTCGGCCGAGCAGGACGCCGTCATCGCCGAGCTGCTGCGCGGCGACGTCGACGAGGAGGGCGCGGTCCGCTGGCCGGCGGACCTGGCGCCCGCGCTGGGCACCGAGGGCTTCCGCACCGAGCTCCGCGAGCTGCTGCTGCGGGCGGTCGAGCGCGGCGTCGCCCCCGATCAGCTGGCGGCGTGGGGGCGGGAGACCGGCCGCGAGCACTGGGTGCACGCTGCCGCCTTCCAGGAGCAGTACGAGGCGGTCACCGCCTTCTCGACCTTCGGGCGGGGGGACGCGTCCGGGTTCGACCCCGCCGAGCTGGTGCGGCAGGCCATCTTCGAGCTGGACGGCGATGCCGAGCTGCTCCGGCAGGAGCGCGAGCGCGCCCGCTGGCTGTTCGTCGACGAGTACCAGGACACCGATCCGGCGCAGGTCGAGCTGCTCGCGCTGCTCGCCGGCCGCGGCGGCAACCTGGTCGCGGTCGGCGACCCCGACCAGTCGATCTACGCCTTCCGCGGCGCCGAGCCGCGGGGCATCAGCGAGTTCCCCGACCGCTTCCTGCACACCGACGGGCGGCCGGCCGGCCGGGTGTCGCTGGGGGTGTCCCGCCGGTCCGGCGCGGAGCTGCTGCGGATCAGCCGGCAGGTCGCCGACGGGCTGCCCGGCCCGTGGGAGCATCGTCGCCTGGCGGCGGGGGAGTCCCCGGACCCGGGCGCCGCCGAGGTGCACGTCTTCGGCTCCGCCGCGATCGAGGCCGTCTACCTCGCCGACCGGCTGCGCCGCGCCCACCTGCTCGACGGCGTGCCCTGGTCGCAGATGGCCGTGATCGTGCGCACCGCCGCGGCGCTCGGTCCGCTGCGCCGGTCCCTCGCGTCCGCGGGCGTGCCGATCGGGGTGTCCTCCGACGACCTGCCGCTGGCCGGGCAGCCGGCGGTCGCCCCGCTCCTCGGCGCGCTCCGGGCGCTGCTGCCCCGGCCCGGCACCGAACCCGCGGACGGCGTCCCGACCGGGCTGGACGAGCCGGCGGCCGAGGCGCTGCTGGCCTCGCCCCTCGGCGGCGCCACCGTGCTCGACCTGCGCCGGCTGCGCCGCGCCGTCCGGATCGAGCTGGCCCGCCGGGGCGTCGACGCCGCCGAGCGCGGCGCCCCGCTGGCGATGGCGCTGGAGGACGACGCGCTGCTGGAGGCGCTGCCCGACCACGTCGCCCGCCCGGCGCTGCGCGTCTCGGCGGTGCTCGGCGCCGGCCGGTTCGCGCTGGCCCAGGACGGCACCGCCGAGGACGTGCTGTGGGCGATGTGGCAGGCCAGCGGGCTGGCCGCGAAGTGGGCCCGCGCGAGCGCCGCCGGCGGGCCGCCCGGAGCGGTCGCCGACCGCGACCTCGATGCCGTCGTCGCGCTGTTCGACGCCGCGGCGGGCTTCGTCGACCGGCTGCCGAAGGCCGACGTCCGTGCCTTCCTCGCCCACCTCTCCGCGCAGGAGCTGCCCAGCGACACCGGCGCCGCCCGCGCCGCGGCGGGGGAGACGGTGCGGCTGCTGACCGCGCACGCCTCCAAGGGCCTGGAGTGGGACCTGGTCTGCATCGCCGGGGTGCAGGAAGGCGTGTGGCCCAACCTGAGCGAGCGCTCCTCGCTGCTGGGCGCCGAGGTGCTCGTGGAGCGGGCCGCCGGTATCGACGGGGCGTCGGTCGACCGGCGTGCGCTGGCGCTGGCCGAGGAGCGGCGGCTGTTCTACGTCGCGGTCACCCGCGCCCGCAGCCGGCTGCTGGTCACCGCGGTGCAGGGCGCCCTGGACGGCGCCGACGCCGGGGCCACCGCCTCGCGCTTCCTCGACCTGGTGGAGCCGGCGCCGGAGGACGGACGGGCGCTCACCGAGCTGCCCCGCTCCCTGACGCTGCCGGCGCTGGTCGCCGAGCTGCGCCGCGCGGTCACCGACCCGGCCACCGCTGCCACCCGACGGTCCGCGGCCGCGTCGGTGCTGCGCCGGCTCGCCGACGAGGGCGTGCCCGGCGCCTCGCCCCGGCACTGGTGGGGCCTGGCCCCGCTGTCGGACGACGCCCCGCTGGTCCCCGAGGAGGCCGACGTGCGCGTCCGCCCCTCCCACATCGAGACCTTCCAGCGCTGCCCCCTGCGCTGGGTGCTCGGCGCCGTGGGGGCCGAGGCTTCGCCCGACTCGACCCGGACGGTGGGCACCGCGGTTCACGCGATCGCCCAGCAGGTCGCCGAGGGGCTGCCGCCCGCCGAGGCGCCCGCCGCGCTCGACGGCGAGCTCGACCAGCTCGACCTCGGTCCCGGCTGGGCCGACCAGCGCCAGCGCCAGTCGGCACAGGACATGCTGGCCCGGTTCCTGCGGTGGCACGCCGCCAACGACCGCGAGCTGGTCGGCGTGGAGGAGAACTTCGACGTGCTCGTCGGCCGGGCCCGGCTGCGCGGCCAGGTCGACCGGCTCGAGCGGGACGCCGACGGGCGGCTCGTGGTCGTCGACCTCAAGACCGGCAAGACCGTCGCCAAGAACACCGAGGAGCACGGGCAGCTGGCCGCCTACCAGGTGGCCGTGGCGGCCGGGGGCTTCGGCGAGCACGGCGCGGTGCCCGGCGGTGCGGCGCTGCTGCAGGTCGGCAGCGGGGCGAAGGCCAAGGAGCAGCACCAGCCGCCGCTCCCGGCCGACGTGCCGGTGGAGACCACGTGGGCGGGCGAGCTGATCACGGAGATGGGCGAGGGCATGGGGGCGGCGACGTTCGAGGTGCGCACCGGCAGCCACTGCGCGCGCTGCCCGGCGCGACGCAGCTGCCCCATGCACGAGCGCGGCCGGCAGGTGACCGGATGAGCCAGCTCTCCTTCGACGACCTCCTGGGCGACGCCGCTCCCGACCCGGTCGAGCCGCGCCGGATCCTCACCCCGGCGGAGGTCGCGGCCCGCTGCGGCCTGTCGTACGCGCCGTCGGCGGAGCAGGCCCGCGTGGTCGAGGCGCCCGCCGACCGGCCGCTCGTGGTCGTCGCCGGCGCGGGCTCCGGCAAGACCGAGACGATGGCCGCACGGGTCTCGTGGCTGGTCGCCAACCGTGTGGTCGAGCCCGAGGAGATCCTCGGGCTGACCTTCACCCGGAAGGCCGCCAGCGAGCTCAACGAGCGGGTGCACCTGCGGCTCGGGGCGCTGGCGCGGCACCCCGACACCGAGCCCGGGCTGCGCGACCGCCTCGCCATCGCCCAGCCGACCGTCGCGACCTACCACGGCTACGCCGCCGCGCTGGTCGCCGAGCACGGGCTGCGGATCGGCGTCGAGCCCGGCGCCGGCGTGCTCGGCCCCGCGATGTGCTGGGGCCAGGCAGCCACCGTCGTCTCGGCCTGGACCGGCGACATGAGCGACGTCCCGCTCACCCCGCTCACCACGGTCGAGGACGTGCTGGCGCTGGCGGGCGAGATGGGCGAGCACGACGTGACTCCTGAACGGCTGCGCAGCTGGACGGCGCGGCTCGAGGCGCAGATCGCCGGCTACGCCGACGCCCCCAAGAAGCGCGGGCCCTACGCTGCGGTGAACGAGATGCTCGCCCGGCAGCGGGCCCGGGTCGCGCTGCTGCCGCTGGTGGAGGCGTTCGAGGCGCGCAAGCGGGCGATGGGCTCGATCGACTACGCCGACCAGGTGGCCCACGCCGCGCGCATCGCCGTCGCCGCGCCCGAGGTGGGTCGCCGCGAGCGGGCGCGCTGGAAGATCGTGCTGCTCGACGAGTACCAGGACACCAGCGTCGGGCAGCTCCGCATGCTGGAGGCGCTGTTCGGGGGGAGCACCGGGCACCCGGTGCTCGCCGTCGGTGATCCCCGGCAGTCGATCTACGGGTGGCGCGGGGCCTCGGCCGGCACGATCGAGCGCTTCGACCGCACCTTCCCCGGGCGCGGACCGTTGCGGGCCCAGCGGCTCACCCTGGCCACGAGCTGGCGCAACGACGAGACCGTCCTCGCGGTCGCCAACGCGGTCTCCGGGATGCTCCCGCCGCCCAAGCAGTCCCTGCCCGACCTGGCACCGGCGCCGACGGCCGGCCGGGGGGCGGTCACCGTCGGCCTCTACGACACGATCGCCGACGAGACCGTGGCGCTCGCGGACCGGCTGGCCGCCTGCTGGCGGAACGAGGACCCGCTCGTCGCCCGCCCCGACGGCGCGCACCCCACCGTGGCCGTGCTGGCGCGTACCCGCAAGCAGCTGCCCGGCATCGCTGCAGCACTGCGCGAGCGCGGCCTGCCGGTGGAGGTCGTGGGCCTCGGCGGGCTGCTCGAGGTGCCCGAGGTGTCCGACGTGGTGGCCACCCTGACCGTGCTGGTCGACCCGACGGCGGGCGACGCGCTCGGCCGGCTGCTCACCGGTGCCCGCTGGCGGATCGGGCCGCGGGACCTCGCCGCCCTGGAGGCACGGGCCCGGGCACTCGTGCACGCCCGGCGCCCGGCGCCGGCGGACGGCGAGGGCGCCGGGCCGGTCGTCGAGGCGCCGGTCGAGCGCGGCTCGATCGTGGAGGCGCTGGACGACCTCGGCGAGGCGGGCGACTACTCACCCGACGGGCACCGCCGGCTGCGCCGCCTGGGCGCCGAGCTCGCGCACCTGCGCAACCGGCTGGGGGAGTCGCTGCCCGACCTGGTCGACGAGGTCGCCCGCACGCTGGGCCTGGAGACCGAGCTGGCCAGCGCGCCCGAGGCCAGCCCGGCCGGTGCGCGCGCCCACCTGGACGCGCTGCACTCCGTCGCGGCGGAGTTCACCGAGCTCGCCGACCTGCCCTCGCTGCCGGCGTTCCTCGGTTACCTGCGGGACGCCGAGGAGCGCGAGCGCGGCCTGGAGCCCGGCGAGGTGGCGGTCAACCCCGAGGCGGTGCAGCTGCTCACCGGCCACTCCGCCAAGGGCCTGGAGTGGGACGTGGTCGCCGTGCCGGGGATGACCGTCGACCAGTTCCCCTCGCGGAGCAACGCCAGCGACTCCTGGATCAAGGACCCGGGCGCGGTCCCGGCCGACCTGCGGCTCACCGACCGCGCCGAGCTGCCGGAGCTCGTGCTCCCGGTGCCCGGCTCCGGCGACCAGGCCGCCGTGCGGGACGCGCTCGAGCAGTACGTGCAGGACTGGAAGGACTTCGGCCGGGACGAGGAGATCCGGCTGGGGTACGTCGCGGTGACCCGCGCCCGGCACCTGCTGCTGTGCTCGGGCAGCTGGTGGCGCGACGGCGTCAACCCCTGCGGCCCGTCGGTGCTGCTGCACACCGCGAAGGAGGCCTGCGAGGCAGGCGCGGGTGAGGTCGTGCACTGGGCGCCCGCGCCCCCCGACGGCGCCACCAACCCGGCGCTGGAGGAGTGGCCGATCGGGAGCTGGCCCACCGACCCGCTGTCGGCCCGCCGGCGCCGCGCGCTCAGCGCGGCCGCCGAGCTGGTGGAGGCCGCGGCTCCGCACCCGCTGGACCCGGAGCTGTCCCTCGGCGACGACGACCCGCTGGTGGCCTCCTGGGTGCGCGACGCCGACCTGCTGCTCCGCGAGCGCGCCCGGCACGCCGGGTCGACCGTCGACGTCCCGTTGCCCTCGCACCTGTCGGTGTCCGCCCTGGTGACGCTGCGCCGCGACCCCGGCGAGCTGGCCCGCCGGCTGCGCCGGCCGATGCCCGCTGCGCCGGCACCCCAGGCCCGGCGGGGAACCGCGTTCCACACCTGGCTGGAGGAGCGTTTCGGCGCCGCGCGGCTGGTCGACCTCGACGAGCTGCCCGGCTCCGGGGACGAGTTCGCCGCCCCCGACGCCACGCTGGCCCAGCTGCAGGAGGCGTTCCTGGCCGGCGAGTGGGCCGACCGCCAGCCCGTCGAGGTCGAGGTGCCCTTCGAGACGCCGCTGGGGCCGCTCACGCTGCGCGGGCGGATCGACGCGGTGTTCCGGCGCGAGGACGGCGGCTACGAGGTCATCGACTGGAAGACCGGCCCGACGCCGACCGGCGCGGAGCTCGCCGCGGCCGGCGTCCAGCTCGCCGCCTACCGGCTGGGCTGGTCGCGGCTCACCGGCGTCCCGGTGGAGCAGGTGAGCGCCGGGTTCCACCACGTCGCCGCCGGGCTCACCGTCCGCCCGGTCGACCTGCTCGGGGAGCAGGCGCTGCTGGACCTGGTCACCGGGGCCGGCACCTGAGCCGGTCACAACCCGGTGACCGGCCCGGGACAGTGACCCTCTGACCGGTCAGCTGGCGGCGATCCGGTCCAGGATCGCCGCGGCGAGCTGCTCGGGTGCCTGCTCCGGGATCCAGTGCGTGACGCCGGGGAGCGTCACCATCCGGTAGTCGCCGGTGACGAACCCCGCGCAGGCGTCGGCGGCGGTGGCGCCGATGGCGACGTCGCGGTCGCTCCACACGTAGGTGGTCGGCACCTGCACCTCGTCCAGTCGGACGCCCGAGCTCATCGCGCGGTACCAGTTGAGTGCGGCGGTGAGCGCTCCCGGCGCGGACAGCGCGCTCACGTACTCGTCGACCGTCTCGGCGGAGATGCCGCTGTTCTCGACGTCGTACATGCCGCGCAGCCGGCGGGCGCCGTCGGCCAGCAGGACCTCCTCGGCCTTGCCCTCCTGCCAGAACAGCCGGATGTAGGCCGAGCGTTCCTTCTGCTCCGGGTCCACGCGGAAGGCGGCGGTGTAGGCGGCCGGGTGCGGCACCGACACCGCGGTCAGCGACCGCACGCGATCGGCGTGCCAGGCGGCCAGCGTCCACGCGACGTTGGCGCCCCAGTCGTGGCCGACGACGTCGGCGACCGGGATCTCCAGCGCGGTCATCAGGTCCGCGGTCACCTGCGCCAGGTTCTGCATCGAGTAGGCGTCGACGTCGGCCGGGCGGGCGCCGGGGGAGTAGCCGAGCTGGTCGGGCGCGTAGGTGCGCAGCCCGGCCTGGGTGAGCAGCGGGGTCACCGCGGCCCAGCACGCCGACGTCTCCGGGAAGCCGTGCAGCAGGAGCACCGGCCGCCCGTCCTCGGGACCGTCGACGCGCACGTCGAAGGTCAGGTCGCCGACATCGGTGCGCAGCAGTTCTCCGGCCATGCCCCGGACGCTAGCCGGGAGCCGGTGATGCCGCGCACGGCACTACGGTCGGATGCCGTGACCAGCAGTCCGGAACGCGCCTTCGTCTCCGCCCACCTCGACGACCTGCACGCCGATCTGGGCGCCTGGCTGCGCATCCCGTCGATCTCGGCCGACCCGGCGCACGCCCCCGACGTCGCTGCCAGCGCCGAGTGGCTGGCCGACGCGCTGCGCCGCACCGGCTTCCCGACGGTCGAGATCTGGCCCACCGCCGGGGCGCCGGCCGTCTTCGCGGAGTGGCCCAGCGCCGACGCCGGGGCACCGGTCGCGCTGGTCTACGGCCACCACGACGTGCAGCCGGTCGACCCGCCCGAGCTGTGGGTGCACCCGCCGTTCGAGCCCACCGTGGTCGAGGGCGAGGACGGGCCCGAGCTGCACGCCCGCGGCGCGATCGACGACAAGGGCAACGTCGCCTTCCACCTGCTCGGCATCCGGGCGCACCTCGCCGCGACCGGCCGGGACACTCCGGCGGTCACCGTGAAGCTGTTGATCGAGGGCGAGGAGGAGTCCGGGTCCCCGCACTTCGCGGCGCTGCTGCAGGAGCGCCGCGACCGGCTGGGCTGCGACGTCGTCGTCGTGTCCGACACCGGCATGGCCGCCCCCGACGTGCCGAGCGCGGTCACCGCCATGCGCGGCCTGGCCGACGCCGAGATCACCCTGCGCGGCCCGGCGGTCGACCTGCACTCCGGCTCCTTCGGCGGTGCGGTCCCCAATCCGCTGCACGCGCTCGCCGAGCTGCTGGCGAAGCTGCACGACGAGCACGGGCGGGTCACCCTGCCCGGCTTCTACGACAAGGTCCGCCCGCTGTCCGACCGCGAGCGCGCGCTGATGAGCCGGGTGCCGTTCGACGAGCAGGCGTGGCTGGCCGGCCCCGCCGCCTCCCGCGCCACCTACGGGGAGGCCGGCTACAGCACCCTGGAGCGCACCGGCGCGCGGCCGACCGCCGAGGTCAACGGCATGTGGGGCGGGTACACCGGCCCCGGCCACAAGACGATCATCCCGGCCGAGGCGCACGCCAAGGTCACCTTCCGGCTGGTCTCCGACCAGCGCCCGGAGGACGTCGGGCCGCAGCTGCGTGCCTGGGTCGAGGCGAACGTCCCCGACGGCATCGTGGCCGAGGTGCACACCCCGCCGGGCGGCGTCGCGCCCTGCGCCAGCGATCTGGACTCCCCGGCGATGGGCGCGCTCCTGAGCGCGATCGGGCAGGCGTTCGACACCGACCCCGCGGACGTGCTGTTCACCCGCGAGGGCGGCAGCGGCCCGGAGGCCGACCTGGTCGAGGCGCTCGGCGCACCGCTGCTGTTCCTCGGCGCGGGGCTGCCCACCGACCGGATCCACTCGCCGAACGAGCGGGTGCTCCTGTCGATGGTGCACCGGTGCGCCGAGGCCGCCGCCCACCTGTGGCGGGAGCTGGCCGGCCTTCGGCGGCAGCCCTCCGGGGTCAGCCGCTAGCCCTCCGGGGTCAGCGGATCCACCCGGCGGAGGAACGACCGGCTCGCCAGGTGGTGCGACAGCTGCTCGCGGTGCTCCGCGCAGGCCAGCCAGACCTTCTCCCGGTCGGGCGTGTGCACCTTCGGGTTGTTCCAGACCAGCGCGTAGCCGGCCAGCGCCCGGCAGCCCTTGGCCGAGCAGATCGGCGCGTCGTCGTCCACCCGCCCAGTCTCGACCCCGCGGCCCCCGACCACGACGGTCGCCCCCCGCTCGTCGTCGTTCACCACCCGCGGCCGCAGCCCGGCGGCGGTCAGGGCGGCGACCGCCGCGGGGAGCTGCGCCTCGCCCGCCTCGAACAGCAGCGAGCCTCCGGGAGCCAGCCACTCCGCGGCGCCGCCGACGACGCGCCGGGCGACGGCGAGCCCGTCGTCCCCGCCGTCGAGGGCGGTCCGCGGCTCGTGGTCCCGCGCCTCCGGCGGCATCAGGGCCAGCGCGAGGGTGGGCACGTAGGGCAGGTTGGCGGCCAGCACGTCCACCCGCCCCCGCAGGCCCGCGGGGAGGGCGGCGAACAGGTCGCCCTCGTGCACCGGGACAGCCGGCAGGTTGCCCCGGGCGCAGCGCACCGCGACCGGATCGACGTCGGCGGCGTGCAGGTCGATGCCCGGGTGCCGGGCGAGCAGTGCCGCGCCGACCGCACCCGATCCGCAGCACAGGTCGACGACGACGGCGCCCGGCCGGACCAGTGCGGCTGCCTCGCGCACCAGCAGCTCGGTGCGCCGGCGCGGCACGAACACGCCCGGCCCGACGGCGATCCGCAGGCCGTCGAAGGCAACCCAGCCGACCAGGTGCTCCAGCGGCTCCCCGGCCACCCGGCGGCGCACCAGCTCCTCGAGCCGGCCGGGCGGACCGGCCTCGGCGACCAGCAGCTCCGCCTCGTCCTCGGCGAAGACGCAGCCGGCCGCCCGCAGCCGGTCGACGACGAGCGCGACGTCCACGGCGTCCTCCTCGAATCGTCGACGGCACGGTACGCGCGCCGCCTAGGGTTGGAACGTGACCTCCTCCGGCCAGCCGACCCCGCCGCCGGGCTGGTACGCCGACCCCGATGGCACGCCGGGCATGGTCCGCTGGTGGAGCGGGTCGGCGTGGTCGGACGTCGCCACCCCGGCCGGCCCGGGCGTCGCCGTCCAGAGCTCGCCCTCGGCGCCGCAGCGCACCGCCGTCCAGGCCCCCTGGACGCCGGCTCCCGGGCCGGCGCCGAGGCGTCCGCGCCGGGCGGCGTGGGTGGCCGCCGGCGTCGTGGGCCTCGTGCTCGCGGTGGTGCTGGCGCTCGTCGTCGGGACCGGGGGAGAGGACGACGCCGTCGCGGGGCGCGACCCGCTGCCCTCGACCGGCCAGTCGCCGTCGGGGCCCTCCTTCGCGCCGGGCACGGTGCGGATCGTCGACGAGGAGGCGGGGATCGCCTACCCCTACCTCGGCACCGGCTGGCTCGAGTACGGCCTCGCCGCCATGCCCGAGACCACGGCGGTCGCGGGCCAGTACTTCACGACCCAGGAGGACACCCCGGTCGGGCAGTTCATCGCCCAGGTGACGTCGGGACCGGTCGCCGAGGGCTACGGCTGGTCCGGGCCGGGCACGCAGGCCACCACGGTCGCCGCCCTCGCCGACAGCGTCCGCGGCAACTACTACCCGCAGCCCAACGAGCGCCGGATCCTCCGCGACGAGGCGACCACCGTCGACGGGCGCGCCGCGCACGTCCTCGAGTTCCAGCTCGCCTGGGACGTCGAGGGGTACGACGCCTCGGGGGAGCGGGCCGCGCTGCTGCTCATCGACGTCGGCCGCCCCGCCCCGGCGCTGCTCTACATCTCGATCCCCAACACCCACGCCGAGCTCTACGGCGTCATCGACCGCCTCATCGCCGCGGTCGAGGTGCTGTAGGAGCCGCTCGACGATCAGGTGACCTGATCGTCGAGCGTCCTACCTCAGCGCAGACCGTGAGGGAGGACGCTCCACGGTGGAGGAGGACGGCGGCGACGCCCACCGCACGGGCGGTCCGGGGGCGCCCGCGATTACTGTCGAGAGCGTGACAGCAGCCGGAACCGAACTGATCCTCAGGCATCCGGTCGAGCGGTTCACGCTGGACAACGGGCTGCGCGTCGTGCTGGCGCCGGACCGCAGCGTGCCCGTCGTCGCGGTGAGCGTCTTCTACGACGTCGGCATGCGCAACGAGCCCGAGGGCCGCACCGGGTTCGCCCACCTCTTCGAGCACCTGATGTTCCAGGGTTCGGCGCACGTCCCGAAGATGGAGCACGCCCGCCTGGTGCAGGCCGCCGGTGGCACCTTCAACGGCTCGACGCACCAGGACTACACGAACTACTTCGAGGCGCTGCCCGCCGAGGCGCTCGAGCGCGCGCTGTTCCTCGAGGCCGACCGCATGGCCGCCCCGGCCATCACCGAGGAGAACCTCCGCAACCAGATCGACGTGGTGAAGGAGGAGATCCGGGTCAACGTGCTGAACCGGCCCTACGGCGCCTTCCCCTGGCTGCAGCTGCCTCAGGTCGCGTTCGAGAGCTTCGCGAACACCCACGACGGCTACGGCTCGTTCGTCGACCTGGAGTCCTCCACCGTCGACGACGCCGCCGACTTCTTCTCCACGTACTACGCACCGGGCAACGCCGTCCTCTGCATCGGCGGGGATCTCGACGTCGCCGAGACCGAGCGGCTGGTGCAGCGCTGGTTCGGCCCGGTCGCCACCCGCGACGTGCCGCCCACCCCGCGCACCGGTGAGCCGATGCCGACGTCGGTGCGCTCCGTCGTCGTCGAGGACCGGCTGGCCACCGCGCCGGCCGTGGCGCTGGGCTGGCGGGTGCCCGACCCGGTCGCCCGGTTCGACGAGTACCTCGGCACCGTCCTGCTGGCCGAGCTGCTCAGCGAGGGCGACGCCTCGCGGCTGGAGCGCCGGCTGATCCACGACGACCGCACCGCCATCGCGCAGAGCAGCTACGTCGGCCTGTTCGGCGACCCCTTCGACGTCCGGGACGCCACGTTGTTCACCACCCAGGTGCACCACCCGGCCGGCGTGCCGGTCGAGCGGGTCACCGCCGCGGTGCACGAGGAGATCGCGCGGATCGCCTCCGACGGCGTCCCGGCCGACGAGTTGCGGCGGGTGCAGGCCCGCACCGAGGCGCAGCTGCTCCGGCAGGCCGACTCCGTGCTCGGCCGCACGCTGGCCTTCGCCGCCGCCGAGCTGGTCCACGGTCGGGCCGAGCTGGCCGGTGAGCTGGCCGCGCGGCTGGCCGCCGTCACCCCCGAGCAGGTGCAGGCCGCGGCCCGCGGGCTGGATCCCGGCACCGTCGCCGTGCTCGAGCTGCGCCCGGCGGGAGGACGGCAGTGACCGCGACCCTGGACCTGTCCCTCATCCCGCCGCTCGGCGAGCCCCGGCCGCAGCCGGTCCCGGCCGCCACCGAGACCACCCTGGACAACGGCCTGAAGCTGGTCGTCGTGCCGCGTCCGGGCGTCCCGCTGATCGAGCTCCGCCTGCGGGTGCCGTTCGCCCCGGCGGACGCCGGCGCCGCCGAGGGGCACACCGCCGAGGCTTCCGTCCTCTCCGGCGCGGTGCTGCTCGGGACGGCCTCGCACGACCAGGCGGGTCTCGCGCAGCTGCTGCAGGGCCACGGCGCGGAGATGTCCGTGTCCGCCGACAGCGACCGCCTGCTGTTCGGCACCACGCTGCTGCCCGGCGGCCTGCGGCCGGTCCTCGGCGTGCTCGCCGAGCTGCTCACCTCCGCCACCTACCCGGCCGACGGCGTCGAGGGCGAGCGGGACCGGCTGGCCGAGCGGATCACGATCGCCCGGTCGCAGCCCGCCGTCATCGCCCGCGCGGCCCTGGGTGCCCGCCGATACGCCGGGCACCCGTACGCCATCGCGCTGCCCGACCCGGCGCTGGTCTCGGCGGTCACCGGTGCCGACCTCCGCGCGCTGCACCACGGCCGGGTGCTGCCCGCCGGCAGCACGCTCGTGCTCGTGGGCGACCTCGACCCCGCGGACGCCACCGGCGCCGTCGCCGAGGCGCTGGCCGGCTGGACCGGCACGGAGCGGGCCACCGAGTCGGCCCGCGCGACCTCGCTGCACGCCCCGGTGCTCGACCTCGTCGACCGGCCCGGTGCCGTGCAGTCCAACATCCGGCTGGGCGGCCCGGCGCCGGGCCGCACCGACCCGGACCTGCCCGCCGTGCGGCTGGCGGCGATGGTGTTCGGTGGCTACTTCTCCTCCCGGCTGGTCGAGAACATCCGGGAGCGGCGGGGCTACAGCTACAGCCCGCGCAGCTCCGTGGAGCACCTGGCCGCCGCCTCCTCCGTCCTCGTCGAGGCCGACGTCGCCACCGAGGTCTCCGGCCCGGCGCTGATGGAGACCGTCTACGAGCTGGGTCGGATGGCGCTGACCCCGGTGACCGAGGCAGAGCTCGACGCCGCCCGCCGGTACGTCCTGGGCAGCATGGCGCTGTCGACAGCCACCCATGCCGGCCTGGCGAGCACCCTGTCGGCGCTGGTCGGTGCGGGCCTGCCGGTCGGCTGGCTGGCCGCGCACCAGAAGGCGCTCGAGGCGGTGACCGTCGAGCAGGTGCAGGACGTCTCGCGCCGCTACCTCGCCCCCGGCGCGCTCACCGGCGTCGTCGTCGGCGACGCCGGGGTGGCCGAGGCCCAGCTGGCCGCGCTGGGGCCGGTCACCGTCCGACGGGACGTCGAGTCGTGACCGTTCCGCCTCCCGGGGACCCGGACCGCATGCGGCGCCCCTCGTCGGCCTGGCCGGACGGCGCGACCCCGTCGTCCGGCTCGGTCCCCGTGCTGTCCCGCGTGGCGCACGACCGGGCCCACCTGGCCCGCGCGCTGCCCGACCCGACCGGCGGCCGGCCCGTCCTCGTCCTGACCGTGGACATCCAGCGCACGGTGCCCGTGCGCGAGGCGTCCGACGGGCCGCAGCTGGTGTGGGACGAGCAGCCGGCGCTGCCGCTCGGCGCGGTCTTCCTCGGCGAGGCCGACGGCGTCCCGTACGCCGCGGTCAGGGGAGAGCGCTCGCTCACCGTGAACGGGCAGCCGGTCGACTCCTGGGCCCACCTGCGCGACCTGGGCACCGTGCTCGGCGACCTCGACGCCGGCCTGCTGGTGCAGGCCATCGGCATCCTCGAGTGGCACGAGCGGAACCGGTTCAGCCCCCTGACCGGCGCACCCACCACCATCGAGCGGGCCGGCTGGGTGCAGCGCGACCCCACCACCGGCACCGACATCTTCCCGCGCACCGACCCCGCGGTGATCATGCTGGTCCACGACGGGGCCGGGAACGTCGTCCTGGGCCGCCAGGCGATCTGGCCGCCCGGCCGCTACTCCGTCCTCGCCGGGTTCGTGGAGCCGGGGGAGTCCCTCGAGGCCGCGGTCGCCCGCGAGGTCGCCGAGGAGGTCGGGCTGGAGGTCACCGACGTCCGCTACGTGGGCAGCCAGCCGTGGCCGTTCCCGCAGTCGCTCATGCTGGGTTTCGTCGCCCGGGCGGAGCAGGGCGGCGAGCTGGTCCTCGACCCGACCGAGATCGAGGAGGCGCACTGGTTCTCCCGCGACCAGCTCCTGGCCGGCGACGGGCTGTCCGCCCTGCCGCCGGCGGTGTCGATCGCCCGGAACATCATCGACCGCTGGCTGGCCGGCGAGTTCGACGACTGAGCAGGGTCAGCCCCAGCGGCCGCTGAGCACGAGGGCCGGGCGGTCGGCGTGGTCGGTGAGCACGACCGCGTCGGCGAGCGCGACCGGGTCCACCTCGTCGTCGTAGCGGTCGAACGCGGGCAGCACCCACGCCTGGTCGGCCGGGATGCGCCGCCGGCGGGCGGCCGGCGCGACGCGCAGGTGGACGACGACGTCGAAGGCCAGCCCGATGCCCTGCAGCAGCGTGCCCGGGACCAGCAGGATCCCGCCGGGCGGCGCGGGCTCGGGGCGGGTGCGCACGGCGCGGTCCCGTTCCAGGTCCCAGAGCACCGGCAGGTAGCTGCCCGGCCCCCCGGGCCCCACCGGTGCGAGCACCTCGCGGGTCAGCGCGCCGGCGTCCAGCCAGTCGGTGTACCGGGCGTCCGGATCGGTGCGGCCGTGCTCCAGCCGCAGCGACGCGGGCCGGTAGAAGCCCTCCGCGGGGACGACGACGGCACCCCGGCCGCGCGCCGGCAGCCGCTCGGCGATCGCGGTGGCCAGCGTGCCGGGAGCGGCCAGCTCGGGGCCGTCGACGGCGACGCGCAGGGCGGTGGCGCCGGGCTCGGGCGGCGTTCCGGCGAGCAGGTCGGCGAGCCGGTCGGCCAGTGCGGCGGGGCTGAGCGGAACGGGGGAGGTCAGGACCGGCCGTCCGCCGCGGCCAGCGGGACCACCGGCTCGGCGGCGGCGGGAGCCGGCGCGTCGACGGCCAGTCCGTCGAGGACCGTCCGGGCGAGCTCGGCGACGGGCCGTCCCGAGGAGCGGGCGTCGCGGCGCATCGTCTCGAAGGCGGCGCGGGCGCTCACGCCCAGACGCTCGGCCAGCACGCCGATCGCCCGCTCCGTGGCCACCCGTGCGGCCAGCGCGTGCTCGAGCTGGGCGACCGTGCGCTCCAGCGCGGCGATGCGGAGGGTCGCCTCGTCGACGACGGGCGCGGCGGGGCCGTCCACGGCGCCGCGGGCCGACCGGCGGGCGGAGCGGTCGGGCTCGGGCAGCAGCCCGAACTCCTCGGCGATCAGGTCGGCGAGCGACATGCCCTCGACGACGTCGCCCACGACGTCGTCACCGGCGGCCGACCGGACGACCCACCCCGCCGGGGTGCGGGTCAGCGCCACGGCGGCGGGCGGGGCGGTCACGGGAGGATCGACGGCGTTCCCCGACCCCGCGAGCAGGCGGAACTGCCCGTCCGAGGGGCGGGGACCGGGGATCACGGCTGCGTCACGCCTCCGCGGCCGCGGCGAGCTGCGCCTTGACCTGGTCGATGCTCGGGTTGGTCAGCGCGCTGCCATCGGCGAAGATCAGCGTCGGGACGGTGCGGTTGCCGCCGTTGGCGTTCGCCACCAGCTCGGCGGCGGCGGGGTCGGTCTCGATGTCGACCTCGCCGAAGGAGATGCCCTCGATCTGCATGAGCTTCTTCAGCCGTACGCAGTAACCGCACCACGTGGTGGTGTACATCGTCACGGCGGTGCTGTCGGTCGTGGTCATCGGGTCGATTCTCCCTGGTCGGTCCTGGCCGGTCCACCCCCCGAGAGGGCGTACCTCGGTGTGTCGGTGAACGCGGCCGTCCTGGGGATGCTTCCCCACCACGTCGGTGGAGGCTGGGAGGATCGCCCTGTGACACGAGCGCGGAGCACCCGATGAGCGCGGCGACCCGGTCGGGATCCCGCGCGGAGGACGTGCTCGCCGGGCTCGACGAGGAGCAGCGGACCGCGGCGCAGGCCGTCACCGGCCCGGTCTGCATCCTGGCCGGTGCCGGCACCGGCAAGACCCGGACCATCACCCACCGCATCGCCTACGGCGTGCACACCGGCGTCTACGTGCCCGAGCAGGTCCTCGCGGTGACGTTCACCGCCCGTGCGGCCGGCGAGCTCCGCACCCGGCTGCACGCCCTCGACGTCGGCGGGGTGCAGGCCCGCACGTTCCACGCCGCCGCGATGCGGCAGCTGCGCTACTTCGCGCCGCGGGTGCTCGGCGGCCCGATGCCGGCGCTGATCGAGAACAAGCTGCGCGTGGTGGCCACCGCCGCCGCGCGGAACCGGCTCACCACGGACCGGACCAGCCTGCGCGACCTCGCCAGCGAGATCGAGTGGGCCAAGACGACGCTGGCGACGCCGGAGGACTACCCGGCGCGCGCCAAGGCCGCGGGCCGGGAGACGCCGTTCGAGGCCGCCGCGGTCGCCGCCGTCTACGCCAGCTACGAGTCGGCGAAGGAGCGGGACGGAGCGCTGGACTTCGAGGACCTGCTGCTGGTCACGGCCTACGCCCTGGAGGGTCACCCCGACGTGGCCCGCACGGTCCGCGACCAGTACCGGCACTTCGTCGTCGACGAGTACCAGGACGTCAACCCGCTGCAGCAGCGGCTGCTGGACGCCTGGCTGGGCGGTCGCGCCGAGGTCTGCGTCGTGGGCGACCCGAACCAGACGATCTACTCCTTCACCGGCGCCGACCCGGACTACCTGCTCGGCTTCGCCGACCGCTACGCCGACGCCGAGGTGGTCAAGCTCGAGCGCGACTACCGGTCCACGCCGCAGGTGGTCGGGCTGGCCAACCGGCTGATCGGCATGGCGCCGAAGCGCAAGGGGCTGCCGGGCCTGCGCCTGCTCGGTCAGCGGGCGGACGGCGTCGAGCCGCGGTTCGAGGAGCACCCCGACGAGCCGGCCGAGGCCGCGGCCGTCGCCAAGCGCTGCCGGGCGCTGATCGACGAGGGCCTGCCGGCGAGCGAGATCGCCGTCCTGTTCCGGATCAACGCGCAGTCCCAGGTGTACGAGTCGGCGCTGGCCGATGTCGGCGTCCCCTACGTCCTCCGGGGTGGGGAGCGGTTCTTCGAGCGGCCCGAGGTGCGCGAGGCGGTGCTGCTGCTGCGCGGCGCGGCCGCGGGCGGCAGCGAGCCCGGGATGCTCGTGCCCACGGTGCGCGACGTCCTGGCCTCCACGGGCTGGGCCGAGCACCGCCCGCCGGCCGGGGGAGCGGCGCGGGACCGCTGGCAGTCGCTCTCCGCGCTGGTCGACCTCGCCGTCGACCTCGTGGAGGAGACCCCGTCGCTGGACCTCGCCGGCTTCGTGTCGCACCTGGCCCAGCGCGCCGATGCCCAGCACGCCCCGACCGTGCAGGGCGTGACGCTGGCGTCCATGCACGCGGCCAAGGGCCTGGAGTGGGACGCCGTCTTCGTCGTCGGGGTGGTCGACGGCGTCCTGCCCATCGCGCAGTCGCTGTCCCGGCCCGATGCGGTGGAGGAGGAGCGGCGCCTGCTCTACGTCGCCATCACCCGCGCCCGCGAGCAGCTGACCCTCTCCTGGTCGCTGTCCCGCAACCCGGGGGGTAAGCGGGCCCGGCCGCGCAGCCGGTTCCTCACCGGCCTGGCTCCCGATTCCGGCCCCACGGCGCCGCACGCCCGCAAGACGGCGAAGCGGCCCAAGGTGGTGCTCGAGGGCGAGGCGGGCGAGCTGTTCGAGCGGCTGCGCGCCTGGCGCAGCCAGGCCGCGCAGACGCAGTCGGTGCCCGCGTACGTCGTGTTCACCGACGCGACCCTGCAGGCGATCGCCGAGACCCGCCCCGCCAACCTGCGCGAGCTGTCCGCGCTGCCCGGCATCGGGTCGCGCAAGCTCGAGCTCTACGGCGAGGACGTGCTGGCCGCCGTCACCGGCTGAGAGAAGTCCCGGTTAATTCGATTGACCGCCCCGTCGCCCCCTTCTAATGTCCTGAACCACACGAGCTGCACCCAGCCCGAGCGCCGCCACCCGGCCTCGCTCGCTACCCGGAAGGAGGGGTGAACGTGAACAGCACGACGTGGACCGACGCCCCCGCCGGGTTCTCCGGCCCGGGCAGCATCGGCATGCCTCTCTCCGCCTGCTCCTCCGCCGTCGGCGGCACCCGGGTCCTCACGGCCCCCACCGCAGCTCCGATCCACGGGAGCGATCTGCCCGTCGCCGTCCGCCTGCGCCCGATCGATGAGCGCGGCGGAACCGTCGAGTCCTACCTCGTGCAGGCACTCGCCATCGCCGGCACCGCTCCGCTGAGCGCCACCGACAACTTCGACACCACCCTCGGGATCCACTCCCCGGGGAGACCGCAGAGCTAACCGCTCGCCGGTCCTCCTCGAGGCCGCGGAACCCGAACCCCGGGATCCGCGGCTTCTTCGTTTTCGCCGCGGCACCCGGCCCCGACTTCGGTCGGCGGGCCCCCGCCGGCCGTCAGACGACGAACACGAGGAGGAGCGGCAGTGCTGCAGACGATCGACCGCCCGGCGTCCCTCCGCCGGACCCCGCCCGGGTCCGGTGGCACGACGCCGCGGCGGCCGCAGCCGCCTCTGTCACCCGCACCGGTACGGCATCCCGTGCCGTGCCGCGAGGAGGACCCGGAGCTCTGGTTCGCCGAGAGCCCCACCGATCTCGAACTGGCCAAGACCCTGTGCGCTCAGTGCCCGGTCCGCGACGCCTGCCTCGCCGGCGCCCTGGACCGCGCCGAGCCCTGGGGCGTCTGGGGCGGCGAGATCTTCGACCGCGGCGTGGTCATCGCGCGCAAGCGGCCGCGTGGCCGTCCCCGCAAGGTGACCGCCGCATGAGCACCCGAGGGCAGTCCGTGCCCGCCGCACCGGCGCGGGCCACCACAGCACCGACCACAGCACCACTGACTCCAGAGGAACCCGTCATGCTCATGTACGAACACGCACTGGCGCAGAGCCGGATGCAGGAGATGCGCGAGGAGGCGCTGGCCGCCTCCCGCGCGCACCGGCTGTACGTGGCCCGCCGGGCCGCCCGTCGCGCCGAGCGGGCGGTGCGCCGTGCCGCTCGTCTCAGCGCCTCGGTGTACTGATCACATCGCGACCCTCCGGGCCGCACCGCGGCGATGACACCGTCATCCTCCGGATGACACCGCGGCCCGGAGGCGTCCCCCTGCTGCGCTGAGCGTGTCGGTCGTCCCTACGCGGACCCCTCCGGGGTCCACTCGGGACGACACGGCCTCACTTCGCGAAGCCGGGGAGCCACTCCTCGAGGACGCCGCGGAACCCGCCGGCGGCGTCCAGCTGGCACAGGACGCCGATCGACCCGATCGTCACCCGGTGGATGAGCAGGTAGGCCGGGGGCAGGTTGAGCTGGCGGCCCAGCCTGCTGGCCTCGAGACGCGGGTCGGCGATCCGCGCCGCCTGCTCCTGCATCCAGGCGCGGGTGAAGTGGAACCGGGTCTCGGCGATCGGGTCGAGCATCGGCCGCAGGAAGTCGTGCACCCCCTGCGCGTCGATCTGCGCGTTCGGCAGCACGAAGCCCTCGGCGCGCAGGTCGGCCAGCACCTCCTCCGCCTTGCCGTCCAGTGCCCAGCGCAGCAGCCGGCCGATCGGCTCGGGGTGGCCGTCGGGCAGCCGCGCCGTCGCCCCGAAGTCGATGACGCCCAGCCGGCCGTCGGCCAGCAGGCGGAAGTTGCCCGGGTGCGGGTCGGCGTGCAGCAGGCCGGCGCGCTGCGGGGCGGAGAAGTGCAGCAGCGCCATCAGCATGCCCGCACGGTTGCGCTGCTCGGGCGTGCCGCCGGCGATGATGCGTGACAGCGGGGTGCCGTCGAGCCACTCGGAGACGATGACCTTCGGCGCGCTCGCCACCACCCGCGGCACCACGATCTGCGGGTCGTCCGCGAAGGCCGCGGCGAAGCCGCGCTGCGCGTCGGCCTCCAGGCTGTAGTCCAGCTCCTCGACCACCCGGGCCTTGAGCTCGGCGATCAGCGGCTTCACGTCCATGCCCGGGAACAGCACGGCGAACATCCGGGCGAACCGGCTCAGCTGGTTGAGGTCGGACATCAGCGCGGTCGCCGCGCCCGGGTACTGGATCTTCACCGCGACGTCGCGACCGTCCCGCCAGGTCGCACGGTGCACCTGGCCGATGCTCGCCGCCGCGGCCGGCTGGTCGTCGAACTCCCTGAACCGCTGGCGCCACGTGCCACCGAGCTGCTGGGCCAGCACCGCGTGCACGGTGCGCACCGGCATCGGCGGGGCCTCTTCCTGCAGCTTGACCAGCGCCTCGCGGTAGGGGGCAGCCATCTCCTCGGGCACCGCGGCCTCGAAGACCGACAGCGTCTGGCCGAGCTTCATCGCCCCGCCCTTGAGCTGCCCCAGGACGGCGAACAGCTGCTCGGCGGTGCGCTGCTGCAGCTCCGCGGAGACCGCATCCGCCGACTGGCCGGACAGCCGCTTGCCGATGCCGAGAGTGGCTCGACCGGCGGCGCCCAGCGGAAGGGATGCCAGCCGCGCGGTCCGGGAGACCGAGCCCCGCGGCATCACCGGTCGGTCGTCGCTCACGCGGCCTCCTCGCTGGCGCTCGTCAGCCGCGTTCGCGGAGCTGCTGTGCCCATTGGTGAGCTCGCGAGCTCGCTCACAGATCCTCCTCGTCGGCGCCGTGCCCGCCCCCGCGGCGGCGCGGAGACGTCTCGGGCGAACCCGCGAGCGCGCTCACGGGCCATTGTCCCCTGTCGTTCGGTCCTCCCGCTGGGCGCAGCCGCACTCCGGGTGTGCCGTCCAGCGCCGCACCCGGGGGGCCAGGTCGGGAGGGACCAGCTCCAGGGTCGCATCCAGGGCGGCCGGGGCGGCGCTGCCGTCGAGGTAGGCGAGCACCTGCACGGCGGCGGTCGCGGCGGTGAGCAGGCAGGTGACGGTCGCGCCGCTGGGTGGCGGTTCGGCGGCCGTCAGCTGGGCGGCGAGCTGCGGCCAGCGCGGATCCGCGTCGCGGCGGTGCAGATCGGCGCAGCGCAGGCAGCTGGTGACCCCCGGCAGGACCAGCGGCCCGACCACGCCGGTCGAGCCGCGGACGGTGGCCACCAGGTGCGGCACACCGGCCCGGAACCAGCCCGCGGCCGTGGGATCGGACGCCGCCCACGGCCGGGCGAGCACCACGAGGTCAGGGGTGGTGCCCCCGGTCGGCGGACGCAGGTCGGCCAGCGGGTTCGCCCGGCGCACGGCGTCGGCGGCGGCCAGCGACCGCGGGCGCCCCTCGTCGGCGGCGGTGGCTCCGCCCACGACGACATCGCCGGCCGCGGTCAGCCCGGCGTCCCGGACGCTCACCCGGCCGACGCCGCTGGCCGCCAGCACCGCCGCCAGCGGGGTGCCGACGCGGGTCGCCCCGTCGACCACGACGACGGCGGCCCGCCGGGCCCCCCACCCGCCGGACGGCGGCGTCTCCACGGCGTGGCGGGCGGTCGCGGCCGGCCCCGCGTCCGTGGCCAGCAGGTCGACGGCGTCGACATCGACCAGCAGGCCCGCGGCGCGCAGTCCCTCGAGGACGGCCGCCACCGCACCGGCGTCCGCCCCCTGGCGCGCGGCGTCGGCCACCACCGCGCGCTGCGCCCGCCGCCCGTCGAGGCCGCGGAGCACGGCGGCGAGCCCCTCGGGCTGGGGGCTCACCAGCAGACCCTCAGCGGTGTCCACGCCACCCACCTGGAGGTCGACGGCGTCGCTGCGCAGCAGGGGCGTGCCCGCGGGGAGCAGGGGATGGGCGGTGTCGCTCACCGGGGGAGCGTGCCAGCGCCGGGCCGGTGGTGGGAGCTCCGTCCACAGGGGACCCCGGGACGACGACGGCGGCGCCCCGAGGGGAACGCCGCCGTCGTCGGCCCCTCAGCGGGGCCCGGGTCTCACGCCTTGCCGAGGATCCGGTTCATCTTGGTGCCGCACACGGGGCAGGTGCCCTGCGCCATGCGGCGACCGGACTCGCTGACCTTGACCTCGCCGTCGAAGTCGCGCTTCTCCTTGCACTTCACGCAGTAGCCGTTGTAGCTCTCAGCCACGGGATCTCCTCGTCTCGGGGGGCGTCCCGGCACGCACGCCGGGCGCCGTTGCGCAGGAACGCTACCCGTGTCGGCGTGTCCCGATACCGGGGGCGGGCCCCGGGTGCAGGACCCCTGCCCACAGCCTGTGGACAACGTTGTGGAGCAGGTGGGGAACCGTCGGCGTGTCCCTGTGCGTGGACGGGGGGCGGAGCCGGGGACAACGCGGCTCGGTGACCGCTTCCACCCCGGTCCACCTGCGCGGATACCCCCGCTGGGGTTGTGGAACGGCACGGTCGGACGCGGAGGTGACCGATCCGGAGCACGCCGTGTCCACCGTCCGTGCGACGTGTACCCGAGAGGGTGGCCTCGGGCAGGCGCAGGAGCGCCCGGGTGCCTTACGGTTCCCCCGTGCACGGAACGCCCCCCGACGCCTCCGCACACCCAGGTCCCCGCGGCGTGCCGCCGGCGCCCACGGGTGCGCCTCGTGCCGTGCCGATGGCGCGGAGCAGGGCGGCGGGCGACGGCGCGGAACCGCTGCCCGGCGGGAACGGCGAGTCCCTCGTCGAGGTCCGCCGAAGTGCCCGGCGCCGGCGCACGGTGACCGCCTACCGGGAGAGCGGGCGCACCGTCGTGCTCATCCCCGCGGCGTTCAGCCCGGCCGAGGAGCGGCGCTGGGTGGCCCAGATGGTGGCCAAGCTGCAGACCCGCGAGGAGCGGCGCCGCCGCTCGCTCGGCGGGGACGACGAGCTCATGGCACGGGCCCGTGCGCTCTCGGCCGCCCACCTCGACGGGCTCGCCGAGCCCGCCTCGGTGCGCTGGGTGGACAACCAGCAGCGCCGCTGGGGCTCGTGCACCCCGGCCGACCGCAGCATCCGGCTGTCCAGCCGGCTGCGCTCGATGCCCGAGTACGTCGTCGACTACGTGCTCGTGCACGAACTGGTGCACCTGCTCGAACCCGGCCACGACGAGCGCTTCTGGACGCTGGTCGCCCGCTATCCGCGCGCCGAGCGGGCGCGCGGGTTCCTCGAGGGCGTCGAGCTGGCGAACACCGCCGGCGCGGCCGGCGCCGCGGACGAGCCGGACGCCGACGTCGTCGACTAGTCCTGGGGCTCGTCCGGCTCGGCGTCGTCCGCGGTGAGCGCCCGCAGCTCGTCGTCCATGCCCTGACGGGCGACGAAGTCCATCGGCTCGTCCAGGTCGTCCGACGTCGGCAGCAGGTCGGGGTGGTTCCAGAGCCGGTCGCGGTCCTCGGCGCCGTGCTGCTGGGTCATCGCGGCCCAGACCGTGGCCGCGTCGCGCAGTCTCCGGGGACGCAGCTGCAGCCCGACCAGGGTGGCGAAGGTCTGCTCGGCGGGGCCGCCGGTGGCGCGCCGCCGCCGCATCGTCTCGGCCAGGGCCGAGTGGCCCGGCAGCCGGTCCTTCGCGGCGGCGGCGACGACGGTGTCGATCCAGCCCTCCACCAGTGCCAGCAGCGTCTCCAGCCGCCGCAGCGCCATCGCCTGCTCGGGGGTCTCCTCGGGCTCGAGCAGCCCGCTGCCGAGCAGTCGCTGGATGCTCTCCGGGTCGCTGGGGTCCAGGCCCTCGAGCCCGCCTCCGGACATGGCCTCGGAGATGCCGCGCTCGATGGCGTCGCGGTCGATGGTGATGCCGCGGGCATAGGCGTGGACGGCGTCCTGCAGCTGCTGCCGCAGCCAGGGGACGTGCGCGAACAGGCGCTGGGCGGCGGCCTCGCGCAGCGCGAGGAACAGTCGGACCTCGTCCGCCGGGCGGTCCACGCCCGCGGCGAACTCGGCCACGTTCTGCGGCACCAGCACGGCGGTGCCGGCCGGGGCGAGCGGCAGGCCGACGTCGGTGCTGGTGAGCACCTCGTCGGCGAGCTTGCCGAGCGCCGAACCGACCTGGGCGCCGAACATCAGCCCGCCCATCCGGCCCATGATCCCGGCGATGGGGCCGAACGACATGGCCGCTTCCTGCGGAAGGGCGCTGGTCATGGCGGCGACGACGCGCTCGGCCAGCGGATCGATCAGCGCGCCCCACGCGGGCTGGGTCTGCTCCACCCACTCGACCCGCGACCAGGCCGCCGTCCGCTCGATGCCCGACGGCAGCTCGGTCACCTGGTCCAGCCACAGGTCGGCCAGCCGCAGCGCCTCGGCCACGGCGGTGCGCTCGCCGTCCGAGGAGGGCTGGTGACCGACGCCGAGCTGGCTGATGGCGCTCTGCCGGGCGAGGTCCCAGTTCACCGGGCCGCCCGACCAGCTCATCAGCTTCTGCAGCTCGGCGAAGAGCGGCATCTTGCCCAGCACGTCCTCGGGGTTGCCGCCACCGGCGACACCCCCGAACAGCGCGCCCAGCCCGAACGGGTCACCGCCGGGGTTGCTCCCGCCGCCGTCACGGCGCTCGGGATCGCGGTCGGAGGGACCGAAGCCGAAGGGGACGTCGCTCATGGGTCCACGGTAGACGCGTGATCTTCGACGGGGGGCCGGGAGCGCTCCGCCGACAGCGCATCCTCCGTCGCAGGGTGCGGGGCGGGCCCTAAGCTGGCCCGTCGTGACCCGTCGCATCGCCGTCCTGAGCGCCGGTGGCTTCCTCCTGGTGCTGTTCGGCGTGCTCGGCACGACGCTGCCCGTGCCGTACGTCGCCCAGGTGCCCGGGCCGACCTACGACACGCTGGGCGACATCGACGGCGAGCCGATCATCGCCGTCGAGGGCCGCGAGCGGAACGACGTCGAGGGCAACCTCAACCTCACGACCGTGGGGGTCAGCCGGGGCGGGCTGAGCCTCGTGCAGGCGGTCCGCGGCTGGTTCGACGACGAGGTCGCCGTCGTCCCGGAGGAGTCGGTGTACCCGCCCGACCGGACCGAGGAGGAGACCCGTCAGCTCAACCGCCAGGCGTTCGTCACCTCCGAGCAGGCGGCCGAGTCGGTGGCGCTGGGTCACCTGGGCTATCCCGTGAAGGTCGTCGTCCGGGCGGTTCCGGAGGGCTCGCCCTCGGAGTCCCTCCTCGAGGAGGGCGACGGGCTCGACTCGGTCGACGGCCGCCCCACCCCCGACTTCGCCGCCCTGGACTCGGTGCTCACGTCGATCCCGCCGAAGACCCCGGTGACGGTGGGCTACACGCGGCTGGGCCGGCCGGGCACCACCACGGTCACCACCCGTGCGGCGGAGGAGGGCGAGGGCTCGGCGCTGGGGGTCAGCGTGCTCGAGCAGCCGCTCGCGCCGTTCGACGTCGACATCCAGGTGGAGGACGTCGGTGGCCCCTCGGCCGGGCTGATGCTGACCCTGGGCATCCTCGATCTCGTCGGGGACCAGGACCTGACCGGGGGCGCGCTCGTCGCCGGCACCGGCACGATCGACCTCGAGGGCGAGGTGGGCCCCATCGGTGGGATCCCGCTGAAGATGGTGGCCGCCCGCGACATCGGCGCCGATCTCTTCCTCGTGCCCGCCGCGAACTGCGACGAGGCGCTGGCCGCCGCGGACCCGGGCTTCCCGCTCGCGCGGGTCGCCACCCTCGACGACGCGCTCACCGCCCTGGCCGACCTCCGCGCCGGGCGGACCCCCGCCGGCTGCTGAGCCGCGACCCCCGGGAACCCCGGGGCCCGTGGCGCGTTGTGCTGGGATGAGCGGGGGAGCGCCGAGGGTCGGGCGTCTCCCCGTCATCGGTGCCGCGGTCGTGACTGCTGCACCGGAGCATCCGCACCTGACGACCCGTAACTGAAGGAGACCGCTCGTGGCCATGCGGCCCCCCGTGCCGGTGCCGACGCTGTCGCGGCGCGCGAAGTTGGCCCTCGGCGCCATCGCCGTGCTGCTCGTGCTCTTCACCGCGATCGGCACGCTGACCAACGTCTACGTCGACTACCTGTGGTTCGACGAGACCGGCTACACCGAGGTCTTCTGGACCGAGCTGCAGAGCCGGGCCCTCCTGTTCGCCGTGGCGGGGGTGGCGACCGGCGGTCTCACCGCGCTGGCCATCTACCTGGCCTACCGTTTCCGGCCGACCTTCCGGCCGATGTCGCTCGAGCAGCAGAACCTCGAGCGCTACCGCCAGTCGCTGGAGCCGCGCGCCGGGCTGGTCCTCACCGCCGTCGCCGTCGTCCTCGGGCTGTTCGCGGGCTTCGCCGCCCAGGGCAGCTGGGAGACCTGGCTGACCTTCCGCAACAGCACCGACTTCGGGCAGACCGACCCGCAGTTCGGCCTGGACCTGTCCTTCTTCGTCTTCGAGTACCCGTTCTACCGGCTGGTGCTCGGCTTCGGGTTCGCCATCGTGATCCTGGCGCTGATCGGCTCGCTGCTGACCCACTACGTGTTCGGTGGCCTGCGGCTGCAGACGCCGGGGCAGAAGCTGACCGCGGCGGCGCGGGTCCAGATCTCGGTCCTGCTGGGCGTCTTCGTGGCGCTCAAGGCGATCGCGTACTGGCTGGACCGCTACGGGCTCGTCTACTCGAACCGCGGTGACGTGTTCACCGGCGCCAGCTACACCGACGTCAACGCGCTGCTGGTGCCCAAGACGATCCTGGTCTTCGTCGCCGTGGTCTGCGCGATCGCGTTCTTCGCCAACATCGTCGTCCGCAACTTCCTGCTGCCGGCCGCCGCGCTGGTCCTGCTGCTGGCCTCGAGCCTGGTCATCGGCGTGGCCTACCCGGCGATCGTGCAGCAGTTCGTGGTCAAGCCGAGCGCGAACGAGAAGGAGGCGCCCTACATCGAGCGCGCCATCGAGATGACGCGGCAGGCCTACGGCCTCGACGAGATCGAGTACGTGAACTACGCGCAGGAGACGACCGGCGAGGAGGCCGACCCGGAGGTCGCCCTGGCCGAGCTCCGCGGGGACACCGAGACGATCCCGAACGCCCGTCTCCTGGACCCGAACGTGCTGGCCGACACCTTCACCGCCCGCCAGCAGATCCGGAACTGGTACGGCTTCCCGGAGAAGCTCGACGTCGACCGCTACACCGTCGACGGCGAGCTGCGGGACTACGTCGTGGCGGTGCGCGAGCTCGACAGCTCCGCGCTGTCGGAGAACCAGAGCACCTGGATCAACCGGCACACCGTCTACACGCACGGGCACGGCTTCGTCGCCGCGCCCGCGAACCAGGTCGTGGCCGGCTCCGACGGTGGGGAGCCGAACTTCACCACCCTCGACCTCCCGGTCCGGGGTGACATCGAGGTCGAGCAGAGCCGGATCTACTACGGCGAGCTGATCGAGGACTACTCCGTCGTCGGCGCCCCCGACGGCACCGCACCCCGCGAGTCCGACCTGCCTGAGGGCGGCTCCGAGGACCGGCAGCTCAACAACACCTACGACGGCGAGGGCGGGGTGTCGGTCGGCAGCTTCTTCCGCCAGCTGACGTTCGCGACCTACTTCCGGGAGCGCAACTTCCTGCTCTCCAGCGCGGTCAACGACGAGTCGAAGGTCCTCTACGTCCGCGACCCGCGGGACCGGGTGGAGAAGGCGGCTCCGTTCCTGGAGGTCGACGGCGACCCGTACCCCGCGGTCCTCGACGGCCGGACGGTCTGGATCCTCGACGGCTACACCACCTCGGACTCCTACCCCTACTCCGAGCAGATGGAGCTGGGCGAGGCCGCGGCCGACGCGCTGACCGGCACCGGCACCACCGCGCTGCCCAACGACACGTTCAACTACATCCGGAACTCGGTGAAGGCCACGGTCGACGCCTACGACGGCACCGTGACGCTCTACGAGTGGGACCGCGAGGACCCGGTCCTCCAGACGTACATGAAGGCGTTCCCGGGTGTGGTCCAGCCCTACGAGGACATCCCCGACGAGCTGCGCGAGCACGTCCGCTACCCGGAGGACCTGTTCAAGGTGTAGCGGGACATCCTGACCCGCTACCACGTCGACGAGCCGATCTCGTTCTACGAGGGCAGCGACCGCTGGCAGATCCCGGACGACCCCACGCAGGACGTCGAGGAGGACCAGCCGCCGTACTACATCCTGGCCCAGCGGCCGGGTGACCCGGAGGCGAGCTTCCAGCTGACCAGCGCGCTGAACGCGTTCCAGCGACCGAACCTGTCGGCGTTCGTGTCCGCCTCCAGCGATCCGGACCCGGAGCGGTACGGGAAGATCCAAGTGCTGCAACTGCCGGGGAGCACTCCCTTCCGCGGTCCGCAGCAGGTGCAGCAGTCGTTCAACACCTTCGACCAGGTCGCCCGGGACCTCACCCTGTTCAACAGCCAGAACAGCCAGGCGGTCTTCGGCAACCTGCTCACGTTGCCCATCGGCGAGGACGGGCTGCTCTACGTCCAGCCGCTCTACGTGGAGGGGACGTCGGACAACTCCTTCCCGCTGCTGCGGAAGGTGCTGGTCAACTTCGGTGGGCAGGTCGGGTACGCCGACACGCTGGCCGAGGCGCTGGACCAGGTGTTCGGCGCAGGCGCCGGTGAGGTGGCGACCGACAGCGGGGAGACGCCGGCCACGACCCCCGAGGACGACGGCGAAGAACCTGCTCCCGAGGAGCCCGCGCCGACTCCGGAGGGCGGGGACGGCGCCGCGCCCAGCCCGGATCTCGAGCAGGCGGTGACCGATCTGGACGCCGCCCTGGACGCCCTGGCCGACGCGCAGCGCAGCGGCAGCTTCGCCCAGCAGGGCCAGGCGCTCGAGGACCTGGAGACCGCGGTCGAGGCCTACCGCGCGGCTCAGCAGGCCGCCGGCGCCACGGCGACACCCGGCGGCTGAGCGAGGGGGAGGGGGCGGCGCCCACCGGCGTCGCCCCCTCCCGCCCGCCTGGTAAGGTGGTCCTGCCGACGCGGGGTGGAGCAGCTCGGTAGCTCGCTGGGCTCATAACCCAGAGGTCGCAGGTTCGAATCCTGCCCCCGCTACTCACACGTCGGGCCCGGTCACCACGGTGACCGGGCCCTTCGTCGTTCCCGGCCCCGTCGCCGCCCGTGGTCGGATACGGTCCGCCTCGACCTGCCGGCACGCGCATCGGACCTCCGGGAGCAGCAATGGCGCTGACGCGAGACGCAACGATCGAGGAAGCCGTCGAGGCCGTGGACCGTGACGGCTACGTGCTCATCGAGGGACTGATGGACGCCGAGTGGGTGGCCGGCGCCCGGGCGGACCTCCAGCGGGTGCTCGCGGAGACGTCGACGGGGCGCAACTCCTTCGAGGGCTTCTCCACGCAGCGCATCTACGCGCTGTTCGCCAAGACCCGCTGGTTCGACGCGCCCGGCACCCATCCGCTGGTGCTCGGCGTCCTCGACCACGTGCTGGGCCACTACCAGTTCAGCGCGCCGGTCGGCATCCAGATCGGACCGGGCGAGGTGGCGCAGGTGCTGCACCGCGACGACGACGTCTACCCGCTGCCCCGGACGGGGAAGGACGTCGTCGTCAACACCATGTGGCCGCTCGACGACTTCACCGTCGAGAACGGCGCGACGAGGTTCGTGCCCGGGAGCCACCGCTGGGAGGCGGGCCGCACCGCCACGGAGGAGGAGACGACGGCGGCGGTCATGCCGGCGGGCTCGGTGCTGATCTACGTCGGGAACCTCATCCACGGCGGGGGTGCGAACAGCACGGACCGGCCGCGGCTCGGCGTCATCCTCGAGTACGCCGCCTCCTGGCTCCGACCGCAGGAGAACCACACCCTGGCCGTGCCCAGGGAGATCGCGAGCGAGCTGCCCGAGCGGCTGCAGGAGCTGCTGGGCTACAACATCCACCCGCCGTTCCTCGGCTACGTGGACGGCCGCCACCCGCGGCGGGTGCTCTCCTCGTCCTAGCCGGGGTTGCGGCGCTCCGGCACTGCCGGCAGGGGCCCTTCGACCCGGTCGTCCCGGCCGGACCACGGGCAGGCTCGGTCCGTGACGAGCCCAGCCCCCGCCGCGGGCCGGCTGCCGCTCCGGGCGGCCGCCCCGGCGCTGGCGCGGTCGGTCGTCGTCACCGCCTGGCTGCTGGTGCGCGGCCGCGTCCACCACCCGCGCCACGCGGTGGGTACCCGGCTGCGGTTCGCCGGCGGGTCGTCGTCCTGGGTGTACCGGGAGACCGTGATCGAGCGCCCGCCGGCCACCGACGTGTGCGTGCTGGTCGTGGAGTTCCGGTTGCGGTGGGTACGCGGCCGGGCGCACGCGCTGTTCCGGGCCGAGAGCTGGCTCAACCTGCCGTTGTTCGCCGGCTTCCCCGGGCTGGTCACCAAGTGGTGGATCGCGGCGGACGAATGCGGCGTCTACCGCGGCGTGTACGAGTACGACGGGCCGGAGCGGGCGGATGCGTACGCGCGGGCGCTGTGGTGGGTGCTGGCAGCGGTCAGCGAGGGTGGCTCGATCCACCACCTCGTCGTCCCGGGAGTGCGTCGGGCCGACGTCGTCGTCCCCCCGGCCGACGGGAGCGGCCCGTCCGTCCTGCGGCCGCCGTCGCGCGCCGTGGCATGAGCACCGACGTCGCGGTCGTCGGAGCGGGGCCGGTGGGGCTGGCGCTCGCCCTCCAGGCGGCCGATCACGGTGCGGCGGTCCGGATCGTGGAGCGGCGCACCGAGCGGTTCCGCCCCTCCCGCGCCCTGATGGTGCACGCCCGCACGCTCGAGCTGCTCCGTCCGCTGGGCGTCACCGCGGCCCTGCTGGACCGGGCCGACACCGCCCCGCGCGCCCGGCTGCACCTCGGCGCTCGCGCCGTGCCGGTGGAGCTGGCCTCGCTCGACCTGCCCGACACCGCATTCCCGCACCTGACCCTGGTGCGGCAGATGGACGTGGAGACCGTGCTCGAGGAGGCGCTGGCGGCCCGGGGTGTCCGCGTGGAGCGGGGGGTCGAGGTGCGGGCGGTCCGCGACGGGCGGGACACCGCCGTCGTCGAGCTCGGCGGCCCGTCCGGCCACGGGGACCTCCGGGCGGCGGCGGTGGCGGGCTGCGACGGCGTGGACAGCACCGTCCGGGAGGCCGCCGGGATCGGCTGGCGCGGCGGCACCTACGACCGGGAGGTCGTGCTGGCCGACGTCGACCTCGACGGGGATCTCGAGCCCGGTGTGGCGCACGTCGTCGCCGGACGGCGCGGGCTGGTGTTCGTGTTCGCGCTGGGGGAGCGGGCCCCGTGGCGCCTGCTCGCCACCCGCCCGTGCTCGGCGACGACACCGGAGCCGGGCCGGCCCGGCCCGCCCGTGCCGCTGCCGGAGCTGCGGCGGCTGCTCGCGGATGCGGGGCTCGCCGCGCGCATCACCGCGGTCGCCTGGTCGAGCAGCATCCGGCTGCAGCACCGCACGGCCACCCGGTTCCGGAGGGGCCGGCTGTTCCTGGCCGGCGATGCCGCGCACGCCTCGTCGCCGGCGGGCGGCCAGGGCATGAACGCCGGACTCCACGACGCGACGAACCTCGGCTGGAAGCTGGCGCTGGCGCAGGCGGCGACCGCGTCGGAGTCGCTCCTGGGGTCCTACGACGTCGAGCGCCGGCCGGCCGTCGAGCAGGTGCTGGCGCTGACCCACCTGCTGTTCTGGGCCGAGTCGTCGACGGGCCGCACGGCGGCACTGCTGCGGGGGCGGGTCGCGCCCCTGGGGGCGCCGCTCGTGCCGTTCCTCCTGCGCCGGCGCCGGCTCGTGGCCGAGGGTGCCCGGCTCCTGGCCCGTCTGGACGCCGGATACCGCGGCAGCCCGGTGTCGGCTGTCGGCGACCCGCCGCGGCGCGGTCGTCCCCGCCCGGGCGACCGGCTGCCGGACGCGACCGTCGTCAGTGGCGGCCGCGAGGTGCACCTGCACGCTCTCATCGCTCGGCCGGGTGTCCACCTCCTGCTGGACCGGGACGCTCCCGAGCCGGCGTGGGGCTCCCCGCTGGTCCACGTCCACCGGGTGGACAGCTCGCCCGGCACCGGCGCACTGGCGCTGCGGCCCGACGGGCACGTCGGCTGCTCGGTCGGGGACGCCGGCGACCCGGCCCTGACCGGCTGGCTGCGACGGATCGGGGCCGGCCCGGTCACCCGCCCGGAGGTGGGCATGCGCGAGCAGCGCTCGGGGGGCGAGCTGATCTAGGTTGGCGCGGTGGCTACCGAGACGGTCGAGAAGCAGGTCGAGGCCGGCGGCCTCTCGTTCACCTATCTGACGGCGGGGCCGGAGGACGGGCCGCTGGCGCTGTGCCTGCACGGGTTCCCCGACACCGCGCACACCTACCGGCACCTGCTCCCGGAGCTGGCGGCGGCGGGTTTCCGGGCGGTGGCGCCGTTCTCCCGTGGCTACGCGCCGACCGCAGTCCCCGCCGACGGGCGGTACCAGACCGGCGCGCTCGCCCGGGACGCCGTCGCGCTGCACGAGGCGCTGGGGGGCGACGAGCGGGCGGTCCTGATCGGCCACGACTGGGGCGCCCAGGCGACCTACGGCGCGGCGGTCGGCGCCCCGGAGCGCTGGCGGAAGGTCGTGGCGATGGCCGTCCCGGTCGGCCCCGCGCTGGCCGGCTCGTTCTTCACCTACGACCAGATCAAGCGGTCGTTCTACATGTACTTCTTCCAGAACCCGCTCGCCGACGTCCTCGTCGCGGCCGACGACCTCGCCTTCATCGGGCGGCTGTGGGCGGACTGGTCACCGGGCTACGACGCGACCGAGGACCTCGCGTTCGTCCGCGCCGCCCTCGGGACGCCGGAGAACCTGGCCGCGGCGCTCGGGTACTACCGGGCGCTCTTCGACCCGAGCCGGCAGTCGCCCGACCTGGCCGCGGAGCAGCAGGCCGTCAGCGGGGTCCCCCCGCAGCCGACGCTCTACCTCCACGGCGCCCAGGACGGGTGCATGGGTGCCGACGTCGTCGACGCGGTGCGTGCCGCGCTCTCGCCGGGCTCGGAGGCCGGAGTGGTCGACGGCGCCGGCCACTTCCTGCACCTCGAGCAGCGGGCCGAGGTGAACCGCCGGATCCTCGGGTTTCTGAGGGCCTAGCAGCCCTGATCAGACCGGACTGAGCTCGTCGCTGTGCCGCCGACGGTTGGGGTTCGACGACAGGGCCGGGCGCGGAACCGCCGCGAGCCCGATGCCGGTCGCGCGGGCCGGGGGAGGGGTCCGGGCGTAGCGAGGCTTCTGCGGGCGGGCGTGCTGTCCGGCCAGCAGGGCGTGCGGACGGGTGGCGTCGTCGTCCCGGTCGTCGGCCCCGGACGGCGAGGCAGCAGCCGGGAAGCTCTCGCGGCGCGGCGGGTGCGCCGGGTCCGGCAGCCGCAGCTCGTCGAGGTCCTTCCACGTCGAGTGCCGCAGCCCGTCGACGACGCAGCGGACGCGGGCGAGCACGCGGCCCTCGACGTGCGTCCAGCCGAGCAGCGAGCCTGCGAACCACAGGCCGCGGTGGTGGATCTCCACCGGCTGGGGGTCGCCGGCGAAGAGGATCACCTCCGGGTTCCCGGTCACGAGCGGACTGTAGGTCTGGAGAACGATCCCGGCCGGAAGGCGCGCGTGCACCCCGGGGGCGGGCGCGACGGGCCCGTCCCACCACTCACTCCGGTGCCTGCCGCCACCCCCGGAGCCGGACCGCCGGGACGCGTGTACAGTGACAACTACCGACGCGGGGTGGAGCAGCTCGGTAGCTCGCTGGGCTCATAACCCAGAGGTCACAGGTTCGAATCCTGTCCCCGCTACCACGTTGGAACGGCCCTCACAGTCGCACTGTGGGGGCCGTTCTTCGTTCGGCCGACGTCGGCACCGCCTCGGCGCGCGCTCTCCTGCGCGCTCCGCCGGGGCGAGCGTGCCGGCAGTCACGAGGAGGAGCAGTGGCTCGACGAGGCCAGCCCCAGACGGGGGCTCGCCGCACGCCCGCGCGCAACCAGCGGCGTGCCCGCGGTCCGGAGGACGTCATCGCCGTGCTGGCCCGCGCCGTGCGCGAGGTCGAGGCGGCCGTCCAGCGGGGCTCGGTGACGGCGAGCGTGCGGACCAAGTTCCAGGCCGTCGCACTGGTCGCCCGCGAGGAGCGCGCCCGGGTGCGCTCCGACCAGGAGGGCAGCCCGAGCCACCGGACCGAGCAGCTCAAGCGGCTGGACGGCATCGCGACGATCCTGGCGCGCACCGCGGTCCGCGACGCCGGGCTCCTGGCGCTGCTCGGCGAGGACGCGGTCGTCTCCGACTCCGCTCGTGCGCTCCGGCTGGAGATGCTGCGTGCGGCCGGCATCGAGCCGGAGCCCGTGGAGGCCCCGGTCGCGGCGCCGGTCGAGACGCCCGCGGCTCCCGAGCGCCGCGTCGTCCCCCAGTCGGTGGTGTCCCGGCAGCTGGCCAACCCCTTCCTGGCACCGGACTTCGAGGCCGCGCGGCAGAGCGCGCCCCGCCCGCACCGGCTCGCCGGGTGGGAGCTGATGGCTCCGCTGCTCAACTCCTTCGAGCGCGCCGGCGGCGGAGCTCCGGCGTGCATGGACCTGCCGTTCCCGACCGACCGCTTCACCCCGGCGGGCTCGGAGCTGATGCCGCACCAGGGCCAGCTCGTCGCCGGCGCCGCGGCCGGCCACCGCACGTTCCTGCTCGCCGACGAGCCCGGCCTGGGCAAGACCGCGCAGGCGCTGCTCGCCGCCGAGGCCGCGGACGCCTATCCGCTGCTCGTCGTGGTGCCCAACGTGGTCAAGACCAACTGGGCCCGCGAGGCCGGCCGCTGGACGCCGCACCGCAAGGCGACCGTCGTGCAGGGCAACGGGGACACCGTCGACGGCTTCGCGGACATCGTCGTCGTCAACTACGAGGTGCTCGACCGGCACGTGGGCTGGCTCGGGGAGTTCGGGTTCCGCGGCATGGTGGTCGACGAGGCGCACTTCATCAAGAACAAGACCTCGCAGCGGTCCCAGCACGTGCTGCAGCTCTCCGAGCGGATCCGCTCGCGCACCGCGCGGCCGTTGCTGATGGCGCTCACCGGCACCCCGCTGATCAACGACATCGACGACTTCCGGGCCATCTGGCAGTTCCTCGGCTGGATCGACGACAGCAAGCCGCTGGGCGAGCTGATGGACGCGCTCGAGGCGACCGGTCTGACGCCGGCCGACCCGGGCTTCTACCCCGCGGCACGGAAGTGCGTGATCGACCTCGGCATCGTCCGCCGTCGCAAGGTCGACGTCGCCGCCGACATCCCGGCACGCCGCATCGCCGACCTCCCCGTCGAGCTCGACGACAAGGCCGGCCGCTCGATCCGCGCCGCCGAGCGCGAGCTCGCCCGCCGGCTGGTGAAGCGCTACGAGAGCGCGCTCGCCGCCCGCGAGTCGGCCACCGTGGTGGAGGGCATCGACGCCGACCTGGTGCGCAAGGTGGCCGGGTGGGAGCTCAAGGACGCGTCGTCGTCCACGACCGGCGAGAACGTGTTCGGCATGATGCGGCGCATCGGCCAGGCGAAGGCCGGACTCGCCGCCGACTACGCCGCCCAGCTCGCACGCAGCGCCGGCAAGGTCGTCTTCTTCGCCAAGCACGTCGACGTCATGGACGTGGCCGAGGAGTCGTTCGCCGGTCAGGGCATCCGGTACGCGTCCATCCGCGGGGACCAGACGCCGTCGGCCCGCCAGCGGAACATCGACGCCTTCGTCAACGACCCCGAGGTCTCGATCGCGGTGTGCTCGCTGACCGCGGCGGGCGTGGGGCTGAACCTGCAGGTGGCCTCCAACATCGTGCTGGCCGAGCTCTCCTGGACCGACGCGGAGCAGACGCAGGCGATCGACCGCAGCCACCGCATCGGGCAGACCGAGCCGGTCACCGCGTGGCGGATCATCGCCGCGCAGACCATCGACGCCCGCATCGCCGAGCTCATCGACAGCAAGGCCGGGCTCGCCGCCCGGGCGCTGGACGGCTCGGACGAGGTGTCGTCGTCGACCGACGTGCAGCTCGAGGCGCTCGTGGCCCTGCTCACCGCGGCCCTCTCGGAGCCGTCCGCCCGCTGAGCAGCCCGGGGGTGACGCACAGCACTTCGGGTGCCCCGAGTGTTGTGCGTCACCCCTCCGCTCATTTAGCGTCAGCGCTGACCGTTTTTCTCTGCCCGACAGTGAGGCGCCCCGTGTCCGTGAACACCCCCGCCGGCCCCGTCGACTCCCCGGAGCTCGACATCGAGGCGATCGACCTCTCCGACCGCGATTTCTGGGCGGAGCCTCCGGCGGTCCGGCACGCGGTCTTCGACAAGCTGCGCGCCGAGCGCCCCTTCGCCTGGTTCGCCGAGCCGACCATGGAGGGGATGGAGGCCGGGCCCGGCTACTGGGCCGTCACCCGGCTCGCCGACCTCGACGCCATCAGCTCCGAGCCGGCGATCTTCTGCTCGGGCCAGGGCGCGGTCTCGATCCAGGACATCCCGGCCGACCTCAGCGAGTTCTACGGCTCGATGATCAGCATGGACGACCCCCGGCACGCCCGGATCCGGCGGATCGTCGCCAAGACCTTCACCCCGCGGATGCTGGAGCAGGTCGTGGACTCCGTCGTCGGCATCGTCGACGACGTGCTGGCCGAGGCGCGGGCCAAGGCCGAGGCGGGCGACGGGACCCTCGACGTCGTCGCCGACATCGCCGCCCCCATCCCGCTGCGGATCATCTGCGACATGATGGGGGTCCCCGAGGAGGACCGCCTCCTCGTGCTGAACGCCTCGAACACGATCCTCTCCGGTGGTGACCCCGAGCTCACCGACGAGGCCGACCCGCTGACCGCGCTGCTCGAGGCCGGCATGGCGATGGCCGAGCTGATGGGCCGCCTGGCCGCCGAGCGGATCGAGAACCCCACCGACGACCTGACGACGGCGCTGGTGAACAGCGAGGTCGAGGGGGAGAAGCTCACCCACCAGGAGATCGCCTCGTTCTTCATCCTGCTGCTGGTGGCCGGCAACGAGACCACCCGCACCGCGATCGCGCAGGGCCTCCTCGCGCTGTCCGAGAACCCGGAGCAGCGCGCCCGCTGGATGGCCGACCCGTCGATGGACAAGACCGCGGTCGAGGAGATCGTCCGCTGGGTCAGCCCCGTCACCTGGATGCGCCGCACCGCCACCCAGGACGGCGAGCTCAACGGCCACTCCTTCAAGGAGGGTGACAAGTTCCTGCTCTTCTACGCCGCGGCCAACCGCGACGCGGAGGTGTTCGAGAACCCGCACCAGCTGGACCTGAGCCGCAATCCCAACCCGCACGTCGGCTTCGGTGGCCACGGCCCGCACTTCTGCCTCGGCGCGCACCTGGCCCGCCGGGAGCTCGCGGTGACCTTCCGCCGGTTGTTCGAGATCTGCCCCGACCTGGAGATCACCGGCGAGCCGGCCCGGCTGCGCTCGTCCTTCGTCAACGGCCTCAAGCGGCTGCCGGCGCGGCTCACGGGGCAGCGATGAGCCGGGTGCAGGTCGACCGGGACCGCTGCGTGGGCTCGGGGGTGTGCGAGTCGCTGGCCCCGGAGGTCTTCGAGCTCGACGACGACGGCGTGCTGCAGGTGCACCGGGAGGAGCCCGGCCCCGACGACCTCGACGCCGTGCGCGACGCGGTGCAGTCCTGCCCCGCTCGGGCCCTGGCCCTGGCCGAATGATCGAAGCGGCCGCGCGCGGGTAGGGGCTGACCATGGAACCCACGGTCACGAACGCCCCGGACGCCAGCCGCTACGAGATCCGCGACGGCGACCGGCTGCTCGGCCACGCCGACTACCAGCGGGACGGGTCCACCTTCGTGTTCACGCACACGGAGGTGGACCCGGACGCCGGGGAGTCCGGTCTCGGCAGCACCCTCGTCCGCGCCGCCCTGGACGACGTGCGCGGGCAGGGTGGGTCGGTCGTCCCGCAGTGCTCGTTCGTGCGCGGCTGGATCGGCAAGCACGAGGACTACGCGGACCTGGTCGCCGGCTCCGAGAACTGAGCCACCCCGTCCCCGCACCGCGAGCCGTACCGTCGGCGCCGTGATCCTGGAGCACGCGCTGCTGACGGTACGGCCGGCGGAGCAGGCGGCCTTCGAGTCGGCCTTCGCCCGCGCCCGGCAGCTGATCGCCGCCTCGCCCGGCTTCCGCGGGCTGCGGCTGTCGCGATGCCTGGAGCGCGACGACGGCTACCTGCTCCTCGTGGAGTGGGACCGGCTGGAGGACCACACCGAGGGCTTCCGCGGCAGTGCCGCCTACCAGGAGTGGAAGGCGCTGCTGCACGGTTTCTACGACCCGTTCCCGGTCGTCGAGCACTTCACCACCGTGCTGACCGCCGAGCCGCCGGCCTGACTCAGGCGGTCAGTGCCGTCCGGTCGGCGGGGTCGGCCAGTTGCCCGACCAGCTCGTCCAGCGGGAGGCCGAGCGCGTTCGCGAGCGCGGCCACGGTGAAGAACGTCGGCGTCGGCACGCGCCCGGACTCGATCTTGCGCAGCACCTCGAGGCTCACGCCCGAGCTCGCCGCCACCTCGGCCGGCGTCCGGTCGGCACGGGCCTGTCGCAGCAGGGCACCGAGCCGGCGGCCGCGCTCCCGTTCCTCGGGTGTCAGGGGCGGTCGGACCATGCCGTGATAGTAATACCGGGACAGTGTTGACCGGAAGCTGCTGCGAGGAGAACACCGTGATCGAGCTGCGCACGCCCGGCGAGATCGAGGCCATGCGTGCCGCCGGCGCGGTCGTCGCCGACATGCACGCCGCCGTGCGGGCCGCGGCCGAGCTCGGCGTCCGGCTCACCCAGCTGGACGCCATCGCCCGGGACGTCCTGGCCGACGCCGGGGCGACCTCGCCGTTCCTCGGGTACGCGCCCCTGTCCACGACTCCGCCCTTCCCGGGGGTGCTCTGCCTGTCGGTGAACGACGTGGCCCTGCACGGCATCCCCACCCCCGAGGTGCTCGAGGACGGCGACCTGCTCAGCGTCGACGCCGGCGCGGTGCTGGACGGCTGGGTCGGTGACGCGGCGACGACCTACCCGATCGGCACCCCCCGGCCCGAGGACGTCGCGCTGGTGGAGACCACCGAGCGGGCGCTGGCGGCCGGCATCGCGGCCGCCGTCGTCGGCAACCGGATCGGCGACATCTCCGCCGCCATCGGCGCCGTCGGCCGGGCCGGCGGGTGCGGCATCAACACCGACCAGGGCGGGCACGGGGTCGGGCGTTCGATGCACGAGGCGCCGTCGGTGCCGAACGAGGGGCGGGCCGGCCGTGGCGTGAAGCTGCGGGCGGGTCTGGTCATCGCGATCGAGCCGTGGTTCCTGGCCGGGGGCAGCGACGACTACCGGGTCGACGCCGACGGCTGGACGCTGCGCAGCGCCGACGGCAGCCGTGCCGCCCACGTCGAGCACACCGTCGCCGTCACAGAGGACGGCCCGCGCATCCTCACCGCTCCCCGCTGAGGTCCCTCTCCATCTCGCGCTCGGTGCCCGCCACGGTCGTGATCAGCGTGCCCGTGGAGCGGAAGCCGCACTTCTCGTAGGCCCGCTGCGCCCGGGCGTTGTCGACGTGCACGAAGAGCCGGGCGCGGGGGAGCCCCTGACCGCGCAGCCAGTCGGTGGCCGCCGTGAACAGCTCGGCCAGCAGCCCCTGCCCGCGGTGGCCGGGCGCCACGTGGACGGCCACGACGTGGCCGACCGGCTCGGTCACCGCCGCGCCGCCGATGTCGACGTCGCCCACGCGCTCGACGAGCGCCACGGCGGTCCCCACCCAGGTGCCGTCGTCGGCGACCGCCACGAACTGGCGGGCGGAGGCGTCCTCGCCGGCGTCGAGCGAGGACCGCCGGGCACGGTCCTGCCAGAACTCGTCCGGCCTCGTCGCGGCGTCGGCGTACGACTCGAGGAACGCCATCGCCGCCACCTCGTCGGACAGGGCGGCCAGCCGGACCGTCCTGACCTCCCGCCACTCGTGCGCCCGGACGGGGCGGACGACGTACCCCGGCGTCACGGCGTCAGCCGAGGGCGCGCTCGAGGTCGGCGAGCAGGTCGTCGACGTCCTCGATGCCGACGGAGAGGCGCACCAGGTCGTCCGGCACCTCCAGCGGCGAGCCGGCGGCGCTGGCGTGGGTCATCCGGCCCGGGTGCTCGATGAGCGACTCGACGCCCCCCAGCGACTCCGCGAGCGTGAACAGCTCGGTCCGCTCGCAGACCCGCAGGGCCGCCTCCTCGCCGGCGCGCAGCCGGAAGGAGATCATCCCGCCGAAGCCGGACATCTGGCGTGCGGCGACCTCGTGCCCGGGGTGGTCGGGCAGGCCGGGGTAGAGCACCGTGGCGACGGCGTCGTGCGCCACGAGGAACTCGGCGATCCGGGCGGCGTTGGCGCAGTGCCGGTCCATCCGCACGCCGAGCGTCTTGAGGCTGCGCAGCACCATCCACGAGTCGAAGGGCCCGGCGACGGCGCCCATCGCGTTGTGGTTGTAGGTCAGCCGCTCGCCGAGGCCGGCGTCCCGGGTGACCAGCGCCCCGCCGACGACGTCGGAGTGCCCACCCAGGTACTTCGTCGTGGAGTGCACGACGACGTCGGCGCCGAGGGTCAGCGGCCGCTGGAGGTAGGGGGAGGCGAAGGTGTTGTCCACGACCAGCAGCGCGCCGGTCTCGTGGGCGATGGCCGCCGTCGCCGCGATGTCGGTGATGTTCAGCAGCGGGTTGCTGGGCGTCTCGCACCAGACCACGCGGGTGGTCGGGCGGATCGCGGCGCGCAGCGCATCGGGGTCGGACAGGTCGACGGGGGTGTGCTCCAGCCCCCACTCCGACAGCACCCGGGAGATCAGCCGGAAGGTGCCGCCGTACGCGTCGCCGCCCAGGACGACGTGGTCGCCGGGCCGGCACGTGGTGCGCAGCAGGGTGTCCTCGGCGGCGAGGCCCGAGGCGAACGCCAGCGCCGTCGTGCCCTCCTCGAGGGCGGCCAGCGCAGCGTGCAGCGTGTCGCGGGTCGGGTTGCCGCTGCGCGAGTACTCGTAGCCGCCGCGCAGTCCGCCGACGCCGTCCTGCTTGTACGTCGTGGTCAGGTGCAGCGGGGGGATGACCGCGCCGGTCGCCGGGTCGGGGTCCTGGCCCGCGTGGATCGCGCGGGTGTTGAAGCCGTGCTCGATGGCTCGACTCCGCCCTCGTTCCGCTCCTCGCTCGCCGGCGCTCGCTGCGATGCTCGCTCGGGCGTCGTTCTCGCGGCTCATCGCTCGACCGTAGGCGCGCCGACCGGGGCCAGCCCGGCCAGGTGACCCAGCACGTCCTGCCGCGTGACGACGCCCGCGGGCTTGCCGTCGACGTGCACGAGCAGCGCGTCCGCGCCGCCCAGCTGGGCCACCGCGGCACTGACCGCCTCGCCGGAGCCGACGATCGGCAGGGGAGGGGACATGTGCTTCTCGACCCGGTCGGCCAGCGAGGCCTTGCCGGCGAACAGCGCGTCGAGCAGCGTCTTCTCGTCGATCGAGCCGACGACCTCGCCCGCCGTCACCGGCGGCTCCGCGCGGACGACCGGCAGCTGGCTCACGCCGTACTCGCGGAGGATGTCGATGGCGTCGCGGACGGTCTCGTTGGGGTGCGTGTGCACCAGCGTCGGCGTCTCGCCCGACTTGGCGCGCAGCAGCTCGCCGACGGTCTCGCCGGCGGAGGCCTCGAGGAACCCGTAGTCGGCCATCCAGGCGTCGTTGAAGATCTTGTTGAGATAGCCGCGGCCGCCGTCGGGCAGCAGCACGACGAGGACGTCGTCCTTGGTCAGCCGCTCGGCCACCCGCAGCGCCGCCACGACCGCCATGCCGCAGGAGCCGCCGACGAGCAGGCCCTCCTCGCGGGCGAGCCGCCGGGTCATGGCGAAGGAGTCGCCGTCGGAGACGGCGATGATCTCGTCGGCGACGTCCCGGTCGTAGGTGGTCGGCCAGAAGTCCTCGCCGACGCCCTCGACCAGGTACGGGCGGCCGGTGCCGCCGGAGTAGACCGAGCCCTCGGGGTCGGCGCCGATGATCTGCACCCGGCCGCCGGAGACCTCCTTGAGGTAGCGGCCGACGCCGCTGATCGTCCCGCCGGTGCCGGCCCCGGTGACGAAGTGGGTGATCCGGCCGTCGGTCTGCGCCCAGATCTCCGGCCCGGTCGTCTCGTAGTGCGAGCGCGGGTTGTTCGGGTTGGAGTACTGGTCGGGCTTCCACGCGCCGGGGGTCTCGCGGCTGAGCCGGTCGGAGACCGAGTAGTAGGAGCGCGGGTCGGCGGGATCGACGGCGGTGGGGCAGACGACGACCTCGGCGCCGTAGGCCCGGAGCACGTTGACCTTCTCCTGCCCGACCTTGTCGGGGCAGACGAAGATGCACTTGTAGCCGCGCTGCTGGGCCACGAGGGCCAGGCCGATGCCGGTGTTGCCGCTGGTGGGCTCCACGATCGTGCCGCCCGGCTTCAGCTCACCGCTGGCCTCCGCGGCGTCGACCATGCGGACCGCGATCCGGTCCTTCACCGAGCCGCCGGGGTTGAGGTACTCGACCTTGGCCAGCACCAGCGGTGCGTCGGGGCCCAGGTGCCGGGTGACCGACGACAGCCGCACCAGCGGGGTGTTCCCGACCAGGTCGATGACGGACTCGGCGTACTGCACGGCGTGCCTCCTCGGCGGGCCCCGACCACCGCGGCCCGTCGTCCACCATCCCATCAGAGGTGCTCGCGCTGGTCACCGGGACGAAGATGCGGTCATGACCTCTCCCGCACCCGGCACCCGCACCCTCGGCGGCCTGACCGTCTCCGCCCTCGGCCTCGGCTGCATGGGCATGAGCCAGAGCTACGGCGCCGCCGACCGGACGGAGTCCGTCGCGACGATCCACCGGTCCCTCGACCTCGGGATCACCTTCCTCGACACCTCGGACGTCTACGGCGACGGGCACAACGAGGAGCTCGTCGGCGAGGCGATCGCCGGCCGCCGGGACGAGGTGCAGCTGGCCACCAAGTTCTCCATCTCGCGGGACGACCGCGGCCGGATGCGCATCGACGGCCGGCCCGAGAACGTGCACGCCCGCGCCGAGGCCAGCCTGCGGCGGCTGGGCGTCGACGTCATCGACCTCTACTACCAGCACCGGGTCGACGCGAAGGTGCCGATCGAGGACACCGTGGGCGCGATGGCCGAGCTCGTGCAGCAGGGCAAGGTCCGGTACCTCGGCCTGTCCGAGGCCAGCGCGGCCTCGATCCGGCGCGCGGCGGCCGTGCACCCCATCGCGGCGCTGCAGAGCGAGTGGTCGCTGTGGACCCGCGACCTGGAAGGTGAGGTGCTCGGGGTCGCCCGGGAGCTCGGTATCGGCATCGTGCCGTTCAGCCCGCTGGGCCGCGGGTTCCTGACCGGGGCGATCACCAGCCCCGACGACTTCGACGACGACGACTTCCGCAAGAACCAGCCGCGCTTCCAGGGGGAGGCGTTCCAGGCCAACCTGCGCCTGGTCGAGGCGGTCCGGGAGATGGCCACCGAGAAGGGGGTCTCGGCCGGCCAGCTGGCGCTGGCGTGGGTCATGGCCCAGGGGGACGACGTCGTCCCGATCCCGGGGACCAAGCGGCGCAGCTACCTCGAGGAGAACGCGGGCGCCGCGGCCGTGCAGCTCACCGCCGACGACCTGGCGCGACTGGACGCGATCGCGCCGCCCGGGGTGGCCGAGGGCACTCGATACCCCGACGGCGGCTACGCCTACGGCGACAGCCCGGAGCGCTCCGCGTGAGCCCGCCGGCGACCAGCCGGGTCCGCGGCCGGGACGGCGTCGAGTTGGCCGTGCACCGCTGGGGCGCGCCGGGGGACCGGCCGCCGGTCGTGCTGCAGCACGGGTTCGCGGCGGACAGCCTGCGGAACTGGGAGCAGAGCGGTGTGGTGGCCGCGCTGCTGGCCGACGGCCGCGAGGTGGTCGCCGTCGACGCCCGCGGGCACGGCGCCTCGGACAAGCCGCACGACCCGGACCGCTACGGGGAGCGGGCCATGGCCGGGGACCTCGGGTCCGTCGCCGACGCCCTGCAGCTGGACCGGTTCGACCTGGCCGGGTACTCCATGGGCGGGATCGTGTCGCTGGTGCTGGCCGGCACCGACCCCCGGGTGCGCCGGCTGGTGGTCGGCGGCATCGGGGCCGGCGTGGTGGAGCGGGGCGGCCTGGACACGCGGGCCGTCCGCACCACGGCGCTGGCGTCCGCGCTCGAGACCGAGGACCCGGCGTCGATCCCCGACCCGATGGCGGCGGCCTTCCGCACCTTCGCCGACAGCACCGGTGCCGACCGGCTGGCGCTGGCCGCGCACGTCCGCGCGGTCAACACCGAGCCGCTGCCGCTGGGCGACATCGCGGCGCCGACGCTCGTGATCGCCGGCGTCGCCGACCCGCTCGCGGCCCGGCCGCAGGTGCTCGCCGACGCCGTCGCGGGCGCCCGGCTGGTGACGGTCCCGGGCGACCACCTGGGCGCCGTCCGGACGCCGGAGTTCACCGGTGCCCTCGTCGGCTTCCTGGGGGACGACGGCGGCTCGTGACGGGCCGGTCGTGACGGAGGCGGTGTTCCTCGGCGCCGACGTCGGCACCAGCGGGCTGAAGCTGGTCGCGCTCGACGGCGCCGGGCTCGTCGTGGCCCAGGCCGAGCGGGAGTACGCCTACGACCGCCCGGAGCCGGGCCGGGCCGAGATCGACGTGCGCGTGTGGCGGGCGGCCCTCGACGCGGCGCTCGCCGAGGTCGGAGCGGCGCTCTCCGGGCGGCGGGTCCGGGCGCTCGGCCTGTCGGGGCAGATGCACGGCACCGTGCTCGTCGACGCGGCGGGACGGCCGGTGCGCCCGGCGGTGCTGTGGCCCGACGCCCGGGCCGCCGCCGAGCTGGACCGCTGGCGGGGCCTGCCGGACGGCGAGCGGGCGGCGCTGGCCAACCCCCTCGCGGCCGGCATGACCGGGCCGGTGCTCGCCTGGCTGGCCGCGCACGAGCCGGGAGCCGTGGCCGGCGCCGCCGCCGTGCTCCTGCCCAAGGACGCGCTGCGGGCGGATCTCCTGCCGGGCGGCCCCCTGGTGACCGACCGCAGCGACGCCTCGGCCACGCTGCTCTGGGACGTCGTCGCCGACCGCTGGTCGGGCGCGGCGACGGAGGCCGCCGGGGTGCCGGCGGACCTGCTGCCCGACGTGCGGCCGGGCACCGAGGTGGTCGGGACGACGCCGATCGCCGGCGCCGAGGTGCCCGTCGTCGTGGGCGGTGCCGACACCCCGCTGGCGCTGCTGGCGGCCGGGACGACCGCCGGGCTGCAGGTCAACCTGGGCACCGGTGCCCAGGTGCTCCGGCCCGGGGCGGCGCCGCGACCGGCCGCCGACGCCGTCACGCACACCTACGCCGACGTGACCGGCGGCTGGTACGCGATGGCGGCGCTGCAGAACGGCGGCTCGGCGTGGGCCTGGGTCCGTGGCGTGCTGGGGCTGAGCTGGGCGGAGCTGTTCGACGCCGCGGCGGCCGCCGCCCCCGGCGCCGGGGGAGCGCTGTTCCGGCCGTTCCTCACCGGTGAGCGCGGGGGCGTCGCCGGAGCCGACGACCGCGGCGGCTGGACCGGCCTGGGCGCCGGCACGACCCGGGCCGAGCTGGCCCGGGCGGCGGTCGAGGGGGTGGCGTTCGCCGTCGGGGCCGCGGCGCGGTCCCTCGACGTCCCCGGCGGGGTCGAGCACGTCGTCCTCACCGGGGGAGGAGTGCGGGCGCCGGTGGTGCAGCAGGTGCTGGCCGACGTCCTGGGCCGCCCCGTCCGGCACCTGCCCCTGCGCAGCGCGTCGGCGATCGGTGCCGCGGTGCTCGCCGCCTGCGGGGTGGGTGCCGACGTCGAGCCGCAGCGACCGGCCGGTCCGCTCGTGGAGCCGCGTCCCGACCCCCGGCTGGCCGAGGCCGCCCGGCGGTGGGCCGACGGGAGCCGCTGACCCGGCGGAACGGGTCCGGTGCTGCGACCGTTGGACCACGAGACGGGCCGGTCCACCGGCCCGCAGGCACGGAAGAGGAGGCGGGCCGTCATGGCGTCGCTGTTCAACAAGGTCGTCCAGCTCGCGAACAGCCCCAAGGGCAAGCAGGCGATCAAGCAGGCCACCGAGAAGGCCCAGCAGTTCGCCAACGACCCGAAGACGAAGGCGAAGATCGACGAGGCGCGCCGCCGGCTCCAGGGCGGCGGCAAGGGCGGCACGGGCACCGGGACCGGCACCGGCCTCTGATCCGGCCGCCCCGCGGTCCGGCCGCGGGGCTCAGCCGGTCGCGGTGCCGAGGGTGCGCAGTGAGGCGTCGTGCAGCGCGCCGTTCGTGGCCAGCGCGCTGCCGCCCGCGGGCCCCGGGGTGCCGGAGAGGTCGGTGAACCGGCCCCCGGCCTCGCGGACGATGACGTCGACGGCGGCGAGGTCCCAGAGCGACACCTCGGGCTCGCAGGCGATGTCGACCGCGCCCTCGGCGAGCAGCATGTAGCTCCAGAAGTCCCCGTAGGCCCGGGTGCGCCACACCGACCGGGTCAGGTCGAGGAAGCCGTCGAGGGCGTTGCGCTCCTCCCAGCCGGACAGGCTGGAGTAGGACAGGCTCGCGTCGCCCAGCGTGCTGACCCCCGAGACGGTGCAGCGGGTGGCGTTCTCCAGCCGGCGGCCGGTCCACGCGCCGACGCCCTTCGCGGCCCACCAGCGCCGGTTGAGCGCCGGCGCCGAGACCAGGCCCACGACCGCCTCGTCGCCGTCCATGAGCGCGACCAGGGTCGCCCACACCGGCACGCCCCGTACGAAGTTCTTGGTGCCGTCAATCGGGTCGAGCACCCACTTGCGGGAGCCGTGCCCGGTGGTGCCGAACTCCTCGCCCATGACCGCGTCACGGGTGCGCGCGCGGCTCAACGAGATCCGCAGCTGCTCCTCGATCGCCCGGTCGGCGTCGGTCACCGGCGTCAGGTCGGGCTTGGTCTCGACCTGCAGATCCTGCGCCTTGAAGCGCTCCATGCTGATCGAGTCGGCCTGGTCGGCCAGCACGTGTGCCAGCCGCATGTCCTCTGAGAAGCCCCGGCCCGATGTCATGAGCACCGAACCTAGTGGGGAGGCAGGGGGTCCCGCTCACCGCGCGCCGTCGGAGGCGTCGTTGTCGCACGGCTGGATACGGTCGGGACGTGGACGCCGCGACGATCGCCGGGCTGCTGGCCGACCCCGCGCGGCTGAAGGTGGTCGCCGCGCTGGCCCTGGGCGCCGAGACGATCGAGCAGGTCGCGGCGGCCTCCGGGCTCCCGCTCAAGGATGTCGCCCTGGCGGCCCGACGGCTGGCCCGGGGCGGGCTGGTGCTCCGCGACGGGCACGCGCTCGCGCTGCGCACCGAGCAGTTCGGCGTCGCCGCCCGGGCCGCTGCCGAGGCCGCCCCGCCCCCGGAGCCGCTGTCCGACGACCCGGCCCAGGACGCCGTCCTGTCGGCGTTCGTCCGCGCCGGCCGGCTCACCTCGATCCCGGCGCAGCGCAGCAAGCGGCTGGTCGTCCTCGACCACCTGGTGCGCGTGTTCGAACCCGGGGTCCGCTACCCCGAGCGCGAGGTCAACGTGCTGCTGGCCGTCTGGCATCCCGACACCGCAGCGCTGCGCCGCTACCTCGTCGACGAGGGCTTCCTGACCCGCGAGGCCGGCGTCTACTGGCGCAGCGGGGGCACCGTCGAGGTCTGAGGTCAGTAGCCGGGGCCGACCTGACCGACGGCGCCCAGCAGCACCCGCAGCGCGGCGAGCTGCTCCTGGCGTTCCGGAGGACCGGCCGCGGCCCAGGCGTCCAGCGCGCAGTCGGGGTCCTCGGCGGTGTGGCCGCAGCCGGGCGGGCAGTCCGCGGCGACGTCGGCCATCTCGTCGAACGCCGACAGGACGTCCTTGGCCGTCACGTGGGCCAGGCCGAACGACCGGATGCCCGGGGTGTCGATGACCGTGCCGCCGCCGGGCAGGTCGAACAGCACGGCCGAGGACGACGTGTGCCGCCCCTTGCCGATCTTGCTGACGTCGCCGACGGCCCGCAGCGCGTCCGGGACGAGCCGGTTGACCAGCGTCGACTTGCCCACCCCGGACTGACCGACGAACACGCTCATCCGGTCGCGGATGTGGCCGAGCAGCTCGTCCAGCGGCTGCTCACGCGACATGGGCACCGCGTCCAGCCGCAGGCCGGCGTACCGGTCCAGCAGCGGCTGCGCGGACGCGAGGTCGGTCTTGGTCAGGCACAGCAGCGGTTCCAGGCCACCGGCGTACGCAGCGACGAGGCAGCGGTCCAGGAATCCCAGCGCAGGCTCGGGGTCGGTGACGGAGGTGACGATCACCAGCAGATCGGCGTTGGCGACCACGATGCGTTCGGTGGGGTCGGTGTCGTCGGCGGTGCGGCGCAGCGACGTCGTCCGCTCCTGGATGGTGACGATCCGCGCCAGGCTGTCGGTGCGCCCGCTGGTGTCGCCGACCACCCGCACGCGGTCGCCGACCACGACCCCGTGCTTGCCGAGCTCCCGGGCGCGCATGGTGGTCACGTCCACGGCGCCGTCCGGGCCGTCGACGCGCACGGTCATCCGGCCGCGGTCGACGGCGATGACCAGCCCCGGAACGGCGTCGTCGTGGGCGGGCCGCGTGCGTGTGCGCGGGCGGGAACCCCGCCGGCCCGGGCGGATGCGGACGTCGTCCTCGTCCATCCGCCGGGCGTCGCGCTGGTGGCCGCTCAGCGGTGCGCTCCGACCGCGTCGCCGAGCAGCCGCGCCCACCGCTCGCGGAAGTCGGGCAGCGTCTTGGTCACCGCTCCCGGGTCGGCGACCTCGACGCCGTCGATCGCGAGGCCCAGCACGGCGGCGGCCATGACCATGCGGTGGTCGGCGTAGGAGTCCAGGCGGGCGGGTCGCCGCGGGCCGGGTTCGATCTCCAGCCCGTCGGGCAGCTGGCGCACGGTCGCCCCGACGGCGGTGAGCACCTCGTCGAGGGCCTGGAGCCGGTCGGTCTCGTGCCCGCGCATGTGGGCGACACCGGTGAACCGAGAGGGGCCGTCCGCGAGGGCGGCGAGCGCGGCCAGTACCGGCACCAGCTCGCTGACCTCGCCGAGATCGGCGACGAGGGGCCGGATCGAGCCGGTGCCGGTGACCCGCAGGCCCTCGGGGGTCCGCTCGGCCTCGGCTCCCATCAGCGTCAGCAGCCGGTCGAGCTGGGCGCCGGGCTGCGTGGTGACCGCGGGCCAGTCGGGCACGGTCACCCGCCCGCCGCACACCAGGGCCGCGGCCAGGAAGGGAGCGGCGTTGGAGAGATCGGGTTCGAGGACGCGGTCGAGCGCGGCGATCGGCCCGGGGGCCACCCGCCAGCCGCGGTCCGTGGCGGCCACCTCCACGCCGTGCTCGCGCAGGGTCGCCACCGTCATGTCCACGTGCGGCAGCGACGGCAGCGCGCCCGCCAGCGTCAGGTCGATGCCCTCGTCGAAGCGGGCGGCGGCCAGCAGCAGGCCGGACACCATCTGCGAGGACTCGCTGGCGTCGACCTCCACCGCACCCCCGCGCACCCGGCCGGTGCCGTGCACGGTGAACGGCGCTCGGCCGCGGCCGGCGTCGTCGATCCGGACGCCGAGCCCACGCAGCCCGTCGAGCAGGCCGGCGTTGGGGCGGTCGTGCAGGCGGGGGTCGCCGTCGACGGTGACCGGGCCGTCGGCGAGCGCGGCCACCGGAGGGAAGAACCGCAGGACGGTGCCGGCCAGCCCGGCGTCCACCGTGGCCGGACCCCGCATCGGGGCCGGGGTGACCAGCCAGTCGTCGCCGTCGTCTTCGATGCCCACCCCGAGGGCGCGCAGCGCGCCGGCCATGAGGTCGGTGTCGCGCGCCCTCAGGGGGTGCACCAGACGGCTGGGCCCGTCGGCGAGCGCGGCGAGCACCAGGGCCCGGGCGGTCAGCGACTTGGACCCGGGCAGGGGGACGACGGCGTCGACGGGCGCCGGGTGGTGCGGCGCGGACCAGACATCACTCACGTGATCAGTCTGCCCGCCCGCGCCGCACCTCCGTGCACGTGCTCAGCCGGCCTGCGGCTTGTCCGTCTTCTTGACCGGCACCGTGCGCAGCAGACGCCGGTTGGCGAACTCGAACATGGCCAGCTCGGAGAGCTCGCGGCCGTAGCCGGACCGCTTGATGCCACCGAAGGGCAGCTCGGGGGAGGAGCCGGTCGGCTGGTTGATCCAGACCATGCCCGCCTCGAGCTGCTCGGCCACCGACCGCGCCTGCTCGGGGTTGCTGCCCATGACGGTGGCGCCGAGGCCGAAGTCGCTGTCGTTGGCCAGGGCGACCGCCTCGGCGGCGTCCTTCACCTTGTAGACGACGGCCGCGGGGCCGAAGAGCTCCTCGCGGTAGGCCCGCATGTCGGGGGTGACGTCGGTGAGGATCGTGGCCGACACGAACGCGCCCGCGTGCTCGGGGCGCTGGCCGCCCGCGACGACGGTGGCGCCCTTGTCGATGGCGTCCTGGATCTGCGCCTGCAGGTCCTGGGCAGCCTTCTCGCTGGACAGCGGCGCGAGCGACGTCGCCGGGTCAGCGGGGTCGCCGGGGGCGAAGATGCCGAATGCCTGCTTGAGGCCTTCGACGAAGGGCTCGTAGGCGTCTTCGGTGACGATCAGCCGCTTGGAGGCGGTGCAGGCCTGCCCGGTGTTGCCCATGCGCCCGGCGGTGGCCGCCTTGACGGTCGCCTCCAGGTTCTCACCGTCGAGGACGATGAACGGGTCGCTGCCGCCGAGCTCCAGCACCGACTTCTTGAGGTGCTTGCCCGCCAGCGCGGCGACCGAGGAGCCGGCCCGCTCGCTGCCGGTCAGCGTCACGCCCTGGATGCGGGGGTCGGCGATGACCTGCTCGACGTCCTCGATCTTGAGGAAGGTGTTGATCAGTGCGCCCTCGGGGGCGCCGGCGTCACGGAAGAGCTGCTCGATCGCCACGGCGCACTGCGGGGTGATCTCCGAGTGCTTGAGGATGACGGTGTTGCCCAGCACCAGGTTCGGGCCGGCCACGCGGACGACCTGGTAGAAGGGGAAGTTCCACGGCTCGATGGCCAGCAGCACGCCGACGGGGCGCGTCTCGATGACGGCCTCTCCGCCGCCCATCATCGGCTCGATCGAGGTCGGCTCGAGGAACTTCGGGCCGTTGCCGGCGTAGTACTTCAGGATCATCGAGCAGAGGAACAGCTCGCCGACGGCCTCGTCGCGGCGCTTGCCCATCTCCTTGGTGATGAGGGCGGCGAAGTCCATGATCCGCTCGTCGAGCAGCTCGGCGGCCTTCTGGACGACGGCGGCGCGCTCCTCGACGGAGCGGTCACGCCACTCCTGGTAGGCGCTGTGCGCCTTGCCGATGATGCCGTCGATCTCCGACGTCTCGGTGAAGGGGAACTCCTTCTCCGTCTCGCCGGTGAAGGGGTTGACGGTCGCGTAGCGCCGGGAGGCGCTGGTGGTTGCGGGGGCGTTCTGCGTCACGGTCACGCGGTGATCCTCGTCTCTCGTCGGCTGTTCGACCAGAGGGGTACCCCAAACGCCGCCCGCTGTCACGGTCGGGCGCGGTGTCAGGGGACGGACCTAGAGTGCGGGAGGTCAGCAGATCCGGTTCGAGGAGACGCCCGTGTGCGGTCGCTACGCCGCCAGTCGCAAGCCCGAGGACCTGGCGCTGGAGTTCGAGGCGGTGCCCGCCGGCGGGCAGCCGCCCGTGCCCGCGGACTACAACGTCGCGCCCACCAAGGACGTGCACGTCGTCCGCTGGAAGAAGGAGCGCGACGCCGAGGGAGCGCTCACCGGCGGCGGCCACCGCGAGTTGCGCGCGGTGCGCTGGGGCCTGGTCCCGTCCTGGGCCAAGGACGTGTCGATCGGCAACCGCATGATCAACGCCCGGGTGGAGTCGCTGACCGACAAACCTGCCTTCCGGACGGCGGCCCGCACGCGGCGCTGCCTGGTGCCGGCCGACGGTTGGTACGAATGGGCCAAGCGGCTGGACCGCCCCGGCAAGCAGCCGTACTTCATCACCCCGCAGGACGGTTCGGTGCTGGCGCTGGCCGGGTTGTGGGAGGTGTGGGGCCGGGGCGAGGACCGGCTCTACACCTGCACGGTCGTCACCTCGCCCGCCGTCGGGGCGCTGCACGAGATCCACGACCGGATGCCGTTGGTCCTGCCGCGTGACCGCTGGGCGGACTGGCTCGACCCCGCCCGGGAGGATCTCGAGCAGCTGGTGGAGCCCACGCCGCCCGAGGTGGTCGAGGGCCTCGAGCTGCGTCCGGTGAGCACCGCGGTGAACAACGTCGCGAACAACGGGCGCGCGCTGACCGAGCGGGCCGAGACGGTGGCGGAGCCGGCCGACCAGCCGGCGCTCTTCTGACGTGTCCCGAGTCGAGACGACCACCGGACCGGCCGCCACGGGGTCCCCGGCGGGGGGCCCGCTGCCCGCGTGGGTGGCCGCATCCGTCACCTTCCTGAGCTCCGGCGCCGTCCTCGTGATGGAGATCGTGGGGCTGCGGCTCATCGCGCCCTACGTCGGCGTGACACTGCAGACGAGCACCGCCGTCATCGGCTTCGCCCTGGCCGCGATCGCGCTCGGGGCGTGGACCGGTGGTGCGATGGCCGACCGCGTCGACCCGCGGCGGCTGATCGCCCCGCTGATGGTGGCCGGCGGCGCACTGGTCATCGCCGTCCTGCCGCTCGTGCGCTTCACCGGCTCGTGGGTGAACGGAGCGGACGCGGGCGCGGTGCTCCTGCTGGCCGCGGTCGCGATCGTGGTGCCTGCAGCGCTGCTCTCCGCCGTCCCGCCGATGGTGGTGAAGCTGCAGCTGTCGAACCTCGACGAGACCGGCGCGGTGGTCGGCCGCCTGTCCGGCATCGGCACGCTCGGCGCGATCGCGGCCACGTTCGTCACCGGGTTCCTGCTGATCGCGATCCTCCCGAGCAGCGTGATCCTGGTCGGCACCGGCGCGGTCACGGTCGTCGCCGGCCTCGTCCTCGGGCTGCGGCTGCGCCGGGGGGGCGGCCGGGTGCCGGTGGGCCTGGCCGTCCTCGCGGTGGCCGGTGCGCTGCTCGCGGCGGTCGCGCCCACCCCGTGCGAGGAGGAGACGGCCTACCACTGCGCCCGGGTGGTGGCCGATCCCGAGCGGGAGTCGGGCCGGGTGCTGATCCTCGACACCCTCCGGCACTCCTACGTCGACCTCGAGGACCCCACCCACCTGGAGTTCGAGTACGTGCGGGCCATCGCCGCGGTCGCCGACGCCTCGTTCCCGGACGGCGAGCCCGTGTCGGCGCTGCACGTCGGCGGCGGCGGTCTGACGCTGCCGCGCTACCTGGCCGAGGTCCGCCCCGGCACGCGCAGCCTGGTGCTCGAGGTCGATCCGGGGGTCGTCGCGATCGACCGGGAGCAGCTGGGCCTGGAGACCTCGGCGGACCTGCAGGTGCGGGTGACCGACGGCCGGGTCGGGCTGGCCGACGAGCCGGAGGGGGAGCGCGACCTGGTGGTCGGGGACGCCTTCGGCGGTCTGTCCGTGCCGTGGCAGCTGACCACCCGGGAGGCGCTGCGGCTGGTCGACCGCGCGCTGGCCGACGAGGGCGTCTACGCGGTGAACCTGATCGACCACCCGCCGCTGGGCTTCGTCCGCGCCGAGCTCGCCACCCTGCGCGCGGTGTTCGAGCACGTGGTCCTGCTGGCCCGGGTGCCGGTCCTCACGGGGGAGGACGGCGGCAACGTCATCGCGGTCGCCTCGCAGCAGCCGCTGGACACCGAGGCGATCGCCGCCGCGATGAGCGACCACGACCTGGCCTGGCGGGTTGCCTCGGGCGCCGACCTGGACGACCTCGTCGGCGACGCCGACGTCCTCACCGACGACCACGCCCCGGTCGACCAACTGCTGACGCCGTACGGCCGCCCCTGACCCTCGTGCGTCGCCCCCGTCGGTCGCGAGGTCAGTGGCCGATCGGGGCGGTGCGGGCGCGGGTCAGCCGGACGAGGTCGGCCGGCGGCAGCTCCACCTGGAGCCCCCGCCGACCGGCGCTCACCAGGACGGTGGCGAAGTCCAGCGCGCGCTCGTCGACGACCGTCGGGAGCGCCTTCCGCTGGCCGAGCGGGCTGATCCCGCCGCGCACGTAACCGGTGGCGCGCTCCGCATCGGCGGGCTCGGCCATGACGGCCTTCCGGCCGCCGGCGGCCGCGGCCAGTGCCTTGAGGTCGAGGCTGCCGCTCACCGGGACGACGGCGACGGTGAGCGCTCCGTCGACGCGGGTCACCAGCGTCTTGAGCAGTCGCCGGGGATCGGCTCCGAGCGCCGCGGCGGCCGCCTCGCCGTAGCCCGCCTCGCCGACGTTCCCGACCTCGTAGGGGTGGAGGGTGTGCGGCACGGCAGCCTTCTCCAGTGCCCGCACCGCGGGGGTGGACGCCACGGCCGGGAGCCTAGGTGGCACGACCTTTCCGGCAGTGGCCGGGAATCGGGGCGCAGTCGGTCGGCGTTGCACCGGCCGTGAGCAGCACCGTCTCCAACGTCCGCCCGCGGGTCGCGCCCCGACGGCCGCCAGGCCGCCCGGATGCGGCGCGGCTAGGATCGACCGATGTGGCGCCCCGTGTCCGGGGAGCCCAGAGAGGACGGTCGGTGCCCGAGGAGCCCGTGATCGACGAGCCCGGTCAGATCCCCGCCGCGCCGGTGGAGGTCCCCGAGGCGCGCGAGGGCGGCAGCCGCACGGAGGTCGCCGAGACCCGTGCCGAACGGGACGCCCGCTTCGAGCGCGACGCCCTGCCGTTCCTCGACCAGCTCTACCCGGCCGCCCTGCGGATGACCCGCAACCCGGCCGACGCCGAGGACCTGGTCCAGGAGACGTTCGTGAAGGCCTACTCGGCCTTCCACCAGTTCGCCGAGGGCACCAACCTCAAGGCGTGGCTGTACCGGATCCTGACCAACACCTACATCAACAGCTACCGCAAGAAGCAGCGTCAGCCGCAGCAGTACCCCACCGACCAGGTGCAGGACTGGCAGCTGTACGCCGCCGAGGAGCACAGCTCCAGCGGGCTGCGGTCGGCCGAGATCGAGGCGCTGGACCACCTGCCGGACTCCGACATCAAGGAGGCCCTGCAGCAGTTGCCGGAGGACTTCCGGCTGGCCGTCTACCTGGCCGACGTCGAGGGGTTCGCCTACAAGGAGATCGCCGAGATCATGGGCACGCCCATCGGCACGGTGATGTCCCGGCTGCACCGCGGTCGCCGCGGGCTGCAGAAGCTGCTGGCCGACTATGCCCGCGAGCGCGGATTCGTCCGTGCCGGAGCCGGTGAGGAGGCGAGCTCCTGATGGCCGACGACGTCTCTCGGGCCGGCGAGCCGATCGAGATCAACTCCTGCGACGACGTGCTGACGCACGTGTTCGAGTTCCTCGACCACGAGACGCACGACGACCGCCGCGCGGTCATCGCCGAGCATCTCGAGGACTGCTCCTCGTGCCTGCGCGAGTTCGGCATCGAACAGGAGTTCAAGGCCCTCGTCCGCCGCCGCTGCGGTGGCGACGTCCCGCCTCCCTCGCTCCGCGAGCGGATCAAGATGCAGCTGACCAGCGTCTCCTTCGAGGAGGACGGCACGCAGGTCACCGTCGAGCGGATCACCGTGGAGCGCTCCGGCGACTAGCACCGCCCGGGCAGGAATGGCCATGTCTGCCCTCCTGACGACGACGAAGGCCCCGTACCCGCAGCAGCGGGAACGGGGCCTTCGAGCGTTCGCAGCTCTCGACGAGAGCGCGAGCTCAAGCGTTGGGGCGCTTGCCGTGGTTGGCGCCGCTCTTCTTGCGAGCGCGACGCTTGCGTCCACGCTTGGACATCGCTGCCCTCCTCTCTCTGCCGGTGGGCCGCGGGACCCGGGGATTCGTGGCCCGGCGCGACGGCGCACGTATCGTGCGCGGCGTAGCCGGAGCCGCCAAGCTGACGGCTCCAGCCTCTCACGGGGCGGCGGTGCGCATGCGCCGGGCGGGGGGAACGCAGGAGGAGCCGTGGCACACCTGGGGATCGAGAGCGTGCTCGTCGCGGGCCGGGGGCCGGCCGCGTGCGGGGTCATCGCCTCGTGCGCGCGCCTGGGCGTGAAGGCCGTCGCGGTGCACTCCGAGGCCGAGCGCTCGGCCCGGCACGTGCGGCTGGCCGACGAGGCCGTCCTGCTGGGTCCCGCGCCCGCCACCGAGTCCTACCTCGCCGTCGACCGCATCGTCGAGGCCGCGCGGCGCAGCGGCGTCACCGCCGTCCTGCCGGTGCCGCCGGCGCTGGCGGGCAACGCCCGGCTGGCCGCCGCGGTGCGCGAAGCGGGCCTGCTCTGGGTGGGCCCCGACCCCGACGTCCTGGAGCGGCTGGGCGGCGACGGCGTGGAGCCGGCCAGCGAGCGCGGTCTGCTCGCCTGGGTGACCGCCGACGGACTCCGCTTCCCGACGCCGGTCTCGCGCGACCGGGCCGCAGGCATCGCCCGGGTGTCCTGGACCCCGGACGGGCGGGCGACGGTCCCGGCCGCGGCCGGCCGGCTGGCCGAGGTCGGCTGGCGCGGGCTGGTCACGGTCGGCATCTCGCCCGACGGCGAGCTGGCCGAGGTGGCCGCCGGCTTCTCCCTCGACATCGCCGTCCTCGAGCGGGCGCACGGCGTCGACGCCGTCGAGCTGGCCCTGCGCAGCGCGGTCCCGGCCCGGAACGACGCCGGCGATCCGGCGTCGTCGCCGTGGCGGTCCGCGGTCGCGGTGCAGTTGCGCTCCACGCTGCCTCCCGGGGAGGCGGGCCGGATCGCCGGACGGCTGCCGGGAACGGGACGTCCCGAGCCCCGCCCGGAGGCGGGGGTGGACCTCGTGGCCGTCGGCGGCTACGAACCGGGCGACCGGCTGGACGGCTGGTACGACGCGCTGCTGGCCACGGTCAGCGCCGCCGCCGACGACACCGCGACCGCGGCCCGCGCCGCGAGCCAGGTGCTGTCAGGGCTGCCGGAGCTCGGGGTGCCGCACGACGGGTCCGACGTCCGCGCCGTGCTGCGGCGGCTCGCCGCCGGTGAGGCCGTGCCGGGCACCTGAGCCGCACGTCGTGCCAGGATGACCGCAGCCCCCGGGATCCCGGTGCGGCCCGCGCGAGAGGAGGCCCGGTGGCGGTCGAGGAGATCCACGCCGAGATGGTCTCCAGCGTCTGGAAGGTGCTGGTCACCGCCGGCGCGCAGGTCGCTGCCGGTGACACGCTGGTCATCCTCGAGTCGATGAAGATGGAGATCCCCGTCCTCACCGAGCTCGCCGGCACCGTCGAGGCGATGCACGTCGTCGAGGGCGAGGTCCTCCAGGAGGGCGACCTCATCGCCACCGTCGCGTTCGACTGACGGTGCCCCGGCGGGTGCAGCGCCGGGACGTGCTCGATGCGTCTTCCTGTCGACGGACGACTGACGGGAGCGCGACGTGACGATCGAGGGGTCCGGGAGCCGCCGGCGGGCGGGAGGCGTCCTCGTGACGCTCGCAGTCCTGGCGCTGACTGCGTGCACGTCCTCGGACGGGGAACGCGAGGAGGCCGCCGAGGCCCCGGCGGAGTGCCTCGACGCGGCCGACGCCACGCGGGACGGCGTCGACGGGACGCCGGTGTGGGCCCGGTTCTGCCCCGGACCGGAACGGGCCACGATCCCCGCCGAGGTGCCCTCCGATGCGCTGACCACGCACCTGGATCTCCTCGCCGGTCTCGCGGAGCGGGAGGCCGAGGACGCCCCCGTGGGCTGGCCGTGCGCGGCGTTGGCGGGGGGCCGCAGCTACGAGGTCCAGATCGGCTACGCCGACGGCGCGGTCGCGACGATCACCGGCCGCACCGATCCCGACTGCACCGGGTGGTTCGGAGCCGGCCAGGGAATCGACGGGCCCGACGGGCTGGGCGTGTACGACGGCCAGGGGGTCGGCGGGCCCGACGGGCTCGGGGTGTACGGGCTGCTCATGGCCGCATTCGGTCGCCAGCACGCCGATGCGTTCGAGGACGCCCCGAGCAGCGCACCGCTCGTCTGCCCGGACGACCCGGGTGATCCCGACAGCGTCTCGGTCGACGGGCCGTCGGCCGAGGTCGACACCGGCTACCTGCTGGGCGAGCGCTCGCCGATGGTCATGCCGCTCACCGCGGAGCGGGGGATCGTCTGCACCTGGCCGGCCGGAGTCGCGGGCGGCGAGCCGGAGGTCCGGCAGCTGACCGGCGAGGAGGCCGAGCGGGTCCGCATCGGCGTGCACGCGATCACGGGCGGCGTCGCCGAGTGCGTCGCCGGCCCCGCACCCGTCCGCACCGCGGTCGTCGAGGACCGCACCGGCACCCGCCGCGCGGTGACCGTCGACGACGCGGCGTGCTCCGTCGTGCGCAGCGACCGAGGACCGTTCGGGTCGGGGAGCGGCAGCGGGGGCTTCGGGTTCGCCTGGCTGGACCGGTGAGTCAGAGGTCGAGCGCGTAGACCAGCAGGTCGACGCCCTGCACCGGGGACCAGTCGCGCTCGGGCAGCCGGGTGAAGCCCAGCCGCTCGTAGAGCCGGTGCGCCGCGGTCATGACCGTGCTCGTGGACAGCACCATGCGGTGCTTGCCGGCAGCCCGCGCACGCCGGAGGCACTCCGTCATCAGCAGCGCCCCGATGCCCTGCCCCTGGGCCGCCGGGTCGACGACCAGCATGCGCACCGCGGCCTCGTCGTCGGACTCGGTCACCTCGCCGAACTCGCCGTCGAGGACCAGGGCGACGCTGCCGACGAGGCGCCCGTCCCCGTCCCGGACGACGAGCAGCTCCGCCAGCTCCGCCCGGCGCGCCACGTCGGCGAGCTCCGCCCCGTAGTCGGGGCCGGCCAGGCCGCCCCCCACGTAGACCGCGACGGTCAGCTCGGCGATGTCGGCGTGGTCCGCCGGGGTGGCGGGCTCGATCCGGACGGCGGGCGGGGCGGGGACGTCGACCACACCGAGCAGCGTAGGAGCCCGCCGCTGGTCTCTACGCTCGGCGGCACCATGAACAGCCTCTCCGAGCGCCTCACCCGTGGCACTGCCTCCGGTCCCGCGCAGATCGACCACTGCCGCCGGCTGGTGGCCGACTGGCAGCTGCTGGCCGACCTCTCCTTCGCCGACCTGACGCTGTGGGTGCCGCTGCCGCAGCCGGGCGGCTCGTGGTGGTGCGTCGCCCAGGTGCGGCCGCTCACCGCGCCCACCAGCCGCCCCGAGGACCTGGTGGGGGTGGAGGTCGCCGGCGAGGACGCCCATCCCTTCGAGGTCGCCTACCTCGAGGGCCGGCCGGTCACCGAGGGTGCTCCCGACTGGTCGGGGCCCGCGCCCCGCCGCCGCGAGGTCGTCCCGGTCCGCCACGACGGCGTCGTCGTCGCCGTGCTGGCCCGGGACACCAACCTCGCGGTGACCCGCGCGCCCTCCACCCTCGAGCACACCTACCTCGACATCGCCGCCGACCTCTGCCTGATGGTCTCCGCGGGCACCTTCCCGCCGGAGAAGCTGCAGGACGCGGAGATGAGCCCCCGGGTCGGGGACGGGCTGGTGCGCCTGGACGGCCGAGGACGGGCGGTCTACGCCAGCCCGAACGCGCTGTCGGCCTACCGGCGGATCGGCGTCGCCGGCGACGTCGTCGGCCGCGACCTGGGCGAGGTGACGCGGGCGGCGGCGCGGGAGCGGGTGGCGGGGGAGGAGGTCGCGGCCGGGATCGCGGCGGCCGTCGCCGGGCGCTTCCCCGGCCCGATGGACGTCGAGGCGGCGTCGGCCACGATGCTCGTCCGCGCCCTGCCCCTGCAGGCGCCCGGCGGCGAGGCGGGCGCGCTGGTGCTGGTCCGGGACGTGACCGACGTCCGCCGCCGCGACCGCGCCCTGCTGAGCAAGGACGCGACGATCCGCGAGATCCACCACCGGGTGAAGAACAACCTGCAGACCGTCGCCGCGCTGCTGCGGCTGCAGGCCCGCCGCATGACCGTGCCCGCCGCGCGCGACGCCCTGGAGGAGTCGGTGCGCCGGGTGGCCTCCATCGCCGTGGTGCACGAGACGCTGGCCGGCAGCCGGGAGGACGTCGTCGACGTCGACCAGGTGCTCGACCAGGTGCTGCCGATGCTGGGCGACCTCACCTCGGTGGGGCCGGCCGCCCGCACCCGGCGCACCGGCTCGTTCGGCGAGCTGCCGGCGGCCACGGCCACACCGCTGGTGCTCGCGGTCACCGAACTGCTGCACAACGCCGCCGAGCACGCGTTCCCCGAGGGCGAGCCGGGGGTGATCGAGCTGCTCGCCGAGCGCACGGGGGACGACCTGCTCGTCCGGGTGCGCGACGACGGCCGAGGGTTGCCGGTGGGGTTCGACCCGTCGGTCAGCGAGGGGCTCGGCCTGCAGATCGTCCGGACGCTCGTCGTGAGCGAGCTCGGCGGCAGCCTGCACATGGGCGTGCCGCCGGGCGGGCGGGGGACCGAGGTGGTGCTGACGCTGCCCGGAGCGGGGCTGCCGCGGCGCTGATCCCGGGAACGCGCCGAGGCCGGTCCGGGAGATCCCGGACCGGCCTCGAGGCGATCGGTGTGGCCGCGATGCGGCCGGATGGTGCTCTGCGGTCAGGCGGTGCGGACCCGGGTGCGAGCCTGGCGGCGCTTGAGGGCCCGCCGCTCGTCCTCGGAGAGACCGCCCCAGACGCCGGAGTCCTGGCCAGAGCTCAGCGCCCAGTCCAGACACGACTGGACGACGGGGCAGCGCTGGCACACGGCCTTGGCCTGTTCGATCTGGACGACGGCGGGGCCGGCCGTCCCGATCGGGAAGAACAGCTCCGGATCCTCGTCCCGGCAGAGCGCGCGGTGGCGCCAGTCCATGGCGGTGTTCTCCTCGGTGTCGTCTACGGTTTCTACGTCAGTCGCTGAACCCGGTCCGGCCTGCGGCCGGGCCGACGCGGCCGGGATGACACCGGGATTCCCAGCGCCTCGACGGCAGCGACTGCCTGCTGTGTGTTACCGGCAGGTTGCGTTCCTGCAGCGATGCTTTCACGCGGGGAGCGCCTGTCAAGCGAAACCAGGCCAGCGCCGACCCCCGCGTGAGCAAGCTCACCACGGTCGTGATAGGCCCGCCACTCGGCAGGGCGAGGGGCCTTGCATTCGCCGGCCTTTCCTGCGACGCGAGGTCAGGAGACGACGCGCAACGCGTACGGCACCGACCGCAGGCGCAGGCCGGTCGCCGTGCCCAGGTGCTCGCCGTCGACCTGCCATCCCTGAGGGCGGTCGGCGGTCAGCTCGAGCTCGGCCAGGTCGTGCCTGCGGTACAGCCCACGGCCGCGGAGCCGCGGCTGGGCGGCGAGCGCCTGCCGCAGCACGCGCAGCATCGCGACAGGGTCCGTGCGACCGAGCGCGAAGACGTCCAGGCCGGTGTCGAACGACGCCTCGGGGGACGGGTTCACCGGTCGCGCACCCAGGTAGGTCCACGGGCTGACGTTGGACACCAGGCAGAGGAACAGCTCCTCGACCGCGGCCTCACCGGGAGTCCGCAGGGTCATCGCCGGGCGACGCCGCTCCCGGCCCCGGAGGAACGCCGTGGTCGCCTCCCGCACGTACAACGCCCCCGTCGACCGGTGTCCGCGGGCGCGCTGCGCCTCCACCCGCGCGATCACCTCGGCGTCGAACCCGAGCCCGGCCGCGAAGACGAACCAGCGGGGCGCCGTCCACCCGGCCTCGGTGCCGGTGCCGGTGGCGCTGGCCGTGCCCAGGGAGACCGTCCGGGTCCGGCCGGCCCGCACCGAGGCGAGGATCTCCGCGGTGGCCTCCACCGGGTCCCGGGACCGGCCCAGCGCGCGGGAGAAGACGTTCGTGGAGCCACCCGGCACGACGGCCAGCGTGGGCAGATGCCCGCCGGGCCCGTTCTCGAGCAGGCCGTCGACCACCTCGTTCACCGTGCCGTCACCGCCGAGGGTGACCACGAGGTCCAGGCCGTCGGCCGCCGCGAGGGCGCCGAGCTGCCGGCCGTGGCCGCGGTGCGTGGTCTCGGCGACGTCGACCTTGAGCTCGCTGGCGAGCGCGCCGACGAGGACGTCGCGCATCTTGGCCGTGGTGCTCGTCGCCGCCGGGTTGACCACCACGAGCGCGCGCATGAACTCCAGGCTAACTGCGGACCCCGGGCCGGCGTGGGAGGTGCACCCGGCAACGGGGCGGACCGGCCGGCGGCGCCGCGTAATCTCGCGGGCGTGACCGAGCAGACGCCGCAGCCGCGCCGGCTGGCCGACCGACTCTTCGGCGCGGTCACGCCCGCGCCCGCGGCCCGGCCGCAGGCACCCCGCCCGGTCGCGCCCCGATCCGTGCGGCAGGCGGCCGCGCTGGTCGCCGTCGAGGCCGCCGGGTTCGTCGTCCTGGCGCTCGTGCTGCTGTGGCTCACCGTCACCGGCGACCCGGAGAGCGTGCCCCGTGCGCTGGCCGAGGTCGTGCTCGTCGGGCTCGTCGCGGGCGTCCTCGGCGCCGCGGCGGCCGGGCTGCGCCGGCTGGCGGGCTGGGCGCGCGGCCCGGTGATCGCCCTGCAGGTCTTCTTCGGCGCCTCGGGCATCGTCGCGGCGTTCCAGGCCGGCCGCCCGGACATCGGCGTCCCCGTGCTGGCGCTGGTCGCCGCGGTGCTCTACCTGCTCATGACGCCCGAGGCCCGGCTGGCCTACCTCGACCGCTGATCAGACCAGGTCGATGACGTCGGCGATCGAGTCGAGGATCCGGCCGGGACGGAACGGGAACCGGGCGACGTCGGCGGCCGCGGTGGACCCCGAGAGCACCAGGATCGTGTCCAGCCCGGCCTCGATGCCGGCGACGACGTCGGTGTCCATGCGGTCGCCCACCATGACCGTGGACTCCGAGTGGGCCTCGATCCGGTTCATCGCGCTGCGGAACATCATCGGGTTCGGCTTGCCGACGAAGTAGGGCTCGGCCCCGGTGGCGCGGGTGATCATCGCCGCGACCGACCCGGTGGCCGGCAGCGGGCCCTCCGGCGAGGGTCCGGTCACGTCCGGGTTGGTGGCGATGAAGCGTGCCCCGCGGCCGACGAGGCGGATCGCCCGCGTGATCGCCTCGAACGAGTACGTGCGCGTCTCGCCGAGGACGACGTAGTCGGGATCGGTGTCGGTCATGACGTAGCCGACCTCGTGCAGGGCGGTGGTCAGGCCGGCCTCACCGATGACGTAGGCGGACCCGCCGGGGAGCTGGGTGTGCAGGAAGTCCGCGGTGGCCAGCGCGGAGGTCCAGAGCGACTCCTCCGGGACGTGCAGCCCGGTGCGGGCCAGGCGGGCGGCGAGGTCGCGCGGGGTGAAGATCGAGTTGTTGGTCAGGACGAGGAAGCGGCGGCCGCGGTCGACGAGCCGTTCCAGGAACTCGGCCGCGCCGGGCAGCGCCTTCTCCTCGTGGACCAGGACGCCGTCCATGTCGGTCAGCCAGCACTCCGCGGGCACGCGCTCGGTGGTCACGCCGGCAACGCTATGCCGGGGGGAGCCGCCCGGCCCGCGGAGCGGCACCTACCGCGGGCGGGCGAAGGTCGCCAGGGCGTCGTCGGTCAGCCGGAAGACCGTCCAGTCGTCCATCGGGGTGGCGCCGGCCGCCCGGTAGAACTCGATCGACGGGGTGTTCCAGTCCAGCACCGACCACTCCAGGCGCGAGTAGCCGCGCTGCACGCAGACCGCGGCCAGGGTGCGGAGCAGCTCGCGGCCGAACCCCCGTCCCCGGTGCCCGGGCTGCACGTAGAGGTCCTCGAGGTAGATGCCGTGGGTGCCCCGCCAGGTGGAGAAGTTGAGGAACCACAGCGCGACGCCGACGACCCCGGCCGTCGTCGTCCTCGGCGACGTGGCCGAAGAGCGCGGGCGCCTCGCCGAACAGGCAGGCGGTGAGCTGCTCCTCGGTGAGGCGCACCTCGGACAGGGCGCGCTCGTAGTCGGCGAGCTCGCGCACCAGCCCCACCGCCGCGGGGACGTCGTCGGGACGGATCGGCCGCACGCTCATGACAGCGCCTCCTTCAGGGCGGCCGGCACGAGCCGGGCCAGCGGGGACAGCGCCGGCACGAGGACCGGCGCGAAGAGGTAGCCGTAGGCCAGGACGATCCCGGTGACGACGGGGGTCCACGCGAAGGCGACGACGAGCAGCACCGCGACCGCGATCGGGCCGTAGGGCCGGCCGCTGCGCGGGCTGACCAGGGAACGGAAGGACCGGTACCGGACGTTGCTGACCATCAGCAGCGCCGGCACGGCCATGACCAGCAGCACCCAGAGCCGGTCCCGGCCCTGCATCTGGTCCCCGAACGCGAACACCGACGCCAGCACGACCCCTGCCGCGCCGGGGCTGGGCATGCCGATGAAGTACCGCTTGTCGGCGGTCGGGTCGATGGTGACGTTGAACCGGGCCAGCCGGATCGCGGCGCACGCCACCCACAGGAAGCAGGCCACCCAGCCCAGCACGTCCCACTCGTCCCGGCCCTCCGAGAACAGCGTGAAGGCCACGAGTGCGGGAGCCAGGCCGAAGGAGACCAGGTCGGCCAGCGAGTCGAACTGCAGGCCGAACGGGGTGACGGCGCCGACCTTCCGGGCCACCGCGCCGTCCAGGATGTCGAAGAGCACCGACAGGCCGATGAGGACGGCGGCCAGCCCGTGCTCGCCGCGGATCGAGACGAGGATCGCCCCGAAGCCGCAGCCCATGTTGGCCAGGGTGAACAGGCTGGGGAGGGTCGCCAGCGCGCGTCGGCGGGATCCCTTGACCGAGCCCCGGACGAACTCGACGGTGGCGGTGCGCCGCGTCGGCACCGGTGGCCTCAGCGGGAGGCGGGCCAGCGCGCGATGACGGTCTCGCCGCCCCGCACGCGCTGGCCCTTCGTCACGGTGAGCTCGCACTCGGGGGGAACGAAGACGTCCATCCGCGAGCCGAACTTCATCAGGCCCATGCGCTCGCCGGTGGCCAGCTGCCGGCCGACCCCGGTGCGGGTCACGATCCGGCGGGCCAGGACGCCGACGATCTGCCGGAAGACCACGGTGCGCTCGCCGTCGCGCAGCCAGAGCTCGCTGCGCTCGTTGCGGTGCGCCGACTCGCGCCGGTAGGCGGCCAGGAAGCTGCCCGGGCGGTAGGAGCTCTCGACGACCTCGCCGCGGTAGGGCGACCGGTTGACGTGCACGTCGACGACGGAGAGGAAGACGCTGACCTGCTGCCAGGCTCCCTCCGGGGCCACGCCCTCCTGCGGCTCGCCGGCGACCATCACGACGCCGTCGGCGGGGGAGAGCACCTCGTCCGGCCCGGCGGGCTCGTGGTCGCACCGCCGGTCGGGGTCGCGGAAGAACAGCGCCATGTAGGCGGACAGCCCCAGCAGCGGCCAGGCGGCCGCACGGAGGCCCCGTCGTCCGGTGCGGCGTCCCAGGGCCGCGAGAGCGGCGGCGGGGATCAGCGGTCCGGTGAGGAAAGGCCACCCGGCCCGGTCGATGCGCATCGTGGCTGAACGGTACCGGCCGCGCACCGGGTCAGTCCGTGCGCGCTGCGGATCCGGGCGCCGAGGCCCGCGCGGGGTCGGCGCCGTACTCGGTGCGGCGCTCGCGGGGCGGCCCGCCGTACCAGTCGAGGCAGACCATCGTGGCGTCGTCGCGCAGGTCGTTTCCCGTGGCCCGGAGCACAGCCGCCCCGAGGTCCTGCACCACCTCGCGGGGATGGAGGGCGGCGCTGTGGGCCAGCGCGGCCGCCACGTCGAAGGCCGCGGCGTTGCGCTCCAGCATGCCGTCGGTCAGGAAGACGATCCGGTCCCCGGGCTCGAGCGGGAACGGCTGCACCTCGAAGGTCTTGCCCGGGAGGACACCGAACGGCGCCTCGACCCGGAGGTCGACCTCCTCGACCGCCCCGTCGCGCAGCCGCAGCGGGAGGGTGTGCCCGGCGTTGACGACCAGCGCGGTGCCCGTGCGGAGGTCGATGTCCATCAGCTGACCGGTCACGAACCGGCCCGGCGGGGAGTTCTCGGCCAGCGCGTCGTTGGCGTAGGCGGCCTGGGCGCCGATGTCCAGCCCCCGCCGGCGGCCGTTGCGCAGGCTGCCCACCAGCAGGGTGGCCAGCAGCGCGGCCTCCACCTGGTGGCCGACGGCGTCGGTGATCGAGATCTGCAGCCGGTTGCGCTCGAGCGTGTAGTCGAACGTGTCGCCGCCGACGGCGCTGGCCGGCTCCAGCCAGCCGGCGAGGGTGAACTGGCCGGCCTCGCAGGTGTAGGAGGCCGGCAGCAGGCGGCGCTGGATCTCCGCTGCGAGGGCGAAGGGCGCCGAGCGCTGCCCCCACTCGAAGACGTCGGTGTACCGGCGGGCGGCGATGACCACGTACGCGAGGGCGTGGCCGGCGCCGCAGATGTCGACGACCTCCGCCTCCGACGGGATCTTCGGCAGCTCCATCTCCAGCAGGCCGATGGCGTCCCCGCGGTCGGTGACCGGGACGATCATGCGGGCGCCGTCGTCCACCACCTCGACGTCGGCGCGCTGCGTGCGCAGCACCTGCTCGTACCGGGTGCCTTCCAGCGGGAGCGTCTCGGCCTGCTCGACGCCGTGGCTGCGGGCTCCGGAGACCGGGTCGGCGGAGGTGAGGCGGACCACGGCCCGGCCGGTGAAGTCGGTGATGAGCAGGGCGACCGTGCGGGCGCCCACCATGGCGCCGAGCTCGGCCGCGACCACCTCGACGGCCTCGATCGGGGGCGCCGCCTCCACCTTCTGCAGCAGTGCGCCGACGTCGATCACCATGTCCTCCGACCCGCGCATGGGCAGACCCTAGGCGCACGCGCGATTGCGCCGAGGGGCGGAGGACAGACGACTGCCGGGCCACCCGCGAGGGCGGCCCGGCAGCGGTGTCTTCGCGGCGAGCTTACGGCGTAAGCGGCGCGAGCGTCAGGTGGAGGTGGACCGCGTCAGGCAGCCTTGGTCTCCCAGAAGATCTTGTCGATCTCGGCGATGTAGTCGAGCAGCTTCTGGCCCTCGGCCGGGTCCATGCTGCCCTTGCCGCCCGCGGCGCCGGCCTGCTTGGTCGCCTTGTTGAACAGGTCGTGCAGGTGCGGGTACTTCTCGAAGTGCGGGGCCTTGAAGTAGTCGGTCCACAGCACCCACAGGTGGTGCTTGACGAGCTCGGCGCGCTGCTCCTTGATGAGCACGCAGCGCATCTTGAAGACCTCGTCGTCGCTGCCCTGGAACTTCTCCTGGATGGCCTTGACGGACTCCGCCTCGATGCGGGCCTGGGCCGGGTCGTAGACGCCGCAGGGGAGGTCGCAGTGCGCGGTGGCCTCCACGGCGGAGAACATGCGGAACAGGCGCATGGAATTGCCTCCGGTGTCGTGGGTCGGTTCGTCTGCGACCCTACTCCGGGTGACGACGGGCGACAGCGGGGACGACCTGGGGGTTCAGGCCCTGGACGCGGTGTGGACACGGATCCGGGTGCGCGGACCGTCCATGTCGCCGACCCTGCGCGACGGCGATCAGGTGCTGGCCCGGTGGGTGCGGGATCCGGCGCGGGTCCGGTCGGGGGACGTCGTCGTCGCCCGGTTCCCCGCCCGGCCGGGGCTGCTGGTCGTGAAGCGGGTGCACCACGCCGTCGAGGGCGGCCACTGGGTGCAGGGCGACAACCCGTTCGTCACCGACGACAGCCGGGCGTTCGGCCCCGCGGTGGTCGTGGGCCGCGTGGTGGCCCGGCTGTGGCCGCGACCGGGCCGGCTGCCGCCGGCGCCCCCGGGCGGGTGAGTCAGGCGCCGCGCAGCGCGGCGTAGCGGGCGGTGCTCTCGGCGTAGGTGGGCAGCAGGCCCTGCGCCTGCGCCTCCGCGAGCGTGGGTGCCGCGCGGTCCTTCGCGGACAGCTCGAACTCGAGGTCGGCCGGCCAGGGCAGGCCCAGCGCCGGGTCCAGCGGATGGATGCCGAACTCCCGCGTGGGGTCGTAGCCGCTGGACACCAGGTAGGTGAGCGAGCTCCCGTCGGCCAGGGAGACGAACGCGTGCCCGAGGCCCTCGGCGAGGTAGACGGCGCGCGGCTGTGCGCTGTCGAGGACCACTGCGTCGTGCACCCCGAACGTGGGCGAACCGACCCGCACGTCGACGACGACGTCGAGCACCCGCCCGGCCGGGCAGTACACGTACTTGGCCTGCCCCGGCGGGACCAGGGCGAAGTGGACGCCGCGCAGCACGCCCCGCGCGGAGACGCTGTGGTTGGCCTGCGCCAGGGTCAGCGGGTGTCCCACTGTCTGGGACAGGACGTCGGCGCGGTACCACTCGGTGAAACTGCCGCGCTCGTCCCCGTGGGGGACCAGGTCGAAGGCGAAGCTGTCGGGCACGGCGAGTTCGCGGGTCTCCACGGAGGGCACGGTAGCGAAGAGAGCTCCTGCGGCCCCCGTTACGCTTCTGCACCCATGAGCGGCAATGGGCGTGGGCACGACGACCGGACCGACCGCTTCGCCGACGACCCGGCGTTCGCGGTGCACGAGGGCGGCAAGCTCTCCGTGGTGCCGACCCGCCGGATCGAGTCGATCGCCGACCTCTCGCTGACCTACACGCCCGGCGTCGCGCGGGTCTCCAGCGCCATCGCCGCCGAGCCGGAGCTCGCCCGCCGCTTCACCTGGGCATCCCGGGTGGTCGCGGTCGTCTCCGACGGCACCGCCGTCCTGGGGCTGGGGAACATCGGCCCCAAGGCCGCCCTGCCGGTCATGGAGGGCAAGGCCTGCCTGTTCGCCGAGTTCGCCGGCCTCGACGCGGTGCCGATCGTGCTGTCGACCACCGACGTGGACGCGATCGTCGAGACCGTCGTCGCGATCGCCCCCTCCTTCGGCGGCATCAACCTCGAGGACATCAGTGCGCCCCGGTGCTTCGAGATCGAGGCGCGGCTCCGCGAGCGGCTGTCCATCCCGGTCATGCACGACGACCAGCACGGGACGGCGATCGTCGTGCTCGCCGCGCTGCGCAACGCGGCGAGGGTGACCGGGCGGACGCCGGGTGACCTGCGGGTGGTCGTCTCCGGTGCGGGGGCCGCGGGCGTGGCCTGCACGAAGATCCTGCTCGAGGCGGGCGTCGGGGAGCTCGTGGTGGCGGACTCCCGCGGCGTGCTGCACGCCGGCCGGAGCGACCTGACCGCGAGCAAGCAGTGGCTGGTCGAGCACACCAACCAGTCCGGTCACGCCGGGACGATGGCCGACGCGCTCGCGGGCGCCGACGTCTACCTGGGGCTCTCCGGTGGCACGGTGCCGGAGTCGGCGATCTCGGACATGGCCGACGACTCGATCGTCTTCTCCCTGGCCAACCCGATCCCGGAGGTGGACCCGACGATGGCCGCCCGGCACGCCGCCGTCGTCGCCACCGGGCGCAGCGACCTGCCGAACCAGATCAACAACGTGCTCGCGTTCCCCGGTGTCTTCCGCGGGGCCATCGACGCCGGGGCCACCAGCATCACCGAGGAGATGAAGCTGGCCGCCGCCGGCGCGATCGCCGACGTCGTCGGGGACGACCTGCGGCCGGACTACATCGTGCCGAGCCCCCTGGACCGCCGGGTGGCGACCGCCGTCGCCGAGGCCGTTGCCGCCTGCGCCCGGGAGCAGCACGTCACGGTCTGACGCGGCCGGCGCTCAGCCGGCGCTGACGAACCGGTCGACGATCGGGTCGAAGGTGTCCCGGATGTCGGTGTTGATCCAGATGAACGCCACCGTGGCCGCCAGGAACAGCGGCACGAGCACGACCTTCTCGAACACGGTGCCGGTGCGCATCGGCGAGAACGCGATCCGGGTGCGCCGGAGCAGCCAGAGCACCGGGAAGGGGACCCCGGCCGTGGTGAGGGCGTCGCCGGCGATGTGGGTGAGCACCCCGAGGGCCACCGCCCAGGGCAGCCAGGTAGGTGCGGGGCTGTGCTCCAGCAGCCACCAGGCGCCCGCCCAGGACAGGACGATGTTGCCCACGATCGTCGTCTCGGTGGTGCCTGGGATGACGAAGTGCAGCGCGCGCAGGGCCAGGCCGATGGCCAGCGCCATGAGCAGCAGGCTCGACCAGTAGGCGTCCGCCGCCAGGATCGCCAGCCCGCCGAGGGCCAGCGGCGCCAGCACGGCGTCGTGCGTGCCCCAGCGGTGCCCGCCGGTGACGTTGCCGACGAGCCCGGAGGGGACGTCGGTGACCGGGCCCCACATGTCCGAGACGGTCGACCCGCGGTGGTCGAGGTCGGGGAGCATCGCGAAGCCGCCCGCCGCGGCGATCCAGGACATCTGCGCGACGGTGCCGTGGACCGGAGCCCACGGCAGCGTCGCGGCACCCGCCGCCAGGCCGGAGAGCGCGTGGGAGTGACCGAGCATCCACCCAGCGTGCTTCGCCGAACGCGACCTGTGACGGAGGCGCGCCCGGCGGCGGTGCTACCTCAGTCGTCCTCGGCGTCGGGGTCCGCGCCGCCGCGGGCCAGCCAGGTGGCCAGCCGCTCGACGGGCACCTCGAAGTCGGGGTGCTGGTCGACGAACGCCTGGAGCTGGTCGGCCAGCCAGGCGAGGGTGACCTCCTCCTCGCCCCGCCGCTGTGCCAGCTCCTCGAGCCCCCGGTCGGTGAAGTACACGGTCGGCTACTTCGCGAGGGCCTCGGCGACCAGCTGACGCTGCTCGACGTCGTGCACCTTCGCCGAGCCGACCGCCGGGCTGGCCGACGCGCGCCGGCTGACCCGCCGGAACGTCCGGCCCGAGGGCAGGTGCTCGGGGAGGTTCACGGCCATGAACTGCCAGGCGCCCATGTTGGCCGGCTCCTCCTGCACCCACACCACGTCCTCGGCGTTCGGGTACTGCTCGAGCGCCTCGGCGATCTGCCCGGCAGGCAGCGGGTAGAGCTGCTCGACCCGGACGACGGCCACGTCCGCGGAGCCCTCGGACTCCCGCTGGGCCATCAGGTCGTAGGCGACCTTGCCGCTGCACAGCAGCACCCGGCGCACGGCCGAGCCGTCCAGCGCCTTGCCGCCCACGCCCGGGTCGGGCAGGACGGGCCGGAAGCCCTGGTCGGTGAAGTCGGAGACCGGGCTGACCGCCACCTTGGCCCGCAGCAGCGACTTCGGGGTGAACACCACCAGCGGCCGGTGCACGTCCGAGAGCGCCTGACGGCGGAGCAGGTGGAAGTAGTTGCCGGGCGTCGTGCAGTTGGCGACGGTCATGTTGTTCTCCGCCGACAGCTGCAGGAACCGCTCGATGCGACCGCTGGAGTGGTCCGGGCCCTGGCCCTCCAGGCCGTGCGGCAGGAGCATGACGACGCCGGAGCGCTGGCCCCACTTCGCCTCGCCGGAGCTGATGAACTCGTCGATCACCATCTGGGCGCCGTCGACGAAGTCGCCGAACTGCGCCTCCCACAGCACCAGGGCCTTCGGGTCGGCCACCGAGTAGCCGTACTCGAAGCCGAGTGCGGCGTACTCGCTCAGGAGCGAGTCGTAGACGAAGAACTTGGCCTGGTCGTCGGAGAGGTTGGCCAGCGGCGTGTACTCCGCGGCGGTCTCCCGGTCGATGAGGACCGAGTGCCGCTGCACGAACGTGCCGCGGCGCGAGTCCTGCCCGGCCAGCCGGACGGGCACGCCCTGCATGAGCAGCGACCCGAAGGCCAGCAGCTCGCCCATCGCCCAGTCGACGCCGCCCTCGGTCACCATCGCCGCCCGCCGCTCGAGCATCTTCTTGAGCTTGGGGTGCGGGGTGAAGTCCGGCGGGAAGGATACGTGGGCGTCGCCGATCGCCTTGAGCACCTCGGGGGTGATCGCGGTGGGGAGCTGCGACTCGTGCGCGGTGCGCGGGTCCATGACCGGCTCGGGGCCGGAGGAGTCCTTCGAGTCGTGCGTCTCGGCGAAGGCCCGCTCGAGCTGTCCGCGGTAGTCCTTGAGGGCCTCCTCGGCCTCCTCGAGCGTGATGTCGCCCCGGCCGACCAGCGCCTCGGTGTAGAGCTTCCGGACGGAGCGCTTGCGATCGATGATGTCGTACATCAGCGGCTGGGTCATCGAGGGGTCGTCGCCCTCGTTGTGCCCGCGGCGGCGGTAGCAGACCAGGTCGATGACGACGTCCTTCTTGAACGTCTGGCGGTAGTCCACGGCCAGCCGGGCCACCCGCACGCAGGCCTCGGGGTCGTCGCCGTTCACGTGGAAGACCGGAGCGCCGATCATCCGCGCGACGTCGGTCGAGTAGAGGCTCGACCGGGCCGACGCCGGACTGGTGGTGAAGCCGACCTGGTTGTTGACGACGACGTGCACGGTGCCGCCGGTGCGGTAGCCGCGCAACTGGGAGAGGTTCAGCGTCTCCTGGACCACGCCCTGGCCCGCGAACGCAGAGTCACCGTGCAGCAGGACCGGCAGCACGGTGAAGCCGTGGTCGCCCTTGTCGATCATGTCCTGCTTGGCGCGCACGACGCCCTCGAGCACGGGGTTGACCGTCTCCAGGTGGCTGGGGTTGCTGGCCAGCGAGACGGAGATCTCGGCGCCGTCCTTGAACGGGTTCTTGAAGGTGCCCTCGGCGCCGAGGTGGTACTTCACGTCGCCGGAGCCCTGGACCGTGCCGGGGTCGATGTTGCCCTCGAACTCGCCGAAGATCTTGGCGTAGCTCTTGCCGAGGACGTTGGCCAGCACGTTGAGCCGGCCGCGGTGCGGCATGCCGATCGCGACCTCGTCCAGGCCGTGGTCGGTGCCGGCGATCAGGACCTCGTCGAGGACCGGGATCAGCGACTCACCGCCCTCGAGGCTGAAGCGCTTCTGGCCGACGTACTTGGTCTGCAGGAAGGTCTCGAACGCCTCGGCGGCGTTGAGCCGGCCGAGCACGTGCTTCTGCTTCTCGCGGTCGGGCTGCTCGTGCGCGACCTCGACCCGCTCCTGGAGCCACTCGCGCTCCTCGGGGTCGGTGATGTGCATGTACTCCACGCCGACCGTGCGGCAGTAGGAGTTGCGCAGCACGCCGAGGATGTCCCGCAGCGCCATCATCCGCTCGCCGGCGAACCCGCCGACCGGGAACTTGCGGTCGAGGTCCCACAGGGTCAGGCCGTGCTCGCGGATGTCGAGGTCGGGGTGGGTGCGGACCTTGAACTCGAGCGGGTCGGTGTCGGCCATGAGGTGGCCGTTGCGCCGGTAGGACTCGATGACCTCGATGACCCGGGCTTCCTTGTCGATCTGCCCCTCGGTGCTCACCCGCGCGTCCGGCATCCAGCGCACCGGCTCGTAGGGGATCCGCAGCGAGCGGAAGACGTCGTCGTAGAAGCCGTCCTCGCCCAGGAGCAGCGCATGCAGTCGACGCAGGAAGTCGCCGGACTCCGCGCCCTGGATGACGCGGTGGTCGTAGGTCGAGGTGAGCGTGATGATCTTGGAAATGCCGAGCTCGGTGAGCGCCTCGGGGCTCATCCCCTGGAACTCGGCCGGGTACTCCATCGCACCGACGCCGAGGATCGCGCCCTGGCCCGCGGTCAGCCGCGGCACCGAGTGGTTGGTGCCGAGGGTGCCGGGGTTGGTCAGGCTGATCGTGGTGCCGGAGAAGTCCTCCATCGTCAGCTTGTTGGCGCGCGCCCGGCGGATGATGTCCTCGTAGGCGGCCCAGAAGCCGGCGAAGTCCATCTCCTCGGCGGCCTTGATCGAGGCGACGACCAGCGACCGCGAGCCGTCGGGCTTCGGCAGGTCGATGGCCAGGCCGAAGTTGACGTGCTCGGGCTGGACGTGGACCGGCTTGCCGTCGACCTCGGCGAACGCGCTGTTCATGTTCGGGAAGTCGTCCAGCGCCCGGACCAGCGCGTAGCCGATGAGGTGCGTGAAGGAGATCTTGCCGCCGCGCGCCCGCTTGAGGTGGTTGTTGATGACGATGCGGTTGTCGGCCAGGAGCTTGGCCGGCACCGCGCGCACGCTCGTGGCCGTCGGCACGGTCAGCGAGGCGTTCATGTTCTTCACGACCGCCGCGGCAGCGCCGCGCAGCGGCGACTGCTTCGCGCCCGTCGCCGGTGCGGGGGTGGACGGCTTCGCCGGCTTCGGGGCGGGGGCGGCCGGCTGCTGCTGGTCGGCCCGGTCCGCGGCGCGCGCGACGACGGTCCCCTCGGACTTCGGCTCCGGCCGGGACGGCGTGGGGGCGGCGGGAGGAGCCGCCTGCGGTGCCTTCGCGGCCGGTGCGGGCGCAGCCGCGGCGGGCGCCGGGGCGCTCTCGCGGACGCCGCCGTCGACCGGGCTGCCCGGCCGGTAGTCGGCGAAGAACTCGTGCCAGGCCTGGTCCACGCTCGACGGGTCGGACTGGTACTGCTGGTACATCTCCTCGACCAGCCACTCGTTGGTACCGAAGCCCGTCACCGGGGACTGGGCGGAGGGCCGGGTTGAGTTCTCGCTTGACACGGGGTCGAGTGCCTTCTTCGTCTCTGGGCTGCGTCTTCGGGGCATGAACGGCTGAACGGGCAGTCTACGCCCGTGCGGGTGAGGCGACCGGGTGTGACGGCGGCCGCGTCGGGCGCCCGCCGGAGCCGCCGGGCGGGTCAGACGATGTCGCGCCGGACCGCCAGGAGGGTGCCGAGCAGCGCCGCCAGGAGTCCGTAGCCGATCAGGAGCAGGCCGCCCTGCCAGGCGCCCAGGAGGTCGGGCCCGTCGAACGTCGCGGTCATGGCCTCCAGGCCGCCGCCCGGCAGCCACTTGTAGGCGCCGGAGGTGGCCGGGATGGACCGGATGACGCCCTCCACGACGAACAGGTAGACCAGGGCGGCCACGATGGCGCCGACCTGGTTGCGCATCAGGGCGCCCAGACCCACTCCGATCACGGCGTAGATCACCAGCGCGAGCCCGGAGGTGGTCATCACCTCGAGGTTGTCCCCGGTCAGCGAGGGAGCAGCGCCGCGCGCACCGGCGTACACCGCGACGACGAGGTAGTTGACCGCGACCACGACGACGGCGAAGGGCACCGCGGCGAGCGCGTAGGCGATCAGCTTGGCGACGATGACCGAGCCGCGGCGGGGGGTGGTGAGGAAGGTCGGCGTCGCCGTGCGGTGCCGGTACTCCTGCGTCGCCCCGATGATCCCGAGGATCAGCGTGAGGATGGTGGCGCCCGAGGCCTGGGCGAGGGCCGTCTGCTCGAACTCCGCCGTGCCGACGGGAGCGATCCCGCTGTCGGCGTTGCCGGCGAAGGCGGTCATCAGCACCGCGAACCCGGCGGTGAGCAGGACGCCTGCCGCCAACATGCCGATCCAGACGCGGGTGGTGAACAGCTTGGTCCACTCGGCGCGGACGAGCCGGGTCATCGGGAAGCCCCTTCGGGGTCGGTGGTGCCGGGGGAGGGGGCGGCGAACTGGCCCTGCCCCGCGGTGAGCTGGAAGTAGATCTCCTCGAGGCCGCTGGTGTGCGAGCGCAGCTCGTGCAGCTCCACCCCCGCGGCGAAGGCGCGTGCGCCGATCTCGTCGGTGGTCCGGCCGGTGACGGTCAGCGCCGCGCCGTCGAGGGTGAGCGGCACGCCGTCGGCCCGCAGCAGCTCGGCCAGCCGGGCCACCTCCGGGCTCCGGACCAGGACGGTGCCGGCGCCGTCGGCGCCGGCGCGCAGGTCGGCCATCGACCCCTCGCGCACCAGCCGTCCGGCGCCCACGATGACGACGCGGTCGACGGTCTGCTCGACCTCGGAGAGCAGATGGCTGGACACCAGGACCGTGCGTCCCTGGTCGTGCGCGAGGTGGCGCAGGAAGCCGCGCAGCCACTGGATGCCCTCGGGGTCCAGGCCGTTGGCCGGCTCGTCGAGCACGAGCACGCCCGGATCACCGAGCAGGGCGGTGGCCAGCGCCAGCCGCTGCCGCATGCCGAGGGAGTAGCTGCCGGCGCGGCGGCCGCCGGCGTCGGCGAGGCCGACCTGGAGCAGCACCTCGTCGGCGCGCTCCACCGGCAGCCCGGCGGCGCGGCAGTACACCCGCAGGTGGTTGCGGCCGGAGCGGGCCGGGTGGAAAGCGGTCTCCAGCACCGCGCCCACGGTGCGGATCGGGTCCGGCAGCGCCGCGTAGGGGACGCCGTCGAAGGTGGCCGTCCCCGAGTCGGGGGTGATGAGCCCGAGCACCATGCGCAGGGTGGTGGTCTTGCCGGCGCCGTTGGGGCCGAGGAAGCCGGTCACGGACCCCGGTTCGACCGTGAACCCCAGATCGGTCACGGCGCGGACGGCGCCGAACGACTTGGTCAGTCCGCGCACGTCGACCCGTACGGGGCCGGTGGCGACGGGTGATCCGGTGCTGATGGCGTACTCCTCGTCGTCGGGGAAGGCACCCCATCCAATCGCACCGGACGCCTGCGACCAGGACTATCCCGGCCCGGTGGCGTGCCGCCGAGGTGCGTCGACCGCCGGGCGGGGCAGCGACCGGGCGAGCAGCGCCGTGCCCAGCCCCGCCACGACGACGGCCAGCAGCGCGACGCGCAGGCTCGTCGCGTCGGCGACGACGCCGATGAGCGGCGGGACGACGAGGGAGCCGATGCGCAGCAGCACGTTCACCAGCGCGAGGCCCAGACCCGGCCGCAGCCCGGGCAGCTCGTCGGCCGCCGAGTACGCCGCCGGCACGAGCGTGGCCACGCCCAGCCCGGCCAGCGCGAAGCCGGCCAGCGTGGCGGGCACCGACGGCAGCGCCAGCGCCGCACCGAGCCCGACGGCCGACAGGAGCCCTCCGGCCTGCACGACCCGGCGCCGGCCGAAGCGGTCGACGGCGCGGTCGCCGGTGAACCGGCCGAGGGTCATGGCCAGCGAGAGGGCGACGAAGCCGAGCCCCGCCACGGCCGGTGCGGCGTCCAGCTCGACGCGCAGGTAGAGGGCGCTCCAGGAGCTGCCCGCGTCCTCCACGACGACGGCGCAGGCCGCCAGGGCGCCGAGCGCCGCGAGGCCGACGCCGGCCCGCGCTCGCGCGCGGGGACGCCGTGTCGCGCCGGGGGAGGGGGTCGCCCCCGGGCCGTCGTCGGAGCCGGGGAGCAGCAGGCGGGCACCGAGCAGCGCGGGGGCGCCGAACAGCACGGCCACCACCCCGAGGTGGAGGGACAGCGGGACGCCGAGGCCGGCAGCGGCCGCCCCGACCAGCCCGCCGGCGAGCGAGCCGACGCTCCAGGTGCCGTGGAAGGCGTTGATGATCGAGCGGCCGTAGCGCCGCTGGACGCGCAAGCCCTGCGCGTTCTGGGCGACGTCGACGGCGGCGTCCACCGCGCCGGCCACCAGCAGGGCGCCGGCGAGCACGCCCCACTGCGGAGCTGCCGCCGCCGTCCAGATCGCCGCCGCCAGGACCGGAAGCCCGACGCCGGCCACGCGCGCCGAACCGAGGCGGGAGATCAGCGGCGCGACGGTCAGCCCGGCGAGCAGCGCGCCCAGCGGCTGGGCGGCGAGCGCGGTACCGAGCGCCGTGTTGCTGAGACCGAGCTCCGCCTTGAGCTCCGGGAGGCGGGGGACCAGGTTCGCGTAGAGGACGGCGTTGACGAAGAAGCAGGCACCGACCGCTGTCCGGGCGCGCCGCAGCCGCGCGTCGGGCCCGTCGGTGCTCGTCGCGGGCACGCGGCGTCGTCCCCTCCCGCTCGAGTGCAGTCCCCGGTTCCGGGTGACCCCCGGCACACGGTCACATAGAGTGCGCGCCGTGAGCGAGAGCGCCTACCGCACGGTCGTCGTCGGCACGGACGGTTCCGAGTCGTCCCTGCGAGCTGTGGCACGGGCGGGTGCCATCGCCGGTGCCACCGGGGCGACCCTGGTGATCGCCTGCGCCTACCTGCCGACCGAGGCCGACGACCGCGAGCTCTCCCGCGCGCAGGACGTGCTGCGGGACGAGGCCTACCAGGTCGTCGGCTCGCACCCGGCCGAGGACACCGTGCGCACCGCCGCCGAACGGGCCGGGGCGGCCGGGGCGAAGGACGTGCGCACCGTCGCGGTCCAGGGCTCGCCGGTGGAGGCGCTGCTCGACGTCGTCCGCCGCGAGGACGCCGACCTGCTCGTCGTCGGCAACCGCGGCCTGAACGGGATCAAGGGCCGGCTGCTCGGCTCGGTGCCGGCCGACGCCACCCGCCGCTCGACGTGCGACGTGCTCGTCGTCCACACCACCGGCTGAGCCAGGGCTGGTCATGGACGAGCCCGGCCCGCCCCCCGGCACCGACGCCCGGGACGCGCTGGAGCGGCTGCTGCTCGACGGTCCGCGCCGGTACACCCGGCTGCAGGTCGCCGCGATGTCCGGGATCGCGCCGGAGCGGACGCAGCGGCTCTGGCGGGCGCTGGGCTTCCCGGACGCAGCCGACGACGACCCCGCCTTCACCGACGCCGACGTCGAGGCGCTGGCGGTGCTCACCACCCTGATCGACTCCGGCTTCGTCGACCCCGCGACGGAGGCCTCGATCGCGCGGGCGATGGGGCAGTCGCTGTCCCGGCTGGCCGACTGGCAGACCGACATGCTCGCCGACTCCCTGGCCCGCAGCGCCGGTCCCGGCGGGCGGGCGGTCTCCCCGGACGACGCCGTCGAGGCCGCCCGGGCGCTGCTGCCCAAGCTCCGCCAGGTGCAGGACTACGTGTGGCGCCGGCACCTGGCGGCCAACGCCGGACGGCTGGCCACCGCCGTGGGCCAGGGCGACCGCCGGGAGCTGACCGTGGGCTTCGCCGATCTCGTCGGCTACACCTCGCGCAGCCGGGGGATGGGCGGGCGGGAGCTCGGGGCGATGGTCGAGGACTTCGAGAGCATCGCCGCGGAGGTCATCGCCCGCCACCACGGCCGGGTGGTGAAGACCGTCGGCGACGGCGTGCTGTTCACCGCGGCCTCCCCGGCGGACGCCGCCGGGATCGGCCTGGCGCTGCCGGACGCGTGGACCGCGCCCGAGCGCCCCCTGCTCCGGGTCGGCGCCGCCTACGGAGCGGTGCTCACCCGGCTCGGCGACATCTACTCGCCGGTGGTGAACCTCGCCAGCCGGCTCACCTCGATCGCGCGGCCCGGCACCTTCCTCGTCGACCGGGAGCTCGCCCAGCGGATCCGCGACCTGCCCGAGTACCGGGTGCGCCCGTTGCGGCGGGTGTCGGTGCGCGGGTACGACCACCTGCAGCCCTGGCTGGTCCGCCGGCGGCGGGCGGACGATTCCCCCGACGACTTCGCCCCCGACGACTTCGCCCCCGACGAGAGCGGCTACGACGAGGACTCCTTCGACCTGGAGTGACCCCGCGCGAGCGGATGGCACCCTGGGCGGCGTGAGTGCCACCCTCGTCGCGCGCGGCCTGGCCGCCGGTCACGGCGCCCGCGTCCTGTTCGCCGACCTCGATCTCGTCGTCGCCCCCGGTGACGTCGTGGGCCTGGTCGGGGTCAACGGCGCCGGCAAGTCCACGCTGCTGCGCACGCTGGCCGGCGAGCTGCCCGCCGAGTCCGGCAGCATCGTCGTCAGCCCGCCGGCCGCGACGCTGGGCTACCTGCCGCAGGAGCACGAGCGGCACCCCGGGGAGAGCGTGCTCGGCGCGCTGGCCCGGCGCACCGGGGTCGCCGTCGCCCAGGCCGCCCTCGACGACGCGACCGAGCGCCTGACCGCCGGGGAGGACGGCGCCGACGACGCCTACGGCGAGGCGCTGGAGCGCTGGCTCGCCCTCGGCGGCGCCGACCTGGAGGAGCGCGCGGCCGAGGTGGTCGCCGAGGTCGCGCCCGGTGTCGCTCTCGACGCCCCGATGACCGGTCTCTCGGGCGGGCAGGCGGCACGCGTGGGCCTGGCCTCGCTGCTGCTCTCGCGGTACGACCTGCTGCTGCTCGACGAGCCCACCAACGACCTCGACCTCGGCGGCCTGGACCAGCTGGAGCGCTTCGTGGCCGGCTCGCGGGCCGGGATCGTCGTGGTCAGCCACGACCGCGAGTTCCTCTCCCGCACCGTCACCCCGGTCGTGGAGCTGGACCTCGCCCAGCAGGTCGTCCGGGTCGTCGACGGCGGCTACGAGGCGTACCTGGCCGAGCGCGAGGTCGCCCGCCGGCACGCGCGCGAGGAGTACGAGGAGTTCGCCGACACCAAGGCCGGTCTGGAGTCCCGGGCCCGGATGCAGAAGAACTGGATGGCCAAGGGCGTCCGCGACTCGATCAAGAAGTCGAAGGACGGCGACAAGCACATCAAGGCCGCCAACCGGGCGTCGTCGGAGAAGCAGGCGGCCAAGGCGAAGCAGACCCTGCGGATGATCGAGCGGCTCGACGTCGTCGAGGAGCCCCGCAAGGAGTGGGAGCTGCGGATGGAGATCGCCGCCGCTCCCCGTGCCGGCGCGGTGGTCGCGACGCTGAGCGGCGCCGTCGTCCGCCGCGGCGGCTTCACCCTGGGCCCGCTGGACCTGCAGGTGGACTGGGGCGACCGGGTGGCGATCACCGGGGCCAACGGCTCCGGGAAGTCCACCCTGCTGGCCGCCCTGCTGGGCCGGGTGCCGCTCGACGAGGGGACGGCGTCGCTGGGCCCCTCGGTGCGGATCGGGGAGATCGACCAGGCCCGCGGGCTGTTCTTCGGCGCCCAGCAACTGCTCGACGCCTTCGGGGCCGAGGTGCCCGACTGGCCGACGGCGGAGGTGCGCACGCTGCTGGCCAAGTTCGGGCTGACCGCCGAGCACGTGCTGCGCCCCGCCGAGACGCTGTCGCCGGGGGAGCGGACGCGGGCGGCGCTGGCCCTGCTGCAGGCCCGCGGCGTCAACGTGCTGGTGCTCGACGAGCCGACCAACCACCTCGACCTGCCCGCGATCGAGCAGCTGGAGCGGGCGATGGCCGAGTACCAGGGCACCCTGCTGCTGGTCACCCACGACCGCCGCATGCTCGACGCGGTGCACACCACCCGGCGCCTCGAGGTGACCGCCGGGCAGGTCGCCGAGGCCTGAGCTGGGTTAGGTTCGCCCGGTGACCGACCGGACGATCCTGGACATGTTCCGCCTCGACGGCCGCGTCGCCGTCGTCACGGGGGCCTCCTCGGGCCTGGGGGCGGTGTTCGCGCGGGCGCTGGCCGAGGCCGGTGCCGACGTCGTCCTCGGTGCGCGCCGGGTCGACCGGCTGGCCGAGACTTCTCAGGCCGTGGAGGCCACGGGACGGCGCGCGCTCGCCGTCCGCACCGACGTCTCCGTGCCGGAGGACTGCACGGCCCTCGTCGAGGCCGCCATGGCCGAGTTCGGGCGGGTCGACATCCTGGTCAACAACGCCGGGATCGGGACCGCGTTCCCGGCGACCCGCGAGACCCCCGAGCAGTTCCGCTCGGTGATCGACGTCAACCTCAACGGCTGCTACTGGATGGCCCAGGCCTGCGGGCGGGTGATGCAGCCGGGCAGCTCGATCGTCAACATCTCCAGCATGCTCGGCCTGACCACGGCCGGGCTGCCGCAGGCCGCCTACGCCGCGAGCAAGGCGGGCCTGATCGGCCTGACCCGAGACCTCGCCCAGCAGTGGACCGGACGCAAGGGCATCCGGGTGAACGCGCTGGCCCCGGGCTTCTTCGTCTCGGAGATGACCGAGCAGTACCCCGACGAGTACATCGACTCGCAGATGCACCGCATCCTCGTGGGCCGCAAGGGCCACCCCGAGGAGCTCGCCGCCGCGCTGATCTTCCTGGTCAGCGACGCCGGCGGCTACGTCACCGGCACGACCATCCCGGTCGAGGGCGGGATGCTCACCAGCTGAGCCCTCGTGCGGTCAGACCCGCCCCTCGACGCGGCTGATCAGGGCGGTGATCCGGTCGGTGATCTCCGGCCACAGCGGGCGCGGCAGGTCGTGGCCCATGCCGTCGATGACCACCAGCTCGGCGCCCGGGACCGCGGCCGCGGTGGCCCGGCCGCCCGAGACGTTCACCAGGGCGTCGTCCGAGCCGTGGATCACCAGGGTGGGGACGGCCACCCGGCCGAGGTCGGCGGTCCGGTCGGGACTGGTGACGATGGCGGCCATCTGGCGCGCCACCCCGGCCGGGTCGTGCCCCCGGTCGTAGGCGAGGCCGGCCCGGGCGCGAACCGCCTCCTCGTCGAGCGGGAAACCGGGGGAGCCGATGACCCGTGAGGTCTCGAGCTGGCGCTGGATCGCTCCCTCCCGGTCCTGTGCCGGCGGTGCGTACAGGACGCCCTGGGCCGCCTCGGACGCGCCGCCCACCGACCGGTCCCCGGTGGTGGACATGATCGAGGTGAGGCTGCGGACCCGCTCCGGGTACGTGATGGCGACCCGCTGGGCGATCATGCCGCCCATGGAGACCCCGACCAGGTGCGCCGAGTCCAGACCGAGGGCCTCGATCAGCCCGGCGGCATCGGCCGCCATGTCGGCCAGCTCGTAGTGGACGCTCGACCGGTCCCCGCGGCGGACGTCGCCGAGGCGGGGGATGCCGGCGGAGTGCAGGTGGGTGGACAGGCCGACGTCCCGGTTGTCGAACCGGATGGCGAACAGGCCGCGCGCGGCCAGGCCGGCGCAGAGCTCCTCGGCGTAGCTGATCATCTGCGAGCCCAGCCCGCTCACCAGCAGCAGCGGGGTGTCCGCCGGGTCGCCGAAGGTCTCGTAGGCCAGCTCGATGTCGCCGACGGTGGCCTTCTCGATGCCGTTGCTCTCCATGCCGCGGAACCTAGTGCAGCGGGAGGAGATGTCCGTCACTGCCCCGCGGTGGAAGTGGAAGAGAGAGTGCCCCCGGCAGGATTCGAACCTGCGCCCCTGCCTCCGGAGGGCAGTGCTCTATCCCCTGAGCTACGGGGGCTCGTCTCGTTCGGTGGAGAACCTATCAGCCGCGGACGAGCGGACGGGCGGAGGGCCTCAGGGCGCCGGGAGGGGAGTGCCACCGCGGGCGGTGAGCATCGCGGCCATCGTCCGCGTCTCCGCCGACTGCGCCCCGGCGATCGCCTGGGCCAGGCTGCGCACGGCCGGCAGGCCGGCGTGCTCGTCGGCGTACTCGGCCATCTCGAACCCGCCCTGGTGGTGCCGGATCATCAGCCGGAGGAACTCGACGTCGAACGCGGTGCCGGTCAGCCCGCGCAGGTTCGCCAGCTCCGCCGAGGTCGCCATGCCCGGCATCAGGCCGCCGTCGGCCATGTCGTGGCCGTGTGCGCCGGTGTCGCCGGACGACATCCACGCCATCGTGTCCCCGCCGCTCTGCGGCACGCCCCAGAGGGCGAGCCAGCCCTGCATGCGGCCGGCCTGGTTGGTCTGCGTGGCGGAGATGTCGAAGGCGATCTGGCGGACCTCGGGATCCGTGCTGCGCTCGGCCACCATGTTCGCCATCTCCACCCCCTGCAGGTGGTGCGCGCCCATGTCGCGGGCGAAGCCGGCGTCGACCGAGTCGGCCGACGGCGTGTCCGGGCCGCCGCCGATGCCGAGCGCCACCGCCAGGCCGCCGCCGAGCAGGAGCAGCCCCACGCCGATGACGGCGAGCAGGGCGGTGCGCAGCGCGCGGCCTCCGGAAGGGCCCGTCATGTGCTCAGCCCTGGTCCTCGGTCGGCATGTCGCTCGGGCCGATCGGGGTGCTGACCTCGCCCTCGACGAGCGGCGCGGCGGCGAACGCCGGGTTCTCGCAGGAGGCGCCGGGCTCGGGGAAGGCGAGCGCGTTGCGGTCGTCACCGTCGCCGTAGGGGGAGCGCTGGTAGGTCATGAAGTCCGCGAACTGCTCGATCCGCTCGTCGGAGGCGCTGTCCACGGTCAGCGAGTGGTTCCAGGCCTGCAGGCTGATCGGGGTCCCGAGACCGGCGTACGGCGACAGCATCCGGCCGGACTCGCCGTCCACCAGGTCGGCCAGCGTGTCGACGTCGGCGTCGGACAGCGCCTCCGGGTCGTAGGTGATCCAGACCGCGCCGTGCTCCAAGCTGTGCACCGCGTTCTCGTGCCGGATGTCGACGTCGTAGACGGTGCCCGTGCAGTCGGCCCAGTTGCCGTCGTGCGGGCCGCCCACCGGAGGCGTCTCGGTGTAGTCCACCTCGGTGGTGACGTGGTCCTGGCCGGGGGAGTACTCGGCCGCCTCGACGCCGGAGATCTCCTCGATCGAGGCCAGCTTGTCCGCGTTCGCCTCGTTGACCTGCACCACGGCGTAGGTGATGACGGCCGCCGCGAAGACGACCACCGCCACGGCCCCGGCGATCAGGGCCCACGGGCGCTTGTGCGCGTTGGCCACCACCTGTGTCGGCGGGCGCGTCCGGCCGCTCTTGCCGGTGGGACGGGCGCGGTGGGGGTTGCCGCCTCCGGACCGGGTGGCGCCGCCGCTGGGGCGGGCGTCGTCGGGCTTTCGGTCCTTGGCCAAGGCCACTCCTCTGGTGCGGGTGCACGGTGCGGCCGCGAGTCTAGGTCGCGAACCTGGGCGTTCCCTGCATCCGGCGGGCAGGGGCGGCGAGCGCCGCGGGCGCGGTCAGTACGCTCGTGCGGTGACACCGGAGCAGCTGCAGGACGTCGTCCGTACCGCCGTGGGCGCGGTCGTCGACCGCGGCGCGCTGCCCGTCGAGGTGCCCGACGAGGTCGTCATCGAGCGGCCCAAGAACCCCGAGCACGGCGACTACGCCACCAACGTCGCCCTCCGGCTGGCCAAGCCCGCCGGCCGGCCGCCCCGCCAGGTCGCCGAGGTGCTCGCCGAGGAGCTGCGGGCGCACGAGGGCATCGCGACGGTCGACGTCGCCGGTCCCGGCTTCCTCAACATCACCCTGGCCAAGGGTGCGCTGGGCGGCCTCGCGGTGCGGGCGGTGACGGCGGGCGCTGCCTACGGCCGCACCGACGCCTTCGCGGGCCAGAAGCTCAACCTCGAGTTCGTCTCCGCGAACCCCACCGGCCCGGTCACCCTCGGCTCGACCCGGTGGGCCGCCGTCGGTGACGCCCTGGGCCGGCTGCTCGAGGCCACCGGCGCCCAGGTCAGCCGCGAGTACTACGTCAACGACGCCGGCGCGCAGATCGAGCGGTTCGGCCGCAGCCTGCAGGCCGTCGCGCACGGCCGCCCGGTGCCGGAGGACGGCTACCAGGGCGACTACGTCGAGACCGTCGCGCAGCAGGTCGTGGCGGAGAACCCGGGCCTGCTCGAGCTCCCCGACGACGAGCAGCTCACCGTCTTCGCCGACCGGGGCGTCGCCGCCATGGTCGCCGAGATCCGCAGCACCCTGGACGGCTTCGGCGTCCACTACGACCGGTTCTTCTCCGAGCGGACCCTGCACGAGTCCGGAGCGCTGGAGAAGGCGGTCGGCCGGCTGCGCGAGCAGGGGCACGTCTTCGAGGCCGACGGCGCCGTCTGGCTGCGGACGACGACGTTCGGCGACGACAAGGACCGCGTGCTGGTGAAGGCCGGCGGGGAGCCCACCTACTTCGCCGCCGACTGCGCCTACTACCTCGACAAGCGCGCGCGCGGGTTCGAGCGGGTCGTGATCATGCTGGGCGCCGACCACTCCGGCTACGTCGGCCGCTACAAGGCGCTGGTGGCCGCCACCGGCGACGACCCCGAGCACCACCTCGAGATCCTCATCGGCCAGCTGGTCAACCTGGTCAAGGACGGCGAGCCGGTCCGGATGAGCAAGCGCAAGGGCAACTTCGTGCTGCTCACCGACCTGGTCGACGCCGTCGGCATCGATGCGGCCCGCTACGCGCTGGCCCGCGCCTCGGTGGACCAGCAGATCGACATCGACGCCGACCTCTGGAGCCGGAAGACCAACGACAACCCGGTCTTCTACGTCCAGTACGCGCACGCGCGCATCTCCTCGCTGCTGCGCAACGCCGCCGATCTGGGCCTGCCCCTCGGCGAGGCCGCGGACGTCGACGTCGCGGCGCTGGCACACCCGCGGGAGAGCGACCTGCTCCGCGCGATCGGCGAGTTCCCCCGGGTGCTCGCCTCCGCCGCCGAGCTGCGCGCACCGCACCGGGTGGCCCGGTACCTCGAGGAGCTGGCCGGCACCTACCACCGCTTCTACGACTCGTGTCGCGTGCTGCCGCGCGGTGACGAGGAGGCGACGTCGCTGACCACCGCCCGCCTGTGGCTGTGCGCCGCCACCGCGACGGTGCTCCGCAACGGCCTCGACGTGCTCGGCGTGACCGCCCCGGAGCGGATGTGAGAGCGCACCCGGCCGGTCCGCTGCACGGCAGCATCCAGCAGCCGACGGGCGCCGGCGCACCGCCGGCGGAGCTGGGCGCCCTCGACGCGCACGTCTGGCCGCGGTCGGCCACCCGGGTGGACGGCGAGCTGCACCTGGCCGGCCGCGCGGTCACCGACCTGGCCCGCGAGCACGGCACGCCGCTGTTCGTCCTCGACGAGGGCGACTTCCGGAGCCGCGCGGCCGACTTCGCGACCGCGTTCCACGGCGCCGACGTGCACTACGCCTCCAAGGCGTTCCTCTGCGGCCAGGTGGCCCGGTGGATCGCCGAGGACGGCCTGCACCTCGACGCCTGCAGCGGCAACGAGCTGGCCCTGGCGCTGGCGGCCGGCTTCCCGGCCGAGCGGATCGCGCTGCACGGCAACAACAAGTCGCTCGTCGAGCTGCGGCTCGCGGTCGACTCGGGGATCGGGCACGTGGTGCTCGACTCCTTCGACGAGATCGACCGGCTGGCGCCGCTCGCCGCCGCACGCGTCGCCGCCGGCGGGGCGCCGGTGCCGGTGCTCATCCGCGCCACGGTCGGCATCGAGGCGCACACCCACGAGTTCATCGCCACCGCGCACGAGGACCAGAAGTTCGGCTTCTCGCTGGCCACCGGCGACGCCCTGACCGCCGCGGTGCGGGTCATCCGCGAGCCGGCGCTGCGGTTGGCCGGCCTGCACAGCCACATCGGCTCGCAGATCTTCGACACCGCGGGCTTCGAGGCGGCCGCGCACCGCGTCGTCGGCCTGATGGGCCAGATCCACCAGGCGACCGGCGAGCTGCTGGGGGAACTGAACCTCGGCGGCGGCTTCGGCATCGCCTACCTGGCCGACGACGACCCGGTCAGCCCCGGCGACGTCGCGGCGAAGCTCCGGACCGTCGTCGCTGCGGAGTGCGCCGCACTCGGGCTGCCGGTGCCGCGACTGGCGGTCGAGCCGGGTCGCGCGATCGCCGGCCCGGGCACGGTCACGCTGTACGAGATCGGCACGATCAAGCCTGTCCGCCTCGGTGCCGGCGGCGGCCCGGGCACCCCGCCGGTGCGCAACTACGTCTCGGTCGACGGCGGGATGAGCGACAACATCCGCACCGCGCTCTACGACGCCGACTACACCTGCGTGCTGGCCAACCGCACCTCCGACGCCCCCCCGGCGCTGTGCCGGGTCGTCGGGAAGCACTGCGAGAGCGGCGACATCCTCGTGCGCGACCTGTGGCTGCCCTCCGACGTCGCCCCCGGCGACCTGCTGGCGGTCGCCGCCACCGGCGCGTACTGCTGGTCGATGGCGAGCAACTACAACTACCTGCTCAAGCCGCCGGTGGTCGCGGTACGGGACGGCGTTGCGACGGAGATCGTGCGACGGCAGACACTGTCGGACGTGTTCGCCCTCGATGCCGTCCTCGCAGACAGGCCCGCGCCGTCCCCGGCGCCCGACCAGCCGGCCCCCGAGCACGCCGCGGGAGCCCGTTCGTGACCGCCGCCCCGCCCGTCCCCCTGCGGGTCGCGCTGCTCGGCTGCGGCACCGTCGGCAGCGCCGTCCTGCGGTTGATCGAGGACCAGGCCGATGACCTGACCGCCCGCATCGGCCGGCCGGTCGAGGTCGTCGGCATCGCCGTCCGCCGCCCGGCGCACCACCCCGACGTGCCGCAGCACCTGCTGACCACCGACGCCGCCGCGCTGGTGGCCCGGGACGACGTCGACCTCGTCGTCGAGGTCATCGGCGGCATCGAGCCGGCCCGCAGCCTCATGTACGCGGCCTTCGCGTCGGGCAAGTCCGTGGTGAGCGCGAACAAGGCGCTGCTGGCCGAGGACGGGCCCGCGCTGCACGCCGCGGCCGCCGAGGCCGGCGTCGACCTCTACTACGAGGCCGCCGTCGCCGGCGCCATCCCGCTGCTGCGGCCGCTGCGCGAGTCGCTGGCCGGCGACCAGCTGCGCCGGGTCGTCGGCATCGTCAACGGGACGACCAACTACATCCTGTCGCGCATGGCCGAGACCGGCGCGGGCTTCGCCGAGGCGCTCGCCGAGGCCACCGAGCTGGGCTACGCCGAGGCGGACCCGACCGCCGACGTCGACGGCTTCGACGCCGCGGCGAAGGCGGCGATCCTCGCGTCGCTGGCCTTCCACACGCCGGTGTCCTCCGCCGACGTCTACCGCGAGGGCATCTCCGCGGTGTCGGCGACCGACGTCGCCCGCGCCGCCGAGATCGGCTGCACCGTCAAGCTGCTGGCCATCTGCGAGCGGGTGCCCAACGGCGCCGGCACGGACACCGTGGCCGTCCGGGTGCACCCCGCGATGATCCCCACGACCCACCCGCTCGCCGCGGTCGGCGGCGCCTTCAACGCCGTCTTCGTCGAGGCCGAGGCCGCCGGGCAGCTGATGTTCTACGGCCAGGGCGCCGGGGGAGAGCCCACCGCGAGCGCCGTCCTCGGCGACCTCGTGGCCGTGGCGCGCAACCGGGTCGCCGGAGCCTCCGGCCAGGGCCCGACCGGGTACGCCGACCTCGCGATCCGCCCGATGGCCGAGACCCCGACGCGGTACCACGTGAGCCTCGACGTGGCCGACCGCCCGGGCGTGCTCGCCGCCGTCGCGCAGGAGTTCGCGCGGCAGGACGTGAGCATCTCCACGGTCCGCCAGACCGGCCGGGGCGACGCCGCCACGCTGGTCATCGTCACCCACAGCGCGCCCGACGCGGCGCTGTCCGCCACCATCGCCGCCCTGCGGGACATGCCCGCGGTCCGCGGCGTCACCAGCGTCCTGCGCGTGGAAGGTCTCTCATGAGCGTCACCAAGGCGAACGTCTCCCCGGGGTGGCCGGGGCTCATCGAGGCCTACCGGTCGCGGCTGCCCGTGAGCGAGGCGACGCCCGTGGTCACCCTCCAGGAGGGCAACACCCCGCTGCTGCCCGCGCCCGAGCTGTCCCGCCGGACCGGCTGCGACGTCTACCTCAAGGTCGAGGGCCTCAACCCGACCGGGTCGTTCAAGGACCGCGGCATGACGATGGCCATCACCAAGGCCGTCGAGGAGGGCGCCAAGGCGGTCATCTGCGCCTCCACCGGCAACACCAGTGCCAGCGCCGCCGCCTACGCCGCCCGCGCCGGCATCACCTGCGCCGTGCTCGTGCCCCAGGGCAAGATCGCGATGGGGAAGCTGGCCCAGGCGCTCGTGCACGGCGCTCAGCTGCTGCAGGTCGAGGGCAACTTCGACGACTGCCTGGCGCTGGCCAGCAAGCTCGCCATCGACTACCCGGTGAGCCTGGTCAACAGCGTCAACCAGTACCGCATCGAGGGCCAGAAGACGGCGTCGTTCGAGATCGTCGACGTGCTCGGCGATGCTCCCGACATCCACTGCCTCCCGGTCGGCAACGCCGGCAACATCACCGCCTACTGGCAGGGCTACCGCGAGTACCGCACCGATTCCGCGGCCCCCGGCCCTGCCACCCGCACCCCGCGGATGTGGGGCTTCCAGGCCGCGGGCGCCGCACCGATCGTGAACGGGGCCGTGGTCGAGAACCCGAGCACGATCGCCACCGCGATCCGGATCGGCAACCCGGCCTCCTGGACCAAGGCGCTCGCCGCCCGGGACGAGTCCGGCGGCCGGATCGACGCCGTCACCGACCGGGCGATCCTCTCGGCCTACCGGCTGCTGGCCCGCAGCGAGGCGGTCTTCGTCGAGCCCGCGTCGGCGGCCTCGGTGGCGGGTCTGCTGCAGGTGCACGCCGCGGGCGAGCTCGAGCCCGGCCAGCGGATCGTCTGCACGGTCACCGGCAACGGGCTCAAGGACCCCGAGTGGGCCATCTCCGGCGCACCTGCTCCGGTCACGATCCCCGTCGACGCGGCCGCGGCGGCTGCCCAGCTCGGCCTGTGACCTCGCCGCGCGGCGCCTCGGTCCGGGTCCGCGTGCCCGCGACCAGCGCGAACCTCGGACCGGCCTTCGACTGCGCCGGGCTGGCGCTGTCGGTGCACGACGAGCTCGCGTTCTCCGTCACCGACGGCGGGCTCGTGGTCGAGATGACCGGCGAGGGGGCGGACACGCTCCCCACCGACGAGTCCCACCTGGTCGTGCGCGCCTTCCGTGCCGCGTCCGCCGAGCTCGGCTGGACGCCTGCCGGGCTGCGGATCGTCACGGAGAACGGCATCCCGCAGGGGCGGGGGATGGGGTCCTCCGCGGCCGCCGTCGTCGCCGGGGTGATGGGCGCCTGGGCGCTGTGCCCCGACGTCGCCGCCGTCGACCTGGACGCGGTGCTCCGGCTGGTCACCGAGATCGAGGGGCATCCCGACAACGTCGCCGCGTGCCTCCTCGGCGGGGCGACGCTGAGCTGGATGGCCGCCTCCGGTGCGCGCGCGGACCGGCTCGCCGTCTCCGACGAGGTCCTGCCGGTCGTGCTCGTCCCGGAGGCGACCCTCTCCACGCACGTCGCGCGCGGGCTGCTGCCGGAGCTGGTGCCGCACGGTGACGCCGCCTTCAACGCCGGCCGGTCGGGCCTGCTGGTGCACGCGCTGACCGCGCGACCGGCGCTGCTGCTCGAGGCGACCGAGGACCGGCTGCACCAGGCGCAGCGCGGCGCGGCGATGCCGGGCTCGCGGGACCTGCTCGCGCTGCTGCGCGCCGAGGGGCACGCGGCGGTCGTGTCCGGCGCCGGACCGAGCCTGCTCGTCCTCACCCGCTGGCACCCCGACGACCGGCCGGGACAGCCGGCCGCGGCGGCCCGCGTCGGCGAGATCCGGGCGCTCGTCCCGGACGGCTGGCGGGTGCTGCCGCTCGAGATCGATCGCAGGGGCGCGTCGGTGCTGGACGAGCCTCAGGTATCGTCTCGGTAACGAGGAACACGCTGGAAACAACCGGTGTTGTCCAGTCAGTGAGCTGCGTCTAGGCTCACGGCGTAGCCGCCCACTCGGGCGAGCCTCGCGTGGGGGCGAAGCCGGCGATTCCGCCGCTGATCCGCTCCGCTTTTCACCCCGCTCCTCATCACGACCCCCGCCTCATGCCCGGGTCCGCATCGGAGCGGTGCACCCCCTGCGCTGGAACGCGCAGGTCACCGCAGGGAAGGACCTGTACGTGAGCGAAAGCACCGACCTCGCCATGACCGGCGCGCAGGACGCCGCCGGCTCGAGCGAGGCACCCGCCGCTCCCGAGACGGCGGGCCGCGCCCGCCGCCGCGGCGCCGGCCTGTCCGGGATGCTGCTGCCCGAACTGCAGCGACTGGCGGCCGAACTCGGCATCTCCGGCACCGGACGCATGCGCAAGGGCGATCTCGTGGCCGCCATCTCCGCGCGCCAGGTCGGCGGCGACAGCAGCACCCCGGCGCCCCGCGTCGAGAGCCAGGCCGACGGAGCCGACGGCGCCGACCGCGCCCGCGGCGTGGCCGCGACGGCCGCCCCCCTCGAGGCGCCGATCAGCGGTGGCGCCAACGGCGGACCCGTCACCACGACCGACGCCGACGCCGACACCCGTCCGGCCCGGTCCCGCCGCGGCGCCAGCCGTCCGGCCGGCTCCCCGACCGCCGAGTCGGCCGGCAAGCCCGTTCCCGCGAACGACCGGTCCACCGAGGCGCCCGCGGCGGAGGTCGCCGCGCCGGCCGAGCCGGCGCAGCGGGACGCCGAGCCGCGCGATGCCGAGCAGGCCGACGGCGAGCAGCGCGACGGCGACCGGCCGCAGCGCAACCGCGACCGGAACCGCAACCGCGCCGACCGGGACGCCAACCGCGAGAACAACCGCGACACCGCCAACCGCGACACCGCCAACCGCGACGGCGCGAGCCGCGACGGTGCCGACCGCTCCGAGCGGGGCGACCGCCCGGAGCGGGCCAACCGCGACGGCAACGAGCGCACCGACCGCGGCGACCGGCCCGAGCGCGGCAACCGCGACGGTGCCCGCGAGACCAACCGCGACACCAACCGCGACGGTGCCCGCGAGGGCAACCGGGACGGCAACCGCGGCCCCGACCGCAGCGAGCGCGGCGACCGGGACGGCCGTCCGGGCAACCGGAACGACAACCGCACCGAGGCCCCTCGCGGGCCCAACGCCGACGAGGACGACGACGACTTCGAGGGCGGCCGCGGCCGTCGCGGGCGTCGCTACCGCGATCGCAACAAGCGCGGGGGCGCCGTCGGAGGCCGTGAGCGCTTCGACCAGGGCGAGCCCACGATCAGCGAGGACGACGTCCTGCTGCCCGTGGCCGGCATCCTCGACGTGCTCGACAACTACGCGTTCGTGCGCACGTCGGGCTACCTCACCGGCCCGAACGACGTCTACGTCTCGCTCTCGCAGGTGCGCCGCTACGGCCTGCGTCGCGGTGACGCCATCACCGGCGCCGTCCGCCAGCCCCGCGAGGGCGAGCGCAAGGACAAGTACAACGCGCTGGTCCGGCTGGACACGGTCAACGGCCTGGACCCGGAGCAGGCGAAGAACCGCCCCGAGTTCACCAAGCTGACCCCGCTCTACCCGCAGGACCGCCTGCGGCTGGAGACCGAGCCGCACCTGCTCACCACCCGGGTCATCGACCTGGTCATGCCGATCGGCAAGGGGCAGCGCGCGCTGATCGTCTCGCCCCCCAAGGCGGGCAAGACGATGGTGCTGCAGGCGCTGGCCAACGCGATCACGACGAACAACCCCGAGTGCCACCTGATGGTCGTCCTCGTCGACGAGCGGCCCGAAGAGGTCACCGACATGCAGCGCTCGGTGAAGGGCGAGGTCATCGCCTCCACCTTCGACCGGCCGCCGTCGGACCACACCACGGTCGCCGAGCTCTCCATCGAGCGGGCGAAGCGTCTGGTCGAGATGGGCCACGACGTCGTCGTCCTGCTGGACTCGATCACCCGGCTGGGCCGCGCCTACAACCTGGCGGCTCCCGCCAGCGGGCGCATCCTCTCCGGCGGCGTCGACTCCACGGCGCTCTACCCGCCCAAGCGCTTCCTGGGTGCTGCCCGCAACATCGAGAACGGCGGCTCGCTCACGATCATCGCCTCGGCGCTGGTCGAGACCGGCTCCACGATGGACACGGTCATCTTCGAGGAGTTCAAGGGCACCGGGAACGCCGAGATCAAGCTCGACCGCCGGCTGGCGGACAAGCGGGTCTTCCCGGCCGTCGACGTCAACGCGTCGGGCACGCGCAAGGAGGAGATCCTCATGTCGCCCGACGAGCTGGCCATCGTCATCAAGCTGCGCCGGGTCCTCGGTGCGCTGGAGCCCCAGCAGGCGCTGGAACTGCTCCTGGACAAGCTGAAGAAGACGCGCAACAACGTCGAGTTCCTCATGCAGATCCAGAAGACGACGCTCGGTCCCGACAAGGACTAGCAGGGGGCCACGGTCGGCCGGTCTCCCGATCTGGGAGACTGGTCGACCGAGCCCCGCCGTCGCACCGGAAATAGCCGTCCGGTCCTCGGCGTTCACAGCACTGAACGACCCAGACTTCGTAGAAGAGGCAGCAGCCATGAAGCCCGACATCCACCCGGCCTACAACGTCACCACCGTGACCTGCGGCTGCGGCAACACCTTCACCACCAAGAGCACCTCGCCCACGGGCACGCTCACCGTCGAGACCTGCTCGGCCTGCCACCCCTTCTACACCGGCAAGCAGCGCATCCTCGACACCGGTGGCCGCGTGGCCCGCTTCGAGAAGCGGTTCGGCAAGCGCTCCGCCGGCGCGCCCGCCGAGGCGCCCGCAGACGCCAAGTAGCACCTCCGACGGCGCCCGTCCCACCTCTCGGTGGGGCGGGCGCCGTCGTCGTGTCCGGACCCGACCGCAGGCAGGAGGAACCCGATGAGCAGCCCCGCACCCGACATGCTCTCCGGCCTGCTCGCCGAGCACGCGTCCCTCGAGCAGGAGCTCGCCGATCCGGCGGTGCACGCCGATCAGGCGCGTGCCCGCCGGCTGAGCCGTCGCTACGCCCGGCTGGCCCCGCTCGTGGAGACCGCCCGCGCCCTCGACGAGGCCCGCGGCGATCTCGGCACCGCCCGGGAGCTCGCCGCCGAGGACGCCTCCTTCGCCGCCGAGGCGAGCGCTCTCGAGCGCCGGATCGAGGAGCTCACCGGCCGGCTGAACGAGGAGCTGCTGCCGAAGGACCCCGACGACGACAAGGACGTCATCCTCGAGATCAAGGCGGGGGAGGGCGGCGCGGAGTCCGCGCTGTTCGCCGGAGACCTGCTGCGGATGTACCTGCGCTACGCGGAGCGGCGCGGCTGGTCGACCGAGGTGCTCGACGCCCAGGACGCCGAGCTCGGCGGGTACAAGGACGTCGCGGTGGCCATCAAGAGCCGCACCGACGAGGGCATCTGGTCGCGGCTGAAGTTCGAGGGCGGCGTGCACCGGGTGCAGCGCGTGCCCGCCACCGAGAGCCAGGGCCGCATCCACACCTCCGCCGCCGGGGTGCTGGTGCTGCCCGAGGCGGAGGAGGTGGACGTGACGGTCGACCCGAACGACCTGCGCATCGACGTCTTCCGCTCGTCCGGGCCCGGTGGGCAGAGCGTGAACACCACAGACTCCGCCGTCCGCATCACCCACCTGCCCAGCGGGATCGTGGTGAGTTCGCAGAACGAGAAGAGCCAGCTGCAGAACCGCGAGTCGGCGCTACGGGTGCTGCGCTCCCGGCTCCTGGCGGCCGCCCGCGAGGAGGCCGCGGCCACCGCGAGCGACCAGCGGCGCAGCCAGGTGCGCACGGTCGACCGCAGCGAGCGGGTGCGGACGTACAACTTCCCGGAGAACCGGATCTCCGACCACCGGGTCGGCTACAAGTCGCACAACCTGGACGCCGTGCTCGACGGCGAACTGGACGCGGTCATCGACGCGCTGAGCAGCGCGCACACCGCCGAGCTGCTGGCGGCCGGCTCCTGAAGGGCGGGTCCGGGGTGAGGTGCAGAACGCTCCTGGGCGACGCCGCCCGGCGGCTCGCCGAGGCCGGGGTCGAGTCGCCGCGGGTGGACGCCGAGCTGCTGCTGGCCCACGTGGTCGGCCGGTCGCGCGCGGGGCTGCTCACGCTGACCGACGTCCCCGACGACGACGCGGCCCGGTTCGCGGCGCTGCTCGACCAGCGCGCCGACCGGGTGCCCCTCCAGCACCTGACCGGCCGGGCGCCGTTCCGGCGGCTCGAGCTCGCCGTCGGCCCGGGGGTGTTCGTGCCCCGCCCGGAGACCGAGCTGCTGGCCGAGTGGGCGCTCGAGCGTCTCGCCGGGCTCGACGGGCCGGTCGTCGTGGACCTCGGCAGCGGCTCCGGTGCCCTCGCGCTGTCCATCGCGCACGAGCACCCCGGCGCACGGGTGACCGCCGTCGAGCACGATCCCGGCGCCATCGCCTGGACCCGGCACAACGCGCTCGACCGGGTCGGCGCCGGCGACACCCCGGTCGGCGTCGTCGCCGGCGACATGACCGACGCAGGCCTGCTGTCCGAGCTCGACGGGCGGGTCGACGTCGTCGTCTCCAACCCGCCCTACGTGCCCGACGGCGCGCGGATCCCGCGCGAGGTCGCCGACCACGACCCGCCGTTGGCGCTCTGGGGCGGGCCGGACGGGCTCGACGTGGTGCGCGGGATGCTCGGCGTCGCCGCCCGGCTGCTCCGGCCCGGCGGCTGGCTGGGCATCGAGCACGCCGACCAGCAGGGGACGGCGCTGCCCGCGGTCGTCCGGTCGCACGGCGGCTTCACCGACGTCGAGGACCATCCCGACCTGGCCGGGCGCCCGCGCTTCACGACCGCGCGGCGAGGCGGGCGGGAGGACCGGTGACGGCACCGCAGGCGCTGCTCGCGAACCGCTACGTGCTGGCGTCGCTGATCGCCGGCGGCGGCATGGGCCAGGTCTGGCGCGGGCGCGACACCCTGCTCGACCGCCCGGTCGCGGTCAAGGTGCTGCGCGACCAGTTCGCGGCGGACCCGACCTTCCGCGCCCGGTTCCGGGCGGAGGCGCAGCACGCCGCCACGCTCGTCCACCCGCACATCGCCGCGGTGTTCGACTACGGCGAGCAGCCGGTCGGTCCGGGGGCGCCGCCGGTGGCCTACCTCGTGATGGAACTGGTGGAGGGGGAGTCGCTCGCCGACGTGCTCCGTCGCGAGGGGCGGCTGGACGAGCGCCGCACCCTGGACGTCCTCCGGCAGGCCGCGGACGGCCTGGGTGCCGCCCACGCGGCCGGGGTCGTGCACCGCGACATCAAGCCGGCGAACCTCCTCGTCGCCCGCGACGGCCGGGTGAAGCTGACCGACTTCGGCATCGCCCGCTCGACCGGCGGCGTCGCCGTCACCGCCACGGGGGAGGTGATGGGGACGGCGCACTACCTCTCCCCGGAGCAGGCGTCCGGCCGGCCGGCGACCCCGGCGAGCGACGTCTACGCGCTCGGGGCGGTCGGCTACGAGTGCCTGGCCGGTCGGCGGGCGTTCGAGGGCGAGAGCGCCGTCCAGATCGCGGTGATGCAGATCCGGGAGCAGCCCGACCCGCTCCCGGCGGACGTCCCGCTCGCCGTGCGCGGGCTGGTGGAGCGCGCGATGGCCAAGGATCCCGCCGCCCGGTTCCCGGACGGATCGGCGCTGCGCGACGCGGTCGACACCGTGCGGGCCGGCGGCGTCCCAGCGGGCGCACCCCGGACGGCCGTCCTGCCGCGGACCGGAGCCCCGCCCGCGACCGCGGTCCTCCCGGTCGTGCCGGCGCCGTCCCCGGCCGACGCCGGACCGGTGCGCCGACGGCGCCGCCGCAGGTGGCCGGTGGCGGTCCTGCTGACCGCGCTCCTGCTCGCGGTGGGTGGAGCCGTCGTCGCGACGGCGCTCCGCGACGGCTCGACGTCCACGGCGGCGCCGGCCTCCGAGACGCCCGAGCCGACGGGAGCCGCGCCGAGCCTGCCCGCGGGCGTCGACGTCGTCGCCGCCGACCTGCTCGGCCGTCCGGTCCGCGAGGTGCAGGCGGAGCTGGTCGCCCGCGGGCTCCGCGTCGAGCTGCTCCCGGTCGAGACCGCGGACGTGGCCGCCGGACAGGTCACCGCCGTCGACCCCTCCGGCACCCTGCCGCCGGATGCGCTGGTCCAGCTCGGCTACGCCGTGCCCCCGGTGCCCGCCCCGGCCCCCGCGCCCGCCCCGGTCGACGAGGGCGACGGCGGCGACGGCGGCGACGGCGACGGGAACGGCAAGGGTTCCGACGAGAAGAAGCCGGGCAACGGCGGCAACGGCAACGGGCGCGAGGGCAGGGACCGGGACGACGACTGAGCCACCGGGCCGGGGGAGCGGTCGGCGACGGTGACAGACTTCCTCCCCGTGGCCCAGATCTACGACTGCAGCGACCCGGAGGCGCGCGCCGCCGGCCTGGACGCCGCCGCGGCGGCGCTGAGCACCGGGAGGCTCGTCCTGCTGCCGACCGACACCGTCTACGGGGTCGCGGCCGACGCGTTCACCCCGTCGGCGGTGACCTCGCTGCTGGCCGCCAAGAACCGCGGCCGGACCATGCCCGTCCCGGTGCTGATCGGCGAGGCCTCCACGCTGGCCGGGCTCGTGACGGACCTGCCCTCGACCGCGACCGCGCTGGCCCAGGCCTTCTGGCCGGGTGGGCTGACCCTCGTCGTCGAGCACGCGCCGTCGCTGGCCTGGGACCTGGGTGACGCGGAGGGCACGGTCGCCGTCCGGCTGCCCGACGACGACCTGACGAGGGACCTGCTCCGGCGCACCGGCCCGCTGGCCGTGTCCAGCGCCAACCGCTCGGGCCGGCCGGCCGCCACGACGGCCCAGGAGGCGGCCGCCCAGCTGGGGGAGCACGTCGCCGTCGTCCTGGACGGCGGGCCGCGCAGCAACTCGGCCGCCAGCACCATCGTCGACTGCACCGGCGCCACGCCTCGTGTGCTGCGGGTGGGGGCGATCCCGGTCGACCGCCTCCGCGACGCCGTCCCGGAGCTCACCGACTGACCACCGCGTGCCCCGGGCCACGGCGCCGGTCGGCGATGCGTCGCACGGCGTTGCCAGGAGCTCGCGCTACCGTGGACCGATCGCGGCCCCGCTCACCGGCGCCGCGGGTGATCACGAGGTTCGGGAGGGCGGCTGGATGAGCACGCCTGTCGTCCGGACCCGTCCCGCTCCGATCCGCGCCGGCTGAGCCGATGCGCGAGTACGCCGTCGTCATGCTCACCGCCGCGCTGGTCACCTTCCTGACCACCCCGGTGGTCCGGATGCTGGCGATCCGCTTCGGGGTGATGTCGGCCCTCCGGGCGCGCGACGTGCACGCCATCCCGACTCCACGCGGCGGCGGCGTGGCCATGTACCTCGGGGTGGCCGCCGCGATCCTGGTCGCCACCCGGTTGCCGGCCCTGCAGCGCACCTTCGACGACTCCCAGACCTACGCCGTCCTCGTGGCCGGCGGGCTGATCTGCGCCCTGGGGCTGATCGACGACAAGTGGGATCTGGACTCCCTGACGAAACTCACCGGGCAGATCGCCGCCGCGGGCGTCATGGTGCTGCTGGGCGTCCAGCTGGCCTTCCTCTTCCTGCCGGTGGCCGACATCGGCACGATCTCGCTGGGCCCCGACCTCGGGGTGCCGCTGACGGTCCTGCTCACCGTGCTGGTGGTCAACGCCGTCAACTTCATCGACGGCCTGGACGGGCTGGCGGCCGGTGTCTCGGCGATCGCGGCGCTGGCCTTCTTCGCCTACAGCTACCACCTCGGCCTGGTCGGGTACGACGACGTCGCCAGCGCCCCGGCGCTGATCACCGCCGTGCTCGCCGGCGCCTGCCTGGGCTTCCTGCCGCACAACTTCAGCCCGGCGCGGATCTTCATGGGCGACTCCGGGGCGATGCTGGTGGGCCTGATGCTGGCGGCCGCCGCCGTCACGGCGACCGGGGGAGTGGACCCGCAGTCGTTCGACTCGGCGGCCACGCTGCTGCCGCTGACCCTGCCGCTGCTGGTGCCGGTCGCGGTGCTCTTCATCCCGTTCCTCGACCTGGTGATGGCGGTGATCCGCCGCACCCGGCGGGGGCGCTCGCCGTTCGCCGCCGACAAGATGCACCTGCACCACCGGCTGCTCTCCATCGGCCACTCGCACCGGCGTGCGGTGCTGGTCATGTACTTCTGGGCCGCGCTGCTGTCCTTCGGGGCGGTCGCCCTGTCGATCACCGGTGGGACGGCGGAGCTGCTGGTGGCGATCGCCGTGCTGCTGGTCGTGGGGCTGGTCGTCGTCCTCAGCCCGCGTGCCCGTCGCGCCGCCCGCGAGGCCCGCGCGGCCGAGCTCGCCGCGCAACGGGAGCGCAGCCGTGCCGACCATCCCACCGCCCGGGCGGTGCGCACCCGGGGCAGCGAGGCGCGCGCCAACCGGGCCGCCGCCCGCGCGGCCGAGACCAGGAAGGTCCTGAGATGACCGCCGCACCGAGCCCCGCCACGGACCGCGCCCCCTGGGACCTCGCCTTCCTCCGGGTGGGATCGCTGGTGTCCCTCGCCGTGACCGCCGTGGCGGCCCCCGTCGCCGGCATCCTCGGCGGCTGGGGGAGCGCGGTGGCGGTCCTCGTCGGCGCGGCCACCGTGGTCGGCTTCTTCGTCGTCAGCGGCGTGGTCATCGCGTGGGCCGGCGGGATCGACGACGCGTTCGCCCTGCCCGCGGCGCTGGGGACGTTCCTGGTCAAGCTGCTGGTCCTCTTCGCCCTGCTGGGCTCGCTGCCCGAGGACGGGTGGCTCGACCGGCTGGTGCTCGCCTGGACGGTCATCGCCGGGGCCCTGCTCTGGAGCGGGGTCCAGATGCGCTGGGTGTGGACCCGGCAGGTGTTCTACGTGCCGCCGCCCGCACCGCCGGCCGCTGCCCCCGCGGACACCCGTGCGGGTGGACCTGACGACGGTGCTCCGGACCCGGCCCGCCCGGCGTCCGCGGGCTGAGATAGTGTCCCGAGTGATGGCCGAGAACACCCCTGCAGGCTGGGAATCTCGACCGCGCACCGCAGATGCCGAACGTCATCCCTCCGGGGCCGACGTCGGCTGGGGCATCACCGGGACCATGCTCTCGGGGATGCTCGTGTGGGGCGGGGCCGGGTGGCTGCTCGACCGCTGGTTGGAGACGCGAGTCTTCACCCTCGTCGGCGTCCTGCTCGGTCTGGGAGTGGCCATCTACCTGGTGGTCGTCAAGTACGGTGCCGTCGAGCCGCCCTCCGGGGCCCGGCCGCACACACGCACGACCCCGGGCGGGCAGCGGAGCTCGCCCCGGACACAGGGCCCGACGCAGAAGGGACAACGGTGACCTCCAGCGCCTCAGCGCTCGGCAGCGTGCTCGCAGCCGAAGGATCCGGCGGAGATGGGTTCAACGCTCCGACGATTGCGGAGTTCTACCCGGAGCCCATCGCGGAGTTCTCGCTCCTGGGCGTCGATTTCGCGATCACCCGCATCACGATCATCTCCTGGATCGCCACCGCAGCGATCCTCGCGTTCCTGGTCCTCGCCTCGCGCAAGGCCTCGATCGTGCCGAGCAGGCTGCAGTTCCTGGGCGAGAGCGGTTACTCCCTCGTCCGCGACGGCATGGCCCGTGACGTGATCGGCCCCAAGGGGCTTCCGTTCGCGCCGTTCCTGGCCTCGCTCTTCTTCTTCATCCTGGCGAACAACGCGATGAGCATCATCCCGTTCGCGCAGATCTCGCCGATGTCGAAGTTCGCCCTGCCGCTGGTCCTCGCGGTGCTCGTGTGGATCCTCTACAACTGGGTCGGCATCCGGGAGCAGGGCGCCGGCAAGTACTTCAAGGACGCCGCCATCCCGCCGGGCGTGCCGATCGGTGCGCTCATCCTGGTGACCCCCATCGAGCTGCTGCAGGTCTTCGTGATCCGGCCGTTCACCCTGGCCGTCCGACTCTTCGCCAACATGTTCGCCGGGCACATGCTGCTCGTCGTCTTCTCCCTGGGCACCGTCTACCTGCTCCAGGTGGGCAACTTCTCGATGATCTTCAGCCCGTTCGCGTTCGCCATGGCCCTGGCCATGACGTTCTTCGAGGTGCTCGTGATCATCCTGCAGGCCTACGTCTTCACCGTGCTGACCGCCACGTACCTCAACGGCGCCGTCGAGCCCGCCCACTGACCGCTCCACCCCCGCCAGCCGTCCGGAACGATCCGGGCGACCGACACAGGAGGAAGACCCCCCAATGATCGAGGTTCTCGCAGAGCTCGAGGGCAACATCGGCGCTGTCGGCTACGGCCTCGCCGCCATCGGCCCCGGTATCGGTGTCGGTGTCGTGTGGGCCGCCTACATCCAGGCGACCGCGCGTCAGCCCGAGTCGGCCGGCCTCACCCGGACCTACGCCTTCCTCGGTGCCGCCCTCTCGGAGGCGCTGGCGCTCATCGGTCTGGTCGCGCCCTTCATCTACGGCTGACCCAGCCGGTCCGGTCCAGCTGACGTAGGGACGTGCAGAGCATGAACATCCTGGCTGCGGAGAGCGCCAACCCGCTCCTCCCACCCGTGGGCGAGATCATCGTCGGCCTGATCACCTTCGCGATCCTCGCGTTCGTGGTGATCAAGTACGTGGTGCCGAGCTTCGAGAAGGCGTTCGTCGCCCGCCGTGAGGCGATCGAGGGCGGGCTCGAGCGGGCCGAGGCCGCACAGGCCGAGGCCAAGGCGGCCCTCGAGCAGTACCGCGCGCAGCTGGCCGAGGCACGTGGCGAGGCCGCGCAGATCCGCGACGCCGCTCGCGCCGAGGGCCAGCAGATCCTCGAGGAGCTGCGCACCCAGGCTCAGGAGGAGTCGGCTCGCATCGTCGCCCGCGGCGAGGAGCAGCTGACCGCGCAGCGGCAGCAGATCGTCCACGAGCTCCGTGGTCAGATCGGCACGCTCGCCGTCGACCTGGCCGGCCGTGTGGTCGGCGAGTCGCTGGCGGACGACGCCCGTCGCAGCGGCACCGTCGACCGGTTCCTCGCGGAGCTCGACGGCATGGCCGCGTCGGGCGACGGTCGGGGCGCCGTGGCGGAGAGCAACCGCTGATGGAGGCCTCCACCCGCGCGGCCACCGTCGAGGTGCGCGAGCGCCTCGAGCAGCTGACACGTCCCACCGCCGGCCTCCTGGAGAAGGCGCGGGACCGGATCACCGGCCAGCCCGCGCGTGCCGCCACGGGCCCGGAGCTGCTCTCCCTCGCGGACGAGCTCTTCGCGGTGTCGCGGGTGCTGGACAGCCAGCTCACCCTGCGACGTGCCATGGCCGACCCGGCCGGGAAGCCGGAGGAGCGCGCCGCCCTGGTGCGCCGCCTCTTCGCCTCCCAGCTGTCGTCGACCGCGCTGGACCTCGTCGAGACGATCGCCCGGCAGCGCTGGTCGCGGCCGCTCGACCTGGTCGAGGCCACGATCACCGTGGCCACCGAGGCGGCGCTGGATGCCGCCGACGTGAACGGTCAGCTCGACAGCGTCGAGGACGAGCTCTTCCGCTTCGGGCGCATCGTCGCCGGGGACCGGGAGCTCAACCGCGTGCTCAGCGACCGCAAGGCGTCCGTGGAGGGCCGCAAGGCGCTCCTGGACCGGCTGCTGTCCGGCCGGGTGAACCCGGTGACCGAGCAGTTGCTGCGCAACCTCCTCACCGGTTCGCACGTCGGCACCGCCGAGATCGCCATCGAGCGCCTGTCGGAGGCGGCCAGTCGCCGCCGCGGGCAGTCGGTCGCCCGGGTGACCACCGCGGTCCCGCTCACCGGAGCCCAGGAGCAGCAGTTGAGCGACGTGCTCGGCCGCCTCTACGGACGTCCGGTCGGACTCCAGGTCACCGTCGACCCCGACGTGCTGGGCGGCCTGATCGTCCAGGTGGGCGACGAGGTCATCGACGGCAGCATCGCCCATCGGCTGGAAGCCGCCCGCCGGCGGCTGGCCGGCTGACCGCCCCCTCCGCACCCCACAACGACACGACCCCCGCAGGGAAGAGGACCAGAGCCATGGCCGAGCTGACGATCTCCGCAGACGAGATCCGCAGTGCCATCCAGAACTACGTCACCGAGTACCGGCCCGACGTCTCCCGCGAGGAGGTCGGAACGGTCACCGAGGCCGGCGACGGCATCGCCCGTGTCGAGGGCCTGCCCTCGGTCATGACCAACGAGCTGCTCGAGTTCGAGAGCGGCGTCCGCGGACTGGCCCTGAACCTCGACGTGCGCGAGATCGGCGTCGTCGTCCTGGGCGACTTCTCCGGCATCGAGGAGGGCCAGCAGGTCCGCCGGACCGGCGAGGTCCTCTCGGTCCCCGTCGGCGACGGCTACCTGGGGCGCGTCGTCGACCCGCTGGGCAACCCGATCGACGGTGGCGGCCCCATCGCGACCACCGGCCGCCGCGCTCTCGAGCTGCAGGCGCCCACCGTGGTGCAGCGCCAGTCGGTGCACGAGCCGATGCAGACCGGGATCAAGGCCATCGACGCCATGACCCCCGTCGGCCGCGGCCAGCGCCAGCTGATCATCGGTGACCGCCAGACCGGCAAGACGGCCGTGGCGACCGACACGATCATCAACCAGAAGGAAGCCTGGGCCACCGGCGACCCGGCCCAGCAGGTGCGCTGCATCTACGTGGCCGTCGGTCAGAAGGGCTCCACGATCGCGGCCCTCAAGACCGCCCTCGAAGAGGCCGGCGCGATGGAGTACACGACCATCGTCGCGGCTCCCGCGTCCGAGGCCGCCGGCTTCAAGTACATCGCCCCCTACACCGGCTCGGCCATCGGCCAGCACTGGATGTACGAGGGCAAGCACGTCCTCATCGTGTTCGACGACCTGTCGAAGCAGGCCGAGGCTTACCGCGCCGTCTCCCTCCTGCTGCGCCGCCCGCCGGGCCGCGAGGCCTACCCCGGCGACGTCTTCTACTTGCACTCCCGCCTGCTGGAGCGCTGCGCCAAGCTCTCCGACGAGCTGGGTGCCGGCTCGATGACCGGTCTGCCCCTGGTGGAGACCAAGGGCAACGACGTCTCGGCGTACATCCCGACCAACGTCATCTCGATCACCGACGGCCAGATCTTCCTCGAGACGGGTCTGTTCAACTCCGGTGTCCGCCCCGCCATCAACGTCGGCATCTCGGTGTCCCGCGTCGGCGGCTCCGCGCAGGTGAAGGCGATGAAGTCGGTCGCCGGCCGCCTGCGTCTGGACCTCGCGCAGTTCCGCGAGCTGGAGGCCTTCGCCTCGTTCTCCTCCGACCTCGACGCCACCAGCCGCGCGACGCTGGACCGCGGCATGCGCCTGGTGGAGCTGCTCAAGCAGGGCCAGTACTCGCCCTACCCGGTCGAGAAGCAGGTCGTCTCGCTGTGGCTCGGCACCACCGGCAAGCTCGACCGCGTGCCGGTCTCCGACGTCCGTCGCTTCGAGTCCGAGTTCCTCGACTTCATCGGCCGCGGTGACAACGGCGTGTTCGACGCCATCCGCAGCACCAAGAAGCTCGAGGACGACACCGTCGCGAGCCTCGAGCGTGCGGTGGAGACCTTCTACGGGCAGTTCACGACGGGCGACGGCGAGTCGCTCCAGCTGAACGAGCCCGAGGCCGAGGCCATGGACGCCTCGGAGCGTGGCCAGGAGCGCGTCCAGGTCAAGAAGAAGGCCTGACCCATGGCCGCCTCTCTGCGCGCCCTGCGGCGCCGCATCCGCTCCACCCAGTCGACGAAGAAGATCTTCTCGGCTCAGGAGCTGATCGCCGGTGCCCGCATCGTGCGCGCCCAGGCCCGGGTGGAGGCGTCCAAGCCCTACGCCCGGGAGATCACGCGTGTGCTCTCCGCCCTGGCGTCCTCGGCGTCGCTGAACCACCCGCTGCTCACCGAGCGGGAGAACCCGCGGCGCGCGGCCGTCCTGGTCATCACCTCCGACCGCGGCTTCGCCGGCTCGTACAACGTGAACGTCCTCCGTCGCACCGAGGAGCTGCTCTCGCTGCTCCGCCAGGAGGGCAAGGAGCCGGTGCTCTACGTCGTCGGCCGCAAGGGGGAGACGTACTACTCCTTCCGCGACCGCGAGATGGCGCAGACGTTCACCGGCTTCTCCGAGCAGCCCCGCTACGAGGACGCGCAGGAGATCGGCTCCGCGCTGATCGACGTCTTCACGGCCGGGGCGGACGACGACGAGCAGGGCGGCGCCGGCGACGACGGCGTCCTGGGCGTGGACGAGCTGCACATCGTCTACACCGAGTTCCGCTCGCTGCTCGCCCAGGTGCCGGTGGCCAAGCGCATGGCGCCGCTGGAGGTGGAGGAGGTCGAGGAGTTCGACTACGAGCGGGAGGATCGCGAGAGCGGTGCTGCCGGCGACTCGGGCGTCCCGACCTCTTACGAGTTCGAGCCGTCGGCCGAGGGCCTGCTGGACGCCCTGCTGCCGAAGTACATCACCACCCGGATCTACGCGGCGATCCTCGAGGCGGCAGCCTCGGAGTCGGCGTCGCGCCGCCGGGCGATGAAGTCCGCCTCGGACAACGCCGAGGAGCTCGCGAAGAACCTCTCCCGGCAGGCGAACCAGGCCCGCCAGGCGGAGATCACCCAGGAGATCAGCGAGATCGTCGGCGGCGCCGACGCGCTGGTCTCGGCCAATGCGGGCGACTGACCCGCTCACCACCGTTCCATCACGCAGCACGAGCCCGAGGGCAGGAGAGCAGCACAGATGACCGTCACCGAGGACCGTCCGACCAGCTCGCAGACGCAGGCCAGCACCGGCCGCGTCATGCGGGTCACCGGGCCGGTCGTCGACGTCGAGTTCCCGCGCGACGCGATGCCCGACCTGTTCAACGCCCTGAAGGTCGACGTCACGCTCGCCGACCTGAGCAAGACCCTGACCCTCGAGGTCGCCCAGCACCTGGGCGAGAACGTGGTCCGGACCATCTCGATGGCCCCGACCGACGGCCTCGTCCGCGGGTCCGAGGTCACCGACACCGGCAGCGCGATCAGCGTGCCCGTCGGCGACGTCACCACCGGCCACGTCTGGAACACGCTGGGCGAGTGCCTGGACGAGCCCGGCTACGGCCTGGACGCGCCGCGGTGGACCATCCACCGGAGCGCGCCGCGGTTCGACCAGCTCGAGGGTCGCACCGAGATGCTGGAGACCGGCATCAAGGTCATCGACCTGCTCACGCCCTACGTGGCCGGCGGCAAGATCGGCCTGTTCGGCGGTGCCGGCGTCGGCAAGACGGTGCTCATCCAGGAGATGATCCGTCGCGTCGCCCAGGAGTTCGGTGGTGTGTCGGTGTTCGCCGGTGTGGGTGAGCGCACCCGTGAGGGCAACGACCTCATCACCGAGATGACCGAGTCCGGGGTCATCAACTCGACCGCCCTGGTGTTCGGCCAGATGGACGAGCCGCCGGGCACCCGTCTGCGGGTCGCGCTCTCCGCGCTGACGATGGCGGAGTACTTCCGCGACGAGCAGAACCAGGACGTGCTGCTCTTCATCGACAACATCTTCCGGTTCACGCAGGCCGGGTCCGAGGTGTCCACGCTGCTGGGCCGCATGCCCTCGGCCGTGGGTTACCAGCCCACCCTGGCCGACGAGATGGGTCAGCTGCAGGAGCGGATCACCTCGACGCGGGGTCGCTCGATCACCTCGCTGCAGGCGATCTACGTGCCCGCCGACGACATCACCGACCCCGCACCGCACACCACGTTCGCCCACCTCGACGCGACGACCGTGCTCTCGCGGCCGATCTCGGAGAAGGGCATCTACCCGGCCGTGGACCCGCTGGACTCCACCAGCCGGATCCTCGACCCGCAGTACGTGGGCCAGGAGCACTACGACACCGCGCAGCGGGTCAAGCAGGTGCTGCAGCGTTACCAGGAGCTGCAGGACATCATCGCGATCCTCGGCATCGACGAGCTCGGTGAAGAGGACAAGGTCACCGTGAACCGGGCCCGTCGTGTCGAGCGGTTCCTGTCGCAGAACATGTTCGTCGCCGAGGCCTTCACCGGTCAGCCCGGCTCGTTCGTGCCGCTGGCCGAGACGCTGCAGTCGTTCAAGGCGATCACCGAGGGCGAGTACGACCACGTCCCGGAGCAGGCCTTCTTCATGTGCGGTGGACTCGAGGACCTCGAGGCCAACGCGGCCAAGCTCAAGAAGGCCTGAGCACCCGCTCAGCCCTGACCGACGGCCGGGTCTCCCTTCGGGGAGGCCCGGCCGTCGGCGTTCCGTCACCCGTCCGTGTGCTCTTCTGCGGGCGGGGCTCCAGTTCCGTCGCCGCAGTGCCGACCATCAGGACGGAGCGCCCGACCGGCGGGCGCCGTCGCAGGGGTTCGGCGTGGACGCGATCAGCAGACTGGACGGGCGCACCGGTGACGGCGGCGACCCCGACTGGACCTGGGCGCCGTTCGCGCCCGAGGAGCCGGTGGACATCGCCCGCTTCCGCATCGAGGAGTGGGCGCCGGCGTCCACCGTCCGGCACCCGTGGGTCCGCGTCGGCCGGTTCACGCTGCTCTACCGCCGCGCCGCCTGACGCCCTCCGAGCAGGGGGGCCGGGCAGCCGCCCGCCCCTCGACGCTAGGGTGGAGACCCGTCCGCAAGAACCGAGGAGTGTCGTGGCGACCCTGCAGGTCGAGTTGGTGGCCGTCGAGCGCAAGATCTGGTCCGGCGAGGCCACGATGGTCATCGCCCGCACGACCGAGGGCGAGCTCGGCGTCCTGCCCGGTCACGCGCCCCTGCTGGGCCAGCTGGCCCCCGGCGGTGTCGTCACCATTCGCACCGAGACCGGTGAGGACCTCACCGTCGCCGCCCACGGTGGCTTCCTCTCGGTGAGCGAGAAGGGCGTCTCCATCCTCGCCGAGACGGCCGAGATCTCCACGGAGATCGACGTGGAGCGCGCTCGCACGGCGCTGTCCCGCGCCGAGGACGCCGGGGACGACCCGGAGGCGCTCGACGCCGCGCGTCGCGCGATCTCCCGGCTGCGTGCGGCCGGCGAGACCGTCTGATCTTCCCGGCACCACCCGGCCCGGCTCCGAACCGCCCGTGACCACGGCCCTGCTGGTCCTGCTGGGACTGCTGCTCGTCGTGGTGGCCGTCGTGTTCCTGCTGCGCCGCCGGTTCCTGCTCTCCGGGCTCGGTGCGGTCACCATGTGGCTGCGCACCCCGAGCTCGTCGCGGTGGTCCGTGGGCGTCGCCTGGTACGGGGGCGACGCCCTGCTCTGGTACCGGGCACTGTCGCTCTCGGTGCGGCCGCAGCACCGGCTGGAGCGGTCGGGCTTCACCGTCGAGTCCCAGCGCCGTGCCGGCCGGGCCGACCTCGCGCTGCCCGAGGACGTCGTCGTCCTCTCCTGCGCCACCGCCGAGGGGCACCGCGACCTGGCGATGGACCCCTCGACGGTGACCGGCTTCCTGTCCTGGCTGGAGTCGGCCCCGCCGGGTCGCTGACCGCGGGAACTACCCGGCCGTGGGGCCGCCGGGCACCCAGAGGATGTCGCCGCCCGGGTTGGCCACCCGCGACAGGATGAACAGCAGGTCCGAGAGCCGGTTGAGGTAGCGCGCGGTCTCGGTGTTGGTGACCCCGGTCCGGCCGTTCGCCTCGTCCGCCTCGAGCAGCGCCCAGACGCTGCGCTCGGCCCGCCGGGCCACGACCCGGGCCTGGTGCAGCAGGGCGGCCAGCGGCGTGCCGCCCGGCAGGATGAAGCTGTTCAGCTTGGGCAGCGTCTCGTTGTACTCGTCGCAGGCCGCCTCGAGCCGCTCGGTGTAGGCCGCGGTGATGCGCAGCGGCGGGTACTCCGGGTCCGGCGTGATCGGGGTGCAGAGATCGGCGCCGACGTCGAACAGGTCGTTCTGGATGCTGCGCAGCAGGTCGGCGAGCGCCGGCTCGGGGGAGCCGAGGGCCACCGCCGTCCCCAGCACGCTGTTGGTCTCGTCCACGTCGGCGTAGGCGACCAGCCGCGGGTCGGTCTTCGCCACCCGGCTCATGTCGCCCAGGTGGGTCTGACCGGCGTCGCCGGTCTTCGTGTAGATGCGCGTGAGCCGGACGGTCATGGGCGCGAGCCTAGGACGTGCCGCCGCCGACGACCGGCCGGAGGGTCCCTTCGACCCTGCCGCGAAGGACCGTTCAGCCGGTGCGCGGACCACCGCAGGGACGGCACGGTCGCTGCATGGCCCAACCGGTGCGGGACGACGCGAAGCCGGTCGTCGACGCCTCGCGCGCGGCCGCCGGGACCCGCGTCGACCTCGACGGCGTGAGCCGGCGCTACCGGATCGGCGACGTGACGGTCACCGCCCTCGAGCAGGTGGACCTGCACGTCGACGAGGCGGCGTTCGTGGTGATCCTCGGCCCGTCCGGCAGCGGCAAGACCACGCTGCTCAACCTCATCGGTGCGCTCGACGTCGCCACGGAGGGGCGCGTCCGGGTCGGCGGGCAGGACGTCACTGCCGCCTCCAGGTCCGAGCGGGCCAGGCTGCGGCGGCACACGGTCAGCTTCGTCTTCCAGTCCTTCAACCTCTTTCCCGGGCTGACCGCGCTGGAGAACGTGCAGTTCGGTGCCGACGTCGCCGGGCGCGCGCAGGCGCGGCAGACCGCCGAGAGCACGCTGGCCGGGGTGGGGCTGGCGGGCCGGGCGAACCACTTCCCGCACCAGCTGTCCGGCGGCGAGCAGCAGCGGGTGGCCATCGCCAGGGCGCTGGCCACCGGCAACCCCGTCCTGCTGGCCGACGAGCCCACGGGTGAGCTGGACTTCCGCACCGGGGTGGCGATCCTCGACCTGCTCCGGAAGCAGGCCGAGGCAGGGACGACGGTCCTCGTCGTCACCCACAACCGGGAGATCGCCCGGGTGGCCGACCGGGTCATCGAGCTCTCCAGCGGGCACATCGTCGCCGACGGGCCGCCGCCCGGCGGGCGGGCTCCGGTGTCCGAGCTGCACTGGTAGCCGGCCGTGCGGACCCGGGGACTGCTGCTGCGCTGGGCCCTGCGTGACCTGCGCCGGCGCTGGGTGCTGGTGACCGCGATCGCCCTGGTGCTCGCCCTGGGCACCGGCACCTACGCAGCCCTCCTCGGCACGTCCGACTGGCGGCGGGCGTCCAACGACCGCAGCTTCGAGCTGCTGCGGATGCACGACGTGCGGGTCACCCTCAGCGAAGGACTGACCGCCGAGGCCGGAACGCTGGCCGCCGCGGTCGGCCGGATCCCACAGGCCGCGCAGGTGCAGGCTGTGGCCGAGCGGCTGATCCTGCCCACGCTGGTCGACGTCTCCAGCGCCGGGCAGCAGGTGTTGGTGCCGGGGCGCATCGTCGGGATGCCGGTGGACGCCCCGGTCGACCGGCTGTCGGTGAGCAGCGGCCAGGGACTGCGGGCGGGCGATCCCGCGGTGGTCCTCGAACGGTCCTTCGCCGACTACTACGACCTGCCCGACGCGGGGACGCTGCGGGTGGCGGGCGACCGGTCGCTCTCCTACGCCGGGCACGGCCAGCTGCCCGAGTACTTCGCCATCGCCGGGGGCGGGGGTGGTGCGTTCACCACCGAGGCGGGCTTCGGTGTCGTCTTCGCGCCCCTGGAGACCGCCCAGGCCCTGGCCGACGCGCCCGGCCGGGTGAACGAGGTGGTGCTCCGCCTGGCGTCGGGGGCTGACGACGGCGCCGTCGCGGCGGCGCTGCAGCAGGAGCTGGACGCCGAGCAGCTGGCCTCGACCGCCGTGGTCAAGGGCGAGGAGATCGTCTACCGCACGCTCTACGAGGACATCGAGGGCGACGCGCAGTTCTGGCGGATCATCGCCGGCCTGCTGCTCGCCGGCGCGGCCTTCGCCACGTTCAACCTGACCACCCGCGTGGTGGAGTCCCAGCGGCGGGAGATCGGCGTCGCCATGGCGCTGGGGCTGCCGCGGCGGCAGCTGGCGATCCGGCCCCTGGCGCTCGGCGTGCAGATCTCGGTGCTCGGCGTGCTGCTCGGCATCGGGGTCGGCGTGGTCACCGGCAGGCTCTTCGGCGGGCTGTTCCGGACGCTGCTGCCGCTGCCGGTGTGGGAACAGCCGTTCCCGTACGCGACCTACCTCCAGGCCGCTGCGCTGGGCTTCCTGCTGCCGCTGCTGGGCGTCGCCTGGCCCACCTGGCGGGCGATCCGGGTGGAGCCGGTGGAGGCCATCCGCGTCGGGCACCTGGCGGCCCGGCAGGTGCGGTTCACCCCCCTGCTGCGGCGGCTCGCCCTCCCGGGGCGCTCCTACTCCCGGATGCCGCTGCGCAACCTGGTCCGCACGCCGCGCCGGACGGTGCTCACCTCGCTGGGGGTCGGCGCGGCCATCGCGACGCTGGTCGCCGTCTTCGGCATCCTCGACTCCTTCACCGGAACCCTCGACGACTTCGACGCGGAGGCCACCCGGTCGGCTCCCGACCGGGTCACCGTCCAGTTCGCCGACGTGTTCCCGGAGGACGCGCCGCAGGTCGCCGCGGTCACCGGTGCGCCGCAGGTCGGCGACGCGGCGACGACGCTGCTGGTGGACGGGACCGCCCGCAGCGCAGGCGAGGAGATCCCGCTCGCGGTCTCGATCCGGGACCTCGGCGGCGGGCTGTGGCGGCCCACGATCGATGGCGGTGGCGCGGACGCCGCGCGGTCCGGGATCGTCCTGAGCCAGGTCGCAGCGCGGGACCTCGGGGTGCAGCCGGGCGACCGGATCGAGCTGGACCACCCGCAGCGCACCGCCGCTGGGTTCACTCGTGCCACCACGACGATCGTCGTCGGCGGCATCCATCCCGGACCGATCCGGGCGGTCGCCTACCTCGACCGCTCGCAGGCGGCGGCCTTCGGGACGTCCGGCCTCGTCAACGCGCTCGAGGTGACACCGGCGGCGGGAGTGAGCCGGGACGAACTGACCCGCGCGCTGTTCGCCGTGCCCGACGTCGCCTCGGTGCAGGCGGCCACGGCCGTGACCGACAGCTTCCGCGACGCGCTCGGCGCCTTCACCAGCGTCCTCGGCGTCGCGGCCGCGGTGACGCTGCTCCTCGCGCTGCTCATCGCCTTCAACGCCACGAGCATCGCCACCGACGAACGAGCGCGGGAGAACGCGACGATGTTCGCCTTCGGCCTGCCCCGACGCGCCGTCGTCACGATGGGCGTGGTGGAGAACGCGTTCATCGGACTGCTGGGCACCGCGGTCGGGCTGGGGCTGGGCTACCTGTTCACCCGGTACACGGTCGAGGTGCAGCTGCACCGGACGCTGCCGGAGTTCGGCATGCCGGCCAGCGTGTCGCCGACGACGGTGGTCGTGGCGCTGGCCCTCGGCGTGGGCGCGGTCGCCCTGACGCCGCTGGTCACCCTGCGGTCGCTCGGCCGGATGGACATCCCGGCCACGCTGCGCGTCGTGGAGTGAATCCGGCGCTCTCGTAGGGTGGCCCGGTGGAGTGCTTCGAGGTGTCCGGTGGAGCGGCGTTGTCCGGCCGGGTGCGGGTCACCGGGGCCAAGAACAGCGCGCTGAAGCTCATGGCTGCCGCCCTGCTGGCGCCGGGGCGCACCGCGATCGACGAGGTGCCCGACATCCTCGACGTCTCGATCATGAGCGAGGTGCTCCGCCGGCTCGGCTGCGGGGTCACCTACACGCCCACGCCCGGCAGCGGTGGCGGTGGCCGGGTCGTGGTCGACGTGCCCGAGCAGCCCTCGACCGAGACCGACTACGACCTCGTGCGCCGCATGCGCGCCTCGATCAGCGTGCTCGGCCCGCTGGTCGCCCGCTGCGGCAGTGCGCGGGTCGCCCTTCCGGGCGGCGACGCCATCGGCTCCCGCGGGCTGGACATGCACATCGCCGGCCTGGAGCGGCTCGGCGCCACGATCATCAGCGAGCACGGCTTCCTCGTCGCCACCGCGCCGCGGCTGCGCGGCACCTCCATCTGGCTGGACTTCCCGTCGGTGGGAGCGACCGAGAACCTGGTCATGGCCGCGGTCCTGGCCGAGGGGACGACGGTGATCGACAACGCGGCCCGCGAGCCGGAGATCGTCGACCTCTGCGCGATGCTCACCGCGATGGGGGCGCGGATCGACGGCGCCGGCACCTCCACCCTCACCGTGGACGGCGTGGAGAACCTCTCGCCGGTCACCTACACGACCGTGCCCGACCGGATCGTGGCCGGCACGTGGGCCATCGGGGCGGTGATGACGCGCGGCGACGTGGTCATCGAGCGCGCGGTCGCCGGGCACCTGCGGGTGGCACTGGACAAGCTCGTCGACGCCGGCGCCACGGTCGAGGAGCTGCCCGACGGGCTGCGCGTCGCGATGGCCGACCGGCCGCGCGCCGTCGACGTCGTCACCCTGCCCTTCCCCGGGTTCCCGACCGACCTGCAGCCGATGGCGGTGGCACTGGCGGCGGTCTCCACCGGCACCGCCCTGATCACGGAGAACGTCTTCGAGGGCCGGTTCATGTTCGTCAACGAACTCGTCCGCCTCGGTGCCGACGTGCGCATCGACGGCCACCACGCCGTCGTCCGCGGCCGGGAGCGGCTCTCCAGTGCGCCCGTCGTGGCCACCGACATCCGCGCCGGCGCCGGCCTGGTCCTGGCCGGCCTGCTCTCCGACGGCGTGACCGAGGTGCAGGAGGTGCACCACGTCGACCGCGGCTACCCGCACTTCGTCGAGCAGCTGCGCGGCCTGGGCGCCCAGGTCGAGCGGACGCAGCGGCCGGGCTGACTCAGCCGGAGAAGGACGCCGCCAGCATCCGGGCGCGGGCAGCGTCGTCGGGGAAGACCAGCACGTCGGTGCGATGCGGCGCCGGTGAGCGCTGGGTGGACCGGATGCCGGCGTCGGAGAGCACGGCCCGCAGCGCCCGCGCGGTCTGCGGCGCGGTCACCGTGGCCACGAGCACGAGCAGCCCGTCGCCGGCGGGCGCCGCGGGGGCGGCCGTCCGGCCGTAACCGGGGCCGAAGGCCCATCGCGTCACGAGTGCCAGCAGGCCCACGACGAACAGGATGACCACGATCGGTCCGAGCCCTCCGGACACCGGCGTCCCCCTTCGATGCGACCCGATCGAGTGTGCCACCGGACACCGTTGCCCGGGCGGGGCTGCTGCTGTACCGGGACCGCCCTAGACTCCGCCGGTATGCCGTTCCCGTCATCGCCGGAGGAGCGTGACCGTCCCTGGGTCATGCGCACCTACGCCGGCCACTCCTCGCCGGCCGAGTCCAACGCGCTGTACCGGCGCAACCTGGCCAAGGGCCAGACCGGCCTCTCGGTGGCCTTCGACCTGCCGACGCAGACCGGGTACGACCCCGACGACGAGCTCGCCGTCGGCGAGGTCGGCAAGGTCGGCGTCCCGGTCACCCACATCGGCGACATGCGCGCCCTGTTCGACGGCATCCCGCTCGACGAGATGAACACGTCGATGACGATCAACGCCACCGCGATGTGGCTGCTCGCGCTCTACCAGGCGGTCGCCGAGGAGCACGGGCACGACGTCAGCAAGCTGGCCGGCACGACGCAGAACGACATCATCAAGGAGTACCTGTCGCGGGGGACCTACGTCTTCCCGCCGGCTCCGTCGATGCGGCTGATCACCGACATGGTCGCCTACACGGTGACGACCATGCCGAAGTGGAACCCGATCAACATCTGCAGCTACCACCTGCAGGAGGCCGGGGCGACGCCGGAGCAGGAGATCGCCTACGCGATCAGCACCGCGATCGCCGTCCTGGACTCGGTCCGCGACTCGGGCCAGGTGCCGCAGGAGAAGTTCGGCGAGGTCGTCGCCCGCATCTCCTTCTTCGTCAACGCGGGCGTCCGCTTCGTCGAGGAGATGTGCAAGATGCGCGCCTTCACCCAGCTCTGGGACGAGCTGACGCAGGAGCGCTACGGCGTGCAGGACGCCAAGCAGCGTCGCTTCCGCTACGGCGTGCAGGTCAACTCCCTCGGCCTGACCGAGGCGCAGCCGGAGAACAACGTCCAGCGCATCGTGCTGGAGATGCTGGCGGTCACCCTGTCCCGCGACTCCCGCGCCCGCGCGGTGCAGCTGCCGGCCTGGAACGAGGCACTGGGCCTGCCCCGCCCGTGGGACCAGCAGTGGTCGCTCCGGCTCCAGCAGGTGCTGGCCTACGAGACCGATCTGCTCGAGTACGAGGACCTGTTCACCGGCTCGGTCGTCGTGGAGAAGAAGGTCGCCGACCTGGTCGAGGGCGCCAAGGCCGAGATGGCCCGCGTCGAGGAGCTCGGCGGCGCGGTCGCGGCCGTCGAGTCCGGCTACATGAAGAGCGCGATGGTGGGTTCGCTCGCCGAGCGCCGCCGCCGGATCGAGAGCGGTGAGGACGTCGTCGTCGGCGTCAACAAGTTCCAGACCACCGAGCCCAACCCGCTCACCGCCGACCTCGACGCCGCGATCATGACCGTCGATCCGGCCGTGGAGGCGTCCGCGCAGGAAGCCGTCCGGACGTGGCGGGCCGAGCGCGACCAGGCCGCCGCCGACACGGCGCTCGACGCCCTCCGCGCGGCGGCGGCGACCGACGTCAACCTGATGGCCGCCACCCTCGACTGCGCCCGTGCGGGCGTGACGACGGGGGAGTGGGCCGGGGTGCTGCGCGAGGTGTTCGGCGAGTACCGCGCACCCACCGGCGTGGCCGCGGCCAGCAGCGGCGGCGAGGCCGACGCGACGCTGATCGACATCCGCGAGCGGGTGCGGTCCACGGGCGAGGAGCTCGGCGGGCGGCTGCGCTTCCTGGTCGGCAAGCCCGGCCTGGACGGTCACTCCAACGGCGCCGAGCAGATCGCCGTCCGCGCGCGCGACGCCGGCTTCGAGGTCATCTACCAGGGCATCCGCCTGACCCCGGCGCAGATCGTCTCGGCCGCGGTCGAGGAGGACGTGCACGTCGTCGGTCTGTCGGTGCTCTCCGGCTCCCACCTGCAGGTGGTGCCGGCGGTGCTCCGCGGGCTCAAGGAGGCCGGCCTGGACGACGTCCCGGTGGTCGTCGGCGGGATCATCCCCGACAGCGACGCGCGCCGGCTGCGCGACCAGGGCGTGGCCCGCGTCTTCACCCCGAAGGACTTCGGCCTGACCGAGATCATGGGGTCGGTGGTCGACGTGATCCGCGAGGCGAACGACCTCCCCGCCCACGAAAAGGTCCCCACTCCGGCCTGAGGTCGCTAGCGTCGTCGCATGGCTGACGGCGCACCCCGGGTCGAACGCGACGGCGACGCCGTCCGCATCACGATGGTGCGGGCGGCGCGCCGCAACGCGCTCTCCCGCGAGCACCTCACGCAGCTGCTGGCTGCCGTCACCGAGGCCGGCTCGAGCGACGCCACCGGCATCGTCCTCGCCGCCGAGGGGCCGGTGTTCAGTGCCGGCCACGACTTCGCCGATGTCGCGGGCAGGCCGGTCGCCGAGGTGCGCAGCCTCCTGCTGCTGTGCACCGAGCTGATGCAGACCGTCCAGGACGTGCCGCAGGTGGTCGTGGCCCGCGTGCACGCGCTGGCGACCGCCGCGGGCTGCCAGCTGGTCGCGTCGTGCGACCTCGCGGTGGCCGCGGAGTCCGCCGGCTTCGCCGCGCCCGGCGGCAAGGGCGGGTGGTTCTGCCACACGCCGATGGTCGCGATCGCGCGCAACGTCGGGCGCAAGCGGGCGATGGAGCTCGCGCTCACCGGCGACGTCATCGACGCCCGGACGGCGCTGGACTGGGGACTGGTCAACCGCGTCGTCCCCGACGCCGAGCTGGACGCGGCGGTCGACGACCTCCTGGCCCGGGCCACCCGCGGCTCCCGGGCCAGCAAGGCGTGGGGCAAGCAGACGATGTACGCACAGCTCGACCGCCCGGAGCGGGACGCCTACACGACGGCCGTGGAGGTGATGGCCGCTGCGAGCCAGCTCGACGGCGCCCGGGAGGGCATGGCGTCGTTCCTGGAGAAGCGCCGGCCGGTCTGGACCGACTGAGTGAACCCGGACACACGCGGGCATGGCCGCGCCGCCGCGTGCCTTGACCCCTCCGTGCACAACGTGTGGGGCCTGACGCGCAGGCGTGCCCTCGACTACGGGCGGATGACGACCGCGAGCTGTTGACGCTCACCGTTCCCGTCGTCCTCCCTCCCACCCGTAGATCGGTCGTCCCCTCGTGCTCGCTCGTCTCCGCCGCGTGCCCTTCGGCGCGCAGGTCCTCCTCGCCCTCGTGGTCGGCGTCGCCCTCGGCTTCGTCGCCCGCGAGATGGGCACCGTCTCCGACGGCTCGCCCAACTGGCTGACCAGCACCCTCCAGACCATCGGCAGCAGCTTCGTCACGCTTCTCAAGGCACTGGTCCCGCCGCTGATCGTCACCGCGGTCATCGTCTCGATCGCCAACCTCAAGCAGGTGTCCAACGCCGCGCGGCTGGCCGGCCAGACGCTGCTCTGGTTCGCCATCACCGCGCTGATCGCCGTCGCGATCGGCATCGGCCTGGGCCTGCTCACCGAGCCCGGCCGCAACAGCTCGGTCGACGCGTCGTCCGCGACCGACCCGGCCACCACCGGCGGCTGGTGGGACTTTCTCACCGGCCTGGTGCCCGGCAACGTCCTGGGCCTGCAGGCCTCCGCGGGGAGCGACGGCTCGATCGGCCTGTCGTTCAACGTGCTGCAGCTGATCGTCATCTCGGTCGCCATCGGCATCGCCGTCCTCAAGGTCGGCGAGCCGGCCGAGCCCTTCCTCGGCCTCGTCCGCTCCGCGCTGGCGATCGTCCAGAAGGTGCTCTGGTGGGTCATCCTGCTGGCCCCGATCGGCACCGTCGGCCTGATCGGCAACGCCGTCGCCAGCTACGGCTGGGGCTCCCTCGGCTCGCTCGGCGTCTTCGCCGGCGCGGTCTACGCCGGCCTGGCCCTGGTGCTCTTCGTCGTCTACCCGGTGCTGCTGAGGGCGCACGGCCTCTCGCCGCTGCGCTACTTCGCCGGTGCGTGGCCCGCGATCCAGCTGGCCTTCGTGTCCCGCTCCTCGATCGGCACCCTGCCGGTGACCGAGCGGGTGACCGAGCAGAACCTCGGCGTCCCGCGGTCCTACGCCTCGTTCGCCGTGCCGCTGGGCGCGACCACCAAGATGGACGGCTGCGCCGCGATCTACCCGGCCCTGGCCGCGATCTTCGTCGCCCAGTTCTTCGGCGTGGACCTCGGCGTCACCGACTACCTGCTCATCGCGCTGGTCTCGGTCATCGGCTCGGCCGCCACCGCCGGCGTCACCGGCGCGGTGGTCATGCTGACCCTCACGCTGTCGACCCTCGGCCTGCCGCTGGCCGGCGTGGGCCTGCTGCTGGCGATCGACCCGATCCTCGACATGGGCCGCACCGCGGTGAACGTGGCCGGCCAGGCGCTGGTGCCGACGATCGTCGCCAAGCGGGAGGGCATCCTCGACCTCGAGCGGTACAACTCGACCTCGCCGGTCGAGCCGCTCGCGAAGGCCGACGAGCACGGCGGCGTGGACGCCGACCTGCGGACACCCGCCACGGTCTGACCTCTGCACCGCCCGACGGGCCCGGTCCTCTCCTCGAGGGCCGGGCCCGTCGCCGTCTCAGGCCTGGAGGTCGGCGCAGCCGGTCTCGTCCGGCAGCAGCGGCCGGAAGGCCACCGACCACAGCGCGCCGTCGGGCGTGGCCCAGGGGGTGAGCATGTTCGCGCCCTGAGCCGCCGTGACGACGGCGCCGGCCACCTCGCCGGTGGCGACGACGCAGCTGATCCCCGGGCCGATCGGCTCGCCGGGCAGCGGCGGCCCCGGCCACGGCAGGGGCTCGGGGGACAGGCCCTGGGCGGTGTCCTCCTCCCGCGCCGTCCACGGCTCGACGACGGCGGCCACCGCGGCCGGCGTCCACGACTCCGGGACGTCCTCGGGGGTGGAGGCGGACGACAGGTCCTGGACCTCCGTGAGCAGTTCCAGCAACCTCTCCCGGGCGGCCAGCTGGTCCTCGGTGAGGCCCGTGCCGGTGGTCTGGGTGAGGGCGTACACCTCCCGGACGTGCGTCCCCTCGGCCGTGCGCAGGGTGAACCGGGTGGAGGGCATGTCGGTCACGTGTGGGGCGCCCAGGTCGCCCTGCTCGGCGACGCCGGCCGCCAGTGCGTGGTCGACCAGCTCCTGCACGCCGTCGGCACCGAGGTCGAGCACCTGGATGTTCGGCCAGGCGAAGGCCGGATAGATGGCCGGCACCGGTCCCTGGAGGATCGCCTGCCCGTCCGCGTAGACGCTGACCACCGGGAGGCGCGCGGCGAGGTCCTGCGGCGTGGTGTACCCGCCGACCTGCTCGACCCGGAGCACCAGGGCGTCCGGATCGGCCGGCGGCTGAGCGTGCGGCGGGGGAGCGCTTCCGGGGGACGGTTCGGCGCACGCGGCCACCAGAAGGACGGCCAACAGGACTGAGGCGGTGCGGACTGGACCCACGGGCCGCATGCTCCCAGCCCGACGGGGGCGCCGGGGCGGTTGCCGCGCCGGGTACCGTCGGCGCCCGTGCGTCTGGTCATTGCCCGCTGTTCCGTGGACTACATCGGGCGGCTCACCGCCCACCTGCCGATGGCGACCCGGCTGCTGCTGGTCAAGGCCGACGGCTCGGTGTCCATCCACGCCGACGACCGCGCCTACAAGCCGCTGAACTGGATGACGCCGCCCTGCACGCTGCGGGACGAGGTCGCCGACGGCACGGGCACCTGGACGGTCACCAACAAGGCCGGCGAGCAGCTGATCATCACCATCGAGTCGGTCGAGCACGACCACGCCCACGAGCTCGGCGTCGACCCCGGCCTGCAGAAGGACGGTGTCGAGGCCGAGCTGCAGCGGCTGCTGGCGATGCACGTGGAGACCTTCGGCGCGGGCTGGTCGCTGGTGCGGCGCGAGTACCCCACGGCGATCGGCCCCGTGGACCTGCTCTGCCGGGACGCGGCCGGGACCACCGTCGCGGTGGAGATCAAGCGCCGCGGGGAGATCGACGGCGTCGAGCAGCTGACCCGCTACCTCGAACTGCTCAACCGGGACCCGCTGCTCGCCCCGGTGAAGGGTGTCTTCGCCGCCCAGGAGATCAAGCCGCAGGCCCGGGTGCTCGCCGCTGACCGTGGCATCGACTGCGTGACCGTGGACTACGCCGTTCTGAAGGGCACCGACGACCCCTCCCAGCGCCTGTTCTGAGGCGTCACCTCGGGGTGCCGGTGGTGCGGATGAGAGACTGCCCACCGATCACCGACGGTGGAGGGACTGCAACGTGGCCAGGGAATTGAACGAGGTCGGCATCGTGGGGCTGGGCACCGCGGGTGCCGCCATCGCGGAAGCATTCGCCCGGGCGGGCCTGTCGGTCACGGCCGTCGAGGTCAGCGACGAGGCGGCCGCGCGCGGCCGCGCCGCGATCGAGCGCTCGGTCGCCGCCGGTGAGGCCGACGACGCCGCACTCGGCCGCATCCGCTACACCACCGCGCTGGAGGACCTCTCCGCCGCCGAGCTGGTCGTCGAGGCCGTCCCCGAGCGGGCCGGGCTGAAGGCGGAGATCCTCGCCCAGCTCGACAAGATCACCGGACCGGACGCGATCCTGGCGACGAACACCTCGAGCCTCTCGGTCACCGAGCTCGCGGTGGGCACCGGCCGGCCGAGCAAGGTCGTCGGGCTGCACTTCGCCAACGCCGTGCCGACGGCGACGCTGGTCCAGGTCGCCCGCACCGCCGTCACCGACCCGACGGTCGTCGAGGACGCGGTGGCCCTGGTCGAGCGCCTGGGCAAGGTCGCGGTGACCGTGGGCGACAACCCCGGCTTCATCACCGACGCGCTGCTGTTCGGCTACCTCAACCATGCCGTCTCGATGTTCGAGAACGGCTACGCCAGCCGCGAGGACATCGACGCCGCCATGCGGTTCGGCTGCGGCCTGCCCATGGGCCCGCTGCAGGTCCTGGACCTCATCGGCATCGACACCGCCTACGACGTCCTCGACTCGCTGCACGCGGTCTCGGGCAAGCGGCTGCACGCGCCCAGCCCGGTCCTCAAGCAGATGCGGACCGCCGGTCTGCTCGGCCGGAAGTCCGGCCGCGGCTTCTACACCTACGCCGAGGCCGGCTCGGCCGAGGTCGTGGCCGACGCCGCGACCCCGACTCCCGGCGGTGCCGCCGAGGGCGCCCGCCCGGTGCAGACCGTCGGCGTCGTCGGCTCGGGCACGATGGCCACCGGCATCATCGAGGTCGTCGCCAAGGCCGGCTACGACGTCACCTTCATCGCCCGCTCGGACGAGAAGGTCGCCGGCGTCGAGAAGGCCCTGGCCAAGTCGCTGGACAAGCAGGTCGAGCGCGGCCGGCTCGAGCAGTCCGTCCGCGACGAGGTGCTCGGCCGCGTCACCGGCGCCAGCTCCGTCGAGGCGCTGGGCGACGTCGACCTGGTCATCGAGGCCGTCGTCGAGTCGCTCCCGGTCAAGGAGGCGCTCTTCGCCGACCTGGGCCGGATCGCCAAGCCGGGCGCAGTGCTCGCCACCACGACCTCCAGCCTGCCGGTGATCAAGTGCGCCCTGGCCAGCGGTCGCCCGGCCGACGTCGTGGGCATGCACTTCTTCAACCCCGCGACGGTCATGAAGCTGGTCGAGGTGGTCTCCACCGTCTCCACCGCGCCGGACGTCGCCGCCACGGTGCACGCGGTGACGGCGAAGCTCAAGAAGGTCGCGGTCTCCTGCAGCGACCGGGCCGGCTTCATCGTCAACGCGCTGCTCTTCCCGTACCTGAACGACGCGGTGAGCATGCTGGCGGCGCACTACGCCTCGACGACGGAGATCGACACGGCCGTCAAGGCGGGCCTCGGCTACCCGATGGGCCCCTTCGAGCTGCTGGACGTGGTCGGCAACGACGTGTCGCTGGCCATCGAGCAGGAGCTGCACACCGAGTTCCGCGACCCGGCCCTGGCGCCGGCGCCGCTGCTCGAGCACCTGGTGACCGCCGGCTACCTGGGCCGCAAGACCGGTCGTGGCTTCCACGACTACGCCCGCCGCTGACGATTGCCCCGTAGGCGCCCACGGCCCGGTTCCCGACCAGCAGGTCGGGAACCGGGCCGTCGCGCTGAGCAGGTCGAGGAAGCCGCGGACGGCGACTGGGTGGTCCGGCCCCTCACGGGCGCCGGTACCGGCAAGACCTACCGCTGCCCGGGCTGCGACCAGGAGATCCGTCCCGGCACGCCGCACGTGGTGACCTGGCCGGCGTACGCCCGCGACTCGGACCTGGATCCCTGGGACACCGACTCGGCAGCCGATCGGCGGCGGCACTGGCACACCGCCTGCTGGCGGGCCCGCGACCGGCGGCGCTAGCCGATCAGCCGCGCGAAGACGACGACGTCGTCGGCATAGCTCCCGACGACGGGGTCGAACGACCCGCCGCAGGTGATCAGCCGGAGCTCCGACCCGGGCGCCGGCCCGTAGACCTCTCCGGTCGGGAACGCGCTCTTCGACACCCGCGCCACCCGGTCGACGGCGAACCGCGCGCTCGTGCCGTCGGCGTGGTCGACGACGACCACGTCCCCGGGCGCGAGCCGGTCCAGCCCGGCGAACGCTCCCGGGGCGCCGGCCCAGTCGACGTGCGCGGTGAGCACGGCCGGCCCCGGCTGCCCCGGTGACGGGCCGGCGACGTACCAGCCGGCCACGGAGGCGTCGGCCGGCACCGCCAGGCCGCCTCCGGCGTCCAGGCCGGTGCCGGTCACCGGGGCGTCGACACCGGCTGCGGGCGCGCGGACCCGGACCGGGGGCACCGCTCCGGGAGCCGGGGGCGCAGGGGTGGCGACGAGCCGCGGGAAGCGGGCTGGCGGCGGGGCCGAGCCGCCTGCCTCCACGGCGCCGGCGGGCACCACCGCCGGGGCGGTCGCGTCGATGAGCGGGCGCACGGTGAGTCCGCCCCCGGGGGTGTCGAGCACGAGCAGGCTCACGACGGTGCCGGCGACGACGTCCACGGGCACGTCCGTCGCCCCGGTCGCGCCCGCCAGCCGCAGCACGACGGAGCCGGCCGGGACGGGGGTGTAGTCCGACACGGCGGGGAGGGAGAGCCCGCTCGCCAGGACCGGGCCACCGACGACGGCCACGTCCAGCGCCGCCGCACCGCCGGCCGCGGCCACGACCCGGACCCGTGCGGTCCCGGTGGCCGGCGCGGTCGGGTCGTCGGGCAGGGGAGAGAGCGTCAGATCGGCGAAGCCGCCCGACAGCGCGAGCGTGCGGGCGCCCTCGGCCGGCACCTCCACCCGGGCCGAGAGGGCGGGTGCCGTGGCGGGCGAGGAGCCTGCCGGGCGCACGCTGACCGCGTAGCTGCCGGCGGCGAGGTCGCCGAACCCGCTCACGTCGCCGTAGCCGAGGCCGGTGGCCACGTCCGTGCCGGCGTCGACCGCGGGACGCCCCGCCGGCGCCGCCGTCACGGCGACGTCGACGGCCGGCGAGTCGGGGGAGAGGTGGGCGATGCGCAGCCGGCCGGTCTCGCCGTCCGCGTGCGCGTGCGGGCTCGCGACGGCCAGCAGCGCGGTCCAGAGCAGGCCGGCCAGGAGGCCGGCCCACGCCCGCCGACGAGCCGTCAGGAGCGGCCCTGCCCGACCGGCTGGTCGATCGACTGCGTGGCCGGACCGGCGACCGGTGCCGCGGTCGACCCGCCGGCCGTCTGGGACGGCCGCGGGGGCAGCGGGAGCTGGCGGGTGGTCGGGCCGGACGTCGCGGGGGCCTGGGCAGGCTGCGCGGGTGCGGTCTGCTCCGTGGTCGCAGGAGCGGCCGCGGCAGGGGCGGCCGTCGTCGCCCGCGGAGTGGGCTGCGGCCGCTGCTCCGCCTCGGGGCGCTGACCCTCCGGACGCTCGGCCTCCGAGCGGGCGGCCTCCGGGCGCGCGGGTGCGGCCTGCTCGGCCTCGGGGGCTGCCGGCTGCTCCGGGCGGTCGCCGAGGTCGGGCAGGTTGTCCAGCAGGCGGCGGGCCTGGAGCAGCCGGCCGGTGAGCTCGTCACGGACACCGCGGATGGCCTCGGCCTTCGCCTCGCCGTCGGCGACCAGCGCGGCGGCGTGCTGCTCGGCGGCGGCGACCCGCTGGCGGGCGGCCTGGGTGGAGATGCGCTCGCGCTCCTCCTCGGCCCGGGCGGCCTCGGCCCGGCGGGCGCGCTGGGCGATGTCGAAGTCCTCCTCGACCTTGGCCCGGCGGGCCTGCGACTCGGCGTCGAGGCGGGCCACCCGCTCCTGGGCCTTGGCGACGAGCTCGTCGGCCCGCAGCTGGGCCTTCTGCATGATCTGCTCGGCGGCCTGCCGCGCCTCGGCGATCATCCGCTCGACCTCGGCCTGCCCGGCGGCGTGCCGCTCGAGCAGGGCGCGCTCCTCGGCGTCGGTCTGCTCGCGGACGGCCTGGGCGTCGAGCTCGGCGGCGCGGCGGATCTCGCCGGCCTCCTCCTCGGCGAGCTGCAGCATGTGCTGGATGCGCTCGCTGATGTTCTCGAAGGTGGGAGCCGAGGCGGTGGCGGCCTTGCGGCGCAGCGCCTCGATCTCGTTGTGCATCGCCGACAGCTGGCCGACCATGTCCGCCGAGCGGGCGACGGCGGCGTCGCGGTCGGCCAGCGCGATGCGGAAGTCCGCCTCGAGCCGCTCGATGGTGTCGGCGACCTGGCTGCGGTCGTACCCCCGCAGCACCACGTCGAACGAGTGCTGGGCCTCGTGCATCGGCAGTTCGTGGCGGGGGTCGCTCATGTCCACATCCTCGCAGAAGGGGATCGGTCGGTCACCGTCTCGGGTGCGCCGGATCCCAATGGTCCCGGACGCCCCGGCAGTCACCGTAGGCCGGTCGATGCACCGAGGGCCCGGCCCCCCGGAACGGGAGGCCGGGCCCTCGGGCGCGGAACGGGGAGGTCAGACGCCGCGGAAGCGGTTGATCGCCTCGAGGTGCTGCGCGCGCTTCTCGGCGTTCTTCACACCGAGCCCCTCCTCGGGGGCGAGGGTCAGCACGCCGACCTTGCCCTGGTGGGCGTTCTTGTGGACGTCGAGGGCGGCCTGGCCGACCTCCGCCATCGGGTAGACCTTCGACAGGGTCGGGTGGATGAGGCCCTTGTCGATGAGCCGGTTGGCCTCCCACGCCTCCTTGTAGTTGGCGAAGTGGGAGCTGAGGATCTTCTTGAGGTTCATCCAGAGGTAGCGGTTGTCGTACTCGTGCATGTAGCCGCTGGTCGAGGCGCAGGTGATGATCGTGCCGCCCTTCTTGGCGACGTAGACGCTGGCGCCGAAGGTCTCGCGGCCCGGGTGCTCGAAGACGATGTCGACGTCCTCGCCGCCGGTCAGCTCACGGATCTTCTTGCCGAAGCGCTGCCACTCCTTGGGGTCCTGGGTGCGCTCGTCCTTCCAGAACTTGTAGCCCTCGGCGGAGCGGTCGATGACCAGGTCGGCGCCCATCTTGCGGACGATCTCGGCCTTCTCGGGGCTGCTGACGATGCAGACCGGGATCGCGCCGCCGTTGAGGGCCATCTGCGTGGCGTAGGAGCCCAGGCCGCCCGAGGCGCCCCAGATCAGGACGACGTCACCCTGCTTCATGTTGGCGCCGTTCTTGCTCACCAGCTGGCGGTAGGCCGTCGAGTTGACCAGGCCCGGGCTGGCGGCCTCCTCCCAGGAGAGGTGGCCGGGCTTCGGCATCAGCTGGTTGCTCTTGACCAGGGCGAGCTCGGCGAGCCCGCCGAAGTTGGTCTCGAAGCCCCAGATCCGCTGCTGCGGGTCCATCATCGTGTCGTCGTGGCCGGCCGGGTCCTCGAGCTCCACCGAGAGGCAGTGCGCGACGACCTCGTCGCCCGGCTTCCACTTGTTGACGCCCGGGCCGACCCGGAGCACGACGCCGGCGAGGTCGGAGCCGACCACGTGGTAGGGCAGGTCGTGCCGCTTGGTGAGCTCCGACAGGCGGCCGTAGCGCTCGAGGAAGCCGAAGGTCGAGACGGGCTCGAAGATCGACGTCCAGACGGTGTTGTAGTTCACCGAGGACGCCATGACGGCGACGATCGCCTCGCCCGGGCCCAGCTCGGGGGTGGGGACCTCGTCGATGTGCAGGGACTTGCGGGGGTCCTTCTCCTTGGTCGGCACCCCCTCGAACATGTTCTGCTCGTCCTTGCGCACCACGACGGCGCGGTAGGACTCCGGCACGGCGAGGCCGCCCAGCGCGTCCAGCTGGTCGGCGAGGATGGCGTCCCTGATCTCGTTCACGCGAACTCCTGGGTCGTTGAAGGCCGTCGTCGGCCGGGCTCGGAGGGCGGTACTGGGGCAGTGCGGTGGCGGAGGACGTTACCGATGGGTAACGGCCCCGCCGGAGAGGTGGTGGGGGGTCAGTGCGCCGGGGTCGCCGGCTGCACGAGCTCGACGAGCACCCCGCCGGCGTCCTTCGGGTGGATGAAGTTGACCCGGCTGTCGGACGTGCCGCGCTTGGGTACGTCGTAGAGCAGCCGCAGGCCGCGTTCGCGGAGGGTGGCGCTGACCGCCTCGACGTCGTCGACCCGGAAGGCCAGCTGCTGCAGGCCGGGGCCGGACCGGCCGATGAACTTGGCGATCGTGGACTCCGGGGTCAGCGGTGCGAGCAGCTGGATCCGGGTGTCGCCGTCGCCGACGGCGAGCATCGCCTCGCGGACGCCCTGCTCCTCGTTGGTCTCCTCGTGCACCGAGCGCACGCCGAAGGCCTGGGCGTAGAAGGCGATCGCCTCGTCCAGGTCGGGCACGGCGATGCCCACGTGGTCGATGGTGGTGAACAGCCCCTCGGGCAGACCGGTGGCCGCAGCGTCGTTGGTGGTCACGTCGGCATCCTGCCGTGCCCCGGCCCGGGACGACACTCCGGGGGCCGCTGGGAGGCCCCGGTCGGGTGACGGGAGGGGGCCGGGAGTGGGCCACGCCACGTCCGCCGGCGGGTGGTTCTAACATGGTGGGCAGCCCGACGCCGCGCGAACAGCGCGGTCTGCTCTGTCTTGAACGGTCGCCGGCGTCGGCGGCCCGGCACTGGAGGCCCCCCATGAGTGAGAACAACAGAGTCCGCTCGGTCATCGTCAGCGGTGCGCGTACCCCGATGGGTCGCCTGCTCGGCGGGCTCAAGGATTTCTCGGCCGCGGACCTCGGTGGCGTCGCGATCAAGGCCGCCCTGGAGCGCGCCGGCATCACCGGCGACCAGGTCGAGTACGTGATCATGGGCCAGGTCATCCAGGCCGGCGCCGGGCAGAACCCCGCCCGCCCCGCGGCGGTGGCCGGCGGCATCCCGATGTCGGTGCCCGCGCTGACCATCAACAAGGTCTGCCTGTCGGGTCTGTCCGCCATCGCGCTGGCCGACCAGCTGATCCGTGCCGGCGAGTTCGACATCGTCGTCGCCGGTGGCCAGGAGTCGATGACCCAGGCGCCGCACATCCTGGCGAACTCGCGCACCGGCACGAAGTACGGCGACACCAAGCTCATCGACTCGATGGCCCACGACGGCCTCTCCGACACCTTCGACCAGGTGGCGATGGGCGAGCTGACCGAGAAGGCCAACTCCCGCTACAACCTGACCCGCGAGGAGCAGGACGCGTTCGCCGCGGCCAGCCACGAGAAGGCGGCGCGCTCGCACAAGGACGGCGTCTTCGCCGAGTCGATCACCCCGGTGCTCATCCCGCAGCGCAAGGGCGACCCGATCGAGTTCACCGAGGACGAGGGCATCCGCCCCGACACGACCGTGGAGAGCCTCGGGAAGCTGAGGCCCGCCTTCGCGAAGGACGGCACCATCACCGCCGGCACCGCCTCGCAGATCTCCGACGGCGCCTGCGCCGTCGTGGTCATGAGCGCGGCGAAGGCCGCCGAGCTGGGCATCACCCCGATCGCCGAGATCGGCGCGCACGGCGTCGTCGCCGGGCCGGACGCCTCGCTGCAGAGCCAGCCGGCCAACGCCATCAAGAAGGCGTGCGAGCGCGAGGGCATCGACCCCAAGGACCTCGACGTCGTCGAGCTCAACGAGGCCTTCGCCGCCGTGGGCATCGTCTCCACGCGCGAGCTGGGCATCGACCCCGAGAAGGTCAACCCCAGCGGTGGCGCCATCGCCCTGGGGCACCCGATCGGCATGAGCGGCGCCCGCCTCGTCCTCGACGTCGCGCTGGAGCTGCGTCGCCGGGGTGCCAAGGTCGGTGCCGCCGCGCTGTGCGGCGGCGGTGGCCAGGGCGACGCCCTGATCCTGCACGCGCCCTCCCAGGCGTGACCCAGGTCCCTGCGGGGACCGCGGTGCAGACCTCCGCCCCCGCCGCCCCTGGGCGGCGGGGGCGGAGGTCTGTCGACGTCCCCACGCTGGTCGAGCGGGCCCGCGAGGGCGACCCGCGATCGGTGGCCCGGCTGATCTCGCTGGTGGAGGACGCCAGCCCGGCGCTGCGCGAGGTCGCGGCCGCACTGGCGCCGCACACCGGCTCGGCCCAGGTGCTGGGGCTTACCGGCTCACCGGGCGTCGGCAAGTCCACGACGACGACGGCCCTGGTCCGGGCCCTGCGGCAGGCCGGCAAGCGCGTCGGGGTGCTGGCGGTCGACCCGTCGTCGCCGTTCTCCGGCGGCGCCCTGCTCGGGGACCGGGTGCGGATGCAGGACCACGCCGGCGACGGCGGGGTGTTCATCCGCTCCATGGCCTCGCGCGGGCACCTCGGCGGGCTCTCGTGGGCGACCCCGCAGGCGCTGCGGGTGCTGGACGCCGCGGGCTGCGACGTCGTCCTGATCGAGACGGTCGGGGTGGGTCAGTCCGAGCTGGAGATCGCCTCGCTCGCCGACACCACCCTGGTGCTGGTCGCACCGGGGATGGGTGACGGCATCCAGGCGGCCAAGGCGGGGATCCTCGAGGTCGCCGACGTCTTCGTCGTCAACAAGGCCGACCGGGACGGGGCGGACCAGACGGTGCGCGACCTCCGGTACATGCAGTCCCTCGGTGGCCGGCACGACCTGACCGGCCGCTGGCGCCCGCCGATCTGCCGCACGGTCGCCGCCCGGGACACCGACAACGGCATCGACGACGTCCTGGCGAAGATCGAGGAGCACCGGCTGTGGCTGGAGTCCTCCGGCGAGGGCGAGCGGCGGCGCACGGCGCGCGCCGCCCGCGAGATCGAGGCGATCGCCCTGGCCGAGCTGCGCACGCGGATCGGCGACCTGCGCGACGGCGCCGCGCTCGACGCGCTGGCCGCCCGCGTGGTGGCGGGGGAGACCGACCCCTACAGCGCCGCCGACGAGCTGCTCGCCCGGCTCTGAGCCGGTCGCCGTCCCGAACGGGCGGTCAGCCGCTCCCACGGCAGGATCGACAGGATCGCGATGCAGTGCGGCAGGAAGATGATCTGCACGCCCGCGTAGGTCATCACGTGGAAGCCGATGAGGAACAGCGCCAGGGCGATCCGGGCCCGGTCGCTGCGCACCAGCAGCATCAGCGGCGCGGCGAACTCCAGGATCAGCATCAGCCACTGCGCCGCCGGCAGCAGGCCGGGGACGTCGAGCGTCCAGTCCGACAGCGGCGTGCCGCGGCGCACCACCGCGCGGGTCAGCGTGGAGCCGGTCGGCCAGTCCCAGCCGCCGAACCGCACCTTGGCCCAGGCGGCGAGAAAGTAGGTGAGCATGACGGTGACGAACACCGCGGCCATCGCCCAGCCCGCGGACTCCGACAGCCGCCGGTCGCGGAACCTCGCCCGCCCGATGGTCGGCAGCACGGCCAGCGCGACCAGGAAGGCGATCCGGTCGTGGTCGACCTTCCCGTAGCTCATCGCGATCACCATCCACTCCGCGTAGAGGAGGAAGACGGCGGCGCCGAGCAGCCGGGGCGCCCGGCCGGTGGCGGCGGCCACGGCGGCCAGGACCAGCGCCCACTGCACGACGAGCACCAGCGTGTGCGTCGGGGAGGGCAGGTGCAGGATCCGGCCGACGAGCAGCGGGGCGTACCACTCGGTCGGGACGTCGGCGTGCGCTCGCACCCAGGCGGTGGTCAGGAAGACGTCGACCGGGATGAACAGGTAGGCGATCGTGCGGAACACCGCGATCCGTGCCAGCGGAACGGGGGCGAACCACCAGCGGGGTGTCATGGGGGCAGCGGGGGCGCTCACGGGTTCCCGTCCTCGTCGTCGAGGTCGAGGTGGACGACGACGGTGTCGGTGTAGCCGCCCGTGGGGCGGCCGTCGGACAGCTCGAACTTGCGGTGCACCATCTGCACGGCCACCAGCTCCGGCGCCCCGGGGTTGTCGTCGGCGAAGGCGTCGGCCAGCAGGCCGAGCAGCTCGGGGTGCTCGCGCAGCCGCTGGATCTGGCCCTCGAACTCCGCCCGGCGCAGCCCGACCTGCCCGCCCGACAGCTTGATCTCCTCGCCGGCCGCGGTCACGCCCACCGCCCGGGTGGAGATCACCGGGGCGTTCGGGTCGTTGCGCGTGGAGTACATGCGGAACGGGCCGAACGGGAACGCGTCGTCGTCGCCCCAGACGGTGCCCGCGAGCAGCAGGGCCAGGACGATCAGCACGGCGGAGAGGCGGCGCCGGCGCCCGGCCGGTGTCAGCCGGAGCGGCTCCGGCTCGATCGCGGGCGGATGGTCGAGGGAGGACTGCACCGGCGAAGGCTAGATCCGGTACGCGATCGGTGGCCATGAGCCCCGGCGCGACGCGCCCCAGGCGTACGGACCGACTCACCTGCCCCGGAACTTGCGGATCCGGCACCCCGTCGTGAGGATCACCGGGTGAGCGGGCGTGCTGGACGACCGGATGCCGTCGTCGTCGGGGCGGGGCCCAACGGGCTGGCCGCTGCACTGCGGCTGAGCGCCGCCGGCCTGCGTGTGCAGGTGGTCGAGGCCGCAGACCGGCCGGGTGGCGGGATGCGCACCGAGGAGCTGATGCGCTCCGGCTACCACCACGACGTCTGCTCGACCGTGCAGCCGATGGCAGCCGCGGCGCCGTTCTTCCGGGAGTTCGACCTGGCCAGCCGCGGGGTCCGGCTCGTCCAGCCGGAGATCAACTTCGCCCACCCGCTGGACGGCGGCCGGGCGGCGCTGTCCTATACCTCGCTGGAGCAGACCGCGGCGGGACTGGGCGACGACGCCGCCGCCTACCGCCGGCTCTTCGGGCCCCTGGTGGAGCACGGCACCGACGTCGTCGACTTCTTCCTGACCAGCCGGCTGCGGCGGCTGCCCACCCGCAGCCCGCTGCAGATCGCCCAGTTCGGGCTCACCGGGCTGCCGAACGTGAGCTGGCTGGCGCGCCGGTACTTCGACACCGAGGGCGGCCAGGCGCTGCTCGCCGGGGCGGCGGCGCACGGGATGCTCGACCTGAACCAGCCGCTGACGTCCGCGCTGGGGATGCTGCTGGCGATGCTCTCCCACCACGCCGGGTGGCCGCTCGTGGAGGGCGGCTCGCAGCAGTTGGCCGACGCGATGGTCACCGCGCTCGAGGAGCAGGGCGGCGAGGTGATCACCGGCCACGAGGTCACCGACCTGCGGGAGTTCGAGGGTGTGCCCGCGGTGCTGCTGGACACCACGCCGGAGGCGTTCGTGTCGATGGCCGGCGACCGGCTGAACGAGGGCTACCGCCGCTGGGTCCGCCGGTACAAGCACGGCGCCGGCGTGTTCAAGATCGACTGGATCCTGTCGGACCCGGTGCCGTGGACGAACCCCGAGGTCCGCCGGGCCGGGACCATCCACGTCGCGGGCGACCTGCAGGAGACGCTCGCGGGGGAGCGCGCCCCCAACCAGGGCCGGCTCACCGACAAGCCCTACGTGCTCGCCGTGCAGCCGACGGTGCCGGACCCGACGCGGGCGCCCGAGGGCGGGCACATCTTCTGGGCCTACGTGCACGTGCCGCACGGCGCGGACGTGGACATGACCGCGGCGATCGAGAACCAGGTCGAGCGGTTCGCCCCCGGTTTCAAGGACACCGTGCTGGAGCGGCACACGAAGACCGCCGTCCAGATGGAGCAGTGGAACATCAGCTACCTGGGCGGCGACATCTCCAACGGCCAGGCCACCCTGCGCCAGATGCTGGCCCGGCCCGTGCCCCGGTGGAACACCTACCGGACGCCGGTGCAGGGCGTGTACCTCGCGTCCGCGGCGACGCCGCCCGGGCCGGCGGTGCACGGCGCCTGCGGCGACAACGCGGCCCAGGTCGCGCTGCGGGACGTGTTCGGGGTCCGCGCGGTCCCGCCGCTGCGCCCGGCCCTGCGCTGAGGAACGAGGGAAGAGGCGGGAGGAGGGGTGCTCGGCCACCGGTAGCGTCCGGGCCATGGTGCGACCGCTGGGGCTGCCCTTCGACCCGATCGAGCGCGCCGCCCAGACCTGGGAGGAACGCTTCGGGCCGGCCGCGGCGATGCGGGCCGCGACGTCGGTCTTCCGCGTGCAGCAGATCCTGCTGGCCCGCTTCGACGAGGCGCTCAAGCCGCACGGGCTGACCTTCGCCCGCTACGAGGTGCTCGTGCTGCTCACGTTCAGCCGCACCGGGGAGCTGCCGCTCAAGGTCATCGGCAGCCGGCTGATGGTGCATCCGACCAGCGTCACCAACGCGATCGACCGCCTGGCCGCGGCCGGCCTCGTGGACCGCCGGCCCAACCCCGCCGACGGCCGTGGCGTGCTGGCCGTGATCACCCAGGAGGGGCGCGAGGTGGTCGAGCCGGCCACCCGGGGGCTCACCGGGCTCGACTTCGGCCTGGGCGACCTGCAGGAGTCCGAGCTCGACACGATCTTCGGCGTCCTGCGCCGGGTGCGCCTGGGTGCCGGCGACGTGGCCGGGCCCGATTCCTGACGGACCCGCGCGGCACCATGCCGGCATGACCGACTCCAGCGCCGCCCGGCACCACTCCATCGACTACGTCGAGCTCACCGTCACCGACCTCGCCGCCGCGAAGCGGTTCTACGCGGAGGCCTTCGGCTGGACGTTCACCGACTACGGCCCGGCGTACGCCGGCATCCGGGCGGTCACCGACGGAGCACCGGAGGTGGGCGGCCTCCGACTCGACGAGCAGCCTCTCCGCCCCGGCGGGCCACTGGTCCTGCTCTTCTCCGCCGATCTCGACCGGACCCTCGCCGCGGTGGAGGCGGCCGGTGGGCGCGTGACCGACGGTCCGTACCCGTTCCCCGGCGGCCGCCGGTTCCACTTCGCCGACCCGAGCGGCAACGAGCTCGGCGTGTGGTCGGAGCACTGAGGGCGCCGAGCGTGTGACGTAACCCACGGGCGCCCGTGTCGTTGCACCCGGCACCATCCCCGGACCCGGAGGTTCGCGTGCGACTCGCAACCGTGCTGGTGGCGGGCGCCGTGGCGCTCGCCGGACTGGCGGTCCCGACCGCCGCATCGGCGGAGGAGGACCCCGCCGGGTACGGCGGCGTGCGGAACGTCCTCCCGCCCGGTCAGTCCGGCGGCATGACGCTGCCCGGGACGGTCGGCGCGGTGCTGGGCGACCCGCTCGGCCGGCAGGCGGTGGACGGCCGGAACGCGCCGCGCAACTTCTCCGACCAGCTCGAGATGTACGACGCGCTCAACGCGGCCGACCTCGGCACGCTCACCGACGACTCGCTGGACGCCTTCTACAAGGACGCCCCGCTCACGATCTCCGACGCCGAGGCGGTGCGCATCGAGCGGCCGCGCGAGGGCGTCGTCGTCCGGCGGGACGCGTTCGGCGTCCCTTACATCGAGGCCGAGACGCGGGAGCTCGCCGCCTGGGCGTCGGGATGGGTGGGCGTACAGGACCGGATGTTCCTCATGGACGTCCTCCGGCACGTGGGTGCGGGGCGCGCCTCGGAGTTCCTCGGCCCCAGCCCCGAGAACATCGCCATGGACCGGGAGCAGGTGCGCACCGCCTACTACACCGAGGAGGAGGCGACGGCCCAGGTCGAGGACGTCGCCGCCCGGTTCGGCGAGGAGGGGCAGGCGCTGCTGCGCGCCACCGACGCCTACCTCGCGGGCATCAACGCCGGTCAGCGGGCACTGTGCCCGGGACTGGTCGTGGGCGCCGACTGCCCCGTCGAGTACGTGGCGCTGCAGAAGCTCCCCGAGGACTGGGACCGCGCGGACGTCGTCTACATCGCCTCGCTGGTCGGCGGCATCTTCGGCAAGGGCGGCGGCGCCGAGTTCGCCAACGCACGGTGGCTGCAGCAGCTGGAGGACCGTTTCGGTCCCGCGGAGGGACGGCGGATCTTCGACGACCTGCGCTCGGCGGACGATCCACAGGCGCCGACCACCTCGACGGTCCGCACGCCGAACGGCGGAGGTGCGCCCGTGGACCCGACGCTGCCCGGCGTCGCGCTGCCCGACCTCGACGGGCCGACGGCGCCCGGCTCCGGCTCCGACGTCGCGGGCGGGCTCCCGACCCCGCTCGCGGGCCTGCCGGCGCCGGAGCAGGTCACCGGACCCTTCGGCACGCTGGACCTCGGCTCCATGGCCGACGGGCTGAGCAACGCCGCCCTCGTCTCCGGCGAGCACACCGAGGACGGCCGCCCACGGGCGGTGTTCGGGCCGCAGACCAGCTACTACGCACCGCAGCTGCTCACCGAGCAGGCGGTGGTGGCACCGGGCATCCAGGCGCGGGGCGTCTCGTTCGCCGGCACCAACTTCGTCGTCCAGCTCGGCCGCGGCGTGGACTACGCGTGGTCGGCGACCAGCGCCAACCACGACAACGTCGACACCGTCGTCGTCCGGCTGTGCGACCCCGAGGGCGGGACCGCCACGGTGGAGTCGACCGGGTACCTCGACGGCGCCGAGTGCGTGCCGATGGACCGGCACGTGCACGAGCAGCTCGCGCTGCCCACCCTGGGCGGGGTGGGTGCGCCGCAGGAGCTGCGCTTCCTGGTCCTGCGCACCGAGCAGGGCATCGTCCAGCTGCGGACCACCGTGGACGGCGAGCCGGTGGGGATCGTGGCGCAGCGCAGCACCTACCACCGGGAGCTCGACTCGGTGGTGGGCTTCGAGCGGTTCGGCGACCCGGACGCCGTCCACGACGCGGCGAGCTTCCAGGAGGCCGCGGCCGCCGTCGACTACACGTTCAACTGGTTCTACGCCGACGACCGCGACATCGCCTACTACTCGTCCGGGCTGCTCCCGGTCCGCGCCGAGGGCACCGATCCGCACCTGCCGCGCTGGGCCGACGAGGAGTTCGCCTGGCAGGGCTGGCTCTCCCCGGACCGGCACCCGCAGGAGATCAACCCGCCCACCGGCTCGCTCGTCTCCTGGAACAACAAGCCGGCACCGGGCTGGGCGGCGGCCGACGACGTGTGGGGCTGGGGGCCGGTCCAGCGCAGCCTGGCGATCTCCGACCGGGTCGACGCCCTCGTCGCCGAGGGCGGGGTGGGCACCGCGGACCTCGTCGCGCTCGTGCAGGACGCAGCGACCGTGGACGTCCGGGCGGACTACACGCTGCCCGCGCTGCTCGACGCGGTCGGTGACGACCCGCAGCTGGCGGCGGCGACCGGGCTGCTGCGCGACTGGCAGGCCCGGGGCGCGCACCGCATCGACGCCGACCGGGACGGCGCCTACGACGACCAGGCCGCGATCGCGCTCTTCGACGCCTGGTGGGAGAGCACGGCCGAGGACGGCGCCCTCGGCGGGTCCGTCGCGCACGACGTGCTGCGCGGCACCCTCGGCGATCTGGTGACCGAGCTGCCGCAGCGGCTGGACGACCACCCGCGGCAGGGTCTGGGCTCGGCCTGGAACAACGTCGCCTGGTACGGCTACGTCGTCCGCGCGCTGGGCAGCGGGGATGCGGCCGAGGAGGAGGGCGGCTGGTCGCGCGCCTACTGCGGCGGTGGTGAGGAGGTGCGGTGCACCGGCGCGCTGCGGGCGTCCCTCCGCGCCGCCGTCGACCGGCTCCTCGCCGAGCAGGGCGTGGCCTCGGTGGCGGAGCTGACCTACGACAAGCACGCCGACGACATCCGGTCCACGGCCACCGGCGTCATCGGGGTGCGGGACATCGACTGGCAGAACCGGCCGACCTTCCAGCAGGTGGTGAGCTTTTCCGGGCACCGCGACCGCTGACCGACCCGCACCCGACACGCCCGTCCGCGCGGTGGGATGATCGAGGTCATGCAGCCGACCCGCCCCGGACGCCCCGACCCGCGCGCGCAGGCCCAGATGGCCGCCACCATGGCCGGGGCCGTCGATCTCGCCGCCGTCAAGGCGCGATCGGAGGCGGCCGCGCGGGCCGCGGCCGCTCCGCCGCCGAGCGCCGCGGCCCCCGCCGGGGCCCCCGGCAGCGCCGTCGTCGACGTCACCGAGGCGACGTTCCAGACCGAGGTGCTGGACCGCTCCTTCCAGGTGCCGGTGGTGCTGGACCTGTGGGCCGAGTGGTGCGGGCCGTGCAAGCAGCTCTCCCCGGTGCTCGAGCGGCTGGCCGCCGAAGGCGGCGGTTCCTGGGTGCTGGCCAAGGTCGACGTCGACGCCAACCAGGCGCTCGCCCAGGGGCTGCGGGTGCAGGGCATCCCGGCGGTGAAGGCCGTGTGGCAGGGGCAGCTGATCGCCGAGTTCAACGGCGCCATCCCCGAGGAGCAGGCGCGGGAGTTCGTCGCGGAGCTGCTCCGCGCGACCACCGGCGGCGCCCTGCCCGCCGACGGCGAGACCGAGCCCGAGGTCGAGGACGACCCGCGCCTGGACGCCGCCGAGGCGGCGCTCGAGCGCGGTGACCTCGCCGCCGCGGAGGCCGCCTACGAGGCGATCCTCGCCGAGGAGCCCACCCACCCCGACGCCGGCATCGCGCTCCAGCAGGTGCGGCTGTTCCGCCGGGCCGAGGAGGCCGGGCCCGACGCCCTGGCCGCGGCCGACGCCGCACCGGACGACATCGCGGCGCAGACCCGGGCGGCGGACTTCCTTCTCGGCACCGGCGACGTCGACGGCGCCTTCGAGCGGCTGCTGGCCGTCATCCGCCGCACCGCGGGGGAGGAGCGCGACCAGGCCCGCAAGCACCTGGTGGAGCTGTTCGCCGTCGTCGGCGACCAGGACCCGCGGGTCGGCCCCGCCCGCCGCGCGTTGACCACCGCCCTCTACTGAGAGTCGACGCCGCAGGCGTCGATGCCGTCCACGTAGCCGTTGCGGAACAGGTCGACCAGCTGGAAACCGGAGAGGTCGGCGTCCGGCACGACCGACGGCTCGCGGCCGAAGGTCAGCAGGAACTGCACGCTCTCGTCCACGTCACCGGGTGAGATGGAGGTGTCGCCGGCGCCCGCCCGGGCGAACTGCCCGGCGTACAGGCCGGTGAGGCAGACCGCCGAGCGCACCGCCTCCTCGTCGTCGATCGACAGCCCGAGCTGATCCCGAACGGCGAGGGCGTACGGCAGCGCGACGGCGGTGGCGACGGCGAAGTCGCCGATCTCCTCGTACGCCGGCCCGGCGAGGTCGGTCGCGTCGAAGCCGATCAGGTTCTCGTCGGCGCAGTAGACGAGGTCGAGGTCGGGATCAGCCGCGCAGCCGGGGGCGTCGCCGTCGAAGGACTCGATGGTGGGCGGATCGAAGTCGTCGCCCAGGACCTCCTGCCACACCGTGGGGAGAGAGGTCTCGATGATGGTCAGCAGCTGACCGGGGGAGGCGTTGCCCCCCGTCGCGATCTCCGCGTCCGTGAACTCCGCCTGGGTGAACTCGCGGTTCGGCCCGAAGTCGTCCCGGCAGGCCTCGGCGCCGCCGTCGAAGCCCTCCTGGAAGGCGGCCACCCGGTCGAAGTAGGAGCCGTGCGCCTGCTCCTCGCCGGCTCCGGTACCGACCGGATCGCGCAGCAGGAGGTAGCCGCGCAGTAGCTCGTCGAGCTCGGGCGTGCGCAGGACCGAGTGCTCGGCCTCGCCCTCGGCGACCCAGCGGGTCCAGGTGCCGGCGAAGCAGTCGGCCTGGGTCTCGGCCGCGATGGAGGCCGCCGGCCCGCCCACCCGGGCCTGCACCGCGTGGCCGAACTCGTGCGCCATCACCAGCGCCGGGAGGAAGCGGCCGAACTCCGCGCCGAGGTCGGCGAGGAAGGTGCGGTCGTAGCTGATCGAGTCGGAGTTCGGGGCGTCGGGGGCGACGCAGTAGAAGGCGTTGTCCTCGACGTCGCCGGCGACGCTGCCACAGCCGATGCCGCGCGGGTAGACGGCGGGGTCGGCGTTGCCGGGGTCGACGCTGAAGTAGCCGCCGGTGAGCGGCTCGAAGGGGGTGCCGAACACCGCGGGGAACTGCTCGCCCCAGTACGTCTCGAGGTCGGCGAGCGCGTTGCGGGCCAGCACGTCGACCTCCTCGTCGGTCGCGCCGACGACGCCGGTGTCACCGACCCCGACGTCGGTCACCGGGGGCCGTGCGGGGCTGGCCAGGCCGGTGACGACCACCGAGCAGCCGGTCAGGGAGACGAGGGAGAACGCGGCGGCGGTGAGCTCCGCCCACCGCCGCCGTCGTCGTCCTCTTCCCGTTTGCACGTGCGGACCGTTACCCCGTCGCCGCCGGGTCAGGCCTCGTGCAGGAACCAGACGGTCCCGAGCGGCGGGGCCGCGATCGTGGCCGAGTACGGCTGCCCGTGCCACGGCTCGGCGACCGCCTCGACGCCGCCGAGGTTGCCCACCCCCGAACCGCCGTAGAGCTCGGCGTCGGAGTTGAGCACCTCGCGCCAGAAGCCGGCCCGGGGGAGACCGATCCGGTACTCGTGGTGCGGCGCGCCGGAGAAGTTGACCACGCAGGCCAGCGCGGAGCGGCTCTGGTCGTCCACCTGTGCGGCGTCCTCGCCGTCCTCGCCGACGGCGGCCGGACCTGCTGCCTTCCCGTACCGCAGGAAGGACAGCGTGTTGCCGCCGGCGTCGTTCGCGTCGATCCACTGGAACCCCGAGCGGTCGACGTCGTGCGCCCAGAGCGCGTCCAGCTCCCGGTACCGGCCGTTGAGGTCGGTGACCAGCTGCAGGATCCCGCGGTGGGCGGGGTCGTCGAGGTGCCACCAGTCCAGCGAGCGGCTCTCGGCCCACTCGGAGTCCTGGGCGAACTCCGAGCCCATGAACAGCAGCTGCTTGCCGGGGTGGGCCCACATGTAGGCGTAGTAGGCGCGCAGGTTGGCCAGCTGCTGCCAGCGGTCCCCAGGCATCTTCCGCAGCATCGAGCCCTTGCCGTACACGACCTCGTCGTGGCTGATCGGCAGCACGAAGTTCTCGGAGTAGGCGTAGTGCATCGAGAACGTGAGCTGGCCGTGGTGGAAGCTGCGGTGGACCGGCTCCCGCTCCACGTAGGCCAGCGAGTCGTGCATCCAGCCCATGTTCCACTTGAAGCCGAAGCCCAGACCGCCCAGGTGGGTGGGGCGGGTGACGCCCGGCCACGCGGTCGACTCCTCGGCGATCGTGACGACGCCGGGGATCTCGCGGTAGACGGTGGCGTTGAACTCCTGGAGGAACGCGACCGCCTCGAGGTTCTCCCGGCCGCCGTACTTGTTCGGCAGCCACTCGGTGCGCGAGTAGTCCAGGTAGAGCATCGAGGCGACCGCGTCGACGCGGATGCCGTCGATGTGGAACTCCTTGCACCAGAACAGCGCGTTGGCGACGAGGAAGTTGCGGACCTCGGAGCGGCCGAAGTCGAAGACCAGCGTGCCCCAGTCGAGCTGCTCGCCGCGGCGAGGGTCGCCGTGCTCGTACAGCGGGGTGCCGTCGAAACGGGCCAGCGCCCACTCGTCCTTGGGGAAGTGCGCCGGCACCCAGTCGACGATGACGCCGATGCCGGCCTGGTGGGCGCGGTCGATCAGGTAGCGCAGGTCGTCGGGGCTGCCGAAGCGCGAGGTGGGCGCGTAGTACGAGGTGACCTGGTAGCCCCACGACCCGCCGAACGGGTGCTCGGCCAGCGGCATGAACTCGAGGTGGGTGAAGCCCGCCGCGACGACGTAGTCGACGAGCTCGTCGGCCATCTCCCGGTACGACAGGCCCTGCCGCCAGGAGCCGGCGTGCACCTCGTAGACGCTCATCGGCTTCTCGTGCCAGCCGGCCTCGGCCCGCTGGGCGAGCCAGGCGTCGTCGTTCCACTCGTGGGTGCTCTCGCTGACGACCGAGGCGTTGAGCGGGGGCACCTCGGTGGCGAAGGCCATCGGGTCGGACTTCTCCCGCCACACGCCGTCGGCACCGAGCACGTGGTAGCGGTACCGGCTCCCCACCGGGACGCCGGGCACGAAGATCTCCCACACGCCGGAGGAGCCCAGCGAGCGCATCGGGTAGGCCCGCGCCTCCCAGTAGTCGAAGTCGCCGGTGACCTTCACGCCGCGGGCGTTGGGCGCCCAGACGGCGAAGGACACGCCCTCGACGGCGCCGCGCGGGGTGTCGTATCGCCGCACGTGCGCGCCGAGCACCTCCCACAGCCGCTCGTGCCGTCCCTCGCGGATGAGGTGCTCGTCCAGTGGCCCGAGGGTGGGCAGCCAGCGGTAGGGGTCGTCGACGACGTAGCGGGACGTGCCGCCCTCGCTGTCGGGGTACTCCACCTCGATGCGGTAGTCGCCCGGCTGGGCGGGGAGCGCGGCCTCGTGGATGCCGCCGTCGTGCACCCGGCGAGCCTCGGCGCGGCTGCCGTCCTCGGCGATCACCGTCACCGAGACCGCGTCGGGGCGCAGCGTCCGGACGACCCAGCCCTCGGCGGCCTCGTGCGCGCCGAGGACGCGGTGCGGGTCGTGCGACCAGCCCTCGACGATCGCGCGCAGATCCTCCTCGCCGACCTCGGCGAGGGAGGGCTGCTCGCCCGCAGCGGAGGGCCCGCCGGCCGCGGATCCCTCGGGGGCCTGCGGCGTGCTCGGCTCGGCCGGGTCCCGGTCGGGCGCCTCCGGCGGTCCGGCCGGGCTGCCCGTCGGGTCGCCGGGTTCGGCGATCGGGGCCGGCGCGACCACCGGCGGCACCGTGGTGGGGCCGCCCTCGGGTGCGGTCGAGGCGGTGGTCGGCTGCTCGTCGGTCGTCGTCTCCCCGGGAGGGGCGACGTTTCCGGTGGCGACGGCCTTCTTCGCCGGAGCGCGCTTCGCGGTCCTGCGGGCCGGGGCCTTCGTCGCGGGAGCGGTCTCGCCGGCCGCGGCGGCCTTCTTCGCCGGCGCCTTCTTCGCGGCCGCCTTGCGGGCCGGGGCCTTCTTCGCCGGGGCGTTGATCACCGGCTCGTTGCCGGCGGCCGCCTCCACGTCGGCCACCCGCTTCTCCACGGCGCGCTGCAGGTCGTCCTTGTCGGCCACCGGGTCCTTCCGGTCATCGCTGCTCATCGTTGCGTTTCCTCCGGTGCCCTGCTCGTCGATGTGATGGCCTCGGGTTCGTGCGTCAGTCGCGGCCGGTGAGCCGGGACAGTGAGTCGAGCGGGATCATCAGCCAGTGCGGACGGTTCCGTGCCTCGTAGACGCACTCGTAAACCGCCTTGTCCGCCTCGAACGCCCGAAGGAGTGGTGAGTCGCCGCACGGGTCGAGGCCGCTGGCCTCGGAGTACCCGGCGCAGAAGGCGGCCCGGTTCCGCTCGGCCCACTCCTGCGCGCGGTAGGCGCGCTGCGAGTCGTCGGGCTGCTCGACCAGCATGTGCCGTGCCGCGTAGTCGAAGCTGCGCAGCATCCCGGCGACGTCCCGGAGGGGGCTGTCGAGCTCCCGGCGCGAGGCCAGCGGCCGGGCGGGCTCGCCCTCGAAGTCCAGCACGATCCAGCCGGTCGCCGTCCGCAGCACCTGGCCGAGGTGCAGGTCGCCGTGCACCCGCTGGCGGACGAGGGGCTCGGTGCTCCCGGCCACGGCCGCGTAGACCTGTCGGAGGCCGTCGACGTGCTCGGCGAGCTGCGGCACGATCTGGACGGCGGCGTCCAGGCGTTCGTTCATCTGCCGCGCCACGTCGGCGTACCAGCCGCTGTCGGCCGGCTCCGTGGGCAGCACGGCGGCCATGTCCCGGTGGACCAAGGCCGTGGCCGCCCCGAGCCGCTCGCTGTCGGCCGCGAAGTCGCCGCCCACCTCGTCGGCGTGCAGGTCGCCCTCGGCGTAGAGGTCGCGCACGCTCGCGGTGGCCAGCCGCCAGCCGTCGCTGGCGTTGGGCACGAAGGTCTGCAGCATCGCGACCGTCGCCGGCTCGTTCGCCGGGTCGGGGTCGTCGATCTCGATGTGCCCGAGCAGCGGCGCGATGTGCGGGTTCTCCGACCGGCGCAGCGCGTCGTGCACCTCGACGTCGGGGTTGAGGCCGGGCTCGAGCCGCCGGAACAGCTTGAAGATCGCCTCCGACCCGTACACCAGCGAGGTGTTGCTCTGCTCGGTCGAGACGATGTCGCCGGGCAGGCCCTCGGGGATGTAGGCGACGCCCGCCGGGTGGAAGTGCATCGGCCCGACGGTCGAGGCGTTGACCAGGTGGATCAGCCAGGGGGTGGTCGCGTCCCGGTCGCGCATCCCGTCGTAGGCGTGCGACGCGCGGCCCTCGTCGCCGATCACGACGCCGATGTAGGCGCTGGCGAGCTCCTCGACCTCGGAGTCCCGCCAGGAGATCGGGACGAGGTAGGTGTCGGCGCCGCCGTCGGCGTACGTGACCCGCACCCGGTGCACGGAGAGCACCGGGTCGCTGCGGTCGAGGAAGAAGCCGTCCTCGGTCACGTCGGCCCACTCGCGGCCCTTGCTCCCGAACCAGCGCTGCACCGGCATCCAGTCGCGGAGCAGGTCGGCCAGTGCCTTCATCGGGATCCTCCCGCGGAGTCGTCGGGGGCGGGGAGGTTGTCGCCGGGCCGCTCCTCCGCCGCGCTGACCACCCCCGCGGCGAGCAGGGAGTCGGCGATGGCGCTGCTGCCGGTGCTCTCCCAGTCCTCGGTCTCGTCGGCGGCGGGCTCGGCCGGCTTCGAGAGCTCGAACCAGTAGAAGCCGTGCCCGGCCAGCGTGAGCATGTACGGCAGGACGCCGATCTGCGGGAACTCGACCCGGCCGGTCAGCTCGACCGGGGTGTAGCCCTCGAACTCGCGCAGGTCCAGCTCCACCGGCTGCGGGAACCGGGACAAGTTGTTCACGCACAGCACGATGTCGTCGCCGAACCTGCGGACGAAGGACAGCACGGTCGGGTTGCGCGAGCCGATCTCCTCGAAGGTGCCGAGGCCGAAGGTCGGGTGCTGGCCGCGCACCTGGATCATCCGGCGCACCCACTGCAGCAGCGAGTTGGTGTTGCGCAGCTGGGACTCGACGTTGGTCACCTGGTAGCCGTAGACCGGGTCCTGGTTCAGCGGCAGGTACATCCGCTGCGGGTCCGCGGTGGAGAAGCCGCCGTTGCGGTCCGGTGTCCACTGCATCGGGGTCCGGACGCCGTCGCGGTCACCGAGCCAGATGTTGTCGCCCATGCCGATCTCGTCCCCGTAGTAGAGGACCGGCGACCCGGGCAGCGACAGGAGCAGTGCGTTGAACAGCTCGAGGGTGTTGACGTCGTTGTCCAGCAGCGGCGCGAGCCGCCGCCGGATGCCGATGTTGGCCTTCATGCGGGGGTCCTTGGCGTACTCGTCCCACATGTAGTCGCGCTCCTCGTCGGAGACCATCTCGAGCGTGAGCTCGTCGTGGTTCCGCAGGAAGACACCCCACTGGCAGTTGTCGGGGATGTCCGGCGTCTGGGCCATGATCTCCGAGATCGGGAAGCGCTGCTCCCGCCGCACGGCCATGAACAGGCGCGGCATCACCGGGAAGTGGAACGCCATCTGGCACTCGTCGCCGTTCTCGCCGAAGTACTCGACGACGTCGGCCGGCCACTGGTTCGCCTCGCAGAGCAGCACGACGTCCTGGTAGTTGGCGTCGACGACCTTGCGCACCTCCTTGAGGAACTCGTGGGTGCGCGGCAGGTTCTCGCAGTTGGTGCCCTCCTCCTCGAAGAGGTAGGGCACGGCGTCGAGCCGGAAGCCGTCGATGCCGAGGTCCAGCCAGAAGCGCAGGGCGTCGATGATCGCCTCGCGCACCTTCGGGTTCTCGAAGTTGAGGTCGGGCTGGTGGGAGAAGAACCGGTGCCAGAAGTACTGCTTGCGCACCGGGTCGAAGGTCCAGTTCGAGCTCTCGGTGTCGACGAAGATGATGCGCGCGTCGGCGTAGCCGGTGTCGTCGTCGGCCCAGACATAGAAGTCGCCATAGTCGCCGTCCGGATCGCTGCGGCTGGCCTGGAACCAGGGGTGCTGGTCCGAGGTGTGGTTCATGACGAAGTCGATGATCACCCGCATGCCGCGGGAGTGCGCGGCCTCGAGGAACTCCTTGAAGTCCTCGATGTCGCCGAACTCGGGCAGGACGGCGGTGTAGTCGCTGACGTCGTACCCGCCGTCGCGCAGCGGCGAGGCGAAGAACGGGGGCAGCCACAGGCAGTCGACGCCGAGCCACTGCAGGTAGTCCAGCTTGTCGATCATGCCGCGGATGTCGCCCACGCCGTCGGAGTTGCTGTCGGCGAAGCCGCGGACGAGCACCTCGTAGAAGACGGCGCGCTTGTACCACTCGGGGTCGGTGCCCGGAGGGGGCAGTGCCGAGTGCTTCGGGGCGGACTCGGGAACGGGAACGGTCATCGGTGCGGAGAGCCCTCGGTGAGTCGCGGATGGGCGGTCGGGACGTCCCTGGTCAGGAGACCGGGGGCGGGAACTGCACGGGGCGGGGGAACGTGACCGCGAAGACGTGCGCGGGCTCGCGGAAGGGATCGAGCTCCACGTAGTTGAACTGGCCCCAGTCGTAGCGGGCGCCGCTGAGCTCGTCGGTGACGGCGAAGCGCTCGTGCCAGTCCAGGCCGAGAGCGGACAGGTCCAGCGCCGTCGTCCCGATCTGGGTGTCGCGGCTGGACAGGTTCACCACGACGATCACCGCGTCGTTCGAGCCCGGGTCGGTCTTGGAGAAGCAGAGGAGGTTCGGGTTGTCGACCGGGTGGAAGTGCAGCGTGCGCAGCTGCTGCAGGGCCGGGTGCGCGCGGCGGGCCTCGTTGAGGCGGCGCAGGTAGGGCGCCAGGCTGCGGCCGGCGGCCTCGGCGCCGGCCCAGTCACGCGGGCGCAGCCGGTACTTCTCGCTGTCGAGGTACTCCTCGCTGCCCGGCTTGACCGCGACGTGCTCGAACAGCTCGAAACCCGAGTAGACGCCCCAGGTCGGGCTCATCATCGCGGCGAGCACGGCCCGGATCTTGAACATCGGCGGGCCGCCGAACTGCAGCGACTCGTGGAGGATGTCCGGGGTGTTCACGAAGAAGTTGGGCCGCATGTAGTGCGCGTTCTCGGCGAGTTCGCGGCCGTAGTCCTCGATCTCGCCGCGCTCGGTGCGCCAGGTGAAGTAGGTGTAGGACTGCGTGAACCCGATCCGCGCCAGTTGGTGCATCATCGGCGGCCGCGTGAACGCCTCGGCCAGGAACAGCACGTCCGGGTCGGTCTTCTTGACCTCCCAGATCAGCCAGTGCCAGAAGTTCAGCGGCTTGGTGTGCGGGTTGTCGACCCGGAAGATGCGAACCCCGGCGTCCATCCACACCCGGACCACCCGCAGGCACTCGGCGTAGATGCCCTCGGGGTCGTTGTGGAAGTTGACGGGGTAGATGTCCTGGTACTTCTTCGGCGGGTTCTCCGCGTAGGCGATGGTGCCGTCCGGCTTGGTGGTGAACCATTCCGGGTGCTCGGCCACCCACGGGTGGTCGGGCGCGGCCTGCAGCGCGAAGTCCAGCGCGACCTCCATGCCCAGCTCGCGGGTGCGGGCCACGAAGGCCTTGAAGTCGTCGAGGGTGCCCAGCTGCGGGTGCACCGCGTCGTGGCCGCCCTCGGCGCTGCCGATCGCCCAGGGGGAGCCGACGTCGTCCGGCGCGATCTCGTGCGGGTTGCCACCGGGGAACTGCGCGGTGTTCGGGCCCTTGCGGTTCACCGTGCCGATGGGGTGGATCGGCGGCAGGTAGACGACGTCGAAGCCCATGTCGGCGATGGCCGGCAGCCGGTCGGCGGCGGTCGTGAAGGTGCCGTGCGTCGGGACGCCGGCGACGACGGAGCCCTCGGAGCGCGGGAAGAACTCGTACCAGGCGCCGTACAGGGCGCGGGGCCGGTCGACGAACACCTCGAAGCGCTCGGTGGTGGTGACCAGCTCGCGCACCGGGTGCTCGTGCAGGTACCGCTGCAGGCCCGAGGCCAGCGCGGGGGCCACCCGGACGGTGAGTTCCTGGGTGTCGTCACGGAGCGCCGCGGCCGCGGCAGCCACCCGGTCGCGCCAGTCGGCGTCGGCGTCGGCCTCGGCCGCGACCTGGTCGAGGAGGCGAGCGCCCTCCTCGAGGTCGTTGGCCAGCTCGTCGGCGCCCTGGCCGGCCTCGATCTTCACCTCGACGGCGTGCCGCCAGGTGGCCAGCGGGTCGCTCCACGCCTCGATGCGGAAGGTCCAGGGCCCCTCGCGATCGGGGACGACTGTCGCCAGCCAGCGGTCGGGCTCCTCCCCGAAGCGCGCCATGCGGCGCAGCGGGGGAGTCGCGTCCTCCTCGCCGGGAGGACTCCAGACCACGTTCGCGGCGACCGCGTCGTGTCCCTCGCGGAACACGGTGGCGGTGACCGGCAGGTGTTCGCCGACGACCGCACGGGCCGAGAAGGACCCGCAGGAGACGACGGGGGAGACATCGGTGATGCCGAGGCGGAGGTCAGCGCGGCCATTCATCCCCGTCACGCTATCGAGGTACCGGGGTGTGGGCACCTCGGCGAGTACCCGTACGGGTGGGGGACGGGCGTGGTACGCGTGGGGCGGAGGTGACGGAGTGGTCCGTCCCCTCTGGCGGTGGCGCTGTAGCTGGATAGTCTCGACCGGGTGAGAGCCCTCCGCCGTTTCACCGTCCGCGCCGCCCTCCCGGAGCCGCTGCTCCCGCTCTCCCAGCTGGTGATGAACCTCCGCTGGTCGTGGCACCCCGAGACCCGGGACCTGTTCGAGACCCTCGACCCGGCGCTCTGGAAGCGCTGCGGGGGCGATCCGGTCAAGGCCCTCGGGGAGGTCTCGGCCGAGCGGCTGGCCGCGCTGGCCGCGGACCGCAAGTTCGTCCGCCGCCTGCAGGACGCCGTCGACGACCTGGAGGAGTACCTCTCCACCCCGCGCTGGTACCAGTCGCTGGGCGCCGATGCGCCCGCGAGCATCGCCTACTTCTCCGCCGAGTTCGGCATCACCGAGGTGCTGCCGCAGTACTCGGGCGGGCTGGGCATCCTGGCCGGGGACCACCTGAAGGCGGCCTCCGACCTCGGTGTCCCGCTGATCGGTGTCGGGCTCCTCTACCGGGGTGGCTACTTCGAGCAGGGGCTGTCGGCCGACGGCTGGCAGCTCGAGCACTACCCCTCCCTCGACCCGCACGGCCTCCCGGTCAAGCTGCTCCGCGAGCCCGACGGCACCGCCGTGGTCATCAACGTGCCGCTGCCCGAGGGACGCACCCTGTTCGCGCACGTCTGGCGCGCCCAGGTCGGCCGCGTCTCGCTGCTGCTGCTCGACAGCGACATCGAGGAGAACGCGCCGGCCGAGCGCGGCGTCACCGACCGGCTCTACGGCGGCGACGAGGACCACCGCCTGCGCCAGGAGATGCTGCTCGGCATCGGCGGCGTCCGGGCGCTGCGGGCCTACTGCCTGCGCACCGGCACCCCGGCGCCGGAGGTCTTCCACGCGAACGAGGGCCACGCCGGCTTCCTCGGCCTGGAGCGCATCCGCGAGCTGATGGAGTCGCACGGGCTGGCGTTCCCCGAGGCGCTGCAGGCGGTGCGCGCGGGCACGGTGTTCACCACCCACACGCCGGTGCCGGCCGGCATCGACCGCTTCCCGAAGGCCCTCATCGAGCGGTACTTCGCCGGGTTCGGCGTCCCGCTGCACGACCTGCTCGCGCTCGGCGCCGAGGAGGACCCGTCGAAGTACAACATGGCTCACATGGGCCTGCGGCTGGGCCAGCGCGCGAACGGCGTGAGCGAGCTGCACGGCCACGTGAGCCGGGGCATGTTCAGCAACCTGTGGCCGGGCTTCGACGAGCGCGACGTGCCGATCGGCTCGATCACCAACGGCGTGCACGCGCCGACCTGGACCGCGCGCGAGCTGGTCGAGATGGGCACCCAGACCTCGAGCCAGGGCGACCCGGTCGTCGTCGACGGGCCGGTGCACTTCGACGGCGTCGACAAGATCCCCGCGGGTGACCTCTGGGCGATCCGGCGCACCCTGCGCGGCCGGCTGGTCGACGAGGTGCGCCGCCGGATCCGCGAGACCGCGCTGTCCCGTGGCGCCACCGAGGCCGAGGTCGGCTGGACCGACACCGCCTTCGACCCCGACGTCCTCACCATCGGGTTCGCCCGGCGGGTGCCGAGCTACAAGCGGCTGACCCTGATGCTGCGCGACCCGGCCAAGCTCAAGGCGATGCTGCTGGACCCGGCCCGCCCGCTGCAGCTGGTCATCGCCGGCAAGAGCCACCCCGCCGACGACGGCGGCAAGAAGCTGATCCAGCAGATGGTCGAGTTCGCCGACGACCCCGAGATCCGGCACCGCATCGCGTTCCTGCCCGGCTACGACATCGGGATGGCCCGCTACCTGTACTGGGGCTGCGACGTCTGGCTGAACAACCCGCTGCGGCCGCTGGAGGCCTGCGGCACCTCGGGGATGAAGTCGGCGCTCAACGGCGGGCTGAACCTCTCCATCCGCGACGGCTGGTGGGACGAGTGGTTCGACGGCCAGAACGGCTGGGCGATCCCCACGGCCGACGGCGTCGCGGACGCCGACCGCCGCGACGAGGTGGAGGCGCGGGCGATCTACGACCTGCTGTCCACCCAGGTGCTGCCGCGGTTCTACGAGCGCGACGCCGAGGGCGTGCCGGCGCGCTGGGTGGAGATGGTCCGCCACACGCTGCGCGAGACCGGCCCGAAGGTGCTGGCCACCCGCATGGTGCGCGACTACGTCCAGGCGCTCTACGTGCCGGCGGCGCAGTCGGCACGCGTGATGGCGGGGGAGGGCTACGCCCCGGCGCGCGCCGAGGCGCAGTGGCGGGCGCACCTGCTGCACAACTGGTCGACCGTCCGCGTCGCGCACGTCGAGGCGACGGGCGCCGGCGACACCCCCGAGATCGGCTCGACCCTGGCGCTGCGCGCCGAGGTGGAGCTGCCCGGGCTGGAGCCGGGTGACGTCGAGGTGCAGGCCGCCTACGGGCGGGTCGACGACGCCGACGGGCTGCACGAGGTCACCTCGGTGCCCATGGCGCACGAGCAGACCGAGGGCTCCCGGCACTGGTTCACCGCCACCGTCCCGCTGGAGCGCACCGGCGCGTTCGGCTACACGGTGCGCGTGCTCCCGCACTCCGAGCACCTGGCCGATCCGGCCGAGCTCGGGGTCGTGACGACCGCCTGATCACCCGTCGCGACGCTCCCGTCACGCTCGTCCCACCCGTTCGCTGTGACGTGGTCCGGGTACGGCGTGGCGGGGGCGGCCGGGCGACGAAGTCGGTTGGGCATCACTAGGCTGGCCGCCATGCCCGACCGCTGTGAAGTCCTGCCCGGAGACGCCGTCGTCGCCCGCCGCGACGGCGGTCTGCTGTGGGTGGACGCGCCAGGTTCCCCCGCCCTCGTGGCGGCCCTGCACGCATGCCTCGGGGTCACCGGCCCCGGCGCCGAGCAGGTGCTGACCGCCGTCGCCGCGCAGGCGGGGTCGCTCGGCTCCGGCAGCGCGTCCTTCGCCCTCGTCCTGACCGACGCCGGTGCGGGCACCGGTGTCGCGCTGTGGTCCGGCAAGGGTCAGCTCTCCGTCGACGGTGTGCCGGTCTCCGGCTCCTCGGTCGACGGCGGGACCCTCGCCTCCGGGTTCGCGCTCGGCCGCACGCTCTACGTCGGCCCCGGGTCCGCCGCCTCGCAGGCCGCCTCCGGTGTGACGTTCGACCTCGTCGAGGGCACCGTGCCCGGTTCCGGGGCGACGCTGCACGGAACCGCTGCCGCTGCGGCGCCGGTCGCTGCGGCCGCGCCGTCCTCGCCTGCGGCGTCGTCGTTCCTCGCCGGGTCCGACGCCGGCTTCGGCTCGGGTGCGGCCAGCGGCTCCAGCCGGGTCGGCGCGCCCGCCGAGTCCGGCGAGCAGACCGCGTTCTGGCGGCCGGACGCCGACTCCGACGCGCCCGCGGGATCCGTGCCGCTGCTCCGGTTCGACGACGGACTGGTCGTCACCGTGGACGAGGACCTCGTGCTGGGGCGCCGTCCCGACAACCACGAGATGGTCACCGCCGGCACCGCCCGTCCCGTGCCGATCGCGGACACCCAGAACGTGCTCTCCTCGGCGCACGCCGCCCTGACCCGCTCGGGCACCGAGGTGTCGCTGGTCGACCTCGGGTCGCTCAACGGCACCCACGTCGCCGGCCCCGAGGCCACCGAGTGGACCCAGCTCGAGCCCGGCCAGCCGCACCCCCTCTCCGACGGCGACCGGCTGCTCCTCGGCTGGACCGTCATCACCTTCGAGCAGCCCGAGTAGCCGGGGCCTCGGCGCACTCTGCGGGTGTTGTGCGTGCATTGCGGGTGCTGCAGGGCCCGCAATGTGCGAACAACGCCCGCAATGCGGCGGCGGGCGCGTCGAGCGGTCAGGGGCGGCGGAGCACCTTGAGCACCCACACGCACCGGCCCGGTAGCTCCACAGGGCTGGGCGCCACGACCGCCGTCGCCGGCGGGGCTCCGGTCGCGTACTCGGTGGAGACGACGAGTTCGTAGCCATCGGCCCACGGCGCGGCCGGCAGCTCGAGGGTCACCGGCTCGGCGCCGGCGTGCAGCCAGATCAGGTACGAGTCGTCGACCACCGGCCGGCCGAGGGCGTCGCGCGCCCGGATGCCGCGGCCGTCGAGGTACATGCCGATCGTCTGCAGGCCGGTGTCGAACCAGTCGGTCGTGGTGAGCTGCTTGCCGTCGGGGGCGAACCAGGCCAGGTCGCGGGTGCCGCCGGTCCCGGGCAGCTCGTGGCCCTCGAAGAACGCCTCCTGCCGCAGCACCGGCGCCGACCGGCGGAGCGCCAGCACGTGGGCGACGAAGGCGCGCAGCTCCTCGTCGACCTGCGACCAGTCCAGCCAGGACAGCTCGGTGTCCTGGCAGTAGGCGTTGTTGTTGCCGCGCTGGGTGCGGCCGAGCTCGTCACCGGCGGTGAGCATGGGCACCCCGGTGGAGAGCAGCAGCGTGCCGAGCAGGTTGCGCACCTGTCGGCGGCGCAGCGCGGTGACGGCGACATCGTCGGTCTCGCCCTCGACGCCGCAGTTCCACCCGCGGTTGTGGCTCTCGCCGTCCCGGTTCTCCTCGCCGTTGGCCTCGTTCCGCTTGTCCTGGTACGTGACCAGGTCGCGCAGGGTGAAGCCGTCGTGGGCGGTGACGAAGTTGATGCTGGCGAAGGGGCGCCGGCCGTCGGAGCGGTACAGGTCCGAGGAGCCGGTGAGCCGGTAGGCGAGGTCGCGGACACCCACGTGCGCGCCGGACCACACGTCGCGCACGGTGTCCCGGTAGGCGGCGTTCCACTCCGTCCACGGCGGCGGGAAGTTGCCCACCTGGTAGCCGCCGGGGCCGACGTCCCACGGCTCGGCGATCAGCTTCACCTGGCTGACCACCGGGTCCTGGTGCACCACGTCGAAGAACCCGGAGAACCGGTCGAAGTCCTCCGTGGAGCGGGCCAGCGCCGGCGCGAGGTCGAACCGGAATCCGTCCACGTGCATCTCGGTGACCCAGTAGCGCAGCGAGTCCATGAGCAGGGCCAGCACCGGTGAGCGGCGGACGTCGAGGGTGTTGCCGCAGCCGGTGAAGTCGGTGTACCGCGCCGGGTTCGCCCCGTCCACGCGGTAGTAGCCGGCGTTGTCGATGCCCTTGAGCGACAGCGTCGGGCCGGTCTGGTCGCCCTCGGCGGTGTGGTTGTAGACGACGTCGAGGATCACCTCGATGCCGGCGGCGTGCAGCGCCTTCACCATCGTCTTGAACTCGGTGACCTGCCCGCCGCTGCTGCCCGAGGCGCTGTAGCCGGCGTGCGGGGCGAAGAAGCCGAGGGTGTTGTAGCCCCAGTAGTTGGTCAGCCCGCGGCGCAGCAGGTGCGGCTCGCTGACGAAGGAGTGCACCGGCAGCAGTTCCACCGCGGTCACGCCCAGGGACTGCAGGTGCTCGACGAACGCCGGGTGGGCCAGCCCCGCGTAGGTGCCGCGCAGCTGCGCGGGGACGCCGGGGTGCCGCATGGTCGCGCCCTTGACGTGCACCTCGTAGATGACGGTGTCCGACCAGGACGTGCGCAGCGCGCGGTCGCCGTCCCACGGGAAGGTGTCGTGGACGACGACGCCGCGCGGCACCGACGGCGCGGAGTCCTGGCCGTCGGGGACCGGGCTGTCGACGGCATCGACCGGGTGCCCGAACAGCGCGGGGTCCAACCGCAGCTCGCCGTCGACGGCGCGCGCGTAGGGGTCCAGCAGCAGCTTGGCCGGGTTGTACCGCTGTCCGGCCGACGGCTCGTAGGGCCCGTGCACCCGGTACCCGTAGCGCTGACCAGGGCCGATGCCGCCGACCCGGCCGTGCCAGATCTGGTGGGTGCTCTCGGTCAGCCGGTGCCGGTGCTCGGTGCCGTCGGCGTCGAAGAGGCACAGGTCGACGGCGTGCGCGCCGGCCGACCACAGGGCGAAGTTCGTGCCCGTGCCGTCCCAGTGCGCGCCGAGCGGAGTGGGGGAGCCCGGGAGGACCTCGACGGCAGGGGATGCGGTCACGCGGTGATGGTGCCAACTCCGGGGGTGTGGGGGTGCAGGTGGCATGCGCGAGGTTGGTTGGATGGGGGCGTGTCGAGCTCAGACGCCTCTGACGGGGCCGTCGTACGGATGACCGGGGTCGACGTCGTGCGCGGGGAGACCTACCTGCTGCGCGGCGTCGACTGGCGTGTGGAGGCCGACGAGCGCTGGGTGCTGCTGGGGCCCAACGGAGCGGGGAAGACGACGCTGCTCCAGCTCGCCGGGGCGCTCCTGCACCCCACCCACGGCGAGGTGCGGCTGCTCGGCGAGACGCTCGGCGCCGTCGACGTCTTCGAGCTGCGCCCCCGCATCGGGCTGACCAGCGCGGCGCTCACCCAGCGGATCGCGCCGTCGGAGAAGACGGGCGACGTCGTCGTCTCGGCGGGGTACGCCGTCGTCGGCCGGTGGCGGGAGCGCTACGACGTCCACGACCTGACCCGTGCCGGGATGCTCATGGAGCAGTGGGGCGTGGCCCAGTTCGCGCACCGGGCATTCGGGACGCTCAGCGAGGGCGAGCGCAAGCGGACCCAGATCGCCCGCGCGCTCATGCCCGACCCGGAGCTGCTGCTGCTCGACGAGCCGGGTGCCGGCCTGGACCTGGGTGGCCGGGAGGACCTGGTCTCCCGGCTCTCCGACCTCGCCCGCTACCTGTACGCACCGGCGCAGGTGCTGGTCACCCACCACGTCGAGGAGATCCCGCCCGGCTACACCCACGCCCTGCTGCTGCGCGGCGGGGAGATCGTCGCCTCCGGCGCGGTCGACGACGTGCTGACCGCCGGGAACCTGTCGGACACCTTCGGGCTCCCGCTGGAGCTGACCCGCACCGACGGCCGCTTCACCGCGCGCAGCGCTCGCTAAGGTGCGGCCATGGCGCAGACCCCGGAGTTCGTGACCCTGCAGGTGGAGGACGGGGTGGGCACGATCCGCCTCGACCGGCCGAAGATGAACGCGATCGACGAGCAGCTGCACCTCGAGGTGCGCGCCGCGGCGATCGAGGCGGGCGAGCGCGCCGACGTGCGCGCGGTCGTGATCTACGGCGGGGAGCGGGTGTTCGCCGCCGGCGCCGACATCAAGGCCATGTCCCAGCTGGACGGCACGGGCATGCAGGCCTGGGGCCGCGAGCTGCAGGACTCCTTCCGCACCGTCGCCCGGCTGCCCAAGCCGGTCATCGCCGCGATCACCGGGTACGCGCTCGGCGGCGGCTACGAGCTGGCGCTGTGCGCCGACTTCCGGGTGCTCGGCAGCCGCGCGAAGATCGGCCAGCCGGAGATCCAGCTCGGCGTCATCCCCGGCGCCGGCGGCACCCAGCGGCTGGCCCGCCTGGTCGGCCCGGCCAAGGCCAAGGACCTCGTGTTCACCGGCCGGCACGTCGGCGCCGAGGAGGCCCTGGAGATCGGGCTGGCCGACGCCGTCGTCCCCGACGCCGAGGTCTACGAGACCGCGCTCGCCATGGCGCGCAAGTTCGCCGCCGGCCCGCCGCTGGCCCTGGCCGCGGCCAAGCGCGCCATCGACGAGGGGCTCGAGCTGCCCATCGACGAGGGTCTGGCGCTGGAGAGCCGGCTGTTCGCCGAGCTGTTCGACACCGAGGACCAGGCGACCGGCATGCGCTCGTTCCTGGAGAGCGGCCCGGGCAAGGCGGAGTTCACCGGACGCTGAGGGTTCACGCGCCGTTCGGCGCGGGCGGGCGGTCCGGTCGGTCACAATGCGCCAGGCCGTCGGTGCCGGGGTCAGAGGGATCCGGGCGCGACGGCACCACACCAGGAGGACACGTGCGACGAAGCACCCTGCGGACCGCGGTCGCGGTCGTGACCGCGGGACTCACCCTGACCGCCTGCGGTTCGGACGACGGCGACTCCGGCGGTGGCAGCGGCTCGGACTGGGCCACCGCCACCTCCGTCGAGGACGGCGGCGGGATGGACGCGCTCGTCGAGGCCGCGCAGGCCGAGGGCGAGCTCAACGTCATCGCGCTGCCGCCGGACTGGGCCAACTACGGCGAGATGCTCGAGACCTTCAGCGAGAAGTACGACATCGAGATCAACAGCGCCAGCCCCGACGGCTCCAGCCAGGACGAGCTCAACGCCGTCACCAGCCAGCGCGGCCAGGACCGGGCCCCCGACGTGCTCGACCTCGGGCTCTCCTTCGCCCGCCAGGCGAAGGCGCAGGACCTCACCGTCCCGTACCAGGTGGAGACCTGGGAGGACATCCCCGAGGACCAGAAGGACCCCGACGGCCACTGGTACAACGACTACGGCGGCTACCTGTCGATCGGCTGCAACGCCACGATCGTCGAGGTGTGCCCGACGACGATGAAGGAGCTGGCCGACCCGCGCTACGCCGGTCAGGTCGCGCTCAACGGCAACCCGACGCAGGCGCAGGCCGCCTTCGCCGGTGTCTGGGCCGCCGCGCTGGCCAACGGCGGCGACCTCGACGACATCGGCCCGGGCATCGACTTCTTCGTCGACCTCAAGGCCGGCGGCAACTTCAACCCCGTCGAGTCGACGCCGGCCACCGTGCTCGCCGGTGAGACCCCCATCTCGCTCGACTGGGACTACGTGAACGCCGCGCAGACCGACGAGCTGGAGGCCGCCGGGTCCACGTGGGAGGTCCACGTGCCCTCCGACGGGCTGATGGGCGGCTACTACAGCCAGGCGATCAGCAAGTTCGCCCCGCACCCCGCCGCGGCCCGGCTGTGGCAGGAGTTCCTCTACAGCGACGAGGGCCAGAACATCTGGCTGGAGGGCGGCGCCCGCCCGGTCCGGCTCCCGAAGATGGAGGCCGCGGGCACCGCCGACGAGGCGGCGCGCAGTGCGCTCCCCGAGGTCGAGGGCGAGGCCGACTTCCCGAGCGAGGAGCAGGAGGCCGCCGCCAAGGAGGTCGTCACGTCCCGCTGGAACGAGGAGATGTCCGGCTGAGTACGTCAGCAGCGGACGCGCCCGCGCCGGCCCCCCGTCGTGGGGGCCGGCGCGGGCGCGTGCTGACGGCGCTGGGGACGGCGCCGTTCTTCCTGTACGTGGCGGTGTTCCTGCTGCTCCCCATCGGGGTGCTCGGGGTCGAGGCGTTCCGCGCGACCGACCCGGTCACCTTCGAGGAGACCTGGTCCACCGACTCGATCACCACCATCACCGGCGGGGTCTACCGCCGCGCCTACCTGGGCAGCCTGCAGCTCTCGCTGATCACCGCGGTGCTGTCGGCCGTGCTCGGTCTGGCGCTGGCCGTGGCCATCCTGCGGGCCCGCCGCGGGCTGCTGCTGCGCCGGCTGGTCCTCACCGCCTCCGGGGTGCTCGCCAACTTCGGTGGCATCCCGCTCGCCTTCGCCTTCATCGCCACCATCGGCAGCCAGGGCGTGGTCACCGCGATGCTCCAGGACACCCTCGGCATCGGGCTGGGCGGCTTCTCGCTGTACTCGATGACCGGCCTGGCCCTGGTCTACCTCTACTTCCTCGTGCCGCTGATGGTCCTCACGATCATCCCGGCGCTCGAGGCGCTGCGCCCGCAGTGGCGGGAGGCGGCGGACAACCTCGGCGCCAGCGGCTGGCAGTACTGGCGGCACGTCGGCGGGCCGGTGCTCCTGCCGCCCGTGCTCGGCGCCACGATGCTGCTGTTCGCCTCCGCGTTCGCCGCCTACGCGACCGCCAAGGCGCTCGTCGGCAGCAGCGTCCCGCTGGTCACCCTGCAGATCGCCGACGCGCTGTCGAGCAACGTCGTCGTCGGCGCGGAGAACCTGGGCAAGGCACTGGCCCTGGGCATGGTCGTCGTCGTCGGCCTGGTCATGGCGTTCTACGCCTGGGTCCAGCGGCGCACCCAGCGGTGGCTGGCATGACGGCGCTCGCCGAGGGTATCGCCGGCGCCGGGGGAGTGGCACCCGAGACCCCGGCCCGGCCCGGACGACGGGGCGGCGGCGCGTGGCGGTTCGCCGTCCTCGGCCTGCTGGGGCTGTACTTCCTGGTGCCGATCGCGGCGTCGGTGTGGTTCACCGTGCGCAACCGCGGGACCGGGGAGTTCACCGCCGAGCACTACACCGGCATCCCGGGCGCCGACGGCTTCGCCGAGTCCTTCACCCGCTCGCTCGTCCTGGCCGGGCTGACCGTGCTCATCGCGCTCGCGCTCATGGTGCCGACCGTCGTCCTGGTGGACCTGCGGCTGCCCCGCCTGCGGACGACGGTCGAGCTGCTCACCCTGATGCCGCTGGTCGTGCCGCCGATCGCCCTCGTGGTGGGCGTGCGCAGCGTGCTGTCCTGGGCGCCGGACTACTTCCTCGACACCTGGCTCGCCGAGGCGTTCTTCGCCATCCAGGAACCCGACCTGCCCTGGATCCTGGTCTTCGCCTACGTCGTGCTGGCGCTGCCGTTCGTCTACCGCGCGCTGGACTCCGGCGTCCGCGGGGCGGACCTGCGCACGCTGACCGAGGCCGCGCGCAACCTGGGCGCCTCCTGGCCGCGGGTGCTGGTCTCGGTGGTCCTGCCGGTGCTGCGCACCTCGGTGCTCAACGCCGCGTTCCTCACCCTCGCCCTCGTGCTGGGCGAGTTCACGTTCGCCAACATCCTCGGGTTCGAGACCTTCCCGACCTGGATCCTGCGGATCTCGGGCTCGGCGCCGCAGCTGTCGGTGGCGGTCTCGGTGCTCTCGCTGGTCGTCACCTGGATGCTGCTGCTGATGATCTCCGCGCTGGACCGCCGGCGCGGCACGAAGGAGAGCGCATGACCGCCGTCTCGCCGCGGACCGCGGACGCGGCCCCGGACGCCCGTCCCGGCGTGCCCATCCGGCTCGAGGGGCTGACCCGCCGGTACGGCTCGGTCGTCGCCCTCGACGGCCTGGACCTGGAGATCGTCGGCGGTGAGTTCCTCGCCCTGCTGGGCCCCTCCGGCTGCGGCAAGACGACCGCGCTGCGGGCCATCGCCGGGTTCGACCGGCCCGACGCCGGCCGGGTGCTCCTCGACGGCCGCGACGTCACCGGGACGCCGGCGAACAAGCGGGACATGGGCATGGTGTTCCAGGCCTACTCCCTGTTCCCGAACCTGACCGTCGCCGAGAACGTCGCCTTCGGGCTGCGGGTGCGCCGCCGGAGCGGCGCCGAGCAGCGCAGCCGCGCCGCCGAGCTGCTCGAGCTGGTCGGCCTCGCCGACCGCCGCGACCGGTATCCCCACCAGCTCTCCGGCGGCCAGCAGCAGCGGGTGGCGTTGGCACGCGCGCTGGCGGTGGCCCCGAAGGTGCTGCTGCTGGACGAGCCGCTCTCGGCGCTGGACGCGCAGGTCCGCGTGCAGCTGCGCGAGGAGATCCGCCGCATCCAGCTGGAGCTCGGCATCACCACCGTCTTCGTCACCCACGACCAGGCCGAGGCTTTGTCGGTGGCCGACCGGGTCGGCGTGATGCGGGCCGGACGGCTGGAGCAGGTCGCCAGCCCCGACGAGCTCTACGAGCGCCCGGCGACGGCGTTCGTCGCCGAGTTCGTCGGCACGATGAACCGGCTTCCGGCGACGCTGGCGGACGGCGCGGTCGAGCTGCTGGGCGTACGTCGGCCGGTCGCCGGGGCCACCCCGGCCGGGCCGGTCGAGGCGCTGGTCCGGCCCGAGGCGCTGGTGGTCTCCGCCGGTGGCCCGGGGCGCGTCGTCACCCGCACCTTCTCCGGCGCGAGCACCCGGCTGCTGGTCGCGCTGCCCGGCGGCGTCGAGGTGCGGGCGGACCTCGCGAGCGCCGACAGCCAGCACCTCACCCCGGGGGCGGCGGTGTCGGTCGTGCCCGCCGAGCGGCCGGTGCTGGTGGTGCCGCAGGAGTAGCGTCCGGGGCGTCCTGGGTCTCCTCGCGCACCGGCTGCCCGCCGCCGCTGCCAGGTCCAGGAGAACACCGCGGGCCGGTCGTCCGGCCCAGTCAGGTTCCTCATGACCTCCGCACCGTCCGCCACGCCCACCGTCGAGCACGCACCCGCCGACGCCTGCGGGAACTGCCCGCACCCGCTCAGCGCCCACGACGCGATCTCGCTGCGGTTCTGCCGCGCGACCCAGGCCGGCGACCTGCCGCGAGGATGCGCCTGCCCTCCGTCCTGACCGACGCGGTACGGGATCATCCGGGGATGAGCGCTCCCCGGGACCCCGCCGTCGTCGACCGGTCCGACCCGGGGGGTCGCGCCTGGGTCGACCGGGCGGTCGCCCTGGTCGAGGCCGACGCCCGGCGCAGCGCCGACACGCACCTGCTGGTCTACCCGCTGCCGCCGGAGTGGGGGGTGGACCTGTACCTCAAGGACGAGTCGACCCACCCCACCGGCAGCCTCAAGCACCGGCTGGCCCGGTCGCTGTTCCTCTACGGGCTCTGCTCGGGCCAGATCACCGAGGGCAGCCCCGTGGTGGAGGCCTCCAGCGGGTCGACGGCGGTGAGCGAGGCCTACTTCGCCCGCATGCTGGGCCTGCCGTTCGTGGCGGTCATGCCGCGCTCGACCAGCCCCGAGAAGATCGCGCTGATCGAGTTCCACGGCGGCCGGTGCCACTTCGTCGACCGCGCCGCGGAGATGTACGGCGAGGCCCGCCGGCTCGCCGACGAGTGCGGAGGGCACTACCTCGACCAGTTCACCCTCGCCGAGCGGGCCACCGACTGGCGGGGCAACAACAACATCGCCGAGTCGATCTTCGACCAACTCGCCGCCGAGCGGCATCCGGTGCCCGAGTGGGTGGTGGTCGGCGCCGGCACCGGCGGGACGAGCGCGACCATCGGCCGGTACCTGCGCTACCGGCGGCACCCCACGCGCCTCGCCGTCGTCGACCCGGAGAACTCCGCCTTCTTCCCGGGGTACGCCGAGGGCGACCCCGACGCGACCACCGGGACGCCGTCCCGGATCGAGGGGATCGGCCGGCAGCGGGTGGAGCCCTCGTTCGTGCCGACGATCGTCGACCGGATGATCCAGGTGCCCGACGCTGCGTCGCTGGCTGCCATGCGCCACCTGGCGGAGGTCACCGGGCGGCGGGCGGGCGGCTCCACCGGCACCAACCTGTGGGGCGCCTTCACCCTGGTGGCCGAGATGGTCGCGGCCGGCCGCACGGGCAGCGTGGTCACCCTGCTGTGCGACGGCGGGGAGCGGTACGCGCACACGTACTACTCGGACGAGTGGGTCGCCGGGCAGGGGCTGGACCTGGCGCCGCACGCGGCCACGCTGCGGCGATTCGCGGCGAGCGGGGCGTGGCGCCACGGAGCGTGACGTGGCTCACCCCGCCCTCGTTCCTGACAGCCTTAACGTGCAAGTAACCTCCAAGGTCGGAGCTGGCGGGCTATCTGCCCGCGCCCCATGACCCCGTCGCGGAGGTAGGTCTGGCGTGAACATCGTCGTTCTGGTCAAGCAGGTCCCGGATTCCGGGAGCGAGCGCAAGATGGATCCGGCGGACAACACCGTCGCCCGCGCCGCTGCCGACAACGTCGTGAACGAGATCGACGAGTACGCCATCGAAGAGGCGCTCGTGGTCAAGGAGGCCCAGGGCGGAGAGGTCACCGTGCTGACCGTCGGCCCGGACAGCGCCACCGACGCCATCCGGAAGGCGCTCTCCATGGGCGCCGACAAGGCGGTGCACATCTCGGACGAGGCCATCAAGGGCTCGGACGCCGTGCAGATCAGCGCCGTCCTGGCTGCTGCCCTGGGTCAGCTCGAGTACGACCTCATCATCTGCGGCGCCGAGGCGACCGACAGCCAGATGAGCGTCATGCCCGCACTGCTGGCGGAGCGGCTGGGTCTCCCGCAGCTCTCCGGCGCCCGCAAGCTCACCGTGGACGGCGGCGTCGCCAAGATCGAGCGGCAGACCGACGGCGGCTACTGGGCCGTCGAGGCCCCGCTGCCCGCGATCGTCTCCACCTGGGACACGATCAACGAGCCGCGCTACCCCTCGTTCAAGGGGATCATGGCCGCCAAGAAGAAGCCGGTCGAGACCAAGTCGCTGGCCGACATCGGCGTCGACGCCTCGACCGTCGGCCTGGCCAACGCCACCACGCAGGTGGTCGACTTCGCCGGCCGTCCCCCCAAGGGCGAGGGCGTCAAGGTCACCGATGAGGGCGACGGCGCACAGAAGTTCGTCGACTTCCTCGCCGGCCAGAAGATCGTCTGAGCCCGGTCCGGATCGAAGGAAGAGGAGAAGCTACCCATGGCAGAGGTCCTGGTCCTGGCCGAGCTCAACCCGGCCGGTGGAGGAGTCCGCAAGACGACCCTCGAGGCGCTGACCGCGGCGCGTGCGCTCGGTGAGCCGTCCGCCGTCGTCATCGCCGCCCCCGGCACCGCCGCGGGCATCAAGGACGCGCTGGCCGAGTACGGCGCGGCCACCGTCTACGTCGCCGAGGCCGCCGAGGTCGACGAGTTCCTCGTCGCCCCCAAGGCCGAGGTGCTCGCCCAGCTGGTGCAGGAGAAGTCGCCCGCTGCGGTCGTCATCCCCTCCTCGCCGGAGGGCAAGGAGATCGCCGCCCGTCTGGCGATCAAGATCGGCAGCGGTTTCCTGACCGACGTCACCGAGATCGCCGCCGACGGCACCGCGACCCAGGTCGCGTTCGCCGGATCGGTGATCGTCCACTCGAAGGTCACCGCCGGCACCCCGATCTACACGCTGCGCGGCAACTCGGTCACCCCGGAGCCGGCTGCGGCCGCGGGCGCCGAGCAGGCCGTCTCGGTCTCGGTCTCGGACGCCGCCAAGGGCGCCAAGGTCACCGACCGGGTCGTCGAGCAGAAGAGCAGCCGCCCCGAGCTCACCGAGGCCGCGATCGTGGTCTCCGGTGGTCGCGGTGTCGCCAGCGCCGAGAACTTCTCGGTCATCGAGGGTCTCGCCGACTCGCTCGGTGCCGCCGTGGGCGCCTCGCGCGCCGCGGTCGACTCCGGCTTCTACCCGCACAGCTTCCAGGTCGGGCAGACCGGCAAGACCGTCTCGCCGCAGCTCTACGTGGCCGTCGGCATCTCCGGTGCCATCCAGCACCGCGCCGGCATGCAGACGTCGAAGACGATCGTCGCCATCAACAAGGACCCGGAGGCGCCGATCTTCGAGCTCGCCGACTTCGGTGTCATCGGTGACCTCAACACCGTCGTCCCGCAGGCGACCGAGCTGATCACCGCTCGCAAGTAGCAGCACCCGTTCCACCCGTCGAGCGCCGGTCCCCCAGGGGGTCGGCGCTCGATGCGTTCCCGGGTCCGGGAAGCAGGAGCGCCGGCGGGCGGTTGGGGCGTTCGTGGAGAGGACCGTGGCACCCGGCATCTGGGACGCCGACCACCGCCGGACCACCATCGGACTGCTCACCCTCGTCACCCTCGTCGCCTTCGAGGCGATGGCCGTGGGAACGGCGATGCCCAGCGCGGTGGGCGAGCTCGACGGCGTGGCCTGGTACGCGTGGGCCTTCAGCGCCTTCCTGATCACCTCGGTCGTCGGCATGGTCGTCGGCGGCGAGGTGGGGGACCGGCGCTCGCCGCGGCCCGGCGTGATCGCCGGCGTGCTGCTGTTCGCCACCGGCCTGCTGATCGCCGGCCTCGCCCAGCACATGGCCGTGCTCGTCCTGGGCCGGGCGGTGCAGGGCCTGGGGGCCGGCGTCGTGATCGTGCTGCTGTACGTCATCGCCGGGCAGGGGTACTCCTCGGAGCTGCGCCCCCGGCTGTTCGGCGCCTTCGCCGCGGGGTGGGTGCTGCCGGCGCTGATCGGGCCGCTGGCCGCGGGCCTGATCACCACCCACCTGGGCTGGCGTGGTGTCTTCCTCCTGCTGCTGCCCCTGGTCGGTGCCGGGCTGGTGCTGCTGCTGAGCGCCGGCGCCGACGAGCCGCCCGCGGGGCCGGCGGCCGCGCGGCGCAGCAACGCGCCGTGGGCGCTGCTGGCCGGTGCGGGCGTCGCCGGGCTGCAGTACGCCTCCCAGCGCCTCGACCTCGTCGCCCTCGGCCTCGCCGTCGTGGGCCTGGCCGCCCTGGCCGGCGGTCTGCGCCGGCTGCTGCCGGCGGGCACGGTCCGCGCCCGGCCCGGCATCCCGGCGGTCGTGGCCTGCCGCGGCCTGGCAGCGGGTGCCTTCTTCGGCATGGACGCCCTGCTCCCGTTCGTCCTCACCGAGCAGCACGGGTGGAGCGCGGCCACCGCGGGGCTGCCGCTGACCGCGGGAGCGGTCGGCTGGGTGGTCGCCGCGCAGCTGCAGGGACGGCGGGCGGAGGTGCCGCGGCAGCGGGTGCTGCGGGCGGGCTTCGTCCTGCTCGCTCTCGGCCTGGCCGCCACGGCGTCGGTCGCGGTGCCCGGGCTCGGCGGGTGGCCGGCCTACCTGAGCTGGTTCGTGGCGGGCATCGGGATGGGTCTGGCCATGCCGAGCGTCGGCGTGCTGCTGCTGGACCTCTCGCCCGAGGCCGAGCGCGGCGCCAACTCCGCGGCGCTGCAGATCTCGGACGTCACCGCATCGGCGCTCTGCATCGGTCTCTCCGGCGTGCTCGTCGCCGGGGCGGCCGACGGGGGGAACGCGCTGTGGCCCGCCGTGCTCGCCGCGGTGGCCGTGCTGTCGGTCCCCGCGCTGCTCGGCGTCCGGGTGGCCGGGCGCACCGTCCCGCCGGGCCAGGTGGCCCCGGCGCCCGCGACTACCCTGGCGGCGACATGACCTACCTGGACCACGCGGCGACGACGCCGATGCTGCCCGAGGTGCTCGCGGCGATGACCGAGCAGCTCGGCCGCGTCGGCAACGCCTCCTCCCTCCACGCGAGCGGCCGCGCCGCCCGCCGGGTGGCCGAGCAGTCCCGCGAGCGGCTGGCCGAGGCGCTGGGGGCGCGGCCGTCGGAGGTCTTGTTCACCGGTGGTGGCACCGAGAGCGACAACCTCGCCGTCAAGGGCATCTTCTGGGCCCGGCGCGAGGCCGACGCGCAGCGCCGCCGGCTGGTGGTGAGCCCGGCCGAGCACCACGCCGTCCTCGACAGCGTGGAGTGGCTGGTCAAGCACGACGGCGCGGAGGTCACCTGGCTGCCGGTCGAGCCCAGCGGGCGGATCCGCCCCGAGGTGCTCGCCGAGGCGCTCGGCGACGGCCGCGACGTCGCCCTGACCAGCGTGATGTGGGCGAACAACGAGATCGGCACGGTGAACGACATCGCCGCCCTGGCGGCCGTCTCGCACGCCGTCGGCGTCCCGATGCACACCGACGCCGTGCAGGCGGTCGGCCAGGTGCTCGTGGACTTCGGCGCCAGCGGCGTCGACGCGCTGACGATGACCGGGCACAAGCTCGGCGGCCCCATGGGCGCGGGCGCGCTGCTGCTGCGCCGCGATGCCGAGTGCACGCCGCTGCTGCACGGCGGGGGGCAGGAGCGCGACGTGCGCTCCGGCACCCTGGACGTCGCCGCGATCGTCGGGCTCGCCGTCGCGACGGTCACCGCCGTCGGCCGCCGGGAGCAGCGCGCGGCGCAGGTGGGCGCGCTGCGCGACCGCCTGGTGCGCGAGGTCGTCGCGCAGGTGCCGGACGCCCGGCTCAACGGCGCCGCGCTGGACGACGTCCTCGCGGACGGCCCCGGCCGGCTGCCGGGCAACGCGCACCTGTCCTTCCCCGGCGCCGAGGGCGACGCGCTGCTCATGCTGCTCGACGCCCGTGGCATCGAGTGCTCCACGGGCTCGGCGTGCAGCGCCGGCGTCGCCCGGCCCAGCCACGTGCTGCTGGCCGTCGGCGCCGACGGCGAGCGCGCCCGCAGCTCGCTGCGGTTCAGCCTGGGCCACACCTCGACCGAGGCCGATGTCGACGCCGTCGTCGAGGTCATCGGGCCGGTCGTGGAGCGGGCCCGCCGGGCGGGGCTGGGCCGGCGATGAGGGTGCTCGCCGCGATGAGCGGGGGCGTGGACTCCGCCGTCGCCGCCGCGTTGGCCGTCGACGCCGGGCACGACGTGACCGGGGTGCACCTGGCGCTGTCGCAGAACCGGCAGACGCTGCGCAGCGGCTCGCGCGGGTGCTGCAGCGTCGAGGACTCCCACGACGCGCGCCGGGTGGCCGACGAGCTGGGCATCCCGTTCTACGTCTGGGATCTCGCCGAGCGGTTCACCGAGGACGTCGTCGACGACTTCGTGGCCGAGTACGCCGCCGGGCGCACCCCGAACCCGTGCCTGCGCTGCAACGAGAAGATCAAGTTCTCGGCGGTGCTCGACCGGGCGCTGTCGCTGGGCTTCGACGCCGTCGTGACGGGGCACCACGCGCGGCTGTCCGGCGGGGAGCTGCGCCGCTCGGTCGACGCCGCCAAGGACCAGTCCTACGTGCTCGGCGTGCTGACGCCCGAGCAGCTGGCTGCCGCGTGGTGCCCGCTCGGGAGCATGACCAAGGACCGGGTGCGCGAGATCGCCGCCGAGCGCGGGTTCGCCGTCGCCACCAAGCCCGACTCGCACGACATCTGCTTCATCCCCGACGGCGACACCCGCGGCTTCCTCGCGCGCCGGCTGGGCAGCCGCCCCGGTCCGGTCGTGGACGCGGCGACGGGGGAGACCGTCGGCGAGCACGACGGCACCTACGGGTTCACCATCGGCCAGCGGCGCGGCCTGGGCGTGAGCGCCGGCGATTCCGAGCCGCGCTACGTGCTGGGCATCGAGCCGGTCAGCCGGACGGTCACGATCGGCACCGCGGAGCAGGCGGCGGTGGACGAGGTGCGCACCGGCGTCCCGACCTGGACCGGCGCGGCGCCGGTGCTGCCGGCCCACGTCGAGGTGCAGCTGCGGGCGCACGGGCGCCCCGTGCCGTGCGAGGTCACCGCCGTCGACGGCGGACTGCGCATCGAGCTGGCCGACGCGCAGCGCGGTGTGGCCCCGGGCCAGTCGGCCGTGCTGTACGAACCCGACGCCGAGCGCGGCGACCGCGTCGTCGGCCAGGCGCCCGTGGCCGGCGCCCGGTGACGGGGCCCTGGGGACCGGTCACCGGCATCGGGTCGCTGCCCGGCACCGACCCGGCCGAGGCCGTGCGGCTCGTGCTCGGCGAGCTGCCCGGCATGGCGCACCTGCCCGAGCTCCCCGGCCGGGGAGCCGGCGCGGACATGATCGGCCGGACGGCAGCGCTGCTCGTCGACCTCGCCGTGGACATCACCCCGGCCGGCTGGCGGCTCGTGTCCCGCTCGGGCGTCGAGCAGCGCAGAGCGCAGGAGTTCCTCGCGCGCGATCTCGACGCGCTGCACGACGAGGCCGACGGCTACGTCGGGCCGCTCAAGGTGCAGGCGGCGGGACCCTTCACGCTGGCCGCGTCGCTGGAGCGCACCCGGGGCGAGCGGGCGGTCGTGGACGCGGGCGCGCGGCGCGACCTCGCGCAGTCGCTCGTCGAGGGGCTGCGTACGCACGTGGCCGCCGTCGCCGCGCGGGTGCCGGGTGCGCAGGTCGTGGTCCAGCTGGACGAGCCGAGCATGCCGGCGGTGCTGCAGGGCGGCCTGCCGACGTCGACCGGGTTCGGGCGGCTGTCGGCCGTGCCGGTGGAGACGGTGGAGCAGGAGCTGCGCGCGGTCGTCGCGGCGGTGCCCGTGCCGGTGGTCGTGCACTGCTGCGCGCCCCGCATGCCGCTCGGGCTCTTCCGCGCCGCCGGTGCCGCCGGGCTGTCGTTCGACCTCGGGCTGGTGCAGGACCTCGACGCGGTGGGCGAGGCCGTGGATGCCGGCAGCCACCTGCTGGTCGGCGTCGTCCCGGGCACCGACACCGCTCTCCCGGCCGCCACGGCGACCGCCTCGCGGGTGCGGGCCTGGTGGAGCGAGCTGGGCTTCTCGGCCGAGATGCTCCCGGACGCCGTCACCCTGACCCCCTCGTGCGGCCTGGCCGGCGCGACTCCCGCCTATGCGCGGGCCGCGATGACGCACCTGCGCGAGGCCGCGAAGTACCTGCAGCCGGAGTAGCCCCTCAGCGCAGCTCGCCCACCCGGCAGACGGTGGCGCCCGACAGGGGGCAGGCCCAGACGACGTCGTCCCCGGCGCTCCGGACGACGAGCGGGTGGCTGCCCGGGTGCTCGGGGCAGGGAGGCCAGTTCGTGCGGGTCGTGCCCCAGAGCTCCTCGACCGCCCAGTCGTGCACCTGGTCCGCGACGTGGGCGAGTTGCTCCGGCAACGGTGCCCCCAGGACGACCGACGTACCGGTCCCGCTGCCGTCGGCGGACCACAGCCACACCGAGGCGACCCCTTCCTCGTCGGCCCAGTCGTGCTCCCCGATCCGGGGTGGCGGCGGCCCGCCGGCCCGGAGGTCGCGGAGCACGGGATCGAGGGCACGGGCGAGCTCGGGGTGCACGCCGGCATCGTCGCAGGCCGGACGGACCCGGGGCGGGGTCGCTGCCGCGGGTGACGTCCGGTTGACGGTCGTACCCGCCGGATACCGTGCCCGCGTGAGCACCGACCCCGCTGCCCTGGACGAGCCGGTCGTCGAGGCGGCGACCGACCGGGAGGACCTCACCGAGGTCCCCGACGACGCGCGCACCCGGCACCGCGACCTGTCCGAGGAGCTGGACCGGTACGCCTTCGCCTACTACGTGCGCGACGAGCCGCTGGTCAGCGACGGTGAGTACGACGAGCTGATGGGCGAGCTCATGGCGCTCGAGGCGGCGCACCCCGCCCTGATCACGCCCGACTCGCCCAGCCAGAAGGTCAACGGCGGGTTCACCGCGACCTTTGCGCCGGTGCAGCACTTGGAACGGATGCAGAGCCTGGACAACGCGTTCAGCAGCGACGAGCTGTCGGCCTGGGCGGCGCGGGTGGAGCGCGAGGGCGCCTCCGGCGCGGCCTACCTGTGCGAGCTGAAGGTCGACGGCGTCGCGGTGGCGATCGTCTACGAGGACGGCCGGCTGGTCCGCGCCGCCACCCGCGGGGACGGGACGACGGGGGAGGACGTCACCGCCAACGTCCGCACCATGGGGAACGTGCCGCAGCAGCTCACCGGGGACGACGTGCCCCAGCTGCTCGAGGTGCGCGGCGAGATCTACTTCCCGATCGCCGGCTTCGCGGACGTCAACGCCGGCCTGGTCGAGGCCGGCAAGGCGCCGTTCGCCAACCCGCGGAACGCCGCCGCGGGCTCGCTGCGGCAGAAGGACCCGAAGGTCACCGCCTCCCGGCCGCTCCGGCTGGTCGTGCACGGCGTCGGCGCGCACCGCGGCTTCGAGGTCGACCGGCAGTCGGGCGCCTACGAGCGGCTGCGCGAGCTCGGGCTGCCGGTCAGCGACCGCTCGCAGGTGGTGGACGACCTCGAGGCGGTCTGGGCGTTCATCGAGCGGACGAAGGAGCAGCGGCACTCGGTCGAGCACGAGATCGACGGCGTCGTGGTGAAGGTCGACCAGTACGCCCTGCAGCGCCGGCTCGGCTCGACGTCGCGGGCCCCGCGCTGGGCGATCGCCTTCAAGTACCCGCCGGAGGAGGCGACGACGAAGCTCCTGGACATCAGGGTGAACGTGGGCCGCACCGGCCGGGTGACGCCGTTCGCCTACATGGAGCCGGTCAAGGTGGCCGGGTCGACGGTGCAGCTCGCGACGCTGCACAACGCCAGCGAGGTGGTCCGCAAGGGCGTGCTGATCGGGGACACGGTCGTCATCCGGAAGGCGGGTGACGTCATCCCCGAGGTGCTGGGCCCGGTGGTCGCCGCCCGCACCGGCGACGAGCGCCCGTTCGTCATGCCGACGGTGTGCCCCGAGTGCGGCACCGAGCTGCGCCCGGAGAAGGAGGGCGACGCCGACATCCGCTGCCCGAACTCCCGGTCGTGCCCGGCGCAGCTGCGGGAGCGGGTGTTCCACGTCGCCGGCCGTGGTGCCTTCGACATCGAGAACCTGGGCTACGAGGCGGCGATCGCACTGCTGGAGGGCGGCCTCCTGCAGGACGAGGGCGACCTGTTCTTCCTCGACGAGGGCGCGCTGAAGCAGACGGCGTTCTTCACGCGGAAGAAGGACGGCGCGCTGTCGGCGAACGGCACCAAGCTGCTGACCAACCTGCAGGGCCGCAAGGACGTGCCGCTGTGGCGGGTGCTGGTGGCGCTCTCCATCCGGCACGTCGGGCCGACCGCCGCCCAGGCGCTGGCCCGGGACTTCCGCTCGCTGGACCGGATCGCCGAGGCGAGCGAGGAGGAGTTGGCCGCGGCCGACGGTGTCGGGCCGACGATCGCGCGATCCATCCGCGACTGGTTCGAGGTCGACTGGCACCGCGACGTCGTCGAGAAGTGGCGGCGGGCCGGGGTGCGGATGGTCGACGAGGGCAGCGACGCCGGCCCCGGGCCGCTGACCGGGGTCACCGTCGTCGTGACCGGTTCGCTGCGGGACTACAGCCGCGACCAGGCGACCGCGGCCATCCAGGAGCGCGGCGGCAAGGTCACCGGCTCGGTGTCCAAGAAGACCGGCTTCGTCGTGGTGGGCGCCGACCCCGGGAGCAAGTACGACAAGGCCGTGCAGGTGAAGGCGCCGGTCCTGGACGACGACGGCTTCCGCGTGCTGCTCGCCGACGGCCCGGACGCCGCCCGGGCGGTCGCGACGATCGGCGACGGGAGCGAACCGCCGGCGGAGTGACGGTGGTGGTCGCGGGTAGGGGCGGGGGTCCACCCTCCGGAAGGACCCCGCGTGTCCCTGCCCGACGCCCTGCTCGACCTGCTCCGCCGTCCGAGCCCCTGCTTCCTCTCGACCCTCATGCCCGACGGCTCCCCGCAGATGACCCAGACCTGGGTGGACACCGACGGGCACGACGTCCTGATCAACACCGTCCGGGGGCACCAGAAGGTCCGCAACGTCGAGCGCGACCCGCGGGTGGCCCTCAACGTGGCCGATCCCGACGACCCGAGCCGCTACTTCGAGGTGCGCGGCCGGGTCACCGAGGTCACCGAGGACGGCGCCCGCGAGCACATCGACGAGTTGTCCCAGCGCTACATCGGCCGTCCGTACCCGTGGTTCGGCGGCCGGGACCAGGTCCGCCTGCTGGTCCGGATCGCCCCGGAGAAGGTGACGTCACCGCGCGGCTGAGCCCTCGGCGCGCCGTCAGAACGGGGGCGGCGTGGTCGTCGCGACCAGGCCCGTCGGCGTGAGGACGGTGAGCGTGCCGTCCTCCGCCAGGGAGTGCTGCCATCCGGGTGCCTGGTGCTTGCCGCGGTGGTGCCCGGTGCAGTAGCCGGCGAGGTTGCCCGCGCTGGTCGGCCCGTCGGGCCAGGGCCGGTCGTGGTCGAGCTCGCCTCCCAGCGGCACCCGCCGGCGGCAGCCGGGCTGACGGCAGCGACGGTCGCGGGCACGGACGTACCGGTCGAGCGCCGCACCGGGTCGGTAGCCGTCGCTCGGGGGCGGAGGACCGAGGCCCGGGCGGTCGCCGAGGTCGTGGCCGCAGCCCGCCGGATGCCGGCGACAGGCGGCCGCACCGCAGGTGGCGTACCGGCGCAGTTCCGTGCTGTCGGTCAGTGCGAGCAGCGCGCCGGTGAGCTCGTCGACGATCGCGATGCGCGGCCGGTCGAGCAGCCCACCACCGGCGGTGCGCCCCAACAGGTCGGCCAGTTCCTCCCGCTGACGGGCGGTCCCCTCGAGGAGCGCGTCGAGCGCCCCCCGGGCCCGGGTCATCCGGCCGGCCGCGCTGTCCTCCCAGGCGTCCTCGTCGTCCGCCGCGGCGCGTCCAGCGGCGGAGACCGCCCGCCCCGCGGCACCCACTGTTCGCTGGAGGTCCAGCAGCGCGGCACCGGCCCGGTCGAGCGCTCGATCGGCCGTCGCCCACTCGCCGGCGGCGGGGTCACGATCGGGGGCCTCGCCGGAGCGCGCGGGAGGTGTGACGCGGTCGTGCTGCGACTGCGGTCGTGGCTCGGCGTCGGACGGAGATCCTGGGTGGGGACCGGGAGACGGCCCGGCCTCGGGCGATGCCGATCCGGCCCAGAACGGCTCCTCGGCCCACCAGCGCTCGAGCACGTCGAGCGGGGATCCTCCGCACCGCCCCACTCGCCCCGCAGTGCCCGCTCCTCGATCGCGGCCCACCACCGTTCGTCGGCCGCGCGCACCGCGTCGGTCCACGCCCCGGCCGGGGGCTCGTCCGGCCGCAGGTCGGGATCGGGGGAGGAGCCGGGCGCCTCCGGCCTCACCTCGGGCAGGAGGCCCAGGGCGCGTGCCAGCGCGCGCACCAGCTCCGCCGGCACCGGTTCGCCGTCGATCTCTCCGGGCTGGTCACCCCCTAGCAGCGTCGCCACCCCGGCCACCAGGGTCAGCCGTGCCTGCACCGGCGGGCCGTCCTGCTCGCCGGGTCGGAGCACCAGATCGAGCAGGCAGTCGGCCATCTTCTGGCCGCGGGTACGGGTGTCGCCCGGTTCGTCGATCGCGTCGGCGTACTGCCCCAGGACGTCCAGCAAGGCATGCGCCTCGGGAACGGTCAGCAGGGCGTCGAAGACGGCCATGCCCTCTCGGCGGTCGGACCGGACGGAGACGCCGCGTTCGCGCAGCGCTCTCGCCAACCGCTGGGCTGCGGCGGCCGCGTCGTGCTTGAGCACCGACCGCCGAGCCTTCGCGCCCAGCTGTGCCGGGGTGGTGACCGACCGGCCGGCCACCCAGTCCAGCACTCCCCGCTCCACCCGGGCGCGGATCGCCGCGTCGGCGATCGGCGCGACCTTGTCCAGCAGGTGCCAGAGGTGCCCGTCGTGGATCAGCCCGGACTCCAGCGCCACCAGCGTGCGCGGCAGCCGGTGCACCAGCGTGAGCGAACGTTGCAGCAGGTTCTCGGCGGCGACCTGGGTGATCGACATCGCGATCACCAGCTCCTGCGCCGCCCACTCGCTGACGCCCGCCAGCACCTCCGGCCGGGACGCCCGCCGGTCGGCGCTCATGGCGCCGGGCGTTCCGGGAGGCCGGTCGTCCGACGCGGGCCGCGTCGCGGCGAAGGCGGCCACCGCCCGAGCGCGGAGCGCGGTCTGCCGGCCGATCTCTCGGGCCGCCGCCTGGGCGATTCCGAGCGGGCCCTCAGCCCACCCGACGGTCGGAGAGGGGGCGGCCCTCGTCTCCGCCGTCACGTCCATGTGTTCGATCATACGTTCGAACAGAGGGGTCGACAAGGTGCTTGTGGACGGAGAACGTGCAGGTGGGAGCTGGTCGGCAGGTCGCCGGACAGGACGCGGTCAGGCCGGCGGCAGGTGCACGACGGTCGAGGCGATGCCGGCGAGGTGTGCCAGCCGGAGCAGCTCCGAGCGGCGGAACGCCGGTCCGCCCGACCGGCCCAGGACCACCGCGCAGGCGTCCCCGCCGTACGGCACCGCCATCATCTCGATGGCCATCTCCCGCCAGCGCTCGGGCAGCCAGTCGTCGTCACTGGGCAGGAGCCGGGCCCCGGTCAGTGGCATCCACGGCAGTTCGAGCCCCTCGAACGCCGGCGCGGCGTCCGACGTCGCGCGTACCTCCCACGAGCCGTCCGGGCCGCAGTCGAGGACCACCGCCCACCCGCAGTGGAAGACCCGCGGCAGTTCGGCGGCCAGCAGCTTCTCCGCACCGTCCTCACCGGCGCGGGCCAGCCCGTCGAGCAACTCCAGCTCGCGGTGGGTGTCCAGCGCGCCGGAGAAGGGCCGCAGCGACTCCACGACGACGTCCGGCACGCTCTGCGCCACGGTGATCAGGCTGTCGGGTAGCCGGTCGGGCGGGAGGTCGACCACGACGTCGTCGACGGCGACGCCGCTGCCCCGCTCGAGCACGTCCAGGGACACGATGTCGATGCCGGCGGTGCCCAGGGCGGTGGCGACCGCACCCAGGATGCCGGGTCGGTCGGGCATGACCAGACGCAGGAGATAGGACACGGTTCCTCCGGGACGTCCTCGGGCGCGGACCGATCTCCGTTGATCGCAGGCGAGGGCAGCTTCTCACGGTGACGGCCTGCGCAGACCCCCCACGTACAGTGGGACGGTCAGGCCCCGGTCCCGCAAGGGGTTGCCGGCGCCGGCCAGTCGCCCCTCGAAGTGGAGTTCCGTCCCGCATGAGCACGCCGTCCCGCAAGGACCGACTCACCCGTGACGAGGTGGCCCACCTGGCCCACCTCGCGCGGCTGGCCGTCACCGACGAGGAGCTAGACCTCTTCGCCGGGCAGCTGGGCGCCGTGCTGGACGCCGTCGCACAGGTGGGCCGGGCCGACGTCGCCGACGTACCGCCGACGACGCACGCCGTGCCGATGACCAACGTCTTCCGCGAGGACGTCGCCCGTCCCAGCCTGCCCCGTGACGCCGTGCTGGCGGGCGCCCCGGCGGCCGAGGACGGCCGCATCCGCGTGCCGCGCATCCTGGGGGAGGGAGCATGAGCGACCTGACCAGTACGGACGCCGCCGAGCTCGGCCGGCTGCTCACCGCCGGTGAGGTCACCGCCGTCGAGGTGACCCGCGCCTACCTGGACCGCATCGCGGCCGAGGACGACGCGCTCGGGGCCTACCTGCACGTCGACGGCGAGGCCGCGCTGCGCACCGCGGAGCAGGTCGACGCCGCCCGCGCCGGCGGCACCGCCACCGGCCCGCTGGCCGGCATCCCGCTGGCGCTCAAGGACGTCGTCGTCACCGAGGGCGTGCCGACGACGAGCGGCTCGAAGATCCTCGAGGGCTGGCGCCCGCCGTACGACGCGACGCTGGCCGCCCGGCTCAAGAACGCCGGCACGGTCCTGCTCGGCAAGACCAACATGGACGAGTTCGCGATGGGCTCGTCCACCGAGAACTCCGCCTACCGCGTCACCCGCAACCCCTGGGACCACGACCGCATCCCGGGCGGCTCGTCGGGCGGCTCCTCGGCGGCCGTGGCCGGGGGCCTCGCCCCGTGGGCGATCGGCACCGACACCGGCGGCTCGATCCGCCAGCCGGCCGCCGTCACCGGCCTGGTCGGGCACAAGCCCACCTACGGCTCGGTCTCCCGCTACGGCCTCATCGCCTTCTCCTCGAGCCTCGACCAGGCGGGGCCGATGACCCGCACGGTCCTCGACGCGGCGCTGCTGCACGAGGCGATCGCCGGGCACGACCCGCTGGACTCCACCTCCATCGACTCCCCGGTCCCGGTGCTCGCCGAGGCCGCGCGCCGCGGCGCCGAGGGCGACCTCGCCGGCCTCCGGGTCGGCGTCGTCACCGAGCTCGGCGGTGACGGGCACACCGACGGCTACGACGAGGGCGTGCTCGCCCGGTTCGCCGAGACGGTGGCCCTGCTGGAGAGCCTCGGTGCCGAGGTCCGCCCGGTCTCCTGCCCGGCCTTCGATCTCGCGCTGCCGGCCTACTACCTGATCGCCCCGAGCGAGGCGTCGTCCAACCTCGCCCGCTTCGACGGCGTCCGGTACGGGCTGCGCGTCGGCGACGACGGCGACCGCGACCTCGACGAGGTCATGGCGCTCACCCGCGAGCAGGGCTTCGGGCCCGAGGTGAAGCGCCGGATCATCCTCGGCACGTACGCGCTCTCCAGCGGCTACTACGACGCCTACTACGGGCAGGCGCAGAAGGTCCGCACGCTGATCACCCGCGACTTCACCCGCGCGTGGGACGACGTGGACGTGCTGGTCAGCCCGACCAGCCCCACCGTCGCCTGGGAGGTCGGCGCCCGCGTGGACGACCCGATCGCCATGTACGCCGCCGACCTCTGCACCCTGCCGGCCAGCCTCGCCGGGGTGCCCGCCATCTCGGTGCCCTGCGGGCTGTCCGAGGGGCTGCCGGTCGGCTTCCAGATCATGGCGCCGGCGCTGGCCGACGACCGCTGCTACAAGGTCGCCGCCGCGCTCGAGGCCGCCCAGGACGCCGCTCGCGGCTCCCGCTTCCTCGACCAGCTCGCCGCCCGCCCGGCCGGGAGTGCCGCATGAGCGCCGCGCTGAAGGCCGCCTGGGCCCTGACCGCCTTCGTCATCGTCGGCGGCATCGTCGGGTGGATCGCCTCCGGGCGCCCCGTCTTCGCCGTCTTCCTCGTCCTGGGCGTGCTCACCGCCGCCGGCGCCGTCGTCACCGGCCGCGCCGAGCGAGCCGCAGGTCGGCCCCCCGCACCCAAGGAAGGCCCCACCCCGTGAGCGCCACCCCCGATCGGCTCGTCGACTACGACGAGGTCCTGACCCGCTACGAGCCGGTGTTCGGTCTGGAGACCCACGTCGAGCTGGGCACCGCGTCCAAGATGTTCTGCGGGTGCTCCACCACGTTCGGCGCCGAGCCGAACACCCAGACCTGCCCGACCTGCCTCGGGCTGCCCGGCTCGCTGCCGTCGGCCAACGCCGCCGCCATCGAGTCGACCATCCGCATCGGCCTCGCGCTGGGCTGCCGCATCGCCACCTGGGCGCGGTTCTCCCGGAAGAACTACTTCTACCCGGACATCCCCAAGGGCTTCCAGACGACGCAGTACGACGAGCCGATGTGCACCGCCGGCCACCTCGACGTCGAGGTGGACGGCGAGACCTACCGCGTCGAGATCGAGCGCGTGCACCTCGAGGAGGACACCGGCAAGAACCTGCACGTCGGTGGCTCGACCGGGCGCATCCACGGTGCCGACCACTCGCTGATCGACTACAACCGGGCCGGCATCCCGCTCGTCGAGATCGTCACGCGGCCCATCCCGGGCGCCGGGGCCAAGGCGCCAGAGGTCGCGAAGGCCTACGTCACCGAGCTGCGCGAGATCCTGGTCGCCCTCGGCGTCTCCGAGGTGCGCATGGAGCAGGGCAACCTGCGCTGCGACGTCAACACCTCGCTGGCGCCGATCGGCAGCCTCGAGTGGGGCACCCGCACCGAGACGAAGAACGTGAACTCGCTGCGCTCGGTGGAGCGCGCGGTGCGCTTCGAGATGCGCCGGCAGGCCGCGCTCCTCGACGAGGGGCAGCGGATCTTCCAGGAGACCCGGCACTTCCACGAGGACACCGGCACGACCTCGCCCGGCCGCAGCAAGGAGGAGGCGACCGACTACCGGTACTTCCCCGAGCCCGACCTGGTGCCGGTCGCCCCCGACGAGGAGTGGGTGGCCTCGCTGCTCGCCGCGCTCCCCGAGCTGCCCGCCGCGCGCCGCAGCCGGCTCTCCGACGAGTGGGGCATCGCGCCCACCGAGATGGCCTGGCTGGTCAACGCCGGCGCCGTCGAGCTGGTCAGCGACACCGTCGCCGCCGGCGCCTCGCCGGGCGACGCCCGCAAGTGGTGGCTGGGCGACCTCGCCCGCCGCGCCAACGACACCGGCACGGAGCTCGGCGAGCTGGCGGTCACGCCGAAGCAGGTGGCCGAGCTGATCGGGCTGATCTCCGCCGGCACGATCAACGACCAGCTGGCGCGTCAGACCCTGGACGGCGTGCTGGCCGGCGAGGGCGACCCGGCGGCCGTGGTCGAGGCGCGCGGGCTGGCCGTCATGGGCGAGTCCGACGAACTGGTCAGCGCCGTCGACGGCGCGATCGCGGGCAACCCCGACGTCGCCGAGAAGGTGCGCGGCGGCAAGGTGCAGGCGATCGGCGCGCTCGTGGGCGCGGTCATGAAGACCACCCGCGGCAAGGCCGACGCCGCCACCGTCAAGCGCATGCTCGAGGAGAGATTGATCGGTTGACCTGTCGCGCCGAGTGGGCCCCGGAGGGGTCCGCGCAGGCGTGACGGTGGGGCTCTGCGCAGCCGGGCACGACCCCGCTTACAGCGGTGAGCCGCCAGCCGACGACGGCGGGTTGATGCGCAGCACCTTGTCGTCGTCCTCGGCCGGGGTGCCGGTCCCGTCGCGGTTGGACGTGGTGATCCACAGCGCGCCCGTGGGGTCGGCGACGACGGTGCGCAGCCGGCCGTAGCGGCCGCCGAGGAACTCCTCGAGCTCGCCGGACACGGTGTCCGACGCGTCGACGGGGACGGCGTGCACCCGCTGGCCGTCCAGCGCGCCCAGGAAGACGGCGTCGCCGGCGACGGCGCAGCCGCCCAGGCCGTCCTCGCCCGGCACGAACTCGACGACGGGCCCGGCGACGCCGTAGTCCTGCCCCTCGGTGAGCGCGTTCAGCTCGTCGGCGCCGTCGCGCGCGGCGTCGGCGGCGAACAGCCGGTCCTCCTCGCCCACGCAGACGGCGGTGACGTCTCGGTGCCCGCTGGTGAACACCGGGCCCGCGCCGAGGGGCCGGCCGAAGACGTCGACGTGCAGCACCTTGCCGCCGAGCGAGGCCGGGTCGCTCGCCAGTGCGGGGTTCCCGGTGTCGCCGGTGCCGACGTACAACGTCCCGTCGGCGCCGAACACCAGGCCGCCGCCGTTGTGCACCTCGCCGCGCGGGATACCGGTGACCACGGCGTTCGGCGTCCCCCCGATCGGGAAGCGCACCACGCGGTTGTCCACGGCCGTCGACACGTAGGCGTAGAGCAGTCCGTCCTCGGGATAGGTCGGGGACGCCGCCAGCCCGAGCAGGCCGCCGTCGCCGGCGGTGTCCACGCCCGGCACGATCATCAGCTCGCGGGCGGGGGAGCGGTCGGGGAAGACCTGCAGAATGCGGCCGCTGTCGCGTTCGCCCACGATCGCGGTGCCGTCGGGGAGCAGCGCCAGCCCGGTGGGGACGGCCAGCCCGGTGGCGACCACGGCGGGGTCGCCGTCGGTCTCCTCGGCGCCCGGCTCGGCGGGGCGCCCGGGGTTCGGTGCGCTCGACGGGGGCGGTCCGACCTGGGGCGGTGCGCCCTCGAGGAGCGGGCGGAAGGGCCCGGACGGTTCGTAGCCGTCGTCGCCGCACCCGGTCAGGAGGGCGGCGGTCAGGAGCAGCGCACCCGCCGAGACCCGCCGCATGGCTCCCACAGTACGTGCGCGCCGTGGGCGGGGCGGGCGGTTGCGCCTAGTCTCGGCGCTCGTGAGCGAACCGCTGGTCGGCCCCGACGAGGTGCTCGACGTCCTGGTCCCTTCCCGTGCCCTGGCTGCTGCCGTCGAGGCGGTCTCGCCACGCGTGCGCGCGCACCGCTGGGCGGCGGCCGACGGCCCGCCCACCGGTGACGCCGCCCGGTCGAAGGTCTGGATCCCGCGGTCCGGCGGTGCCCCGTTCCCGGGGGAGGAGTTCTTCGCCGCGCTGCCCGGACTCCGCGTCGTCCAGCTGCTCAGCGCGGGCGCCGAGCGCTTCGCCGGGCGGCTGCCCGACGGGGTCTCGTTGTGCAACGCCCGCGGCGCGCACACGCCCTCGACCGCCGAGTGGGCAGTCACCGCCACGCTCGCCGCCCAGCGCGGGATCCCGTTCTTCGTCCGCGAGCAGGACGCCGGCCGCTGGACGCCGCGCACCCACCACAAGCTCGTCGGCGCGAAGGTGCTCGTCGTCGGCGCGGGCGACATCGGCCGCACGATCGGCCGGATGATGGCCGGGTTCGACGTCGAGCTGACCTTCGTCGCCCGCAGCGCCCGCGACGGCGTGCACGCCACCAGCGAGCTGCCGGAGCTGCTGCCGCAGGCCGACATCGTCGTCGTGATCGTGCCGGTGACCGACGAGACCATCGGCCTGGTCGACGCCGCCTTCCTCGCCGCGATGAAGGACGACGCCCTGCTGGTCAACGCCGCCCGCGGCGTCGTCGTCGACACCGACGCGCTCCTCGCCGAGCTCACCGCCGGCCGGCTGCGCGCCGCCGTCGACGTCACCGAGCCCGAGCCGCTGCCCGAGGGGCATCCGCTCTGGACGGCGCCGAACCTGCTGATCACCCCGCACGTGGGCGGGGACGTGCCCGGCACCAACGAACGGGCCGCGGCCGCGGTGGCCGACCAGCTGGAGCGGATCCTCGACGGCCGGCCGCTGGTGAACGTGGTCGACCGCTACTGATCCGTCGGTGGCGTGGGCACCGGGATCCGGCCCCCGGACGCCTGGCCGATCGCGGGCAGGTCGCGGGCCCGCACCGCGGGCAACCGCACCTCGGTGCCACCCGTGGTCACCAGCCAGAGGTCGGCCCGCTCGCCGACCCGCACGCCGGCGAGCTCGGTCCACGGCACCCGGCGGCGGCCGGCCAGCGTGCGCACGGTGATCGCGCCGGGGTCGATGTCGAAGCCGGTGCGCCACACCCAGGCGGCCACGACCGCGGGGACGAGCAGCAGCAGCAGGAGCCACGCCGAGGCCGCCGACAGCGGGATCAGGCAGAAGGCGAACACCAGCACCGGCAGCAGCGTGGTGCGGTTCATCCGGAAGCGGGCGGTGGTGTCCACGAGCGCCGATCCTCCCAGACGGCTCAGCCCGCGAGCCGGGCCAGCCCTGCGCTGCTGCCGGGCTCGGCGGCGGTGTAGACGACCAGCTGGAGACCGGGGGCGTCGGCCGGCGTCAGCTGGTGGTGCTCGAGCACCAGGGAGCCGACGGCGGGGTGCTCGAACCGGCGCTCGGTGGAGGTGAACCGGTCGACGTCGTGGCTCGCCCACCCCTCGCGGAAGGCCGGGCTGACCGCCTGGAGCCGCGTCACGAGGTCGACCACCTGCGGATCGGCCAGCCGCGGGCCGACCTCGGCCCGGAACTGGGTGAGGAACCGGCGGCTGTCGGTCGTCCAGTCACCCAGGAGCCGGCGGACGGCGGGGTCGGTGAACACCACCCACAGCAGGTTGCGATCAGCGGCGGGCAGATCGGCCACCCCGGGATAGAGGCGCTCGTAGGCCCGGTTCCAGCCGACGATCGACCAGGTCGAGGTGATCGCGTACGCGGGGGAGGGGCCCAGGGCGTCCATCAGCCGCTGCAGGTGGGCGGGCATCGTCTCCTGCGCCTCGACCGTCGGCGCCGGCTCGTTGCCGGACAGCCGCAGCACGTACTCGCGCTCGGCCGCGGTGAGCTGCAGCGTCCGGGCCAGCGCGTCCATCACCTGCACGGAGGGCCGGATCTCCCGCCCCTGCTCCAGCCACGTGTACCAGGTGTGGCTGACCCCGGCGAGCAGCGCGACCTCCTCCCGCCGCAGCCCCGGTGTCCGGCGGTTCGCGCCGGGCGGCAGGCCGACCGCGCCCGGGGACAGCTGACGGCGGCGCGAGCCGAGGAACTCGGCGAGTTCGCGGCGGGCGGAGGCGGTCACGGCGGGCTCCCGATCGGTGGTGGTGCCGGTACTAGCACCGACGCAGTCTCCGACATGTCCGACCTCCGGCCTAGCATCGCCCCGTGACGATCGGCGAGGACCTCATCCCGGGCAACGACTCCGCCAGCGCGACGCGCAATCCGATGAAGCCGCGCAGCTTCGAGGTGACCGACGGGGACGCCAAGGCCCCGGCGCGCGCCATGCTGCGCGCCGTCGGCATGGGCGACGAGGACATGGTCAAGCCGCAGATCGGCGTCGCCTCGTCCTGGAACGAGATCACCCCCTGCAACCTCTCGCTGGACCGGCTGGCCAAGCGGGCCAAGGACGGCGTCCGCGCCGCCGGCGGCTTCCCGATGGAGTTCGGCACCATCTCGGTGTCCGACGGCATCTCGATGGGTCACGAGGGCATGCGCGCCTCGCTGGTCTCCCGCGAGGTCATCGCCGACTCGGTCGAGACCGTCATGTTCGCCGAGCGCCTCGACGGCTCGGTGCTGCTGGCCGGCTGCGACAAGTCGCTGCCCGGCATGCTCATGGCCGCCGCCCGGCTGGACCTGGCCAGCGTCTTCCTCTACTCCGGCTCGACGATGCCCGGGAAGCTCGGGGACCGCGACCTCACGATCATCGACGTCTTCGAGGCCGTCGGCGCCTGCGCCCGGGGGCTCATCACCCGCGACGAACTGGTCGAGATCGAGAAGGCCGCCTGCCCCGGCCAGGGCTCCTGCGGCGGCATGTACACCGCCAACACGATGGCCAGCGTGGCCGAGGCCCTCGGCATGGCCCTGCCGGGCAGCGCCGCACCGCCGGCACCCGACAGCCGGCGCGACGACTACGCCGTCGCCTCCGGCGAGGCGGTCGTGAACCTGCTGCGCCTGGGCATCACCGCGCGGCAGATCATGACCAAGAAGGCCTTCGAGAACGCGATCACCGTCGTCATGGCGCTGGGCGGCTCGACGAACGCCGTGCTGCACCTGATGGCGATCGCCCACGAGGCGCAGGTCGACCTCGAGCTCGAGGACTTCAACCGGATCGGTGACCGCACGCCCCTGCTGGCCGACGTGAAGCCGTTCGGCCGCTTCGTCATGACCGACGTGGACCGCATCGGCGGCGTCCCCGTCGTCATGCGCGCCCTGCTGGACGCCGGCCTGCTGCACGGCGACGTGCTCACCGTGACCGGGAAGACCATGGCCGAGAACCTGGCCGACATCGCCCCGCCTGACCCCGACGGCGCGATCATCCACGCGATGAACGACCCGATCCACGCCACCGGGGGCCTGTCGATCCTCCGGGGCTCGCTCTCGCCCGAGGGGGCCGTGGTGAAGTCCGCCGGCTTCGACACCGAGGTCTTCGAGGGCACCGCCCGCGTCTTCGACGGCGAGCAGGGCGCCATGGACGCCGTCACCGAGGGCACGCTCAAGCCGGGCGACGTCGTCGTCATCCGGTACGAGGGCCCGCGCGGCGGGCCCGGGATGCGCGAGATGCTCGCCGTGACCGGCGCCATCAAGGGCGCGGGCCTGGGCAAGGACGTCCTGCTGCTCACCGACGGCCGGTTCTCCGGCGGCACGACCGGCCTGTGCATCGGCCACGTGGCGCCCGAGGCCACCGACGGCGGGCCGATCGCCTTCGTCCGCGACGGCGACACGATCCGCCTGGACCTGACCACCCGCACGCTGGACCTGCTGGTCGACGACGCGGAGCTCGCCCGCCGCAAGGAGGGCTGGGAGCCGCTGCCGCCGCGCTACACCACCGGGGTGCTCGGCAAGTACGCCAAGTTGGTCGGATCGGCCGCCCAGGGCGCGATCTGCGGCTGATACCCCCGGGAGGGCGCCCCCCTCCCAAGGGGTGAGGTCCGCCCGCCACCGCTTGGCCGGGCCCCGCCCGGTGCCGAGACAACAGGCGTGGACCCGCGCCGTTGGTGGTTGCTCGCGGTGGCCGTGCCGGCGATTGTCGCCTGCGCCGCCGCCGCCGCTTCGCCTGCCCTCCGTGACCTCGGCGATCTCGCCGTCGTCCTCGTCGGCCTGATCACCTCCGCCGTCCTCTGGACCGCGGGAGGCCGGCCGGGCCGGCCTCCGGCCTGGCGGCTGTTCGCCGTCGCACCCCTGTTCCCGGTGCTCGGCGCGCTCCTGGCGTGGCTGATCGACGCCGGCGACCCGCTCGACCGGGTCGTCGTCCGCTGGCTGCCCACCGTTCCCGGCTACCTCATCGCGATCGTGGCGCTGCTCGGGCTGGCGGGCCGGTCCCGGCTGCGCACCGGACGTCGTGCGGCCGTGGAGGTCGCGCTGTTCCTCGCCTCGTGCCTGGTCGCGATCCGGCTGCTCGTCGCAGGCCCGGTCGGCGACTGGTCCGGGATGTACCTGCCCGAGCGGCTCGTCCTCGGTGCCGCTGTCGTCGTGACCTCGGCGACCATGACCGCCGCGCTCGTCCTGCTCGGCGTCGTCGAGCCCGCCCGCCGGCGCATGGCCGTCGTGCTCCTGGTCGGCACAGTGCTGCTCACCAGCGGCCGCGGTCTGGGCACCTCCGCCGTCCTCGCGGACGCCGTCGGCCTCACCTCCCTATCCCGGTTCCTCGTCCTGGGCGGCCTGCTGCTGCTCGCCCTCGCGGTCCTGGTGGACCCGGGGTGGAGCAGGCCCGCGCCCACCACCGGCTTCTCCCGTGCCGTCGACGTGGGCCAGCTGCTCCCCATGGGCGCGCTGCTGGTCGCCGTCGCCGCGGCCGGCGTGGTCCGGTTCATGGGCCACTCCCTCGACATCGTCACCTGGGTCGGGCTGATGCTCGCCGTCCTGCTCGCGCTGGCGCACCGCTGGGCCACCGCCTGCCAGGAGCACCACCTGTCGGCCCGCCTGCGGCGCAGCGAGGCCTACTTCCGGTCCCTGGTGCACTCCGGCATCGACGCCGTCGTCCTCCTCGACGATGCGTTGCGCGTCACCTGGGCCTCGCCGGCCCTGGAGCGCGTCTTCGGCTCCGCCGCGACGGAGCTCGTCGGCCGGCCGCTGCTCGACGCCGTGCACCCGGAGGACCAGGCCGCCCTCGGCGAGGCGCTGGCCCCCGGCGAGCGCGCCCCGGCCCTGCTGGGTCTGCGACTGCGGGACGCCGACGGCGTGTGGCGCTGCCTCGAGGCCGGCATCGCCGACCTCCGCCACGACTCCGACGTCGGTGCCGTCGTCCTGCAGTGCCGCGACATGACCGAGCGGCAGGCACGCGAGCGCTCCCTGCAGAGCGTCGCCTACATCGATCCCATGACCACCCTGCCCAACCGCGCGGGCATGCTGCAGCTGCTCACCGAGCGGCTGGCCGCCCCCGTGGAGGGGGAGGAGCCCGGCACCCTGCTGATGGTCGAGCTCGACGGCATCCTCGAGGCCCGCGAGCACGCCGGCCGCGACGTGGTCGGTGCCGTCGTCGCCGAGATCGGTCGCCGGCTGCGCGCCACCGTGCGCGGGGAGGACGTCGTCGCCCGCATCGGTGGCGGCACCTTCGCCGTGCTCGCCACCGGGCAGGGCCCGGACGCCGACCGGCTGGCCGGCCGCATCCTGTCCGTCGTCGAGCAGCCGATCCTGACCGACGCCGGCATCGTCGACCTGACCGCCGGTGTGGGGCTGGTCGAGCTCGACGAGGGCCTCGCCGTCGAGGACCTGCTCGTCCGGGCCGACCTCGCCGTCCGTGCCGCCCGCGCCGCGGGTTCCGGCATGGCGCAGCGCTACCGGGCCGCGCTCGGTGAGGCCGCGGCCCGCCGCGAGCAGCTGCGCGAGGACCTGCGCTCGGCGCGGGCCAACGGCGAACTGTTCCTGCTCTTCCAGCCCGTGGTCTCCCTGGCCGAGCAGCGGCTCTCCGGCGTGGAGGCGCTGCTGCGCTGGCGGCACCCCACCTTCGGGGAGGTCCCGCCGGCGGAGTTCCTGCCGATCGCCGAGCAGTCCGGTCTCCTGGGCGAGCTGCAGCGGTTCGCGCTGGACGAGGCCGTCTCCGCCGCCGCGGCCATGCCGGAGTCCGCCTCCGGCATCCGGGTCAGCCTCGACGCGCCCGCCGCCTACCTGGCCACCGGTGCGATCGTGCCCGACGTCGAGGCGGCGCTGCGCCGGTCGGGCCTCCCGCCCGAGCGCCTCGTGCTCGAGATCAGCGACGCGACCGTCACCTCCAGCGAGGAGCGCGACGGCCTGGACGTCGCGACCCTGCGGCTCATGGGCGTGCACGTGGCCCTCGCCGGCTTCGGTGGCGACTCCTCGATGCTCACCCACCTGACCAAGCTGCCGATCGACATGGTCAAGCTCGACCGGGCCTTCGTGTCCCGGATCGACCGCGACCCCAAGACCCGCGCGCTGTGCGAGTCGATCGTGGGCATCGGCCGGGCGCTGGGCATGTCGGTCGTGGCCGAGGGCGTGGAGACCTCCGCGCAGCTGGCCGTCCTGAGCGGCTTCGGCTGCGACTGCGCGCAGGGCTTCCTGCTCGCCCGCCCGATGCCGCTCGAGCAGCTCATGGGCATGATCCGCCTCGAGGCAGCGGTGTGGCCCGGCCTCGTCAGCGCCCGATGACCGGCGGCGGGCGATGAGCCCCGCCGCGGGAGCGGGCTGGCCCCGGCGTCCGGTGCTCCTCGGCTTCGCGGCCACCGCCCTGGTCCTGGCGGTCCAGCAGCTCGTCGTCCCGGGCTGGAACGGGTGGAGCGGCCCGGCGGTCCTCGCGCTCGCGACGTTCGCCGTCGCCGCGCTCGTGGGCCGGCACTGCCTCCGGCTGACGCCGGCGGTGGCGGGCACCTGGCGGTCCTTCGCCGTCATCGCGGTGCTGCTGGGCCTGGGCCACCTGGTCCGGGCCGTCACCGCTGCGGGCGTGAACCCCACGTCCGCGGGCCTCTCGGACCTCTTCCTCGCCGCCACCGGCCCCGTGGCCCTGCTGCTCTGCGTGCGGCTGACGCGGTCGGCCGGCGGGCGCGTCCGCATGCAGGTGGTGCTGGACGCCGCCGTCGCCCTCGTGGCCCTCGGCGTGCTGCTGGAGATGCTGGTGCCGCTGACGGCCGGCCCGGCCGGCGCGCCCGCGGACCCGCTGCTCACCGTCTTCTACCCGGCGGTCTCGGCCGTCCTCTGCGCGGTCGGGCTCGTCACCTTCGGCGCGGTCACCCCGCGCCGGCGGGCCGCGGCCGGCTGGCTGCTGCTGGGCTTCGCCTCGCTGTCGGTCACGATGGCCGGCGGCGCGCTCGCGGTCTCCGGCCCGTCCGCACTGCTGGACGCCGTCGCGACGACGGCCTACCTCGGCATGCTCGCGTCCGCCACGCTGGCGCTCGCCGCCGACCCGGGGCCCCGGGGCGCGGGGGAGACCGCCGGCGGGGTGCCGCTGGTCGGCGTCGTCGTGAGCTACTGCCTGAGCTTCGGCGTCCTCCTGCTGCTGCTCGGCACCCTCGCCGCGGGCCGGCCGCTGCACACGGCGGAGGCGCTCACCGTCGCCGTGCTGATGGCCCTGACCTTCGCGCGCACCCTCGTGTGGGCCTCCGACGGCGCGCGCCTGTCGCGGCAGGTGCTGCGGACGGAGGCCTACTTCCGCACCCTCGTCCACTCCGCGGCCGACGTCACGGTGGTGCTGGACGCCCGGGGGCAGGTCACCTGGGCGGCGGCCTCGACGGCGGAGGTCTCCGCCTGGCTGCCCCGCGACCTCGAGGGCCGGCCGCTGCGCGACTTCGTGCACCCCGACGACCGCCACGACCTGCACCGCGCCCTCGACCCGGGTGCCGAGCGGGGCAGCGCGTCCGGCGGCGGTCCCCGTCCGTACCTCCGGCTGCGCGGGCGGGACGGTGCCTGGCGCACCTTCGAGTCGGTCGGGCCGGCGTCCTCCGCCGGGCTGCCGACCGTCACCGACGCTGCCGTCGGCGACGGCCTGGTCCTGCACCTGCGGGACACCGACGGGCAGCGCAGCACCGAGCTGGAACGGCTCGCCTACACCGACTACCTCACCGGGCTGCCCAACCGCGCCCGGCTCATGGCGGCGCTCACCGACGCCCGCGACCGTGCCGCCCAGGGCGAGCCCGCCTCGTTCCTGCTGCTGGACCTCGACGGCTTCAAGCTGGTCAACGACGTCGCCGGCCACGAGGCGGGGGACGACCTGCTGATCCAGGTCGCGGGCCGGCTGCGGGCCGCCGTGCGCGACGGCGACCTGGTCGCCCGGCTCGGCGGCGACGAGTTCGCCGTCCTCGTGCCCGGCACGCTGGACGAGGCCGTCGGCCTGGCCGAGCGGATCGTGGCCGACCTCCGGACCGTCCGCGCCGCCGCGGACGGTGCCGGGCACGCCGCCGGGGTCGTGTTCGACGTCGCCGGGAGCATCGGGGTGACCGCGCTGGACGCCGCCGACGAGGTGTCGGCGACCATCCGGCAGGCCGACATCGCCCTGCGCGCGGCCAAGGCGGACGGGAAGTCCTGCGTCCGGACGGCGGCGCGTGCGATCGACAGCGCGATGGGACGGCGGGCCCGGCTGGCCCGCGACCTGCCCGCCGCCCTCGAGCAGGAGCACTTCCGGATGGTCTACCAGCCGGTGGTCGGGGTCGAGGAGCGGCGCATCCTGGGCCTGGAGTCGCTCGTCCGCTGGGACCACCCGCAGCTGGGCACCGTGCCGCCGGACGAGTTCATCTCGCTGGCCGAGGACGAGGGGCTGATCGTCCCGCTGCAGCGCTGGGTGCTGGGCCGGGCGACGCGGGACGCCGCGGCGCTGCACGCCGCGGGCTTCGAGGTCATGACGAGCATCAACGTCTCCGTCCGCCACCTCCAGGCCGGCTGCCTCGCGCCCGACGTCGCCTCGGCCCTGGCCGAGGCGGGCCTGCCGCCGCACAAGCTGATCCTCGAGATCACCGAGTCGGTGATGCTCGACGCGGAGGACCGGCTGGAGAGCGACCTGGCCACGCTCAAGGAGATGGGCTGCGTGCTGTCGGTCGACGACTTCGGTCGCGGCTACTCGTCGCTGGCCTACCTCGCCCGCCTGCCCGTGCAGATCCTGAAGATGGACCGCGAGTTCGTCGCGGACATCGAGCGGGACGAGCGCGGTGCGACGCTCGTGGCCGGTGTCCTCGACCTCGGTCACCGGCTGGGCCTGGACGTCGTCGCCGAGGGCGTGGAGACCGTCGGTCAGCTGCGCATGCTGGAGGAACGGGGCTGCCGGTTCATGCAGGGCTGGCTGTTCGGCCGGCCGGTCGACGCCGACTCGCTCCCGGAGGTGCTGACGGCCTTCGACTGGGGCTCGTTCACGGCAGTGGAGAACGCGGATCTGGACATCGGTGTCCAGTCAGTGGGACTGGCTGGTTGACGAGCCGCACGGTGGAGGAGCACAGTGTGCAGGTGCCCTCCGCCTGCATGCTCGTCGACGACTGCTCCCGCAGCCTCCTCGTAGTTCCCTAGCGCGTCGGTCCTCACGACCGACGCGCTGACCCCTCCGTGCCTGCGGCACGAGGGGTTTTTTGTTGCCCGACAGCTGTCGACGCCCCGCCGGCACCCGCACCCACCTCCGTTCGGCCCAGGAGAGAACCGCATGACCACCAACCAGGGCGAGTCCGCCACCCGCGAGGCCGCCGCCGCCCTCACGGGTGTCGAGACCACGGCCCGCTCGATCCACGAGGCCGCTCACGAGCCGGCCACGGGCATCACCGGGGCGCAGAGCCTCGTCCGCTCGCTGGAGGCCATCGGCGTCGACGTCGTCTTCGGCATCCCGGGCGGCGCGATCCTCCCGCTCTACGACCCGCTGTTCGACTCGAAGGTCCGCCACGTGCTGGTGCGCCACGAGCAGGGCGCCGGCCACGCCGCCACCGGCTATGCCCAGGCCACCGGGCGCGTCGGCGTCTGCATGGCCACCTCCGGCCCCGGCGCGACCAACCTCGTGACCCCGCTGGCCGACGCCTACATGGACTCGGTGCCGATCGTGGCCATCACCGGCCAGGTGCCCAGCGGCGCGATCGGCACCGATGCCTTCCAGGAGGCGGACATCCGCGGCATCACGATGCCGATCACCAAGCACAACTTCCTGGTCACCGACGCCGCGGACATCCCGCAGCGGATCGCCGAGGCGTTCCACCTGGCCTCCACCGGCCGCCCCGGCCCGGTGCTCGTCGACGTCCCCAAGGACGTGCTGCAGGCGACGACGGACTTCTCCTGGCCGCCGCGGATCGACCTCCCCGGCTACCGGCCGACCACCCGGCCGCACGGCAAGCAGGTCCGCGAGGCCGCCGCGATGATCGCCGGTGCGAGCCGGCCGGTGCTCTACGTCGGCGGCGGCGTGCTCAAGGCCGGCGCCACGTCCGAGCTGGCAGCGCTCGCCGAGCTGACGGGCGCGCCGGTGGTGACCACGCTGATGGCCCGCGGCGCGTTCCCGGACAGCGACCCGCAGCACCTGGGCATGCCCGGCATGCACGGCACCGTCGCCGCGGTGACCGCGCTGCAGAAGTCCGATGTCCTGGTCGCCCTCGGCGCGCGGTTCGACGACCGGGTGACCGGCCAGCTGTCCAGCTTCGCGCCGGACGCGCTGGTCGTGCACGCCGACATCGACCCGGCCGAGATCGGCAAGAACCGCAAGGCCGACGTGCCGATCGTGGGCGACGCGAAGGAGACCATCGCCCAGCTGGTCACCGCCCTGCAGGCCGAGCACGCGGCCGGGCGGACGCCCGACCTCGCCGCCTGGTGGACCCAGCTGGACGGCTGGCGCGACCGCTACCCGCTGGGCTACGACGAGCCCGAGGACGGCGCGCTCTCGCCGCAGTACGTGATCGAGCGGCTCGGGGCCATCGCCGGCCCCGACGCGGTCTACACCTCCGGCGTCGGCCAGCACCAGATGTGGGCCGCGCAGTTCATCAAGTACGAGAAGCCCGGCACCTGGCTCAACAGCGGTGGCCTCGGCACGATGGGCTACGCCGTGCCGGCGGCGATGGGCGCCAAGCAGGGCCTGCCCGACGCCACGGTGTGGGCGATCGACGGCGACGGCTGCTTCCAGATGACCAACCAGGAGCTGGCCACCTGCGCCATCGAGGGCATCCCGATCAAGGTCGCCGTCATCAACAACGGCAACCTCGGCATGGTCCGGCAGTGGCAGACCCTGTTCTACGAGGGCCGCTACTCCAGCACCAAGCTGCACGCCCAGAACGCCGACGGGACGCCCAAGCCGGTGCGCATCCCCGACTTCGTCGCGCTCGCCGAGGCGCTCGGCTGCGTCGGGCTGCGCTGCGAGAGCAAGGACGACGTCGACGCCGTCATCGAGAAGGCCATGGCGATCACCGACGCCCCCGTCGTCATCGACTTCGTCGTCGGCTCGGACGCGCAGGTGTGGCCGATGGTGGCCGCCGGCGCGAGCAACGACGACATCCTGGCCGCGCGCGACGTGCGGCCCGTCTTCGGAGAGGGTCAGGTCTGATGCCCCGCCACACGCTCTCGGTGCTGGTCGAGAACAAGTCCGGCGTCCTGGCCCGCGTCTCGGCGCTGTTCAGCCGGCGCGCCTTCAACATCGAGTCCCTCGCCGTCGGCCCGACGGAGAACCCCGGGCTGTCCCGGATGACGATCGTCGTCGAGGCCGAGGCCTCTCCGCTCGAGCAGATCACCAAGCAGCTGAACAAGCTGATCGAGGTCATCAAGATCGTCGAGCTGGAGACCGGGGCCGCGGTGCAGCGCGAGCTGCTCCTGGTCAAGGTGCGCGCGCCCCTGGCCGAGCGCACCCAGGTGCTCCAGACCGCGGAGCTCTTCCGGGCCCGCGTCATCGACGTCAACCCGGAGACGGTGACCCTCGAGGCCACCGGTACTCCCGACAAGCTCCAGGCGCTGCTCGCCGTCCTCGCCCCGATGGGGATCAAGGAGATGGCGCAGTCGGGCACCGTGGCCCTGGGCCGCGGCCCGCGGTCCATGTCCGGCACCGGTACCTTGCGCCCGGTCGAGCGCACCGCCTGAGACCCGCTCCACCCATCCGCTCCACCCGCTAGAGCAGAACCGAAGGGAACAGCACGCACATGGCTGCCGAGATCTTCTACGACGACGACGCCGACCTCTCGATCATCCAGGGGCGCACCGTCGCCGTCCTGGGCTACGGCAGCCAGGGACACGCGCACGCGCTGTCCCTGCGCGACTCGGGCGTCGACGTCCGCGTCGGCCTGCCCGAGGGCAGCAAGAGCCGCGCCAAGGCCGAGGCCGAGGGCCTCCGCGTGGTCACCCCCGCCGAGGCGTCCGCCGAGGCCGACCTGATCATGATCCTGGCCCCCGACCACGTGCAGCGGACGCTGTACACGGAGTCGGTCGAGCCCAACCTGCAGGACGGCGACGCGCTGTTCTTCGGCCACGGCTTCAACATCCGGTTCGGCTACATCAAGCCCCCGGCCGGCGTCGACGTCGCCATGGTCGCCCCCAAGGGCCCCGGCCACCTGGTCCGCCGCGAGTTCGAGAACGGCAAGGGCGTGCCCTGCCTCATCGCCGTCGAGCAGGACGCCAGCGGCAACGCCCAGGCGCTCGCGCTGTCCTACGCGAAGGCCATCGGCGGCACCCGCGCCGGAGTCATCAAGACGACCTTCGCCGAGGAGACCGAGACCGACCTGTTCGGCGAGCAGGCCGTGCTCTGCGGTGGTGCCAGCGCGCTGATCACCGCCGGGTTCGAGACGCTCACCGAGGCCGGCTACCAGCCCGAGGTCGCCTACTTCGAGTGCCTGCACGAGCTGAAGCTGATCGTCGACCTCATGTACGAGGGCGGCATCGCCAAGCAGCGCTGGTCGGTGTCCGACACCGCCGAGTACGGCGACTACACCTCCGGCCCGAAGGTCATCGACGCCCGCGTCAAGTCCTCGATGAAGGACGTGCTGACCGCGATCCAGGACGGCTCGTGGGCCGCGGCCTTCATCGCCGACCAGGACGCCGGCGCGCCCGACTTCAAGGCCAAGCGCGCCGCCGCCGAGGCGCACCCGATCGAGGAGACCGGGCGCAAGCTGCGCGGCCTCATGAGCTGGGTCTCGGCCTCCGACGACTACACCGGGACCGCCGCGCGCTGATCCCGCGAACGCAGAACGGGCCCCGTCACCGAGAGGTGACGGGGCCCGTTCGCCGTGCGGGGGTCAGTAGCCGTAGCCGCCGGCCGCCTGGTACTTCGGCGAGGGACCGTGCTGGTTGGTCGCCGGGTCGCTGTCCTGCGCCCAGAAGACGATCAGCACGATGATGCCGACCAGCGGCACCAGCGCGATCAGCTGCCACCAGCCGGACTTGCCGATGTCGTGCAGGCGACGCGCGCCGACCGCGAGGCCCGGGATGAGCAGGCCGAGGGCGACGACGACCTGGAACAGCGGCACGCCGATGACCTGGTCGATGATCGAGGCGACGATCGAGGCCAGGAAGTTGGCCAGGTAGAACCACCAGAACTCCGAGCGGCGCGCGCGGCCGGTGAAGTTGGCGTACTGCGTGAGCACGCTGCGCACCGCGGTGGCGATGTCCAGCTGCGGGGCGGCCGCGCCGGGCGCGCTGTAGCCGGGGGCGGCGGGGTAGGCCTGGCCGTAGCCGGGGGCCTGGCCGTAGCCGGGGGCCTGGCCGTAGCCCGGTGCCTGGCCGTAGCCGGGTGCGGGCGGCGGCGGGGGAGGAGCTCCCCAGCCCGGCTGGTCCTCGGGGGGCACGTTCTGGCCGTAGCCGGGGGGTGGGGTGGTCATCGCGGTGCATCCTCCTGTGGCGCCCGCCACGGTGGCGGGTCGAAGGGCGGAGTGTAGGGGCTCCCGTGCCCGCGGATCAGCCGCCGCGACGGGCCCGGTGGGCGGCGAAGTACTCCGCGGCCGGCCGCAGGGACAGCAGCAGCACGATCGCCAGCGCCCCGGCGAAGAGCAGCAGGTTGACGACGACGTCGCCACCGCTCGTGCTGCCGAGGCTGCCCAGGAACCCCAGCGTGGTGAAGAAGAGCGCGATCGAGCCGCCCACGAGCAGCAGCACGCGGCTGCGACCGGTCAGCGCCCACACCGATCCCCAGATGAGCAGCACCGTCCACGCCAGCGCCAGGAGACCGAGGGCGAGGGCGACCCCCGCGGCCGCGTCGGCGAACTCGTCGAACCCGCCCGTGGAGTCGTCGTCCAGGCTCCCGGCGATCGCGCCCAGGACGATCGCCCCGAGCGTCACCACGATCCCGAGTGCCCCGAACAGGAAGCCCAGGACGGCGGCGGCGATCACCGAGCCGGGCCGCGCGGGCGGCGGCCCGTACGGGCCGAACTGCGGCGCTGGCTGGTAGCCGGCCTGGTACCCGGCGTAGCCGAACTGCTGGCCCTGCGGTGGCTGGTTCCACTGCGGGTCGCCCGGGGGCAGGGTCATGGTCTCCTCCGTCGGCGTCGGACGTGCCGGCTGTCGTGGCCCGGCCAGGATGGCGAGCGCGGGGCGCGGCGGCAACAGCGCCCCGTTCGTCCCGAGCAGTGGGATGCTCCTCCCACGCCTCGCACCCGGCCGACCCCGCGAGGTGCGCCGTCCCTAGGCTGTCGATCCGTGACAGCCATCGTGTCGGGGACAGCGCCCGTCGTCCTGATCGCCGAAGAGCTGGCCCCGAGCGTGCTGGAGGTGCTCGGGAGCGACGTCGAGATCCGGCACGTCGACGGGGCCGACCGGTCCGCGCTGCTGCCCGCGCTGGCCGACGCCGCCGCGGTCATGATCCGCAGCGCCACGCAGATCGACGCCGAGGCGCTCGCGGCCGCGCCGAACCTGAAGGTCGTGGCCCGGGCCGGCATCGGTCTGGACAACGTCGACGTCGCCGCCGCCACCGAGCGCGGCGTCATGGTCGTGAACGCGCCGACCTCGAACATCGTCAGCGCCGCCGAGCACGCCGTCGCCCTGCTGCTGGCCGCCGCCCGCCAGATCCCCGCCGCCGACGCATCGCTGCGCGAGGGCGCCTGGAAGCGCTCCAAGTTCATGGGCGTCGAGATCACCGACAAGACCGTCGGCGTCGTCGGGCTCGGCCGCATCGGCGTGCTGTTCGCGCAGCGGCTGGCCGCCTTCGGCGTCGAGCTCATCGCCTACGACCCCTACATCCAGCCCGGCCGCGCCGCCCAGCTCGGCGTCCGGCTGGTCTCGCTGGAGGAGCTGCTCCGCGAGTCCGACTTCATCTCCATCCACCTGCCCAAGTCGCCGGAGACCCTCGGTCTCATCGGGGCCGAGGAGCTGGCGCTCACCAAGCGCGGCGTGATCATCGTCAACGCCGCCCGTGGTGGCCTGGTCGACGAGGCCGCGCTCGCCGATGCCCTGCGGTCGGGCCAGGTCGGGGCGGCGGGCCTGGACGTCTACGCCACGGAGCCCACCACCGACAGCCCGCTGTTCGGGCTGCCCAACACCGTCGTCACCCCCCACCTGGGCGCCTCCACGACCGAGGCCCAGGACAAGGCCGGCACCGCCGTGGCGCGTTCGGTGCGCCTGGCGCTGCAGGGCGAGTTCGTGCCCGACGCGGTGAACGTCCAGGCCGGCGGCGTCGTCGCGGAGGACGTGCGCCCGGGCCTCCCGCTGGCCGAGAAGCTCGGCCGGGTGTTCACCTCCGTTGCCGGAGGGCTCGCCCAGTCGGTGACCGTCGACGTGCGCGGCAAGCTCGCCGAGTTCGACGTCGCCGTGCTGCAGCTCGCGGTGCTCAAGGGCGTCTTCTCCGACGTGATCGAGGAGCAGGTCACCTACGTCAACGCGCCGCTCTTCGCCGAGCAGCGCGGACTCGAGGTGGCGCTGACCAGCGACCCGGAGAGCCCCACCTTCCGGAACCTGGTCACCGTGCGCGGCGCGATGGCCGACGGCCGCCAGGTCTCGGTGTCGGGCACGCTCTACGGCAAGAACCAGGTCGCCCGGCTCACCGAGGTGGCCGGCTTCGAGATCGACCTGGCCGCCGAGGGCCGGCTGCTGTTCTTCACTTACGCCGACCGGCCGGGCGTCGTCGGCGCCGTGGGCGCGGCGCTGGGGGAGGCCGGCATCAACATCGCCGGCGCCCAGGTCAGCCGCACGACCGAGGGCGGCGAGGCGCTGATGGCCGTCACGGTGGACAGCCCCGTCAGCCCCGAGCTGCTCGAGGACATCGCCGTCCGCATCGGCGCGCGCGAGGCCCGCGCCGCCGATCTCGACACCCTCTGAACCGGGAGTTCCCCATGCGCTTGGCAGTGATCCCTGGTGACGGCATCGGTCAGGAGGTCGTCGCGGAAGGCCTCAAGGTCCTCCGCGAGGTCGCTCCGGACCTCGAGACGACGCCCTACGACCTCGGCGCCGCACGCTGGCAGCGGACGGGCGAGCTCCTGCCCGACACAGTGCTCGACGAGCTGCGCGGGCACGACGCGATCCTGCTGGGCGCGATCGGCGACCCGAGCGTGCCCCCGGGCATCCTCGAGCGCGGGCTGCTGCTGCGGCTGCGCTTCGAGCTCGACCACCACGTGAACCTGCGGCCGGCCAAGCTGTTCGACGGCGTCCGCGGACCACTCACCGCCGAGGGCCCGATCGACATGCTGTGCGTGCGCGAGGGCACCGAGGGGCCCTACGTCGGCAACGGCGGCGTGCTCCGCAAGGACACCCCGCACGAGATCGCCACCGAGGTCAGCCTCAACACCGCCTTCGGGGTCGAGCGCGTGGTCCGCTACGCCTTCGAGCGGGCCGTCGCCCGCCCGCGCAAGCACCTGACGCTGATCCACAAGACCAACGTGCTCACCCACGCCGGCGGTCTGTGGTCGCGGATCGTCGAGGAGGTCTCCGCGGAGTTCCCCGACGTCGCCGTCGCCTACCAGCACGTGGACGCCGCCTCGATGTTCTTCATCACCGACCCGGGCCGCTACGACGTCATCGTCACCGACAACCTCTTCGGCGACATCGTCACCGACATCGCCGCGGCCGTGACCGGCGGCATCGGGCTGGCCGCCAGCGGCAACCTCGACGTCTCGGGCACCAACCCGAGCATGTTCGAGCCCGTGCACGGCTCGGCGCCCGACATCGCCGGGCAGGGCATCGCCGACCCGACCGCCACGGTCCTGTCGGTCGGCCTGCTGCTCGAGCACCTCGGCCGCGCGGAGCAGGCGAAGAAGGTCAACGCCGCCGTCGCGTTCGACCTCTCCACCCGCGACCCTCAGCAGCAGATCCGCACCACGCAGGTCGGCGACCGGCTGGCCGCGCTCGCCAGCGGCTGAGTCACGCCGCGGGGGGCTCCGCCCGCAGCAGGTCGCCGACGGGGACGGGCAGCGCGGCCCGTCCGGTCTCGCCCGGCGCGGGCCACTCGGGTCGCACCGTGCAACCGGCGGGGGAGGACTCCACCAGCACCACGGCCTGCCAGGTCCAGTCCGCCGCCGGCTCCCCGGCCCCGACGACGCCGCTCAGCGGCTCGCCGGGCAGCCGGGCCCACCACCGGCGGTCCAGGGCGCGCAGCCCGTGGGCGCGGAGCAGGGCCGCGCCGTCCTCCCTCGGGCCGGCGTCGGCCAGGGGCGTGCCGGTGAGCAGCAACGGCACGGCCAGGCCCGGGCCGCCGTCGGGCGCCAGCCAGCCCACCTGCTCGCCGTCGGCACGGTGCACGGGGGTCCAGCCGGGAGGGATCACGGTCGGCCAGCCTGCCAGGGGTGGAACGACGGCCGCGCATGATTTACTCGTCGGGATGTACGCCACCCGCACGATCATCATCGTTTAGCGCGCAGTCCCCTCCTCGACTGCGCGCAGACCTCCCGTACCCGGGGGGTCTTTTTCGTGTTCGGGCCGGCCGCACCCCCAGGAGTTCCCATGACGAGCGACCAGATCGACTTCCACGTCTTCGACACGACGCTGCGCGACGGCGCCCAGCGCGAGGGCGTCAGCTACTCCGTGACGGACAAGCTCGCCGTCGCCCGGTTGCTGGACGAGATCGGGGTCGGGTACATCGAGGGCGGCTGGCCGGGCGCGATGCCCAAGGACACGGAGTTCTTCTCCCGTGCCCGCACCGAGCTCAAGCTGCGGCACGCCCAGCTCGTCGCGTTCGGCGCCACTCGGAAGGCCGGCGTGCGGGTGGAGGACGACCTGCAGGTCCGTGCCCTGCTGGACGCCGGGACGCCGGTGGTGTGCCTGGTCGCCAAGAGCGACGTGCGGCACGTGCGCGAGGCGCTGCGGACGACGCTGGAGGAGAACCTGGCGATGGTGGCCGACACCGTCGCCTTCCTCGTCGCCGCCGGGCGCCGGGTGTTCGTCGACTGCGAGCACTTCTTCGACGGCCACGCCGCGGACCCGGACTACGGCGTGGCGGTGCTGCAGGCGGCGTTCGACGCGGGTGCCGAGGTCGGCGTCCTGTGCGACACCAACGGCGGCATGCTGCCCTCGGGGGTGAGCCCGGTCGTCACCGACGTGCGCACCCGGGTGAGCGGCCGGCTCGGCATCCACTGCCAGGACGACACCGGCTGCGCGGTGGCCAACTCCCTGGCCGCCGTCGAGGCCGGCGTCACCCACGTGCAGGGCACCGCCAACGGCTACGGCGAGCGGGCCGGCAACGCCGACACGTTCGCGCTGATCGGCAACCTGGTCACCAAGATGGGGCTGCCCGTGGTGCCGGCCGAGTGCCTGCCCGAGCTGCAGCGGGTCAGCCACGCCATCGCCGAGCTGGCCAACATCGCCCCCGACGACCACCAGCCCTTCGTCGGGGCGTCGGCGTTCGCGCACAAGGCCGGGCTGCACGCCAGCGCCATCAAGGTCAGCCCCGAGCTCTACAACCACCTGGACCCCACCGTCGTCGGCAACGACATGCGCATCCTGGTCACCGAGATGGCCGGCCGGGCGTCGGTCGAACTCAAGGGCCGCGAGCTCGGCGTCGACCTCACCGGCCAGTCCGACGCCATCGGCCGGGTGGTCGACCGGGTCAAGGTGCTCGAGGCCGACGGCTGGTCGTTCGAAGCGGCCGACGCCTCCTTCGAGCTGCTGCTGCGCGGCGAGCTGCCCGACGCCCCCGCGCCGCTGTTCGAGCTGGAGAGCTACCGGACCTCGGTCGAGCACTGGGGTAACGGCGTCGTCGTCAGCGAGGCGACGGTCAAGGTGCACGTCGACGGCCGGCGAGTCATCAGCACCGCCGAGGGCAACGGCCCGGTCAACGCCCTGGACAACGCGCTGCGCCATGCGCTCGTGCACCGCTACCCGCAGCTGGCCGACGTCGCCCTCGCCGACTACAAGGTCCGCATCCTCGGCTGGCGGGGCGGCACGAGCGCGACGACGCGGGTGCTCGTCGACACCACCGACGGCGTGGGGGAGTGGACCACCGTGGGCGTCCACGCCAACATCGTCGAGGCCTCCTGGCACGCCCTCGTCGACGCGATGACCTACGCCGTGCTCCGCCGGCCGTCGCCGACGGACTGAGCGCTCAGCGGGGCTGGATCTCGCCCATCGGGCCCCAGCCGGAGACGTCCGGCGCGTCCACGTAGATGATCTGCGGCTGCGCGGCGACCAGGTCCGGGGCCTGCTCGACGAAGCGCTTGAAGGCGTCGGTGCCCACGTGTGCTGCACCGGCGTCTGCGTCGCGGAAACCCTCGATGCAGACGTACGTGCCCGGCTCCTCGAGGCTGCGGGACCACTCGAAGAACAGCGACCCCTCCTCGGCGTTCACCGCGGCTGCGTAGTCGGCGGCCAGCGCCGTCCACTCGTCAGCGCGCTCGGGACGGACGGGGAACTTCACGACGATGAGGATCACCGGGAGATCCTCGCCCTGCCCCGACTGCCGTGCCACCCGCCCGCCGGGCCGCGTGACCACCGCTCGCCCGGTCGGTCGACGTCCTCCCTCACCGCGCAGCGTCCTCCCTCACCGTGGGACGTGAGGTAGGACGCTCGATGATCAGGTCACCTGATCCCAGCGCGGTGTCAGAGCGGGTCCAACCGCCGCTCCAGCAGGCAGAACTCGTTGCCCTCGGGGTCGGCGAGGACGTGCCAGTTCTCCTCGCCGGTCTGCCCGACGTCGGCCGGGACGGCGCCCAGCCCGAGCAGCCGCTGAAGCTCGGCGTCCTGGTCGCGGTCGGTGGGGCTGACGTCGATGTGCAGCCGCCGCCGGCCGGGAGTGGGGTCGGCGACCGGCCCGAAGACCAGCGTCGGTGCCGCTCCGCCGAAGCCCTCGGCGGGGCCGATCTCGATGCTGCCGTCGTCCTCCCGTCCCAGGACGCGGTAGTCCAGCACCGCGGCCCAGAAGGCGGCCAGCGCCTCGGGATCACGGCTGTTCACGACGAGCTCGGAGAAGCGGCAGGCCATGGGCGCCCGGTAGCCGGGACGGGGCGCGACTAACCTCGCGTCCGTGCGCATCGTCCGTTTCGCCTCCCCCCAGGGCATGTCCTTCGGCGTCCTCGACGGAGACGGCCAGGTGGCCCAGATCGAGGGCCACCCCTTCGGCCAGATCTCCTTCACCGGCGCCCGCTACGCGCAGGCCGACATCCGGCTCCTGTCGCCGATCCTGCCCAGCAAGGTGGTGTGCGTGGGCAAGAACTACGCCGACCACATCGCGGAGATGAAGGGGCTCACCGGTGACGCGCCGAAGGAGCCGCTGCTGTTCCTCAAGCCGTCGACGTCGGTGATCGGCCCGGGCGACGCGATCCGCATCCCCGCGGGCAGCACCAACGTGCACCACGAGGTCGAGCTGGGCGTGGTCATCGGCGCCCGGGGCGCCCGGAACATCTCCCCGGAGCAGGTCGGCGCCAGCATCTTCGGCTACACGATCGGCAACGACGTCACCGAGCGGGACATGCAGCAGAGCGACGGGCAGTGGACCCGCGCCAAGGGCTTCGACTCCTTCTGCCCGCTGGGCCCGTGGATCGAGACCGACCTGCCCGGCGTCGGCCTGGACCCGGCCGACCTCGAGGTCACCTGCACCGTCGACGGCGAGCAGCGCCAGTCCGGCCGCACCAGCTCGCTGATCTTCGACGTGCCGACGCTGATCTCCTACATCTCCCGCGTCATGACGCTGCTGCCCGGCGACGTCGTCCTCACCGGCACGCCCGCCGGGGTCGGCCCGATCCGGCCCGGCCAGCGGGTCGAGTGCACGATCGAAGGGCTGGGCTCGCTGGCCAACTCGGTCGCCGCCGCTGACGCCGTCTCCACCGCCGGTGGCTCGCGATGACGGGTGTGCCCGGCCCGGTGCGCACCCGGTTCTGCCCGTCGCCCACCGGCATGGTGCACGTCGGCCTGATGCGGACGGCGCTGTTCAACTGGGCGCACGCCCGGCACACCGGCGGCACCTTCGTCTTCCGCATCGAGGACACCGACGCCGCGCGGGACTCCGAGGAGTCCTACCGGCACCTGCTCGACTGCCTGCGCTGGCTCGGCCTGGAGTGGGACGAGGGCCCGGAGGTCGGCGGCCCGTTCGGCCCCTACCGGCAGTCGGAGCGGTCCGAGATCTACCGCGACGTGGCCGCCAAGCTGCTGGAGTCCGGGCACGCCTACGAGTCCTTCTCCACCAACGAGGAGGTCGACGCCCGCCGCCGGGCCGCCGGCCAGGACCCCAAGCTCGGCTACGACAACGCCGACCGCTTCCTCACCGACGCGCAGAAGGCCGCCTTCCGCGACGAGGGGCGCTCGCCCGTCCTGCGACTGGTCATGCCCGACGAGGACCTCGTCTGGACCGACCTGGTCCGCGGCGAGGTGCGGTTCGCCGCCGGCTCCGTGCCCGACTTCGTGCTGGTCCGCGGCAACGGCGCACCGCTGTACCCGTTCGTGAACCCGGTCGACGACGCGCTCATGCAGATCACCGACGTGCTCCGCGGCGAGGACCTGCTGCCCTCCACCCCGCGCCAGCTCGCCCTCTACGCCGCGCTCACCGACATCGGCGTCGCGCAGGGCACCCCGCGCTTCGGCCACCTGCCCTACGTCACCGGCGAGGGCAGCAAGAAGCTCTCCAAGCGCGACCCGCAGTCCAACCTCGACATCTACCGCGAGCGCGGCTTCCTGCCCGAGGGGTTCGCCAACTACCTGGCGCTGCTGGGCTGGTCGATCGCCGAGGACCGCGACATCTTCTCGATGCCCGAGATGGTCGAGGCCTTCGACGTCACCCGGGTCAGCGCCAACCCGGCCCGCTTCGACCTGAAGAAGGCCGAGGCCATCAACGCCACCCACCTGCGCGCGCTGCCGGTCGAGGAGTTCACCGAGCGGGTGGTGCCCTACCTCGCCGCGGCGGGGCTGGTCGCCGAGCCGCCGACGGCCGAGCAGCAGCAGACGCTGACCGCCATCGCGCCGCTGGCGCAGGAGCGGATGATCGTGCTGTCCGAGGCCGTGGGCCTGCTCGGGTTCCTCTTCGTCGAGGACGTCGAGATCGACCCGGCCGCGGCCGAGAAGCAGCTGAACGGCGACGGCGCGGTCGCGGTGCTCGACGCCGCGACGGCGTCGCTGCGCGAGCTGGCGGAGTGGTCCACCCCCGAGATCGAGGCGGCGCTGAAGTCCGCGCTCGTCGAGGGCCTGGGCCTCAAGCCCCGGCAGGCGTTCGGCCCGGTACGGGTCGCCGTCAGCGGCCGCACCGTCTCGCCCCCGCTCTACGAGTCGATGGAGCTGCTCGGCCGCGAGCGCACGCTCGCCCGGCTCGCCGCGGCGCGCGACGTCGCCGGCGGATGACCGCCGGGGCGTCGCGGGGACTGGCGCCGGAGGATCAGGTGGCGGAGCGCTACGCCGGTCCGCCGCCCACCCTGCGTCCGTCGCCGGACCTGCTGCCCGAGGCGGCGCCGCGGGAGGCGGCGGTCGCCGAGGAGCCCGAGCCGGTCCGGGCGACGCCCTTCCTGCTGGCGATGCGCGACGCGTCGTGGGTCTGGTGGCGCCCGGTCGCGGGCCTGCTGCTGATCGCCTTCCTGCTCGGCATCGCGCTGGTCCTCACCCGCATCGCCGACGTGCTCACCGGCACCGGCGCCGACCTCGATCCGGTTCCGCTCACCTGGCGCGGGCTGATGGTCACCGGACTGTTCCTCGCCGTCGCGCTGCCCGCGGTGCTGCTGGCCTGGCCGGTGGCCCACGGCGTCGGGCCCGGGCGCGGGCTGTCGGAGGCCGGCCGGTTCCGCCGGCCGCTGCTGTGGCGGTTCTCGCTGCTGGCACTCGCCACCGCGGGTACGGGGATCGGACTGGGGGTCCTCGGTGCCGTCGTCCTGGCCGACCGCGACGTCCCGGGGCCGGTGGACGACCTGCCCTGGGTGCTGCTGGCCGGGCTGCTCACGGTGCCGCTGCGCGCCGCCGCGGAGGAGGTGCTGCTGCGCGGGTACCTGAGCCAGGCCGTCGCCGGCTGGATCGGCCGGCCCCGGGCCGGCGCCGTCGTCGCCGCGGTGGTCGCCGCGCTGCTGGGCGCCCTCCTGCACGGCACGGACGACGTGCCCGCCTTCCTCGGCCGCGTGGCGCTCGGGCTGGCGGCCTCGGCGGTGGTGGCGGTCACCGGCGGGCTCGAGGCCGCGGTCGCGCTGCACGCCGTCGTGGCCGTGGCGGTGCTCCTGCTCGGCGCCGGGCTGGGGGAGGACGCCGTCCCGGGGCTGGTGCCGGGCGGCCCCGGATCGGCGTACGCGCTGGTCGGAGGGCTGGGGCTGGCCCTGTTCGTCGCCCTGGCCGCGCGGACCCGGAGGGGGGTGCGCGCAGCCGGCTGAGCGTCGGGTATCGTCTTCTGCGGCGCCGTGAGAACGGCCCATGGGGTATGGGGTAATTGGCAGCCCGACGGTTTCTGGTTCCGTTAGTCTAGGTTCGAGTCCTGGTACCCCAGCGAGGATGCGTCATTTCCTCCGCTGGAGCATGATCGCAGCACTGCACGGCCCCGTCGTCTAGCGGCCCAGGACGCCGCCCTCTCACGGCGGTAGCGAGGGTTCGAATCCCTTCGGGGCTACAGCGAGCGAGAGCCCCCGACCGGCAACGGTCGGGGGCTCTCGTCGTTCTCGGACCCCCCGTGCCGCCCGGTCGAGCAGCCGTGGCAAAATCGTCGCGTCCGGCCCCGTCGTCTAGCGGCCTAGGACGCCGCCCTCTCACGGCGGTAGCGAGGGTTCGAATCCCTTCGGGGCTACAACGAACGAGGGCCCCCGACCATCGGTCGGGGGCCCTCGTCGTCCCTGGACCTCAGCCCAGCGTCAGCGTCGTCTCCAGCGGGAGGTCGACCGCGGTCGTGCCGGCCCGCAGCCGGTAGGCCCCGGGCTCGTACTGCCAGCCGTCCGCCCAGTACGCCAGCAACCGGGTGTGGACGGCCACCTCCACCCGGGTCGACTCCCCGGCGGGGACGCGCACCGGGGTCGAGCCGACCAGCCAGCGCACCGGCCGGTCGACGGCGGAGTCGGGCCGCTCGGCGTAGACCTGCACCACCTGCTTGCCGGCGCGGTCGCCGCGGTTGGCCACCTCCACGGTCACCGTCACGATCTCGCCTCCGCGGGCGCTCCCGGGTGCGTCGACGCCGGTGAGGTCGATCCGGGTGTAGCCCTGGCCGGCGCCGAACCAGTAGGCCGGCGGCGTCTCCTGCTTCAGCCAGGCCCGGTAGCCGACGTGGATGCCCTCGGCGTACTCCAGCGCCCCGTCGACCGGGGTGCAGGAGAGCACCGGCACGTCGGCCTCCGCGTCCGGCCACGTCGTCGGCAGCCGCCCGCCGGGCTCGGTCGCACCGAGGAGGACGTCGGCGACGGCGTTGCCGAACTCCTGCCCGCCGAACCAGCCGAGCAGCAGGCCCGCGACGTCGTCCCGCCACGGCAGCAGCACCGGCGCGCCGGAGTTCACCAGCACCACGGTGCGCGGGTTCGCGGCGACGACGGCGCGGACCAGGTCGTCCTGCCGCCCCGGCAGGGCCAGCGTCGTCCGGTCGTAGCCCTCGGACTCGACGAGGGAGTTGGTACCGACGACGACCAGCGCGACGTCGGCGTCCGCGGCGGCGCGGGCGGCCTCGGCGATCAGTGCGTCGGCGACGACGTCGGCCGGCTCGGTGCCCAGGCGCAGCGACATCGCGCGGGCGTTGAAGCCGCGCCGCCGGCGCAGGTCGTACACCAGCCGCAGGTCGACCGGCGTGCCCGCGGTGAGCTCCACCGGCGCCGACGCCGTGGGCGGGTTGGTGAAGGCGGCCCCGACGGCCTCCGGGCTAGGGCGCAGCCGCTCGTCGAGCAGCAGTTCGTCGTCGACGTACAGCTTCGCGGTGCCGACGAGGGCGACGCCGAGGCGGACGACGCCGCTCTCCGAGGGGGTGAACCGGGTGGTGAGTTCGAACTCGGCGGCGTCCTCGATCGGCACGTCGCTGCCGAAGTAGACGAGGTTGCTGGAGCGGCGGTCCTCGGCGAGCAGCTCCGCGCCGTCCTCGGCGAGGAAGCGCGCGTGCAGGCCCGGCTCGCCGGTGGAGGGGTTGGTCAGATCGCGCAGCGGGAGCTCCACGACGCCGTCCTGGACCACCGCGCCGACCGAGTACCGCACGTCCACGCCGGGCAGGGCGCGGCGCAGGCCCTCCAGCGGGGACACGGTGTACTCCGGGACGACGGTCGCGCTGCCACCGCCCTGGGTCCGTGCGGCCGAGGCGTTGTTGCCGATCACGGCGACCGAGCGCAGGGCGGAGGCGGCCCACGGCAGCTCTCCCCGGTTCTCCAGCAGCACGATGCCCTCCGCGGCGGCCTCGCGGGCCAGCGCCGGGCCGTCCTCGACCAGGACCGGCTCGGCCGGTTCCGAGCCGGAGAGCGCCCCGACCCGCTCGGCCAGCCGGAGGATGCGCAGCACCTTGCGGTCGACCGTCGCCTCGTCGATCTCCCCGGCGCGGACCGCCGCGACCAGCGCCTCGCCCCAGGGGCCCTGCGGGCCGGGCATGACCAGGTCCTGCGAGGCCTTCGCGCTCTCCAGGCTCCGGACGCCGGTCCAGTCGCTGATGACGACGCCGTCGAAACCCCACTGGCTGTTCAGCGGCGTCTCCAGCAGCTCGTTCTCGCTGGCCGTGGCGCCGTTGATCGAGTTGTAGGAGCTCATGACCAGCCAGGCCCGCGCCTCGACGACCGCCTTCTCGAACGCCAGCAGGTACAGCTCGCGCAGGGTCCGGTCGTCGGCCCGGACGTCCACGGTGAAGCGGTCGGTCTCGAAGTCGTTGGCGATGTAGTGCTTCGGCGTCGCGCCGACGCCGTTGTCCTGGACACCGGAGACGTAGGCGGCGGCAAGCTCGGCGGTGAGCACCGGGTCCTCGCTGAAGCACTCGAAGTGCCGGCCACCCAGTGGCGAGCGGTGCAGGTTGATCGTCGGCCCGAGGACGACGTCGACCCCCTTGCGGCGGGCCTCGACCGCGGCCGCGGCGCCGTAGCGACGGGCGATCCCCGGATCCCAGGAGGACGCCAGGGCTGTGGCCGAGGGCAGGTTGAGCGAGGGGTCCCGCTCGTCCCAGACCTCGCCCCGGACGCCGGAGGGGCCGTCGGACACCAGGATGCGGCGCAGGCCGATCGACTCCATCGGCCAGGTGGTCCAGAAGTCGCGGCCGGTGAGCAGCTGGACCTTCTCCTCGAGAGACAGCGCGGCGAGGGCCTGGATCAGCCGGGTGTTCCGGGCGGCTGCGTGCGTCATGGTGTCCGATCTCGTCATCCGTCGGCTGGTGGGCGAGTGAGCCAGGGCACAACCTAGACGCGACCTGCTCTCCGCCCGGGTCCGCAGTTCTGCGACGTGACCCGCTTGCGTCCGGCCGCTACCGTGCCCTCCACAGCCCGGACACTGGAGGACCCGTGCAGTTCGACCTCGCCGCGGGGCACGCGACGGAGCCCTGGGAGAAGCCGGACCGGTCGTCCTATGAGGAGTGGCTGGCTCGGGTGTGGACGGGTGATCGCCGGGAGCTGCGACGTGGGCGTTACCTCCAGCAGCAACGGGATCTGCAGAAGGCCTTCGAGGAGTCGAAGTTCTTCCTGCAGCTGTCGAACCGTCTGCGTGACTGGTCGCTCGACTACGAGGACCGCAAGGGCGTGCCACTGTTCGGTGCCCCGCCGGAGATCAAGCTCGAGCTCAAGCCCTGGGAGTCCTTCCTCAGCAAGACGTGGCGGGCCAACGTCCACAACAACCCCAACTGGCCCGCTCCACCGGCCGATGGCTGGCTGTCGCCGGACTGCTGGTTCGAGGGTCTGTGGGATGTCGTCCGCTGTCGCATCGTCGTCCGGTATCTCGACGGCGTGCAGGAACTCGCCGACCACATGACGTCGCTGGGCGGCGAGGTGGGCGCGGACGTGGAGGTCTGGACCCACGCGCAGGACTACGGGTATTACGCCATGCACGTGACCGTGCGCCAGGACTTCCGCGTGCAGACGCTCAACTTCGAGGACGAGGAGGAGCGGTTCTCCAAGATCGAGATCCAGCTGACGACCGAGCTGCAGGAGACCATCGGCTCGCTCACGCACGGGTACTTCGAGAAGCGGCGAGAAGAGAAGCAGGATCCCGACCAGAAGTGGCAGTGGAACTATCAGTCGCCGGAGTTCACGCCGTACTACCTGGGCCACATGCTCCACTACCTCGAGGGGATGATCATGCGGGTCCGCGAGGACATCGGGCGGGCGCCCGATGCCTGACGAGCCGACACGGGCCGCCGGGGTTTCGCTGGCGTCCGGCCGGATGATCGTCACGGTGCGGGAGGACTCCGACCCCGAGCCCGTCTTCCTGCAGGAGCAGGTGGTCACCGTCCCTGATCCCGAGGGGGCCCTGGACGTGATCGGTCAGGCGCTGGTGGAGGCGGAGAAACGCGTGGGTCGCCTCGCGGGCGTGGGGCTGTCCATCGGGGGCCACATCTCGGACGACGGCCGGCGGGTCGTCGTCGCCCCCGGGCTCCTGCAACCCGGCTACGACTGGACCGACGTTCCGGTCGCCGACCTACTCACCGAGGCCTCGGGGCTGCCCGCCGTCGCCGAGAACGACGTGAACTGCATGTGTGCATACGAACAGCAGGTCGGCGTGGCCGCCGGCGTGGACGACGTCGTCGTGGTCTACCTCGCCCCCGACGTCCAGGGCCTCGGTTGCGCCATCGTCGCGCAGGGGCAACTCGTCCGCGGGGCGACCGGAGGTGCAGGCGAGTTCGGGCACATCGTCGTCCAGCCGGAAGGGCCCCTCTGCCGATGTGGCAACCGCGGTTGCCTGGAGGCGATGCTGGCGGTGACCAACTTCGACCGCGACATGAACTGGGGCGGAGTGAGCCGCTCGCGCGGTTTCGCAGACGCAGCGGCCCTGCTCGACGGCCCGCACGGTGATCGTGCAGCGCGGGTGTTCCGTCGCAGTGGCCGCTACCTAGGCCAAGGGCTGGCGACGGCCCTCAACCTGCTGAACCCGAAGATGATCGTGCTCGGCGGACCCGCTGAACTGGTAGGCAACGGGGACGGGTCCGGACCGCGATGCAGCGAGCTGTTCATGACGGGGGTGCGAGAGGCCATGCAGACCAACTCGTTCAGCTCGATGGCCCGCGACTGCGCTGTTGTCGTGGACCGGCTGGATCTGCCGATGGCGGCAGCCGGCGCGGCGATCCTCCTGCAGCGGGCGGTCCACGAGGAGCGCGTCCCGGCTCGGTCGGCGTGAGTCCCGGCGGGGGCACGCGAGCGATCGGCGTCGACGTCGGAGGCACCAAGATCGCAGCGGGGGTCGTAGGACCCGACGGGCTGATCGGGGAGCTGACCCGGGTGCCGACACCGCCCGGCCCTGGGGTCGACGACGCGATCGTCGCCGTGGTCGAGCCGCTTCTGGCTACCGGGGATGTGGTCGCCGTCGGGCTCAGCGTCGCGGGCTTCGTGCGGGCCGACCGTCGATCCCTCGTCTTCTCGCCGAACATCGACGGCTGGCTGCCAGGTGACCTGGCCGGTGCCGTTGAGTCGCGACTGGACCGGCCGGTGGTCGTCGAGAACGACGCGAACTGCGCCGCCTGGGGCGAAGCGGTCCACGGCGTCGGACAGGGGGCGACCACAACGGTCTGCCTGACGGTGGGCACTGGCCTCGGCGGGGGACTGGTCATCGATGGGCGGTTGCACCGGGGGTTCGGCGGGTTCGCCGCCGAGTACGGCCACATGGCGCTGGTCCCGGATGGTCTGCCGTGCGGGTGCGGCGGCGTCGGCTGCTGGGAGCAGTACGTCAGCGGAGCAGCACTCGTGCGCGCCTACCTGGCCCATCAAGGCGCAGGGCCTGACGCCGCCGTCTCCGGTCGCGCAGTGACCGAGGCGGCCGAGAACGGCGATCAGAGCGCACGGGCCGCTTTCGGCACCGTGGGAACGGCCTTGGGACGGGGGATGGCAGTGCTCGGCGCGGCGCTGGACCCAGAGCTGTACGTCATCGGTGGTGGGGTCGCCGACGCGGGGGCACTGCTGCTCGATCCCGTGCGCGAGGCCTACGAGGCGGCTCTGACGCCGAGACAGCTGCATCGCACTCCCGCCCGCGTCGAACTCGCCGCTCTCGGCAGCGCTGCCGGCGTCATCGGCGCCGGGGACCTGGCCCGGCGTCACGCGGAGGAGGGGCCGGCCCGTGGCCGTTGACTGGGGCGATGTGGCGACGTGGATGTCGGGCCTGGCCACCACGGGGGCGGTCGGCTTCGCGGCCGTCCAGCTGCGTGAGTTCCGTGCCCTCCAGCAGCGTGACCGGCGGATCGAGCTCGCGGGTGTCAGCGTCGAGTGGCGGCTGCGACAGGCGCCGGACCCGGTGGTGGACGGCGTGGCCCAGTCGCACTACGTGTTCGCGCTGGTCAACCCGGGGCGACTCCCGGTGACCCATGTCGAGGTGGAGGTCAGCGTGCCGATACCGGTGCAGCTCGTGGACAACGACGGCGCCGTTCGGCCTCCGACGACGTCGTTCCGCCTGGACACGCCCGTGGTCGCCGGCGCCAACGTCCGCGAATGGTGGCGGACTCTCCGTTTTGCCGACGCCGACCGCGAGGGCCTGCGGGACATGGTGGCCGTGGTCCGCTTCCAGGACCTCGACGGCAAGGCCCACGAGAACCGATGGGGCCGCCCCGCAGCAGCCTGACCGAGACGTCAGCGCGCGGCGCGGGCGATCGCGGCCGCCGCGTCCAGAACCGCGCCGACCACCTCGGGGGCCGGCCGGCGGCCGAGCCGCTCGACCGGGCCGGAGATGGAGACCGCGCCGAGCACGGCTCCGTAGCCGTCCCGCACCGGTGCGGACAGCGAGGCGACGCCCGGCTCGCGCTCGGCGATGCTGTGCGCCCAGCCGCGGCGGCGCACGTCGAGCAGCGTGCGGGCGGTGAAGCTCGCCGAGGGGAGCAGGCGGGTGACCTCGTCGGCCGGGGTGAACGCCAGCAGCGCGTGCGCGGCGGATCCCGCGGTCATGGGCAGGCGTGCGCCGACCGGGACGGTGTCGCGCAGGCCGCTGGTGCGCTCGGCTGCGGCGACGCAGACCCGGCTGGCGCCGTCGCGGACGTAGAACTGGGCGCTCTCGCCGGTCACGTCGCGCAGGGCCACCAGGTGCCGGGCGGCGACGTCGCCGAGGTCGGCCGAGCCGCGGCCGAGCTCGGCCAGCGCCGGACCGGGCGCCCAGGTGCCGGTGTCGGTGCGCCGGACCAGGCGGTGACCCTCGAGCGCGACGGCCAGCCGGTGCGCCGTGGCGCGCGGCAGACCGGTGCGCGCCACGAGCTCGGCGAGGGTCGCCGGCTCGTCGGCGACGGCTCGGAGGATCGCGACCGCTTTGTCCAGAACCGCAACGGGGTTAGGCTGTCCCACACAGCAATACTTGCATCTCACCTGATGAGACACAAGCGGAGTGAGACGCAAGCGCGACGAGCCGGGTGATCCCCGGTGAGAGGACGGACCGTGCCCAAGACCCTGGCCGAGAAGGTCTACGACGCCCACGTGGTGCGCAGCGCCGCCGGAGAACCCGACCTGCTCTACATCGACCTGCACCTCGTCCACGAGGTCACCAGCCCGCAGGCGTTCGACGGCCTGCGCGCCGCCGGGCGCACCGTGCGGCGTCCCGACCTCACGATGGCCACCGAGGACCACAACGTCCCGACGTTGGACATCCTCAGCCCCATCGCCGACCCGATCAGCCGGGCCCAGGTGGACGCGCTGCGCCGGAACACCGCCGAGTTCGGCATCCGGCTGGCCCCCATGGGCGACCGCGACCAGGGCATCGTGCACGTCATCGGCCCGCAGCTGGGGCTCACCCAGCCGGGCATGACCATCGTCTGCGGCGACAGCCACACCTCGACCCACGGCGCGTTCGGCGCACTGGCGTTCGGCATCGGCACCAGCGAGGTCGAGCACGTGCTGGCCACCCAGACGCTGCCGCAGTACAAGCCCAAGCAGATGGCGGTGAACGTCGACGGCGAGCTGCCCCCGGGTGTCTCGGCCAAGGACGTGATCCTCGCCGTCATCGCCCAGATCGGCACCGGCGGCGGCCAGGGCTACGTCATCGAGTACCGCGGCAGCGCCATCGAGAAGCTCTCGATGGAGGCCCGGATGACGATCTGCAACATGTCCATCGAGGCCGGCGCCAAGGCCGGGCTGATCGCGCCCGACCAGACCACGTTCGACTTCCTGCAGGGCCGCCCGCACGCGCCGCAGGGTGCGGACTGGGATGCCGCCGTCGCGGAGTGGTCGACGCTGCGCACCGACGAGGACGCGGTCTTCGACGCCGAGGTGCACATCGACGCCACGAGCCTCACGCCGTTCGTCACCTGGGGCACCAACCCCGGTCAGGGCCTGCCGATCGACGCGAGCGTGCCGGACCCGGCCGACTTCGCCGACGAGGGCGACCGCCGCGCCGCCGAGCAGGCCCTCGAGTACATGGGTCTCACCGCCGGCACGCGCCTGCGGGACATCAAGGTGGACACCGTCTTCCTCGGCTCCTGCACCAACGGCCGGATCGAGGACCTGCGGGTCGCCGCCGAGCTGCTGCGCGGCAAGCGGATCGACGCCGACACCCGGATGCTCGTCGTCCCCGGGTCGGTGGCGGTCAAGGCGCAGGCCGAGACCGAGGGCCTGGACCGGGTGTTCCTCGACGCGGGTGCGGAGTGGCGGGGTGCCGGGTGCTCGATGTGCCTGGGCATGAACCCCGACCAGCTCAAGCCGGGGGAGCGCTCGGCGTCCACCAGCAACCGCAACTTCCAGGGCCGTCAGGGCAAGGGTGGGCGCACCCACCTGGTGAGCCCCGCCGTGGCCGCGGCGACCGCGCTGACCGGTCGCCTGACCGCCCCCGCCGACCTGATCGGAGCTTGAGTCATGGACGCCTTCACCACCCACACCGGCACCGCCGCGCCGCTGCGCCGGACCAACGTCGACACCGACCAGATCATCCCGGCCGAGTACCTCAAGCGGATCACCCGCACGGGGTTCGAGGACGGCCTGTTCGTCGCGTGGCGCACGAACGAGCCCGACTTCGTGCTGAACCGGCCCGAGTACGCGAACGCCTCGATCCTCGTGGCGGGCCCGGACTTCGGCACCGGCTCCTCGCGCGAGCACGCCAACTGGGCGCTGCTCGACGGCGGCTTCCGGGTGGTCATCAGCCCGCGGTTCGCCGACATCTTCCGCAACAACTCGACCAAGGCCGGGCTGCTCACCGTCGTCCTGCCCGAGGCCGACGTCGAGGCGCTGTGGGCGGCGATCGAGGCGGATCCCGCGCTGCCGGTGACGGTCGACCTGCAGGCCGAGCAGGTCACCTACGGCGACGTCACCGTGCCGTTCCAGATCGACCCGTACACCCGCTGGCGGCTGCTCGAGGGGCTCGACGACGTCGGCCTGACCGAGCGGCACCTCGACGACATCCAGGCCTTCGAGGACGCCCGCCCGGCCTGGAAGCCGAAGGCGCTCCCGGCGGTGTGACCTAGGCGGGGCGGGCGTCGGGGTCGGGGGTGACGTCGCGGTAGTAGTCGGCGGCCAGCGCACCCGGCCGGCCACCGAGCGCCCACACGCTGCCCTTGGCGACCGGCGGGAGGAGGCCGGGGACGCCGTGCCCGTGGATGCCGAGCGCCTGCAGCACGGCGGGGATCGTCCCGCCCTGGCTGCAGACGACGGCGACGCCCGGCACGGTCAGGGAGCGCAGCACGGCGTCCAGGGCGCGCTGCGGGTCGCCGCCGAACTCGGGCTCCCCGAACTCCGGGCGCTCGTCCACCGCGAGACCCAGCCGGTCGGCGAGCGGCGCGACGGTCTGCCGGCAGCGCAGCGGCGTCGCGGCGGCGACCGAGGTCGGGCCGAACAGCGGCAGCACCGCGGCGAGCCGGCGGGCCTGCTCCTCGCCGGCGGAGGTGAGCGGGCGCTCCTCGTCCGGCCCCTCCCACTGCTCGCTGCTCCCGGCCTTGCCGTGCCGCACCAGCAGCACCGACACCTCCCGCGGGACGTCGGTCCGCGCGGCGTCGGCGATCACCCGGCGGTCCTGCTCGTAGCTGCACAGCTCCGCGGCGGCCGCCGGGGGGAGCCAGCGCAGCTCGTCGCACTCGTCGTTGGCGAGGAACTCCCCACCGACGCAGCGCACGACCCAGTAGTCGACCCGCTTGGGGGCGCCGTCGACCTCGTACCGGGTGGTCAGGCTCCGGCGGCCGGCGACCACGCTCAGCCCCGTCTCCTCGGCCACCTCCCGGCAGGCGGCCTGCAGGGAGTGCTCGCCGGCGTCGACGTGGCCCTTGGGCAGCGACCAGTCGTCGTGCCGCGGGCGGCGGACGACGGCGATCTCGACGTCGTCGCCTGCTCCCCTCCAGACGACCCCGCCGGCGGCCGCGATCACCGGAGCCTCAGCCCGCGAGCTCATGCATGCGCTCCGTCAGCTCGGCCTGGTAGTCCCGCCCCTCGAGGTGCTCCCAGCTGCCGTCGCTGCGCAGCTCCCAGCAGCGCACGCCCGGCGCCATGGCCGGGGCGAGCGTCTCCTCGAGCTGGGTGCGCAGCCGGTCGTCGCAGACCCGCAGCAGCACCTCGACGCGGCGGTCCAGGTTGCGGTGCATCAGGTCGGCGCTGCCGAGCCACCACTCGTCCTCGCCACCGTTGACGAAGGACATGACGCGGGAGTGCTCGAGGAAGCGGCCGACGATGGAGCGCACGCGGATGGTCTCGGACAACCCGGGCACGCCGGGGCGCAGGGCGCAGATGCCGCGCACGAACAGCTCCACCTGGACGCCGGCCCGCGAGGCCGCGTACAGCGCGTCGATGATCTTCTCGTCGACGATCGAGTTGGCCTTGATCCGGATGCCGGCCGGCTTGCCCTCGGCGGCGTGCCGCACCTCGCGGCGGATCTTCTCGATCAGGCCGTTGCGGATGCCGTGCGGGGCCACCATCAGCGTGCGGTAGTTGGTCTGCCGCGAGTAGCCGGTGAGCACGTTGAACAGATCGGTGAGGTCGGCTCCCACCCGCGGGTCGGCGGTGAGGATGCCCAGGTCCTCGTAGAGCCGCGCCGTCTTCGGGTTGTAGTTGCCCGTGCCGATGTGGCAGTAGCGCCGGATCACGCCCTGCTCGCGGCGCACGACCAGCGCCGTCTTGCAGTGGGTCTTGAGCCCGACGAGGCCGTAGACGACGTGGCACCCGGCCCGCTCCAGCGAGCGGGCCCAGCTGATGTTGGCCTCCTCGTCGAACCGGGCCTTGATCTCCACCAGGACGACGACCTGCTTGCCGGCCTCGGCCGCCTCGATCAGCGCGTTGACGATGGGGGAGTCGCCGGAGGTGCGGTACAGGGTCTGCTTGATCGCCAGCACGTCCGGGTCGGCGGCCGCCTGCTCGATGAACCGCTGCACGCTGGTGGCGAACGAGTGGTACGGGTGGTGCACCAGCACGTCGCCCTCGCGGAGGGTGGCGAACACGCTCTTGGGCGTCTCGCCCTCGCTGAGCCGCGGGTGGGTCGTGGGCACGAACGGCTCGTCCTTGAGCTCCGGCCGGTCCAGGTCGTAGAGGGCCATGAGCGAGGCGAGGTCGAGCAGCCCGGGCACGTGGACGACGTCGGCCGGCGAGACCTCGAGCTCGGAGATGAGCACCTCGAGGATCCGCGGGTCCATCGGCTCGGCGACCTCCAGCCGCACCGCCGGTCCGAAGCGGCGCCGCGCCAGCTCGCGCTCGAGGGCCTGCAGCAGGTCCTCGTCGCGGTCCTCCTCCACCTCGACGTCGGCGTTGCGGGTGACGCGGAAGAAGTGGTGGTCGAGCACGTCCAGCCCCGGGAAGAGCTGGTTGAGGTGCGCGGCGATGAGGTCCTCGAGCGGCAGGAACACCGCGGTGGACTCGGTCCGGCCGCCGGACACCGGCACGAACCGGGGCACGTTGTTGGGCACCTTGAGCCGGGCGAAGCGCGGGGCGTTCGTGTCCGGGTCGTGCACCGACACCGCGAGGTTCAGCGAGAGCCCGCTGATGTAGGGGAAGGGGTGCGCCGGGTCGACGGCGAGGGGGGTCAGCACGGGGAAGACCTGGTCGCGGAAGTACTCGCGCAGCCGCAGCGCGGCCGACTCCTCCAGCTCGTCCCACCGCACGATGCGGATGCCGGCCTCCTCGAGGCGCGGGAGCACGTCGTCGTCGAAGACGTCGGAGTGCCGCTGCACCAGCTCCTGGGTGCGGGCGGTGATCCGCTCCAGCTGCTCCCGGATGGTGAGCCCGTCGGGGGAGCGGACGGTCAGCCCGGTGCTGTGCCGGCGCTTGAGCCCGGCGATGCGGACCATGAAGAACTCGTCGAGGTTGCTCGCGAAGATGGCCAGGAACTTCACCCGCTCCAGCAGCGGCAGCGTGCTGTCCTCCGCCAGTTCCAGGACGCGGGCGTTGAAGTCCAGCCAGGACAGCTCGCGGTTCAGGAACCGGTCGGCCGGCAGGGGAGCGTCGTCGGGGGAGGGCACGCGATCATCGTGCCGCACCCAGCTGAACGGCGAGAGTCGGCGAGCCGGCCAGCAGGCGCGCCGTGTGCCGGCCCACGCCCAGACCCACCGCGGCCCGCAGGTCGTCCAGGTCGTCGACGTCGCGGAGCAGCCCGGGCCAGTCGCCGGCCAGGGCGAGCGCGCCGTCCTCGCGGTGGGCCCCCGCCGAGCCGGTGCCGAAGCGGGGCCGCAGCGGTGTCCCGATCGCGGTGAGCAGCGTGGTGCCCGTGCCGTGGACGTCGGGCACGAAGCTGCGCGGCACCGCGGCCGCCGCCCCGAGCGCCGCGGTCAGCTCCGCCGGGCGCAGCGCGGGCAGGTCGGAGGAGAGGGCCGCCACCGCGTCGCCGGCGGCCGCCCCCGCGCCGTGCTCGAGTGCGGCGTTCAGGCCGCCGTCCGGCTCGTCGGCCACGGTGCGGGCGCCCAGACCCCGCACCAGGTCCGCGGCGGCCGGTTCGTCGGTGACCACGACGACCTCCGCGACCAGCGAGCATTCCCGCGCGGCGGCGACGGTGTCGGCCAGCAGCGCCAGCACGAGGGCCTGGTGGAGTTCCTCGCGGGCGACGGCGGGGTGCGCGGCCTGGTCGGTGAGCGGCCGCAACCGGGTCTTGGCCACGGCGAGCCGCTTCGCCGGGACGACGACCGACCAGGCAGGCACGGCGACCATGTGAACACATCCTCCGCCGGAGGGGAGTTCGCGCCGTCCCGGACCCGGTGGCCCGCCCGGTGCGGGGAAGGGTCGATCATGGGACAGATCACAGCGACGGGGAGGCGATCCGGTGGCGGAGGAGAGGTCCTGGGCGGACCCGGGCACGGCCGGTGCCCTCGCGCCCCCGCAGGCAGCGAACCGGCGGCCGGGGAAGTGGCGCACCCGGGGCCACATCGGCTGGGCGTTCTGGCTGTGCATCGCCGTGGTCTTCCCGGCGTCGAAGCTGATGTTCCGCATCCGCTACCGCCACGGCGAGCGGCTGCCCACCAGCGGGCCGGTGCTGCTCGTGGCCAACCACGTCTCGATCCTCGACCCCCTCGCCTGCGCCCGGCTGGTGTTCGACCACGGACGGATGCCGCACTTCCTGGCCAAGGAGTCGGTGTTCAAGGGGCTGGCCGGGGCCATCCTGCGCTCGGCCGGGCAGATCCCCGTCGCCCGGTACTCCACCGACGCGCAGGGGGCGCTGGCCGCGGCCCAGGACGACCTGGCCGCCGGCAACCTCGTCGTCATCTACCCCGAGGGCTCGGTCACCCGGGATCCGCACTGGTGGCCGATGCAGTCGCGCACCGGTGCCGCCCGGCTGGCCCTGACCACCGACGCCGTGGTGCTCCCGGTCGCCCAGTGGGGCCCGCAGCGGCTGCACGACTACCACGCCAGGAAGCTGCACCTGCGGCTGCGCACCCCGACCGAGTACCTCGTCGGCGAGCCGATCGACCTGTCCGAGATCCGGGCGCAGCTGCGCGCCGGGCGCCCGCTCACCGCTGAACTGCTGAAGGAGACGACCGATCTGATGATGGGCCGCGTGCGCGACCAGCTGGCCGAGCTCCGCGGGGAGCCGGCGCCCGTGCTGTTCCACCCGCGGCCTCGACGTGAGCTGCCCGGCGACCTCCCCGGGGGTGCCGCGTGAGGCGCGCCGCCGTCCTGGGCGCCGGCTCCTGGGGGACGACGTTCGCCAAGGTCCTCGCCGACGCCGGCTGCGACGTCACGCTGCACGCCCGCCGTCCCGAGCTGGTGCGGGCCATCACCGACGACGGCGAGAACCCCGACTACCTGCCGGGGATCCGCCTCCCCTCGACGGTGCGGGCCACCGCCGACGCCGCGGAGGCGCTCGCGGGCGCCGACGTCGTCGTCCTCGCGGTGCCCTCGCAGTCGCTGCGGGACAACCTCACCGCGTGGAGCCCCCTGCTGCCGCCGGACGCCACCCTGCTGAGCCTGATGAAGGGCATCGAGCTCGGGACGACGAAGCGGATGAGCGAGGTCATCCGCGAGGTGACCGGCGCCGGCGCCGACCGCGTGGCGGCGCTCTCGGGCCCGAACCTGGCCCGCGAGATCGCCGAGGAGCAGCCCGCCGCGACCGTCATCGCCTGCCCCGACGCCGACCGCGCCGCGGCGTTGCAGGTCGCCTGCCACACCCGGTACTTCCGGCCCTACACCAATGCGGACCTGGTGGGCTGCGAGCTGGGCGGGGCGGTCAAGAACGTCATCGCGCTGGCCTGCGGCATCGCCGAGGGGCTCGGGTTCGGCGACAACACCCGCGCCTCGCTGATCACCCGCGGGCTGGCCGAGACCGCCCGCCTGGGCCTCGCACTGGGCGCCGAGCTCACCACCTTCGCCGGGCTGGCGGGCCTGGGCGACCTGGTCGCCACCTGCAGCTCGCCGCTGTCCCGGAACCGCACCTTCGGCGAGAAGCTCGGCCGCGGGATGACCGTGGAGCAGGTCCAGGAGAGCACCCGCCAGACGGCCGAAGGCGTGAAGAGCTGCCGGTCCGTGCTGGACCTGGCCCGGGCACACGGCATCGACGTCCCGATCACCGAGGCCGTGGTCCGCGTCTGCCACGAGGGGGAGTCGCCCGCGCAGATGGTGAAGGAGATCATGTCGCGCGAGGCGAAGCCGGAATGAGTGCAACCGGCATGGGCCTCGACGACAGCTGGGGCGACGGCACGCGCTCGGTGCGGGCGGGGGAGCAGCCGGCCGTGCCGGGGGCCCCGCTGCGCCCCTCGCCGGTGTTCGCCGCCCCCTTCCACCTCGGCGACCAGCCACCGCGGGCCGGCGGCGTGGACGCCTACGCCCGGACCGAGCAGCCCACGCTGCGGGACTTCGAGGCCGCCGTCGGGGAGCTCGACGGCGGCCGCTGCCTGTCCTTCGCCACCGGCATGGCGGCGCTGACCGCGGCGGTGCTGGCCTGCGCCGGCAGCGGCGACCGGGTGGTGCTCCCGTCGGACGGCTACTACGCGACCCGCCTGCTGGGCGCCGAGGAGCTCACCCGGTTCGGCATCCAGGTGGTGCAGGTGTCCACCCCGGACGTCGAGCGGTTCGCCGCCGACGGCGGGCTCGAGGGCGTCCGGATGGTGCTGCTGGAGACGCCCAGCAACCCCCAGCTCGACGTGTGCGACATCGCCGCGGTGGCCCGGGCCGCGCGGGCGGCGGGCACCTTGGTCGCCGTCGACAACACCACCGCGACGCCGCTCGGCCAGCGGCCGCTGGCCCTCGGCGCGCACCTCACCGTCGGTAGCGACACCAAGGCGCTGACCGGGCACAGCGACCTGCTGCTCGGGCACGTCAGCACGTCCGACGACGAGCTGCACGCGCGGCTCAAGGGCTTCCGCGACCGCACCGGCAGCACGCCGGGGCCGTTCGAGGCCTGGCTCGGGCACCGGTCGATGAGCACGCTGGACCTGCGGCTGGCCCGCCAGGCCGCGAACGCCGCCGCGGTGGCCGAGCTGCTGGCGTCCTCGCCGGCGGTCACCGGGCTGCGCTGGCCGTGGCGGGCCGGCGATCCCTCAGCCGGGCTCGCCGCCCGGCAGATGCTGCGGCCGAACGGGGTGCTCTCGTGCGAGCTGGCCGACGAGGACGCCGTCGCCCGGCTGCTGGGTGCCACCCGGCTGTGGGCGGCCGCCACCAGCTTCGGTGGGGTGCACAGCACGATCGACCGTCGGGCGCAGTGGGGCGGCGACGCCGTTCCGCCGGGTTTCGTGCGGCTGTCCTGCGGCATCGAGGACACCGCCGACCTGGTCGCGGACCTCTCAGCCGGCCTGGACGCCCTGCTCTGACGCCGACCGCTTCCGGCTGCCGGCGACGGTGAGCCAGATGCTCACGCCGAAGTAGTAGACGAGGTAGGCCAGGCTCAGCACGACGACCACCGGGTGCGGGTCGGGGTACTGGACCAGCAGCACGGCGTAGCTGACCATCCACATGGTCGCCAGCGCCAGGTTGAGGCCGTGCAGCAGGCGGGTGCGCGAGGGGTAGACGTACTTCACCGGCACGAACACCAGCACGGTCAGGACGGCCAGTGCGACCCCGACGCCCGTCGTCCCGACCTCCAGGACGATCGCGTAGAAGGCGACCACGTTCCAGTAGCTCGGGAAGCCCAGGAAGTAGTGGTCGTCGGTCTTCGCGTCGGTCCGGCAGAACTGGTAGCAGGAGGCCAGCAGCGGCAGGGCCGCCAGCACCCAGCCGAGCGCGCCGCCGGGCAGCCGGTCGGTGGTCCAGAGCAGCACGATGGGCGCGAAGACATAGGTCAGGTAGTCGACGATGTCGTCCATCCGGGCGCCGTCGAACCACGGGATCGTCTCCTTGACCCGGAACCGCCGGGCGAGCATGCCGTCGGTGCCGTCGACGAACAGCGTGGCCAGGACCAGCCACAGGGCCGTCTCCACCTCGCCCTCGACGGCGGCCAGCACGATGAGCAGGCCCAGCACCGAACCGCTGGCGGTGTACAGGTGGACGGCGGCACCGGCCAGTCGCTGGCGCCGCGAGAACGTCTCCGCCGGGGGAGCTGTCTGATCCTGCACGCGACGAGGCTGCCACACGCGCCGGAGCTCGGCGGGACGGCGCGGGGGCCCAGGACCGGCAGCTAGGGTCGTGTCGATGAACGGGCAGGCAGGCAAGGTGCGCGTCGCGGTCGTGTTCGGGGGCCGCAGCGCCGAGCACGCCATCTCCTGCGTCTCGGCCGGGAGCGTGATGGCGGCGCTGGATCCCGAGCGCTACGAGGTCGTGCCGGTGGGCATCGCCCGCGACGGCCGGTGGGTGCTGGCCGACCCCGACCAGCGGCTGGCGATCGCCGACGGCGTGCTGCCCGAGGTGTCCGGCGGGACGGCGGTCTCCCTGGTCGGCGACCCCGAGGGCCGCGGCCTGGCGGTGCTGGAGCCCGGCTCGGCGGTCGGGCAGGCGCTGACGGAGGTCGACGTCGTCTTCCCGGTGCTGCACGGCGCCTACGGCGAGGACGGGACGATCCAGGGGCTGCTGGAGATGACCGGCCTGCCCTACGTGGGCTCCGGGGTCTTCGCCAGCGCCGCCTCCATGGACAAGGAGTTCACCAAGAAGCTGCTGGCCGCCGCTGGTCTGCCGCAGGGCGAGCACGTCGTCCTGCGCGATGCGCACGGCGCCATCTGCGCCGACCCCTCCGTCCTGGACGACGCCGCCCGGGAGCGGCTGGGGCTGCCGGTGTTCGTGAAGCCCGCCCGCGCCGGCTCCAGCATCGGCATCACCCGGGTCACCGACTGGGCGCAGTTCCCGGCCGCCGTGGCCGAGGCCGCCGCCCACGATCCCAAGGTGATCGTGGAGGCCGCCGTGCCGGGCCGGGAGATCGAGTGCGGCGTGCTCGCCGCGCGCGGCACCGGCCTGCCGGAGGCGAGTCTCCCGGCGGAGATCCGGCTGCGCGAGGGCGTGGACTGGTACGACTTCGCCGCCAAGTACCTCGACGACGCCGCCGACTTCGACATCCCCGCCGACCTCACCCCGGAGCAGATCGAGGCGGTCCAGGCGGCCGCCCGCCGCGCCTACCTGGCCCTGGACTGCCAGGGGCTGGCGCGGGTGGACTTCTTCCTGGGCACCGGCCCCGACGGCGACGACCTCCTGGTCATCAACGAGGTCAACACCATGCCCGGGTTCACCCCCATCTCGATGTTCGCCCGGATGTGGGCGGCCACGGGCGTCGACTTCGCCGAGCTCGTCGACCGGCTCGTCTCCGGCGCCCTGGCCCGGCGGTGAGCGCCGGGCGGGGGGCCGGCGCGCACCGGGCCGCCGTCCTGCTCGCGCTGGTCCCCGTCCTGATCGCCGTTCCCGGCTGCGCACAGGAGAGCGAGGGCGCGGTCGACGCCGCTCCGGCGGAGACGAGCACACCCGGCGAGCTCGAGCGCCTGGTCTCCGACGAGGTCGCCTCGGGGCTGCCGCGGCTGCCCGACGACGCGATCAGCCCGCCGGCGGGCGCCAAGCGGGTGGAGGACGTGGCCGCGTACTCCGACGACCCGGCGCGCGAGCGCGCGGTCCTCGAGGACTACGGCTACCGGCACGGCTGGGAGCGGTTCTGGGGGTCCGGCACGGGGACGGGACCGCAGACCGGGATCTTCGTCGACCAGTTCGAGCAGCCCGGAGGGGCACTCGCCTACGCCGAGGACCTCGCGCGGAACGACGCCGACCACTACGGCGGGCTGCTCAGCGAGGGCTCACCCGACCTGCCGTCCGACTGCTGGCGGCTGGTCGTCGACGAGCCGCGCCCCGACCAGGGGCTGGCCGGCCCGGCAGCCTTCGCCTGGTGCACGCAGGGCCCGTTCAGCGTCTCGGTGAGCGCCGTCGCGGAGTCGGTGGACGCCGCCACCGAGGAGGTCGGCGCGGTGGTCACCGACCAGCTGGACCGGCTGCCGCCCGGGTGAGCGGCGGGGCCTCACTCGCCGGGATCGGGCTCCCGGTACGGCAGGGCCTGACCCAGCTCCACCGTCAGCGCCGTCACCGGTGCGCTGTCGACGCCGGACGGAAGGCGCACCTCGACGTAGACCGGCCGGTCGACCGTCGTCCAGACGGTGCTCGCGGGGTCGCTGGTGTCGACGTACCACTGCACGCCGTTGATCTGGATCGCCGAGGCGCCGACCGTCCAGCCGGTGGGTCGGTCGACCCCGCACACCAGGACGACGGGCGGCTCGCCCCACGCGTAGACGAACGGGGAGTCGGAGTCGACGGGCCGGGACTGCTCGCCGGCCAGCTCCAGCGGCAGCGAGCGCATCACCGCCTCGCAGGGCTCCACCGCCTCCGGGGGTGCCGGCGGGACCGTCACGGGCAGCGGCGGGAGATCGGCGCGCTGGGGTGCGGCCGTGCCGTCGATCTCGGCCGGTCCGGCGACCCCGTTGTCGTCGCCGGCGTCGTTCGCGAGGACGTTGGCCAGGATCACCAGCGCCACGACGACCGGCACGAGGACGGCCGTCGCGATCAGGGCGATGCGCCGCAGCGGATCGGCCGGCGGCTCCGGGGTCGGCGGCCCGACGGGCTCGACGGGCGGCGGGTGCTCGGTCAGGGGATCAGAGCTCGCAGGGGTCGGTCAGATGTTGACGACGGGGCAGGTCAGCGTCCGGGTGATGCCGTCGACCGACTGCACCCGCGCCACGACCAGACGACCGAGGTCGTCGACGGTCTCGGCCTCGGCGCGGACGATCACGTCGTAGGGGCCGGTCACGTCCTCGGCGCGCGTGACGCCGGTGATCTCGCTGATCGTGGAGGCGACCTGGGCGGCCTTGCCGACCTCGGTCTGGATGAGGATGTAGGCGTGGACCACGGGAGATCCTTCCTCCGGCAACTCGGCCGATACGTCGTCCCCGCCAGATGGCGGACAGGTCGGCAACCTACCGCAGTGACCGGAGGCACCTCATGACTCGGGCCCGTCCACCCCTCCCTGCCGACACCGTCCGGGAGGTGGGGGAGTTCGGCGTCATCGCCCGCGTGGTGGCCCGCGCGGGCGCAGCCCGGCTCGCCGAGGTCGGGCCGGGGGACGACGCCGCGGTCGTCACCACGCCCGACGGACGCGTGGTCGCCACCACCGACGTCCTGGTCGAGGGCCGGCACTTCCGCCGCGACTGGTCGTCGGCGGAGGACATCGGGCACAAGGCGGCGGCGGCGAACCTGGCCGACGTCGCGGCCATGGGCGCGAGGGCGACCGCGCTGCTGGTCGGCCTCGCCTGCCCGTCGGACACCCCGATCGGCTGGCTGGAGGGGGTCGCGACGGGGCTCGCCGAGGAGTGCGCGCCCCTGGGCGCCGCGGTCGTCGGCGGCGACACCGTGGCGTCGGCGCCCGGCAGCGACGCCGTGGTGCTGTCGGTGACGGCGCTGGGCGACCTCGGCGGGCGCCCGCCGGTGCTGCGGTCCGGAGCCAGGGCCGGCGACGTCGTCGCGCTCGCCGGCCGGCTGGGCTGGTCGGCGTGCGGCCTGGCCGTCCTCCGCCGGGGCTTCTCCAGCCCGCTGGCCGCCGTCGCCGCGCACCGCCGTCCGTCGCCGCCGTACGCCGCCGGCCCGGCCGCGGCCGCCGCGGGCGCGACCGCGATGTGCGACGTGAGCGACGGCCTGCTCGCCGACACCGGCCACGTGGCCGAGGCCAGCGGGGTGGTCCTCGACCTGGACCGCGCCGCCCTGGGGGATGCCTGCCTCGTCCCGGAGGGCCCGCTGCAGCAGGTGGGCGCCGCCCTGGGGGTGGACCCGCTGGTCTGGGTGCTCACCGGAGGCGAGGACCATGCCCTCGTGGCGACCTTCCCGGCGGGCACCCCGCTGCCCGCCGGCTGGCGGGTGATCGGAGTGGTGCGGAGCGCGGACCCGGCTGCCGGCGTGCTCGTGGACGGAGAGCCGGCCGAGACCGTGGCCCGCGCCCTGGGAGCGGAGGGGACGGGCCATGCCCACTTCGGCTGAGCGGCCCACGTCGGCTGATCGGCCCACGTCGGCTGAGCGGCTGCGACCGCTGCCCTATGACCACCCGGTCGCCCAGCACCTGGTCGAGCGGGTGCAGCAGGAGTACGTGGTCCGGTACGGCGGGCGCGACGCGGCCGTGGTCGACCCGGCCGATTTCACGCCGCCTGCCGGCCTGTTCCTCGTCGCCGAGGTGGACGGCGTGCCCGCCGGGTGCGGCGCGTGGCGGGTGCTCCCCTCGGGCGAGGTGGAGATCAAGCGCGTCTACGTCGAGCCGGCCTTCCGGCGCCGCGGGCTGGCCCGGCGGCTCATGGCCGCGCTGGAGGACAGCGCCGCCCGGGCGGGTCACCGCTCCGTCGTCCTGAACACCGGCCAGCAGCAACCCGAGGCCGTGGCGCTGTACACGCAGCTCGGCTACCGGGCGGTAGCCGGTTACGGGGTGTACGCATGTGCGCCGGACGCGGTGTTCCTGGGCAGGGAGCTCGAGCAGAGCTCCCGCACCCAGGACACCGAGGGCAACGAGGGTGGAGAGGGGATCTCATGGGCGTCGTGACGCTGTCTGCGGCCTACGGGTCCGGCGGTCCGGAGATCGGGCCGGCGGTGGCCGGGCGCCTGGGCCTGCCGTTCCACGACCGGGTGATCCCGGTGAAGGTCGCGGGCCGGCTCGGGGTGCCGATCGAGGAGGCCGAGGCCAACGACGAGACGGTGGTGACCGGGCTCTGGCGGATGGTGGCCAGCCTCGGCGCCATGCCGGACACCATCGGTGGCGTGATGCCGAGCCCCGGGATCCCCGACGCGCGGGCCTTCCGCGAGCAGACCGAGCGGGTGCTCACCGAGATCGCCGCGCCGGCGGGCGGCGGCGGCGTGGTGCTCGGCCGGGCGGCGGCGCTCGTGCTCGGGGACCGGCCCGACGTGCTCAACGTGCGCCTCGGTGGGCGCCGCGAGCGGCGCCTGGAGGCGGCGGTGGCGCGGTACGGCCGGCCGGCCGACGAACTGCGCCGCGAGATGGACGCCAACGACCGGGCGCGGGAGGCCTACGTGCGGCACTTCTACCGCGTCGACGCGTCCGCGCCGCGGAACTACCACCTGGTGATCGACAGCACCGCGCTCCCGCTGGAGACGGTGGTCGACCTGGTGGTGACGGCGGCGCGGGCACGGGGCATCGGCGCCGTCTGACCCGCAGCACGACGAACCCCGGAGGTCGGAGGACCTCCGGGGTTCGGCGCGATGTTCGGTTGCCGTACGGCGCGGACTAGGCGCGCACGACCTTGCCCGCGCGGATGCACGAGGTGCAGGCGTTGATGCGCCGGCGGTTGCCGGGGGCGATCAGCGCCCGCACGGACTGGATGTTCGGGTTCCAACGGCGCGGCGTGCGGCGGTGCGAGTGCGACACCGACATACCGAAACCGGGGCCCTTGCCACACACATCGCACACGGCAGCCACGGTGGATCACTCCCAGAAAGAAATCGTTCACAGACGGCGGGGCAGGAAGCACCCGCAACAAGACCGTGGAGGAGTCTAGCCGCTCCGGGGACGACGTGCCGCCACCGCCCCGGACGGGGCTCGTCGGACCGGTCCTGTCGGCGGCCACGGGTAGCCTGCGCCCGTGCTGCTGGCGCTGGACGAGGCCGCGGTCGGCCACTGGTGCCGCACCGCGGTCGACGCGCTGTCCGCGGCGCGCAGCGTCCTCGACGAGCTGAACGTCTTCCCGGTCCCCGACGGGGACACCGGCACCAACCTGCTGCTCACCGCGCAGGCCGCGCTCGCCGCCCTCGAGCGCGACGCCGCCCGCACGACGGAACCGGCCTGGTCGGTGCTCTCCCGCGGCGCGGTCCTCGGCGCGCGCGGCAACTCCGGCACGATCCTCGCCCAGCTGCTGCGCGGCCTGGCCGACCAGCTCGCCGGCCAGCCGCCGGCCGACGGGCCGACGCTCGCCGCCGCCCTGCAGAAGGCCGCGGAGACCGCCTACACCGCCGTGGCCGACCCGGAGGAGGGCACGTTCCTGAGCGTCGCCCGGGGGGCGGCCGAGTGCGCGGTCGCCCAGGTCGAGGCGGGCCCGGCCACGCTCGCCGACGTCGTCACGGCGGCCGCGGACGGCGCGCGCGCCGCCCTCGACCGCACCCCCGGCCAGCTGGCGGCGCTGCGCGAGGCGGGCGTCGTGGACGCCGGCGGCGCCGGGTTGTGCCTGGTCCTCGACGCGTTCGTCACCACCGTCACCGGCGTGGAACCGGCCCGCACGCCGCTGGCCACCCGGCGCGAGACGGGCCACCGCCACGCCCAGCGCACCGACGCGCGGAACGTCCCGCACCAGCCCCCGCCCGGGCCGGGCAGCGAGGTGCAGTTCCTGCTCGCCGACTCCGACGAGGAGTCGGTCGCCCGCATGCACGCCCGCCTGGCCGAGCTCGGGGACAGCCTCGTCGTCGTCGGCGTGGACACCCCCACGGGCCGGGAGTGGAACGTGCACGTGCACGTCTCCGACATCGGCGCCGCGATCGAGGCCGGGATCGAGGCCGGGCGTCCCTACCGGGTCTCGGTCGAGCCGCTGGCGCCGGTCCCGCCCCCGGCGCCCGTGGCCGGGACGCGGGCCCTGATCGCCGTCGTGTCCAGCGACGGCCTGGCCGAGCTGTTCGCCGAGGCGGGCGTGCGGGTGATCACCTGCGGTCCCGACGGCGTGACCGAGGACGACGTGCTGGCCGAGATCGTCGCCTCGGCGGCGCACGAGGTCGCCGTGCTGCCCAACGACTCCGACCTGATCCCCGTCGCCGGCCGGGCCGCCGTCCGTGCCCGCGAGCTGGGCCGCGAGGTCGGCGTCGTGCCGACGCGCTCCCCGGTCCAGGGCCTGGCGGCCTGCGCCGTCGCCGATCCCGGTCGGCGGTTCGGCGACGACGTCATCGCCATGGCCGAGGCGGCCGCCGCCACGCGGTGGGCCGAGGTGACCCTCGCCGAGCAGGAGGCGCTCACGTCGGCCGGCCGCTGCCAGCCCGGCGACGTGCTCGGCTCGGCCGAGGGGGACGTCGTCGTCATCGGGCAGGACCTCGCGGACGTCGCCTGCGACCTGCTCGACCGGATGCTCTCGGCCGGAGGGGAGATGGCCACGCTGCTCGTCGGCCCCGACGAGGACCTCGGCGACGCCGTCTGCCGCCACCTGTCCTCGGTGCACCCCGCGATCGAGGTCGTCCGCTACGACGGCGGGCCGGCCGGCATCCCGCTGCAGGTCGGCGTCGAGTGAGCCGGCAGGAGGTCTGACGTGACCGTCACGATGCAGACGCCGCTCGCGCGCGTGCTGGGCCCGAAGACGGCCACCGGCATGAGCGAGCAGCTGGGGCTGGAGACCGTCCGCGACCTGCTCCGGCACTATCCGCGCCGCTACGCCAGCCGGGGGGAGCAGTCCGACCTGGCCGACGTCCAGGTGGGCGACCGGGTGACGGTGCTGGCCCAGGTCCGCAGCGTCACCACCCGGCCGATGAAGAACCGCCGGGGGTCGCTCACCGAGGTGGTCGTCGGCGACGGCAGCGGGCGCATGAAGCTGGTGTTCTTCAACCACCGGCACGCGCAGCTGAAGCCGAACGCGTGGGGGATGTTCGCCGGCACCGTGGGGGAGTGGCGCGGTGAGAAGCAGTTCGCCCACCCCGACATGCACCTGCTCGACGGGGAGGACGACGACACCGACTGGGCGCGCGCCCTGGTGCCGATCTACCCGGCGAGCAAGGACGTCTCCAGCTGGGTGATCCAGAAGTCGGTGAAGCTGCTGCTCGGCGCGTCCGGGGAGCTGGGCGACCTGGTCGTCGACCCGCTGCCCGAGGAGATCCGGTCGCGGCACGGGCTGCTCTCCCTGCCCGCCGCCCTGCTCGACATCCACCGGCCGACGTCGATGGACGACGTCGAGCGCGCGGTGTCGCGGCTGAAGTGGGACGAGGCCCTGGTCCTCCAGCTCACCCTCGCCGCCCGCCGCCGGGCCGCGGCGCTCGAGCCGGGCATCGCGCGGCCGTGCCGGGCTGGCGGGCTGCTCGACGCCGTCGACGCCGCCCTGCCCTTCGCGCTCACCGAGGGCCAGCGCGAGGTGGGGGAGGAGCTCGCCGCCGAGCTCGACCGCGACCAGCCGATGCACCGGCTGCTGCAGGGCGAGGTGGGCTCGGGCAAGACGGTGGTGGCGCTGCGCGCGATGGCGCAGGTCGTCGACGCCGGCGGCCAGGCGGCGCTGCTCGCGCCGACCGAGGTGCTCGCCGCCCAGCACGCCCGCGGCATCCGCCAGCTCCTGGGCCCGCTCGGCCGGGCCGGTGAGCTGGACGGCGACGCGGCCGGCACCCGCGTCACGCTGCTGACCGGCTCGCTCAAGGCGGCCGCGAAGCGCCAGGCGCTGGCCGAGGTGGCCGACGGCAGCGCCGGCATCGTGATCGGCACCCACGCGCTGCTGCAGGAGGGCGTGGACTTCGCCGACCTGGGCCTGGTCGTCGTCGACGAGCAGCACCGCTTCGGGGTCGAGCAGCGCGACGCCCTCCGCGCCAAGGGCACCCGCCCGCCGCACGTGCTGGTCATGACCGCCACCCCGATCCCGCGCACCGTCGCGATGACCGTCTACGGCGACCTGGAGATCTCCACGCTGCGGCAGCTGCCCAGCGGCCGCGGCGGCGTCTCCAGCTCCGTCGTGCCGGCGACCGAGAAGCCCGGCTGGGTCGACCGCGCCTGGCAGCGGCTGCGCGAGGAGGTGGCCGCCGGCCGGCAGGCCTACGTCGTCTGCCCCCGCATCGGGGACGTGCCCGGCGACGAGCCCGAGGACGCCGACGGCGCCCCGCCCGAGGACGACGGCCCGCGCAGCGACCGGCGACCGCCGCTCGCGGTCCTCGACGTCGCCGAGCTGCTCCGCTCCGGCCCGCTGGCCGGGCTACGGCTGGACGTACTGCACGGTCGGCTGAGCCCGGAGGAGAAGGACGACGCGATGCGCGCCTTCGCGGCCGGCGAGACCCAGGTCCTCGTCGCCACCACCGTCGTCGAGGTCGGCGTGGACGTGCCCAACGCCACCGTCATGGTGGTGATGGACGCCGACCGGTTCGGGGTCAGCCAGCTGCACCAGCTCCGCGGGCGGGTGGCCCGCGGGAAGCACGCCGGGCTGTGCCTGCTGGTCACCGACGCCCCGACCGCGTCCCCGACCGGCACCCGGCTGGCGGCGGTCGCCGCGACCTCCGACGGCTTCGAGCTGGCCCGGCTGGACCTGGAGACCCGGCGCGAGGGCGACGTCCTGGGCGCCGCGCAGTCCGGCACCCGGTCGGGCATCCGGCTGCTCTCCCTCCTGGAAGATGAAGAGCTCATTGCCACCGCACGCACCGAGGCGACCGCGCTGCTGACCACCGAGCGCGGTCTGGCCGACCATCCCGGCCTGGCCGCCGAGGTGGCGGCGCTCGCCTCCGACGAGCGCGCCGACTGGCTGGAGAAGGCATGACACGGGTGATCGCCGGGCTCGCGCGGGGACGGAAGCTCGCCGTCCCGCGCACGGGCGTGCGGCCGACCGGCGACAAGGCCCGGGGGGCGCTGTTCAACAGCCTCGGCTCGCTGCTGGAGCTGGAGGGCGCCGCCGTCCTCGACCTCTACGCCGGCTCCGGTGCCCTCGGCCTGGAGGCGCTCAGCCGGGGGGCGCGGTCGGTGCTGTTCGTGGAGTCCGGCGGCGGGGTGCTCCCGGTCCTGCGGGCCAACCTGGCCGCGGTCGGGCTGCCCGGCGGGCGGGTGCAGGCCGGCTCGGTGCCCTCCGTCGTCGCCGGCACCGCGGCGGAGCGGTTCGACCTGGTCCTCGCCGATCCGCCCTACGCGACGCCCGCCGAGGAGGTGCTCGCCGTCCTGCAGTCGCTCCTCACCAAGGGCTGGCTGGCCCCCGACGCCGTGGTCGTCGTGGAGCGCGGCCGGCGCGACGAGCCGTGGGAGTGGCCGACACCGCTGACCGGACTGCGCGATCGGCGCTACGGCGAGGCAGTCCTCCGGTACGGTCGGCTGTCGTGAGACGCGCCGTGTGCCCCGGTTCGTTCGACCCGGTCACCAATGGCCACGTCGACGTCATCAACCGCGCCTCGGCGCTGTACGACGAGCTGGTCGTGGCCGTGCTCGTCAATCCGGGCAAGGCCGGGTTCTTCCCGGTCGAGGAGCGCATGGAGCTGCTCCGCGAATCCGTGGCGCACCTGCCCAACGTGACCGTGGACAGCTTCTCGGGGCTGCTGGTCGACTACTGCGGCGCGAACGAGATCCCGGTGATCGTCAAGGGCCTGCGCGCCGTCAGCGACTTCGAGTACGAGCTGCAGATGGCCCAGATGAACCGCGAGCTCGCCGCGATCGAGACGCTGTTCGTCCCCACGGCCCCCCAGGTCGGCCACCTCTCCTCGAGCCTGGTCAAGCAGGTCGCCACCTTCGGCGGGGACGTCTCGCGCCTGGTGCCGAAGGTCGTCAACGACCGCCTGCGCGAGCGGACCGCCCGGGGGACGACGCCATGACGCGCCCCGGGCGCATGAACACCACCGAGGTCGTCTACCGGCTGTACGAGACCGTCGACGAGCTGACCACCGTCATCGAGAACGCGCGCAGCGTCCCGATGTCCAGCTCCTGCATGGTGCCGCGCGACCACGTCCTCGACCTGCTCGACGACCTCCGCGAGTCCCTGCCCGAGGACGTGCAGGCCGCCGGCGCGATCGTCGAGCAGCGCACCGAGATCCTCCAGCAGGCGCAGGCGGAGGCCGAGCGGGTCACGACCCGCACCCGGGACGAGGCCGAGCGGCTGCTCGAGGCCGGCCGCCGGCAGCGCGACGAGCTGCTGGGCACCGCCCGCCGGCAGCGCGACGAGCTCATCAGCCAGGCGCAGCTCGACGTCGAGCAGCTGATCGTGGACGCCGAGGCCGAGGCCGAGGTGCTGGTCGCCGACGGGCGCCGCAGGCGCGAGTCGATGATCGCCGAGGCGCAGGCCGAGCACGAACGGCTCATCACCGAGACCGAGGTCTACCGCACCGCGGTCGACCGGGCCGACGCCCTCGGGGAGCAGGCCCACGCCGAGGCGGCCCGCATGCGCGCGGAGGTCGACGAGTACGTCGACACCCGGCTGGCCGACTTCGGGACGACGCTGGAGCGGATGCTGCGCTCGGTCGAGAAGGCCCGCACCACCCTGCGCGAGTGATCTCCCTCGCCGCCAGCGGCGGCGGTCTGCCGGTCGGGTAGGCTGGCGTCCTGGTTCGACCGCCGGTGGTCCCGCCCCGGGTCGAGCCGTTCCCCACTACCTACCGCGAGTACCGACATGCCTGCCGCTCCTGCGCCCCGCCGCGACGCCGCTCCCTCTCCGGGCCGGCGTCCCTCCGCCAACCCCTGGACGATCGACCTCCGGGAGCTGGGCCGCCGCGCGGGTGCGCTGCAGGAGCTGGAGCGCACCGTCCCCGCGCCGGCTGACTGGCGGGTCGAGCTCATCGGCGTCCCGGCCGGTGGCGAGGTGCACCTGCGGCTGCGCCTGGAGTCGGTCATGGAGGGCGTGCTCGTCAGCGGCGAGTTCGACGTCCCCGTCGAGGGTTCCTGCGCGCGGTGCCTCGAGCCGATCGCGGACACCCTGACCCTCCCGGTCCAGGAGCTGTACGCCTACGAGGGCAGCGCCACCGAGGAGACCAGCGAGGAGGACGAGGTGCGCCGCATCGAGGGCGACTTCCTCGACCTCGAGCCGCTGGCCCGCGACACCGTCGTGCTGAGCCTGCCGCTGTCCCCGGTCTGCTCCGAGGACTGCTCCGGCCTCTGCGTCGACTGCGGCCTGCGCCTGGACGACCTCCCCGAGGACCACACCCACGAGATCACCGACCCGCGCTGGGCCGGGCTGGCCGAGCGCTTCGGGATCTCCGAGACCGACCCTCACGCCTCCTCACCGGACACCTCCGGTGACGACACCACCAAGGAGAACTGAAAAGTGGCTGTTCCGAAGCGGAAGATGTCCCGCGCCAACACCCGTATGCGCCGCTCGCAGTGGAAGACCACCGCCCCCACGCTCGCGCCCTGCCCGAACCGCGCCTGCGGCGAGCTCAAGCCGCCGCACATCGCGTGCCCGACCTGCGGCCAGCACTCCGGCCGCCAGGTCCTCGCGGTCTGATCGACCACCGCATCGCCGTGGGCAGGACGGTCGCCGGTACGCACCCCGACGAGGGTGCCGAGGCCGACCGTCCGCCCGGTGGTCCGGAGCACGCCGAGCGCGCCGCCGCCTGGGCGCGCGACGCCCTGGGCGTCGAGCTGCCCGGCGGGCTGCTCGGCCTCGCCCTGACCCACCGCTCGTTCGCGTACGAGAACGGCGGCCTGCCGACCAACGAGCGCCTGGAGTTCCTCGGCGACTCGGTGCTCGGCCTCGTCGTCACCGACGAGCTCTACCGCAGCCAGCCGGACCTCCCCGAGGGCCAGCTGGCCAAGCTGCGTGCCTCCGTGGTCAACATGACCTCGCTGGCCGGCGTCGCCCGCCGGCTGGGGGAGCGCGGCGTCGGGCCGCACCTGCTGCTCGGCCGCGGCGAGGAGACCACCGGCGGCCGCGAGAAGGACTCGATCCTGGCCGACGTCGTCGAGGCGCTGATCGGCGCCGTGCACCTGGGCTGCGGCCTGGACGCCGCGTCCGGGCTCGTGCACCGGCTGTTCGACCCGCTCCTGGTCGAGGCCGCCACCCGCGGCGCCGGCCTGGACTGGAAGACCAGCCTCCAGGAGCTCGGCGCCGGCCTCGGCCTGGGCGCCCCGGCGTACGAGACCCAGGACGAGGGCCCGGACCACGCGAAGACCTTCACCGCCGCGGTCGTGCTGGCCGGCACCGTCCACGGGCGGGGCAGCGGCCGCACCAAGAAGGCCGCCGAGCAGGAGGCCGCCGAGGTGGCCTGGCGCGCGCTCTCCACCGAGGCCTGACGCCGTGCCGGAGCTGCCCGAGGTCGAGGTGGTGCGTCGGGGCCTGGAGCAGTGGGTCGCCGGGCGCACCGTCGCCCGCGTCGAGGTTCACCACCCGCGCGCCGTCCGCCGTCACCTCGAGGGTGCCGACCACTTCGTGGAGTCGCTGACCGGCCGCACCCTGACCGCCGCCCACCGCCGCGGCAAGTACCTGTGGCTGCCCTTGGCCGACGCCGACGGCACCCCCAGCGGCCGCGCGCTGGTGGGGCACCTGGGCATGAGCGGGCAACTGCTGGTCGAGAAGCCCTCGGCTCCCGACGAGACGCACCTGCGGGCCCGGTTCACCTTCACCGACGGCGGCCGCGAGCTGCGCTTCGTCGACCAGCGGACCTTCGGCGGGCTGGTCGTCGAGGAGCTCGGGGTGGGCGGGGACGGTGACGACACCGTGCCGGCCCGCCTGGCGCACATCGCGATCGACCCGCTCGACGAGGGCTTCGACGTCGACGCCTTCTCCGCGGCGCTGCGCCGCCGCCGGACCGAGGTGAAGCGGGCCCTGCTCGACCAGACGCTGATCGGCGGCGTCGGCAACATCTACGCCGACGAGGCGCTGTGGCGGGCCCGGCTGCACGGCGCCCGGCCGACCGACAAGCTCACCCGCGGCCAGGTGGCCGACCTGATCGAGGGCGTCCGCGACGTGCTCGGCGAGGCGCTGGCGCAGGGCGGCACCTCCTTCGACTCGCTGTACGTCGACGTCAACGGGCAGAGCGGCTACTTCTCCCGCTTCCTCGCCGTCTACGGCCAGCTCGACCGTCCCTGCCCCCGCTGCGGGACGCCGATCCGCCGGGAGTCGTTCATGAACCGCTCCAGCTACAGCTGCCCGGTCTGCCAGCCGCGACCGCGGACGTCGACCGCTCGGACGCGCAAGGCCCGACCTTCCGCGGAGTGACGAATCCGACACGCCCCCGACACGGGGGGCGGGCAGGGTGGCCGTTGACCTGCGTCTGCGGGGCTGTCACGCTTGTACCACCACAGCCGCGCCGACCGGATCCCGGGGCGCCGGCTCACCCTCTCGCTGTCTGAAAGGCCGCTCCAGTCATGGCCAAGGCCCTGTTCGGTCACATCGTCGCCCCCGCGCAGCTCCGCTTGGTCGAGGAGAACGCGGCGCTGCGGGCGAAGGTGCGCCGCTTGGAACTGGAGCTCGACGAGCTGCGCTCCCAGCGCGACGCCGCCATCGCCCACGAACTGCTCTCGCTGACCGGTGACAACGAGCCCGCGCTCGCCTGACGTCGTCCCACCCGCACCACCGGCCCCGCTGCACCCCTACCGAGCGTGCCGCGGCACTAAGCTCCCCGTTCCGTGCACCTCTCCAGCCTGACGCTCAAGGGCTTCAAGTCCTTCGCGTCCGCGACGACGCTCCGGCTGGAGCCCGGCATCACCGCCGTCGTCGGCCCCAACGGGTCCGGTAAGTCCAACGTCGTCGACGCCATCGCCTGGGTCCTCGGCGAGCAGGGCGCGAAGAGCCTGCGCGGCGGCAAGATGGAGGACGTCATCTTCGCCGGCACCGCCGGCCGGCCGGCCCTGGGCCGCGCCGAGGTCACGCTGACCATCGACAACTCCGACGGCGCGCTGCCGATCGCGTACACCGAGGTCTCGATCACCCGCCGCATGTACCGCTCCGGCGAGAGCGAGTACGAGATCAACGGCGACAAGGTGCGCCTGCTCGACGTCCAGGAGCTGCTCAGCGACTCCGGCATCGGCCGCGAGATGCACGTCATCGTCGGCCAGGGGCAGCTCGACGCCGTCCTCTCCGGCCGGCCCGAGGACCGTCGCGCCTTCATCGAGGAGGCCGCCGGCGTCCTCAAGCACCGCAAGCGCAAGGAGAAGGCGCTCCGCAAGCTCGACGGGATGCAGGCCAACCTCGACCGGCTGGCCGACCTCACCGCCGAGCTGCGCCGCCAGCTCAAGCCGCTGGGCAGGCAGGCCGAGGTCGCTCGCCGGGCCGCCGGGGTGCAGGCCGACCTGCGCGACGCCCGCCTGCGACTGCTGGCCGACGACCTCGTCCAGTTGCGCGACGCCCTCGACAAGGACGTCGCCGACGAGAACGCCGCCCGCGAGCGCCGCAGCGTGGTCGAGCAGGGCCTGGCGACGGTGTCCCTGCGCGAGGGCGAGCTGGAGTCGGGCCTGGCCGAGAGCGCGCCGCGGCTCGCCGCCGCCTCCGACACCTGGTACCGGCTCTCTGCCCTCACCGAGCGGTTCCGCGGCGTGGCCTCGCTCGCCGCCGAGCGGTCCCGCCACCTGTCGGCGCCGGCTCCCGCGGAGACGGCGGGCCGCGACCCCGACCAGCTGGACGCCGAGGCCGACCGGGTCGCGGCCAACGAGACCGAGCTCGCCGCGGGCCTGGAGGCCGAGCGGGCCCGACTGGCGGCGGTCGTCACCGACCGGGGACGGCTCGAGGCTGCCCTCGCCGACGCGGAGAAGGCCTGGGTCGCCGCCGCCCGCGCGCTGGCCGACCGGCGCGAGGGCCTGGCCCGCCTGTCCGGTCAGGTCGCGGCCGCGCAGTCGAAGGTGAGCGCCGGCCAGGCCGAGATCGAGCGGCTGGCGCGCGCCGCGGCCGAGGCGGCCGAGCGGGCGGAGGCCGCCGCCGACCGGCTGGCCGACCGGCGCTCCTCGGTGGCCGAGCAGGAGGACTCCGACGTCGCGCTGGTCACCGCGCACCAGGACGCCGTCGCTGCGCACACCGCGGCCGCGAAGGCCGTGACCGAGCTGACTGCCGCCGAGCGCGCCGCGGAGCGCGACCGCGCCTCCTGGCAGGCCCGTCGCGACGCACTGGCCCTCGGGCTCACCCCGGCCGACGGTGCCGCGGCCGTGCTGGGGGCCGGGCTGCCCGGGATCCTCGGGCCGGTCGCCGACCGGCTCACCGTCCGTCCCGGCGACGAGGTCGCGCTGGCCGCCGCGCTGGGCGGGATGGCCGACGCCGTCGTGGTGTCCGGGGTGGCCGGCGCCGCCGGTGCGCTGGAGCGGCTGAAGACCACCGACGGCGGCCGGGCCGGGCTGCTGGTCACCGGCGGGCTCCCACCCGTGCCCCGGGACGGGTGGCCCGAGCTGCCCGCCGGCGCCCGCTGGGCCCTGGACGCGGTCGAGGCGCCCGAGGAGCTGCGCCCGGCGCTGGCCCGGGCGCTGGAGCGGGTGGCCCTCGTGCCCGACCTCCCCGCGGCGGTCGAGCTGGTCGGCACCCACCCCCGGGTCCGTGCCGTGACCGCCGACGGCGACCTGCTGGGCGCGGACTGGGCGCTGGGCGGTCAGCGGGACGCGCCGTCCAACCTCGAGGTGCGGGCCCGCGTCGACGAGGCCGAGGGCGAGCTGCGCGGTGCGATCACCCGGGCCGCCGCGCTGGCCGACGAGCTGTCCGCCGCCCGGGACGCCGCCCGCGCGCGCTCCGCCGAGGTGGACGCGTCCCAGGCCGCCCGGCAGGCCGCCGACCGCGGCCGGTCGAAGGTCGCCGCCGAGCTCGCCGAGCTCGGCGCCGCCGCGCGCTCCGCCGCAGCCGAGGCCGAGCGGCACGAGGCCGCCCGCGTCCGCGCCGAGGGGGACCTCGAGCAGGCCCAGCTGGCGCTCGCCGGGCTGCAGACCCGGCTGGCCGAGGCCGAGGCGGCGCCGGTCGAGGAGGAGCCGCCCACCGAGGAGCGCGACCGGCTGCGCGCCGAGGTGACCGCGGCCCGCCAGGCGGAGACCGAGGCGCGGCTGGCGGTGCGCACCGCCGAGGAGCGCGCTCGGGCGCTGTCCGGCCGGGCGGAGTCGCTGCGTCGGCAGGCCCGGCAGGAGCGCGCCGCCCGCGAGCGCGCCGCCGCGGCCCGGGCGTCCCGCGAGCGCGGTGCCGCCGTGGCCGAGCGGGTCCGGGCCGACGCCGAGCGCGCGCTGGTCGCGCTGGGCACGTCGCTGGCGCGGGCCGCCGCCGAGCGGGACGCGCTGGCCACCGGCCGGGCCGCCGCCGAGGCCGAGCTGCTGGAGGTCCGCGGCCGGGTGCGGGCGGCGACCGCCGAGCTGGACCGGCTCACCGACGAGGTGCACCGCGACGAGGTGGCCCGCGCCGAGCAGCGGCTGCGGATCGAGGCGCTCGAGGGCCGGGCGGCCGAGGAGTACGGCGTCGACCTGCCCACCCTGGTCGCCGAGTACGGGCCCGCCGCGCCGGTGCCGCCGTCCCAGGCGGAGGAGGCGGCCGCGCAGGCAGCGGGCGAGGAGCCGCCGGCGCCGAGCGCCTACGACCGGTCGGTCCAGGAGCGGCGCGCGGCCCGTGCCGAGCGAGACCTGGCCACCCTCGGCAAGGTCAACCCGCTGGCGCTGGAGGAGTTCGCGGCGCTGGAGGAACGGCACACCTTCCTGGCCACCCAGCTCGAGGACCTCAAGAGCACCCGCCGCGACCTGCTCACCGTCGTCCGCGAGGTCGACGACCGCATCCACGACGTCTTCGCCGCCGCGTTCGCCGACGTCGCCCGCGAGTTCGAGGGCGTGTTCGCCACCCTCTTCCCGGGCGGGCTGGGCCGGCTGGTGCTCACCGAGCCCGACAGCATGCTCACCACCGGCATCGAGGTGGAGGCGCGCCCGCCGGGCAAGAAGGTCAAGCGGCTCTCGCTGCTCTCCGGTGGCGAGCGCTCGCTGACCGCCGTCGCGCTGCTGGTGGCGATCTTCCGGGCCCGGCCCTCGCCGTTCTACGTCCTCGACGAGGTCGAGGCGGCGCTCGACGACGTCAACCTCGGCCGGCTGCTCACGCTGGTCGAGCAGCTGCGGTCGACGTCCCAGCTGATCGTCATCACCCACCAGAAGCGGACGATGGAGATCGCCGACGCCCTCTACGGCGTGAGCATGCGCGGCGACGGCATCACCGGCGTCATCAGCCAGCGGCTGCGCGAGCTCCCCGCCGCCTGACCTCGAGGGCAGAAATGGCCATGTCTGCCCTCATACGCCGGACGGGATCCGGAGGTCGACGACGAGCGGCAGGTGGTCCGACGCGCCCTCGGCGTCGAGGACGCGGGCGCTCGCGACGGTGACGCCGGCCGACACCCACGCCTGGTCGATCCGGCGGTGGGGTGACCGCGCCGGGTGGGTGTGCCCCTCGTCGCGCTGCCAGAAGCGCCAGCCGGCCTGGTCTCCGCGGTCCTCGGCCAGCTCCCAGGCGTCGGTGAAGCGCTCGCGCAGCGGGTGCAGCTCGGGCGCGTCGGGACGGGCGTTGAAGTCGCCGACGAGGACGCCGGAGGCCATCTGCTCGGTGTGCAGCGCGGCGAGAGCGGCCACCTGCTCGGCGCGCTCCTGCGCCGAGCGCGTGGTCAGGTGCGTCGCGGTCACCCACAGGGTGCCGCCGTCGAGCTCGAGCATGGTGCGCAGGGCGCTGCGCGGCTCGCCGGTGCCGGGCAGCCGGTGGACGTCGCTGATCAGGATCGGCAGCCGGGAGAGCAGCGCGTTCCCGTACTGACGGCGCGGCCTCTCGCCCGGGTGCGGCTCGTCGATGGCCGGGCCCCACGCCAGCTGCATGTCCAGGGCGCGCGAGAGCAGCAGCGCCTGGTCGACGTCCTCGCTGCGCTCGCCGAACCAGCGGTCGACCTCCTGCAGGCAGATGACGTCGGCGTCGGCGGACGCCAGCACCCTGGCCAGCCGCGGCAGGTCGTGCCGGGAGTCCTCACCGACCCCGTGGTGGGTGTTGAAGCTGACCAGCCGCACCGGGATGGGCGGCTGGTCGGGCCCGGGGGCGGGACGGATGCCGAAGGGGTCGTCGGTCACCCGTCCAGCCTCTCAGGCATCGGACAACGGCATGTCCAGCACCTGCCGCAGGGCGTCGTCGCCGACCTCGGAGACCGAGAGCAGGAAGCGCGCCTCACGGCCCTCCAGCACCAGCTCACCGATCTGGTTGCCGAAGAACGGCCCGGACTGCTTGCTCCACTCCAGCTCGGTCGGCTCGGCCTTGGCCAGCCGCGCCAGGCGCTCGGTGAACCGGCGGGCCGCCCGGCTCCAGCCGATCTTGAAGCCGACGCGGATCGGGTGCGGTGCCTGGTTGTGCAGCGGGGAGACGGTGAGCTGGTGCACCCGTGCCGCCAGACCCTCGGGGCGCACGAGCTCGGCGGCGTAGGCGTGGTGGACGTCGCCGGAGAGCACCAGCGCCGTGGCCGGAGCCCGGCCCTGCTCCCCGCGGGCGACGGCGGTGAGCGCGGCGCCCAGCCGCTCGAAGGAGTGCCCGAACGCCGCCCAGTGCTCCAGATCGGCGCCCTGCCGGATCTTCTCGGCGAGCCGGCCGCGCCAGTGCCCGTGGTGGCGGACGTTGAGCGTCTCGTTCCACCGCTCGAGGTTGTGGATCGCGTGCGGCAGCAGCCACGGCAGCGAGGTGCCGAGGATCAGGTGCTCCACGCCCTCGTCGACGGCGCGCTGCATCGCGGCCTCGACCCAGGCGAACTCGTCCTCGTCGAGCATCCGGCGGTGTTGCTCCTCCAGCACCCGGCCGGCCCGGCTGTCGACCATGATCAGCCGGGCGTCGCCCCAGTGCCGCACGAAGCTCCACCGGATCGTGGCGGGCTCGGCGTCGGCCAGCTCGGCCGTGCGGCGCAGCATCGGCTCGGCGTCCCGGACGTCGTCGTCGTCGGCCATGTCCTGGATCGACTGCCAGGTCGCGTTCTCGGCGAGCTCCTGTGGGCTGAGGTTGCCCAGGTGCTGGTACACCCAGTAGCTGACCAGGCCGCCGGTGATCCGGCTGCGCCACCACGGCTCCTGCGCGACGGTGGCGCGCCAGGCGGCCGAGGTGTTCCAGTCGTCGATCATCTCGTGGTCGTCGAAGATCATCGAGGACGGGATGGTCGACAGCAGCCACCGCACCTGGGGGTCCAGCCAGGACTCGTAGTACAGCCCCGTGTACTCCTCGAAGTCCGCGACCTGGTCGTCCGGGGACTTCTCCTCGGTCCTCCGGTCCCGCCGGCGGTGCAGCAGCGACTTCGTGCGGGTGGTGAGCTCGTCGGCGTAGACCTGGTCGCCCAGGAGCACCAGCGCGTCGGGCCAGCGGTCCTCGGGCTGCCCGGCGATCTGCTGGGCGTAGAGGTCCAGCGCGTCGGGCGGGATGCCCTCGCTGTCCTCGACGGTGCGCGGGCTGGCGTACCGGCAGGAGCCGAACGCCAGGCGGAAGGGCCCCGGGCGGCCCGGCGTCCGGATGCGGCTCGGCGGGAACTCCGTGTCCGCGGGCGGCCACACCAGCGCCCCGTCGAGGAGCACCTCGTAGGGGGTGGTGCTGCCGGGCTCGAGCCCCTCGACGACGACCAGCGCGTAGTGGTGGCCGGCGACGCAGAACGTGCGCGCGGACCGCCCGAGGACCTCCACCCGGCAGGGGCGGTCGGTCTCCACCCAGACGGTCGCCGAGACCGGGTCGACGTGCCGCAGCAGGGGGCCGAGCAGGAGGGTGGGTTCGCTCGGTCCGGTGGCTGACATGGGCCCAGCCTGACGCATCGACCTGGGAAACGGTTGCGCCGGGAGTCGCCTCGGCGGGACCGCCGCGGACTGGGAGACTCCGGGCATGGAATTCGTGCTGATCGCGATCGCGATCCTCGTCGTCGCGCTCCTCGTGGGCATCGGCCTGCTCGTCGGGCGGGGACGGCGCACCACCCGCCTCGACGACGACGCCGTCGCCGGCACCACACTCACCCGCCCGCGGCCGCCCGAGACCCAGGCGCCGACGGCGCCGACCGCGCCCCCCACGCCCTCCGGATCGACGGCGTCCGGTCTCGGCCTGCCCCCGGAGACCGTCGAGCTGCCGCCGGCGGAGGCCGAGCCCGGACTGGTCTTCGAGACGCCGCCGCCCTCGGCCGGCCGCCTCGTGCGGCTGCGCTCCCGGCTGGCGCGCTCGCAGTCCTCGCTGGGCCGCGGCCTGCTCACGGTGCTCGCGCGCGAGAAGCTGACGGAGGACGACTGGGAGGAGATCGAGGAGACCCTCCTGGCCGCCGACGTCGGCATCTCCGCGACCACGCAGATCGTCCAGCGGCTGCGCACCCAGTCGCTGGTGCTGGCCACCGCGTCGCCCGCGGAGCTGCGCGAGCTGCTGGTCTCCGAGCTCACCGGCGTCCTCGGGCCCGACCTGGACCGGACGCTGGGCACCGATCGTCGTGAGGGGCGCCCCGGCGTCGTCCTGGTCGTGGGGGTCAACGGCGCCGGCAAGACGACGACGGTCGGCAAGATCGCGCGGGTGCTCGTGGGGGACGGGAAGAGCGTCATCCTCGGCGCGGCCGACACCTTCCGCGCCGCCGCCGCCGACCAGCTGGAGACCTGGGGGGAGCGCGTCGGCGTGCTCACCGTCCGGGGCCGCGAGGGCGGCGACCCGGCGTCGGTGGCCTTCGAGGCCGTGCGCACCGGCGTGGAGGCCGAGGTGGACACCGTCGTCGTCGACACCGCGGGCCGGCTGCACACCAAGTCGGGGCTGATGGACGAGCTCGGCAAGGTCAAGCGCGTCGTGGAGAAGCAGGCTCCGGTCACCGAGGTGCTGCTGGTGCTCGACGCCACGACCGGGCAGAACGGCGTCGTCCAGGCCCGGGTGTTCACCGAGGCGGTGGAGGTCACCGGCGTGGTGCTGACCAAGCTCGACGGCACCGCGAAGGGCGGCATCGTCGTCCGCGTGCAGCAGGAGCTCGGCATCCCGGTGAAGCTGATCGGGCTGGGGGAGGGGGCCGACGACCTGGCGCCGTTCGAGCCGCGCGCCTTCGCGGAGGCGATCGTCGGCTGACGCCGGCGGGAGCATCGCAGCGAGCGCCAGCGAGCGAGGAGCGGAGCGGGGGCGGAAGCCGACCAGTGTGATCGTCGGCTGACGCCGGCGGGAGCTGCTGGTCAGGTCCGAGTCGGGTCGAAGCCGTAGGGCAGTTCGAGCCGGTGCGCCGCGAGCAGCTGCTGGTCGGCGAGCAGCTCGCGGGTGCCGGCGTCGGCGACGACCGCGCCGGCGTCGAGCACCACCGACCGCGGGCACAGCTGCATCGCGTAGGGCAGGTCGTGGGTGACCATCAGCAGGGTCACCGGGAGCGACTCGAGCACCTCGGCGAGCTCGCGGCGGCCGGCCGGGTCGAGGTTGGACGAGGGCTCGTCGAGCACCAGGATCTCGGGATGCATGGACAGCACGGTGGCGACGGCGACCCGGCGGCGCTGCCCGAACGAGAGGTGGTGCGGCGGCCGGTCGGCGTAGCCGCCCATGCCGACCTGCTCGAGCGCCGTGGCCACGCGCGCGGCGACCTCGGCCTCGGGCAGCCCGAGGTTGCGCGGGCCGAAGGCCACGTCCTCGCCCACGGTGGGCATGAACAGCTGGTCGTCGGGGTCCTGGAAGACGATCCCCACCCGGCTGCGGATCTCCCGCAGGTTCTGCTTGGTGACCGGCAGCCCGGCGACGCTGATGCTGCCGCGCCCGGGCCGCAGGATGCCGTTGAGGTGGAGGACCAGCGTCGTCTTGCCCGCCCCGTTGGGGCCGAGCAGCGCGACCCGCTCGCCGGGCTCGATGCGCAGGTCCACGCCGAACAGCGCCTGGTGGCCGTCGGGATAGGCGAAGGCGACGTCCTCGACCAGCAGGGAGGGGGCGGTGCTCACCCCAGCAGCATCCCCGTCGCGAGCACGGCCCCCGCGGCGAGGGGCAGGCTCAGCCCGGTGAGCCAGTCCCGCGAGGGGACGGCGGCGACCGGCCCGCGGGGCAGCCGGCCGGTGTAGCCGCGCGACAGCATCGCCAGGTGTACCCGCTCGCCGCGCTCGTAGGAGCGGATGAACAGCGCTCCCGCCGCCGCCCCGACCACGCGGAGCGCGCCGCGTCGCCGGCCGTCGAAGGCACGGGACTCGCGGGCCACCCGCATGCGGTGCAGCTCACCGCTCACCACGTCGACGTACCGGATCATGAACCCCAGGATCTGGACCAGTGCCGACGGCAGCCGGAGCCGTTCGAGGCCGTGCATCAGCTCCCGCGGCTCGGTGGTCGCCGCGAGCACGGTGGCGGCGAGCACCGACAGCGTGGCCTTGGCCAGCAGTGCGCCGCCGGTCTGCAGGCCGCTCTCGGACAGGGACAGCCCGAGCACCTCGACCCGCGGCCCGCGCGTGACGAAGGGCAGCAGCAGGGCGAAGACGACGAACGGGGTCTCCACGACCAGGCCTGCGGCCAGCCGGCCCGGTCGCACGCCCGCGACCGCGGCGGCGGCGAGCACGGCGAGCAGGTAGCCGGCGTACGCCCACGGAGCCCAGCCGGCGTGCACCGGCGTGGCGACGACGACCAGCGCGTAGGCGAGGACGGCGACCAGCTTCACCTGCGGCGCCAGCCGGTGCACCGGGCTGGTGCCTGCCACGTAGCGGGCGCTCAGCGCACCGCCGTGGCGGGCGCCCACGTCAGGACCTCGAGGTGGGCGGGGGCCCGGCGTCGGCGTCGGCGTGCTCGTCCGCGGTGTCGTGCCGGCGGCGGACCAGCAGGGTGATCCCGCCGGCGAGGACCAGCGTCACGGCGACGCCGATGACCCCGGCGAGCCCACCGGAGAGCCGGCCGTCGTCCACGCCGGAGACCGAGTAGTCGGCGAGCGGGGAGTCGGCGGTCGCGCTGTCCTCCGCCGTGTCGAGGAAGCCCTCCTTCTCGGCCGACCACTCCAGGCCGTCGGGGGAGCTGCTGGCGTAGTAGCTGCCGATGCCGGCGACGACCAGGGCGACGAGCAGGCCGACGAGCAGGAAGCCGGTGGTCCGGCGGCGGGAGGTCATCGCGGCGCCACCACCTCGGGACGGCGGAGCAGCGCGTCGGCGCTCCGCAGGTGTGCGGCCCCGTGCACGAGATCCGGCCGGGCGGCGAGCACGGCCCCGAGCACGACCACGGTGATCGCCGCCTCGCCGAGACCGATGAGCACGTGGATGCCACCCATCGTGGCCGCCACCGCCCCGAGGGAGATGTCGGCGACGCCGCCGGCGGCGAACAGCGCCACGAAGGCCAGCGCCGCGAGGGGCACGGAGGCGAAGGCGCCCACCCCGGCCCCGATCAGGAAGCCGGTCCGGGTCCGGGGCAGCACCGCCACCAGCAGGCGGAACAGGCCGTAACCCACGCCGACGGCCACCAGGGCCATCAGCGTGACGTTGGTGCCCAGCGCGGTCAGGCCGCCGTCGGCGAACAGCACCGCCTGGACGAGCAGGACGACGGTCATGCAGAGCACCGCGGTCCAGGGGCCGACGAGGACGGCGGTCAGGGCGCCCCCGATGAGGTGGCCGCTGGTGCCGGCGCCGACCGGGAAGTTCATCATCTGCACCGCGAAGACGAAGGCCGCGGTGAGGCCGGCCAGCGGCGCGGTGCGCTCGTCCAGCTCCTCGCGCGCCTTGCGCAGTGCCAGCGCGACGGTGCCCGCGGCGAGCACGCCGGTGGCGACGGAGGTGGGGGCGTCGAGGAAGCCGTCGGGTACGTGCACGACGTCCACCTTATTGCACATCGTTTGCAACTAGCCACCTGCCGAGGGGTTCCGAGCCCTCGGCAACACGGCCGCAACGTGGGTGGTGAACACGCGGTGCGGAGTTCACGGCTGCGAAACAAGCGGGCGCTGCCAGCGGAAACACGCGCCCGGCACGGTGAACGCCACGTCGCCCTCCCACCCGGAGGGGCCGGCGCCACCGAACGGCCCCCCGGCCGACGACCCACTCAGGAGGTTGCCGTGGTCAACACCGGCGACACCGCCTGGATCCTCACCAGCGCGGCGCTCGTGCTGCTGATGACCCCAGGCCTCGCGCTCTTCTACGGCGGCATGGTCCGCGCGAAGAGCGTGCTGAACATGATGATGATGAGCTTCGGGGCGCTGGCACTGATCAGCATCCTGTGGGTTCTCTACGGCTACTCCATGGCCTTCGGCGACGACATCGGCGGCGGCCTGCTCGGGGACCCCGGTGAGTTCTTCGGCCTGAAGGGCCTGATGGAGGACACCACCGGCGAGGAGGGTGGCCTGCCGGTCATGGCCTTCGTCGGCTTCCAGGCCGTCTTCGCCATCATCACCGTCGCCCTGATCTCCGGTGCGATCGCGGACCGGGCCAAGTTCGGCTCGTGGATGGTCTTCGCCGGCATCTGGGCGACCGTCGTCTACTTCCCGGTCGCGCACTGGGTCTTCGCCTTCGACGTCGACGAGGTGGTCGGCGGCTGGATCGCCAACGACCTGGCCGCGCTCGACTTCGCCGGCGGCACCGCGGTCCACATCAACGCCGGTGCGGCGGGCCTGGCCCTCGCCCTGGTCCTGGGCAAGCGGCGCGGCTTCGGCCGCGAGGCGATGCGCCCGCACAACCTCCCGCTGGTCATGATCGGCGCCGGTCTGCTGTGGTTCGGCTGGTTCGGCTTCAACGCCGGCTCCGCCCTCGCCGCGAACAACACCGCCTCCGTCGCCTGGGTGAACACCCTGGTCGCCACGGCCGCGGCCACCCTCGGCTGGTTGCTGGTGGAGAAGATCCGCGACGGCCACTCGACCTCGCTGGGTGCCGCGTCCGGTGTCGTCGCCGGCCTGGTCGCGATCACCCCGGCCTGTGCCGCGGTCTCGCCCATAGGCGCGATGATCATCGGTGTCATCGCCGGTGCGCTCTGCGCCCTGGCCGTAGGCCTCAAGTACAAGCTGGGCTACGACGACTCGCTCGACGTCGTCGGCGTCCACCTGGTCGGAGGCCTCTGGGGCACCGTCGCCATCGGCTTCCTCGGCTCGGCGGACTCGCCCTCGGGGATCGACGGACTGTTCTACGGTGGCGGTGTCGACCAGCTCTGGCGCCAGGTCGTCGGAGCGCTGGCCGTGCTGGTCTTCTCCTTCGTGCTGACGTGGATCATCGGCACCGTGATCCAGAAGACGATCGGCTTCCGGATCAGCGAGGAGGACGAGATCACCGGCATCGACAACGTCGTGCACGCCGAGTCGGGGTATGACTTCGCCTCCCTCGGCAGCAGCGGCTCCACCGCCCCCCTGTCCGGCCAGGCACGTGCCGAGGCCCGCAACACCGAGAGGACCCTGGCATGAAGCTCGTCACCGCCATCGTCAAGCCCTTCAAGCTCGACGACGTCAAGAACGCCCTCGAGCTGATCGGCGTCGCCGGACTGACCGTCAGCGAGGTCCAGGGCTTCGGCCGCCAGCGGGGCCACACCGAGGTCTACCGGGGCGCGGAGTACCAGGTGGACTTCGTGCCGAAGGTCCGCATCGAGGTCGTCGTCAGCGAGCTCGACGCCGCCCGCGTCGTCGACGCCGTGGTCGAGGCCGCGTCCACCGGGCAGATCGGCGACGGCAAGGTGTGGGTGACCACGATCGACGAGATCGTGCGGGTCCGTACCGGCGAGCGCGGGGACGACGCGCTCTGACACAGCACCACTGAGCACACCCGTCGGCCGGGGTGGTGGGAGGACCGCCCACCACCCCGGCCGACGCACTTCCTGCTGTTGCTCCACCCGAGGGGGACGCGTGCTGGACACCGCCGCGCTGCCGGACCTGCCCCGCGCCGAGCGCGTGCAGGTCGTGGACGGCTGGCTCTCCGGACTGCTGGACGACGCCGTCGCCGGGACGCCGCCACCGCTGGCCAAGCGGGGGAGCGCACCGCCCCGCAGCGGCACCGAGGGCCTGGCGCTGATCGCCGTCGGCAGCCTCGGCCGCCGCGAGCTCCCGCCGCACGGCGACCTGGACCTGGTCCTCGTCCACGACGGCCGGCCGGAGATCGCCGCGATCGCCGATGCGCTCTGGTACCCGATCTGGGACGCCGGCGTCCGGCTGGACCACTCCGTGCGCTCGGTGGCCGAGGCGGTCGCGGTCGCCTCCACCGACGTCAAGGCCGGGCTCGGGCTGCTCGACGCACGGCTGGTCGCCGGCGACGCCGAGCTGGCCGGCCGGCTCCGGACCGCCACGCTGAGCAGCTGGCGGCAGGCCGCCTCGCGGCTGCTGCCGGCGCTGCGCGACCTGCGCCGGGGACGCGCCCGCCAGGTCGGCGAGCTGGCGTTCCTGCTCGAGCCCGACCTCAAGGAGGCCTACGGGGGGCTGCGCGAGGGCCAGGTGCTGCGCGCGGTCGCCGCCGCCCAGCTCGCCGACGAACCCACCGCCGAGGTCGAGACGGCCTACGCCTTCCTGCTCGACGTCCGCGACGAGCTCCGGCGGCGCAGCGGCCGGCCGAGCGACGTCCTGGTGCGGCAGGAGCAGCGGCCGGTCGCCGACGCCCTCGGGCTGTCCGGGGAGGACGCGCTGCTGCGCGAGGTCAGCCTCGCCGGCCGCCGGCTGGCCTTCGTCGCCGACGAGACCTGGCGCCGGGTGGAGGCCGCGCTGGTGCGCCGGCCGCGCAGCCGCTACCGCCGGGTGCGCCGCGAACCGCTGGCCGAGGGCGTGGTGCGCCAGGGCGACGAGGTGGTCCTCGCCCGCGACGCCCGCCCGGCCGCCGACCCCGGCCTGCTGCTCCGCGCCGCGGCGGCCGCCGCCCGCGCGGACCTGCTGCTGTCGCCCTACACGCTCAAGGTGCTCGCGGTGCACAGCCAGGCCATGCCCGAGCCGTGGCCGCCGGAGGTGCGCTGGTCGTTCCTCCGCCTGCTGGCCAGCGGGCGCTCCGCCGTCGCCGTCCTCGAGCAGCTCGACCAGGAAGGGCTGCTGTCCCGGCTGATCCCCGAGTGGGACCGGGTGCGCTCGCTGCCGCAGCGCCACCCCTGGCATCGGTTCACCGTCGACCGGCACCTCGTCGAGGCGGCGGCCGCCGCGGCCGAACTGACCCGGGACGTCGACCGGCCCGACCTGCTGCTCGTGTCCGCGCTGCTGCACGACATCGGCAAGGGCTGGCCCGGGGACCACAGCGAGGTCGGCGAGCCGATCGCCGCGACGATCGCCACCCGCATGGGCTTCGCCGAGACCGACGTCGCCGTCATCGGCACGCTGGTCCGCCACCATCTGCTGCTGCCGGCCACCGCGACCCGGCGGGACATGGACGACCCCGCGACCATCGACCGCGTCGCGGACACCATCGGGTCCGACGCCGCCGTCCTCCAGCTGCTGCACGCCCTCGCCCAGGCCGACGGCGCCGCGACCAGCGCGTCGGCCTGGTCGCCGTGGAAGGCCCACCTGGTGGCGGCGCTGGTGGCCCGGGTGCAGGCCAAGCTCGGTGGGGCGCCGCTCGGGGAAGCCGCGGCGGTGCTCAGCCCGACGACCCCGCAGGTCTCCACGGCGACCCCGGCCCTCCCCGGCACCACCGCTCCGGTCACGGTCGGCATCCAGGACGTCGCCGACGGCCAGGAGGTCACCATCGGCGCCCCCGACCGCCCGGGCCTGCTGAGCACCTGCGCCGGCGTCCTGGCGCTCAACCAGCTCGACGTGCGGGCGGCGAAGATCACCGTCGAGGGCGGGCACGCCACGAGCGTGTTCGCCGTCCGGCCGCGGTTCGGCCGGGCCCCCGTGCCGGAGATCCTCGCCGACGGCGTGCGCGCCGCGCTGGAGGGCAGCCTGCCGCTGGCCGAGCGGCTGCGGCAGCGGGAGGTCGACTACCGCCAGGACGGCGTGCGGTCCGCGCCGCCACGGATTTCGTGGCACAACGGCGAGGTCAGCGGCGCGGCCACCGGCATCGTCGAGGTGCGCGCGGGGGACCGGGCGGGGCTGCTCTACCGGCTGACCGCGGCGATCGCGGGGGAGGGCCTCGACGTGACCTCCGCCCGGATCGAGACCCTCGGCGCCGACGCCGTGGACTGCTTCTACGTCGCCAACCCCTCCGGGGACCCGGTCGACCCCGAGCAGCGCCGCCGGGTCGACGAGGCCCTCGTGGGGGCCCTGCGCCCGGCCGCGGAGGCGGACACGCCGGTCTAGGTCCGCGGAGCTGTCGGTGCCCCGTGCGACGGTCGGGACATGGACCCCCAGCTGTGGCACTGCTCCGAGTGCGGCGACGAGCGCGAGTTCGTGCAGCCGTCGTGCGTGGACGGGCACACCGAGGACGGCGGGCTCTGCCCCGAGTGGGCCTGCATCGACTGCGGCGCGGCGCTGGTCACCGGCGTCGACGTCCGGGAGCTCGTCGCGTCGGGCCTGACGCACGCCGCCTAGTCCGTCGATACCCTCGGTGCGGACGGCGCGACGTGCTCGCGCCCGGAACTGCTGAGGACGTGCTGTGTTCGAGACCCTCTCCGACCGCCTGGACAAGGTCTTCACCGGCCTGCGGGGCAAGGGCCGGCTGACCGACGCCGACATCGATGCCACCGCGCGCGAGATCCGCATCGCGCTGCTGGAGGCCGACGTCGCGCTGCCGGTGGTGCGGTCGTTCATCGACGCGGTTAAGGAGCGCGCCCGCGGGGCGGACGTCTCCCAGGCGCTGAACCCCGCACAGCAGGTCATCAAGATCGTCAACGAGGAGCTCGTCGGCATCCTCGGCGGCGAGACCCGCCGGATCCGGCTGGCCAAGCAGTCGCCGACGGTGATCATGCTGGCCGGTCTGCAGGGTGCCGGTAAGACCACCCTGGCCGGCAAGCTCGGCCGCTGGCTCAAGGAGCAGGGGCACACCCCGCTGCTGGTGGCGGCCGACCTGCAGCGCCCGAACGCGGTCAACCAGCTCTCCATCGTCGCGGGCCAGGCCGGGGTGGACGTCTACGCCCCCGAGCCGGGCAACGGCGTCGGCGACCCGGTGCAGGTCGCCCGCGACTCCATCGACCACGCGCGCCGCACCATGCACGACGTCGTCGTCGTCGACACCGCCGGCCGCCTGGGCATCGACGCCGAGCTGATGCAGCAGGCCGCGGACATCCGCGACGCCGTGCACCCCGACGAGACGCTGTTCGTCGTCGACGCGATGATCGGCCAGGACGCCGTCACCACGGCGCAGGCGTTCCAGGACGGGGTCGGGTTCAGCGGCGTCGTCCTCACCAAGCTCGACGGCGACGCCCGAGGTGGTGCGGCGCTCTCGGTGCGGCACGTGACCGGTCAGCCGATCATGTTCGCCTCGACCGGCGAGAAGCTCACCGACTTCGACGTCTTCCACCCCGAGCGGATGGCCTCGCGCATCCTCGGCATGGGCGACGTGCTCACCCTCATCGAGCAGGCCGAGAAGACCTTCGACGCCGACCAGGCCGAGCGGATCGCGGGCAAGCTCGCCTCCCGCGAGGGCTTCACCCTCGAGGACTTCCTCGAGCAGATGATGGCGATCCGCAAGATGGGGCCGATCGCCAACCTGCTCGGCATGCTGCCGGGCGCGGGGGCGATGAAGGAGCAGCTCAAGCAGGTCGACGACCGGGACCTGGACCGCACGGCGGCGATCATCCGGTCGATGACCCCGCAGGAGCGGGTCAACTCCAAGATCATCAACGCCTCGCGGCGGGTGCGCATCGCCAACGGCTCCGGCGTCAGCGTCACCGACGTCAACCAGCTGCTGGAGCGGTTCGGGCAGGCCCAGAAGATGATGGGCCAGATGGCCGGCAGCATGGGCATGCCCGGCATGGGGCCGATGTCGAAGAAGGCCCGCGGCCGCCAGATGCAGGCGCAGTCGAAGAAGGGCAAGGGGAAGAAGGGCAAGGGGAAGGGCGGTCCGGCCCGTCGTCCGGTCGGTGGCCCCGGCCTGCCGCCCGGCGCGTTCGGCGGCGGGATGCCCGGTGGGATGCCCCCTGGGATGCCGAGCCTGCCCCCCGGTCAGGGCCTGCCGGACCTCACCAAGCTGAACTTCGACCAGTTCAAGGACGGCAACGGCCGGTGAGCCAGTCGCTGCCCCCGCTGCACCTGTCCGGGGTGGTGCTGCCCGAGGGCGAGCACCGTGACGTCTGGGTGCGCGAGGGCAGGTTCACCTTCGAGCCCGTGTCGGGAGCCGAGACGGTCAGCACCGGTGGCTGGCTGATCCCCGGCCTGGTCGACGCGCACTGCCACGTCGGGATCCTCCGCGGCGGCCTCCACGCGGAGGACCTGACGCAGGCGCGCGAGCAAGCCCTGGCCGAGCGCGACGCCGGGGTGCTGGCGCTGCGCGACTGCGGGTCGCCGGTGGACACCCGCGCGCTGGACGACGAGCCCGACCTGCCGACGATCATCCGGGCCGGGCGGCACATCGCCCGCACCCGCCGGTACATCCCCGGGCTGGGCATCGAGATCGAGCCCGAGGATCTGGTCGAGCAGACCCGCGTGCAGGCCCGGCGCGGGGACGGCTGGGTCAAGCTCGTGGGGGACTGGATCGACCGCTCGGTCGGCGACCTCGCCCCGGAGTGGCCGGCCGACGTCGTCGCGGCGGCGATCGCGGCCGCGCACGAGGAGGGCGCGCGGGTCACCGCGCACACGTTCGGCACCGACGCGCTGCCTGCGCTCATCGCGGCCGGCATCGACTGCATCGAGCACGGCACCGGGCTGACCGAGGAGCTCATCGGCGAGATGGCCGCGCGCGGCACCGCCGTCGTCCCGACGCTGGTGAACGTGGAGAACTTCCCCGGGTTCGCGTCGGCCGGGGAGAAGAAGTTCCCGACGTACGCGAGCACGATGCGGCGGCTGTACGCGAACTCCGGCGCGGTCGTGCGGGCCGCGTACGAGGCCGGCGTGCCGGTGTTCGCGGGCACCGACGCCGGGGGCGGCATCGAGCACGGCGTCATCGCCGACGAGATCCGCGCGCTGTGCGAGGCGGGCATCCCGGCGGAGGACGCGCTCGCCGCGGGCTCCTGGAAGGCGCGCGAGTGGCTCGGGCTGCGCGGCATCGAGGAGGGCGCCGTGGCCGACGTCGTCGTCTACGAGCGCGACCCCCGCGCCGACCTGGACACGCTGCAGTCGCCGCAGCGCACCGTGCTCCGCGGACGGGTCGTCGGATAAGGGTTCGCGAGGCCTGGGAGACTCGTTCCGTGCTGCTCCGGATGTCGACCCTGTTCCTGCGGACCCTGCGTGACGACCCGGCCGATGCCGAGGTCGCCAGCCACCGCCTCCTGGCCCGTGGCGGGTACATCCGCCGGGCCGCCCCGGGCGGGTTCACCTGGCTGCCGCTGGGCTACCGGGTCTTCCGCAACGTCGAGCGCATCATCCGCGAGGAGATGGACGCGATGGGCGCCCAGGAGGTCGCCTTCCCGGCCCTGCTGCCACGCGAGCCCTACGAGGCCACCGGTCGCTGGACCGAGTACGGCCCCAACCTCTTCCGGCTGAAGGACCGCCGCGGGAACGACTTCCTGCTCGGCCCCACCCACGAGGAGATGTTCACGCTCCTGGTGAAGGACCTCTACGGCTCCTACAAGGACCTGCCGGTCTCGCTGTACCAGATCCAGACCAAGTACCGGGACGAGGCGCGTCCCCGCGCCGGCCTGTTCCGCGGCCGCGAGTTCACGATGAAGGACAGCTACTCCTTCGACATCGACGACGCCGGCCTCGACAAGTCCTACGCGCTGCACCGCGACGCCTACATCAAGATCTTCGACCGGCTGGGCCTGGAGTACGTGATCGTCTCGGCGATGTCCGGGGCGATGGGCGGCTCCCGGAGCGAGGAGTTCCTGCACCCGACCGCGATCGGCGAGGACACCTTCGTCCGCTCGCCCGGTGGCTACGCCGCCAACGTCGAGGCCGTCACCACCGTCGTCCCGGACGAGGTCCCGTTCGACGGGCTGCCCGCCGCGCACGTCGAGGACACCCCCGACACCCCGACCATCGAGTCCCTGGTCGCGGTCGCCCAGCAGCTGTTCCCGGACGCCGGCTACACCGCGGCCTCGACGCTCAAGAACGTCGTCATGACGCTCGTGCACCCCGACGGCAGCCGCGAGCCGTTGGTCATCGGTCTGCCCGGCGACCGGGAGGTCGACGCCAAGCGCCTCGAGGCCCAGCTGGCGCCGGCCGAGGTGGAGCCGTTCACCGACTTCGCCGGCAACCCGGCGCTGGTGAAGGGCTACATCGGCCCGCAGGTGCTCGGTGCCGAGAGCGACTCGAAGATCCGCTACCTGGTCGACCCGCGCGTGGTCGCCGGCACCCGCTGGATCACCGGCGCCAACGAGGCCGGCAAGCACGTGTTCGACCTCGTGGCCGGCCGGGACTTCACCTGGGACGGCGTCATCGAGGCCGCCGAGGTGCTGCCCGGCGACCCCGCGCCCGACGGTTCCGGCCCGCTGGAGCTGGCCCGCGGCGTGGAGATGGGCCACATCTTCCAGCTCGGCCGCAAGTACGCCGAGGCGCTGGACCTCAAGGTGCTCGACGAGAACGGCAAGCTCGTCACGGTCACCATGGGCTCCTACGGCATCGGCGTCTCGCGCGCCGTCGCCGCCATCGCCGAGTCCACGCACGACGAGCTGGGCCTGGTCTGGCCGCGCTCGGTGGCTCCCGCGGACGTGCACGTCGTCGCCACCGGCAAGGACGCTGCCGTCTTCGAGGCCGCCGAGGCGCTGGCCGCCGAGCTGGTCGCGGCCGGGCTCACCGTCCTCTACGACGACCGGCCGAAGGTCAGCCCCGGCGTGAAGTTCAAGGACGCCGAGCTGCTCGGGATGCCGACCATCGTCACCGTCGGCCGCGGGCTGGCCGAGGGCGTCATCGAGGTGCGCGACCGCAGGACCGGCGAGCGCGAGGAGGTGCCGGTCGCCGAGGCCGGCGCCCGCGTGCTGGCCGCCACCCGCGGCTGAGGTTCCTCGGCCCGCGCTGGGATCAGGTCCCCTGATCCCAGCGCTTCCTCCCTCACCGTGCGCGGTGAGGGAGGAAGCGCTCCCGTGAGGGAGGACGGCGTCAGGCGGGGCGGCAACCAGTTCGGCGCAGCGCGTGATCTCCTCTCGGCATGCCGCAGGACGTCGAGGAGCAGGTCGCGCAGAGCGCTCAGGTGGTCGAGCAGAACCTCGCCCTGGGTGACCAGGTGCACGAGCTCCGGCCGATCGACCACCTGGCCGATTTCCGGTCGCGCCGCGCTGCCGAGGCGGCGGGGGAGGAGCTGGTGGCCGCGGGCTACCGCATCGACGGCCTGCGCCGCCGGTTCCTCACGGTGTGGCTGGAGTTCAGCGCCATGACCGCCGTCGACCACGCCACGGCGGCCGCCTTCACCCGCGAGGTCGTGGGCATCGTGAACCGGCACGGCGGCACCTACGACGGCTGGGGCGGCTTCCTGGTGGCCGCCCACCCCGAGGACGACGCCGACCGCGCGGACTAGTCGACCGGGTCGGCGACCAGTTCGACCTCGTAACCGTCGGCGTCCTCCAGGAACGCCGCACGGTGCGCCGGACCGCCGGCGAACGGGTGCTTGTCGGCGAACATCAGCCGCCAGCCGTGCCGGGGCGCCTCGGCGACCAGAGCGTCGAGGTCGGCGGGGGAGCCCGCGCGGAACGCCAGGTGGTTCACGCCCGGGGAGCGGCGCTCGTGCCGCGTCCCGACGAGCGCCGGCGACTGCTCCACGACGACGTAGACGCCGCCCTCCTCGGGGCTCCAGCGCCACGACCGGCCGTGCTCCCAAGTCTGGTACGGCTCGGCGCCCAGCCGGGTGAGCAACCACCCCCAGGACGCCTGGGCGCGGGCGAGATCGGGCACCCACAGCTCGATGTGGTGCAGGGGACCGGTGCTGGCCACGGTGCTCCTTCCGGGATCTGGCATCATGGTCGGTCGAACATGGCGGTGGCGGCCCTCTCACCGTTTCCGGCCGTGTCCATCGCTCCGCCCCGGCGTAACCCCACACGTCGCCCGGCGAGCAACCACACTGCGTTCGAGGAGTACACCACCCACCGTGGCCACCAAGATCAAGCTCATGCGACTGGGCAAGATGCGCGCCCCGTACTACCGCATCGTCGTCGCCGACGCCCGCACCAAGCGTGACGGCCGCTCGATCGAGACGATCGGCAAGTACCACCCCAAGGAGGACCCCTCCTACATGGAGGTGGACGCCGAGCGCGCCGCCTACTGGCTCGGTGTGGGCGCCCAGCCGACCGAGGCCGTCCGCGCCATCCTCCGGGTGACCGGCGACTGGCAGAAGTTCAAGGGCGAGCCCGCCCCGGCGCCGATGCGCGTCGCCGAGCCCAAGCCGGACAAGAAGGCCCTCTACGAGGCCGCCGTCCGCTCGGGCATGGACGAGCCGACGACGGAGGCGACCACCGCCAAGAAGAAGGCCGCGCCGAAGAAGGCCGCTGCCGCCGACGAGGCGCCCGCTGCTGACGCTCCCGCCGCCGAGGCTGCGACCGAGGCTCCGGCCGCGGACGCCACCCCGGCCGAGACGCCCGCCGAGTAAGACGTGCTCGAAGACGCGCTCGAGCACCTGGTCAAGGGCATCGTCGACCACCCGGAAGACGTGGCCGTCGACCTGCTCACCAACCGCCGCGGCAAGACCCTCGAGATCCGGGTGCACCCCGACGATCTCGGCAAGGTCATCGGCCGCGGCGGTCGTACCGCCAAGGCGCTGCGCCAGGTGATGACCGGTGTCGGTGGACGGGGCCTGCGGGTCGACGTCGTCGACACCGACGGGCGCTGAGCGCACCTCCCTTGCCGGAGAACCTGCACGACGACGACACCGTGGTGGTCGGCCGCATCGGCCGGCCCCACGGTGTTCGTGGTCTGACCACCGTCGAGGTGCGCACCGACGACCCGGACCTCCGCTTCGCCCCCGGCACGGTGCTGCGCACCGAGCCGGCCGAGCGCGGCCCGCTCACCGTCGTCGACAAACGCTGGCACAGCGGCACGCTGCTGCTGCAGCTCGCCGCCCCCTCCGGTGAGGTCTACGCGCTGCGCGAGACCGTCGACGCCCTCCGCAACACCCTGCTCCTGGTGCCGGTGGCCGAGCTCCCGGAGATCGACGAGCCGGACTCCTACTACGACCACCAGCTCGTCGGCCTGCGCGCACAGCTGCCCGACGGGTCCGTGATCGGCGAGATCACCGCCGTCCGGCACGAGGCGCAGGACCTGCTCGTGGTCCGCCGGCCCGAGCGGGCGGAGGCGCTGATCCCCTTCGTGGCCGCGATCGTGCCCACCGTCGACGTCGACGGCGGCTTCGTGGTCGTCGATCCGCCCGAGGGGCTCCTCGACCTGTGAGCTTCCGCGTCGACGTCGTCACGATCTTCCCCGAGTACCTGGCGCCGCTGCGCCAGTCGCTGCTGGGCAAGGCCGCCGAGCGCGGCCTGGTGAGCATCGGCGTGCACGACCTGCGGCAGTGGACCGACGACGTGCACCGCACCGTCGACGACGCCCCGTACGGCGGCGGCCCCGGCATGGTGATGAAGCCCGAGCCGTGGGCGCAGGCGCTGGAGGCCGTGCGTCCGCCCGGCACGCGACTCGTCGTCCCGACGCCGGCCGGCCGCCCCTTCACCCAGGCGTTGGCGGCGGAGTGGGCCGCCGAGCCCGGGCTGGTCTTCGCCTGCGGCCGCTACGAGGGCATCGACCAGCGCGTCGCCGACTGGGCCGCGGACGCGGGGCCCGTGTCCGAGGTGTCCATCGGCGACTACGTGCTCGCCGGCGGGGAGTCCGCCGTCCTCGTCATGGTCGAGGCGGTCACCCGGCTGCTCCCCGGCGTCGTGGGCAACCGCGAGTCCGTCGAGTTCGACTCGCACGCCGACGGCCTGCTCGAGGGCCCGTCCTACACCCGCCCGGCGACCTGGCGCGGCCACGAGGTGCCGCCGGTGCTGCTGTCCGGGGACCACGCGGCCATCGACCGCTGGCGGCGCGCGGAATCGCTGCGGCGGACGGCGGAGCGTCGTCCCGACCTGCTGGCGGCCCTGCCCGACGGCGCGCTGGGCGACGCCGACCGCGCGGTCCTCGACGGCCGCTGACGCCGTGGGGGCGAAGGCCGTCGTCCGGCCGTCGGCGCGGGTCGTCGTCCTCGATCCGGTCGGCCGGATCCTGCTGCTGGGCGCCCGGCTGACCGATCCGGACATCCCGCCGGGGCGCGTCCTGTTCTGGTACACCCCCGGCGGGGGTGTGGAGGCGGGCGAGTCGCTGCGCACGGCGGCGGTGCGCGAGCTGGCCGAGGAGATCGGTCTGGACGTCGACCCGGCCGCGCTCGAGGGCCCGGTGTGGCTGCGGCGGTTCGTCGGGCCGTTCGCCGGCGTGCCGATCGACAACCGCGAGACCTACTTCCTGCTCCGGGACGTCGTGCACGACGTGGATCCGCGCGGCCGCACCGAGCTGGAGATCCTGGGGGACGAGCCGCACCGCTGGTGGACCGCCGAGGAGATCGCCGCGAGCAGCGAGGAGTTCGCACCGCGCGAGCTGGCCGCCGTCCTCCGGGCGCTGCTGGCGGGCCCCTGGACCGGGGTGCCGCGCATCGTCACCTGAAGATGTGGCACAGTAGAGGACTGCTGCGCACCGTCGGCCGAGTCGACGGGGGAGTTCCTCCGAGGAGCCCCGCAGCTCCCGGGAACGGACAGCCGGGGAGTTCCGCTGTCCGCACCGTTGACGAGCCACTGCCAGAACATGAGGACTGCCGAGATGAACACCCTGGACGCACTCGACGCCGATTCGTTGCGCGACGACATCCCGACGTTCCGCCCGGGTGACACCGTCAAGGTGCACGTCCGCGTGGTCGAGGGCACCCGCTCCCGCATCCAGGTCTTCCAGGGCGTGATCCTCCGTCGCCAGGGCGGCGGGATCCGCGAGACCTTCACCGTCCGCAAGGTCAGCTTCGGCGTCGGCGTGGAGCGCACCTTCCCGGTGCACACCCCGGTGGTGGAGAAGATCGAGGTCCTCACCCGCGGTGACGTGCGTCGCGCCAAGCTCTACTACCTGCGCGAGCTCCGCGGCAAGGCCGCGAAGATCAAGGAGAAGCGCGAGGTCGTCACGCGCTGATCTGCGCTGACACGACGGGCGGCCGCGCCGCCCTCTGCGTCTCCGGCGGGCCCTCCGCGCCGTACGCTGCTCCTTGATGAGCAGCGAACGGCCCGGGGGGCCCGCCGACGTCGTTCCGGGGGAGCCCGACCCGGAACGAGAGACCGGTACCGAGGCGCAGGAACAGCCGGCGAAGGATGCCGCGTCGGGCCGCTCGGGCCGCAGGCGCAAGGCCGGCGAGCCCAGGAAGGGCTCCCTCCTGCGGGAGCTGCCGGTGCTGCTGGTGGTGGCCTTCGTGCTCGCGCTGGTGGTGAAGACGTTCTTCGTGCAGGCGTTCTTCATCCCGTCCGGGTCGATGGAGCAGACCCTGCACGGCTGCCCGGGCTGCACCGGCGACCGGGTGCTGGTCAACAAGGTGCCGTACTGGTTCGGGGAGCCCGAGCCCGGCGACGTCGTCGTGTTCAAGGGGCCTGACACCTGGAGCCCGGAGGTCACCGTGGCCGAGCCGGGGAACGCGTTCACCGGCGCGCTGCTGTGGCTGGGCCGGACCGTGGGCGTGGCGCCGCCGAGCGAGGACGACTTCGTCAAGCGGGTGATCGCCGTGGGCGGGCAGACCGTCCAGTGCTGCGACGCCGAGGGGCGGGTGACCGTCGACGGCGAGCCGCTCGACGAGCCGTACATCTTCGAGGACACCGCTCCCGACGCGCGCGCCTTCGGCCCGGTGACGGTCCCCGAGGGGCGGTTGTGGGTCATGGGTGACCACCGGTCGGCCTCCGCCGACTCCAGGGCGCACGTGAGTGACGAGCACTCCGGCACCGTCGGGGTGGACGACGTCATCGGCAAGGCGGCGGTCATCGTCTGGCCGGTGAGCCGTTTCGGGTTCGTGGGATCACCCGACATCCAGGCCGTCGGTGCCGCGGGCGCCGGGGTGGACGGCGGCGCGACCGGAGTGCGCCCGGACCTGCTCGCGTCCTCCGCGGTCGGACTGGTCGGCGCCCTCCCCGTGGTGGCGTGGCGACGGCACCGGCGCCGCTGACCCATTCCGAATGCGGTGCGCACTCACCGCGAATGCGCAACCGGGGTTTCCTGTGTGACGTGAACCGCAGGAATGGTCCGTGCGCAATGAATGTCGAAAAATGTCGGCAAAGTGTTCAAGCAACCGTTTCACCCTTCCGATGGAGGTAGAGCAAGCAATTCGGAGTGAAACGGAGTCAGTTGTGTCTGCACCCATGGCGAGCACCGCGCGCGGAGTCACCCGCGTGCTCCTCCTCGCCGACGCGCCCGTCCTGCGTCGTGGCCTGGTCAGCATGATCAACGAGACCGCCGGCATGCAGTCGGTCGGTACGCCCGGCGAGCTGCGCCGCGCCATGACGCTGGCCGAGTCGGCCCGCCCCGACGCCGTCGTCGTCGAGCTGGGTCACGGCCGCGCCGCCACGCTGAACGCCTGCCGCGACCTCCGTCGTCGCTTCCCCCGCGTCGCCATCGTCGCGCTGGCCACCTCCGAGGACCCGGCCGTCGTCAACGAGGCGCTCGCCGCCGGTGTCGGTGGCTACCTCCTGATCAACACCTCGCCGACGCTGCTCGGCTGGGCCATCCTGGCCGCCCGCGCCGGCCGCACCGTCGTCGACCCGCAGATCCGCCGGGTCGAGCCCTCCGCCACCCCGGCCGCGAAGCCCTTCACTCCTGAGGTGCCCCTGACCCGGCGCGAGCAGGACGTGCTGGACGAGCTGCTGCAGGGCCAGTCCAATCGGGCGATCGGCCGCAACCTGTTCATCAGCGAGGACACCGTCAAGAGCCACGTCAAGGCCATCCTGCGCAAGCTGGGTGCCCGCGACCGGGCCCACGCGGTCTCCCTGGTGCTCTCCTCGCGCAACCCGGTGTGCAGCTGCGGCGCCCACGGCGCCGGCCGCTCGGAGGAGCCCGCCGAGGTCTCCACCGAGATCCCCGCCGAGATCTGAGCTCGGGGGCGTCCGCGCCCCGCCACGTTCCTCCGCACGCCGGGCCGGCCCTCCCCAGGGCCGGCCCGGCGTGTTTCCGCGGGTACGTCGACCGCCCCCCGGGCCCGGTCCGCCGGGGTCGTAGGGTCGGATCCCGATGGCTGCCCGACCCGTGCACTCCGCTGCCGCCCCGGTGCCCCGTGGGCGCCGGGTCGTCGTCGACGACGACCGTCCCGACGCGCTGTGGGACATGGAGCGCTCCCTGCGCCGCCGGGGCTTCGCGGCGGTCGCCGGCGCCGACGAGGCCGGCCGGGGCGCCTGCGCCGGGCCGCTGGTCGCCGCGGCCTGCGTCCTGCCGGCGGGCAAGCGCGGCCGGGTGCCCGGGCTGGCCGACTCCAAGCTGCTGACCGCGGCGGCCCGGGAGCGGGTCTACGCCGAGATCGTCGACCGCGCGGTGTCGTGGTCGGTGGTGCAGATCCCGGTGGAGGAGCTGGACGCGCGCGGCATGCACGTGACCAACCTCGAGGCACTGCGCCGGGCGGTGTGCACGCTGGACCCGGAGCCGGACTACGTGCTCACCGACGGCTTCCCCGTGCCCGGCCTCGCCCGGCCGGGCCTGGCCGTGTGGAAGGGGGACCGGGTCGCGGCCTGCGTCGCGGCCGCGTCGGTGCTGGCGAAGGTCACCCGGGACCGGGTGATGCTGGACCTGCACGAGCGGTGGCCCGAGTACGACTTCGCCGGGCACAAGGGCTACATCACCGACGTGCACACCGCCGCCCTGGAGCGGCACGGGCCGTGCCCGGCGCACCGGATGCGCTTCGTCAACGTGGCCCGCGCCCGCGACCTGCAGGTCGGCAGACTCCTCCGGCTGCCCGACCGCCCTGCCATGCACGATGATGGGGACATGCGCCCTGTGTCCTGCGAGCCCGCGACGAGCACCGAGGACCGATGAGCACCGAGGATCTCGAGAAGTACGAGACCGAGATGGAGCTTCAGCTCTATCGCGAGTACAAGGACATCGTCCGCCAGTTCACCTACGTGGTGGAGACCGAGCGGCGGTTCTACCTCGCCAACTCCGTCGACCTCCAGGTCCGCGAGGCCGGGGGCGAGGTGTACTTCGAGCTGAAGCTCTCCGACGCCTGGGTGTGGGACATGTACCGGCCGGCCCGGTTCGTCCGCAACGTCCGGGTGCTGACGTTCAAGGACGTCAACGTCGAGGAGCTCGACAAGCCCGACCTCGAGCTGCCGGACAACCCGCGCCTGCCCTGAGCGCTACTCGTCGAGGGCCTGGACGCGCTCGATGTTCGTGACGTCGAGGACCTCCGCGGCCGACACGACGAGGACGCGACCTCCGGCGAGCGGCTTCATCGTGAGCCACCCGGCGGGGCTGAAGCGGACGAGGGCATCGACGGGCGGCCGGCTGCTGACGGCGGCGGACCGCAGCCGCACGCTGGCCTGGTAGGTGTCCCGCTCGTTGATCTGGACGACCGTCTCGACGTACATGCCGGGACGGTAACCACCGGTCCTCGTCGTCGCCGTCCACAGACACGCCCCCCGTCCACAGCTTCGCCGACGGTCTGGGTTCGCCGGACCCGGCCGGTGAGGGTGGACGGGTGCCTCCTCCCCGCCTCGGCGACCACGGCGAACGCATCGCCGCCGCCTTCCTGACCGACGCCGGCCTGCGCGTCCTCGACCGCAACTGGCGGTGCCGCGAGGGCGAGCTGGACATCGTCGCCCGCGATGCGGGCGCCCTCGTCTTCTGCGAGGTGAAGACCCGGCGGGGCACCGGCTACGGCCATCCCGCCGAGGCGGTGACCCCCGCCAAGCAACGGCGGATCCGGACGCTGGCCCAGCGGTGGCTGGCCGCGCACGACGAGCACGCGCCGGAGATCCGGTTCGACGTCGTGGGCGTGCTGGTGCGGCGGGACGAGCCGGCGCTGGTCACGCACCTGCGGGCGGCGTTCTCGTGACGCTGGCGCGCACCTGGTCGGTCGGGCTGGTCGGCGTCCGGGGCGCCCTGGTCGAGGTCGAGCTCGACATCGCCCAGGGCCTTCCGGGGGTCGCCCTCGTGGGGCTGCCCGACGCCGTGGTGCGGCAGTCGGTGGACCGGGTCCGCGCGGCCGTGACGAACAGCGGCGGGGAGTTCCCGGCGCGGCGGATCACGATCGGGCTCTCGCCCGCGTCGATGCCGAAGCAGGGCAGCGGATTCGACCTATCCAAAGTTGCGATGGGACACTCTTCCTTGTGAGCCGCCGAGTGGTGATCTACACCCGTATGAGCAAGGACCGCGCAGGTGCCGGTCTGGGCGTCGACAGGCAGCGGCAGGACTGCGCCGACCTCGCCGACCGGCTCGGTTGGAGCATCATCGGCCATCACAGTGACAACGACCTCTCCGCCTACTCCGGCAAGCCCCGGCCCGGCTACCGCGCCCTGCTGGACGACCTGGAGCATGGGCGCGCGGACGCCGTGGTTGTGTGGCACACCGACCGCCTCCACCGGCGCCCCGTGGAGCTGGAGCACTACATCGACGTTTGTGACCCCCGTGGCGTCATCACGCAGACCGTCAAGGCCGGGCCCCTCGACCTCGCCACGCCGTCAGGCCGCATGGTCGCCCGAATGCTCGGCAGCGCGGGCCGCTACGAGGTCGAGCACATGATCGAGCGCCAGCAGGCGGCGAAGCTCCAGGCAGCTACATCGGGGCGGTGGAAGGGGGGCAGGAGACCGTTCGGGTACGAGGTCGACGGCGTCACCGTCCGCGAAAGCGAGGCGAACGAGATCCGGCGGGCCACCGACGGCCTGCTGACCGGGATGAGCCTGCACGCCCTCGCCCGCGACTGGAATGCCCGCGGAGTCACTACGTCCACCGGCGGGGTGTGGAAGCCGACGGAGGTTCGCAAGTTGCTCGCCCGGCCGCGGAACGCCGGGCTGATGGAGCACCGCGGGGAGATCGTCGGCGCGGCGGAGTGGCCGGCCATCGTGGACGAGTCGCTGTGGCAGGCTGTGCGGGCGCTTCTGGGCGACGAGAGTCGCCGTACGACGACCGGGAACGCCCGCCGGTGGCTCGGGGGTGGCCTATACCTGTGCGGGATCTGCGGCGCCCCTCTGAGGGCGACGACGGCAGGGACGGGCGGCCGAGGGCGCGGGCATGCACCCGCCTACCGCTGCGAGCACGGCGCGCACGTCGTCCGGCGCTGCCAGTCACTGGACAACTTCGTCGAGCAGGTCGTCATCGAACGGCTCTCCCAGCCGGACGCCGCCGACCTCCAGCGCGTCCCCGCAGCGGTCGACACGTCGGCCCTGCACGTGGAGCGCCTGGCGGTAAAGGCGCGGCTGTCCGAGCTGGTCGACCTCTTCACAGGTGATCAGATCACCGCGCACATGATGGAGCGTGGTTCCGCGACGCTGCGGACAAGGCTCGATGATCTCGACCGGCAGCTCGCCTCGGCCGTGGGCGAATCGGCGCTCGATGGGGTTACCGGTCCGGGTACCGCCGCGGTCTGGTTGACGCTAGACCTGTCTCGACGACGGGCCATCGTGGACACGTTGATGACCGTCACCGTTCATCGGACTCGGCGAGGACGGCCACCAGGATGGCGGCCGGGGGACTCCTATTTCGACCCGGCGGGTGTGGAGATCACCTGGCATTGAGCGTTGCCCTGTGCTGCGCCTGAGGCGCTCTGTCCCGCCTGGAGTGAGTGGTGCTGGCCCGATACGACTTCGACACCACCGCCCAGGGCGTGGCGTGATCGATTGGTACGACGGGCTTTGCTACCACCAGCGCTGGTGCAGTGCGCCGCCGGCCAGTCGCCGATCAACCCCGAGAACGTCGCCCTCAACCGCAAAGCGCAGAGCAGTGACGAGGCAGTCGGGGCCGACCGTTTGGCGTTGAAGGCGCGGCTGAGGGGCGGCATGGTCTTGGCCACGGGACAGTTGGCAATGGTCCCGGCCTACGTCGGGGTCGACGCGTGGCGGCGTGGGCTGGTCAGACGCCGCTTCCGCGGAGAAGCAGGGTCAGCTTGTCGCGCTGCTCGGCGGTCAGAGGCGGCGCCGCGTCCACGACCCGGTGGATGTGATCCTCTACCCGCTCCACTCGCCGGGGTCCGGCTAGTTCGCGGAAGGCGGCGGGGCGTCGGGGGTCGTCGGTTGTTCCGTCGCGGCTGAATGCGGCGATGTCGGCCTCGCGGTCGAGCCGTTGTTCTCTACCGCGGTAGTCCCCGGCCCGAATGATGGCTGACGGCTCGTCCCGTTCACTTGCGATGGCGCGAGACTGCATTGCCCGGGTCATCCGTCACCCGGTCCTTGGCGTACGACTTGTCGGCGGAAGCCACTCGCCGGGGACGCGGCCCGCCTCGATGAAGGCGTTGAGCGAGAAGCGTTGCAGGCGCACGTACCTGTCGAGCTTGACGTAGGAATGCGCCGCTGGGCGACGGGTCTGCGGATGAATCGCTCGCCGGTCCCGAGGTACTCCCCGGCTTGACCGATGGTCAGCAGCTCATCCTGAGGGGCGTGGCCCGTAGCGGCGCTCAAAGAATTCGGTCGGCTCACGAGGGTGAGCGTGGTGCCTGTTCCTCCAGTATTCCGCCGGTGGCCGCAGCGACGTCTGGGTGGACGTGATGTCCGTCCCCGAGTTGCCCAGCCCTTCTCCTGTAGTGCCCCGGTCGATGAGTCGTCTCATGCCCCGACGAGGCCGTCGAAACGGGCATCAGGACAAGGTGAATCGGCGACCCCGCTGGCCGATGTAGGCGGCCAGACGTTGACCGGTCATGGACTGCGGGGCGTGCAGGAGGTCGGCGGGTGGGCCTTGGTAAACGACGGTGCCGCCGGCGTTGCCGGCGCCGGGGCCCCGATCGATGACCCAGTGGGTGCCGGCGATGACGCCGTGAGGCGTGGCCGCGGTCGGCTCGGCCACCGGCCATGGCGATGGACAGCCGGAGTCGCTCGCGCTCGCCGCCGGACAGCGTCGGCAGGGGGTGGCCGAACGTGAGGTATCCCAGGCCCACGTCGACCAGTGTGTGCAAGACCCACTCCTTGGCACGTCCGATGACGGGCGCCTTGCGGTCAGCGCCCCAAGCCCGGTACGCGGTCCGCCTGCATGACCTGGATCTGCTCCGAGCGTGTTCTCCGGTTCTGCTCCTGTAGTTCGCCGGTCAACGAGAGTCGTCTCGCCACGACGAGGCCTGTCAGACGATGTTGAGGAGGCGGCTAGGGTTCGACGTCACACGAGCGGGTGTCCACCGAACGGGTGATGTGGGGGAGAGCTGCCATGGCGCGGCCACTGCTTCGAGGCGATCGCTTGCAGACTGCCCGGGAGGCCGTGGGTCTGACCAGAGAAGAACTGGCCACGAGACTGGAGCTCTCCAGCCCGGCGCGCGTTCGGGTGTGGGAGTCGGGGCTCGAGCGCCCGCGACCCCGCTTCGTACCGCGGCTGGCGGCTGCGCTGGGCGTCGACCCGTTGTATCTGCTCAACGTCGATGCAGGTGACCCGCCCTTGGCAGCTCTTCGCCTGGCGGCTGGATTCGCAACGAACCAGGTGACTGCTCCCGGCCTGTCAGTCATGACGTACGTGCGCCTGGAGGACGGTCGCCCCGGTGTTGATCACTCCGCCAAGGTGATCACCGCCGTGGCCGAAGTCCTCGGTGTGGACGTCGCTCGCGTGAAGGCGGCCATCCGCCGTTCCCGCAGCGACCACGCGGCCTTGGCGTCCTTCGGCGGCTGAACAGGAGGATTACGGGAGGAAGGGCTTGCTTCCACGGGCGATCTCGGTGGTAATTTCCCCCACCACTGCCCAGGAGGTGCCCATGGCCCGCACGACAAATTCGAGCGCGACATGGGCCAGCGTGCGCTTGAAGCTCGCAGCCCGCCCACTTTCGGCTATCCACCTGTCGGTGCTCGTGTCGGAGCGCGGCCTGCGGACTGGGCGAGGGCACTCGACGAGCACACGACGATGGATGGCTGGCCTACTCCTTGCGCTGCTGCCCCTCGCCGCCTGCACGGAGGATGAAGCCGGCCCGGAGGGCACCTCCCCAAGCGCGACGACGTCCTTGTCTTCGCCAACTCCGACGACTCCTCCGGCGACGAGCAGGGCGTCAAGCCTCGAGGAAGAGGCGGCTGAGGCCGCTACGGAGGCTTTTGAAGGCCTGCTTCGCGTTAGCGATGCGGCCAGCCGTGAGCCAAGCGCCCAAAACTGGGAGCCGGAGATCCGTCAGTACGCGGCCGATCCGGCCGCTCTCCTTACCGTCCAGTCCGTGCGGGACTACGCCACCCTCGGGCTCCGACAAGAGGGCGATTCAGCAGTAGACCTACGGGTCACCGGCGTCGACTTGGCTTCGCCAGAGGGACCAACAGTGAGGATCACCGGCTGCTACGACAGTCAGAGCGCCCAGACAGTCAACGTCGAGACCGGTGAGGTGGTGCCACCCGGGACGCCGCCTCGTTACGTCTGGGACATTACGGTCGTCCAGTTTGTGGCGGAGCCCGAAACGCCTTGGTTGGTGGCCACGCTGGAGCCCCTGACGGACCAGCCGTGCTGAGGCGCATCCTTTCCCTGTCGACGGCGGTCGCAGCGATCGGCATGGCCACTGCAGGTCTCGCTGCTGCGGAGCCAGCGGTTGAGTGCTCGAAGACCAACCCCCGCACCGGGGCCTGCCTGCTATGGGCCTCGACGCCGGGCAGCGAGGGCGCCACTGGTGACGTCGGCGTGGGCGCGGCTTCGGACAGTCCCAGCAACAGTGTGCGTGACAGCGCTGGTGGTGCTTCTGCGAATCCGTGCACGTACACCGTGGCCGAGCCCCAACCGGCGCCGACCAGCGTCCTGTGGGAGGGGAGGTCTCCGGACGATGGCGTGATGTACGTGCAGGTCTGTCCACGGGTGGACGGGTCCGGCCTCACCACGATGCTCGTCTTCGTGGCGAACGGCACCGCGCCGCCTGCACCTCCCGTGGATCCGCGGGTTCTGGCAGAGCAGGCGATTGCATCGCTGGTGATGCGCGCGCCGGAGATCCGGATGGCGCCGCCGCCGGGCTCGACCAGCGGGCTGGTTGGACTGCCGGTGTGGATGTGGACCGAGCGCGGGGAGGCGTTCCTTGGGCCGACTCGGCAGTCGGTGTCAGCCGGTGGCGTCACGGTCGCTGCCGTGGGCCGGGTAGGCCGCATCGTCTGGGACATGGGGGATGGCACCACGGTGGTGTGCGGCGCTGGGACGCCGTACTCGCCGGGCGCCGAGGGCCCATCACCGGACTGTGGCCACGTCTATGCGCAGGCGTCGAGTCGACACGTGCCGGGTGGCGGCCCGTGGCCGATCACCGCGACGAGCACGTGGACGGTCACCTGGTCCGGCGGGGGGCTGTCGGGAACAGAGACGCTGGAGCTGTCCTCGGCGTCGGAGTTGTTCGTCGGTGAGCTGCATGTCCTGAACCAGGACGGGAGCAGCCGATGACTCGCACCCAGCCGCCCAAGGCCAGCGCGGCGCCTGCTTCCGAGGCGGGCAACGGACTGTCCCGGGCGCCGGTGCTGCCGCCGCCGCGTCGCCGGCGCCGTCCGGCGCTGCTAGCGCTGGCGGTGACCATGGTGGTCCTCGGAGCGCTTGGGGCGACCTACCTCGCGACGTCGCTGGGCCAGACGTCCCCGGTGATCGCGCTCGCCCGGGAGGTGCCCTGGGGCCAAGCCATCACCGCTGCGGACCTGGTGGAGGCGAGGATCTCACCCGATCCGGCGTTGCAGCCCATTCCGTACGGTGACCGCGACCAGGTGATCGGCATGGTGGCGGCGACCACCCTGACGCCGGGGTCGCTGCTCACCCGCGATGCGCTGACCGATCAGCGCCTTCCGACCCCCGGTCAGCAGTTGGTCGGGGTCGGGGTGTCGACGGTGCAGCTGCCAACGACCGCGCTGCGGCCCGGCGATGACGTTCTCCTGGTGCCCGTGGCCGCCGGCAGCGCTCCGGTCGCGACCGACGTAGGGGCTCCAGGCGTGGTGGACGCGACCGTGGTGCAGACAGGTCCGCCGGGGCCTGACGGGTTGCGGGTGGTCGACGTGCTCGTCGCCGCGGCCGACGGGCCGGACGTCGCCGCCCGCGCCGCTGCAGGTCTGGTCGCCATCGTCGTGGTCGCCGACGAGTAGGCGGGGGCGGCTGCCGTGTTGATCGCGCTGTGCTCGGCCAAGGGCGCGCCCGGGGTGACTACCAGCGGCCTGGCACTGGCGCTGTCCTGGCCGCGGCCGGTGGTTCTGGCCGAACTGGACCCGGCCGGCGGGGACGTGCTGGCGGGATACGGCCGAGGCGAATTCTCCGCCGGCGGGCTGGCCGACCTGGCGCTTGCGGCGCGGCGGGGCGGGCTGGCCCGACACCTGGACAGCCAGCTGCTGCGGCTCGACCCCGAGGGGCGGGCGCGGCTCCTACCGGGCTTGGCCGACCCCGCCGGCGCCCGACACGTGGACTGGGACCGACTGGCCGCCACGTTGGCGTCGGTGGAGGACGGCGCTGTCGACGTGATCGCCGACTGCGGCCGGTTGCGCGCCGAGCACTTTCCGGCCTCCGTCGTCCGGCGGGCTGCCGCCGTGGTTCTGGTCACCGGCTCGACGCTGCGTGCCGTGCGTGCGGCGACGCAGGCGATCGCCGAGCTCCGCGGAGGGAACGGCCACGTCGGCATGGTGGCCACGCTGGTAGTCGGGCCGGGTGAGCCGTACGGCGAGCGGGAGATCGGCGAGGCGCTCGGCATTCAGGTCATCGGTTCGCTGCCGCGCGATGCCAAGGCGGCGTCGGTGCTCAGTGATGGTGTGCCGGCCGGTCGGCTGTTCGCCCAGTCAGCGCTGCTGCGGGCTGCGCGGACGGTCGCAACCCGCCTGGTCGAGTTCGCCGCAGCGCACGAAAGCCGGCTGGCGCCACCGCCGGCGCCCGTGCCTGCGTCGGCGACCGCGATCGGGGGCAGCCGTGTCCGCTGACCTCACCACCGACATCCTCGGCACCGTCGCCGTGCCTCGAGCGCTCGACGCATCACCGGTCTCGGTGGACTGGACGCTTGTCCGCCGGCTGCACGAGTCGACGGCGACGGCGCTGGCCGACGAGCTCAAACGGCGCCCGACGCTCAGCACGGCGGCGCAGCAGGAGCTGGCCCGCACCCTGGTTCAGGATGGCGTCGATGAGCTGGTGCGCGAACGGATGCGCGCCGGGCAAGCGGTGCCCACCCCGGAGGACGAGCAGGCGATCGCCGAGGCGGTGTTCGCGGCCCAGTTCGGGCTGGGTCGGCTGCAGCCCTACTTGGACGACCCGTTGGTGGAGAACATCGAGGCGCACGGGCACGACAACGTGTGGGTCGGCTATTCCGACGGCCGCGACGTCCGAGTCGATCCGATCGCGGACTCGGACGAGGACCTGGTGCGTCAGCTGCAGCACATCGCCGCCCGGCTGGGCCGCTCGGAGCGGACGCTGACCACGGCAAGTCCGCTGCTGACCATGCGGCTGCCGGACGGGTCGCGGTTGGCGGCGGTGATCGAGACCGTGCCGCGTCCGCAGTTGGTGATCCGGCGGCACCGGATCCGCGACGTCGACCTCGACGACCTGGTGGACCTGCGGGCGATCGACCGGCCGCTGGTGGAGTTCCTACGGGCGGCGGTGCGGGCCCGGAAGAACATCGTGGTCACCGGCGCGCAGGGCGCCGGCAAGACGCTCATGCTGCGCGCGTTGGCCAACGAGCTGCCAGTGAGCGAGAACCTGGCCACGATCGAGAAGCACTTCGAGCTGCTGCTGCACGAGCTGCCCGATCGGCATCCGCGGGTGGTGCCGTTCGAGGCCCGGGAGGGCTCCGGGGAACGCGGCCCGGACGGCCGCCGCCTCGGCGAGGTGACGCTGACCGAGCTGGTGGAGCAGGCGTTGGTGATGAACGTCAGCCGGGTGTGGCTGGGGGAGGTCCGTGGCGAGGAGGCCTGGCCGCTGATCGAGGTGATGGAGGCCGGCGAGGGCGGTTCATGTTGCACCCTGCACGCCCGCTCGGCACGCCACGCATTCGAGCGGCTGGCCAATCTGTGCATGCGCGGCCGCGCCGCGGTCACCCCGGAGCACGCGTACCGGTCGTGTGCGTCGGCGATCGACCTGGTCGTGCACATCACCACTGTGGACGAGCGGTGGATCGGCGGTGAGCGGCAGCGGTTCGTCAGTCAGGTCGTCGAGTGCAACGGCATCGGCGAGGGCGGACGCCCGGCGGTCACGGAGGTTTTTGCTCCGGGACCCGACGGGCGGGCGGTGCCCGAGCACGATCCGGTGGACTTGGCGGACTACGTCCGGGTCGGCTTCGACCCCGGCTGGCTGCGCGTCGGCCAGGGACCGTGGGCCGACACGGTCGGAGGGCGACGGTGAGCGGCGCGGGACTGCTGGCCGGCGTGTGCGGAGCGCTCTTGGTCGCCGGCCTGCTGCTGGCCGCGCACGCGCTCACCGCCCCGGACACACCAGCTCAGCCGCAGCGCCGCAGACCGCGTCCGGCGTCGTCGGTCGACCCCCCGGCGGTGCGGCGGCAGCGAATGCTGTCGGGAGCCGCCGCGGTGGCGGCAGCCGTGGTGTGGCTGGTTTCGGGCTGGCCGGTCGGCGGGGTGCTGGTCGGGCTGGCGGTCGTCGGGGTGCCATGGTTGCTGGCGCAGTTCGCCGCCGGCAACGCTGCGGTGGAGCGGCTGGAGGGGCTGCAGGAGTGGGTGCGCCGTACCTCCGACGTCCTGGCCGCGGGCGGTGGGCTGGAGCAGACGCTGATCCGGTCGGCCCGCACCGCGCCCGAGCCGATCCAGACGGAGGTGGCCACGCTGGCGGCGCGGCTGCAGGCGCGCTGGCCGACAGCCCGGGCGCTGCTGTCCTTCGCCGACGATCTCGACGACGCCGCTGGGGACCTGGTCGTGGGCGCACTGCTGCTGGGCGCGGAGCTGCGTGGGCCGGGACTGGCGCGAGTGCTGACTGAGCTGGCGGGCAGCCTCAGCGAAGAGGTCACCATGCGCCGCAAGGTCGAGGCCGACCGCGCCAAGCCCCGCGCGAATGCCCGCTGGCTGTTGCTGATCACCGTTGCGGCGGCCGGGCTGGCGGCGCTGAACGGCGACTACCTGGCGCCCTACGGCACCGGGTTGGGCCAGCTGGTGCTGGCGGCCATCTGCGGGCTCATTGTCGGCTGTCTGCTGTGGATGCGCCGGCTCACCGTGGCCGTGCCGTCGACCCGCTTCTTGGTCGATCGCGACGGCGGCCGGCGGACCGAGCTCGCTCTCGAGGAGGTGCCGGTCCGGTGAGCGGCGCTCAGGCGTTGCTGGTCGGCTTCGGTGCGGTCGTCGGGCTCGGCGTGTTCCTGCTGCTGCGCGCCGCCGTGGTGGTCGAACAGCCGCGGCTTGCCGACGCGCTGGTCCGTCTGGACGGGCGCGCGGTACGCGCACCGGTCGGGCTGGTCACGGGGGAGGGTGACCGGTGGGCACGGGTGGCCGGCCGCGCCGGTATCTGGGCCGCCGCCCGGTTGCCGGGGGCGGGTCGGCGGGCACCGGGACAGGCGCTGGAGTTGATCGGTTGGACGCCGGAGGGCTACGCCGCGCGCAAGGTGGGCCTGGCAGCGTTCGGCGCGGCCTTCGTGCCGCTGCTCACCTCCGTGCTCGGAACGGTCGGCGTCCGCATGCCAGTAGTGATCCCGGTGGCCGGATCGCTGGCGTTGGCCGTCGTCCTCTTCTTTGTTGTCGATCTCGTCGTGCGTGATCAGGCCTCCGAGGCGCGCTCTCAGATGCGCCGGGCGCTGTGCTCCTATCTGGACCTGGTGAGCCTGCGACGCGACGCCAGCGAGGGCCCCACCATCGCCCTGGAACGAGCTGCCGCGCTCGGCGACGGGTGGGTGTTTCGGCGGATCAACGACGCGCTGGTTGCCGCCCGGCTGGCCGGGGAGCCGCCGTGGGACGGGCTGCACCGCTTGGCCACCGACACCGGGGTCGGCGAACTGGCCGATGTCGCCGACATCGCCGCGGTCGCCGCCGTCGAGGGCGCCTCGATCGCCCCGACGCTGCGGGCCCGCGCCCAGTCGCTGCGGGTGCAGCTGCTGGCGGAGGAGGAGGCAGCGGCCAACACCGCCAGCGAGAAGCTCACCGCTCCGGTTGCGCTGCTGTCGATCGCCTTCCTGTTGCTGTTCCTCTATCCCGCCCTGGCCCGACTGATGGCCACCTGACTGCCATGCCCCTCAGAAGGAGAGTCCGATGATGCCGCTGCTCACCACCTTGACCGCCCTCGGCGCGGCGCTGCGCGAGCGGCTCCACGAGCTGCGCGACGAGCCGGAACGTGGCTCGCTGTCGGTGGAGCAGGTGATCATCACGGTGGCGCTGATCGGCATCGCCGTCGCGCTGGTCGCGGTGATCGCCAACGCGGTCACCTCCCGCTCGAACTCGATCCAGTAGCGACCCCGTGGTCCGCTCCTCCAGCCCACGCGGCGCAACAGCGCTGTCCCGGCTCGGCCATGCCTCTGGCCGCCGGTCCAGCGGCGTGGTGCGCGAACGGCTGTCCGGGGAGCGCGGCGCGGCGTCGATGGAGCTGGCGATCACGTTCCCGGTCGTGCTTCTGCTAGTCATGACGCTGATCCAGGCGGCTCTGTGGTTCCACGCCCGCTCGATCGCCCTCGGCGCTGCGCAGGAAGGCGCACGAGAGGGCCGGGTACAGCCAGCCTCGACTGCGCGCGCCGAATCGGCGGCCAAGGGCTTCCTCGACCAGACCGCCGCCGATCTGCTCACCGGCCGGGACGTGACCGTGGCCGGCTCGCCGAGCAGCATCGAGGTGACCGTGACCGGCACTTCCCTCAGTCTCTTCCCCGGTTTCTCCGGCTGGTCGGTCACCCAGAGCGCTGCCGGCCCCGTGGAACGGCCGACTCCATGAACGGCCGGGCAGGGGAGCGGGGATCGGTGTCGGTCGAGCTGGCGCTGCTGGCCCCGGCGCTGCTCCTGCTTCTGTCTTTCGCCGTCGTCGCCGGGCGCACCCAGGTCGCCGAGGGCGCCGTCGCCGAGGCTGCTCGCGCAGCCGCCCGGGAAGCCTCCCTGTCCGGCGACCCCACCATCGCGACGGCCTCGGCAACCGCGCCGGCGGAGCGCACCCTGGCCGCTCAGGACCTGCGGTGTGAGCGCACCACGATCGATGTCGACACCGCCGGCTTTCAGGCACCGCCCGGCCAGTCGGGCGACGTCACCGTGTCGATCACGTGCGTCGTCGAGATGGCCGATCTTCTGGCACCCGGTCTGCCCGGTTCGGTGACCGTGGACGCGACCTTCACCAGCCCCGTCGACGCCTACCGCGAACGATGAACCCCCGACAGCGCCTACGAGACGAGGATGCCGAGCGCGGGGCGCTTGGCGTCTTCCTCGCCGTCCTTGTCCCCGGCCTGCTGTTGATCATCGGCCTGGCCGTCGACGGCGGCGCCAAGGTGGCCGCCACCCAGCGCGCCAACGCCATCGCCGACGAAGCCGCCCGTGCCGGCGGCCAAGCCCTCGACGTCTCCGCCGCTCTCGCTGGAGATGTACGGGTCGATCCGGCCGCCGCGGTCGCCGCAGCGCAGAACTACCTGGAGCGCAACAGCGTGCAGGGCACGGTGACGGTTGTGGACGGCGACACCCTCACGGTGACCACGACGATCACCGAGCCCACCGCCTTCCTCGGCCTCATTGGCATTCAGACCATGACCGTGGAGGGCTCCGGGACCGCCGACCTCATCACCGACCAGGACGCCGGAGCGGAGCCATGACCACGACGCCGCGGGCGCTCGACGTGCTGCGCCGACTGCTCGCAGTGTTCGTCCTGACGGCTGCGGTCGCTGGAGTCCCGATCGCGCTCTGGCAGCTGGGCGCCGCCTACCTGCCGCCAGCGCTCTCGTCGTGGGAGCAGGTCACGGGCGCGTTGAGCGGGCCGGACAACGGTGCGCTCTTCCTCGGCCTGCTCGTGGTGATCGGCTGGGCCGCGTGGGCGGTGTTCGCCCTGTCGGTGGCCGTCGAGCTCGCCGCCCAATTGCGCGGTCTCCCACCGCTACGGCTGCCCGGCCTGGCAACACCCCAGCAGCTGGCCGGCCTACTCGTTGCCGCCGTCGTCGGCGTCGGAGGTGCGCCTCTGCTCGCCGCCCCGGCGTTCGCCGGACCACCGGTGGTCGCGGAGCAGCCGACCGACGAGCCGCCATCGATACCTTCCTCCGTACCGGATGCCGAGCCAGCCGAGCCTGCCGCGAACGGCCCCACCTACACGGTGCAGCCGCGCGACACCCTCGGCCGTATCGCCGCCCGCTCCCTTGGGGACTGGACTCGGTTCGAGGAGATCCTCGAGCTCAACCGCGGCCGGCCCCAGCCCGACGGCGCCGTCCTGACCGATCCGGCGCTGATCCGCCCCGGCTGGGTCTTGGTCCTCCCATCCGACGCCACGCCTCCCGAGGCGGAACCGACCGCAGGCGAGGTGACGGTGCGGCCCGGCGACACCCTCGTCGACATCGCCGCGCAGCACGGGCTGGACAGTTGGCAGCCGATATTCGATCTCAACGCCGGTGAACCGATTCCCGGCGGCGGCCGGTTCACCGACCCCGACTTGATCCGCCCTGGGCAGGTCCTCGACCTTCCGTCCGCCGACCCGGCAGTGTCCGATTTGCCTCCGCCGAACGCTCCGGAACCACCGGCCGAGGACGCGCCGCCGTCGCCGGCGGAGCGCGAGGCACCCGTGCCGGCTACCCCATCGCCGACACCGCCCGCCTCGCCGCCACGGGAGAGTCCCTCCGACGAACCAGTGCAACCGGCAGCCGACGCTCCCGATGCCGAGGCCGACCAGGTCCCGTCGGAGCTCGTGGCCGTCCTCGCCGGAAGCGGGGCACTGCTCGCAGCGGGTGTGGGCGCGACGTGGCTCGCCCACCGCCGCCAGCGCCTACGTCGTCGGCGCACCGGTCGACGCCTGGCCCCGATGCCGCCGACGCTGTCGGCCACGCAGACGGCTGTGACCTCGGCGGCCGACGCGGGCACGGCTGACTACGCCGGGCTCGACCTCGCCCTTCGCAGCTTGGCTGTGCGGCTATCGGAGGACCCCGACGGACAATTACCGGACGTCGTCGCCGCCCGGCTGGATGGCGGCCGCCTGGAGCTGCGGCTGCACGCCCCGGCCGACCGTCCTCCGCCCGATCCGTGGACCGCCGACGACACCGACCTGTGGTGGTCGGTGCGGCTCGACCAGGACACCGGCGTCGCGCCCGAGGTGGCCCGGGCACGCCTGGCCCCGTACCCGACCTTGGTCACCATCGGCGTCGACGGCACAGGCCGTTGGCTGCTGGACCTGGAACGCCTCGGTGCCGTCCACGTGACCGGGCCAGCCGAACGCCGGGAGGACTTCGCCCGGCACCTGGTCGCCGAGCTGGCCGTCAACAGCTGGTCGGACTTGCTCACCGTCACCCCCGTCGGCTTCGGCGACGAGCTGGTCGACCTGGCTCCGCACCGCATCCGCCCCGTGGACACTGCCGCCGCCCCCGCACTGCACACAGCCCTGCGCGACAGCCCCGAGCAGAACACCGACGACGTGCTGGACGGGCGACTGCGCGCCGGAGCCGGCGACGGCTGGATGCCCCAGATCGTCCTCACTACTTGCCAGCTGCAGGACGGCGGTGAGCTGGCCGTTGCCGCCGCTGTCCTGCGGGACTCGGAGCAGCGCGCAGCGATCGCTGTGGTGCTCGCCGTTGAGCCGACGCAGGTCGGCGACGAGTGGCTGCTCACGCTGACCGACGACGGGTCGCTGCTCGTCCCGGCACTCGGACTGTCACTCCCGGCCCCACAGCTGACCGTCCAACAGGCTTGCGACATCGCCACCCTGCTGGCCTTCGAGCGCGACGCGATGGACGACGCCATCCCCGCATCCGACGGGGACCGGCCCTGGCAGGTCCACACCGACGCCGCCGGCGCACTGCTCGATGACGCGACGGCGGAGGAGCCCGGCGACGCTCCGGAACGCTTGCCCCAGCCACGGCCAGCCCGCCGGCCTTCTGCTGGTGGCGCCGCACTCGGGCCGGTGCCACCTGAGGACCGTCTCAAGGCTGCCGATGGCAACGGCCAGAAGACGCAAGGCGAGTGGCACCCGACCGAGCTGCGTCAGCGGATCGAGGACGACCTTGAGCAACTTGACCGTGACCTGGCGGATTGGTGGTCACCGGACTGCGCCCGGCCACGGCTGACTCTGCTCGGACCGGTCAAGCTGCGCGCGCACGGCGACGAGCACGCCGTCGCCAGGTCTGGGCGGCGGCGCCGCTACGAAGAGGTGGTCGCCTACCTGGCCACCCGCCCGCACGGTTCCACCGCCGACGAGGCCGCCACCGCCTTGCAGCCGGCTCGCGGCGGCAAGACCGACCCGGTCAGCGTCCGCGCCTACGTGCACCGGATGACCGCCGGTGCCCGCGCCTGGCTCGGTGAGGACCCGGCGACCGGAGAGAAGCATCTGGGCTCCGGCTACCGCGGCCGCTACACGCTGACCAATGTGCTCGTCGACGCCGACCTGTTCCGCCAACTGCGCGCCCGCGCCGCCGTCCGCGGCGACGACGGATTGCCCGATCTGCTGGCCGCCCTCGAGCTGGTGTCCGGGCCGCCGTTCGCCCAACGCCCCGCCGGCTACGAATGGCTCGACGGCCTGGACTTCACGCTCACCGCGGCCATCTGCGACGTCGCCCACCAGGTCGTCACCGCAGCCCTCGCCGTCGACGACCTGACCACGGCCCGCACCGCCGCGGCCACCGCCCTGCTCGTCGCGCCGGACGACGAGAAGGTGCTGCTCGACGCGATGTGGGTCGCCTACCTGCAAGGCAGCCGCGCAGAAGCCGAAACCTACGTCGCACGCATCGTGGCAATCCACGACGGCGAAGACGAGATGGACCTCCCCATGAGCACCGCGGAGACCATCAACCGCGCCCGCCGGCACTTCCTGGACCGGGCCTCGTAAGAACTCGCCGCAGCCTGCCGACCCTGCGAGGGAGGTTTTCCGCCACCCACGCCGTGTCCGCCGCGGGCGCAGCCGCGCCCGCTGCCCGCGTTCGCTTCCCAGCCCAACCGACACAAGACGTCGACCTCGTCACCGAGGGTCGCCGGCATCGGCACCGGGTGGAGACGTTGGTCTGGCTCATGGCGCGATGACACCCCGCGGGGTTGGAACGCGCAGCGCGGGGCCTGCCACCTCCGCGCCGTCCCCTCGCGGTGCTCGCCGCCGAGGGACCGGCGCGGAGGCCGGTTCGTCAGGCCGGGGCCGCTTCGGAGGACACGGGTTTGGTGGCGTGGCACGCCTCTTCGTCTGGGTCATCGAGCACGGCCTGGAGGCGCGGGTCACGGGCGAGCCGGGCGCGAGCGCGGTGCAGCCGCACCCGCGCCGTCCCTGCTGCGATGCCGACGACGCGCGCGGCGTCCGCCGTGCTCAGGTTCTCCCATGTCGTGAGGGTGACCAGTTCCCGGTCGAGGTCGCTGAGCGATTCGAGGGCACGCCGCACGGCCTCACCTCGCGAGTCACGCGGTCCGCCGTCTTGGAGGAGACGTTCCGGCGCGTCAGCGTCGGGGGCCCCGCCCTCGGCGTTCGCCCGCTTCCATGCGAAGCGGTGGTGCTCGGCGAGTAGTCGCCGAGCGACGCCGAACAGCCATAGTCGCCGCTCGTCGCCTGGCGGCAGGTCCGCGCGCCTCCGCCAGGCGATGAGGAAGACCTCGGCGAGCAGGTCGGCCGCGTCATGGGGTGCCGCACGGCGAGTCAGGTAGTCCAGGAGCGGTGCGCGGGTGTCGCGGAACAGGGCCTCGGACTGCGCCTGCTCGTCGCTCATCGGGCACCCCCGTAGTTGGGGTCGGTGCTGATGACCGGAAGGACCTCGGCCGCGCACTGGTGACCGGTCGCGACCGCGTCGAGGACCCCCTGGCGGTCCCCAGACTGGGCGGCCTGGACCAGCGGGCGCAGCCACCCGTAGTAGGAGCCTCCGGCGCCCGGATCCACGCCGGTGCTCGGATCCATGGGGTCGGGCTCGTCGTGATCCTCGTTGAACGTCTGGATGGGCTCCCAGGTGACGGACTCGGCGAGCGTCCCCGTCGCCGCATCGCGCGCTGCCAGGTCTCCGGAGTTGTCGTACGCCACCCATGCGTCGGCCCAGGTGCAGATGGCGTGGCTGGCCGTGAAGGAGCGGAGGTGACTCTCGGTGATAGCCGTGTCGCTGTCCTGGGGGAAGAAGTCCAGGGCGTAGTCGCGCTGAGCCTCGTACCCCGGCGCGAAGCGGATGTCTGCGGTCACCTGCTCGAAGACCTGACGCCGATCGGTGCCGCCCTGGTTGAGGATCTCGCCGGAGCCTCCGGCTCCGACTTCCCAGCCGGTCGCCTCCTCGCCGGTCCGGGTGGCAAGGAACGCTGCCGCCGCTGTCCCGGCGCTCGCCACGACGACCGCCAGGGTCACCGACGCCACCTTGGCCGCCCGGCGGCGACGGCGAGCCGTCAACTCGCGATCGGCGATCAGAGTGTGCCGCCGGTCGTGGACGGCGTCGTCGGAGGTCGCAGCGCCGTCGTTCATGGACGCCTGCACCCGCGACCACACGTCGGCGAAGGTGCGCTCCTCCTGCGCGGGATCACGCTGGATCGTCGCTGCGCTGCGCAGCAGCGCGTCCAGGTCGTCGTGGACATCGGGGTTTCTCATCGTGTCGCCCTCCGTTGAACCGAGCCCGCCAGGTGCTGGCCTCACTCACACATGTCAGACCGTTACAGAGAGGCGTCGACGCCCACAGCGCGACGACCTGCGTCTCCCTCTGGCGGTTCCTGAGTACGGCGACCCCTGCGGGTCAGCGTGCCGTCGGCAGCGGTCTTCTTGCCGGTTCCGTGCAGGTCGAGCCACTGGCGCAGGGTGCGGCGTTCGACCCTCAGGTCGGCGGCGATGCCCGGCGCTGTCGCTCCCGGGTGGACTCGTACAAGTCGACGGCCTGCCGACGGAACTCATCGGAGTAGTTCTTGCGGGCCATGGTTCTCGATCATCTCGGTTCCCAGCAGATGCTGGGTTCAGCGTGTCCGAGAACCGGGGTCGGGGCCCGAGGGCGTGGAAGGCATGCAGGAGCAAGCCTCTGGTATGTGGCCAGCGGTTGGGTCAGGGTGAGACACACCACGCCAGGCAGCCCTCCGGCCGTCGCGCTTGGTCGCTGTCGCGTCTCGGCTCCGATCTCCCGTAAGTCTGCGGTAGCTCACCGGCGCGGGGCCGTCATCGCCGCCTGCGCCGGCACGCGCCCGTCCGCGGGCAGGAGACCTCCGTGGCGTAGCCGACGGGAGGATTACGAGAGGTCGGGGCGGCACGGTCGGCGCATGCAGACCGCACCCCCGCTTCGGGGATCGAGGCGTGACCGAACGAGCCGTGAAACGGCGCTGTCATCGTCATTGGCGATCGGCAGCCCGGCGCGTCCCCGTGGGGACCGGCCGATGACGGTTGAGGCAATGCGTGCGGCCGTCGTTGCGATCCGCGCGGGGATCTTCGACGAGGTCAGCGGTCATGGTGTCGTCTGCGGGTGGCCGGCGTCCGGCGCTGCGGTCACCGGTAGGACCTGCCGGTCAGATGCCGGTCGGACTCCTTGGGCGGGAGCCGGTGTCGGCGGCCGTGTGGTTCTGGTGGTGGCCGGTCACGCCGGGGCCGGGGCCTCGACGGTCGCGTTGGCGGTCGCCGAAGGGCTCGCGGAGGCCCGGCGGGTGCAGCTGATCGACTACGCCGAACCGGTCCGATCGGGGCTGACGGCGGCATCGACCATCGAGTTGGGCACGGACGGCGGCGGCTGGCGGCACGGTCGGCGCGGGAGACTCGACGTGGTCCGCCTCGCCCGCCGCCCAGGCGAGGGCGAGTCCCTGCCGCCACCGGAGACCGACGACACCGGTCGGCTGCTGGTTGTCGATGCGGGCTGGTCGCTGACCACCGCGCTGCTCGACGCACCCGGTCCCCTCATCCGAGACGCCAACGTGGTCGTGGTCACCCGGGTGACGGTTCCCGCGGTCCGGCAGACCGAGCACGTGCTGGCCGCCCTGGACGGCGAGCCGGTGATTGCGGCGGTCGGCCCAGCGCGCTGGCCGCGGACGGTGCAGGCCAGCTGCGGGCCACGACTGCGTGAGCTGCGGTCGCGGGGGCGGGTGGTTCGGGTGCCGGTTGACCGGCGACTGGAGACCGACGGTCTGGCCGGTGACCGGCTGCCGAAGCCGGTAGCGGCCGCCGGCCGGTCGCTGGCCGCGCTGCTGGTGCCGGCCGCGGACCCGCAGCCCCGGCATCGGCGCCGGGCGGCGCAGTCCCGGACCGGCTGGCAGGCAAGCCGATGAGGAGCAGGCACGGGACCGCGCATGTGGCGCTGCGCGCGACCTCGGCCGTCGTCCTCGTCCTCGTCGTCGCCGGGCTGCTGGTGCTGGGCGCGGGGCCGGCGGCTGCGGCGCCGGTGGAGATCACCGCGGCGGTCTGCCCGGAGGCGCCGCCGGGGATGCAGGCCTTCGCCGACGACGTGACGGCCTGGGTGAAGTGGGGGGTGCTGGCGCTGATCGGCATCGGCGCGGTGATGTCACTCGGCTCAATCCTGGTGGGGCGAATCTTCTCCCATCCGCACGCCTCCCGGTACGGGGCGATGGGGGTGGCGGTGGTGGTGATGGTGGCCATCGCCTACACGGTGATCCTGGCGATTCTCGGGTCGATCACCGGCAGCGGGTGCACCTGATGACCCGCCGTCACAAGTCCCAGGGCCGTGGTGCGGCGGAGTGGGGCCCGGCCCGGCTGCTGACCCTGCTGGTGGTCAGCGCACTGGTGGCGCTGGCGGTGCTGGCCGGGCTGGTCCTCACCGTCATCGCGGCGCTCACCGACGGCGACTCCGGCCCAGCGGACAGCGCAGCCCGGGCCGCGGCTCCGGTGGGGGAGCTGTCTCGGGAGGATGCGCTGGCCGCCGCTGCGATGCCGGCCGCCGAGCCGCAGGAGGCGATGCCGGGTCCGGTGTCGAGCAGGGCGGCCGAGGTGCTTGTGCTGCCGCGCGCCACCGACGTCGGGCCGGCGGGGGTGGCCACGGGCTTCCCTCCCACCCCGGAGGGAGCGCTGGCGCAGCTGGCGTCGATCGATGTGGCGGCGATGCAGTCCGGATCGATGTACGGCGTGCGCGAGGTGATCAGCCGGTGGGCGGCTGCCGGCGGTCCCACTGCGGAGAACTGGTCGGGGGTGACCGGCATGGCCAGCCTGCTGTCGGGAGCGGGGCTGTCGGGCGCCGGCTCCCCGCAGCTGGCGATCGTCGTCCGCCCGGTCATGGGGCTGATCAAGGGAACGGTGGGCCCGAAGTTCGCGGTCGTGTGCGTGGACCTGGAATTCACCGTCACCCTCGAGCGGACGGCCCGGATGGCGGTGGCGGACTGCCAGCGCATGACATGGGTCGCCGACCGGTGGCTGATCGGCCCCGGCGCCGAGCCGGCACCGGCCCCGTCGATCTGGCCGGGCACCGACGCGGCGATCGACGCCGGCTGGCGAGACCTGCGCCATGCCTAACCCCGTCGCGCCTGCACGCGGCTGGAGCCCGGGGGCGCGCCACCTCCTCGTCGTCCTCCTGCTGGCGGCCGTTGCCTGGCTGGGGGCGGCGACGCCGGCCGCGGGCGAGCCGACGGTCACGGCCCTGCCCGCGGCGGCTCCTACCGCCCTGCCCTGTCTGCCGATCGACCCCCTGTGCGCGCTGGGTGAGGCGGCCGGTGGCCTGCTCGGTGACGCGGCCGGGAACGTGGCGGAGAGCGTGTGGACCAGCGCCATGCTGTCGCTGTGGGACGCCGGGCTGTGGCTGCTGCGCCTGGCGTTCTCGGTGATCGACGCTCTGACCACCCCGGACCTGTCCGCCGGCGGCCCGCTGGCGGCGGTGTATCCGGTGACGTTCGGCATCGGGGCGACCGTGGCCGCGGGAATGGCCATGGTGCAACTGGGTGTGGCGGCGGTACGCCGGGACGGGCAGACGCTGGGCCGGCTACTGGTCGGCCTGGTGCAGTTCGGGCTGGTGTGGGCCGGCTACGTCGGGGTGGCCGCGCTGCTGGTCACCGGCGTCTCGGGCCTGACCACTGCCCTGCTGCGCAGCCTGCTGGGCATCGACACCATGGCGGCGTTCGAACCGTCGATCAGCGTGGGCCGTGATCTGGTCGACGGCACGGTCGCCACCGTCCTGGGGGTGTGTTCGGTCTTCCTGCTGGTTCCGGCCAGCGTCGGGTTCCTGCTGCTGATGTTGGTCCGGGAGGCGGCGCTGATCGTGCTGGCGGCCACGTCGGCGATCTCGGCCGGCGGGCTGCTGGCGCAGACGTCGAGCTCCTGGTTCTGGCGCAGCCTTCGCTGGTTCCTCGCCGCGCTGCTGCTCGCCCCGGTGGCCGTGTTGGTCCTCGGCGTGGGGGTGACCATCACGGAGGGCATCGTGACCGGAGCCGAGGAGACCAGCACCGAGGCCGCGGTCGGCATGGCGGTGGTCGGCTGCCTGCTCATTTTGCTCGCGGCGGTCTGCCCGCTGGCGCTGTTCCGGCTGCTGGCCTTCGTCGACCCGGGCACCTCCAGTGGTGCGGCGTTGCGGTCCTCGCTGGCCGCCTCCGGCGGAGTGATGGGCGCGCTGCAGAAGGCTGGTGGCGGGGGAGCGGCCGTGGCCACCGCGGCGGCGGGTGCCGCATCCGGTGGGGTGGCCGCGACGGGCGCCGCCGCGCAGTTGGCCGGGGACCGGGCGCAGGGCGAGTCGACCGCGGACTCCGCCACCCAGGGCCGGTTCGCCGGCGTGCTGCACGGACTCACGGTCGGCACCGCGCAGGCGGGCCGGCTGGCCGCGGGGGTGGCCGCCTCGGCGGCCGACGTGCTTTCCGGCGCTGGCATCGGGCACTCCGCGCACTTCTACGGGCCGCCGGTGCCCGGCCGGGCAGCGCCCGACTCACCGGGGACCAGGCACGCCGCGGGGACAGAGGACGGCGGCCTGCCGCCGGGTGCCGCCGCCGTGTCCGCCTATGGGCTGGCCGCGGACCGGAACGACAGCCCGGGTGAGCCCGGCCCACCGGCTCCCGCTGAAGGCGACGGGCCCGCCGAGGGGGGTGCGCGGTGAGCACGCACCGCTACGGCGACTACTCCCGCGACGTGTCGGGCTGGTTCCTGGGGATGACCGGCGCCCAGCTGGCCCTGGTCACCCTCGCCGGGCTGCCGGCGCTGCTTGCGCTCAACGCCCAGGCCTGGAGCCTATTCGTCCTGTGGTTGCCGGTGTGGGCGGTGCTGGCGGCGGTCCTGCTGGTGCCCGTGCGGGGCCGCGCGGCCGGCCGCTGGCTGGCCGACCTGATCCTGCACGCGATCGGCGTCCTCACCGGATGGGCGGCGTTCGGCTCCCGCGCCGCCGCCGGAACGGCCGACGACCTGGCTGAGGCCGACCTGCCCGGGGTGCTGGCCGGCATCCGCACCCACGACGGCCCGCCGTTCGGGCACCTGGTGGACCGCCCGGTGATCGTGCAGGACACCGCGGCGCGCACCTGGGCGGCGGTGGCCCGGATCACCCATCCGGGCATCGGGCTGGCCGAGCCCGGTGAGCGGGACCGGATGGGAGCGGGGCTGGCGGGGCTGTGCGAGCTGGCCGCCCGCACCGAACTGGTCGACCTCCTCGCCGTGCACGTGCGCACGGTGCCCGATGACGGCGCCGAACGCGCCACCTGGGAACGCGCCCACGTCCGCGGTGACGCTCCGGCCGTGGCCACCGAGGTGAACGCGCTGCTGGGCGCGATGCTGACCCCGGCGGCGGTGCGCACCGAGGCCTTCCTCACCGTCGTCGCCGGTGAGGGCCGGATCGCCCGCGCGACGAAGGAGGCCGGCGGCGGGGTGGACGGCCGCGCCCGGGTGCTGCACGGGGTGATGGCCGAGGTTGAGGCCGCGCTGCGCGGCCCGGTCGGCTGCACCGCGGTGACCTGGCTGGATTCGGCTGCGCTGGCCGCCGCGGTGCGCACCGGCTTCGCCCCCGGCGACCGCGGCCAGCTGGTCGCTGCCGACCTGGCCGTCGCCGCCGGTGCCCGGGTGGCGACGGGGGTGCCGATGGCCGGCGCCGGCCCGACCGCCGCCCGCGCCGAGGTGCGGCACTACGCGCACGACGCGTGGGCGTCAGTCACCGACACGATCCTGCTGCCCGACTCCGGGGCGCTGCTCGGCGCACTGGCGCCGGTGCTGGTGCCCACGACGGCGGGGGAGCGGCGCTGCCTGACGGTGTTCCTGGCCCCGCTGCCACTGGAGCGGGCCACCCGGCTGGTGGGCCGGGAGGAGATGAGCGCCACCACCGGCAACGAGCTGCGCGCCCGGATGGGTTTCCGGCAGCGGGCCCGCCAGCGCCGCGACACCGAGCGGATCGGTGCCGCCGAGGAGAAACTGGCCACCGGCCGGGCGCTGGTCCGGCTGGCCGCCGCGGCCTGCGTCACCGTGCCGGCGTCCTGGCCGGTGGCCGAGCACGGCCGCCGGCTGTCCGCCTCCGTCCGCGCCGCCGGATTCGTGCCGCTGCGGCTGGACCTGGCCCAGGACGCCGGCTTCGCCGCCGCCGCCATCCCGCTGGGTGTGGGGCTGCCCAACCGGCGGGGACGACGATGACCCGCCGCCATTCCCGCCGTGGGCGCGATGTCGCCGCACTGCTTGACGACTTCGGCCACCGCCTGCCCACCGCCCCGACCGCGCCGGCGGCGCCCCGGGAGCCGGGGCCGTTTCCCGCCCTGGTGCCCCGCCGCGGCCCCCGGGGCCGCGGCCGGGGCCGGGCCGCGACACCGGCGCCGCTGTCGGTGTGGCGGATGACCTCGGAGCAGACCCCGGTGGCGTGGCCGCTGATCCCCACCCCCGGCCTGCCGCCCACCGGCGCACCGATGGGCATCGACCTGCTCTCGGGTGGCACGTTCTACTGCGACCCGGTCGGCTGGGTCACCGACGACGCCATCCCGGTCACCAACCCCAACGTCGTCGTCTTCGGCAAGCCCGGTCGCGGCAAGTCCGCCACCGTCAAGGCCTTCGCGCTGCGGATGCTCTGCTACGGCTACCGCACCCTGATCCTGGGTGACACCAAGGACGAGTACGAGCCGCTGTGCCGGGCCCTGGGGGTGGAGCCGTTCGCCATCGGCTCCGGGCTGCCCGCCCGGGTCAACCCGCTCGCGTTCGGGCCGCTCGGGCACGGCTGGGAGCGGCTGCAGGCGGCCGAGGCCCGCCGCCGTGAGGCGATCATCTTCACCCGCTGGCTGGTGCTGCTGCGCGGTCTGGTCGGCTCCCAGGCGGTTCCGTTCGGCCCGGTGGAGGAGACCGCGGTGGGGGAGGCGCTGCGGCTGCTCACCGGCTACGCCCGCGGCGCCACCCGGCTGACCGAGCCCACCATCCCGCAGCTGTGGCGGGCCCTGGACGAGCCCCCCGACGAACTGGTCACCGGCTGCCGGTACGCCGACCGGAGGCACTTCCTGGACGCCACCCGCACCCTGCGCGACGCCCTCGGCGCCCTGGTCAAGGGCTCGCTGGCCGGGCTGTTCGACGACCACACCAGCATCGACGTCGACTGGCGCGCACCCATCCAGTCGCTCTCGCTGTCCCGGCTGGAGCCGCTGGGCGACCAGGCCGTCGGCATCGCCCTGACCTGCCTCAATTCCTGGGGACAGGCGATGCGCGAGATCGCCGACCCCGGCGACCTGCGCATCGTCATCCGCGACGAGACCTGGCGGCAGATGCGCCTGGGTGTCGAGGCGATGAAGAGCCTGGACGCCAACCTGCGGCTGTCCCGCCGCGACGCCGACGTGCAGATCCTGCTCGCACACAAGCCCTCGGACATGCTCACCGCCGGCGACGCCACCTCCCAGGCGACCGCCATCGCCCGCGACCTGCTGCACCTGTGCGACACCCGGGTACTGCACGGCCAGGACCAGGCCGTCGGCGCCGAACTCGGCACCCTGCTCGGGCTCTCTCCGACCGCGCAGCGGGTGGTCACCGACTGGGCGCTGGCCGGAAAGGGCCGGGCGCTGTGGCTGGTCGGGGACCGGGCGTTCAAGGTGCAGACCGTCCTCACCGCACCCGAACTGCGGCTCACCTACACCAACGACGCCCTCACCGCCGGAGGAGCGGCATGACCGGGACGGCGGAAGGGGTGGCCCGGGCGTATGCGGCGCGATGGCTGTGGAAGGCCGCCGTTCCCGCCGCCCTCCCGGTATTCGGCGCACTCACGCTGCTGCTGATCCCCCTCGCCGTCCTCGCCGCTCCGCAGGCATCGACGCAGCCGGCCTCCTCGGCCTGCTCAACCGCTGGTACCGCCGCCACGGTCGCCGGCATCGCGCTGGAGGCCGTCCAGATGGGGCAGGCGCAGACCATCGTGCGCGTCGCCGCGGCCCGCGGGCTCGGACCGCACGCGGCCACCGTGGCGCTGGCCACCGCCTACCAGGAGTCCCGGATCCGGATGCTCGCCAACGACGGCAGCAGCCCACACCTCACCGCCCAGCAGGCCGCGGTGACCGCCACCAGCCTGACCTACGCGCACGACGGGCTGGGCGCCGACCACGACAGCGTCAACACCTTCCAGCAGCGCTGGACCGCCGGCTGGGGCACCGTCGCCCAGCTGATGGACCCAGTCCACGCCGCCGACGCCTTCTATGCCCGGCTCGTCCAGGTGCCGGACTGGCAGACGGTGCCGCTGACCCGGGCCGCACAGGCCGTGCAGAACTCCGCCGCCGGCGGCGCCTACGCCGGTTGGGAGCCGCTGGCCCGGGAGCTGACCGCCATGCTCTGGCCCGCCGCCCAGGACAGCGCCGCCACCCCCGGCGGCGCGGTGGCCGCCGTCTGCCCCGGCCTGCCGGTGCCGGCGGGGTCGTGGGTGCGGCCCAGCCCCGGCGCGGTCACCTCCGGCTACGGACCCCGCCAGGGCGTCCTGCACGCCGGCGTCGACCTCGCCGGCCCCCGCAATACCCCGGTCTACGCCGCCACCGGCGGCAGCGTGACCACCGCCGCCTGCACCAGCGCCTTCTGCGACCGCGACGGCAACCTGAACGTGGCCGGCTACGGCAACCTCGTCGAACTCGACCACGGCAACGGGGTGACCACCCGGTACGCCCACCTGACCGGTTTCACCGTCACGCCCGGCCAGCAGGTGCCCGCCGGTGCGCTGCTGGGTTTCCAGGGGTCCACCGGCAACAGCACCGGCGTCCACCTGCATTTCGAGGTCCGGCAGAACGGGGCGCCGGTCGACCCGCTGCCGTGGTTGGCCGACCGCGGCGTCGATCTACACGCCCCCCACCCCACATGAACCTTCATAACTCCACCCGAGGGGAAGCCATGAACGCTGCACGTCCGGGAGGCCGGCGGTGAGCGCCGGTCGGCCGCGGCCCGACGTCGGCCCGGCCAGCTGGGAGATCCCGGCCGCCGCCGTCGTGGTGTGGCTGACCGCGGGCGCGCTGCTGCTGCCCGCCGCCCGGGCCGCCGCGGCGCTGGTGACCGGCGGCGGCTGGGTGTGGCCGACCGGATCGCCCGCCCTGGTGACATCTGTGGGCGGGCTGCTCACCGGCGACCCGGCCGCCGGCCTCGACCCCACCCAGGCCGCCGCCCTGCCCGCAACCGGCGCCGTGTACGCCGCCGTCGCCACCGTCTTCGTGCTGTTCCTCACCGGCAGTGGGGGAGCGGCGTGGGCCGCACACCGCTGGCTTGGCGGGGGAGCGGGCATGGCCACCCGCGGGCAGGTCGCCGAGGTCCTCGGCCGCGCCCGGCTGCGCCGGGTTGCTGCTGTCGTCCGCCCGGACCTGCCTGGCGGTCCCCGACGTGGAGTCCGCCCGCCGATCGAGCGCGAGGTCGGGTGGCGGCTGGGCCACGCCGCCGTCCCGGCTGCCGGCGAGCTGTGGGTGCCCTTCGACCGGACCACCGGCGTCTACGGCCCCCAGGGCTCCGGCAAGACCCTCGACCTGCTCGCCCCCGCGCTGCTCGACGCCCCGGGCCCGGCGCTGGTCACCCTGACCAAGGCCGAGGACCTGCTGCTCACCCTTGACGCCCGCGCCGACGGCGACCGCCCGGTCGCCGTGCTTGACCCCTTCGGCGCGGTGCCCGGCCTGCCGGAGCTGGTGTGGGACCCGGTCGCCGGCTGCGTGGACCCGATGGTCGCCGAACGCCGCGCCAAGGCCTTCACCGCGGGCACCGTGACCGGCGCGGTTACCGGCGGTGCCAGCGACAGCGCGGCGCGGTTCTACGCGTTCGAGGCTGCCAAGGTGCTGCAGGCCTATCTGCACGCCGCCGCGCTCACCGGGCGCACGATCGCCCACGTCCTGGAGTGGGCCGCCCACCCCCAGGCCGCCGGCCAGCCGGCCGACATCCTGCGCGCCCATCCGCACGCCGCACCGTTCTGGGACGGGCTGCTGCACGGCGCCCTGCAGGGTGACCCGCGCACCGCCGGCAACACCGCCACCACGGTGCAGCAGGCCCTGGCGTTGTTCTTCCAGGCCGACATCCGCGCCCGCTGCGTGCCCGCACCGGGTCGGTCGGCCACCGACATCCCGGCGCTGCTGTCCGCCGGCGGCACGATCTACCTGCTCGGCCGGGAGGACCCCTACGCCTCGGCGTCGCCGCTGATGACCGCGCTGGCCGAGCACGTCCTGGACACCGCTCTGCAGCTGGCCGCCGCCGCGCCCACCGGCCGGCTGTGCCCGCCGCTGCTGGCCTGCCTGGACGAGCTGCCCTCCACCGCGCCGCTGCCGACCCTGCGCACCCGGATGGCCAACGACCGGGCGCTGGGGGTCAGCTTCCTCTACGCCGCCCAGACCTGGCGGCAGCTGGTGCTCGTCTACGGCGAGGACGAGGCCCGCGCCCTGTTCGGGCTCACCAACGTGATCGTCGCCTTCGGCGGCGGCAAGGACGGCGGCTTCTACCGGGAGCTCTCCGAGCTGCTCGGCACCACCCGGGTGCGGCGCACCTCCTACACCTACCGCGGAACCGGGTGGGGCCGATCCACTTCCGGGGAGACCGTGCCGGTGCTGCGACCGGAGGAGATCCGCCAGCTGCCGCCCGGCCGCGCGCTGGTCGTCGCCGAGAACGCTCCGCCGCTGATCGTCCGGCTCACCCGCTGCCTCACCGGCCGCCGCGGCGCCCGGCTGCTGGCGGCCCAGTCCGCCGCCCGCGACCGCGTCGCCGCTGCCCGCACGCAGGCCGTTCCGCCCGCTGAGCGCGCCGTCCTCGCCCACGAGGCGGCCGCCAACGCCGGCCTGGCCCCGACCGGGCACGACATCTGATGACCGGCTCCCAGCTCGCCGTCCCGTTTCCCAAGCCGCCCCAGGAGGTGCGCCGCGCGCTGGACCAGCTCCGGGCGGCCGAGGACGCCCGCCTGCCGCCCGCCGGCCTGCCGCTGCTGGACCGGCCCTGGGACCCGGCCACCTGCTCGGCAGTCGTACGGCAGCAGCTGTGGCCGTGGCTGGACGGGGTCGCGGCCTGGCTCAACGACACCTACGCCTGGCAGACCAGCTCCGCCATCCCGTCCTGCTGGCCGGCCCACCCGCACCTCGTTCAGGAGCTCGCCGTGCTCGCCTGTCTGCGCGTCACCGCCGCAGCCGCCCTGGCCCCGCACGGGCTGGAGGAGTGGCACCGGTACGCGCTACCGACCTTTCACGCCCGGATGACCGAACGACTCGGTACGGGCTGCCCGCCCGGCCGGCACACCGATTGGCCCGCCCGCTCCCGGGCCGCCGACTACGCCAGCGCGAAGGCCACCGCAGCACGCCGGGCACTGTTCGACCGTGACCTCGACCGCCCCCTGCCCGCCGGGACCGACCCAGGGCTGACCGGCAGCGGGGCGGGCAGGCCATGAACGGCCCGGCCGCGCACGACCACGGGGACTGGATGTCCCTGCTGGACGGGGTGCGGATCAGCCGCGCCTGGATGACCCGGCGCACCCCGCAGCTGCTCGCCGCCTGGTGCGACGCCCCCACCGCCGAGCGCCGGCGGGCGATCGCCGCCCGGATCCTGCAGATCGCAGCCGGCCTGGAGAGCGAACCCGACGACGCTGAGGACACGGCAGCCGAGTCGGCCTGGATGGGACTCGCCGCCCGGATCGACGCTCGCCTGACGGACGGCCCGGACTGGCTCCCGCTGGCCGCCGCGCTGAGCCGGGCCGCGGCCGCCGGCTACGACGTCGCCGCCCGGCTCCCCGCGCTGGCCACCGCCGCGCCGCTGCCCGCCCGTCACCCGGCCCGGGAGCTGCACTGGCGACTGCTCGACGACTGCCCTCACGCCCCGCCCGTACTCGGCCCCACCGGTGATCCCACGGCGACCCCCGAGCCGGCCCCGGACGTCCACAACGGCCCCGGCCGTCCACAGAAGCCCCGCGGCGGCCCGCCCGGCCCGCCGCACCGACCGAGCCTCGACACAGCCAACCTTGAGGACAGGAGACCGTCATGACCACCGACGCGGCCAGCGACCCGCTCAGCTACGCCGCCTCCCTCCTGGACGCCGTCGGCGCCGACAGGGAACAGGTCCCCGCCGACATCGCCCTGGACTGCCTCTACGCCGCCGAACTGCTCGAACTCGCCGGTGCCCGCACCGAATCGACACCGCTGATCGACGGCGACCCGCGGGCCAGCGTCCGCGCCGCCATGGCAGCACTCGGCCTCATCGACCTGGCCGCCTTCGCCAACCCCCCGGTGCTTGACGCCGCCCGCGCCGCCCGGCACGCCCTACGCCGACTGGGCTGAGAAGTGGCCACCACCCTGCAGCAGCTCCTCGACGGCCTCACCGCGCGGGCCACCGCACCGCAGCCCGCCGCGACGATCGAGGACGTCACCGGCGCCGTGGCTCACCTCGGGCGGGCGCTCACCGGCCTGGCCCACGACGGGCTCACCCCCACCGACAGCATCCGGCAGCGCACCGCCGCCGACCTCGCCGCAGCCTGCACCACCGCCGGGCGGCTGTGGCCGCACACCGGCGGACCGCTCACCGACCTCGCCGGCACAGCCGCCGACCTCACCGGCCGCGACCACGCACTCATGGGCCGCTCGCACCGGTGGGCGGTCACCGTGGAAGTGGCCGAGGTGGCCGACCACTGCGCGCGGCTCGGCCGCCGCCTGCTCCCCCAAGCCGCGGCCCCGGAGCTGGCCACGGTCGGTGAGCTGGCCGTCGCCGTGGAACGGATCGCGCAGACCGACCCTCCGACAGCGAGCGGTGCGGTGATCCTCGACCGCCTGGTACCCGCCGCCGGTGACCCGCGGGCAGCCGCGCAGCTGACCATTCTCGATGCTTCCGCGGCGCTGGGCGCGGCCATCGACCGGGCACAGGACAACGGCGAGTTCACCCTGCGCGACTTCCGCGCCGTCGTCGCCGCCGCCGAGATCACCAGCCGCAGCGCCGGCACCATCACCGCAGCTGCCACCGGCAACGACGCCGGACCGCTGCTGGTCACCGGACTCGCCTGGCAGCTGGCCGGCCGCGCCAGCACCGTCTTCGACGACGGCCGCCCAACTCGGCCCACCGACCCGCACGGCGTCGTCCCGTGGGCGCGGACGCTCGTGGCGCACGTGCGCGCCCAGGTCCCGGTCGACACCGACACCGCGGCGCTGCGCGACCGCGACCATCTGGCGGCCGCCGCCGGTAGGATGCAGCAGGTCACCACCCAGCTGCCGGTCCTCGCCGACCAGCTCACCGCGGCAGTCGACCGCTGGTCCCGCACCGGACAGCTGTACGCCAACGCCCGCGACCTGCCACCCATGGACAACATGCCCGAGCACCGGGTAGCCGCGGTGATCGCCGGACGACACGTGCAGGCCCGCGGCGACGATCTCGACCGCCTTCGGCAGGTCGTCGGCAGGGCGGCGGAGCTGTCCACCGGACTGGCCGACGCCCTACACTGCGCCACCCCGGCCGGCCCGTCCGCCCACCGACACCAGGCCCACCTCTACGCCCAGGAGACCCGAGCACCCGGCGCGGCCGAGCGCCTGCTCCACCACGCCCAGGCCGTCCACCGCGACATCACCACGATCCGGTCCCCGCATCAGGTCGCGCGGGAAGTCCCATCGTCCCGTTAGCCGATCCCTTCTCCGAGCTGCTGCTGGGCGGAGGTCGCTGACCTGAGGATGGGCTGCCGCCACGTCGACGCCGCCTGAAAACTGACCCCCTGGCGTAGCGGATGGCCGCCCCGACTGGGGGTGCCCACGCCACCGAAACTTGCTAGCCCCTGTGGGAGCTCGCCCCAAGCACGCGGACTCTCTGCGATGCCTCGGGTGTACGCCGGCGGTGCGGCGCTTGAAGCGGTCGACCGGAGGGGGCAGTCTCCAACGTGTAGCCGAAAGCCTTCAGTTCGCGAACGTCGTTGCCGGACTTGTCCTGCTTGGCTCGAAGGACGGAAGTACGCCAGGCGTTCCGCTATCTCCCGGTCAGGCAAGGGCGGGACTCGGCTGCGATGTCCTGGTCGCGTCCGATGTGGTGGTCGCGTCCGTGGAGTGCCCGGGGAACAGATCCGCCGCGGGGTCCAGATACGTGGCCGCGTTGTTGATGGCCGTGGCGGCCTCGCCGAAGCCGACCGAGATGAGCCGGACTTTGCCCGGATAGGCCGTGATGTCTCCCGCGGCGTAGATCCCCGGCAGGCCGGTCGACATGGCCGTGTCCACGACGATGTTCCGGTTGTCGAGGGTAAGCCCCCAGGTGGCCAGCGGACCGAGGTCGGCTGTGAAGCCCAGCGCGGCGACGACAGTCTGGACGTCGTGGCTCTCGATCGCTCCGTCCTCGTCGCGGCGGATGTCGACGCTCTTAACCCACTCGTTCCCATGGACTGCGTGCACCTGCCGGCGGGTGAGCACGCGCACCGAGCTGGCCATCACCTGGTCGACGGTGTGCTGGTGCGCCCGGAAGCTCTCCCGGCGGTGCACCAGCGTGACGGACCGCGCGAGCGGCTCAAGGGCCAGGGCCCAGTCGAAGGCGCTGTCCCCGCCGCCGACGATCATGACGTCGCGACCGCTGAGCTCGGCGAGCGTTGGCACAAAGTACATGAGCCCACGGCCGAGGTGGGCCTCGCCTGCGGGGAGCGGTCTGGGACGGAACGTGCCGATGCCGGCCGTCAGTACGACGGCACCGCAGGACACCGTTCTCTCCGCTGCCGTCGTGAGGACTATCCCCCGGTCACCGTGGTCCTGGTGTGGTTGCCGCTGGAGTCCGACGACCTGGTCGCCCAGCACGTAGGTCGGGTCGAACGGGGCCGCCTGCTCGACGAGGCCGCTGACGAGATCACGGCCCCGCACTGCCGGGAGGCCGGCCACGTCGTAGATGGGTTTCTCCGGGTACAGGGCGCTGATCTGGCCGCCGGGCTCGGGCAGCGAGTCCAGCACGGCGACCGTGAGTCCGCGGAAGCCTGCGTAGTAGGCCGCGTACAGGCCCGAGGGCCCGGCGCCGACGACGGCGATATCGACGGTGAGGAGGTTCGGCTGCACCGTTCGATTGAACAATAAATCGACCGCGCGGGCAAGATGCTTGCCAATCGTTCTATCAATCGGGCAGTCTGTGCGGCGTGACGCAGACCACTGTTTCGTCGGTGCGCCCCTACGAGGGGCGCCTCGACAACGCAACGAAGTCCCGCCTGGCCGAGCTGCCCATCGGCCGCGCCATCCGTGAGCGCGCGGCCCTCACGCCGGGCGACGTCGTCGTCCGTGAGCAGCAGTTCGGGATCTACGCCGAGCACACCTGGGCGCAGTACAGCCATGATGTCGAGACTTTCGCCTGCGGGCTGCTCCGGCTCGGTATCCGGCCGGGCGACTCAGTAGCGATCATGGGCGACCCGAGCTACCTCTGGATGGTGGCCGACGCGGCGATCATCAGCATCGGCGCAATCTCCTTCGGCATCTACACGACCTGCTCCACGGAGGAGATCGCCCACCAGCTGAATACCGCCGGCGCGGTCGCGATGATCGCGGAGAACCAGGAGTACGTCGACAAGCTCCAGGCGCTGGGCGACCAGAGCCCCACCGTGCGGCACGTCGTCGTCGACGACACCCGGGCGCTGTTCGGCTACAACGATCCGCGCATCTTGCCCGCGGCCCAGCTGCTCACCCCCGAGGAGCCGTACACCACGACCGAGCGGGCCCACGTGGGCGAGCTCGCCGCCCGCGCTTCCGCCGACGACGTCGCGCTGCTCGTCTTCACGTCGGGGACCACGGGCCAGTCCAAGGCGGCGATGATCACCCACCGAAACTTCATGGTCGGTGGCGCCCTGCAGATGTGCCGCGTCTTCCCGGAGATCACCGGCCCCGACCCGCGCCCGGTGATTTGCCACCTGTCACTGGCACACGCGTTCGAACGGATCGTCTGCTTGTACTCACCGATACTCACGGCAATGGTCGTGCACATCGGTGAGGACGTCGAGGACCTCGCGACGACGATGGTGCAGAGCCAGCCGTACTTTTTCCACGCCGTGCCCCGGATCTGGCAGAAGATGGCCAGCCAGGCGGTGACCAACATCGACCGTTCCAGCCCCGTGAAGCGGTGGGCGTACCGACGGGCCATGGCCGTCGCCCGACGGGAGCGCGCCGCCCGCTGGGACGGTAAGACCCCGTCCTTGGGGCTGCGGGCAGCCTACCGCCTGGCCCGCATCTGTGTCTTCGTGCCTCTACTGCGCAAGTTCGGGCTCGGTCACACCGAGATCGGGCTCACCGCCGGGACACACACCCCCGAAGAGGTCCAGCGGATGTGGCAGTACTGGGGCCTGAACCTCATCAACGGGCTGGGCATGACGGAAGTCGGCTTCGTCGCCTTCCAACGCGGGCACTACCCGGTCCCCGGCGCCGTGGGTCAGCGCGTCCCCGACCTCGAGGTGCGGATCGCCGACGACGGCGAGCTCCAGTACCGCGGGGCCGGCGTGTTCCATGGCTACCTCGGCGAGCCGGAGCGTACCGCCGAGGCGTTCACCGCCGACGGCTGGTTCTGCAGCGGCGACATCGGAACAGTGGAGGTCGGCGGTGACATCGTTCTCCGGGACCGCAAGAAGGACATCATGATCACCGCGGGCGGCAAGAACATCACGCCGAGCCTGGTGGAGAACGCCATCAAGGGCAGTCCCTACATCAGCGAATGCGTCCTGTTCGCCGACGGGCACAAATACCCCACCGCGCTGATCGAGATCGACCTCGACGCGGTGACGGAGTGGGCCGAGAGCCGCAGTCTGGAGTTCACCGGCTTCACCAGCCTCACCCAACTGCCGCAGGTCGTGTCCCTCATCGACTCCGAGGTGCAGCGACTCAACGAGCAGCTGGCACGGGTCGAGCAGGTGAAGAAGTTCCGCATCCTGCCCAAGGAACTCGATCCGGAGGAGGGCGACACCACTCCCACCCGCAAGATCCGCAGGGGGCACTTCGAGCGGATGTTTCAGCATCTCATCGAAGACATGTACGCCGACGAGCGTCAGGAAGCCCAGCAGCTCCAGTGAGGCCGTTCCTGGCCCGGCTGTTGCCCGTAGCCCGCCCCCGGTCTGCGGTTGTTCCCCAGGTTCCACCCACAGGAGGAGAATCATGTTGCGCAGATCAGGGAGACTCACGGCGGTTGCGGCGGCCGGAGTTATGGTGCTCAGCGCGTGTGGAGGCGGCGGTGACGATGCGGCCACCGCGCCCGGCGGATCGACCGGAGAGGCTGCGTCGGGGGAGCCACTCAAGATCGGCTGGCTGACCGACGCCACCTCGGTCACGCGTGGCACGTACTACCCAGAGTTCGAGGGCGCCCAGCTCTTCTTCGAGACGCTGAACGCCGCCGGCGGTATCGACGGCCGGCCGGTCGAGCTCGTAATGCGTGACATGAAGATCGATGCGGAGCTCGCGGTGACCTCGGCCACCGACCTCATTCAGGGCGAGAACGTGCTCATGCTCGCAGGGGGCTCCATCGAGGGCCGGATGCCGCCCGTCTTCGACGTTGCCCGGGCTAACGAAACGCCGTTCCTCGCCGGGCACAGCGCCCGGCCCGACATGTTCCCGCCCGAGCCCGATCCGCTGCTGTTCACGGTCGGGAACGTCTTCGAGGCAATGTCCGACGCGCGTCTGGAGATCTGGCCGAAGCTCATGGAGGAGATCGGCGTCGACGGCGGGGAGATCGCCTGCTACATCCACCAAGCCCCGGCTGCGCAGGCCGTCTGCAACCGCTGGCTGGACGAGCAGGTCAAGGTGACGCCGGAGTTCTCACAAGGCCCGATTGTCAACGCCCCCCTGCAGACGACCGACTTCACGTCCTTCGTCCGGCCGATCGTCGACGCAAACCCGGCGGCGTTCTTCGACATCTCGATCGCCTCGCATGCGATCGGAGTGGCCGTCGCGGCCCGCAACCTGGGGTATGAGGGTCCGATCGTCTTTTCGATGACCGCGACGCCGGAGACCGACATCCAGCAGGTCGCGGACCAGGCCGGCGGTGAGGACCTCTACGCCCTCTCGAACATCACGTCGATCTCGGAGACCGACGTGGAGGAGATCCAGCGCATTCTCGATGCTGCCGAAGAGTACGGCACCGAGATCGATCCGAGCTCGGCCACGGTCAACGGCTGGCTCATGGGCATGGTCATCGCCGACGCCCTCGAACGGTGCGGTGCCGACTGCGACCGCGCCGGCCTCCGGGACGCCCTGGAGGAGACCGACCTCGACACCCAGGGCCTGACCGGCGGTCCGCTGACCTACTCGCCGACCGACCACATGGGGACTCGCTACTGGACGGCGTACCGGTGGGACGACGGCGACGGGGCGCTGGTCCGGGCCGTGGACGAATGGACCGAATTCGACCCGGCGACCGACCTCGTCGCCCCGCTGGCCCCGTAGCAGCACCTGTCTCGTGACCCGGGTGGCTCGGCCACCCGGGTCACGGAAAGGAACACTTTCGTGGACTTCTCGATCATCCTCGATGCCCTGAAGCTCGCCAGCGTGTACGGTGTCCTGGCGCTCGGCTTCGTCATCGTCTACCGCACCTCGCGGGTGCTGAACCTGGCGCAGCCGGGTGTGGTGCTCCTGGCCGGGCTCATGGCGCTGACGTTCATCCCGCGGGATGCCACGCCGACCCGCTTCTGGCTCACCGCCCTGGTCCTCTTGGCGCTGGGTGCGCTGGCGGGGCTCGCCCTCTACGCGCTCCTCCTCCGCCCCATGGCCGGGCAGTCTCACATCTCCCAGGTGCTGATGACCCTGGCCGCGCTGTTCCTCCTCCAGGCCATCTCGGAGGCCGGCTGGCGCGGCGAGTCGGGCTTCATCCCGATGCCAGGCAGGCAGGTGGCCTGGGAGCTGTTCGGCACCAACGTGCGACTGCTGGACGTCGCCCCCATTGTCGTGGCCGCCGTCGTGGTGGCCGGCCTGGCGCTGTTCTACCGGTACTCCCGCTCCGGCCGGCAGATGCGCGCCGTCGCGGAGAACCCGGCTCTGGCCGCCCGTCGGGGGATCAACATCGAGAAGATCGGGGCAATGGCCTGGGCTATCGCGGCCGCGCTGGGCGTGGTCGCAGTGTTCCTGACCAGCACCCAGGGGTCGGTCAGCCTGCTGCTGGTGGGCACCACCCTCAAGGGCTTCACCGTCGCGCTGGTCGGGGGACTGGACAGCCTGTCCGGCCTCGTACCGGCGGCCCTGCTGGTCGCGGCCGCGGAGGTCGTGACCGTCCGCTTCATCGACCAGCAACTCGGCGAGGCGGTTCCCTACGTCGTCCTGCTCGTCGTCCTGCTGGTCAAGCCATGGGGCCTTGCGGGTACCCGAGAGGAGCTCGATCGTGTCTGACACAACGGTGCGGGGCGCACCGACGACAGGAGTTCCGGTGCAGTCGCCACCAGTGCTCCGTGGCCGGAGCCGCCGCTGGCGGCGTTCGCCGTACCTGCGCACCGACTACCGGCGCGAGCTGGCACTCTTCCCCTACAGCGGTCCCCGGCTCGCCGTCATCGCGGTCACCGTGCTCCTCGTAGCGGCCTATCCCTTCCTGGCCGACGCGTACTGGCTCGGTGTCATCAACCTGGCGGTGATCGCCGCAATCGGCGCGCTGGGACTGCAGATCGTCACCGGGATGGCCGGGCAGCTGTCCCTCGGGCACGCGGCGTTCCTCGCGGTCGGGGGGTTCTTCGCCGCGGGGCTGTACCTGCACCTGGGGCTGCCGCTGTGGATCGCCGGGCCGGCCGCCATGCTGGCGGGGGCCACCGTCGGCGCGATCGCCGGGCTCCCAGCGCTGCGGATCCGCGGCTTCTACCTCGGCATCACCACGCTGGCGGTGCAGTACGTCATCATCGCCATCGGCCTGAAGTACCAGGGTTATCTGCAGACCAGCTTCGGTACGTCGGGCTCGTTGAGCCTGCCGATCCCGGACCTCGGGCTGTTCACGCTCACCAGCACCATGGACTGGTACTACTTCCTCGTCGTCCTGACCGGCGTCGTCATCCTGGCGGTCACCAATCTCAAGCGCTCGGCGCTGGGCCGAAGCTTGCTGGCCGTGCGCCAGCGGGAACTGGCCGCCGAGGCGCTGGGCGTCAACGTCGCCCGGGTCAAGATCACGGCCTTCGCGCTCAGCGGTGCGCTGGGTGGCCTGGCTGGGGCCCTCTCGGCGTACTACTACCGCGGCGTTGGCATCGAGGACTTCGACCTGCTGCTCAGCGTCGAGTACCTCGCCATGATCATCGTCGGCGGTCTCGGCTCGATCCTGGGCGCGGTCCTCGGCGCGGTCTTCGTCATCGCCACGCCGCTGCTGGTCGGCCAGCTCATCGCGGTCCTCGGCCTGGAAGGGGTGCTCTCCCAGCACCTCCGGGCCATCGAGCTAGCCGTCTTCGCGCTCACGATGATCGGCTTCCTGCTCTTCGAGCCCGACGGGCTCGCGGGGGTCTGGCAGCGGCTGAAGACCTACGTCACGCGCTGGCCGTTCAAGTACACCGCCATGTCCACGCAGGCGAAGCGGTAGGGGGCCGACATGCTCGAGCTGCATCAGGTCGAGGTCGCGTACAACAAGACGGCCACCGCGGTGCGCGGGGTCTCCATGCACGCGGAGCAGGGCAAGATCACCACGCTCCTCGGCACCAACGGCGCCGGGAAGACCACGACCCTGACTGCCATCTCCGGCTTCATCGGCATGGAGAACGCCGACGTCGTGGGCGGGGAGATCGTCTACAAGGGCAGGCGACTCAACCGGCTCGCCCCGCACCGGGTGTCGCGGCTGGGTATCGCGCTGGTCCCGGAACGCGACAAGGTGTTCGACACACTGACCGTCACCGACAACATCAAGCTCACCGCCGGATCGGCAGGCAAGGCCCGGGCTGTCTACGAGGAGTTCCCCCGGCTCGGGGAGCTCGCCGGCCGTACGGCGGGCTACCTGTCCGGCGGGGAGAAACAGCTGCTGGCCCTGGCGATGGCCCTGGTCACCGAACCGGAAGTGCTGCTCGTCGACGAACTGTCGCTCGGGCTCGCCCCCCGGGTGACCAGCGACCTGCTCGGCGAGCTGCAGCGGGTGCAGCGGGAGCGTGGCCTCACCGTGCTGCTGGTGGAGCAGAACGCCGCCGCGGCGCTCGCGGTCGCCGACTACGGCTACGTCATGGAGGACGGGCGCCTCGTGCACGACGGCACCCCGGAGGCGCTGCTGTCCCATGGCGACATCATGGAGTTCTACCTGGGGACCGGGAACGGCGACGACCAGCGACGCTCCTACCGGGACGTCAAGCAGTACCGACGGAAGCGGAGGTGGGCGGGATGATCCCGACCCTGGAAGTTGACAAGGTCCGTATCACCTTCGGTGGCATCACCGCCGTCGACGACGTGTCCTTCGACCTGTCGGGGCAGGAACTCGTGGCGCTGATCGGGCCGAACGGCGCAGGCAAGACCGCGCTGCTCAACAGCATCTCGGGCATCTACCGTCCGTCCAGCGGTGAGGTGCGGCTGGAGGGGCGCAGCCTGAACGGCGTGCCGGTGCACAAGATCGCCACCGGTGGCGTCGGCCGCGCCTTCCAGCACGCGGAGCTCTTCGCCGGCCTGACGGTCGTGGACAACCTCATGGTCGGGCGGCACCGCCAGCTCAAGGGCAGCCTGCTGTCGATGGCGGTGCGCGTGGGTCCCTACCTGCGGCGCGAGGTCGCCCAGCGGGCCGTGGTGGAGGAAGTCATCGACTTCTTCGAGCTGGAGCAGGTACGCAACCGGCCGGTCAGCAGCCTGCCGTTCGGCGTCCAGAAGCTGGTCGGGGTGGCGCGGGCGCTCTGTATGGAGCCGCGGGTCCTGCTGCTGGACGAGCCCTCGTCGGGGCTCACCCGGCAGGAGAAGGAGGACTTCGCCCGTTTCATGCTGCGGATCCGCCATGACCGCGGTCTGCCGATGCTCTGGGTCGAGCACGACATGCAGATGGTCATGGACCTCGCCGAGCGAATCGTCGTCCTGGACCACGGGGTCAAGATCGCCGACGGTGCTCCCGACGCGGTGGCCGAGAACCCGGCGGTGCGTACGGCCTACCTCGGTGTCGATGACACGGAGATGACGCGCGCCGGCTCGCCCGGCTGATCGGCACGGCCCGTCCGGCCCCTTGTGTGGATTGCGGATGGCGGGTACACCTATAGTATCTCAATCGGTTGATCGAACGATTCAAGGAGTCCCACGATGACTGTCCTGGCGCCGGACGAGGTCGACGAGAGCGAACAGCGACTCGCCCGCAAGTACGAACTGTGGAGCGAGATGCCCGAGGGCTACCGCGAGGCGGCCGCACGAATCGCGTCGTTCCAGGCACTGGCCGAGGTTGTTGGCGTGCTCCCGTTCACGGAGTGGATTGACCGCGCGCCGGACTACGCCCGCAAGCAGATGCTGATCGCCAAGGTGCAGGACGAGGTCGGCCACGGTCACGTGACCGCCCGGGTCGCCGAGGACCTCGGCCTGCCGCGCGAGCAGATCCTGACCGACTTCGTTGAGGGCCGCACCAACCTGCTAAACATCTTCCACTACGGCTTCGACTCCTGGGAGGAACTCGGCCCGGCCGCGCTGCTGATGAACAGCTCCGCGATCGTGCAGTTTCAGGCGCTGCACCACGGCACCTACCTCCCGTACACGCGCGCTCTCCGCAAGATCGAGAAGGAGGAGAGCTTCCACTACCACCACGCCATGGACATGACCCACCAGACGATGGTGTACGGGACGGCCGAGCAGCGTCAGAGGGCGCAGGAGGCCTTCGAGACCTGGCTCCCGCGACTGCTCGCCTACTTCGGCCCGCCGGACAGCGACACGTACCGGTCCAACCCGATGTACAAGTTCGGGCTCAAGGTCCGCTCGAACGACGAACTGCGTCAGCAGTGGCTGACCAAGATCATCCCGGTGTTCAAGGAGCTCGGCATCCACGTCGACCCCCAGCTCGCGCGCTTCGACGACGAGCGGCAGGAGTGGGACTACGCGTCCCCGGACTGGGTGGAGACCAAGCGGATCATCAAGGAGGGCGGCCCCCGCTACGAGCAGTGGCGCAGCCACATCGCCGCCAGTCTCGAGCGCAACGCCACCTACCGCGATGTGGCGTTGAAGGCGGCGGTATGAGGCGCGGGGGGGACGCCGACGTCTACGAGGTCTTCGCCCGCTTCGGCGACGACCCTCAGGAGCCCATCCGCTGGCTGGGCAGTGTGCGGTCCGGTGACCCGGAGCTAGCGTGGCACGCGGCGAAGGAGATCTACACCCGCCGGGAGGACTGCACCCTGCTCTGGGTCGCACAACGCGCGGCCATGGTGCTCAGTGAGCCGTCGGATGCCGAAGCCCTCCGGTCCCCGTCCCGGCTCAGCTACCGGGTGCCAGCCTTTCCCGGCCGGCACCGCCGCGCCCGCATGAAGGCCGCGGCCCTGGCCGCGGCGGAGGCCTCCTCGTGACCCGGCTCGACGGCCTGCTCCGGGTCGCTGAGGACCGCTTCCTGCACGGTCACCTGCTGAGCCGGTGGATCACCGACTACGTGGACCTCGAGGAGTCCCTGGCGGTCGGGTCGATCTCCCAGGAGGAGCTGGCGCACGCCGCCACGTTGATGGAGTTCGCGGGCCTGGACGACGAGGGCCGGGACGCCTTCATCTTCGAGCGCCCCGTGCAGGCATGGCAGCCCACTGCGCTGGTCGTGCACCGGCTGGACGACTGGCCGGCGACGGTGCTCCGGGGTTATCTGCTCGCCTCCGTCGGTGAGGTCGGCTCCGTGCTCCTCTCGCACGCCCGCCGTCCGGAGCTGCAGAGCGCCGGCCAGGTCATCGCGGCCGAGCAGCGCCTGCACGTCACTCACTGGGAGCGCTGGGTCAGCATGCTGGGCCAGGACCAGCGGACGGGGGACGAGTTGCGTGCCCGCGCCGCCAAGGTGCTCCCGCTGGCGACCGACGTGTTCGGGTCGCCGGCCTTCGACCAGGCCAACGGCGAGGCCGCGCACGCTGCTTGGGTTGACTCGGTGTCGGGACCGCTGACCGCGGTCGGCGTCTCCGTCGACGCCCTCGGTCGGATCCCGGCGCCGCGCGGGGAACTCGCGGGCTCGGACCTGGCCGACATCCTCGGCGAGATCCAGTCGTTGCGCGTCGGCGCCGGCGACGGAGTAAGGGGACTCTACCGATGAGCGACCTCCAAGACCGCGTCCGCGCGGCCGTGGCCACCGTCGAGGACCCGGAGGTCCCGATCACTCTGCAGGACCTCGGCGTCGTCCGGGACGTGCGGGTCACCGGGGGACAGGCGCGCGTCGTCCTCCGCCCCACCCGGCTGGCCTGTCCGGCGCGCGGGGAGATGGCGCGGCGGGTGCACGAGGCCGTGCGGTCGGTCGCACCGGACGTGGACGTGGAGGTCGACTGGGAGATCGCTACGTGGCGCGGCAGCGACGTCTCCGGCCGGGGCACTCAGGTACTCCTGCAGATCGGCTACGCCGACCCCGGTGTCGGTGCGTCGACGGCCTGCCCATTCTGCGGGTCCCCCGACGTGCGCAGCGAGGGAGCTTTCGGCGGCTCCGTCTGCAAGGTCCCGTTCTCGTGCCGGTCCTGCGGTTCCACGTACGACGCGCTGAAGGGGTCGACCGCTGCCGCGGCCGCCATAGGAGGTACCCGTGGGTGACGAGGTCCTGTACGAGGTGACGGATGGCGTCGCCCGGATCACCCTGAACCGCCCAGAACGCCTTAACGCCTTCACCCTGGACGGCGCCAAGCGGATGCGGGAGTGCTTCGAGACCGCGGCGAACGACCGGTCGGTCGGCGTGGTCGTACTCACCGGCACCGGTGACCGCGCGTTCTGCACAGGTGGTGACGTCGGGGACTTCAGCGACTTCACCATCGACGTCGACCGCGCCATGAACGCCGAGCTGCTGCGGCTGTCGCACGAGATGCGGAACGCCGGCAAGCCGATCATCGCGCGGGTCAACGGCTATTGCATCGGGGCTGGCAACGAGCTGAACATGCAGTGCGACCTCACCATCGCCGCCGAGCACGCCTCGTTCGGACAGACCGGTCCGAAGATGGGCAGCACCCCCAACTGGTGGGTCACGCAGCTGCTGCCGCGGTCGGTGGGTGAGAAGCGGGCCAGGGAGATCGTCTACCTCTGCAACCGCTACACCGCCGCCGAGGCCGAGACGATGGGCTGGGTCAACAAGGTCGTGCCCGGCGACCAGCTGGACGCCGCCGTCGACGAGTGGTGCCGGTCGTTGCTCGAGAAAAGCCCGACCGCTCTGCGACTGGCCAAGATGGCCATCAACCAGGGCTCGGATCAGCTGTCAGGTGCGGTGACCCAGGGCATGGAGCTGATCACCTTCTTCCACGACACCCCCGAATCGCGGGAGGGGATGCAGGCGTTCGTCGAGAAGCGGAAGCCGGACTTCCGTCCCGATTCCAGGAACTAAGGAGCTGACATGCCGTTCGTGATCGGCAGCGCCTGCATCGACACGATGGACAAGTCCTGCATGGAGGAGTGCCCTGTCGACTGCATCTACGAGGGCGACCGCAAGCTCTACATCCAGCCCAACGAGTGCATCGACTGCGGCGCGTGCGAGGCAGTCTGTCCCGTCGAGGCCATCTCCCCGCACCGGAAGGTGCCCGAGGAGCAGAAAGAGTTCGTCGCGGACAACGCGCGGTTCTTCCTCGATGTCCTGCCTGGCCGCTCGGCCCCGCTGGGCTCGCCAGGCGGGGCGGCGAAGATCGGCCGCGTCGGCGTGGACACCCCGTTGGCGCAGGCTGCCGGGGGCGTCTCGTGACTACCGCTGTCGGCGGCGCGCGGATCCTCGGGGAGGGCTCCTGGTACGACTCCGGGGCAGCGGCGTTGCGGGGCGCGGTGTGCGTCAGCTGTGCCACGCCGTCCTTCCCGCCCCGGGCGTTCTGCTGGCGGTGCGGCTCAGAGACGCGCCCGTGCCTGCTTCCGCGCAGCGGCCGGGTGGTGGCGCGGTCCCGAATCCGGGTCTCACCTCCCGGCTTTCCTGACACCTACGACGTGGGCGTCGTAGAGCTGGCGGGCGATCTCCGGGTGATGGTGCGGTTCCAGGACGAGGCCCCCGACCACGGCGCCGTGGCGACAGTCCGCACCGGGCATCTCCGGGACGACGAGACAGGCCCCGTCGTCGGCCCGGTCTTCGCGGCCGATCCCGCCGGCGAGCCGGTACCGTCCGGCAGTCGTGACACCGGCGCCCCGGACGGGTCGGTGCGTCCCAGCCATGGCGGTCCGTTGGACGTCACGGTGGCGGGTGTAGCGACGACCGCGTTCGGTCGCCCGGACCTTCCCGCGGAGGAACTCGCCGGGCGGGCTGCGCTCGCGGCCGTGGCCGACGCAGGCCTGTCGCCGCACGACGTGGACGCCGTCGTCGTCGGCAGCGCCTTCTCCACGGCGGCCCTCGGGCAGCGGATGCTGCGGCACGTGCCGTGGGGCGGGCGGCGGCTGGTCAATGTGGAGAACGCCTGCGCCAGCGGCACGTCCGCCCTCGCCGAGGCGGTCGCCCTCATCCGCGCCGGGATGGCCGACGTCGTCGTCGCAGTCGGTGCGGACGTGCCGGTCCGGTCCGGTGGTGGGCTCATCGCCCTGGACCAGGACGACCCGGTGGCCGGAATCGGCGTCACCCTGCCAGCGCTCTACGCCCTGGTCGGCGACCGGTACCGAGCCACGTACGACGTCGCCCTCGACGCCTTCGCCGAGGTCGTCGTGCGCAGCCGCGCCAATGCCGTGGGCAACGAGAAGGCATTCCGGCGCGGCACGGTCAGCCGCCAGGAGGTCCTGGCCTCGCGCCCGATCGCCGATCCGCTGACGCTGTTCCAGTGCGCCCCCAACGCCGACGGCGCGGCTGCCGTGGTGGTCGTCGCCGACCACCTGGCCGGCCGTCTTCCGCACCCCCCGGTGCAGATCGCCGCGCTCGGCCTGCACACCGGCCTGACCAAGGACCGGTTCACCGGTGGCAGCGTCGTGCAGCGTGTGGCGCGGTCGGTGTACGCACAGGCGGGGATTGACGCTCGTGACATCGGCGTCGTCGAGCTCCACGACGCCTTCGCCCCCGCCGCCTTGACCAACCTGGAGTACCTGGGACTAGCCGAGGCCGGGACGGCAGGCCACCGGCTGATGGCCGGCGATTTCGCGGGCGGGTCCACCGGCGCGATGCTCAATCCGAGCGGCGGCCTGCTCTCGCGCGGCCACCCGCCGGGCGCCACCGGCCTGGCCCAGGTGACCGAACTGGTGCGGCAGCTACGCGGCGAGGCCGGTGACCGCCAGCTCGCCGACCCCGGGGTCGCGCTGCTTCACACGATGGGCGGGACCGTGCTGGAACTGGAGACCAACGCGTGCACGATCGGCGTCCTGCGGCGGGTCCGGTGAGCGGCCCCCGGGTCGCCGAGCGCTACGGGCTCTCGGACGACGAGCTCACCGTCCGCGCGTGGGCCGCACGGCTGGCTGCGAGCCTCGCGCCCGACGACCACGCGTGGGAGGAGCGCGCCGAGTTCCCGTGGAAGGAGTACCGACGCCTCGCCGACGAAGGGGTCCTCCGGCTGACCTGCCCCGCGGATCAAGGCGGCCGGGGCGGCTCCCGGCTGGACGCGGTCCTGCTGCAGGAACAGCTGGCTGCCCGGTCCTTCGTGCTGACAGAGGCCGTCCACGTCGCCCTCAACGGCCCGGCCTACGCCATCGCCCGTATCGGCGATCCGCGGCTGGCGGCCCGGTGGGTGCCGCGAGTGTTGTCGGGGGACTCGATCATCTCGATCGCCATCACCGAGTATGACGCCGGCACGGCCCTGGGTGATCTGGCGACCACGTTCACCCGCCTCGACGACGGGTCGGTCCGCGTGGACGGGCACAAGTGCTTCGTGACCGCGGGCGGACTGGCCGACGCCTTGCTCGTCGTCGGCCGCTTCGGAGGCACCGGGCTGGAGGGGCTGGGCGCGGTGCTGGTCCCCTCTAACACGACCGGACTCGTGGTTGAGTCGACCTGGTCGAAGATGGGCGGCAACGCCATCCCCGAGGTGGCGGTCCGCTTCGAGGCCTGCGTTGTCCCGCCGGAGAACGTCCTCGTGGCGGGGGAGGCGGGCTCCACCCAGGGCCTGCGGGACACCCTGCACGTGTACGACGCGCTGCGTCTCGGCATCGCCGGCATCTGCCTGGGGGTGGCGCAGGGCTCGATCGATCGCGCCGTGACCCATTTACGGGAACGGACGCAGGCCGGCCGGCGGCTGGCCGATCACCAGGGTCTGCGGTGGACCTGGGCCCGGCTCGCCCTGCAGCTGGAGCAGGCGCGCCTGCTCACCTACCGCGCCGCCCGGCTTGCCGACGAGTATGGCTTCCCTCCGGCGACGGAGACCGCCATGGCCAAGCTGGCTGCCTCCGAGGTCGCAGTCGCCGCGTCCGAGGCGGCAATCCAGGCGCTCGGCTGGCGGGGGGTCGTCCGACACGCCGGCCATCCCGCCGAGCGGGTCTACCGGGAGGCGCGTGGCTGGACGATCGCCGGTGGGACCACGGAGAGTGCGCTCAACACGCTCGCCCGCGAGCTCTTCGGCAAGTAGCCGCCCGACGGCCGCCCGCGTGCGCGTGGTGGGCGGCCGTCCGACGTCAGCGAACGTTCAGAGGGTAGCCGTTCAGAGGGTAGCGTAGCCGCCGTTGACACTCAGTGTCTGCCCGGTGACCCACTCTGCGTCGCGGCCGGCGAAGTACGTGACCGCCGCGGCGGCGTCCTCCGGTCGGCCCAGGCGGCGAACCGGATAGAACTTCGGCATCCGGTCCAGCTGCTCCTCGGTGAAGGTGTCGTGAGCGCCGGGAGTGACGGTGGTCGACAGGGACACGCAGTTGACAGTGACCCCGTGCTTGCCGACCTCCTTGGCCAGCACCCGCGAAAAGCCTGCGACCGCAGCCTTGGCGGCGGCGTACACGGAGACCCCGGGTTCCCCCACGCGGGCCGAGTCGGAGATGACGTTCACCACGCGCCCGTAGCCGTGTCGCGTCATGCCTGGGACGACCAGGTGAGACAGGTGCAGCACCCCACCGAGATTGACGTCGAGCTGAGTCTGCCAGTCCTCCGGGGACGACTCGAGGAAGCGACCGCTGATCCACATCCCGGCGTTGTTCACCAGCACGTCCAGGCGACCGGCCAGGCCTTCCGCGTCCTCCACCACCGACGCCAGCGCCTCGCGGTCCCGCACGTCTGCGGCGTAATGGCGCACGACCCGGCCCGTCTCTGAAACGATCCTGTCGGCGACGGCGCGCACGGTGTCGGCGCGCAGATCCACCAGGGCCAGGTCGGCTCCCGCGGCGGCAAGCCTCGTTGCGATCGCTTCGCCGACGCCCTGCCCGGCGCCGGTCACAAGGGCTACCTGGCCCGAGAAGGATGAAGGGGAGAGGAAGGTCACGTCACATGTCCAATCCGATCAGGCGGCAGTAGATGTCGGCGATGCCCTTGGCCTCGAGGCTTCCGCTGGGCCGGTACCAGTGGTACATCCAGCTGGGCATGCTGAGGATCGCGCGGGCCATGAGCAGCGGCGGGCCCTCGGGCATCTGCCCCCGTTCCTGGAGGTCCTGGATCAGCCCGCCGACCTTGACGACGAAGTCGCGCTCGTCGGCGGCGATCTTCTCTCTGACCCCCGGCTCCATGGAGTGCAGTTCCTGCCAGAAGACGGCGAAGGAGCGGCGGTCGTGGACGACGGCAGCGGTGTACGCGTGGAGGACGTTGCGCAGTTGCACGGCGGGGTCGTCCGATGACGCCATCCCGGTGTCGAGGGCGGCCAGCATGTCCCGGTCGACCTGCAGGGCGATCTCGCGCAGCAGGTCCGCCTTGGAGCCAACGTAGTGGTAGATCGCCGGCTGGCTGAGGCCCACCTCTGCCGCGATCTCCTTGGTGGTGCCTGCGGCGAAGCCGCGCCGGACGAAGACCTCTGAGGCCCCCTCCAGGATGTCCCGCCGTTTGACCTCGTACTCCTCGGTCATCTGTGTCCCAGCTTCTCCAGTGACGGTACGGACCGCATCACTCTAGATTGCCCCATCAGGAGAGCCCGCCGTCGACGTAGATCGTCTGGCTCGTCACATAACCAGCGTCGCGGCTGCAGAGAAACCGCACGACGGCCGCGACGTCTGCCGGGGACCCTGCCCGCCGCATGGGGACCCGGGACAGGAAGGCCTCGAAGGCCTCCGGTGCCCGGCCGCGGAAGTCTGCCTGGGCCGGCGTCTCGATCACGCCGGGGCAGATGATGTTCGCAGTGACGCCCAGGGTGCCTCCCTCGGCTGCCGCGGTGCGGCCGAGGCCTACCAGGCCGGCCTTTGCGGCCGCGTAGTTCGCCTGGCCGACGTTGCCGTCCTTGGCGATGGAGGAGATGTAGACGAGGCGGCCGAAGCCGGCCTCCTTCATGGTCGGCCACAGCGCCCGGGTGAGCAGGAAGGCGGCGGTGAGGTCGACGCGGAGCACTTCGTCCCACGCCTCGTCGGTCATCCGTTGCAGCCGGGCGTCGCGCCAGGTGCCCGCATTGGCCACGCCGGCCACGAGCGGCCCGAGCGCCCGGGTCGCCTCGTCCAGCGCCGCCATGAGAGCGGGCCCGTCGGCGACGTCGGCCCGGTGATAACTCAACCGCCCCTCGTGCCGGGCCGCGAGATCGGTGAGGGCACCGGGCATGGGCTCTTGCAGGTCGAGTGCGGCGACCCGCCAGCCGGCGTCCAGGAGCGCGTCGCAGACCGCTGCGCCGATGCCCTGGGCAGCCCCTGTGACTACTGCCACAGGCGCCGCCGGTGCGGCCGGGTTCGTCATGCCGCCGGCTGTTCGACGGTGGCCGTTCCCCGACCGACGCGCACCCCGTCCTGGTTGGTCACGGTCACGTCGATCGTGAGGAGCTGACCGTCGGCCGCAGGGTCGGCGCCGGTCACGACCGCCTGCGTACGCAGCACGTCGCCCGGGAACACCGGTGCTGTCACGTCGACCCGGATCCTCCGGACGGCGTCCACGCCCACGGCACGGCTGACTGCGGCGCCGGCGTACGAGGTCACGAAGGTGCCGTGTGCGATCACGCTGGGCAGCCCTGACTTGGCAGCGTAGGAGTCCTCCACGTGCACCAGGTTGGGATCCCTCATGGACACCGCCATGTAGGCGATCCGCAGCCGGTCGATCGCCGGCGTGAGGACCTCGGGCAGTTCGTCCCCGACTCGCAGTGACATGTACTCAGCTCCTCTGCACGGTGTTGGAACGCTCGACGATCACCACGGTGCCGTCTTCCCGGGCGTACTCGGTGGTCAGTTCAACGAAGGTGAGGTGCCCGGACTTGCCGTCCTTCTCGCTGACCCCTGAGATCTCGGGGGTCACCGAGAGCCGGTCGCCCACCCGCACCGGTTGCCGGTACTCGATCTCGCTCCCGCCGTAGACGGTGCGGAACATGTCGAAGTCGAGCATGTCGTGCACCGGCCCTGCGCCGTACGTGGTGACGTACATGAAGAAGCCGGGTGGGACGACCGCCCCGAACTCGGCGCGGTATTCCGGCTCGGGCTCGACGCCGAGAGCCATGACGTACTCCTCGACGCGAACCGGGTCGACGGTGAACTCCCGGGCGGGAAATCGGTGCCCGACCTGCCTGGCCATGTCACTCCTCTGTTGCCGCCGGGGGCGGCTCGTCGACGTCGGACTCGTTCCACTTTGCTCCTAATCGGTTGATCTATCAAGAGTCCGTAGCGTTGACGCGCCGCCGCTGCCGGAACGACGTCCGGGAAAGTCGTTCGGCTCTGCAGGCATTGCGTCGTGGCCGACGGTCTGCGCCTCCTGCTCTCTGCGTGGGGCCTGGCGGCCGACGCCCGCCGCCCGACCGGGCCCACCGACGTCAGCCGACTGCTTCGGGCGCGTCAGCGGCAGTCGCCGCCGGGAGCGGGAGGGCGTCCTCCACCACTGCTGCGACCCGGTGGAGGTTCGTCTGAGATAGCCGGGGACCGATGATCTGCAGCCCGACGAGAAGGCCGTGCAGCCCGGTGCCGGCCGGAATGGTAACCGCCGGACGACCGGTGAGATCGAGCGCGCACGTTTTCGGACCGCGAGGCCGGCCAGGCGGTCGACCATCCCCAGGGACCCGGCCCGTCTGTTCAGCAGCTCAGTGGCCACCGTCGGAGTGGTCGGCGTCAGCAGCGCGTCCACGCCACTCAGCGCCTGCTCTACCTGTCGGCGCACTCCAGACGGAGGTTCTGGGTCTTGGCCTAGTGCACGCCCAGGTAGACCTCCCTCAGATGCGCTCGACGGCGATCAGGAGCAGGCGGGTTATCAGGGCCAGGTCGTCGGCGCTGGTCCGCATCTGGGACACGGCGGTCTGCATCGTGGCCGTGTTGATCCGCCCCATGTGGCCGTAGCCGGCTCCGCCGGAGTCGATCATCGCCCGGAGGACGAACCCAAGAACACCGCTCTGGATCGTCCACGCCGAACTCCACAGCGGGACGGCCGCGACCTTGACCGTCGCGGCGGCGTTCCTGAGACGTCGCACGCGGACTCGAAGGCAGCCAGGACATCGGGGCTGCAGCCGATGGGCGCCAGTGCCTCCTGCACGATTGCCGAAGGTCATGCCGCGTACGCCACGATCGAGTCCGGCGGTTTAGCTGCCCGTGGCACAGAACCGCGGAACCATTGCGGGTCGCGCTCGTCCTCCCCAGCGATCACCTCGAGCACTCGGACGTTGGACTCGACGGAGGGCGTGATCGGCCCGATGTGGTCGATCGTGTGATCCATGTAGGTCATGCCGTAGGACGGGACGAGGCCGTGCGTGGCCTTCACGCCGACGAGGCCGGACCAGGACGCAGGGATCTGGACGCTGCCCGCCTCGTCGGCGCCGAGCGCGATGTCGGCCGCGCCCGGTGCCACGGCGGCGGCCGATTTGCTCGACGACCCGCCGGCGCGGAACCGCGGGTCGCGCCGCACCGTAGGCGCTCCCCTCGCCGAGCCTCATCGCCATGTCTTCCAGGTTGGTCTTCCCGGTCACGGTGGCCCCGCGGCGAGCAGTCGCTCGACGACGACGGCGTCCTCCGAGGGGACCCGCACCGGCTGCATGCGGGAACCGTTGGTCATCGGCACGCCGACCACCGCGGTGGAGTCCTCGACCGCCGCGCACACCCCGGCGAGCGGGCCATCGGCAGCGCCTTCACGGGGCAGAACCGGATGTAGGCGTTGTAGGGGTCCTCCGCGGGCAGCGGTGCCCGGCCGGCCGGGATCCCGGTCGTGGAAGGCGAGCGTGACCGGCGGCTCGGGCAGCTCGTCGATCTTGTCGAAACCCTGCAGGATCCCGGGGATCACCGGTGCGAACTCGGCGGGCCTGCTCGTCGGTCAAGGTCATGCGGTGTCGTGCGGCGTACTCCTGGAGCTGGCGACGGCAGGGGGGCGTAGGTGGCCGTAGACACGGCCGGACGCATGAGAACTCCTTCGTGATCATGTGGCGACGAGGGGAGTCGTTCCGGTCACGGGACGAGGGTCGGACGGGCGGGTGCGCGCGTCGCGCGCGGTAGGGTGAGCGGATCACTTCCCCCGGGCGGCGGAGTCCGAGAGCACGTCGGCATCCCGGGTCGCGTTCGTCCGGAGAGACGGCAGCAGGCCGCTGAGGTCGGCGCGGATCTGGAGGGCGAGGAACCGCGACCACAGCCGCGACTCGTTCATGGCGCCGCCCATGATCCACAGACCGCGCTGGGCGGTCCGCCGCCACATGTTGCGCATGAAATGGTTCTCATCGAACCCCCAGATTGGTCCGACGCGGTCGGCCACGTCATCGCCGAAGAGCCGCCGAAGACCCTGCTGCTGGTTCTCGTACCCGGTCGCCAGAACGACCACGTCGCAAGGGATGCCCGTGCCGTCGGCAAGCCGCAGTCCGGCGGACGTGAACCTGTCGATGTCGCGGGCCTGGACGAGACCGACCTCGCGCCTGGCGATCAGCTCCGAGCATCCGACGTTGATGTAGTAGCCACCACCCGTGCGCAAGTACCGCATGTGGAAGCCTGTCCCGTCGGGCTCGAAGTCTGTCTCGAAGCCGACGGCGTGCAGGCCGTTTAGGAGTTCGCCGTCGAGTTCGCGCGTCCGCTTGGTGAGCCACTGGTAGCTGCTCTTCAGGACCGGATACGGAATCGCGGCGGTGATGAGGTCGACGTCCTCGATCGGCGGACCTTCGGAATAGAGCGCGTACACCATCGTCCCGCTCGGGACGAGGCTGATGACGCACGTGGGGCTGCGCTGAACCATGGTGACCTCGGCGCCGTGGCTGTGCAGGTCCTGGGCGACGTCGTGGCCGCTGTTGCCGGTGCCGACGACGACAGCCCGCTTCCCCGCGTACGAGGCTCCGTCGGTGAAGTGACTGGAGTGCAGGACGTCGCCGGTGAAGGAGTCGAGACCGGTCATCGCGGGCAAGCGCGGCAGTCCGCTGACGCTGCCAGTAGCCATCACGATGTGGGGGACGCGAACGACGCGCTCCGGTTGGTCACCCGTGCGGAGGTGGGCGGTCCATTTGCCGGTCGACTCGTCATAGGCGCCATTGAGGAGTTCGGTGTCTGTCCAGACGTTGAGTTCCATGAACTCGGCGTAGGCCGCCAGCCAGCCGGCCAGCTTGTCTTTCGGCAGGAACGTCGGCCAGGTCGCTGGGAAGGGCAGGTAGGGGAGGCTGTTCGCCCAGACCTCGTTGTGCAGCGTCAGCGAGTGGTACCGGTCTCGCCAGTTGTCCCCGATACGGGCGTTTCGTTCCACGATCAAGGCGTCCACGCCCATCTGCCCGAGCCGTGCGGCGAGACTCAGGCCGGCGTGGCCGCCACCGACGATCAGGACTTGGGGGTCGCGGTCCTCATACCGCTGGGTCCGGAGGCGCTCGTCCAGCCAGTTGTCGCCGGGGACGTGCGCCGTGTGCCGGTGGCCCGTCGGCCGCCGCTCGCCGATCTGCTCCTCGAAGCCGCGGATTCCCGGCAGCGCAGTCAGCGCGATCCATGCCCTCGAGGCCGGCGGATCGGCCGCGTCCACCAGGAGGCGCACGAAGCAGCTCGCTCGTCCGACGTCGGTGTCCAGGTCCAGGAATCCTTCTACGACGGCTTGGCCCGAGCGCTTCAGCAATCGTGGCGCGGAACGATCGGGTGCAGCCCGGGCCGCACGCGGCCGTGCGCGTTCAAGGGTGGCGGCGAAACCGGCCCGAATGTCGTCCACGCCCGAGTAGGTGCGGAAGTCCCAGTCGAAGGCGAGAAGGTCCTTCCAAAAGCCGTCCGCCAGAAAGCAAGCGCTGAGTCGTTCCGCGTCGGCGTCGTTCAGGGCGGTACCGAACCGGGTCAGCCACGCGTTGAAGATCTCCTGCGCGAGGCCGGCCCCCCGAGTGTCCGAAACGCCCATGGGGGCACCTTGCTCTAAATCGGTCGATCTATCAAGATGGCGGCATGAGCGATGTCGCACTGATCGGAACAGGGATCACCCGCTTCGGCAAGGCGCTAACCATCCCGCTGCGTGCCCTGGTCGAGGAGGCCGTGACGGGGGCGCTGGCCGATGCCGGGGTGGACGCAGGTGATCTGCAGGCGGCGTTCTGCGGTAACGCTATCGCGGGCCTTATCACTGGCCAGGAGATGGTGCGCGGGCAGGTGGCCTTGCGCAGCATGGGTATCCAGGGCATTCCCGTCGTCAACGTGGAGAACGCTTGCGCCACCGCCTCGACCGCCCTGCACCTGGCGTGCACCGCGGTCGCCTCCGGCCAGTACGACCTCGTGCTGGTCGTCGGTGCCGAGAAGATGACGCACGAGGACCGGCGCCGGCCCGTGCTGGCCGTGGCCTCCGCTCTCGACGTCGAGGCCGACGTGGACCTGGACTCCCCGTCCCCGTTCATGGACGTCTACGCCGCGAAGGTGCGCGAGTACCTCGCCCACAGCGAGGCGACCGTCGAGGACCTCGCCCGCGTGGTCGTGAAAGCCCAGCGTTTGGGGGCTCTGAACCCCAAGGCGCAGTACGGCGGTGAGGTCACCGTGGAGCAGGTGCTCGCTGACCCGGTCATCAGTGACCCGCTCACCCGCTCGATGTGCTCGCCCATCGGTGACGGAGCCGCTGCCGTGGTCGTCGCCTCGGTGGAGCGAGCCAAGGCGCTCGGCATCCCGCAGCCCGTCCAAGTGCTGGCGTCGGTGCTGCAGTCCGGGTCGGCGCCGGGTTCCAGGGACCCAGCCGGTGTCCGGTCGGCTCGCCTGGCCTACGAGCATGCCGGACTGGGTCCGGAGGACCTGGACGTTGTCGAACTGCATGACGCCGCGGCGTCGTCGGAGCTGACTCGCTACGAGTCTTTGCAGCTGTGCGGCGCGGGTGAAGGAGCCCGACTGATTCGTGATGGGACGACCGACCTCGGGGGCATGCTGCCGGTCAACACGGGAGGCGGCCTACTGGCGCGGGGTCATCCTATCGGCGCCACGGGCTCCGCCCAGGTCGTGGAGCTGTGCGACCAGCTACGCGGACGATCCGGGGCCCGCCAGGTCGCCGGGGCGAGGATCGCGCTGGCCGACAACGGTGGGGGATGGGTCGGCGGCGACTCGGCCGCGGAGTGCGTCCACATCCTGGCCACCTGAGCAGCCCGCCGGGCCCGGGCTCGCCCCGTTACCTTCTTGATCAAGCCCGGTGAGGGCTTGCAGGCCACCGGCTGCGGCATGATTTCTGCCCCCTGTCATCCATGATCTGGGGGGTGTTGTCACCGTGGCCGGAGGCGCCCACGACCGCTGATAGAGATCTGACCCGTTTGCGTGGTCTGCACGTAATGTGGCAGCCGGCGCTGGTGTCCGGGTTGGCAGCCACGGCGAGTAAGGAGCGGTGGTTGTCCGAATCCGACAAGATGCCGTCGACGGGCTACGCGGTGTTCTGCGGGCTAGATGTACTGACCGAGACCCTTGTTGACGTAGGAGCGACCTCCGGGTCGGGTGGAGCTGTCTGACGGCATCCATTCCGACCGCGGAGGTCGCTCGTGTCCCACGCTAACGCCCGCCTGACGCCTGCCGGGCGGTTGATCTTGGTCCAGCGGATCGCCACCGGTCGCCCACCGGCGCACGTGGCCGCAGAGATGGGCGTCTCCCGGCGTGTGCCTACAAGTGGTGGGGCCGATGGAAGGCCGAGGGCAACGCTGGGGCCTGTCAAGTCTTCTTTGTAAGCGGGCCTAGCCGTTCTGTGGTGAATGCTGGTCAGAGGGGTGGGCGGTCGGGGAACTGGAGGGCGAAGGCGTTGAGGGCGTTCTTCCAGCCGTGGGTGCCGGTGCCGGCTGCACCCCCTCTCTGGTCGCTGATGTTGCGTAGCGCGAGGTAGAGGATCGTCATGGCGGCCTCGTCGGTGGGGAACGAGCCGCGGGCCTCGGTCACCTTCCGGAGTTGGAAGTTGGTCGACTCGATCAGGTTCGTGGTGTAGATGACCTTGCGGATCTCCGGTGCGAAGGCCAGGAACGGGGTGAACTCTTCCCAGGCCCGCTCCCAGGCGGCGACCGCTCCGGCCGCCCGGGTGCCCCACTCGTCCCTGAAGGCGCTGAACGCCAGCTCGGCGGCCTGCACGGTGGGGGCGGTGTAGATCGGCCGCAGCGCCGCGGTCATCGCCTCGCGGTCCTTCCAGGACACGTAGCGCATCGAGGCGCCGATCAGGCGCACCACGCAGGTCTGCACCACGGCCTGCGGCCAGACGGCGTTAACCGCGCCGGGAGGCCGGTCAGACCGTCGCAGCAGACGAATAGCGCGTCCTTGAGGCCGCGGTTGCGCAGCTCGGTGAGCACACCGGACCAGAACTTGGCGCCCTCGGTCTACTGGATCCACACCCCCAGAACCTGCTTGCGGCCCTCCAGATCGATCCGACGACCAGGTGGGCGGCCTTGTTGGCCACCACTCCGGCGTCACGGATCTTGATCCGGATCGCGTCGATGTACAGGATCGGATACACCGGATCGACCGGCCGGTTTTGCCAGGCGGCGATCTCATCGGCGACCACGTCGGTGACCCGGCTGATCGTCGCGGCGGACACGGTTGCGCCGTAGATCTCCTCGAGGTGGGGGGTGATGTCCCGGGTGGACATGCCCCGGGCGTAGAGGCTGATGATCATGTCTTCGACGTTGCCCAGGCGCCGCTTGCGCTTGGGCACGATCACGGGGGCGAAGCTGCCGTTGCGTTCTCGCGGAAGGGTGAGCTCGACCGGGCCGGCGGTGGTGTGCACCGTCTTGCGGCCGTGCCCGTTGCGGGAGTTGCCCGAGCCGTTGCCGGCCGGGTCACCGGCCTCGTAGCCCAGGTGGTCGGTGATCTCCACGTCCAGGGCCCGCTCGAGGACTGCCTTGGTCATGCGAGCCAGCAGCCCGTCCGGGCCGTCGATCGCCGTGCCGGCGGCCTCGGCGTCGGCCAACAGCCCGTCGATCGCCTCGGGAGACAACATCCCGGCCAGCCGCTCCGCAGGGCCTGGGGTGCCCGATGCCGGGTCCGGCGTCGAGGCGTTGGTCATGGTGGTCAAGGGTGCTCCTGTTCCAGCTGCCGGGGTCGGCCCGACAGCTATCTCAGGCCACGCCCCTTACACAGCTGATGAGACACGCCCCGGAGATGGCCCGCCATGACCTGCTCGCCGAGCACTTCGCCGACGGCATCTTCTTCGCCCACCCCGCCAGCCGTGGCTGCGCGGCACCAACGAGAACACCAACGGGCTGCTCCGTCAGTACTTCCCCAAGGGCGGTGACCTCCAGAAGTACACGGCCGACGAGCTCAGAGCGGTCGAGCGGCGGCTCAACGAGCGTCCTCGCAAGCGCCTCGGCTGGCGCAGCCCCACCGGCGCCATGGAGCTCGAGCTGGCACAGTGATGGCGTCAGCGTTGCCACGACCACGCGAATCCGCCGTGGAACCCGCCCGACGCCCAGGGGGTCAGTTTTCGACCGGCGTTCACACCCTCTTGCCGATCTGGCTGGACCACTACAACCTGAATCGGCCCCACCTGGGACCTGCGGGTCAGTACAGCTAGACGTGGGCAAGTCCGAGCATCACGCCTGCGCCCTGGATCCGGCCGGGCGACGGCTGCACGACCGGCCACTGCCCAACGACCAGACCGCGCTGACCGAGATGTTCACCCGGCTGACCGAGCACGGCCCAGTGCTGGCGATCGTCGACCAGCCCGCCTCGATCGGCGCCCCGTCGATCGCCGTCGCTCGTTCGCTGGGCATCGAGGTCGCCTACCTGCCCGGGCTGGCGATGCGCCGGATCGCCGACCTGCACCCCGGGGAGGGGACGGACACCCGGGACACCTACGTCATCGCCGACGCCGCCCGCACCATGCCCCACACCCTGCGGCGGGTCGGCACCGACGACGAGACCCTCGCCGAGCTGACCGTGCTCGCCGGCTACGACGACGACCTGGCCGCCCAGTGCACCCGGCTGACCAACCGGCTGCGGGACGCCCTGCTATACGTCCACCCTGCCCTGGAACGGCTGCTCGGGCCGCACCTGGACCGCGGTGGCGTCCTGGACCTGCTCGCGGCCGCCCCGACCCCGCAGCAGCTGCGCGCCCTCGACTCCGACGGCATCACCGAGGTTCTGCAGCCCCGGTCCCCGCGGCTGGCACACGCACCACTGCCCGCCCAGCTCCTCATCGCACTGGGCACCCAGACCCTCATAGTCCCCGGCACCGCAGCGCGTTCGGCCGGGTCATCGCCGGAGTCGCCGCCCAACTGCGCGACACCCGCCAGGAGCGGGCCGCTCTGGCTGCGGACCTCGAGGCCCACCCTCTTGCCGAGGTCCTGACCTCGATGCCCGGCCCCGGGTTCAATACCGCCCTGAAGACCCTCACCAACGTCGGCGACGGCACCGCGTTCCCCACCGCCGGACACCTCGCGGCCTACGCCGGCCTGGCCCCGGTGACCCGCCGATCCGGCTCCTCGATCCGCAGCGAAACGCGCTCCCAGCGCGGCAACCACGCGCTGAAGTCTGCGCCTTGTTCTTGTCGGCTTTCGCCAGTCTCGCCGACCCCACCAGCCGGACCTACTACGACCGCAAGCGCGCCCAGGGCAAGCGACACAACGCCGCCCTCATCTGCCTGGCCCGCCGCCGCGCCGACGTCCTGTTCGCTATGCTCCGAGACCGCACCCCCTACCAGGCGCCCACGACGACACCAACCGTCCCCGAGGCGGCCGCCGCGTGACAGCGACATAGAGACGCCCCCTTGCGGCTCAAGCGCCCGGCCGCTCCAGCCTGCGCTGCCCCTCGTGGGTCAGGACGCGGTAGTCACCCTCGGCGCGCAGCAGCGGGGGATCGGCCTTGTACAACTCGGCCAGCTCCAATGGCGGCACGCCAACCTCACGGGCCAGCTGGTGCGCCTCCAGCTTGTGCAGCCGGCCGTCCTCGGCCGCCGCGAAGCGGCGCAGCAACTCCGGCACACCCACGGCGCGGTCCCTCGTCCCGCTCGCGCCGGGAAGCGTGGGGTCTGAAAGCAGCGCATCGATCTGGCGCATGACACCCCGCAGCTCCAACCTCAGCCGGCTCAGCGGGTCGAGGCCCGCCACGTCGTCGGTCCGCGCGATGCCCTGCCAGGTCCGTTTGGGATGGCGCCGGAGGTACTCCTGCTCGAGCTCCAGCATGCGTTCCGTGTGGTGGCGGAACTGCTCGGCCGTGCCGTGCAACAGCACCCACGTGCGGGTCGCATGTGTGTAGGTGCCCTGCCGTTCCAGTTCCTCGTCCGACAGTTCCCGCGCGGGCACGCCCGCGGAGCCCTCCGTCGTGCCGGTCACCGTTCGACCGCCAGTGAGTCGACCTCGTCGGCCAGCCGCGCAAACAGACCCGTCGTCGAGAACTCCAGCAACAGCTGGCCGTCCTGGTCGACGAGCTCGAACCGCATGGTGGCCAGGCCCTTGCCCTGGCTGGTCAGCCGGACCTGATCGATGTGGACGATGCTGCGCACTTCCGTGCCGGCGTAGAGCGGCCGGTGCCAGCGGGCCTCCCCGAGACCGATTCCGCCGCGACCGTGGTCGCCCATGCCGGTATCCACCCACAGCCGCCAGGCGAGGGCCATGGTCTGGAAGCCGGAGGCAATGACATCGCCGAAGGGCCCCCTGGCCGCGAAGTCGCGGTCGAGGTGCATCGGCTGGGGGTCGTACGCCGCGGCGAACTCGCGCAGCTCGTCCGCTGTCAGCACGTGGGAGCCGGTGCGGTACACCGCGCCCTCGGACAGATCCTCGAAGTACATGTGATCACCCGTCGTGAGTTCGTGGCCGCCGCACGGGCGCGCCGCATGCTGTGGTCGGTGTGGTCTCAATGGGAAGCGGCCGGATAGATGAAGGTTCGGTCCTCGAGATAGGACTCGAGCGCTTCGACGCCGTGTTCGCGTCCCATCCCGGAGGCCCGGACGCCACCGAAGGGCAGCTCGTCGTAGACCCGGCCGAGGGCGTTGATCCAGGTATAACCGGCGGGGATGCGCCGGGCGACGTCCCAGGCCCGCTGCCGGTCCGCCGACCAGACCGAGGCGCCGAGCCCGTACGGGGTCTCGTTCGCCACCGCGATCGCCTCGTCCTCGTCCCGTACGCGGACGACGGACAGGACGGGGCCGAACGTCTCCTCGGTGCGGACGCGCGCGCCCTGCGGCGGGTCGAGGAGGAGGGCCGGGCGAACGAACCAGCCCCGTCCCGTCCTTTCACCGTCCGGGCGGCCGCCACCGACGAGCTCGGCCCCGGCGTCCACGGCGTCGGCGATCTGTTCCTCCAGGACGGCCCGGCCCCGCTCGGTGTGCAGCGGTCCCATGGTGGACTCCGGAGCCAGGCTCGGGCCGGGCACGACCCGGTTGATCCGCGTGGTCAGGAGATCGATCATCTCGTCGGCGACCGCGTCCTGGACGATCAGCCGCTTGGGTGCGACGCATACCTGGCCTGCGTTGTAGAACCGGGTGCCCATGAGCGCCCGGGCAGCGGCGCCCGTGTCGGCGCCGGCGAGCAACACGAACGGGTCACAACCGCCCAGCTCCAGGCTCACCCGCTTCAGCCCCTGGCCGGCGCGGGCGGCGATCCGTCGTCCCACGGCGGTGGAGCCGGTGAACGCGACGCGGGCCACACCGGGATGCTCGACCAGCAGCTCGCCGACGTCCGGCCCGCCGATCACGACGTCGAGCAGGCCCTCGGGCAAGTGGACCTGGGCGATCTCCGCGAGCCGCAGGGTGATCAGAGGTGTGGTTTCGGCGGGCTTGATGAGAAAGCCGCAGCCGGCCGCGAGGGCGGGGGCGAGCTTGCTGCCGAACAGCGAGGCCGGGAAGTTCCAGGGGACGATCGCCGCGGTGACGCCGACCGGCCCGCGCTCCACGTGGCCGGCGACGCCGCCGCCGAGTTGGTGGTGCCGACCTCCGACAGCGGTTGCCAGCCCGGCGTACTGGATGAATGGCCCGATGTAACGGTCCAGCTCCATCAGCGCTTCCTTGCGCGTCTTGCCCTGCTCCTTGGAGAGCTTCTCCGCCAGCTCCGGCAGGGCCGCCTTCGTGTCGGCGGCGATCTGCAGCAGCACCTCCGCCCGGCGCATGGGACCCGCATCGACCCAACCGGCCATGGCCCGTGCGGCGGCCTTCACCTTGGCGTCGATGCTCGCCGCATCGTCGGTCGGCAGCTGGCCCAGGACTGTGCCGTCGTCGGGAGCTTGGATGGAGAGCGGCGCCATCGGCTTCACCTTGCTGGTCGATTGATGAGTCGATTGGTAGGTTAGCCGTCATGTCAATGCTCGTGGACTGCCACGTCCATGTCGGGGCCCGTGACCGCTGGATTCCCGAGGGGCTCCGGCTGGCCGACCAGCTGGCCGCTCCGGAGGTCCGCGAGGTGCTGGCTGGCGGCGGTCCGACCGGCGATCGGCTGCTCGCGTATCTGGACAGCCAGGGGGTGGACGTCGCAGTGGCCATTCCGAGCGGCCGTGAGCCGGTGCAGGAGTACGCCCTGGACGAGGCCGTCGGCACGGATCGGATCCTGCCGTTCGTGCAGTACGACCCGCGCTCAGCGCCGGACGCGTCGCGCCGTTTCGCGGCGGCGATCGACGCTGGTGCCCGAGGCCTCAAGGTGCACCCGATGAGCCACCAGCTGCCGGCGAACGACCGGTCGCTGTACCCGCTGTTCGCGATCGCCGAGGAGCGGCGCATCCCAGTGATGGTGCATGTCGGTTCCTCGGTCTTCCCCGGCGCGAAGATGCGGTTCTGTGACCCGCTGCTGGTGGACGAGGTCGCCGCCGATTTCCCCGACCTCCAGGTGCTGTGTGCCCACTCGGGCCGCGGGTTCTGGACGCAGCAGGTGTTCGAGTTGACCCGCATGCGAGGCAACGTGTGGATGGAGCTGTCGGGACTGCCCGCGCGCCGGATCGCCGCGCTGTTCCCCGAGCTGGACCGGGTGGGCGATCGCGTCCTGTTCGGCAGCGACTGGCCTTCGTCGCCCGCCATTTCCCGGCTCGCGAAGGAGTTCCGCGGGCTCCCCTTCTCCGAGGAGCTGACCGAGAACGTGCTCTGGCGCAACGCCTGCCGGCTCTTCGGCCTGAAGCCACCCACCACCACCGACGCGAAGTGAGGAGAGGACCGTGGACGACACCGGCGGAGAAGAAGCCGTGGCCACCGATGAGAAGGGGGTGACAGCCAGCTGGGGTGCGACGCTGTTCGGCAACGTGCCGCGCCGGTTCCTGCCGGAGCCCGAGCACCTCCCGCTGCTCACGTTCGGGGCGCCGACGCTGTCCTACGCCTGGTCCCCGCGGCCGCTGAACGCCTGCGTCGCGCTGCTCGACGACACGATCGCCCGGCTGGGGCCCGACCGGCCTGCCGTGTTCGCGGTCACCGCCTCCGGTCCCGTGACATGGACCTACGGTGAGCTGCTCGGGCGCGTCGTCAGGACGGCCGCCGGTCTGGCCAGGACTGGCGTGCGGCCGGGTGACCGCGTGCTGGTGCGCATGCCCGACGTGCCTGAGACCGTCGTCGTGCAATTGGCCGTGTGGCGCCTCGGCGGCATCGTCGTGCCCTCGTCCGTGCTCGAGGCCGCAGGGGAAGTGACGTTCATGGCCAACGACACGGAAGCGGTGGCCGTCGTCTGCTCGAGCGCCCACGCCGGCGAACTGGAGAAGGCCCTCCCTGCCACCCCGACCGTGCGGCACGTCATCGGCTGGCCGGAGTCAGTGGCCGGCGGCCCTACGCTGGATGAGATCGCCGCGGGTCAGCCCGAGGTCTTCGAGCCCCATCCCACGCGGCCGCTGGACGCCTCGGGCATCTACTACACGGGTGGCACAACCGGCCTGCCGAAGGGCTGCCTGCACACCCACGCCGCCGAGGTTGCTCTCGCAGATCTCAACATCGCCGCTCGCGGGGCGACGGACAACTCCGTCTTCCTGACCCACGCTCCCATCGGGCACGCCTTCGGCAACGGGGAGAAGATCAACTTCCCGCTGCGCGCCGGCGGCGCCGTCGTCCTGCTGGACCGGCCCGGGCCGGCGGACATGTGGACGGCACTGACCGACCTCGGCGTCACCACCATGGCCGGAGCGGCAACGATGTACCGGATGATGTTGGCCGAGCCACCACCGCACGAGGTGACCCGGGACCTCCCGCTGGTCAGCGCGGTGAGCTCCGGTGAGGTGCTCGACCCTCCCACCCAGGGGAAGTGGGCGGCGCTGATGTCGGTCCCGCTGCGCAACGCCGTCGGCATGACGCCGATGCGGCACCTGTTCATCGACTCCGACATCGGCGGGACGAAGGCCGCCCCTGGGCTGTCGGTCGGTGCGCCACTGCCCGGGTATGAGGCCCGGCTGCTGGCTCCCGACGGCGGCCTGGCCCCCTCCGGAGAGCCGGGGCGCCTGGCCGTCCGTGGGCCGACGGGCATCACCTACTGGATCAACGCGCACCCGGCCGCGGCCGAGCGCAGTCGACGCGACGTCGTCGACGGCTGGAGCCTGCTCGACGACGCATATTTCCGCGACGACGACGGTTGGCTGTGGTTCCACGGGCGGCTGGACGACATGATCGTCACCGGCGGCCGACAGGTGGCGCCGATCGAGGTGGAGCGGGCGCTGTCCTCACACCCCGCCGTGGCCGAGGTCTGCGTCGTTCCGGCACCGGACTCCGTGCGCGGCCAGGTGGTGACGGCGGTCGTGGTGGTGAACAAAACGGCCACCCCGGGCGACGAACTGGCCGCGCGACTGCAGGCGCACGTCAAGGACTCCATCGCGTCCTACAAGTATCCGCGCCGAATCGAGTTCGTCGACCAGCTCCCCAAGGACGGTGTCGGAAAGATCCAGCGTCGTCGGCTTCGGGAGCAGCTGCAGGCCGCCGGACCTGGCGCGGCCTCGTGACCGCGCCACCGCGCGGCCTGGTCCGCACCCGGGCGGATCGAGTGGCGGAGCTGGTGCTGGACCGCCCCGACCGGCTGAACGCCATCGACGCCGAGCTCGTGGAGGATCTGCACGCCGCGCTGGAGGAACTGCGCGAGGACACCGGTGTCGGCGTCGTGGTGGTGCGCGGCAATGGCCGCGCCTTCTGTGCCGGCTCGGACGTCCGCGACATGGCGCAGCGACCGCAGAGGCACCTACTGCAGGGGGAGGAACTGGCCAGCGCGCGGACCGCGGAGCGCGCTCGCCTCGCCCGGGCGTTCGACGTCGTCGTCCGGCTGGCTGAGATGCCTCAGCCCACCCTTGCCGGGCTCCACGGCTCGGTGGCAGGTGCGGGGATCGGCCTGGCGCTCACCTGTGACCTGCGGATCGCCGCGGCGAGCACCGTATTCGTGCCCGCTTGGCCGGCGCTGGCGCTGCCCGGGGACTGGGGGGTCACCCGACTGCTCCCGGCCAAGGCCGGGGACCGGGCCGCGCGGCGGCTACTGATCGGGGGGGAGCGGGTCGGTGCGCAGGAGGCGCTAGCCCTCGGGCTGGTGGACGTCGTCGTGCCGGACGGCGACCTGCCGCAGGCGCTCGCCGAGCGGGCTCGGCAGCTGGCCGCTGAGTCGTCCGTCTCGGCGGTCGGCGCCACCAAGGACCTGCTCGCCGTGCCCGGCCTGCGGGACGCCGTCCGGGAGGAGGTCGAGGCAACGTTGCGTTGTCAGGAATCCGCCGAGCATGCCGCCGCCGTCCGCCGCTTCGCCGCCGGGGCCGCAAGCCGAGCCCGGAGCTAGGCATCGGAGGTGCAGCCGCTCCTGGTCAAGACTGGGGGCTGGTCGCGGATGGAGTGTAGATGGTCGGGCCATAGCCGGAGCGCGCGTGGAGCCGGCCCATGGACGCAAGCAGTTGGAGGTGGGCGTGGGTCTCCACGACGGCCAGCATCTGGTTGAAGTCATCGAGTGAGTCCAGACGGCGCTGCCGGCGGGTCCAGCCCAGGACCGTGGCGACCTCCTGGGCAGTGGTCGCTCCGGAGGCGACCGCGGCCAGGCACCTGGCGAGGCGGTCGTCATGGTGGTCCAGAAGCTCCTTTACCCTATCGTGCGCGCTGTCAGTGACCGGCCCGTGGGCTGGGAGGAGTCGGAGGTCGGGCAACTCGAGCACCACCCGCAGGGAGTCCATGTAGTCGCCCAGGGGGAGTGGTGCGGGGATGGGCTCGAACCCGATGGACGGCGTGATGTGTGGCAGGACGTGGTCCCCGGCGAACAGCAGTCCCGCCTCGGGATCGGCGAAGACGACATGCCCCTGGGTGTGGCCGGGCGTCGGGATCGCCAGCAGTGTCCGTCCGCGCAGCGCTATCTGGGCGCCCCTCTCCAGCCAGTCGTCAGGCGGCTCCCAGTCCTCGATCGGACCCTCCACCATGTCGGCGCGCCGCAGTCTCTCGATGAGTGCGTCGGCGCCGCTGGCGCGCAGCGCCACGATCTGCGGCTCGAAACGGCGCAGGGGGTCATCGGTCAGGAGCAGATCGATGGCAGGTTTCTCGCCGACGCCGAGGCTGACGTGTGCACCGACATCCCGCCGGAGGGCGATGGCCTGGGTGTAGTGGTCCCGGTGTAGATGGGTGACGAGGAAGCGGCGGATGTCGCCGAGCCGGTAACCCAGGGAGCCCAGGGCCGCAGACAGTTGGCTGCGGGACTGCTCGAGGGCCCAGCCCCCGTCTATCATGACGAGCCCGTCTTCGTCCTCGATGACATAGACGTTGACCGCCCGCAGGCCATCCATGGGAAGGGGCAGCGGCACCCGGTAGACCCCGGGCGCCACCCGGAAGGCGCCGGCATCGGCCCAGTCGGGGCGATCAGCGGACACGAGAACCCGCCGGGAACTCGCCGGTGTCCGCCCAACCGGCGAGGGTCTTCATCACGATCTTCCCGAGGGGGTCACGGGGGAGCCGCTCCAGGAAGACGATCTGCCGCGGGTACTTGTAGGGAGCCAGGCGGTCCTTCACGAACCTCTGGAGCTCGACACGAAGCGCCTCGTCTGGTTCGGTGCCCGGGGTCAGGACGACCCACGCCATGACGGTCTGCCCGAGCTTCGCGTCCGGCGCGGCGGTGACGGCCACCTCGGCGACCGCCTCGTGTGCGGAAAGGGCCTGCTCCACCTCGACCGGCGCCACCTTGTGACCACCGGGGGTGATCATCATGTCGGACCGGCCCATGTACCAGTAGTGGCCGTCGGCATCTACGCGGACGAGGTCGTCGGTGACGGTCCACCCTTCACGAACGTCGCGGGACTGCAGCTCGGGGCGGTTCCAATAGGTGAGTCCGGTGACGCCTCGGACCGCCAGCTGCCCGATCTCACCGGGTGGCACGTCCTCCAATGGCGAGGTGTAGGGGGTCACGACTCGGGCGATCCATCCGTCCGTCGGCGCCCAGATGCTCAGCGGAGGAGTACGGCCGTCGTGCGGCGGGATGAAGAACCAGGCAGCGAAGGCGGTGCTGCCCACGGGGTTGAGCAGATCCAGGCCGTGCTTGCGCCAGGCCTCGTGCAACCACTGGCCGTTGCTCGTGATGAACGGCGCGTATGTCCGGCGCAGCGAGGAGAGGTCGTATGCGGCTGGATCGTTCTCGAGAACCGGCAGCATCTGCGCCCAGGTCGTGCCCATGGCCAGCAGCCAGGTAACCCCGTAGTCGCCCACCGCGCGCAGTACCGTCTCTGGGTTGCTGAAGTCCTCCAGTTCGACGAACGTGATTCCGGCGACGAGCGAGAACGTGGCCCGGGACAGCCAACCGGCGGCGTGTCCGATTGGCGCAGGGAACATGTGGACGTCGTCGTCCGATACGTCGTAGCCGGCGACCGTGCACTCGGCTGCGAGCAGCAGGCGTCGCGCAGTGTGGTAGCAAGCCTTCGGGACACCGGTGGTCCCGCCGGTGTGCCAGATGACGCCCACGGCGTCCGCCGGATGCGGTACCGGGTCGAAGCTCTCCGGCTGTCCCTCGATGAGTGCCTCCCATGAGAGATGCTCGGTGCCGGCGGCGTCCGGATAGGCGATCACGTGTTCCACCGACGCGATGTCGCTTCGCCCCAAAGCGTCCAACTCGTCCAGGCTGGCGCTGGTGTTCGCTACCACGAGCACCTTGACGAGCGTGTCGTTCAGGAAGAAGCGCAGCTCATCGCGCCGGGCAGCGGCGGGGACGAGGACCGAGATGGCGCCCAGGCGCCAGGCGGCGAGGAACGCGATCAGCGCCTCGGGTCGGTTGGGAGTCCGCACGGCGACCCGGTCGCCAGGGCCCACACCGAGTTCCTGCAGTGCGTGCGCCAGTCGGGCGCTCGCGCGGCTCAGGTCGGCGTAGGTGTACAGGCTGCCGTCGTCGGCGAGGTGGATAGCGACACGGTCCCCGCGCCCCTCGCGCACGTGCCGGTCGACCAGCGCCTCGGTGAGGTTCAAGGTGCCCCCTACGGCCGAGTCGGGGCGCTCGGGATAATCGGGCTGGTCCTCCACGGGCACCAACCAACCGGCGGGCACGGAAGAGTACGCGGGGTAGATGTCCTTCATGGCCGGAGTCTACGATCGGTTGATCGATCAGTCCATGACCCCGGGGGAGCGCGGAGTGGTTTCGTTGGCCGAACACGAGAGTGATCTCGTCGCGCTCGTCGCCCAATTCGTGGATAACCGGTTGCGGCCGAGGGTCCGTCACTTCGAGGGGGTCGACCGGTACCCGGAGGAACTGATCGAGCAGATGAAGAAGCTCGGCTTCTTCGGATTACTCATCCCCGAAAGATGCAGCGGGGGTGGGATCAGCATGGCCTGCTTCGCTAGGGCGTGTCTCCTGGATCTTGCTTCGCGGGGTCGCGGAGTCAGATCCTGATCGATGCGACATCGATCGTGCCGCGGTACACGAACTCGCGCTTGTCGGTGCGCATGGCGACCGCCCGGAAACCCTTGAGCTTGTTGATCGCTCGCTCGACGGTGTTGCGCACCCTGTACGCCTCGCCGTCGAACGCCGGTGGTCGGCCTCCGGCCCAGCCTTTCGCGGCGCGGCGTTTCTGCTGGTCGGTCTTCTCCGGGATGGTCGCCTTGATCGGGCGTCGGCGCAGCTCAGTGCGGATCCTCCGGTTGGAGTAGGCCTTGTCCGCTAGCATCCGATCCGGCCGGGTCCGCGGCCGGGAGGGTCGCCCGCGCGAACTACCCGCAGCTTCTTCATCAGCGGGTCGAAGGCCAGCGAGTCGTGCCGCTGCCCGGCGGTGGTCACGTGTACCAGCGGCCGGCAGTTGGTGTCGGCCAGCGGGTGGATCTTCGTGGTAAGCCCGCCGCGGGAGCGGCCCAACGCCTCCCGGTCCCGGCCGCGATGAGTTGACGCGGGCGGATTGTTGTCATTCGACTCAGCCCTGTGTGGCCCGCCGGCTCGGCCACGGCCGAGGACGTCGTGGCCGGCTCCGGCAGCAGCGGAGCCAGCGCCTCGGCCGACACATCCTTGGGCGGCGCATGACGGGCGCCCGCTGCTTGCTCGTGCGCTCGGACCACGGTGGAGTCGATCGCCAACGCCCACTCCTGGGAGGTCGTCCTCGAGACCCGTCCCTCCGGACGGGACGGGCTGCTCCGGGTCGAGGAACGGCAGGATCTGGTGTTTCGGGAGGCCCCCGGCCCGGCCGACGGCCCCCCGCCGCCCGAGTCGGCCGCAGCCCTCCACCCGGCCGGAGTCCCGCTGCCGCGACGGCGCGGCGGAGTGGTCCCTGGCCACCGGCCCGACGCTGCTGATGCGCTTCAGCGCGGGCACCGCCAACGCACACCGTATTCACTACGACTGGCCCTACGCCAGACCGGTCGAGGATACCCGGGCCTGGTCGTACATGGGCCGTTGATGACACCACTGCTCGTCGAGAGCCTTCGCGAGGCCGGCGCGCTACCCGACCGGGCCCGGGTACGACACCGTAACCAGGCACCGCTGTTCTGCGCCCAGCCCGCCACCGTCCGGCATCGGGCCGACGGGCATGGCGTCATCGCGACGCGCGAACGCGGGGCGCGCGACGAGACGATGATCTGCACGAGTCTCACCGCACAGCCCCTGGAGAAGAGCAGTCCCCATGCGTGAAGCAGTCACTGCGAGCCGGTCCGCACCCCGATCGGCCGTACGGTTGCATGCTATTTTGCCCCTGGCCGCCGCGAACCCCGACGTGGCCGCGCTCAGCGCTCCGGTTGAGCCCACCGGAATCGTGCCGTGAGATGACGGAGGAAGGGCCAAGAGCAGTGACACTCGCCATCACAAGCCGACGACTCTCCATGGGAGATGTCGACCAGGTCATCGCCTTCTACGGCCGCTACTTCTCCTGGATGGACGACGGCTTCTCCGAGCTCCTCAGAGTCTTGGGACATCCAGTCAGCGGCATACTGCAGGACGGGTACGGGCTGCCGGTAGTTGAGACCGGATGCCGGTATTTGCGAGCCGTGGGACTGGATGAGTCGCTCAGGATCGAGACCGCTGTCGTCGCGACGCGACGCACCAGTCTTGATATCGGGCATGTTATGTGGGCCGACGATGATCAAGTCGCTGTCGCGCAAACTACTCACGTCTGGGTGCGACGCACTCCCGAGCTGAGTCCCGAGCCAGTACCCCAGTGGATCCGGGCAGCGGTGACCATTCCGGAAGGGTATCAGCCCCCTCCGTCGCGGTAGTTGCTCGACAGGTCCGGCGAGGACGTCCCGATTTCCGTGGACCTTCGGTGGCGGCCCGAAGATCTCAGGCTACGTTCACGAGTTCATCTTGCACGACGGTTCGACAGTTTCCGTGACCTCTCACTCCACGACGGCGCGTAGTGCTGGCAGGTGCAGGTGCAGGTGCAGGTGCAGGTGCAGGTGCCGTAGCGGAACTGGTTGCTTGCAGCCCTCGACCATCCCTCGGCGCAGCGCAGCGCCCACCTAGCCGACACCTAGCCGTCCAACCCAGTCCTTGATCCACCACACACGATGAAGGGCCACGCATGATGATCACGGCCCGAAAGTCGCTACTCGCGAATCTGGGTCTGATGAGCTCCTGGCTCACTTCCCAGGCGGTAGCCAGGCCGGCCGACGCGGAGGCGCCCGCACCGACGAGCGCGGGCCAGCGTGCCCGGGCCCGCGTCGAGGGCGAGTCCAAGCGAGACGTGAGGCTCCACCCTCTCAGCATCAAGGCCGGACCAGCAGTGGCAGCGACCCGGGGGCCATGATGATGCTCGGCCCGGCCCGTTGGCCGTCCCCCGCAAGTCGAGCCTAACGGGAAGGGCGCACGTCCGGCTGGGTGCCATGCGACGGCCGTCCCGTATGACCCGCCCGGTGAAGATCTTCGGATGGGGGCGTCAACCGGGACGCCTGCTGGGTGCCGGGCGTGAACGGGTGGCGAGATGCGGTGCTCGGATCGGTGTTGAGCACGGCTTGGTGGACAACGCCGGGTGGCACGCCGAGGACCTCGGTGACTCGGTCGATGTGGGCCAGCCAGCGGCCCGGTGGCAGAGCGACGATGACGGCGGCCACGTCGCGAAGCGTGGCGGGGATGCCCGAGGTGCTTTGGTCGCGCACGCTCGGGGTGAGGCGTGCGTCGAGCAGGGCGTCGGCGAGGCTGCCTGAGCTATCGATAGCCGTCCGCAGTCGGGCTGAGCCGTCGCGGTGGAAGAGGTCAGCGGGATCGAGCCCGTCGGGGAGGGCAAGGCGGCGCGGGTCGTCGCCGCGGGTGGTGAGCTGCCAGTAGATGCGCTCGGCGGCCTGCTGCCCGGCGGGGTCGTTGTCGGTGGCCGCCAGGATGCCGGGGGCGCCGTCGTCGACGTGGGGGAGGAGCAGGTCGGCCTGCCGGTCGGTGAGGGCGGTGCCGAGGGTGGCCACGCCGACGGTGCGTCCGGCGCCGGCCAGGGTGAGGGCGATGGCGTCCAGTGGGCCTTCGACGAGGGCCGGGGTGGCTCCGGCGGCCAGGGCGGCCCGGCCCTCGTGGAGCCCGAACAGATGCTCGCCCTTCCGGTACAGGTCGGTGCCCGGGGTGTTGAGGTATTTGGGCTCGGCGCGTCCGTCGTCGGGTGCGGTGGGGTTGCGGCGGGCGATGAAGCCGACGACGGCGCCGTCCCGGTCGTGGATGGGGAAGGTGAGTCGGTCGCGGAACCGGTCGATCAGCGTGCCGGTGCGGGCTCGCTGGGCGAGGCCGGCGGCGAGTAGTTCGGTGTCGGTGGCGCCGTGGCCGCGCAGGTGGTCGACGAGGGCGGTCCAGCCGGCGGGGGCGTAGCCGGGGGCGAACCGTGGGTCGCCGGTGAGGTCGGTGCCCAGCCGCTCGCGCAGGTAGTCCGCCGCCCAGGAGTCGGGGTAGTGGCCGGTGTAGAAGGTGGCGGTCTGGGTGTTGAGCTCGATGAGCCGGTCGCGGCTGACGGCGGCGGTGGCCCAGAAGTGCTGGTCGAGCAGGTAGTCGGCGTCGTCGGTGGGCGGTTCGCCGAGGGCGAAGGGGTCGGGGGTGCGGTACCGCCGGTCGGCCGGCGGCGACTCACCGTCGTGGGGGGCGGAGGGCTCCTGGTCCGCGCCGGTCAGGTCCGGATGGTCGGTGACCGCGGACGCCGCGTCGTCCTGGGCCGGGGGGAGCTGGTGGGCGTCGTCGGGTGGTTGCAGGTCGGCCGGCAGCGGCTCGGGGGCGTCGATGGGTGCGGGGTCGGTGAGCGCGGCGACGCGGAACACCAGGGCCTCGGCGATCTCGTCGCCGGCCTGCGCGGTGACCGCCGCGGGGAGGCCGGTGACGGCGGCGTCGAGGAGATCGGTCGGCGTCCAGCCGGCGCGGATGCCGGTGGTGACCGCGGCGACCAGCGCCGGCCAGGCCGGGGCGCCGAGCACCTGGTGGCGGTGCTTGACGGGCAGCAGCTCGAGGAGGGTGGCGCACCACTGGGGGCGCAGCGCTCCGGCGTCGGGTCCGGTGGCGGGCACGGTCGCGGGGGACAGGTGCGGTGCGAGCCGCCACCACAGGGCGGCGGCGGGCAGGTCGTCGGGTAGCGGCCGCCGGGCGGCGACGGCGGCGAGCAGGCCGGCGGCGTCGAGGCCGGCGCGGTCGGCGGCGGCCAGCCGTTCGGCCAGGGCCGGCCAGTGGGTGTCGCGGCGGATGCGCGGGTCGAGGCTGTCGGCCAGCGCCATCCACACCGACCGTCCCGGGGTGGGGGTGACGGCGATGGCTCGGTCCAGTCGGGCCTGGTGGTGTCGTTCGGCGGTCGGGAATCGCGGCGGGCCGGTGGGGCGCCGGTCCTGGTCTGGAACATCGAGGGCGGCCCGCCAGACGGCGAGGTCCGCGCGCAGCGCGGCTTGTTCGGGGGCCAGCAGGGAGCCCGCCCAGCCGGGTGCGGTGGTCGGGGTCATGGTCGCGGCAGTGGCGGCGACCCGGGCCGCGCAGCCGGTGAGGTGGCCGGCGCGGGCGGCCAGGTAGGGGCCCCAGTGCGGATCGTCGGCCAGCGCGGGAGGGACGGCGGGCAGCCACGGCAGCGGACCGGGCGGGCCGGCGGCAGGTAGTCGCCAGTCCAGGACGGCGGCGGGGTCGGCGGCGCTGTCCAGGTCACGCATGCCGGCGGTGTGGGTGAGCGCGGCGAGCGGGTCGCTGCCGGCCAGGGCCAGCAGCGCCAGGTGGCCGCGCAGGGTCGGCCAGGCCGGTGCCGCGGTCAGCCCGGGCAGGAGATTGTCGGCGGCGTCCTCCAGTTGTTCTCCTGTTCCCGGTTCGAGGCGGTGCTCGGCGGCGAAGCGCAGCGCGTCGGCGTAGCGGACGGCGGCGGTGTGCAGCTGCCCGGCCGGGTCGGCCAGCGCCCGGCGGATGGCGGTGGCCGAGGTCTGCGCGTCGTCGCGGGCCAGCATGGCCACCAGCAGGTCGGTCGCGGTCGGCGGAAAGACGGCGGCGGGGGTGATGATGCTGTGCGGGTCGCCGTCGGCCACAGTGGAGAGGTAGAGGTGGTTGGCGGAGCGGCCGCGGGAGAGCGCCACGTAGAGCAGTTGCCGGCTCTCGGTTCCGGTCAGGACGGTGTGGCAGGTGTCGGCGGTGACGCCCTGGGCGCCGTGCACGGTGGCCGCGTAGCCCAGCTGCACGTGCTCGCGGACATAAGCCGCCGGCAGGGTCAGGTGCCGGCCGGTGCCGGTGTGGGTGACCATGAGGGTGCCATCGTCGCCGACCGCTTGCACGGTGAAGCGGTCGCCGTTCTTCACCCAGTCGGTGGCGCCCAGCGGCAGGGTCCGGTCGTTGCGTCGGGTGAGAACAGGATCGCCGGCGCCGGCCCGGGTGCCGTCGGCCAGCACCACCTCGGGGCCGGGCGGGCCGGGGGAGGAGGCCAGCCGGTCGGCGCGGGCCCGCTCATTCAGCCGCGCCACGACCTCGCGGGTGGCCGCCAGCAGCAGCGCGTCCACCCCGGCGGCGCGGTCGGCCGCCCAGGCTGCGTAGGCCTGGTCGGCGCAGCTGGCCAGCTCGCCGACGTGCACCCGGCCGGCGTCGAGGTAGAAGCCCAGCCCGGTGGTGTCACCGTCGCGGATAGCGACGGTGGCAGCGGCCTCGGCGGAGTCGGCGAAGCGCACCAGCTGGGTCAGCGTCACCGCCCCGTGCGTGGCGGCGATCTCGCTGAGCACACCGCCGGCGGCCACCGCGGTCAGCTGCCGCGGGTCACCGACCAGCCGGAGGCTGCCGCCCCTGGCCAAGACGTAGTCGGTGGCGCGGGCCAGCTCCACGGTGCCGGCCATCCCGGCCTCGTCGACGATGACCAGCGTGCCCGGCCCGATGCCGGCCACCCAGTCGGGCAGCTCCGCTTCGTCGAGGGACCAGACCAGCTTGGTCAGGGTGTCGCAGCGGTCGGGCAGGGAGGAGCGCAGCGCTGCCGCGGCGACCGCGGAGGGGGCCAGCCCGAGCACCGTTCCGCCGCCGGCGGTCCAGGCGCGGGCCAGGGTCGCCAGCGCGGTGGTCTTCCCGGCCCCGGCCGGGGCGACGGCCAGCTGCAGCCGGGCGCCGCTGCCGGCCAGCTGGCGGACCAGCTGCGCCTGTCCGGGGTTGAGCTCGGTGCCGTTGGCGGCGGCCTCCAGCAGCGCCAGCTCCACCACCGCCGGATCGGCGCGGCGGCCACCGCCGCGGCCGGCGGCCGCGACCAGCCGGGTCTCGGCGTCCAGCACCGCCTGGCTGGTGTACAGCTGGGCGCCGGCGACGGTGTAGACGCTGGCGCCGTCGCAGCGCCGTAGCTCGGCGGGCTCGGCCACCGGATCCGGTGCCCCCAGCGGAACGGACAGCGCCGGGGACAGGGCCGTCTCGGTGACCCGGGACACCGCGACATCGACGTCGTCGGGGGCCACGTCGGCGGCCCGCACTGCCCGCTCAGCCTCGGCGCGCACGTGCCAGAACTGCCAGCTCGCCCGCTGCCCGCTGACCCTCTCCAGCACCCGGGTCGCCGCCGAGTGGACCCAGGCCTCGGTGATCCCCGGTGGGCGCGGCGGCGGCCGGCCGCCCAACACGCGGTCGAGCATGATGGCCAGCGCCGCCGGCCCGCCGAGCACTTCGAGGGCCTGCCGCCGCCAGGCCGCCCGCTGCTCGTCCAGCGAGCGCGGCTCGTGCTTGGCCTCCCGGGTCTCCAGCGTGGCCTGCTGGGCGAGCGCGATCGCCTCGGCTGCCGTCGGTGGCCGGCCGTGCTCGGCCTGGAATGTCGTCGCCAGCTCGCCGCGGCGGACGTCGATCACCCGTCGCCGCGAGGACCAGGCGGCCAGCAGCCCGGCGTCCAGGCCGGCGATCTCGCGCACCGGCCGCTTGTCGGCGTCCCGGCCCGGGCGCTCGGCGAAGCGCACCCCGAGCCCGGCGGTCAGGTGGGCCTCCAGTCGGGTGTTGTAGTGCTCCGAGGCCGCGACGTTCGCCTTGTACAGCACGCGGCCGTCCAGCGCCCGCCACCGTCCGTCGCGGGTCTGCACCTTGTTGCTGACCGCCACGTGGCTGTGCAGGTCGGGGTCGCCCGCGCGGGAGTCGCGGTGGGTGAACACCGCGGCGATCAGTCCGCGGGTCTCCACCTGCCGCGCCCCTCCCGCGCCCAGCCGGGTGAAGACGGCGTGCCGTTCCAGCCAGGCCAGCGTGTCGGCGACCGCTGCGGCGTGGGCGGCCTCGATCTGCTCGGCGACCTCCCGTGGCGCCAGCGCCCACAGCGCCGACACCGACTTCACCGGCGAGAACGTCAGGTCGTAGCCGGCCACCGCCGTGGTGGCCGGCCGGGACGCCCGGGCGATGAACCCCGACAACTCCCGGGCGTCAGCCGGCGGGCGGCCGTGCTCGGCGCGGAACATGCCGCGCGCCACCTCGCCGCGGATCCGAGCCCGCTCCTCCTCCGGCAGCGGGGCGTCGAACGGCCGCCCCTGCGACATGTTGGCCGCGCCGAACTCCTGCGCACAGCGCGCCCGAAAACCGTCGGCGGCCGCGGGGTAGGTCAGGAACGGCAGACCGAGGGCGCCCGCGGCCCGCGCCTGATCGCCGGTCCGCCCGGCGGCCAGAGCCTCCCGCTCCAGGCGTTCCGCGTCGGGATGCCGACCCTCGCCGAACAACGCCTTCATCTGCGCCTCGCCGACCGGCTGTCCGGCACCCACCCCGGTGACGCCGGCCAGTCCGCTCCCGGCCCAGACGCCGGGAGACTCGCCGCGCTGGGAGTAGTAGTCACCCAGGCCCACATGACCTCGCTCGGTGGCATCCAACGCCGCCACCTGCCGCGTCAGGTACGTGTACCCGTCACCCGCGGTCAGCTTGTGCAGCGACATCACGTCCGCGGACGCTAGGAAGACGACCTCCTGTTTCTGCCTCGTAATCCTCGCGTCCCACGGTCCTACCGGCCGAGTGACCGTTCCGAGGGATCGACGTGCTTCACCGCCGCGGCGCGCAGGTCACCAAGGGCGGGCAAGGCAGAGTCGACAGAGCCGCGCGCTTCCGACAGGCGACAAGGCCAACGGATCCCCGAGACCAGGCAGTCGGGCTGCGTCGCACCTCTCCGGAGGACAGACCAGGCTTCGGCCGCCGGGTCAGCCGTCCCGGCGAGGTAGCGCAGGACCGTCGCACGAGCCAGGCAGCCGCCGCATCACATGCAGATCCCTACGGTCCCGTATCCGACAGTGCATGAGGTGTGTCAGCTCGTGATCTTGATAGCTGCTGGCGGTCTCCAGTAACCGCCTGCTGGGGTGAGGCTCGGTTCCGGGGCCGTGGCATGAGGCCGTGTGATGATCCGGCGGTCGGTCAGCTGGACGAGTGGAGGAAGCGGTGGTCAGAACGCTGAGTCGGCAGGCGGCAGCGCTGACGAAGGCGCGGGAGGAATGCCGGGCGCTGGACGCCGACCACGATGCCCATAACCGTTAGGATCGGGGAGGCGACGGCGGAGGCGCTCCTGGTCCTGGAGGCGCGAAGCGAGGTTGAGCAGGCGGCGGCGCTCGGCGAGGAACTGCGCACGCTGCTCGCCGAGGACGTGCCGGCCGAGCGGGCGGCCGCGCTACTGGAGCTGGAGGTTCGGCGGCTGACGAAGGCGGCCGACCGGCCGACACAGATCCGGCCTGCAAGGACGCCCCGCCGTGGCGGATCAGGCTTTGCTGCGGGGCCGGGCAGAATAGGGCACCGTGCCAGTTCTTAACGCTGATCCGATCCCGATGCCAGAAGGGCAACGCGCTCTTCTGCTAAAGATTACCGGTCGAGAGGACGTGGTAGACGCGCTGCACTGGATCGCGGAGCGTCGACCGTTGGTCGGCGGCATCCGTTCGAACGCTTTGCTCACGGCGCTGGTGGCCGCGGCCGATGCCGGGCTAACTGGGGCCGGAGCCGCCTTGCGAGAGGCCTCGCGAGCCGCCCTGTCGAGCACATTCGACACAAGTGCAGATCTGTTGGCTACTGACACGATCGTGGCGCCGCATCGCTATGACCGGGCACTGGCTGAGGTCGCCGGCTGTGTCACCACGGGCTCCCTGGTGGATATCGCGCCTGAGGCGGTCGAGGCAGCTCAGTCCGCCAACCCCGACGTTGTCGAGACGCTGGGCCTCGTTGCCGGGCTCAGCTGGCGGGATCTACGTGATCGGGCAGCCGCACGTGGCGTGCCACTGCCTGGCAAGGCAACAGGACCGTGGAAGAACCGCCAGATCAAGACTGTGTTCGAGATCGTCGATGAAGTGGTCACTGGACGGGGTCAACCTCAGCTCCTAGGGGCAGTCGCATCGCGTCCCCTCGAGCTTCTGCTCGGGCTCAAGGGCACCGGTTGGGCGGCCGTTGAGGCGTTTCGTACAGCCCAGGTGACTTACGGAACGCTCCTGGCCCAGCGCGACGTCGGTAGCGCCTGGAGCGCGCACCGCAACCGGACTAACAACGAGATCAGCCGCCTGATGGTCATGCGGCTGCTGGAGGCCCTGGACGCGGCCGGAGTTGCCTACTGGTCGACGGACGGGAACAGCCCGGTCGCCAAGACGTTTCTCGCCGGCAAGGCAGTGAAGGAGGGGAGGACGCTCGGTCAGCTCTCCGTCGTCACCCGGGACGCCGGTGGTCGGCCTCGCTACGCGATTCTGATCGCTGTAGCTCGCGACGGTGGCACCGCGCGGCGATCGGCTGCGACCGTCCTTAAGTTGCCAGGCAACCTCGTCCTGCCGGGGGTCGCGGTGTTGCTGGGTACGGGATGGTCGGAGCGCGGCGAGAGCGACGATCTGATCCGCGCCTTCGAGGGGCGGGTCTACACCGAACGCGGGCTCACCGACCTGGCTGCGATGGCTACAGATCAGTCAGACCCTGCTGGCATCATGACCAACTCCACCAGCGGCCAGGAGCGATCATGAAAACCAGCATCACCACTGAGGCACGCCGCGATGGCATCGCCGCCGCTCTAGAGGCCGCCAGGCAGGCGACGGCTGCCGGCCAGGGCACCAGCGCCAGCATCATGTGGAAGGGCAGCGAACTTGTCGTGCCGGTGGCCTCGGTGGATCTTGACCTCGTCCTGCTCAACCCCCATAGCCACCGCATCAGTGCACAACTGCAGTCACTGTCCCAAGACGTGCAAGACATGGTCGCTGGCAACCCGTACGGGCCGGAGGCACAAGCAACGATCACCAAGATTCTGCAGGAGACCTCCGGGTACGAGCGGATAAAGATGGCCCTGCTCAACGATGGGCAGCTGGATCCTGGCGTGATAACAACCGCCGGGGTGCTCATCAACGCGAACACCCGAGCCGTCGCGCTGCGGGAGCTTCGGAAGAGCTACGTCAAGGTCCTCGTCCTGCCCCAGGATGCGACGACCAAGGAGATCATTGATCTTGAGCTCCTGCTGCAGATGCGCCAGGACGTCAAGCAGGACTACAGCTTCCCAAGTCAGGCGCTGTTCATTGAGGACCTGATCGAGAGTGGTCACTTCACGGTGCTGGAGGTTGGGCGGCGCATCCGGTCCGACCTTACTGAGAGCGCCGCGGACAAGAAGAAGGCGAGCGAGTTGGTCCAGCTTGAGCTGCGACTCCTCGGCCTCATGCGCGAAGTCCGTACCGCCAGCCGCGGTGCCGTCACCTGGACGTACTTCGACGACAAGCGTCAGGCTCTGCTCGAGATCGATCAGGACTATCAGAAGCTGAAGAACACCAAGCCCGAGGAGGCTACTCGGGTCCGGGACGCCCAGCTCGCCGGAGTGATCGCAGGCGTGGAGTACCGCAAGCTCCGTGAGATCGATGCGTCGCTCATGGACAACTACGTCGAGGGGGCCATGCGAGAGGTCAGCGCGCTGGCCCCGCACGTCGACGCGCTGCTCGGCAGCGGCGCCCCCGATTTTGAGGCGGCACCTGAGGGGCTGGACCTCCTCGATGACGAGACGACCGGCGCCGGCCCGACGCTGTCTGGGCTCTACACCCTGCTGGCCCAGGCCGGTCCCGATGACACCGTGGCCTTGCCCACCAACGATGGACCTCCCCTTGAGCTGCCGCGTAAGGCTGTCGCCGCTGCCTTGTACGGGGCGCTGTCTACGGCGATCGAGAACAAGCAGCGCGACAACCGGCGCTTGGACGATTTGACCGCGCCCATGGTCTTCCTGAAGGAAGCGACCCGGTCGCTGGATAAGGCGACCGGCGCCTACACCGACGTACGGCAGCGCACGGCGTTCGATCACGCGGCCTTCGCGAAGGCCATGCAGGAGTTCCACCGTGCCGCGGCCGAGCTGCTGACCGTTGCTCCGCCCGCGACTCCTGGCAGCGGTGGACCCGCCGGTGCCTGACCCGGCGCTCGGCCTGGCACTGGCCGGCAGTCCGCCGGCCGTTCTCGCTAGTCGCATTGGGCCGGTGCCCAAAGGGTTCTGGCTGCAACTGATCAGCGAGTGGGGCGCGGACGGCGACCAGCCCGGACAGCAGGTACTCCTCTCCTTGGAGCGGCTCCTGGCTCACATGTCGTGGCTTCGTCCTGCATGCACCCGGTATGGCGTCGGCATCCGCTGGCAGCCCGAGCTCCGGGCTCTTCTGGAGCAGACCCGCGCCCAGCGCCGTCTCCTCGACCAGTCCCTGACCGCCCCGGAACCGCTGGATGCTGCTGCTGTCGCCGACCGCCTTACCGGCGGCCGTTTCAACCGCGACCTGCGCACATTCCAGATCCGGGATCTCGGGCACCTGCTGTCTTTGCCCAACGGGGCCAACTTCTCCGTGCCCGGCGCCGGCAAGACGACCGTCGCATACGCCGTCTACGACGCCGAACGCACCGCCGGCCGGGTTGAGCAGATGCTCGTCGTCGCCCCGTTGTCAGCCTTCGAGGCCTGGATGGGCGAGGTCGCGGAGTGCTTCCCGGACGGAGCGCAGCCCGTCGTCGCCCCTTACGTCGACGACGTGCCCGACGACGCCGAAGTACTGGTAGTCAACTACCACCGACTCGGCGGGCACTACGAGGACCTCGCCCGGTGGGTCGCCAAGCGGCCCACCCTCGTGCTGCTCGACGAGGCCCACCGGATGAAACGCGGCTGGAACGGCACCTTCGGCAGCGCCTGCCTGAGCATCGCCTTCCTGGCCGCCCGCCGAGACATTCTCACCGGCACCCCTGCACCCCAGAGCCCGCAGGACCTCGTGGCGCTGTTGGACTACCTGTGGCCGGGGCAGGCCCGGCGGGTGCTGCCCTCGGCCGCGCTGGTCAATCCGCCCCCCGTCGACGCCGGGCACCAGGTGGCGGCTGCCATCGCGCCGCTGTTCGTGCGCACGCGCAAGGGCGAACTGCAGCTGGAGCCACCGCAACTTCGCGTGATTCAGGTCGAGCCCGATGACCTGCAGCGAGAGATCTACCAAGCACTACGCGACCGATACGCCGGGCTAATGCAGGTCAGCATGACCGACCGCATGAACTTCGCGCGGATGGGCGACATCTTCATGTACCTGCTCGAAGCCGCGACCAACCCCCAGCTCCTCACCGCCGGCTCCGGGGCCGATGATGAGTCCGAGTTCCGGCACCCGCCCCTGGAGGTTCCGCCGGGCAGCAAGCTGTGGGACTTGCTGCAGCAGTACAACCAGTACGAGACCCCGGCCAAATTCACCCACCTGGCCCAGATGGTCGCCGACAACGCGGCCGCCGGCCGCAAGACGCTGGTATGGACCAACTTTGTGCGCAACCTCCAGACGCTGGAGCGGATGCTTGCGCTGCACGAACCGGCACTGATCTACGGGGGCATCCCGCCGGCGATGAGTGACCCGACGGCCCCGCGCACCCGCGAGAGCGAGCTCTACCGCTTCAGGAATGACCCTTCCTGCACGGTGTTGCTAGCCAACCCGGCAGCGATGAGCGAGGGCGTCAGCCTGCACCACGACTGCCACGACGCGATCTACCTCGACCGGACATTCAACGCCGGCCAGTACTTGCAGAGCATCGACCGGATTCATCGACTCGGCCTGCCGCCCGGCCAGAGCACACGCATCAGCTTCCTTGTCAGCAACGGCACCATCGACGAGGTGGTGGACGACCGCATCAAAGAGAAGGCAGCCCGCCTCGGGGAGATGCTCGACGATCCGGACATCGCGACGATGGCGCTGCCGTCCGATGAGGACTACGGGCCCGCGATCGACACCCACGACGACCTCGTCGCCCTGTTCGCCCACCTCCGCGGGGAGGAGTGATCACCAGCCCCCCGCCCGGTGCCTCGAGCAGCAGCCGGACCACACCAACGGCCTTCCAGCTGCACGCAGCCGTCCTCGCCGGCCGGGTGCTAGAGCCAACCGGGAACACTACTTCGGCGTTGATCGAGAGCTACGGCAAGCTCGTCACCGGGGGGCTGTATCGGCCGCAGGACCTGCAGGCCGGCCATCAGCTGCTGGTGCGCTCCCGACTCGTGTCCGAGGAGGGCGGCCGCCACATCCCCTCGGAGTCGCTGAAGCGGCTCCGGGATCTCCCCGATGACGTTGCCGCCGAGCTCCTGCTGCACGAGCTGCTGCTGCGTGAGCCCCCACTGTGGCTGTACGCGGCAGTCGTCGACGACGAGGTCCGCTGGGAGAACGTCCCTGACGCCGATCAGGATGCGCTTCGTCAGCTACTGGCGGACGCCGCCCGCCGGGAAGCGCTGCTGCTCACCCTTGGGCGCACCCTCGACGCTGCGCTGCTGGCTGAGTACGGCAAGGCGGGGGAGGAGCACGTCGTATGGGCGTGCCGGCGCTACCTGCGCGATGATCAACAGCGCCCCGACCTCGCGGCCCAAGTGCACCAGGTCAGCCTTCGGAGCGACCAGCTTGGCTACGACGTCACCAGCCCCGACGTCACCGGGCACCGCCACCGCATGGAGATCAAGACCACTGGCAGCGCCGCCGGCGGGCTGGTGGAGTTCTTCCTGTCAAGGAACGAGGCGACCGTTGGCGAGCGTGACCCGTCTTGGTGCCTCGTCGCTGTACGACGGGAGGCGGATATGAGCCTTCATATAGTCGGTTGGTGCCGCGGCGTCACCCTCTTGCCGCTGCTGCCCCGCGACCTGTCCCCGCAAGGACGCTGGACCAGCGTGCGACTGAGCGTGCCCACCACCGACTTCACCCCTGGTCTTCCTCTGGACGTCTGGGTATGAGGCGGCCGATATGCCCGTAGCGACGGGTCAGTTGTCTAGGTAATTAACCGCGTCGCCGCGGCTGGACGAACGCGGCGGCCGCAGCTTGCTCCAAGAAGGCCTCGTGCCAGCCGGTGCCTAGGTCGCCGACCTGTAGCACGTACCGCGTGACAATGTCGAGGAACTGTCCCTCGTCGCCTGCTGCTGTCGCCGGGCGGTGCTGCTCAACCGGCTTCGTGGACAGAGGCACCAGATCGAGAAGCAGATCGAGCGTGCAGGCACGCACCCCGCGCTTGGCGTGGTCGGTCTCGTTTTCGCTGTGCACGACTGCGCAGCCGGCCGCGCGCAAGCCGGCGCGCTGCAGCGCCTCAAGCAACTCCACCCACACCTTCGGGTCGCGGTTGGCGAAGCTGAAAATCAGGTGGCCGTCGGGCCGGAGCAGGCGGGCCGACTCGCGGAAGATCGAGCTGAGCAGTGCCGAGTAGCTCCCGGCTGCGACCAGCTGGCCGGTAGCCCGGTTGACCACCGCGTCCCCGACGGACTCCGGGCTGGCCAGTCCCGCCCAGGCCTGCAGAGGCTGAGAGAGTTCTCCGTACTGCACGTCGTCGTGGTACGGCGGGTCGGTCAGCACAAGGTCGACCGATCCCGTCGGCAGCAGTTGGCGCTGAGAGCTGCCGGCGACCACCAGGACGTCGGGTCGCTGCAGCGCCACCCCGTCGACGTCTGTACCCACCAGCGGACTCACGCTGGCGGACGCGGCCGCAACAGGACCCTGCACCTGCAGGCGCCGGCCTGTGCGCCCCTGCAGCCATTCGGCAGCCTTGACCAGCTGGACCAGGCGCCGCAGCGTCGTTCCGCGACCGCTGGTCACCGTGCCCCAGGCGTTGGGCTCCACCGGCAGGGTCGTGAAGTTGAACCGATGCCCGGCCATTGACTCATAACTCTTGAGGTAGTAGCGGTCCCACCGCGACAGCAGGCCGGCCATCTCGGTCGAACCCACTACCGCCAGGCGCAGAGCCGCCACGACGGCGGGGTCGGACGACGACTCGACGGTGAGGTCCAGCAGTTGCTCCACCATCGCCCGCTGCCGCCGTGGGTAGAGGTCCTCCCAGTTGCGGAAGCCGTGGCGCAGCAGGACCGCGGTTTCTTGCCCGGCCGGAATGGCGCCCAACTGGCGGGTTGGGCGACTGTGCTCGGCAGCCGCGGCGCTCAGTTCCCCAGGCGTCGGCAACCCGAGCTCACGGCGGCCGCCGCCAGCGCGCTCGACGAGCACCACCTCCCAGTCCAGCCCGGTGACGGCGGCGCGGGCCTCCAGCCGGTCCTGGTGGCCGCACGGGCAGGTCACCACCCGACGCGGGGTGTAGGTGGCCGCCGGGTCGATGAGAACCGAGCAAGTGGGACAGCGTCGGGTGCGGTCCCGGTGCCCCTGGAACAGGTGACCGTTCGGGCAGGCCAGAAAGGCCTCGGGGAGACCGCGTTCGACCCGGCTAAGCAGGCTGACAAGGGCATGCGGGAACAGCTTCTGTCTGGTGCCGCAGTGCGTGCAGGCCGCCACCGCGACCCGGAAGGTGTGTGAGACCTGGCCCGGCGTTCCGTTGGACAGCACGGTTCCGTAGGCGGCCTGGGCTGGAGCCAGCACCCGCTGGGACAGCGCGGCGACGCCGGCCCGCAGCGACTCGGGGTCGGGCAGGTCCAACATCGCTGCCAGGCCGGCGGCGGCCCAGGGGTTGAGATCTTGGGCGTAGACACTGTGCCCGCGCATTACTGCGGCCAGAGGGATGACCCCACCGCCGGCGAAGGGGTCGCTGACCACCAGGCGGCCGGGGTGGTCAGAGTTGACCGCGTCGATGATTGCCCCGTTCACCGACTCGGTACGACGGGCCCACCAGCGGTAGGTGCTCACCGGGGGCAGGTGGACCTCGCGGTTGCGGACCTCACGGCGGACCCGCGCAGAAATTGCCTCGGCGTCCAGGTGTCGCAACGGGCTACGCAGGATGTTCCGCTCGGGTTCGCCAGAGGTGCCGAAGTCAGGCACCTTGAGCAGGTCGACGTTGAGCGCCGCCCGGGTCCGGTGACCGGCCGCAACGGACGCGTCGGGAGTGACGCCGCTAGTCATGACAGCCCCAGCCGGACGGCGGTCGCCGACAAGGTGCTTACCGCTCGGGCGGCCGCGGCGTAGTCGGCGGCTCGGGCCAGCAGGTCTGGCGACAGTGGCACTTCAGGCCTCGCCAGAGTGCCTTCTGAAGCGGCAGCGAGGGTGGTCACCCGACCAGCCTGTCAGCAGGTGCTGACAGAGTCACGCGGCTCGCTGGGTCCTGACGAGCATCACCTTCTCAGACGGCAGGAGCGTTTTGGGCACAGCGACATCTTCCCCGGGGGGCAAGGTCGCGCAAAACGAGTTGTCAACTGAAGTCGCAGCAGTCCCGTCCTCCTAGCATTGCGCCCGTGCCAGGCGACCTCTCACTCTTCGGCGAGGATCCACCAAGTGAGCCCGATCAGCCCATCGTCCCCACTGAGCAGCCTCTCGCCGGCTGGATGGTCGACTCCCTGAGGGAGGCGTTGACCGCCCGCGGCCTCACTGCTACGGCCGAGCGGCAGCAGGCCATCGAGGTCGCCGTAGGACGGCCGGTCGACTCGTTGCGGTCGCTGACCCGCGCTGAGGCGCTGCGCGCACTAGAGCGGCTGGCGTCCACATCTGCGCCGCAGGCGCGATCGACGTCGAGTTGGGACAGCCGCGACGAGGACACCTGGATCGACCGACTCTGACGGGGTCTGGGCGGCTCGCCAGGCGGCCGCGCGGCGGGCACTCACCCCGGGACGAAGAGGCTGACCCTGGTCTGTCACACGGGGGACTGCCCCCGTGTTGAGTTGACTCCTCTGCACACGCCGGCGCTCATGCTGGGGCGCCAGCGGCTGATCGCTGAGACCGAGCGTTACAGCGGCCCTGTCACCGGGCGTCATGGGCCCCGCACCGCGACCCGCCGTTCCATCGCGCGAGACCAAACGGGACGTCCGGAGGGCACACGCCTACGTCCGCGCCCTGCGCGACGCGCGACCGAGCGGCTCGATGGGCCAAGCAGTCAACTAAACCGGTGACGTCCCGCCTTCTTTCCATCGCTGCTCGCTGACCTGGCCGGCGACAGGCCGGAACCTCAGGTCCCCAACTCGGAGGAGTCGTCAACCGGCCGGGTCGCTAGCTTCGTTGGTCTCCGGGTGTGACGCGGAGGGGTGACCGTGAGGGCAAGCTGTCCGTAGCGTCCCCGTCCGTGGGGACTGGGGGAGCGCCGTGGTGGCTCAGCATCGTGACGGCGCTCATCGCGGGCGGCTTCGCGTTGCTGGGCGTGCGCTGGACCCAGCGGCACGGAGCCGAGCAGCGCCGCCTGGACCTGCACGAGAAGCGGCGCGTCGAGCAGCGCGATGCTCTCGTGGACGTGCTGCTCACCGGCCGGGAGTGGTCCCGTGCTACGCGCCGACTGATTGCCGCCGCTCACTTCGCCCGACCCGAAGGGCAAAGACCGGCTCAGACCCTCGTGGACATGTACCGCGAGCTCGCTGCGGCCCATGAGCGGGCGCTGTGGACCGCGCGCGTCGTTGTCAGCGACTCGAACGTCTGGTCCTTGCTGCCGCAGCTGGCTGATCACAACGAAGCCGTGACAAGGGCCATGCTGGACGTGCTAGGTCGGCTCGAGTTCAGCGAGGGGGACGACGCGAATGAGTGGGATCAGAACGCCGGCCTCACCTTGTCCAGGGTGGACGCCAGCTTTGTGCAAATGGAGAAGCTGACCCGCTGGGTGATGGTGGAGGAGCAACCGCCGGAGCGTCGCCGCCGTCACTTCTCGTCGCGTCGCACGACGGATAAGTCCCCTCCACCCCCCTAACCTGCGGTCACGCAGTCCAGGCCGTCATGTGGCAGAGGTGGTGGTCCCGTCTAGCGGACATTGACGGGTCACCCTGCCGCCAGAGTGACCTGGTCGTCCTCGGTTACCACGTACACGTCGATGCGCAGCCGTGCCCGTACCCATGCCGGGACCCGCTGCGCTGAAGTGACCGCCACGTCGGGGACCACCACGGCGTAGCGAACGCCGGGCACGTCTTCGCCCTCCATGCGCCGCAACAGCTGCCCGTACAGGATGTCGAGCGCCGTCCCTGTGTCCGGCCCCGCCCTGCCCTTCACCTCGGCGTAGATCGTCCGCCCGTCCCGCCGGGCCACCACGTCCACCCATTTGACCCCGGTCTGGACGGCCCAGCCGTCAGCCGTCAGGTAGGCGCAGAAGGCCGCCACCACCCGGGCCTCGTCACCCTTCACAGCATCCGTCCCTCGGAGAAGAAGTCACCTGGAAGCAGGCGTAACCTCACCGCCCACGTCCTTGACCAAGCCGTCCGGTCCCACCACCAGCTGCCGCACCCGCAGGACGCCGTGCGCGGGGAAGCGCAGCATCAGGCCGTTCATGTCCGGCTTGCCGTCCCGGCTGGCCAGCCACCGGAGGGTGCCCACCACGCCCTCGTCGTCCAGCGCCACCCACCCGTCGCCGCGCCGCTCCACCCGCAGCTCGTCTCCGATGCGCACCTGTGCCACGCCGGTGGCGATGGGTCGCTTTGAGGCGAACCCGTGCATGGGGGTGTGCCCGCCGCGTACAGGTTCACGGCCAGCGATCCGGTCTCGCCCACCAACCGGTACCCGGTATTGGAACGAACCGAGATCACCGGGCACGTGACGGGGTCCTGACGCGCGCTGGTCATGGGGGCAGTGTCTCCCGCCTCGGTGGTCGGGCAGCCGTCAGGTGGTCAGCTCCAAGTACGTGCTCCGCAGGCGGCGCAAAATGCCCATCAACACGACGACCAGATGCGCGGCCAGCCACGTCAGGGGGACCGCCCACCACAGCGAGAGCCCCGGGTCGGGCTGGCCTTCGGGGGCCTGCGGCGCTGTCGCTGCGGCGACGACGAGGCCAGCCACCAGGCACAGCGACAGGGCGGACGAGTACGTGAGGTTCGCCCGCAGGTCATCGACCATCGTCACCACGGGGTCCGTGGTCCTCCAGCGGGGGTCGTTCCTGATCTGGATGCCCTGCTGCCACACCAGGATGAGCAGAGCGAAGAGGAGCGCGGTCAGCGCCGCCAGCCCGGCGATGAGTTCAGCCACGGCCTGCGGCCGGACGCCGAATATCCACACCAGCGCGGCCGGGACGGCGGGGGTCGCATACTCCCGTGCTGCGGCCCGCAGCCGGTCACGGCGTCCGGCGCTGCCCGATTGCATGCTGTACGTCTCGATGTGGTCAGCGAGGATCTTCTGCGCCGTGCCGCCCCGCCAGTGTGGCACCGCGCGGCGATCGGCTGCGACCGTCCTTAAGTTGCCATGCTGGGTCCCAGGTCCGTCAGCGCCTTGTGGATGCACTCAAGCAGGTCGGTGCCCTGGCCGTCCATGTCGCTGAGGCGGTGCAGGCGACGGGGCCGGTGGGGCGTGTTCGCCCGCAGCAGGTAGACGAGGTACGCACCACGTCGGCGTGAAGCCATGCGAGGGTCCCTTCCGGGTCGGTGTCGTAACGGTATCGGCCCGGGGACTGCCCGTTACCGTGCGGCCACGCAAGTGGACCCGTTCCCACGGTCGCTGGCCGCCACGCACCGTCACCCACGACTGCCCGCACAGTTCTCGCTGTTCAGCTGTCTCTACGCGTCCCCCCTGTGCGAGAAGTGGATGGTGATGCCTTTCGTCCGTGACGCCTCGACCCCGGGGCATCCGGTCCGCGCCTGGTCGGAGAGGTCGGATAGACGTGTCCTGACCGTCGTATTGACCTAGCCCCCGCTTCCTGCTCACCTTGATGAGTTGGTCAGAGAAGCTGCGGGCGGGGCTCAGGGGCCCTATTCCTGTTGCGAACGGACGTGTCGCCTCGTTACCTCACGTCACGTCGTTCCGAGAGGTTCCTGGCCCCTGCACCCATCGACCGATACGGTCCAGGTTCGCACGGGGGACAGGGGCACACGGCATGGCAGGTAGCAGGAGTGCGCGCGTCTGGCGCGGCGTGGGCATCGCGGCCGGGGGCTTCGCCCTGTTGCTGGTGATCGCTGGTTTCGCTTCGAGTGGGTGGGCCGGCGGAGTCGTCATGATCGGGCTCATCGGCTTGATCGTGGGGCTGGTGGCGGTGGCCCGCGGCCGCCTGCCGGGTATCGGCAGTCGGAAGGTTGCTGGTGGCGTCGCCGCGGCCGCCGTCGGACTGATGATCGTGGGCACCGTGGCATCGCCACCCACACCGACGGACACGACCAGCGCGGCGTCAGAGGCCGCCCGTGAGACCGCAGACCGCGAAGCGGAGGCGCGCGAACGCGCAGCCGACCAGAAGGCCGAGGCCGAACGCGCGGAGGCGGAAGCGGCCGAGGAAGCCGAGATTCGAGCCGCGGAAGAGTCACTGGTCGCTGCCGAGGAACGGGTAGTCCCCGAAGGCAGCGGCGAGCCTGGTCAGCTGCCCGACCAGGCAGTCGAACAGGCCGTCGCCGGAGCCGGCCAGACGACCGCACTGGCCGCCCTGGCCGCCATCGAGGTGAAGGGACGTGCGCCGCGCACGGGCTACGACCGTGACCTGTTCGGCTCCGGATGGGTCGACACCGACCGCAACGGCTGCGACACCCGCAACGACATCCTGAAGCGGGACCTGACCGCCGAGACGTTCAAGCCCGGAACACAGAACTGTGTGGTCCTGACCGGCACCCTGGCCGACCCGTACTCGCCGAAGACCATCGCGTTTCAGCGCGGGCAGACCACCAGTGACGACGTGCAGATCGACCATGTGGTGGCGCTGTCGGACGCCTGGCAGAAGGGCGCCCAGCAGCTGCCGGAGGACCGGCGTCGGGCGTTCGCCAACGATCCGCTGAACCTGCTGGCCGTCGACGGGCCGCTGAACATGCAGAAGGGCGACGGGGACGCCGCCACCTGGCTGCCCCCGAACAAGTCCTACCGCTGCGCCTACGTTGCCCGGCAGGTGGCCGTGAAGGCGACCTATGACCTGTGGATGACCCAGGCGGAGAGGAACGCGATCGCCACGGTGCTGTCGGCCTGCCCGAACGAGCCGCTGCCGGCTGGTGTGGTGGTGGATGTGCCGGAGCGGCAGTCGCCAACCCCGCCCCCTCCGGTGGCCCAGCCTGCGCCGCGGGACCAGCCGCCGGTGGTGGTCGTCCCACCGCGCCCCGCTCCTCGTGCGGTGCCCGCGCCGCCGCCTGCGCCCAGGCCGGCACCCCTTCCGCCGCCACCTGTCACGAGGCCCGCGCCCCTCCCTCCGCCGCCGCCACCCCCGCCACCGCCGCCGGTGTCGGTCGGGAATCCTGGGGACACCATGAACTGCAGCGATTTCTCCACCCGAGCCCAAGCTCAGGCCTGGTTCGACCGGTACTTCCCCGCCTACGGAGACGTCGCCGGACTCGATGGCAACGACAGAGACGGTCTCGCCTGCGAGAGCCTTCCGTAACGCCGGAAGCGACAACTGCCCCACCGCCCATGACGGAAGGTGGGGCGGTTGCTTTCGGTGGCGCGGCGGCCGGCGGTCAGGGGTAGCTGACGACCTCGGCCGGCTCTCTGCGGTCGGTGCGCCGGTGGAACTCGTCGGTGGGCAGCACCTCGAGCGCGTAGACCTCGTGCCCGGTGGCCAGAACGACGGACAGCGCCGTGACCGTCGCCAGCCGGATCGAATCGGCCGGCACGGTGAAGATCAGCTCGACGCGGCCGCCATGCACCGCCCGGGCAACGACACCGCGATGGTCGGCGACGACGTCCATCAGGACGTCCACGGCCACCTCGTCGAAGTCGTGGGAGTCGAGCTCGACCCGCGCGTTGTAGTCCATGCGTGCGCTCCGAAGCCTGTGTGGCCGCGAGGCAGGTGACCTCGCCGACGGCGTCAGAATGTCAGGTTCGATGGGTCTGGCGCGCAGATATCCACATGGTCGAGCAGCAGTGACAAAACGGGCGCCGCCCACCCCGCTGCATTGCCGGCGGGCGTATCTACCCGGGCTGGCTGCCCCGACCACGGCCCGCAGATCCCGGGCGACCTGTCCAAGCCCTGGAGAGCGATAAGAAGACGTTCTCTCACCGGACGAGTGGTCCTGCCGGGACGTGAACGAGGAGCCGACCGCCCAGATCATGGCCGATCGCACCGCGCGCACCCTCGCGAAGCTCAAGGACGGCTCGGGCGCGTACCTGCCGCCCCCGGTTACCTCGACGGCGTCCGCCGGCTCACGACGTCGCAGGTCGGTACGGCGTTCACGACCGGGACGAGCAACGACACCAGCGACGTATTCACCGGCGACTTCCGGCAGCTGATCCTCGGCGTCCGGACGGCGCTCCAGGTGACCGTGCTCCAGGAGCGCTACATGGTCGAGTCGGGCTCTTTCGGCCTGGTCGGTTGGTCGACGTGTGATCTCGCCGTCGCCCGGTCCAAGGCGTTCGACATCGTCCGGGGCGTCCGCGCCTGACGGTGACCCACTAGACCTCGATCCCCGGCCGCCGTCCTCGTCGCGGAGCTGCTGCGGCGGACCGGGGGTCGAGCCCCACCGAGCCAGTACTTACGGCGACGCCGTCCCGGCCGTCGCTGGATCGTTAGCGGGCGAAAATCGCCCCCGGGCGAAACCATCAGCAGGGGCGGGCAGTATGTCGAACGTGCCCCCCGTTCAGCTCGTCCTCCGCGATCGCGGGGACGGGTCTGAGCAGCTCGACGCCGTGGAGAACCCGCTGGCCAAGGGGCCAGACGAGCTGGAGTCGGACGACGCCTCCCTGCACGTGCCGCGCCTCGGCACCGATGCGTTCGTGCGACTGGTCGCCGCACTGAGCGATCGGGGCTTCAGGGTCGAGCGGTTCGAGTTCCGTGACCGGCGGATGCACCCGGTGGAGGGCGAGGAAGCCGACGAGGTGTCGGCGAAACTCCGGGAGCTGATCAGCGACGGCGACGTCTCCGGCGCGCTCCGCTACCTCAACCGGGAGGCAGAGGACATCTACATCGTCGCGATCACCGTCAGCGAGCCGAGTCGCCGTCGCTTCCGCCTGGGGCGCTTCGGCTCCATCACCGGGAACAACTCGTCGCCTGACGAGCTGATCTCCGCGCTCCGCGTCGCCTGGTCCAAGGTGCGGCTGGGTTGATCTCCGAGGCTGTCAAGTCCGGGTCCTGGGACGTCGCCCGGATCATCGCGACGATTTGGGTCAAGAGCGAGATCGATCCACTGTTCGAGCCCTTGGAAGGGCTCGCGTGGAAGATCGTGCCGGACGTCATCTCCCTGCTGCTCAGCGCGGTGCTCGTCGTCTTCCTGGGCAACCGGCTGCTGCTGCTCCCCAGGGTGACGTTCACCTGGTCCGACGAGAACAAGCTGCCGGTGCCCAACGGCACCCATGGGTTCGCGCACCCCCCGGCCGAGCGTCCGTTCCAGGTGCTGGTCGAGTGGGACGGCCGCTCGGTGCTGGCCTCGGCGGTGCGGGCGATCCTCAAATCGGGCAGTCCGGCGGCGCGCCTGGAGCTGGGCAGCCAGTTCCTCGACGTCGTCCACGAGAAGTCGCCCCCAGCCGACCTCGCTCAGGTGCGGGGCGTCCGGCGCGGGCTGGAGTTCGACCTCGACCTCACCGACCAGGCGCCGGCCAACTGGTCGGACTGCGTGGTGCGAGTGGTCCGCGCTCCAAACTCCGCGACGGTGCCGGTGGTCTACCGTGTGGTCGCTCGGGGTCGGTTCCGGAACTTCGTCGCCCGTCTGGTACGCAAGGTGCCCAACCTCACGAAGTTCCAGCTGGACAGGACGAACTGATGCCCCCCGTAACCCGTGGCCGACTCCTGGTCACGCCGGCCACGCTGAACACCAAGGCGTCCCTCTCGCAGCTCGCCGCCGCGATGAACGAGGACCGCCTGCCGCGGGGGTCGGTGCTCAACTCGGGTTGGGGCGCGCTGACCGACGACGAGACGCGAGTCGGGCTCACGGGTCCGGTGCCGTTCCGTGGCGGCGAGGCGATCGTCGTCGCGGAGGACGGAGAAGTGCCGGAGCACGTCCGCGGCCGCCTGTACTGGCGGCAGACGAGCCCGGCAGCCATCAAGTTTTACGGCAAGGGGGCGGACCAGGAGCAGCTCCTGGAGCTGCGCGCCGCCGACATCTTCATCAGCAGGACGGGGGAGGACGGCAAGCTACTCGTCCTGATGACGCTCAAGGACGCCGTCTCCGTCAAGCGTCAGGTGACTCCGTACCTGACCGAGACGGTGCGAACGGTTGACCCAGCAGCGACGCTGCTCACCTCGGACACGGTGCTCACCATGGGGGATGGCGACTTCTTCCGCTGGCTGCTCTGGCGCACGTACAACAAGCCGGAGCTGAGTGACACCCTGACGATCCTGGAACTGATCAACCTCCACTGCCAGGACCAGGTCTTCCGTACGGCGGCGCTCTCCGGCGGCATCGACATGGACCGCATGGAGTTGCTGACGTTGATCATGCGGGACGCCGTGGGCTTCGGGCCGGCCACCTTCACGCTCTCGGACACCGTCGTCGGCCTGGACGCCCAGATCCAGCTCTGGGCCGACGGCAGCTTCGCCTGCACCCTCGGGGAAACGGGCTACGACGAGCCCTCGCCCCGGGCGGAGAAGGGCATCCGGGTCACCCTCGACCTCGCGCACGAGGTACTCCCGGAGCTGCGCCGCGCCTACAACGCCGACAACGACTGGCGGACGACCCATCGGGCGCAGTCCATCCAGGAGGCCGGGGCGGCGCTACTGGCTGCCCACACCCTCTGGCTGAGTCAGTTCCCGACGCGGCCCTAACGCGGTGAACGGCGCGGGATGATCCGGTGGTGACGATCCCGCCGACGCCCGTCCTGCTCTCCGCCGCCGACGCCGCGACCTACGCCGTGGTCCGTCCGGCGACGCTCCGGATCTGGCGACACCGCTACCGGATGGAGCCCCGTTGGAGCCCGGACGAGGCGTCGCTCTACTCCCTCGACGAGCTGGCGGCGGTCCTCGCCCGGCGGGCGGACAGCTCGGTCGACTAGGGCTTTCTGTCAGTGCCTCGGCCTACGGTGCCAGCTATGCCCATGCCTACGCAGTCCGGTCCGCTCTCCCCCGACGACGCCCGTGAGCGCACGGTCGCCTGGATCCTCAAGCAGGGGGCGGGCCACATGACCTGCACCCTCTGCAAGCGCGACGAGTTCACCGTGACCGAGCCGCTCGCGCTCGCCGAGGTCGGCCCCGACGGGGTGAACACCACGGAGCGTGGGATGAAGTTCATCCCCGTGGTCTGCGACCACTGCGGGAACACGCTGCTCATCAGCGCCCATGTCGCCGGGCTCTAGTCGCACCTGCGTATGAGCCGGGGGGGGGCTGCCCAGACTTCGGTTAACACTTGCGGTCAAGACGCCGCTGCTCAGCTGCGACCGGGCGTCCATCCCGGTGAGGGAGCAGGTGGTCATGCCTTCGTCCGTGACGCCTTGACCCGGGGGTACGGGCGGCTCACGCCCGGCCGGCTGAGGTTCGCTTTAGACGTGTCCTAACCGTCATATTGACCTGGCGCTCGCCGTCGCGGTCCTCGCGGCCGCCGGCACCGTGCCCGGCGAGGCGATCGACCAGCTGGTGCTGCTGGGTGAACTCGGCCTCGACGGCGCCGTCCGGCCGATCCGCGGGGTCCTGCCGTCGGTGCTGGCCGCGGCCCGGGCCGGTCACCCGCAGGTCGTCGTCCCGGCCGCCAACGCCGACGAGGCCGCGCTGGTGGAGGGCATCGAGGTCTTGGCCGTCCGGTCGCTGGAGGAGGTGGTGGCGCACCTCGCCGGCCGCCGCGTGCTCGCGCGGCACGAGCGTGCAGCCGTGCCCGCCCCGGCGCCGGCCGCCGACCTGGGTGACGTGGTCGGGCAGTCCGTGGGGCGCCGCGCGGTCGAGATCGCCGCCGCCGGCGGGCACCACCTGTTCCTCGCCGGGCCACCCGGTGCCGGGAAGACGATGCTCGCCGAGCGCCTGCCGGGGCTGCTGCCGCCGCTGGACGAGCAGGCGGCGCTGGAGGTCACCGCCATCCACTCGATCGCCGGGACGCTGCCGTCCGACGCACCGCTGCTCACCCGCCCGCCCTTCGAGGCGCCGCACCACTCCGCGACCATGGCGGCGCTGGTCGGCGGCGGCTCGGGCCAGATCCGGCCCGGTGCGCTGTGCCGGGCCCACCGCGGCGTCCTCTTCCTCGACGAGACCCCCGAGTTCCCCCGGGCGGTGCTCGACACGCTCCGCCAGCCCCTGGAGCGGGGCGAGGTCACCATCTCGCGGGCCTCCGGGTCGGCGACGTTCCCCTGCCGCGCGCAGCTCGTCCTCGCCGCCAACCCCTGTCCCTGCGCCAGCGCGGCCGGTGACGCCGCCTGCACCTGCAGCCCGCTGGAGCGGCGCCGCTACCGGTCCCGGCTGTCGGGTCCGCTGCTGGACCGCATCGACCTGCGCGTGGAGCTGCCGCCGGTCACGCGCGCCGCCTGGCTGGACGGGCTGGGGGAGCCGGAGTCGACCGCCGTCGTCGCCGGACGGGTGCGGCGGGCACGGGCGGTCGCCGCGCAGCGGCTGGCCGGCACCGGGCTGACGCTCAACAGCCAGGTGCCCGGCCGCCTGCTGCGCGGGCGCTTCGCCCCACCCCGGGCGTCGCTGGCGCTGGCCGAACGGGCACTGGAGCGGGGCGCCCTGTCGGTCCGCGGCTTCGACCGCGTGCAACGCGTCGCGTGGACGCTGGCCGACCTCGCCGGCCGCACCGTCCCGGGTGCCGACGAGATCGCCGAGGCCCTCGGCATGCGGCTGCAGAGGGTGGCGGCATGACCACGCTGGACGAGGACCTCGAGGACGCCGCCGCTGCGTCCGGCGGGCCGGTGCACCCGGGTCTGCGTCGGGCCCGTGCCTGGCTGAGCCGCGCCGTGGAGCCGGGCACCGTGGACCTCTGGCGCTACGTCGACGACCACGGCCCGGTCGAGGCCGTGCGGCGGTTGCGCGACGGCCGGGCCCCCGACACGGTGCGGTCGCTGATCGGGGCGCGGGCGGAGCAGGACGGCACCCTCGCCGACCTGCAGCGGGCGGAGCGCTGCGCGGCGCGGCTGGTGATCCCCGAGGACGACGAGTGGCCACACCTGCCGCTGCACGCGCTGACCCTCGCGGTCGCCGCGGAACCGGACGAGCGGCGGCACCAGACCGAGCGCACGAAGGCGCTGGTGCCACCGCTGGCGTTGTGGCTGCGCGGGCCGGGCCGGCTCGACGAGCTCGTCGACCGGTCGGTGGCCGTCGTCGGCTCCCGCGCCTCGACCGCCTACGGGGAGCACGTCGCGGCCGAGCTCGGGCACCAGCTGGGGGAGCGGGGTTGGACGGTCGTGTCCGGCGGCGCCTACGGCATCGACGCCGCCGCGCACCGCGGGGCCCTGGCGGCCGAGGCGCCGACGGTGGCGGTGCTCTCCTGCGGGGTGGACCGCCCCTACCCGGCGGCGCACGGTGCGCTGTTCGCGCGCATCGCCGAGACGGGCCTGCTGGTCAGCGAGTGGCCACCGGGCTCCGCGCCGCTGCGGCACCGATTCCTCGTCCGCAACCGCCTGATCGCCGCCCTCACGCGGGGCACGGTCGTGGTCGAGGCCGCCGCACGGTCGGGTGCCCAGGCAACGGCCCGTCGGGCCCGCGACCTCGGGCGGTCCCTGCTCGTCGTCCCGGGACCGGTGACCAGCGCCATGAGCGTGGGATGCCACGAATTGCTGCGCGAGGGAGAGCTCGGAGCTCAACTGGTCGCATCGGCGGCGCACGTCATCCAGGCGGTCGGGAGCTTCGGCGACGACCTCGCCGAGCCCGCGTCCAAGCCCGCCACCGCGCGGGACGGGCTCTCCGACCTCGCCGCCCGGGTGCTCGACGCCTGCCCGGTGCGGAGCGGGGTGAGCCCCGAGCGGCTGGCGGCGGTGGCCGGCTGTGACGTGCTCGAGGTGCTGCGCGTCCTGCCGGCCCTCGAACTCGCCGATCTGGTGCAGTGGACCGGCACCGGGTGGCGGCTCGCGCCGCCGCCGAAGGTCCGGGCCGGCGGCGGCTCCGGCGCGGCACCTTGACCGCCCGCCCGCGCCGACGGACGGTTCCCCCGTGGGCACCGGGACGGCAGACGCGCGCGCCGCCCTCCCGCCTGCGCTGACCGAGGTGCTGGCCGGCTACGAGGAGCACCTGCGCAGCCAGCGGGATCTCTCCGAGCACACCGTCCGCGCGTACGTCACCGACGTCGTCGGACTGCTGGACCACCTGGCCCGCCGCGGCGGCGAGCAGCCCGACCACCTCGACCTGGCCGCGCTCCGCAGCTGGCTCGCGCAGGGCCGCACCACGGGGCACAGCCGGGCCACGACCGCCCGGCACGCCGCCGCGGCCCGCTCGTTCACCCGGTGGCTGCACCGCGCCGGGCACGCGACCGAGGACGTCGGCCTCCGGCTGGTCAGCCCGCGGGCCCACCGCACGCTGCCCGACGTGCTCGCGCCCGACCAGGCCCGGGCCGTCGTCGAGTCCGCCGCCGGCGCCGAGGAGCCGATCGGCCTGCGCGACGCCGTCGTCCTCGAGCTGCTCTACGCCAGCGGCATCCGCGTCAGCGAGCTCGTCGGCCTCGACGTCGACGACGTCGACCGCGGGCGGCGGGTGCTCCGCGTGCTCGGCAAGGGCCGCAAGGAGCGCACCGTCCCCTACGGGCTCCCGGCCGAGAAGGCCCTCGACGCCTGGCTGACGCGCGGCCGCCCGGCCTTGGCGGCAGCCGACTCGGGCCCGGCGCTGCTGCTCGGCGCGCGCGGGCGCCGGCTGGACGCCCGCGAGGCCCGCCGCACCGTGCACGCCGCCGTCGCGGCCGCTCCCGGGGCCCCGGACATCGGTCCGCACGGGCTGCGTCACTCCGCGGCGACCCACGTCCTGGAGGGCGGCGCGGACCTCCGGTCCGTCCAGGAGCTGCTCGGCCACGCTAGCCTCGCGACGACGCAGATCTACACGCACGTGACCGTCGAGCGACTCCGTGCCGTCCACGCCCAAGCCCATCCACGGGCCTGAACGGACGGCGGGGTACGGATGCGTCAGGCGGCAGCCACCACCAGGCAGGACAACGGGGCGCGAGCCCGCAGCGCGAGCGAGGAGGGCCACCGTGCCTGAGGCAACGATCCACCGGCTCGACGACGCGGCCGAGGACACCGACGCCTTCGTCTCGCAGCTGTGGGCCCAGTACGTGGCCGACCGGTCCCCGGCCCTGCGCGACCGGCTGATCCTGCACTACGCCCCGCTGGTCAAGTACGTCGCCGGCCGGGTGGGCAGCGGCCTCCCGGGACACGTCGAGCAGGCCGATCTGGTCTCCTACGGCACGTTCGGCCTCATCGACGCCATCACCCGCTACGAGCCGACCCGCGAGGTCAAGTTCGAGAGCTATGCGATGGCCCGCATCCGCGGCGCGATCATCGACGAGCTGCGCAACACCGACTGGATCCCGCGGTCGGTGCGCATGAAGGCCCGCCAGTTCGAGCGCACCGTCGCCGAGCTCGAGGCCAAGCTGCACCGGACGCCGACCGACGACGAGGTCGCCGACGCCATGGACATGGACGTCGAGGACATCCGCAAGTTCCTCGGCCAGCTGTCGCTGGTCAACGTGGTCGCCCTCGACGAGCTGCTCACCGACGACGACGGCGGCTCGCCGCGTCTCGGCGACACCCTGCAGGACACCCGCGCCCTCGACCCGCAGGCGATGGCGGAGAACGGTGAGGCCCGCCAGCTGCTGGCCCGCGCGGTCGAGCAGCTGCCCGAGCGGGAGAAGGTCGTCGTCTCCCTCTACTACTTCGAAGGCCTCACCCTCGCCGACATCGGCCGCGTGCTCGGGGTGACCGAGAGCCGCATCTGCCAGCTGCACACCAAGGCCGTGCTCCACCTGCGCACCAAGCTCGCCGACATCGCCTGAGCCCCCGCAGCGGCAGCAGGCGCACCCGCGGTACCGCGAGCAGCTGCAGCGGGTCCAGGTAGACCTCGCCGCGGCGCAGCCCCCAGTGCAGGCAGGCGTCGGCGGGGCAGCCGGCGTGACCGGGGGAGAGCGTGCCGATCCGGGAGCCCCGGGTCACGCGCTGGCCGGCGCCGACCGACGCGTCGACAGGTTCGTACGTCGTCCGCAGGCCGCCGGCGTGGTCGATGCTGACCACGGGCCGGCCGGCCACCATCCCGGCGAACGCGACCACGCCGTCGCCCGCCGCCAGCACCGGCGCCCCGGGCGCACCCCCGAGGTCGGCGCCCCGGTGTCCGGGGCCGTAGGCGTGCGCCGGTGGCTCGAACGGCCGGGTCACCGGCGGCTCCCCGCCCAGCGGTGCCGTCCAGGCGCCGACCGGCGGGCCGGTCGCGTCCGGGGCGAGCGGACCAGCCGTGGACGGGGCGGGTGCCAGGGCCGCGACGGCGAGGGCCGTCAGCACGACGGCGAGCCCTGAGCGCATGGCTCCAGCGTGGGCCGCCGCGGCCCCCGCGGAACCGCCTCGCGCACGGCTGTGGACGGTCCCGGCGGCGGGGGAGGAGCTCTCGGGAGGTCGCGTATGCTGTCCGGTGCGACCCGTCCGACGGGTCGACTTCGCGTGTCCTCTTCCCGCCGATCGGCGGGGCAGCTGCCACCTCGGTCCTGGCCCGCAAGGGCTGGGGGAGTGGTGCTGCAGGACGCCAGGGCGGGCGCCACCCGGTGCCCGCGACAACCGGACCATGCGTTGCGGCCCCGTGGGTCGTACGCGCAAGAAGAGAGGCTGCAATGGCAGTCGTCGGCATGAAGCAGCTGCTCGACAGCGGCGTCCACTTCGGGCACCAGACCCGTCGCTGGAACCCGAAGATGAAGCGATTCATCTTCACCGAGCGCAATGGCATCTACATCATCGACCTGCAGCAGACGCTCGGGTACATCGACAACGCCTACGAGTTCGTCAAGCAGACGGTCGCGCACGGCGGTTCGATCCTGTTCGTCGGCACGAAGCGTCAGGCGCAGGAGGTCGTCGCCGAGCAGGCGACGCGCGTGGGCATGCCCTACGTCAACCAGCGCTGGCTCGGCGGCATGCTCACCAACTTCCAGACGGTCTTCAAGCGCCTCGAGCGCCTCAAGGAGATCGAGGACATGGAGCAGACCGGCGTGCTGGTCAGCCTGTCCAAGAAGGAGCAGCTGGTCCTCAGCCGCGAGAAGGCCAAGCTCGACCGCTCCCTCGGCGGTATCCGCGACATGAAGAAGGTGCCCAGCGCCATCTGGATCGTGGACACCAAGAAGGAGCACATCGCCGTCGGCGAGGCGCGCAAGCTCAAGATCCCCGTGGTCGCGATCCTCGACACCAACTGCGACCCCGACGAGGTCGACTACAAGATCCCGGGCAACGACGACGCGATCCGCAGCATCGCCGTGCTGACCCGCGTGATCGCCGACGCCGTCGCGGAGGGCCTCATGGCCCGCTCGGCCGCGCAGGCGAACGCCGGCCGCGAGGACGGCGCCGAGCCGGTCATCGGTGGCGACCAGCCGCTGGCCGACTGGGAGCGCGAGCTGCTGACCGGTGGTGACGCCGCAGCTGCCCCGGCCGCCGACGACGCCACCGCCACGCCGCTGCCGGAGACCCCGGCCGAGGCGCCCGCCGTCGCCGCCGCCGAGGTCGCCCCGGTCGAGGACGTCCCCGCCACCACCGGCGGCAAGGACAACAACGCCGTCTGACGGATCGGCGCCGTCCCCCTCCCGTCGACCGGCAGGGGGGCGGCGCCGCCGCCTGTCCGCTCCACCAGCAGCATCCACGGACCTACAGAGGAAGTGACATGGCTGAGTTCACCGCAGCCGACGTCAAGCGTCTCCGCGACGCCACCGGCGCCGGCATGATGGACTGCAAGAAGGCCCTGACCGAGGCCGACGGCGACTACGAGAAGGCCGTCGAGTTCCTGCGCGTCAAGGGCGCCAAGGACGTCGGCAAGCGCCTCGAGCGCTCCACGACCAACGGCATCGTCGTCAGCAAGGACGGCGCGCTGCTCGAGCTCGACTGCGAGACCGACTTCGTCGCCAAGAACGCCGACTTCATCAAGCTGGCCGAGCGCCTGCTCGAGATCGGCCTGCAGAGCAAGACGGCCGACGCCGCCTCGCTGCTCGGCTCCGACGTCGACGGCCAGACCGTCGCCGCGCTCGTCGAGGGCGAGTCCGCCCGCATCGGCGAGAAGCTGGTGCTGAGCCGGTTCGCGATCTTCGAGGGCACCGTCGCCACGTACCTGCACAAGCGGGCCACCGACCTGCCCCCGGCCATCGGTGTCGCGGTGCAGTACAGCGGTGGCACCGAGGAGGCGGCCCGCAGCCTGGCGATGCACATCGCCGCCGCGCGCCCGCGTTACCTCACCCGCGAGGAGGTCCCGGCCGAGGCGGTCGAGACCGAGCGCCGCGTCGCCGAGCAGACGGCCAAGGAGGAGGGCAAGCCCGAGCAGGCGATCACCAAGATCGTCGAGGGTCGGGTCAACGCCTACTTCAAGGACTTCGTCCTGCTCGAGCAGCCGTCGATCACCGAGCCCAAGCGCACGGTGAAGCAGATCGTCGACGAGGCCGGGATGACCGTGGAGCGCTTCGCGCGCTTCGAGGTCGGCCAGGCCTGAGGCATCACGCACCGACGTCCGGCCCCGCTCCTCTCCAGGAGCGGGGCCGGACGCCTGTACGGCAGGATCAACCCACTGATGTCGAACGAGGGATGACGCGTTGACCGAGACGACCGCACCGCTGTCCGCGCCCACCGCGTTCCAGCCCGCCGACGGCAGCGGCTACAAGCGCGTGCTGCTCAAGCTCTCCGGTGAGGCCTTCGGCGGCGGCAAGGTCGGCATCGACTCCGGCATCGTGCACAGCATCGCCGAGCAGCTGGCCGAGGTGGTGCACAAGGGGACGCAGGTCGCCGTCGTCGTCGGGGGCGGCAACTTCTTCCGCGGTGCGGAGCTCGCACAGGCGGGCATGGACCGTCGACACGCCGACTACATGGGCATGCTCGGCACGGTGATGAACGCGCTCGCCCTGCAGGCGTTCTGCGAGCAGGTGGGCCTGGAGACCCGGGTGCAGACGGCGATCACGATGGGCCAGGTCGCCGAGCCCTACATCCCGCGCAAGGCGGTGCGGCACCTGGAGAAGGGCCGGCTGGTCATCTTCGGCGCCGGCGCCGGCATGCCGTACTTCTCGACCGACACCGTCGCCGCCCAGCGCGCCATGGAGATCGGCTGCCAGGTGCTGCTGATGGCCAAGAACGGCGTCGACGGCGTGTACGACGACGACCCCCGGACGAACCCGGCGGCCACGATGTACCACGACCTCGACTACGCCACCGTGCTTGCCGACGAGCTCAAGGTCGCCGATGCGACGGCGATCAGCCTGGCGATGGAGAACCGGATGCCCATCGTGGTGTTCAACCTGCTGCGCGACGGCAACATCGCCCGGGCGACCGCAGGTGAGAGGATCGGCACGCTGATCAGCCAACCGGCCTGACGCCGGCGCACGATCCGCACAGACCAGGACGACGGCGGCCGCGGTCCGGCCGCCGCAGGAGGGACAACCCGTGATCGACGACACCCTGCTCGATGCCGAGGAGCGGATGGACAAGGCCCTGTCGGTCGCCCGGGAGGACCTCGGGTCCGTCCGCACCGGACGGGCCGCACCGTCCATGTTCAACCGCATCATGGTCGACTACTACGGCGCCTACACGCCCGTGCCGCAGATGGCGTCGATCACCGTGCCCGAGGCGCGGATGGCCGTCATCAAGCCCTACGACATGAGCCAGCTGACGGCCATCGAGCGGGCCATCCGCGACAGCGACCTCGGCGTCAACCCGACCAACGACGGCCAGATCCTGCGGGTGGTCTTCCCGCAGCTGACCGAGGAGCGGCGCCGCGACCTGGTCAAGCAGGCCCGGTCCAAGGGCGAGGACGCCAAGGTGGCGATCCGCAACATCCGCCGCCGCGCCAAGGACGAGCTCGACCGCATCGCCAAGGACGGCGAGGCCGGTGAGGACGACGTCCGCCGCGCGGAGAAGGAGCTCGACACCCTCACCGAGCAGCACGTCGCGCTGGTCGACGAGGCGATGAAGAACAAGGAGACCGAGCTGCTCGAGGTCTGACCTCCGACGGCCGACCGAGCCCATGACACCCCCTTCCGCCGACCGCCCGGGCGCCCTGCGCCCGGAGGCTCCGCCCTTCCCACCGACGGGCTCCCGCCCCGCCGGCGGGCGATCCGACCGGGACACCGGTCCGGTGTCCCGGTCGCGGTCGGTGCCCCCGCTGCCACCGGTCTCCGCGCGACCCCCAGCCCCCGACGCCACGGTGGAGGCTCCGGCGGTCGTGCCGCCCGCCGCTGCGGACCAGGGGCCGGTGGAAGAGGTGCCGATGAGCGACGTGCCCGCGGGCGAGCTGCCCGAGACCGAGAAGCCCGTGACCGGGCACGGCCGGGCCGGGCGGAACCTGAAGGCCGCGATCGGCGTGGGTGTCGGCCTCGTCGGACTGGTGCTGGCCTCGCTGCTGATCTGGCGCGCGGCGTTCGTGGGCCTGGTCGTCGCGGCGATGCTCGTGGGCGTCGTGGAGCTCACCCGCGCGCTCCGGGCCGGCGCGTTCCGCGCGCCGCTGGTGCCGCTGCTCGTCGGAGTGCCGGCGATGCTGGTGCTCGCCTGGACCCGCGGGCCGACCGGGCTGGTCACCGGTTTCCTGGTCACCGTGCTGGCCGTGCTGCTGTGGCGGCTCGGTGACGGTCCGGCCGGCTACCTGCGCGACGCCTCCGCCGGTGTCTTCGTCGCCCTGTACGTGCCGTTGCTCGCCGGGTTCGCCGTCCTGCTGGCCGTCCCCGACGACGGCGTGGCCCGGGTCCTGGCCTTCATCGCCACCGTCGTCTGCAGCGACGTCGGCGGCTACGCGGCCGGCGTGCTCTTCGGCAAGCACCCGATGGCGCCGTCGATCAGCCCGAAGAAGTCGTGGGAGGGGATGGCCGGCTCGGTGCTGGCCTGCGTGGTCGTCGGCGTCTGCCTGTTCACCTTCACCTTCCACGAGCCGTGGTGGGGCGGGGTGGTCTTCGGGGTGGCCCTCGCCCTGTCGGCGACCATCGGCGATCTGGGGGAGTCGCTGATCAAGCGGGATCTCGGGATCAAGGACATGGGCAACCTGCTGCCCGGGCACGGCGGGATCATGGACCGTCTCGACTCCTTGCTGCCCTCCGCCGCGGTCGCCTACCTGCTGCTGTCGCTGCTCGCGCCCGTCTGAGCCTCACGCCTCGCGGCTGACCGACCAGGTCCGGCCGATCTCGGCGAAGCCCCGCCGGGCGTACCACTCGCGCGGCCAGTCGTCCGCCGACGCCTCCAGCACCACCAGGTCGCAGCCCGCCGTCCCGGCGAGCTCCAGCGCCCGCGCCAGCAACGCGTCGGCGTGCCCGCGGCCGCGGGAACCGGGGTCGGTCATCACCGACTCCACGGCGGCGGTCGCGCCGTCGACGCGAAGCTGCGCGGCGGCGACCACCCGGCCCTCCTCGCGCACCACCAGGTCGGTCACCGCGACGACGAGGTCGTTGAGCCGCTCCCGCCCCACGAGCTGCCCGACCACGGCGTCCAGCCGTGCGCCGGTCGTCGCGAGGTTCCGGCGCCACGAGCGCTCCCACAGGTCGTGCACCTCGGTCTGCGCGACGACCTCCACCCGCTGCGTCGCTGCCGGCTGCGGGTCGGCGGGGGAGCGGGCCATGAGCACGAGCTGCTCCACCTCCCAGCCCGCCCGTCCCAGCTCCGCCGCGACCGGGGCGGCGCCAGGCCAGCCCAGCAGCGCTGCCCGGTACGGCCAGCCGGCGTTGCCGCCGACCTCCTCGGCGGTCGCGGTCACGGTCGCGGCGTCGACCGGGGAGGTCAGCAGCAGCCGGTTGTTGTCGTGGGAGGCGGGGACGTCGGGATCGAGCACCACCACGCCGCCGGGCACGTCACCCACGCCGACGGCCCGGCGCACCGGGAGCGACGTGTACAGCGCCAGCGCCCGGGCGAGCGGATCGCCGGGGGAGGGCAGCACCGGCTGCACCGGCGGCCGGTACGGGACGACGGCGACGACGGCGCGCGTCGGCAGCGGGCCGTAGAGGTGCGGGAACAGCATCCCGGCCGGGTCCTCGGGCCGGCCGGGTTCGAGCCGCACCGGGTCGGTCAGCCGGGCCGGGTCGACGACGAGCAGCACCAGGTCGCGCCGGCCGGGGAAGAGCGCCTCCGCCGGCAGGTGCACCTGCTCCGGCGTCGACAGGTGCACGAACCCGACGGCGTCCAGCGACGGCGGGCGCACCGCGCCCAGCTCCAGCGCCGCCCGCCAGGCAGCGGGTTCGATCAGGTGGACGTAGACGTCGGCAGCCACCCTGCGATCCTGCCTGCGTGCCCGACGACCAGCTGCCCGGCCCCACCGACTGGGGGACGACGGTCGGTGTCGGCCCCTGGGTGGGCCCCTGGCCGGAGGACCCGCGCTACGACCCCGAGCTCCTCGCCGGGGGCGACCGGCGCAACGTCGTCGACCGGTACCGCTACTGGACCGTCGAGGCGATCGTCGCCGATCTCGACCACCGTCGGCACGGCTTCTCCGTGGCGATCGAGAACTTCGGGCACGACGCGAACATCGGCACGGTGGTGCGCACGGCCAACGCCTTCCTCGCCGCGGAGGTGCACATCGTGGGCCGCCGCAGGTGGAACCGGCGGGGCGCCATGGTCACCGACCGGTACCAGCACCTGCGCCACCACGCCGACGTCGGCGAGCTGCTGGCCTTCGCCGCCGCCGAGCGGGTGCCGGTGGTCGCCGTCGACAACCACCCCGGCGCCGTGCCGATCGAGACCGCCGTCCTGCCCGAGCGCTGCCTGCTGCTGTTCGGGCAGGAGGGGCCCGGGCTCACGGAGGAGGCGCGGGCCGGTGCCTCGCTCACCGTCTCGATCGCGCAGTTCGGCTCGACCCGGTCGATCAACGTGGGCGTGGCCGCCGGCATCGCGATGCACGCCTGGGTCCGCCAGCACGCGCGGATCGGCTAGCCGCCGGTCAGCGGCGGATCGGCGTCGATGCCGCGCGCGGCGAGGGCGCGCTCGATCGCCTCGCAGACGGTGCGGACCACGAACACGCGTGCCCAGCGCTTGTCCTCCGCGGCGACGACGTGCCACGGGCCCGCCGGGTGGTCGGTGCGCTCGAGCATCTCCTCGACCGCAGCCTCGTACTCGGGCCGCTTCTCCCGGTTCCGCCAGTCCTCGTCGGTCAGCTTCCAGGCCTTGTACGGGTCGGCCCGGCGCGACTCGAAGCGCTGCAGCTGCTCCTCGGCCGAGACGTGCATCCAGAACTTGACCAGCACCGTGCCCTCGGCCGCCAGCGTCGTCTCCAGGTCGACGATCTCCCGGTAGGCCCGGCGCCACGTCTCCTCGGTGGCGAAGCCCTCCACCCGCTCCACCAGCACCCGGCCGTACCAGGTGCGGTCGAGGACGGTCATCCCGCCCCAGCCCGGCAGCACCGGCCAGAAGCGCCACAGGAAGTGGTGCCGCTTCTCGTCGGAGGTGGGCGCGGCGAACTGCGCGACCCGGGCGTGCCGGGGGTCGAGCGGCTCGACCAGCCGCTTGATCGCCCCGCCCTTGCCCGAGGCGTCCCAGCCCTCGAAGAGCACCAGCAGCGGCGGGCCCAGCTCGCCCGGGCCGATCTGCCCGCCCAGCAGCAGGCGCAGATGGGTCAGCCGCTGCTGCACGGCGGCGAGCTGGTCGGCCGACTCCTTCTTGTCGAGGGAGGCGGTCAGGTCGACGTCCGCGAGCCGGCTCATGACCGCAGACCCTGCCAGGGATCGTCCGGACGGGGTGAGTTCGGTCTCCGGAGGGCTGCACGGGCCGGGGGAGTGGGACGATGGAGCCGCCATGACTGCCCTGCCCCTCGTCTTCGACGCCCCCCGCCGCGGCAAGCCGCCGCGCCACCTCGCCGACCTCACCCGCGACGAGGCCCGCGCGGCGGTCGCCGAACTCGGGCAGCCGGCCTTCCGCGCCGACCAGCTGGCCCGGCACTTCTACCGCGGGGTCACCGACCCGGAGCAGATGACCGACCTGCCCGCGGCCGTCCGCGAGACGCTCACCGAGGCGCTGCTGCCCGGCCTGCTGACCGTCGTCCGGCACCAGACCGCCGACGACGGGCGCACCCGCAAGACGCTGTGGCGCCTGCACGACGGCGCGCTCGTGGAGAGCGTGCTCATGCGCTATCCCGGCCGCGCCACCGTCTGCATCTCCAGCCAGGCCGGGTGCGGCATGGCCTGCCCGTTCTGCGCCACCGGCCAGCAGGGGCTGACCCGTAACCTGTCCGCCGCCGAGATCATCGGCCAGGCGGTCGCCGCCTCCGCGGCGATGGCGAACGGCGAGATCGCCGGGGGCCCCGGGCGGTTGTCCAACGTGGTCTTCATGGGCATGGGGGAGCCGCTGGCCAACTACCCCCGCGTCCGCAAGACCCTCGACGCGCTGCTGACCCCCGCCCCGCACGGCCTGGGCCTGGCACAGCGCTCGGTCACCGTCTCCACCGTCGGTCTGGTCCCGGCCATCCGCCGGCTGACCGACGAGGGCCTCAACGTCACCCTCGCGGTGAGCCTGCACGCCCCGGACGACGAGCTGCGCGACACACTCGTGCCGATCAACACCCGCTGGAAGGTCGGCGAGGTCGTGGACGCCGCCGACGCCTACGCGAAGCGGACCGGCCGCCGCTACTCGGTGGAGTACGCGCTGATCCGCGACGTCAACGACCAGCCGTTCCGGGCCGACCTGCTCGGCAAGCTCCTCGCCGGCAAGCTCGCGCACGTCAACCTGATCCCGCTCAACCCCACGCCGGGCAGCAAGTGGGACGCCAGCCCGCTGCCGGCCCAGCGCGAGTTCGTCGCCCGGCTGCGCGCCGCCGGCGTGCCGACGACGGTGCGCGACACCCGCGGCCAGGACATCGACGGCGCCTGCGGCCAGCTCGCCGCGGCCGACCAGGTCGACGGCGTGCCGAGCGTCGCCCTGCCCACCCCGTCGGCGGAGCCGGTCGAGCCGCCCGTCGAGCTGGGTGCCGAGGGCGACGCGTGAGCGCGTCGACGCCGCAGGCAGAAGCGCACGACCACAGCCATTCCGACGTCTCCGGTGGCTGGCTGCGGGCGGCCGTGTTCGGTGCCATGGACGGGCTGGTCACCAACACCGCCCTGGTGGCCGGTGTCGGCGGCGGTGGCGCGGCACCTCGGGCGATCGTCCTGGCGGGCGTCGCGAGCCTGGTCGCCGGCGCGATCTCCATGTCGCTCGGCGAGTACACCTCGGTGAAGACGCAGAACGAGCAGCTCGACCGCGAGGTGGAGAAGGAGCGGCGCGAGCTCGAGCGCAATCCCGAGGGGGAGCTGCGGGAGCTGACCCAGATGCTGCAGGTGCGCGGAGTCGACGAGGCGTTGGCCCGCGAGGTAGCCGTCCAGCTGTCCCGCGACCCGGAGACGGCGCTGCGCCTGCACGTCGTCGCCGAGCTGGGCCTGAGTCCCGAGGACAAGCCGTCGCCGATGACGGCCGCCGTCTCCTCCTTCGTCACCTTCGGCGTCGGTGCACTGATCCCGCTGCTGCCCTACCTGTTCGGCGTCGCGGTGCTGTGGCCGGCTCTGCTGTGCGGCGGCATCGGGCTGGTCGTCGCCGGGGCGCTGTCCTCGCTCTTCACCCCGCGGCCCTGGTGGTTCTCCGCCGGACGCCAGCTGCTCTTCGGCGCGGCGGCCGCAGGCATCACCTACCTCATCGGCGCGGCGATCGGCGTCACCGTCGCCTGACCCTGTCGGTCAGACGCCCGGGGCGGTCCGACGGCGGTGCAGCGCGACGCCGCCGGCTCCGAGCAGCAGGGCGGCGAGGCCGCCGCCGACCAGCCAGGGCGTGAGCGCCCCGTCGTCCGACGTGGCCTCGGCGGCCGAGCCGGCCGCGGAGGCCGCCGCACCATCGGCCGCGGCGACGCGGAACGGCAGGACGACGAGGTCGCCGCTGAGGGGACCCGAGAACGTGAGGGTGTGCGCGCCGGCCTCCGCCTCGTCGGGCAGCTGGAGCGCGGCGGTGACGGTGCCCGTGGCGTCGGTCGTGAACGTGCCCAGCGTGACGGGCTCCGAGCGCATGACCACCGTGACCTGCTCGCCGGGCTGGAAGCCGGTCCAGCTCAGGCTCAGCTGCTCCCCGGCCTCCAGTGGCTCCTCGGCGGCCAGCCGCCCGCAGTCCGTGCAGGCGGCCGAAGGGCCGGGGCTGGCCGGAGACGTGGAGGGCGCCGCTGACGAGGGTGGCGTGGTGGGTGTCGTGGTCCGCGGTGCGGCGCTGGGCGGCGACGCGGGTGCGGGCGCAGAGCTCCGCGGCACGGTCGGGCGGGCCACGGGCGGAGGCGCCGGAGGGGTGACCGGCGCCGGAACCGGCGCAGCGACCGGCGGAGGCGTGGCGGGCATGATGAACAGCCGCACCTGCTCGTAGGAGAAGACCCGGGCGCCCGGACGGTCGCAGTGCGCAACGACGAAGCCCGATCCGGTCGGGTGCGTGGCGTCGGTCCGCAAGGTCACCGACCAGGAGCCGTCGGGAGCGGTCCTCGGGACCGTCCCGTTGATCCATCCCATGCCCACCCACACCCTCCAGGGGTGCTCCTCGGTGTTCGGCGGGGCCTGGTCGGGGCCCCCGCAGCCGGTGCCCGAGACGGTGAACGAGCCTCCGGGGTTGACGGTCGTGGGCGACACGATCACCGCCGGGGCGGCGACGGCGTCCGTCACCGGGATGAGCAGGCCGGCGACGACAGCGGCGAGTACGACGACCAGGGCGAGCAGGCGGGGCATGGGCACTCCGTCGGGCGCACGGCCCGGCGTGCCCGAGCTCCGGCGGAAGGGTACGGTGCCGGGCCGTTCAGCTCCGGAGTACGGCGTGGACGTGTCCCGGAAGGCCTCGGTCCGGGTGCCGGAACGACGAAGGGCCCGCCCCGGGACGGAGCGAGCCCTTCGTCGTCGACCGCAGCGCGGTCAGCGGCTGCGCCAGGCGTTCTTCCTGCGGAACATGTCCCAGACCAGGATCACGACGAGCACGACAGCGATGCCGAGCACCCACAGGTCCTCGACGCGCCCCTCGTGGTTGCCGATCAGGTAGCTGAGCGTCACGAGCACGGCGATCCAGGCGCCGAAGCGCCCCTTCCTGCCCGTCTCGCCGTGCCAGCCCCAGTCGGCCGGCTCCTCGTGCTCGACGGGGTGCGCACCGGCGCGGACCACGCCCTCCTCGCGCCCGGGCTGGTTGACCCGCTCGGTGCCGGGGTCGTCGATCGAGATCCGATCCCGGTGCGTCTGCTCGCTCACGTGCTCTCCTCGCGACGCTGCTGTGTCCTTGGTCAGCTCGCAGGACGCTGACCCGCTCATAGTGCCAGGCGTGCCCGGCGGCCACCGGCCAGGGCGGCCGCGCGTCGCCGGGTCAGCCGCCGCAGGCCAGGCCGGCCGTGGCGACCGCGGCGGTCGTGCCGGCCGTGGGCAGGCGGAGCAGGGCGCCCTCGACGGGCGGGCTCGCAGGCAGCACGGTGGCCGCGGTGAGCTCCGTGCCGGCCAGCGCCGCGAGGTCGGCGAGCGAGGTGCCGGGGTCCAGGGACATGGCGCCGGAGGCGGCCCACGCCGTCCTCTGCAGGCGCCAGGGCTGGGAGCGGGCGTCGGCCACGCGCTCCAGCAGTGCCCCGAGCACCTGGGCCGCCGTCGCGGCGCGCCCGTCGGGGTCGACGGGCGCCGGCTCCCAGCCGCCGTCCGCCGGCATCTCCGGGTGCCGGGAGCGGACGAGGGCCAGAGCTGTCGCGCCGTCCAGCTCCTGTCGCCCGGAACCGGTGAGCAGCAGTCCTGCCTGCGGGTCGCGGACCGGTCCGGGCAGGTCGACGTCCACCCCGCCGACGGCGTCCACGAGATCGGTGAAACCGGCGAGGTCGACGGTGACCAGGTGGTCGGTGGGGATGCCCAGCCCGCACAGTGCGGCGACCGTGGCCTGCGGCCCGCGCAGCCAGCTGAGTGCCAGCCGGCCGGTGTGACTCCCGTCGGTGACCAGCAGGTCGCGAGGAACCGACAGGACCCGTGTGCCGGCGTCGGTCCGGTGGACCACCAGCACGACGTCCGCCCGGCTGCCCGGGACCTCCTCGGTGCTCCCGAAAGCGTCTGCTCCCGCGCCGGCGGGCAGGGACTCGCGCGAGTCGAGCCCGACGAGCACCCAGGTGCGGCCGTCCCCGTCGTCGGCGCGGAGGTCCACCTGGACCTGCCCCATCCGGGCGGCGAGGAGGGCGGCGTCGACACCGACGGCGAGGAGGACCAGCAGCGCGGTCGCGACGGCTGCCCGGAGCCACCTCCGGGACCACGGCCGACGCCGGCCAGGGCGGACCTGGCCGGCGTCGGGATCGTGCGGTGCGGTCATGCTCAGGCCTGCACGGCCCCCGCGGACCGGCGACGCGCGGCGAACACCAGCCCGCCGCCGGCGGCGAGGGCGCCCAGGCCCAGGCCCAGCGGCAGGGCGACGCTGGCACCGGTCGAGGCCAGCTGGCTCGAGCCGGTCGTGGCGAGCGTGGCGGAGGCCACGGCGAAGGACTCCTGGAAGTAGGTGCCCTTGTCGCCCTCGTAGACCAGCGTGTGGTCACCGACCGGCGTGCCCGCGGGGACCGTGAACTCGATCCGGACGGTGCCCGACGCGTCGGCGGTGAACGAGCCCACCCGCTGCGGGGTCGAGTTGAGGGTGACCGTGACGACCTCGAAGGGCTTGAACCCGGTGAGCACCTTCACGACCTTCTGGCCCAGCGGAGCGCGGTCACCGGTCGCGGCGCCCGTGTCGGGGCTCGTGACGCCGGGGGTGATGGCCGCCTGGCCGCGGGGGGTGCCGGGCGCGACGGGCGCGGACGCGGGGGTCGGCGCCGGGGCCGGGGCCGGGGTCGAGGGCGTGGCCACCGTGAGCGTGAAGTTCTGGTAGTCGAAGCCGTCGGTGTACCAGTCGCAGACGGCGGCGAACTCGTAGGTCCCGGCCTCCGTCGGCGCGGTCTGGGTGATGCTCCAGGAGCCGTTCACGGCCGCCGGCTCGGCGTCGGCCGACTGGGCGCCGACCGCGAGGAAGACGACGCCCAGGGCGTCGTAGTTCGAGTCCTGGGAGATGCACTCCGTGCCGGAGACGGTGTAGGTCGCACCGGGGGCGACGGTCGACTGGCTGACGGTCACGGAGGGGGCCGCCATGGCGGCAGGGGCGAACGCCACGCCGAGGGCGGCGGTGCCGAGGGCGAGCCCAGCGGCGGTGACCGCACGACGAGGGGAGAACTGCGACATGGGGAGAGGCCTTCCTTGGCATCTGCGGTCCGGTGCTGGGCCGTCATCTGCACCATCGGCACGATCGCGTTCCGCTTGAGCCCGGATCACCTTTCCGGGGCAGGAGTGACGGATGGGGTGGGTGAGGCCGAGGTCCTGGGGCGCGGCTTGGCAGGATCACCGGCATGAGCCAGCCGCGTGAGGTCACCGTGCTCGGATCCACCGGTTCGATCGGCCGGCAGGCGGTCGCGGTCGCCGGCCAGAACCCCGACCGGCTGCGGATCACCGGCCTGGCCGCCGGCGGGGGGGACGTCGCACTGCTCGCCGAGCAGGCGCTGGCCCTCGGCGTGCGCACCGTCGCCGTCGCCAAGGCCACCGCCGCGCAGGACCTGCAGCTGGCCTTCTACGCCGCGGCCTCGAAGCGGGGGTGGTCGCGCGGGGAGTACGCCCTGCCGGAGATCCTCGCCGGGCCGCGCGCCGCCGAGGAGCTGGCCGCCCGCCCCGCCGACGTCGTCCTCAACGGCATCACCGGCTCCATCGGCCTGGGCCCGACGCTGTCGGCGCTGCGGGCGGGCCGCACGGTCGCGCTGGCGAACAAGGAGTCGCTGATCGCCGGGGGAGACCTCGTCCTGGCCGCCGCCGCACCGGGCCAGCTCGTCCCCGTCGACTCGGAGCACTCGGCCCTGGCGCAGTGCCTGCGCGCCGGGTCGCGCGAGGAGGTCGCCCGGCTGGTGCTCACGGCCAGCGGGGGGCCCTTCCGGGGTCGCTCGGCGGCCGAGCTCGAGGCGGTCACCGTCGAGCAGGCGATGGCCCACCCCACCTGGGACATGGGCCCGGTCGTCACCATCAACTCGGCGACCCTGGTCAACAAGGGCCTCGAGCTGATCGAGGCGCACCTGCTCTTCGGCGTCCCGTACGCCGACATCGACATCGTCGTGCACCCCCAGTCGATCGTGCACTCGATGGTGACCTTCGCCGACGGCGCGACGATCGCCCAGGCCAGCCCGCCGGACATGCGGCTGCCAATCGCCCTCGGCCTGGCCTGGCCCGACCGGCTCCCCGACGTGCAGCCCGCGCTGGACTGGACCACGGCCAGCACCTGGGAGTTCTTCCCGCTCGACGAGCAGGCGTTCCCGGCGGTGCGGCTGGCCCGCTCGGCGGGGGAGGCCGGCGGGGTGGCGCCGGCGATCTTCAACGCGGCGAACGAGGAGGCGGTCGCGGCCTTCACGGCGGGTCGGCTGTCGTTCCCAGGGATCGTGCAGCTCGTCGCGCGTACCCTCGACGAGGCGCCGGACCTCGGCGCCCCCACGCGTGTCGAGGACGTCCTCGCTGCGGAGAAGTGGGCCCGGGAGCACGCCCGGGGCATCATCGCCGGAGGCTGAGCTGAGCGGGTTCCTGCTGACGGTCCTCGGGATCGTCGCCTTCGCCCTCGGCCTGCTGTTCAGCATCGGGTTCCACGAGTTCGGCCACTTCTTCTGGGCCCGGAAGTTCGGCATGCGGGTGCCGCAGTTCTTCGTCGGCTTCGGCCCGACGGTGTTCTCGCGCCGATTCGGTGAGACCGAGTTCGGCATCAAGGGCATCCCGCTCGGCGGCTACATCCGCATCGTCGGCATGATCCCGCCGGCCGAGGAGGGTGAGAGCAAGCGCGCCACCCGCATGCGCAGCTTCATCGCCGAGGTGCGCGGGCAGGCGCTCGACGACGTGCTGCCCACCGACGGCGACCGGGTCTTCTACAAGAAGCCCTGGTGGCAGCGGATCATCGTCATGTTCGCCGGCCCCTTCCACAACCTCGTGCTGGCGGTCCTGTTCTTCACGATCGTGCTCACGGCCTTCGGCATCCCCGGGGCGACGACGACGGTCAGCGCGGTCCCGGAGTGCGTGCTGCCGGCGGACGCCGCCACCCGCACCTGCCCGGAGGACGCCGAGCCGTCGCCCGCCGCCGCCGCCGGGATCCGGGCAGGCGACACCGTCGTCGCGATCGACGGCCGCCCGGTGTCGTCGGTGGCCGACACCGGTCAGGACGACGAGGCGACCGGCTGGGGCCAGGTCCAGGACGCCATCCGGGCGAGCATCGACACCCCCGTCGTCCTCACCGTCGAGCGCGAGGAGGGCGGCGCCACGCGGCAGCTCGACCTCACCGTCACCCCGATCGCCAACACCGTCCGCGTCGACGACGACGGCGACGGCGAGGCCGACGGCACCCGCACGGTCGGCTACGTGGGGGTCCAGGCGGCGCAGACCTACGTCCAGCAGCCGCTCACCGCGGTGCCGGGCTTCGTCGGCGACTACGCCGTCAGGGCGGTCGACCGGCTGGCCGAGATCCCGCAGCGCGTCCCGGCGCTCTTCCGGGCCGCCTTCCTGGGGGAGGAGCGCGACCCGCTGGGGCCGATCGGCGTCGTCGGCGTCGGCCGGATCTCCGGTGAGGTCTTCGCGCTGGACCGGATCACCACCACGGAGAAGATCAGCACGTTCTTCCAGCTGCTGGCCGGGATGAACCTGGTGCTGTTCCTGTTCAACCTGCTGCCGATCTACCCGCTCGACGGCGGGCACGTCGCCGGTGCGCTGTACGAGAAGGCGCGCGCGACCGTCGCCCGGCTGCGCGGGCGCCCGGACCCCGGGCCCTTCGACATCGCCCGGCTGATGCCCGTGGCCTACGTGGTCGCCGGGCTCTTCCTCGTGCTGTCGGGGCTGCTGTTCATCGCCGACATCGTCAACCCGATCACCCTCGCCGGCTGAGCCGGCCGCGAGCCGATCAGCACGCCGGCGACGACGAGCGCCCCGGCCGCCAGTTCCACCGGGTCCAGGACCTCGCCGAAGGCCAGCCACGACGCGAGCACGCCGACCACGGGCACCAGCATGGAGAACGGCGCGACCACGTTCGACGGGTGCCGGGACAGCAGCGAGTTCCACACCCCGTACCCGATCAGCGTGGCGACGACGACCACGTAGAGCAGGCCCAGGACGGCCGGCAGGGCCTCGGCGGTGGCGACGTCGGCCAGCGACCGGCCGATCCGGTCGGGGCCCTCGACCAGGAGCGCCAGCACCAGCATCGGCAGGGGCGGGACGACCGCCGACCACAGCGTGAGGTGCAGCCCGTTCGACGCCTTCGCCTGCCGGCTGCAGACGTTCCCGATCGCCCAGCCCAGCGCCCCGCACAGGGTCAGGACGACGGGCAGCCATGCCGCGGTCTGCGAGCGGTGCAGCGCGATCACCGCCAGCCCGGCGACGGCCAGGCCGACGCCCGCGAGCTGCCGGGCGGACAGCCTCTCGTGCAGCCAGACGCCGGCGAGCAGGACGGTGAAGGGTGCCGAGGCCTGGAGGACGAGCGAGGCCAGGCCGCTCGGCATCCCGGCGGCCATGCCGAGGTAGAGGAAGGCGAACTGCAGCAGCCCGATGCCCAGCCCGACCCCGACGAGCCAGTGCACCGGCACCGGCGGGCGGGGCACGAACAGCAGGGCGGGCAGCGCCACCAGGGAGAACCGCAGCGCGACCATGAACAGCGGCGGGAAGTGCTCGAGGGCCAGGGCGGTGGCGGGGAAGTTGACGCCCCAGCAGACGGCGACGAGGCAGGCGAGGAGTCGGTCGCGGACGGGCACGCGGTCGAGCGTCGGGCCCATCAGGGTGAAGGACAAGCGCAAAGCGGTGCATCGACCATGTAGCGTCGCTTCATGATCGAGGACGGGCTCTGGCGTCGGGTGGACGTCGCCCACCTCGCCGTGCTCCGCGAGCTGGCCGAGCACGGGTCGGTGACGGCGGTGGCCCGCGCCACGGCCCTGTCGCCCTCGGCGGTCTCCCAGCAGCTCAAGGTGCTGCAGCGGCGGCTCGGGGTCGTGCTGGTCGAGCGGGCCGGCCGGGGGGTGCGGCTGACCGACGCAGGCCGGGCACTGGCCGGCATCGCGGCGAGCGTCTCCACCGCCCTGGCCACCGCGGAGGCCGACTGGCAGCGCTACCGCGGCGGGGTCGGCGGGACCGTCCGGCTGGCCACCTTCCACTCGGCCGGCGAGCTGCTCGTCCCCGGCCTGCTCGACCGCATGGCACAGCACCCCGGCGTCGTCCTGGAGACCGTCGACGAGGACGTGCTGCAGGATGACTTCGCCGGCCTGACCGCCGACTACGACGTCGTCGTCGCCCACCGCTCGGACGACGTCGTGCCACCGCGGCGCGACGGCCTGGAGGTCCGCCTGCTCCTCCGGGAGCCGCTCGACGTCGCGCTGCCGCTGGACCACCCGCTCGCCGGACGCGACCGCGTCACCCCGGCGGACGTCATCGACGAGGACTGGATCGCCCCGCCGCCCGAGTTCCCCATCGACCGCGTGCTGACCGCCCTGGCGGCGCAGGCGGGCCGCCCGGTGCGCGTCGTGCGCCGGACCACCCACCTGCCCCTGACCGAGAAGCTGGTCGCCCGCGGGCACGGCATCGCCCTGCTGCCGCGCCACACGACCCGCGACCGGGCCGAGGGCCGGCTGGCACTGGTGCCGCTGGCCGACCTGCGCGCGGGCCGGGTCGTCGAGGCGCTGATGCGCCCCGACCGGGCCGCCCGGCGGTCGGTGCAGGTCGTCCTCGAGGCGCTGGTCGCCGAGGCCGCCTCCTACGCCTGACGCGTCAGGACCGCGGAAGGGCGGCGGTCGGCGGGGCGACGACGGGCAGTCCGGCCCAGCGGCGCGCGACGCCGAGGACCTCGCCCGGCTCTCCCGAGTACTCCCACGGGAACTCGTTGAGGCTGCGGCCGATCGCCTCCAGGTGCGGCCGGGCGCCGTCGGGGTCGTCGGCCAGCCAGAACGCGTACGCGGCGATGTTGTGGCCGAACAGACGCGCTCCGGGCATCGGCGTGCCCTCCGGCCCTCTCATCCAGCGCGTCACGCACTCGCGCAGCTCCGTGCGCGTCGCACCGGAGGTCATGTGCCGGGCCGCAGCGGCCGGGCCCCCGCGACCGCTCTCGAGGTGCAGGTGGTGCTCGACGTGCGCCATCGCCGGCAGCAGGCACACGGCGGAGCCGTCCGGTGCCTCAGCGGCCAGTTCGCGTGCCACCCCGAACATCGCGTCGGTCGACCCCATCCACTTCTCGCAGAGGGTCTGCAGGACCGCCAGAGAGCCCTGCACGTGGTGCGGGCTGCGCTCGAAGAGTTCCTGCGTCCGCCGCTCGAACTCCTCCTGCGGGACCTGCTGGCCGCGGGCCATCTGCACGAGCGTCGCCCAGGGCGCCGGATCCGCGGGCGCCAGCTCGATCGCCCGGTTCGCCAGCCGCTCGGCCTGGTCCAGTCCCGTGGAGAAGGCGCGGAGCTGCTGCTCGCCGGTCTGGTCGGCGTACGCGGCGCCGCGGGCGGCCCACGCCCGCTGCAACGCCAACTCCGCCCGCACGGCGTGCACCGTCGCTTCGTCCGGGCGCGCGGCGAACCACTCCTCGACCCACTGCGAGTCGTGGACCGACTCCTGGGCGAGGATCCAGAGCCGCTCGTAGCGGACGTCGGCGTCGCCCGTCGCGCCGAGCAGGGCGGCCGCCTGCTGCCACTCGCCGCGCCGGGCGGCCTCCAGCGCGTGCGCCAGGTCGACGTCGTCGCCCACCGCGTCGGCCGGGATGATCTCGTCGGGCGAGAGCTCGCCCTCGACGGCGGTCCGGCCGCCGATCAGGAAGGTGACGAACCGGGCGAACCGGGCAGCGGTCAGCACCAGCACGCCGCCCGCGGCGGCGAACCCGGCCTGCGACGGCAGGGCAGTGGTCTGCACGTGCGGTGCGACCAGTCCGTAGGTCAGCCCCCAGACCGCGACCAGCAGCGCCGGGTAGGCGACCACGACGCTGATCGCCCGGACACCCGTGGGGTTGAACAGGAACGGGTACTCGGGCCGGACGCCGATCAGACGCCCCAGGGGGCTGCCCGCGACGGCGTACATGACGGCGAAGAGCAGGACGACGACGGCGGCGGTCGTCGCCACGTCCGCGCCGGTGGGATCCAGGGTCATGGGGCGGGAATGTAGGCGGGCCGAGGCGGTCGTCGACGGCGAATCACCACGGCGCGGGAGCCCGCCGGCCGCTCATGTCACAACCGCGCCACCAGCATCGAGCGTCCCGCGGGGGATACTGGCTGCATGGCGATCCCCGTCGGTCTCGGCATGCCGGCCGCACCCCCGCCCGTACTCGCTCCGCGACGCAAGACGCGACAGCTCGACGTGGGCGGCGTCGGTGTCGGCAGCGACTCCCCGGTGAGCGTGCAGTCGATGTGCACGACCAAGACCGCCGACATCAACGCGACGCTCCAGCAGATCGCCGAGCTGACCGCGTCGGGCTGCCAGATCGTGCGGGTCGCGGTGCCCGACACCGACGATGCCGAGGCGCTGGCCACGATCGCGCGGAAGTCGCAGATCCCGGTGATCGCCGACATCCACTTCCAGCCGCGCTACGTGTTCGCCGCGATCGACGCCGGCTGCGCCGCCGTCCGCGTGAACCCCGGCAACATCAAGAAGTTCGACGACAAGGTCGGCGAGATCGCCCGCGCGGCCAAGGACGCGGGGACGCCGATCCGCATCGGCGTCAACGCCGGGTCCCTCGACAAGCGGCTGCTCGCCAAGTACGGCAAGGCCACGCCCGAGGCGCTGGTCGAGTCGGCGCTGTGGGAGTGCTCGCTGTTCGAGGAGCACGACTTCCGCGACATCAAGATCTCGGTCAAGCACAACGACCCGGTGATCATGGTCCGCGCCTACGAGCTGCTCGCGGCCCAGTGCGACTACCCGCTGCACCTCGGGGTCACCGAGGCCGGGCCGGCCTTCCAGGGCACGATCAAGTCGGCCGTCGCCTTCGGCGCGCTGCTGTCGCAGGGCATCGGCGACACCATCCGCGTCTCCCTGTCGGCCCCGCCGGCCGAGGAGGTCAAGGTCGGCAACCAGATCCTGGAGTCGCTGAACCTCAAGCAGCGCGGGCTGGAGATCGTCAGCTGCCCGTCGTGCGGCCGCGCGCAGGTCGACGTCTACAAGCTCGCCAACGAGGTCACCGCCGGCCTGGAGGGCATGGAGGTGCCGCTGCGCGTCGCCGTCATGGGCTGCGTCGTCAACGGCCCCGGCGAGGCCCGCGAGGCCGACCTCGGCGTGGCCTCGGGCAACGGCAAGGGGCAGATCTTCGTCAAGGGCGAGGTCGTCAAGACCGTGCCCGAGTCGATGATCGTCGAGACCCTCATCGAGGAGGCGCTCCGGATCGCCGCCGAGCAGACCGATGCCGGCATCGCCTCGGGTCCGCCCGTCGTCTCCGTCAGCTGACCGGCCCGTACCCGCCCGCTGCCTGCCCGTGCTGAGATCGCCAGGGTCATCCGCCCACCCCGCCACCCCGACGGCCCGCGTCCTGGACGAGGCCGACGAGTCCGCCGTCCACCGGCTGCTGGCGACCGACCCGGTGGCGGCCTGCGTGCTGGCGGGACGGGTCGAGCTCACCGGCACCGCCCAGGGCGCCGTCGGTGCGCCGCTGTGGGGCTTCGGGTCCGGGCGGTCGCTGGAGGCGATCTGCCTGGCCGGCGCCAATCTCATCCCCTTCGCCGTGCCCGGTGCGGAGCACGCCGCCGCCGTGGCCTTCGCCGAGCGGGCCCGCCGCGGCGGCCGCCGGTGCAGCACGATCGTCGGGTCGGCGGCCTCCGTGGCACCGCTGTGGGAGCTGCTGGCGCCCTCCTGGGGCCCGCCTCGGGACCACCGCCCCCGCCAGCCGCTGATGGCCATCGACGGCCCGGCGGCCGTCGCGCCCGAGACGCGGGTCCGCCCGGTGCGGGAAGACGAGCTGGACGTGCTGCTCCCCGCGGCGGTCGCCATGTTCACCGAGGAGATCGGGGTCAGCCCCCTGCGCCTCGACGGCGGGGCCGGGTACCGGGCGCGGCTGGCCGAGCTCGTCCGGGCCGGGCGGGCGCTGGCCTGGATCGAGGACGGCCGGGTGGTGTTCAAGGCCGAGATCGGGGCGGTGAGCCGAGCGGCCTGCCAGGTGCAGGGCGTGTGGGTCGCCCCCGCGTACCGCGGCCGGGGCATCGGCGCTGCGGGCACCGCCGCGGTCGTGGAGTACGCCCGGTCGGCCCTCGCCCCCGTGGTCAGCCTGTACGTCAACGACTACAACCTCGCGGCGCGCGCCGCCTACCGCCGGGTCGGCTTCCGCGAGGTCGGGCAGTTCTCCAGCGTGCTGTTCTAGAACGGTCGGGTCCGTCTGGAACGCTGCGGACGTGCGCGCGAGATCTGGCTCCCTCCTGCTGACGTCCGTCCTGCTCGCCGGCCCCGTCCTGGCCGCCTGCTCGGGCGGGGGAGAGGACGAGGCGCGGCAGGCCGCGCAGGCGTTCCTCGACGACTGGGCCGACGGGGACGCCGCAGCCGCCGCGGCGGCCACCACGGATCCCGACGCCGCGACGACGTTCCTGGAGCAGGCGGCCACGGACCTGCCCGATGCGACGCTGGCCGCCGAGCTCGGCGCCGTCACCGTGGAGGACGGCACCGCCACCGCCGCCTGGACCGCGACCTGGGACCTGGTCGCCGCCCCTGACTGGAGCTACGAGGCCACGTTGCGGCTCGAGGAGGGGGAGGACTCCTGGGTGGTCGTCGCCGAGCCCACCGTGGTGCACCCCGAGCTCGCCGAGGGGCAGCATCTGGTGCTGAGCCGCGCCCTCCCGGAGCGCGCCGCCCTCACCGACGCGTCGGGTGCGCCCCTGTTCACCCTCACCGAGGTGGTGGACGTGGGCGTCGATCCCGCTCAGGTGACCGACCTGCCGGCCCTGGCCGGCGCCCTGTCGGCGGCCACGGGCATCGAGGCCGCGACGATCACCGCCGACGTCCAGGCCGCTCCGGCCGGCCAGTTCGTCCCCGTGATCACGCTGCGCCGCCCCGCCTTCGAGGCGATCCGCGCCCAGGTCTTCGACCTGCCCGGCGCGGTCTTCCCGACCCGGACGCGGCTGCTGGCGCCGTCGGCCCAGTTCGCCGAGGCGCTGATCGGCCGGGTCGGCGCGGCGACCGCCGAGATCCTCGAGGAGTCCGCCGAGGACGGCGAGCCCCGCTACGCCCCCGGCGACCAGCTCGGCACCTCCGGGCTGCAGCGGGTCTACCAGGACCAGCTGGCCGGCACCCCGGGCTTCGCCGTCCGGGTGGCCGCCCTCGACGAGACCATCGGGGACGAGGGCCGCGAGATCGCCGCCGTCGATCCCGTGCCCGGCGAGCCGGTGCAGACCCCCCTCGTACCGGCGGTCCAGAACGCCGCCGACGCCGCCGTGGCCGCCGAGCCGCGCCCCACGCACATCGTCGTCGTCCGGCCGGGCACCGGTGAGCTCCTCGCCGTCTCCTCCAACGAGGTGGCCGACGCGGGCAACGCCCTGGTTGGCCGCTTCCCGCCCGGCTCGAGCATGAAGGCGATCACCGCCACGGCGCTGCTCTCCGCCGGGACGGTGACCCCGGACAGCGCCGTCCCGTGCCCGGGGACGACGGTGGTCGAGGGCCGCGAGTTCGAGAACCAGGACCAGTTCGACCTCGGCACCGTGCCCTTCACCGAGGCCTTCGCCGAGTCGTGCAACACGACCTTCATCCAGCAGGGGATGCAGCTCCCCGAGGGCGCGCTGGCCGACGCGGCGGCCGCGTTCGGGGTGGGCACCGACTGGCAGCTGCCGGTCGACGTCTTCTCCGGCAGCGTGCCCGCCGACAGCACCGGCACGACCAAGGCCGCGAACATGATCGGCCAGGGGCAGGTGCTCATGAGCCCGGCGCAGATGGCGCTGGTGGTCGCCGGTATCGCCGGAGGCACGCCGGTCGCCCCGGTCGAGGTCGTCGGCGCAGAGCCGGCCGGGGCGGTGCCCTCGGGCCCGGGTCCGCAGGTCCTCGACGCGCTGCGCCCGATGATGCGGCAGGTGGTGCTGACCGGTACCGCCGCCGCGCTCGCCGACCGCGGCGAGGTGTTCGGCAAGACGGGGACAGCAGAGTTCGGGACCAACACCCCGCCGGACTCCCACGGCTGGTTCGTCGGCTACCGGCTCGACGGGGCCGGCGGGCCGATCGCCTTCGCCGTCCTGGTCGAGGCCGGTCAGTCCAGCGGCGCCGCGGTGGCCGTCGCCGACGCCTTCCTGGGTGCGCTGGGCTGAGGTGTCCCCTCAGGCGAACCGGAAGGCCAGGGACGTCTCCCGCGCATAGCGGCGCCGGGTTCCCCAGAGCACGACGCGGAAGACGTTGCCGACGCTGGCGAACGCCGCGTCCAGCTGCGGGCGGGTGAGGCCGTCGGCGATCCACGGCACGAGGAACCGCATCCGCTGGATGCTCGTGCCCGAGCCCGCGGCCTCCTCGACCGCGTCCCAGCCCTCCTGGGACAGCAACCGCTGCACGATCGGGAGGGCCTCTTCCTCCTCGTGACGCAGGTGGTGGGCCAGCACCTCCCGGGTCCGGCCGACGCACCCGGCCAGCTGCTGCCGCGTTCCCTCCTCCGGGCGCTCGGCCATCGCGGCGAAGCCCTCGGCGCAGCCGGCCAGCAGGGGGTCGATGAGGTGGTGCTCGGTCTCCATGGCCTCCAGCGTCGCGCGCCCGTCGGCATCGCCCTGGCCATCGACGAGGTCGAGCAGCTGCGGCCACAGCACCTCGTCCTCGGCGGAGTGGTGGTGGTGCAGGACGTGACCGAAGCGCTCCCACCGGACGCCCAGTGCCCGCCACACCTCGCGCTCGGGGACGGGCGTACCGGCGGCGGCGCGGGCGAACGACGCCAGGTCCCGGCGGAAGGCGTGGTGGGCCAGGTACATGCCGTTGAGGTCCAGGGGGCCCTCGGCCACGGACGTCTGGCCGGGCAGGTCCAGCAGCGCGGGGCCGGCGGGGCGGTGCGCGATGGGGCTCATGGGTGGTCTCCTCGTGCGGGCGGGACGGGGTGTGCGTACCCCGTCGCCTGCAGCGTGGGACCGGCCGCTTGTGCCGCACTTGAGGTCCACTGCAACGGCGGCGCAGAGCCGCCGGCCGAACCGCTCAACCCGGCGGCAACCCCGGCAGGGCCCGGGTGACCGGCGTCTGGCCCGCGGCGGTCCGCCAGCCCACGGCGCGCACCTCGGCGCCGCTGAGCGCCTCGAGGGCCAGCTCGCGGGTGCCGGACCCGGCGGCCTGGTCGAGCACGCGCACCCAGGCGGTGGCGGTGCCGTCCTCCAGGACCACGGCCAGTGTCGCCGCGTCGACCGCGGAGAGCACGGGAAAGGGCAGGGCGTAGGCGCCCTCGGCCGGGGCCGGCTCCACCGAGCGCTCGGCCAGCAGGGTGATCACCCGGTCGCGGACGTCGCGGTGGGCGGCCTCGGCGCTGCCCGCCGCGCCCCGCGCCCCCGGCTCGAGCGCCGCACCCACCACGCCGTAGCCCCAGACCGCGGCGTGCGCGGCTTCCAGTGCCAGGCCGAGCGCGGCGTTCTCCGCGGCCAGGTCCTGGGCGCCCTCGTCGGCGCCGTCGTCAGCCATTCCGGGCTCCCGTCATGCCAGTCGTCCGTCCTGTCCGCGCAGTCCGGCGGAGATCGAGCCGAGCAGCGCGGCCCGCGCGCCGGACTGGTTCACGCAGGCGGTGGCGTGGGAGGTGGCCGCCGCGGCGACCTGCGCGCGCAGCCACGAGCGGGCCTCGCCCGGGGAGGGCGGCGAGCCGGGGGAGACCGCCGACGGCGTCGCCCCCGGGGCCGCTGCCCGCAACCGCGCGAGCTGCTCGCCGGCCTGGGCGGCGAGCTCCGCGACCTCCCCGGCGAGACCCGGGTCGGCGGCGCCGGCCGCCGTGTACGCCGCCACGAGCGTCTCCTGCACGCCGACCTGGCCCAGCAGCTGGTCGGCCTGCTCCCCGGTCACCCGTTCCCGCTGCTCCGTCCGGGACGAGGTGCAGCCCGCGGCGAGGAGCGCCAGTCCGGCGGCCGAGGTGGCCAGCAGCGTGCGCCGGGAGAAGCCCCGGGGGCCGGGGGGAGGGAGGGAGGACATCGGGGCCCATCCTCGCAGCCGTCGGCGGCCGGGGTCGGCACGGTCGGCGCCGGGCGAGTTCCGCGTCGGCCCGCCGGTCAGGGGAGTCCCGCCCGCACCTCGCGCCCCACCGGAGCGGGCGGGCGGCGGCACCGGTGCCCGGTCCCGGGCCCCCGCGCCGGGCGGTAACCTGACCTCTTCCCCTCGGAACCCCCGCCCGGCTGTGCCGGAACGGGTCCGGGGACGCGCACCGCACCCTGCGGCCGCCCGAGCCAGGAGGAGGTAGCAGTGTCCGCCTCTCGGAGCACCGCCCGCACCGACCCCGCCGCCGCCCGGCTGGCCGGGTGGATCGAGCCCGTCGTCGAGGGGGCCGGATACGACCTCGAGGAGCTCGTGGTCACCCCCGCGGGCCGTCGCAGCGTCGTCCGGGTGGTCGTCGACCGGGACTCCGGGGTGACCCTCGACGACATCGCCGAGGTCAGCCGCGCGGTGTCCGAGGTCCTCGACAGCGAGGACGACGGCATGGGCCGCACGCCCTACGTCCTGGAGGTCACCAGCCCCGGCGTCGACCGGCCGCTCACCGAGCAGCGGCACTGGCGGCGCAACCTCGGCCGCCTCGTGACCGTGACCGTGGGGCCGGCCGGCGACGAGGTCACCGGCCGCATCACCGCGGTGGAGGACGGCGGCGTGACGGTCGCGGTCGAGGCGCAGGGCAAGCCCGGCGCGAAGAAGCGCCCGCCGACTCCGCGGCACGTGCCCTGGACCGAGCTCGGCAACGGGCGCGTGCAGGTGGAGTTCGGCCGCCCCACCCCGGAGGACGACGTCGTCCCCGGCACCGACACGGATGAGGACGACCTGCTCGACGACGAACTGATCGACGACGAGCTGATCGACGACGACATGGACGACCCCGAGCTCGACGACGACGTCGCGCCGGGGAACGCGCCCCAGGCGCGAGGAGGAGCACAGTGAACATCGACGTCACCGCGCTCAAGGCGGTCGTGGGGGAGAAGGGCATCCCCGCCGACACGGTCATCCAGGCGATCGAGAGCGCCCTGGTCACCGCCTACCGGCACGCAGACGGCGCCGCCAAGCACGTCCGCGTCCACGTGGACCGCAAGAGCGGCGAGGTCGCCGTCCTGGCCCAGGAGCTGGGTGCCGACGGCGAGGTCGTGCGCGAGTGGGACGACACGCCCACCGACTTCGGCCGGATCGCCGCCAGCACCGCCAAGCAGGTCATCGTGCAGCGGCTGCGCGACGCCGAGCACGAGCAGACCTTCGGTGAGTACGCCGGCAAGGAGGGCGACATCGTCAGCGGCATCGTGCAGGCGCACGACCGCCGCAACGTGCAGGGCACGGTGCTGATCGACATCGGCAAGGTGGAGGCGGTGCTGCCCTCGACGGAGCAGGTGCCCGGGGAGGACTACACCCACGGCAGCCGCATCAAGGCCTACGTCGTCTCGGTGGCCCGCACCTTCCGTGGCCCGCAGGTGACCGTCTCCCGCAGCCACCCGCACCTGGTCCGCAAGCTGTTCGCCCTCGAGGTGCCCGAGGTGGCCGACGGCAGCGTCGAGATCGTCGCGGTGGCCCGGGAGGCGGGCGCCCGCTCGAAGATCGCCGTCCGCACCACGGTGCCCGGGCTCAATGCCAAGGGCGCCTGCATCGGCCCGATGGGCCAGCGGGTGCGCAACGTCATGAGCGAGCTGCACGGCGAGAAGATCGACATCGTCGACTGGTCGGACGACCCGGCCACGTACGTGGCCCAGGCGCTGAGCCCGGCCCGCGTCACCGAGGCCCGCGTCGTCGACGCCCAGGCGAAGGCCGTGCGGGTCGTGGTCCCGGACTACCAGCTGTCGCTGGCCATCGGCAAGGAGGGCCAGAACGCCCGTCTCGCCGCCCGGCTGACCGGTTGCCGGATCGACATCCGCAGCGACGCCCAGGCCGACGACGCCGCCGCCGAGCCCTCTCCGGGAGTGGGCCGGGCGCCGCTGCGCTCGGGTGCGCCGGCTCCCTCCACGGGGGGACGGCCGAGCGCTCATCGGCCCCCACCCCGACGTGTGGAACATCGGGGACCGACGACGCGCTAGAGTGCAGGGTGGCCGAAACGTCGATCCCGGTGCGCACCTGTGTGGGCTGCCGGCGCCGCGCTCCGGTCACCGATCTGCTGCGTGTCGTCGTCTCGTCCGGGATCCTGGTCCCGGACCCGCGGCGGCGGCTCCCCGGGAGGGGGGCGTCGGTGCACCCCACTCCGGGGTGCCTGCTCGCAGCGGAGCGACGCCGGGCCTTCAACCGGGCACTGCGCCTCCCCGGAGGCAGCCAGCTGGAGGCCGGTCCGCTCCGGGAGCACGTCCACGGATCCTCCTCGGAGGGCGCAGGGACGCGAACCCGGACGGGCAGCAGTACAGAGGTGGAGCAGGGCGGCGGTGCCGCGCTCACCACTTCCGGAAGTTCCACGTCGGACCGGCACTCGGCCGGTCCGCATGTCGACAGGACGCAAGTCGGATGACTCAGCCGTGAAGTTCTCACGATGACCATGCGCCACTAACGACGAGGTCGAGCGGGCAAGCCGCCGGCCTCACAAAGAGGAGACCCGTGCCAGGCAAAGCCCGCGTACACGAACTCGCCAAGGAGTTCGGTGTCGACAGCAAGACCGTGCTCGCCACGCTCAAGGAGCAGGGCGAGTTCGTGAAGTCCGCCTCGTCGACCGTCGAGGCCCCCGTGGCCCGTCGGCTCCGCGAGGCCCTCGGTGCCGCCACCGGCGCCGCGACCCCGAGCGCGCCCGCGCCGGTGACCGCCCGTCCGGGCCCGGCGGCGGCTCGTCCGTCCGCTCCGGCTCCGGGTCCGCGCCCGGCCGCTCCGGCCCCGCAGGCGCCCGCGCCCGTGCAGCAGCCTCCGGCGGCCCAGGCCCCGGCTCCGGCCGCCCCGGCTCCGGCCGCTCCGGCTCCTGCGCAGCAGGCTCCCGCGGCCTCCGCGCCCGTGCAGCAGCCCCCGGCGGCCCGCCCGGCCGCCCCGCGTCCGGCTGCGGCCGGCGGCGGTGCACCGGCCGGCGCCGGCCCGCGGCCCGGACCTCGTCCGGCCCCGCGTCCCGGCAACAACCCGTTCAGCTCCCCCCGCCCGGCCGCACCTCCGGCCGCTGCGGCCGGCGGCGCTCCCGCCGCCGGTGCGGGCCCCCGTCCCGGCCCCGCGGCGCCCGGCGCCCGTCCGGCTCCGGGCGGTCCTCGTCCGGCGGCCGGTCCCGGTGGACCGCGTCCCGGCCCCGGCGGCCCGCGTCCCGCGCCCGGCGCCGGCGGTCCCCGCCCGGCTCCCGGTGCCGGTGGCCCGCGTCCCAACCCGGGCATGATGCCGCAGCGGCCGAGCCCGGGCATGGTTCCCGGTCGCCCGGCCGGCGGCCGTCCCGGTGGCCCCGGTGGTCCCGGCGGCCGTTCCGGTGGTCCCGGCGGCGGTGGTCGTCCCGGTGGTCCCGGCGGCGGCGGCGGCTTCCGCCCCGGCGGTGGTGGCGGCGCTCCTGGTGCCGGCGCGCCCGCCGGTGGTGGCTTCCGTGGTGGCGGTGGCCCGCGTGGCCGCGGCCGTGGTGGCTCCGGTGCCACCACCGCGGGTGCCTTCGGCCGTCCCGGCGGTCGCGGCCCGGTCCGCGGTCGCAAGAGCAAGAAGCAGCGGCGTCAGGAATTCGACTCGATGGCGGCGCCCAGCATGGGCGGCGTCATGCTCCCGCGCGGCAACGGGCAGACCGTCCGGCTGCCCCGCGGCGCCTCGCTGACCGACCTCGCCGAGCGGATCAACGCCGAGCCGGCCGCGCTGGTCACCGCCCTGTTCCACCTGGGCGAGATGATCACCGCGACGCAGTCGGTCAACGACGAGACGCTGCAGCTCCTCGGTGCCGAGATCGGCTGGGTCATCCAGGTCGTGAGCCCCGAGGACGAGGACCGCGAGCTGCTGGAGACCTTCGACCTCACCTTCGGCGACGAAGAGGGCGAAGAGGGCGACTGGGAGTCCCGTCCGCCGGTGGTCACGGTCATGGGTCACGTCGACCACGGAAAGACCAAGCTGCTCGACGCCATCCGGCACGCCAACGTGGTCTCGAAGGAGGCCGGTGGCATCACCCAGCACATCGGCGCCTACCAGATCGTCACCGAGCTGGAGCACAACGAGCGGCCGATCACCTTCATCGACACCCCCGGTCACGAGTCGTTCACCGCGATGCGTGCCCGTGGCGCGAAGGTCACCGACATCGTGGTCCTCGTGGTCGCGGCCGACGACGGCGTCATGCCGCAGACGGTCGAGGCGCTCAACCACGCCCAGGCCGCCGAGGTGCCGATCGTGGTCGCGGTCAACAAGATCGACAAGGAGGGGGCCAACCCCGCCAAGATCCGTCAGCAGCTCACCGAGTACGGGCTGGTGGCCGAGGAGTACGGCGGCGACACGATGTTCGTCGACGTCTCCGCGACCACCCGTCAGGGCCTCGACGAGCTCCTCACGGCGATCCTGCTGACCGCGGACGCCTCGCTCGACCTGCGCGCGAACACCGAGCAGGACCCGCAGGGTGTCGTCATCGAGGGCAAGCTGGACAAGGGTCGGGGCCCCGTCGCCACGGTGCTCGTCCAGCGCGGCACGCTGCGCCAGGGCGACTCGATCGTGGCCGGCGACGCCTACGGTCGCGTCCGGTCGCTGCTCGACGAGCACGGCAACAAGCTCAAGGAAGCCCTGCCGTCGCGGCCGGTGCAGGTCGTCGGCCTGACCTCCGTCCCGCGTGCCGGCGACACCTTCCTGGTCGTCGAGGAGGACCGGACGGCGCGCCAGATCGCCGACCGCCGCCAGGCCCGCATCCGCAACGCGCAGAACGCCTCCATGCGCAAGCGGATCAGCCTCGAGGACCTCGACGCCGCGCTCAAGGAGAACCGTCAGCTCAACCTGATCATCAAGGGCGACAACTCGGGCACCGTCGAGGCGCTCGAAGAGGCGCTCATGAAGATCGAGGTCGGGGACGACATCTCGCTGCGGGTCATCCACCGCGGCGTCGGTGGCATCACCAAGAGCGACATCGACCTGGCGCTGGCCGACGACGTCATCGTCCTGGGCTTCAACGTCCGGGCCGAGGGTCAGGCCACCGAGCTCGCCAACCGCGAGGGTGTGGACGTCCGGTACTACACGGTCATCTACCAGGCCATCGACGAGATCGAGGCCGCTCTCAAGGGCATGCTCAAGCCCGAGTACGAGGAGGTCCAGCTCGGGACCGCGGAGGTCCGCGAGGTCTTCCGCGTTCCCAAGATCGGCAACGTCGCCGGTTCGCTGGTCCGCTCCGGGACGATCGTCCGCAACTCGAAGGCGCGTCTGCTCCGTGACGGCAACGTGGTCGCCGACAACCTGACGGTGGAGTCCCTCCGCCGGTTCAAGGACGACGCGACCGAGGTCCGCGAGGGCTACGAGTGCGGTATCGGCCTGGGGTCGTTCAACGACATCAAGGCCGAGGACGTCATCCAGACGTTCGAGATGCGCGAGATCCCGCGCGTCTGAGTCCGTTCGCAGCAGGGAGGCGGTGAGCGTGTTCACCGGCACGCTCACCGCCGACCTCCTGCTGGGCGACGTCCACTCGCTCAAGGGCAAGCGCGCCGTGGTGCGGCCGATCGTGGCCGAGCTGCGGCGCCGCTTCGCCGTCTCCGCCGCCGAGGTCGGCGACCAGGAGCTGCACCGCAGGGCGCTGGTCGGTCTGGCGACCGTGTCCGGCGACGCCGGTCAGGTGGCCGACGTCCTCGATGCCTGCGAGCGGTTGCTGGCCGAGCGGCCGGAGGTGACGCTGCTGTCGACGCACCGTCAACTCCACTCGGACACCGACTGAGCCGTTGTTCCCGATTCCTGTCCGCCCCGGCGCCCCGGACCCGTCCGGTGCGCCCTCTCGAGGAGGTCCGTCATGGCTGACCCGGCCCGCGCACGCAAGCTGGCAGTGCGCATCCGTCAGATCGTCTCCGCTGCGATCGAGACGTCGATCAAGGACCCGCGACTGGGCATGGTGACCGTCACCGACGCCCGGGTGACCAGCGATCTCCGCGAGGCGACGATCTTCTACACCGTCTACGGCGACGAGACGCAGATCGCCGACTCCGCCGCCGCCCTGGCCAGCGCCACCGGCGTGCTCCGCTCCACCGTGGGCAAGCAGACCGGCATCAAGTTCGTGCCGACCCTGGAGTTCATCGCCGACATCGTCCCGGACACCGCGCGCGAGCTCGAGGAGGCGCTCGAGCGCGCCCGGCACGCCGACGCCGAGCTCGCCCGCGCCCGTGAGGGTGCCCAGTACGCCGGTGAGGCCGACCCCTACCGCAAGCCGGGAGAGGACGAGGACGACGACGAGGCCGAGCACGAGGTGCCGGCCGAGGACACGTCCGCGTCCGGCCCTGCCGATGACGGTGCCGAGGACCTCCCCGCCCGGACCAGGAGTGCGCTGTGAGTCAGGACGACCCGAACCCGTACGAGCCCGACGAGGGCCAGGGCACGTCGATGCTGGGCGACAAGAAGGTCGACGGCACCGGTGACCCCACCGACGGCGGCAAGCGCGGTCAGATCGGCGAGGCGCCCAGCATCGCCGCCGACGAGCCGGACGACGGCAGCACCTACCCGGTGGGCGGTGGCACGGTCACCGAGGAGGAGAACGCTCCGCCGGTCGCCGACCCGGGACCGGACGCCTGACCCATGGCCGTTCCCCCCACCGCCGCGGCCACCGCACGCCTGGCTGCGGCGTCCCGCACCGTGGCCGGCGTCCTGGCCGAGGCCGCCGAGTCCCGCGCCACCGTCGTCCTCTCCGGACACGTGAATCCCGACGCCGACGCCCTGGGCAGCACGCTGGCCCTCGCCGAGGGGCTGCGCCGGCGCGGAGCACGCGTCCTGCCGACCTTCCCCGGCGAGTTCACCCTCCCGGCCTCGCTGGGCTGGCTGCCCGGCGCCGAGGGGCTGGTGCCCTCGTCGGCGCTGCCGTCCGCGCCGGACGTCTTCGTCAGCCTGGACGCCGCCTCGCCGGGCCGGCTCGGCGAGATCGCCGTGCTGCTCGACAGTGCGGGCACCTCCGTGGTGATCGACCACCACGCCAGCAATCCCGGCTTCGGCGAGCTCCGCCTGGTTGACCCCGGGGCGCCCGCGACCGTGACCCTCGTGGCCGATCTCCTCGACGACCTCGGCGTCGCCATCGACCGGCAGCTGGCGACCTGCCTCTATGCCGGGCTGGCCGCCGACACCGGCTCCTTCCGGTTCGGCAACACCCGGCCGCAGACCCACGAACTGGCCGCCCGCCTGCTCGCCACGGGCATCGACCACGCCGCGATCAGCCGGCGGCTGTTCGACACCGCGCCGTTCGGCTGGCTGGGCCTGCTGTCGGTGGTCACCGGCCGCGCCGTCCTCGAGCCCGACGTCGGCGGAGGCCTGGTGTGGACCTGGTCCAGCACCGCGGAGGCGGCCGAGCACGGGCTGCCCGGGGAGCAGCTCGAGGCCCTGGTGGACGTCGTCCGGGCCGCCGAGGAGGCCGACGTCGCCGTCGTCCTCAAGGGTCAGGACGACGGCTCCTGGTCGGTCTCGATGCGCTCGCGCGGCGGCACCGACCTGGCCCGCGTGGCGATGGAGCTCGGCGGCGGTGGGCACACCCTGGCCGCCGGCTACACCTCGCACCTCGACCGCGAGGGGACGATCGCGACCCTGCGCGACCAGCTCACCGCGCTGTGACATCGCGGTTCTCCGGACCGCCCTCGGTCCTGGGGCTCGCGCTGCCGGCGCTGGTCGTCCTCGCCGCCGAGCCGCTGTACCTGCTGGTCGACACGGCGGTCGTCGGCAACCTCGGCACCGTCGCGCTCGGGGGGCTGGCGGTGGGTGGCGGCCTGCTGGCCTGGTCCGCGGCGCTGCTCAACTTCCTCGCCTACGGCACCACGGCGCGGGCCGCTCGCCGCGCGGGCGCGGGGGACCGCGCCGGCGCCGTCGCCGAGGGCGTGCAGGCGACGTGGCTGGCCGCGGGCCTCGGCCTGGTCGTGCTCGCGTTCTTCCAGGTCGCCGCCGGGCCCTTCACGCGTCTGCTGGCCGGCGGGGCCGGACCGGTGGCCGAGGCGGGGGAGGAGTGGCTGCGGGTCGCCTCGCTCGGCCTCCCCCTGCTGCTGATCTCCCTCGCCGGCAACGGCTGGCTGCGCGGGGTCCAGGAGCTCCGCCGTCCGGTCCGGTTCGTGCTCGCCGGCAGCCTGCTCAGCCTGGTCCTGTGCCCGCTGCTGGTGCACACGGCCGGGTGGGGACTGGTCGGCTCCGCCGTCGCCAACGTGCTGGGTCAGGCGGTGACCGCGGCCCTGTTCCTCCGTGCTCTGGTGCGAGAGGGCGCCGGGTGGCGCCCCCGGTTCGGCGCCGTCCTGTCGCAGCTGGTCATCGGCCGCGACCTCCTCCTGCGGGCCGCGGTGCTCCAGGTGTCCTTCCTCGTGGCCGCGGGCGTCGCCGCCCGCACCGGCACGGCCCAGCTGGGCGCGCACCAGATCGCGCTGCAGCTCTTCTTCTTCCTGGCCCTGGTGCTCGACGCCTACGCCATCGCGGCCCAGACGCTGGTCGGTCACGCGCTCGGCGCCGGCCGCCCGGCCGAGGCGCGGGCGACCGCCCGCCGCGTGGCGCTGTGGGGCCTGGCCACCGGGACCGGGGTGGCGGCGCTGCTGCTCGCGCTGCGCGGCGTCCTCCCGCCCCTGTTCACCGACGACCCCGCCGTCGTCGACCAGGCGCTGCTCGTGTGGTGGTTCCTCGCCGCCATGCAGCCGCTGGCCGGCGTGGTCTTCGCCCTCGACGGCGTGCTGATGGGCGCCGGCGACGTCGGGTACCTGCGCACGCTGACCATCGGCTCGGCCGTCGTCGGCTTCCTGCCGCTGTCGCTGCTGTCCGGCCCGCTGGACTGGGGCCTGGCCGGCGTGTGGACGGGGCTGTGCCTGTTCATCGCGTTCCGGCTGGTCGGCGTCCTCGTGCGGGTGGCCGGTGACCGGTGGCTCACCGCACCTGCGACCGTTACGGCGTGAGTGCCGCGAGAGTCGAACGATGAGCCCGAGACGCCCCGACGCCGATGTCCCGCCCGGTCTCCTGCTGGTCGACAAGCCCGGCGGGATGACCTCGCACGACGTCGTCGCCCGGGCGCGGCGGGTGCTCTCGGTCCGCAAGGTCGGGCATGCGGGCACGCTCGACCCGATGGCCACCGGCCTGCTGGTCCTCGGCGTGGGGACGGCGACCCGCCTGCTCGGGTACGTCGGCGGCCACGACAAGACCTACGAGGCGACGATCCGGCTGGGGCAGTCCACGGTGACCGACGACCGCGAGGGCGAGGTCCTCACCACCGCCTCGACGGCGGAGGTCGACGACGACGCGATCCGCGCGGCGCTCGCCGCCCAGACCGGCCCGCTGCAGCAGGTGCCGTCCTCGGTGAGCGCGGTGAAGGTCGACGGCCGCCGGTCCTACGACCGCGTGCGCGCGGGGGAGGACGTCGTCCTGGAGCCGCGTTCGGTGACCGTCCACCGCCTCGACGTCCACCGCATCACCCGCCCGGAGCCCGACCTGGTCGACGTCGACGTCACCGTGGAGTGCACCGCCGGCACCTACATCCGGGCGATCGCCCGCGACGCCGGGGCCGTCCTCGGGGTGGGTGGCCACCTCACCGCGCTGCGGCGCACGGCCTCCGGCCCGTTCACGCTGGGCCAGGCCGCGCCGGTCGAGGACGCGGGCGCCGCGCTGGCCGCCGGCGGGGGAGCGGGGGCGGTCGGGCTGACCGACGCCGCCCGTCTCGTCTTCCCCGAGCGCCCGCTCACAGCCCCGGAGGCCGTCGCCGTGGGGTACGGGCAGCGCATCCCCGCCACCGGCGCCCCGGGACTGCACGCGGCCGTGGACCCCGACGGCCGGCTGGTCGCGCTGGTCGAGGACGCCGGGACGACGGCGCGCGTGGCGGTCGGCTTCCCGCCGCGCTGATCGGGGGGATTGAGGCAGCTCCGTCACGGGAACGGGGAGCCCATGAGCGTCGTGAAGATCAACGCGGTCACCGTGCCGAAGGACAAGCAGGACCGCTTCGAGGAGCGCTTCCGCGGACGGGCCGGGGCTGTCGAGTCCACGCCGGGGTTCGAGTGGTTCGAGCTGCTGCGCCCGCTGGAGGGCACCGACCAGTACCTCGTCTACACCCGGTGGAGCAGCCACGAGGCCTACGAGGCATGGCAGTCCAGCCAGGACTTCGACCGGGCCCACGACGGCGGCGGCGACACCCTGGCCCCGGCGGCGCCGCACTCGGCGCACGTCTGGACCTACGAGGTCCTCGAGTACGCCGGCCCCACGGCCAACCAGGAGAACCAGGGCTGACCGGTCCGGCGGCGGTCGGCTCCCGGCCGCCGCCGGAGGCGGGGATAGTGTGAGGCGGGCCCGGTGGACGCCGGGTGCCCGATTCCGCACACGCAGGTGGGAGCCATGACCGACACGCTGAGCGACAGCCGTACCGCCTCGCGCATGTTCACCGAGGACGTTCCGGTCGTCGTGGAGGACGTGCGTCGTCGCCCCGCCGCCGAGCGGGAGGCCGTGCTCGCCGACCCCGGTTTCGGGCGCCACTTCACCGACTCGATGTTCGTGGCCCGCTACGAGAGCGGGCGCGGCTGGTACGACGCGCGCCTCACCCAGTACGGCCCGCTGCCCATGGACCCCGGCACGGCCGCCCTGCACTACGCCCAGTCGATCTTCGAGGGGCTCAAGGCCTACGCCCAGCCCGACGGCAGCGTGGCGACGTTCCGCCCCGAGGCCAACGCCGCGCGGTTCGCCCGCAGCGCCGATCGGCTCGCCATGCCGCAGGTCCCCGAGCAGGCCTTCCTGGCCGCCGTCGACGCGCTCGTCGACGCCGACCGCGCGTGGGTGCCCACCGGCCCCGACCAGACGCTCTACCTGCGGCCCTACATGCTGGCCAGCGAGTCCTTCCTGGGTGTCCGCCCCGCGCACGAGTACCTGTTCCTCGTCATCGCCAGCCCGGCCGGCGCCTACTTCCCGCGCGGCGTGCACCCGGTCTCGGTCTTCGTCTCCGAGGACTACGTCCGCGCCGCACCCGGCGGCACGGGCGACGTCAAGTGCGCCGGCAACTACGCCGCCAGCCTGCGGCCGCAGCAGCAGGCCAGCGAGCTCGGCTGCGACCAGGTCGTCTACCTGGATGCCGTGGAGCGGCGGTACATCGAGGAGCTCGGCGGGATGAACCTCTTCTTCGTCCTGGGCTCGGGCGAGGACGCCGAACTCGTCACCCCCGAGCTCTCCGGCACCCTGCTGCCCGGCATCACGCGCGACTCGCTCATGACCGTCGCCCGCGAGCTCGGCCACCGGGTCACCGAGCGGAAGGTCAGCCTCGAGGAGTGGCGCAGCGGCGCGCTCGACGGCACGGTCACCGAGTCCTTCGCCTGCGGCACCGCCGCGGTGATCACGCCGGTCGGCGAGGTCAAGGCGCGCACCGGCGACTTCACCGTGGGGGACGGCACCCCCGGCCCGCTGACCATGCGGCTGCGCGAGGCGCTGCTCGACATCCAGCACGGGCGGGTGGCCGACACCCGCGGCTGGCTGCACCGCATCGGCTGAACCCCACCGGACCGGAGGACGTCGCACACGTGCAGCGCTGGCGAGGCCTGGAGGCCACCCCGGCCGATCTCGGCCGCACCGTGGTCACCATCGGCATGTACGACGGCGTCCACCGGGGGCACCAGAAGCTGATCGGCGCCGCGGTCGCGCGGGCGCGGGCGATGCGGCGGCCGTCCCTGCTGCTCACCTTCGACCCGCACCCCGCCGAGGTCGTCCGCCCCGGCTCGCACCCGGCGATCCTCACGGCCCTGGACCGCAAGGCCGAGCTGGTGGCGGGGCTCGGCGTCGACGCCATGTGCGTGCTGCCGTTCACCCCCGAGTTCATGCGGCTGCCGCCGGAGACGTTCACCCACACGGTCCTCGTCGAGCACCTGCACGCGGCCCAGGTCGTGGTGGGGGAGAACTTCACCTACGGCCACAAGGCGGCCGGCACGGTCAGCACGCTCACCGCGGAAGGTCGCCGGTTCGGCTTCGCCGTCGAGGGCGTGCCGCTGGCGGAGGACTCGTCGGACTCCGGCGACGTGACCATCTCCTCGACCTACATCCGCGCCTGCGTCGCGGCCGGTGACCTGGTCGCCGCCGCCCGCGCCCTCGGGCGCCCGCACCGCGTGGACGGCATCGTCGTCCGCGGTGACCGGCGCGGGCGCGACCTGGGGTACCCGACGGCGAACGTCGAGAGCCCGCCGTACACCGCGATCCCCGCCGACGGCGTGTACGCCGGGCACCTCGTGACCCGCGACCCACGCGGAGGGGCCAGCCGCGAGCGGTTCCCCGCCGCGATCTCGGTCGGGAGCAACCCCACCTTCCAGGGCAGTCGGCGGACCGTCGAGGCCTTCGTCCTCGACTACGACGGCGACCTCTACGGCGAGCACGTGGGCGTCGAGTTCGTCTCGCGGCTGCGGCCGATGGCGGCGTTCGCCGACGTCGAGGCGCTGGTCGTGGCCATGGCCAAGGACGTCGAGGACACCCGCCGCATCCTGGGTGTGTGAGCCCCTGCGGGCCCACTCGGGACGGCGCCGCGGGCCACGCTGGTAGCCTGGGGTTCCGCCGGGGTGACCCGGCGTGTGTGAAGCCTGCCCTCGTGATTCAGACCGGGGGCCACACGTGACCCGCCCCGGAGGCGAACATGGCGCTCGACAGCGCGCTCAAGAAGCAGATCATGACCGACTACGCGACGGTCGAGAACGACACCGGTTCGCCCGAGGTCCAGGTCGCGATGCTGACCCGCCGGATCAGCGACCTGACCGAGCACCTCAAGATGCACAAGCACGACCACCACAGCCGTCGTGGCCTGCTGCTGCTGGTCGGCCGCCGCCGCCGGCTGCTGAACTACCTGGCCAAGACCGACATCAACCGCTACCGGTCGCTCATCGAGCGCCTCGGCCTGCGCCGCTAGGCATCACGAGGGGGCCGCTCCCGGATCACTCCGGGACGGTCCCCTTCCTCGTGCGGCACCCGCCGCACGCGGAGAACCGGCCAGCCGCCGGACGCGTCCCTCGAGGGCCGGTCCTCGGTAGTGGCCCCCGGGCAGACTCCTCCACCGGGAGGAGTGGGCTCCCCGCGAACGGGGAACCAGATCCCGAGGGCTTCGATCGAGCACCGGTCGCCCCGGACGCAGGACGGCAACCAGTTCCCGGACTGGCCGTCAGAGGAGTCGCAGGTCGGCACGAGGCCGATGCGACGAAGAAGAGAGAAGGACACGTGTCCGCACCCACCATCACCGCAGAGTTCGACGCCGAGGACGGCGTCACCACCGCCACCGCGGTCATCGACAACGGCAGCTTCGGCAGCCGTTCCGTCACCTTCGAGACCGGCCGGCTCGCCAAGCAGGCCGCCGGCTCCGTCGTCGTCACCATGGGCGACACCATGCTGCTGTCGGCCACCACGGCCGGCCGCCAGCCCAAGGAGCAGTTCGACTTCTTCCCGCTGACGGTCGACGTCGAGGAGCGGATGTACGCCGCCGGGCGCATCCCCGGCTCGTTCTTCCGTCGCGAGGGCCGCCCCTCCGAGGACGCGATCCTCACCTGCCGCCTGATCGACCGCCCGCTGCGCCCGACCTTCGCCAAGGGCCTGCGCAACGAGGTCCAGGTCGTCATCACCGTCATGGCGCTGGACCCGGCGCACCTCTACGACGTGGTCGCGATCAACGCCGCCTCGGCGTCCACCCAGCTCTCGGGCCTGCCGTTCTCCGGCCCGATCGGCGCCACCCGCGTCGCCCTCATCAACGGCCAGTGGGTCGGCTTCCCGACCCACACCGAGCTCGAGGACGCCGTCTTCGACATGGTCGTGGCCGGTCGCGTCCTCCCGGACGGCGACGTCGCGATCATGATGGTCGAGGCCGAGGCCACCGAGAAGACGATCGAGCTCGTCGCCGGTGGCGCTCCCGCCCCGACCGAGGAGGTCGTGGCCCAGGGCCTCGAGGCCGCCAAGCCGTTCATCAAGGCGCTGTGCGACGCGCAGTCCGCGATGGCCGAGAAGGCCGCCAAGCCGGTCGCCGACTTCCCCCGCTTCCTGGACTACCAGGACGACGTCTACGCCGCCGTCGAGGCGCAGCTCGGTGACAAGCTGGCCCAGGCGCAGCAGATCGCCGGCAAGGCCGAGCGCGAGGACGCCACCGACGCGCTCAAGGACGAGGTCAAGGCCTCCCTCGCCGGCCAGTTCGAGGGCCGCGAGAAGGAGATCTCGGGCGCCTTCCGCGCACTGACCAAGAAGGTCGTCCGCCAGCGGATCCTCCGCGACAAGGTGCGCATCGACGGCCGCGGTCTCACCGACATCCGGCCCCTGTCGGCCGAGGTCGAGGTCATCCCGCGCGTGCACGGCTCGGCGCTGTTCGAGCGCGGCGAGACCCAGATCCTGGGTGTCACCACGCTGAACATGCTCCGCATGGAGCAGCAGCTGGACACGCTGTCGCCGGTCAGCCGCAAGCGCTACATGCACAACTACAACTTCCCGCCGTACTCCACCGGCGAGACCGGTCGCGTGGGCTCGCCCAAGCGCCGCGAGATCGGTCACGGCGCGCTCGCCGAGCGGGCGCTCGTCCCGGTGCTGCCCGACCGCGAGGAGTTCCCCTACGCGATCCGGCAGGTCTCCGAGGCGCTGGGCTCCAACGGCTCGACGTCGATGGGTTCGGTCTGCGCCTCGACGCTGGCCCTGCTCAACGCCGGTGTCCCGCTGAAGGCGCCCGTCGCCGGCATCGCCATGGGCCTGGTCTCCGACGAGGTCGACGGCAAGACGGAGTACGTCGCGCTGACCGACATCCTGGGTGCGGAGGACGCGTTCGGTGACATGGACTTCAAGGTCGCCGGCACCCGTGACTTCGTGACCGCGCTGCAGCTGGACACGAAGCTCGACGGCATCCCCTCCGACGTCCTCGCCGGTGCGCTGACCCAGGCCCGCGCGGCCCGGCTGCACATCCTCGACGTGATGAACGAGGCCATCGACGCCCCCGACGAGATGAGCCCCTACGCCCCGCGGGTGACCACGGTGCGCATCCCGGTCGACAAGATCGGCGCGGTCATCGGCCCGAAGGGCCAGATGATCAACGCGATCCAGGACGAGACCGGCGCCGACATCACCATCGAGGACGACGGCACGATCTACGTCGGCGCCTCGGACGGCCCCTCGGCCCAGGCCGCGGTGGACCGGATCAACGCCATCGCCAACCCGACGCTGCCCAAGGTCGGCGAGCGCTTCCTCGGCACGGTCGTCAAGACCACGCCGTTCGGCGCGTTCGTCTCCCTGCTGCCCGGCCGCGACGGCCTGGTGCACATCAGCAAGCTGGGTGGCGGCAAGCGGATCAACAAGGTCGAGGACGTGGCCAACGTCGGCGACAAGATGCAGGTGGAGATCACCGACATCGACGCCCGCGGCAAGATCAGCCTCGTGCCGGTCGCCGAGGGCGACGCCGGAGGCGCCGAGGCTGCTGCCCCGGTCGATGCCGCTGCACCCGCGGGTGAGTGACAACGCCTGACATCACGGTGACCGGGGCGGGTGCTGAGGCACCCGCCCCGGTTGCCGTCGGGGTGACCCGGCTGCTCGACCTCGACGAGGTCGGCGGCCGGGTGGAGCGCACCGAACTGCCGGGGGGCCTGCGCGTCCTCACCGAGACGATGCCCGGCGTCCTCTCGGCGACCCTGGGCATCTGGGTGGACGTCGGCTCGCGGGACGAGACGCCGGCCGTGGCCGGGTCGTCGCACTTCCTCGAGCACCTGCTGTTCAAGGGGACGACGTCGCGCAGCGCGCTGGAGATCGCCACGGCGATGGACGCGGTCGGCGGCGAGATGAACGCCTTCACCGCCAAGGAGCACACCTGCTTCTACGCGAACGTGCTCGCCAGCGACCTGCCGCTGGCCGTCGGCCTGCTCGCCGACCTGGTCACCGACGCGACCAACACGGCGGCCGACCTCGAGTCCGAGCGCACGGTGGTGCTCGAGGAGATCGCCATGCGCGACGACGAGCCCGCCGACGCCGTGCACGACCTGTTCTCCGAGACGCTCTTCGGCGACACGCCCCTGGGGCGTTCGGTGCTGGGCACCGTGGAGTCGATCGAGGAGCTGACCCGGGACGACGTCGACGGCTGGTACCGGCAGCGCTACGCGATGCCCAGGATGGTCGTCACGGCCGCCGGCCGGGTCGATCACCAGCAGGTCCTCGACCTGGTCACGGCCGCCTTCGGGAACCGCCTGAGCGGGGACGGGGGACCGGCGCCGCTCCGGCTGGGGGAGCCGGGCACCGACCGCCCGGCGCGCTCGTCCGGGCTCATCGCGCGACGCACCGAGCAGACGCACCTGCTCCTGGGCACGCCCGGCCTGGCGCGGCTCGACGAGCGGCGTTATGCCGCAGCCGTCCTCGACGCGGCGGTCGGTGGTGGCATGAGCTCGCGGCTGTTCCAGGAGATCCGCGAGAAGCGGGGCCTGGTCTACAGCGTCGGCTCCGCGCTCACCCACTACGCCGGCTCGGGCGCCTTCTCCGTCTACGCGGGTTGCTCGAAGAAGCGCGTGCCGGAGGTGCTGCGGCTGATCCGTGCGGGTCTGGACGGCGTCGCCGCCGAGGGGCTGACCGGCGAAGAGGTGGCGCGGGCCCGCGGTCAGCTCAAGGGCGGCATGGTCCTGGGTCTCGAGGACACCGGCTCGCGCATGAGCCGGCTGGGCAAGAGCGAGCTCTCCTACGGGGAGTACCTGCCGGTCCGGGAGGTGCTCGGGCGGTTGGATGCCGTCGACGAGCAGCAGGTGCGCGAGGTGGCCACCGAGCTCTTCGGCCGGCCCACGTGCCTGGCGGTCGTCGGCCCCTACCGCGAGTCGGACCTCGACCGGCTCTGATGGCGTCGCACCCCGCCCTGGCCGTCCACGGCGCGCTCGCCCGCGGCGTGTTCGCCGTCGTGGTCCTGCTGTCCCTCGCGGTGCTGTTCGCCCCGGCCTCCGACGTCCCGACGGCGCCGGCCGGGGTGGACAAGCTGGTGCACGCCGTGCTCTTCGCGGCCCTGGCGGTCACCGGCCGGTGGGCCGGCATCGGTTCCCGGGCGCTGGCACCGTTGCTGCTGGTCTACGCGGCGGTCAGCGAGGTGCTCCAGGGCCTGGCCGTGCTGGGCCGCAGCGTCTCGTTCGCCGACTGGGTCGCCGACGCGGTCGGAGTCCTGCTGGGGCTCGCGCTGTGGGCCGCGCTCGCGCGCCGGGGTGCGACGCACCGGTGAACCGGACGGGCGTCTTGCGGTTCGGCGGCCGTCCGGGAAGCCTGGCCGGGTGACCACCTCCGCGCCGAACCAGCAGCCCGCTCCGACCACCCAGGGCGACGCCCCCGTGATCAACGTCGGGGTGCTGGGGGCTCGCGGCCGCATGGGGACCGAGGTGGTCAAGGCGGTCAACGACGCGGACGACCTCGAACTCGTCGCGATGGTGGACGAGGGGGACTGGTTGTTCGGCCTCGCCGACGCCGGTACCCAGGTGGTCGTCGACTTCACCCGGCCGGACGTCGTCATGGACAACATCCGGTTCTGCATCGACAACAACATCCACTGCGTCGTGGGGACGACGGGCTTCGACGAGTCCCGGCTGGCGACGATCGCCGAGTGGCTGGCACCGAAGCCCGAGGTCGGCGTGATCATCGCGCCGAACTTCGGCATCGGGGCGCTCCTGCTCATGAAGTTCGCGCAGGAGGCGGCCCGATTCTTCCCGTCGGTCGAGGTCATCGAGCTCCATCACCCGAACAAGGTCGACGCCCCGTCCGGCACCGCGGTGCGGACGGCCCGCCTGATCGCGGAGGCGCGCCGCGCCGCCGGCATGCCGCCGGCGCCCGACGCGACCAGCGAGGGCCTGGCGGGGGCGCGCGGTGCGGACGTCGACGGCGTGCCGGTGCACGCCGTGCGGTTGGCCGGCCTGGTCGCCCACCAGGAGGTGCTCATGGGGACCTCGGGGGAGACGCTGACCCTGCGGCACGACTCCTACGACCGCGCCTCCTTCATGCCGGGGGTGCTCCTGGCGGTCCGCGAGATCGGCGGGCGACCGGGCCTGACGGTCGGGATCGAGCACCTGCTGGGCCTCTGATCGCCGTGTGACGCGGACCGCTCGACGGGGGGTTGCGAACCCACCGGGGAGGGCGTGTATGGTTCTCCATGCGCCGCGCGGACCTGAGGGTCTGCCGGACCGGGACCCGCCACTGGCGGGGGCAACGGAAACCGGCGTAGTGTTGGACATCCAGCCAGGGACGAAGCCCGTAAGGGTCGAGTGTCTGCGCGTCCGCTCTTTGAGAACTCAACAGCGTGCCGAAAGTCAGTGCCAAGTAATACCCCGTGTCGTGGGTCTTCGGATCTGCGGCTGGGATTCCTTT
>NZ_OBQI01000005.1 GCF_900221005.1 Blastococcus aggregatus | reverse complement strand
AGGATCGCGACGGGCAGCAAGACGTCGAGCCTCGCCGGTGACGCCCGCGAGCGCTCCGCCGTCGGCGACGGAGCGCAACTATTACCGCAGATGCAAGACGTGTGTGGCCTCGTGATCTTGCGGCTCTCCAGTCCGCATCGGGGCGTCGGGGATTGCGATTGGTGGGTGGTGGAGCTCGACCGGACCGAGCGTCCCGGCCTGGCGTTCGGATACGTCTGCCTAGGCGATGAGATGACGGCTGACTGGGGCTAATTCGACTTGTTCGAATTGGCCAACGTGTTCTTGGCCTTGCGGTCGTCGTTCGGATAGCCAGACCCCGACGAAGGGACCACGGTGCTCGTGCCGCCCCTCATCGTTGAGCGGGAGCTGGGCTGGACGCCACGGCTGGCGGTGGAGGTGATTCCGTACTTGCGGTGATGTCGCGAGCGGTGCCCCGCTTGATCAGGGCGGGGCTCGCTGCGTTCACTGGGGCTCACCCGGCTCACCCGGCTCGCCTTCACGCCTTGGAAGCGGTCATGCGGTGGGTACCTGCCTTGGGTCGTCGGCACCTCGTTAGAGGCACGGTTTCGACGGCCCGCGAAGAGGCGGCAACTACAAGGCGATGACGGGAGGGTGTGAGCTGAGCGAGGGGCGAAGCCGTCCGCTTAACGGATGACTCGGACGTCGACGGCTAGATCTTCTGCCCAGTCGCGCCACACGCGGTCCGCGGTGAAAGCAGGGCTCGACAGGCTACGAGCGAGTGAGAGGCAGACCCGGTCCGCCAGGCTCAGTCCAGAGCGGGGACGAAAAAACGACGCTGCGAGGCGAGCGTCAAGACGGCTGAAGGGGCTCACGGTGATCCCGAGCGCCTCGATCGCCGAGTCAACTCGTTCAGCTTCAATCGAGCGGCTGGCCGCCTTTTGGAGGACCTCGGCGTAGTTGACCGCGCTCACGGTGGCGTCGTTGTCTGCGGCTTCGCGCGCAACGACTTCCCAGCCAGGTTCGCGATGCAGGAGCGCCAGTAGGGCAGAGGCGTCGAGGACGATCACAGTTCGAGCGCGCGGTCTTCGGCCGCAGCTTCCTGGCGCCGTTCAGCTATCAGCTCGTCGCTGAGGTTGGCAGTGCCGGCCGCGTGGTCGAAGTCTGCCCAGATGCGTTCGAGGGCAGCGCGACGCCGGGGGTCCCACCCGCGTAGGGGGTCGTCTTTGGCCGCACCGCTCCCAGTCATGATCAACCAGCGTAGTTCTGAGACGGCGGTTGAGCGCAAGGCTTCGAGTCCGCGGCTACCCAAGCAGAGCGACTAGGGCGTGTCGTGTGCAGCGTCCCTGGACCACACGGTGGCAGTAGCGACGATCGCAGTATGTGCGAGTCGAGGTGCCGCGTCGTTGGGTGTTCGTCGTCGGCTGACAGTGCATGGCCGAAGGGCCTTAACGAATCCACCTGGGTACTCGTCTGCCGACCTCACCTCGAGGTCCTGGCGGTTGATCAGCGCAGCAGTCTCGCGGCCGACGGCAGCCTCGTCCTGGGTGCCCTCAGCTAAGTTCGTCGCACACCAACGAAGCCCCCCGCAATTGAGGTGCGGGGGGCTTCGCTGGTCAGCAGGTGCCGATGGCGAAGGGCTTAGCCCTTCTCGGTCACGCTGGTGTTCGGGTGACGTGCCGCGGCGGCCGGCGAGATGTATCGACCGCTGATGGCACTGCGGTGATGCGTCCCGCTGCTGCGGTTGGACCCGCTCTCGCTTACGCTCGTGCGGGGGTGACGGGCAGCGGCAGCCCGGCTGATGTAGCGGCCGGTGATGGCACTGCGGTGGCCTCGAGCCATGGAATTCCTCCTTATCCGGGGGGCTCCGGGGTTGGACCCGCCTATCGGCTCATAGGTCCGCTACGGCGCGCGATCACTCAACCGCGTCGGGTTTTCTTGGTCGATGAACCGAGACGGGCGCCGCGGGTCGCGGACCTGGCGACGAGCTTGGCCGCGACCTCGGACGGGATGGTTTGGCGCACGGCACGAGCCTGCGGGCTACCAAGCGACGACCGCTCGATCAGCTCGTTGAGCGAGCGCTTGGGGCTGGGTGATTGCCTCATGCTGATTCCTGCTTTCCTGCGGCCATCTCCTGGACGCGCCGCTTCCACCGGAAGATCAAGTTCTCGACGACCTTGGGGTTGGCTGCGCCGATGAAGGTGGCGATCTCGGCGTAGGTGTAGCCCTCGGCCTGATACACGAGAGCGGACTGCGCCTCGGCGCTCTCGACCATGGTCAAGGCCTCGCTAAGCTCGGCGTCGCGGTTGAAGCTGGCTTCGACGTTGTCATGGACGGGCGCCAAGACGTTGCGCTCGACGAGCTGATCGAGGGATTCCGAGCGGGGCCGGCGACCCTCGGCCCGCCACCACTCCTTATAGACGTTGGCGAACTGGATCTTGCACTGGCCGATGAAGTAGGTCTTCAGGCTGGCTCCCTTGCTGGGGCTCCAGTTGTTCTTCTTCAGCGCGACTTCGAGGAAGGCGCCCAGGGCGTTGACCACCGTCATGCTGGCGAGATCGTGAACGGTCTCGGGGTCCCGGACGCGGTCGGAGTCCATGTTCGGGAAGCCGAAGCCGGTGGCCTTGGTGACGTAGCCGAAGATCAACCCCCGGCGAATCCACGAGCTGATGACGGCCAGGCCGTAGCGGGCGAATTCCTCGGCGATGAGGTTCCAGACCGCTGGCGCGTAGTTGCTCAGCTGCAGGCGCAGCAGCAAGTCGGCGTCGCCAAGAAGACGATCGAGCTGCTCGGCGTCGGGGTGCCGATCGTCGTCAACGAGGTGGTCCTCAAGCTCTTGGGTTCGTTGATGATCTTCGGGGTGATGCACAGGTTCTATGTCCGTTGGCGCATCCCAGCGACCGCCATCGCGGCGGGATGACTGGCTCATGCGCGGTCTCCGGATCGAGGCAGCGACCAACGAGGACTCGTTGGTCGTTTCCTCTTAAGTCCACCCGATGCGGTCATCCCTCACGCCGCTCCAAGATTTTTTGGAGAACTTCCTGGAGGACCAGGCATCGAGGGCCGAGTCTACGCGTCTTCGCTGGTCAGAGCAGTGGCGAGCAGGTAGTTCGGGGACCGGTCGAGCTTGTGCCGGCTGCGGTCGTAGCGCCGCGTCGTGCGCAGGTCGGCGTGACCGAGAGCGTCCTGCACGTCTTGGAGGGCAGCGCCCAGGCGCAGCGATTCGGTGGCGTAGGAGTGGCGAAGGCTGTGCGGCGTGACGCCGGCGGGCAGGCCCGCGGATCGACAGAGCCGCCCCAGCTGCTCATAGGCGACCTTGTAGCCGTAGCGGTCGACTCCGTTGGTTGCGAGGAAGATGGGCCCGTCGGTGCGTGCCTCGAGGTAGGTGTCGAGTGAGCGCACGACAGTCGGCGCGAGGGCGACGCGAGCGGACTTGCCGCCCTTGCGCGTCACCTTCAGTACGCGGTGGCCTTGGTCGTGGCCGTAGTCGCGCACTTGTGCACCAAGTGCCTCGGAGATGCGCAGTCCGCAGAAGGTGAGCACAGAGACAAGCGCTGATGAGCGTGAGGAGTGCGCCTGGGCAGTAGCGAGCAGACGCCTGAGTTCATCGGCGGTGAGGCCAACCTCTTGAGACTCGTCCGACACCTTTGGCCGGCTACCGACGCGGCGGGGGAGTGGGTAAGCACCTCGGCGTGATGGATGCCGTAGTCGTAAAGCCGGCGAGGGCCGAAAGCCTCCGTGCGACGGTCGCGGCCGAGGAGGGACGACCGGTTCGCGTCTGCGGCATCGTCGGCAGTTGACGGACCCAGGCGTGGACGTGGTGGCGCTCGGCAGCAAGTGGGTGCACAGCCAAGGTGTCACACCACTTCGCCCACGCTTGGAGGTCGCGTCGGTAGGCAGTCGCGGTGTTCTCGGGGTGCGCAACGAGCCAGGCCGCGGCCAGACGCAAGATGGATCGTCGTCGTTCGAGCCTGGCAACCGGTCGAGTGGTGCTGCTCGAACCACAGGCACCGGAGCTGAGAAGGGTGCGGCGATGTGGATGAGCGTCACGGGCTCGACGCTAGCCACTCGGTGTGACAGCGCGTGTTCTGCTTGCGGACCATCAAGGGGCAGCCGCGCTGGACATCCGTGACCGGGGCCTGGCTCTCCGCACGGCTGGCCCGTGTGAATATGGCTGACCGAAATGTTTCACCACGAATGTTGACGGGCGCACGATCACGTCATGCGTCGTCGTCCCCCGAGTTGTCAGTCGCCACCACTATGCCAATGCCTTCAGTCGTGATGTCGAAACCTTCAGGCCAGGCCGTGGTGGTGTCGCAAAGTGCCCCCAGAAATGATGTTCGAGCATCAAGTGCCGCGGAGGAAAGGTCGGCGCCTCGCAGGTCGGCATTGTCGAACCGAGCCGCAGGCAGCTTCGCATGCTCAAACGAGGCACCAACAAGCGTGCTGCCGGAAAAGTCGGCGCCTGCTAGATCACACGCAGCGAAAAACGCCGCGGTAAAGTCTCCGGCGAAGTTGGCGCGCGCCGCTGATGCTTTGTAGAAGACCGCGCCTTCAAAATGTCCACCGCTTAGGTTGGCCTCATCAAGGTCAGCCCGATGGAACTGGGCCCCTTCGTAACGCCCAAGCGTGAGGTTGGCTCCGCGCAAGTTGGCCGACTCAAAGTCGAGTAGTCGCCGGTCGGTGATCTCGAGTAATTGCTCCAACCCTGGCTTTGTCTGGCGAAGTCGTCCCAAGACGTGTAAGGCGAGCTGTACGTCAACGGATGGCCGTTGCGCTGGCTCGCCCCACCACCCGCGGGACTTCGGGCCAAGCGTTGTCGTCGAGGCCGAGCGGCCGGTTGCATCTCGAACGTAGGCACTCAATATCTCCATCACTACGCTTTTGAGATGGTCGTCGGTTGTCGCCAGCCTCTCCATCGAAGCAATACCGCCCAGGCGTGTGGTCAAGCTGGTGGCGCCGATCTGATCGACTGCCCTGGTCCACGCTTCGTCAGTCTGCGCTCGTCGCGACGCTTCGAGCGTGGCGCGGCCGAGATCAGCCGAAAGGGCCTGCTGGGCTGAAGCTACTTGCAGTTGATCACGACTGATGCGCAGCTGCTTCAGCGTAAAGCTTGCTCCGATCAGTAGGAACAGGCCGCCAAAGGCTTGAATCAGCGTCGTGCGAGCGCTGTTCTCGGCCGCAATCTGTTCACTGGCCGACAGGCCCCCTCGATCGTCCGCTCGTGCCCCTCCGTCATCAACGAGCCGCTGCGGTGCCCATACAATCGCTGCCGCTATAAGTGCTCCTCCGACAGCGAGCGCCAGAACTACGGCGCAGACGTGGAGTGCCCTCCGGGTTCGGTCATGGATTGTGTGCGTCGGCTTCAAGACTTTGCTATCCCCAGAGGTCTCAAGTGTCGTGTCGTTGGCCGCTTGGCTCTGTGGCTGCTGCAAAAGGGCCACCCCCGCCATCATGCCGCAGCGCCCACGCCTAGCTCGACTCTTAGATGACGTTCTGTCATCAGGGGCGGCTAACGCAGGTGACGAGCCAAAAAGGACCCCCGAGGTCCTCGGCATACGCCCAGCAGGGCTTGGCCACCGGTCTTGCTCAGCGGCTCTTGGTCCTGTCAATGAGCCCGGCTCACGAATCGCTGGCTTGTGCCAGAGCTTGTTTCGGCCTCCTCGAAGTCCACCGGGATGGCTCGCCGCCAAAAAGCAACAGCGGCGTCGTTACCGGAGATCTCCTCCACCAGCCACGCACCGGGAAAGCGGTCGAAGACGGCGCGGGCAACCTTGGTCCCCACGCCGCTGCGGCGGTGCTTGCGAACGATGAAGAACTCACCGAAGCGATGCGGGGAACCGGCCCGCACCAGCACACAGCCGGCGATCGCCCCGTCCACTCGGACGATGAAGGCGTGGCGGTCCTCCTGCTCGATCCAGTAGTGGTCTAAGTATCGGTAGCCGTACTCGCCGGTCGGGCCGAGATCTCGACCGTCGAACTCGGAGAAGTCGTGCGAGTTGAGTTCTAGGAGCCGCCGCACCACCGGCTTTTCGTCTTCAGTGGCCGGTAAGACGTCGATGCTCATGGCGACATACTTGTCGGTCCGTCGAGCACGTGTGCCGAGATGGAGGGCCCGAGTCGTTCCGGTCCCTCCACTGGTCGGGTCAAGGCTGACGTCGGTACGCGGTGTCGGACCCGCGCTGTCCACCGTGGGGGCGGCGTCAGACGGTGCGCGTGAGGAGCCACACGACGCTGGTGCCCGTTTGTCCCGGCGCGTCGATCGCGTGTGGTTCTTCGCCGACGCGCTCGTAACCGAGACCTGCGGCGATCGACCCGCTGGCCGCGTTCGCTCGGTCGTGACGGATGCGGACCCTCTCGCATCCAGCCTCGAGGGCAGCCTGCGTGAGAGCGGCTGCCACCGCGGAAGCAACTCCTTGGCCGACGTGCTCGACGTGCACCCAGAAGCCGATGGAGGCCGTGCGGTCGTCGATGGGATGGATGCTGCACCCGCCGATCAACTCGTCCGTGCGAAAGATGCCGTACTGGAACAGTTGTCCAGCGCGAAAGGCTTCCCGGCACTCATCGATCCACGACCGCCGGAACGCAAGGTCCGACGGGTCGGTTGTGGCGAACGGCATGAACGGTACGAGGTGGTCCCGGCTCTCGTCGATTGCGCGTTGGAGTGCCACGGCGTCGCCCTCTTTAAGCAGCCGAAGTCTGAGATCGCTGCCTGCGGCCAGGGTGACGGGCGGAGTTTGCATGCCCAGATGATGACCGGAAGCGCCGTTCGACGGCCGTCGCTCCGCAGCCCGCGCCCCGGGCGAGCCACCTGGATGTGCATGAACGGTCCATCGGTGGCTCGCGCCTGTTGACCGAAAAGCCGTTGCCAGGCACGTCCGGGACGTTGAGCCTCTGCGGATGAAACTCTCCGATGCGGCGAAGAGCTGGCATACCGATGGCTTCGCCATCCTCCCGGCGTTCATCCCGCCCGAGGAACTGGCGCCTGTGGTCCGGGATCTGCCCTCTCAGTTCCCGACGGCCGAGGGCTTCCATGACGGCACTGATGCTCGGCGGGACCGCTTCATCGGCGACGAGTTCGCCGGCATCGACACGTTCCCTTTCAAGAGCACCGAACTCAGCTTGTTAGCCGTCAGCGAGCGGCTGCTGGAGCTGGCCTCGGTGCTACTGGACGATAGCGACTTCCACCTGTATGGCGCCGAATCGTGGGCCAAATTCACCGGGGCCTGCGACTACGACCAAGACCTCCACCGGGACTACCTGAACCACAGCATCCTGGTGCCCAGTACGACCCCGGGCTGTAGGCAGGTCGAGATATTCGTCTTCCTCACCGACGTCCCCGAGGATCTTGGGCCGCCACACCTGGTGTCCCGTCGCCATACCGACCGACTGCCCGCGTTGCCCAACTGGTTCCTGAGGCCGGGCCAGGTGAGCGAATCGCGGTATACGGACGACAGCGGAAGTCCGGAGCTCTATGCAGCAGAAGTTTCCGGAGCCGGCCCTGCTGGCACCGTCATCGCCTTCGAGCCTGGGACCGTGCACCGGGGCACGGGTCTCACCGCACCACGAGGCGCCCGTTACAGCATGCAGGTCTGTTTCCGACCGGCCCAACTCCAGTGGGGCCAACGGGTTGGCTGGGCGGTACGCAGCTTCTCTTCGGAGTGGTCGGCCTTCGTCGGTCGAGCGACCGCGCGGCAGTTGCAAGCTCTCGGCTTCCCTCCACCGGGGCACCCGTACTGGACTGCCGAGACCTTGGCCGGGATGGCTCTGCGCTATCCGAGTCTGGACCTGGCTCCGTGGACTCGGGCGGAGTGACCACCAGTGGGCCGTCAGGTCGTCCCCAGGTCGTCGTCAGTCGCAGGACCGAGGACGCCGTGCGCGGCGCCTCAGAGCCGTGGGGTGTGACGCTGCAAGACCTAATGTCGCTGATATGACGCCAAGCCCTCCCAGCGAACGTGTTATCGCTCGCTTCGGGCTAGCTGGAACTCCGAATCAGTTGCCGGGCGGCCAGGGCGGGACGTACTCAGTCGGCTCCGCAGTGATGAAGCCGGCGGAGTCGCCGATCGTCGGCGAGTTCATCGCGGAGGTCATGGCCGCCATCGAGCCGGACGGTTTTCGAGTCGCTAGACCACTTGGGCAACCGGGTGCCTACGTGTTTGATGGCTGGACGGCGTGGAGCGCAGTAGGTGGTGAACACCGGCTCAGTGGAGGCCCATGGCCTCAAGCACTCAAACTTGCCAGGCGCTTCTCGTCTGCGCTCATGAAGATCGATCGGCCACTGCCGCCGCAGCCGCCAAGCATCTACACGGTTGCCGACCGAGTCTCGTGGGACGAGGAGGTGGCGTCATGGCGGGGACCAGGCACCAAGACGCTGCGGTCGTTGCAGCGACTTAAGCGGCCTATCGAGGCGCCGAGCCAACTGGTGCATGGGGACATGGCAGGAAACATCCTTTGGCACGACAACCTCGACCCGGCAGTCATCGATTTCAGCCCCTACCGTCGGCCGGCGGGCTACACACAAGCCGGAGTGATCGTCGACGCCATCCTTTGGCATGGGGCTGACCTCGCCCTGCTGCCGGTTGCAGAAGCTGTGGCCGAGCTAGATCAGCTTGTTGTTCGCGCCCTCATGTTCCGGCTTACAGTCAGCGACCTTGTCTTGCAGCGATCGGGCTCTGAACAACAACGACGCAGCGTTGAGGCAGACCTCGATCACGCCCAGCCCCTCGTCGCTTGGTTGGAAAAGCAGATCGGCCGCGGCCCCGCCCACGGGCTGCCTTAAGCCTGGGGCCTCTGCGAAGGAGGATCCGTCGTCACGCCTCTTCCTTGAAGACCGGTACCCCCAGCTCGCGAAGCGCCGCAGGCCATGCAGCCATCCAGTCCGCCATGGTCTCGGCCAAGACGGCGAGTCCCGCCGACGCCTCGTCAATGAGTTCTTGGGTCTCCGGCGGCTGGTGCTGGCTACTGCCGTACATCGTCAGCGTGCTGCTTCCATCGGCGCCTTCCTCCCAGGGGTTGTGCGTCGCTACGCCACCAACGACGCTCTGAGGTCGCCAGCGGTGGAAGTCGACGTGGCGACGACTCGTCAGGGCCTGCCAGTGCGGATGTCCAGTCAGTGTCAGCACGTAGTCGACCATCCGATCGACAGACGGCTGACCGACGGGGAGGGCAGCTGCCTTCAGCAGCTTTGCGACCTTTTCGTTGAGCGGCACCCAGACTGCAGGGACGCTGCTGAAGGGCGCGAAGCCCTGTGCGCTCTTGTTGTCCTTATTGATGATGGCCGCGGCGTCAGGATGTACGAGCAACGTCCGGAGCGTGACGTTGGCCAGACCATGGCCAGCGCTGATGGCGTAGTACCCCGTGATCTCTGCCAGCGCCCGAGCCGAGGTCGAGCGGCGATCGCCGGTGGGAGCGCTGGGATCGAGCCACAGGCGCATGTCCTGCTCACAGGTCCAGGCGAGTCCGAGCTGCTCACCCGTTGCGGCCACGCGCCCGATGAGTTCGGACAGCCGCCCCTTCGGAAGACCATGGGTCGCGCCGTGCATCTCCGACCACGTGGCGTGGACGCCGGTTTTCTGCCACTCGATCGCCGTCTCAACGGTCGTGGGGTAAGGCTGTGGCCATGGTCCTGGGTTGACCCCTGAAGACAGGGTGCGCAGCACCAGGGCCGTCGTCTCTTGAGCTTCGTCCTCAACTGGCTCGGTCACGTCCCCGACGCTAGCCGTCAGGTCTGACAGGGACCGTTGAATAACGTCCCATATCTCTGGGTCAGCTGAACGCGCCGACCGCAGCAGACGCCCGTGCGCCTAGGCATCTGACGGAGCGCTGGGTCCAGGAGTGGCCGAGCCGCAGTGCAGTATGGGCGGCATGCCAGCCTGGGCCGACTATCAGGAGGAGGCGGCGCTGTTCTTCCGCAGCCTGGGACTCACCGCTTCGACGAACGAGACCATTGAAGGCATCCGCGGGCGCCACGCTGTCGATGTTGCGGTGCGCGGCCAACGGGCCGGCCAGCAGTTGCTGTGGATCGTGGAGTGCAAGCGCTGGAAGACTCGCGTCTCAAAGCTCCACGTCGCCGCGTTGATCAGCATCGTCGATGACGTCGGTGCTGATCGCGGCATCCTGCTGAGCGAAGCCGGTTTCCAGTCGGGTGCCGTCGCGCTCGCGACCCGAAGCAACATCAGGTTGACGAGCCTTGCGGAACTCCGCGGAGAGTCGACGTGGGAGTACGAGGACTTGCAATTCAACGACTATCGCCGCCGCCTCGCCCAGATTGAGGCCCGGCTGCAGACCTTCACTGTCACTCGCGGGAACACATCGCGAACGCGCAAAGGCATCGACGGTGACCAGTTGCTGCGGGGGTACGCCATGGTCTCGACCGCGCAGCGGGCCCTCGACGCGGTCCATCTGAACCGCTGGCCGATCCCCTATGGGTTAAGTTTCGGCACCGGCGATAGCGACGACTTCCTGGCCGCTGCGTCACGCAGTGAACTCGTCGACGGTCTCGGACTTGAGGTGGACAAGGCCGAGGCACTCTCATTGGAACTCGAGGCCAAAGTCCAAGAGTGGTAGGACCTCCGGTGGTGCTCAGGCGGTAGCAAGCGCACATGTGCTTCGCAGCAGGGCGAAAGAAGGCGGTCGCGGTATTACTCGCAACCACAGGTGGCTGGGCTGATCCGGAGACCGACTAGCGCAGGGGTGAGCGCTCCACGACGACGCCAGACGACGACGCCAGACGACGACGCCAGCTCCCGATGCGCGTCGAGCGATGCCGTGCTTGTCGACAGCGATGGCTTGTCGGCGCGAGCGGGTCATCCGCAGGCTGCCGAGTGCGACCAACATACGACCAACAAATCTCCGTCGAGACACGATCACAGCCAATCGTCCCCAACCACCCGCTGGGCCCCTGAGCTGGCTTTTCATCGACAGCCGTTGATTCTCAACAAGGCCGAATGGTTCTCGCAGGGTTACTGGTTCAAGTCCAGTCGAGGGAGCGCTCCCCAGCCCTTGGCCATCGCGTACGGCGGCCAGGGGCTTCGTGCTTTCCGGGACGGGGTTGGCGTCAGCCGGCGGTCACGGTTCGGCCGCGATCCCGTCGCGGTCGGCAACCGCCGCCGGGCCGAAGGCCACGATGGCGCGCGTGACCGCTCGCCGGTGGCTGCCGCCTCTCGCCCTGCTCGCCTTCGCCGTGTCGGCCTGCGGCGCGGACGACCAGGAGCGGCTGCTGGAGGCTTGGGAGCGCGACGGCCGGGCGGTCTCGGACGCCGATCTCCAGATGTACGCCGGCCCGGCGCACTGCCAGCAGGACGCGGCGCTGATCCTCTCGTTCTCCGTGCCCCGGGAATCGCCAGCCGCCGGCGGCTCGTTCGTGCGCGATCCCGAGGGCGTCATGGACGACTACACCGCCGCCTCGTTCCACGCCGATGCCGAGCTGCCCGACGACGCCCTGCCGACCGGCTACGAGAACGCCGCCGGGGTGGAGCTGTGGCTCGCGGACGACGGCTCGACGGCCTACCTGGTGGACGACGACACGGTCGAGGCGTGGCCGGCCCTGGAACCCTCAGTCTGCGCGTGACCGGGAATCGCTCGTCGGCGTCCTCGCTGCTCAGCGCCGGAATTGTCGTACCCCGCCCCTAGCCTGGAGGCATGACATCGAGCGGCGCCTTCGCGGTCGGTGTGACCGTCGTGACGGTCGATGCCGAGCCCTCGCCATGGGCGCTGGTCGACCCCGATCCGGAGCCGCAGTTCGAGGGGCTCGGTGCGTGGCTGCCGCGCCGGCGGACATCGGCCGAGTCGGCCGCGCTCCTGCAGCAGATCTCTGCCGCCGAGGCGCAGCTGGCCGCGCTGAAGCTCGAGCTGGCCCTCGACATCGCAGCGGACCGCCCCGCCTCCGAAGACCCCCGCGCCGGGCGGGCCGGGCAGTCAGGCGTCGGTCCGCACGGTACGAGCGAGTTCGTCCTCGACGAGCTCGCGCTGATCCTGAACACCAGCCGGACGGCCGCGGTGACGCTGCTCGACCAGGCCTGGACGATGGCGTCCCGCCTGCCCGCCACCTGGCACGAGCTGGCCACGGGACGGCTGGACTGGCCGCGCGCCCGGGGCATCGCCGCGGAGCTGGGCCGCCCGGCCGACGGCACCGATCCGTCGGCCGTCGCGGCGGTGGAGGCCGCGGTCCTGCCGGTCGCGACCGAGCTCTCCGTGCGGCAGCTCCGCGAGCTCGTGCGGCGGGAGCTGGTGGCCCGCGACGCCGCAGCGGTCGACCGGCGCCGGAAGGAGGCCCGTGACGCCGCGGACGTGAAGGTCCGGCCCGTCGGCAACGGGATGAGCGAGCTCAGCATGCTGATGCCGCACCCCGAGGCGCTGGCCTGCCGACAGACGCTCGACGCGCACGCCCATGCCGCCCGGGAGGCCGGCGACCGTCGTCCGATCGGGATGCTCCGGGTCGGGGCAGGCATCGACCTGCTCCTGCGCCCGTGGGAGCAGCAGCCGTCGGTGACCGCGCACCTCACGGTGATCGCCCCGCTTCCCGCGCTGAGCGCCGGGGCCTTCCTCGACGGAGGTGCTCCGCTCCCGGCCGCGTTCCGCCCAGCCGGCGATCCGGCTCCGGTCGGAGAGGTCGACGGGGAGGCCATCACCGCCGCGCACCTGCGCGAACTACTCGAGCAGCTCGACGCGCTCTGCCCCGGCGGGCTGCAGGCGCCGACCGGCGGCACCCTCGACCTCGCGATCACCGACTCCTCCGGCCGGCTCCTCGCCGTGACCGGACGACCGGAGCTCGAGCGCCTTGTCGCCCGTGGCTGCCCCGACCACCCCGCAACGACGTGCGGGTGCCCGGTGCTCACCGTGCCGCCGGAGGTGGACCGCTACCGCCCGTCGGTGGCGCAGCGCCGTTTCCTCACCACCCGCGACCGGACCTGTCGCCATCCCGGCTGTGGCGTGCGCGCCGGCTGGGCGGACCTGGACCACGTCACGGCGCACGCCGACGGCGGTGCGACCGACTGCGCGAATCTCTGCTGCCTGTGTCGCCGGCACCACCGGCTCAAGACCCACGCCGACAGCTGGAGCCACACCCTGGGCGACGACGGAGTGCTCACCGTGATCACGCCGTCCGGCGTCACCCGGATCAGCCGGCCACCGGGGTGGCGGGTGCTGACCGAGCCACCCGCCCCACCCCCGGCACCACCACCGCCGAGCGAGGACCCGCCGCCGTTCTGACGCCGCGGGCGGTCAGGCCTCGGTGTCGGCGGACAGCATCGTCGCCGCCGCGGCCGGGCCAACCTCAGCCGGGGAGGGCCAGGTGCCGGGGGTTCGCGACCAGCAGACGGTCGCGGACACCGGCCCGCACCACGTCGAGCACCTCGTCCCAGCGGTCGTCGAGCGCGCCGGCGGAGATCGCCCGGCTGAGCGCCGCGTCGTCGGCACAGTCCAGCCCGTCCAGCGCGGCCCGGTGGCGAGCCCGGGCAGCATCGCCCAGCCGCAGCTCCCGCTCGACCATGGCCAGCACGTTGACCGCGACCTGGGCGTGGAACGCGGTGCGGCCGGTGGTCTCCGGCCGGACGGAGTCGGTGAGGAAGGTCCGGGTGGCGGCCACGAGCTCGGCCGCGCTCGGCCGGCCGTAGAGGTCAGCGCCTCCTTCCGGCGGCGCTGCGACGCCCTCGGCGGTCTCGGGCTCGGCGAGGCCGAGGGCGAGGAGGACGTCGAACTCCTGCTCGCACGCCCGGCGGCCGATGGCGGCCAGCTCGACCGACGGCTCCGCGCCCGACAGGTGGCGCTCGGCCATGACCCGGCACATCAGCCCCCACCGCACCGTGGCGTGGAGCTCCCACCACTGCAGCTGCGCCGCGGTGGGCCGCCAGCCGGCCACCTCGGCGTAGGCGTCCAGCAGCTGCTCCCGGGTCCCCAGCCCGCCTGCCGCCAGGGGCGAGCCGAAGCGCCACACCTTCGCGCAGAGCCAGCCGAGGTCTTCCAGAGGGTCACCGATGTGGACGAGCTCCCAGTCCAGGACGGCGGTCAGTCCCTCGGGGCCGATCATCAGGTTGCCCAGCCGGTAGTCGCCGTGCACCAGCGACTCCGGCCCCGGTTCTGTCCGGTTCTCGGCCAGCCAGCGCAGACCCAGGGCCAGGCCGGGCGGTGGCGGCCCGTCCCCGAGGTAGTCCGTGTGCAGCCGGGTGAGCGGATCACCGGCGGGGTCGACGCCGGGAAGCTGGTCGAGGGGGACGGCGTGCAGTCGGGCCAGCACCGCGCCGAGTTCGGTCACCAGTCGCGGCCGGACGACGGCGAACTGCTCGTCGCGCAGCAGCCGCCGGGGGATCGTCTCGCCCTCGACGCGCGCCATGACCAGGTAGCTGTGCTCGAGCGCGCCGCCGTCGTCCCCCGCATCGACCACCTCGGGAACGGGCACGCCCGCCCGGGCGGCCGCCCCCATGGCCACGCCCTCGACGCGCAGGGCCACGCCGCCGGTTCCTGCCCCGCTGCGCAGGATCAGCTGCCGATGCGATCCGTCGGCGCCCTCCGCCGTGAACGCCCAGGTCTCCCGGCTCGCCCCGCCGGACAGCCGGGCCAGTCCGTGCACGCGCACGGGAGATCCCGCCAGAGCCGACAGCCGATCGGCCAGCCGGGCGGCCAGGTCGTCGACGACGGAGCGGCCGGTCACCGCAGGAAGCCGAAGAGCTGGCCGGCCACCCGGCGCATCTGGATCTCCTCGGCTCCCTCGGTGATCCGGTACCGGCGGTGGTGCCGGTAGATGTGCTCGAAGGGCAGGTGCCGGCTGTAGCCCATCCCGCCGTGCACCTGCATCGCCCGGTCGGCGGCGTCGCAGACCAACCGGTTGCCGCGGAAGTTGCACATGGACACCCGGTGGCCGATGGAGACGGCCGACTCCCCACGCGCGGCGAGCTCGTCCATCTCGACCGCCGTGCGGCGGATCAGCGTGCGGAGCAGCTCCGCCTCGGTGTGCAGCTCGACCAGCGGGAACTGGATCGCCTGCCGCTCGGACAGCGGCTTGCCGAAGGTGACCCGCTGCTTCGCGTACCGGACCGACTCGTCGATGCAGTACTGCGCCGCGCCCACGCCGGAGGCGGCCTGCCGGATCCGGTTCTCGTGCACGAACGTCTGGGCCACGGCCAGCCCCTCGCCCTCGGCCCCCAGGATCGCGGAATCGGGCACCCGCACCCCGTCGAGCTCCACCTCGCCGTGGTCGGTGGGCATGTTGAGCGTCCACCAGTAGAAGGGCACGGAGAAGCCAGGGCTGTCGGTCGGGACGATGAAGGCGGTGATGCCCCGGGCGGCACCCGGCTGTCCGGACGTGCGCGCGAACACGACGTCGTGGGTCGCGGTGTGCACACCGGTGTTCCAGCGCTTGCGCCCGTCGATCACCCAGTCGCCGTCGCGGCGCACGGCGGTGGTCTCCATCCACGTGGCGTCGCTGCCGTGGTCGGGCTCGGTCAGCCCGAAGGCGAGGCCGCGCTCCCCGGTGATCAGCGGCTCGACGAACTCGGCCTTCTGCTCCGGCGTGCCGAAGAGGTGCAGCAGCTGTCCGAACACGACGTTCCCGACGATGCTGTGCTCGTTCTGCAGGTCGTTGTGCAGCCCGAGTCCGCGGTGCGCGAGGTGCTCGCGGATCACCGCCATGTCCAGGTTGGAGCCGTTCCGGCCGCCGAGCTCCTCGGGCAGGCTGTAGCGGAAGAACCCCCGGGCGTCGGCCCTGCGCCGGGCCTCCGCGAGCAGCTCCTCCCATGCCCGGGTGGGTGTGCCCCCGGCCTCGACGTCGGTACGGGCGAACTCCCGGCGGTGGTCGAAGAACCGCATGTTGTCGTCCTGCTGCTGCAGCGGCTCGATCTCCGCCTCGATGAAACGGTCGAGTTCGTCGAGCAGATCGGTCAGGTGCGTCGGCAGGGAGAAGTCCACGTCGATCCTTCCGGAGAGCCGGTGGCCGGGGAGCTGTGGGAGCGATGTTGACATCGACGTCGGATGTCCGCAGGCTCCGGGTATGACCGCCGTCACAGCAGCGCCCGAGGCCGGCGCTGTGGAGGACAGCGCTCCATCCGTCCTGCTCAGCCGCGAGGGCGACGTGGCCAGGCTGACGCTGAACAACCCTCGACGCAAGAACGCGATGTCGCACCCGGCCTGGCTCCTGCTGCGCGACTCGCTCGCCGCGGTGGCGGCTAGCGATGCCCGGGTGCTCGTCGTGACCGGGGCCGCCGGCGACTTCTGCGCCGGCGCGGACCTGTCCGTCGAGCGGGAGGCTCGGCCACCGATGGCGCGCATGTCGGAGGTGAACCAGGCCTGCCTCGCGCTGCACCGGCTCCCGATCCCCACGATCGCCAGGGTCGACGGCGTGGCCGTCGGCGCCGGGATGAACCTCGCGCTCGGGTGTGACTTCGTCGTCGCGTCCACCCGCGCCCGCTTCTCCGAGATCTTCGTCAAGCGTGGGCTCTCGGTCGACTTCGGCGGGTCGTGGCTGCTGCCGCGGCTGATCGGGCTGCACCGCGCCAAGGAACTGGTGCTGCTCGGCGACATGCTCGGCGCCGAGGAGGCCCACCGCTGGGGCCTCGTCCGCGAGGTCGTCGACCCGGCCGACCTCGACGCCGCGGTCGACGCCCTGGCGGAGCGGCTCCTGGCCGGCCCGCCCGTGGCCATGCGCCAGTCCAAGCGGATGCTCAACGACTCCTTCGAGGCCGGCCTGGAACGCGCCCTCGAGGACGAGGCGCGCAGCCAGGAGATCAACTTCGCCACCGACGACGCGGTCGAGGCCGGCCACGCGTTCCGGGACAAGCGCGCCCCCGCCTTCCGTGGCCGCTGACCCCCGCCCGCTGACCGGCAGGGTCGCGCTCGTCACCGGCGGTGGCCGTGGCATCGGGGCGGCGATCACCAGCGAACTGGCGCTGTCCGGAGCAGCCGTCGTCCTCACCTACCGGCGGGACCGGACGGCGGCAGACGCGCTCGTGGAGGACCTCACGAGCCGGGGCGCCGCGGTGCTCGCGGTCGAGGCGAGCATCGAGGACGGCGAGGCGAGCGAGCGCGCGGTCGCCGCGGCCGTGGCGGAGTTCGGCTCGCTCGGCATCCTGGTCAGCAACGCCGGCGTCGCCAGCCGGGGGCACGCCGTCGCGGACACCCCCGCCGACGAGGTCCGCTGGCTGCTGGAGGTGCACGCCGTCGGGCCGCACCAGCTGGCGCGGGCCGCCCTGCCGCACCTGCGCGCGCAGGACCGGTCCGACGTCGTCTTCATCAGCAGCATCGCCGCGTCCACCTGGGGTGCGCGGGGTGCGCCGTACTCGATGGGCAAGGCCGCCGTCGAGGCGCTCGCGCACACCCTCGCCCGCGAGGAGCGGGCACAGGGGGTGCGGGTGAACATCGTCGCCCCCGGGTTGGTCGACACCGACATGGGCCGCCGATTGGCGCGGGCCACCCGGGACGTGTCCGACATCCACGAGCTCGACGAGCGGTCGCCGTTCGGTCGGGTCTGCGCTCCCGAGGACGTGGCACGGACCGTGCGCTTCCTCGTCGGCCCGGAGAGCGGTTACGTCAACGACCAGCGGGTCGTCGTCAACGGGGGAACGTTCTGATGGCCGCGCCGAGCCTGCTCGTCGAATGCGTCGACCGGGTCGCGACGGTGACCCTCAACCGTCCGGCAGTGCGCAACGCGCTCGATGCTGCGCTGCTGGGTGACCTGCGGGCGGCCATGGCGGGTCTCGACACCGACGACGAGGTCGACGTCGTCGTCCTCACCGGGGCCGATCCTGCGTTCTGCGCGGGGCTGGACCTCACGCAGCTCGGCAGCTCCGGCGAGAACCTGTCGAACGGGACCCGCGACGACGGCGTGCCCTCGTGGTTCCCGTGGGCGCCGCTGGCCAAGCCGGTGATCGGCGCCATCAACGGGTTCGCCGTCACCGGCGGCCTCGAACTGGCGCTCAACTGCGACATCCTGATCGCCTCGGAGCGGGCCCGCTTCGCCGACACCCACGCCCGGGTCGGCGTCCTCCCGGGCTGGGGACTGTCCGTGCTGCTCCCGCTGATGGTGGGGCGTGGGCTCGCCCGGCGGATGAGCCTGACCGGTGACTACCTCTCCGCCGACGAGGCACTGCGGGCCGGCCTGGTGACCGAGGTGGTCGCCCACGAGGACCTGCTGCCGGCCGCCCAACGCGTCGCCGCCTCCATCGTGGGCAACGACCAGGCCGGCGTGCGGGCGCTGCTGCGTTCCTACCGGGACATCGAGGCCTCGCTCGTGGGCGACGGACCGAGGATCGAGGCCGCCACCTCGGCGGCGTGGCGGGCGGGCTTCGACCCGGCCGATGTGGAGCGGCGTCGGGCCGGCGTCATCGACCGCGGCCGCGCCCAGACGGCCTGACCCGGGTCGGCGAGCGCAGGGCGGCAGGTCGCCGACCGCCCTGCGCTCGCCGGGGTCGGGTCAGAGGCGCTCGACGATGATGGCCGGCGCCATGCCGCCCGCCGCGCACATGGTGACGAGTCCGTAGCGACCACCGGTGCGCTCGAGTTCGTCGAGGATCGTGCCGATCAGGATCGCGCCGGTGGCGCCGATCGGGTGGCCGAGGGCGATCGAGCCCCCGTTCACGTTGACCTTGTCCACGTCGAGCTCGAGGTCCCGGATGAACTTCTCGGCGACGACGGCGAAGGCCTCGTTGATCTCCCAGAGGTCGATGTCGTCCTTGGTGAGCCCGGCCTTCGCCAGCACCTTCTTGGCCGCGGGGACCGGTGCGTTGAGCATCAGGGTCGGGTCGTCGCCGACGTTGGCGGTGGCCACGACGCGGCCACGCGCCGTCAGGCCGTGCTTCTCCGCGTAGGCAGGCGAGGCCAGGAGGACCGCCGCGGCGCCGTCGACGACGCCGGACGAGGTGCCCGCGTGGTGGAGCGGCTGGATGTCGAGCTCCGGGTACTTCTGGTTGATCAGCCCGCGGGCGGTGTTGCCCTCCGCGTCCAGCGGCATGTCCATGATCTTGGTGAAGGCGGGCCTGAGCTCAGCCAGACCCTCGGCGGTCGTCTGGGGACGCGGGTACTCGTCCTTGTCCAGGACGACGTTGCCGTCGTCGTCGAGCACCGGGACGAGGCTCTTGTCGAACCGTCCCTCGGCGATGGCCACCGCGGCGCGCTGCTGGCTGCGCAGGCCGAGGGCGTCCAGGTCCTCGCGGGTGATGCCCTCGAGGGTGGCGATCGCGTCACCGCACACGCCCTGGTGCGACTGCGGGTGCACCTGCTGCAGCCGGGCGTTGCCCGCACCCATGCCGTACATCGTCAGCCCGGCCGCCCGCTCCTCCTGGGCCAGGGCGCCCGTGCCCGACATCATCTCGGTACCGCCCGCGATCACCAGGTCCTCCATGCCGGACATGACCTGGGCCGCCGCGAGGCTCACCGCGCTGATGCCGCCGCCGCAGAAGCGGTCGAGCGTCACCCCGGACGCCTTGACGTCGTAGCCGGCGTCGAGCGCGGCCATCCGCCCCAGGTCGCCGCCCTGCTTGCCCTTCTGCGACGAGGTGGACCAGATGATGTCGTCCACCTCGGAGGTGTCGAGGTCGTTCCGGTCCTTCAGCGCCTTGAGGACCGTGGCGGCGAGGTGCTGGGGGTGCATGTGCGACAGGGCCCCCTTGCCCACCTTGCCGGTTCCGCGCGGGGTGCGCACGGCGTCGATGATCAGTGCTTCGGTCATGCAGATGCTCCTGAGGACTTTCGTTCACCGGCAGGCACGGTGCCCGCCCGGCTCGAGCGGCTCGTCGGTCATGGCGTCGACGAGGTTCGACGGTCGACCGCCGTCAGCTCACCGTGCTGGCGTACTCCTCGCGCAGCTTGCCCTTGACCATCTTGCCGGTGGGCGTGCGGGGAAGTGCCTCGCGGAAGTGGAACTCCCGCGGCACCTTGAAGCCGGACAGGTGCTCGCGGGCGAAGGCCGCCAGTTCCCCGGCCAGCTCCGGCGTCGCCTCGACGCCCTCAGCGGGCTCGACGAACGCCACCACGCGCTCACCGAAATCGGGGTCCGGCACACCGATGACCCCGATGTCGGCGACCGCGGAGTGCAGGGTGAAGACGTTCTCGATCTCCTGCGGGTAGATGTTCACGCCACCCGAGATGATCATGAACGAGGAGCGGTCGGTGAGGTAGAGGAAGCCCTCCTCGTCCACGTAGCCGAGGTCGCCCACCGTCGTCCAGTTGGGGTGCTCGGGGTGCTCGGCGCTCCGGGACTTCTGCTCGTCACCGTGGTAGCTGAACGGCCGGCTCTCGGTCGCGGAGGCGAAGTAGACCGTCCCGATCTCGCCCGGGCCGAGCTCCTTGCCGTCCGGTCCGCAGATGTGCAGCGCACCGGGGGTGCTGGGCTTGCCCACGGAGCCGGGGTGCTCCAGCCAGGTGGCCGAGTCGATGAACGTCGAACCGGCGGCCTCGGTCGAGGAGTAGTACTCCATGATGATCGGGCCGAGCCAGTCGATCATCGCCCGCTTCACGTCGGGCGGGCACGGTGCCGCCGCGTGGATGACCATCTTCAGCGACGACAGGTCGTAGCGGCTGCGGACGTCCTCCTCCAGCTTGAGCATCCGCACGAAGTGCGTCGGCACCATCTGGGTCTCGGTGACGGAGAACCGCTGGATCGCCTCGAGGACGCCCTCCGGGTCGAACTTCTCCATCATCACCACGGTGCCGCCCAGCGACTGGACCGCGGCCATGAACGCCATCGGTGCTGCGTGGTACGCCGGCGCGGGGGAGAGGTAGACGGTGTTCTCCGTCATCCCGTACAGCAGCTGCAGCACGGCCGACATGTTGCTCTGCTGGTCCACGGAGTCACCCGTCAGCGGGCGCTTGATGCCCTTCGGCCGCCCGGTCGTGCCCGAGGAGTAGAGCATCGTGTCGCCGCGGGGCTGGTCCTCTATGGGGGCGTCGGAGGAGGCGTCCCGCACCTCCTCGTAGCTGCCGTAGCCGGGGAGCGTCCCGCCGAAGGCCAGCCGGTGCTCCACGCCCGGGGTCTGCAGCTTCGCGGCGAGGTCGGCCAGGTTCGCCGACACGAACAGCACCCGCGCGCCGGAGTTCTCGACGATGTACTCGGCCTCGGCCGGGGCGAGGTGGCTGTTGACGAAGGTGACGTACAGCCCGATCCGCACGCCGGCCCAGTACAGCTCCAGGGCCTCGGGCACGTTGTCGCTGAGCACCACCACGGAGTCGCCCGTCGCCAGTCCGACGGTGTCGCGGAGGAAGTGCGCCGTCCGCCGGCTGTTGTCGTCCAGCTCGCGGTAGGTCAGGGAGCGGCCGGAGCCGCTCATGACGATCGCGAGCTTGTCCGGCGTCTTCTGGGCCCAGGTTCCTGGGTACATGGCGGTCAGACCCCCAGCTTCTGCGCGATGCGGTCCTGCTGGGCCGCCGGGCCGCCGAGCAGCACGTTCCCGGTGATGGCGTTGCGGTAGTACAGGTGCGCGTCGTGCTCCCAGGTGAAGCCGATGCCGCCGTGCAGCAGCATCGTCTGCTTGGCCGCCTCGACGTACCCGGAGGAGGCCAGGTGCCGGGCGACGGCCGCGTCGAGCGACGCGGTCTCGCTGCCCTCGGCCAGCGACTCCGACGCCTTGCGGATGGCGGCGTCGGTGAGCGCCCAGTCGGTGTAGATGTCGGCGAGCGGGTGCTTGACGCCCTGGTAGATGCCGATCGGCTGGCCGAAGCTGTAGCGGATCTTGGCGTACTCGGTCGTCATGTCCAGGCAGGCCTTGGTCGCCGCGGCCTGCTCGCTGGCCAGGGCGAGGTTCGCGAGGTCCGCCACCGCGTCGACGGCCGCGGCCGCGTCGCCGGCGAGCAGCCGGCCGGGGGTGCGCTCCAGGGTGACGGTCGCGATCCCGCGGGTCAGGTCCAGCGCGTCGGCGGGCGTGATGGTGAGACCCGGCGCGCCCTTCTCCACGAGGACGACGCCCGAGGCGGTGGTGACCAGCAGGACGTCGGCCTCGGCGGCGTTGAGGACGGCCGTCTTCGTGCCGGTGACCGTGCCGTCCTCGACGACGCAGGTCGAGTCGGCCACGGCCCACGGGCTGCGCGCGCCCTCGCTGACCGCGAGCGTGCCGACGGCGGTGCCCTCGGCGAAGCGCGGCAGCCAGGTGGCCCGGGCCTCCTCGTCGTCCAGGGCGAGCAGCGTGCCGGTGGCCAGGACGCTGGTGGCCAGCACCGGCGTCGGCACGAGGCCGGAGCCGAGCTCGCGCAGCGCGACGACGAGGTCGGACCACGAGGCACCGGCGCCGCCGTACTGCTCGGGGATCGGGAGGCCGGCGACGCCGAGCTCCTGGCTCAGCCGACGCCACACGTCCGGGTCGAACGAGGCCTCGGAGGCGATGGTCTTCCGCACGGCGGCCATCGGCGCCTGACCGGAGACGAAGCGCTTGACGCTGCTCGCCAGATCGCGCTGGTCGTCGGTGTCGATGAGGGTCACGGAGTGGCTCCTTGGGCTGACGCGGCGGTCACTTGGACAGCTTGAGCTGGTTGAAGGGCACGTTCTTGTCGACGCCGGCGTCCTTGGGCAGGCCCAGGACGCGCTCGGCGATGATGTTGCGCTGGATCTCGTTGGACCCACCGGCGGTCGCGCCACCGGGCGCGGCCAGGATCGAGCGGGCGATCGGGAGGGTGTCCCGGGTCTGCAGTGCGATCTCCTCGCCGAAGATCTCCTGGACGAGGTCGGAGACCCAGAGCGGGAAGGTGGCGCCGGCCAGCTTGGCCGCCGATCCGCGCGCGCCGATCGGCACGCCGGCCTTGGCCTCCTGGTGCAGCACCGCGCTGTAGGACCGCATGGCGCTCTCGCGGGCGTAGACCTGGGCGAGCGTCCGGCGCACCGACGGGTCGTCGTCCAGACCGCGGGCCCGGACCAGCTCGACCAGTGCGTCGTAGCCCAGGGGGTTGGCGCGCGCGCGGACGCCGGTGCCGATGGTGACCCGCTCGTAGCGCAGCATCGCCACGGCCACGGCCCAGCCGTTGTTGACCTCGCCGATGACCGCGTCCTCGGGGACGTGGACGTCGTCGAAGAAGACCTCGTTGAACGGTGCGTCACCGGTGGCCACGACCAGCGGGCGCACGGTGACGCCGGGGTGGTGCAGGTCGACGATGAACATCGTGATGCCCTGGTGCTTGGGCCGGGTCGGGTCCGTGCGGACCAGCACGGCGCCGAAGTCGCTGAACTGGGCGCCGGAGGTCCACACCTTCTGGCCGTTGATCAGCCAGCCGTCCTCGACGCGCACGGCGGAGGTCTGCAGGCTGGCCACGTCCGAGCCGCCGCTGGGCTCGGAGAACAGCTGGCTCCAGATCTCGTCGCCGCGCAGCATCGGCGCGATGTGGCGCTTCTTCTGCTCCTCGGTGCCGAACTCGAGCAGCACGGGCGCGGGCATGCCCAGGCCGATCACGAACGGGCCGACGGGCATCCGGAAGTCGGCGGCCACCTCGTTGAAGGCGAGCTGCTCGGCGGTGCCGAGGCCCTGGCCGCCGTACTCCTTCGGCCAGGTGATGCCGGCGAGCCCGGCCTCCCACAGGCCCTTCTGGAAGGCCTTGGACTCCTCGATCGTCGCGCCGCCGCTGCTGGGTTCGTTGTCGTCGAACGGCTTGGCGTTCTGCTGGAGCCAGGCCAGGGCCTTGGCCCTGAACTCGTCGGTCGACATGGTGATGGTCCTTCCTGCGGGGGTGGCGGCACGGTCCCGGGGATCACGGAGGTCGGTGCCGAGGTGTGGCGGTGGAGACGGAGCCGGGTGAGAACACGTTCTACCTACGCGGCCCGGCCATCGTCGTATCGGGATCGGACGGCTGTCAAGCAACGGCGGCCGGGAGGTCAGGTGAGCAGCTTCCGTGCCGCGAAGCGGATCCGCTGGTCGGCGGCCTCGGCGGTCAGCCGGCCGTTGAGCCAGTCGATCGTGCAGCCGATCCAGAGCGACTCGACCATCTGCAGCGCCAGGTCCTGCTCGGCCGTGACCTCGTGATCGCTGCCCCACGCGGCCGCGGCGGCGATCCGGACGAAGGTGGTGTCGTGGTCGCCGCGCGGCCGGCTCTTCCCGTGCGCCCCGAAGGCGACCGGCGACTGGCGGACCGAGAGCGCAGCGTGCGCGTAGCCGGGGTCGTTGCGCATGGCCTGGAACGCCCGGGCGAACACCTCGCCGGCGCGCACCTCGGGGGTGGCCCCGCGGGGACGGCGCGTCGTGACGTCCTGGTCGAGCTTGGCGATCTCGTACCGGACGGCGGCGAGCAGGAGCTGGTTCTTCGACGGGTAGTAGCGGTAGAGCGTGGCCAGGGCGACCTGGGCGATCCGGGCCACCTCGCGCATCTGGACGGCCTCGTACCCGCCCTGCCCGGCGAGCTCGATCGCGGCGCGGATGATGCGCTCCACCCGTGCGGCCTGGGCCTCCGACGTGCGGCCGGACAGCCGCTCCTCCGGCAGGACGTCGTCGTCCTCCACTGCGCTGCTCACGGCCGTCGGTTGCCCAGCACGAGGCTGCCGGCGGCGGCGAAGAACATGCCGACGCCCTGCACGAAGCTGGTCCGGATCCCGGGCACCTGCACGACCGCCTCGCCGCGCAGCTGCCGCACGGCCTCCTGGATCGCGAACATGCCGTACATGCCCGTGTGCGTGTACGAGAGCCCGCCGCCGTTGGTGTTCATCGGGAGGACGCCGCCCTTGCCGGTGTTCCCCTCGGCGATGAAGTCGCGCGACTCGCCGCGGCCGACGAAGCCGAGGTCCTCCAGCATGTAGAGCGGGAGGTGCGCGAAGGCGTCGTAGGCCATCAGGTGGTCGACGTCGGCGTGCGTGATCCCGGCGGTCGCCAGGGCCTCGGCCGACGCCAGGCGGAAGGCGCGGAACGACCCGGGATCGGCCATCTGGGAGACCATCGGCGCCTCGGCCGACTCGCCGGAACCCAGCAGGTAGACGGCGCGGTCGGCCGACGGCAGGTCGGCCGCCCGCTCGCTGCTCATGAGCACGAGCGCGCCACCGCCGTCGGTGACCACGCAGCACATGTCCTTGGAGAACGGCCAGGCGATGGGCGGTTGGTCGAGGACCGCCTCGACCGTGGTCGGCGTCCGGCGGGACGCCCGCGGGTTGTCGATCGCCCAGGCGCGCTGCGCGACGACGACCTGCGCCAGCGCCTCGCGCTCGAGGCCCCGCTCGTGCAGGAAGCGCAGCGCGGGCACGGTGAAGGTGGAGTAGGGGGTGTTCGCGCCGTAGACGGCCTCGAACTGGCCCTGCGGCGACGCCGGGTTGGGTCCCCGGCCGCCGACGCCGACGCGCGACCGGCCGGACTCGCCGTGCGTCACGAGGACGACGTCGGCGGCTCCCGCGGCGATCGCGGCCGCGGCGTGGCGCACGTGCAGCATGAAGCTGCAGCCACCGACCATCGTGCCGTCGAGCCAGCGCGGGGTGATGCCGAGGTGGTGGGAGACCTCGTGCGCGAACGGGCCTGCCGTCGCGATGCCGTCGACGTCCTGGACGGTGAGCCCGGCGTCCGCGAGGGCGTTGCGCGCCGCCTGCGCGTGCAGGTCGAGGGTGGAGATGCCGGGCAGGCTGCCGATCTCCGTGGTCTCGGACGCGCCGACGATCGCGATCCCGCCACCGTGCATGGACGTGGTGCTCATCGGGCTGCCTCCGCCGGGGTGAACACGGGGATCGCGTACTCGCCGCGCTGCTCGAAGGTCACCCGGAGCGGCAGGTCCAGGGGCAGGTTCTCGGGCAGCGGCTCGACCCCGACGACGTTGGTCATCATGTGCGGCCCCTCGTCGAGCTGGACGAGAGCGATGACCAGGGGGGCATCGGAGGGCGGGAAGGTCCGGTGGTTGATCACGTAGGAGATCAACGTCGCCCGGCCGCTGGTGACCCGCCACTCCACGGCGCCGGAACCGCAGCGGGGGCAGAACGGGCGCGGGTAGAAGTAGTACTCGGTGCAGCTCGTGCACTGCTGGATGCGCAGCTCCCCGGCCGCCGCTCCCTCCCAGTACGGCGCCGTCTCGGGCGTGGGAACTGGTGTCGGACCGGGCATCGGCCGTCCTTCCGCGGATTGGCTGCGCGACGGTGCGCCGGGGTGACGCACCGCACAACCAGAACAGGTTCTAGGTCAAGCGTCAGTCGCGCCGCGGCAGCTTGTCAAGGTGCCCGCCGCACCCTTGCGGTTCTCGTCCGCGGGGTAGTAGAACGTGTTCTCGTAGGCGCCGCCAGCGAGCGGCCCGGGCGATCGCCTCTTCCGCGGTGGCCTTTCCTCCCCACGAGAGGCACTCCATGAGCGGCACACTCGACGGCCGGGTCGTCATCGTCACCGGAGCCGGTCGTGGCATCGGCGCCTCCGTCAGCCGGCTCTTCGCCGAGCAGGGCGCCAAGCTCGTGCTCAACGACCTGGGTGCCAACCCGGACGGCACCGGCGGCGACGAGGGCCCGGCCCGCGAGATCGCCGACGAGATCACCCGGGCCGGGGGCGAGGCGGTCAGCGACGGCGGCGACATCGCCGACACCGCCACCGGCAAGCGGCTGGTCGACCTGGCGGTGAGCACCTACGGGAAGCTCGACGTCGTCGTCAACGTCGCGGGCATCCTGCGCGACAAGATGATCTTCAACTTGGACGACGAGGACTGGGACGCCGTCATCCGCGTCCACCTGCGCGGCCACTTCAGCACGATCAAGCCTGCCGCCGCCTACTGGCGCGAGCAGCGCAACCCGGACGGCCACTTCCGGATCATCAACTTCACCTCGGACTCCGCGCTCCAGGGTTCGCCCGGCCAGCCGAACTACGCGGCCGCGAAGATGGGCATCATCGGCCTGACCGCCTCGGTCGCCAACGCGCTCGGGCGCTACGGCGTCACCGCCAACGCCATCGCCCCCGGTGCGGCGACGCGGCTCACCGCCACGATCCCGCAGGACAAGAAGCTCGGCGGCGACCGCCCGGCCGCGGACGACTCGCGGTCGCCGGACAACATCGCGCCGATCGTCACCTACCTGGCCAGCGAGGCCTCGGACTGGCTGTCGGGGCGGACCCTCGGCGCGGCCGGGTACGGCGTCACGCTGTGGAACAACCCCGAGGTGCGTGCCTCCATCAGCTCCGACGGGCCGTGGGACCTCGAGGACCTGGCGAAGCAGGTGGAGAGCGAGTTCCGCCCGCTGGCCGACGGGCTCCACCCGTCGATCTTCATGGGTCAGATCCCGAAGTAGGAGGGGAAGCGATGCGCATCGGCTACGGGCTCCGCGGCCAGGCGTCCGACGTCGCCACCGAGGCGGCGTGGGCGCGAGACCTGGGACTGGACGCGCTCTCCACCTCGGAGGTCGCGTACGACCCCTTCCTCCCGCTCGCGCTCGGCGCGGCGACCTCGGGGGAGATGCGGCTCGAGACGCACATCGCCGTCGCGTTCGCACGCAGCCCGATGGTCACGGCCAACGCGGCGCACTACCTGCACCAGGTGTGCGGAGGGCGGTTCGTGCTCGGCCTCGGCACCCAGATCAAGCCGCACATCACCCGGCGGTTCGACATGCCGTGGAGCAGCCGGCCGGCGGCCCAGATGCGCGACTACATCCAGGCGCTGCACGCGATCTGGGCCGACTGGAACGACGGCGTCCTGCTCGACTTCCGCAGCGAGCACTACAACCACACCCTGATGACCGACATGTTCCGGCCGGGGCGGATGCCGACCGCCCCGGAGGTCCACCTCGCCGCGGTCGGCCCGGTCATGACCCGGCTCGCCGGTGAGCTGGCCGACGGGCTGATCCCGCACGCCTTCAGCACTCCGGAGTTCTTCCGGGAGGTCACGCTGCCCGCGCTGCAGGAGGGGCTGGAGCGCTCCGGGCGGGAGCGCTCCAGCGTCGTCGTGCACTGCCCGGGCTTCGTCCTGCTGACCGGCGACGGCGGGCCCTCCGACGACGAGGTGCTCGCCCTGCGGCGGCAGATCGCCTTCTACGGCTCGACCCCCGCGTACGGCGACGTCCTGCGCCGGCGGGGGCTGGACGACCTGCACGAGCAGCTGCACCGGCTCTCGGTCACCAAGGATCCCGAGCGCTGGGCGCGGATGGGCGACCTGGTCGACGATGAGGTGCTCGGTGCGTTCGCCGTCGTCGGGACTCCGCCGGAGGTCGCCGACGAGCTGGTCCGGCGCTACGGCGGGGAGATCGACCAGGTGCACGTCACACCGCCGGTCGGCACCACCCGGGACGACATCGACGGGTTCCGGCGCCGGCTGTCCTGAGCCTCAGCCCCAGGCGCTGGGGTCACCGGAGCTGGGCGGGGCCATCCGCGCCTTGAGCCGGGCGTTCGGCAGCGGCGGTGCGGGCAGCCGCTGCACCGGGCCGCGGTAGCCCTCCACCCGGCCGAACCGCTCGGATCCCGCCTCCCACTCCTCGCGGTAGCCGGCGATCTCCTCGTGGGTGCGGCCGACGAAGTTCCACCACATCACCACGGGCTCGCCGAACGGCTCCCCGCCCAGCAGCATCAGCCGCGCCGGCCGGTCGCCGGGGTTGGTCAGCGTGATCTGCCGGGCGCCGGGGGCGAGGTAGCCGAGCTCCGCGCGGGCCAGCTCGGCGTCGCCGAACACGACCGGACCCTCGTCGACGAGCACGCCGTGCTCGAACTCGGGGGAGACGTCCAGGACGACCTCCGCGCACGGCTCGAGCACCACCTCCGCGCCGAGCAGCGGGGTGTGGGTGGGCACCGGGGACGTCGACCCGCACAGCGTTCCGAGCAGCACCCTGACGACGGCGCCGTCGAGCCGCAGCACATCGGGGACGTGGTGGACGAACGCCCGCGGGGCGTGCCGCGCCGACTCGGGCAGCGCGGTCCACAGCTGGACGCCGTGCAGGACGCCCGAGTCCGGCGTGGACACCTCCGAGTGGGCCACCCCCGACCCGCCCGTCATCAGGTTCAGCTCGCCGGGCCGCACCATCGCGTGCGCCCCGGTGGTGTCGCGGTGCTCGATCTCTCCGCTGAACAACCAGCTGACCGTCTGCAGGCCGGTGTGCGGGTGCGGCGGCACGTCCATGCCACCGGTCCGCGTGACGTCGTCCGGCCCGTAGTGGTCGGCGAAGCACCAGGCTCCGATCAGGGACCGGGCGCGCTGCGGCAGGGTGCGGCGCACCGTCATCGCCCGCGGTCCGCCCAGCGGCACATCTCGACTCGTGACCACCTGCACGTCGCTCACGCGCAGCAGCCTGACACAGACGGGGCGCGGGAGGGGACCGGAGCGACTCGTATCCCGCGACCGACGGGGGCCCGCTGCCGGTGCGGCAGACTTCCCCCGTGCCGCTCCGCCGTCCCCGTCGCGTGTTCGTCCTCGGGGGCGCCCGCTCGGGCAAGTCCTCCTACGCCGAGGGTCTGCTGACCCGGGAGCGGGCGGTCGACTACGTGGCCTGCGGCACGCCGGCCGGCCCCGACGATCCCGAGTGGGCCGACCGGATCGCGCTGCACCGGGCCCGTCGCCCGGCGTCCTGGCGGACGGTCGAGACGCTGGACCTGGCGTCGGTCCTGGGAGAACCCGGCCCACCGGTCCTCGTGGACTGCCTGACCACCTGGTTGGCCGGGACGATGGACGAGTGCGGCGTCTGGTCCGAGCAGCCCGGCGCCGACGGCCGGCTGGCGGCCGCCGTCGACGACCTGCTGGCCGCCTGGGCAGGCACCCGCCGGCGGGTGGTCGCGGTCAGCAACGAGGTTGGCAGCGGCATCGTCCCCGCCACCCCCTCGGGGCGGCGGTTCCGTGACGAGCTCGGCGTCCTCAACGCCCGGATCGCCGCCGGCTCCCAGCGGGTGTGGCTGGTGACCGCCGGGCTGCCGCAACGGCTGCGCTGAACAGCCGGCTCGCCCCCGTGGCTGAGGCTCAGTCCTCGCCGGGGAACAGCACCCCGAGCCCGAACCGGGTGGGCGGGCGGAAGGGCTGCCACTCGTGCCGCGGCTGGGCCAGCCGGTCGGCGATCACCCACAGCACCGCCGGGTCGTGCCCCATGCCCAGATGGCTGGCGTGCACCGCGACGTTCTCGCTGCGCGGCCCCACCTGCTGGCGGCACGCCCGCCACTCCACGACGCCGTCCCACCGCGAGTAGACGGCGGTGCTCGGGATCAGCAGGGGCGAGGCCAGGGAGTCCCGGGAGCCGAACGGCGAGCCCAGCGAGATCACCTGTCGCACCTGGCGCGGCGCCCGCCGGGCCAGGCTCCGGGCGAAGATCCCGCCGAGGCTCTGCCCGACGATGCTCACCGCCGTCCCGTGCTCGGCGGCCAGCCGGTCGAGCAGCCGGGGCAGCGCGTCGCGGATCTCCTGCGTCGGGCCCCGGTTGCGGCCCAGCTCCCACCCCACGACCGGGTAGCCGAGCCGCCGGAGCCAGGTCCGCAGCACGCGGGTCGAGACGTCCGAGGCCATCAGACCGGGCAGGACGAGGACGGGGTGCGGCTCGCCGCGGGGGGCCAGCTGCAGCAGGGGGAGTCCGGCGGCGAAGGCGCCGGCGCTGGCCAGTGCGCGGACGGGCTCGGTGGCGGAGAGCAGGCCCCTCGGACGGCGCCAGGCGGGTCGCGTCACGCCGTCAGTCGGCCGTCGGCGGGAGCAGGCGGGGCGCGAAGACCTCGTCGATCGGCCGGGGGCCCACGTACTGCCGGCAGGTGCAGGGCACCCAGCTGTGCCCGGACCAGCGGCCGCGCTTGTCGTAGGTGTCCCGCTTGAGCTCGGCGTAGCAGGTCGAGGTGTCGCGGTCGTGCTGGCTCAGCGGGTGCCCGCAGCCGCACACCGGGGTGACCGGCGGGGGCGGCGGTGGCCTGCGCCGACCGAGCCGGCCGGCGAGGAAGCCGGACGCGAGCAGGGCGGCACCCACCAGGAGGCTGACCGGTTCCATGCGCCCACTCCCCATGCTCGTCGGCCGTTCGACGGTAACCCGGTGGCGCCACCGGGCGCCGCTTTCGTCCGATCGGGCGGGGTTATCGAGCTGTGTTCCAGGGCACACAACCTTTCGTGGACACGTACGCCGTAGGGTTCGCCCGCCCGGACCGCTGGTCCCGGGGCGAGCCGGCCCATCACTCGCATCCCTGGCACGCCGTCGAGGCGCACCGCCTGCCCTCCGAGCTGGACGGTGAGATCGAACTCGCCGTCTGCGGCGCGATCGTCCAGATCTGGGGCTCGCAGAAGTGGGACCGCGTCGGCGCGGGCCGCACCGCCTGCCCGACCTGCCAGGAGGTCACCTCCGTCGGGAAGGCGCTCACCCCCGCCCGTTGAGTCCCGCCGCTGAGGCCCTGCCCTCAGCGCTCCGGCCGGCGCCCGCTGATCGCCGAGATGCCGGTGATCTCCCGGCCGATGATCAGCGCCTGCACCGAGTCGGTGCCCTCGAACGTGAAGATCGCCTCCATGTCGGCGTGGTGCCGGGCGACGTGGTGCTCGAGCAGGATGCCGTCGCCGCCGAGGATGTCGCGGGCGTCCGCGACGATCGCCCGCGCCTTGGCCGCGTGGTTCATCTTGGCCAGCGAGGCCATCGCCGCCGTCATCCGGCCGGCGTCGGCGAGCGTCGACAGCCGCCAGCACATCAGCTGCATCGAGGTGATCTCGGCCAGCATCCGGGCCAGCTTGTCCTGCACGAGCTGGAAGCCGGCGATGGGCTGGCCGAACTGCTCCCGCTTCAGCGCGTGCGCCAGTGCCAGCTCGTAGGAGGCCATCGCCAGCCCGAGCGCCCGCCAGGCGACGGTGTACCGCGTGCGGTCGAGCATCCGGGAGACGTCCTTGAACGAGTGGCACTCGGCCAGCTTGTTCTCCACCGGCACGCGGACGTCGGTCAGCGTGATCTCGGCCTGCCACACCGCGCGCAGCGCCGTCTTGCCGGTCATGACGGTCGCCTCGTAGCCGGGCAGCTCGCCGTCCCTCCCGCCCGTCTCGACGACGTAACCGCCGACCGCGCCGTCCTCCCCGCGGGCCCAGATGATCACGTAGTCGGCGATCGAGCCGTTGCCGATCCACTTCTTCCGGCCGTTCAGCACGTAGGAGTCGCCGTCCCGGCGGGCGGAGGCCTCCAGGCCGACGGCGTCGGAGCCGTGCTCGGGCTCGGTGAGGCCGAAGGCGCCGACCTTCTCCAGCCGGGCCATCTCCGGCAGCCAGCGCTGCCGCTGCTCCTCCGAGCCGAGCACCGCGATCGACTGCATCGCCAGGAAGCTGTGCACGCCGTTGAACGTGCCGATGCTGCCGTCGGAGCGGGCGAACTCGGCGGCGACCAGGCCGGCGGCGACGTTGCTCATGCCCGGGCAGCCGTAGCCCTCGATGGTGCCGCCGACCACGCCGAGCCCGGCCAGCTTCGGCACGATCTCGAAGGGGAACTCGGCGCGGTCCCAGTAGTCGTTGATCGTCGGCTCGATCTTCTGCACGCAGAAGGCGCGAACCCGGTCGCGGATGGCGATGTCCGCGGGGTCGAGGAGCTCGTCCAGCAGGTAGAAGTCAGGGCTCACGGCGGTCATCTGCCGGACGCTACGACGACTGCGGGCATGCTGCTCGTCGTGCGGATCGTCGTGGCACCCGACTCCTTCAAGGGCAGCCTGTCCGCCGACCGCGCGGCGCAGGCGATCGCCGCCGGCATCGCGCGGGCGGCGCCGGGTGCCGAGCCCGTGCTGCGCCCCGTCGCCGACGGGGGAGAGGGCACCGTGGCCGCGGCGCTGCGGGCGGGTTACGCCGCACGGGAGGCGCGGGTGACCGGCCCCGACGGGCGCCCGGTGGAGGCGGTGCTCGCGCTCCTCGGGACGACGGCGGTGCTCGAGCTCGCCACGGCCGCGGGGCTCGGGCTGCTCGACCGGCCGGCGCCGCTGACCGCCACCACCCGCGGCGTGGGCGAGCTGGTGCGGCACGCGCTGGACCTCGGCGCGCAGCGGATCGTGCTCGGGATCGGTGGGAGCGCGACCACCGACGGTGGTGCGGGGATGCTCCAGGCGCTCGGTCTCCGGCTGCTCGACGCGCGGGGGGTGGAGGTGCCGCCCGGGGGAGCGGGCCTCGCGGAGCTCGACCGGATCGACCCGGCGGCCTCGGACCCGCGGCTGGCGGGGGTGGAGTTCGTCGTCGCGTCCGACGTCGACAACCCGCTGACCGGTCCGAGCGGGGCGGCGCACGTGTTCGGCCCGCAGAAGGGCGCGTCGGCCGACGAGGTGCGTGTCCTGGATGCGGCGCTCAGCCGCTACGCCGCCGTCCTCGCCCGGGATCTGGGCGCGGACGTCGGCGCGGCGCCGGGGGCCGGGGGAGCCGGTGGGACGGCGGCGGGTGCGCTGGCCCTCGGTGCCCGGCTGGTCTCCGGCGCCGGCCTGGTGTGCGACCTGGTCAGGCTCCCCGACGCGCTGGCCGGGGCGGCGCTCGTGGTCACCGGCGAAGGGTCGCTGGACGCGCAGACGCTCCACGGCAAGGCGCCGGCCGAGGTCGCGCGGCGGGCTCGGGAGGCCGGTGTGCCGTGCCTCGCCGTCGCCGGCCGGGTCGCGCTCGGCGCCGAGGAGCTGGCCGCCGCCGGGTTCACCTCGGCGCACGCGCTCACCGAGGTGGAGCCGGACGTGGCCCGCTGCCTCGCCGAACCCGAGCGGCTGCTGACCGAACTGGTGGCGCGGGTGCTCCCCGGCGTCACGAGCGCGTGAGCAGCCCCCGCACGTAGGCCGCCTGCCCGACGTGCTGCAGGTCGTCGGAGAGCACGCTCACCAGCCGGACGCCGAGGGTGACCGGCGGGTCGTAGGAGTCGTCGACGACGCGGTCGAGGTCGTCGTCGGAGAGCCCGCCGAGGAACTCCGCCGTCCGCGCGTGGAGGGCGTCGGCGTAGTCGCGCAGGAGGTCGACCGAGGGCACCCGGACCGCGGCGACCTGCTCGGCGTCGAAGCCGTAACCCGTCGCGGAGGGAGGGAACGGCAGGCCGAACCGGTCGGCCCAGCCGTCCGCCGTCCACACCTGGTCCCGGCCGGCCACGTCGGCGACGTGGTCGTCCTGGACGCGGAGCAGGTGCCAGGCGAGCCAGCCGATCGGATTCGCATCGGGGGAGGGGCGGTGGGTCAGGTCGTCGGCGCCCAGCCCGTCGAGGGCGGCATGCAGGGTGTCGTGGACCTGGTCGAAGGCGTACCGGAGGAGATCGGCGCTGCGCATGGGGCTGGCCCTACCCGCGCAGGCGCCGTCCTCACCCGCGGGTCAGGAGGGGTGGGCGCCGCCGACGGCCTCGTCGGAGGTGCCCTCGGGCTCGCTCTGCGCCTCGAGGTCGGCGGCCTGCTCGGGGGTCTCCTGCTCGAGGGCGATGTCGCGGGGCTGGGGCTCGGGAGTCGTCATGAGCACAGCCTCGCCCAGGACGCCGAGGTCAGCACGGCGAACTCCCTCCTCAACTCCGGCGGCTGATCACCGCGAAGGCCAGTGCGCCGACGCCGATCTCGGCGAAGAGCAGCAGGGCCAGGCACATCTCCACCGAGGCGCCGAAGGCGATGGCGATCGCGGCGACGGCGGTGAGCGGGAAGGCTGCCAGGCCTAGCACGGCGAGGGAGCGGGTCAGGACTGCGTCGTCCCGCTCGTCACCGGTCTGGGTCCAGGCGCGCTCGAAGGTGGTGACGCGGTCGGGGCGCCGGGACACCCGCCAGAGCATGACGGCGGCGACGACCAGGCCGAACGCAGCGCCCTGCAGGAGGCCGTTCCCCATGTTGCCCGGACCGTGCTCCCGGAGCAGCAGCCCGACGGTCAGCACCACGGCGAGGGTGGTGCCGAAGACCAGCAGGAACGTGGCGATCTGCTTGCCGGTGAAGCGGTCAGTCGACATGGAAGATCTCCTCGACGGTGCGGGCGAAGTGCCGGGCGATGGCGATGGCCAGCGGCAGGGACGGGTCGTAGCGGCCGGTCTCGATGGAGTTGACGGTCTGCCGCGAGACCGAGAGGGCCTCCGCCAGCTCGCGCTGCGACAGGCCGGCGGCCACGCGCAGTTCCTTGACGTCGTTGTCCATGGCTCCTCAGGTGGTCAAGCGACCTTGACATGACAAGGGTGCTTGACCTCAATGTTCGTGTCAAGCGTGCTTGACGCCGAGTTCTGGACGAACGCAACGTCCGTACCGCTATCATCGCCGAATGACGATGAATGCCCGGGTCGACCAAGCGGTGGACGAGGCGTCGGCGATGTCCGCTGCGGCCTGCATGTTCCGCAGCCTCGGTGATCCGGCCCGGCTGGCGATCCTCCGCCACCTGGCGTCCGGCGAGCACAAGGTCGTCGACCTCACCGCCCACCTCGGCCTGGCCCAGTCCACCGTGTCCGCGCACCTGGCCTGCCTGCGCGACTGCGGGCTGGTGTCGTCGCGGCCGCAGGGCCGGGCGTCGATGTGGTCGCTGCAGCACGCGGCCGTGCTGATGGACGTCCTCGCGTCCGCGGAGCGACTGCTGGCCGCCACCGGGGACGCGGTCACGCTGTGCGCCACGTACGGCGAGGCCACCCGATGACCGCCGCTGACCTGGCGACTGCGGAGCGGCTCCGGCTCGGACGGCGGGCGCAGCTGCTGGCCGGGGCGTCGGTGACCTACAACGTGATCGAGGCGGTCGTGGCCGTGGCCGCCGGCGTCGCGGCCGGCTCCGTCGCGCTGGTCGGGTTCGGCCTGGACTCCGTCGTCGAGGTGTCCAGCGGGCTGATCATCCTGTGGCAGTTCCGGCACCGGCTGCCCGAGGCCCGCGAGCGGCAGGCCCTGCGACTCATGGCGCTGTCCTTCTTCGCCCTCGCCGGCTACGTCGGGGTGGAATCGGTCCGCGCGCTCGTCTCGGGCGCCGACCCCGACGCCTCGCCGGTGGGCATCGGACTGGCGGTCGCCTCGCTGGTCGTCATGCCCTTCCTGTCCTGGGCGCAGCGGCGGACGGGTCGCGCGCTGGGCTCCCGCGCGGTCGTGGCCGACTCGACCCAGACGCTGCTGTGCACCTACCTGTCGGCGGTGCTGCTGGCCGGGCTGCTGCTGAACACCGCGCTCGGCTGGAGCTGGGCGGACCCGGTCGCCGGGCTGCTCATCGCCGCCGTCGCCGTCCGGGAGGGGCGGGAGGCCTGGCGCGGTGAGGGGTGCGGGTGCGGCCCAGCCGCCCCGGGCTGCACCGACGACTGCTGCACGGGGCCGGCCCAGGGAGTCGGTCGATGACCGTCGTCGCGCTGGTGCTGTACCTGGCGGCCCTGGTCGTCCTGTTCGGGGTCCGGTCGTGGGTGCAGCACCGGCGCACCGGCTCGTCCGGGTTCTCCGGCATCTCCGGCACCCCGGCCGACGCGGGGTGGTGGGGCGGCGTGCTGTTCGTCGCCGCGATCGTGCTGGGCCTGGCCGGGCCGCTCCTCGCGGTGGCCGGCGTCGTGCCGGCCTCGCCGCCGATCGGCGTGCAGGTCGCGGGGCTGCTCGTGGCGCTGGCCGGCTTCGCCGCGACGCTCGCGGCGCAGACCGGCATGGGTGCCTCGTGGCGGATCGGGGTCGATCCCGGCGAGCGCACCGAGCTGGTGACGACGGGCGTCTTCGCACACGTGCGCAACCCGATCTTCACCGCCATGGTGGCCGCGCAGCTCGGCGTCGTCCTCATGGTCCCGACGTGGCCCAGCGCCCTGGCGCTCGTCGCGCTGGTCGTGGCCGTCCAGCTGCAGGTGCGGGCGGTCGAGGAGCCGTACCTGCGGTCCGTCCACGGGGCTGCGTACGACGGCTACTCCGCAGGCACCGGCCGGTTCCTGCCGGGCCTGGGCTGAGGGGGACCAGGCAGGTCAGTCCAGGACGGCGCCGACGGCGAGCACCGCGACCGCGACCAGGAGCAGCAGGACGAGCAGGGTCGTCACCACCGGCACCACGACCCAGCGGCGCTTGAACCGACGCCTGCGACGGGCCGGGGGAGGTGCTGCCTTCCGCTCGCGCCGGCCGTCGGCCAGGTGCCGCGCCTGGTCGCGGGCGTCGCGGGCGACCGAGCCGAGCAGCGAGCGGGACGCCGACGCCAGCGCCCGGAGGTCCGCGATCTCGATGCGCTCCGGCGCGTTGCCCGGGACCGGCCCCGGCGCCAGGGGCGGTGGCGGCGAGGAGGCGGGTGCGGGGGCCGGCGCGCGCCCGGCCGCGACCGCCGCGAGCTGGGACCGGGCGGCGGCCGCCGTGGTGCGCTGCGCCGGGTCCTTCGTGAGCAGGCCGCGCAGCACCGGCTCGAGCGGTCCGGCGCGGAGCATCGGGGCCGGGTGCTCCGACACGACGCTCAGCAGCGTGGCCATCGAGTCGCCGGCGTCGAACGGGGGGCGCCCCTCCACCGCCGCGTAGAGGGTCGCGCCCAGCGACCAGAGGTCGACGGGGGGACGCGGCTCCTCGCCGTGCGCGCGCTCCGGCGCCATGTAGGACGGCGAGCCGATCAGCGCGCCGTGCGTCGTCAGGCTGGAGTCGCCCGTGGTGGTCGCGATGCCGAAGTCGGTGAGGCAGCCCGAGCCGTCGGGGCCCACGAGGACGTTGGCCGGCTTCACGTCGCGGTGCACGATGCCGAGGGCGTGCGCCGCCTCCAGCGCGTCCAGGACGTGCATCCCGATCAGCGCCACGTCGGCCGGCGGCAGCGGCCCGCGCGCCTCGATCACCTCCTGCAGGCTGCGCGCGGCGACGTGCTTCATCACCAGCCACGGCTTGCCGCCCTCCTCCACCACGTCGTAGACCGTGGTGACGTGCGGGTGCTCCAGCTGCCCGGCGGCGCGCGCCTCCCGCATCGTGCGCTCGCGGAGGACGGCGCGCTCCTCCTCGGTGACGTGCAGCGGGAAGGTGACCTCCTTGACCGCCACCTGGCGCTCGAGGACGAGGTCGGTCGCCAGCCAGACGGTGCCCATGCCGCCCTGGCCGAGCACGTGCTCGAGCGAGTACCGCCCCCCGATGACGAGGGTCCGGGGTCCGGTGTCGGCGCTCATGGCTGCTTGCTACCCAGGCCGACGGCCCGGACCCCTCCCCGCGTCAGCTGTCGCGCAACTCCCGGCGGAGGATCTTGCCGGTCACCGTCTTGGGCAGTTCGTCGACGAGGACGACGCTGCGCGGGTACTTGTAGGCGGCCATCCGCTCCTTGCAGTGCGCGATGAGCTCGTCCTCGGTGACCGTCGCGCCGGGCTTGAGGCTGACGAACGCCTTCACGGTCTCGCCGCGCTTCTCGTCGGGGACGCCGACGACCGCCGCCTCCCGGACGCCGGGGTGCTCGGCGAGGACGTCCTCGACCTCGCGGGGCCAGACCTTGTAGCCCGACGCGTTGATCATGTCCTTCTTGCGGTCGACGATGAACACCCAGCCGTCGGGGTTCATGAAGCCCACGTCCCCGCTCTTCAGTGCCCCGCCCGGCAGGTTCGCCGCCGTCTCCTCGGGCTTGCCCCAGTAGCCGGCGACCACCTGCGGTCCGTCGGCGACGATCTCGCCGATCTCGCCCAGCGGCAGGTCGCGGCCGTCGTCGTCCTGGATGCGGACGATCGTGTTCGGCGCCGGCACGCCCACCGACAGCGCCCCCGACGTCGGATCGACCGGCGAGGGCGAGCCGAACGGCGTGACCGTCATCGGGGAGGTCGTCTCGGTCAGGCCGTACGCGTTGTGCACCTGTTTGCCCGTGGCCTCCAGGAACCCCCTCTCCGCCGTCGGCGAGATGGCCGCGCCGCCGGAGTAGATCGAGGTGAACGAGGCGAAGTGGTCCTTCGTGAACCCCGGTGCGTTGAGCAGCGCGTTGAACGCGGTGATCGCACCGATGGTGAAGGCCGGCCGGTGCTCGACGAAGGCGTCGAGCACCACCTGCGGCTCGAAGCGGTAGGCGAGCACCAGCGGCGCGGGGGTCAGCAGGCTCACCGCGACGTGCCCGATCAGCCCGGTGATGTGGAACAGCGGGGCGACGCCGAAGATGGCGCCGTCCCGGCCGGCGTGCACCCAGTCGCGGTAGACCTGCGCGGTGAAGACGACGTTCCGGTGGGTGTTCATCGCGCCCTTGGGCACGCCGGTCGTGCCCGAGGTGTAGGTCAGGAACGCGACGTCGTCGGGGCCGAGATCGACCGGCGGTGGCGTCGTCCCGCGGTGCTCGGCGACGAACGCGGAGAAGTCCGTCGTCCCCTCGTGCCGCTGCCTGGTCGTGCTCGCGAACAGCCGCTCGTCGTCCCTCGTCTGGAACTCCAGCTCGCTGGTCGTGAGCACCAGCCGCACGTCGGTGTCCCCGACGACCTCCTCGGCGACCTCCCCGTACAGCGACTCGAGGGAGACCAGCACCGTCGCGCCGGAGTCCTTGAGCAGGTAGGAGAGCTCGCGCACCCGGCTCATCGGATTGATCGAGACCATGACGCCGCCGGCCTTCCAGGCCGCCACCATGGAGATGACGAACTGCGGCACGTTCTGCAGGTACACCGCCAGCCGGTCACCCGGTGCGAATCCGTTCGCGAGCAGGCCGGCGGCGAGCCCGTCGCTGAGCTCGTCCAGCTCCTGCCGGGTGATCACCCCGTCGAAGTACCCCAGCGCCACCGCGGAGGGATCCTTCGCCACCCCGGCGCGGAACATGTCCAGGGCGTCGTCGAACTCGATGTCGTAGTCGGCCGGCTGGTCCCCGTAGAGCGCCAGCCAGGGCCGCTCGTCGTAGTCGCTCACCGGCCGCCTACTTGATGACGACGGGGTTGACCGGGGTGCCGGCGGCCTTGGACACCTTGAGCGGGGCGGCGACGTAGAGGAACTCGTACCTCTTGTCCTCCGCGCAGTCGGCGGCCAGCTTCTCGAGGTCGGCGATCTCGGTGAGGGTCACGCCCAGGTTCCGCATGAGGGCGCTGTGCAGGACCAGCGCGACGCCGTTGTTCGGGTCGAAGGTGACCTCGTTGGCGATGGTGTCGGTGACCAGGTTGGGGATCTCCATGTCCTGGAACCACTGCACCAGCTCGGGGCTGTAGACCAGGCCGGGCTCGTTGAAGCCCTCGTAGAACGCGTCGCCCTGCTCGTGGAACTGCTGCAGGAAGTTCGTGCGGATGACCAGGATGTCCCGCTTCTGGATCTGGGCTCCCTGGGCCGCGGCGCACTCCTGCAGATCCTCGTGCGTGAAGGTCTCGCCCTTGTCGAGGGTCTCCTTGCCGCGGAAGCGCGCCATGTCGAGCAGCACCGCGCGGCCGACGATGCCGCGCTCGGCGATCGGCAGCACGCTCGCCTTCTCCAGGCCGCCGACGGTGGTGCGGGCGTCGTAGCCGTTCCAGATCTTGCCGTCGTACCAGAGGTGGCCCAGCGCGTCGTACTGCGTGGAGCCCTGCAGGTAGGCGTCGATCTTGTCGTCGGCGTAGTGCAGGCCGCCGGGGAAGGAGGCTCCCTTGCCGCCCTCGTCCCAATCGCTCTCGTCCAGGACCTGGGTGCGGACGGCGGGCGTGCGGCCGGGCCACACGGGGTCGCCCTTGGGGTCGCCGATGAGCCGCTGGAGGGTGAACACCTTGCCGGCGCTCACCAGCCGGACCGCGGCGAGGACCTGCTCGGGACCGAGGTAGTTCAGCGAGCCGACCTCGTCGTCGTCGCCCCACTTGCCCCAGTTCGTCGGGGCATCCTTCAGCAGCTCGGTGAGGGCGGGGGAAGTCGGGGTCGAGTCGGTCACGGGTGCCTCCGGGAGGTGGTGGGTGGGTCGTCCCGGACTATTCGCCGGTGTGGTGCCCATCACAACCATCTGCCACATTCGACGCAACCGCTCCGCACTCCGCCCACCGCCGAGAGGTACGCCATGAGCACGTTGCAGCCCGCCGATCCCGAGTCCGTCTTCACCTACGGCGCTCCCCAGCTGAAGTTCGGGAAGGGCGCCTCGGACGAGATCGGCTTCGACCTCAGCCGCTACGGCGTCCAGCGCGTGCTGGTGGTCACCGACCCCGGGCTCTCGGCCACCGGCATCCCGCAGCGGGTCGCCGAGCAGATGGCGGAGTTCGGCATCGAGGCCCGGGTCTACGACGGCGTGCACGTCGAACCGACCGACCAGAGCCTGATCGCAGCGATCGAGGAGGCTCGCTCGACCGGGCCGTGGGACGCCTTCGTCGCGGTCGGCGGGGGCTCGAGCATCGACACCGCCAAGGCGATCAACCTGCTCACCACGAACCCCGGCGAGCTCATGGACTACGTCAACGTGCCGGTCGGCAAGGGGCAGGCGCCGCCGAACCCGCTCAAGCCGATGGTCGCCGTCCCGACCACCACGGGCACGGGTGCGGAGAGCACGACGATCTGCGTGATGGACGTGATCTCGGCGCGGGTGAAGACCGGGATCAGTCACGCCCGGCTGCGGCCGACGCTCGCGGTGATCGACCCGGCGCTCACCCTCACCCAGCCGGCGGGGGTGACGGCCGCCTCGGGCATGGACATCCTCTGCCACGCGCTGGAGAGCTACACCGCGCGCTGGTACACGACCTACGAGCACAAGACGCCCGACCAGCGGGTGCCGTACTGCGGCTCCAACCCGATCTCGGACATGTGGTCGGAGAAGGCGCTGTCGCTGCTGGCCGGCTCCTTCCGCCGGGCGGTCCGGCACGGGGACGACGAGCAGGCGCGGGCGGACATGGCCATGGCGGCGACCTTCGCCGGCATGGGCTTCGGCAACGCCGGGGTGCACATCCCGCACGCCAACGCCTATCCCATCGCCGGGCAGGTGAAGGACTTCCACCCCAAGGACTACCCGACCGGCGAGGCGATGGTGCCGCACGGGATGTCGGTGGCCCTGACCGCGCCGGAGGCCTTCCGGTTCACCTTCGACGCCTCGCCCGAGCGGCACGTGCGGGTGGCGGAGCTGCTGGCCCCGAACGCCGGACAGCCGACCGATGCCGCGGAGTTCCTGCCGACCGTCCTGGCCGACCTGATGCGCGACATCGACATCCCCAACGGGGTCGGCGCCGTCGGCTTCGGTGAGGGCGACATCCCGGACCTGGTCGAGGGCACGATGAAGCAGCAGCGACTGCTGGCCACCTGCCCGAAGGAGGTCACCGAGGACGACATCGCCGGCATCTTCCGGCGGTCGATGTCGCTGTGGTGATCAGCCGGCCCAGACGACGCTCTTCGTGACCTGGGCGGCGGCGACGACCTCGCCGTCGACGGTCGCCTCGGCGCGCAGGAAGGCGACCGAGCGGCCCCGGCGCAGGACGGTGCCGGTGAGGTCGACCCGCGCACCGGCCGGCACCGGCCGGATCAGGGAGACCGTCAGGTCGTGGGTCACCGCGTGCTCCTCGTCGGACAGCGACGGCAGCAGAGCGAGGAACGCGGCGACGTCCATCAGCGTGTAGATCACGCCGCCGTGCAGCAGCCCGACCTGGTTCTGCGTGGGCTCGTCGACCGGGAACCAGATGCCCGCGGACGGATCGGCGGCCTCGCGGAGCTGCATCCCGAGGAACCGGTGCAACGGGATGTCGAGCACCGCCTGCACGCGGGCGGCGAGAACGCTGTCGGACGGCATGCGAGCCATCTTCGTCGCCGGCCCGATCGCATCGGGCTGCGCCCCGGTCGACGTCCCGGGGCATCCGGTCGTGACGTCTGCCGGTCGGCGTCGGGGACAAGGGCCCTGTCTCGCCCTTGTCCGGTCGACGGACGCTCCTCGTGTTGATCTCCGGCGGCCGAGCCGCGGCCGCCGGGACGCGAGGAGGAACACGATGACTGCTCAGACCCGCGCAAAGGCGACCGCAAAGTCCGAGAGCCCCGCCCAGGAGCCGGACGAGCCCGGTCAGACCCACGCACAGGCGACCGCGGCGTCCGAGAGCCCGGCACAGGAGCCGGACGGGACCGGTGGTGTGGCCGGCGACAAGACCGCACTGGACAAGGCCGCGCACCTGTCCCAGGAGGTGCTGAAGTCCGTGGAGGCCGGACAGCGCGCGGCGATCGAAGCGGTTCGGAAGTTCGTCGACACCGTCGATGAGATGCTCCCCGTCGCCGGCGACCGCCCCTCTCGCCGCGAGACCGTGATCGACGGTGCGCTGGAGATGGCCGACAAGCTCGTGGCGACGCAGTACGACTTCCTGCGCAACGTCGTGCGCAGCGCCGAGAGCTCCCTGAGCGAACGGGGCGCTGCGAAGAAGTGAGCCCGGCAAGGTCCGTCGAGCACCGGTGGGGCGGGTGGGGCTCGAACCCACGACCCAGGGATTATGAGTCCCATGCTCTGACCAGCTGAGCTACCGCCCCGGCGTCTCCAGCCTGCCAGAGAGGCGCGGATCACATCGGCGGTCCGCTCGCTGGTGGCGTCGGCGAGTCCCCCGACGACCCCGGTCGGGTGCCGTTATCTCGCCGTGACATGGCTGCCGAGCGGACGTACGGTCGAGCGCGGTCCACCGAGCTTCGCCGTCGACACCCGAGGGCCTCGGCCGGACCCCGCCGGCCCCAAGGCCGGAGGGACCGGGGACCCACCGCAGTTCTGGGGTGAGTCCTGCTCGCGTACGGGGCGTCGAGCAGGTAGGGCACTCATGCGCCCGAACCCGTCAGCTAACTCGGTAGGCGGACGTGAGGAATGGAGAACAGTCGCGTTGGCGACCAGGCACAACCGGACCACCACGATCTCGCCCCGCCGCCGCGTCGGTCTGACGCTGGCCACCACCGCTCTCCTGACCGCGGCACTGCTCGGCGCACCCGTCGCTCTCGCCGCGCCCGCTGACGACGCCCGCGTCGAGGCCGCGCGCACGCAGCACGACGCCGTCGCGGCGGAGATCGCCGCCCTCGGCGCCCGCGTCGCCGAGGCCGAGCAGAACCTCCAGCGGATGACCCTCGAGGCCGAGGCGGCGAGCGGCAACGCGCTGGCCGCACAGGCCGCGCTCGACGTCGCCAACCAGGAGGCCTGGCTCGCAGCCGTGGCGCTCGCCGAGGCGGAGCAGGCCGTCGAGAAGGCCGAGGACGACGTCGCCGAGATCGGACGCCATGCCTACATGGGCGGCGGCCAGAAGTCGTCCTTCGGGGACGTGACCCTGCTGCTCGAGGCGGAGGGTCCGGCAGAGTTGCTCCAGCAGGCCGCCACGCTCGACGTCCTCGGTGCCCACCGGGCCGAGACGCTGGGCGTCATGGAGACCGTGCAGGTGCAGCAGGCCCGTGCCGAGCAGGCGGCGCAGGCGTCCGTCGCCGAACGCGACCGGGCCGCCGGCGAGGCCGCCGCGGCGCACGCCGCCGCGGAGGCTCAGTTGTCCGGCGCCCAGGCCGAGTTCGACACGCTCGCGCTGGAGAGGCTCGGGCTGGCCGAGCAGTTGCGGGCGGCCGAGATCCGCCTGCTCGAGATGCAGGGCGCACGCGACGCCGCCGTGGCCTGGGAGGCCCAGCAGGCGGCTCGCGAGGCGGCCGCCGCCGCGGCCAACGCCGTCACCACCACCGCCGTGCCCTCCGGCCGAGCCAGCCGCGGCGGGAGCGGCACGCTCGCCTCGGCCGGCGGTGCCACCGCTCCGGCCAACGGCCGTGTCACCTCCTGCTACGGCACCCGTTGGGGCACGCTGCACGCCGGCGTCGACATCGCCGCGCCGATCGGCACGCCGGTGTTCGCACCCGAGGGTGGCGTCGTGCTCCAGGCCGGCCCGGCCAGCGGCTTCGGCCTCGCCGTCGCGGTGCAGCACCGCGACGGCACGATCACCCTCTACGGCCACGTGAACCAGTTCTTCGTGAGCCCCGGGCAGACCGTCGCCGCGGGGGAGCAGATCGCCGAGGTCGGCAACCGCGGGCAGTCCACCGGCCCGCACCTGCACTTCGAGGTGCACGAGGGCGGCCTCTACGCCAACCGCGTGAACCCGGTGCCGTGGCTCAGCCAGCGTGGCATCTCTCTCGGCAGCTGCTGACGCCTCGGCGCCCGCCCGTACCGGATCATGGAGCGGTGCGGGCGCCGGGGGAAGCTGACACCACCTGGCTGCGCGCCGGACTGCTCGTGCTGCTGCTGGCCGCCGGGCTGGTCGTCGCGCTGACGGTGGAGGTCCCGGACGTCGACGACGTCCGGCGCCGCCTGGACGACGCCGGCGGAGCGGGCTGGGCGGCGATGGTGGTCGGCGTCGGACTCGTGCTGATGGCGCCGGTGCCGCGCACCGCCGTGTCGGTGCTGCTGGGCGTCGTCGCCGGGTTCGTGCCCGGCCTCCTCGTGGCCCTGGCCGGAGCCATGATCGGCGCCGTCCTCAGCTTCGGGTTGGCGCGCGGGCTGGGCCGGGCCGCCGTCACCCGGCTCGCCGGCCCCCGGCTGGACCGGCTGGACCGGTTGCTGGTCGACCGCGGGTTCGTCCCGCTGCTGGTCGGTCGGCTGATCCCGGTCGTGCCCTTCGTCGTGCTCAGCTACGGCTCGGGCCTGACCGCCATGCGGTTGCTGCCGTACGCCGCGGGCACCGCGCTCGGCCTGATCCCGAGCACCGTCGTCCAGGTCGGGGTGGGCGCCTCCGCCCCGGCGCTGGTCTCCGGCGCCACCGCCGCGGTCGCGCTCCCGCTGGCCGCGCTGGTCGTCGGTGTCGTCTGGGTCCGACGGCGCCGCGCCGGCGTCAGCCCCTCCTGAACAGCCGGCCCAGCGCGGCCGCCGGACCGCCCACCGTGCGCGCGGCCAGTTGGAGGATCGGGCCGCCAGGGATGCCCGGCACCTTCTGCACGATCGGCGCCAGCTGGAGCAGGCCGCTCACGTCGTGCACCCTCAGCTGGCGTCGCGCCACGGCCGGTACCGGGTTGGTACGGCCCGACGCCGCCTCGAGCAGCAGCTCCGCCGAGGCCTCGACCGCCGGGCCCTCGTGCGTACCGCCGGGCACCTGGCGGACCTGCCATCCGTCGGGGTCGGCGTCGAAGGTCCAGCCGCCGTCGGGCGTCGCCAGGGTGACGCCGCCGGTGATGCCGCAGGACGTGGCCAGGGCGCCGGTGACGTCGACGAGCGCCGCCAGCCCCGACTGGAGCACCTCGGCCGGCGGCGGCTCGGCGCCGCACGACACCAGGTCCAGCCCGTGCACGGCGAGCTCGTAGGCCTGCCCGAGGACGACGCTGAGCAGTGGCAGCCGTCCGACGACCGACACGGTCGGCGCGGTGTCGAGCTCCACCGGCTCGTCGGCCAGGTACCGGGCCGTCGCCTCCCGGTTGCGGCGGAGCGCGGCCAGCACCTCCTCGCGGGGGGCCGCGGCGTGCGCCGCGGTGATCCGCGCGTTCACCGCATCGGGATCGGGCTGGGTGCCGGTGCCGCCGGTGCGGGCGGACGCGACGAGGTCGGCCATCGCCGTGTGGTCGTCCCAGCAGCCCAGGTGCACGCAGATCTCGTGGGCGCGCCACCCCGGCAGCCGGGACGGACGGTCGAGGTCGATCCGCTCGGCCTCGGCGATGAACGTGTCCCACGCGCCGAGCACCCGCGTGCGGACCTGCTCGCGTCCGGCGTCGGCCATGCCCTGGTGTCGTCCCATGACCGGCGCGTACCCACGCCGCCGCCCCGCAGGCATGAGATGCCGGCCACCGACACGGGACGGCGGCTCACCCGCCGGGGTGAGGACGGTCAAGCCGGGCTCCTCAGCGGTCGATTTCTCACTCGTGAGCAGCGCATTCACCGGTGACCGCCGCACCCGCGGCGGACCGGCGGGCCCCCGGCGACCGGGTGCGATCCGCCGGTTGCCCGGTGCGCTGCGCGACGGGCTCTACCGGCCGCTGGCCGCGGACGACGACCGCGTCGCCTTCTGGGTCCGGCACGTGCGCTACGGCGTGCTGCTCAGCGAGCTCTGCGCGCTCGCCGTCGCCATCTACTCGCTCCTGACCGACTCGCCCGGACGTCAGCATCCGGTGATGCTCGGCATGGCGGTGGCCATCGTCGTCGCGGTCCCGGCGATCCTGCTGCTGCCGCTGCCGGCGATGATGCGCGACCACCGCGGCCCGACGATGTTCTACCTGTGGACCTTCGCCACGAGCGCGGTGATCCTGTTCGCCACCTGGCTCGACGGCGGCGCCTCCAGCCCGCTGGACGCCCTGCTCTTCCTGACCCTGACGTACATGGCCGTGGCCTATCCGCCCTACGGCGTGCTCGCCATGGGCACCGTCATGACCGGTGGCTACGTGCTGCTGTTCGGGACGTCGGGGCTGACCTCGTCGGCCGCGTTCTTCATCGCCGTCCTGATCGCCTTCACCCTGATCTGCACGATGGCGTCGGCGAACTCGTGGGCCGCCCACGAGCGCCAGCAGTTGCTCATCAGCACGCAGAAGACCCTCGCCTCGACCGATCCGCTGACCGGCATCCCGAACCGCCGGACGCTGCTCGAGCGGCTCACCGATGCCGTCGACGCCGCAGCGTGGGGCCATCGGACGGTCGTCTGCGTGGTCGACCTCGACGGCTTCAAGGGCGTCAACGACCGCGACGGGCACGCCGCCGGCGACGCGATGCTCAAGGCGGTCGCGTCGATCCTCGGCGGGGTGCTCCGCGAGACCGACACGGTCGCCCGCCTGGGGGGCGACGAGTTCGCCGTCCTGGCCGACGTGACCGAGGCGTTCTCCGCCGAGTTGCTCGCCGAGCGCCTGCGGCAGGCGGTAGCCCTCGTCGGTTCGGGCAGCGGCGTCACCGCCAGCGTCGGCGTCGCCGACGTGGAGCCGGGGGAGGACGTCGCCGAGCTGCTGCACCGGGCGGACGCCGCCATGTACCGGGCGAAGGCCGCCGGCGGCGACCGGATCGCACTCCTCTCCGCCTGACCGACCCGGCGACACGCCGCTCTGTACCGGCGGTACCACTGTGCGTTGCCACCCATGACTACTCTGCGTCACGGCATGCAACGCTCTTCCGGACCGGCCACGCCGGACGTCCGCTCGGGCCCGGTGGGGGCGCTGCCAGTGGGTGCGGAAGGCCCCCGGACCCGGTAGACGCGCGGTCGAGACTCGTGCTATGGCCGCTGACCAGCGAAAAGCGGCCGATCCCGTCTCTTCAGTCACATGCAGCACAACGGCACCACTCGGGCTGGCGCGATCGGGTCACCATCGTGCAGACTGTTCGCGGGAGCCCTGCTCCGCCACTGCCGAACACAGCCAGTCACCGAATCGATGGGTCCGTAGGGGAAGACGAGACCGATCGAGTCGATGGAGGTGCCCCGTGCAGCGACGGTCAACCCAGGGTGTCGTCTTCGTGCACGCGTGCCCGAAGGCGCTCTGCCAGCATGTCGAATGGGCGCTCGAACGCGTCGTCGGCGCGCCGGTCTCCCTGTCGTGGGACGAACAGCCCGCAGCGCACGGTGCCTACCGTGCCGAGGTGGCCTGGACCGGTTCGCCGGGCACGGGTGCCCGGCTGGTGGCTGCCCTGCGCCAGTGGCCGATGCTGCGGTTCGAGGTCACCGAGGAAGCCAGCCACGGCAACGACGGCGAGCGCATGTCGTACGTGCCCGGCCACGGTGTCTTCCGTGCGCCGACCAGCGCCAACGGCGACATCATGATCAGCGAGCAGCAGTTGCGGCACCTCGCGGCGACGGCGTCCTCCTCGGAGGCGTTCCGGCACGGGGTCGACGAGCTGCTCGGGGCGGCCTGGGACGCCGACCTCGAGATCTACCGGCACGCCGGCGACGGCAGCCCGGTCACCTGGCTGCACCAGGTCGTCTAGTCACGGATCGAGCACGAAGCCTCGGCCCCGGGCGGGTCGCGGCGTAGCCTGGAACAGGTCGTTCGGGTGCCTGCGGGGAAGCGGCACCCGGGCGACCTCTTCACTGTCCGAGAGCCGCCGTACGGCTCCGGGAGCCGCCGCGCATCGCGGCTCCCGCGACCGCACGGCGGCTTCCGTGTGCCCGCCTCAGAGCGGGATGTTGCCGTGGGCGCCACGGCCGTGCGGCGCGGCGGCCAGCGCCGTGATCAGCCGGCGCCGGGTGTGGGCCGGGTCCACGACCTCGTCGACGACGCCGATCTGCACCGCCCGGTTCACGCCGCCGGCGATCCGCTCGTGCTCCTCGGCCAGCTGCGCGTGCAGCGCCTCGCGCTCGCCGGGCTGCGCCGCGGCCAGCTTCTTGCGGTGCAGGATGCCGACGGCGGCCTTCGCGCCCATGACGGCGACCTCGGCCCCGGGCCAGGCGAACACCGCGGTGGCGCCCAGCGAGCGGGAGTTCATCGCGATGTAGGCGCCGCCGTAGGACTTGCGGGTCACCAGGGTCACCCGCGGCACCACGGCCTCGGCGAAGGCGTGCAGCAGCTTCGCGCCGCGCCGCACCACGCCGTCCCACTCCTGCCCGACGCCGGGCAGGTAGCCGGGCACGTCGACGAGGACGACGAGCGGCACCCCGAACGCGTCGCACATCCGCACGAAGCGGGCCGCCTTCTCGGCCGACGCCGAGTCCAGGCAGCCGCCCAGGCGGATCGGGTTGTTGGCGATGACCCCGACGGTCCGCCCGGCCAGCCGGCCCAGCGCGGTGACGACGTTGGGCGCGAACCGCGGGTGCAGCTCCAGGCCCGGCTCGTCGAGGACCGCGGTGATCAGCGGCTTCACGTCGTAGGCGCGCTGCGGCTGCTCCGGCAGCAGGGCCTTCAGGTCGACGTCCGGCTCGTCGGCGGCCGGGGTGAAGTGCCCCTGGGCGGCGAGCAGGTCGACCGCCGTCCGGGCGGTCTCGAGGGCCGCGGGCTCGGAGTCGGTGACCACGTGCACGACGCCGGAGCGGCGCCCGTGGGTGTCCGGGCCGCCGAGGGTCTCCTGGTCGACGTTCTCGCCGGTCACCGACCGGACGACGTCGGGCCCGGTGACGAACACCCGGCCGGCCGGGCCCATGATCACGATGTCGGTGAGCGCCGGCCCGTAGGCCGCACCGCCGGCGGCCGCGCCCAGCACGACCGAGATCTGCGGGATGCGGCCCGAGGCCCGCACCATCGCCGCGAACACCTCGCCGACGGCGTGCAGCGCCGTCACGCCCTCGGCCAGCCGGGCGCCGCCCGAGTGCCAGATCCCGACGACGGGCACGTGCTCGCGCAGCGCGGTGTCGATCGCGTCGACGATGTGCCGGCAGCCGTCCACCCCCATGGCGCCACCCATGACGGTGGCGTCGGTGCAGAAGGCGATCGCCCTGCTCCCCGAGACCCGTCCCCGGGCGGCCAGGACGCCGGAGGTGTCCCGGGGGACCAGTAGCTCCATCGACCCCTCGTCGAAGAACCGGGACAGCCGATCCTCCGGGTCGCGGGGGTCCGGCGCGGTCAGGAGCGGGGCGGCGGGCGCTGTCGTCACGGGACCTCCACGGGAAGGGGTGTGCTGGGTCGCGGCCGCCGTCAGGCGGTCGTGAAGACCAGCGCGATGTTGTGGCCGCCGAAGCCGAAGGAGTCGTTCACCGCGGCGGTGAGGGTGGCGCGACGGGGCTCGCCGCGCACGATGTCGAGGGCCTGCACGTTCGCGTCGTCGTCGGGGTTCTCGAGGTTCGCCGTCGCGGGCACGATCTGCTCGCGCAGCGCCAGGATGGCGAACACCGACTCCAGCGCTCCGGCGGCACCGAGCAGGTGACCGGTCTGGCTCTTCGTGGCACTGACCAGCACGTGGTCGCCGATCGCGGAGCGGATGGCGGCCGCCTCGGCGGTGTCGCCGACCGGCGTGGACGTGGCGTGGGCGTTCACGTGCCCGATGTCGGTCGGGCTCAGGCCGGCGTCCCGCAGGGCGGCGGTGATGGCGCGGGCGGCGCCCTCGCCCTCCGGGTGCGGGGCGACGAGGTCGTAGCCGTCGGCGGTACCGGCGGCGCCGGCCAGCCGGGCGTGGATCCGGGCGCCGCGGGCGCGGGCGGAGTCCTCCCGCTCCAGCACCAGCGCGGCCGCGCCCTCGCCGAGCACGAAGCCGTCGCGGGCCTTGTCGAACGGGCGGGAGGCGCGCTCGGGCTCGTCGTTGCGGGTGGACATCGCCCGCATCGCCGCGAAGCCGGCCATCGGCAGCGGGTGCACGCACGCCTCGGTCCCGCCGACGAGGACGACGTCGGCGCGGTCGAGGCGCAGCAGGTCCAGGCCCCAGCGGACCGCTTCGGCGCCGGAGGCGCAGGCGCTGACCGGCGCGTGCACGCCGCCCTTGGCGCCGATCGAGAGCCCCACGGCGGCGGCCGGCCCATTGGGCATGAGCATCGGGATCGTGAAGGGCGAGACCCGCTTGGGGCCCTTCTCCTCCAGGACGTCGTCCTGGCCGAGCAGGGTGAGCGCGCCCCCGATGCCGGTGCCGATGACGACGGCGATCCGCAGCGGGTCGACCCCGGCGTCGCCGGCGCCGGAGTCGCGCCACGCCTCCTCGGCGGCCACGACGGCCACCTGCTGGCTGCGGTCCAGCCGGCGGGCGCGCACCCGGTCGAGCTGCTCGGACGGCTCGGTGCTGAGCCGGGCGACCAGCTGGGCCGGGTACTCCTTGATCCAGTCGTCGGTGATGCGGCTGACCCCCGACCGCCCGGCGAGCAGCGCGTCCCAGGTGCTGGACACGTCGCCGCCCAGGGGCGTGGTGGCCCCGAGGCCGGTGACGACGACGTCGGACGTGCTCATGCTGTTCCTCCTGGAGCGGCGGTCGGGCGACCGGGGGTCGGCTGCGTCAGCCCTGGTTCTTCTCGATGTAGCTGATGGCGTCGCCGACGGTCTTGATGTTGCCGAGCTCGTCGTCGGGGATCGCGACGCCGAACTTGTCCTCGACGGCGGTGGCGATCTCGACCATCGACAGCGAGTCGACGTCGAGGTCTTCGGTGAACGACTTCTCGGGGGTGGCGTCGGCGGGGGTCACACCGGCGACCTCCTCCAGGATCTCGGCCAGACCGGACTGGATCTCCTGGGTGCTGCTCACGCGGCGGGTCCTTTCGTCGGCCGGGACAGGGTGTCCCGGAGTTGGGGGTGGGGCGGATCAGGGCAGGCGCAGGACCTGACCGGCGTAGGTCAGACCGGCGCCGTAGCCGAGGACGAGCGCGAGGTCGCCCGACTTGGCCTCGCCGGACTCCATCAGCGCGCTGAGTGCCAGTGGGATGGAGGCGGCCGAGGTGTTGCCCGAGCGCACGATGTCGCGGGCGATCACGGTCTTCTCGCCGAAGCCCAGCCGCTTGGTCATCGACTCGATGATCCGCAGGTTGGCCTGGTGTGGCGCGAAGACGTCGATGTCGGCGGCGGTGACGCCGGCCTTCTCCATCGCCTCGGTCAGCGCCTCGGTGAGCTTCGTGGTGGCCCAGCGGTAGACCGCCTGACCGGCCATGGCCATGTACCCGCTGTCGATGATCTCGATGGCGGAGTGCTGGTCGCCGTCGCTGCCCCAGGCGACCGGGCCGATGCCCGGTTCGTCGGACGCGCCGACCACGGCCGCGCCCGCGCCGTCGGCGAAGATCACCGCCGTCGACCGGTCGGTCATGTCCGTGACGTCGGTGAGCCGCTCGACGCCGATGACGATGGCGTTGCGGGCCGAGCCCGCGCGGATCGCGTCGGAGACCAGGCCGAGGGAGTAGCAGAAGCCCGCGCAGCCGGCGTTGAGGTCCATCGCCCCCGGCCGGGGGATGCCCAGGCGGTGCGCGACCTGCGGGCCGATGCCCGGGATGGGCTGGCGCAGGCTGGCGCTGGCGAGGACGACCAGGTCGATCTCGTCGGGCGCCAGGCCGCTGGCGGCGATGGCCTTGCCGCCGGCTGCCGTCGCCATCTCGACCAGCGTCTCGTCGTCGTCGGCCCAGCGCCGCTCGGCGATGCCGACCCGGCTCTGGATCCACTCGTCGTTGGTCTCCATGACACCGGCGAGCTCGTCGTTGGTCACCCGGCGGCGCGGGCGGTAGGCGCCGAGGCCGAGGATGCGTGCGCCGGGAGCGCCGGTGGCCAGCTTGAGCGTCGTCACGCGGACACCTCCGGGTAGAGACGGGCGATCGGGTCGCCGGCGTCGACGAGATCCCCCTCGTGCACCAGCCATTCGGCGAGCACGCCGTCGTAGGCGGCGGAGACGTTGACCTCCTCGCGGCGGCCGCGGATGCAGCCCAGCGGGGTGCCGGCCGGCAGGCGGGTGCCCTCGGCGACCTCCGCGGGGCTCACCGTGCCCCGGGCCGGGGCGACGACGACGCGCCAGTCGGGGAGGTGCTCGGCCTCGGCCCGGCCGCGCTCGGCGGCGATGAGCTCGCGGGCCCGGTCGAGGTCCGCCGGGCCGGCGAGGGTGAGGATCTCGATGCCCGAGCCCTTCCACTCGCGCTTGGCCAGCCCGGCCAGCGCGCCGGCCGGCGGCAGCTCGAGGACGGCGGTGACGCCGAGATCCCGCAGGGTCGCCAGGCAGGCGTCGAAGCGGACCGGGCTGGTGACCTGGCTGACCAGGCGGCGCAGCGCCTCCGCGCCCGTGCTCACGGCGGCGCCGTCGGCGTTGGAGAGCAGCAGCCGGCTGGGGTCGGCCGGACGCAGCCCGTCGACGAGGCCCTCGAGCTCCTCGCGGGCGGAGGCCATGTACGGGGTGTGGAAGGCGCCGGCGACCGACAGCGGCATGACCCGCGCCTTGGCCGGCGGGTCGGCCTTGAGCGCGGCCAGGCCCTCGAGCGGGCCGGCGGCCACGATCTGGCCGGCGCCGTTGAGGTTGGCCGGCGCGAGGCCGTGCTTCTCGAGCGTGGCGAGCACCTCGTCGGGGTCGCCGCCCAGGACGGCGGACATGCCCGTCGGCGTCTGCGCGCAGGCGGCGGCCATCGCCCGGCCGCGGACGGCGGTCAGCGCGATCGCGGCCTCGATGCTGAGCACTCCGGCCAGCACCGCCGCGGTCAGCTCACCGACGCTGTGCCCGGCGATGACGACGTCCCGCCCGGCGTACGGGTTGTGCACGACGGGCCCGGGCAGGCCCCCCAGCTCGCGGGCGACGAACAGGCTCATCGCCACGACCAGCGGCTGGGTGACCGCGGTGTCCTGGATCGCCTCGGCGTCCCCCGTGGTGCCGAGCGTCAGCAGGTCGGCGTCGGCGATGGCGCCGGCCCAGCGGAAGAACGACTCGGCTCCCGGCAGCTCCAGCCAGTCGGTGAGCATTCCGGGCTTCTGGGCACCCTGACCGGGGGCGAGGACGGCGAGCACCTGTCCACCGTGCCAAAGACCGCGGGGCGCCGCGGTGGCGGGCGGCACGAAAGCACACGGGTGATCTTTGGAGGGTTCCTACAAAGCCAGCGGCATCTGGGGCCCCGGAAGCCGCTCCCGGTGGTGGACACCACACGGTGCCCGTCCGTCAGTCCCAGAGCGACCGCTCGCGGTCGAGGTGCGTCAGGGCCAGCGCGACCTGCAACGTCCAGCCGCCGCGCGGATCGGTGGCCGACAGCCCGGTGAGCTCGGCCGCCCGCTTCAGCCGGTACCGCACGGTGTTGGGGTGGACGAAGATCGCCCGGGCGCTGGCCTCGAGGTTCCCGCCGCTGCTGAGCACGGCCCGCACCGTCTCCAGCACCCCGCTGCCGGCGGCGTGCAGCGGCAGGGCCACCTCGTCGCGGAGCGCCGCCCGCGCGAGCGGATCGCCGTCCAGCGCCCGCTCGGGGAGCAGCGCCTCGGCCGTCACCGGACGCGGTGCCTCGGGCCAGGCGCGCGCCGCGCGGAGGCCGGCCAGCGCCGCGGCGGCCGACTCCCCGGCGCGGCCCAGCCCGTCCACCACCGGCCCCGACACGACGGGGCCGGGACCGAACTCGGCCGCGACCCGCGCGACCACCGGCGCCAGGTCCTCCGGCCCACCCAGGACGACGACCAGTTGGTCGGCGTGCACCCCGACCAGGACGTCGCTGCGCAGCGTCCGCGCCGCCCGGCGGACCGCGGCGTGCGGATCGGAGACACCCTCGGGCGTCGCGCCGACCACCACCGTCACCGGGCTCAGCGCGGACCAGCCGAGCGCGGCCGCGCGACCGGAGAGCTCCTCGGAGCGCTCCCCGCGCACGAGCGCGTCGACCAGGAGCGCCTCGAGCCGGGCGTCCCAGGCGCCGCGGTTCTCCGCGAAGCTCGCGTACACGTGCGCGGTCGCGAAGGCGACCTCGCGGCTGAACTGCAGGACGGCCAGGCGCAGCATCTCCTCGTCGCCGGGCTCGGCGACCGAGGTGACGTGGTCCTCGAGGGTCTCCACGGTGACCTTGATGAGGTCGACGGTCTGCTTGAGCGCGACCACGCGCACCAGTTCGCGGGGCGCGGCGCCGAACACCTCGCCGGTCAGCCGCGGAGGCCGGGCGGGGTCGCGGCACCACTCGACCAGGGAGGCGAGTCCGGCCTGGGCGACGAGGGTGACCCACGAGCGCTGGTCGGCCGGCATCGTCCGGAACCAGGGCAGCTCGTCGTCCATCCGGGCCACGGCCTGTGTGGCCAGTGCCCCCGACGAGCGCTCGAGCCGCCGGAGGGTGGCGGCGCTCGGGCGGTCGATCACCCGGCTCCTCACGGCGTCAGCGTGTCACGCGCGGGGTGTGTCGGGGAGAGTAGGGCGGTGAACGTTCCCCCGGACGGTGACACCACCGTCCTCCCCGCCCGTGCCGTGGGCCGGCCGCTGGCGGTGGTCGCGGCCTGCGCGGCGGTGCTGGCACTGCTCGGCGCCGGGGTCAGCACCGGCTTCGCACCGCTGCGCGACCTCGACACGGCGGTGAGCGAGGCGCTCTACGCCGGGGACGACCGGAGCCGCGCGCTCGACGTGCTGCTCGAGGTCCTCACCGCGCCAGGGCTGTCGGTGTTCCGGTACGTGGTGGCGGTGCCGGTGCTGATCTGGCTGGTCCGGCGGAGGGCCTGGCGCACCGTGGTGTGGCTCGTCGTCACCGCGGTCTTCATCCGGCACGTGACCTCCGCGCTCAAGGAGTTCTTCGACCGGGTGCGCCCGGCCTTCGAGGACGGCGGCGCGGAGTACGGGTCGTTCAGCTTCCCGAGCGGCCACTCCTCGGGCATCGCCACGCTGGTGACCATCGGGCTGGTGCTCGCCTGGCCGCAGCTCGCCCCCTCACCCCGGCGCGGATGGGCCGTGCTCGGCGTCCTGCTCGTCCTGCTCGTCGGCCTGACCCGGATGTGGCTCGGCGTGCACTACCCGTCCGACGTGGTGGCCGGCTGGGCGCTCGGGGTGGGCTGGACCCTGCTCACGGCCGTCGCCTTCGGCGTGCTGCCGGCGCGACGGGAGGACGCGACGTGAGCGATCCGGACCAGACCGGCGTGCTCGCGCCGGACGACGGCTCGCTGGGCCCCCTGCTGCGGGTGTCGGACGACCGGCTGGCGCCCGGACAGGGCTACGGGACCCACGAGCACGCCGCCGTCGACGTGGTGGCCGTGGTGCTGGCCGGGTCGCTGCGGCACCGCTGGGGCGACGGCGCGGTGATGGCGGCCGGCGACGTCGCGGTGCTGCGGGCCGGTACCGGACTGGTCCACGACGAGTGCGCCGACGACGACGGCGCGCGGGTGCTGCAGTGCTACCTGCGGCCCGCCGACCCCACCGCCCCGCCCGGGCACGAGGTGCATCGTGCCGTCGCCGGTCCGGTGGATCTGGGGCGGCCGGACGCCGTGCTGTGGGTGCGCCGCGCGGCTCCCGGCGTCCCCGTCGAGGTGCCGGCAGGGCTGCTGCTGCAGGCCGGGGCGCGGACCACGGCCGGACGGCACGACGGTGGGCAGGTCGTGCCGTCCGAGCAGGTCACGCTGGTGCTGTGGCAGCTGGAGACCGGCCGGCCGGCCTGGGCGCTCGAGCAGCCCTAGCCGGTGCGGGGCGTGCTGCCCTGGGCGAGAGTGGGGCCATGCCGACCAGCCCCTCCGACCTGCTCACCGCCGCGTACGACGACGCCGACCGGACCATCGAGCTGCGCCGCCGGCTGCACCGGCACCCGGAGATCGGGCTGCACCTGCCGCGCACCCAGGCGACGGTGCTCGAGGCGTTCGCCGAGCTGCCGCTGGAGGTGACCACGGGCCGGCGCACCAGCTCGGTGGTCGGGGTGCTGCGCGGCGCCCGGCCGGGCCCGACCTACCTGTTGCGCGGCGACATGGACGCCCTGCCCGTGCAGGAGGACACCGGCCTGCCGTTCGCCTCCGAGGTGCCCGGCGTGATGCACGCCTGCGGCCACGACACCCACGTCGCGATGCTGGTCGGCGCCGCGCGGCTGCTGGCCGAGCGCCGCGACGAGCTCGCCGGCCAGGTCGTGTTCATGGTGCAGCCGGGGGAGGAGGGCTTCCACGGCGCCCGTTACATGCTCGAGGAGGGCCTGCTCGGCGTCGTCCCGGAGGCGCCGGTCAGCGGGGCCTTCGCGCTGCACATCTCCTCGACCTTCGCCAGCGGCAGCGTGAACGTCCGGCCGGGCCCGGTCATGGCCGCCGCCGACCAGTGGGCGATCACGCTGCGCGGCCGCGGCGGGCACGCCTCGGAGCCGCACGCCGCCGCCGACCCGATCCCCGCCGCCGCGGAGATCGTGCTGGCCCTGCAGTCGATGGTCACCCGTCGCGTGAACGTGTTCGACCCCGCCGTCGTCACCGTCGCGCACCTGGCGGCGGGGTCGACCAACAACGTCATCCCCGACTCGGCGTTCCTCGAGGGCACGATCCGCACGCTCTCGGCCGAGCGGCGGGCCGACGTGGTGGCCGCGGTGGGGCGGGTGGCGGAGCACGTCGCCGCCGCGCACGAGCTCGAGGTCGAGTTCGGCCACGAGCAGGGCTACCCGGTGACGATCAACGACGCCGGCGCGGCCGCCGCGGTGCTGGCGACCACCACCGCGATGCTCGGCGAGCAGGCCGCCGTCCTGCTGCCCGCGCCGCTCATGGGCGCCGAGGACTTCTCCTACGTGCTGCAGGAGGTGCCCGGCGCCCTGGCCTGGCTGGGGGCGCGCCCGCCGGGTGTCGACCCGGCCGACGCGCCGCCCAACCACTCGAACCTGGTGGTGTTCGACGAGGAGCCGCTGCCGGCGGGCGTCGCCCTCTACGCGCAGATGGCCCTGGACGCCCTGCGCGGCTGACGAGATCGGGGCGGTCCCCGGTTCCCAGCCCCTCACCACGCGCCGTCCAGGCCCTGTCCAGGCTGATCTGCGGTACTCCTGTGGCCCCTTCTACCCGCGGGAACGGAGCCACCATGCCCGAGACGGTGTTCGGACTGCCCACCCACGCGATCCTGGTGCACGCGACAGTGGTGCTCCTGCCGCTCGCGGCGCTCGTGGTGCTGGTGCACGCCTTCTGGCCCGAGGCCCGACGGCGGCTCGGCGTCGTGACCCCGGTGCTGGCCGGTGCCGCCCTCGTGCTGGTTCCGCTGTCCACCCAGAGCGGGGAGTCCCTGGAGGAGGCGGTGGGCGAGAACGCGCTGGTCGAGACGCACGCCGAACTCGCCGACGGGATGCTGCCGTGGGCCATCGGGCTGTTCGTCGTCGCCGTCGCGCTGTGGCTGCTCGACCGGCGGCGGGCCGGCGCGCCCCGGGATGACGTCAGCCGGGCCCGCTGGGTGCCGATCGTGGCGGGCGTCCTGACGGTGGTCGCCGTCGCGGGGACGACGCAGCAGATCGTCCGGGTGGGGCACGCCGGCGCGAAGGCGACCTGGAACGACGTCTCGATCTCGTCCCCGGCCGGCGACCGCGAGTGAGCGAGGGCCGGCGGCGCACCGGTGTGCGCCGCCGGGCCCCGTGCTCAGGTGGCCGGTGAGGGGTCGCTCCGCTCCTCGGCGGGTGCAGCCTGCACGTCGCGCACCTGGTACTTCTCCACGGCCTCCCGCACGCGGGCGCGGTCGACCTGGCCCTCGTCGGCCAGCGACGCCAGGGCGCGGACGACGATCGACTCCGCGTCGACGGAGAAGTGCCGGCGCAGCGCCGGGCGGGTGTCGGAGAGCCCGAACCCGTCGGTGCCCAGCGACGCCAGCCCGCCGGGGACGTACGGCGCGATCAGGTCCGGGACGGCGCGCATCCAGTCCGACACCGCGACCACCGGACCCACCGTCTCCTGCAGCCGCTGGGTGACGTAGGGGGTGCCCGGCTCGTCCTCGTGGTGCAGCAGGTTGTGCCGGGTCACCTCCTCGGCCTGGCGGCGCAGCTCGGTCCACGAGGTCACCGACCACACGTCGGCCGACACGCCCCAGTCCTGGGCGAGCAGCTCCTGCGCCCGCAGCGCCCACGGCACCGCGACGCCGGACGCCAGCAGCTGCGTCTTCGGCCCCTCCACCTGCGGGCCCTCCGCGTAGCGGTACATGCCGGCCAGCAGGCCCTGCACGTCCAGCCCCTCGGGCTCGGCCGGCTGGTGGAAGGGCTCGTTGTAGACCGTCAGGTAGTACATGACGTCGGGGGAGCGCGATCCGCCCAGCGGCGCGCCCGGGTCCTCGCCGTACATGCGGACCAGCGCGTCCCGGGTGATGTGCGCGACCTCGTAGGAGAACGCGGGGTCGTAGGAGACGACCGCGGGGTTGGTGGCGGCCAGGAGCAGCGAGTGGCCGTCCTCGTGCTGCAGCCCCTCCCCGTTGAGCGTCGTCCGACCGGCGGTGGCGCCGAGCAGGAAGCCGCGGGTCATCTGGTCGGCCGCCGCCCAGATCGAGTCGCCGGTGCGCTGGAACCCGAACATCGAGTAGAAGATGTAGATCGGGATCATCGGCTCGCCGTGCGTCGCGTACGAGGTGCCGACGGCGGTGAACGAGGCGGTGGAGCCGGCCTCGTTGATGCCCTCGTGCAGGATCACGCCCTGCTCGGACTCCTTGTACGCGAGCATCAACTCGCGGTCGACCGAGGTGTACCGCTGTCCCGCCGGGTTGTAGATCTTGTGCGAGGAGAACAACGAGTCCAGCCCGAACGTGCGGGCCTCGTCCGGGATGATCGGCACGAAGCGCGGGCCGAGCTCGGCGTCCTTCAGCAGCTCCTTGAGCAGGCGGACGAACGCCATCGTCGTCGCCACCTCCTGCTTGCCCGAACCACGGCGCAGGACGTCGAGGGCCTTGTCGTCAGGCGCCTTGAGCGTCTTGAACTCCGCCCTCCGGCGCGGCACCGCGCCGCCCAGGGCCCGCCGCCGCTCGAGCATGTACTGCATCTCGTCGGAGTCGGGGTCGGGCCGGTAGTAGGGCGGAAGCGTCTTGTCCAGCGCCGAGTCGGGGATGTCCAGGTAGAGCCGGTCGCGGAAGAGCGCGAGGTCCTCGGCGGTCAGCTTCTTCATCTGGTGGGTGGAGTTGCGGCCCTCGAAGTGGCTGCCCAGCGTCCAGCCCTTGATCGTCTTGGCCAGGATGACGGTCGGCTGGCCCTTGTGCTCCTGCGCGGCCTTGAACGCCGCGTAGACCTTGCGGTAGTCGTGCCCGCCGCGGGAGAGGTTCCAGATCTCCTTGTCGCTCATCGACTCGACCAGCCGGCGGGTGCGCGGGTCCCGGCCGAAGAAGTGCTCGCGGACGAAGGCGCCGTCCTCGGCCTTGTAGGTCTGGTAGTCGCCGTCGGGCGTCTGGTTCATCAGGTTGACCAGGGCGCCGTCGCGGTCGCCGGCCAGCAGCGGGTCCCACTCGCGGCCCCAGATCACCTTGATCACGTTCCAGCCGGCGCCGCGGAAGAAGCTCTCCAGCTCCTGGATCACCTTGCCGTTGCCCCGCACCGGGCCGTCGAGCCGCTGCAGGTTGCAGTTGACGACGAAGGTGAGGTTGTCCAGCTCCTCGCGGGCGGCCAGGCCGATCGTCCCCAGCGACTCCGGCTCGTCCATCTCGCCGTCGCCCAGGAACGCCCAGACGTGCTGGTCGGAGGTGTCCTTGATGCCGCGGGCGTGCAGGTAGCGGTTGAACCGCGCCTGGTAGATCGCGTTCATGCCGCCCAGGCCCATCGAGACGCTGGGGAACTCCCAGAAGTCGGGCATCAGCCGCGGGTGCGGGTAGCTGGACAGCCCACCGCCGGGGTGGCTGACCTCCTGGCGGAAGCCGTCGAGCTGCTGTTCCGAGAGCCGGCCCTCGAGGAAGGCGCGGGCGTAGATGCCGGGGGAGGCGTGCCCCTGGAACCAGATCTGGTCTCCGCCGCCGGGGTGGTCCTTGCCGCGGAAGAAGTGGTTGAAGCCGACCTCGTAGAGCGACGCGGAGGACGCGTACGAGGAGATGTGCCCACCGACGCCGATCCCCGGCCGTTGGGCCCGGTGGACCATGATCGCGGCGTTCCACCGGATGTAGGCGCGGATGCGCCGCTCGGCGTGCTCGTCGCCGGGGAACCACGGCTCCCGCGCCGGCGGGATGGTGTTGATGTAGTCGGTGCTGCGCAGGCTCGGGACGCCGACCTGCTGCTCCCGGCTGCGCTCGAGCAGCCGCAGCATCAGGTACCGGGCGCGCTCGCGACCGGCGTGCCCGACGACGGCGTCGAGCGAGTCGATCCACTCCTGCGTCTCGTCCGGATCGGTGTCGGGGAGCTGGCTGGGCAGCCCGTCGGTGATGACCGCGCGGGGTGCGCCGATGTCGCGGGCGGGGTCGCCGTCCGGCTGCTGTGCGCTCATGCCCCCATCGTCTCCCCTCGGGGAGCCGGGCGTCACGTGCCGGGCTCCTCGTCCGGCGAGTCCGGCGAGTCCGGGGCCGGGCACGGGTCGGTCGAGCTTGCGTCGTGGCGGTCATGCCCTACGCTTCCGCCCACGTGGCTCCCGGTTGGAACCGGGCCGGAACGCGCCCGCGCGGACGGCCTGCCGACAGGGCACCATCACCACGAGCGATCAGCAGCAGGTCCCACCCATGGAGGAGCAGTACGGATGAGCGTCGACAGCGCCGGCATGGCGGCCCGGCTGGGCATCAAGCCGGGCATGGTCGTGCAGGAGCTCGGCTGGGACGAGGACGCCGACGAGGACCTGCGCGACGCGATCATCGAGCTCTCGGGTGGCGAGATGGTCGACGAGGACACCGATGAGGTGGCCGACGTCGTGCTGCTCTGGTGGCGCGAGGACGACGGCGACCTGTTCGACGCCCTGACCGACGCGATCACCTCCCTCGGTGAGGACGGCGTCGTCTGGCTGCTCGTGCCCAAGTCGGGTCGCCCCGGCCACGTGGAGCCCGGTGACGTCACCGAGGTCGCCCCCACGGCCGGTCTGCAGCAGACCAGCAGCGTCTCCGCGGCCAAGGACTGGTCGGGCATCCGCCTGGTCAGCCCGAAGACCGCCCGCAGCCGCCGGTAGGGCGTACGGCACCATCGGGCGCATGAGCCTCTCCGTCGGTGACGTCGCCCCCGAGTTCAGCCTCCCCGACCAGGACAAGCAGGTCGTGTCCCTCGCCGGGCTGCGAGGCACCCCCGTCCTGGTGGTCTTCTACCCGTTCGCCTTCTCCGGCATCTGCACCGGTGAGCTGTGCCAGCTGCGCGACGAACTGGCCAACTACACCGAGGCCGGCGTCCGCGTGGTCGCGGTCAGCACCGACCCGGTGTTCAGCCTCAAGGCTTTCAAGGCGCAGGAGGGCTTCGACTTCCCGCTGCTGTCGGACTTCTGGCCGCACGGCGCCACCGCGCAGGCCTACGGCGTCTTCAACGACAAGGCCGGCATGGCCCTGCGCGGCACCTTCCTGGTCGACGCCGACGGGAAGATCGCCTTCGCCGAGGTCAACCAGCCCGGTGACGCCCGCGAGCAGTCCGGCTGGAAGGACGCCGTCGGCCAGCTCTCGGCATAGGCCATCCGGGCGCCCGGGGTTCTCTACCCTGGGCGCGCGGGGCGCGTAGCTCAGCGGTAGAGCTCTCGCCTTACAAGCGAGCGGTCGCAGGTTCGAACCCTGTCGCGCCCACCACCTCGGCCTGCGCCCGGGCGGCCACGCTCAGGCGGCGGAGCCCGCCACGGTCCCGACCGGCGAGCACGGCGTCGCCTCGGCCGGCTTCGGGAAGGCCGGACGCAGGAACCGCGGCGCCCGGAACGGCGTCCAGGTGCCCTCCTGCTGGGCCAGCCGGTCGGCGACGGCCCAGATGGCGGCGGGGTGGTGCCCCAGGCCCAGGTGGCTGGCGGTCACCGCGATGTTCTCGCAGCGCTCGCCCGGGGTGTTCAGGCAGGTCTGCCAGTGCACGATGCCGTCGTAGTGCGAGTAGATCGAGGTGGCCGGCACCGGCAACGGCTCGTTCTCCGGCTCCAGGGGGAGCGTGCGCTGCTCGACGTGCAGGTGCGAGTAGCGGTCGAAGACCTTCGCGGCGCGCGTCTGGCTGAACTTCGTCAGCCGGAACGGGCTGCCGAGGGTGACGACCTGGCGGACCTGGTCGGGGGAGCGGCGGGCGAGGTCGCGGGCGAAGATGCCGCCCAGGCTCCAGCCGATGATCGTGACCGGCCGGCGGTAGCGGCCGTGCAGGTAGTCGAGCTTGTCGCGCAGGCCGTTCACGCACAGCGCGGTCGGCCCGATGTTGCGGCCCAGGCCCCAGCCGTGCACCCGGTAGTCCAGCCGGCGCAGGACGCCGCGCAGCGCGGCGGTCGAGGCGTCGTCGGCCAGCAGGCCCGGCAGCACGAGCACCGGGTGCCCGTCGCCCTTGGGCAGCCGCGGGGTGAACGGCCGGGTGGCCAGGTAGAGGCCGTAGTCGGCGACCGCACGGCCGGGCTCGCTCAGGTAGAGCGGCAGTGCCGGTCCCTCGTCCTGCTGTCGTGCCACGCCGACCTCCCGCATTACGTCCTTGGTACCGGCCAGTACCAATCTGCGGTCTGGCTCACACCCCGTTCACCGAACACGCGGGCGGATGTTGCCCAAATGTGTCCTGCGTCATAGAGGCTTGCTCACGCGACCGGTGTACCAGGAGCCGTGCCCGGGCGGGCCCTGCCGGCGCGTGCCACCGTTGCGCCGACGGCGAGGCGGGACGAGGGGACGGTCGGCAGTGGCAGCGGAGCACCAGATGCCCGGGGAGAGGGTGCCGGGGGAGAGCCGGACGGTCGACCTCGGCGGGCCGGTCCACTACGTCGACTTCGGCGGCCCGGAGGACGGCCCGCGGGTGGTCCTGGTCCACGGGCTCGGCGGGTCGCACCTCAACTGGGACACCTTCGCGCCGCTGCTCCTGCCGCACGCCCGGGTGCTGGCCCTCGACCTGCCTGGCTTCGGCCGCAGCGAGCCCGGTGAGCGCCGCGCGACCGTGCACGCCAACGTCGAGGTGCTGCACCGGTTCCTGGTCGAGGTGGCGGGCGAGCCCGCGGTGCTGATCGGCAACTCGATGGGCGGGATGATCTCGATCCTGGAGCAGGCGGCGCACCCCGAGGCGGTGCGCGGCCTGGTCCTGCTGGATCCCGCGGTCCCCGGCCCCCGCCGGGCGCTCGACCCCCTGGTCGCCGTCACCTTCGCGCTCTACGCGATGCCGATGGTGGGCGAGCGGTTCCTCTGGCTGCGCCGGGCACGGCAGACGCCGCTGCAGCGGGTCCGGGAGATGCTGCGACTCGTGGGCGTGGACCCCGACACGCTGCCCTCGGCGGTGATCGACCGCTCCGTGCTGCTGCTCGAGGAGCGCGAGGACCACACCGGCATGGACCGCGCCTACCTGACCGCCGCCCGCTCGCTGCTCGTCCAGCTGGCCGATCCGCGCCGCTACCGGGAGGCGATGCAGGGGGTCAGCGGGCCGGTCCTCCTGGTGCACGGTGACCTCGACCGACTGGTCCCCGTGCAGGCCGCCCGCGACGTCGCCCGCCGGCACCCCGCGTGGCGCTACGTGGAGCTGGACGGCGTGGGCCACGTGCCGCAGCTGCAGTGCCCCGAGCGGCTCGCGGACGAGGTGCTGCCGTGGCTGGCCGAGCTGGACGCCCTCCGCGCCGGGGCCTGACCGGTCCGCGCGGTCAGGAGCGGTCGCGGAGGGTGTCCCGCAGCGCCTCGAGGCCGGTGTACCGCGGTCGCCAGCCCAGCTGCTCGCGGGCCCGGGTGGTGTCCATGATCGCCGGCCGGGAGACCGCCTCAACCCACTCGGCCACGGGCGGCAGGAACGGCAGCCGGGAGATCGCGCGGGCGGCGGCCTGTCCCGGGCCGGCCGGCAGCCGGATCGGCAGGGCGCCGAACTCGCGGGCCACGTCGGCGGCGGTGACGACACCCTCGCCGGCGATGTTGTAGGCCCCGGGCGGTCCGGCGCCGACGACGCACAGCTGCAGCGCGCGGCCGACGTCCTCCTCGTGGATGAGCTGCAGCGGGTGCTCGGGCACCAGCAGCGGGATCGGCAGCGGCAGCCGGCGGGGCCGGCCCAGCAGCCGCCGGCCCAGCGGTGCGAGCGGCCCGGGCAGTACGTCCTTGGCGCCGACGGCGTTCGGGCCCAGCACGACGGGCGGTCGCAGGAGGTAGAGAGCCAGCTCGGGCGCGGCCGCCGCCTCGCGCTGCAGCAGTTCCTCGAGCTCGGCCTTCTCCTGCGCGTAGAACAGGCGCGACGCCGGGCGCACCGGCCAGTCCTCGTCGATCAGCTCGGGGTTGTCGGCGTGGAACCCGTAGGCGGCCACCGACGAGGCGTACACGAACCGGCGGGCGCCGGCCGCCGCCGCGGCCCGGAAGACGTTCAGGGTGCCGTCGACGTTGATCGCGCGGATGGTCTCGCGCGAGGCGTTGCCGGAGATCAGGAACGCCAGGTGGACGACGACGTCCACTCCGACGAAGGCCGCCCGCAGCGCGTCGGGATCCCGGACGTCGCCCTGCCGGTACGCCATCTTCGACCAGCCGCGCTCCGCCGGGTCGAACGGCCGGCGGGCGATCCCGATGACGCGGTCGATCCGGTCGTCGTCCTGGAGCAGGGGCATCAGCCCCGAGCCGAAGGTGCCGGTCGGTCCGGTGACCGCGACGGTGAGGCCGGCCTGGCTCACCGGCCCGCCGCCGCCGGCTTCTTCCGCGGCTTCGGGGCCGGCTGCGACACCTCGGGGGTGCCCTGCTCGGCGCGGGCGAACTCGAGCAGCTCCTCGATCCCGCGGCGGATGCCCCGGGACAGGACGTCGACGTCGGCGAAGGCGTCGAAGTCGGCGTTGATCCCGAAGGTCATCGTCTTCTGGTAGCTGAAGATGCCGATCGAGCAGCGGGTGCCGCCGGCGATCGGCACGTAGGCGTAGGCCGAGACCATCCGCCGCCCGAGCACGTACAGCGGGACAGGCGGGCCGGGCACGTTCGTCGTGACCGCCTGGCACCACACCTGGCCGGCCGTGAGCGCAGCGCGCACCCCGAGCGAGAGCAGGGTCGGCGCCACGAAGTCACCCATGGCGATGATCGACGGGACGTCGACGGCCTGCATCGCCTTCTTGTACTCGTCCATCTGGCCGCGGATCGAGGCGAGCCGGGACCGTGGGTCGGGGTCGCCGACGGGCAGGTCGACGAAGACGGCCGACACCTGGTTGTCGAGGTTGCCGCGCTGGCTGTCCGAGCGGACCGACACCGGCACCATCGTGCGCACGACCAGCTTCTCCGAGGTGAGCTCGCCGCGGCCCTGGAGGAGGTCGCGGAAGCCGGCGGTGATCGAGGTGAGGACGACGTCGTTGACCGTCCCGCCCAGCGCGGTGCGCACCTCCTTGAGCTCCGCGAAGTCGGTGGAGGTCCAGGCCCACCGGCGGTGCGGGCCGATCGGGCCGTTGAGCGAGCGGGCCGTGGGCACGAGGGCCTGCCTGGCCAGGGAGGGGAGGGTCGCCGCGACGCTCTTCCCGGAGTCGAGGAGCTGCTTGGCGATCCGCCCGGCGCCGCCACCCGAGGGCAGCGAGGCGAGCTGGCGCAGCGGGTGGGCGACGGCGTCGGCCAGGGCCCCGGCGACCATGCCCGCGCCGGTCGGGGTGCGCTGCGGGGACCAGTCGCGCGGCTCGTCGTGGCTGGCGTCGGGGGAGAGGTCGAACATCAGCTGCATGAGGTCGCTGCCGGCGACGCCGTCGACCATGCAGTGGTGGACCTTGGAGATGATCGCCCAGCGGTCGTCCTCGAGGCCCTCGATGAGGTACAGCTCCCACAGCGGCTTGGACATGTCCAGCCGCTGGCCGAGGACGCGGCCGGCCAGGTTGCGCAGCTGCTCGTCGCTCCCCGGACGCGGCACTGCGGTGTGCCGGACGTGGTACAGGATCTGGAAGTGCGGGTCGTCCACCCACATCGGCCGCCCCAGCTGCATCGGGACCTCGCGCACCCGCTGCCGGTAGCGGGGCACCAGCGGCAGCTTGCTCAGCAGCAGCCGTACGACGTCGCCGTAGCTGGGCGCCGGGCCGTCGAAGACGGCCACCGACCCGACGTGCATGGGGGTGTTCTCGCTCTCGGCGAAGTAGAAGCCGCTGTCGAGCGCACTCATCCGGTCCACGTTCTGCTCCTCGCCGCCCCTCGGCACCGCTGCTCGCGCGAGGGGTCGATCACGTCGTCGGGTGGCCGCCGAAGTTAGGCGTGTCGAGCGGTCACTGCAAGAGGGGAGGCGTGACCGGCACCACACCAGCATGCCCTGTCGTCGTCCTGCTCAACCGGCCCGCCTCCGCGCGGCGTCCACCCGGTCCAGCAGGTCGAGGAGCGCGCGGTCGACGATCTCGGTGCGGGTCAGGTTGACGCTGTGCCCGGCGCCCGGGACGACCACCAGCTCCGCGCTGCGCCCGATGTCCGCGGCGAGTCGTCGTCCGTGCTCCACGGGGGTCAGCCGGTCGTGCGTGGCCGCGACGACGGTGACCGGCACCCGGCCGAGCACCGGGAGCGACGCGCTCTCGTCGTGGTCGAGGAAGGTGGCGTAGAAGGCCGCGGAGACCGGGAACGGGGTCTCCTCCAGCAGGCCCTGCACCACGCGGACGGCGACGGGGTCGGCGTCGGCCCGGTTCCCGAACAGCAGCCGGCGGGTGAACCACCGCCCGAACCGGCTGTCCCGGCGGCGGAAGTGCTCGAGGAGCGGTGCGACGAGCTGCAGCCCCCGGAGGTACAGCGGCAGCAGCCGCAACCATCGGATGAGCTCGACCAGCCGGCCCAGGACGCCGGTCTCCACCAGCCCGCCGGCCGACGTCGCGAGCAGGAAGACGCCCACGACGCGGTCGCCGAACAGCTCGGGCCGCTGCCGGGCCAGCGCCATGATGCTCATGCCGCCCATCGAGTGCCCGGCGAGAACCACCGGGCCGGTGGGGACGACGGCATCGAGCACTTGGCCGAGATCCCGTCCGGTCCGGTCGATCGTGGCGTCGGGCAGGGGAGTGGACGCCGAGCGGCCGTGCCCGCGCTGGTCCCACAGGACCAGCCGCACCCTGGGCCGCAGCGCCGCGCGCTGCAGTTCCCACTCCGCGAGCCGGGCGGTGAACCCGTGGGAGAGGACGACGGTCAGCGGCGCCCCGTCGGCGCCGTCGACCTCCACGTGCAGATCGACGCCGTCGTCGGTGCGCACGGTGCGCGAGCCCGGGGGCGGAGGTCCGGTCAGCGGGGGCAGGACGGGCACGGGGGGCGGGGTGGGCGGGTCGGTCGACACCCGGCACATCCCAGGGCCTCCGGGCGCCGGTGCGCAACCGGAGCGCTCAGCGGCGGCCCCGCCGTCCGGGGGCGTTCTCGCGGACCAGGCGCCGCGCGGTGTCCACCTCGCGGGCGACCGGGGCGAGCACGCCCTCGGCCAGGATCTCGGCGTCGTCGTCCGCAGCGCTGCTGCGGACGTCCTCCTCGAGCTGCCGGATCGCCCGGCGGAGCACCGCCACCTGGGCGAGGTCGGGCACCGGCCCGCCCTCGCGGGTGGCGATCACCGCCTCCGTCACCGAGTCCGAGGTGCGCTCCAGTGCGACGATCACCGGCCACCACGCCGCCGCGCGGGTGCTGATCGGTGGTGGCTCGGCCAGCCGTCGCTGCAGCTGGGTCTGCAGCTCGGTGAGCGCCCGGTAGTTGCGGCGTCGGGCGCGGCGGCGGTCGGCCGGGCCGCCGGTGAACGCGGCCTCGACGAACCCGTCCAGCGCCACGGCGGCGTCGTGCAGGGCCTGGTCCAGCGGCGCCCGCCACGTCTGGGGCCACAGCAGGTAGCCGACGACCAGCACGATCGCGCAGCCGATGAGGGTGTCGACCAGCCGCTCGCGGACCAGCCCCGCGTTGTGCGTCAACGTCAGGTCGAGCATCAGGATGATCACCGGCGTCTGGAAGACCGAGAACAACCCGAAGTTGGCCGCCCGCGCCCAGGGGAGCACCCCGGCGGACACCGCCATCGCCACGAGCAGCCACGGGCTGCCGCTGAGGCCGGCCAGCAGGGCCGAGCCCAGCAGCACGCCCAGCAGCGTGCCGGCCCCGCGCTGCACCGCCCGGCCGAACACCGAGCCGAAGTCGGGCTTGAGCACGATGGCCACGGTCAGGAGCACCCAGTACGGGCGGGCGGACGGCAGCAGCTGGCGGGCCACCTCGGCGACGGACATGCACAGGGCCAGCCGGACGGCGAAGGCCCGGCTGTCGGCACTGGCCAGCGTGCGGTCGACCAGGTCGCGCAGCCGGTCGCCGGGGCCGGTCGCGGGGCGGACCGCCGCCGCGCCGGCGCGCTCCTCGGGGTCGCCGACCACGTTCCACACCAGCCGGACACCGTGCCGCACGGCCCGCCGGGTGTGGTGCCCCTCCTCGAGCGGGGGTGGCCGCTCGCCGGGGAGCTCGCGCTCCCCGGTGAGCGCGGCAGCGAGGTCGTGCACGGCCGCGACGTCGGCGTCGTCGACCGGGACCCGGGCACGGGCGGCGGCGACCGACGCCTCCACCAGCGGCGCGGCGGAGTTGAGCACGCCGGCCAGCTCGGAGAGCTCGCGCACCCGGCCGGCGTGGTGGCTGCGGCTGCGGATGACCCGGTCGTAGGCGTCGTTCAGCGCGGTCGTGAGCTCACGGCGGGCCGTCTCGGCCTGCGCGGCGTCCGCGGCCTCGAGCAGGAGGGCGACGCGGGTGAAGACCGCGGCCACGGCCGCGCGGTCGGGATCGCCGGCCTCGGTGCGGGTCTGCACCAGCGTGGTCAGGGTCGCCCACGCCGCGCCCAGCAGGAAGAAGGCGACCTCGGTCTGCCAGGACAGCGAGGTCAGGAAGCCCGACGAGAGGGCGGTGTAGATCAGGAGCTGCAAGGAGCCGAGCGACATCGTCGCGCTGATCCGGCTGATCTGCGCCGCCACGACCGAGATCACCGCGATCACCGCCACCGGCGCCCAGCCGCCGCCGGTGGCGAACCCGCCGGCCAGCAGGCCGAGCGCGCCGAACGCCGTGGCCGTGACGATCCGCCGGAGCTTCTCCCGCAGCGGCCCCGCCTGCGGTGCCAGGGTGGCCACCAGGGCGCCCATGGTCCCGAAGGTGCCGGCGCTGAGCGTCGCGCCCGGCTCGATCCCGCCCTCCACGGCGACGGCGACGGCGAGCGGCGCGGGGATCGCCACCGCGAAGCGGACGACGTCCCGCCACGGGACGGCCGGGCGGCCGGTGCGCACGAGTTCCTCGAGCCACGCGGGAGCGTGCAGGCCCCCGCTCCGTCCCGCGTCGGCGCCCACGTCGGAAGCTTGTCACCGCCGCGGCGGACCTTCGCGCCGGCCGCCTACAGTCCCGGACGTGACCGAGCTCGGCGACGTGATCGCGGCCCTCGACGCGCGCTACGACCCCGCCCTGGCGGAGAGCTGGGACGCCGTCGGCCTGGTCTGCGGCGACCGCGCCGAACCGGTCCGCCGGGTGCTCTTCGCCGTCGACCCGACGGCGGCCGTGGTCGACGAGGTGATCGCCTCCGGGGCCGACCTGCTTGTCACCCACCACCCGCTGTTCCTGACGCCGGTGCACGGCGTCCCCGCCGACGATCCGAAGGGCCGGCTCGTCCACCGGCTGGTGCGCGCGGGCGCGGGCCTCTTCGTGGCGCACACCAACGCGGACCGCGCGCCCGGGACAGGGGTGAACGCCGCGCTGGCCGACGTCCTCGGGTTGACCGGCGCCGTGCCTCTGGAACCGGCGGCCGCCGTCCCCGGCGCCGGGCTCGGCCGGGTCGGGGAGCTCACCGAGCCGCTGAGCCTGCGCGACTTCGCCGCCCTGGCCGCCCGCGTGCTGCCGGCGACCGCCGGGGGGGTGCGCGTCGCGGGCGACCCCGGGCGGACGATCCGGCGGGTCGCGGTCTGCGGCGGCAGCGGGGGTTCGCTGCTCCCGGCCGCGGCGGCCGCCGGCGCCGACGTGCTGCTGACCAGCGACCTGAAGCACCACCCGGTGTCCGACGCGCTCGAGGGAGACGGGCCGGCGCTGTGCGACGTCGCGCACTTCGCCAGCGAGTGGCCGTGGCTGCCGGTCGCGGCCGAGGCGCTGCGGAACGACCTGGGCGGCGGCGTGGAGGTGTCCGTCTCCGGGCTGCGCACCGACCCGTGGAGCCATGCGGTGGGGCGGACGGCGGACGTGGCCGGGACGGCTGCTGCGCACGGGTAGGTTGCTCTCCGTGAAGGTGGACCATTTCGAGCAGCAGAAGCTGCTGGACCTCGCGGCCGAAGACGTCGCGCTGACCCAGCTGGCACATCGCAGGCGGACGCTGCCGGAGGTCGCGGCGGTGGAGGCCGCCGAGGAGTCCGAGCGCGAGCTCTCCGCCGACGTCGTCCGCGCCGAGACCGAGGTCAAGGACCTCGGTCGCGAGGTCCGGCGGCTGGAGTCCGACGTCGACACAGTGCGGCAGCGCGCGGCCAAGGACCAGCAGCGGCTGGACTCCGGGAGCGCGACGCCCAAGGAGATGACCAACCTGCAGCACGAGCTGGAGTCGCTGGGCCGCCGGCAGGCCGACCTCGAGGACCAGCAGCTCGAACTGATGGAGCGGCTGGAGACGGCCGAGACCGCGCTCGCCACGGCTCAGCAGGGCCTGGTCGCCGCGCGCGAGGCGCGGGAGCGGGCCGAGCAGCTGCGCGACGACGCCCTGGCCGACATCGCCGACGGCACCACCCGGCACGAGGCGGCCCGCTCCGAGGTCGCCGCGCTGATCTCCGCGCCGCTGCTGACGCTGTACGACCGCATCCGCGCGCAGACCGGCACCACCGGCGCGGCGATGCTCCAGGCGCGCGCCTGCCAGGGCTGCCGCCTCGAGCTCTACGGGAACCAGCTCAACGCCGTCCGCAACGCCGATCCGCACGAGGTCGTGCGCTGCGAGAACTGCGGCCGGATCCTGGTGCGCACGGCCGAGAGCGGGCTGTGACCGCCCGGTTCATCGTCGAGGCCGACGGCGGGTCACGGGGCAACCCGGGGCCGGCGGGCTACGGCGCCCTCGTGCGCGATGCCGAGACCGGCCGGGTGCTCGCCGAGCGCGCGGCCTCCGTGGGCCGGGCCACCAACAACGTCGCCGAGTACGGCGGCCTGGTCGCCGGACTGCAGGCCGCGCTGGACCTGGACGCGTCCGCCGACGTCGAGGTCCGGATGGACTCCAAGCTCGTCGTCGAGCAGATGTCGGGCCGCTGGCAGATCAAGCACCCCGACATGCGCCAGCTCGCGATGCAGGCCCGCGCCATCGCCGGGCGGCTGGGCAGCGTCCGCTACACCTGGGTGCCGCGGGCGCAGAACGGGGCGGCCGACGCGCTGGCCAACAGCGCCATGGACGGAAAGCCGATCCACCGCGACCTGGCCGCCGAGCCCTCGGTGACCGAGACCGACGTCCAGCCGGAGGAGCCGCGGACCGTCGTCACCACGGTGACCCACCTGCTCCGCCACGGCCAGACCGAGCACACCCCGGAGCGCCGGTACAGCGGCCGCAACGACCTGCCGCTGTCCCTGACCGGCCGGGCCGAGGCCGAGGCGGCCGCCGCCCGCGTCGCCGGCCTGGGCATCGGGGCGATCGTGGCCTCGCCGCTGCGCCGCACCCGCGAGACCGCGGAGATCGTCGCCGGGGTGCTGGGCCTGCCGGTGGAGTTCGACGACGACCTGATCGAGCTGGACTTCGGCGACCTCGAGGGGCTGACCGGCGCCGAGGCGCTCCAGGCGCACCCGCTCGCCGTCCGCCGGTTCATGTCCGACCTGACCGTCGCCGCCCCGGGCGGGGAGTCGATCGCCGACGTCAGCGCCCGGGTGGCCCGGGCCCGCCGGGGCGTCCTGGACCGGTTCGCCGGGCAGTCCGTGCTCCTGGTCAGCCACGTCACCCCGATCAAGCTGATGCTCGCGGCGGGCCTCGGCGCCGGCGACGACGTCGTCCACCGGGTGTACCTGCAGGCGGCGTCGCTGTGCACCGTCGCCTGGTCCTCCGACGGCCGCACCTCGGTGCGGCTGGTGAACGACACCGCGCACCTGCGCTGACGGGTCGGAGCCGGCCCGCGTCGATCTGCCCCGGGACCGCTCAGGACCGGAACGAGGAGGGTGCCGTCTCGCGGTCGAGGAGCCAGCGCTCGAACAGGGGCGCCGGCAGCGCGGGGGAGTGCAGGTAGCCCTGGCTGGTGTCGCAGCCGAGCGCGCGCAGGTGCGCCAGCGTGCGGTCGTCCTCGACGCCCTCGGCGACGACGCGCAGGCCCAGCCGGTGGGCCAGGTCGATCGTGCTGGCGATGATCGCCTCGGTGCGCTCGTCGGAGCACAGGTCGGCGGTGAACGACCGGTCCAGCTTGAGCTCGGTGACCGGAAGGTCGCGGAGGTAGGCCAGCGACGAGTATCCGGTGCCGAAGTCGTCCATGCTCACGGTCACGCCGAGTGCGGCCAGGTCGGCCACGACGGCGAGGCTGCGCTCGGGATCGGTGAGCAGGACGCTCTCGGTCACCTCGAGCACGATCGAGGCCGCCGGGACGGCGTGCCGGGTGAGCAGCTCGGCCAGCCGGCACGGCAGGCCGGTGTCGAGCAGGTTGCTGGCCGAGAGGTTGACCGACACCCGCAGGTCCAGGCCCCGGCCACGCCAGTCGGCCAGCTGGGCCACCGCGGACTCGAGCACCCGTTCGGTGAGCGGGCCCATCAGCCCGTGCACCTCGGCCAGCGGCAGGAACTCCATCGGCGGGACGAGGCCGCGCTCGGGGTGCGCCCACCGGACGAGGGACTCCACGCCGACGACGCGGCCGTCGGCGATGTCGAGCTGTGGCTGGTGGTGCAGGACGAGTTCGTCGTTGGTGAGCGCCGTCCGCAGCTGCTCCACCAGGGCGAGGTGTCCGCTGCTGTCCGAGTGGACGGCGGGGTCGTATCCGGCCACGCCGCGCCCGGAGCGCTTGGCGTCGTACATGGCGACGTCGGCCCGGCGCAGCAGGTGGGCCGGCTGCTGTTCGGCGTCGGTGCTGCTGGTGACGCCGATGCTCGCCGAGCAGTGCACGAACATGCTGCCGACGGGGAAGGGCTCGTCGAGGCGGGCGTGCAGCCTCGTCCCGAGCGCCAGCGCGGCCTCGTGCGCCGGGACGGCGGGGTCGAGCACGGCGACGACGGCGTACTCGTCCCCGCCGAGCCGGCCGAGCAGGTCACCGGAGCGCAGCGCCGGCTCCAGGCGGCGGGCGACGAGACGCAGCAGGTCGTCGCCCGCGGCGTGCCCGAGGGCGTCGTTGACCTCCTTGAACTTGTCCACGTCGAGCAGCGCCAGGGCGACCGGCGTGCCCTCGGCGGTGAGCTCGGAGATGCGGCGCAGCACGGCCCGGCGGTTCGCCAGGCCGGTGAGGTCGTCGGTGAGCGCCTCACGGCGGGTGACGGCGAGCTGGGCCAGCTCGCTGACGTTGACGGCCATCCGCACGCCGGCCCCGGCCGCGGCGAGGGCCGCGCACCCGACGGCGACGGCGGAGCCGCCGGTGAGTGCGGCGACGACCAGGGTGGCGAGCGAGGCGAGGATGACGACGAACGCGCCGATCGTGGCCGCCGCCGGATCGGCGGGCCGGGGAGCCGAGCGGCGCGACCGGAGCGTGGCCGCCACGGCGACGCAGACGACGACGACCGGGTGCACGACCGGCGTCCAGCCCGCCGACTGCTCACCGGTCACCAGGGTGGCCACGGCGGCGACCACCCAGAGGATCTGCGCACCGGCCATCAGCCAGGTGCGCGGGTCCCGGCCCATGCCGCCCAGGGACGGCAGGGTCAGGGCCGTTCCCAGGAGCACGAAGCTGACGGCGAACTGGGCGAAGACGGCCTGGAGCGCCCAGGCGGGCAGGTCGGCGAGGTGGCCGGCGTCGGCGTCGACCGTCAGGTTGAGCACCGCGATGACGGCGAGGACGGCGGACAGCCCGTTCAGGGCGTCGTTGGGGTCGGCGATGCTCGTGCTGTGCCGGTTCCACCGCACCAGCGCGCCGTACCAGAAGGGGAAGACCGCGGCGCCGCTCCAGGCCAGGGGCGCCATGGCGATCGACCGGGTGGCGGGAACGAGGTGGAGCACGAACGCGACGGCGATGGCGACGACGAAGACGACGGCGCCCAGCGCCAGCCGGTTCCAGACCGCCCGCTCGCTGGCGACGGTCCACGCCCGCCACCCGAGCAGGCCGAGGAGCAGCAGGTGCAGGAGCACCAGCAGGGGCACGACGACCAGCGGACCGGGCGCTGCGGAGGTCTCCGGACTCACGAGGCGGAGGAGTGCCGGGAGCCAGCAGAGGACGGCGACCAGCACGAGCGCACCCAGCAGCCACCGCGGCGCACCGGGCAGCAGCCGGGAGCGCGCGGGAGCCGTCATGACGGGAACATCGGCCACCGTGCCCGGCGGGTGAACGTGCGCTCCGGCAGATCACCCCTCCGGGTCAGCTCCGACGGGCGGTCAGATCCGGAGGAACAGGTAGACCGAGACCGCGACGCCGAAGCCCACGATGAGCACCCGCAATGCCGTGGCCGGGATGCGCGTCGCGATCCGTGCGCCCAGGAATCCACCCAGCAGGCTCGCCGGCGCGGCGACGGCCACCACGCCCCAGTGCACGTCGCCGAAGACGCCGAAGATCAGCAGCGAGACGGTGGCGGTGACGGCCGACAGGGCCGACTTGAGCGCGTTGGCCAGGGCCAGCCGGCTGAGCGCCAGCCCCAGCACCCCGACGAGGATGACGCCGAGCGCGCCGCCGAAGTAGCCGCCGTACGTCGTCGCCAGGAACAGGGCGGCGTAGAGCCAGCGGGGGTCGCGGGGTGCGACGCCGTCGCTCTGGGTGCGCTTCAGCCGCCGGGTGACCAGCGGCTGGAAGGCCAGCAACGAGCTGGCCAGCAGCACCAGCACGGGGACCACGACGTCGAAGGCCTCGGACGGCGTGGTGAGCAGCAGCACGCTGCCCGCCGTGCCGCCGAGGACGGCGACCGTGCCGAGCCGCAGCAGCCGCGAGCGCTGGCCGGCGTACTCGGCGCGGAAGCCGGCGACCCCGCCCAGGTAGCCCGGCCACTGGGCCACGGAGTTGGTGACGTTGGCCTCGACCGTGCCCAGGCCGAGGGCCACGAGGGTCGGGAAGAGGATCAGCGAGCCGCCCCCGGCGATGGAGTTGACGCCACCGGCGAGGAAGGCGACCGCCGCGGCGACGAGCAGGTCAGCGGCGGACACGGCGGTCAACATACGGTGGCCCGATGCGGCTCCCGAGCACGGACACCTGGTTGGCGGCGGTGCTCGGCGGTGCCGGTGTGCTGCACCTCGCGCGACCGCGCATCTACGACTGGCTGGTGCCCCCGGAGCTGGGCAACGCGCGGGCGTGGGTGCTGGCCAGCGGCGTGGCCGAGCTGGGCACCGTGGCGCTGCTCGCCGCCCCGGCCACCCGCCGGGCCGGGGGATGGGCCGCCGCGGCGCTGTTCGTGGGCTTCGTGCCCGCGCATCTGCACACCTTCCGCGCGGTGCCCCGGAAGCCCGTGCCGCTCGCCGTCGCCACGGCGCGGCTGCCGCTGCAGCTGCCGCTGATCGGTGCGGCGCTCCGGGTGGCGCGCGGCCGCTGATCCGCCAGCGCCCCGCGTGGTTCCTGTCGGTGCCGGGCTGCACAGTGGCCGTCATGCGCAGGTGGCTCCCGCTGACGGCGATCTGCGTCGGCACCTTCATGCTCCTGGTCGACGTCACCATCGTGAACGTCGCCCTGCCCGACATCGCCCGGGACCTCGACACCAGCTTCACCCAGCTGCAGTGGGTGGTCGACGTCTACGCGCTGGCCCTGGCCGCGCTGGTGCTCGGCGCCGGCTCGCTGGCCGACCTCTACGGGCGTCGGCGCCTCTACCTGATCGGCCTGGTCGTCTTCGCGCTGTCGTCGCTGGCCTGCGGGCTCGCGCCCGACGCCGGCTGGCTGATCGCCGCGCGCGGGGTCCAGGGCATCGGCGGCGCCATCATGTTCGCCACCACCATCGCGCTGATCAACACCAGCTACGAGGGCCGGGACCGCGGGACGGCGTTCGGCATCTGGGGCGCCGTCCTCGGCGCGGCCGCCGCGCTGGGGCCGATCCTCGGCGGCGCGCTCACCGAGCTCGACTGGCGCTGGATCTTCTACGTCAACCTGCCGGTCACCGTGCTGGCCGTGGGAATGACGCTGGTCGCCGTCCGCGAGGCGCGGCAGCCCGGCGCCCCGCGGCCGGACGTGCCGGGCATCGCGTTGTTCTCCCTGGGCGCCGGTGCGGCCGTGTTCGGGCTCGTCCGGGCGGCGGCCGACGGGTGGGCCGGATCCTGGGGCCCGGTCGTCGCAGGCCTGGTCGTGCTCGCGGCGTGGGTGCTGGTCGAGCTGCGCCGCCCGGCGCCGATGCTGGACGTCCGGCTGTTCGCCGGCCGGTCCTTCAGCGGGATCATGCTGGCCGCGTTCGTGCTGAACGGCGCGGCGTTCGCGCTGCTCGTCTACACCTCGCTGTGGCTCCAGTCGATCGGCGGCCTCTCGCCGCTGCAGGCCGGGTGCGTCTTCATCCCGCTGTCGGTCGTGAGCTTCGTGGTGGCCGCCGGCGGAGGCCGCTACCTGCAGACGCAGCCGCCGCGCTTCGTGCTGGGCGGCGGGCTGCTGCTGATCGGCGCCGGCTGCCTGCTCATGACGTCGGTCGACGCCGATTCGACCTGGCGGACGCTCGTCGCCGGCCTCGCGGTGCTGGGCGCGGGTGTCGGCGTCGCGAACCCGACGCTGGCCTCGGCCGCGCTGGCCGCCGTCCCGCGGGAGCGCAGCGGCATGGCCTCGGGCGCGGTGAACACGGCCCGCCAGCTCGGGTTCGCCGTCGGCGTCTCGGTGCTCGGCACCGTCTTCGCCACCGGTGCCTCCGGTGCGCTGCGCGACGCCGGGACGCCCGATCCCTCCGGGGTCGCCTCGGCGCTGTCGGCCGGGCAGGCGCCCGGGATCCTGGCGGGGGCCGATCCGCAGGCGCGGGCGGGACTGGCCGACGCCCTCGGCAGCGGCTACGCCGCGGGCCTGGACGGTGTCATCCTCGCGGCAGGCCTGGCCGGTGTGATCGGAGGTCTGCTGGTGCTGCTGCTCGTGCGGGCCGCGCCGCCGGGTGCGCCCGCCGAGCCGTCGCGTCCGGCGGAGGCCGCGGCCGCGGCCGCGCACTGAGGGCTCGCCGGGTCCGGCCGTCGGGGCCAGACTGCGGACATGGCTGCTCCCATGCCCGACGACTGGCAGCGCGCCCTCGTCGTCGCGGCTCACCCTGACGACATCGAGTACGGCCTGGCGGCTGCCGTCGCGGTCTGGACGGCGGCCGGCAAGGACGTGCACTACCTCCTGGCCACCCGCGGTGAGGCGGGGATGGAAGGCGTGCCACCGGGCGAGGCGGGCCCGCTGCGCGAGGAGGAGGAGCGGCGCTCGGCCGCCGTCGTCGGCGTCCGGGAGGTGGAGTTCCTCGACCACCGGGACGGCACCCTCGTGGCCGGCCCGGAGCTGCGTCGGGACCTGGCAGCGGCGATCCGCCGGCACCGGCCCGAGCTCGTCGTCACCGGGTACTTCGGGGCGACGTGGACGCCGCCGGGGGTCTCACCGGCCTACGTGAACTCGGCCGACCACCGGGCGCTCGGGCAGTCGGTGATCGACGCGGTGGCCGACGCCGCGAACGAGTGGATCTTCACGGACCTGGACGAGGATCGCTGGACCGGCGTGCAGTACATCGCGGTGGGGGAGATGACCGACCCGCCGCACGAGGTGGACGTCGCCGACACCGTCGAGCTCGCCGTCGCCTCGCTGTCCGAGCACCGCCGCTACCTGGAGCTGCTCTCCGGCGAGCCGGTCGAGGAGCAGGCGCGCCAGGTGGTCGACATGTCGACGCTGAAGGAGGACGGCGGCCGCCGCGTCGGCTTCCGCCTGTTCTGGGGGTGACCCCGACCCCCTAGACTGCCGGCACGACGGACGAGTCGGCTGGGCGGTCGCGTCGGCGGGGGAGACCCCGTCGCCGAGGAACGTCCGGGCTCCACAGGGCAGGGTGGTCGTTAACAGCGACCCGGGGTGACCCGCGGGACAGTGCCACAGAGAACAGACCGCCAGTGCTCGCACTGGTAAGGGTGAAACGGCGGTGTAAGAGACCACCGCACACCGGGTGACCGGTGTGGCTCGGTAAACCCCACCCGGAGCAAGGTCAAGAAGGGACGACGGTTCGCCGCCGTCCTGCGCAGGCGTTCGAGGGCGGCCCGCCCGAGCCTGCGGGTAGACCGCTCGAGCCTGCCGGCAACGGCAGGCCTAGATGGATGACCGCCCATCGGGAGGCCGCAAGGCACCCGTGGACAGAACCCGGCGTACAGGCCGACTCGTCCGTCGTCCCCGCCTGATCTCCACCCCGATCGCTAGCGTCGCCGTATGCAGCCGCATCGTCGTGAGGTGGGGCCGGGACAAGGGCGGAACGTTCGCCTGGTCGGGCGGGTGTGGGTCGTTGCCGGGGCGGTTCTCGGGGCCGCGCTGGGAGGGCTCGTGGCGTACGCCGCGAGCGGCGAGCTGGCCTACGGCGGTCGGAAGCACATCGATCTCGAGGCCTATGTCGAGGACCAGAGTGCCTACGACCGCTCCATGATGCCGGGGGCACGCTGGGCGACGGACGAGCTGTGCGACGCCGGGCGTCCGTGCATCCAGGCGGTGGAGAGCGACACGCTGACGATGTACCGGTTCGAGGACCGGGAGGACGCGGTGGCGGCGTCACGCGAGTTCGCCGGCGAGGCGTACCTGTCCGGCTGGATCGTCGTCAGGTTCGAACCCGAGGGCCTGACGGCGGCGGAGCGCAGGGCGTTCGCCAGCTCTCTCGACTGCATCAACGTCGGGGTGGCCGAGGGCGGTCTCGAGTGCTGACCGTCGCTCAGGCGGCGAAGGTGGCCCGCACCAGGTCGCGCAGGTGCTCGTCCGGGATCCGGGCCATCTCGCGGTGCGGCAGCTTCAGCGTGCCCCGGTCGCCGCACAGCGTCGGGTAGCGGTCGCAGAAGCCGCCGCTGCGGTCGGCGTCCCAGCCGTACAGCGACAGCCCGTGCTTCCAGACGCCGACGTGCAGCCGGCGCTCGCCGACGACGAACGTGGGCATCGCGTAGGCCCAGGTCATCGTGGCCTCCGGGTGCTCGGCCAGGACCAGCGCGGAGAACCGGTCGAAGAGCGCCCGCCCGTCCGGGGTGAGTGCGTCGACGTAGCCGCGCACGGCCTCGTCGGGAAAGGGCTCCGGTCCGCTCATGCGGTCACTGTCCCGCACCGGGGGTCGCTGGCGCAGCCTCCCGGATCCCGGGCATTCGCTGTGCCAGGGTGGCCGCCGTGTCCGTGCTGCCCGCCGTCGTCCTCGGCGTCGTGGGCATCGCCGTCGGGACGGCGGTGAACCGGGCGGCCGCGCGCTACCCCTGGCCCAGCCCGCCGAGCGTCGCGGGAATGCTCGGGCCGGGCCCGCGCGCCGTCCGCCCGCCGGTAGTGGAGATCGTCGCCGCGGTGCTGTTCGCGGCGGTCGGCCTGCGTTTCGGCTGGTCGCCCGACCTGCCGGCCTGGGCCTGGTTCGTGGCGATCGGCCTCCTGCTGGCCGTGATCGACCTGCGCGAGAAGCTGCTACCCAACCGCGTCCTGCTGCCCGCGACCGTGGTCGCCGCCGGCCTGCTGGCCCTCGCGGCGGACCTCGACGACGCGTGGCCCGACCTGCTGCGCGCCCTGCTCGCGGGGGCCGCGTCGTTCGCCGTGCTGCTGGTCATGGCGCTGCTCGCACCGACCAGGCTCGGCATGGGTGACGTCAAGCTCGCCGCGCTCCTCGGGCTGGTGCTCGGCTGGTTCGGCTGGTCGGCCGTGCTGCTCGGATTCCTGCTCGGCTTCCTCCTGCAGGCCGTCGTCGGGCTGGCGCTGATGGCCGTCCGGCGGGCCGGCCGGGACACCGAACTGCCCTTCGGCCCCGCCCTGCTCACCGGAACGCTGGTGGCGGTACTTCTGACGGGGGACTGGGCCGCCCTGTAAGGGTGTTGCCACGCTCCGTCATCACGGTGCGTCACCGGTACGGGCGACGGAGTGTCACCGCATCGGGCTAGCGGGATGCCCGGAAACCCCCGGAAGTGCTCGTTCGGTGGTCCCCCCTCCGGGTGAGGGGGTTCCCCCAACCCCTTCTGGTCCGAGCGGCCGGACCCGATCTTGATGGAGCCGCGACCCTGGTCACCACGGCCCGACAAGTCGACGGCGGACCTCCTAGGAGATCACCGTGCTCAGCCTGTACACCGCTCTGCAGACCCTGGTCTTCACCACCGTCGACCGCATCAAGTCGCAGGAGAAGGGCGCCAGCGCCGTCGAGTACGCGCTGCTGGTGGCCGGCATCGCGACCGTCGTCGTGGCGGCCGTGGCGCTGTTCGGCCCGAAGCTGAACGCCCTCTTCACGAACATCGACGTCGACGGCGTGCAGTAAGCGACCTCGCCCCTGCGCAACCCGGGTCGTGGTCCGGCGGCACGGCTCTCCGGAGCCGTGCCGCCAGGCCCGCCCCAGCCCTCGGATCACGCACCGGAAGGAGGAACGTCATGAGTGCACCCCAGCGCCGGATCACCCGCCGGCTCGGTGGTGAGCGCGGGGCGGTGGCGGTCGAGTTCGCACTCGTCGTGCCGCTGCTGCTGGTTCTCCTCTTCAGCATCGTGTCGGTCAGCCGCGCCTTCCAGGTGCAGGCCACGCTCTCCGCCGCCTCTCGCGAAGCGGCCCGGACGATGGCGATCGAGAACAACGTCACGACGGCGAAGAACGCGGCTGTCTTCGCCGCGTCAGCGGCGTCCCTGCCGTTGAGCGCGGGACAGGTCGCGGTGTCGCCGGCGACCTGCACGGGCAAGCCGGCCACCCAGAACATCACCGTCACCATCACCTACTCGTTCCAGCCCGCCGGGAGCTTCGCCGGTGGCGTCGCGTTCCCGATCACCAGCAAGGCGGTGTTCCGGTGCGGCGGCTGATCCGCGGCCGGCGCGGCCGCTGGTCCGTCCCGAGCCCGATGGCCCGGCTGCGCTCCGAGGAGCGCGGTGGTGTCGCCGTCATGCTCGCGCTGCTCATGCCCCTTCTCTTCGGCGCGGCCGCCATCGGCATCGACAGCGCCGCCGTCTGGTCCGCCCGGCAGCAGGTGCTCAGCGGCGCCGACGCCGCCGTGCTCGCCGTCGCCACCGACTGCGCCCGCAACGAGTGCGGCAACATCAAGAAGACCGCCGAGGACGCCTTCTGGGCCAACGACCTGGCCGCCAAGCTGTCCAACCTGGGCGCGGGCGAGGGCTGGATCAAGGTCAGCGGTCGCAACATCAGCGTGACCCAGAAGATGCCGTGGGAGGTCAACCACTTCTTCGCCGGCGCGCTCGGTCACGACACCGGCCAGCTCTCGGTGTCCTCGTACGCACAGTGGGCCCCCCTGACCAGGGCCCGCTCCGAGCTCCCGATCGCCATCGGCTACTGCTCGTACCGCGCTCTGGCGCTGCCGCTGGCGGCCGAGAAGACCGTGTCCCTGGGTGTCGGCGAGACCTCCGGCGGCAACTGCTCGACCCCTACCGGGACGTCGGCGAGCGCGGGTATCGCCTTCACGGAGAGCGACGGATCCTGCCGGACGTCCACCGTGTGGAAGGGCACCTACACCCGCGAGAGCCCGGTGCTCCAGGGCCCGCTCCCTGACGGCTGCACCGACGCCTACTTCGCCTCCATGGTCGGCCGCGACGTCGTCATCCCCGTGTGGGACACCCAGCAGGGCCAGAACTACCGCGTGTACGGCTACGCCGCCTTCCGCGTGACCGGCTGGGACGGCTCGGGGGCCCGAAAGCTCACCGGCCACTTCACCTACCTGGCCCGTCAGGTGGACGACACCACCCCGCCCGACACCACGGCTCCCGACCTGGGTGCTCGTGCCGTCTTCCTCACCAAGAACTAAGGACGAATGATGCCTCGCCGATCCATCGCCGCGATCGCGGCCGTTCTCCTCGCCGTCTTCGGCGCCGTGGTGATCATCAGCTACGTCCGCGGCGCGGACACCCGGGCCCAGGCCGGCGAGCAGCTGGTCGACGTGCTCGTGGTCGACAGCGACGTCGCGGCCGGAACCTCCGTCGGGGACCTCGGTGGCAGCGTGTCGATCCAGCGGGTCCCCGAGCGCCTGCTGGCGCCAGGCGCCGTGGCCGACCTGTCCGAGCTGGCTGACCAGGTCAGCATCGCGGCGCTCGTGCCCGGTGACCAGGTCGTGTCGCCACGGTTCGCCGCCCCGCAGGATCTCGCGCCGGAGGGCACGGTCCCGGCTCCCGCGGGAACCGTCGAGGTCAGCGTCTCCCTCGACGCGCAGCGCGCCGTCGGTGGAGTGCTCAAGGCCGGGGACCTCGTCGGCGTGCAACTCGTCCAGCAGGACGCCCCGGTCGGCAGTGCGGGCGTCGAGCCGCTGGCCGGTGTGCCCGTGACCCGCGTGCTGGCTCCGGCCGCCGCGGACGACCCGAACGCGGTCTTCCTCATCACCCTGGCGCTCACGCCCGACCAGGCGAAGCAGTTCGTCGTCGGCTCCTCGGCGCAGGGCGTCTGGCTCTCGCTCGAGAAGGCAGCTCCGGTCTCTGCTTCCGACAGCCGCGTCGAGACCACCATCACCGCCCCCCTGGGAGACACCAAGTGAGCCTCATCCTGACCGTCGGCGTCGGCGCCGACCTCGCCACGAAGCTCGGCGAGCAGCACACCGGCAAGGTGGTCCACCTCGGTGTCGAGGTGCTCGACGCGCCCGGTGGGCTCGTCGCCCAGGTCGAGGAGGCCGCCGCGCCGCTTGCGGTGGTCCTCGGTCCCGCCGTTCCCCTCGAGGCCGCGTTCGCGCTGGCCGGACGGGTGGACGTCGCGGCCGCCACCAGCATCGTGCTGGTCGACGCGGACGCCGATCCGGAACTGTGGATGGCGGCCATGCGCGCCGGCGTCCGGGACCTGCTCAGCCCCGCCGCCACCGACGAGGACGTCGCCGCGGTGCTCGAGCGCGCGACGGAGCTGGCCCGGGTCCGGGCCGAGGCCGCACGCATCGCCGCGGGTGCGGGCCGGCCCGATCGCCGGGTCATCGTGGTCGCCTCGCCCAAGGGTGGCGTCGGCAAGACCACCGTCTCGACCAACCTCGCGATCGGGCTCGCCCTGTCCGGCACGGGGTCGACGGTCATCGTGGACCTCGACGTCCAGTTCGGCGACGTGGCCAGCGCGCTGGCGATGGCTCCCGAGCACACGCTGCCCGACACCGTGCAGGGGGCGGCCGCCACCGACCCGCTGGTGCTCAAGACCTTCCTCGGACGGCACCCCAGCGGCCTGTTCGTCATCGCGGGCAGCGACTCGCCGGCCGCCGGCGACGCCGTCACCGCCGATCAGGTGGCCCGGCTGGTCGACATGCTGAGCCGCGAGTTCCGCCACGTCGTCATCGACACCGCCCCCGGGCTGGCCGACCACACGCTGGTCGCCCTGGAGCGGGCGACCGACCTGGTCCTCGTCAGCAGCATGGACGTGCCGGGCGTGCGCGGCATGCGCAAGGAGCTCAACGTCCTGGAGGAGCTCTCGCTCATCCCGGACGGGCGGCACCTGGTGCTCAACATGGCCGATCCGGCCGGCGCCCTCTCGATGGCCGACGTCACCACGACGATCGGTGCACCGCTCGACGTCGTGCTGCCGCGGAACACGTCGGTGCCCCTGTCGACCAACACCGGCGTCCCCCTGCTCGAGGCCGAAGGACGGGACCCGGTCACCCGGGGTCTGCACGCGCTCCTGGCCCGGTTCCTGCCCGAGCAGGAGGACCTCGGCCGCGGTTCGGCTCCGGTCCTGTCCGGGCTCCTCGGTCGGCTCAAGGCCGGTGGCCGGTGAACCTCAGCGAGCGTCTCTCCCAGGCGCGCGGCGACGACGCGCTCAGCTCGGTCCCGGCGCCCCCGATCGCCCCCGAGGCCGGTCGCCTGGCCGACCGCGTCGCCTCGGTGGCGGCCGCGTCGGACGACGCCGGCGCCCCGCGCGGCACGGCGCCCGTCGCCGTGCTGACGCCGGTCGACGGGCTCGCCCGCCTCAAGGCACGCGCGAGCCAGGCGCTGTTCGACCGGCTGGGGGCCAAGCTCTCCGACCCCGACCTCCCCGAGGAGCAGCTGCACGGCCTGGTGCGCACCGAGCTGCAGCGGGTCATCGCCAACGAGCAGGGGAACGCCCTCTCGGTCGAGGACCGGCGCCGGCTGATCTCCGAGATCACCGACGAGGTCCTCGGGCACGGGCCGCTCCAGCCCTTCCTCGACGACCCGGCGGTCAGCGAGATCATGGTCAACGGGCCCGAGCTGGTCTACGTCGAGCGGAACGGGCGGCTGGTCCGCACGGGCGCGGCGTTCGCCTCCGAGACCCACCTGCGCCGGGTCATCGAGCGCATCGTGTCGCGGGTGGGTCGCCGCATCGACGAGAGCTCGCCGCTCGTCGACGCCCGGCTCGCCGACGGCTCACGCGTGAACGCCGTCATCCCGCCGCTGGCGTTCGGCGGCTCGTCGCTCACCATCCGCAAGTTCAGCGCCACGCCGTTCCGGATCAACGACCTCATCGGCTTCGGCACCATGACGCCGGAGATGGCCGAGCTGCTGCACGCCTGCGTCGAGGCCCGGCTGAACATCATCGTCTCCGGCGGTACCGGGACGGGAAAGACGACGCTGCTCAACGTGCTCTCGTCGTTCATCCCCGACTACGAGCGGATCATCACGATCGAGGACGCCGTCGAGCTCCAGCTCCAGCAGGAGCACGTCGTCCGGCTGGAGTCCCGGCCGCCGAACATCGAGGGCAAGGGTGCGATCAGCATCCGTGACCTGGTGCGGAACTCGCTGCGCATGCGGCCCGACCGCATCGTCGTCGGCGAGGTCCGCGGCGGCGAGGCGCTGGACATGCTCCAGGCCATGAACACCGGCCACGACGGCTCGCTGTCGACGGTCCACGCCAACAACCCCCGTGACGCGATCGCGCGGCTCGAGACGCTGGTGCTGATGGCCGGCATGGACCTGCCGCTGCGCGCCGTCCGGGAGCAGGTCGCCTCGGCCGTCGACGTCGTCGTGCAGATCTCCCGGCTCCGGGACGGCACCCGGCGCATCACCCACGTCACGGAGGTCCAGGGCGTCGAGGGCGAGACCGTCACGATGCAGGACGCGTTCACGTTCGACTACTCGGCCGGCGCCGACCTCAACGGCCGGCTGCTGGGGAAGGCCGTTCCCACCGGGGTGCGGCCGCGGTTCGTTGAGCGCTTCGCCGAGCTGGGCATCGCCCTGTCGCCGCGGGTCTTCGGGCACACGGCGGAGCGGACCCCGGCGGGGAAGCGGTCGTCATGACCGGGCTCCTCTGGATCGGCGTCCTCGCGGTCGTCGCCGGCCTGGCGCTCGGCGGCCTCCTGATCGCCACGCCCCGGCGCCCGACGGTGCCGCTGAGCAGGCTGGCCCCGGACGCCGCGCCGCCGCAGAGCCGGCTCGCCGGTGCGGCGGCGGACGCAACGGCCCTGGCCGAGCGGCTGCTGCGCAGGATGGGCCGCAGCGGTCAGCTGCAGTCGGTCCTGGAGCAGGCGGGCATCCAGGCCCGCCCGGCGGAGGTGCTGGTCATCTGCTCGGGAGCCGTGCTCGGCGCCGGTGCCGCAGGCATCGTGCTCAGCGGTGCCGGAGCCGGCTTCCTGCTGGCCCTGGTCGCGGTGCTCGGTGTCGTGGCGACGATCTCGGTGCGGCGCAGCCGCCGCCGGGCCGCCTTCATGGAGCAGCTGGACGACTCGCTGCGCCTCATGGCGAGCAGTCTGCGGGCCGGGCACAGCGTGCTGCGCGCCCTGGACGCCGTCTCCCACGACGCCGAGTCGCCGACCTCGGAGGAGTTCTCGCGGGTGGTCAACGAGACCCGTGTGGGTCGGGACGTCAACGAGGCGCTGGCCGAGGTCGCCGAGCGGACCGGCAGCGAGGACTTCGCCTGGGTCGTGCAGGCCATCTCGATCCACCGGGACGTCGGTGGCAACCTCGCCGAGGTGCTCGACGGCGTCGGGAACACCATCCGGGAGCGCAACGAGCTGCGCCGTCAGGCGCGGGTGCTCTCGGCCGAGGGCCGGTCCTCGGGTGTCGTGCTCTTCACCCTGCCGCTCGCCGTCAGCGGCCTGCTCGCGGTCGTGGCGCCGGACTACATGTCCCCGCTCCTGCGGTCGTCGGCCGGTCTGGTCATGCTCGCGGTCGCCGCGGGCCTGATGTGCGTGGGCGCGCTGTGGCTGCGTTCCATCGTGAAGGTGAGGTTCTGATGAGCCCGGTCCTCCTGCTCGGGGTGGCCGCGGTCGCCGCGGGCCTCGGCTGCATGACGTACACGCTCGCCGGCACCTCCGGGCGCGCGCTGTCGATCGCCCGCCGCAACCTCACCCGTGGTCTGGCCGTGACCACGCGCGAGGTCGGGTCCCTGGAGTCACGCGGCACGGGGGCCACCGCGTTCCTGCGGGTCATCACCCTCGACTCGGAGGCGCGACGGGCACGGCGTCTCGTCGAACTCGCCGGCTATCCGCGGGGCCTCACGCTCACCCGGGTGCTGTGGGCCAAGCTCGCCTTCTCCGGGACCGCGGCGCTCGTCGGTCTGAGCATCCTGGCCGGCGGAGCGGGGCCGCTGATGTGGCTCCTCGTCCCCGCCGTGGTCGCCGGCGCCTACCGCCTGCCGGAGGCCATCCTGTGGAGTCGCGCCCGGGAGCGGCGGACGACGATCATGCACGAGCTGCCCGACGTCCTGGACCAGATGACGGTCGCGGTCGCCGCGGGACTCGGCTTCGAAGCAGCCCTCTCGCGGGCCGCTGCCAACGGCAAGGGCCCGCTCGCCGACGAGCTGTCCCGGACCCTGCACGACGTCGCGATCGGCCGCCCGCGCCGCGAGGCCTACAACGCCCTCGTGGACCGGACCGACGTCACCGACCTCAAGCGTTTCGTCGCGGCCGTCAACCAGGCCGACGCCTACGGCATCGCGATCGCCGACGTCCTCCGGTCGCAGGCCCAGGAGATGCGGGTCAAGCGGCGCCAGCGGGCCGAGGAGCAGGCGATGAAGGTGCCGGTCAAGGTCACCTTCCCGCTGATGCTCTGCTTCCTGCCGGCGCTGCTGATCACCGTGGTCGGCCCTGCCGTTCTCGGGCTCATGGGCAGCATGGGCTGAGCAGCTCATGCACCGAGTGCGACGAACTCGTGGCCATCGAACGCTGATGGCCACCAGTTCGTCGCACTCGTGCGTCCGGGATCAGCGGGGCTGGGCCGGGTTGGTCGGGTCGCCGTGCGACGGGGGGTTGACCGGCGGGCCGGACGTCGCCTCGGACGCCTTGGAGCCGGCCTCGGCCGGGGCCGGTGCGTCCGCGCCGACGGCGGCCGGGTTGCCGCCGGAGGGCTGCGCCCCGTTCTTCAGGCTGGTCAGCCGGCTCTCCATCACCCGCACGACCTGGAAGCGGTTGGCGTGGGCCTTCTCGTAGTCCAGGAGCGTGGTCAGGTCCTCGGCGTCCAGGGTGCGGATGCGGGACGTCAGCGAGCCCACGGGCAGGTGGTCGTAGTCCTTCAGCGGCAGATCGCGCTCGGGCACGTCTCGTCCTCTCGGTGGGTCCTCGTTCTCGGTCGGGGAGCGGCTACCCCCGGGCCCAGGATCCGACACGGGTGTGAGGCAGCGGTCGGTGGGTAGGCGGCGACGACGCGTCCCCGACGCAGCCGCACCGGAGAAGGAGTTCCCCGTGACCGACCCGCACCAGCCCGCCACCCCGCCCGGCACCGACGAGGGCGACATCGAGCGCCGCTCGGCGCTCGCCGAGCACCTGGGCAAGGAGGTGTGGCCGGCCGACCGCGACCAGCTGATCGCCAAGGCCCAGGAGGACGCCACCGTCCCCGACCGCGTCCTCGCCGACCTGCGCCGTCTGCCGGAGGGCCAGCAGTTCGAGAACGTGCAGGACGTCGCCCGCGCACTGGGCCTCGGCACCGAGCAGCAGCGGTTCTGATGGCGACCCAGAAGGAGCCGAGCGCCGAGGCCCTCGACAACGTCACCGAGGGCAACATCGCCAGCCGCGCCGAGCTCCTCCCCGAGGAGGCGGCGATGAAGGGCAGCGGCATGGAACAGATCGCCGCGGAGGTCATCCTCGCCGAGTCCGAGGAGCGGACGGTCGACGCCGACCCCGACGACGCCCAGGGCGGGCACCGGCAGTCGTCGGACACCGCCGACCTCCCCTGAGCTGACCGCACCCGGGCCCGCCGTGCCGTTCTTCGACGGGCTCGAGGAGTCGCGGGTCGACGTCGGCGACGGCGTCGTCCTGCGGCTCCGGGCCGGCGGCACCGGCCCACCGGTGGTGCTGCTGCACGGCCATCCGCGCACGCACACGACCTGGCACCGGGTCGCACCCCTGCTGGTCGCAGCCGGGCACACCGTCGTCTGCCCCGACCTGCGCGGCTACGGAGGCTCCTCGAAGCCCGAGACCACCCCGGACCACGCGCCCTACTCGAAGCGGGCGATGGCCGGCGACGTCGTCGCGCTGATGCGCGCGCTCGGCCACCATCGGTTCGCCGTCGTCGGCCACGACCGGGGCAGCTACGTGGGCCTGCGGACGGCGCTGGACCACCCCGGGGCGGTCACCTCCCTCGCCGTCCTGGACTGCATCCCGATCGTGGAGCACCTCGACCGCGCCGACGCCCGGTTCGCCACCGCGTGGTGGCACTGGTTCTTCTTCGCCCAGCCCGAGAAGCCGGAGCGGGCCATCTCCGCCGACCCCGAGGCCTGGTACGGGTCACTGGCACCCGGCCGGGTGGAGGTGATGGGGGCCGAGAACCACGCCGACCACCTGGCCGCCATCCGGAACCCGGCCACCGTGCACGCGATGCTCGAGGACTACCGGGCCGGCCTGGGCGTCGACCGCGCCGCCGAGGAGGCCGACCGGGCGGCCGGCCGACGCGTCGGCTGCCCCACCCTGGTGCTGTGGTCGGCCCGCGACGACCTCGAGGAGCTGCACGGCGACCCGCTGGCGATCTGGGCGGACTGGACGACCGACCTGCGCGGTGGCGGGCCGATCGACAGCGGGCACCACCTGGCCGAGGAGGCCCCCCACGAGCTGGCCGCGGCGCTGATCCCGTTCCTGGCGGCGACCGCGTGATGTGATCTTGGGCGGCTCCCCGGGTAGTGGCCGGGCAGCACCCCGAGGAGGAGAGGTCATGCCGAAGACCACCAAGAAGGGCGACGCCAAGAAGTCGGAGCTGCCCAGCACGCTGCTGCGGTCGCCGAAGAAGGCCCAGCGCACGTTCGCGAAGGCGCACGACTCCGCCGCCGACGAGTACGGCGACGAGCGCCGCGCCAACCAGGTCGCATGGGCCGCGGTCAAGCACTCGTTCGAGAAGGTGGGCGACCGCTGGGCGCCCAAGGAGGGCGGCAAGAAGGGGCCCTCCGACGCCCAGGCACAGGGCGGCCGCGGCACGAACCGGGAGACCAAGGGCGGCGTCGACGCCAACGCGACGAAGGATCACCTGAAGAAGATCGCGAAGAAACTCGACATCTCCGGGCGGTCGACCATGAAGAAGAAGCAGCTCGTCGACGCGATCCAGAAGGCCAGCACGAAGAAGACCGCGGACGCCCGCAAGAAGAGCGCGAAGAAGTAGCGCCCCGTCCCGGCCGGCCGGCGAGCGTCAGCCGGCCGGGACGAGGGCCAGCTCGGTCTGCCTCCGGCCCAGGTACTCGACGCCGGCCGGGGTCAGCGAGATGCCCTGCTCGAGCCCCAGGCGCACGCACTGGCCGTTCCACTCGGGTACCGGCCGGCGCACCGCCAGCTCGAGGGCGTAGGCGGTGTCCAGGTGCACCGGGTAGCTGCCGGCACCCGGCACGGCGGCCTGCTCGTCCCACTGGCCGATCGCCGGCCCGGCGCCGTGGCCGTGCACGCCGATGGGGTGGGAGTAGACGTCGGCGTCGATCCCCGCGGCCGCCGCCGCGGCCCGCGCGGCGGCCAGCACCTCGTCGCCGGTGCGGCCCGGACGCAGCTCCGCGACGGTGAGGTCCTGCATCCGGTTGCCCGTGGCGAGCAGCTCCCGGAGCCCGGCGGGCGCGGCGCTCTCACCCGGCTTCAGCACGTAGGCGGTCCGCTGGGTGTCGGTGCGCAGCCCGAGGCTGGTCAGGCCGACGTCGCAGTGCACCAGGTCGCCCGGCTCGATGACGGCGTCGTACGGGACGGCGGGCAGCAGCGCCCCGCCCTGCTCCACCAGCGGGACGCCGGCGCGCTGCAGCGAGACCGACGGCTGGAACCACGGCTCCACCCCCAGGTCGTGCAGCCGCTGCCGCAGCCACCAGGCGACGTCGATCGCCGTCGAGATTCCCGGCGTGACGGCGGTGGCGAAGGCATCCGCGACGACGTCTGCGGTGAGCCGGTTGAGCGCGTGCAGCGCCCCGATCTCCTCCGGCAGCCGGGTCTCCAGCCAGGAGATGACCAGCGGCTCGGCCGGCACCAGGCGGTCGGCGTGGGGCCCCAGCGCCTCGACCAGCTGCCGGTGCTCGCCGTGCGAGAGACCGTCGGCGAGGGCGAAGTCGGCCGAGACGTCGATGCCGATGCGCGCCGGGTCGGCCTGCTCGACGAAGCGGCGGACGACGTCCCACTCGCAGTCCGCCGGAGCGTCGCCCACGTCGGCCGGCAGGAACTGGCCGACGGGATAGCGCGAGACGGCGACGGGGGTGACGCCGTCGTCGCTGCGGTGCAGGAGCAGCACCGTGCGCCGTCGCGCCGACAGCCAGGCCGCCGGCAGCAGGGTCGCGAGCACCGGGTCCTCGTTGTACTCGCGGCCCGCGACGATCCACAGGTCGATGCCGGTGCGGTCCATCAGCACGGGCAGCAGGTCCAGCAGCCGCTCGGTCAGCCAGCGGTCGCGGACGTCGGCCTGCTCGCGCAGCGGCAGGGGCACCGTCCGCGTCGGATCAGGCGCGAGGGGCGACATGCCCCTAGCGAAACAGAAGTTCGCGGAACCTACCGGTCGAGCACCCGGTCGGGTGGGCGGCAGCCCCGAGGGGCCGGTGGGCCCTCGGGCGCCCGGTCCGCCGGGGCCGGACGGGGCGGCTGGTCGGCCACCGCCACCCGGTCGCGGCCGCCGCGCTTGGCGGCGTACATCGCCGTGTCGGCCCGCTCCACCAGCCGCCACATCCCCGTCACCGGGTCGTCGTCGTCCGGAGCGGCCACCGCCAGGCCGACGGACGCGGTCACGATGAGCCCGGCCTCGCCGCGTGATCCGGCGACCGCCGCCCGGAGGCGCTCGGCCAGCCGCTCCGCCTCCTCGGGCAGGTCGACCGTGCTCACCACGACCAGCTCCTCGCCGCCGGTGCGCGCCAGCAGGTCGGTGGGGCGGACGGTGGCGGTCAGGGACCGCGCGACCGCGCTCAGGACGTCGTCGCCGACCGCGTGGCCGAACTCGTCGTTGAGCCGCTTGAAGTGGTCCAGGTCGAGCACGACGGCGCTCAGCAGACCGCTCTCGCGGCGCGTCTGGGCCCAGAGCCGCGGCGCCTGCTCGACGAGGTACCGGCGGTTGTAGAGCCCGGTCAGCGGGTCCTGGCGGCTGAGCATCTCGGTCGCGGTGAGCAGCCGCTGCACGCGGCGCCGGAGGAGGAACACCCCGGCGGACGCCGCGTTCAGCGTGGCGGCGCTCACCCCGACCTGCGCGAGGAGGCCGACGGTGCTGTCGTAGCTGGGCCACAGCGCGGCCAGGCACACCCCGGTGATCACGACCATGTGCACGAGCAGCGGGCGCGGCCGGAGGAACCACGCGGCGGCCAGTGCCGGGAACAGCAGCATCAGCGGGGTCGCGTACCGCAGCGGGTCCTCGATGCAGAGCACGACGACGAGGTAGATCAGGTCACCCAGCAGCACCAGGGCGAGCGTGTGCCGCTGGCCCACCCGGCCCCGGACGGCGAGGTTCCCGGCGAGGGCGAACAGCAGCAGCATCGTGACGGCGTAGGCCCAGCGGGGTGCGCCGTCCCGGAGCACGCCGTCGACGACGAGGTTGATCGAGCCCATGAGCGCGCCGATGACCAGCAGCGCGGCGAGGGAGAGCGCGGCCACGCGGCGGTCGAGGCCCGACGGGGTGGGCGGCTCCGTGCTGTCCCCGCGGTGCGGGGGGACGGAGCGTAGGGGGCCGATCACCGGAGCAGGATGCCGTACCGCGCGACATTGCGACACGGGTACCTGCGCCGTTCTGTCGTGCAACACCCGATCGGGCGCCTCCGAACGCCTCCGAGCGGGCGGATGCCGCCGGTGCGAGAGTGGGGCTTCCGACCAGCAAGGGGAGGCACGGATGGCCGACGGACCCTGGTTCTACTGCTTGAAGCACAACACGGTCGAGACCCGGGACGGGTGCGCCGAGCGGCACCGGCTGGGCCCGTACGAGACCCGCGAGCAGGCCGAGCACGCGCTGGCCTCGGTCGCCGAACGGGAGAAGCAGATCACCGACGAGGACCGGAAGTGGGAGGGCGACTGACGGTCCCCGCGGTCGTCCCTGGATGATCGGTGCAGGAGCCGGGCCGTCCGGTGCCGCGGAAGGGGCTGACGTGACCGAAGGTCGTGCGGTGGAGGAACTGGTCGTCGGGATTCTCGGAGGCACCGGGCCGCAGGGCCGCGGGCTCGCCGTCCGCCTGGCCGCTGTCGGACAGCGCATCCTGCTGGGCTCCCGCGACGCCGAGCGCGCCGCCGAGGTGGCCTCCGACGTCGCCGCCCGTGCGCTGACCGCGTCCGCCGGCGCCGAGGTCTCGGTGCAGGGCGGGTCCAACGCCGACGTCGCGGGCGCGGCCGACCTGGTGATCGTCGCCGTCCCCTTCGACGGGCACGCCGCGACCCTGGCCGAGCTGGCGAGCCCGCTGGCCGGCAAGATCGTCGTCGACTGCGTCGTCCCGATGGGGTTCGACGAGCTCGGCGCCTACGTGCTCGACGTCGCGGAGGGCAGCGTGGCCCAGCAGGCGGCCGCCCTGCTGCCCGACTCCCACGTGGTCGGCGCGTTCCACCACCTCTCCGCCACCCTGCTCGAGGACCTCTCCAGGCCCACGATCGACGGGGACGTGATGGTCGTGGGCGACGACCGCGCCTCGATGGACACCGTGCAGGCGCTGGCCGGCCGGTTCCCGGGCATGCGGGGCATCTACGCCGGCCGGCTGCGCAACGCCCGGCAGGTCGAGGCGCTGACGATCAACCTGGTCTCGGTCAACCGCCGCTACAAGGTGCACGCCGGAGTGCGCGTCACCGACGTCTGACCTGACCCGTTCCGCCCGCCGCGCGACTCTGCTGGCGAGATGCGGACGTTGCCGCCGCGATCGCGCCGGCAACGTCAGCATCCGGGCGGCAGAGTGCGCGACCGGGGACGTCCACAGGGCGCGCACCTGTCCACCGATGACGCGGAGACCGATCCATCGGTTCGGCGACCCGGCACCGTAACGACATGGAGACATGGCGCCCGCCCGACCTGGTCCTCCGCCGCGCGGCACTGGCGGAAGGCTGGTCGGACGACGAGCTGCAGCGGCAGATCGCGCGCGGTGAGCTGACCAGGATCCGGCCCGGTGCCTACCTGCCGGGCACCCCGGACAGCCATCCGACCGTCCGGCACCACGAGCTGGTCACCGCCACCCTCGCGGCGCTGCGCCGTCCTGCGGTCGTGAGCCACCAGTCGGCCGCGGTGCTCCACGGGCTGCCGCTGTGGGGCGTCCCGCTCGACCGCGTGCACGTCACCCGGCGGCCTCCGGCGTCCAGCGCCGTGGGCCGGTACCTGTGCTGTCACGTGGCCGGACTGGCCGACGACGACGTGGTGCTGGTGGACGGCGTCGCGGTCACGTCGCCGGCGCGCACGCTCCTCGACCTGGCCCGCGCGGTGCCGTTCGAGCCGGCGGTGGTCCTGCTCGACGCGGCGCTGTACCGGCGCATGGTCGACCGCCTCGCCCTCGACGAGCGGGTCGCACGCCTCGGCCGCGTGCCGGGTGCCCGGTCAGCAGCGCGCGCAGTGCGGTTCGCCGACAGCAGGAGCGAGAGCGTGGGGGAGAGCCGCAGCCGCGTCCTGCTCGCCCGGATCGGCCTCGCGCCGACCACGCTGCAGCTGGAGGTGCACCGACACGACGGCGCCTTCCTCGGGCGGGCCGACTTCGGCTGGGAGGACGCGCGGCTGCTCGGCGAGTTCGACGGCCGGATCAAGTACGGCCGGCTGCTGCGACCGGGTCAGGATCCGGGTGACGCCGTCTTCGAGGAGAAGCGCCGGGAGGACGCGTTCCGCGACGAGGACTGGGGCGTCGTCCGGTGGACGTGGGGTGAGCTGACGCCCGCGGTGCTCGGCCCTCGGGTGCTGCGGGCCCGCGAGCGAGGCCGCCGACGCCTCGGATGACGCACTCTGCGCGCGGGTTCGGGACGTTGCCGCCGCGATCGCAGCGGCAACGTCCGCAAACCGCGCGCAGAGTGTGGTGTCCGGGTGGGCGGCTCAGTCGAAGGAGTGCTCGGGGCCGGGGAAGACGCCGCCGCGCACCTCGCCGGCGAACTCCTGCGCGGCCCGCAACAGCTCAGCCCGCAGGTCGGCGTACTTCTTGACGAACTTCGGCACCCGGCCGCCGTTGAGCCCGGCCATGTCGGGCCAGACCAGCACCTGGGCGTCGCAGTCGACCCCGGCGCCGATGCCGACGGTCGGGATGGACAGCTCCTTGGTCACCTCGGCGGCGATCGCGGCCGGCACCATCTCCAGGACGACGGCGAACGCCCCGGCCTCCTGCACGGCCCGGGCGTCGGCGAGCAGCTGCTCGGCACCGGCGCCGCGGCCCTGCACCCGGAACCCGCCGAGGGCGTGCTCGCTCTGCGGCGTGAAGCCGACGTGCGCCATCACCGGGATGCCCGAGTCGTGCAGCAGCTTGATCTGCGGCGCCACCCGCACGCCGCCCTCGAGCTTGACGGCCTGGGCGCCGCCCTCCTTCATCAGCCGCACGGCGGTCTCGAAGGCCTGCTGCGGTCCGGACTCGTAGGAGCCGAACGGCAGGTCGGCCACGATCAGCGCGCGCGTGGTCGAGCGGGTGACCGCCTTGGTGAGCAGCAGCATGTCCTCGACCGTCACCTGCACGGTGCTGGTGTGCCCGAGGACGACGTTGCCGGCGGAGTCACCCACGAGCATGACCGGGATTCCGGCCTCCTCGAAGATGGCCGCGCTGTAGGTGTCGTAGGCGGTGAGCATCGCCCACTTCTCGCCCCGCTCCTTGGCCTGCTGCAGGTGGTGGATGCGGACCCGGGCGCTCGACGTCCCCCCGTAGAGAACCGACTCCGTCATGGTTGAGCTCCTTCGCGCACGGTGGGCAGGGTCTCCCGCCACCGGTTGGTCACGGGCAGCCGCCGGTCGCGGCCGAACGCCTTGAGGCTGATCTTGGTGCCGGGGGCCGACTGGCGGCGCTTGAACTCGGCGGTGTCGATCAGCCGGAGCACCCGCGCCACCACCTCGGGGTCGTGCCCGCGCTCCAGCAGCTCGGCCAGGCCGAGGTCGCGGTCCACGTAGTCGGCGATGACCGCGTCGAGCACGTCGTAGGACGGCAGCGAGTCGCTGTCCTGCTGGCCGGGGGCGAGCTCGGCCGAGGGCGGCTTGTCGATGGAGTTCTGCGGGATCGGCTCGGTCTCGCTGCGGTCGCGGGCGTGCGCGTTGCGCCACCGGGCGAGGTCCCAGACCAGGGTCTTGGGCACGTCCTTGATCGGGGCGAACCCGCCGGCGGCGTCGCCGTAGAGCGTGGAGTATCCGACGGCGACCTCGCTCTTGTTCGACGTCGCCAGCAGCAGGTGCCCGTGCTGGTTGGACAGCCCCATGAGCAGGGTGCCGCGCACGCGGGCCTGCAGGTTCTCCGCGGCGACCCCCGACAGCTCGACCGACGCCTCGTAGGCGTCGACCATCGGCGCGATCGGGACGACGGAGTAGTGCATGCCCAGGCGCCGCGCGGAGTCCTCGGCGTCGGCCAGCGAGTGCTCGCTGGACCACTTCGAGGGCAGGCCGACGCCGTGCACCCGGTCGGCGCCCAGCGCGTCGACGGCGATCGCGGCGACCAGGGCGGAGTCGATGCCCCCGGACATGCCGAGCACCACCGAGGGCATGCCGTTCTTGTCGATGAAGTCGCGCAGGCCCAGCACCAGCGCCCGCCAGACCTCCTCGCAGTCGCTCAGCGGCTCGACGACCGTCGCGGGCCGCCGGTCGAACGCGGGCACCGGCTCCTCGGACACGACGTGCCGGGTGACGGTCATCGGGCCGATCCGGCCCGCGCGCCGCTCGGGCACCGAGGAGGGGTCGAGGTCGAGGTCGATCGTCGCCAGGTGCTCGACGAACTGGGGGGAGCGGGCCAGCAGCGTGCCGTCGGCGGCCACGGCCATCGAGTCGCCGTCGAAGACCAGCTCGTCCTGCCCGCCCACCTGGTTGCAGTAGAGGACCGTCGCGCCTGCCTCGGCCGCGCGCCGGCGCACCAGCGGCAGCCGCAGGTCGTCCTTGGCCCGCTCGTAGGGGGAGGCGTTGGGCGAGACGACGAGGTCGACGCCGGCCTGCCCGGCGATCCCGCACGGACCGCCCTCGACCCAGAGGTCCTCGCAGATGGTGAGCGCCACGTCGATCCCGTGCAGCCGCACGATCGGCAGCTCGGTGCCCGGCACGAAGTAGCGCGCCTCGTCGAAGACGCCGTAGTTGGGCAGGTGCCGCTTGTAGTACCGGGCGACGACCTCGCCGCCGAACAGCAGCGCCGCGGCGTTGCGCGGTGCGCCGCGACGCGGGTTGGCGTCGCCCGGGCGGTCGTCGTCGGTGGGGGTGGAGTCGACCGGGGCCGGGCCCGCGCCCGGCGTGTGCGCCAGGTAGCCGACGACGACGGCGATGCCGCCGAGGCCCTGGTCGGCGAGCGAGGCGGCGAGCTCCACCAGCGCGCGCTCGCTGGCCCGCGCGAAGGACTCCCGCAGGACGAGGTCCTCGGGCGGGTAGCCGGTCAGCGTCATCTCGGGGAAGACCACGAGGTGCGCGTGCTCCTCGGCGGCCTTCGCCGTCCATCGGACCACGAGTTCGCTGTTGCCCTCGAGGTCGCCGACCCGGGTGTCCACCTGGGCCATCGCCACCCGCAACTGCACCGGTCGTTGATCACTCACGCCGCACAGTCTGGTCTCGGAGCAGGGACGAGGGCCAGGCGGGGGCGCCGCTCGCAGGCCGGCGCCGCGGACACCGGGCCGGGTGGTGCCGGCGTCTCGTCGGTGTTTGATCAACGATTCCTGGTTCTAGAGTGACCGCATGGACGAGGACCGCCCTTCCGCCGTCGATGCCGTGGCCGCACTGGCCGAGCCGACCCGGCGCCGGGTCTACGACCACGTCGTGCGGCAGGTCGCGGCGGTCGGCCGGGACGACGTGGCCGAGGCGCTGACCCTGCCCCGGGCCACGGCGGCGTTCCACCTGGACCGCCTGGTCGCCGAGGGGCTGCTCGACGTCCACTTCGAACGGCGCAGCGGCCGCACCGGCCCGGGCGCGGGCCGGCCGGCGAAGCTGTACCGGCGGGCCGCGTGCTCGCTGAGCGTCTCCCTGCCCGAGCGCCGGTACGACCTCGCCGGCGAGCTGCTGGCCGCCGCGCTCGAGGAGGCCGAGCGGTCGGGTGAGCGGCCCGGGGTCGTGCTGGACCGGCGGGCTCATGAGCGCGGGCGGGAGCTCGCCGCGGCGGCCGGTGGGCCGGCCGGTCGCGAGACGGTGCTGCGCGTCCTCGAGGACCACGGCTTCGAGCCGCGCTCCGAGGGCGACACGGTCACCCTGGGCAACTGCCCCTTCCACAGCCTCGCGCAGCAGCACACCGAGCTGGTCTGCGGCATGAACCTCCGCCTCCTGGACGGCCTGCTCGACGGTGCGGGTGGGGGAGTGGGCGCCCCGTTCACCGCTCGCCTGAGCCCGGAACCGGGTCGGTGCTGCGTGCGGCTGGAGCCCGCCACGACGGGCTGAGAAAAGGGCCGCGGCCCGTTGACAGGGGTGTGGTCCGGGTCTCTACTTCTAACCATTATTGGTTTTAGAAGGGAGCCGCCATGAACACCCACCTGACCCGTTCGCACCCCGACGCACGCCGGTCGCTCCGGAGCTCCGACCCGGGGTACCAGGCGTTCCTGCTGCTGCGCACGGTCTTCACCGTCGCGCCGATCGTCTTCGGGCTGGACAAGTTCGCCGACGTCCTGACCGACTGGCCCGACTACCTCGCCCCCTGGATCGACCGGATCGTGCCGGGCACGGCGCAGCAGGCGATGTACGCCGTCGGCGTCGTGGAGGTGCTGGCCGGCCTGCTCGTCGCGGTCGCGCCGCGGATCGGCGGCTGGGTGGTGGCCGCCTGGCTCGCCGGGATCATCGTGAACCTGCTGACGATCCCCGGGTTCTACGACGTGGCCCTGCGCGACTTCGGCCTGCTCGTCGCCGCTGTCGCCCTCGCGCGACTGGCGGTGCGCTACGCCCCGACGATCCGCCTGGGTGGCGGAGCATGACCGCCCCGATGCCGGAGGTGGCCGAGGTCCGGTCGCACCGGTTCCGCGTCGTGCGCGGCCGCGCCGGACTGGACCTCGACGGCGCGGAGCAGGCGGTCACCGGCCTGCTCCGTGCCCTCGGGAAGGACCCTGCCGAGCCGCACCTCGCCGACACGCCGCGCCGGGTCGCCGCAGCCTTCGCCGAGATGCTGACGCCGCCGTCGTTCGACCTGACCACGTTCCCCAACGACGAGGGCTACGACGAACTGGTGATGGCCACCGCCATCCCGGTGCAGTCCCTCTGCGAGCACCACCTGCTGCCCTTCACCGGAACCGCGGCCATCGGGTACCTGCCCGGGGACCGCATCCTGGGCCTGTCCAAGCTCGCGCGCGTCCTGGACCTGTTCGCACGCGACCTGCAGGTGCAGGAACGCCTGACCCAGCAGGTCGCCGACTGGCTCCAGGAGAACCTCGCCCCCCGCGGCGTCGGTGTCGTCCTCCGCGCCGAGCACCTGTGCATGTCGTTGCGGGGAGTGCGGGCCCGTGGCGCCCGCACGACGACCTCGGCCCTGCACGGCGTGCTCCGGGAGGACGCGCGCTCCCGCCAGGAGTTCTTCGCCCTCGCCGGAACAGGGGAGTGAGCGCGATGGAGACCGCGGCCCCGTTCGTGATCGTCGGCGGCGGTCTGGCCGGCGCGAAGGCCGCCGAGACGCTGCGCGCCGAGGGCTTCGACGGACGCATCGTCCTGGTCGGCGCCGAGCCGGAGGTGCCGTACGAGCGGCCGCCGCTGTCCAAGGGCTACCTGCTCGGGACGGCGACCCGCGAGAGCGCCCGTGTGCACGAGCCGGCGTGGTTCGACGAGCAGCACGTCGAGCTCCGCACCGGCGTGCGCGCCACGGGCCTGGATGCCGGTGCGCACCGTCTGCAGCTGGAGTCGGGTGAGGTCCTCGACTACGCCAGGCTGCTGCTCGCCGTCGGCTCCTCGGCGCGCCGCCTGCCGGTGCCCGGCGCGGACCTCGGCGGCGTTCGCTACCTGCGCACCTTCGCCGATGCCGACGGGCTGCGGGCCGACCTCGAGGGCGGAGGACGGCGGGTCGTGATCGTGGGTGCCGGCTGGATCGGGCTCGAGGTCGCCGCGGCCGCCCGGCACCACGGCAACGAGGTCACCGTGCTCGAGCCGCAGCCGACGCCCCTGCACGCCGCGCTGGGCCAGGAGATGGGTGCCGTGTTCGCGGAGCTGCACCGCGCCCACGGCGTCGACCTGTTCACCGACACCACCGTGCGGGAGCTCCGCGGCAGCGGGGGCCGCGCGACCGCGGTCGTCACCGACCGGCACGCCGGACTCGCCGCCGACCTCGTGGTGATCGGGGTGGGCGCGACCCCGAACGTCGGGTTGGCCGCCGGTGCGGGCCTGGAGGTGGACAACGGGGTGGTCACCGACCACTCGCTGCGCACCTCCGCGCCCGACGTCTTCGCCGCCGGGGACGTCGCGTCGTCCTGGTCGGCGCTCCTCGGCCGGCACCTGCGGGTCGAGCACTGGGCCAACGCCCTGCACGGCGGCCCCGCCGCGGCCCGGTCGATGCTCGGTCAGGACGTCGTCCACGACCGGGTGCCCTACTTCTTCACCGACCAGTACGAGCTGGGCATGGAGTACTCCGGGCTCGCCGCCCCCGGGGCGACGGTGGTCTGCCGGGGGAAGCCGGGAAGCGGTCCCTTCCTCGCCTTCTGGACGGAGGACGGCCGGGTGACGGCGGGCATGAGCGTCGACATCTGGGACCAGACCGATCACATCCAGGCCCTGATCCGCTCACGCACGCGCGTGCAGGCCGCCCGGCTCGCCGATCCCGGGACGCCGCTGGAGCTGCTCGTGGGACCGGGAAGCGCCCCCTGACGTGGCGCGCCGGGTGTTCCGGGGCCCCCTTGCGGGGCAGGGTGGGCCCCGAACGGCGGCGTTGTCACATCCCGGAAACGAGCGGACGCGATCATGGCGAGCATGGATCGACAGCAGGAGTTCGTCCTGCGCACCCTGGAAGAGCGCGACATCCGGTTCGTCCGGCTGTGGTTCACCGATGTGTCGGGCTACCTCAAGGCCGTCGCGGTGGCGCCGGCCGAGATCGAGGCGGCCTTCGCGGAGGGCATCGGCTTCGACGGCTCCGCGATCGAGGGCTTCGCGCGGGTCTACGAGTCCGACATGCTCGCCAAGCCCGACCCCGGCACCTTCCAGGTGATGCCCGGCCGTGACGGGAGGGCCAGCGACACGGCCCGGATGTTCTGCGACATCACGCTGCCCGACGGTTCACCGGCCTGGGCCGACCCCCGCCACGTGCTCCGCCGCGCGCTGGCGAAGGCCGCCGACATGGGCTTCACCTTCTACACCCACCCCGAGATCGAGTTCTTCCTGCTCAAGGACCTGCCCACGGGCGGCACGCCCCCCCAGCCGGCCGACACGGGCGGGTACTTCGACCTGTCCACGCACGACGTGGCGCACGACTTCCGGCGCGAGGCGGTCTTCGCGCTCGAGGCCATGGGCATCTCGGTGGAGTTCAGCCACCACGAGGTCGCCCCCGGCCAGCAGGAGATCGACCTGCGCTACGCCGACGCGCTGTCGATGGCGGACAACATCATGTCGCTGCGGCACGTCGTCCGGGAGGTGGCACTCGCCCAGGGGGTGCACGCCACGTTCATGCCCAAGCCGTTCACCGAGCTGGCCGGCTCGGCGATGCACACCCACTTCTCGCTCTTCGAGGGCGACCGCAACGCGTTCTACGACGCCGCCGACCCGATGCGCCTGTCGACGACGGCGAAGCAGTTCATCGCCGGGCTGCTCACCCACGCGCGCGAGGTCACCGCTGTCACCAACCAGACGGTGAACTCCTACCGGCGGCTGCTGGCCGGCACCGAGGCACCGACGGCGGCGACCTGGGGCCGGGCGAACCGCTCCGCCCTGGTGCGGCTGCCCGAGTACAAGCCCAGCAAGGCGCAGTCGGCGCGGGTGGAGGTCCGCTCGCCGGACTCGGCCTGCAACCCCTACCTCACCTTCGCCGTGCTGCTCGCCGCCGGGCTGCAGGGCATCGAGAAGGGCTACGAGCTGCCGCCCGAGGCCGAGGACGACGTCTGGTCGCTCACCGACACCGAGCGCCGCGCGGCCGGCTACGAGGACCTGCCGGTCTCCCTGGGCGAGGCGCTGACCGCCATGCAGAGCAGCGAGCTCGTCGCCGAGACCCTCGGGGAGCACGTCTTCGAGTTCTTCCTCCGCAACAAGTGGGAGGAGTTCAACTCCTACCGGCGCAACGTGACGCCCTTCGAGCTGCAGCGGTACCTGCCGGGCCTCTGAGCGCGGTGACCCGGCGGCGCGGAGCGAGATGGTGACGGTCCGCGCCCGCCGGGACCCGATGCTGGGCGTCGGGGTGGCGCTGATCCTCGGGCAGACGGTGCTCCGTGCGGTCGTGGTGCTCGGCTCGTACTACTGGCAGGACGACTTCATCCACATGGAGGCGGCCGGGCGCCTGGGCCTGTCCCGCGAGTACCTCGTCCGGGACCACAACGGGCACCTGGAGATGGGGACCAACCTCGTCTACTGGTTGATCGGCCGGGACGCCGGCCCGTCGTTCCTCCCGGCGGCCCTGTGCCTGCTCGGCATGCAGCTGGTGGCCTCCTGCCTGCTGCTGGCGGTGCTGCGGCAGCTGTTCGGCCGTTCCCCCTGGCTCCTGCTCCCGTTCGCCTGCTACCTGTTCACCCCGCTGGGTCTGCCGGTCGCGACCTGGTGGGCGGCCGGCATGCAGGCGATGCCGATGCAGATCGCGATGCTGACCGCCCTGCTGGCGCTGGTCCGGGCGCTGCGCACGCGCTCCTGGCGCTGGGCCGCGCTCTCCGCCTGCTGCTTCGCGGCCGGCCTCCTCTTCTGGGAGAAGGCGGTCCTCGTGCTGCCCGCGCTGGTGGCCGTCGTCGTGCTCGTGGAGTGGGCTGGTGAACCGTGGGACCGGCGGCTGCGCCTGCTGCGGGCCGGCTGGCCCTACGTCCTGCCGCACGTGCTCCTGGTGGCCGCCTACATCCCGTTCTACCGCTCGATCGTCGAGTCCCCGGTGGTGCCGCTGCCGGATGCCGGGACGGCGCTCACGGGTGCCGGTGACACCGTCCTCCGGATGCTGCTCCCCGGGCTGGTCGGCGGTCCGTGGACCGGTGAGGGTGCCGAGTCCACCGTCTTCTCCGACGTCGGCGCCGGCCGGGCAGCCCTCGCCGCGGGCCTCGTCGTCGCCGTGGTCGCGACGAGCGTGTGGCTGCGGGGGAGCCGGGCGGTGCAGGGCTGGGTGCTCGTGGTGGGTTACGTCGCCGCGGACATCGGGCTGCTCCTGCTCGGCCGCGGGGACTATCTCCAGATCGTGGCGCGGGACCCACGCTACGTCACCGACGCGCTGCCGATCATCGTCATCGGGGTGTGCGCCGCGTTCAGCGGTCCGCTGCTCGACGGGCGCGCGCGCCGCCGGGCCGTCCGTGCGGTGGGGGTGCGGGCCGCCGGGGCGACGGCCGGCGTGCTCCTGATCGCCGGCAGCGGCGTCTCCAGCGCGCTGGTCGCCGGCGAGCTGCAGCACCCGGAGTCCAAGGCGTACGTGCAGGCCGCGGTCCGGGTGATCGACGAGAACCCGGACGTGTCGGTGGTCAGCGGCAGCGCCCCGGGTGAGGTGCTGCTGGCGAGATACCCCGACGTGGGGCGGCTGCTGGATGCCGTCGGCCAGGACCGCCGGTTCGACGAGCCCGGTACCGACATGCGGATGCTCGACGGGCTGGCCTTCCTCCGGCCCATCGCGCTCCTCGAGCCGACCCTCCGGGCCTTCGGCCCCGTCGCCGGCTGCGGATGGGCCCTGACGGCGGCCGAGCAGCGACTCGGCGTGGTCCCGGAGGCCGACGGCAGGATCAGCCAGGTGCTCCGGATCGGGTACGCCACCGCCCAGGAGGCGACCCTGCACGTGGTGGTCGGCGACGACGAGCAGGAGCTGGCCCTGCCCCCCGGCATGGGCAGCGCGTACTTCGTGGTGACCGCGCAGCAGGGGCCGCTCGGAGCACGGGTGACCTCGCCCGGCCCGGTGTGCGTCCAGGAAGCCGTGGTCGGCAGACCGTGGCCGCTCGGTGGCTCCTAGGACCGCCGGTCGTCAGGGCAGGGGAGTGGCTTCGCCGACGACGCCTGCGGTGACGCAGAGGCGCAGCCCCGGCACCTCGGAGGTCACCTGCAGCGCCGGGCCGCCGCCGGAGATGCGCAGGTAGACCGAGTGGGCGCCCGCGACGACCGGGGCCCGCTCGGGCGGGCCCGAGCCCATCACCACGGTCACCTCGCCGTCCTGCTCGCTGACGTAGCGGAGCTCCACCGTCCACTCTTCGACCGGCAGGGCGCCGGTCAGGCCGACCGTGCTGCCGGCGCCCGGCTCGATCGACCACCCGCAGCCGGCCGCCGGTCCCTCGGCGAGGACCACACCGGGGATCACCTCGGCCGGTCGCAGCTCGCCGCTGTCGTCGAGCACCTGCAGCACCGGCGTCGAGGAGGCGAACGCCGGCCGGTCGGGCAGCGGGGCGAAGACGCCGAAGAGGCGGTCGGCCGGGGCGTTCATCCCGACCACCACGTCCGCGGGCAGGATCTGGTCGAGCAGCGGGGCGGGGCCGGCGTCGGTGAGCGAGGCGCGGGCGACGTCGAGGTACTCCCCGGCGCGGTTGCCCTCCCACGCGCGGGCATGGCTGACCGTGGACAGCACGCAGTTCGCGATGAAGCCCACCGTCAGCACGGTGGTGAGCGCCGCGCCCAGCGGCGCGAGCCACCGGCGGGCCCGGCCCGGCCGCCCGGGGGCGCGGCGGAAGATCCGCCGGACCGGCAGGGAGACCAGCAGCGCGCCGGCGATGGGCAGCAGCACGGCGTCGGCGGCGAAGTAGCGGTAGGCCAGCGGCGCCACCTCGCCCAGCCCCAGGCCCGACCGGCCGACCGCCGCCATGAGCAGACCGGCGAAGATCGTGGCGCCGGTGATCAGCCACACCGGCAGGGCGCCGCGCAGCCGCACGCAGGTCCAGACGAAGGCCGCCGCGAGCACCAGCCAGCCGGCGGTCACCGTCCAGTCGGTGGGGTCCGACAGCGGGCTGGCCGGCGGGAAGATCGCCCACCGGAACGGCCCGCTGAAGACCGCCGGCGCCAGCGCCTCGAACCCGGTGGTGATGGTGATCCACACGTCGCTCGCGCTGCCGTCGCTCACCACGTCGTCCGTGCGCGTGGACAGGTACGTGGCCGCCCAGAGGGCGGCGACCACGGCCGTGCCCAGCCACAGCAGCCAGGCCCGGCGGAGCGCCGCCCAGAGCGGGTTGCGCACCCCGTCGCGGAGGAGCGCGACGACCACGACGACGAACGCGACCGGTGGCAGCAGCACCGCCTTGAGGTAGAAGGCGAGGGCGAAGGCCAGCGCCAGGGTGCCGCTGAGGGCGTAGCGGCGGCGCCCGGTCTGGCCCGCCCGCACCGCGGCGGCGACGTACCAGGCCAGCCCGATCTGGAGCGGGATGGAGTTCAGTGCCGCAGCCCACCAGGTGAGCGCCCCGAGCGTGATCGGCGTGAACAGACCGAAGGCCAGCGGCACCAGCAGGACCGGGCGGTCGCCCAGCAGCACCCACAGCACGCGCAGCAGGGCCAGCGACGCCAGCGCCTGCAGGACCACCAGCGAGACCAGGGCCGGGGCCCACTCCAGCGGCGCCGCCCGCTCGACCAGGCCGGCCACGAGGAACGACCCGGGCATGAGGTGGCCGTCGAAGTCGTAGAGCAGGTAGTCGGCGGAGAACAGGGGGGAGCGGTCGGACAGGTTGAGCAGGCGGAGGTCGTCGGCGTAGTACTGCCGCTGCGCGAACAGCCAGGTGCGCAGCCCGAGCTGGACGGCGACCAGGAACAGCGCGACGGGGAGCACCCAGCGGGATCCGACGCGGCCCGATGCGGGCGCCGCGGGCAGCGGGGGAGGAGCGGTGTCCGGAAGGTTCCGGACCGGAATGGTGTCCACGTGCGCCTCTCTGCTGGCAGCTCCGGGAGTTTAGACACGGCCGGGTGCCGCAGCCGCGCGGTCGTCGAGCCGCGCCGGGGCGGGGCCGGGCGTCCGGCGCGGCTAATCTCGACCGCGTGGCCAGCCTCCTCGTCGTCGTTCCGAGCGAGACCGACCCGCCGGCCCGGCTCGGGCACTGGCTCGCCGACGCGGGACTGACCCTCGACGAGCGGCACCTCGGGCTCGGTGAGGCGCTGCCGGAGACGCTCGAGGGGCACGCCGGACTCCTCGTCCTCGGTGGCCCCCAGTCGGCGACCGACGACGAGGCGACCAGCCCGGAGCTGGCCGGCGTCCGCGCGCTGCTGCGCGAGGCGATCGCCGGCGACGTCCCCACCCTCGCCGTCTGCCTGGGCGCCCAGCTGCTCGCCGACGTCGGGGGAGGGGCCGTGCGGCGCGGGGCCGAGGGCCCGGAGGTGGGTGCCACCCTGGTCGCCAAGCGGGACGCCGCCTACGCCGATCCGGTGTTCGGACCGCTGCCGCTCACCCCCGACGTCGTCCAGTGGCACCACGACGAGATCGCCACCCTGCCGCCCGGCGCGACGCTGCTGGCCAGCAACGCGCACTACGCCCACCAGGCCTTCCGCCTGGGTGCGGCGGTCTACGGGGTCCAGTTCCACATCGAGACGACGCCGGAGATGGTGCGCGCCTGGGCGGCCGCCGACCGGCACGGCGTCGCGGCGGCACCGGTCGACGCCGAGACGCTCTGCGCCCGGGCGGACGCCGTGCACGACGACCTCGCCGAGACGTGGGCGCCGTTCGCCGCACGCTTCGCCGAGCTGGTGCGGGCGCACGCCCCGCAGGCGGCCTGAGCCGGTGGGGCCCGAGGTGGAGATCCCGCGCCGCGCCGTCGTCCGGCTGGTGCGGTTCGGCTTCGAGGACGGCGATCGTGCGGCGCGCCTGCTGTCGCACCCGGACCTGGGGCTGTGGGACCTGGGCCGCAACGAGCCGGCCGACCCCGAGGCCGGGCCGGTCGTCGCCGCGCTCGCCCGGGCCGGCGACCCCGACCTCGCCGTCCGCTCCCTGCACCGGCTGGTCGAGGCGCTCGACGAGGCCGACGCGACGGGGGAGGCGGCCGCCGCGCTGCTCGCCCGCCTCCGCGGGTCGGCCCTGCTGCGGAGCCGGCTGCTCGCCGTCCTGGGCGCCAGCTCCGGGCTGGCCGACCACCTCGCCGCGCACCCCGACGACTGGACGGTCCTCGACGCCGAGGACGCCGGGCCGGCCCGGCCGACGCCGGTGGCGCTGGAACGGCAGATGCTCGCCGCCGTCGGCGCCGACCCGGACGACCCGCCGTGGGGCGTCCGGCTCGGCAAGGGGGCGCCCGACGCCTCGCCGGCGCGGGTGGCCGGGCTCCGGCTGGCCTACCGCCGGGCCATCCTCTCCCTGGCCGGCCGCGACCTGGGCGACAACCTGCCCGCCGAGGACGCCGCCGCCGAGCTGGCCGACATCGCCGCCGCGGTGCTCACCGCGGGGATGGCCCTCGCCGTCGCCGAGCAGCCGGCCGACGCCGCGGCCTGCCGGCTGTCGGTGATCGCGCTGGGCAAGACCGGCGGCCGCGAGCTGAACTACGTGAGCGACGTCGACGTCGTCTTCGTCGGCGAGCCGGTGGACCCCGAGGGCCGGGCGGTGGAAGGAAACGCAGAGAGCGCCGCCCTCGGCAGCGCCACGCGGGTCGCCGCGGCTCTCATGCGCATCTGCCGCGAGGCCGCCTGGGAGGTCGACGCCGCGCTGCGCCCCGAGGGCAAGGCCGGGGTGCTCGTGCGGACCGTCGCCGGGCACTCGGCCTACTACGAGCAGTGGGCCAGCACCTGGGAGTTCCAGGCGCTGCTGAAGATGCGCCCCGTCGCGGGCGACCCCGACCTCGGCCGGGCCTACGTCGACGCGTTGTGGCCGCTGGTGTGGCGGGCCGGGGACCGCCCCGGCTTCGTCGGCGAGGTGCAGGCGATGCGGCGGCGGGTGGAGGAGAACATCCCGCCGGCCCAGGCCGAGCGCGAGCTCAAGCTGGGCCGCGGCGGGCTGCGCGACGTCGAGTTCGCCGTCCAGCTGCTGCAGCTCGTGCACGGCCGCGCGGACGCCACGCTGCGCCAGGGCGGCACGCTCCCGGCCCTGCTGGCGCTGTCCTCCGGCGGCTACGTGGGCCGGGACGACGCCGCCACCCTCATCGCCTCCTACCGCTTCCTGCGCACCGTCGAGCACCGGCTGCAGCTGCTGCGGCTGCGGCGCACCCACCTGCTGCCGACCGACGAGCAGCAGCTGCGTTGGCTGGCGCGGTCGCTGGGCTACAAGCCCGACGCCCGCGGCGGCGCGGTGGACGTGCTCCAGGCCGAGCTGGCCCTGCACACCCGCGAGGTGCGCCGGCTGCACGAGAAGCTCTTCTACCGGCCGCTGCTGTCCGCGGTCGCCCGGGTGCCCGGGGAGCACCTCCACCTGGGCTCCAAGGCCGCCGGCGACTGGCTGCGCGCCCTCGGCTTCGGCGACCCCGAGGCCGCGCTGCGGCACCTCGCGGCGCTGACCGGAGGCGTGTCGCGCTCGGCGTCCATGCAGAAGTACCTGCTGCCGGTGCTGCTGCAGACCTTCGCCTCCTGCCCGAACCCCGACGCCGGCCTGCTCGCCTACCGGCAGGTCAGCGAGGCATTGGGCGGCAACCAGTGGTTCCTGCGGCTGCTGCGCGACGAGGGCCAGGTGGCCGAGCGGCTGGCGCAGCTGCTGGGCTCGAGCCAGTACGTCGCCGGGCTGCTGACCCGCACGCCCGAGGCGCTGCGGCTGCTGGCCGACGACGCCGAGCTGGAGCCGCGCGGCGTGGCGGTGCTGACCAGGTCGTGGGGGCTGGCGGCCGCGCGCGCCGGTGACCCGCAGGCCGGGATCCGGGTGCTGCGCGGGCTGCGCCGGCAGGAGCTGCTGCGGATCGCCTGCGCCGACCTGCTGGGCCGGCTGGACGTGCTGCGGGTCGGGGAGGCGCTCACCGACGTCGCCGTCGCCACGCTGCGAACCGGCCTGGACGTCGCCCTGCGCGCCCACGCGCTGGAGACCGGCGTCCAGGTCGCAGACCTGCCGATGGACATGGCGGTCATCGGCATGGGCCGGCTCGGCGGCGGCGAGATGGGCTACGGCTCCGACGCCGACGTCCTCTTCGTGCACCGCCCGCGGGTGGGCGCCGAGGAGGGCGCCGCGACGACGGCGGCGAACGCCGTCGCGCACACGCTGCGGCGGCTGCTCGCCGAGCCCGCGCCCGACCCGGCCTTCGAGATCGACGCGGACCTGCGGCCCGAGGGCCGGCAGGGGGCGATGGCCCGCAGCCTGTCCGCGTTCCGCGAGTACTACGAGCGGTGGGTCTCCCTCTGGGAGGTGCAGGCGCTGCTGCGGGCGACGCCGGTCGCGGGCGACGAGAAGCTCGGGGCGGCGTTCGTCGAGCTGATCGACCCCATCCGCTTCCCGGCGGGAGGGATCGCCGCCGACCAGGTCGCCGAGATCCGGCGGATCAAGGCACGGGTGGAGCGCGAGCGGCTGCCGCGCGGCGCCGACCCGGCGACGCACACGAAGCTCGGCCGCGGCGGGCTGTCCGACGTCGAGTGGACCGTCCAGCTGCTCCAGCTGCAGCACGCCGCCGAGGTGGCCGAGCTCCGCGTCCGGCCGACGGTGCAGGGGCTCGCTGCTGCGGCGGACGCCGGCCTGGTGAGCGCCGAGGACGCCACCGCCCTGCGCGCGGCCTGGGAGATCGCCACCAGGGCGCGCAACGCGGTCTTCCTCGTGCGCGGCCGCCCCAGCGACCAGCTGCCGAGGCCGGGACTGGAGCTGGAGGGCGTGGCCCGTGCCTGCGGCTACGGCCCGGACACCGAACCCGGCCAGTTCCTGGACGACTACCACCGCACCACCCGGCACGCCCGCGGCGTGGTCGAGCACGTCTTCTACGGGCAGCCCGTCGAGAACTGAGCCGCGAGGCCCTATCCAGCGCGCGCCGGGGAGGGCCATCCTGGCTCGGTCCGCACCAGCCGCGCCCGGAGGTTCCCGTGTCACCCACGCTCCCCCGCTCCCTCGTCGCCGAGTTCCTCGGGACGGCCCTGCTGGTCTTCCTCGCGGTCGGGGCGGCGGTGGGCGGCATCGACAGCATCGGGGCGCTCGGCGTCGCGCTGGCCTTCGGGCTCACGTTGCTGGCGCTGGCCTACGCGATCGGCCCGATCTCCGGCTGCCACGTCAACCGGCGGTCACCCTCGGGGTGCTGCTCTCCAAGGGCATGACGGCGACGGAGGCCGGCGCCTACTGGATCGCCCAGTTCGCCGGCGGCATCGCCGGCGCGGCGGTGCTGAAGCTGCTGACCAGCGACTTCGGCGACGTCACCGACCAGACCGGCGCGCTGGGCGCCAACGACTGGGGCGCGACCATCAGCGGCGGCGGCGCCTTCGTCGTCGAGGTGCTGCTGACGTTCGTGCTCGTCGCGGTGGTCCTGCTCGTGACCGGGAAGGCTGCGGCGCCGGGGTTCGCCGGGCTGGCCATCGGCCTCACCCTGGCCGCCGTGCACCTGGTCGGCATCCCGCTGACCGGCACCTCGGTGAACCCCGCGCGCTCCCTCGGCCCGGCGCTGTTCGCCGGCGGCGACCCGCTGGCGCACGTCTGGCTGTTCATCGTGGCCCCGCTGATCGGCGCGGTGATCGCGGTCCTCGTCGTCCGGCTCCTCGCGCTGCCGACGCTGACCCCCGAGCAGGACGAGATCGGCACGGACGAGACGGGCGCGCAGCTGCCCGCCTGAGCGTCGCCCGTGCGGGCCGCATCACGCCCTCGGGCGTGTGCCGGCCGGGGGCGCGGGGCAGAGTGGGAGGGTGTCGAGCCTTCCCTCTCCCGAGTCCGAGCTGCCCGACGACGTCGAAGCCGGCGCCGACGACGGCGAGGGCGCGACGATCACCCCCTACCGGGACGGCCCGCTCATCGTGCGCGGCGACTTCCGCCTGCTCGACCAGGACGGCGCCGAGATCGACCCGGGACGCCGGACGATCGCGCTGTGCCGGTGCGGCAAGTCCGGGATCAAGCCCTTCTGCGACGGCACGCACAAGCGCGCCGGCTTCTCCGCGCCCAGCGCGCCGAGCCGGCCCCGCCCGGCCGCGCAGCTCCGGCAGGAGCCACGCGTCCGGGACTGAGCGCGCCCCCGGTCAGGCGGCGAGCGAGGTCTCCCGGGTGAGGGCCGAGCGGCCCTCACCCCAGGCGCCCAGCAGGTGCCGCGCCGCGACGCCGTCCATCGCCAGGGAGCTGCGCGCCCCGAACAGGACGTCCTCGGCGAGCTCCGGGTTCTCCTGCACGAAGGCGCCGCACATGTCGACCGAGGCGATCTGCTCGTGCACCGCGTCGGCCTCGACGTGCTCGTCGTAGAAGACCGTCGTCGAGGAGTCGAAGCCGAGCCGGCGCAGGCCGGCGGAGTAGCGGCGGCTGGGCTCCGAGGAGGTCATCTCCACGGTGGCGAGGTGCCCGAGCGCGGCGCCCCGCCAGCGCCGGTGCAGCCCGAACAGCGACATCGTGTTCACGCTGGAGAACGCGGCGGCCGGGGCGTCGTCCCACAGCGCGCCGTAGGTGGAGTCCAGGTCCAGGTCGCGCATCAGGCCCGCGAACAGCTCGCTGTGCATCCGGGCGGCCGAGCCGCCGCCGTACTCGTCGGCCTGGATCTCGACCATGGCGGCCTTCGTCCGGCCGGACAGCCGCGGGATGGCGAACGTGTGCGGGTCGCCCTCCTTGAGGTGGTAGACCGACCGCAGGGTGAGGTACTCGCGCCACTGCTCGAGGCTGCCCTCCCGGGCCATGAACTTCGACAGCGACGGCCCGTCGTCCTCGGCGATGGCCGCGGCGAGCTGCACGTCGATGGGCTCGTCGGTCACCCGCACCGGGCCGACCAGGGCCCGCAGCGCGGACAGGTGCAGCCGCTCCAGGTCCGCGCGCAGCCCGATGAGCTGCGGATCCCACTCCCACGCGTCGTCGACCTCGTCGAAGCCGCGGTAGTGCAGCTCGTAGCAGACCGCCAGTGACAGCTGCAGGTCCTCGTTGGTGAGCACGGTGGCCGGCGCGTCGGCCAGGCGGGTGGCGGCCTCCAGGGTCCGGGCGGACAGCTCCGGACGGGTGGCCAGGTCACGGACGAGGAACTCGCTGAGCGGACCGCGGGCAGCAGGCAGGTGCATGACGTCCACCATGCCCAGGGCCAGAGATTTCGATGCCTGCGGGCATGTGATGTCCCCCGCGGGTAGGACGAACCGCATGTCGGAGCTGAGCCAACGCGTCGTCGTCGTCACCGGGGGGAGCGCCGGCATCGGCCGCGCCACCGTGGAGCGGCTGGTCTCCGATGGCGCGCGGGTGGTCACCTGCGCCCGGGACGGCGACCGGCTCGCCGACGCCGTCGGCGCGCTGCGGGGAGTCACCTGCGTGACCGCCGACATGGTCGACGCCGCCGATCGCGCCCGCCTGCTCGAGGGAACGCTGACCGAGCACGGCCGGCTCGACGGCGTCGTCCTCAACGCGGGGTTGGGCTGGGCCGGGCTGGTGGAGGACATGCCGGCCGACGCCGTCGCCGGCATCGTCGCGCTCAACCTGACCGGGGCCATCGAGCTGACCCGGCTGGCCCTGCCGCACCTGCTGGCCGCGGCCCGGGAGCGGGGGAGGGGGGACGTCGTCGCGGTCTCGTCCGTGGCGGCGTGGGCGCAGGTGCCGCCGCTGACGGTCTACTCGGCGACGAAGGCGGGGCTGGCGGGCTTCGTGAAGGGCCTGCGCCGGGAGGTGACCGCCCGGGGCGTGCGGGTGCACACGGTGAACCCGTTCTTCGTGGAGACCGAGTGGCTCGCTCGCGGCCACGGGCACGCACCGACCTCGGACGCGGACGCCGAGGGCCGCCTCTCCCGCGGCATCGCCCCGGAGCGGGTGGCCGACCGGATCGCCGGGTGCCTGCGCTCGCCGTGGTCGCGAACGGTCTCGGTGCCGCGGTGGGCCGGAGCGGCCCGGCTGGGCGAGGTGACGCCGGTCAACCGGCTGCTGGACCTCGCCTTCTCCCCGCAGGCGGACCGCATCCGGGCGGCTGCCCGCCGGGCCGTGGCTGCGCGCATCGGAGACCGGACGGTCGCATGACGATCGGATGGCGATCCGGTTCACCGGGTTCCACGACAGCGGTCCCCGGCTAGAGAGAGGACGTCACGCACCCACGGACGGAAGCAGGTACCCGCATGCGCCCGATGCTCGCCGGAGCGTGCGCGCTGCTCGTCCTCTGCGGGTGCACTGCGACCGGCAGCCCTGATCCGGCCGCCTCACCGACGCACGGGACGTCCCCGGCGGACACCGGCGGTGCGTCCGGCACCGGCGACTGCACCCACCCCGCGGGATTCCGCGTGAGCCACCCCGCCGACTGGTCGGTCAACCCGGGCACGACGTTGCCGGCCTGCAGCTGGTTCGCCGCCGAGTCCTTCGACGTCCCGGAGGCGACCGACGTGCGCATCGCCGACATCACGCTGAAGGTGGTCGAGGGGTCGCGACCACCCTCGGCGTGGCCGGACGTCACGGCGACCACGGCGGTCGAGGTGGGCGGGCGGCCCGGTCTGCGGCTGGAGCGGCTCACCGGGCCGGGGCTCCACCCGGTGGACACCCCCATCACCACGTACGTCGTCGACCTGCCGGGGAACTCCGACGGCGACACGCTGGTCGCCAGCACGGTGGGCCTGCCGCGGTTCGACTACGAGCGCAACGTCGCGGTGCTGGAATCCATGATGGCCTCGCTGGTGCTGGTCGCTCCGTCCGACGCCTGACCGAGCCTGCCTAGGCTCTGCCCGTGCGGCCCTTCCTCCTGCTCTCCACCCGCGCCGAGGACGTCGCCGCCGACGACGAGTACGCAGGCTTCCTCCGGGCGACCGGCCTGGGGGAGCAGGAGCTCCACCGGATCCGCGTCGAGGCCGGGCCGCTGCCGGAGCTCGACCTGGACGACTACGCCGGCGTCCTGCTCGGGGGCAGCCCGTTCAACTCCAGCGACCCGGACGAGCGGAAGACCGACGTCCAGCGCAGGGTGGAGCGCGATCTCGCGCGGCTGCTGGACCGCGTGGTCGCCCGCGACCTCCCGTTCCTCGGTGCCTGCTACGGCATCGGCACGCTGGGCACGCACCAGGGCGGCGTCGTCGACCGGACGTACGGGGAGCCGGTCTCGGCGGTTCGGGTGGAACTGACCGAGGCCGGCCGGAGCGACCCGTTGCTGACCGGCATGCCCGAGGCGTTCGATGCCTTCGTCGGGCACAAGGAGGCGTGCCGGGTGCTGCCGCCGTCGGCGACGCTGCTGGCCGGCTCGGCGGGTTGCCCGGTGCAGATGTTCCGGGTCGGGAGCAACGTCTACGCCACCCAGTTCCACCCCGAGCTCGACGTCCCAGGGTTGCTCACGCGGGTGCACGTCTACCAGCACGCGGGCTACTTCCCGCCGTCCGAGCTCGACGCCCTCGTCGCCCGCCTGACGCCCGCCGTCGTCACCGAGCCGGGCCGCCTGCTGCAGAACTTCGTCGTCCGCTACGCCTGATCGCCCGCGGCCTAGGGTGCCATCTCGTGTCCGGGACCGAGAGCGCCGACGTCGGGGCCTGCGATCTCTGCGGGGTGGCCATCGGCGACGTGGACTGGGGCGCGGACGAGCTCCGCGTGGAGGTGTCCCGCGAGGAGGACGGCGAACTGCGGTTCTGGGTGGCCGACTTCTGCACCCAGGAGCACGCGGCGGAGTGGCTCCGGCGGCCGCTGCCCGAGGCGGACGACCCGTCGCCGGGCCAGCAGCCGTCGCCCTGGCGCGACCGGCTGGAGACGAGCGGCTGCTTCGCCGTGTTCGCCGTGGTCCTGGTCCTCCTGGCGCTGGGCGGCTGGACGGCGGCGCGGCTGCTGCTCGACTGGTTCTGAGCGGCTCTTTCTGCCCCGGCAATGCGCGAGTGGGCGCTGAGCGTCGTCATGGGCGGTGCGCAACGACGTGTCGCGCGCACTCGCCGGCGCTGATCCGGGTCAGGCGGCCGCGGAAATCGGCGGACGAACGGCTGCGCCGTCGCTACAGTCCGTCCCGCCCGTGGTCAGCAGCCGGGCGGCATCGCCGCCGCAGGTCCTGCGCGTCGGCGGCGGGCGTCCATGTGGGCAAGCGTCTCAGGAACGCGCGGGTTCGACCCCCGATGCCGTTCGGCGGGCGGTCAACCCGGCTCCGGCGGTCTGCAGCGCTGCGCGCGCTCCCCGTCCGGTGCCCGACCGCCCGCCGGACGGTCCGCGTGCCGTGGACGACGGGAAGGAGGGCGGGAACGTGAAGATCGTGGTCCAGGAGTGGGAGCGGGTCCTGCTCTACCGGGACGGCCGCTTCGAGGAGGTCCTCGAGGCCGGCCGGCACCGCAGGTCGCGGCGCAGGCGCTCGGTGGTCCGGGTGCTCATCCGGCCGCGGCTGCTCGTCGTGCCGAGCCAGGAGGTGCTCACCGCCGACGGGTTGTCGGTGAAGGTGAGCCTCACGGCTGCCGTGCGGACGTCGGACCCCCGGCGCTGGCACGAGGCGGTCGAGCACTCCGACGGCTTCGTCTACGCGGCGCTGCAGATCGGGCTCCGCGAAGCGGTCGGCGCGCGCACGCTGGACGAGCTGCTCGCCGCCCGTGGCTCCCTCCCGGACGACGTGCTCGCGAGCGTGGGCGTGGCAGCGGAGGCCGTCGGTGTCGTCGTCGACAGCCTCGCCGTGCGCGACGTCATGGTCCCGGCGGAGCTCCGGCGGGCCGCGGCGGACGTCGCCGTGGCGCGGGCCCAGGGCCAGGCGGCGCTGGAGCGGGCCCGGTCGGAGGTGGCGGCGACGAGGGCGCTGGCCAACGCCGCGCGCATGGTCGCGGAGCAGCCCGCCCTGCTCCAGCTGCGCACGCTCCAGGCGGTCGAGGCCGGCGGCGCGACGGTCGTGCTGACGACGGTGCCCGGCTGAGTCGGCGAGTGCGCACTGTCCGTGGTCATCGGCGGTGCGAGACCCCGGACAGTGCGCACTCGCGGAGCCGGGACGCACCGCGGCCCCCGTCCTGACGTGCAGGACGGGGGCCGCGGTGGCGGTACGACTCAGCTGTCTCGCGACTCAGATGTCGTAGTACATCGCGAACTCGTCCCGCGTGATTGGTGACCTGCGGCTGTCGACGGGTAGCCCTGTTGACCTGCGCGTTTGCGTTGGTCAGCGTCGGCAGAGGATGGTCCGCGATGAGCGTCTTGGGGACTGGATGGGGACTGGCGGCAGGTCTCCAGGGGACGGCGCGGTGGCGATCCGCTGTCGTCCAGGCCGGCTGCGGGACAGGGCCCTCGGCCCGTGCGTCGTCACGCTCGAGGTGCTGCGATCCGCTCCCGAGCCCGATGAGCATGCCGGCTGCCTCGGTCGCCGGAAGGGCGCTTCGCGTCCCTGCGGGATCGGCCTCCGGCCGACCCTTCCCCCGACCAGCGGCAGCCGGATAGAGCGGGTTGTGGGAAGCGTCGGGGGAGTGTGGACAGTGGACGTCTGTCAGTGGGAGCAGGAACCGTTGGGAGCTCGATGCTCGGCCCTCCTGCGGACGGCGGGCGTATTGCCTCGGGGCGCGGTCCAGCGCGGAGGTCGCAGGCGGTCTTGGCCTAGTCGAACTCGGAGAGGTAGTTCGAGACGAGGCCGGGGTCACGCATGACCGGGCCCATCACGGCGACTCCGGATCCTCCGGTCGCCACCAGCGCCGGAACATGCTCAGGCCGCACACCGCCGAGCGCCCACGTCGGCAGTCCACCTGCCACCAGCCGGGCGAATCCGTCGACGCCCACGGCCGGCCCGTAGCCGGGCTTCGACGGCGTCGGGAACACCGGCGACAGGAAGGCGTAGTCGCAGCCCTCGTCGCGGGCGCGAGCTAGCTCGGCGGCGGAGTGGCAGGACCGTCCGACCAGCGCGGGCCGTCGCGGCGGGAACGGCTCGTGGGCCGAGAGGTGGACCGCGTCGTCGACCCCCGCGCCGGCTCCCCCGGCGCGGATCAGCAGGCCGTCGACGGGCTCGAGCAGCGCCCGCAGGTCGTCGGCCAGCCGGCCCCGTTCGTCGTCGGGCAGGTCCTTCTCGCGCAGGACGACGCCCCGCGCCCCGGCGTCCACCGCGGCGGCCACCACGTCGCGCAGCGGCCGGGAGCACTGCGACCGGTCGGTCAGGACGAGCAACGGCGGCGGGGTCACAGCTCCGGCAGGCCCTCCATGGGCGTGGACGCCTCGGCGTGCCACCGACGCGGGATCCGGCCGGCCCCACGGGCGAGCCGGCCGGCCTCGACCGCCTGGCGCATCGCGAGCGCCATCCGCTCCGGGCGCCGGGCCCGCGTGACCGCCGAGGCGAGCAGGACGGCGTCGCAGCCCAGCTCCATCGCCAGCGTGGCGTCCGACGCGGTGCCGATGCCGGCGTCGAGGACGAGCGGCACCGAGACGGCGTCGCGAAGGAGCGCGATGTTGTGCGGGTTGCGGATGCCCAGCCCGCTGCCGATCGGCGAACCGAGCGGCATCACCGCGGCGCACCCGGCGTCCTCCAGCCGGCGCCCCAGTACCGGGTCGTCGGTGGTGTAGGGCAGCACCGTGAACCCGTCGGCCACCAGCTGCTCGGCGGCGTCGATCAGCTCGACGGCGTCGGGCAGCAGGGTGTGCTCGTCGCCGATGACCTCGAGCTTCACCCAGGCCGTGCCGAACGCCTCCCGGGCCAGCTGTGCGGTCTTCACCGCCTCCCGCGCGGTCCGGCAGCCGGCGGTGTTCGGCAGCAGCCGCACCCCGCAGCGGTCCAGGACCTCCAGCATCGACGCACTGGAGGACGCCTCCACCCGGCGCAGCGCCACCGTCACCAGCTGCGTGCCGGAGGCACGGACGGCGCGCTCCAAGGCCTCCAGGCTCGGCGCCCCACCGGTGCCCAGCAGCAGCCGCGAGGTGAACGTCTCCCCGCCGAGCTCGAAGGGGTCGCCGGCCTCCTCGCGCTCCAGCGCGGGGGCCAGTTCCGAGGTCGTCATCGTCATCCTCCTGCGGTCGGGGCGAGAATCTCAAGGTCGTCACCGGGCGCCAGCCGGGTCGCGGCCCAGCCGCTGCGCGGCACGACGTCCCCGTTGCGCGCCACCGCGATGCGGTCGTGCCGCCCGCCCCGCTCGGCGACGAGCGCGGCGACGCTGGTGTCCTCGGCCACGTCGGTGGCCACGCCGTTGACGGTCACCTGCACGGTCATCGTCCTCCGAATCTATCGACGCTGAACGGAGCGGCGAGCTCGGGCAGCGTGCCGGTGCCCAGCAGCTCGCCGATCAGATCCCCGGTGATCGGCGTCAGCAGCACCCCGTTGCGGTGGTGCCCCGTGGCCAGCACGAGGCCGGGCAGCTCCGATGGTCCCAGCACCGGGGCGTTGTCGGCGGTGCCCGGGCGCCAGCGGGCCAGGGTCTCCACCAGTTCCAGTTCGGTTACGCCGGGCACGACCTCGATCGCGTCGTGCAGCAGGTCATGCACGCCGCCGGCGGTGACCGCCGCATCGAACCCGCGGTCCTCGACGGTGGCGCCCACGATCAGGCCGTCACCGGCGTAGGGCACCAGGTAGACGTGCCGGCCCCGGACCAGGGCCCGGACCGTGCCCTCGAGCAGGTCGGCGGCCCCGGCCATCCGCAGAATCTGACCCTTCACCGGGCGCACCGGCAGGGCGCCGACCGACGGCAGCGTCGCGCTCCAGGCGCCCATCGCCAGCACGACGACGTCCGCAGGCACCAGCGTGCCGGCCGTCGTCCACAGGCCGGCGGCCCGGCCGCCGCTCACCTCCACGTCGGCGATCCGCTCGCGCACGAACCGCACTCCGGCGGCCGCGGCGGCGGTGGAGAGGGCAGCGTGTAGGGCGCGGCCGTCGACCGAGTGGTCGCCGGAGACGGCCAGCCCGCCGCGCACCCGCGGGGTCAGCGAGGGCTCGCGGCGGCGGGTCTCCCGAGGTGTGAGCCGCTCGGCGGAGAGGCCGAGCTCCTGCTGGTAGCGGTGCAGCGCGTCGAGCTGGCGCATGTCGTCCTCGTCGAAGCCGACGACCAGGGTGCCGACGGTGCGCAGCTCCACGGGGACGCCGCCGGCCCGCTCCACCTCGGCGACGAAGGCGGGGTAGCGCTCCAGCGAGGCCAGGCACAGCCGCAGCAGCGCCTCCTCGCCGTAGGAGACCTCGGTGACCGGGGCGAGCATCCCGGCCGCCGCGGACGAGGCCCCGCTGCCGGGGGCGTCGTCCACCACGCTCACCGACAGGCCGCGCTGCGCTGCCCGCCAGGCGACGGAGAGCCCGATCAGCCCACCGCCGGCGACCGCGACGTCGGTCATCGGACGTGGGCGGCCAGGGCGCGAAGCAGCTGCCGTGTCGCCGCCGCCGGGTCGGCCGAGCCCGAGACGGCGCCCACCACGGCGACCCCCGCGGCACCGGCGGCGAGCAGCTCGGGCACTCGCTCGGCGGTGATCCCGCCGATGGCGATCACCGGTACTGCCACCGCCGCGGCCACCGCCCCGATGCGGGCGGGGCCGAGCGCATCGGGCAGACCGGTCTTGGTGGTGGTCGGGTACGCCGGTCCCACGCCCAGGTAGTCGGCGCCCTCGGCCACCAGCCGGCGCGCCAGCTCCGGGTCGCGGGCCGTGCCGCCGATCAGGTGGCCGGGGCCGGCCACCCGGCGGGCGGCCGCGACCGGCAGGTCGTCCGCGCCGAGGTGGGTGCCCGCGGCGCCGACGGCGAGCGCAATGTCCACCCGGTCGTTGACCAGGCAGGTGGCCCCGGCCGGCCGGCAGATGTCCACCACCTGGCCGGCGAACTCGTAGAGCACCCGGTCGGTGCAGTCCTTCGCGCGCACCTGGACGACCGGCGCGCCCGCTGCCACCGCCGCGGCCACCGCCGCCAGCGCCTGCGGGCCGCCGCGCGCGTCGGTGAGGACGTGCAGCGGTCCCAGGGGCGGCCGGTTCACGCGCTCACTCGACTGAGGCGCCGTCGGCGCCGGCCCGGCAGCACGATCAGCGCGGTGAGCGCGGTCGCGAGGGCGAGGCTGACCAGCGAGGCCGACCAGCCGTTGCCCGGGTCGATGCCGAGGTCGGCCTGCCGGGCGGTCCACCAGGCGGTCCAGCTCTGGCCCGGTCCGGTGAAATAGGTCGGCAGGGTCAGCTGGTAGGCGAGGAACCCGGCGATCCACGGCAGCAGGAGCAGCAGGCGGGCCGGTGCGCGGTCCGAGGTGTCCCACTGCCCGCGCGGCGTCGACCAGTAGGCCACCAGCAGCACCCCGACCAGCGGCACGAAGACCGCACCGATGAGGAAGAGGAACGGCTCGTAGGCGGCGATGTCGAAGGAGAGTGCCAGCAGGGTCGCCGCCGTCCCGACCCCCACGGCCAGCAGCCGCCGGTCGAGCCGGGCGACCAGGTTCTGCGCGGAGATCGCCGTCGAGTAGACGTTGGCGAAGGCCTCGTCGAGTTCGACGGTGATCAGGACAAGGACGGCGATCACGCCGAGCGGCACGGCCAGCAGCGCGTCGACTACGTCCAGGCCGGCGCTGCCGTAGGCCGCCAGGGCCAGCACACCCAGCGTGAACATCACGACGGTCGCCAGGCCGTAACCCACCGACGAGCCGATGAAGGCCGCCCGGCCGCTGCGCACGTGCCGGGTGTAGTCGGCGGCCAGCGGGAACCACGAGACGGGCAGCGCGATGACGATGTCCGTCGCCGTCCAGAAGGACGTCGCGCCACCGCCCTCCAGCGGCGGCAGCGGCTCGGCCAGCACCTGCACGTAGAGGTAGACGACGGCGGCCAGCGCGGCCCAGACCGCGTAGCGGGCCAGCACCCGAACCACGCCCAGCGGGCGCAGCGCCATCGCGGTGGCCAGGATCCCGGCGGCCAGCACGAAGGGCCAGCGCGGCGCGTCCAGCGCCCGGGAGGCGGCCTCGGCGATGATGACGATCTCGAAGGTGGCCCAGCCGACGCACTGCACCAGGTTGAGGACGGTGGGCGCGTAGGAGGTTCGCCGTCCCAGCAGGCCGCGGAGCAGCACCATGCCCGGGACGCTCTCGCGCGCGCCCGCGGCCGCGGCCAGGCCCAGGAGCACCGCACCGATGAACGAACCCAGGACGATGGCGCCGAGGGTCTCCGACAGCGGCCGCCCCGGGAGGACGACGAAGACGGCGGCCACCGGTAGCAGCAGGCTGATGCCGAGGTTGCCCCACAGGCCCAGGGCGTCGCGCAGGCCGAGGGTCCGTGGGGGTGGTTCGGTGAGGGTCAGTGGCGCGTCCGGGGTGGGGCCGGCCGTGCGGATGCTGCTCGACGTGCTCATGATCGCTCCCTACGCCGGCATTACCCGGTCAGGTTCGAGCGGTCGGCGGCGCGCTCAGCCGCCCTCTCAGCCCGGTTGCCCCGAGCTCCCGCACACGGCTCCGCCGTGTCGAATCCCACCCTAGCCACCTCGTAGAGTCGCCGCCGTGCCGGTCGCCGAGCTGCTGCAGCGCCACGCCGCCGTGTGGCGCCGTGCCGTGTGCCACCCGTTCCTGGACGCCGTCCGGGACGGGACCCTGCCGGCGGCCGCCTTCGACACCTGGCTGGTCCAGGACGCGCGCTTCGTCGCCGACCTGCTCCGCTTCCAGGCCCGGCTGCTGGCCCGGGCGCCCCGCCAGGCGCAGTCGGTGCTGGCCGGCAGCGTGACGGCGCTGGTCGAGGAGCTGGGCTGGTTCGAGCAGCAGGCGGCTGCCCGCAGCCTGGACCTGGCGGCGCCGGCGCTGCCGGCCACGGCGGGGTACGCGGAGCTGCTTGATCGCCTCGACTCGGTTGACGTGCCGAACGCTCTGGTCGCGCTGTGGACGATCGAGCGGACGTACCTCGACGCGTGGTCCGGTGCACGGCCGGGCGCGCCGGAATACCGGGAATTCGTCGAGCACTGGACCGTGCCGGTGTTCGCCGAGTACGTGGCTGGCCTGGAGGTGGCTGCTGACCGCGCCGGCCCGGTGGACGCCGATGCGGTGTTCCTTGAGGTGGTCGCCGCTGAGATCGCGTTCTGGGAGATGGCGGTGGAGGCTCGGTGACCTCGACGCCGTCCGGGCTCGCCGCGCGGCTGTGGGCCGATAACGCAGATCTTGCGGCGGTCTGCCTCGCGCACCCGTTCGTCACCGGCATCTCCGACGGGACGCTGCCGCGGGAGCGGTTCGCGAGCTATGTCGCGCAGGACGCCTTCTTCCTGGAGGCGTTCGCCCGCGCGTATGCGCTGGCTGTCGCGTACAGCCGGGATCGCGCCTCGCTCGAGGCGTTCGCCGACATGCTGGCCGGCGTCCGGGAGGAGTTGCGGCTGCACGACTCGTACGCGGCCCGGTGGGGGATCGACCTGGCGGCGGTCGAGCCGGTCGCGGCGACGCTGGCCTACACCGACTTCCTGATCGCCACCGCCTCGCTCGGCGACGTCGGGCTGACGTGCGCCGCGATGACCCCGTGCATGCGGCTGTACGCCTACCTTGGTCAGGCCCTGTCCGGGCGGTCGCAGGAGACCTACGGCGAGTGGATCACCACCTACGCCGCGCCGGAGTTCGACGCGCTGGCCGCGACCCTCGAGCGGCTGCTCGACCGACATGCGACCGCTACGCCCGCGGTGTGCCGAGCCTACCGTCGGGCCATGCAGCTCGAGCTCGCGTTCTTCGAGGGCGCCTATGGGCAGGATGGCGGCCGGTGACCGCCGTGGCCTTGACCGTCGCCGGCAGCGACCCGAGCGGGGGAGCCGGCATCCAGGCCGACCTGAAGACCTTCAGCGCCCTCGGCGTCTACGGGACGGCGGTGCTGACCGCGCTGACGGCGCAGAACACCCGCGGGGTCACCGGGGTGCACCCGGTGCCGGCCGAGTTCGTCGGCGCGCAGCTGCGAACGCTGCTCGACGACGTGCCGGTGCAGGCCACCAAGCTGGGCATGCTGGGCACCGCACCGGTCGTCCGGGAGGTTGCGGCCGTGCTGGCCGAGCGGCGTCCGGGACCCGTGGTCTGCGACCCGGTGATGGTGGCCACCAGCGGGGACCGGCTGGTCGACGAGGACGCGGTGCAGGCCGTGCGCATCGATCTGCTGCCCCTCGCCGACCTAATCACGCCCAACGTGCCCGAGGCCGCCGCGCTGCTGGACACCACCCCCGCGACGTCGGTCGCCGAGTTGACCGAGCAGGCGCTCGCGCTGCTGCGGCTCGGGCCCCGGGCGGTGCTGGTCAAGGGGGGTCACCTCGGCGGCGTCCTCAGCGTGGACGTCCTGGCCACCCCGGACGGCGTCCGGCTAACCTCGCGCCCGCGGCTGGATACCTCCGCCACGCACGGCACCGGTTGCACGCTGTCCTCCGCCGTGGCCGCGCTCGTCGCCCGCCAGGGCGGGCGACCCCCGGTGGACTGGCTGCCGGTCGTCGACGGCGCCCGCGACTACCTGCAGGCCGCCCTCGCCGCCGGCGAGTCGCTCGGTATCGGCTCCGGACACGGCCCGGTGCACCACTTCATCGGCTGGTGGAAGACCTGACCTACGGCCACCAACACGGCCGCACCGCGCCGGGGCCGCAGTGTGACTGTGTCAGTAGTCGCGCCGCCGCGTCGTCCGCAGACAGGCGAGCTGATGAAGTCATGAACGCGCCGCCCATCTGCAAGCTCGCTGTTCGCCGCCGCAACCGTGGTGGACAGGGACCGCTCGCGTAAGAGCGCCCCATGCCATCGGCTCCCTTCGTCCAAGTGGCCTATCGGCGCGGTGAGTGGGCCGGCTGCTGTTCTGCCACCCAGCGGTCCACGTCCGCGCCCCGGTAGAGGTCCCGTCGGCTGACACGGAAGCCACCCTCCGAGGACGTCTTCGCCCGCTACCTGCTACGAGCCAGCCAATCCATAGCTTCTGCCTGAAGTGTCACCATCAGCCCGAGGCTTCCGGCGCTGATGACGGTCCCGCAAGAGGAACGTCAACCGGGAACGTCGCAGGGGAGGGAAGAGTCCCCGGGACCGCACCCCGTAAGACCCGCCCGGTGACCTGTCCCGCAGCGGTGGGACAACCGGGACACCCTCATGACACTCCTCATGGCCGAGAGAGCTGCGTCGTCCGTCCGCTGCACGGCACCCAACACCCCACCGCCCGTGCGGAAGAACTGAGAGGCCCGTGAGTCGGTGCCACCCGCACAGCGGGACGTCATCGTCGCGAGGAACCGGCCAGTTGTCATCCTGTCTACGGTCAGCGACTATTGTTAATGGCCAATGAAATGACGCCTGCAATATAGCGGCCAACGCTCGTCGCTAACAAGCAGGTCTTTACTACAGAACGGCACGCATGCTACCAATAGGGGTAGTTCGGGCCCCGCCTTGCGGGGCCCACCGTCGTTTCTGGGGGTGACATGTTGGTCATTGTTGGGTGGCGCGGAAATTGCATGGCGGAATGAAGGTGTACGCCGGGTCGGCGGCGGCTGCGCGGGCGTATCTGGAGGCCGACCGAGGCCGCGCTGATGACTACTACCTGGCCGAGGGCACCGGCCTGGCCCGCCGCTTCACGGCCACCGCCGGGCGGGTGGAGGAGCTGGCGCCGTTGACGGGGGAGACCTACGAGAGCTGGGTGGCCGGCCGGGGCCCGGACACCGGCGCGCCACGCGGGCGGCTGCGTACCGACGAGCGGGCGGTGAGGTTCGTGGAGGTGGTGGTCAATGGTCCGAAGTCCTGGTCCCTGGCCGCCGCGGTGCACGACGACGTCGCAGCCGCCTACGACGCCGCCCAGGACCGTGCCGCGCCCGAGATCATCGGCTGGCTCGCCGCCCACGCGACCACCCGGGTCGGCCCGCGCGGCGGCCAGGCCCAGGTGCCGCTCGAGGCGTTGGAGGCGGTGACGGTGCGGCACTACACGTCCCGCGCGGGAGATCCGCACCGGCATCTTCACCTGCAGATCAACGCCCGAGTGTTCGCCGCCGACCAGTGGCGGGGGCTGCACACCGTCGGCGTGCGTGACTTCCTCGCTGCCATCAACGGCATCGGACACGCCGCGGTCGCCTGCGACCCGCAATTCCGTGCCGCGCTGGCCGCCCACGGCTACACCGTCGATGCGACTGGAGAAATACTGGAGCTCGCCGAGTACGTCGGTCCGTTCAGCGCCCGGGCGGCGCAGATCGGGCGCAATCTGGACCGCTACGAACGCGACTGGATGGCCGCGCACCCCGGCGAATCTCCGGGGCCGGCGCTGCGGCGGGCATGGGACGCCCGGGCATGGGCCGACGGCCGCCCGGACAAGGTCATCCCCCGCTCGGGGGCCGACCTCACCGCGCGGTGGAGGGCCGAGCTGGCCGCCCTCGGCTACCGCGATCCCGACCGACCGCTCCAGCTGCGGCCCACCCCGATCGGCGTCCTGGACCGCGACCGCGCAGCCGACCAGATCCTCACCCGGCTGGCCGCCGGCCGCTCCGCGTGGAACGCCGCCGACCTGCGCGGCGAGGCCGAACGGCTGCTCGCCGCCGCCGCCGGCGTCGTCGCTGCGGCAGCGGTGCGCGGCGAGCTGGCCGAGGACCTCACCGCCCGCGCCCAGGACCGCTGCCTTCCGCTGCTGGACCGCGACGGGGTACCCGAGCACATCCGGGCCTGGACCTCCCCGGCGGTGCTCGAGGTCGAGGCCGACCTGGCCGCCCGCCTCGCCGCCCGCGGCACCCACCACGGCGCAGATGCCGACCTACGGCCGGACCGAGTGACCGGCGGGGAGCAGCTGGATGCCGGGCAGGCCGGCACCGCGGCCGCGCTCGCCGGGCACCGGCCGCTGGTGGTGGTGGAAGGCGCGGCCGGAGCGGGCAAGACCACCACCCTGGCCGCGGCTCGAAGACGACTGGCCGAACAGGGGCGGCGGCTGGTGGTTGTCACCCCCACCCTGAAGGCGGCCAGGGTCGCTTCCGCCGAGGTTGGCGCCACCGCCGGCTCGGCAGCCTGGCTGGCCTTCCAGCACGGCTGGCGCTGGACCGACGACGGCACCTGGACCCGGCTCAACCTTGGCCAGGCTGACCCTGTCACCGGCGTCCCCTACGCCGGCCCGGGGGCCGCAGCCCACCTCGCTCCCGGGGACCTGCTGGTCGTCGACGAGGCCGGCATGCTCGACCAGGACACCGCCCGAGCCCTGCTGGTCGTCGCCGACGAGCACCACGTGCGGGTGGCGCTGCTCGGGGACCGGCACCAGCTCGCCGCCGTCGGCCGCGGCGGGGTACTGGACCTCGCCGTGCGCCGGGTCGACCCGGCGGCGCACATGACCCTCGACCGGGTGCACCGCTTCACCCGCACCAACCAGGCCGGGCAGACGGTGCCCGACACGGAGTACGCCAACCTGACCCTGGCCATGCGCGGCGGGAACGACTCAGGCCGGGTGTTCGACTCCCTTGCCGCCCGCGGCCAAATGCGTCTGCACCCCGATCATGCGAGCCTGTCCGTGGCGCTGGCCGCCCTCGCTGCTGAGCACCACCGCCGCGGCGAGCAGGCAGCGATCGTGGTGGACACCCGCGAGCAGGCCGCCGAACTGGGCGCCGCGATCCGGGAGAGGCGAGTCGCCGACGGGCTCGTCGATGACGTCCGGGTAGCGGTCACCGGGGCGGGGCAGCGGATCGGCGCCGGGGACCGGATCGCCACCCGCCGCAACGACCGAGCACTGCGCGTGGCCAACCGGGACATCTGGACCGTCACCGCCGTCGGTCCCTCCGGGGCGCTGGCCGTCGTCCCGGCCGACGTCACCCCGACCGGCGCGGTCCCGGCCGGTGTCACCCCGGGTGTCACCCCGGCGGGGGCGGGGGAGCGGCTGCTGCCCGCCGGTTACGTCACCGCCCACGTCGAGCTGGCCTACGCCAACACCGCGCACGGCGTGCAGGGCGACACCGTCACCTCTTCGCATGTGGTGATCGGCGAGCACACCGGCGCCGCGTCGGCCTACGTCGGCATGACCCGCGGCCGCACTGCGAACACCGCGCACCTGGTGGCCGCGGACCTGGCCGAGGCGCGGCAGCAGTGGATGGCGGTGTTCGGCCGCGACCGCGCCGACCTCGGCCCCGCCCACGCCGCCCAGCTCGCCGCCACCGAAGCCGCCCGCTACGCGCACCCCGACGTTCCGCGGCCGGAGTCCGAGCGCCGTGGTCCGTCCCTCACCCGGGGTGGCGCCGCCCCCGGCCTCGGGCGATGAGCCGCACCGGCGACTGCAGACCAACAGGAGAATCCCGGCAGGATCTGGCGGTCGGCTGTCACCAAGGGACCCCGATTGGCGCCTTCTGCAGGTGACGGGGCCCAGCCCACCGACTACACCGGAGCCGACCATGACTGACCACACCACCAGCCGCGAACCTGAGCTGCTCACCATCACCGAAGCCGCCGAGCTCCTGCGCGCCCCCGTCGCCACGCTGCGCTACTGGCGCCACCTCGGCACCGGCCCGCGCAGCTTCCGCCTCGGCCGCCGCGTCCTCTACCGTTCCGACGACGTGCGCGCCTGGGTCGACGCCCAGCACGGCCAGGACCGCGCAGGTCAATCTTGACGGATCATGTTGTGTCTGACAATACTGATGGCTTGGAGATCCGGTTCACCCAGTCGGCGCGCAAGCATCGCGTCGGCCGGACCTCCGCCCGCCACGTCCTGGCCGAGACCCGACCGACGCCGGTCACCGCGACCAGCGGGGCCGACGCCTGGCTCTACATCGGCCTCGACGAACGAGGCCGAGAACTGGAGATCATCGCCGTCGAGGTGCAGCCGGCCGACGGCGGCCAGCACTACCTGCTGGTCATCCACGTCATGCCGACCCGCCTCCGAGGAGAAAGCCCGTGACCGAGCGCACCCCGCCGCCCATCACCTCCAGCACGCCGATCGGACCTGATGTCGACCTCGACCGGGACGACGTCCGGCTAGCCGACGGGACCCGGCTGACCGAGCAGCAGGCCGCGGACATCGTCGACGAGGTCCGGCGCCGCGGCGGCCGCCCCTCCCTCACCGGCCGGGCCGCCGTCTCACCGCGCATCGCCTTCCGCGTCGATCCCCGCGTCCGGGACAGCGCCGCCCAGATCGCCGACCGCGAAGGCAAGACCATCTCCCAACTGGCCCGTGAGGCGCTCGAAGCGCGGGTCGCCGCCGAGCGATCGACCTCTTGATGCTGGGTCGGCATCCTCGCTCCGCCTGAGTTGCAGATCGGAGAAGCTCGTGCCTTTTCGCAGCATTCAGGACCGGTGGTACGTCACCGACCCGGCCACGGGGAAGCGCGTGCAGAGCCCCCGGTACGGGCGGGGCATGCGCTACCGGGCGCGCTACAAGGACGCCGCGGGCAAAGAGGTCACGCAGGCCTTCGCCGACAAGGAGAAGTCCAAGGCGCAGCGGTGGCTCGACGAGGTCACGACCAGCCAGGTGACCGGCACCTACGTTGACCCGAAGACCGCTCGGACGACTGTCTCCGAGTGGTGCGCGACCTGGCTGGCCGGCTACGCCACTCGCCGCCCCCGCACGGTGCGGCAGGCGCGGGTGCACATCGCCCAGATCACCGCCGCGTTCGGTCCGATGCCGCTCTCGGCGGTGCGGCCGTCCTCGGTCCGCTCGTGGACGGTTGAGCTCAAGGCCGCCGGCCTTGCCGACAGCTACGTCTATGCGCTGCACTCGCGGCTGTCCCAAGTCATGAGCGACGCCGTGCACGACGGGCTGCTGGCGCGCAACCCGTGCTCGCGCCGCACCTCACCAGGGGCCGGCGGTCAGCGCCCGTACGTCGCGACGACCGAGCAGGTGTGGGCGCTACACGACGCGGTCGCCGACCACCTGCGCCCGGCGATCCTGCTCGGGGCGTTCGTTGGGCTGCGCACCGCCGAGGTCGTGGGACTGCGGGTCTGGGACGTCGACTTCATGCGCGGCGTTGTGCGGCCGGTGCAGCAGGGCGACGGCGAGCCGCTCAAGAGTGAGACGTCCCGCACGCCGCTGCCCATCCCGCAGGAGCTGTCGGTGGAGCTCTCGGCGGCGGTGGCGCGATGGGGCGGGGACCACGTCGTCACCGACGGCGCTGGCCTGCGGACCTCAACATGGGCGATCGAGCGCGCGATCCGCTCGGCCCGGCCGACGGTCCCCGAGCTTCCCGACGCCTTCCGCTTCCACGACCTGCGGCATTACCTGGCGTCGCTGCTCATCGGCAGTGGGCTCGACGTCAAGGTCGTCCAGCACCGGCTCCGGCACGGCAGCGCCAAGACGACGCTGGACACCTACGGGCACCTGTGGCCAGACAGCGACGAGTCCGCACGGACCGCCGTTGGTGCTGTGCTGGCGGCCCGTTCGGACTCGCTGGGGGTCGCTAACCCCTCTGGGCGATGAACTGGTAGCAAGGCGGACAGTTCAGAGGGGCCAGGCAGCAGGCGCGAGAGCTGCAAGATCCATTGCGCGCTTGTCGACGTCGTCCTTGGTCCACGACTGCTGTTCCTTCAGGGCGGCGGTCACCCGGAAGGCCGACGTGCCGTAGGCGGAGATCTTTTCCGCGAACGGCTTGTCTTCCAGGCCCTTGTTCAGCTGCCTTTCGAGAAGAGCCATGTTGCCCAGGGTCTCCACGTAGGTCAGCTTCACCGCGTCGTTCTTCGCTTCGGCCCGCGGCATGAGGTGCTCGAGCGTGACAGTCCGGCTGCTCCAGTCGGGCAGCCCGTCCAGCGTCTCGCCGAGCTTGGAGCGATGTGCACGCTCGAGCATGGCCAGCAGGTACTTCGCCCGGGGAAGAGCGATGTTGCCGAACGCCCGGAAGTCGTCCGTGAACTCGCGGTCGCTCACGATGATGGTCAAGAGGGCATCGCGGACGTCGACCTGATTCTTCGCCGTGCCGTTGCTGACCATCTGTGCCGCCTTGCTGAACGCCTTCTCCGCCACGCTGCCGCCGAGGCGGCCGGCGAAGAGCGCACGGATCGACCAGTTGGTCACCTTGGTGAAGAGCCTGGCCGCCTTGACCTTGTCGTCGCCCCACCTGGCGAAGGCGGCCATGATCAGTGGATAGCTGCTCTCCAGGCCAAACCGCCTCATAGCGAGCACGGAGTCCCGCATGTCGAAATCGAGGGAGTCCCACAGCGCGCTGTCCACGTCCTTGAGCGCGAGGTAGGTGGCGCGGGCGCTGTCGAGCTGCTGGACGTACTGCTTGACCTTGGTGTGACCGGTGCCGATGTCGTCCTGGATCGCCTTGTACAGCTTCCGGGTGGTCACGTGCCCATGGCGGGACATGTAGTCGTAGCGCAGGAACTTGACGAACTCCTCGGGTTTGTCGAAGTCCCCGCTGATCTTCGTCCACGCCGCCTGGACGAACGTGAAGTTGTGCTTGGCCTGGCTGAACAGGTAGTTCTTCAGCAGGTCGGCGGTAGTGAGGTCGGCGCCCCGGTCGTTCAGGGTCTCGAAGATGACGTAGGCCTCGGGGAGGTCGTGCGCCACCGCGACGAGGACCTGAACCTCCTCGTCCAGCTGGGTCGTTATCTCGATGAGTCGCCGGTAGTCGCTCTCGCTCGGGGCGATCTCCTTGAGGTAGGCGGTGCACTGCCGGTACGCGTCAGCGATGGGGGAGTCGCCCTCGGCGGGCAGGGGCGCCCGTGCGAGAAGCAGGTCGTACACCGGCTGGTCATCGGGGTTCAAGACGATGCGCTCGACCAGCTCTTCCGAGTCCAGGTCGTACCCGCGCAGGTAGGTCTCGTCGATGTGGGTGGCGGACTTCTCCTTCTTGAAGTCGCGCAGCGCATCCCGGATCGCAACCAGAAGGATCGCCGTCGTCGCGAGCCGCTGCTGACCATCGACGATCTGCTGGCGGGCGCTGTCTGCGGAGTTGGCAAAGACGACGGTCCCAAGGAAGTAGCTCGTGCTCTTCTTGCGAGCGGTCTCCAGGTCGGACAAGAAGTCCGCGACGTTGCCCTCGTCCCACGAGTAGCTCCGCTGGAAGGCCGGCACCTCGAGGAGCCGGTCCGCCAGCAGGTGACTGATGCGGTCGTGGTCGAACTGTGTCGGATCTGCCATGACATCCCCCACGACGCGTTTCCTGCTCAACGCCAGCGTAGTTGGGCGTCTGCGCCCGGTAACGGCCCCTCGGTCACCGGTTAGGCCTGCGGTCGGCCAGTACGTCGCGCCTCGCCGCTCATCTGAGCGCAGCACGCCACCACCTTCGACGGCAGCCGTCGAAGGTGGTTCTGAACCGAGCCGCGCCACGCAGCGCACTGGAGCAAGAGCCTCCGGCGCACCTGTGGCCGGACAGCGACGAGACCGCACGGGCCGCCGTTGGTGCTGTGCTGGCCGCTCGTGGGGACTGGATGGGGACTGAGCGGGCTGACCTGCGGTAAACCGCAGGTCAGCCCGTTGTCAGACTCAGATGTCGTAGTACATCGCGAACTCGTGCGGGTGCGGGCGCAGGCGGATCGGGTCGATCTCGTTCGCCCGCTTGTAGTCGATCCACGTCTCGATCAGGTCGGGCGTGAAGACCCCGCCGTCGATCAGGTACTCGTGGTCGACCTCGAGCCGGTCGAGGACGGCGTCCAGCGACGCGGGCACCTTCTCGATGCCCAGGGCCTCCTCGGGCGGCAGCTCGTAGAGGTCCTTGTCGACCGGTGCCGGCGGCTCGATCTTGTTCTTGACGCCGTCGAGGCCGGCCATCAGCATCGCCGAGAAGGCGAGGTAGGGGTTGGCCGACGGGTCGGGGACGCGGAACTCGATGCGCTTGGCCTTGGGGTTGTCCCCGGAGATCGGGATGCGGGTGCAGGCCGAGCGGTTGCGGGCCGAGTAGACGAGGTTGATCGGCGCCTCGTAGCCGGGCACCAGGCGGTGGTAGCTGTTCACCGTCGGGTTGGTGAAGGCCAGCAGCGACGGCGCGTGCTTGAGCAGCCCACCGATGTAGTGGCGGGCCATGTCCGAGAGCCCGGCGTACCCGGTCTCGGCGTGGAAGAGCGGCGAGCCGTCCTTCCAGAGGCTCTGGTGGCAGTGCATGCCCGAGCCGTTGTCACCGAACAGCGGCTTCGGCATGAACGTGACGGTCTTGCCGGCGGCCCAGGCGGTGTTCTTGATGACGTACTTGAACAGCATCAGGCTGTCGGCCGAGCGCAGCAGGGTGTCGAACTTGTAGTTGATCTCGGCCTGACCGCCGGTGCCGACCTCGTGGTGGCCGCGCTCGAGCTCCAGCCCGGCGTTGGCCAGGTTGACCATCATCGTGGAGCGCAGGTCGCTCTGCTGGTCGTAGGGCTCGACCGGGAAGTAGCCGCCCTTGGCGCGGGTCTTGTAGCCCAGGTTCGGGCCGACGCCGTTCTCGCCGGTCAGGGAGCCGGTGTTCCAGGAGCCCTCGACCGCGTCGATGTGGTAGTAGCCCTCGTTGATGCCCGTGCCGTGCCGGATCGAGTCGAAGATGTAGAACTCCGCCTCGGCGCCGAAGTAGGCGGTGTCGGCGATGCCGCTGGCGGCGAGGTAGGCCTCGGCCTTCTTCGCCACGTTCCGCGGGTCGCGGCTGTAGGCCTCGCGCGTGATCGGGTCGTGGATGAAGAAGTTGATGTTCAGCGTCTTGTGGATGCGGAACGGGTCGACGTACGCGCTGCTGGCGTCGGGCAGCAGCAGCATGTCCGACTCGTTGATCGTCTGGAACCCGCGGATCGACGAACCGTCGAAGCCCAGGCCCTCGGAGAACGTGTCCTCGCCGAAGGTCGACGCCGGGATGGTGAAGTGCTGCATGACGCCGGGCAGGTCGCAGAAGCGCACGTCGACGAACTTGACGTCGTTGTCGCGGATGTAGGCGGCGACCTCGTCGGGACTGTTGAACATCGATCCTCCGGGATTGTGGACGGTCGAACGGAAAGCTACGAGCGGGGAGTTGCCCCCGGGTGTCCCGTGTGTTTCGGGGCGGTAACACCGCGGCCGGCGTGTCGCGAGGCACCGTTCCACGGGCCCGCCGGGTGCTCGCGAGCCAGGTTCTACCCTGGCGTTCATGGTCAGGGACGTGTCGTCACCCTCTCAGGAGCGCCCGCGGGGCGCCTCCCTGGGGCTCCCCGCCGAGGGCGCCGGCTCGCTGGCCGCGTTCAGCACGCGGATCGGCGCCTTCCTGATCGACTCGCTCGCCGCGGCCCTGATCGCCGGGCTGTTCACCGCTCCGGACCTGCCGGGCAACTGGAGCCTGCTGTCGTTCGCGGTGCTCACCGTCGCGTTCCTGGTGGTCGCCGGTCAGACCCCCGGCATGCGGGTGCTCGGCCTGCGCCTGGCCCACCCGCGGCCCGGCCAGCGGCTGGCCCCCTGGCGGGCCGTCGTCCGCACCGGGCTGCTGATCCTGCTGGTGCCGGCGCTGCTGGTGGACGCCGACGGCCGCGGTCTGCACGACCGGATCACCGGGACGGCGGTCGTCCGCGACTGAGCAGGCGAACGCCCGGGAGCCGCACTCCACGGGCCGAAGGCGGTGGACCAGCTCGCGGCTGGTGCCCGAGGCTCCACGGATGATCGTCCGACGCGAGCGCGCTTCCGACCACGACGCAGTCCGCACGCTGGTCCGTGCCGCCTTCGCCCGCGATCCGGCGACCGGGACCGAACGGGCTCCGGAGGACGTCGTCGAGGCCGGATTGCTCGACGAACTCCGCGAGGATCCCGGCTTCCTGCCGCACCTCTCGCTCGTGGCCGTGACGGACGACGAGATCTCCGGTCACGTGATCGCCACCCGCGGGTGGCTCGAGCCGACCGGAGAGCCGGTGCTGGGGCTCGGACCGCTCGGCGTGCTGCCCGGGGCGCAGCGGCGGGGGATCGGGACTGTCCTCGTGCACGCCGTGCTGGCGGTGGCCGAGGCCGCCGACGAGTCGCTCGTCGCGCTGGTCGGTGAGCCGGCGTACTACCGCAGATTCGACTTCCGGCCGGCCACCGAGCTGGGCATCGCGGCGCCCGACCCCGCCTGGGGCGGCTACTTCCAGGCCCGGTGGCTCGTGGAGCCGCGCACCGGCGGCACGTTCCGGTTCGCCGAGCCCTTCACCCGGCACTGAGACGCCGAGGGCCCCGTCCGGATCGGACGGGGCCCTGGTGGAGGTGCGGGCGTCAGCGGCGGCGGACCTGGCGCTGGCTGATCGACATCTGCCGGCCACCGGGCAGCGGGCCGCCGGGAACCGGCATCTTCGGCCCGCCCAGGGCGCTCAGCCGGCGGCCGAGGGTGTTGACCTCGGCCGCGCTCAGGTTGCGGGGCAGCTTCATGACGTGGGAGCTCAGCTTGGGCAGCGGCACCATGCCCTCGCCGTCGCCCACGAGGATGTCGTAGATCGGGGTGTCGCCGACGATCCGCGCGACCTTCTTCTTCTCCTGCGCGAGCAGGCTGCGCACCCGGGACGGCGCGCCCTCGGCGACCAGGATCACCCCGGGCCGGCCCAGCACGCGGTGCACGGCGTCGAGCTGGGTGGTGCCGGCCACGCCGGAGGAGACCCGCCAGTCGCCGCGCATGCCCTCGAGCACCCAGGCGGCGGCGCCCGGCTGCCCCTCCACCTGGCGGTAGGCCGACCCCTGCGCGCGACGCCCGAAGACGATCAGCGCGGCCAGCAGGCCGAACAGCAGGGCGAGCGGGATGAAGACCAACGGCAGGCTGAGCAGGATGCCGATCAGCTCGACCACGGCCGCGACGGCGACGAAGGTGATCAGCAGGATCCAGGGCAGCTTCGGGTCGTTCTTCGCGGTCAGCGAGTACGCCTGCTTGATCATGCGGGCGTTGTTGCCGAGCTTCTTGAGCCGGCCGACCTTCGGGTTGCCCTTCTTGTCCAGCTTCGGTGCCTTGACGGAAGCGGCGGTGGAGCCGGACGAGGGCTTGCTGCGTGCCATGCCCCCAGGATAGGGGCGAGCCGCCGATCACCCGCGCGCGCCGAGCGGGACGCCCGGCGCGCGACCCGGACTCAGGGCCGGACGGCGAACCCGCGGGCGGCTGCGGCCTGCTGGTAGAGCCGCCCGGCGCGGTACGAGCTGCGCACGAGCGGGCCGGCCAGCACACCCGGGAAACCGATCGCCTCGGCGTCGGCCTGGAAGCCCACGAACTCGTCCGGCTTGACCCATCGGACGACGGGGTGGTGCCGCGGGGAGGGGCGCAGGTACTGGGTGATCGTGAGCAGGTCGCAGCCGGCGTCGAACAGCGCCTGCATGGTCTCGCGAACCTCGTCGGGCTCCTCGCCCATGCCCAGGATCAGGTTGGACTTGGTGACCAGGCCGGCCTCGCGGGCCGCGGTGATCACCGCGAGCGAGCGCTCGAAGCGGAAGCCCGGGCGGATCCGCTTGAAGATCCGCGGCACCGTCTCGACGTTGTGCGCCAGCACCTCCGGCCGCGAGGAGAACACCTCGGCCAGCTGGGCGGGGTCGGCGTTGAAGTCGGGGATGAGCAGCTCGACGCCGCAGCCGGGGAGCTGGGCGTGGATCTGGCGGACCGTCTCGGCGTACAGCCACGCGCCGCCGTCGGGCAGGTCGTCGCGGGCGACGCCGGTGATCGTCGCGTACTTCAGCCCCATCGTGGCGACGCTCTCGGCGACCCGGCGCGGCTCGTCGGCGTCGAAGTCGGCCGGCTTGCCGGTGTCGATCTGGCAGAAGTCGCAGCGCCGGGTGCACTGGTCGCCACCGATGAGGAAGGTGGCCTCGCGGTCCTCCCAGCACTCGTAGATGTTGGGGCAGCCCGCCTCTTCGCAGACCGTGTGCAGGCCCTCGCGCTTGACCAGGGATTTCAGCTCGGTGTACTCCGGGCCGGTCTTGAGCCGGGTCTTGATCCACTCGGGCTTGCGCTCGATCGGCACCTGGCTGTTGCGGACCTCGAGCCGCAGCAGCTTGCGGCCGGCCGGCGCGATGGTGGAGTCCTGGGCGGGGACCGGGGGCGCCGTCTCGCTCATGATCTCCACGGTACGCCCGCCGCATGCCGCAGCCCCCGTCGCGGAGGCGACGGGGGCTGCGGCGTGGAGCACAGGCGAGCGGGTCAGACGGGGTTGCCCTTCGGGCCGGCGGTCGGGCCCTCGTCGGCGTTGCCACCGCTGGTGAACGGCTGCGGTGCGTCCGTGCCGTTCACCGTCTCGCCGTCCGGACCGTCTCCCTCGACGAGCTGCGCGTCCCGGACGCCCATGTCGGACTCGTTCGGGGCGGAGTCGCCGGACTGGTCGGCGGTGGAGACGGTCTTGTCGGAGTTCTCGGGGAAGCTGGGCACGGGGTCCTCTCGGTAGCTGGGCACCGGGCCGTCGCCGGCAGGCGCGGGGGTCCAGTCGTCGGTCTTCCTGCGGCGGAGGACGACGAACGCCGCCGTACCCAGCAGCAGAGCGCCGAACACCCACGTCCACCGACGGCGCGGCTCCGGCTCGACGCCGGCCTTCCGCTTGACCGTCGCGACCGTGGCCACCGCCGCCTTCTCGAACTCCCGGTGCTTCTTCCCGGCGTTCTTGCGCGCCTTCTTGGCCGCCTTGCGCGCCTTGCGGCCGGACTCCGCGGCAGCCGCCGCGAGCTCGGCCCGCCGCGCGTCGAGCTCGCTGCGGGCGCTGTCGACACCGGCAGCCAGCGTCTCGCGAGCGCTCTCCAGGGCGGGCGCCACGGCGCCGCGGGCGGCGGCCACCCGGGGGGTGGCGTACGCGAGCGCGGCCACCTGGGCGGCCTCGAGCCGCGGGACGACGTCGTCCTTGAGCGACTTCTGCGCCGCCTCGACCCGGGGGCCGAGGTCGGCGGCGGCGCGGGCCGCCGCCAGCTGGGCGGCGCTCACCGCCGAGGCGACCCGGGGTGCGGCCGCGTCGCGGGCCGCCTCCACGCGGGGCGCCAGGTCGGCCGCTGCCTTCGCGGCGGCCGCCTGGGCGGCCTCCACCTTCGGCGCGATGCTGTCGCGGGCGCTCGCCACGGCCGGAGCCGCGGCGGCGACCGCGGCTGCCACCTTGGGGGCGACGGCCTCACGGGCCGCCTCGTATGCGGGTGTGGCTGCCTCGCGGGCCGCCGCCACCCGGGGGCTCATCTGCTCTGCGGCGTACCGACCTGCCTGGGTGGCCGCCACCCCGAGGTGGGTGAAGCCCTCCTGCAGTTCGGCGCCGATGACCTGACCGCGCGTCTTCTTGCGGAACACGAGCTGCACCTCCGAATTGATCGCTTGGCGATCATCCTGCCCGGTCGGGCGGCTGAGCACACCCTCACCCTAGGCCGGAGGGCGCAGCGGCTCCGGTGTGGCTAGCGTCGCATCGTGCAACTCCGCATCTTCACCGAACCGCAGATGGGCGCCACCTACGACGACCTGCTCGCCGTGGCCCGGCGCACCGAGGAGACCGGCTTCGACGCCTTCTTCCGGTCCGACCACTACCTGACCATGGGCGGCGACGGCCTTCCCGGCCCGACCGACGCCTGGCTCACCCTCGCCGGCCTGGCGCGGGAGACCAGCCGCATCCGGCTCGGCACGCTCATGACGGCGGGCACGTTCCGGCTGCCCGGCCCGCTGGCGATCTCCGTCGCCCAGGTCGACCAGATGAGCGGCGGACGCGTCGAGCTCGGCATCGGCTCGGGCTGGTTCGAGAAGGAGCACACCGCCTACGGCATCCCGTTCCCGTCGCTGGGGGAGCGGTTCGACCGGTACGAGGAGCAGCTGGCGATCATCAGCGGGCTGTGGAGCACGCCGCCGGGGGAGACCTTCGACTTCGTCGGCGAGCACTACCGGTTGACGGACTCGCCGGCGCTGCCCAAGCCCGTGCAGGCCGGCGGCATCCCCCTCCTCGTCGGCGGCGGGGGGAAGAAGCGCACGCCTCGGCTGGCTGCCCGGTACGCCGCGGAGTTCAACGTGCCGTTCATGTCCGCGGAGGACAACGCGCGGCTGTTCGCCGGGGTCCGCGCGGCGTGCGACGAGGCCGGCCGCGACCCGTCGTCCCTCGTCTACAGCTCGGCGCTGGTGCTGTGCGTGGGCAGGGACGACGCCGAGCTCGCCCGCCGCGCGGCCGCCATCGGCCGGGACGTCGACGAGCTGCGAGCGCACGGCGTCGCCGGGACGCCCGCCGAGGCGGTCGACATCCTGGGCCGCTACGCCGAGGCGGGTGCTCAGCGGGTGTACCTGCAGGTGCTGGACCTCTCCGACCTCGACCACCTGGACCTGGTGGCGGGCGAGGTGGCGCCGCAGCTGGGCTGAGCGGCCGGTTCAGACGTGCGCTCGCGCCGCCCGGGACGCCCGGCGCGCCGCGAGCCAGGTGAGGAAGTCCGGCACCGGCATCGGCCGGGCGATGCCGTACCCCTGGGCGATGTCGCAGCGCAGGGCTCGCAGCACGTCAGCGGTGCGCTCGTCCTCGACCCCCTCGGCCACGAGCCGCAGCCCGAGGGCGTGGGCGAGGGCGACGGTGTGCTCGACGATCGCGGCGGCACGGGGGTCGTCGGCGACGTCGCTGGTGAGGCTGCGGTCGAGCTTGAGCTCGTCGGCAGGCAGGTGCCGCAGGTAGGCCAGGGAGCTGTACCCCGTGCCGTAGTCGTCGATCGAGGTGCGCACCCCCAGGGTGCGCAGCTCGGACAGCACCACTCGGCCGCGGTCCGGATCGGCCATGAGCGTGTCCTCGACCAGCTCGAGGGTCAGGGCGCCGGCCGGCAGGCCGTGCCGCGCCAGGGCCGCGGTCACCGTGGCAGGCAGGTCCAGGTCGGTGACGTTGGCGGCGGAGAGGTTCACCGACACCGGGACGGCGTGCTCGGGCCACCAGCGGGCGGTCGCGGCGAGGGCCAGCCGCAGCACCTGGTCGGTGAGCGGGCGGAGCAGACCGGCCTGCTCCGCGGCGGGGAGGAACGCCGCCGGGGCGAGGAGCCCCCGCGTCGGGTGCTGCCAGCGGACCAGCGCCTCCGCGCCCACGGTGGTGCCGTCGGCGAAGGAGACCTGGGGCTGCAGGTGGATGACCAGCTCGTCGCCCTCGATCGCCGTCCGCAGCTCCTCCATGGTGCGCAACCGGTCGCCCGTGCCGCTGAGCGGATCCGGGACGTGGACGTGCACCCCGGTGCCGGCCCGCTTCGCCGCGTACATGGCGATGTCGGCGCAGCGCAGGAGCTCCTGGACGGTGGCCGCGGGGACGGGCGCGGTCGCGATGCCGACGCTGACGCCGACGTGCAGCCGGATGCCCTCGATCCGGAACGGGCGCAGGATCTGGGCGCGGAGTTGCTCGGCCCGCTCCTGCGCACGCTCCAGGGCGGCATCGGGGAGCAGGACGGCGAACTCGTCGCCGCCGAGCCGGGCGAGCGTCTCGCCGGGTGCCAGGGCAGGGAGCAGGCGGGCACCGATCCGGCGCAGCAGCTCGTCCCCGGCACCGTGACCGAGGCTGTCGTTGACCTCTTTGAACCCGTCGAGGTCCAGCAGCAACAGGGCGGCCGGTCGCCCGGCCGTGGCGGCCGCCAGCGTCCGTTCGGCCACCTCGAGCAGCGCCCGGCGGTTGGGCAGGCCGGTGAGCTCGTCGGTGCGGGCCTCCTGCCGGACCTCGTCGAAGGACCTGACCTCCCGGAGGGTCAGGGCGGTGCGCGCGAGCGCGGCCACCACGGTCCCGGTCGCCAGCCACGCGGCGGCGACCGGCAGGTCGGTGCCCCACCCGATCGCGAGGACGACGAGCCCGCCCACGGTGGCGCCGAGGGGCAGGACGAGCAGCTGCCAGCCGAGGCGGGCGCGAGAGCCGTCGGGGTCCTCGCGCGGCGCCGGCCGCGGGATGGCCCGCCGGGCCGCGGTGGCGGCCAGCACGATGCCGGCCAGCCACGCCAGGTCCGGCCAGCCGTCCCCGACCTGGGCGCCGGCCGGCGTGCGGGCGAACAGCACGAGGTCGCCGACCAGGACGCAGCCCAGCGACGCCGTCATGAGGACCACCGTCGGGTCCAGCCGCAGGCCGAGGACCGATCCGATCGCGATCAGCAGCGCGAACAGCAGGACATCGGTGGCCGGCAGTACGAGCTGCACGAGGGGCAGCGGCTCGCTGCCGTCGGACGCGGTGAGGTGCGGCCCGAGGAGGAAGGCGAGCCCGACCGCGGTGGTGCCCAGCGCTCCGATCAGGCCGTCCAGCCACATGCTCGGGTGGAAGCGGGGGACCCGCGCCCGGACGAGCCCGAGCAGCGTGACCCACAGCGTCAGGTAGGAGACCAGGGCCAGGCCGTCCACGACGGTCACCCCCCAGGGGCCGAGGAGGTCGGTGCGGGCGGTGAACGTCCGGCCCGAGTTGGCCAGGGCGCTGATACCCAGGCAGACGGCCAGCGCCCGCCAGGGCAGCCGCTCCCGCGGGACCCGTCGCGCGGCCGCCCAGGAGAAGGCGGCCGCCGGGAGGTAGACCGCGTTGCGCAGCAGTGTGTCGGCGACCAGGTCCCAGCCCGCACCGGTGGGCCGCACCAGGAGGCTGCCGGCGTAGGCCAGGACGAGCGCAGCGGGGAGGAGGGCCACCGGACCCGGCCGGGGCAGGCGGCGGTGCGGGACCGTCACTCGCGTCGTCCGCTCCACCCCGAGGGCATCGACCCGTCTCCGGGCCGGCTGCACCTCCCCGGCGGACGGTGCGACCCGGAAGGGGGAGCCGCGCCCACCGGCGGGGACGCCGGAGCTCCGGGACCGCGGGAGTACCATGCACGCGTGACCAGGCGGCTCCTGCTTGCCAGGCCGTGTTGACCTCCAGACCTCCTGTCAGCACGGCGACCCCTCCTGCGTGAGGGGTTTTTTGATGTCCGCCGCCGGTACCAGTCCCCGGGAGCACGAACGATGAGCCAGACGGCCGACCAGCCCAGCGTCGAGCAGGCAGCGGGTGACCTACCCCCGCACCGCTACACGCCCGCGCTGGCCCAGCAGATCGAGCTCTCCTGGCAGGACCGCTGGGAGGCCGAGGGCACCACGAACACGCCCAACCCGACCGGGCGGCTGAGCGCGGGCTTCGAGCGGGTCGCCGACCGGCCGAAGTTCTTCGCGATGGACATGTTCCCGTACCCCTCGGGTGCCGGCCTGCACGTCGGGCACCCGCTGGGCTACCTGGGCACGGACGTCACCAGCCGGTTCCGCCGCATGGACGGCGACAACGTGCTGCACCCCATGGGCTACGACGCGTTCGGCCTGCCCGCCGAGCAGTTCGCCGTCCAGACCGGGCAGCACCCCCGGGTGACCACCGAGGCCAACATCGCCGCGATCAGCACGCAGCTGCGGCGGCTGGGCGTCGACCACGACCAGCGGCGCACCTTCGCCACGATCGACCCGGGCTACTACAAGTGGACCCAGTGGATCTTCCTGCAGATCTTCGGTTCCTGGTTCGACGAGGACGCGAACAAGGCCCGCCCGATCGATGAGCTGGTCGCCGAGCTGGACGCCGGCACCCGCGAGCCGGCCGCCGGCGCCAACCCCACGGGCCGGCCCTGGGCGGAGCTGGCCGACCGCGAGAAGAAGGCCGTCGTCGACGGGCACCGGCTGGCCTACCTGAACGAGGCGCCGGTGAACTGGTGCCCCGGCCTGGGCACGGTGCTCTCCAACGAGGAGGTCACCGCCGACGGGCGCTCCGAGCGGGGCAACTTCCCGGTGTTCCGGCGCCCGCTCAAGCAGTGGATGATGCGGATCACCGCCTACGCCGACCGGCTGCTCGCCGACCTGGACCGGCTGGACTGGTCGGACTCCCTCAAGCACATGCAGCGCAACTGGATCGGCCGGTCGACCGGTGCGAAGGTCCGGTTCGCCGTCGGGGCGGGGGGCGGGACAGCCGGAGCTTCCGAGGCGATCGAGGTCTTCACGACCCGGCCGGACACCCTGTTCGGCGCGACCTACGTCGTCCTGGCTCCGGAGCACCCGCTGGTCGGCGCGCTGACCGCCGACGCGTGGCCCGACGGCGCCGACCCGCGCTGGACCGGCGGCGCGGCCACCCCGGCCGAGGCCGTGCGCGAGTACCAGCGGCAGGCCTCCCGCCGCTCGGAGCTGGACCGCCAGGACGCCGGCCGCGAGAAGACCGGCGTCTGGCTGGGCGTCACGGCGGTCAACCCGGTGAACGGCCGCGAGCTGCCGGTGTTCATCGCCGACTACGTGCTCACCGGCTACGGCACCGGCGCGATCATGGCGGTGCCCGGCGAGGACACCCGTGACTTCGAGTTCGCCGAGGCCTTCGGGCTGCCCGTCGTCCGCACGGTGCAGCCGCCGGCCGACTTCGAGGGCGGCGCCTGGACCGGCTCCGGCCGGATGATCAACTCGGCGAACGACGAGATCTCGCTGGACGGCCTGGAGAAGGCCGAGGCGATTGCGCGGATCACCGCGTGGCTGGTCGAGCGGGGCGCCGGCGAGGCGACGACCACCTACAAGCTGCGCGACTGGCTGTTCAGCCGGCAGCGCTACTGGGGCGAGCCGTTCCCGATCGTCTACGACGAGGACGACCGCCCGGTCGCCGTCCCGACCTCGATGCTGCCGGTGCTGCTGCCCGAGGTCGACGACTACTCGCCCAAGACCTTCGCCGACGACGACGCCGACTCCGCGCCCGAGCCGCCGCTGTCCCGCGCCACCGAGTGGACGACGGTCACCCTCGACCTGGGCGACGGGCCGAAGGAGTACCGCCGCGAGACCAACACGATGCCCAACTGGGCCGGGTCGTGCTGGTACTACCTGCGCTACCTGGACCCGGGCGACGACGAGCGGATGGTCGACCCCGAGCTCGAGCGCTACTGGATGGGCCCGCGTCACGACGGCGACACCGGTGGCGTGGACCTGTACGTCGGCGGCGTCGAGCACGCGGTGCTGCACCTGCTCTACGCCCGCTTCTGGCACAAGGTCCTGCACGACCTGGGCCACGTGTCCAGCGAGGAGCCGTTCCGCCGGCTGGTCAACCAGGGCTACATCTCGGCCTACGCCTACACCGACGAGCGGGGCTTCTACGTGCCCGCCGCCGAGGTCGTCGAGAAGGACGGCCGGTTCCTCTACGAGGGCAAGCCGGTCAACCGCGAGTACGGGAAGATCGGCAAGAGCCTCAAGAACATGGTCACGCCGGACGAGATGATCGGCGCCTACGGGGCCGACACCTTCCGCGTGTACGAGATGTCGACCGGTCCGCTCGAGCAGTCCCGGCCCTGGGAGACCAAGGCCGTCGTCGGCTCCCAGCGGCTGCTGCAGCGGATCTGGCGGGTCGTCGTCGACGAGCAGACCGGTGCGGTCCGCGCGGCCGACGACGTCGAGCCCGCCGAGTCGACCCTGCGTGCTCTGCACCAGGCCATCGACGGCGTCCGCGACGGCTACACGACCCTGCGGTTCAACATCGCCATCGCGCGGATCACCGAGCTGACCAACCACCTGACCCAGGCCTACGGCGCGTCGTCGCCGGTGCCGCGGGCGGTGGCCGAGCAGCTGGTGCTGCTGGTGGCGCCGCTCGCCCCGCACCTGGGCGAGGAGCTGTGGTCGCGGCTCGGCGGCGAGGGGTCGGTGGCCTGGGCCCCGTTCCCGACCGCGGATCCACGCTGGCTGGTCGAGGACACCGTGCAGGTCGCGGTGCAGGTCAACGGCAAGGTCCGCTCGCAGGTCACCGTGCCGGCCGACGCCGACGCCGCTGCGCTCGAGGCCGCCGCCCGCGCCGACGACAAGGTCGCCGGCTACCTGGACGGCGCGACGATCCGCCGCGTGATCGCCGTCCCGGGCCGGCTGGTCAACTTCGTGGTGGCCTGAAAAGCCGTTGCGTCCGGCGGTAGAACGGACGGGTGACGACCACCGCGCTCCGGCTGCTCGAGCTCGGCCCTGACGACGACGCCTTCGCGCCCTGGTGCGACGTCTGGGCCGCCGCCGAGCTCGCCGACCGGCCGGACGAGGCGCCGCGCCCGACCGCCGAGCACGTCGTCCTCGGCCGGCAGCTGCTCGAACCGGGGAGCTCGCGCGACGGCACGCACCGCGCCGCCGTGCTCGGGGACGACGTCGTCGGCGCGCTGCGGCTGATCCACCCCCTGCGGGACAACACCACGGTGACGTTCGTCGACCTCGCCGTGCACCCGGCGCACCGTCGGCGGGGGATCGGTACCGCCCTCCTGGCCGAGGCACGGGCGCTGGCCGCGGCCGCGGGGCGGACCGAGCTGATCTCCGAGGTCGACGAGCCGGGCCCGGACGGCGCCGGACGCCGGTTCGCGCTGCGCTCCGGCTGGGCGTGCGACCTGCTGGAGACCCGCCGCGACCTGGTCCTCCCGGCCGACGAGGCCCGCCTGGCCGCCGTCGAGGCGGAGGCGCGGTGGGCATCGCGCGGCTACGACCTGGTCACCTGGCGGGACCGGACGCCGGACGCCCTCGTGGCCGACCGCGCGCTCCTGGAGGAGCGGATGAGCACCGACGCCCCGCACGGGGACATGCCGGTGGAGGCCGAGCGCTGGGACGTCGACCGGATCCGCGAGGTCGAGGACCTCAACGTGGCTCGCGGCCGGACGGTGCTCTCCGCCGGCGCGGTGCGGAACGGGCGGCTGATCGCCTTCACCGACCTGCACGTGTCGCTGGCCCGGGCCGAGCACGCGCGCCAGGGCGCGACGCTGGTGCTGCACGAGCACCGGGGCCACCGGCTGGGTGCGCTGGTCAAGGCGGCGGCGCTCCGCGACCTGGCGGCGGCGTTCCCGCAGACGCGGCGGATCACCACCTACAACCTGGAGGGCAACGCCCCGATGGTGGCGGTCAACACCGCACTCGGGTTCGAGCCGGCCGGGCAGCTGTCCACGTGGTCCACGCGGCTGCCCGCGGGGGGCCCGGCGGCGTGACCGGGCAGGTCAGGCGGCGGACGCGGGCACGCCGGCCAGCACGGCCCGCATCGCTGCCTCGACCGGGTCGATCGCCTCGGCCACCGGGACGTCGCGGCCGAGCTCGGCCGCGAGCGAGGTGACTCCGGCGTCCGGGATGCCGCAGGGCACGATCGCGCCGAACGCGCCGAGGTCGGGATCGCAGTTGAGCGCGAAACCGTGCATCGTGACGCCGCGGGCGACGCGGATGCCGATCGCCGCGACCTTCCGTTCGGGCCGGAAGCCGGACCCCGGCTCGTCGGCGGGCAGCCAGACGCCGCTGCGGCCCTCGACCCGGCCGGCGGTCACGCCCAGTCCGGCGCAGACGTCGATGAGCGCGCCCTCGAGCCGCCGCACGTAGGCGACGACGTCGACGGGGTCGGACAGCGCGACGATCGGGTAGCCGACCAGCTGGCCCGGTCCGTGCCAGGTGATCTTCCCGCCGCGGTCGACGTCCACCACGGGGGTGCCGTCCACCGGCCGCTCGGAGGCCTCGGTGCGCTTGCCCGCGGTGTAGACCGACGGGTGCTCGAGCAGCAGCAGGGTGTCGGGGCCGTCGCCGGCCACCCGCCGCGCGTGCAGCTCGCGCTGCATCTCCCAGGCCTGCTCGTACGGGACGACGCCTGCCCGGATCACCTGCAGCTCGCTCACGGGCCCAGCGTAGGCCCGCTACCGGCTGAGGGGCGGAGCCGGCGCAGCACCGCCCGCGCGGTTCGGGCGCCGCCGGCCATCGCACCCTGGATGGACGGGGTGTCGCGGTGGTCGCCGCAGACGAACAACCCGTCCCCGAGGTCGACGCCGCGCCGCAGCTGCAGCGGCGGCACGGCTGCGGGCTGGGCGTGCGGGACCGTGACGCTGGTCAGGTGGGCCAGGTCGGCGGGGGCGACGCCGTGGGCCCGCGCGATCTCCTCGCGGACGTCGGCCTCCCAGGTCGGGGCCAGGGTGGAGCTGGCGACCAGCGCCCGGCCGTCGGGGCCGTAGCGGGGCTGGGCGTCGGTCAGGACGGCGCTGTTCACGAGCTGCCCGCCGGGCCGGCCGAGGACCAGGAGCGCCTCGTCCCACGGTGAGCCGGGCAGCACGTGCAGGTGCGTGGTGACCTGGCGCGGTGCCGAGGCGGTCAGCCCGGGCACCAGGCCGGCCGCCGTCGTCGGGTCCGTGGCGACGACGACGGCGTCGGCGGCGATGCGGCCGGCGCCGGTCTGCACGCCCGCGCCCGTGACCGCCGTGACGGGGCAGTCCAGGTGCAGGGCCCCGGCCGGCAGCCGACCGGCCAGCTGCTCGCCCACCGACTGCATGCCGCGGGTCGGAAGCCCGATGCGTCCTCTCACGAAGCTCCGCCACAGCAGGTCCAGGTAGCGGCTGGAGGTCTCCAGCCGGTCCTCGAGGAGCACACCCGCGAGGAACGGCCGGAGGAACCGGTCGAGCACGGTCCCGCCGAGGCCGGCCCGCTGGAGCGCCTCGGCCGCGGTGCGTTCCGGAGCGGCCAGGAGCCGCGGCACCGGCAGGTAGCCGGCGCGCAGGGAGAAGGCGACCAGTGCGGCCTTCTCGCGCAGCGAGCCGATCGGCGCGGTCGCCGTCCTCGGCAGGGACGCCGGCCGGCTGCGCGGATCGACGACGGCGGAGGACCGCCCGTCGACCCAGATCCGCGCACCGGTGAGGAACCAGCCCAGCTCCAGGGCGTCGAGGTCGAGGTCGGCGACGCGGGGATAGCCGGTGTTCAGCACCTGGAAGCCGCGGTCGACGACGAAGCCGTCGATCCGCTCGGTGGCCAGCCGGCCCCCGGCGTGCCCCGCGGCCTCCACGACGTGGACATCGCACCCGGCGTCCGCCAGGCGGGTGGCGGCGGAGAGGCCTGCCAGGCCCGCGCCGACCACCACGACCTCAGCCCGCACCGGAACCGTCACCGACCCAACGTAGCCAGCGGACCGGCCGTCCACCTGTGGACGACGGGAACGGCGACACCGCGGAACTGCCTACGGTGCCGGGCATGTCCGCAGCCGAGCCGGTCGCCCCGCCCGTCGTCCCCGGCTACACCCTTCAGGAGCCGCTGGGCCGTGGTGCCTCCGGCGAGGTGTGGCGGGCAGTCCCCCGGCGCGGCGGGCCGGCGGTGGCGATCAAGGTGCTGGTCGGGGGGGAGCCGCAGCGGCAGGCGCGGGAGGCCGCGCTGCTCGGGGAGCTCGACCACCCCCATCTGGTGCGGCTGGTCGAGGTGGTCCACCAGCCCCGCCGCGGCGGGGCGCCCCGGGTGGCGCTCGTCCTCGACCTGCTCGAGGGCGGCAGCCTGGCGGCGCTGCTGGCGGTGCGCGGGCGGCTGACCCCCGGGGAGGTCGTGACGGTCTGCGCGCCGGTCGCCGCCGCCCTGGCGCACGTGCACGGGCACGGGGTCGTCCACGGCGATCTCTCGCCCGGCAACATCGTGTTCACGGCAGAGGGCCGGCCGGTGCTCACCGATCTCGGCGTCGGGCGGATCGTCGGCGAGACCGCTGCCGCGGAGGTCACCCCCGCCTACGTCGATCCCGCCGTGGCGCGCGGCGCGGCACCCGGGCCGGCCTCCGACGTCTTCGGCGTCGCAGCCGCGGCGTTCCACGCACTCACCGGGATCGCGCCGTGGAACGCGGCCACACCCGCCGACACGCTCGTCGTCGCCGCGCACGGGCACCTGCCCGACCTCGCCGAGCTGGCCCCGGAGGCCCCACCCGCCCTGCTGGAGGTCATCGGCCGGGGGCTGGCGGTGGATCCGCACGAGCGGGGGTCGGCGGCCGCCTTCGCCCTCGACCTCCGGCACGCCTGCCGGCCCGAGCCGGTGGCGCTCACGCCGGGCGCCGCCGCGCAGCGCGGAGCGGGCCCGCGGACCGAGCTGACCCACGTCGTGCCCGGGCGCCGGCCGCGCCCGGCACCGGTCGTCGTCCCACCGGCCGGCCGGGCGGCGCGCTGGCGGGAGCTGCTCGGTGCGGCCGTCCCGAGCCGGCCGCCACGTGCGGCGGCCGCCACCGCGGTCCTCGTCCTCGTCCTGGCGCTCACCGGCTGGCTCGCGGTCCGGGGAGGCAGCGGTGGAGGCCCCGGGACGTCGGTCGCGGCGGCGACGGTCCCGGCCGTCCCCCGGAGCAGCACCCCCGCACCGGCGCCCGCGGCCGCCGAGCCGGTCTCGGCACCGGAGTGGGCCGATCTCGTCGGCCGGTTGTACGGGCAACGGGCGGAGGCGTTCGCGTCCGCCTCGGTCGAGACCCTCGCCGGGGTCTGGGTCGGCGGCAGCCCGCAGGGGGCGGCCGACGCTGCGCACGCCCGCGCCCTCGCCGCGGCGGGGGAGCGGTTGCGGGGCTTCGCGCCGACGGTGACCGACGTGCAGGTCGCCTCCCTCGCCCCCGACCGGGCCGAGCTGCTGCTCATCGACGGCTGGGCCGGCTACGACGTCGTGCCCGCCCGCGATCCGGCCGGGCCCGCCCTGCGCAGCGAGCCCGCGCGGGCGCCCGCGCCGGCGCGCGTCGTCCTGGTCCGCTCGCCGGAGGGCTGGCGGATCGAGCGCGCCGAGCGGCTCGGCTGACCGTGCCGGGTCAGCCGCGGCCGAGGGCCGAGCGCAGCGTCTTCTCCAGGTCGGTGTCGGCGAAGGCGTACCCGGAGTCCAGGAGCTTCGCGGGCACCGCGCGCTGGCCCCCGATGACGCTGGACCGGCCGAACTCGCCGAGCCCCGCGGAGACGGCGAACGCCGGCACCGGCAGCGGGGTGGGCCGGGAGAGCACCCGGCCCATGACGCGGGTGAACTCGGCGTTGGTGGCCGGCGCGGGCGCAGCGAGGTTGACCGGTCCGGAGACGTCCGCGGTGAGCAGGTGCCGCATCGCGCCGATCTCGTCGTCCAGGCTGATCCACGGCCAGTACTGCTGCCCGGAGCCCAGCCGGCCGCCGAGACCCAGCCGGAAGACCAGGCCGAGGACCTTGATCAGCATTGCGTCCGCGGCCAGCACGAGCCCGGTGCGGAGCAGCACCACCCGCACGCCGGCGTCGGCGGCCGCGGCGGTGGCGCCTTCCCACCGGACGCACAGCTGCGCGAGGAAGTCCTCACCCGGAGGCGCGTCCTCCCGGATCTCCGCCGGCCCCGTGTCGCCGTAGTAGCCGATGCCCGAGGCGTTGAGCAGCACCCGCGGGCGGGACGGGTCGTCCGCCGCGGCGGCGGCCAGCGCCTGGCTGATCGTCGCGGTGGCGTCCAGCCGGCTGTTCACCAGCTCGTGGCGGTACCCGCGGGTCCAGGGGCGCGGCCGGATCGGGGCGCCGGCCAGGTTGATCACCGCGTCGACGTCGCGGAGCACCGACTCGTCGATGCGGCGGTGCTGGGGATCCCACCGGTGCTCGTCGACGGTGCGCGGGGTGCGGCGCACGAGCTGCCGCACCTCGTGACCGTCGGCGCGCAGGGCGGGCACGAGCGCGCCCCCGATGAGGCCGGAGGCTCCGGCCACGGCGATCTTCACGAGCTACCTCCTTCGGTCCCCCCGGACGCGGTCAGGGCCCCGGCTGCTGCCGAGGCCCTGATCGAGGTGCTGTCAGGCGAGACCGAGCTCGCCCTGGAACTGTCCGGACTCCAGCCGCTCCTTCACCGTGGTGAGGAAGCGGGCGGCGTCGGCGCCGTCGACGATGCGGTGGTCGTAGGTCAGCGCCAGGTAGACCATCGACCGGACGGCGATGACCTCCCCGAGCTCCTCGTCCTCCATGACGACGGGCCGCTTGACGACCGAGCCGACGCCGAGGATCGCGACCTGCGGCTGGTTGATGATCGGCGTGTCGAACAGGGCGCCCCGGCTGCCGGTGTTGGTCAGCGTGAAGGTGCCGCCGCCCAGCTCGTCGGGGGTGACCTTGTTGGAGCGGGTGCGCTCCGCGAGGTCGGCGATCTTGCGGGCGATGCCGCCGAGGCTCAGGTCGCCGGCGTCGTGGATGACCGGCACCAGCAGGCCGCGCTCGGTGTCCACCGCGACGCCGAGGTTCTCGGCGTCGTGGTAGGTGACCGTCCCGGCCTCCTGGTCGATCGAGGAGTTGACCGACGGGTGCACCTTGAGCGCCTCGACCGAGGCCTTGGCGAAGAACGGCAGGAACGAGAGCTTGACGCCCTCGCGGGCCTCGAAGTCGCCCTTGGCCTGCTGGCGCAGGTGCGCGATCCGGGTGACATCGACCTCGACGACCGTCGTCAGCTGGGCGCTGACCTGCAGGGACTCGACCATGCGCTTGGCGATGACCGTGCGGAGGCGGGACATCTTCTCCGTGCGGCCGCGCAGCGAGGTGTCCGGCGTCGCGGCAGGCGAGGGGGTGCGCGGCCCACCGGAGGCGGCGGCCGGGGCCGACGCCGGCGCGGAAGCCTTCTCCGCGGCGGCGAGGACGTCCTGCTTGCGGATGCGTCCACCGACACCGCTGCCGGTGACCGAGGACAGCTCCACCCCGCGCTCGGCGGCCAGTCGGCGCACCAACGGCGTCACGTAGCTGCCGCCGCCGTCGCCACCCGAGGACTGGCCGGCGGGGGCCTGCGGGGCCACCTGGGGAGCCGGGGCGGAGGTCGGCGAGGTGGCCGGCTGAGCGCCGCTGGCGCCGTAGTCGCCACCGGGCTGCGTCGTCGCGGTCGCGGCGGGCTTGGCCTCGGGGGCGGCCTGCGGCTCCTCCTCGGCCGGCGCCTCCTGCTTCGGCGCCTCCTGCTTCGGGGCCTCCTGCTTCGGGGCCTCCTGGGCGGGGGCCGAACCGCCGGCGGAGCCGGTGCCGATGACGGCCAGCTGGGCGCCGACGTCGACGGTCTCGTCCTCGTTCACGGTGATCTCGAGCAGCGTGCCGCTGACCGGGGCCGGGATCTCGGTGTCGACCTTGTCGGTGGACACCTCCAGCAGCGGCTCGTCGGCGGTGATCTCGTCGCCCACGGCCTTGAGCCAGCGGGTGACGGTGCCCTCGGTGACGCTCTCGCCGAGCGCCGGCATGGTCACCGGCGTGCCCTCGCCGCCGGAGCCGCCGCCGGAGCCGCCCTCGGCGGGAGCAGCCGGGGCCTCCTCCTGCTGGGCGGCGGGCTGCTCTGCGGGCTGCTCGGGCTGCTCGGCCGGCGTCTCGGGTGCGGCGTCCTCGACCTGCTGGTCGGGCGTCTGCGGGGTCTCGGCGTCCTCGGCCGACGCCGGTGCGGCGGCCGCACCGCCGCCGTCGCCACCGTTGCCGTCGGCGTCGCCACCGATGACGGCCAGCTCGGCGCCGACGTCGACGGTCTCGTCCTCGGCGACCAGGATCTTGGTCAGGATGCCGGCAGCCGGCGAGGGGATCTCGGTGTCGACCTTGTCGGTCGACACCTCGAGGAGGGGCTCGTCGACCTCGACCTGCTCACCCTCCTGCTTGAGCCATCGGGTGACCGTGCCCTCGGTGACGCTCTCGCCCAGGGCGGGCATGGTGACGGACGTCGGCATCGGGGCAGGACTCCTTCGTGGCGCTGGGCAGGTGGGGTGTGCGGGTCAGCCGTGGACGTGCAGCGGCTTGCCGGCGAGGGCCAGGTGGGCCTCGCCCAGCGCCTCGCTCTGGGTGGGGTGCGGGTGGATGAGGCTGGCGACGTCGTCGGCCTCGGCCTCCCAGTTGTAGATGAGCTGGGCCTCGGCGATGAGCTCGCCGACCCGGCTGCCGACCATGTGGATGCCGACGACGGGACCGTCGGGCGCCTGGATCAGCTTGACCGCGCCGGTGGTCTTGAGGATCTGGCTCTTGCCGTTGCCCGCGAGGTCGTAGGTGAGCGTCTTGACCTCGCCGTAGCGCTCCTTGGCCTGTGCCTCGGTGAGGCCGACCGAGGCGACCTCGGGGTCGGAGTAGGTGATCCGCGGGACGCCGGCGTAGTCGATCGGGGCCGGGTTCAGCCCGGCGACCTTCTCGGCGACGAGGATCCCCTCGCCGAAGCCGACGTGGGCCAGCTGCAGGGTGGGGATGAGGTCGCCGACGGCGGAGACGGTCGGGACGTTGGTCGAGCAGTACTCGTCGACGAGGACGTAACCGCGGTCCATCTGCACGCCGGCCTCCTCGTAGCCGAGGCCCTGGCTCACCGGGCCGCGGCCGACGGCGACCAGCAGCAGCTCGGCCTCGATCTCCTTGCCGTTCTCCAGCGAGACCTTGACGCCGTTGTCGGTGGTCTGGACGCCGGAGAAGCGGCTGCCCAGCTCGAAGGCGATCTTGCGACGCCGGAAGGCGCGCTCGAGCAGCTTGGAGGAGGACTCGTCCTCGAGCGGGACGAGGTGGGGGAGCGCCTCGACGATGGTGACGTCGACGCCGAAGGACTTCCACGCGCTGGCGAACTCGCAGCCGATGACGCCGCCGCCGAGGATGATCGCCGAGGCGGGCACCCGGTCCAGGTTCAGGGCGTGGTCGCTGGTGATGACCTTGGTGCCGTCGATGTCGAGCCCGGGCAGGCTGCGGGCGTAGGAGCCGGTGGCCAGCAGGATGTGCTTGCCCTCGTAGCTCTGGCCGTTCACCTCGACGGTGGTGGGGGAGGTGAGCCGGCCCTCGCCCTCGACGTAGGTGATCTTGCGGGCCTTCACCAGGCCCTGGAGGCCCTTGTAGAGCTTGGAGACGACGCCGTTCTTGTAGTTGTTGACGCCGTCCATGTCGATGCCGGCCAGCGACGTCTTCACGCCGAACTGCTCGCCGTCGCGCGCCATGTCGGCCACCTCGCCGGCGTGCAGCAGGGCCTTGGTCGGGATGCAGCCGCGGTGCAGGCAGGTGCCGCCGACCTTGTCCTTCTCGATGAGGACGACGTTCAGGCCGAGCTCGGAAGCCCGGAACGCCGCGGCGTAACCACCCGAGCCACCGCCGAGGATGACCAGGTCGGCGGGGGACGTGGGTGCGCTCACGAGTTCTGCTCCTCAGGTGCGGTGTCTGGCCCCGCTCGAGCGGGCGGGGCCTCGGGCCCATCCTGCCACTCCGGGAACGACCCGGCCCGGAGCGCCGTTGCCTTCCCGAGCGTGCCGATGATCACGAGGGTCGGTCGGCGCGCGACGGAGGACGGGAGAGGCGCCATGGGGCTCATCGATCGGCTGCGCGGCCGGGGGCGTCGTCGCCCCGGCCGGGCCAGGGACGACGGGCGGCGGGGCACCCTGGACCGCGGCTCGCACCGCACCGACCTGACCCATCTCGAGCAGTTCGTCGCCTCGCGCCGCGGCGTCGAGGGGTACGTCGAGCCCCGCACGACGGTCACCGAGACAACGATCGTGCTGGTGGCCGCCGACGGCGAGTGGACCCGGCGACGCATCGACGGCCCCGACGTCGCCCGGAAGCTCTCCCGCGACCTGTCCATCCCGGTCTACGACGCGCAGGTCACCGGCTACCCCCAGCGGATGCGCGACTGGAGCTCCCGCCAGAAGGGGTTGTGAGGGCTCACTCGGCGATGAGGGCCTCGATGGTGGCCAGCAGCGTGCGCACGGGGACGCCGGTGCCGCCCTTGGGCGTGTAGCCCCACGGCCCGCCGGTGTTGTAGCTCGGGCCGGCGATGTCGATGTGCGCCCACGGCAGGTCGGCGGGCACGAACTCCTTGAGGAAGTGGCCGCCCACCAGCATCCCGCCCAGGCGGTCGGTGTTCGCGTTGACGAAGTCGGCCACCGACGAGTCCAGCCCGCGCCGGAGCTCGGGGGGCAGCGGCATCGGCCACATCGACTCGCCGGCGCGCTGCGAGGCGGTGATCACGGCGTCGCGCAGGTCGTCGCTGCCCATGACACCGGCCGTGCGGCCGCCGAGCGCGACGGTCTGGGCGCCGGTGAGCGTCGAGGTCTCCAGCAGGGCGTCGGGGCGGTCCTCGGCGGCGCGGGCGATGGCGTCGGCGAGGACGACCCGGCCCTCCGCGTCGGTGTTGGTGATCTCGGCCTTCTTGCCGTTGCGGAAGGTCACGACGTCGGCCGGGCGGTAGGCGGTGCCGCTGGGCAGGTTCTCGGCGATCGGGACCGTCGCGGTGACCTCGACCGGCAGCCCGAGCTGGGCGACCAGGCACACGGTGGCGATCACGGCCGCGGCGCCGGCCATGTCGCTCTTCATGTCCTCCATCTTCGCGGCGGGCTTGATCGAGATACCGCCGCTGTCGAAGGTGATGCCCTTGCCGACCAGCGCGATCTTCTTGCGTGCGCCCGTGCCCCGGTAGGTCAGGCGGAGCAGCCGCGGCTTGCGGGTGGAGCCGCCGCCGACGGCGAGGATGCCGCCGTAGCCGCCGGCAGCCAGGGCGTCCTCGTCGAGGATCTCGGAGGTGAGCCCGAGCTTCTCGCCGGCGGCGGCACCACGGGCGGCCAGCTCGGCGGGGAAGAGGTCGTTGGGCGGGGTGTTCACCAGGTCGCGCACGAGGACGACGGCCTCGGCGACGGCGCGGGCCCGGCGCAGCGCGGTCTCGGCCTCACCGGCACCCGGGACGACGACGGTGATCTCCTGGGGCGGCAGCGGCCGGTTCGCGGGGAGGTCGGACTTGTAGGTGGTGAACTCGTACGCGCCGAGCAGCGAGCCCTCGCCGACGGCGTGCAGCCGCTCGGCGTCGGGGGCGCCACCCACGGCGGCGAGCAGGCTGACCAGGGTCCGGCGCCCGGTCAGGGCACGGCTGGCGGCACCGGCGGCGCGGCGCACCGCCTCGGCGGAGTACCCGCCGTCGGCGTCGGGTGCGCCGAGGCCCGTGACGGCGACGACCGGGAAGGGACCCTGGCCGAAGGAGGCCAGGCGGGTGACCTCGTCCTCGCCACCGCGGGCGCCGAGGTCGGCCAGCGCCGCGAACAGCCGGCCGCCGAGCAGCCGGTCGACGGCCTCGGCGCCGGGAGTGGGCAGCGGCCCGTCGGGCCCCCTGCCGACCGCGACGACGACCGCGTCGGCGGTGAGCTTCTCGAGGGGCTGGTCGGTGGCAGTGATCGTCGGCGGCACGGTCCGATCGTAGGGCTCCCGATAGCGTGACCCCCGTGAGCCCGCTGACCTCCCCGCTGCACGACCGGCACGTCGCTGCCGGTGCCAAGCTCGCCGACTTCGGCGGCTGGTCGATGCCGATCGAGTACGCCGGCGGGGGAGTGCTCGCCGAGCACGCCGCGGTCCGGGAGGGCGTGGGCCTGTTCGACGTCTCCCACCTGGGCACCGGGACGGTGCGCGGACCGGGCGCGGCGGCGTTCCTCGACGCCTGCCTCACCAACGACCTCGGGCGGATCGGCCCCCGTCAAGCGCAGTACACCCTGTGCTGCCTGCCCGACGGCGACCCGCGGGCCGGGGGAGTGATCGACGACCTCATCGTCTACCTGCACGGGCCCGACGAGGTGCTGCTGGTGCCCAACGCCGCCAACGCCGCCGAGGTGCTGGGCCGGCTGGCCGCCGAGGCGCCGGCGGGCGTGACGGTCGAGAACCGGCACGAGCAGGTCGCCGTCCTGGCGGTGCAGGGTCCGCGCTCGTTGCAGGTGCTCGAGCTGCTGGGCCTGCCCGGCGAGCTCTCCTACATGTCGTTCGTGACCGGTACGGGCGCCGGCGGCGCCGAGGTGACGGTCTGCCGCACCGGCTACACCGGGGAGCACGGTTACGAGGTGCTCGTGGACGCCGACCGGGTCGGCGAGCTGTGGGACGCGCTGCTCGAGGCCGGCCAGGATCTCGGCATCCGGCCCTGCGGCCTCGGCGCCCGCGACACGCTGCGCACCGAGATGGGCTATCCGCTGCACGGCCACGAGCTGTCGCCCGACATCACCCCCGTGCAGGCGCGCGCCGGATGGGCCGTGGGCTGGAAGAAGCCGGCCTTCTGGGGGCGCGAGGCGCTGCTGGCCGAGCGCGAGGCGGGTCCCCGCCGCCTGCTCTGGGGGCTGCGGGCGAGCGGCCGGGGCATCCCCCGCGCGGGCATGGCGGTGCTCGACGCCGCCGGCACCCAGGTGGGGCTGACCACCAGCGGCACCTTCTCCCCGACGCTGAAGACCGGCATCGCCCTGGCCCTGCTGGACTCGTCGGCGGGCGTCGAGGCCGGCGCCGAACTGGCCGTCGACGTCCGCGGCCGGCCGCAGCCGGTCGAGGTCGTCAAGCCGCCGTTCGTGCCCTCGCACGTGCGCTGAGGCCGGTCAGGGCGCGTTCTTGCGGGTCGGGTCGCCGTCGCCCTTCTCCGGCTCGGCCTTCTCGGGCAGCGTGTCCGCCTTCACGGCGTTGCGCTGGCCCATCGGCACGGGCTCGCCGTCGGTGGTGTCGTGGCCCGTCTGGTGCTCGGCCTCGGAGTTGATCTCGGCCCCGAGCAGGATCAGGTAGCAGGTCAGGTACAGCCACAGCATCAGGACGATGACGCCGGCGATCGCCCCGTAGGTCTTGTCGTAGCTCCCGAAGTTGTTCACGTACAGCGAGAACCCGAGGCTGACCAGCGCCCAGACCACGGTCACGACGATCGAGCCGAGGCTGACCCAGCGGAAGCGCGGCGCGTCGCGGTCGGGGGCCACGCGGTAGAGCACCGCCAGTGAACCGGCGACGACGGCGAGCAGCGCGACCCAGCGGCCGATCTCCGCCAGCACGGTCCCGACGGCACCGAGCGGGAGCGCGTCGAGCACCAGGGGGAGGACGGCGACCAGCCCGATCGTCAGGACCACGAACACGACCGCGCCCAGCGTGAGCACCAGTGACAGCGCCCGCAGCTTGACGAAGTTGCGGGTCTCGGCCTCGTCGTAGGCGATGTTCACCGCCTTGACGACGTTGTTGACACCCCCGGACGCGCTCCACAGGGCCGCGAGGATGGAGACGATCAGGCTGACCGTGAGCGCCCCTCCGGCGTTCTCGGTGACCGCGGTGACCTGCTCGGCGATCAGCTCCCGCGCGGCCTCGGGCAGGCCGGACGTGAACGACTCGACCTGCTCGGCGGCCTGCTCCGGGGAGGCCACGAGCCCGTAGATGGAGATCAGGGCGATCAGGGCGGGGAAGATCGCCAGGAAGCCGAAGAACGCCACCCCGCCGGCGATGATCGGCATGTTGTCGGCGTTGTTCTCCGCCCAGGCGCGCTTGAGGACCTGCTTCCACCCGCGCGCCGGGATCCCCAGTGGCGAGGACGCGTGGATGCCGGGGAGCTGCTCCGGGCGCGGGGCGTCGGCGGGCAGCCTGTCGGGATCACCCGTGGCGCGGCCCTCGGCCGCGGCCTTCGCCGCGGCGGCGCGGCGCGCTGCCTTCTCCTCGACCCGTTCGCGGATCCGGTCGACGGCGCTCTCGCGTTGCCGCGTGCCGGTCATCGGGTGCTCCTCAGTCGCCGGGCCACGCGCCGGTGACCTGCTTGAACCCGCGGGCCCCGGCGCGGTCGACGGCCGCCTTGGTCGCGGCGAAGATCGCGCCCTGGATGGCGGCCGCCAGGACGACCTCCCGCATCCGGTACTCGCTCTGCAGGGCGGAGGGTGCCTCCTCCTCCTGGGCGACGAGCTTCCAGACCTGCTTGAACACGATGCCGCTCAGCGAACCGGCCACCAGGCCGGCGACCAGGCCGATCGGCCGGTAGGCGAGCTTCGCGCCGGTGTTCTTCTTCGCCTCGCCCTTGGTGCGCTTGCTCAACGGTTCCTCCTCGCAGTGGCGCGCCGACGGCGCAGCACGATCAGTCCGACCACGAGCCCGACGAGGGCGACGCCGGCGCCGATCACGGCGGGCGGGCTCTCCCGATAGGTCTCGACGGCAGTGTCCTTGGTGCGGGCCATCCGCTCGCGCGCACGTGCCGGCACGTCGAGCCGGTTGCTCAGTGCGTCGACCGTGCGGCCCAGCTCCTCGCGGGTCGCGTCGATCTCCGCCCGGAGCGCCTCGACGTCGCCGGTGCCGTCGGGGGAGGTCACCGCGACAGCCCCTGCTTGACGGCGGCGATGTCGGCCTGGACGCCGGCGATGGCCTGCGTGGGCACCGGTGGGCTGGCCTTCTCGACGTCCTTCTTGCCGATCAGCGCCAGCACGCCGGCGATGGCCAGGAGGACGACGGCGACGACGAGCGCGGCAAGCCAGGCGGGCAGGACCAGGTCGAGGGCGAGCACGGCGGTGGCGACGAGCACGGCCAGGCCCAGGAAGGCGAACAGGCCGGCGCCGCCGAACAGCCCGGCGCCGATGCCGAGCCGCTTCGCCTTCTGCGCGACCTCGGCCTGGGCCAGCCGGGCCTCGTCGCGGACCAGCCGGCTGACCTGCTCGGTGAGCTGGGTGATCAGCTGGCCGGTGGTGGCGTCGGCGGGGTCTGCAGGGGAGCCGGCGGCGCGGGTGGCACCGGTCGCCGACGGCGGGGGTGGAGCTGCGGTCATGGATCCTCCGCTCGGACGCAGTCGGTGGACTGCCATGCCCGGTCGACGACGCGAGTAACCCGGATGATGATCACGTTCCCGCCCCGGGGGGCACTAGCCTGCGGGGATGAGCTGGTACTGGCGCCTGGAGGATCCGTCCGGGGCGACCGTCGAACCGTCGTCCATCGGGGTCGAGATCCCGCCCTCGGACAACCAGGGGGATGCGGAGTCCTGGCTGGGGGAGAACTGGCGCGACCTGCTCGAGCGGGGCGTCGCCACCGTGACCCTGTTCGAGGACGACCGGGAGGTCTACGGCCCGATGGGCCTGGCGGCCTCCTGACCCTCTCCCTCAGGGTGAGGGTCAGGAGACCTCGACGATCAGGCGCCGCGCGAGACCTTGCCCGGGTCGCGTTCCACGGCGCCGCCGAGCACCTCGTCGATGCGCGCGAGGACGTCGGCGTCGAGCCGCACGCCGGCGGCCTTGACGTTGTCCTGCACCTGTTCCGGGCGGCTCGCCCCGATGATCGCGGCGGCGACGTTCGGGTTCTGCAGCACCCAGGCGACCGCCAGCTGGGCCATCGAGAGACCGAGGTCGGCCGCGATCGGCTTCAGGTCCTGCACGCGGGTGAGGAGTTCCTCGTTCCTGAGGAACTGCTGCATCGACCCGCCGGCCTCGGCGTGGCCGCCGCGGGAGTCCGTCGGCGGCTGCTGACCCGGCAGGTACTTGCCGGTGAGGATGCCCTGCGCCAGCGGTGACCAGACGATCTGCGACAGGCCGTGCTTCTCGGACGTGGGTACGACCTCGTCCTCGATCACCCGCCACAGCATCGAGTACTGCGGCTGGTTGCTGATCAGCTGGATGCCCAGCTCGCGGGCGAGCCCGGCGCCGGCGGCGATCTCCTCGGCGTTCCACTCCGAGACGCCGATGTAGAGCACCTTGCCCTGCCGCACGAGGTCGGCGAAGGCCGTCATCGTCTCCTCCAGCGGCACCGAGGAGTCGTAGCGGTGCGCCTGGTAGAGGTCGACGTAGTCGGTCTGCAGCCGCTTCAGCGAGGCGGTGCAGCTCTCCATGATGTGCTTGCGGGACAGCCCGCGGTCGTTGCGGCCGGGACCGGTGGGCCAGTAGACCTTCGTGAAGATCTCCAGCCCCTCGCGGCGCTGACCGGCCAGCGCCCGGCCGAGCACGGACTCGGCCTTCGTGCCGGCGTACACGTCGGCGGTGTCGAAGGTCGTGATGCCCTCGTCGAGGGCGGCGCGCACGCACGCGTGCGCGGCGTCCTCCTCGACCTGGCTGCCGTGCGTGAGCCAGTTGCCGTAGGCGATCTCGGAGATGGTCAGGCCGGAGCGGCCGAGGCGTCGGAATTCCACGGACGCCGACGGTAGGCCCCCACCTGCAGTTCCGCTCCGTCGGGGAGCACGCGGGCACCGTGCCCGGCGAGCCGGGCGGCCAGCTCCGCGGCGGGCGGGTTGTGGTGGCTCAGGTGCACGGCGACGACGTCGGTGCCCGGGGTGACCGCGCCGGCGGCGCGCAGCCGGGCGAGCTCGACCGGGAAGCTGCCGAGGTCGAGGTGACGGGTGCCGTGGTCGCGCTTGTCGCCGAACGTCTGCTCGAGCAGGACGACGTCGAACGCCGCGCCCTCGACCGCCGCGAGCGCGGCGTCCGGCAGCGGGCCGGTGTCCGTGGCGTACAGCAGCCGCGCGCCGTCGGGGCCGGTGACGTCGTAGAGCACCGCCGGCACCTCGTGGTCGGCCGGCAGCACGCGGACGTCGTAGCCGCGCACGCGCAGCGTCGCTCCCGGCTCGACGGCCACCAGCTCGACCGGGGCGCCGGGCGCCAGCCACGGCCGGCAGGTCTCGAGCACCTCGGCCGGCCCGGCGATCGTGAGGTGCTCGCCGGGCAGCACCCAGTGCCGCCACAGCAGGGCGAAGGGCGCGCAGTGGTCGGGGTGGGCGTGGGTCACCAGGACCGTGTGCACGCCGGCCAGCGAGACGCCGTCGGGGGGCAGGGCGGGGGAGAGGTCCAGCAGGACCCCGCCGTCGAGGAGCACCGACGTCTGCCGCCGGGACTCACCGCGGGCGCGGGCGTCCGCGCAGGACGCGCACGAGCACCACGGGTTGGGCCAGCCGTCGGCCGCGCCGGTGCCGAGCAGCCGGACGTGCACGGAGGGCGCGGGTCAGACGTCGGCGCCGAGCGGGACCTCGGGCTTGGGGAACCGCCAGCGGCGGATCATCGTCGCGCGGCTGATGCCGTACCAGGAGGCGCCCCGGGTCTTGGTGTCGGCCGGGAAGCGCTCGGCCAGCGTCTTCTTGATCTTCCGGTTCAGCACGACCGAGTCGACGATGAGCAGCAGGAAGAAGCCGAACAGCAGGAAGCTGGCGTAGCCCCGGATCGTGGCGCTCGGCACGAACGTGCCGATCAGCGCGACGCCGGCGATGGCCAGGAACCAGCTGCCGACGTTGCGGCGGGCGTCGACCAGGTCGCGGACGGTCTTGCGGACCGGTCCGCGGTCGCGCGCCGGGAGGAAGGCGTCGTCGCCGCGGGCGGCCGCCAGGCGGGCGTCACCGCGTCGGGCCGCCTGCTGCTCGCGCGCGCGGCGGTAGGCCTCCTTGCGCGTGGTCGGCGGGGGCGGCGGGGGACCCGGCCGGCGACCCTGCGCCTCGTTGCGCCGGGGGGTGGGCCGCCCCTTGCCCGAGGTCTTCACCAGGTGCGCGGTGTGCTCGCCGGAGTCGGCCGAGGTGTCGGTGGCGGTCGTCTCGGCGGCGTTGCGGCGGCCGGGCAGGCGGAGCTTCACAGAGCGGGAGTCTACGTGGACTCCCTCGACCGCTCGGGAAACGCGGGGAAGCGCCGTACAGTGGAAGAAGCTCCGCCCCGGCGGCGTTGATCCGCCACAGACGGTGCGCAGCGGACACCTCGATTGCAGGAGGACACGGACATGACGGTGCAGGACACCACGACTCTCGACGGTGGCACGACCGGATCCACGGGCGTGCTGCTCAGCGACCCGGCGGCCAGCAAGGTCAAGGCACTGCTGGACCAGGAGGGCCGCGACGACCTGCGTCTGCGCATCGCCGTCCAGCCCGGTGGGTGCTCGGGCCTGCGGTACCAGCTCTTCTTCGACGAGCGGTACCTCGACGGGGACCAGACCTACGAGTTCGGTGGCGTCGAGGTCATCGTCGACCGGATGAGCGGGCCCTACCTCGGTGGCGCCACGATCGACTTCGTCGACTCGATCGAGAAGCAGGGCTTCACGATCGACAACCCGAACGCCGGCAGCTCCTGCGCGTGCGGGGACAGCTTCAGCTGACCTAGCGCTTCCAGGGCCCGGCACCTCTCGCGAGGTGCCGGGCCCTGCTGCGTTCAGAGGCGGACGGGGTAGACCGTCTGCGGGATCTCGGGCCGGATCCGTCCCTCGACGAAGATGCCGTGCCAGATCATGAACACCAGCAGCGTCCAGAGCTTGCGGGAGTAGTCCACCGCCGAGCCGCTCCGCTGGTTCGCCCGGTGGGCGGCCAGCATCGCCAGCACCTGGGCCTTGTCCAGCCACTCGTCGGTGCCGCTGGCCTCGATGACCGAGCGGGCCCAGTCGTGCAGGTCCTCGGCCAGCCAGTGGCGGGTCGGGACGGGGAAGCCGAGCTTGCGGCGGTTCAGCACGTGCGGCGGCACGATCTGCTCCAGCGCCCGGCGCAGGGCGTACTTCGTCGTCTCCTTGGTCACCCGCTGGTCCACCGGCAGCGTGCTCGCGACCGCGAACACCTCGGGGTCCAGGAAGGGCACCCGCAGCTCGAGCGAATTGGCCATGGTCATCTTGTCGGCCTTGACCAGGATGTCGCCGCGCAGCCAGGTGAAGAGGTCCACGTACTGCATCGCGGTGACGTCGTCGTAGCCGGCCGCGCGGGTGCGCTCGTACAGCTCGCGGGTCACGGTGACGTGCGACTGGTCGGGGTCGCGGGTGCGCAGGAAGCCCAGCTCGTCGTCGCGGAAGAGCCGGGCGTTGCCGTAGTAGCGCTCCTCGAGCGGGATCGACCCGCGGCGCAGCAGGTCCTTGCCGCGCATCCCGTCGGGGAGCCTGGCCGACAGTGCCCCCAGCGCCCGCAGGACGCCGCGCGGCAGCTTCTCGAACGCGGCCAGCGACAGCGGCTCGCGGTAGATGTTGTAGCCGCCGAACAGCTCGTCGGCGCCCTCGCCGGAGAGCACGACCTTCACGTGCTTCCGGGCCTCGCGGGCGATGAAGTACAGCGGCACGAGCGCCGGGTCGGCCACCGGGTCGTCGAGGTACCAGACCACCAGCGGGATGGCGTCGGCGAACTCCTCGGGCGTGACGACCTTGGTGATGTGCTCGACGCCGATCGCCGCGGCCGACTCGGCGGCGACGTCGATCTCGGAGAAGCCCTGGCGCTCGAACCCGGTGGTGAAGGTGAGCAGCTTCGGGTTGTAGCGCTTGGCGAGCGCGGCGATGGCGGTCGAGTCGATGCCCCCGGAGAGGAACGACCCCACCGTCACGTCGGCGCGCATGTGCACCCGCACCGAGTCGTCGAGCACGTCGGCGATGCGGTCGTAGAGGGCCTGCTGCTCGTCCTTCGCCACCGGCCGGATCGGGAAGGTGGGGTGGAAGTAGCGCGTGGTCGTCAGCTCGCCGCCGGAGACGGTGAAGCTGGTGCCGCTCTCGATCCGCCGGATGCCGCGGTGCAGGGTCGCGGGCTCGGGGACGTACTGCAGGGTCAGGTAGTGCTGCAGGGATGCCGGGTCGACCCCGCCGGCGGCCGCGCTGCCGCCGAGCAGCTCCAGCAGCGCCTTCTTCTCCGAGGAGAAGGCGACGGCGCCGTCGGCCAGGCGGGTCACGAACAGCGGCTTGATGCCGAACGGGTCGCGGGCACCGAAGACCGTGCGGGTCTCGGTGTCCCAGATGAGGAAGGCGAACATGCCCCGCAGCCGGTGGACGACGTCCTCGCCCCACAGGTGGTAGCCCGCGACGATCGCCTCGGTGTCGCCCTCGGTGGCGAAGGTGGCGCCGGCGGCCTTCAGCTCCTCGCGGAGCTCCAGGTAGTTGTAGATCTCGCCGTTGAAGACGATCCGGTAGCGGCCGTCGGCGTAGGGCATCGGCTGGTGGCTGTGCTCGATGTCGATGAACGACAGCCGGTTGAAGCCGAACACGGCGGAGCCGTCCCACCACTGCTCGGTCTCGTCGGGGCCGCGGTGGCGCAGGCAGTGCTGGGCCGAGCGCACCGCCGCGACCGTGCCGTCGTCGACGCGGTCGGCGTCGGTGGAGAAGTAGGCGAGCAGGCCGCACATCAGGCGCAGGTCTCCCGGGGATCGCAGGGGAAGGGCGGGGCCGGTGGCGTCAGACCTGCTGGCCGGCGCGCATCTTCGCCGTCGCGCGGCGCTCGGCGACGAAGGAGAGCACCGGCACCGTGCCGGCGATCACCGTCAGCAGGAAGCCCTTGAGGGTCCACTTCGCGCGCAGCGCGAGGTCGACCGCCGACAGGAAGAACAGACCGTAGAGCCAGCCGTGCGCGGTGCCCAGGACCGTCGAGGGCCCGGGGACGTCGGCCAGGTGGTTCAGCGGCACGGCGACGAAGATCAGCGCGATGAGCAGGACGCCGACGACGGTCGCCATGACCCGGTAGCGGAGCAGGGCCTGGGCGATGGCCTCGTCCGAGGTGCGGGACGAGGCCGTGCGCTCACCGACCATGATCGGCCCGCTGCCCGAGGGCCTTCTCGTTGAGCTCGGCGAGGTAGGCGTTGTAGGCGGCCAGTTCGGGGTCGCCGGTGGCGTCGATGCGCGGCCGCTGGTAGAGCACCACGGCGTTGCCCGGGACGTCGTCGTCCGGGTTCCGGTGCAGCTCCTCGCGGGCCATGCGCACGTAGAACCAGAGCCCCATGACGCCGTAGAGCGGCCACTGCAGCGCGTAGCTCCAGTTGACCGCGCCGCCGCCGTCCTCGGCCTTGGTGAGCTGCCAGAACCCGAGGAACCAGGTGGCGACGAAGAGCGCGGCCACCAGCAGGTGGAGGAGCACCCACTTGGGGGTCAGCAGGCGGTACCACACGCCACGACTCTAACCGGCTCGCCCGATCCGGCCCCCGACGCGACGGGCGTGATCGGCCACAGTCGCCGCGACCCGCCGGGAACGCGTCTCCGGTGGTCAGCCGCCGAGCGCCGTCGGCTAGTCTCGACACACACTGAGATCGGCGTGGACGCCGCCTGCCGAAACCGGCTCGCGGCCCCGCCGGGAGGACCGTCCGGGCGCACCGGACGGAGGACGAGGAGGCAACGAGCAGTGGCTCGAGGCAGCAGGCTCGCGCGGCTGGCCGCGCTCGGTCTCCTGGGGGTGTTGACCCTCACGGGGTGCGACATGCCCAACAACGAGTTCTGGCGGTTCGGCTGGCCCGAGGGCATCACCGACGAGGCCGAGTCGATGCGTGAGCTGTGGACCGGTTCGGTCATCGCAGCCCTCGTCGTCGGCGTCCTGGTCTGGGGGCTGATCCTCTACTCGGTCGTCGCCCACCGGAAGCGCAGCGACGAGCTGCCGCGGCAGACGGCGTACAACCTGCCGCTGGAGATCGCCTACACGATCGCGCCGTTCCTGATCATCGCCGCGCTGTTCTTCTTCACCGTGGTGACGCAGAACGAGGTGCAGGAGCGCAGCGACACCCCGGACGAGACGATCGCGGTCAACGCCTTCAAGTGGAACTGGCAGTTCGTCTACCCGGAGACCACGGGCACCGACGGCGAGCCGGTGAACACGATCGGCAGCAGCAGTGAGATCCCGATCCTGGTCCTGCCGACCGACCGCTCGATCCGCTTCGAGGTCGCCTCGGCCGACGTCATCCACTCGTTCTGGGTGCCGGAGTTCCTCTTCAAGCTCGACGTCATCCCCGGCAACGACAACGGCCGCGACAACGTCTTCGAGGTGACCGTCCGCGAGGAGGGCGCCTACGTGGGCCGCTGCGCCGAGCTGTGCGGGACCTACCACGCGTACATGAACTTCGAGGTGCGCGCGGTCTCCGGGGACGACTACGACGCCTACCTCGCGGCGCGCGAGGAGGGGCTGGACACCTTCGAGGCCCTCGAGGAGATCGGTCAGCCGGGCGCCTCGACGACCACGACGCCGCTGGAGCTCTTCCAGGCCAAGAACGACGACGAGCAGCAGTCGAGCAATGGCTGACCGCCGCACGGCCCCGGCCCCCACCGCCACGACGCCTGAGGAGGCACGACCGTGAAGGTCGAGGCGCTGATCTTCAACATCATCGCGTTCTTCTGCATCGCCGCAGGCGTGGTCTACGGCGTGTGGGCGAGGGAGCCGATCGGCACCACGGCGCTGATCCTCTCCGCCGGCCTGACCGGCATGGTCGGCATGTTCTTCTGGTTCGTGTCGCGGCGCATCGACGCCCGCCCCGAGGACCGCAAGGACGCCGAGATGGCCGACGGCGCCGGCGAGCTCGGCTTCTTCAGCCCGGCCAGCTACTGGCCGCTGGGCATCGCCCTGTCGGTCGGTCTGACCGCCCTGGGGCTGTCGTTCTTCTACTACTGGCTGATCGCGATGGGCGCCGTCGCCGTCCTCCTCACGGTCGGCGGGCTGCTCTTCGAGTACTACGTGGGGCAGAACGCCACGCAGAGCTGAGCTCCACCCACCACGGTCCGAGGGCCCCTTCCGCTGCGGCGGGAGGGGCCCTCGGCCGGTCCGGCGCGACGGACGTCCGGGCACCGAGCCCCTGACCCGGAGCCGGTGGGCCGCTGTGGGGGTGGTTCTCGTGCTGGGGGAGTGCTGCGCAGGCCCCTCGAGCGTGAGTGGGCCTCCGGAAGCCCGACGGCGCGCTGAGTAGGGGCCCGGCACACGAGCCGGTGGTTGATGTGCGGCCCCCAGGGGGCGGGCGGCTCTGTGGGTGGCTCTCGTGCTGGGGGAGGGCTGCCGGAGCCCCAGCGCGAGAGGACCGCCCCCACGGCAGGCCGGCGGTGGTGGGCCGCCGCCGGGGTCAGTGGTTGCCGGCCATGGAGGGGTCGCCATGCGCGTAGACGCCGGCGCTGCACCTGGGGCCCGGCCGACGACCTGCGCTGCACGGCGCGGACCCAGAGGCGGTGCGGCAACGGGCAGCGGGTAGCGGGGCGGTGCGGCGTCGTCCTGGCATGCAGCGGGGCGCCGGAATGCAGCAGGGCCCCGGTGGACGGATCCACCGGGGCCCTGCTGTTCGTGCGTTGCCGACGTCAGTCGCGCGGCTCCTGCGGGCGCCCACCCTCGGACGGGCGGCCGGAGGAGCTGAGCTCGCGGTTCTCGCCGGCGGCCAGCCCGCGGCCCTCGGCACGCTGCTCCAGCTCGACCTGCGAGGGCTCCTCGATCGGCTTGAAGAAGCCGCGGATGGCCCGTCGGGCGCCACCCACCTGGTTCATCTTCTTCGGCACCGGCGCACCGCCGTACGCGAGCGTGCCGTGGCCGTGCTCGTCCACCGGGCCGAGGGGCTGGTGGACCTCGATGAACTCACCGTGCGGCAGGCGCCGGATGACACCGGTCTCGATGCCGTGCTCCAGCACCTCGCGGTCGTGCATCTGCAGACCCAGGCAGATGCGGTAGGTGAGCATGTAGACCAGCGGCGGGAGGACGATCACGCCGAGCCGGCCGAACCAGGTCATCGCGTTCAGGCTCACGTCGAACTTGTCCGCGAAGACGTCGTTCCCACCGGAGAGCATCAGGACGCCGTAGAAGGTCAGCCCCATCATGCCCAGCGAGGTCCGCACCGGGACGTCCCGGGGGCGCTGCAGCAGGTGGTGGGACGCCGTGTCCCCGCTGAGCTTCCGCTCGATCATCGGGTAGAGCGCCAGCACCGTGAACATCGCACCCGCGACCACGACGGTCGGCCAGAACAGCGCCGGGATCGTGTAGTCGCCGGGGAGGTTGATGTCCCACGCCGGGAAGATTCGCGTCGAACCGTCCAGGAAGAGGACGTACCAGTCGGGCTGCGACCCCGAGGAGACCTGCGCGGGGTTGTACGGCCCCCACAGCCACACCGGGTTGATCTGCACGAGACCGCCCAGCGCGGCGATGACGCCGAACACGATGAACAGCAGGCCGGTCGCCTTCGCCGCGAAGGTCGGGAAGAGCCGGTTGCCGACGACGTTGTGCTCGGTGCGGCCGGGGCCGGCGAACTGCGTGTGCTTCTGCTTGACCAGGAGCAGCAGGTGCACCGCGATCAGGGCCAGCAGGATCGCCGGGATGATCAGCACGTGCGCGATGTAGAAGCGCCCGATGATCAGCTCGCCGACGAACTCACCACCGAAGACCGCCCAGTGCGCCCAGGTGCCGATGACAGGGACGGACAGGATGATCGCGCTGATGATGCGGAGCCCGGTGCCCGAGAGCAGGTCGTCGGGGAGGGTGTAGCCGGTGACGCCCATGAGCAGGGCCAGCACCAGCATGACCACGCCGATGATCCAGTTGGTCTCCCGCGGCCGGCGGAACGCGCCGGTGAAGAAGATGCGCAGCAGGTGGATCACGATCGAGGCGACGAACAGCAGCGCGGACCAGTGGTGGACCTGGCGCATGAAGAGGCCGCCGCGGACGTCGAACGACAGGTTCAGCGCCGAGTCGTACGCGGCCGACATCTCGACCCCGCGCAGCGGGGCGTACGAGCCCTCGTAGACGACCTCGCGCAGCGAGGGGTCGAAGAAGAACGTCAGGTACGTGCCGGACAGCAGCGCGATGAGGAACGAGTAGAGCGCGATCTCACCGAGCAGGAAAGACCAGTGGTCGGGGAAGACCTTGTTCAGCGTCCGGCGCAGGGGGCCGGCGACGATCAGGCGGTCGTCGATCTCGTACGCCTGCTTGCCGAGCCGGGTCGTCGGAGCTCCCGGGGCCGTGGCGGTAGCTGCCATCAGATGCGCTCCCGGTTCCAGTACGTGGGGCCTACGGCCTCAGGGTAGTCGCCGCGGGCGACGAAGAAGCCCTCGTCGTCGACCGTGATCGGCAGCTGGGGCAGGGACCGCGTCGCCGGGCCGAAGACCGGCTTGGCGCCCTGGGTGACGTCGAACTGCGACTGGTGGCACGGGCAGAGGATCCGGCTGGTCTCCTGCTCGTACAGCGACACCGGGCAGCCGGCGTGGGTGCAGATCTTGGAGAACGCGACGTAGTCGCCGTAGCCGAAGTCGCCCTGGCCCTCGCGCGGCGCCTCCTGCTCGCGCTGCTCCGGACGGAGCCGGATGAGCATCGTGGCGGCGTCGGACTGGCGGTTGCCGCCGGGAACGGCCGGGAAGACCGTCTCGAGCGAGCCGGGCTCCTGGTCGCCGGGGCGGATCGGGCTGCCGTCGTTGCGCACCAGGCGAACGCCCTCGGCCCAGGCGGTGCGGCCGAGCGGGTTGCCCTTGTTCGGGTTGTTGATCAGGCCGCCGAGGGGCATGAGCAGCATGAGGCCGAGGCCGCCACCCATGAAGCCGAGCGAGCGGGTGATCAGCTTGCGACGGGCCAGCCCGCTGTTGTGCAGACCGCCGACCAGCGTCGCGCCGGTGGTGACCCGGTCGAAGTGCGAGCCGTCGTGCTTGTCCTGGACGGCCGTCTCGTGCGGCAGCAGCTTCTTGCTGAAGAGCACGAGGCCCACGCCGACGAGCGCGAGCGCCAGACCCATGGTCGCGCCCAGCAGGGGCGTGAAGAAGGCGCTGAAGTCGCTCCCCGAGACGCTCCACTGCCAGTCGGGGAAGAACCAGCCCGCCCCGACGTAGACGACGACGAAGGCCAGCGCGGACAGCCCGGCGAGCGTGAAGGTCAGGCCGACCTGGCGGATCGCCCGCCGCTCCATCGGTGAGCCCGGCTCGGGGCCCGGGTCGACGTGCAGGATCTGCACGCCGTCGTACCGGGCACCCAGGCGGTCGAGGTCCTCCCGCGGCATGGCCGCGAGCTGCTCGGGGGTGTAGTCGTCGTCCGGGCCGCCGTGCAGCGGGCCGGCCGTGTCCGCGCCACCGGTCGAGCCGGGGCGGGTGTCGTGCGTCGTCACGCCTTGCTCCCCATCCAGAAGATGCCGAACATCAGTACGCCGATGCCGACCACCCAGATGACCAGGCCCTCGGCCACGGGGCCGACGCGGCCGATGCCGGCGCCGCCCGGGTCGGCCTGCTCGCCGATCGTCTGGACGTAGTTGATGATCGAGCGCTTCTCTTCCGACGTGAGCTGGTTGTCGCCGAACACCGGCATGTTCTCCGGGCCGGTCAGCATCGCCGTGTAGATCTCGAGGTCGGTGGAGTCGTTGAGGCTCGGCGCCGCCTTGCCGGACGAGAGCGCACCGCCTTCGCCGACGAAGTTGTGGCACGAGGCGCAGTTCAGCCGGAAGAGCTCGCCGCCCTCGGCGATGTCACCGTCGCGGAGGTCACCCGACGGGAGGGTCGGGCCGCCGCCGTTGGCCTGGACGTAGGCCATCAGCTGGTCGATCTCCTCGTCGGAGAAGACCGCGGGCTTGGCCGCGGCGTCGGCCTCCTGGCGCACGAGGGGCATGCGCCCGGTGTGGACCTGGAAGTAGACCGACGCCTCGCCGACGCCGATCAGCGAGGGGCCCCGGTCGGGGACGCCCTCGAGGTTCTCACCGTGGCAGGAGATGCAGCTGCGCTCGTACAGCTCGCGGCCGGCCGCCTCGGCGGCCGACTCGCTGCTGCTGTCGGCCGGGGCCGCCTGCGCGGGGCTGAAGACCGAGTAGAGCGCGCCGGTGAGGACCAGGCTCGCCATGAGCCCGGCCACGTTGGCGACCCGGCGGCGGTGCTTGCTGCGGCGGCGCGCCCGGGCGCGGGCGACCGGCGAGGCGGTCGCGGCGTCGGACGGTGCGGCGTCGGACTGCGGGTGCGTGGTGGACACCGTTCCCCTAGCGGATCAGGTAGATCGTGGCGAAGAGCCCGACCCACACGACGTCGACGAAGTGCCAGTAGTAGGAGACCACGATCGCCGCGGTCGCCTGTGCCGGCGTGAAGCGGCCCATGGTGGACCGGATGAGCAGGTAGACGAACGCGACCAGCCCACCGATGACGTGCAACGCGTGGAACCCGGTGGTGATGTAGAAGACCGAGCCGTACGTCGACGACGAGATGGACGTGCCGTGCTCGGTCACCAGGACGCGGTACTCGTTCATCTGGGCCACGACGAAGATCAGGCCCATCACGAACGTGATCGTGAACCAGCGCCGCAGGCCGTAGACGTTGCCGCTCTCGGCCGCGAAGACACCGAACTGACACGTCACCGAGGACAGCACCAGGATGATGGTGAAGACCGTGGCGTACGGCAGGTTCAGCTCTGTCGGCTCTGGCGGCCACCCTTCGGCGCCGGCCCGGGATCGGGCGGTGAAGTACATGGCGAACAGGCCGGCGAAGAACATCAGCTCACTCGAGAGCCAGATGATCGTGCCGACGCTGACCATGTTCGGTCGGGTCAGGGAGTGCACCCGCGAAGGGTCGAAGGTGCTGCTCGCCACGGGGGCCGTTGTCACCCGGTCATCATGGCATCGGCCGAGACTCGTGACGACCTCGGGTCGGCCCGGCGTGGCGCGCGCCGGGATCGTCCCCGGAGCGGGCGGCGGCCGTCCTCACCAGCGGACCCGGGCCGAACCACTAGGCTCGCCCGCGTGAGCACAGCCGGAACCCCCGACGCACCGGCCACCGTGCTGGTCTACAGCTCCCGAGCCGAGACCCGCGAGGCGGTGCGCACCGCGGTCGGGCGCCGTCCCGCCCCGGATGTCGGCCCCCTCACCTGGATCGAGTGCGCCACCGGCGAGGAGGTCGTCGCGGCCGTCGACGCCGGGGGTGTCGCGCTGTGCATCCTGGACGGCGAGTCGCAGCCGACCGGGGGGCTGGCGCTGGCCCGGCAGCTCGACCAGGAGGTGCCCGACCGCCCGGCCGTGTGCGTCCTCATCGCCCGGCAGCCCGATCGCTGGCTGGCGCACTGGTCCCGCGCCGAGGGCACCCTCCCGTTGCCCGTCGACCCGCTGACCGCGCCGGGGCTCGTCGCGGACCTGCTGCGCAGCTCCGTCCGTCGTCCCGCGGTCCGGTGATCCCGCGGTGACCACCGCTCCTGCCGCCCGGCCGTCCTGGCCGGGCCTGCTCAACCGGCTGCTCGCCTCCCAGGACCTCACCGCGGAGGACACCGCCTGGGCGATGCGCGAGGTGATGACCGGGGAGGCGACGCCGGCCCAGGTCGCCGGCTTCGCCGTCGCGCTCCGGGCCAAGGGCGCCTCGGCGCAGGAGGTCTCCGGTCTGGCCGCCGAGATGCTCGCCCAGGCGACGCCGGTCTCGCTCCCGCTGGCGTGCGTGGACATCGTGGGCACCGGTGGCGACGGCGCGCACACGGTGAACATCTCCTCGATGGCGTCGGTCGTCACCGCCGCTGCCGGGGCGCCGGTCGCCAAGCACGGCGGGCGGGCGGCGTCGTCCTCCTCCGGGGCGGCGGACGTGCTCGAGGAGCTGGGCGTCGTCATCGATCTGCCGGCGGCCGGGGTCGCGCGCTGCGTCCAGGAAGCCGGCATCGGCTTCTTCTTCGCGCCGGTGTTCCACCCCGGCATGCGGCACGCCGGCGCACCCCGCCGGGAACTGGGCATCGCCACGGTCTTCAACTTCCTCGGCCCGCTCACCAACCCGGCGCGGCCGGTGGCCGCCGCCATCGGCTGCGCCGACCGCGCCATGGCGCCGGTCCTGGCGGAGGTCCTGGCCGCCCGGGGCGCCCGGGCCGTGGTGTTCCGCGGTGACGACGGGCTCGACGAGCTGACGACGGCGACGACGTCGTCGGCCTGGGTCGTGCGCGACGGCGCCGTCGTCCCCGACCGGGTGGACCCCGCGGCGCTGGGCATCCCGGCGTCGGGGCCCGACGCGCTGCGCGGCGGGTCGCCGGCCTTCAACGCCGACGTGTTCCGCCGGGTGATGGACGGGGAGCAGGGCCCCGTCCGCGACGCCGTCCTGCTCAACGCGGCGGCGGCGCTCGCGGCCTTCGACGAGCACTCCACCGGACTGCACGACGGGCTCGCCGCCGGGCTGGAGCGCGCCGCGGCCGCGGTCGACGAGGGCCGCGCGGCCGCTCAGCTGGAGCGCTGGGTGTCGGTCAGCCGGGCGGTACGGGACGGCCTCGCCGGCTGACCGGCGCGGCCGGGCTCAGTCGGCCGACTCGAACCCGATGGCGAACGCCGCCTCGAGGTCGTGGCGGGAGTAGGCCCGGAAGGCGATGTGCGTCTCGGTCTCGAGCACGCCGGGCACCTTGTTGATCCGGCCGGCGATCACCTCGGCGACCTGCTCGAACTCGCGCACGCGGACGAGGGCGATCAGATCGACCTCGCCGGCGGTGGAGTAGACCTCGCTCACGCCGTCGAGGTCGGCGATCGCCGCGGCCACCTCGGGGATCGAATCGGTGGCGGCGTCGATCATCACGATGGCGGTGATCACGCCGGCGATGCTAGCGGTGGCCGGCCGCCGGCGCCCACGCCCGCCGTGATCCGGTCCGGGCGGGCACGGGTCCCCAGTGACCGGCCGTCGGCGAACGGGTCGCGGCCGGCTCCACTGCCGTCGGCCATCGCGAGGAAGCGGCTGAAGGCGCCGGTGCCGGGGGCGGGGCTGGCGAGGGTGCCGTCGAGCTCGACCAGCCGGGTGCCCGGCTTCTCCATCCAGCGGAGCACCAGCTCGGTCTCGTCGACGGACGCGGCGATCTCCCCGTCGGGTCCGAGCAGGGTCTCGGCGGTGCCGAGCAGGCCGGCCAGCGTCGCGCGGACCGACGCCCCCCGCGGCGCGACCCCGGCGGACACCAGCCGCCCGCGGCGGACGACGGACAGCTCCCAGCCGCCCGCGCCGTCCGGACGGGCCAGGACCAGCTCCGGGACGGCGGCGAGCGACTCCAGCCGCTGACGCCGCCGGACCGCCCTCAGCAGCACCGCGATGCGGTCCCGGAGGACCGCGGCGTCCTCGTAGCGCTCCTCGGCCGCCAGCCGGTCGACCCGGTCCAGCAGCGGGGCCACCAGCGCGCCCGGATCGCAGGCGACCGCCGCCCGGAGGACCGCCGCGACGTCGGCGTACTCGGCGACGGACTGGGAGCCCGTGCAGGGCGCTCCGCACCGCCCCATGTCGAACAGCGCGCACGCCGAGCCGGCCGGCGCCCGCGCCGGGATGCGGGCGGTGCACTGCCGCAGGGGCAGGGACTCGTGCACGGCCGCGACGGCGGCGTCGGCGGCCCGCCGGTCGGGGAAGGGACCGAGGAACACCCCCGCGCCGGGGCGGACGCGGCGCACCACCGAGAGCCGGGGGAAGGGCTCGTCGGTGAGCCGCACCCACAGGGCCCGTTCGGGGAAGCGGGACCGGCGGTTGTACCGGGGTTTGTGCTCGGCGATCAGCCGCAGCTCGCGGACCGCGGCCTCCAGCGCGTGCGCGCACGGGATCGCGTCCACCCGGGATGCGAGGGCCACCATCTCGGTGATCCGGCTGCGCTGCTCGCCGGCGGTGAAGTAGCTGCGCACCCGGGTGCGCAGGTCGGTCGACGTCCCCACGTAGAGCGGCTCGTCGCGCGGCCCGCGGAAGAGGTAGACGCCCGGGCCGGAGGGGACGGTGTCGGCCAGGTGCCGCTTGCGCCGCCGCTCCGGGTCGATCTGCCGGGTCAGGCCGGTGAGCTCCTCGAGCGAGGAGACGCCCAGCGGCCCCAGCCGCTCGAACAGGCCGTGCAGCACGTCGACGGTGGCCCGCGCGTCGTCCAGCGCGCGGTGCGTCGGGGAGGTGGTGGCGCGGAAGAACGGTGCGAGCGTGCCCAGCTTGCAGTTGGGCACCTCGTCGCGGGTGAGCAGCCGCCGGGCGAGCACCGCGGTGTCCACCGACGCCGCCGCCGGCCACAGGATGCCGTTCTGCGCGCACGCCGCCTTGAGGAAGCCGAGGTCGAACGGGGCGTTGTGCGCCACCAGCACCGCTCCGCGGGCGAACTCGAGGAACGCCGGCAGCACCGTCCCGATCCGCGGCGCCGCGGCGACCATCGCCGTCGTGATCCCGGTGAGCACGCTGATGTAGGGCGGGATCTCCTGGCCGGGGTCGACCAGCGTCTGGAACTCCCCGAGGACGGCGCCGCCGCGGACCTTGACCGCGCCGATCTCGGTGATCGCGCAGTCCTTGGGGGAGCCGCCGGTCGTCTCGAGGTCGACCACGACGAAGGTGACCTCCGCCAGCGGGGTGCCCAGTTCCTCGATCGTGCCCTGCACGTAGTGCGGGAGGGTGGGGGAGGAGCTCACGGGGCGGACGGTAGGTCGGGGTGCTGACAGTCCCGGGGTGCCGCGCCGACCGGGATCCGGGCCGCAGCTGCCGGCGGGGTCGCCCGCGCGGGCGGTTCCGAGCCGCTCACCTGGCGCTTCGCCCGTGCGCGGGACAACATTCCTGCGGTGGGCGACGCTGCCCAGATCCGCAGAGGTGGTCCGATGTCCCCGCGCTCCCCGTGGCGCTCGCGCGTGCTCGTCGCACCGTTCGTGGTCCTGGCGTTGCTCGGCACGGCGGCCCCGGCGGCGGCGGCGCCCAGCGACCAGCCCGGAGGCACCTCCGGCGTCCTCGACAGCCGGGCGCTGGACCGCCTCCAGCAGCGCGCGTCCGAGGTCCAGCAGGGCCTGCAGGAGCAGCAGGGCGAGGTGGCCGCGGCCCGGGACGCGCTGGCCGAGGCGGAGCGCGCCGTCGCCGACGCCGAGGCGGTGCTCGGCGACGCCGAGGGCGAGCTGGCGGGGTACCAGCGGGTCGTCGCCCAGTACGCCTCGGCCGTGTACCGGGACGGCGGGGCGCTGTCGCCGCTCACCCTGTTGCTCAGCGGTGGCGCCCCCGGCGAGGTGGTCGCGGCGCTGAGCTTCCTGGACGTCGTGGACCGGCACGCCGCGACGGTGATCGGCACCGCCGAGGCGCAGCGCCGGGCTGCCGTGGAGCAGCAGCGCGCGGCGACCGAGGCGCTCGAGCAGGCGCGCGCCCGCGCCGCCGAGGTCGGCGCCCGGGCCGCCGAGCTGGAGGCCGCGGCCTCGGCGGTGACCGACGAGCTGGACGAGGCGCTGGGCGCGGTGGACCGCCAGCTGGCGCAGCTGCAGGCCGAGCAGGTCGAGGTCAACGACCGGACGGCGGCCAGCTGGCGGGGGTACCTCGACCAGCTGACCGCGGCGGGGATCGTGCCGCCGCCCGCGTCCGCGCTGCGCGAGCCGGCGGCGGGGCTCCCCGAACGCCTCGTGCCGGTCGGCGCGGCCGGCGGGGGCGCCCAGCGCGGCGCGGCCCAGCTGCCCGGCCAGCCCGCCTCGCTGCTCGTGCTGCCCGCGGAGACGCTCACCGCGGTGACCGCCGCCATGGAGGCCCTGGGGCTGCCCTACGCGCCGGGCACGGCCGGTCCGGAGTCCTGGAGCTGCGGCTCGCTGGTCCAGTCGGTCTACGGGCGGGCCGGGGTCGCGCTCCCGGGGAACCAGGCCGAGCTGTTCGCCGTCACGACGCCGGTCGCGCCCGTCGACGTGCTGCCCGGCGACCTCGTGTTCCTGGGCACGCCGGAGGCGGGGCTCGGGCACGTGGGCATCGCGCTGGACGCGCGGACCATGCTCGCGGCCGACGCCCGGGCCGGCGCCGTGGTCGTGCGCACGCTGCCGGCCGAGCAGGTCGTGGGGGTGGGCCGGCCGAGCCTCGGCCAGCGTCCGCCGGTGGCCGGCCCCGGTCCGACCGGGGGAGCGCTGCGGATGGAGTGCGGCAACAGCGTCTACCCGCCCAGCTTCGACGGTGCGCGCCAGTGGGGCGGCTATCCCAACGGGCTGATCCCGCCCAGTGCGATGTGCCCCCTGGGCGCGGCCGGGCACTCGCTGCGCTGCGACGCCGCGGCGGCCTACCGGGCGATGTCCGCGGCGTACGCCACCGCGTTCGGCGGCCCGATCTGCATCACCGACTCCTACCGGACCTACGCCGGCCAGGTGAAGCTCTACGGCGAGAAGCCGGCCCTGGCCGCCGTCCCGGGGACGAGCAACCACGGCTGGGGGCTGGCCGTGGACCTGTGCGGGGGCATCCAGACGTTCGGGACGGCGCAGTACTCGTGGATGGTCGCCAACGCCGGCCGTTTCGGCTTCCTGCACCCCACGTGGGCCGATCCGGGCAACGGCCGCGAGGAGCCCTGGCACTGGGAGTACGCCGGGAGCTGAGGCCCGGGCGGAATTGTCGGTGGCCGCTCCTACCGTGCGCATGACTCACGGAGGAGAGACATGCTCATCGACTGCGACACCTGCACGCTCCGGGGCACCGGCTGCGCCGACTGCGTCGTCACCGTGCTGCTCGGCGCCCCGCCCGGTTGGCAGGGGGTGGATCCCGTCGTCGTGCCGATGGCGGGTCGCCCCCGGACGCCCGAGCCGTTCCCGGCGGCGGAGGACGTCGTGCTCCCACCGCCCGGCGTGGTGGTGGAGTTCGACGACGTCGAGCGCCGCGCGGTGCGGGCGTTGGCGGAGTACGGCCTCGTACCGCCCCTGCGGCACCGCGGGGCGCCCGAGGCCGGCGGGGGCGGTGCGGCGTCCGGGCGGCGCACCGGCTGAGCGCTTTCTCACGGGCACCGGAAGCAGCGGAGCGTGCTTGTACCCCTACGCAGCGCGGTGATCGGGGAGGCGCGCGGCACGGAGAGCGATTCTCGTCATACGTTTACCGGCCGCTTCCATTTGTCACGGCAACATCACGAACGTAGGGTCGCTGCGTCCGACCGGGTGGTCGTCATCCGCTCAAGGGGTGGCCTCGGCCGGGCACCGCCGAATCACCGCACGACGTCCCACCGTGGTCGTCCGAGGTGAACCGGGGACCCACCGCAGTCCTGGGGTGAGTTCCCCTGCAGGGCCGGTTCGCCGGTGAGCAGGGGATAGGGCCAGTCTTCCCCGCCCGAACCCGTCAGCTAACTCGGTAGGCGGACGAGGAAGAAACGGAGAGCCGCCTCACGTGGCGACCCCTCACGCCCTGTCGACGCATGTCCTCGCACCCTTCCGCAGCGCTCCACCGGCCGGCTCCGCCCGCCGGATGGGCCGCGTCCGCGCCGGCCTCCTCATCGGGGCCACCACCGCACTGACCTTCACGGTCCTGCCCGGCACCGCGGTGGCGACGCCCGGCACCGCCAGCAGTGCCGCCGAGGCCGCTCAGCTGGTCGCCGACGCCAGCCACGAGCTGGAGGTCGTCACCGAGCAGCTGAACGAGGCCAAGGTCGACCTCCAGCGCCAGCAGGCCGCCGTCGAGACCGCCGAGCTCGTGGCCTTCGACGCCCAGCAGCAGCGCGCTGCCCTGGACGGGCGGATCCGCCAGCTGGCCCGCTCGGCCTACACCGCCGGTGGCGCCTCGCGCAGCCAGCTGAACGCCATGCTCACCAGCGACTCCGCCGGCGACCTGGTCTCCCAGCTCGGCACGCTCGACGCGATCGCCGCGCGCACCAACGCCGCCGTCAGCGAGGTCGCCGAGGCCTCCGACCGGGCGGACGAGACCCGCGCCGAGGCGCGGGCGGCCCGCGAGAAGGCCGAGCAGAGCGTCGAGGACATCGCGGCCCAGCAGAAGGACCTCGAGGTCCAGATCGCCGACTACCAGCGGCAGTTCGACGCGCTGGACGCCGCGCAGCGGGCCGTGGTCGAGCGGGCCCACGGGGGCTCCGAGCCCGTCCGCGCCTCGCGCGCTGAGCGGACCGCCCCTGCGCCCACCGGCGCCCCCGCGCCCAGCGGTGCCGCGCAGGCAGCGGTCGACACCGCGCTGGCCCAGGTGGGGGACCGCTACGTGTGGGGCGCCGGGGGTCCGGACGCCTTCGACTGCTCCGGTCTGACCTCCTACGCCTACCAGGCCGCGGGGGTCGCGCTGCCGCACTCCAGCCGCAGCCAGTCGCAGATGGGCCGGCCGGTCTCCCGGGGCGAGCTCCAGCCCGGCGACCTGATCTTCTTCTACAGCCCGGTCAGCCATGTGGCCATGTACATCGGGAACGGCCAGATGGTGCACGCCTCCACCTCGAGCCAGCCGGTGAAGGTCGACAACGTCGACTCCTTCCCGAGCTACAACAGCGCCCGCCGCATCACCGGCTGACGCAGCCCGCTCCACGAGGGCCGGCGTCCTCCCCCAGGGGAGGGCGCCGGCCCTCGTCGTCGGTGGTCGGGGAACGCTCAGGTCAGGCCCATAGGATCGGCCGGGTGAGAGCTCTGTGACGGCGCGTCGCGCGGCGCTGGCGACGGCGGTCGGCCTGCTCGCCGCCTTCGCCGTCGTGGTCGCCATCGGCACGCCCTGGGAGGTGCTCCCGGAACCCGCGGGCGGCGCCACCGCGATCGATCCGACGGCCGGGCTGCCGGCCGACCAGGTCTCCCGCGCGGAGTCCTTCGCCGCCGCGATCCGGCCGGCGTCGGTGGCCTCCCTGCTGCTCGGGCTGGCCGTCTCGGCGCTCCTCGGGCTGACCCCGCTGGGTGCGCGCCTGGTCCGTGCCCTGCGCACCCCGCGGCGTGGCCGCTGGGCCTGGCAGGTCCTGCTGGGGGTGCTCGCGCTGGCGGTCGCCGGCCGGCTGGTCACCCTGCCGATCGCCGCCTACGGCGAGGTGGTGCGGCACCGCTACGGCCTGTCCACGCGCAGCTGGGGGCTGTGGGGGCGGGACGTGGTCGTGTCGACCGCGATCGACGCCGCGCTGACCGCGCTCGGTCTGCTGGCCCTCGTCTGGCTCGCCCGCCGGGCCCCGCGGGCGTGGTGGGCGCTCGCCGCCGCCGGCGCCACGGTTCTGGTCGTCGTGGGCTCCTTCCTGTGGCCGGTGCTCGTCGAGCCCGCCTTCAACAGCTTCGAGTCGATGCCGCCGGGCCAGTTGCGCAACGATCTGCTCGCCCTGGCCGAGGAGAACGGCACCCCCGTGCAGGACGTGCTGGTGTCCGACGCCTCCCGGCGGACCACCGCGCTGAACGCCTACGTCTCCGGCTTCGGCTCGACCCGCCGCATCGTCGTCTACGACACGGTCCTCGACCGCCTGCCCGACGAGCAGATCGAGTCGATCGCCGCGCACGAGCTCGGGCACGTCGCCGCCGACGACGTCCTCGCCGGCACGCTGCTGGGAGCGCTCGGGGGAGCCGGGGGAGTGGCCCTGCTCGGCTGGGCGCTCACCTCGCCCCGGCTGCTCCGCCGCGCGGGGGCACAGGGGCCCGGCGACCCCGCGGTGGTGCCGCTGGCCCTGCTGCTGGTCGCCGTCGGCACCCTGGTCGCGACGCCGGTGCAGAACCTGGTCTCCCGGCAGGTCGAGGCCCGCGCCGATGTCGCGGCGCTCGACCTCACCGGCGACCCGGAGGCCTACATCGCCATGCAGCGGGGCCTGGCCGGCACCAACCTCTCCGATCCGAGTCCGCCGGCCGCCTGGCGCTGGTACTTCGGCTCGCACCCGACCGTGGCCGAGCGGATCGCCCTGGCCGAGGACTGGGCGCGGCTGGAGCGCGAGCCGTGAGCCGGACCCTGGTCGTCACCAACGACTTCCCGCCCCGCCAGGGCGGCATCCAGACCTTCGTCGCCGCGCTGCTCGAGCGGCGCCCGCCCGACTCGCTCGTCGTGCTCGCCTCCGACCATGCCGGGTCGGCGGAGCACGACGCCGGCCTGCCGTACCCGGTGGTCCGCCGGCCGACCGGCATGCTGCTGCCCACGCGGGCCACCGCGCGGGCGGCCGTCGACCTGGTCGAGCGGTACGGCTGCGACACCGCGTTCTTCGGGGCCGCAGCGCCGCTGGGCCTGCTGGCCCCCACGCTGCGCGCCGCCGGCGTGCGGCACCTGGTCGGCGCGACGCACGGCCACGAGACCGGCTGGGTGGCGCTGCCCGGGAGCCGGCAGCTGATGCAGCGCATCGCCTCCGGGCTGGACGTGCTCACCTTCATCACCGAGTACACCCGCGCCCGGCTGGCCCCGGCGCTGGAGGGCCGCACCCGGCTCGCGCAGCTCTCCCCGGGGGTGGACGTCGAGCGCTTCACCCCGGCCGTCGACGGGACGGAGATCCGGCGCCGGCACGGGCTGGGCGAGGCGCCGGTGGTGGTCTGCGTCTCGCGGCTCGTGGCCCGCAAGGGGCAGGACGTGCTGGTCGAGGGGTGGCCGCACGTGCTGGCGCGGCATCCCGGTGCGCGGCTGCTGCTCGTCGGCGGCGGGCCGGACGAGGGGGCGCTGCGACGCGCCGTCGCGGCGCGGGGGCTGGAGCGCTCCGTCGTCCTCACCGGGGCCGTGGACGCCGCCGAGCTCCCCGCGCACTACGCGGCCGGCGACGTGTTCGCGATGCCTTGCCGCACCCGCCGTGCCGGGCTGGACGTGGAGGGCCTGGGCATGGTCTTCCTCGAGGCGGCCGCCTGCGGTCGGCCCGTGGTGGCCGGGACGTCGGGTGGCGCGCCCGAGGCGGTCCAGGAGGGCGTGACCGGCCACGTCGTCGACCCGCGCTCACCCACCGCCGTCGCGACGACGCTGGCCGACCTCCTCGACGACCCGGAGCGGGCCCGCGCCATGGGCACCGCCGGCCGGGCCTGGGTGGAGCAGCGCTGGTCCTGGACGACGATCGCTGCGACCTTCGCCGGCCTGCTCGAGCCGTAGACGGACCGAGGCCCGCCCCGCGGATGCGGGACGGGCCTCGGTGCGGCGGGGGATCAGCGCGTGTAGAGCGCCTCGACCTCGTCGCCGAACTCCTTCATGACCACCGAGCGCTTGAGCTTCAGGCTCGGGGTGAGCATCCCGTTGTCCTCGGTGAAGTCGGTGCCGAGGACGTGGAACTTCTTGATGGCCTCGGCCTGCGAGACGGCCTTGTTCGCGTCCTTCACGGCGGCGTCGATCTCCGCCTTGAGGTCGGCGTCCTCGCGCACCTGCTCGATCGTCTGGCCGGCGGGCTTGCCCTTGGACTCCAGCCACTGCGGCAGCGCCTCCTCGTCGAGGGTGATCAGCGCCGCGATGAACGGGCGCTGGTCGCCGACGACGATGCACTGGCTGATCAGCCGGTGCGAGCGGAGCCGGTCCTCGAGGACGGCGGGGGCGACGTTCTTGCCGCCCGCGGTCACCAGGATCTCCTTCTTGCGGCCGGTGATCTTCAGGAAGCCGTCGGCGTCGAGCTCGCCGATGTCACCGGTGTGGAAGAAGCCCTCCGCGTCGATGGCCTCCTTCGTCGCGTCCTCGTTCTTCCAGTAGCCGCGCATGACGATGCCGCCCTTGATGAGCACCTCGCCGTCGTCGGCGATCCGGAAGGTGACACCGGGCAGCGGCTGCCCCACGGTGCCGATGCGCAGGCCGCCGTCGTGGTTGACCGACGCGGCGGCGGTGGTCTCGGTCAGGCCGTAGCCCTCGAAGACGGTGACGCCGATGCCGCGGAAGAAGTGGCCGAGCCGGTCGCCCAGAGGCGCGCCACCGGAGATGGCGCCGAGGCAGCGGCCACCCAGGGCGGCGCGCAGCTTGCCGTAGACCAGCTTGTCGAACACGGCGTGCTGGAGGCGCAGCACGATGCCGGGGCCGCCGGTGTCCTGGGCGCGCGACCAGTCGATGGCCACCTGTGCGGCCTTGTCGAAGATCTTGCCCTTGCCGTCGCCCTCGGCCTTCGCCTTGGCGGAGTTGAAGACCTTCTCGAAGACCCGCGGCACGGCCAGCACGAACGTCGGCTTGAACTCGCCCAGGTCGTCGAGCAGGTTCTTGACGTCGGGGGTGTGGCCGATGACGGTGCGGTTGTAGATCGCCCCGACCTGCAGGACCCGGGCCAGCACGTGCGCCAGCGGGATGAACAGCAGCAGCGAGCCCTGCACGCTCATGAACCGGTCGAGCAGCGTGATGCCGTTCTCGATCTCGAACAGGAAGTTGCCGTGGGTGAGCTCGCAGCCCTTGGGCCGGCCCGTGGTGCCGCTGGTGTAGATCAGCGTCGCCGTGCTGTCGGCGTTCAGGGTGGCCCGGCGGGCGTCGAGCTCGGCGTCGGGGACGTCCGCGCCGGCCGCGATCAGCGCGTCGACGGCGCCGTCGTCGATGACGTGCACCGACGCCAGGTCGGGCGCCTGGTCGCGGATGGACTCCACGGCCGCGGCGTGCTCGGCGCTCTCCACGACGATGGCCGTGGCGCCGGAGTCGGAGAGGATCCAGGCGACCTGGTCGGCGCTGGAGGTCTCGTACACCGGGACGACGACGCCACCGGCGGTCCAGATGGCGAAGTCGAGGACCGTCCACTCGTACCGCGTCTTGGCCTGCAGGGCGACGCGGTCGCCCGCGGCGACGCCGGACGCGATGAGGCCCTTGGCGACACCGCGCACCTCCTCGCCGAACTGCTGCCAGGTGACGTCCCGCCACTGGCCGTCGCGCCGCCGTCGCAGCCCCACCTCGGCGCCGTGTTCGGCGACGTTCAGGGCGAGCATGTCGGTCAGCGCCGCGTCGGGCTGCACCTCGGTGGTCACAGGAACGCTGAACTCGCGCACGCCTGGTCCTCTCCTCCCTGGCCGCCGCCGCCGGGCACCGTCGCCCGGCGGTCCCTGACCAGGATCGTCGAGATCAATCTACCGGGCACCGGCTACCGGTGAGTAACGGAACGGGTGATCGACGCTCTGCGCAACCCGCGCGAACCGTTAGCCTGCTGCCCATGGCCGACCAGTCCACGCAGTCGATCGTCATCGAGGCCCCCGCTGCCGAGGTGATGGCGGTCATCGCCGACTTCCCCGCCTATCCGGAGTGGGTCGCCGCGGCGGAGAAGGTCGAGGTGGTCGAGGAGGGGCCCGGCGGGCGGGCCCGCCGCGCGCACTTCGTGCTCGATGCCGGCGCCATCAAGGACGACTACGTCCTCGAGTACACCTGGGACGGCGACCGCCGGGTGACCTGGACGCTGGTACAGGGCCACATGCAGAAGCGCCAGGACGGCTCCTACACGCTGGTCGAGAAGGACGGGCGCACCGAGGTGAGCTACGCGATCACCATCGACCTCTCGATCCCGATGCTCGGCATGATCAAGCGCAAGGCCGAGAAGGTCATCCTCGACACGGCTCTCAAGGAGCTCAAGAAGCGCGTCGAGGGCTGACGGGGCGTGCACACCCTCGTCCTCACCGGCCCCGGCGGTGCCGGTGCCAGCACCCTGGCCGCGTCCGCCGCGGTGCGCGCGGCCACCGCCGGGCGCTCCACGCTCCTGCTGACCCGCCAGGCGCCGCCGGTTCCCGGGCTCGACGACGTGCCGGGCCTCGAGGTGCGCACCGTCGACGCCGCGGCCGCGGTCGAACGGTTCTGGGCCGGCACCGTGACCCCCGCCGCCGCCTCGCTGCCGCAGGTCCAGCTGCCCCCGGCGTCCTCGGTCACGCCCCTGCCCGGAGCGGCCGACCTCGCCCTCTTCGCCGAGCTCGGCCGGGCGCGGGCCGACCTGGTGGTCGTGGACGCCGGATCACCTGCCGAGGCGACGGCGCTGCTGGCCCTGCCCGCCACGCTGCGCTGGTGGCTGGACCGCCTGCTGCCGCCGGGCGCGCGGGCCCTCGGCGCGCTGCGCTCCGTGGCGGTCAGCTCGGGTGCGGCCCGCCGCGGCCCCCTGGACGAGGCCCTCGCGCTCGCACCGCAGCTGGAGGCGCTGCTGGCCGCCGACCGGCTGGCCGATCCCGCGGGCACCGTCGTCGCACTGACGGTCGTGCCCCGCGCCGGGACGGCGGCGTCGCTGCGCGCGGCGACGACCGCGCTGGGCCTGCACGGCCTGCGCCCCGGCGTCGTCCTGGCCCGCGTCCTGCCGGAGGACGGGCCGGGGGAGTGGTGGCGCGCGCGGCTGGCCGAGCAGACCGCCGAGCTGTCCGCCCTGGCCGAGCTCGCCCCGCTGCACCGCATCCCCGACACCGCGACCGCGCCGGCGGACGCCGCCGCCCTGACCGCCCTGCTGGAGGACGTCGCGCTGACCGACCGCGGTGCCCTGCCGGAACCGGCGACCGAGCGCCTCGAGGGCAGCTGGGAGCTGGGTGTGCCCCTGCCGTTCGCCGAGCGCGGCGGCGTGGGCCTGACCCGCTGGGAGGACGACCTGGTGGTCACCGCCGCGGGTACTCGCCGCTCGCTGCGGCTGGACCCGCTGCTCCGCCGGTGCGAGGTCACCGGTGGACGGATCGCGGACCCCGGGAGCGTCGACGCCCGGCTCGTGGTCTCCTTCCGACCCGACCCACAGCTCTGGCCGGCCGATCTGCTGGCCGCGGTGAGGAGAACGCCATGACCGCAGGTGCCGACTGGGTCGACTCCGCCCGCAGGCTGCTCGACGCCTTCCGCCCGCCCGCCGGCACGCCGGCGGCCACTCCCGAGCCGGGAGCCGGCCACGCTGCGGACTGCCGCTGGTGCCCGGTGTGCCAGGCGGCGGCGGTGCTGCGCGGCGAGCGCCCCGAGGTGAACGCGGCACTGGCCGACGTGCTGGCGACGACGGCGTCGGTGCTGCGGGACGTGGCCGGCGAACCCACCCCGTCCGGCCCGCCGGACCCCGCGGCCGGCGAGGCCGAGCCCGACGACGAGCCCGGCCCGGCGACGGTCCAGCGGATCGACATCGCATGACGGCCCCGGCTGCCGCGTCTCTCGCGGCGCTGGGCATCGACATCGGCGGCACCAAGGTCGCCGGTGGCGTCGTCGCACCCGACGGCACGATCCTGGCCACCGCCCGGCGGGCGACACCCGGCGGTTCCGTGGCCGACACCGAGGACGCCATCGTCGCCGTCGCCGAGGAGCTGGCCGCCGGCCACGACGGCGACCTGGTGGGCGTCGGGATCGGTGCCGCCGGCTGGTTCGACCGCACCGGTGACACGGTGCTGTTCAGCCCGCACCTGGCCTGGCGGCACGCGTCGCTCCGCAAGGACCTCGCCGCCCGCCTGCAGCGCCCGCTGTGGGTCGGGAACGACGCCGACGCCGCCGCCTGGGCGGAGTACCGCTACGGCGCCGCCCGCGGCGCCGACCTGGCGCTGATGGTCACCCTGGGCACCGGCATCGGCGGCGGCATCGTCATGGACGGCCGGCTCCGGCGCGGCTCGCACGGGGTCGCGGGGGAGTGGGGCCACATGCGCGTGGTCCCCGACGGGCGGCTGTGCGCCTGCGGCAACCGCGGCTGCTGGGAGCAGTACGCCAGCGGCTCGGCGCTGGGGCAGACCGCCCGCGAGGTGGCGAGCACCTCGCCGGCGGCCGCCGCGCTGCTGCTGGAGCGGGTCGGGGGCGTGGCCTCCCGGCTGACCGGCGAGGACGTCGCCCGGGCCGCGCACGACGGCGATCCACTGGCGCTGGAACTGGTCACCGAGGTCGGGGTGTGGCTCGGGCAGGGCATCGCCGACCTCGCCGCGGTCCTCGACCCCGAGGTCGTCGTCATCGGCGGCGGGGTGAGCGTGCTCGGCGAGATGGTGCTCGGCCCGGCGCGGCAGAGGCTCGAGCGTGCCCTGCCGGGGCGTGGCTTCCGGCCCGGCCCGCGCGTCGTCGCCGCAGAGCTCGGCGCCCAGGCCGGCCTGGGCGGCGCGGCCGATCTCGTGAGAAGGGCCGTCGCCGAGGGCGAGGCCTGACTCACGGCGCCTAGACCACGGCGCCTAGACCACCGCGCCGTCGTCGCCGTCGTTCTCGGAGTGGTCCCGCATCCGGGAGACCAGCATCGCCGCACCGCCGGCGATCGCGGCCACGCCGAGCACCAGGCCCAGGTCCGCCGACAGACGCAGCGTCCCGGGGGTGGCGATGAGCACGAGCCCGAGCAGGACCAGCAGGCCCGCGTAGAGCGCGTGCGGCGCGAGCACCGGCACCGGCGGAGGCGGCGGCGGCTCGAAGTGCTCCTCCGGCAGGTCGAGCACGGACACCTCGTGCGGCGGCGGAGGGGGCGCGTCGGAGGGGCGCTCGGTCACCGCGGCGGACCCGTGCTCCGCCTCGAAGGCGGCCACGATGCGCGACCACTCGGCGTCCTCGTCGAGGTCGGCGTGCGCCGGTGCGGGCTCCGCGCTCCGGCGCGGGTGCTCGTCGGCGTGCTGGTCGACGAGTGCGCGCGCCTCCGACGTCCGGCCGCGGTCGACGAAGAGCCGGTCCGAGGGCGGGCTCGGCAGGGAGACCTCGCGGGTGTACGGGCCGACGTCGGCCGACGGGTCGAGGTAGGCGGCGATACCGGCGGCCTCGAGGAGGTCGAGCAGGTGTTCGCCCACCCGGGGGTCGACGTCGCGCAGCGGGCTCCACGACGTCGCCTGCAGGCCGTTGTCCCGTCGGCCCCGGCCGCCGGTCACGATGCGGTCGTCCCCGGCTCGACGGCCGGCGTGCGCTCCCGGATCCAGGCGACCGACCGCTCGAAGATCTGCGGGGCGTCGTTGTCCAGGGTGGCGACGTGGTAGCTGTCGCCGAGCACGATCTCGGTGGTGTCGGAGCTGGACACCGACGCCAGGAGCACCTCGCTGTTGACCGGCTCCACCACGTGGTCCTCGATGCTGTGGAAGACGATGACCGGCACGGTGACGCGCTGCAGGTCGGCCCGGGTGAGCGCCCACAGCCGGCGCAGCTGCATCATCGCCCGCGTCGGCAGCCGGGGATAGGCCAGCTCGGTGACGCCGGGCTTCTTGATGTCGCTGGCGATCGGGGCCCAGCTGCCGGTCAGCCGGGCGATCAGCGGCAGCAGCCGGGCGTCCAGCCGCTGGGTGAACAGCGCCGGGTTGACCAGCAGGAGGCCCGCCACGTCGGCCGAGCGCTGCTCGGCCAGGCGGGTGGCCAGCGTCCCGCCCATGGACAGACCGGCCACGAAGACGCGGTCGCAGCGGCCGGCCAGGTCGTCGAAGGCGCGCTCCACCGCCGTCGTCCACTGGTCGTGGGTACTGCTGTTGCAGTCCTGCCAGCTGGTGCCGTGGCCGGGGAGCAGCGGGCAGCGCACGGTGAAGCCCTGGGCAGCGAGGTGCTCGCCCCACGGCCGCATGCTCATCGGCGTGCCGGTGAAGCCGTGCACCAGGAGCACGCCGGTGCGCGCGTCAGGGCCCGAGCCGGGCAGATCGAAGGGCTCGGCGCCCGGCAGCACCGCGGGCGTCGGCGTGGTCGATCCGGGCACGGGCTACTCCTGCGGTGCGGCGGCGGAGCCGACGGGCGGGCGAGTGATCCCTCGCACGTGGACGGCCGATTGTCCTACGGCCCCCCGGCTCCCTAGTCTGGCAGTCCCCCGAGGGAGGCGCGTTGTTCTACTGGTTCCTGAAGTTCGTCGGCATCGGCCCCGCGGTGAGGGTGGCGTTCCGTCCCCGCGCCGAGGGCACCGAGCACGTCCCGACCAGTGGGGCGGTCATCATCGCGAGCAATCACCTGTCGGCGGCCGACTGGATCTTCATGCCCCTGTCGATCAAGCGCCGGGTCACCTTCCTCGCCAAGGCCGAGTACTTCACCGGCTCGGGCGTGAAGGGGTTCCTCCAGCGGGCCTTCTTCTCCGGCGCCGGCCAGGTGCCGATCGACCGCACCAGCGCGTCGGCGGCCGAGGACGCCATCCAGACCGGTCTCCGCATCCTGCGGGACGGCCAGATCCTGGGCATCTACCCCGAGGGCACGCGCTCCCCGGACGGTCGGCTCTACCGCGGCAAGATCGGCGTCGCGCGGATGGCGCTGCAGACCGGCGTGCCGGTCGTCCCCGTGGCCATGTGCTACTCGCACCTCAGGCTGCCGTTCGGCAAGAAGATCATGCGGGTGCGGGTGCGCTTCGGGGAGCCGCTGGACTTCTCCCGCTACGAGGGCCTCGCCGGTGACCGCTTCGTCGAGCGCTCGATCACCGACGAGATCATGTACGAGATCATGACGCTGTCGGGCCAGGAGTACGTCGACGTCTACGGCGCGACGGTGAAGAAGTCGATGTCCTCCGGCGGCAGCGCCGCGGACGCCGTCGCGACCCTGCAGCCCCCGGCGGCCGAGGCCGCCGACCGCGCGCCGACGTCGCTGGCGGGCTAGCACCCGCCGCCGACTGGCGGGCTAGTGCCCGCTCCGCACCAGCCGGTCCAGGATCTCGCGCAGCAGCGCGAGCAGTTCCGGCCGGCTCAGCGTGGGCTCGTCGGCCCAGGAGCCCACGAGGTCCTCGGCGAAGGCGAACCAGGCCAGCACCAGTTGCCGGCGCAGTGCGTCGTCGGGGAGGCCGAGCGTGCTGAGCGCGACCTCGACCAGCCGCTGCCGGGTCTCGGCGTAGACGTCGGCCACCCACGGGTCGCCCCCGCCCGCGCCGCGGACGAACGCGAGGTGGCTCTCGCGGTAGGTCTCCACCCAGCCGACGTAGCGGTCGAGCATGCCGGCGACCTGCTCGTCGGCCGGGGTGCCGGGACGGGGCTGCAGGTGCGCCCACATGAGGTCGGCCGCCGCCCGGGTGACCGCCGTGTAGTACTCGCGCTTGGTCGCGAAGTAGTGGAACAGCAGGCTGCGGCTGATCCCGGCGCGGCGGGCCACCGCGTCGATGGTCAGCTCCTGGATCGGCGTGGTCGGCAGGAGCTCCAGGCCGATCTGCACCAGCTGCGCCCGGCGGTCGCCCGCCGAGCGGCGGGACCGGGACGTCGGGGGCGTCGGGGACGCCGTCATCGCGGGCGGCTCAGGCGGGGACCCGGCCGGCGGTCGCGGCGGCCAGCAGCCGCTCGATCGCGTCGGCCACCAGCCCCGGCCGCTCCTGGATGAGCATGTGCCCGGTCCGCTCCGCCACGTGCAGCCGGGCGTCGGGGAGCGCCTCGGCCATCGCCCGGCTGTGCCGCAGGGGGGTGAGCTTGTCGCTGTCGCCGACCAGGATCTCGACCGGCACACCGGCCAGCGCCGCCAGCTCCGCGCGCTTGTCGTGCGCGCCGAGCGCCGGGTAGAACGCGGCGAAGGCGCGGACCGTCGAGGCGTGCATGATCTCCGCCCCGGCGACGACCATCTCGTCGGTGGCGTCGGCCCCGTAGAGCAGGTCCCGGACGATCTTCCGGTGCCGGGCGCTGGTCGGTGGGAGCAGCTGCCGGACCCGCTCGACGGCCCGCGCACCGCCGATGGCGGCCGTGACCACGCCGGGCACCAGCCTCAGCTGCAGCCGCTCGGCGAGCGTCTCGCCCGCGGGCGCGAGATCACCGGACGACGTCGAGACCAGGGCCACGCCACGGACGTGGTCGCCGAACAGATCCGGCCGGGCCGCGGCCAGGCACATGATGGTCATGCCGCCCATGGAGTGCCCGCCGAGGACGACCGGCGCGTTCGGGACGAGCTGGTCGAGCAGGTCGCCGAGGTCGGCGCCGAGCTGGTCGATCGAGAGCTCCCCGACGTCGCGGTCGTAGCGGCCCCACGTCGAGCGCCCGTGACCGCGCTGGTCGTAGCGGATCACCCGCAGCTCGCCGGCGGCCACGCGCGAGGGGAGCAGGGCGGCGACGTCGTCCCAGGCCGCCTGCGCCAGCGTCCAGCCGTGGGCCAGCACCAGCGTCGCGGGGGCGTCGTCGGACCCGTCGACGACGGCGTGGATCAGCGCGCCGTCGCCCGTGCGGACCGCGGCGACGCGGCGGAGCACGGTGCCCGCGGTCATGCCGCCACCTCCGGGGTGCTCGCGGGGGCGCCGGCCGGGATGCCGACGTAGTTCTCGCGGTCGAGCTTCCTCGTGAGCTTGCGGAACCGGAAGGTGAAGTCCGGCCACAGCGTGGTGTTGTGGCCGTGCTCGTCCAGGTACCAGCTGGCGCAGCCGCCGGCCAGCCACACGGTGCCCTTCGACTTCTCGGCGATCAGGGCCCGGTAGGCGTCCTGGGCCTCGCGCGTGGTCTCCAGGACCTCGAGGGCCTCGGCGTCCATCGTCCGCAGGGCGTCGTCGACGTAGTTCACCTGGGACTCGATCATGTAGACCATCGACGTGTGGCCGACGCCCACGTTCGGCCCGACCAGCAGGAACATGTTCGGGAAGCCGGCGACGGTGGCGCTCCGGTTGCTGACCATCCCGTCTGCCCACACGTCGGCCAGGCTGCGGCCGTCGCGACCGCGGATCTTCCCCGCGATCGGCAGGTCGGTGACGTGGAACCCGGTGGCCAGGACGATCGTGTCGGTCGGCCGCTCGACGCCGTCGGTGCTCACGATGGAGTGCGGGCGCACCTCGGCGATGCCTGCGGTGACCAGCTCGGCGTTGGGGGCGGCGACCGCGGGGAAGTAGTCGTTGCTGATCAGGATGCGCTTGCAGCCGATGGTGTAGTCCGGCGTGAGCGCCTTCCGCAGTTTCGGATCGCGGACCTGGCGCTCGAGGTGCGCCTTGGCCAGTTTCCCGACCGGCCGCAGGAACCGGCGGTTCTTCGCCAGCCCGATGACCAGGAACTCGCGGAACAGGTAGAGGGCGCCGCGAATCGCCTTCTGCGCGCCGGGGAGCGACCGGTACAGCCGGCGCATCAGCGGCTTCACCGGGTGGTCGGTGCGCGGGACGACCCATGCGGGTGTGCGCTGGTAGACCGCGATGGTCTCGACCAGCGGCTGGATCGCGGGCACGACCTGGATCGCCGAGGCGCCGGTGCCGATGACGGCGACCTTCTCGCCGGCCAGGTCGTGGTCGGCGTCCCACCGGGCGGAGTGCATGACCGTGCCGGCGAAGGTGTCCAGGCCCTGGATGTCGGGATAGGTGGGATCGGCCAGCGCGCCGGCCGCCGACACCAGGATGCGGGCCCGGAACTCGCCCGCGGTGGTGGTGACCAGCCAGCGGCGTGCGGCGTCGTCCCACCGCGCGTCGGTGACCTCGGCGCCGAACACGCAGTGCCGGCGGACGTCGAACTCCTGCGCGACCCGCTGGAGGTAGGCCTGGATCTCCGGCTGCTCGGAGTAGGAGCGGCCCCAGTCGGGGTTCAGGGCGAACGAGAAGGAGTAGAGGTTGGACTGCACGTCGCAGGCGGCGCCCGGATAGGTGTTGTCCCGCCAGGTGCCGCCGACGTCGTGGGCCCGCTCCAGCAGGACGAAGTCGGTCTCGCCCCGCCGCTTGAGCGCGATCGCCATGCAGAGGCCGGCGAAGCCGGACCCGATGATCGCCACACCGACCTCGCGGACGGCGCCCGACGGCTCCGCCGCGGGGGTGGGCTGGGTCTCGAGCGTGCTGGTCACCGATCGGCTCCTTGTCGGTCCTGCGGTCGGCCCCATGGTCGGTCCTGCGGGGCGGCTCCCGGCTTGCTGAGCAACGCTCAACAAGCTACAACGGCTTCTCAGCAGGCGCTCGATGCGAGCGCCCGGATCCGAGGAGCCGACGATGGCCTTCCGCACCTCCCGCACGTCCCTGACCGGGAAGTCCGTGCTGATCACCGGCGCGGCCCGGGGCATCGGCGCGGCGCTGGCCCGCAGGGCCGCCGCCCGCGGCGCCCGCGTCGCGCTGGTCGGCCTGGAGCCCGACGAGCTGGCGCGGGTCGCCGACGAACTCGGCCCCGAGCACCTGTGGGTCGAGGCCGACGTCACCGACCCCGAGGCGCTGAAGGCCGCCGTCCAGCGCACGGTCGACACCTTCGGGGGGCTGGACCTCGTCGTCGCCAACGCCGGCATCGCGCCCCTGACCACCGTGATGACGTCGTCGGCGCACGCGCTGGCGCGGACGATCGAGGTCAACCTGATCGGCACCATGCTCACCGCCCACGCCGCGCTGCCCGAGATCGCGAAGCGGAAGGGCCACGTGCTGCTGATCAGCTCCGCGGGCGCCTTCACCGTGCTGCCCGGGATGAGCGCCTACTGCGCGTCCAAGGCCGGGGTCGAGCGGTTCGGTGACGTGCTGCGGCTGGAGGTGGCGCACCGCGGGGTGACCGTGGCCAGCGCCCACCCGACCTGGATCGACACCGACATGGTCCGCGACACCGAGGCCGCGCTGCCCACTTTCAAGGCTGTGCGCTCGCAGCTGCCCGGCCCGCTCGGTGCCTTCACCTCGGTCGACACGTGCGCCGAGGCGCTGGTGGACAACCTGGAGACCCGTCGCCGCCGGGTGTTCGTGCCCCGCTCGGTGGGCACGGTGGCCGCGCTGCGGCAGGTGGTGACCGGCGCCGTCGCGGAGAAGCTCGTGATGCGGGCGGCGGCCACCCAGGTGCCGCAGCTCGAGCGCGACATCGCCGCGCTGGACGGCCGCGAGTTCGGCACCAACTCCGTCGGCGACCGCGCGAAGGGCGCTGCCTGAACCTCAGCTCGTCCAGTGGCCGGCGCGGCCGACGGCGTCCTTCCAGCGGTCGTGCCGGCCGTCGTCCCGGCGTCCGGGCTCGGGGTCGAATCGGCGGTCCAGGGCCCAGGTCTGGGTCAGCTCGTCGGTCGAGGCCCAGACGCCGGTGCCGAGGCCGGCCAGGAATGCCGCCCCGAGCGCCGTCGTCTCGGTGACGACCGGCCGGCGCACCGGCACGCCGAGCTGGTCGGCCTGCAGCTGGAGCAGCAGGTCGTTGGCGCTCGCGCCCCCGTCGGCCGAGAGCTCGGGGACGGAGAGGCCGGCCTCGTCGACCATCACGTCGACGACGTCGCGCACCTCGAAGGCCAGCGCCTCGAGCGTGGCCCGCGCGATGTGCGCCCGGGTGGTCCCGCGGGTGATGCCGAGGATCGCGCCGCGGGCGTGCGGGTCCCAGTGCGGGGCGCCCATGCCGGTGAGCGCGGGCACGAAGACGACGTCGCCGGAGTCCGGCACCGTGCGCGCCAGCCCCTCGATCTCGGCGGCGGAGTCGATCAGGCCCAGCCCGTCGCGCAGCCACTGCACGGCGGCACCGGTGACGAAGATGGCGCCCTCGAGCGCGTAGACCAGCCCGTCGCCGAGATCCCAGGCCACCGTCGTCAGCAGCCCGGCGTCGGAGCGCACCGCCGTCGTCCCGGTGTTGGTGAGCACGAACGAGCCGGTGCCGTAGGTGCACTTGCTCATCCCGGGGGAGAAGCAGGCCTGCCCGAACAGCGCGGCCTGCTGGTCGCCGGCGATCCCCGCGATCGGCAGGGAGAGGCCGAGGAAGGCGTCGGGGTCGGTGGTGCCGACCACGCCGGAGTTCGGGACCAGCTCCGGCAGTGCCGACCGCGGGACGTCGAACAGGTCGCACAGCTCGTCGGACCAGGCGCCCTTCTCCAGGTCGAACAGCAGGGTGCGGCTGGCGTTGCTCGGATCGGTCACGTGCCGCGCGCCGCCGGTGAGCCGGGCGATCAGGTAGGAGTCGACGGTGCCGAGCGCCAGCGCGCCGTCGCGCACCCCGGACCACGTCCGCGGTTCGTGCTCGGCCAGCCAGGCGAACTTCGTGCCGGTGAAGTACGGGTCCATCCGCAGCCCGGTCAGCTGGGAGACGCGCTCCTCGTCCCCGCGGAGCCGGTCGCAGATGCCGGTGGTGCGGCGGTCCTGCCAGACGATGGCCGGGCGGGGGGAGTGCAGCGTGCGCCGGTCCCAGAGGACGGCGGTCTCCCGCTGGTCGGTGATCCCGATGCAGGTGGGCTGGTCCTCCGTGCCGGCGAGCGCCTCCCGGCAGGCCGCGACCGTCGCCGTCCAGATGTCGTCGGGCTCGTGCTCCACCCAGCCCGGGCGGGGGAACAGCTGCGCGAACTCGCGGTAGCCGCGGGACAGGACGTCGCCGTCCTCGCCCACGACCAGCGCGGTCACCCCGGTGGTACCTGCGTCGATGGCCAAGACCGGCATGCCGCGAACCTAGCGCTCCGGACGACACGGGCCCCAGTGGAGGAGAGGATCGGCGGGTGACCACAGGCATCGAGCTCGTCCGCCCGCCGACGCTGAGCGCGACCGTCCCGTACGCGTACGCCGCCGTCACCGACCCGGGCCGCATGGTGTTCACCGCCGGCGCCTGCCCGCTGGACGCCGACGGGGCCACGGTGGCCGTCGGCGACGTGGCCGGTCAGGCGCGGCAGGTGATGGCCAACCTGGCGACGGCGCTCGAGGCGGCCGGTGCCGGCCTCGGCGACGTGCTGAAGACGACGGTCTACGTGGCGACGGCCGACCGCGCGGACCTGCTCGCGGCCTGGCAGGTCGTCCGCGAGGCGTTCGGCGAGCACGAGGCGCCCAGCACCCTGGCCGGGGTGACCCTGCTCGGCTACCCCGACCAGCTCGTCGAGGTGGAGGCCGTGGCCGTGCGCGACAGCTGGCAGGAGCCCGGCCCGCCGCACGACGCGGAGCAGCTCACGGCCTGAGCCCTGCTCGATCACAGAAAGTAGTGAGCGAGGGTGAGATCCGGGTGAACCGGCTCATCCAACGGGTGAACGCCCTTCTGCTGGTCACTGCGCGTAGTTGACGCTCCCCTTGCTCGACGGAGGCGACTCGTAACTGCCTCCTCGTAGTCCACGGGGGAACACCACAGACGGGGGAGCGGCTTCGGTCGCGTCGTCGCTCGAGTGCGCCCAGGTGGCTGCCCGCTCGGCGCCGAACGCGCCGGCTGGGAGCGCCCTCCTCACGGAAGCGACACCTCGCATGAAGCGCACGACCGCGTCCCTGCTCACCGGGGCCCTGGCCGCCGGCACCTTCGCCGCCCTCGCCACGCTCACGCCCTCCATCGCCTCGGCAACCGCGTGCGGCCCCCAGAAGGTCGAGGCCCTCGGCGCGGGCAGCGGCTTCGTCGTGACGACCCGGGACGGCGACGTCCAGGGCCTCCTGGGCTCCGCCGAGCTCCGCGACCAGCCGGACAACCTCTGGCTGAGCGCCGCGCAGGGCAACGGCAAGGTCACCGTCACCTACCCGATCTCGGTCGAGGGTGTCCCGCTGGCGAGCCAGACGGCGCAGTCGAACTACGGGTACGAGTTCCAGCGCAACGACGCGCTGCCGGTCGGCTCGGCCGGCGGCGGCGACGTCACCTACGAGATGGTGCTGGACTTCAACGGCCCGGCGGTGGCCGGCGGCTTCACGACGCTGGTCTTCGAGCCGTACTACCAGTCGCAGGCCGGCAAGCAGAACACCTGGTGGAGCACTCGGGACCTGCCGGGCCTGCCGGACAAGACCGGCCACGGCTCGCCCAACTGGGGCACGCTGGACGAGATCAGCCTGGCCCAGCCGGATGCCGTCATCCAGTCCTTCGGCGTCAACCTGAACGGCACCTCGGCCAGCGCCTTCCAGGCCTCGGTCGACTCGGTGACCTTCGGCTGCAACACGTTCGTCTTCGACCTGGCCAACCGCGCACCCAGCGCCGTGGTCGCGGTGGACGACGCGGGCGACGCCGACTACCGGACCTTCGTCCTGTCCGGCCGCGGGTCCTCCGACCCGGACGACGGGGACGCCCTCTCCTACGCCTGGACGGTCACCGACAAGGCGACCGGTGCCGTCGTGAGCACCAGCGCGGCCAGCCAGTACGAGGTCTCGGTCCCCAACGGTCCGGGCACCTACACGGCCGGCCTGACCGTCACGGACCGGGACGGGCTCTCCTCGACCGCGGCCGCGGACTTCACCGCGACCCCGCCGTCGAACACCGTCAACACCGACACGAAGCTGCCCAACACCGGCGCCTCGGTGATCGGGCTGGCGGCGCTGACCGGTGCGGCCGTCGTCGCCGGTGGGGCCGGCACGGTCATCACCCGCCGTCGTCGCAGCGACAGCGCCGTCTGATCCGGCCGTCGTAGGAAGAGGGAGCCCCCCGTGGTCCGCAGGATCGTCAGCGGCGTCTCGCAGCTGCTGCTCACCGCCGGCCTGGTGGGCTTCCTCTTCCTCGTCCACCAGGTCTACGTCACCGACTGGCTCTCCGACCGCCAGCAGGAACGCATCGTCGACGACCTCCGCGAGGAGTGGGTGGCCCCGCCGGTCCCGGATCGGGAGCAGCCCGTGCTCGGCGACGCCTTCGCCTTCCTGCACGTCCCGGCGTTCGGGGCCGGATGGGCCCCGCGTGCGGTCGTCGAGGGGGTGGACCCGGACGAGCTCGCCGAGGGCCCCGGCCACTACCCGGGCAGCGCTCTGCCGGGTGGGATCGGGAACTTCTCGCTGGCCGGCCACCGCGTCGGCCAGGGCAGCCCCTTCGGCGAGCTGGACCGGCTCGAGGACGGCGACGCGCTGGTGGTGGAGACGGCCGACAGCTGGTTCACCTACCGGGTGACGGAGCAGCGGGTCGTCAGCCCCACCGAGGTGAGCGTCCTGGCCGCGGTCCCGGGGGATCCGGCGGCGTACGCGGACGATGCGTACATCACGCTGACGACCTGCCACCCCAAGTTCTCCAACCGCGAGCGGCTGGTCGTCCACGGTGTCCTCGAGGCGGCGGTCGCGAAGGCCGACCTGCCCGGCGGGCCACCGAGCCTGCGGGGCGTCTGACCCCGCCCCTACCGTGGTCGCCGTGCGCCGCTTCTTCTACGACACCGAGTTCATCGAGGACGGCACCACCATCGACCTCGTCTCCATCGGCGTCGTCGACGAGACCGGGCGGGAGTTCTACGCGGTCAGCACCCAGTTCGACGAGCGCAAGGCCGTCCCGTGGGTGCGCCGCAACGTGCTCGACCAGCTGCCCTCGCCGGCGGACAAGGCGTGGCGCAGCCGCGAGCGGATCCGTGACGACCTGCTCGCCTTCCTCACCGGGCCGGGCGAGGAGATCGAGCTGTGGGCCTGGTTCGCCGCCTACGACCACGTCGTCCTGGCCCAGCTGTGGGGCGCGATGCCCGCCCTGCCGCGGCCCATCCCGCGGTTCACCCGGGAGCTGCGGCAGCGCTGGGACGACCGCGGTCAGCCTCCCCTGCCGCCCAAGCCGGAGGGCACGCACGACGCGCTGGTCGACGCCCGCTACAACCTGGCGCGCTGGCGGGCCATCGAGGCGGCCGGGGGCTGACCCCGCCCTGGCGCCCGGACGGCCGGTCCGGGACGCTGCACGGCGTGGCAGAGATCAGCGCCGTCCGGGCGCGCACCGTGCTGGCCCGCGCCTTCGTCGAGGACCCCCTGATGGTGTGGTTCTTCCCCGACGAGGAGGTCCGGCCGCACGCGTGCGCGGCGATGTTCGGGCTGTTCGCCGAGCACTACCTCGCCGACGGCCGGGTCGACGTCCTGCTGCGCCCGGACCCGGTGGGGGTCGCGATGTGGCAGTGGCCCTCGGCGGAGGCCGCTCCGGACACCGGTGCGGAGGAGCTGCCCTCGATCGGCGGCCTCCTGACCGCCCTGATGGGCGTCGAGCGGGCCATGGAGGTGGGTGCCGCGATGGGAACGCTCCCGGCCCTGCGACCGCCCCAGCCGCACGCCTACCTGCACCTGCTCGGCATCGACCCCGGGTCCTGGCACCGGGGTGGCGGAGGAGAGCTGCTGGAGCGCGGCCTCGCCGCCACCCGCGACGCCGGGCTGGTGGCCTGCCTGGACACCATGAACCCGGCCAACGTGCCCTTCTACGAAGCGCACGGGTTCACCGTCCACGCCGAGGTGCAGCTGGCTCCCGACGGCCCCACGAGCTGGGCGATGGCGACCGGCTGAGGGTCAGCGGCGCAGGTGTGCCCAGTCCTCCGGGTGCGCGCGCAGGTGCTCGGCGACGCTGCGGGCCGGGGAGCCGGTCAACCGCGGGACGACGTCGGTGACGGCGGACAACTCACCGGCGGCGATGGCCAGGTAGCTGCTCACCCAGCCCTCGATCTCCCAGTCGGGATGCCCGGAGGGACGCCGGGTCTCCCACGCCTGCGCCTCGGTCTGCTCCCGGTAGCCGGCGGGCCGGCCGGTGACCTCGGCGAGCACCGCGGCGGCCTCGGCCAGGGTCAGCGCCTCCGGCCCGGTCACGTCGAGGGTGGCGCCCGCCAGGTCGTCGTCGTCGCGGAGCAGGACGGCGGCGCCGACGTCGGCGAGGTCGTCGCGCGAGACGAACCCGGCGCGGCCGTCGCCGCCCGGCGCGGCGATGACCGCGGTGTCCCCCTCCAGCGTCGCGAAGAACGGCACGAAGTCGGCATACATGGCGTGCCGCAGGTAGGTCGCGCGCAGGCCGGTCGCCGCGATCGCGTCCTCGGTGGCGGCGTGCTGTCGCGCCAGGGTGAAGGTGGCGTCGGGGGAGGCGCCCACGAAGGACGTGTAGACGATCCGCCGCACCCCGGCCGCGGCGGCCGCACCGACCGCCGTGAGGTGCTGCTGCAGCCGGTCCGCGGCCTCGGCGGCCGACACCAGGTAGACGGTGTCGACGCCGGTGAGCGCCGCCTGCAGGCCGGCCCCGTCCGCGTAGCCGCCGGGTGCCGCGGCTACCTCGGCGCCGGGCAGCGACGGCGCCCGGGCCGGGTCGCGGACCACCAGCCGCAGCGAGGCGCCCGCGGCGGAGAGGCGGGCGGCGACCCGTCCGCCGAGGACGCCGGTGGCCCCGGTGACGGCGATCGTGCGCGAGGGGCCCTGCGATCGCTCCACCTGCGGCATCATGACCCGTGCCAACCCGGCAGCACCCCCGCTCCTTCCCGGAGGTACGCATGCGCATCGGCATCCTGACCGGCGGCGGCGACTGCCCCGGCCTCAACGCGGTCATCCGCGCCGTGGTGCGCAAGGGCATCGGCGAGCACGGCGACGAGATCGTCGGGTTCCGGGACGGCTGGCGCGGCGCCATCGAGGGCGACACCGTGCCGCTGGACCTGGCCGCCGTCCGCGGCATCCTGCCCCGCGGTGGCACCGTTCTCGGCACCTCGCGGACCAACCCCTACGCACTGGACGACGGAGGCGACCGCGTGCTCGCCACCCTCGACCGGCTGGGCATCGACGCCCTGATCCCGATCGGCGGCGAGGACACGCTCGGCGTCGCCACGCGGCTGGCCGAGGCCGGGGTGGCCGTCGTCGGGGTGCCGAAGACGATCGACAACGACCTGGACGCCACCGACTACACCTTCGGCTTCGACACCGCCGTGGGCGTGGCGATGGAGGCCATCGACCGGCTGCACACCACCGGCGACAGCCACCACCGGACGCTCGTGGTGGAAGTCATGGGCCGGCACGCCGGCTGGATCGCGCTGCACGCCGGCATGGCCGGCGGCGCCAACGTCGTCCTCATCCCGGAGAAGCCGTTCGACCTCGACGCCGTCATCGCGCACTGCCGGCACCGGTTCGAGTCCGGGTTCTCACCGATCGTCGTCGTGTCGGAGGGGGCGGCCCCGAAGGACGGCGGGCTGATGCTCTCGGCGGGGGAGCGGGACGCCTTCGGCCACGTCCGCCTCGGCGGCATCGGCGCGGCGCTGGCCGCGGTGATCGAGGAGCGCACCAACCGGGAGGCGCGGGCCGTCGTCCTCGGGCACGTGCAGCGCGGCGGCACGCCCTCGCCGTTCGACCGGGTGCTCGCCACCCGGTTCGGCCTGGCCGCGATCGACGCCGTGCACGACGGGGAGTCGGGGATCATGGTCGCGCTGCGCGGCACCGACATCGTCCGGGTGCGGCTGAGCGAGGCCACCGCGCAGCTGAAGCTGGTGCCGCCGGAGCGCTACGCCGAGGTGGAGGTGTTCTTCGGGTGAGGCGTCTCTCCCGGGGGCCGGGCGCCCGCGCCGTACCCTCGGGGGCGTGACTCTCACCGATCCTGCCGAGCTGGTCCCCGGTCTGGACCGGTGGCGGGAGCTGCCCGCCGCCCAGCAGCCGGCCTGGCCCGACCGCGCCGCGCTCGACGCCGTCCTCGGCACGCTCTCCACCGTGCCGCCGATCGTCGCGCCCAGCGAGGTCGATGCGCTCCGCGCCCAGCTCGCCGACGTGGCCCAGGGCAAGGCGTTCCTGCTCCAGGGCGGCGACTGCGCCGAGACCTTCGACCTCAACACCGAGCCGCACCTGCAGGCCACCACGCGGACGCTGCTGCAGATGGCCGTCGTCCTCACCTACGGGGCGAGCGTCCCGGTGGTGAAGGTCGGCCGGGTCGCCGGCCAGTACGCCAAGCCGCGCTCGTCGGACACCGACGCCCTCGGCCTGCCCTCCTACCGCGGCGACATGGTCAACGACCTCGAGCCGGTGCTGGAGAAGCGCATCCCCGACCCGTACCGGCTGGTGCGCGCCTACGCGAACTCGGCCGCCGCGATGAACATGATCCGCGCCTACGCCAAGGGCGGGCTGGCCGACCTGCACGCCGTGCACAACTGGAACCAGGACTTCGTCGCCAGCTCGCCGGCCGGCGTCCGGTACGAGGTCATCGCCCGCGAGATCGACCGGGCGCTGGCGTTCATGAAGGCCTGCGGCGTGGACTCCGAGGCGCTGCGCGCCGTCGAGCTCTACAACTCGCACGAGGCGCTGATCCTCGACTACGAGCGGGCGCTGCTGCGCATGCACGAGGGCCGCCCCTACGCGCTCTCCGCCCACTTCGTCTGGGTCGGCGAGCGCACCCGGCAGATGGACGGGGCACACATCGAGTTCGTGTCGCAGCTGGCCAACCCGATCGGCGTCAAGATCGGCCCGACGACGACGCCCGAGCAGGCCACCGAGCTCGTCGAGCGGCTCGACCCCGACGGCCTCCCCGGCAAGCTGACGCTGATCAGCCGGATGGGCAACGGGAAGATCCGCGACGTCCTGCCGGCGATCGTGGAGAAGGTCACCGCCAGCGGGCACCAGGTCGTGTGGCAGTGCGACCCGATGCACGGCAACACCCACGAGTCGCCCAGCGGCTACAAGACCCGCCACTTCGACCGCGTCGTCGACGAGGTGCTCGGCTTCTTCGACGTGCACCGCGGCCTGGGCACCTGGCCCGGCGGCATCCACGTCGAGCTCACCGGCGAGGACGTCACCGAGTGCCTCGGCGGGGCCATGGAGATCAGCGACGAGGACCTCAACAGCCGGTACGAGACGGCGTGCGACCCGCGCCTGAACACCGGGCAGTCCCTGGAGCTGGCCTTCCTCGTCGCCGAGATGCTGCGTGGCTGAGCCGGCCGCCCTGGTCGATCTCCGCTCCGACACCGTCACCCGGCCGACCGCCGGGATGCGCCGCGCCATGGCCGACGCCGAGGTCGGGGACGACGTCTACGCCGAGGACCCGACCGTCCGCGCGCTGGAGGAGCGGACGGCGGCGCTGTTCGGCCACGAGGCGGCGCTGTTCGTGCCGTCGGGGACGATGGGCAACCAGATCGGCATGCGGCTGGTCTGCGAGCCCGGCCAGGAGGTGCTCTGCGACGCCGATGCGCACGTGGTCACCTACGAGATGGGCGCCGCGGCCGCGATCTTCGGCATCTCGACGCGCACCGTCGTCTCCGACCGTGGCCGGCTGGACGCCGACGCGCTCATCGCGCAGGTCCGCCCGAAGGGCGACTGGCACCTGACCGCGACCGCCGCGATCGCGGTGGAGAACACGCACAACCGCGGCTTCGGCCGGGTGCAGCCGCTGGCCGAGCTGGAGAAGCTGTGGCGCTGGTCGCGCGACGCCGGCGTCGCCGTCCACCTCGACGGGGCGCGGATCTGGAACGCGCACGTCGCCTCCGGCGTCGGTCTGGACACCTACGGCCGGCTGGCCGACACCGCCTCGGTCTGCTTCTCCAAGGGCCTCGGGACGCCGGTCGGCTCGGTGCTGGTCGGGTCCGCCGAGCGGATCGCGACCGCCCGGCTGTGGCGCAAGCGGCTCGGCGGCGGCATGCGCCAGGTCGGCGTCCTGGCCGCCGCTTGCCTGTACGCGCTGGAGCACCACCTGCCCCGACTCGGCGAGGACCACGAGCACGCCCGGCTGCTGGCTGCGAAGCTCGGCGTCGACCCGGCGTCGGTGGAGACCAACATGGTCGTGCTCGACGACGTGAACGCGCCGGTGCTCGCCGAGGCGGCGAAGGCCCAGGGCGTGCTGGTGTCGCAGGTGAGCCCCACCCGCGTCCGGCTGGTCACGCACCTCGACGTCGACGCCACCGGTATCGACCGCGCCGCCGCCGTCCTCACGGAGCTCCTCGCCCGCTAGGCGTGATCACCACGCACCGATGGTCATCAGGTCGGCGCGCGAGCAGCCGTGAGTGCGTGGTGATCACGCGGCCAGCGCCGCGGCGATCCGGGCGAGGAGTGCTCCGGGATCCCGCATGTCCGCGGCCGTGACGAAGAGGACCCGCCACCCGGCGGCCAGCAGCCGATTCATGCGGGCGCGGTCCTCGGTGAGCCGCTCCCCGTGCCAGGCGCCGTCGTACTCCACGGCCAGTCTCTGCTCCGGGAACGCGAAGTCCACCTGCGCCACGAAGCGCCGGTCGTGCCGGATCTCGAGCTGGGCGACCGGGGTTGGCAGGGAGCTCCGGTGGATCAGCAGTCGCAGACGGGTCTCCGGCGGCGACTGGGCCAGACCGTCCGAGAGCCCGGCCACCCGGCGGGCCTGAGGCCTGCCACGGCAGCGGGGCAGCCGGGCGGCCGCCTCGCGCACGTCACCGAGGAATGTCACCCGGTGGTGAACGAGGCGGTCGAGGAGCACGACGGCGTCGTCCAGCGGGCCCCGGCGGATGAGGTCGAGCGCCGTCCGGGTCCGGTCGGTGTACCGCAGGCGGCCGTCGGTGACCACGTCGCCGGACGGCGCCGCCTGGCGGACCACGACCCCGGGCCCGGGGTTCCAGCGCACCCCGGACGGGAGGACGAGTTCGACGGGATCGTCCGGACCGGCGAGGGGGCCACGCATGCTCCACCACGACGCCGCGGTCATGCCGGCGAACACTGCCTGCGGCGGCGCTACGAGGGCGACCGCCCGCGCCACGAGGTCGTGCGTGAGCGGCAGGCGGGCGTTGCAGTAGACGTCCTGGCGCAGCCGGTGCCACCGTGCCCCGCGCAGCTGCGCGCGGCTCACGAGACCGAGGCGGAGGGCATCGCTGCCCCGGAAGACGTCGTCATGGGGGAGTGTCACGCCCGGAGACGATCGTCGACCGGGACGGAGCGCCGCGGCGTCGTCCACAAGCATGATCACCGCACACCGGTGGCTGCTGGATCGGTGCGTTCGGCAGCCCTCAGTGCGGGGTGATCACGCGACCCCGGCGGGCGCGTCGGGTATCAGCGAGTTGAGCAGCTTGATGTCGGCGGCGTGGCCGCCGCACGGGTCGCCGTCCTTCTCCGACGGGGTCTCCACCACCACGGGGACGCCGGCCATCGAGGGGTGGGCCAGCAGCTCGGCGAACGGGGTCACGCCGATCGAGCCCTCACCGATCGTGGTGTGCCGGTCGCGCTTGGAGCCGCAGCCGTCGAGGGAGTCGTTGGCGTGCACCAGGCCCAGCCGGCCGGGACCGACGGTCGCCGCCACGAGGTCCAGCGTCGCGGTCATGCCGCCCGGCGTCGCCAGGTCGTGGCCGGCCGCCCAGATGTGGCAGGTGTCGAAGCAGACGCCGACCAGCGGGTGGTCCTCGAGAGCGGCGAAGTACGGGCCGAGCTCCTCGACCGTCGCCGCCAGGGCCTTGCCGCCGCCGGCGGTCGGCTCGATCAGCAGCCGCGGACCGGCCGGGTCGGCGGCCTCCAGCACCGGCAGCAGCCGCTCGTGCAGCTGGCGCAGCGCGTCGGCGTAGCGGTCCTCGCCGACGGCCGAGCCCGCGTGCACCACGACGCCCTGACAGCCGAGCTGCGCGCCACGGGCCAGGTTGTGCGCGATGGAGGCGATCGACTGCTCGACGGTCGCCTCGGTGGGGGAGCCGACGTTCACCAGGAACGGCGTGTGGATGAACGAGGGCACGCCGCGCTCGGTGCACCCGGCGGTGAACAGCGCGTCCTGCGCCGGGTCGCCGGGGGTCAGCTTCCAGCCCCGCGGGTTGCCCACGAACACCTGGACGGCGGCGGCGCCGACCGCGTCGGCGTAGGCGAGGCCGCCCTTGGCCAGGCCGCCCTTGATCTGGATGTGCGCGCCGATCGGGGGCACGCGGAGGGGAGTGCTCACTGCGGGAGGAGGCCTATCCGAAGGTCAGGAGGATGGTGATCTTGGAGCCCTGTTCGACGGTCTCGCCGGGGCTCACGCTCTGCCGGAAGACCCGGTCGCCGAAGAACCGGGTGGACTCGACCTGCAGGCCCACCGCCTTGAGCGCGGCGGTCGCCTCGGCCTCGTTCATCCCGACCACGTCGGGGACCTCGACCAGCGGCACGCCGACCGAGACCTGGATCGTCACCGTGCCGCGGTAGGGCGCCTCGCGGCCCGGTGCGGGGTCGACGGCCATGACCTCGCCCTTGTCGACGGCGGCGCTGCGGCCGTCCTCGGCCCGCTCGACCGTGAAGCCCAGCGCCTCGAGGTTGGCCACCGCCTGCTCCGGCGACTGCCCGGTCACGTCGGGCACGGCCACCGGCGCGTGGCCCTTGCTGACCAGCATCGTGACCACCTGGTCGCGGGTCAGCTGCGTGCCGGGGGCGGGGTCGAAACCGGTGACCAGGCCCGGCGCCACCTCGTCGTCGTAGACGTCGCTGCGGGTGATCTGCACCGGCACGGTCTCCTGCAGCTCGGCCTCGACCTCGTCGGCCGGCCGGCCCACGAGCTCGGTGGCGACGACGTAGCGCTCCGGCCCCTTCGAGACGACCACCTGCACGTCGGTGCCCCGGATCGCCTCGCGGCCGGCCACGGGGTCGGTGGAGATGACGGTGCCTGCGGGCACCGTCTCGCTGAACTGCTCGACGACCGGCTTCGGGTCCAGGCCGGCGTCCTGCAGCATGTCGACGGCCGCCTCGCGCGACTTGCCCACCAGGGTCGGGACGTCGGTCCACCGGCCGCTGCCCATCCACCAGCCGATCGCCCCGATGGTGACCGCCAGCAGCAGCACCAGCGCCACGGCGAAGCGGGCCCGGCGCCGGCGGATGTGCTGCGGCACGCCGGGGCGGGCACGGTCCACCCCCGGCCGGCGGCCGCCGACGTCGGTCGTGGGGCCGGCGCCCATGGCGGGCAGCATGCTGGTGCGCCCGCTGCGCTGGGCGCCGAGGACGGCGGTGCCCGGGTCGCTGGGGTGCCGCGGGCGGGTGGGCCGGTTGGTCGGGCGGAGCGTGCCCGGGCCGGCGGTGCTGCGCCCGGTGGGCACCGGCACCGGCTCGATGCCCAGGTCCTTGCGGACGTCGGACAGCTCGGCGAGGAACGCGCCGGCGTCGATCGGCCGGCCGGCCGGGTCGCGGCGGGTGCCGCGGGCGACAAGCTCGTCGACCGCCCACGGCAGGCCCGGCACCTCGGTCGACGGCGCGGGGACGTCGTGGTGCACGTGCTGGTAGGCGATGGCGAGCGGGGTGTCACCGCCGTAGGGCGGGTGCCCGGTGAGCATCTCGAAGAGCACGATGCCGGCCGCGTAGATGTCGGAGCGGGCGTCGGCGCGGCCCCGCTCGAGCTGCTCGGGGGAGAGGTAGGCGACCGTGCCGATGAGCACGCCGCCGGTCTGGCTGGTCTGGCCGGTGCCGACGACGGCGCGCGCCAGGCCGAAGTCGGCGACCTTGACCACGCCGTCGATGCCGATGAGGACGTTCTCCGGCTTGATGTCGCGGTGCACGATGCCGGCGCGGTGCGCGGCCGTCAGCCCGGACAGCACCGGCTCGAGGACGGCGAACGCCTCGCCGACGGTCAGCCGGCCGCGGGCGGTGAGCAGGTCACGCAGCGTCCGCCCGCGCACCAGCTCCATGACCAGGAACACCAGGCCCTGGTCGCTGCCCTGGTCGCTGACGCCGACGACGTTCGGGTGGCTGAGCATCGCCGCGGCTCGCGCCTCGCGGGTGAACCGGTCGACGAAGGTCGGGTCGTGCGCCAGGTGCTCGGCCATGACCTTGACCGCGACGGTCTTGTGCAGCCGCAGGTCGGTGGCCGAGTAGACGGTCGACATGCCGCCGCGGGCCACCCGCTCCTCGAGGCGATAGCGCCCCTCCAGAACGAGGCCGACCACGGGGTCGGTCACGGCGGTGTCCACCTGGCCGAGTGTAGGAGCGACGACGGGCCCGGGGGGCCTCCCACGCTGTGCGGGGGACGCCCGGGACCCGTGGTGCGGATGGTCAACCGACCCGCGTCACAGCCGGCCGCTCAGCCCAGGTCCAGGCCGGGGTAGAGCGGGTGCGCCGCGAGCAGCTCGGCGGTGGCCGCGCGGGTCCGGTCGGCCAGGCCGTCGGTCAGCACGTACTTCGCCTTGGAGACGCCACCGTCGCGGGTCGCGGTCGGGGTGGCACCGGTGAGGACGTCGACGATGAGCTCCGCCGTCCGGTCGAACTCGGCCGCGCCGAACCCGCGGGTGGTCAGCGCCGGGGTGCCCAGGCGGACGCCGGAGGTGTACCAGGCGCCGTTCGGGTCGGCCGGGATGGCGTTGCGGTTGGTGACGATGCCGGCGTCGAGCAGCGCGGACTCGGCCTGCCGGCCGGTGAGGCCGAAGGCGGTGACGTCGAGCAGCACCAGGTGGTTGTCGGTGCCGCCGGTGACCAGGCGCGCGCCCCGGCTGCTCAGGCCCTCGGCGAGGCGCTGCGCGTTGTCGGCGACGGCCTGGGCGTAGCCGGCGAACGCGGGCTGCCGGGCCTCGGCGAAGGCCACGGCCTTGGCGGCCATCACGTGCGGGAGCGGGCCGCCGAGCACCATCGGGCAGCCCCGGTCGACGGCGTCGGCGAACTCCGGCTGGGCCAGCACGAAACCGCCGCGCGGGCCGCGCAGCGACTTGTGGCTGGTGCTGGTGACGACGTGGGCGTGCGGCACCGGGTCGAAGTCGCCGGTGAGCACCTTGCCCGCCACCAGGCCCGCGAAGTGCGCCATGTCGACGACGAGCGTGGCGCCCACCTCGTCGGCGATCTCGCGCATCGTCGCGAAGTTCACCCGGCGCGGGTAGGCGGAGTAGCCGGCCATGAGGATCAGCGGCTTGAACTCCCGGGCCCGGGCCCGGACGGCGTCGTAGTCGAGCAGTTCGGTCGACGGGTCGGTGCCGTAGGAGGACTGCTCGAACATCTTGCCGCTGATGTTGGGGCGGAAGCCGTGCGTGAGGTGGCCGCCGGCGTCCAGGGACATGCCGAGCATCCGCTGGTCGCCCAGGGCCCGGCGCAGCGTCGCCCAGTCGGCGTCGGTGAGGTCGTTGACGTGCTTGGCGCCGGCCTGCTGCAGCGCCGGCAGCTCGACGCGCTGGGCCAGCACGGCCCAGAAGGCGACCAGGTTGGCGTCGATGCCCGAGTGCGGCTGCACGTAGGCGTAGGGCGCGCCGAACAGCTCGCGGGCGTGCTCGGCGGCGAGCGCCTCCACGGTGTCGACGTTCTGGCAGCCCGCGTAGAAGCGGTGCCCGACGGTGCCCTCGGCGTACTTGTCGCTGAACCAGTTGCCCATGGTGAGCAGCACGGCGGGGCTGGCGTAGTTCTCGCTGGCGATCAGCTTGAGCGACTCGCGCTGGTCGGTGAGCTCCTGGCTGATCGCGGCGGCGACCCGCGGCTCGACCGCGCCGATCACCGACAGGGCGCTGCGGTACGCGTCGGAGGCGGTGGCCGCGTCGAAGGGCGTGGCCGACGGGGTGGTGGAGGGCGCGGTGGTCATGGGGGTCTCCTGGGATCGTCGACAGGGGGCGCCCAGGCGCGCGGCAGGGGAGGAACAGGACCGCTCCCCGGTGGGTGCCCACCTCTTCGCGCCAGTCACGGCCCAGGGGTCAGGTTATCGCGCGGGGACGACGGTGTCGCGGGGCACCGACCGGACGTCGGTCACGCCGCAGAGCGCCATCGTGTGCGCGAGCTCCTCGCCGAGCCCGGTGAGGACCCCGGCCACCCCGTCGGCCCCGCCGGTGGCCAGCCCCCAGATGGTGGGCCGGCCGACGAAGACCGCCCGCGCGCCCAGGGCGAGGGCGGTGAGCACGTCCGAGCCGGAGCGGATGCCGCCGTCGGCGTAGACCTCGACCTCGTCGCCGACGGCGTCGACCACCTCCGGCAGGGCGTGCGCGCTGGCCACCGCCGGGTCGACCTGGCGGCCACCGTGCGTGGAGACCCAGACGGCGGCGGCGCCGGCCTGCACGCAGCGCGTGGCGTCGTCCCCGCGGAGCACGCCCTTCACCACGACCGGCAGGCCGGAGAGGTCGCCGAAGCGGGCGATGTCGTCGAAGGTCCAGGTCGCGGTCGCCAGGTCCTGCAGCGAGGGGCGGTCACCGTCGGCCGGGTGGTTGGCCATCCGGAGGCCGGCCGGGAGCGCGAAGTCGTGCCGCAGGTCGCGGCGGCGGCGGCCGAGCAGCGGCAGGTCGACGGTGAGCACGAGGGCGGCGTAGCCCGCGGCCCCGGCGCGGCGGGCGAGGTCGTCGGTGTGCGCGCCGGAGTGCAGCCGGTAGAGCTGGAACCAGGCAGGTGAGCCGGCCGCGGCGGCCGCCACCTCCTCCAGGGTGTGCGTGGCGCTGGTCGAGACGGTCATGAGCGAGCCGGCCGCCGCCGCACCCCGGGCCGTGGCCAGCTCGCCGTCCGGGTGCGCCATGCCCTGGTAGGCCCACGGTGCGACGCCGATCGGGGACCGGACCGGGCTGCCGAGCAGTTCGGTGTCCAGCGGCACGGACGTGACGCCGCGCAGCACGCGCGGCCGCAGCCGCCACGAACGCCAGGAGCCCGGGGCCTCGCGCAACGTCGTCTCGGACTCCGCGCCGCCGGCGTAGTAGTCGAAGACGTCGGCGGGCAGGAGCTCGAGCGCGCCGCCCTCGAGCCGCTCCAGGTCGAGGTACGGCGGCTCGACTCCGGCGTCCTCCGGCGTCTCCTCGCCCACGGCGCGACGTCGCTGCCCCGGCACCGGGCTGTCGGCTGGTCGTGGAGGCGCCATAGGCTCGCACCTTATGGACACGTTCACCCCCGCGGAGGTCGCCCAGCTCCTGGGTACCTCGCCGAACCGGGTCCGGCAGCTGCTGCGCGACCGCAAGCTGATGGCCGTCCCCGGCAGCGGCAACGGCAAGATCCCGGCCGCTTTCGTCCAGGACGGCATCATCCTCAAGCACCTGCCCGGGCTGCTGACCGTGCTCCAGGACGGCGGCTTCACCGACGAGCAGGCCTTCGACTGGCTGTTCCGGGAGGACGACACGCTCCCCGGCACCCCGGTCCAGGCGTTGCGCGACGACCGGCACACCGAGGTCACCCGCCGGGCGCAGGCCCTGGCGTTCTGACCTCGTCCTCCTGAGCCCGGCGTCGTGAGCAGGGTGCATCCGGCCCCGGTGCCCACGGGGAAGGACCTGTCGTGGAGCAGCTGACCTACCTCGGCCTGCTCGTCGGCTGCCTGGTCGTCACCGCACCCCTGGAGCTGGTGCTCCGGGTGCGGGTCTACGCCCGCTGGCGGCGGTTCCTGCTGGCGGTGCTGCCCGAGTTCACCGTCTTCGTCGTCTGGGTGCTCTACGCGATCGACCAGGGGCACTGGGACTACTCGTCCGTGCGCACCCTCGACGTCCGGTTGCCCGGGGGGATCCCGGTCGAGGAGGCGCTGTTCTTCCTCGTGGTCCCGCTGTGCTCGGTGCTGGCGCTGGAGGCGGTCCGCCGGGTGACCGGCTGGGACGCCGGCTATCCCCCCGAGGAGGCCGACGCATGAGCTACAGCGCCCTGGCGATCGTCGCCGTCGTCGCCGTCCTGGTCGTGGACCTGGCCGTCTACCGGACCCGGATGGTGACCCGGAAGGTCTTCTGGACCGCCTACGCGATCATCGTGTTCTTCCAGCTGCTGATGAACGGCGTGCTCACCGGCCTGGACGTCGTGGTCTACGACGAGCGGGCCATCTGGGGTCCGCGGATCGCCTACGCGCCGGTCGAGGACCTGCTCTTCGGCTTCGCCATGGTGACCCTGACCCTGGCCAGCTGGGCGGCGGTCAACCGGCGGGCGAACACCGCCAGGCGGCGGGGCTTGGACACCGACACCCGGCCGTCGAGCACCCGGTAGTCCGCGCGCTCGATCTCGCCGAGGATGCCGCCGTAGAGGTCGGTGGCCGCGCGGACGCAGTCGCGGGACTCGGGGGCGAGCATCGGCGTGCCGAGGGCGGCGTCGTCGTAGCGGCGGCGGGTGACCTCGACCATCTCGCGCATCAGCGCCTCGAACCCTGGGGAGTGCCGCTTCTCGGCGAGCTGCTCGCGGGTCACCCCGTGCGCCGCCATGAGATCGGCGGGCAGGTAGACGCGGCCGCGGTCGATGTCCTCGGCGACGTCGCGCAGGAAGTTGGTCAGCTGGAAGGCCTCGCCGAGGGCGATGGCGTGCGGCGCGGCCTCCTCGCGGGCGACGCCGGGCGCGGTGCCCAGGACCGGCAGCACCTGCAGGCCGATGACCGACGCCGAGCCCCACATGTACCGGTCGAGCGCGGCGAGGTCGGCGTAGGAGTCGACGTCGAGGTCGCTGGTCATGGCGGCGAGGAAGTCGACCAGGTGCTCGACCGGGATGGCGTAGCGGCGGTAGGTGTGCACCATGGCCAGCCGGACCGGGTCCTCCGACCAGCCGGCCTCGAGCTCGGCGAGCAACGCCCGCGACCACTCGGCGAGGTCGCCCTGCGGGTCGGCTCCGGGCAGGTCGACGAGGTCGTCGGCGGTGCGGGCGGCGGCGTAGAGCGCGTGGACGGCGGGCCGCCGGTCGGGGGTCAGCAGCCGGGTGGCCAGGAAGTAGCTCTTGCCGTGCCGGGCGGCGATCGCGGCGCAGTGCGCGTAGGCCGCTTCGAGCTGCTGCTGCTGCGCCGCCTGCGTTCCGGGCGGGTGGACCAGCGTCATCGCTGTGCCCCCGTGATCCGCTCGGCGGCGAGCCGGCCGCTGATCAGCACCATCGGCACGCCGACGCCGGGCTGCACCGACGAGCCGGCCAGCACCACGTTCTCCGGCCCGCGGCGGGGGAGCGTGGAGGGCCGGAACGGGCCGGTCTGCCCGAAGGTGTGGGCGAGAGCGAACGGGGTGCCGGCGGCCATGCCCTGCTCGGCCCAGGTCAGGGGCGTGTCCATGTGCTCCACCTCGATCGCCTCGGCGATACCGGACCACCCGCGCGCGTCCAGCGTGGCCAGCAGCTCCTCGCGGTAGCGCGGGCCGAGGGCCGCCCAGTCCAGGTTCGCGTTGCCCCCGCTGCGCGGGTCCAGGTTCGGGGTCGGGGCGACGACGCTCACCACCTGCCCGCCCTCGGGTGCCAGCGTCCGGTCGGTGACCGACGGCATGCTGATCAGGAGGCTGGGATCGGTCATGGGCCGGCCGTCGCGGGTCAGCTCGTCGAAGACCCCGCGCCAGGACTCCCCGAAGCTGATCGTGTGGTGCGCCTGGCCGGGCAGCTCGGCCTTCACGCCGACGTGCAGGGCCACGCAGGACGGCGAGTACACGGGGCGGCGCGGGGCGGGCACCCCCGGCACCAGCCGCCACGGGGCGTCGGTGGTGACGACGACGGCGTCGGCGGGCAGCACCTCGCCGTCGGCCAGCCGCACGCCGCTGATCCGTCGCCCCGACGTGGGCAGCTCGGTGACGGTGGAGCCGTAGCGGAACGTCACCCCGGCGTCGGCCGCCGCGCCGGCCAGGGCACGGGGCACCGCGCCGATGCCACCCTCGGGGTGCCAGACCCCGGCGCCGATGTCGAGCTGCGCGATGACCGCGTACGCGGCGATCGCCTTGAACGGGGAGACCCCGGCGTAGAGCGCCTGGAAGCTGAACAGCCGGCGCAGCCGGTCGTCGGCGAAGTACTTCGCGACGTGCGAGGAGAGCCGGCCGAAGCCACCGCGGCGGGCGAGCTGCACCAGCTCGGGGCCGAGCAGGTCGAGCGGGGAGTCGAGGTTGCGGTCGATGAACGTGGCCAGCTGCAGCCGGTAGAGCTCGGCCAGGTCGGCGAGGTAGCGGCGCAGGGCGTCGGCCTCGGCCGGCCCGCAGATGCGGGCGACCTCGGCGGCGAACGCGTCCGGGGCGGCGTGCACGTCGAGGGAGCTGCCGTCGGCGAACTGCGCCCGGTAGCTGGTCTCCAGCGGGGTCAGGGTCAGCCGGTCGGTCAGCCCCTCGCCGACGGCGGCCAGGGTGTCGGCGAGCACCTCGGGCGCGGTGAAGACCGACGGGCCGGTGTCCAGCGCGTAGCCGCCCTGCTCGATGCGACCGGCGCGGCCACCGGGGCCGTCCCCGCGCTCGACGACGGTGACCTCGCGGCCGGCGCCGCGCAGCCGCAGGGCCGTCGCGAGGCCGGCCAGCCCGGCGCCGATGACGACGACGCGGTCCGTGGGTCCGGGAACGGTCCGCACGTCAGGAGGTGCGGGTGGTGGCCGCGACGGCGAGCGCGTCGAGGGCCGCCTTGGCGTCGTCGGCCAGCGGGGCGTCGGCGATGGCGGTGCGGGCGCGCGCGGTGCTCTCGGCGATGCGCTGCTCCACGCGGTCCCGGGCGCCGGTGCTCTCGATCAGTGCCCGCAGGGCCTCGAAGTCCTCCTGGCGGGCGGCGGTGTTGCCGAGCAGGTCGGCCAGCAGCCGGCGGCCGGCGGAGTCGGCGGCCTCCTCCGCCAGGGCGATGAGCAGAGTCTGCTTGCCCTCGCGCAGGTCGTCGTCGGCGGACTTGCCGGTGACGGCCGGGTCGCCGAAGACACCGAGGACGTCGTCCCGCAGCTGGAAGGCCTCGCCGAGTGGCAGGCCGATGGCGGTGGTCGCCTCGACCACGTCCGGGCCGGCGCCGGCGATGGCGACGCCGAGCTGCAGGGGGCGCTGGACGGTGTAGCCGGCGCTCTTGTAGCGGGCCACGGTGAGCGCGCCCTCCGGGCCGGGCAGGCCGCCGGCGGCGCGGAGCAGGTCGAGGTACTGGCCGGCGGTGACCTCGGTGCGCATGGTGTCCCAGACGGCGCGGGCCCGGCTGAGGGCGCCCTCGGAGATCCCCGAGCAGCGCAGCAGCTCGTCGGACCACACCAGCGCCAGGTCGCCGACCAGGATCGCCGCGCCGGTGCCGAACAGCTCGCCGTCGCCGGTGAGCGCGTGGGCGGCGTGCCGGCTGGCGAAACCGATGTGCGTGGCCGGCCGGCCGCGGCGGGTGGTGGCGCCGTCCATGACGTCGTCGTGGACCAGCGCGCTGGCGTGCACGAACTCCAGCGCGGAGACCGCGCGCAGCACGGCGGCCTCGTCCTCGCCCGAGCCCGGGCCGGTGTCGCGGGCACCGCGCCAGCCCCAGTAGGCGAACGAGGGCCGCAGCCGCTTGCCGCCCGCCGCGAGGGCGGCGACCTCGTCGACGAGCGGGATCAGGCTCCCGTCCATGCCGGCGAGGGTGGTGCGCTGGCGCTCGAGGAACTCGGTGAGGGCGGCGGTGACCGCAGCGTTGAGCCGGTCGAGATCGGCGGCGGCCGGTGACGGCGCCCGATGGGCGATGGCCGTCCCGTGCGGGGTCCCGAGGGTCACCGGGTCAGTATCGCCCCACGTCGCCGGACGGGCTGATCCAGCGCGGGTCGTCAGGGTGCTGCCGTTCATGGGGGTTCCGCCTTCCCGGGTCGTCCGCTCGCCCTTCTTCACCGTCACGGGTGGTTCCGGATGCGGTCGGTCGGGAGATTTCCCCGCAGGCTCCGTACCCTCGTTGCCCGTGACCCAGACCGTGCGTGAGCTGCTGGCCTCGGAGCGGCCGACCTGGTCCTTCGAGTTCTTCCCGCCGAAGACGCCCGAGGCCGAGCCGCAGCTGTGGACGGCGCTGCGCGAGCTGGAGCGGCTGCGGCCCTCGTTCGTGTCGGTGACCTACGGCGCCGGGGGCTCCACCCGCGAGGGCACGGTCTCGGTCACCGAGCGGATCGCGACCGAGACCACGATGACCCCGATGGCGCACCTGACCGCCGTCGACCACAGCATCGCCGAGCTGCGGCACGTGGTCAGCCGGCTGGCGGCCGCCGGGGTCCGCAACATCATCGCGCTGCGCGGCGACCCGCCCGGTTCGGACCCGCAGGCCGAGTGGGTGGCCCACCCCGAGGGCCTGTCCTACGCCGCCGAGCTGGTCGAGCTGATCAAGTCGATGGGCGACTTCTCCGTCGGCGTCGCCGCCTTCCCGGAGCGGCACCCCCGCTCGCCGGACTTCGACACCGACATCGACATGTTCGTGGCCAAGTGCCGGGCCGGGGCCGACTTCGCGATCACCCAGATGTTCTTCCGCGCCGAGGACTACCTGCGGATGCGCGACCGCGTGGCCCACCGGGGCTGCGACGTGCCGATCATCGCCGGCGTCATGCCGGTGACCAGCGCGCGGCAGATCAAGCGCATCGTGCAGCTGTCCGGTCAGGCGTTCCCGGCCGACCTCGCCGAGCGGTTCGAGGCGCTCGACGGCGAGCGGCCGGAGGACAAGGCGGCGGTGCGGGCCTTCGGGGTCGAGGTGGCCACCGAGCTGTGCAGCACGCTGCTGGACGAGGGCGTGCCCGGGATCCACTTCATCACCATGAACCGGTCGACGGCGACGCGGGACGTCTACACCAACCTGGTCGGCAACCCGTCGATCACGACGCCGAGCTGATCCGGTCGAGCGCCGCCGCGGCCTTCGCGGCGGCCCGGCGCAGACCCTCGCGCTCGGCGGAGTAGCCGCCGATCACGCCCACGACGGGGATGTTGGACAGCGCCCGGTGGCGGAGCTTGCCCTTCGGGCGGGCGTCGAGCGCCTCGTCGATCCGGCTCAGCAGGCGGGCGACCCGCCACACCGTGCGGACGGCACCGCGGGCGCCCTTCCGCTCGTCGGCGGCGCCGAACGCCTCCTCGCGGTAGGTGCCCCGGCTCTTCACGAGCAGCGGCTCGACGGCGGACGGCGGCAGGTCGCGGTCGAGCAGGACGCGGGCGAGCAGGGACACCCGCTCGGCGGACCCGGTGACGCCGTGCTCCCCGGCGACGCCGAGCACGAGGACGGACTGCACCGCCGTCCCGACGGTGTTCTGCAGGGGCAGCAGGTCGGCGAGCTTCCCGGCGAAGCGCGGCGCCGCCGAGACGACGGCCGCGATCCGGGAGACCCGGTCGGCCCACCACTGGTCGCGCTGCGCCTGCGGCAGCTCCGGTGGCCGGCCGAGCCGGCCGGCCAGCGGGGACGCCAGGCGGTCCACTCGGCGGAGGACGTCGACGACGACGGCGTCACTGATCGGGGCAGCCATGGTCGGAGCATGCCCCGAGCTGCGCGATTTCACCCGCGGGGTCAGTACGGCGGGGGAGTGGTGACGGCGATGAGCCCGGTGGGGGTGGTGACGGTCAGCGTGCCGTCCGCATCGAGACGGTGCTCCCACCCGGGTGCCTGGTGCTTGCCTCGGTGGTCGGTGGTGCAGTAGCCGGCGAGGTTGGCGGCGCTGGTCGATCCCAGCGGGTACGGGACGCTGTGGTCGAGCTCTCCGCCTCGGGGCACGCGTCGACGACAGCCAGGGAACCGGCAGCGCCGGTCGCGGCCGCGGACGAAGCGGTCGAGTTCGGCCCCAGGCCGGTAGCCGTCCGTGGGGCCGGGCGGACCGAGCCCCGGGCGATCCGTGAGCTCGTGGTCGCAGCATGCCCCGGACCGCCGGCACGCGGCCCGGCCGCAGCTTCCCACTCGGCGCAGGCCGGGGAGGTCGCTGAGCGCGACCAGTGCCCCGGTGAGTGCGTCGGTCAAGGCGATGCGCGGGCGTTCGGCCAGCCCGCCTCCACCGGTCATCGCCAGCAGATCGGCGACCAGATCGCGTTGTGCGCTGCTGGCCGACCTGAGCACCGCGAGCGCGTCCTCGGCGTCCGCCAGGCGTCCGCCGACACCTGCTTGCCAGGCGTCCTCGTCCGCGGCGTCGGCTGCTGCCGCGGTGCGGACGGTGCGCTCGGCCCGGGCCAGGGTGCGGCGGGCCTCCTCCACTGCCTGTCCGGCGTCGTCCAGCGCCCGGTCGGCCGTGGCCCACCACTCGGACTCGCCGGACTCGCCGGACTCGGACCTGGACGGCTCCGGTGGGCCGTCAGCGGGGAAGAGGGGACGGTCGTCGACGTCCTGGGGCGGGTGGTCCCCGAGGGCGGACGAGGAGTCCGCGGGCGAGGTCGTCCCGCCGCCCCCGAACCACAGCTCGCGTTCGAGCGGTAGGTGGTCGAGATCTTCCGAGGAGAGCGGGCACCGCTCGGGATCCGGATCGACCAGTTCGCCGGTCACCACCCGCCGTTCCATCTCGGCCCACCAGGTCTCCAGCTCCCGTTGCTCGCGCTCAGCCCACCCCATCGCCGCGGCCCCGTCCGGGTTCGGAGGCGGGGTCACGTCGGGGTCTTGATCGGTCGGGATGTCCAGGCCGGTGCCGGTCAGCGCGGCGAGGAGCTGCCGGACCATGTCGGCGGGGACGACCTGGCCACCGATCTCGCCCGGCTCGTCACCGCCCGCCAGCGTGGCGATCGAGGCGACCACGGTCAGCAGCACCTGCACAGGTGGCAGGTCGCTCTCCCCGGGGCGCAGCACCAGATCGAGCAGGCAGTCGATCATCTTCTGCCCGCGCGTTCGCGGATCGTCGCCCCCGTCCAGAGACTCCGCGCACGCCAGCAGTGCTCGGTACAGCGCCTGCGCCTCGGGAAGCGTTGCGACCACGGTCAGGGTCGCCATGCCGTCGTCGTCGTGCGGCCGGAGATGGATGCCGCGGGCCTTCAGCGCCTTCTCCAGGCGCCGGGCGGCGGCGCGGACGTCCCGCCGAGCCACTTCCCGCCGCACCTTGTCGCCCAATGCGGCCGGTGCGACCACCCGCCCTGCTGCCCAGCGCAGCAGCTCGGCCTCGACCTCCGCACGGATCGTGGCGTCCTCGATGGGGGCCACCTTGTCGAGCATCGACCAGAGGTGGCCGGGGTGGAGCGCTCCGGCCTCGAGCGCGGCCAGCGTCCCCGGCAGCTGGTGCACCAGGTCCAGCGACCTGGTCAGCAGCGCCTCGGCGGCCTGTGCACTGATCGACAGCGCCACCACGAGCTCCTGGGTGGCCCACTCGCTCACGCTGCGGAGGCAGGCCGGACGGGCAGCCCAGCGCTCGGCACTCATGGCGCCCCGCTCGCCCTGTGCGCGGTCCTCGCTCGCCGGCCGGGTCGCGGCGAACTCGGCCACCGCGCGGGCCTTGAGTGCGGTCTGTCGCGCGATCTCGCGGTCGGCTGCCTGGACGGCGCCGAGCGGACCGTCGGCCAGCGTGACCGGAGGCGCGAACTCCGGCCACTCCGCGGACTCCGTACGCGGCCGACGTCCTCGACCAGCTGCCTCGGCCCGCCGGCGAGCTTCGGTGTACCAATCACCCGTCACCGACTTCGTGGCCATGCATTCGATCATACGTTCGAACGGGATTCTCGACAAGGCCTGGGGCACAGTGCTCGGCGCGCCAGAACCACCGGATGACCTCGTGCTGGTCCTGGCGTCTTCGATGCCGGCACGTCGGTGCACCCGGGGCAGCCGCGACAGCGCCGCGCCGGATGGGGCCCGAGGTGACCACGGGACCCACCGACCCGCGGATCGGCACCGCGACGAGCTGGTCACGGATGATGGGCGTTGTGCTGAGCCGTGACGAGTACCTGGCCGCCTGGTCGCGCTGGCACGGCGGCAGCGACACGTCCTCGCCGCTGGTGCGCGGCTGGCTGACGCTGGCGCACACCCTCGCCCGCCCGCTGGCGGGGATGCACCCCGCGGTGGCCACCGCCGCGGGGCTGCTCGTGGCCGCGGCCGCCGTCCTCCCCGCCGCGGCCGGGGGCGGCTGGCTGATCGCCGCCGGGCTGCTCGTCGGGCTCTCCGGGCTGCTGGACAGCCTCGACGGCGCGCTCGCCATCGGCGCCGGCCGCGCCTCGCAGCGGGGCTACGTGCTCGACTCGGTCGTCGACCGGCTCACCGAGGTGGCCTACGCGGCCGCGCTCTGGGGCGCCGGGGCGCCCGGCTGGCTGGCCGTCCTCTTCGGCGCGCTGTGCTGGCTGCCCGACTACGTGCGGGCCCGCGCCGGTCAGGCGGGGGTCGACCGGACCGGCCCGATCTCGCTGTGGGAACGGCCCACCCGCGTCCTCATGGCCGGTTTCACCCTCGGTGGCGCGGGGGTCGTGTCGGGCCTGGAGGTGCGTGGTGTCGACGGCGACGTCCTGACCGTGACCGCCGGAGCCGCGGTGGGTGCGCTGCTCGGCGCGGTCGCGACGGTGCAACTGGGCTGGTGGCTGCGCTCGGAACTCGCCGGACCGGGCGCCGACGCCCCCGGCTGAGCGCCGCCCGACCGGGTGCGGGCGAGCACCTCGTGCCCCCCACCGCCCGGAGCGCCGCCTACTGTGTGCGTGCCCGACCCCCTCCGTTCGCCACTCCGTCACCCAGGCCCGCTCGCGAGCCGGGCGCCCGCGCCCCTCCGGAGCCACACCCCCAGGAGCAGCACGTGCCCGTCGTCGTCACCGGCTCGATCGCCACCGATCACCTCATGACCTTCCCCGGGAAGTTCACGGAGCAGTTCGTCGAGGGCCAGATGGAGAACGTCTCGCTCTCCTTCCTGGTCGACGACCTCGTCCAGCACCGCGGCGGCGCCGGCGCGAACATGGCCTACGGCCTGGGCCTGCTCGGCCTGTCCCCGGTGCTCGTCGGCGCCGTCGGCAGCGACTTCGCCGACTACGAGGCCTGGCTCAGCCGGCACGGCGTCGACACCGCCAGCGTGCACTGGTCGGAGCTCAAGCACACCGCGCGCTTCGTCTGCACCACCGACGCCGCCAACAACCAGATCGCCTCGTTTTACTCGGGCGCCATGAGCGAGGCCTCGCAGATCGAGCTGGGGCCGGTCGCCGGGCGCCTGGGCGCACCGGACCTCGTCGTCATCGGGCCGAACGACCCCACCGCGATGGTCCGCCACACCGAGGAGTGCCGGACCCGCGGTTACGCGTTCGCCGCCGACCCGAGCCAGCAGCTGGCCTGGGCCGACGGCGCGATGATCCGCGAGCTCGTCGACGGCGCGGACCTGCTGTTCACCAACGAGTACGAGTCCCACCTGCTCCAGCAGAAGACCGGCTGGAACGCCGACGAGGTCCTGGCCCGGGTGGGTACCTGGGTGACCACGCGGGCGAAGGACGGCGTGCTGGTGCGCCAGGTCGACGCCGAGCCGATCGAGGTCATCGCCGTCCCGGAGACCAAGCCGGTCGAGCCGACCGGCGGCGGCGACGCGCTGCGCGCCGGGTTCATCGCCGGCCGCATGTGGGGGCTGAGCCTCGAGCGGGCCACCCAGCTGGGTTCCGCCGTCGCGACCGCGGCGGTCGAGGTCATCGGCACGCAGGAGTACAGCCTGCCGCGGGAGAGCTTCCTGGGCCGCTTCGCCGAGGCCTTCGGCGACGAGGCCGCAGCCGAGGTCGCCGCGCACCTCCCGGCCTAGCGTCTACTCGCCGCGCAGCCGCTCGCCGATGCTGGGGTCGGCCGCCCACGTCCGGTAGGAGATGCGCGGGATCTCCCGCACCTCGCCGAGCGTCGCCCACTCGTTGCCGCCGAGGCGGGCCAGCGGGCGCAGGTGCTCGATGCGGGGGCGCCCGTCGCGCACGGCCTCGGCCCAGACGCTGATGTGCCGCACCCGGCCGAACACCACCGTGCTGTCGCCGAGGCGGAGGGTGCTGTGCAGCACGCACTCGATGGAGACGGGGGAGTCGGCGACGCGCAACGCGCCGACGGTCTCGGCCGGCTCCAGCCGCACGCCGGTGTGCTCGGCCTCGCTGTGGTCCGGCGGGAAGTCGGTGCCCGTGGCGTTGATCTGCTCGAACAGCGCCTCGGGGGTCAGGTTGACGGTGAACTCGCCGGTCGCCTCCGCGTTGCGCAGCGAGTCCTTGCGGCCCACCGAGGTGAACTGGACGACCGGCGGATCCACGCAGGCGACCGTGTAGAAGGAGTGCGGTGCCAGGTTGTGCACGCCCGCGGCCGACCGGGTGCAGACCCACGCGATCGGCCGGGGGACGACGACGGAGTTGAGCACCCGGTAGAAGGCACGGGTCTCCATGGCATCGGGGTCGAAGTGGACGCGGTCGCGCGCCGCCGGCTGGGTCACCGCACCATCCTCGCCGCAGCCGCCCGGCCCGGCGCGGGCGGTGCGGCGTCGACGGCCCGGCCCCGCCAGCGCAGGGTGCCGCGGCGGTGCCCGATCACCGACCGCAGCATCAGGGCGTCGAGGGCCAGGACGGACACCGGATGCGCCAGCGCATCGGGCCACACCCGGCCGCCGGTCGCGGCGGCGCTGATCGCCCGACCCGCCACCCCGAACGCGTAGCCGACGAGCCCCGCGCGCGACCCGCGCACCGCGGCGACCGCCGGCAGCACCCAGACCGCGGTGAGGGCGCCGGCGGTGACCAGGCCGGCCGCGGGCGAGCCACCGACCGCGGCCCACAGCGACTTGCCGTAGCCCTCCCGCACCCCGGCCCACCCGTCGTACATGCGGCAGACGGCGAGGGTCGAGCCGTCGACGACGGCGCCGCGCCCGCCCGCTGCCTTGACCGCGCGCAGCAGCGCGACGTCCTCGATGACCTCGCCGCGCACCGCCCCGTGCCCGCCGGCCCGCGCGTAGGCCGCGCGCCGCACGACCAGGAACTGCCCGTTCGCGGCCGCCAGCGACGGCCGCGGCGACCGCTCGGCGAGCCGCAGCGGCAGCAGCGTCGCCCAGAGCCACTGCTGGAGGGGCTGGACCAGCCGCTCGGCCGCGCTCACCGTCAGCTGCCGCGGCCAGGGGGAGACCAGGTCCAGCCCGGTGTCGTCGAGGACGGCGATCGCCGCGGCGAGGGCATCGGGCATCAGCCGCACGTCGGCGTCGAGGAAGACCAGGACGTCGGTGTCGCCCGCGGCCGCCGCGCCCTGGGCGCAGGCGTTCGGCTTGCCGAGCCAGCCCGCCTGCGGGGCCCGGGCGGGGACGAGCCGTACGCGCGGGTCGGGGCAGGCCGCGACGAGATCGGGGGTGCCGTCGGTCGACCCGTCGTCGACCACGACCACCCGCAGGTCCGGGACGCCGCGCTGGTCGAGGACCGCGGCCAGGCAGTCGACGACGTCCGCCGCCTCGTCGCGCACCGGCAGGACGACGGTGACCGCGCGCCGCACCGGCGGCGCGGCGGCCGGGGGGCGGCGCAGCAGGGCGGCGTTCAGCGCGGCGTGCGCGGCGCCGGCGACGGACAGCCCGGCGAGCGCGCGGAGCAGCCGACCGCTCACCGCGACCGCTGGAGCGCCAGGACGACGAGCACCACCGCGCCCAGCCCGGCACCCCACGCCGCCGAGCCGGGCAGGCCCAGCCAGCCGGCGTGGGCGAGCGCCCCGCCGAGGGTCATCCAGGCCAGCGCGAGCAGCGGAGCGGCATCCCCGATGGCCGGCCGGGCGGCGGTCCGCGCCACGAGCAGGTCGAGCAACGTCATGAGCACCACGCCGGCCAGCAGCCAGCCGGCCAGGTTGGTGAGCGGGACCGTGTCGATGCCGGGAAGCCCCGGGTCGGGGTGCTCCCACGTCCAGTAGCCGGCGTCCACCATCTGCGGGTCCAGCACGACGTCCCAGGCGGCGAAGAGCGCCGCGGCCCACGCGATGCGGGCGGCCCGCCGTCGCTCCCGGCGGACCGGACGGGCCAGCCGGCCGGCCAGCAGCCAGCTCGGCCAGGCCATCATCAACCAGGCCAGGGGCACCAGGAACGGGACACCGAGCAGCGTCGGGCCCAGGCTGTCGCTGTAGGAGTAGCTGCCGTAGGGGATTCCGGTGGCCAGGCCGACGCTCTCGAACAGCACCGCGACCACCCCGACGAGCACGAGCACGCCGAGGCCGGTGCGCACCCCACGGCTGAGCGCGGCGTGGACCACAGAGAGGGTCGCGCCGAGCAGGACGATGGCCCAGCTGACCGCGTCCCGGGTGTCGCCGTCGGTGAGGGGATAGGCGATCGCCGTGCCCACGAGGGCGAGCGCCAGGACCAGCGGTGCGACCTGTCGTGCGGACCAGGCGCGGGGGAGCGGGAGGGCGGCGATCGAGGGGATCACGAGCGCCTCCGCACCAGCCGACCCGCCGCGCGGCGCAGCGAGCGGCCCGTCGCGGCCCGGGCCCGGGGCAGGGCACCGCGGTCACCGAGCACCACGCGGGCGGCGCTGCGGCCGGAGTTGCCGGACACGCCGCCCCCGGGGTGGGTGGAGGCGCCGGCCAGGTAGAGCCCCGGAAGGCCGGGAACCCGGTAGCCGGAGAGCGCGGGGGTGGGCCGGAACCCGAACATGCTGGCCAGACCCATCTCCACGTGCATGACGTTGCCACGGGGCAGGGACAGTTCCCGCTCGAGCGCCAGGGGCGTCTGGACGTACAGCCGCTGTACCGAGTCGGCGAAACCGGGGGCGAACCGGTCGACCGCCTCGACCAGACGCTGCGCCTCGGCCTCGGCGAGGGCGTCCCAGTCGCCGCCGTCCGCGAGGGCGTAGGGGTACCACTGGCCCCAGAGGGTGACGACGTGCTGCCCGGGCGGGGCGAGCGTGTCGTCGCTGGCGGAGAAGGACATGGCCAGCGGCACCGGCTCCCGCGGCACCCGGCCGGCGCCCCAGTCGCCGTGCGCAGCGGCGAGCTGACCGCGATCGGTGCACAGCAGTTGCAGTCCCTGTAACGACTCCTCCGGCGTGGCGCCGGGATAGCTCGGCGGCGCGGTCGTGAGGGCCCGCACCACCAGGCCGAACCCGTTGCCCACCGGCGGATCGGCGTCGGCCAGCGCCGGGGGTGCGTCCGCGCCGGCGAGCCGGCGGGTCACGCCGATGTGGCAGGCGGCGACGACGGTGCCGGCATGGATCCGCCGTCCCGACTCCGTCTCCACGCCGGTGACGCGCGGACCGGTGCCGTCGTCGTCGACGAGCAGGCGGGCGGCGCCGTCGCCGAGCACGACCCGGCCGCCGTCGTCCTCGAGCCGGCGGCGGAGTGCCTCGGTGAGCCCGCCGGAGCCGCCGACCGGGTGGCCGGGCGGGACGTCGTGCAGCAGCGCGACCCAGCCGACCATCGCGGCGGTGCCGGGCTCGGACATCGGGGGGCCGGACTGGGCGCCGAACCAGGCCAGCGCCGCCTTGAGCCGCTCGCTGCGGAACCAGCGGTCCAGCAGGGCGTCGCCGGATCCCAGGAAGTCGACCGCGAGGTCGCCACCGGGCGTCCGCGCGCGGCCCTCGCCGGGCGCGCCGAGCGGCCAGAAGGAGCGGACCAGCCCGCCGGCGCTCGGCCGCCGCCCGAACGAGGCGACGACGGCGCGGCTGCGGGGGCCCCACACCGCGACGAACTCCCGGTAGGCGGCGGCGTCGTCCTCCCCGCACGCGGCCGCGATCGAGGCGCAGGTCGCGTCGAGGTCGACGGAGAAGACCAGCGGCCGGCCCTCCGGGCCCTCGTTCCCGGGCGCGGGTGCGGGCGCGAAGCCCCACGGGTCGCAGTCGATGTAGCGCAGGCCGGAGGCGGCGAGGTCGAGCTCCTCGACGATGCCGCTGTGCCGGATGATCACGTGCGCGCTCGAGCCGCGGTCGACGCGCACGCCCGGCCAGCGCTCGACGGTCGACACCGCCCCGCCGAGCACGTCGTCGGACTCGACGACCTCGGCCGACAGCCCGGCCCGCGCCAGATAGCAGGCCGCGACCAGGCCGTTGTGGCCCGAGCCGATCACGACGACGTCGACGGCGGTGTCCGGAGCTGGGTTCACCTCAGCTGTTCGCCGGATGCGGGGTGCGCGGATGCAGCGGGAGCTCCGCGCCGAGGATGGCGAACGGCCGCGCGTCGCCGGGGAAGTGGTAGCCGCGGGCGAGGTCGACGAAGCCGTCGGCGTGGTACAGCCGGAACGCCTTCGTGTCGGCGTCCGGGGTCGAGAGCAGGGCGACGGGGTGCGGCAGGTCGGCGACCAGGGCGTGCAGCAGCTGCCGGCCCAGGCCCCGGCTCTGCGCGTCCGGGTGGACGTGCAGCTCGCAGACCTCGAAGGCGCCGGGCAGCCACTTCTTCGCCGTCCGCCGGTCCAGCGCCGCCCGCACCTGGTCGTGCCACCACTGGCCCGGTGCGATCTCGTAGCCGTAGCCGAAGCCGACCAGCTGCTCGCCCCCACCCGCCCCGGTGGCGGCGAAGGCGCCGACGGCGCGGAAGCCGGGACGGTCGGTGTGCTGGATGGCGTAGCCGTACCGGCCCGCGACGACCGCGGAGTCGTAGTCCATCGCGAGGCCGTAGATCGCCAGCGCCTCGTGCATGTGGTCGCGCAGCCACGGGATCGGCAGCTCGGTGATCCGGGTGTCCGGCCTGGTGTCGGTCACGTGCCGACCGCCTCCTCGATGTCGTGGGGACGGGGGGCGGCGGGGGTGTCGTCGCCGACCTCGGCGGGGATGCCGTCGGTGAGCCGGAGCAGCTCGTCGTAGGTGGTGGGGAAGACCGTCGCCGGGTGGCCCGCGGCCGCCCACACCCGCGCGTGGCGGGCGAGCTCGACGTCGACGAGGGTGCCGAGGGGTTCGGGGTGGCCGACGGGGGCGACGCCGCCGATCGGCTGGCCGGTCACCCGCCGGACGAGCTCGGCCGGCGCCCGGGAGACGGAGGGGACGCCGAGCAGGCCGGCGACCTTGGTTTCGTCGACCCGGTGCGCGCCGCTGGTCAGGACGAGCAGCGGTTCGCCGGCGGCGACGAACACCAGGCTGTTGGCGATCGCGCCCACCGGCACGCCCAGTTCGGCGGCGGCCGCGGCGGCGGTGCGGACCTCGGCCGGGAGCACGCGCACCTCGCCGGCCGCGCCCGCCTCCTGCAGCAGGCGGCTGACCACCGCGACCCGGGGGTGCGCGGGCGAGGACATGCGCCTGATCCTGCCACCGGTCCCGGAGGCGTGCGTGCCCCGTCCGCCCGGGGCGTGCGGACCGCCGCACCGGCTCACCGGAGCGGCCGCAGTTCTGAGGGCGCGCGTCGTCTTGACGACGCACCCGCGCTCCGGTCTACTGGACAGCGTTCGAACAGACGTTCGAACGAGGAGTTCCAGTCGCCACCCGCACCCGTCCCCGGCCTTCCCCACGGGGTGGTGCGGACGGCGGGGTGTCGGAGACGTGGGGAGGTCGGTCGATGAGCCGGGTGCTCGGTGAGGCCGTCGAACGGGTCGGCGAAGAGGTGCAGGTGGAGCGGGGTGCCCTCGGTCCGGTGCAGTTCTGGCGCGGGCAGTCCCGCTACCTCGTGGGGGAGCTGCTCGACTCGTGGCTGGAGACCTCCCCCTGGTGGCAGCGCGACGCCGGGGCCGGGGGAGCGTCGGCCGACCTGGTCGCCGCGCGCGAGGTGTGGCGGGTGGAGGCGGTGCGGGCCGGGCGCTCGCGGACGGACTTCGCCGGCGTCTTCGACCTGTCCTGGGACGCCGCCGCGAACCGCTGGTGGCTCGTCCGGGTGCACGACTGATGGGCGCCCGACCGCTGATGGCCGACCAGCTGCCCCTGCCCCCGGCGCTGCCCGCCGCCGCCGTCACGCTGCTGGACCAGGCGCGGCGCGGGCTGGTCGAGGCCGCCGCGAGCAGCGATGTCCGGGAGCGCTACGCCACCGCGCACCTCGGCGCACTGCGGGCCGCGGCGGCCGTGCTGGCTGCCCGCACCCGCCCCGAGTCCGGGCGGCGCCGGCCGCGCAGCGCCTGGGTGCTGCTCGAGCAGGTCGCCCCCGAACTGGGGGAGTGGGCCGCCTTCTTCGCCGCCGGCGCGGCCAAGCGGGCCGCAGCCGAGGCCGGTCTCTCCTCCGCGGTCACCGACCGGGAGGCCGACGACCTGGTCCGGGACGTCGGCACCTTCCTCGCGGTCGTGGAGAACTGCCTGGGCGTCAGCGCCCGGCCCGCCTACCCGCGGCCGCGGGTCGTCGGCGGCACCTCGTCCGAGTCGCCGAGGTGAGTGACCCCTTCGTCCACCTGCACGTCGCGTCGGGCTACTCCATGCGGTTCGGGGCCAACCACCCCGCCGACCTCGTGGCCCGCGCCGCCGAGCACGGGATGGGGGCCCTGGCCCTCACCGACCGCGACGGGCTGTACGGGGCGGTCAAGTTCGCCCTGGCCTGCCGCACGGCGGGGATCCGGCCCATCTTCGGGGTCGACCTCGCCGTCGCGCCGGCGCTGGACACCACCGCGCCACCGGCGCTCGCCCGCGCCCTCGGCGGCGCGACGTCCGGAGCCCGGCCGCCCCGGCTGCACCCCGCTGCCCCGGCGGGCACCCGCCGGGCGCCGGCCCGGGGAGGCGCGGCCGTCGACGCCCGGCTGCCCCGCGCCACCTTCCTCGCCCGGGACGGCGCCGGCTGGGCGTCGCTGTGCCGGCTCACCAGCAGCACCCACCTGCGCGGCACCCGCGGCGAGCCGGTCAGCTCGCTGGCCACGGCCGCCGAGCACGCCACCGGGCTGACCGCGCTGCTCGGTCCCGACTCCGCGGTGGGGCGGGCGCTGGTCGCCGGCCGCGCCGACCACGCCGCAGCACTACTGGACACCTGGCGGGCGGTCTTCGGCTCGAACCTGGTCCTGGAGGTGGTGCACCACCGCGGCCGGGGGGACCGGCAGCGGGCGCAGGCGATGCTCCGGTTCGCCGCCGAGCAGGGCGTGCCGGCCGTGCTCAGCAACGCCGTCCGGTACGTCGACGCCCTGGACGCGCCGACCGCCGACGTCCTCGACGCCGCGCGCCGGCTGGTGCCGCTGGACCTGCGGCACGTCGACCGGCGCACCGCCGAGGGCTACCTGAAGTCGGGCAAGGAGATGGAGCAGGTCGCCGAGGACCTCGTCGGCCCCGACCGGGACGCCGCCCTGCGGTTGCTCGAGCGCACCGCGCGGCTCGCCGAGCAGTGCGCCGTCGATCCCCGGGACGACCTCGGCATCGGCAGCGTCCGCTATCCCGAGCTCGACGTCGTCACCACGCCCACCGAGCGGGGGCTGACCTCGTCGGAGGTGCTGCGGGCGCGCTGCGAGGCAGGGATGGGCCGGCGCGGGATGCCGTCGTCGGAGCGGGTGCGCGCCCGCCTCGACGAGGAGCTGGCGGTGATCGACTCGCTCGGCTATCCCTCCTACTTCCTCACCGTCGCCGACGTGGTCGACCTCATCAAGAGCTTGAGGGTTCGGGCGGCGGCGCGCGGCTCGGGCGCCGGCAGCCTGGTCACCTACCTGCTCGGCATCTCCGACGTCGACCCGATCCGCTACGGCCTGCTGATGGAGCGGTTCCTCTCGCCGCTGCGCCACCAGCTGCCCGACATCGACATCGACGTGGAGTCCGCCCGGCGGATGGAGGTCTACGACGCCGTCCTCGACCGCTTCGGCGCCGACCGGGTCAGCTGCATCTCGATGATGGACACCTACCGGGTGCGGCACGCGATCCGCGACGTGGGCGCCGCGCTCAGCCTGCCGCAGGCCGAGATCGACGCCGTCGCCAAGGCCTTCCCGCACATCCGCGCCAACCAGGTGCACGCCGCGCTCCGCGACCTGCCCGAGCTGCGGGCCAGCCGGTACGGGTCCAGGCGCGCCGGCGGCTCGGGGGATCTGGACCTGCTGTTCGACCTGGTCGCCCGGCTCGACGGGCTGCCCCGGCACATCGCGCTGCACCCGTGCGGCGTGCTGCTCTCCGACGCCACCCTGCTCGACCGCACGCCCGTCGAGAGCAGCTACCTCGGCTATCCGATGAGCCAGTTCGACAAGGACGACGTCGAGGAGCTCGGCCTGCTCAAGCTCGACCTGCTCGGCATCCGGATGCAGTCGGCGATCGCGCACGCCCTGGACGAGGTGGCCCGGGTCGACGGCGAGACCCTCGACATCGACGCCGTCCCGCGCGACGACCCGACGACCTTCGAGCTGATCCGCAGCACCCGCACGCTGGGCATGTTCCAGATCGAGTCGCCGGGCCAGCGCGAACTGGTCGGCAAGTTCGGGCCGCAGACCTTCGAGGACATCATCGTCGACATCTCGCTGTTCCGGCCCGGCCCGGTGAAGAGCGACATGGTCACCCCGTTCCTGCTGGCCCGGAACGGCTGGCGCGAGGCCGAGTACCCCCACCCCGACCTGGAGTTCGCGCTCGCGGAGACCGCGGGAGTGGTGGTCTTCCACGAGCAGGTGCTGCAGGTGGTGTCCCGGATGACCGGCTGCTCGCTGGCCGAGGCCGACGAGGTGCGCCGGGCGCTGGGGGAGAAGGACGCCCATCCCGAGGTGCGGGCGTGGTTCATGCCCCGGGTGCTGGACGCCGGCTACCCGGAGGCGGTGGCCGAACAGGTCTGGCAGGTGCTGGTGGCCTTCGGGTCGTTCGGCTTCTGCAAGGCCCACGCGGCGGCGTTCGCGCTGCCCACCTACCAGTCGGCCTGGCTCAAGACCCACCATCCGGCGGCGTTCCTCGCCGGGGTGCTCACCCACGACCCCGGCATGTACCCGAAGCGGCTGATCCTCGACGACGCCCGCAACTTCGGCATCCGGGTGCTCGGCCTCGACGTCAACGCCTCGGGCGCGACGTACCGGGTCGAGCGCCTGGATCGCGAGGAGGGTGGAGGGGAAGAGGGGTGTGACGAAACCCCGCCCGGGAGTTCCGCCGGGGGCTGGCGGCGGCCGGAGTGGATGCCGGCGACGATGTCCGATCCCTCCCGGTACGGCATCCGGCTGTCCCTGGCCGACGTGAAGGGCATCTCCGACGACGAGGTCGCCCGCGTCGTCACCGGGCAGCCCTACCGCTCGCTGACCGACTTCTGGTCCCGGGCGTCGGTGTCCCGCCCGGTGGTGGAGCGACTGGTGCTGGCCGGTGGGTTCGACTCGCTGTACGGCTTCGGCATGCGCGACCGCGAGTCGCACCGCCCCGCGCACCGGCGTCGGCAGCTGACCCGTCGCGACCTGCTGCTGCAGATCGGCGAGCTCGACCGGTGGAGCCGCAGCGGTGCGCGGGCGAGCTCCGCCGGGCAGCTGAGCCTGGACCTCCTGGGCATGGAGGAGGACGGCGCCGGGCAGGACGCGCTGTTCGGGCTCGACGAGGTGGAGGGGCAGGACGAGCGCGCCGGCGGGCTCGGCGCGGGTCCCGGCTGGGCCGAGGGCAGCGGGTTGCCGGAGTTCACCGACGCCGAACTGGTGCGCGCCGAGCTCGAGGTGCTCGGCCTGGACGCCAGCCGGCACGTCGTCGACTTCTACAAGCCGTTCCTCGCCGCGCTCGGGGCGGTGCCGGCCGACGACCTGCTCGGCTGCCGCAGCGGATCGGAGCTGCTGGTCGCCGGGGTGAAGGTGGCCACCCAGACCCCGCCGATCCGGTCGGGACGCCGGGTGGTCTTCGTGACCCTGGACGACGGGACCGGCTGCACCGACTCCACCTTCTTCGAGGACGCCCAGGGCCCCTACGCCGCGACGGTCTTCCACTCGTGGCTGCTGGTGATCCGCGGCGTGCTGCGCCGCACCGGCGCGCGGGGGGTCTCCCTGCGGGCGACGGGGGCGTGGGAGCTCCCGGCGCTGCACGAGGCCTGGGAGACCGGCGGGCTGGACGCGGTCCGCGACCTGATGGCCGCCCCCGGGGAGTACACCGAGCAGGCGATCGCCGGGGCGGCGGCCTCGCACGGGCCGCGGCCGGTCGTGGTCCGCCCGGTGCTGGTGCACCCCACCGGCTTCCGGATGTCGCCCTACGCCGACATCAAACCGGCCGGCGACGACGCCGGGACGGCAGCGCGGCGGGCGGCGGCCGGCCCGCCCCGCAAGCTGTGGCACTCCAGCCCGGGCAGCTCCGGGCACTGAGCGGAGGACTCGGCAGGATGGCGCCGTGACCCGGGATCTGCGCGTGTGCTTCGTCGGCGACTCCCTCGTGGCCGGCGTCGGTGACCCCGGGCACCTGGGCTGGGTGGGTCGGCTGGCCGTCGGCAGTGAGCGCGACGGTCTGCCGCTCACGCGGTACGTCCTGGGCGTGCGGCGGCAGACCACCGCCGAGGTCGCCGAGCGGTGGGCTGCCGAGTGCCGGGTCCGTCTGGCCGGCGGCGGGTGGGAGTCGCGGGTCGTCCTCTCCACGGGCGTCAACGACACCACCGAGGAGGACGGCGCCCCGCGCCTCGCGCCCCAGGAGTCGGTCGCGGCGCTCACCCGGATGCTGGCCGGTGCGGCGGACGCCGGATGGCCGGTGCTCGTGGTCGGGCCGCCGGCCGTCGCCGACGCAGCCCAGAACGACCGGATAGCCGACCTCGACGACCGCTTCACCCGCGTCTGCGCCGAGCACGACGTGCCGTACGTCCCCGTCGTGACAGCTCTGGCCGCCGACCCGACCTGGATGGCGGAGCTGGCCGTCGGCGACGGTGCCCACCCGGGGGCCGACGGCTACGCCGTGCTCGCCGGCCTCGTCCGCCCGCACTGGCAGCGCTGGCTCGCCGGCTGACCGGGGGGAGTGCGCGGCCCCCCGGTCAGCCGGTCCGGTCTCAGCCCTCGCTGTCCTCGCCGTCGGTCGCGTCCTCGACCTCGCGCTCGGCGTCGTCGACGCCTTCCTCGATGTTCTGCTCGACGTCGTCATCGACGACGTCGGACCCGCAGGCGACGGTCGTGAGGGACGCGGCGGCGATGGCGAACGCGGCCGCGGTGGTGCGGAGCAGGCGACGGCGGGGGCGGGTGGCGCTGGTCATGGCGACTCCTCGGGACGGCAACGGTCCAGGGACTCGTGCCCGCCGGCGGGGTACCGGCAAACGGGCGATCGCCCCTACCGGAGCGAGGGCAGGTGGACCAGGCCCGCGTCGGTCTCCCGGAACCCGCAGGCGCCGACGTAGAAGGACCGCAGCTCCGGCCGGTAGTCGACGTGCAGCCACTCGCAGCCCGCTGTCCTGGCCCCCTCGGCCGCGGCCCGTACGACCATGGCGCCGATGCCCTGCCGCTGGCGGTCGCCCCGGGTCTTCGTGTCGATCAGGAAGGCGTGGTCACCGCCGTCCCACGCGACGTTCACGAAGCCGACGAGGCTGCCGCCCGTCCGGGCGGTCACCCACCCGAGGCTGTGCGGGCGGATCCGGTCCCACCAGCCCGGCACCGGCGTCCCGCCGTGCGAGGCGACGAGGTCCACCATCTCGTCGTCGGACAGCGGCCCACGCCAGGCGATCACCACCGCCGGGTTCTCCCGCATGCCCGGCACCGTAGGTGGACCCGCGCCGCGACGCCCGCCGTTTCCTCCGGCCGGCCGCCGATCAGTTCGAGGGCTCGGCGGCGTCCTATCTCCGACAGCGACCGCACGGCCAGAGAGGACTCCCACCATGCCCAAGCAGATCCCGTGCCTGTGGTTCGACGGCCAGGCCGAGGAGGCCGCGACGCTCTACACCTCGCTCTTCCCGAACTCGAGCGTCGGCGACGTCACCCGCTACGGGCCCGACATGCCCCCGCCGATGAAGGAGGGCGACGTGATGACCGTGAGCTTCACCCTCGACGGCCAGGAGTACACGGCGCTCAACGGCGGTCCGCAGTTCCCGTTCACCGAGGCCGTCTCCTTCCAGATCATGTGCGCCGACCAGGAGGAGGCCGACCACTACTGGTACGGCCTGCTCGAGGGCGGCGGCGAGGAGAGCCAGTGCGGCTGGCTCAAGGACCGGTTCGGCGTCTCCTGGCAGGTGAACCCGGTCCAGCTCACCGCCCTGCTCGGCGACCCCGATCCGGGCCGGGCCCAGCGCGCGACGCAGGCGATGCTGCGGATGCGCCGCATCGACATCGCCGAGATCCAGCGGGCCGCGGACGACACCGGCGCCTGACCCGCGCGCGGCGCCCACCGGCGGGGAAGCGGTGGGCGCCGTCGCGCGCCACTAGGCTCCGACTGTGCCGACCCCGTCCGCTCCCTCGCCCGCCGAGCAGCTCCCCCCGCGGAGCGCGGCCGTCTGGGCGGCGCTGGATCCGGTCATCGGCGCCGGCACCCCGCTGCGCGTGCTCGACGTCGGCGGCGGCAGCGGCATGTTCGCCGTCCCGCTCGCACGGCTCGGCCACTCGGTCACCGTCGTCGACCCCAGCGCCGATGCGCTGGCCACGCTCGCCCGGCGCGCCTCGACGGCCGGCGTCGGCGACCGCGTCCGCGGGATGCAGGGCGACGGCGACCAGCTCGGCGAGCTGCTCGCCACGCTTCTCCCGGACGGCGGCGGCTACGACCTGGCCCTCTGCCACTCCGTGCTCGAGGTCGTCGACGACCCCGCCCTCACCCTCCGGGAGATCGCCGGCGCGCTGCGCCCCGGCGGCCAGGTGAGCGTCGCCGCGGCGAACCGCGCCGGCGCCGTCCTCGCCCGCGCCGTCGCCGGGCACCCGGTCGAGGCGCTGGCCCTGCTGGAGGACCGCGACCCGGCGGTCGGTCGCACCCGGCCCATCGCCCGGCGCCGGTTCACCCCCGCCGACCTCCTCGCGCTCGTCGAGGGAGCCGGCCTGCGTCCCGGGCCCTGGCGCGGCGTCTCGGTCGTCGCTGACCTGCTCGACGCCTCCTCGGGAGCCGACCCCGGTGCGGTCCGCGCCCTCGAGCTCGCCCTGGCCGGCACGTCGCCCTACCGCGAGGTGGCCACGGGCCTGCACGTCCTCGCCGCCCACCCCTGATGCCGCCGGCCTCCACGCCCCTGCCCGCCGACCTCCACCGGCCGGCCTACGGCACCGCGACCCTGGCCGACGTCCTGCCGGGCGCCGCGGCGGCGCTCGGCGTCCCGATGGACCGTGGCGACGCCCCCGCGGACCCGCTGGGCCTGGCCACCGCGCTCGCGGGGGCACGGCGGGTGGCAGTGCTGCTCGTCGACGGGCTCGGCGCCGACCTCGTGCGGCAGCACGCCGACCTCGCACCGACCCTCGCCGGCCTGGCCAGCCCGGCCGGCGACCTCTCCGCACCGTGCCCGAGCACCACCCCGGTCAGCCTCACCACCCTCGGCACCGGCCTCCCGCCGGGCAGCCACGGCGTGCTGGGCTTCGTCACCATCGTTCCCGGAGAAGTCAGCGCAACGGGGGAGGACCGGGCCCTCAACCACACCCAGTGGCGCGACGACCCCGACCCCGACACCTGGGCGCCGCAGCCGACCGTCTTCGGGCGGGCCGCGGCGGCCGGCGTGCCCGCGACCGTCGTCGCCCCGTACGCCTACACCGGCAGCGGGCTGAGCCGGGCGGCCTACCGCGGCGCCGCCTACACCGGCACCGTCGGCGCCGGCGACCTCGCCGCCCTGGTCCTGCGGGCGCTCCGGGCCACGCCGCGCGCCCTGGTCTACGGCTACTTCGCCGACCTCGACCTCACCGGGCACGTCCGCGGCGTCGACTCCGACAGCTGGCGGGCCCAGCTCCGGCTGGTCGACCGCATGGTCGAGCACATCGTGGCCGGGCTCCCCGGCGACGCCGCCCTCCTGGTCACCGCCGACCACGGCATGCTCGACGTCCCGGCCGGCACCCGGCTCGACCTCGACGTCGTCCCGGAGCTGCACGACGGCGTCCGGCTGCTGGCCGGCGAACCGCGGGCGCGCTACGTGCACGCCCTCCCTGGCGCGGCCGCCGACGTGCTGGACCGGTGGCGGGAGGTGCTGGGGGAGCGGGCCTGGGTCGTCTCCCGCGAGGAGGCGGTCGGCAGCGGCATCTTCGGCCCGGTCGACCCCGGCGTGGCCGCCCGCATCGGCGACGTCGTCGCGCTCGCCCGGGGCACCTGGGCGCTCACCGCCTCCGAGCGCGAACCCGGGCCCAGCCGGTTGACCGCCTTCCACGGCTCGCTCACCGCGACCGAGCTGGCCATCCCGCTGCTCGTCGCGTCCGGCGCGTCACTGACCTGAGCCGGGTCGCCCGTCGTCCCGGCTGACCGACAGCCGGTGCCAGGTGCGCACCCGGCCCGGCCGGGCTGCCGAGCAGGTGAGGTGCACGGCCTCGGGCGAGGGGCGGCTCTCCACGACGACGGTCACCGGTCCCGGGGTGCCGGCCAGCGCGACCTGCCAGCGCTCCACGTCGGGGGCGGGATCGGGCAGCCGGGTGGCCTCCAGGGGAGCCAGGTCGTCGACCCCGAGCAGTCCGAGCTCCTCGCGGGCGCCGTGCTGGGCGGCCTGCACGTGCGCCGGCAGCCCGGCCCGGCCGCGCAGCCACGCCAGCGCCACCTGTCCCTGCTGGTGGGCGGCCACCAGCAGGCCGCCGTCGCCGGGCACCTGCCCGTAGTAGAAGCCGTGGGGGAGGACGACGACGTTGGCGGCGAAGCGGTCGCCGCCGAGGTGGCTGCACTCCCACACGTCGGCCGGTCCGGGCGCCGGCATGGCGCGCGCCAGCGGCCGGCCACGGAGCGCGCAGCAGGCGTCGTGCCCGCCGTGCGTGCAGACCAGGTAGGCCGGCCCCGCCGCCGGTTCGCCGACCGAGCCGTCCCAGGGCGCGGTCAGCAGGTCGGCGTCCGACGTCCGCACCGACCACCACATCCCCTCGCGCCCGGGGCGGCTGTCGGCGTACGCCCACCGGCCCCCGGCGTCGGCGAGCCGGTCACCGGGACGGCGGACGAGGAGCACGCGGACGTCCTCCCGCCGGGCCCGCTCCGCCAGCAGCGGCGCCACCCGCGCGTCGAACCGGGACTGCAGCAGGGCGTCCCGGCCCCACGGCCCGGGCTGCTCCACCAGCAGCCAGCGCTGCACGGGGGAGGCCGTGGCGACGCCCGAGTCACCGCGCGCGAGCGCCTGCACCGAGCAGCGCGCGGCGTCCAGCCGCCCGGCAGGGCGGGGCGGGACGTCGGCGCGGCAGAGGTCGTCCGGGGGGAGGGGCGCGGGGGGAGTCACGGTCCGGCGACTGCGGCGTCCGGGACGACGACGACGGCCTCGGTGACCAGGCGCCGCGCGAGGGTGATCCGCTCGTCCGGCTCGAGCCCGGGCAGGTCGCCCACCTTCAGCTCGCCGACGGCCAGGAGCTCGGTCAGCGCCGCGCGGACCGAGCCCGGGAAGGAGTGCGTCCGGCGCCCGCCCAGCAGCGTCAGGCGGCCGTCGTCCTCGTCGCGCAGGACGCAGCGCAGCCGCGGGCGGAGCCGGACGACGGTGTCGGGGGTGAGGGCGGCCGCGGCGGCCGACGAGGCCAGCGGCGCGACCGGCTCGGGGCGCACCTGCGCCCAGGTGCGGGCGCGCAGCTGCTCGGCGACCTCGGCGGGATCCACCCGGCCCAGCCACGCGCGCAGGCCCTCGACGACGGCGGTGATGTCCTCGCGGAGGCTGTCGGGGTCGGCGAGATCGACGCCCAGCGGCAGCGAGCCGCGCAGCGCGGGGTCCTCGGCGGCCAGGGTGCGGACGAGCTCGAGCGCCGCCTCGGCCGCGCCCCAGCGGGTGACCGAGTGGATGCCGATGGTCAGGTGGGCGCTGATCTCGCCGAGCGCGGTGGCCGAGTGCAGGAAGCCGCGGGGCAGGTAGAGGACGTCACCCGGCTCGAGGACGGCGTCGATCACCGGCTCGCGGGCGGCCGCGGCGGCGACGTCCTCGCGGCGGTCGGTCCAGACCTGGGTGCGCAGCGGGTCGCGCAGCACCGGCTCGTGGATGGTCCAGTGCTTCTGCCCGGCGACCTGCAGCACGAAGACGTCGTGCACGTCGTAGTGGGCGTCGAACCCGCGCGAGGACGGCGGGGTGACGTACGCGTTGACCTGGGTGGGGTGGCCGAGGTCGGCGGCCAGCTGGTCGGCGAACTCGATCAGCGGCGGCCACAGCCGGTGCAGGCCCTGCAGGACCACCGTGCTGCCGTCGGCGAACAGTCGAAGCACCGCGTCCGAGCTGACCTGGTCGGCGATCTCGGCGCCGGCGCCACCGGGGCCGGTGAAGCGCTTCGGGTCGACGACCTGGCCGTCCTTCGCGATGCGCAGGAAGGGCGTGCGCAGCCCGCGGCGGGAGAGCAGCTCGTCGACCGCGGCGAGGTCGAGCAGGTCGGTGAAGGTGTTACCGGTGTCCGCGGCGCGGGTCAGCAGAGGGGTGTGCCCCCAGTGATCGCGGGCGAAGACCTCGGGGTCGGCGTTCGTGCACCGCCGCAGGGCCGGGCGGAGCAGCTGCTCCGCCCGGCCCTGCGGGGCGGGCTGCTCGCTCAGGCCGAACCGTCCGCGCCACCGTCGGCGCCACCGTCGGCACCACCATCGGCACCACCGTCCGCGCCACCGTCGGCACTGCCATCGGCGCCGCCGTCCGCGCCACCATCGGCACCGCCGTCGTGCCCGCCGGGCGTACCGGCCGCGCCGTGGTCGGCCGCGCCCGCGCTGCCGTCGGCCGGGCCGTGGGCGCCGCTGTCCGCGCCGCCGTCGGCACCGCCGTCGCCGCTGGTCATCTCGTCGTCCAGAGCCATGGGCTCCTCCGCTCCGTCAGGGATCGGCCGCCGGTCGGCGGCTCTCCGTCGCTGTCTACCTCGCCCGTCGAGGTCCGACACATGCGCACTCTCCTCCATGGACGGCGGCGCCGGTCACGAGTGCGTCACGGCCGCGGGGTCGCCGCGCCCACCCGCCCGGGAGGCGGTTACCGTCGACACCGGAACCGAACAGGTGTTCGAACACGAGGGGGCGGAGTGGTCGGTCGCGCGCAGGGGTGCACCGTGCTGCACGTCGACATGGACGCGTTCTTCGCCAGCGTCGAGGTGCGGCGGCGGCCGGAGCTGGCCGGCACGCCGGTGATCGTGGGCGGGGCGGGCAACCGCGGCGTGGTCACCTCGGCCACCTACGAGGCCCGGCGCTACGGCGTGCACGCGGCCATGCCCACCGCGCGCGCCCTGCGGCTGTGCCCGACGGCGACGGTGGTCCCCGGCGACCTGGCGCTCTACGGCGAGGTCTCCCGCTCGGTGATGGCCCTGTTCCGCTCGATCACCCCGCTGGTGGAGCCGCTGAGCCTGGACGAGGCGTTCCTCGACGTGCAGGGCGCCGGCCGCCGGCTGGGCGACGCCGCCGAGATCGGGGAGTACCTCCGCGCCCGCGTGTTCGACGAGCAGGGGATCACCTGCTCGGTCGGCGTGGCGAGCAGCAAGTTCGTCGCCAAGCTGGCCTCCACCTCCGCCAAGCCCGACGGGATGCGGATCGTCCGCCCGGCCGAGGTGATGGACTTCCTGCACCCGCTGCCGGTCGGCGCGTTGTGGGGCGTGGGCCCCAAGACCGAGGAGCAGCTGCTGCGGCTGGGGCTGCGCACCGTGGGCGACCTCGCGCACGTGCCGGCGCGGACGCTGCAGCGGGCGCTGGGCCCAGCGGCCGGTGGCCACCTGCACGAGCTGGCCTGGGGACGGGACCCGCGCCGGGTGGTCCCGAACGAGCCGGAGAAGTCGGCCGGCCACGAGGAGACCTTCGGCACCGACGTCGACGACCCGGTGGTCATCCACCGCGAGCTGCTGCTGCTCGCCGAGCGGACGGCGGGCCGGCTGCGCTCGGGCGGCTGGCTGGCCCGGACGGTGAGCATCAAGGTGCGCTTCGCCGACTTCGCCACGATCACCCGCAGCCGCACCCTCGACGTCCCGACCGACGTCGGGCAGGAGCTCTACGACACCGCCCGGTCGCTGTTCGACGCGCTGGGGCTCGAGCGGGCCCGCATCCGGCTGGTCGGCGTGCGCGCCGAACGCCTGGTGGAGGCCGGGTCGGCGCCCCAGCAGCTGGAGCTCGGCGCCCGCGAGCACGGCCGGCGCGACGCCGAGCTGGCCGCCGACCGTGCCGCCCGCCGGTTCGGTGCGGGCGCGGTCCGCCCGGCCACGCTGCTGCACCGCGACGGGCGGCCGGGGCGCTCCGGAGGGGCCTCCGGAGCCCGCGTCCGACCCGCTGTCCGGCACCCGGAGGGGTGATCACCGACAGTTCGCCCACGGCTCGCCGTATCGTCACCTTTCGCGCCCCGCAAAGGGCTCGTATCCTCGAAGTCACCGTCGGCGGGAGCCTCCGACGGCCATGGCTCCGCCCACCTGGAGGTCGACGTGCCGCTCTCCGAGCACGAACAACGGCTGCTGGAGCAGATCGAGCGCGCCCTCGTCGACGACGACCCGAAGTTCGCGTCGTCCGTCCGCACCGGGGACCGCCGCCTGAAGGCCCGACGCCGGCTGCAGATAGGCGCCGCCCTCGTCGTCGTCGGCTTCGCCGTGCTGGTCGGCGGCGCGGTCGCCGAGTCGGTGATCCTGGGGGTGCTCGGCTTTCTCGTCGCCTTCGCCGGCGCTGCTCTCGCCGTCCTGAACTACAAGGTCGCCACCGGGGCGGTCGAGTCCGGTCCCGCACCGGCCGGCGGCCGCGGTCCGGCCGGCCCCGCGCGGGCCGGCCGCGGGAACCGCGGCGGCCGTCAGCCGCTGAAGAACCGGCTCGAGGAGCGGTTCCGCCGCCGCTACGACCAGTAGCCCTCAGCTCCCGGCATCTCCCGCCCGCAGCCGTCGTCCTCCGGGACGGCGGCTGCGTCGCATCTCGGCCCACCCGCGCATCCACGCCGGCAGCGCGGCGCGCACCGCGGCCGGGAGCGACGCCGGCCAGAACGCCGCCCGCAGCCGGGCCCGGCGGTCCACGCTCCCGCGCAGCTCGCGCCGGGCCGTGTGGAGCGCCGCATCCAGCCCGTCCTCCTGCACGGAGGTCGCCGGCCCGTAGCCGGCCAGCTCCTCGGCCCGCGCCAGCCGCGCGATCGCCGCGGCGCCCTCGGGGCCGGTCCGCTCCGCGAGCGCCCGGCCGGCCTCGCGCGGGGTCCAGGCCGGATCGCGGGGAACGCCGAGGTCGTCGGCGGTGGCGGTGACCTCGTCCCACAGCGCGGCCGCCGTCCCCAGCGACAGCCGGCGACGACGCTGCAGCAGCCGGGCGCCGGCCGGGACCGCGGCGGCCGCCCCGACCAGCAGCGCCAGACCCGCCGGGGGCGCCCACGACGACTCGGCGTCGGGTGCCGCGTCGGGAACCGGCCCGTCGGTCGCCTCGCCGCCCGGGATCAGCGGGTACTGCGGGTCCAGCAGGAGCAGTTCCGGCGGGATGTCCTGCTGCAGCTCGGGGGTCTGCTCCGGCAGGTCCTCGGTCGCGATCCGCGGAGCCCACGGCAGGTCGGCCCGGCGACCGATGTCGATCGGCGTCGGGTCGAAGGGCACCCAGCCCAGGTCGACGAAGAAGACCTCCACCCACGCATGCGCGTCGTCGCTGGTGATCAGCCGGTCGCCGTCCTCCTGCAGGGTCCCCGGCGTGTACCCGAGCGCGACCCGGGCCGGCATCCCCGCCGCCCGCACCATGACCGCCATCGCCCCGGCGTACTGCTCGCAGTACCCCCGACGCTCGGTCAGGAAGTCGACCAGGTCGTCCCCGCTGGTACCCGGGGAGGTGGAGAGGGCGTAGCGGAAGCGGTTGGCCCCGTCGGTCAGGAAGTCCAGGATCCGCCGGACGCGGTCGTACCCGCCCTCGACACCGTCGACCAGCTCCTGCACCTGGGCGGCCACCCGGGGGTCGAGATCCTCGGGCAGGGCCGTGAAGCGCACCCGGTCGGGATGGTCCGCGGGCAGGGCGGGTGCGGCCTGCAGCTGCTCCGGCGAGGGACGGACCTCCGAGGCGGCCACCTCGTAGCGCCGGCCCCGGCTGGAGACGTCCCTACCCACGACGGTGTCGGTGACCGGGTCGAAGCGCCAGCCGTTCTCCCCACCGGTCATGTCCACCGACTGCGGCGCGACCGGTACCGGCAGGAACCGGTCGTCGTGCCCGATCGCCTCGATGGTGGCGGTGAACGCCCGACCGGACTCCGGGTAGTGCCCCGTCGGCAGCTGGGAGGTCAGCGGCAGCTGGGCCTCGGGACCGTTCAGCGTCCACCCGTCCTCGGCGTCGTACCGGTCGACCGTGACCGCGCGCAGGTACCCGGGGTCGGGGACCGAGGCGTCCATCCGGAGGAGATCGACGGGGTCGTTGCGGGTCAGCTGCCCGTACATGTCCGCCACCGGGTCGAGCCGCGTCCCGGTGGACCCGGGGCCCTCGCCGCCGCTCACGGTCCCCTCGGGGAGGGTCGGCAGCACCCCGCCGGCGAGCACGCCGACCAGCACCGCCACCCCGCCGATGCGCAGCGCGGTGCTCCCGCCGACGCTCCGTGGCCCGCTCACCCGGCCGGCCGCCTCCAGCCGCCCGGCCTGGTCGGCCCACAGCAGCAGCGCGAACCCTGCGGCCGGGGCGACGACCGGCACGAGGCCGATGTCACCGCCGAGGGTGAACACCGGCACGCCGACCAGGGCCAGCAGCGCCAGGCCGGCGAGGGCGCCCTGCCGGACCGCGACCGCGAGCAGGTCGACCAGCACCGCGACCAGCCCCACGAAGCCGGCGATCAGGGCGGTGAGCGAGGCCACGGGCAGGGCGGGTGCCACCTGCTCGGCGATCTCGTCCATCCCGTCGCGCAGGACGACGACGAGCTCCCGGACGCCGGCGGGGGTGGGGAGGAGGCCGCCGGCCTCGGTGAAGCGCCGCGCGAGGTAGCCGGTCACCGCGGCCAGCTGGCCCAGCGGCACCAGCACGGTCCCGAGCGCGGCGAGCACGGCCGGGACGGGCCGGCCGGGGAAGGCGCGGGCCGCGATCACCGCCCCGGCGAACCGCAGCGCCAGCCCGGTCAGCAGGACGACGAGCAGGACGTTCACCACCGGGCGGACCCACGTCCCCGACGACAGCACGGGGGAGAGGGCGAGCGCGCCGAGCAGCGTGGCGGCCGCGGCAGCCAGCGCGGTGCGGACGTCGCCGGCCGTCATCGGACCGCACCCGCCACCGAGGGGCCCGCCACCGCCGGCGCGCCGAGCGCTGCCCAGACCTGCTCGACCGGATCGCCGGCCCGCGCCACGGCGACCCGCCACCCGGCCGCCCGGAGGAGGTCGGCGGACTCCTCGCGCTGGTCGGCCAGCGCCGTGCCCGCGGCCGACGACCCGCGCCGGTGCCCCCGGACGGCGGGCAGGAAGCTGCCCAGGTCGAGCAGCACGGCGAGGTTCGCCGCCGGGCCGGGCCGGGCGCGGAGCACCTCGGCGACGTCGTCGGGCCCCAGCGCCCCGAGCAGGCAGACCACCTGCCCGTCGCCCCCGATGCGGCGCAGCGCCTCGATCCCGGGGCCGAGATCCGTCCGGGCGGAGGGGACGAGCGCGCCGAGCCGGTCGAGCAGCTCCTCGGGTGCGGCGCCGAGCGGCCCGGCCGGGAGCCGGCCCGAGCCGTGCAGCTCACCCTCCTCGGTGACCACCCGGATCTCGTGACCCCGCCGGCCCAGCCCGACGGCGATGCTGGCCGTCGCCTCCACCACCCACTCGAGGCTGTCGGCCGGGTCCGGGTCGTGCTGGCCGGCGATCAGGTGCGCGGGCCGGCGGGCGTCGAGCAGGACCGTGGTCCGTGCCCGCCAGGGCCGCTCCTCGAGCCGGACCTTCAGCTCGCCCGTCCGCGCCGTGGCTCGCCAGTGCACCTTGCGCAGGTCGTCACCCCGGCGGTACTCGCGGATGCTCACGTCGTCCTCGCCGTGCACGGCGATCGCCCGACGGGAGCCCTCGCCGCCGTGCCCGTCCAGCGCCGAGGTCGGGCCGAGCGGCTGCACCCGGGGGACGACGAGCAGCGGCGCGGTGCCCGTGCCGGCGCTGCTGCGCTCGACCAGCCCGAAGGGGTCCACGACGCGCGAGCGCAGCGGCCCGAGGGTGAAGTGGCCCCGGCGCCGGGGGGTGAGCCGGTACCGCAGGGCGGTGCGCCGGCCGGTGCCCGCCCGGCCGACGGCGAACCGCGGTTCGGGGCCGAGCGCGGCCGGCAGGTGCTCGGTGAGCAGCCAGGTGGCCCCGGGACGGCGGCCGGCGTTGGACAGCTCGAGGGTGACCTCGGTGCTCTCCCCGCGGCGCACCCGGGCCGGCGCCGCCGTCCGCTCGACCGTGGGCCGGAACCGCTCGCGCGCCACCACGACGGCCGAGACGAGGGGGAGCGCCAGGACGAAGACGGCGAGCCGCACCACCGGCCGCTCGCCCATCAGCGCGCCGGCCGCGAGCAGGGCGGCGCCGCCGGCGGGCAGCCAGCGGCCGCGGCGCGTCAGCGCGGTCCGCGGCCTGCCCGGTGCCCGCACCGGTGTCAGCGCCCGCGCGGGACGGGCAGCGTGACGACCAGCTCGGCGACCACGTGCTCGGCGGTGCGACCGCCCCCGACGGACTCCGGCGCCATCAGCAGCCGGTGCGCCAGCACCGGTCCGGCCAGCTCCTTGACGTCGTCGGCGAGCACCATGTCCCGGCCGGCCAGCGCCGCCGAGGCGCGGGCGGCGCGGAGCAGCTGCAGCCCGGCCCGGGGGGAGGCGCCCAGCCGCAGCGCGGGCGAGCGGCGGGTGCCCTCCACCAGGTCGACGACGTAGCGGCGCACGTTCTCGGACACGTGCAGCCGGCCGACCGCCGCGATCAGGTCGCGCACCGAGGCCGCGTCGGCGACCGGCTCGAGGTCGGCCAGCGGATCGGTGGTGGCGCGGTCGTCGAGCATCGCCAGCTCCGCCGTGCGGTCCGGATAGCCCATCGAGACCCGCGTCGTGAACCGGTCGCGCTGGGCCTCGGGCAGGGGATAGGTGCCCTCCATCTCCAGCGGGTTCTGCGTCGCCATCACCAGGAACGGCCGCGCCAGCTCGTAGCTGACGCCGTCCACGGTCACCTGGCGCTCCTCCATGCACTCCAGCAGCGCCGACTGCGTCTTCGGGGAGGCCCGGTTGATCTCGTCGGCCACCACGACGTTGGCGAAGATCGCGCCGGGCTTGAACTCGAACTCGCGCGACTCCTGGTCGTAGACGGCGACCCCGGTGACGTCGCTGGGCAGCAGGTCGGGCGTGAACTGGATGCGGCGGACCGTCGCGTCGACCGACGCCGCGAGCGCCTTGGCCAGGGTGGTCTTGCCGACGCCGGGGACGTCCTCGATCAGCAGATGGCCCTCGGCCAACAGCGTCACCAGGGCCAGGCGGACGACGGCGTCCTTGCCCTGCACGACCCGGCCGACGTTGGCTGCGATGCGGCCGGCTGCGGCGGCGATGTCCACGGGGGGACCGGTCACTTCGCCGGGCGTGCGCGTCACCTCGGTCACCCCACCCACGGTACGTGGATCGGGGCGCTCCGGAGGGGTGCCCGATCGCCCCCGGCACCCGGGACGGCGACGGCCGGGTGGCGCGGTGGGGAGGGCGACCACGACACGGCGGCAAGTGGTGTCCAGTGGGGGCTAGTGGGTTACTGTGTCGCCTGGTGGGGAGGCAGGGACCGCTCAGGGGTCGCTGCGGAGCCAGTGGAGGACAGATGCGGGGGGTGATCCGGTGTTCGTCGGCAGCTACCCCCTGCGCCTCGACGAGAAGGGCCGGCTCGCCCTGCCGGTCCGCTTCCGCGACCAGGTGGCCGGCGGCATGGTGATCAAGAAGGGCCAGGAGCGCTGCGTCTACGGCCTCACCATGGCCCGCGTCGCCGAGCAGAGCGCCGCGATGGCCGCGATGGCCCCCTCCGACACCGCACGGGCGCGCATGGCCGCCCGCATGAGCTTCGGGTCGATGGTCGAGATCGAGCCGGACAAGACCGGCCGCATCACCATCCCCGCGAGCCTCCGCGAGTACGCCGGGCTGGACCGCGACGTCGTCATCGTCGGCGTGGACACCCGCTTCGAGATCTGGGACGCCGGCAACTGGGAGGCCTACGTGGCCGAACTGGAAGCCGCCTACGCCGACATGGAGAGCGAGGGGATGCCGACGCTGTCGTGATCCCAGGCCGCCCCACCCGCCCCCACCCGGGCCCCGGGAGCACCGTTCGAGCCGCCTTCCCCGCGGCTCGACCGGATTCGGCCCCAGCCGCCTTCCCCGCTGCTGGGTCCCGCTCCCCGGAGGACCGCCGTACCGGCGGGTGCGACCGGCTCCGCCCTCCCCGGCGGACCGGCACCGGCGACCACCCGGCCCCGCGGGGCACCACCTGACGCTCTTCCCCGACGCCAGGCGGCGCCCCGCGGGGGCCGGATCCCCACCGACCACCCCACTGCCGCACCACCCGGGCCCACCGGCCCCACCCCGCCCCACCGGCCCCACTCCGCCCCACCCGACCGATCCCGTTCCGCCGGCAGGCACCACATCCCCCCGGCGCCCCCCGGGGCGCGGCACCATCCCAGTCCACGAATCGGTCCCGAGAGGCAGTCGACGATGAGCAGCACCGGATCCGCCGCGGCGCCGGACGCGCCCCGGCCCCCGGTGCACGTGCCCGTCCTGCTGCAGCGGATCACCGAGCTGCTCGGCCCGGCCTGCGCCGCCCCCGGCGCCGTGCTCGTCGACGCGACCCTCGGCCTCGCCGGCCACTCGCTGGCCCTGCTGGACGCCCACCCCGGTCTCCGGCTCGTCGGCCTGGACCGCGACCCCGACGCCCGCGCCGAGGCCGCCCGCCGCATCGAGGCCGCCGGCCACACCGACCGGGTCACCCTGGTCCCCGCCGTCTTCGACGAGCTGCCCGACGTCCTCGACCGCCTCGGCATCGCCGAGGTGCAGGCCGTCCTGTTCGACCTCGGCGTCTCCTCGCTGCAGCTGGACCGGCCCGACCGCGGCTTCAGCTACTCCGCCGACGCGCCGCTGGACATGCGGATGAACCCCGAGACCGGGCGCACCGCGGCCGAGATCGTGAACACCTACCCGCCGAAGGAGCTGGCCCGGGTGCTCCGCGTCTACGGCGAGGAGCGGTTCGCCTCGCGCATCGCCGCCGCCATCGACCGCGAGCGCGCCCGCGAGCCCTTCACCTCCACCGCCCGGCTGGCCGAGCTCGTGCGCGACGCGATCCCGGCCGCCACCCGGCGAACCGGCGGCCACCCCGCCAAGCGGACCTTCCAGGCCCTGCGGATCGAGGTCAACGACGAGCTCGGCGTCCTCGAGCGCGCCCTGCCGGCGGCGATCGAGGCACTGGCCGTCGGCGGGCGGATCGCCGTCATCACCTTCCACTCGCTCGAGGACCGCATCGTCAAGCAGACCCTCGCCGAGGGCGCGACCGACCACACCCCCCACGGCATGCCCGTGCCCCTGCCGGAGCACGGCCCCGTGCTCCGGCTCCTGACCCGTGGCGGCGAGGCCGCCTCCGACGACGAGGTCGCCGCGAACTCGCGCGCGGCCTCGGCCCGCGTCCGCGCGGCCGAGCGCATCCGGAGAGCGGCATGAGCACCCGAGCCACTGCCCGTGTCGCGGCAGCACCGCGGACCGCACCCTCGCGCCCCGTGCCCCGGACCGCGCCGCGGCCGTCCCGGCCGCAGCTGAGCGTCGTGGCCCCGCCGGCCGCCCGGCCGCGCCGGAGCCCCCGCCGGTCCCTGCGCTCCCGCCGGGCGCCCTTCGTGCTGCTCGTGGTGGCCCTGCTGGCCGGCACCACCCTGGGTCTCCTCGTCCTCAACACCGCCATCGCGGTCGATTCGCTCGAGGCCAGCCGGCTCCGGGCGGAGAACACCTCGCGGGCGCAGGAGGTGCAGCGCCTCGAGCAGCAGGTCATCGACGGCAACACCCCCGCCGCGATCGCGCAGGCCGCGATCGAGGCCCGACTGGTTCCCGCAGGACCGGCTGCCTACCTCGTGCTCGGCCCCGACGGCGCGCCGGTCCTCCGCGGCGAGCCGGTTCCGGCCGAGGCGCCGCCGGCGCCCGCCGAGGTGCCGCCGGCAGCGGCGCCCCCCGCGGGCGGGAACTGATCGTGGCGGGCACCGTCCGCGGCCCCGGGGCGGGACCGCGCAACGGCGGCCGGCCGGCACCGCGCACGGGCCCGGGGGCCTTCACCTCGCGCCGCGCCCCGGGCAGCCGGCGCAGCGGGGGAGCGGGGCTCTCCCTGGCCCAGCGCACCCGGCGCAACCGGATCGGGCTGATCCTGCTGGTGGTGCTGCTGGTCGTGGTCGTCGGCCGGCTCGCCGTCGTCCAGGGCATCGACGGCGCGGCGTACGCCAGCGCAGCCTCCCAGGACCGGCTGCGCACCTATCCGATCGCCGCGGTCCGCGGCGAGATCACCGACCGCGAGGGCCGGCCGTTCGCCTACACCGCCGACGCCTTCCGCGTCGTCGCCGACCCCACCGTGGTCGGCGACCCGGCCCGGACGGCCCTGGCGCTGACCACCGTGCTGGGAGTGCCGGTCGCCGAGCTGACCGAGCAGCTCACCGCCGAGCGCCGCCACGTCGTGCTCAAGCCACAGCTGCCCCCCGAGGTGGCGAACGCCGTCGAGGAGCTCGAGCTGCCGGGGGTCTTCCTCGAGGACGACCCGGTGCGGCGCTATCCGGCCGGCGCGGTGGGCGGCCAGACGGTCGGCTTCATCGGCGTGGACGGCACCGGCCTGGCCGGCATCGAGCAGACCTTCGAGGACGTCCTCGCCGGGACCCCGGGCACCCGCCGGGTCGAGGTGGGCAGCGGGGGCAACCCCATCCCCTCCCGCGGCATCGACGAGGAGCTCCCCGCCACCGACGGCAGCGACGTCACGCTGACCATCGACCAGGACCTGCAGTACGTCACCGAGCAGCGGCTGGCCGAGGCGTGCGCCGACGGCGCGACGACGCGGGCATCGGCGGTGGTCCTGGACGTGACGACCGGTGAGGTCGTCGCCATGGCGTCCTGCCCCGGCTACGACCCCGGGAACTACGGTGCCACGCCGGAGCAGCTGAAGAACCCCACGGTGTCCGACGTCTTCGAGCCCGGCTCGGTGCTCAAGGCGGTCACGCTCGCGGCGGCCCTGGAGGAGGGGAAGGCGACGCCGGACGAGTCCTTCCCCGTCGACGGGCACATCCAGGCCGGCAACCGGGTGGTCACCGACGCGCACGACCACGCGCCGGTCGACTGGACCGTCACCGGCATCCTGGCCAAGTCCAGCAACGTCGGGACGATCATGCTGGCCCGCAGGGTGGGCGACGCCACGCTCGAGCGGTACCTGCGCGCCTTCGGCCTGGGCAGCCGCACCGGCATCGAGCTGCCCGGCGAGAGCAAGGGCATCTTCCAGGAGTCCGACGAGTGGAGCGAGATCCAGGCCGCCAACGTGGCCATCGGGCAGGGCGTCTCGACGACCACGCTGCAGCTGGCCTCGGTCTACCAGGCGATCGCCAACGGCGGCGTGCGCGTCGAGCCGCGGATCGTCCGCTCGGTGACCTCGCCGGACGGCCGGGTGGAACGGGCGGAGCGCCCCGAGCCGACCCGGGTGGTCAGCGAGGAGACCGCCGACGCCATGGCGTACATGCTCGAGGCCGTGGTCGGCCCCGGCGGCACCGCGCCGCTCGGGCAGATCGAAGGATTCCGGGTCGCCGGCAAGACCGGCACCGCGCAGCGGACGAACCCGGAGACCGGCCGGTACGAGGGCGGCGGCTACTTCACGACGTTCGCCGGCTTCGCCCCCGCCGACGACCCGCAGTACGTGATCGCCGTCGACCTGGAGCGGCCGACGAGCTCCGCCGAGGGCGGCCAGGTCGCCGCGCCGGTGTTCCGCGACATCCTCCGGTATGCGCTGACCGCCGACGGCGTCGTCCCGTCGGGCACGGCGCGGCCGGAATTCGAGCTCACCTCCACCCCCTGACCGCGCCGGCCCCCGTGGGGCGGAGGCCGACGGCGTGCCCGGGGAGAGCGCAGCTGCACGGGTCCGGCCCACGACGCCGGTAGATTGGAGCCCCGTGACCACGTCCGACGGCGGGTCGGTGCCCCCGCCCGTGGGAAGCCGCCCCCGCACCCCGCGCCCCGTGCCGCTCTCCGGGCTCGCCGACCTCGTCGGCCGGCCCTCCTCCGAGGCGTCGGACGTCGTCGTCTCCGGCCTCACGCTGGCGTCGGCGGAGGTCTGCCCCGGCGACCTGTACGCGGCCCTGCCCGGCGCCCGCACCCACGGCGTCCGGTACGTCGGCGACGCCGTCGAACGGGGCGCCGTCGCCGTGCTGACCGACCCCTCCGGCCGGCAGGAGGCGGCCGCGACCGGGCTGCCCGTGTGCGTGGTCGACGACCCGCGCGCCGTCCTCGGGGAGGTCGCCGACCGCATCTACGACCGGCCGAGCGAGCGGATGCAGGTCATCGGGATCACCGGCACCAACGGCAAGACGACGACGGCGTACCTGGTCGAGGCCGGGCTCGCCGCGGCCGGCCGCGCCACGGGGCTGATCGGCACGGTGCAGACCCAGACCCGTGCGGCGGACGGCGGCGTCACCGCGCTGCCCAGCGTCCGCACCACGCCCGAGGCCCCCGCGGTGCACGCATTGCTGGCGGCCATGGCCGAGGCCGGGGTGTCGAGCGTGGTCATGGAGGTCTCCAGCCACGCGCTGGTCCTGGGCCGGGTGGGCGCGGTCCGCTTCGCCGCCGCCGGCTTCACCAACCTCGGCCGCGACCACCTGGACTTCCACGGCGACCTCGAGGAGTACTTCCGGGCGAAGTCGCTGCTCTTCGACGGCCGCGCGGCCGTCGAGGTGGTCGACGTCGACGACGAGCACGGCCGGCGGCTGCTCGACCGGCCCGGCCGCCCCCGCCCGGTCACCGTCTCCACCGAGGGCGCGCACGCCGACTGGCGGGCCACCGACGTCGCCCCGGGGGCCGACGGCGGCTCCACCTTCACGCTGCACGGCCCCGACGGGCTGCGCCGGCAGGGCAGCGTGCGGCTGCCGGGCCGGTTCAACGTGGCCAACGCGGTGCTCGCCGTCGCCCTGCTCGACGCCGTCGGTGTCCCGGTCGACGCGGCGCTGGAGGGCATCGCGAGCACGGTGGTCCCCGGGCGGATGGAGCCGGTCGAGGCCGGCCAGCCCTTCGTCGCCGCGGTCGACTACGCGCACACCCCCGACGCCGTCGCCACCGCGCTCGGCGCCCTGCGGACGGCGACGGCGGGGCGGCTGATCACCGTCCTCGGCTGCGGCGGTGACCGCGATCCCGGCAAGCGGGCGGCCATGGGCGCGGCCGCCGCCGCCGGCAGCGACGTCCTGGTCGTCACCGACGACAACCCGCGCTCGGAGGAGCCGGCCGTCATCCGGGCCGCCATGCTCGCCGGCGTCCTCGACGTGCCGGAGGACCGGCGCGCGGAGGTGCACGAGGTCGGCGACCGCCGCGAGGCCATCGCGGCGGCCGTGGCCCTGGCCCGGCCCGGCGACACCGTGCTGGTCGCGGGCAAGGGGCACGAGACCGGCCAGGAGATCGCCGGCACCGTGCACCCCTTCGACGACCGCGCCGTGCTGCGCGAGGTCCTCGCCGCGGGGGTGCCGCGGTGATCCGGCTGACCCTGGCCGAGGTGGCCGACCTGACCGGCGGCACGCTCACCGGCGGCGACCCGGCCACCGCCGTGACCGGGGCCGTCACCCTCGACTCGCGCACCGTCGCCCCGGGCGACCTCTTCGTCGCCGTGGCCGGCGAGCGGGTCGACGGGCACGACTTCCTCGGCGCCGCTGCCGCGGCGGGCGCCGTCGCCGCCCTCGGCAGCCGGACCGACCCCGCCCTGCCCTGTGTCGTCGTCGATGACCCCGTGGTGGCCCTCGGCCGGCTCGCCGCCGGTGTGCACGCCCGGCTCGCGGGCAGCGGCCTGATCACGATCGGGCTGACCGGCTCGTCGGGCAAGACCTCGACCAAGGACCTGCTCGGCCAGGTGCTCGGGGCGGCCGGCGAGACGGTGAGCCCGCCCGGCTCGTACAACAACGACATCGGCCTGCCGCTCACCGTGCTCTCGGCCGGCGAGACCACCCGCTACCTCGTGCTGGAGATGGGCGCCCGCGGCGTCGGCCACATCGCCCGGCTGTGCGGCGTCGCCCGGCCCGACATCGGCGTCGTCCTCAACGTCGGCTCGGCGCACCTGGGCGAGTTCGGCAGCGCGGACGTCATCGCGCAGGCCAAGGGCGAGCTGGTGGAGGCGCTGCCCGAGGGCGGCACCGCCGTCCTCAACGCCGACGACCCCCGAGTGCTGGGCATGGCCCCGCGCACCCGCGCCCGCGTGGTGACCACCGGCCGGGGCCCGACCGCGGACGTCCGCGCCGTCGACGTCACCCTGGACGGCTCCGCCCGCGGCCGGTTCACGCTCGTCGCGGGGGGCGAGGAGCACCCGGTCGCGCTGCAGGTCGTGGGGGAGCACCAGGTCGCCAACGCGCTGTCCGCGGCGGCGGCCGCGCTCGCCGCCGGCCTGGCACCGGCGGACGTCGCCGCCGCGCTCTCCGCGGCCGGTCCGCGCAGCCGCTGGCGCATGGAGGTCGAGCGCCGGGCCGACGGCGTCACCGTGGTCAACGACGCGTACAACGCCAACCCCGAGTCGATGCGGGCCGCGCTGGCCGCTCTCGCCGGGCTGACCGCCACCCGGCGGATCGCGGTGCTGGGCGCCATGGCCGAGCTGGGGCCCGGCGCCACCGCCGAGCACGAGCGGCTGGGCCGCGACGCCGCGGCCGCCGGGATCGACCTCGTCGTGGCCGTCGGCCCCGATGCGGTAGGCATAGCCGACGGAGCGGCCGCAGCCGGGCGTCGTCCAGGAGAGGAGTCGGTGCTCGTGCCGGACCGGGCCGCTGCCCGTCAGCTGATGTCGGAGGTGCTGCGCCCCGGGGACGTCGTCCTCGTGAAGGCCAGCCGTTCCTACGGCTTGGAGCTGCTCGCCGCCGACCTGCTCGAGGAGGGGGTTCCGCGATGAGGAGCGTCCTCATCGCCGCGGGCATCGGCCTGATCATGTCGATCCTGCTCACCCCGGTGGCCATCCGCGCCTTCCGGCGGCAGGGGCTCGGGCAGGAGATCCGGGACGACGGCCCCGAGAGCCACCTGTCCAAGAAGGGCACGCCCACCATGGGCGGGACGGTGATCGTCGGCGCCACCCTGGTCGGCTACCTCGTCGCACACCTGGCGTTCGTCGGCGACGACGGCTGGGGCTTCAGCGCCACCGGCCTGCTGCTGCTGTTCCTGATGGTCGGCATGGGCACCGTCGGCTTCCTCGACGACTACCTCAAGATCCGGCACCGCCGCAGCCTGGGCCTGAACAAGACCGCCAAGCTGGTCGGTCAGCTGATCGTCGGCGTGACCTTCGCGGTGCTCGCGATCAACTTCCCCAGCAACGGGCTCACGCCGGCCTCGACCGTCGTCTCCTACGTCCGCGACATCGAGCCGCTGGCGCTGGGGTCGATCGGCTTCGTGATCCTGGCCTACCTGTTCATCGCCGGGTTCTCCAACGCCGTGAACCTGACCGACGGCCTGGACGGGCTGGCGGCCGGCTCCTCGGCCATGGTGCTGGCGTCCTACATCGTCATCTCGTTCTGGCAGTTCACCCACGACTGCGCCAGCGAGCTCATCGACGGCTGCTACCAGGTGCGCGACCCGCTGGACATCACCCTCGTCGCGGCCTCCGCCATGGGCGCGTGCCTGGGCTTCCTGTGGTGGAACACCAGCCCGGCGCGCATCTTCATGGGCGACACCGGCTCGCTGGCCCTCGGCGGGCTCATCGCGGGGCTGGCCATCGTCACGCGCACCGAGCTGCTGCTGGTCGTCCTGGGCGGGTTGTTCGTCGCCGTCACGCTCTCGGTGGTCATCCAGGTCGCCTTCTTCCGGGCGACCCGGCGCCGGGTGTTCCGCATGGCGCCGCTGCACCACCACTTCGAGCTGGCCGGCTGGACCGAGAACACCGTGATCGTGCGGTTCTGGCTGGTCACCGGCATGGCCGTCGCCTTCGGGCTGGGGCTGTTCTACGCCGACTGGCTCTCCTTCGCGGGGCTCTGAGGTGACCGATCTCCGGGATGCCACGGTCCTGGTCGCGGGCCTCGGGGTCTCCGGCGTCGCCGCGGCGCGGGTGCTCCTGGGCCTCGGCACGACCGTGGCGCTCAGTGACGCCCAGGAGCGCCCGGTGGTCGCGGAACTCACCGCGGCCGGCGCGACCTGGCTGGGCGAGCTGTCGGCGGTGCCCGACGGCACCGACCTCGTGGTCACCTCCCCGGGCTGGCGTCCCGACCACCCCCTGCTCGCCGACGCCGCCCGCCGCGGCGTCGAGGTGGTGGGGGAGCCGGAGCTCGCCTGGCGGCTGCGGATCGCCGGCCCCGACGGCGTCCCCGCGCCCTGGCTGGCGGTCACCGGCACCAACGGCAAGACGACGACGGTCACCATGCTGGAGGCGGTCCTGCTCGCTGCCGGCCGCCGGGCCGTGGCCGCGGGGAACGTCGGCCGGCCCCTGGTCGAGGTGGTCACCGCCCGCGACCCCGACGGGACGCCGACCTTCGACGCGATCGCCGTCGAGCTGTCCAGCTTCCAGCTGCACTGGTCCTCGACCCTCGCGCCGGCCGCCGCCGCGGTGCTCAACGTCGCCGACGACCACACCGACTGGCACGGCTCCTTCGCCGCCTACCGCGACGCGAAGGCCCGGATCCTCGAGCGCACGCCGGTCGCCGTCGCCGACGCGGGCGACCCGGTGGCGGCCGCCCTGGCCGCCGCCCACCCGCACCCGGTGACGGTCACCCTCGGCGAGCCCGGGCCGGGCCAGCTCGGCGTGCGCGCCGGGGATCTGGTCGACCGGGCCTTCGCCACCGAACCCGCGGGGGAGGTGCTGCTCGAGGCCGGCCTGCTGCAGGTACCCGGGCCGCACAACACGATCAACGCGCTGGTCGCCGCGGCGCTGGCCCGCGCCGCCGGCGTCCCCGCCGAGGCCGTCGGCCGGGGCCTGGCCGGTTTCCGCGGCGGCGCCCACCGCAACGTGCGGGTCGCCACCGTCGACGGGGTGGACTGGGTCGACGACAGCAAGGCCACCAACCCGCACGCGGCCGGGGCGTCGCTGGCCTCCTACCCGCGCGTGGTGTGGATCGCCGGGGGGCTGCTCAAGGGCGCCGACGTCGATCCGCTGGTCGCCGCCGTGGCGTCGAGGCTCGCCGGAGTGGTCCTGCTGGGCCGCGATCGGGACCGGATCGCCGCAGCGCTGGCGCGACACGCCCCGGCGGTCCCCGTCGTGACGGTCCCCAGCGGCGACGATGGCGGGATGGATGGGACGGGTGTGACTGCCGAGGCGACGACGGCGCGCGTGGTGGCCGCCGCGCGTGGCCTGGCGCGCCCCGGGGACACCGTGCTGCTCGCCCCCGCGGCCGCGTCCATGGACGTCTACCGCGACTACGCCCACCGGGGCACGGCCTTCGCCGACGCGGTCCGGGCGCTGGGCTGAGGCCATGACGACGACGCAGACCCGTCCTCGTCCCGGCCGCGCCGCGCGCGAGGAGCGGGCGCCGGTCCGGCGCTGGTCGGGCCCGGCCTGGCTCGACGGGCCGATGACCAGCTGCCACCTGGTGCTGGGCTCGGCCGGCCTGCTGCTGCTCATCGGCCTGGTCATGGTGTTCTCCGCCTCCTCGATCGAGGCCGCGCTGGCCGACGAGCCCGCCTGGGCGCCCGGCGTGCAGCAGCTGATCTGGGCGGGCCTGGGCCTCGGCGCGATGCTGGTGACGATGCGGCTGCCGATCGGGCTGATCCGCCGCTGGTCGCCCATCGGCCTGGTGGTCGTCGCCGTCCTGCTGCTCCTGGTGCTGGTGCCCGGCATCGGCGTGCGGCTCAACGGCGCGCGGCAGTGGATCGACCTGGGCTTCACGCTGTTCCAGCCCTCCGAGCTGGCGAAGATCGTGTTCGCGCTCTGGGGTGCGCACGTCCTCGCGCTGCGCGAGCGCTACCTGACGACGTCCTCGCTGCTGGTGCCGGTGCTGCCGGTGTTCGGCGTCCTCTCGCTGCTGATCATCGCCGAGCCGGACTTCGGTGGGGTCGTGAGCCTGGGGCTGGTGCTCACCGGGCTGCTCTGGGCCGGCGGCATGCCGCTGCGCTGGTTCGGCCTGGCGGCCGCCGGCGGCGCCGCCCTGCTGGCCGTCGTGGTGACCGTCTCGGCCGAGCGCCGGGACCGCCTCACCTCGTTCATGGACCCGTTCGCCGACCCGACCGACAGCGGCTTCCAGGCGATCCGCGGCATGTACGCGCTGGCCAGCGGCGGGCTGTGGGGCGTGGGCCTGGGCAACAGCGCGATGAAGTGGAACATCCTCCCCGAGGCCGAGTCGGACTACATCTTCGCGATCATCGGCGAGGAGCTGGGCTTCCTCGGCTGCCTCGTCGTCGTCACCCTCTACGGGGTGCTGGCCTACGCCGGCTTCCGCATCGCCCGCCGGGCCGCCGACCGCTTCGTGCAGCTGTCCTGCGTCGCCATCACCGTGTGGCTGGTCGGCCAGGCCACCATGAACATGGGCTACGTGGTCGGTCTCCTCCCGGTGACCGGCGTGACCCTCCCGCTGATCTCCGCCGGTGGCACGTCGCTCATCCTCACCCTCGCGGTCGTCGGTCTCCTCGCCCGCTTCGCCTGCACCGAGCCGGCCGCGGTGGAGTCCCTGAGCTCCCGGGACCGCGGGCGGATCTCGCGGCTCCTGCTGCCGGCGCCCGCGGCCGCCGTCGAGCCCGTCCGGCCGCGCCGCCGTCCGGAGGACCGGGACGCCCGCAGCCGGGTCGTCGGCAGCGGCCGCACCCTGGTGCACGCCCGCAGCGCACCGGCCCGCTCGCAGCGCCCCGCCGAGCGCCCCGCGCGCACCCCTCCGCCGCCGGCCCGCCGGCCCGGGGGACAGCGGTGAGTGCTCTGACGTCCCGGCCGCTCTCGGTCGTCCTCGCCGGCGGGGGCACCGGCGGGCACATCGAGCCGATGCTCGCCCTCGCCGACGCCCTGCGCCGCTCCCCGGCCGCCGGCACCGGGCTGCGGATCACCTGCCTCGGCACCGAACGCGGCATGGAGACCCGGCTGGTCCCGGCGCGCGGCTACGACCTGCGGCTGATCCCGCCCGTGCCGCTGCCGCGGAAGCCGACGCCCGACCTGCTCCGGGTGCCCGGGCGGGTGTGGCGCGCGGTCGCCGAGACGCGCGCCCTGCTCGACGAGCTGCACGCCGACGTCGTCGTGGGCTTCGGGGGATACGTGGCCCTGCCGGCCTACCTGGCGGCGCGGCGGGCCGGGGTGCCGGTCGTGGTGCACGAGCAGAACGCGCTGCCGGGCCTGGCCAACCGGATCGGCGCTCGGCTCGCGGCGCGGGTGGCGGTCACGACCCCGGGGACGCCGCTGCACCGCGGCGAGCACGTGGGCATGCCGCTGCGCACCGCGATCAGCTCGCTGGACCGGGCAGCGATGCGGGCCGAGGCGCGCGTCGCCTTCGGGCTGGACGCGGACCGCCCCACGCTGCTGGTGTTCGGCGGCTCGCAGGGCGCGGCCACGCTCAACCGGGCGGCCGTGGGCGCCGCAGATGCGCTCGGCGCCGCCGGGATCCAGGTGCTGCACGCCCGCGGTCCGAAGAACACCGATGTCGTCGCCCCCGGCCGCACCGCCGGGGCGGCGCCCTACGTCGTCGTCGACTACCTGGAGCGCATGGACCTCGCCTACGCCGCCGCCGACCTCGCCCTGTGCCGGTCCGGCGCGGTGACCGTCGCGGAGCTCTCCGCCGTCGGGCTGCCCGGCGCCTTCGTCCCGCTGCCCATCGGCAACGGGGAGCAGCGCCGCAACGCCCTCCCGGTGGTCGAGGCCGGGGGAGGGCTGCTGGTGGAGGATGCCGAGCTGACCCCGGCCTGGATCGCCGAGCACCTCGTCCCGCTGCTCACCGACGCCGACGCGCTCGCCGGGTACGCCCGGCACGCGGCCGCGGCGGGGGCGCCCGACGCCGACGAGCGGCTGGCTGGGATCGTGCTCGACGTGGCTGGAGCAGGCACGTGAGCGCCGCGGACGTCGCTGCCTGGACGGGCCCCGTGCCCTCGCCCCCGGAACTGGGCGCGGTGCACTTCGTGGGCATCGGCGGCGCCGGCATGAGCGGCATCGCCCGCATCCTGCTCGCCCGCGGCGTGCGCGTCTCCGGCAGCGACCGCCGGGACACCCCGACGCTGCTGGCCCTGCGCGCCCTGGGTGCGCGGGTCGAGGTCGGCCACGCCGAGGACCACCTGGGCGATGCCGACACCGTCGTCGTCTCCACCGCGATCCGGGACGACAACCCCGAGCTCGCCGCGGCCCGGGCCCGCGGGCTGCGCGTGCTGCCGCGGGCGGTGGCGCTGGCCTCGGTCATGGCGGGCCTGCGCAGCGTGGCGGTGGCGGGGACCCACGGCAAGACCTCGACGACCTCGATGCTCACCGTCGCCGTGCAGGCCTGCGGCGTCGATCCCTCCTTCGCCATCGGCGGCGACCTCAACGAGTCGGGCAGCAACGCGCACTCCGGCGAGGGTGACGTCTTCGTCGCCGAGGCCGACGAGAGCGACCGCTCCTTCCTGCTGCTGGCCCCGTTCGCCGGGATCGTCACCAACGTCGAGGCCGACCACCTGGACAACTACGGCGACCTCGCCGCGGTCGAGGTGGCGTTCGAGCGCTTCCTGCAGACCGTCGACCCCGGCGGCTTCGTCGTCGTCTGCGCCGACGACCCCGGCTCCGCCCGGCTGCGCGGCGTGCCGTGCCCGGCGCGGCTGCGGACCTACGGCCGTTCCGCCGACGCCGACCTGCGCCTGGACGACCTGCGGGTCGAGGGGGACGCGACCAGCTACACCGCGGTGCTCGACGGCGCCGAGCTCGGCCGGGTGCGGATCCTCGTGCCGGGCGAGCACATGGCCCTCAACAGCGCCGCGGCGCTGCTCACGGGCCTGGAGCTCGGGCTGCCGGCGGAGGGGCTGATCGACGGGCTGGGCCGCTTCGGCGGCGTGCACCGCCGGTTCGAGCTGAAGGGCGTCGTCGACGGCGTGCGGGTCTACGACGACTACGCCCACCACCCGACCGAGGTGCGCGCCCAGCTGCGGGCCGCGCGCGCGGTCGCGGGGGACGGGCGGCTCGTCGTGGCCTTCCAGCCGCACCTCTACAGCCGGACGCGGGAGTTCGCCGCCGGGTTCGGCGAGGCACTCGGCCTCGCGGACGAGGTCGTCGTCATGGACGTCTACGGCGCGCGGGAGGACCCGGTGCCCGGCGTGACCGGCGCGATGGTCGCGGACGCCGTTCCGCTGCCCGCCGGACAGGTGCTCTTCGAGCCGTCCTGGTCGGCGGCCGCCCCGGCGCTCGCGGACCGGGCGCGGGCCGGTGACCTGGTCATGACGATGGGGGCCGGCGACATCTCGATGGTCGGCCCCGAGGTGCTGCAGGCGCTGACGGCCCGTGCGGCCGACCGGGACGGGGAAGGCGGGGCGGGCGACGCGACGGGCGCACCCCGGTGAGCCGCACGGGGACGACCACCCGCGACCGCGACCGCGGCGCGCCGCGGCGGCCGTCCGAGCGCCGCGGCACCGCCCCGGTCACCCCGCTGCGCGACCGCCGCCGCCGGGGGACGTCGGGCCGCCGGCGGCGCGCGGTGCAGGCCGCTGCCGGCGTCCTGGTGCTGGGTGTGCTCGCCTGGGCGCTCTGGGCCGGCCCCCTGCTGTCGGTGCGCTCGGTCCAGGTCGACGGGGCCACCACGCTGCCGACCGACCTGGTGCGCGAGGCCGCAGGCATCGCGGACGGCACCCCGTTGCTGCGGGTCGACGTCGACGCCGCCCGCGAGGCCGTGGCGGAGCTCCCGCAGGTCGAGTCGGTGACGGTCAGCCGCGGCTGGCCCAGCCGCGTGGTCATCACGCTGGTGGAGCGGACGCCGCTGGCGGTCGTGGGCGAACCGGGCCGCCGCTCCCTGCTGGACGCGCGGGGTGTGCTCTTCGACACCGTCACGGGGGAGCCCCCCGCCGGGGTCGTCCCCCTGGCCGTCGACGACCCCGGTCCGGACGACGCCGCGACCGCCGCGGCGCTCGCGGCCATCGGAGCGCTGCCTCCTGCGCTGCGCGAGCAGGTGACCCTCGCCGCCGCCCCGGACGCCGACCGGATCACGCTGACGCTCGCCGACGGCACGCTCGTGCAGTGGGGTGGTCCCGAGGCGTCCGAGCAGAAGGCGGAGATCCTCGGCGCGCTGGTCGAGGAGATCGCCGAGGGCGCCCTGGAGCCGGCCGCGGAGCTGGACCTGAGCGTCCCCGAGGCCGTCGTCCTGCGCTGAGCCGGTCCGGGCCGTAGCGGACGGTCGCCGGGTGCCTCCGCACGGCTGGGACCGGCCCTCCGGGGCGACACGCCGACCGTCGCGACACGCCCGGCGGCAGAAACAAATGTCGCGGATGTGATTCCTGGGATCGGCGGGAGTCTGCACCTCGGGATGAGACGAATCGGGGGCGAGTCGTCACGATCAGTGGTGCACATGTGATCGATGAGTCGCGAGTGGTCGGTCGTGTTCCGCCCTACCGACACGCCGAGCCGGACGGGGTGCTTGTAGCGGCTCTCGACCCCCACCTAGCTTCATCCACGTCGACCTGGTTGACATAACTGTAAGGCTGAACTTGAGGATGAGGGTCCAGTTGGGGAGCGCCGCATGACACCTCCGCACAACTATCTAGCGGTCATCAAGGTCGTCGGCATCGGCGGCGGCGGGGTGAACGCGGTCAATCGCATGATCGAAGTCGGCCTCAAGGGGGTCGAGTTCATCGCGATCAACACCGACGCCCAGGCCCTGCTGATGAGCGACGCCGACGTCAAGCTCGACGTCGGTCGCGAGCTCACGCGAGGTCTCGGCGCCGGCGCCCAGCCCGACGTGGGCCGGCAGGCCGCCGAGGACCACCGCGAGGAGATCGAGGAGGTCCTCAAGGGGGCCGACATGGTCTTCGTGACGGCCGGCGAGGGCGGCGGCACCGGTACCGGTGGCGCACCCGTCGTCGCGTCGATCGCGCGCAAGCTCGGCGCGCTGACCATCGGTGTGGTCACCCGCCCGTTCGCCTTCGAGGGCAAGCGGCGCGCGGTGCAGGCCGAGTCGGGCATCGAGGAGCTGCGCAACGAGTGCGACACGCTCATCGTGATCCCGAACGACCGGCTGCTCCAGCTCGGCGACCGGAACGTCAGCGTGATGGACGCCTTCCGCACCGCCGACCAGGTGCTGCTGTCCGGTGTCCAGGGCATCACGGACCTGATCACCACGCCCGGCCTGATCAACCTGGACTTCGCCGACGTCAAGTCGGTGATGTCGGGGGCCGGGTCTGCGCTCATGGGCATCGGCAGCGCCCGCGGTGACAACCGCGCGCTGCTCGCCGCCGAGCAGGCGATCGCCAGCCCGCTGCTGGAGGCCTCGATGGAGGGCGCCCACGGCGTCCTGCTGTCGATCTCCGGTGGCTCCGACCTCGGACTGTTCGAGATCAACGAGGCCGCGTCGCTGGTCTCCGACGCCGCGCACCCGGACGCCAACATCATCTTCGGCGCCGTCATCGACGACGCCCTGGGTGACGAGGTGCGGGTGACCGTGATCGCCGCCGGCTTCGACAGCGGCAAGCCCAACGTGCGCAAGGACGGCGCGGCCGCCACGGTCCCCGGGAGCCAGTCCAACGGATCGGTGCCCAGCGGGCTGTCGCCGCACCGCCGACCCGCGATGACCCCGATGGCCCCGGTCACCGCTCCGGCGCCGCAGGGCTCCGGCGAGCGGCTCGCGCCGGCTCCGCCGGCGCAGGCTCCGGCAGCCCGCCCGGCGCCGGCGCAGGGCGGCGGCATCACCGTGCCGCCGCTGCCGCCGATCCCGAGCGCGATCAACGGTCGTCGGCCGCTGTCGAACGAGGACTTCGAGGAAGAGCTGGACATCCCCGAGTTCCTGAAGCAGTAGCTCCGCGAGCAGGAGGTCGGCGCGGCCGTAAGGTCGAGCCGATGAGTACTCCACCGACCGCCTCGTCGTCGGTGCGACCCCGCCGGGTCGTCACCGACCGACGGGGCGGTCGTTCGTTGCCGCCCTACGACTCCTTCAACCTCGGCACCCATGTCGGCGACGACCCCGCCGCGGTCGCCGCCAACCGGACGCGCGTGGCCCGCGAGCTCGCTGTCGGCGAGGACCGGCTGGTCTGGATGGACCAGGTGCACGGCACGCAGGTCGCGATCGTGGAGGGCCCGCAGGACGGGCCGCTACCCGGGACCGACGCCGTCGTCACCACCACGCCGGGCCTCGTCCTCTGCGTCCTCGTGGCCGACTGCGTGCCCGTGCTGCTCGCCGATCCGGTGGCCGGGGTGGTCGCCGCGGTGCACGCCGGTCGCGAGGGCGTGCGGCGGGGGGTGCTGCCCGCCACCCTCTCGGCCATGGCCAGCCTGGGCGCCCGGGCCCGCCACGTCACCGCGCTGCTGGGGCCGGCCGTGTGCGGCGCCTGCTACGAGGTGCCCGAGGCGATGCAGGCCGAGGTCGCCGCCGTCGCCCCGGCGGCTGCCGTGCGCACCCGGCGGGGCACCCCGGGCCTCGACCTGCGCACCGGGCTGGCCGAGACGCTGGCCCGCGCCGGCGTGACCGAGGTCGTGCACGACCCGCGGTGCACCGTGGAGGACCGGCAGCTGTTCTCCCACCGCCGTGACGGCGTCACCGGGCGGCAGGCCGGGCTGGTCTGGCTCGATCCGGCATGACCGGCCTCGAGCAGCGGCTCCGCGCCGTGCGGGCCCGGATCGAGGCGGCCGCCCGCGCCGCCGGACGGGATCCGGCGACGGTCGCGCTGCTCGCCGTCAGCAAGACCTGGCCGGCTGCGGACGTCCGGGCCCTGGCCGCGCTGGGCCAGGCCGACTTCGGCGAGAACCGGGCGCAGGAGCTGATCGGCAAGGCGGGCGAGCTCGCGGACCTGCCGCTGCGCTGGCACTTCATCGGCCAGCTCCAACGGAACAAGGCGGCCGCCGTGGCGCGGCTGGGTGCCGTCGTCCACTCCGTCGACCGCACACCGCTCGCGCAGGCCCTGAGCCGGGCCGGAGAGGCCGCGCAGCGCCCGGTGGACGTCCTGCTCCAGGTGGACCTCGGCGGCCCGGAGGGCGAGCTGGGCGGCCGCGGGGGAGCGGCTCCCGCGGACGTGCCCGGCCTGGCCGACGACGTCGCGGTCCTGCCCGGCATCCGGCTGCGCGGGCTCATGGCGGTCGCGCCACGCGGGGAGGAGCCCGGTCCGGCGTTCGCCCGCCTGGCCGAACTGGCCGCTCGCGTGCGGGTCGACCACCCGGAGGCCGTCGAGCTCTCCGCGGGCATGAGCGGGGACCTCGAGGAGGCGGTCGCTGCGGGCGCGACGATCGTGCGTGTCGGAACCGCGCTGTTCGGCAGCCGGCCCCTAATCTCCCCTCAAGACACACGAGTCACACCAGTCCCAGGGGCCTCCGGAGCCCCGGAGTGACTCCCGTCGACGGTCGTCGAACGTGCACGCTGAGCACGCTGGCAGAGGGGGAGGTCCGATGGCTGGAGCCATGCGGAGGATGGGGATCTACCTGGGGCTCGTCGAGGACGACGACGCCCGCGGGTACGGCCGGTACGACGCCCGGCAGTCCGACCATCCCGATGCGGACCGCCGGTACTCGCGGTACGACGAGGGCCGGTACGACGACTACCCGGACGGCGACTACCCGGCCGGGTACGCCGACGAGGAGCCCGCGGAGCCGGCGCCGGTGCGCGCCGCTCCGGAGCCGCTGAACGTCCGCCGTGTCGCCCCGGCCCGCCCTCTCGGGCTGGCGCCGTCGGTCGGCGGGGGCGGTGGCTCCCGGATCAGTGCCATGAGCAGCGGCCCCGTCGGCGCTGCCGGCCTGGCCGTCCGCGAGCCGGTCGCCGACGTCGTGCCCGAGCCGGCGCCCGTGCCCGCGCCGCAGCCGTACCGGATCACCACCCTGCACCCGCGCACCTACAACGAGGCGCGCGTGATCGGGGAGCGGTTCCGCGACGGGATGCCGGTCATCATGAACCTGACCGAGATGGACGACGCCGACGCGAAGCGGCTCGTCGACTTCGCCGCGGGCCTGTCGTTCGGGCTGCGCGGTAGTATCGAGCGCGTCACGGCGAAGGTGTTCCTGCTCAGCCCGCAGAACGTCGACGTGACGGCCGAGGACAAGGCGCGGATCCGCGAGGGCGGGTTCTTCAACCAGTCCTGAGGCACGCGCAGGCACCCGCCCGCGCGCCCCATGACGGCGGCACGACTCGTGCCCTGGATGAACGAGGACCGTGGCACTTCTCTGGTTGATCGTCTACGTGGTCCTGACCGTCTTCCTCGTGCTGCTCTTCGCGCGGTTCGTGGTCGACTGGGTGATGGTGCTGGCCCGGAGCTGGCGTCCCGCGGGTGTCGTCGCGGCCGGCCTCGAGCTCGTCTACAGCACCACCGACCCTCCGCTCAAGGCCGTGCGCCGCGTGATCCCGCCGCTGAACCTGGGAACCATCCGGCTGGACCTCGGTTTCATGGTGGTCCTCATCGGCGTGGTCATCCTCCGTGGGATCGTCGGCGGTCTGGCGCGCTAATGTCCTCGACGATGCCCGGGCTGCACGGCCGGACGATCGACGCGGTCCTCCACCAGCCGTCCGCAGCCCTCCAGTCCCGCCGTACCTCTAAGGTGACCTGATGCCACTCACGCCTGCCGACGTGCACAACGTCGTCTTCAAGAAGCCGCCCATCGGCAAGCGGGGCTACGACGAGGACGAGGTCGACGCCTTCCTCGACGTGGTGGAGGCCGAGCTGGCCCGCCTCATCGAGGAGAACAACGAGCTGCGCTCCGGCGCCGGCAGCCGCGTCCAGGCCCGCGCCGAGGAGCGCCCCGAGGCCCCGGCCCCGGCGCCCGCCCCGGTGGCGGCCGCGCCCCCGGTGCAGCCGCAGCAGGACGACAGCGCCCGGGCCTCCCGGATGCTCGCCCTGGCCACCGAGACGGCCGACCGCTACGTCAACGAGGCCAAGACGCAGGCCGAGCAGATGCTCAGCGGCGCGAAGACCAACAGCGAGCGGCTGATGACCGACGCTCGCACCAAGAGCGAGCAGATGGTCACCGAGGCCAAGCACCGCGCCGACTCGATGATCGGCGACGCGCGCACCCGGGCGGAGACCCTGGAGCGCGAGGCCCGGGCCAAGGCCGCGGCCCTCGACCAGGACGCCGAGCGCCGGCACGTCGAGGCGATGGGCAGCCTCGAGGAGAAGCGGAGCAGCCTCGAGCGCAAGATCGAGGAGCTGCGCACCTTCGAGCGCGAGTACCGCACCCGGCTGCGCTCCTACCTCGAGTCGCACCTCCGCGACCTCGACAGCCGCGGCTCGGCGGAGCCGGCGACGAACGCGCGGCAGAACCAGCACGCTTCCGCCTGACGACAGCCCCGGGAGCATCGCAGCGAGGAACGAGCGAGGCGCGGAGTCAGGCAGAGCACTCCGCCTGACGACAGCCCCGCCTGATCCCAGGCCACGACAGGGCCCTCGGACCATCGGTCCGGGGGCCCTGTCGCGTCCGGTGAGCGCGGCGAGCGCGATGCCGGGGCGGTGCCCCTAGAGTCCTGGGCGTGATCGTCGCGGCCGGATTGTTGGTGCTCGGAGGTCTGGGACTGTTCGTGGCCGGTGTGCTCACCGGGGTCACGACCTTCTACTGGGCGTGCGTCGGCGCGTGCGTCGTCGCCGCCGTCCTGCTGTTCCTCGCCCGGCGGCGGATGAGCGCGCCCACGGCGCCCGCGGCTGCGTCCGCGCCCGCGGCTGCGTCCGCGCCCGCGGCTGCGTCCGCGCCCGTCGCGGCGCCCGCCGTCGCGTCCGCGCCCGCTTCCGCGCCGGCGCACGCGTCCGGCTCGACATCGACATCGGCTCCGGCCGGTGCTGTCGTCGCCCGGACGCCGTCCGCGGAGGAGGGGCCCGGCACCGGCCGGCACGCCGTGGTCGGCCGGACGCACGCCGAGGACGCGGCCGTTCCTGCCGCCGCGGCGACGGCGACACCGGGCATCGGCGACGGCGCCCCGTCGTCCGCCGGCCAGGCCGCGGAGGCGGGGGAGCCCCCGGTCGAGGAGGTCGAGGTGACCGACCTGCTCCTCGTCGTCGACCTGACCGACGAGGTGCTGGTCGTCGACGAGCACCCGCGGTACCACGTCGCCAGGTGCCGGCACCTCGCCGGCCGGGACACGATCCCCCTCCCGGTCGACGAGGCCAAGTCCGACGGGTTCACCCCGTGCGGCACCTGCCGGCCGGACGCGACCCTCGCCGACCGGGTCCGCGCGAAGCGGACGGCCTCGGAGAACTAGCCCGCGCGGACCACCCAGAACCGGGAGCCCTCGGGGCCCTCGATCCCCTCGCCGCCGTTCCCGGCGCCGGCCTGCACGCGCACGGCGAGCACCTCCGCGGCCAGCTGGTCGGCGTGCTCCTCGAGCGCCTCGGCGACCGCGCCCTCGGCCACCCAGGAGAGCTCGATCCGGTCGCTGACCTCCAGGCCGGCGTTCTTGCGCGCCTCCTGCACCAGCCGGACGACCTCGCGGAACAGCCCGGCCCGCTCGAGCTCGGGGGTGAGGGTGAGGTCCAGGGCCACGGTGAGCCCGCCGCCGCTGGCCACGGTCCAGCCCTCGCGCGGGGTCTCGGTGACGATCAGGTCGCCCTCGGCGAGCGTGACCGGCGCGCCGTCGACATCGACGGTCGCGGTGCCGGCCCGGTAGGCGGCGGTGAGCTCGGCCGGGTCGGCCGCGGCGACGGCCTGGGCCACCGCCTGCACCTGCTTGCCGAGGCGGCGGCCGACCGCACGGAAGTCCACCTTGAGGCTGACGTCGACCAGGGACCCGTCGGTCGCCGAGATGTCGGCGAGCTCCACGACGTTGAGCTCGTCGGCCACCTCGGCGACGAGGTCACGGGGGAGCGTGGACCACGCGGGGGCCGCGACCAGGGCGCGGGCCAGCGGCTGCCGGGTGCGCACCTTCGCCGACGTGCGCGCCGAGCGGCCGAGCTCCACGAGCCGGCGGACGAGGTCGACCTGGGCGACGAGAGCGTCGTCCCGCGCCTCCTCGTCGACGGTCGGCCAGGAGGCCAGGTGCACCGAGTCGACGGCGCGGTCGGCCGCCGGCCCCACGAGACCCGGGACGACGGCGCGGTTCCAGACCTCCTCGGTGACGAACGGCGTGAACGGCGCCATCAGCCGGGTGAGCCCGTCGAGCACCTCGTGCAGCGTGGCGAGGGCGGCGGGGTCGCCCTCCCAGAAGCGCCGCCGGGAGCGCCGGACGTACCAGTTCGACAGGTCGTCGACGAAGCCGGCCAGCAGCCGGCCGGCGCCCTGGGTGTCGAAGTCCTCCATCGCGTCGGTGACCTCCTGGGTCACCGCCGCCAGCCGGGCCAGCGCCCAGCGGTCCAGCAGCGGGCGCTCGGCGCGCGCCGGCGCCGGCGTCGCCGATGGATCCCAGCCGTTGGCCTCGGCGTACAGGGTGAAGAAGCTCGCGGTGTTCCAGTAGGTCAGCAGCACCTTGCGGACGACCTCGGACAGCGTCTCGTGGCCGACGCGGCGGGCCGACCACGGCGAGCCGCCGGCCAGCATGAACCAGCGCACGGCGTCGGCGCCGTGCCGGTCCATGAGCGGGATCGGCTCGAGGATGTTGCCCAGGTGCTTGCTCATCTTGCGGCCGTCCTCGGCCAGGATGTGGCCCAGGCACAGCACGTTCTCGTAGGAGCTCTGCTCGAACACCAGCGTGCCGACGGCCATCAGCGTGTAGAACCAGCCGCGGGTCTGGTCGATCGCCTCGCAGATGAACTGCGCCGGGTAGGCGGCCTCGAACTGCTCCTGGTTGCGGTGCGGCGCGCCCCACTGGGCGAACGGCATCGACCCCGAGTCGTACCAGGCGTCGATGACCTGCCGGACCCGCCGGTAGGTGCCCTCCTCGCCGGGCAGCGTGAAGGTGACGTCGTCGATGAACGGCCGGTGCGGGTCGAGGTCGGCCAGGTCGCGGCCGGTCAGCTCGGAGAGCTCGGCCAGCGAGCCGACGGCGACCATCCGGGCCGGGTCGGCGTCGTTGCGCCAGATCGGCAGGGGAGTGCCCCAGTACCGGTCACGGGACAGCGCCCAGTCGACGTTGTTGTTCAGCCAGTCGCCGTAGCGGCCGGTCTTGATGCTGTCGGGGTACCAGTTCGTCTTCTCGTTCTCGGCGAGCAGCTGGTCCTTGATCTGGCTGGTCCGGATGTACCAGGACGGCTGCGCGTAGTACATCAGCGGCGTGTGGCAGCGCCAGCAGTGCGGATAGCTGTGCTCGAACCGGTGCTCGCGCCACAGCACTCCCCGGGCCTGCAGGTCCTCGACCAGGGCGGCGTCGGCGGCCTTGAAGAAGTGGCCGCCCACCAGCGGGATCTCGGGCAGGAAGTGGCCGGAGGCGTCGATCGGCACCACGACGGGCAGCCCGTAGCCGCGGCAGACCGCGAGGTCCTCGGCGCCGAACGCGGGCGACTGGTGCACCAGGCCGGTGCCGTCCTCGGTGGTCACGTAGTCGGCGAGCACCACGTAGTGGGCCTCCACCGGGCGGCCATCGGGGCCCTCGGGGAACTCGACCAGCTCGAAGGGGCGCTGGTAGTGCACCCGCTCCCAGTCGCGACCGGTCGTGCGGGCCAGCACCTCGCGGGGCGCGTCCGGGTCGAGGACGGCGTCCAGCAGCGGCTCCGCGACGACGACGGTCGCCTCGGCGCCCGCGTGCTGCGTGCGCACGACCACGTACGTGACGTCCGGGTGCACGGCGACGGCGGTGTTGCTGGGCAGCGTCCAGGGCGTCGTCGTCCAGACCAGCAGGTCGGCCTTCCCCGCCCACTCGCCGCTGGTGACCGGCAGCCGCACGTAGACCGAGGGGTCGGTGATCGACTCGTACCCCTGGGCCACCTCGTGGTCGGAGAGGCCGGTGCCGCAGCGCGGGCAGTACGGGGCGACGCGGTGGTCCTCGACCAGCAGGCCCTTCTCGAAGATCTGCTTGAGCGACCACCACACGCTCTGGATGTAGCTGGTGTCCATCGTCCAGTAGGCGGTGGACATGTCGACCCAGTAGCCCATGCGGCGGGTGAGCTCGGAGAACGAGTCGACGTGCCGCTCGACCGACTCCCGGCACTTCGCGTTGAACTCGGCGATGCCGTAGCGCTCGATGTCGGGCTTGCCCGCGAAGCCGAGCTCCTGCTCGACGGCGATCTCGACCGGCAGGCCGTGGCAGTCCCAGCCGGCGCGGCGCGGGACGTGCCAGCCCTGCATGGTCTTGAAGCGGGGGAAGACGTCCTTGAACGCCCGCGCCTCGATGTGGTGGGTGCCCGGGCGGCCGTTGGCCGTGGGCGGGCCCTCGTAGACGTTCCACTGCGGCGACCCCGCGGTGCGTTCCATGGTCCGCGCGAAGACCTTGTCGGCCTCCCAGCGCTGCAGGATCTGCTGTTCCAGCGCCGGCAGGTCGACCTGCGGGGGCATCGCGGCGAACGGGCCGGTGGCCGAGGGGGAACTCACGCGCCCATTCTCCCCGAGGCGGCAAACCGGTTCCGCGGGGCGTCCGGGAGACTGCTGCCATGGGGGACGGCGGCCGGTGAGCACGACGGTGACGCTGGCGCTGGGCATCGGCGCCGTCGTGGTGCTCGTGGCCGCGATCGCCCTGCGCCTGGCCGACCGGCTCGGCATGCCCAGCCTGCTGCTCTACCTCGCCCTCGGCGTGGGGCTGGGGGAGAGCGGCCTGGGCATCGAGTTCGAGGACTTCGACCTGGCCGCGAACCTGAGCATCGCGGCACTGGTGATCATCCTGGCCGAGGGTGGGCTGACCACCCGGTGGGACGACCTGCGCCGCGCGCTCGGGCCCGGGGTCACCCTCGCCACCGTCGGGGTCGCCGTCAGCGTCGTCGTGACCGCCTCGTTCGCCGTCTGGCTGCTGGACGTGGAGTGGGGCTTCGCGCTGCTGCTCGCGGCCGTCATCGGGTCCACCGACGCCGCCGCGGTCTTCGCGGTGCTGCGCCGGCTGCCGCTGCCGCGCCGGCTGGTCGCCGCCGTCGAGGCGGAGAGCGGGCTCAACGACGCACCGGTCATCCTGCTGGCCGCTGCGCTGGTCTCCCAGCTCAACGGCGGTGAGACGCACGCCTGGTACGTCGTCCTGGGCGAGGTGGCCCTCGAGCTGACCGGCGGTGCGCTGGTCGGCCTGGCCGTCGGTTTCGGGGGTGCCTGGCTGCTGCGGCGGGTCGCGCTCCCGGTGGCCGGGCTCTACCCGCTCGCCACGCTGGCCATCTGCGTCCTCGCCTACTCCGCGGCCACGCTCGCGCACACGTCGGGGATCGTGGCGGTCTACCTGTGCGGCGTCGTCCTGGGCAACGTCCGCATGCCGCACCGGTCGGCCAGCATCGGCTTCGCCGAGGGGACGGCGTCGCTGGCCCAGATCGGCCTGTTCGTGCTGCTGGGGCTGCTCGTGTCGCCGAGCCGGCTGCCCGACGCCCTGCTCCCGGCGCTGCTGGTCGGGGCTGCGCTGCTGCTCGTGGCCCGGCCGCTGTCGGTCTTCGCCAGCCTCGTGTGGTTCCGCTGGCCGCTGAGGCACCAGGCGTTCGTCTCGTGGGCCGGGCTGCGCGGGGCCGTGCCCATCGTGATCGCCACCTTCCCGCTGACCGCGGACGTGCCCGACGCGGCGATGATCTTCGACACCGTCTTCGTCCTCGTGGTCGTGTTCACCGTCGTGCAGGGCGGGCTGCTGCCGCTCGTGACGCGCCGGCTGGGGATCGCGGCGCCGGCCATCCCGCGCGACGTCGACGTCGAGTCCGCCCCGCTGGACGAGCTCGACGCCGACCTGCTGCAGCTCACCGTCCAGGAGGGCTCCCGGTTGCACGGTGTCTACCTGCCCGAGCTCCGGCTGCCGGAGGACGCCGCCGTGGTGCTCATCGTCCGGGACGGCCGGCCGTTCGTGCCCGACGAGGAGACCCGCCTGATGCGCGGCGACCAGGCGCTCATCGTCTCCGCGCGACGCTCCCGGCGGGAGGCCGAGCGGCGGCTGCGGGCGGTCAGCCGGGCGGGTCGGCTGGCGTCCTGGCGGGGCGAGAACGGCGCGCCGACCGGCGTCGACTGAGGATCCCGCGGCGCTGCGGGCACCCGGCGTGCCGTGGGAGGGTGACGTCCCGGGGCGCCGTGCGGGCACGGCGCCCGACGCTTGCTGCGACCGACGGAGTTCGCCATGCGCTTCCTCTTCCGGCCCCCGGCCAACGAGGCGGCCGAGCTGCTGAGCCTGCCCTGGGACCGACCGCTCGAGGAGTGGGACGACCGGCTCCTGCTCGAGGTGCCCCAGCGCGGCATCTCCCGGCACGTCGTCCGGTTCGTGGCCGCGGGCGGGCACGTCTACGCGCTCAAGGAGATCGCCGAACGGCTGGCGCGGCACGAGTACGCGCTGCTGGCCCGGTTCGAGGAGGAGGGGCTCCCGTCGGTGAGCGTGCTGGGCATCTGCGTGGATCGTCCCGGCGACCAGCAGGCGATCCTGGTGACCCGGTACCTCGAGTACTCGATGTCCTACCGCTGGCTGTTCTCGCGCCCGCCGGGTGACCACTCCGCCGAGCAGCTGCTCGACACGATGGTCGTGCTGCTCGTGCGGCTGCACCTCGCGGGGGTGTTCTGGGGCGACTGCTCGCTGTCCAACACGCTGTTCCGGCTGGACGCCGGCACGCTGGCCGCCTACCTCGTCGATGCCGAGACCGTGGAGCGCTACCCGAGCCTGACGCCGGGGCAGCGCAACCACGACGTCGACCTGGCCCGGGAGCGCGTCGGTGCCGAGCTGCTCGACCTCCGGTTCGGCGGTCTGCTGCCCGACGACATCGACCCGATCGAGGTCGCCGACAGCCTGCCGCTGCGCTACGCCTCCCTCTGGGACGAGGTCACCCGGGAGGAGACCTTCTCCCCGGAGGAGCAGCAGTACCGCGTCGCGGAGCGGCTCCGGCGGCTCAACGAGCTCGGCTTCGACGTCGGTGAGATCGAGATCGTGACGTCTCCCGAGGGTTCCCGGCTGCGGGTGGAGACGCGGGTATCCGAGCCCGGGCACAACCGGAGGGAACTCTTCCGGCTGACCGGCATGGAGGTCCAGGAGCGGCAGGCACAGCGGCTGCTCAACGACGTCCGGGCCTACCGGGCCTGGCTCGAGCAGCGCACCGGGGGACCGGTGCCCGAGCCGGTCGCGGCGCACCGCTGGCTGGCCGAGGTCTACCAGACCGTGATGGCCGCCATCCCGCCGGAACTGGCCGGCCGGCTGGCGCCGGCCGAGATCTTCCACGAGGTGCTCACCCATCGCTGGCTGCTCTCGGAGCAGGCCGGCCGCGACGTCGGGACGGCGGAGGCGGTGCGCTCCTACGTGGCGAACGTCCTCCCGCGCACGCCCGCGGAGGTCACCACCCCCTCGGTCATCGCCGAGCGCGCGACCGGCCGCTGAGCCGGGATCCGCGGGGGCATCGGGGCTGATGAGGGCGTCGCGGGGGAGCAGGTCACGAGACGGTGACGGTTCGAATTGACAGCGAAAGTGGCCTGCACCACGCTCCCAGCACTGCTCTTGATCAGCTCGTGAGGCGCCAACGGAGGCGATGACCGATGCCGAACGCTCCAGGCCGTTCCCGATCCCGGGGGCGCGCCCCGGCGCCGCTCCGACGGAGGAGCCGGCAGCCCCGACGGAGGCTCGCCGGCGCCGCAGCCCTCCTGGTCACGGCCGGCACGCTCGCCGCCTGCGATGGTGACAGCGGCGGCGCCTCGACGTTGACCTGGTACATCAACCCGGATGCCGGGGGCCAGGCGGAGATCGCCGCCCGGTGCACCGAGGAGGCCGGTGGCCGCTACACCATCGAGACGGCGCTGCTCCCTCGCGATGCCGCCTCCCAGCGCGAGCAGCTCATCCGGCGGCTGGCCGCCAACGACGACTCGATCGACCTGATGAGCCTCGACCCGCCGTTCATCCCGGAGTTCGCGCAAGCCGGCTTCCTGGCCCCGGTGCCCGACGACGTCGCGGAGCGGGTGACCGAAGGGGTCGTGCAGAGCGCCGTCGAGGGGTCGACGTGGGACGACGAACTGGTCGCCGTCCCGTTCTGGGCGAACACCCAGCTGCTCTGGTACCGGAAGTCCGTGGCCGAGGCCGCGGGGCTGGACATGACGCAGCCGGTCACCTGGGACCAGATCGTCGAGGCGGCGGAGGGCCAGGGCAAGCTCGTCGGCGCCCAGGGCACCCGCGCCGAGTCCCTCACCGTCTGGTTCAACGCCCTCATCGAGTCCGCGGGAGGCGAGATCATCACCGATCCCTCGCCCGAGGACCCCGCCCAGATCGAGCTCGGACTCACCTCGGAGGCCGCGACGCGGGCCACGGAGGTCATGCAGATGGTGGCCGAGTCCGACGCCGCAGGCGCGGCGTTCTCGACCTCGACCGAGGACTCCACCGCGACCGGCTTCGAGAGCGACGACGGCGGCTTCCAGGTCAACTACCCCTTCGTCTACCCGCGGGCGCTCGGTGCCGCCGAGGCAGGCACCCTCGACCCCTCGGTCCCGGACGACTACGCGGCCACGATCTACCCGAGGGTCGACGAGGACACCGAGGCCGCACCCCCCTACGGCGGCATCAACCTCGGCGTCGGGGCGTTCAGCCAGAGCCCCGAACTGGCCTACGAGGCAGCGGAGTGCATCACCTCCGACGAGAACCAGGCCGAGTACTTCGTGACCAACGGCAACCCGGCCTCCTCCGAGGCGGTCTACGACGACGAGGAGGTGCTGGAGGCCTTCCCGATGGCCCCGGTCATCCGGGACTCCCTGGACATCGCGGCGCCCCGTCCGCAGACGCCGTACTACAACGAGATCTCGGTCGGCATCCAGCGCAGCTACCACCCGCCGTCGGGCGTCACGCCCGGCAGCACGGGTGAGGCAGCCACCGAGCTCATCGACGCGGTCCTGGAGAAGGAGGACCTGCTGTGAGCACCACGACGCTCCCCCCGACGAAGAAGACCGAACCGGTCTCCGCCCCGAAGGGCGGGATCAGCGACCGCGCCCGCAGCGAGCGGAAGCTCGGCTGGCTGCTCGCCGGGCCGGCGTTCGCGGTCATGCTGCTGGTGACGGCCTACCCCATCGCGCAGGCGACCTACGAGTCGCTGTTCGACTACCGGCTCACCGACCCGGACAACCGATCGTTCACCGGCCTCAACAACTACTGGGTCATCCTCACCGACACCCTGTGGTGGCAGTCCATCGGCGTGACCGCATTCATCACCGCCGTCACGGTGGCGGTGGAGCTGGTGCTCGGGTTCGGGCTGGCCCTGGTGATGGTCAAGGCGCTGCGGGCGCTGCGGCCGGTGCTGCGGGCGGTGATCCTCATTCCGTACGCGGTCATCACCGTGGTGTCGGCGTTCGCCTGGCAGTTCGCCTTCGACATCAACTCCGGGTTCGTGAACAGCTCGTTCGCCTGGATACCGGGGGTCGCTGCGGACACCGACTGGTTCGGTGACCGCTGGACCGCGCTCCTGGTCATCTGCCTGGCCGAGATCTGGAAGACCACCCCGTTCATCTCGCTGCTGTTGCTCGCGGGCCTGGCCCAGGTCCCCGAGGTGCTGCAGGAGGCGGCGAAGGTCGACGGCGCGACACGGTGGCAGCGGCTGTGGCGGGTGACGATCCCCAACATGAAGGCGGCGATCATGGTCGCCCTGCTGTTCCGCACGCTGGACGCATTCCGCGTCTTCGACAGCATCTTCATCATGACCAACGGCGCCAACGGCACCGAGTCGGTGTCCTTCCTGGCCTACCGGCAGACGATCGCGCGGCTGGAGATCGGGCTCGGCTCGGCGGTGTCGGTGCTGCTGTTCCTCGCCGTGGTGCTGATCGCGTTCGTCTTCATCAAGCTCTTCAAGGTCGACCTGGCCCAGGCGCGGGGGGAGTGACCCATGTCCACGAGGAAGAAAGTCCTGTGGGGCGTTGCCGCCGCAGTCATCATCTTCTACTGCCTGTTCCCGATCGCCTGGATCGTCTCGCTGTCGTTCAAGGCGCCGAGCGACCTGTCCAACCAGAGCTTCTTCCCGAGCGCGCTCAGCTGGGAGAACTACGAGTTGATCTTCACCGGCAGCGCCAGCGACCTGTTCCTGCCGGCGCTCAGGAACTCCTTCGGCATCTGCCTGATCGCCACGGCGATCTCCTGCCTGCTCGCGATGTTCGCGGCCTACGCGATCGCCCGGCTGGACTTCCCGGGCAAGACGCTGATCCTGTCCACGGCGCTGGTCGTGGCGATCTTCCCGGTCATCTCGATCGTCACGCCGCTGTTCAACCTGTGGCGCAACATCGGTCTCTACGACACCTGGCCGGGCCTGATCATCCCCTACCTCTCGCTGACGCTCCCGATCTCGATCTGGACCATGTCGGCGTTCTTCCGGGAGATCCCCTGGGAGATGGAGCAGGCAGCCCAGGTCGACGGTGCGACCACGTGGCAGGCGTTCCGCAAGGTGATCGTCCCGCTCGCCGCACCCGGCGTGTTCACCACCGCGATCATCGCCTTCTTCATCGCCTGGAACGACTTCATCTACGGCATCTCGCTGACCTCCACCGAGGCGGCGCGGCCGGTCCCGGCGGCGCTGGGTCTGTTCACCGGTGCCTCGCAGTTCGAGGAGCCGACCGGCGCCATCTCGGCGGCCGCCGTGATCGTCACGATCCCGGTCGTCGTCCTGGTCCTGCTGTTCCAGCGGCGCATCGTCGCCGGCCTCACCAACGGCGCGGTGAAGGGCTGATGGCCGTGACCGCGCACCAGTTCCCGATCTCACGACCCGCATCCCACCGAGGGGACGAGCTCTGATGGCCTCCATCGAGATGAAGAACATCGTCAAGCAGTACGGCGACGGGTTCCCGGCGGTGAACGACGTCAGCCTGGACATCGCCGACGGCGAGTTCATGATCCTGGTCGGCCCCTCCGGCTGCGGGAAGTCGACGCTGCTCCGGATGATCGTCGGCCTGGAGGACATCACCAGCGGCGAGATGATCATCGGCGGCAAGCGGGTCAACGACCTCGCTCCCCGGGACCGCAACCTGTCGATGGTCTTCCAGAACTACGCGCTGTACCCGCACATGACGGTGTACGAGAACATCGCCTTCCCGCTGCGGCTGGCCAAGATGCCCGACGACGAGGTCCGGCGTCGCGTCACCGAGGCCTCCGACGTCCTGGAGCTCAAGGACCACCTCGAGCGCAAGCCGGCCAACCTCTCCGGTGGCCAGCGCCAGCGCGTCGCGATGGGCCGCGCGATCGTCCGGCAGGCCGAGGCCTTCCTCTTCGACGAGCCGCTGTCCAACCTCGACGCCAAGCTGCGCGGACAGATGCGCACCGAGATCTCCCGGCTCCAGCGCCGGCTGGGCATCACCACGGTCTACGTCACGCACGACCAGACCGAGGCCATGACGCTGGGCGACCGGGTCTGCGTCCTGCGCAAGGGCAAGATCCAGCAGGTCGCCAGCCCGCGGGAGCTCTACGAGCAGCCGGTCAACCTGTTCGTCGCGGGCTTCATCGGCTCGCCGCCGATGAACTTCCTGCCGGCCACGCCCGAGGGCAACCGGCTGAAGACCCCGTTCGGCGACATCGAGATCGAGGCGTCCCGGGCGTCCAAGCTCGGCGGCCACGACCTGCTGATGGTCGGCATCCGCCCGGAGTACTTCGAGGACGCGTCCCTGGTCGAGGAGCACAAGCGCCCGCTCGGCTCGACGTTCCGCGCCCGGGTCGACGTGACCGAGTGGCTGGGTGACTCGCAGTACGCCTACATCCCCTACGAGGCCCCGGAGGCGATCACCAACCAGCTGCGCGACCTCTCCCGCGAGCTGGACGCCGAGGAGCTGCGCACGCAGGCCATCGTGTCCATCGACTCCACCAGCCGGATCCGCGAGGGCCGCGAGGCGGAGTTCTGGCTGGACAGCCGCAAGGTGCACGTCTTCGATCCGGAGACCGGCGAGAACCTCACCCGGGACGCCGAGGCAGGTGCCGAGCTGACCCGGCTGGCCACCCAGGACCGGGTGGAGCAGGTGGAGGAGTCCCAGAGCAGGGCGTCCGCCGAGCAGGAGACCGGCGGGGCCACGGCGGCCTCGGCCTGACCGCCCGCGCGGGGTCGGGGCTCGGGCCGGCGGCACGGCTATCGTCGTCGGCGTGACCGAGCAGCCCGACCCCGTCGGCGTACCGGCGGCCAGGCCGCGCATGCGGTTGCTGCTGCTCCTCGCCGCGGGCGTGTTCCTGCTCGACCTGGTCACCAAGCTCGTCGTCGTCGCCACGATCGAGCCGGGTGAGGACATCCGGGTCCTCGGTGGGGCGCTGTACCTGACCCACCTGCGCAACACGGGCGCGGCGTTCTCCTTCGCCGAGGGCTTCACCGTGGTGTTCAGCCTGGTGGCCGCGGCCGTCGTCGTCGTCATCGTGCGGACGGCGCGACGGCTGTTCTCCACGGGCTGGGCGGTCACGCTGGGCCTGGTGCTGGGCGGCGCCGTCGGCAACCTCATCGACCGGATCTTCCGCGACCCGGGCTTCCTGCGCGGCGGCGTCGTCGACTTCCTGTCGGTGTTCGGCCCGGACGGGGACGTGTGGCCGGTCTTCAACGTCGCCGACTCCGCGATCGTCTGCGGCGGCGTCCTCGGGGCGGTCCTGGCGCTGCGCGGCATCGACTTCGACGGCACCCGGGCGGGTACCGAGCCGGCGGGCTCCACCGGGAGCGGGAGCCGTCCCGTCACAATGGGGGAGTGACCAGCTCCCCCGGCCTGCCCGCGTCCGGGATCCACCGCGCCCTGCCCGTCCCCGACGGGCTCGAGGGGCAGCGGGTGGACCAGGCCCTGGCACGGCTGTTCGGGCTCACCCGCACCGTCGCGGCCGAGGTCGCCGACGCCGGCAACGTCCTGGTCGACGGCCGGGTGCGGGGTAAGGGCGACCGCCTCAGCGGCGGCAGCTGGCTCGAGGTCGAGCTCCCGCCCCCTCCGGGCGAGCCGGTGGCGCCGCGCCCCGTCGAGGGGATGACGATCCTGCACGACGACGACGACCTGGTCGTCGTCGACAAGCCCGTCGGCGTCGCCGCCCACCCCAGCCCCGGATGGGAGGGGCCGACGGTCATCGGCGGGCTCGCCGCCGCCGGGTACCGGGTCTCCACCTCGGGTGCGGCGGAGCGCCAGGGCGTCGTGCACCGTCTGGACGCCGCCACCACCGGCGTGATGGTGGTCGCGAAGAGCGAGCGCACCTACACCGCGCTCAAGGCCGCCTTCAAGGAGCGCACCGTCGAGAAGGGCTACCACGCCCTGGTGCAGGGGCACCCGGATCCCTCGCGGGGCACCATCGACGCCCCGATCGACCGGCATCCGAAGCACGACTGGCGCTTCGCGGTGGTGCAGGGCGGGCGGCCCTCGGTGACCCACTACGAGGTCATGGAGGCGTTCCCCGCCGCCAGCCTGGTCGACATCCGGCTGGAGACGGGCCGCACGCACCAGATCCGGGTGCACTTCTCCGCCCTGCGCCACCCCTGCGTCGGCGACACGACCTACGGCGCCGATCCCACGCTGGCCGCCCGCCTGGGGGTGAGCCGGCAGTGGCTGCACGCCGTCCGGCTCGGCTTCGCGCACCCGGCCGACGGGCGCTGGGTGGAGTTCACCAGCGAGTACCCGCCCGACCTCGCCGGCGCGCTGGCCGTCCTGCGCGCCGAGGCCTGACCCGGCCGCCGAGGATCTGCCGTGACCGGGCTCCCCGAGACCCTCGCGGACTTCGGCCCGGCCGCGTTCGCCGCGGTGGTCGTGGCGGTGTACCTGGTCGCCGGCGAGCCGGTGGCGGGGCACGTCCTGCACCGCCGCTTCGAGGGGCGGCTGCGCACCGATCCGGACGCCCGGCGCTCCTTCTACGGCCGGCTGCTGGTCCTCGAGTGGGGGCTGGCGCTGCTCGCGCTGGTCGTGTGGCTCTCGGCCCCGGGGGTGGACGCCGCCGCCGTGGGGCTGGCGTGGCCGCGGACGCCCGGGCCGCTGGTGCTGGTGCTGGTGGTCCTGGTGCTGGTGTTCGTCCTGGCCTCCACCCGGGCGCTCCGGGGAGGTGCGCTCAACGAGGTGCCCCCGCCGGCGCGGGCGGGGGAGGGGCGGCACGCCGAGCCGCCGGGGCACGCCACCCTGGCCCTGCTGCCGCGCACCGCGGCAGAGCGCCGGCTGTTCACCGTGGTCGGGCTGACCGCCGGCATCTGCGAGGAATGGCTCTACCGCGGGTTCTTCCTCGCCGTGGTCGCCGCCGTCGCGGGCGGCCTGCCCTCGTGGGCCCTGGTGGTGGTCGCCGCCGTCGCCTTCGGGCTGGCGCACGCCTACCAGGGCCGCGCCGGCATCGTGCTCACCGGCGTGCTCGGGGGCGTGATGGCCGCGCTCTACCTCGACACCGGGTCGCTGCTCCTCCCCGTGCTGCTGCACGCGGCCATCGACCTACGCTTCCTCCTCGTGCCCACCCGCGCCCTGCCCGCCGGACGTCCCGCGTGGTGACCGGCCCCGCCGCCCGCGTCGCCGGCCCGGCCGACTGGCCCGAGATCATCGCCCTGCGCACCCGCGTCTTCGTCGAGGAGCAGGGGGTTCCGGCGGAGATCGAGCAGGACGACCGGGACGCGACCGCGGTGCACGTGCACGCCCGCGACGAGGCCGGCCGGGTGGTGGCCACGGGGCGCCTGCTGCTCCCGGCGGACGGCTCGACGACGGCGTCCCTGGGTCGCATGGCCGCCGACCCGGGGGTGCGCGGGCGCGGGTTCGGCGCGGCCGTGCTGGCCGAGCTGCACGAGCAGGCACGGCTGCGCGGGGTGGCCGCGATCGAGCTGCACGCCCAGCTTCCCGCCCGGGGCTTCTACGAGCGGGCCGGCTACACCGCCGTCGGCGAGGAGTACCTGGAGGCGGGGATCGCGCACGTCACCATGCGCCGCGAGCTGACGTGACGGCGCCTCCGGGGCGCATGTGACGGATCGGTCCGGATGTGAGCAGACACGTCGTGTCAGACCCTCGGAGTAGACAGCTTCCAGTGCGAGGATCGACCCGCACACCGGTCTTCCCCGCCGGTCGCCCGCCGGAGAACCTGCCGGCCGGGCACGCACGACCACCGAGGAGCACCGACCGCCCGTGAGCAGCAAGTCCGACTCCTTCGCGCACCTGCACGTCCACACCGAGTACTCGATGCTCGACGGCGCGGCGAAGCTGCCCGAGGTGACGAAGGCGGCCGCCGAGCAGGGCATGCCGGCGCTGGCCATGACCGACCACGGCAACGTGTTCGGCGCCTACGACTTCTACAAGCAGGCGACCAGCGCGGGCGTGAAGCCGATCATCGGCATGGAGGGGTACTACACGCCGGGCTCGCGGTTCGACCGCGCGCCGTTCGACTTCGGCGACAAGCTCCTCGACGAGGAGGGCGACGGCGGCAACAACCGCGGCAAGGCCGCCTACACCCACATGACGCTGCTGGCCCGCACCACCGAGGGGATGCACAACCTCTTCCGCATCTCCTCGCTGGCCAGCCTCGAGGGCCAGTACCGGAAGCCGCGCTTCGACCGCGACCTGCTGGAGCGCTACGGCAAGGGCCTCATCGCGACCACCGGCTGCCCCTCGGGCGAGGTCAACATGTGGCTGCGGGCCGGCAAGGAGGACAAGGCCAAGCAGGCCGCGGCCGACTTCCAGGACATCTTCGGGAAGGAGAACTTCTACGCCGAGCTGATGGACCACGGCCTGTCCATCGAGAAGAAGACCCGCCCGGCGCTGATGGCGATCGCCAAGGACCTCGGCATCCCGCTGCTGGCCACCAACGACCTGCACTACACGCACAAGGAGGACGCGCAGGCCCACGACGCGCTCCTGTGCATCCAGACCGGTTCGCGGCTGAACGAGACCAACCGCTTCCGGTTCAACGGCGACGGCTACTACCTGAAGAGCGCCGCGGAGATGCGCGCGCTGTTCCCCGGCGAGCTCTCCGTCGCCTGTGACAACACGCTGCTCGTCGCCGAGCAGTGCGAGGTGACCTTCACCGAGGGCGCCGACCTGATGCCCCGCTTCCCCCTGCCCGAGGGGGAGGACGAGACCTCCTGGTTCATCAAGGAGGTCGAGCGCGGCCTGCACAAGCGCTACCCGGGCGGCATCCCCGACCACGTGCGCAAGCAGGCCGACTACGAGACCGGGATCATCTGCCAGATGGGCTTCCCGGGGTACTTCCTCGTGGTCGCCGACTTCATCAACTGGGCCAAGGACAACGGCATCCGCGTCGGTCCCGGCCGTGGCTCGGCCGCCGGGTCGCTGGCCGCGTTCGCCATGGGGATCACCGACCTGGACCCGCTGGCCCACGGTCTGATCTTCGAGCGGTTCCTCAACCCCGAGCGCGTCTCCATGCCCGACGTCGACATCGACTTCGACGACCGCCGCCGCGGCGAGGTTATCCGGTACGTGTCGGAGAAGTACGGCGAGGAGCGGGTCAGCCAGATCGTCACCTACGGGACGATCAAGGCGAAGGCCGCGATCAAGGACGCCGCCCGCGTGCTGGACCGCCCCTACTCCGTCGGCGACGAGCTCACCAAGCTGATGCCCCCGGGTGTCATGGGCAAGGACATCCCCCTGTCGGGGATCTTCGACCCGGCCCACCCCCGGTACAAGGAGGCCGCGGAGTTCCGCGCCCGCTACGAGTCCGACCCCGGCGCCGCCGAGGTCGTCGACCAGGCCCGCAAGCTCGAGGGCCTGAAGCGGCAGTGGGGCGTGCACGCCGCCGGTGTGATCATCGGCCGGCACCCGCTGATCGACAGCATCCCGCTGATGCGCCGCGAGGCCGACGGCGCGATGATCACGCAGTTCGACTACCCGACCTGCGAGACGCTCGGGCTGCTCAAGATGGACTTCCTGGGCCTGCGCAACCTGACCGTCCTCGACGACGCGCTGCGCAACATCGTGCTCAACGGCAAGGAGCCCGTCGACCTCGACGAGATCAGCAAGGACCTCACGGACAAGGCGACCTACGAGCTGCTCGGCCGGGGCGACACCCTCGGCGTCTTCCAGTTCGACGGCGGCCCGATGCGCTCCCTGCTGCGGCTCATGCGGCCGGACAACTTCGAGGACATCTCGGCCGTCGGCGCGCTGTACCGGCCCGGGCCGATGGGTGCGAACTCGCACACGAACTACGCGCTGCGCAAGAACGGCCAGCAGGAGATCACGCCGATCCACCCCGAGCTGGCCGAGCCGCTCGAGGAGATCCTCGGCCAGACCTACGGCCTGATCGTCTACCAGGAGCAGGTCATGGCGATCGCGCAGAAGGTCGCCGGGTACTCGCTCGGCAAGGCCGACCTGCTGCGTCGCGCGATGGGCAAGAAGAAGAAGTCCGTGCTGGACGCGGAGTTCGTCGGCTTCGAGGCCGGCATGACGGCCAACGGTTTCTCCGGCGCGGCGATCAAGACCCTCTGGGACATCCTCGTCCCGTTCGCCGACTACGCCTTCAACAAGGCGCACTCGGCGGCGTACGGGCTCATCTCGTACTGGACGGCCTACCTCAAGGCCAACTACCCGGCCGAGTACATGGCGGGGCTGCTGACCAGCGTCCAGGACGACAAGGACCGACGGCCGGTCTACCTGGCCGAGTGCCGCCGGATGGGCATCAAGGTGCTCCCGCCGGACGTCAACGAGTCCTCCTGGGACTTCACCGCCGTCGGCACCGACATCCGCTTCGGGCTGGCCTCGGTGCGCAACGTCGGGACCAACGTCGTCGACTCGATCGTGAAGGCGCGCGAGGAGAAGGGGGCGTTCAAGGACTTCCCCGACTTCATGAAGAAGATCGACACGGTGGCCTGCAACAAGAAGGTCATCGAGTCCCTCGCCAAGGCCGGCGGCTTCGACTCCCTGGGCCACTCCCGCCAGGGCATCGTCGCGATCCACGCGCAGGCCGTGGACTCCGCGATGGGGCTCAAGCGCAAGGAGGCCGAGGGGCAGTTCGACCTGTTCGGCAGCTTCGGCGAGGGGGACGCCGCCGAGGACCCGTTCGGCAGCGCGCTGGACATCGTCATCCCGACGGCCGACTGGTCCAAGAGCGAGCGGCTGGTCTTCGAGCGCGACATGCTCGGCCTGTACGTCTCCGACCACCCGCTGCACGGGGTCGAGCACGTGCTGGCCCAGAACGCCGACACCGCGATCGCCGAGATCAACGCCGGCGGGGTCGAGGACGGCGCGAACGTCACGATCGCCGGCATCCTCACCGCCGTCTCGCCGCGCACCAACAAGCAGGGCGCGCCCTGGGCCATCGCCACGCTGGAGGACCTCGAGTCCGGCATCGAGGTGCTGTTCTTCCCCAAGACCTGGGCCGAGGTCTCGGAGAAGGTCGTCCGGGACCAGATCGTGGTGGTCAAGGGCCGGATCAGCCGGCGCGACGACCAGCCCTCGCTGTTCGGCTCCGAGGTGACGCTCCCCGAGATCACCGAGGGCCCGCGCGGCCCGGTCCTGGTGTCGATGGCCGCCGCCCGCTGCACGCCGCCGGTGGTGGAGCGCCTGCGCGAGGTGCTGGGCAGCCACCCGGGCACCACCGAGGTGCAGCTCAAGCTGGTCAACGGCAGCCGGGAGACCGTGCTCCGGCTCGACCAGGGGCTGCGGGTCCGCCCGAGCACGGCGCTCATGGGTGACATCAAGGCGTTGCTCGGCCCCACCAGCGTCGCGCTGCTGTGACCACCCCGCCGTCCGCGCCCGTCCTGCGCGCCCGCGCCGTGCCGCCGCCACCGTCGGCGCGCTGGCGGGGCCGCGAGGAGCTGCGGGCCGACCTGCGCCCGGCGGCCTGGCTGGTCCTGGCGCTGGCGGGGGTCGGCGTGCCGGCCGGGCTGGCCTGGTGGGCGCTGGCCCCGCGCGCGGACTTCCGGATCACCGAGGACGGGCCGGTGGTGATCGGCTCGCCGTCGTCGGAGCTGCTGGTGGCCGACGACGCCGTCTTCGTCCTGGTCCTCACCGTGGTCGGGCTGCTCGCCGGCGGAGCCGCCTGGAGGATGCGCCGGCAGCGCGGCGTGGCCCTGCTGGTCGCGCTCGCCCTGGGCGCGACCGCCTCCGGGGCGATCGCCTGGCTGGTCGGCGAGCTCATCGGCGAGGGGCCGACCCGGGAGCAGCTGGCCGACGTCGGCGGGACGGTCACCACCGGGCTCGACCTCGGCGCCACCGCCGCGCTGGCCGTCGCGCCGTTCGTGGCGCTGCTCGTCTACGTGCTGGGCGTGATCATCAACGCCGAGGACGGGCTGGGCCGTCCGGCGCCGGAGCCCTCAGCCGTGCCCGCACCGGAGGGCGCGGTACCGCCGGTCAGTTGACGGTCATGGGGGTGGCGAACCCCTGCAGCGGCGCCGGAACCGCGCCCAGCTCGCGCAGGAGCGTCAGCTCACGGCGCAGCAGCCGGGTCTCCGCGGCCAGCCGGCGACGGGTCGTCGACTCGGCGAGCAGCGCCTGCCGGTCCTCGGTCGTGAGCAGCGCCGCCGACGCCACCAACCAGGACAGCGCCGTGGGGTCGTCGGCCACGGCGGCGAGCAGCGCGGCGCGCTCGGCGTCCTCGCCGTCACTGCCGGCGCCGAGGTCGGCGACCTCGTCGACGTAGTCGGTGAACAGCTCCTGCACGCCCGAAGCGAGCAGGGCCAGCGACCCCCGCGCCACGGAGGCGACGACCTCGTCGAGGTTCTCGTCGCAGACCGGCACCCGGCCGGCGGCGGGGGCGGCTCCGCTGCCCGGGAGGACCAGGCCCTCCGCGTCCCCGGCGGCTTCCTCGGCCGCCTCCTCGTCGGCGAGCCACTCGACCTCGCCCTGCAGGTACGGCGGGTCCTCGCCGACGACGACGTCGCGCAGCCGGAAGCGCTCGCCGCCGACGGTGACCACGCGGAAGCCGCCGTCGGCCTGCGGGCGCACCATCTGCAGCCGCGCGACGCAGCCGATGTCGTAGAGCGCCTCCGCCGGCGCGACCCGTTCCACCTCCCAGCCCTGCCGGATGGCGACGACGCCGAAGAATCGGCGCTCGCTCTCCTCCGGGATCGCCAGCAGGTCGAGGACCAGCCGCCGGTAGCGCGGCTCGAAGACGTGCAGCGGGAGGACGACACCGGGGAAGAGGGGAGTGCCGAGCGGGAACAGCGGGATCAACTCACCCATCCCGGCAGCCTACGGGCCGCTGGCTACGCTGGAACTCCGTCCCACGCCCACCCTCGCTGAGCCGTACCCACCCTCCCGGAGGCCATCCCGTGCTCGCCCGCATCGACCTGCGCGGATCCGCGCTGCCGGGATCCCGGGAGCTCGCCGGCCTGCTGCCGCGCGCCGCGACCGACATCGACTCCGTGCTCGCGACGGTGCGCCCGCTGTGCGAGGACGTGCGCATCCGGGGCGCCCAGGCGGTCCGCGAGATCACCGCGCGCCTCGACGGCGTGGACAACGAGGACTTCGCCGTCCCGCAGGCCGCGCTGGACCGTGCGCTCGCCGAGTGCGACCCCACGCTGCGCGCGGCGCTGGAGGAGGCGATCGCCCGGGTGCAGAAGGTGCACGCCGATCAGCGCCGCACCGACGTCACCACCGAGGTCGTCCCCGGCGGCACGGTCACCGAGCGCTGGGTGCCGGTGCGCCGGGTGGGCCTCTACGTCCCCGGTGGGCTGGCCCCGCTGCTGTCCAGCGTGATCATGAACGTCGTTCCCGCGCAGATCGCGGGCGTGGAGTCGATCGCCGTCGCCTCCCCGCCGCAGCGCGACCACGGCGGCCTGCCCGACCCCGGAGTGCTGGCCGCCTGCGCGCTGCTCGGCATCACCGAGGTCTACGCCGTCGGCGGGGCGCAGGCCGTGGCGGTCTTCGGCTACGGCGCCGGCTCCTGCGAGCCGGTCGACATGGTCACCGGCCCGGGCAACGTCTACGTGACGGCGGCCAAGCGGCTGCTGCGCGGCATCATCGGTATCGACTCCGAGGCCGGCCCCACCGAGGTGGCGATCCTCGCCGACGAGACCGCCGACCCCGCCCACGTCGCCGCCGACCTGATCAGCCAGGCGGAGCACGACCCGCTGGCCGGCGCGGTGCTCGTCACCGACAGCGAGGCCCTCGCCGACGCCGTCCTGGCGCTGGTGCCGGGGCAGGTCACCGCGACCAAGCACTCCGACCGGATCAACACCGCGCTGCACGGCAGCCAGTCCGGGATCGTGCTGGTCGACGACATCGACACCGGGCTCCGCGTGGTCGACGCCTACGCCGCCGAGCACCTGGAGATCCAGACCCGCGACGCGCGCGCGGTCGCCGCGCGGGTGCGCAACGCCGGCGCGATCTTCGTCGGCGCGTGGTCGCCGGTGTCGCTGGGCGACTACTGCGCCGGCTCCAACCACGTGCTGCCGACGGGCGGCTGCGCCCGCTTCTCCAGCGGATTGAGCGTCCAGTCCTTCCTGCGCGGCATCCACGTCATCGAGTACGACGAGCAGGCGCTCGCGGGCGTGGCCGGGCACATCGACGCCCTGGCCGGAGCCGAGGACCTGCCGGCGCACTCGGCGGCGGTGCGGATCCGGCAGCGCCCATGACGTCGATGGACGAGCTCCCGCTGCGGCCGGAGCTGCGGGGCCGCACGCCCTACGGCGCTCCGCAGGTGCCGGCGACCCATCGCCTCAACACCAACGAGAACCCGCACCCGCTGCCGGACGAGCTGCTCGCCGACCTGGGGACGGCGCTCGGACACGCGGCACTGGAGCTCAACCGCTATCCCGACCGCGACGCCCGCGACCTGCGCGCCGACCTCGCCGCCTACCTCTCCCGCTCCGCGGGGACGGCGATCGAGCCGGCGCAGGTGTGGGCGGCCAACGGCTCGAACGAGGTGCTCCAGCAGATCCTGCAGGCCTTCGGCGGAGCCGGGCGGACGGCGCTGGGGTTCACGCCGTCGTACTCGATGCACCCGATCATCAGCGCCGGCACCGGGACGGGCTGGGTGGACGGGCACCGTCGCGAGGACTTCACGATCGACCGGGCCGCAGCCGTGGCGCAGCTGCGCGAGGTCGCTCCCGACGTCGTCTTCGTGACCAGCCCGAACAACCCGACCGGCACCGCGGTGCCGCTGGAGACGATCGAGGAGCTGTACGCCGCCACGGCCGGGATCCTCGTGGTGGACGAGGCCTACGCGGAGTTCGCCCGCACCGGCACGCCGTCGGCGCTCACGCTGCTCCCCGGGCGGCCGCGGCTGATCGTGAGCCGCACGATGAGCAAGGCGTTCGGCATGGCCGGGCTGCGGTTGGGCTACCTCGCCGCGGACGCCGCCGTCGTCGACGCGCTGCAGCTGGTGCGGCTGCCCTACCACCTGAGCTCGCTGACCCAGGCGGCCGCGCGGGCCGCGCTGGCGCACACCGACGCGCTGCTGGCGACCGTCGACGCGGTGCGGGAGGAGCGGGACCGGATCGTCGCCGCGCTGCCCGCGATGGGGCTGACCAGCGTGCCGAGCGACGCCAACTTCGTGCTGTTCGGCCGCTTCGCCGACGCCCCCGCCGCCTGGCAGGCGCTGCTCGACCGCGGCGTCCTGGTGCGCGACGTCGGGCTGCCCGGATGGCTGCGGGTCACCGCCGGCACCGCCGCCGAGACCGACGCCTTCCTCACCGCGCTGGGTGAGGTGGCGCGGGATCAGCGCATCTCTCTGGGAGACTGACGCCATGACCGCACCTGCACGCCGCACCGCCCGGGTGGAGCGCGCGACCAGCGAGACCAAGCTGGTCGTCGAACTCGACCTCGACGGCACGGGCACCAGCTCGATCAGCACGGGCGTGGGCTTCTACGACCACATGCTCACCGCGCTGTCGAAGCACAGCGGGATCGACCTCACCGTGCAGGCCGACGGCGACCTGCACATCGACGCGCACCACACCGTCGAGGACGTCGCGATCGCCCTCGGCCAGGCGTTCGCCGAGGCGCTGGGCGACAAGCGCGGCATCACCCGCTACGGCGACGCGACCATCCCGATGGACGAGGTGCTGGCACAGGCCGCCGTCGACCTGTCCGGGCGGCCGTACTTCGTGCACGCCGAGCCGGAGAACATGACGCCGATGATCGGGCCGGACTACCCGACGTCGCTCACCAAGCACGTGCTGGAGTCCTTCGCGTTCAACGCGCGGATCAGCCTGCACGTGCGGGTGCTCTACGCCGGCCGCGACGCCCACCACATCGTCGAGGGTCAGTTCAAGGCGCTCGCACGGGCGCTGCGCCAGGCGGTCGCCCTGGACCCCCGCGTCACCGACGTGCCCTCGACCAAGGGCGCCCTGTAACCGGTGGACTCCGGCCTCATCCTGATCGTGTTCGGGGGCTTCCTGCTCGGGGGCGCGTGGAGCGTCTTCCGCGCCGACTCCGAGACCGAGGGGCGGACGACGCCGCAGGTCGTCCTGGCCGTGGCGTTGCTGGTCGCGGCGCTGATGGCGACGGCGTCGGGCATCCTCCGCCTGGTCTGATCCCGGCCCGACCGTGGACGACGAGCAGCGCTTCCTGCGCATCGTGCTGGCCGACCCGACGGTCGCGGCGGTGCTGGAGCGGGCGCCCGCCCTGGGCGTGGAGGACTGGTGGCTCACCGCCGGCGTGCTGTTCCAGACGGTGTGGAACGAGCTGACCGGCCGCCCGGCCGGCTCGGGCATCCGCGACGCCGACCTCTTCTACTTCGACGAGGACACCTCGTGGGCAGCGGAGGACGCCGTCATCCGGGCGGGTGCGGGGCTGTTCGCCGACCTGGCCGTGCCGGTGGAGATCCGCAACGAGGCGCGGGTGCACCTCTGGTACGCCGAGCACTTCGGCGTCCCGGCGCCGCCGTTCCGCGACTGCGCCGACGCGATCGACCACTTCGCCGCGGTGTGCTGCTGCCTGGGTGTGACCGTCGACGCCGACGGCAGCCCGCGGGTCTACGCGCCGCACGGCTTCGACGACCTGTTCGGCCTCGTGGTGCGCCCGAACCGGCGCCTCGCGCCGCGGGAGGTCTACGAGACCAAGGCCGCACGCTGGCTGGGGGAGTGGCCCGAGCTCACCGTCCTGCCGTGGGGCGTCGAGCCGCGGGCCTGACGCCGGTGGCGTCCCGGGTCGGGCCCCGGGTGCCCGCTACGAGCGCGAGTTCGTGTGGTCGGTGCTCGAGCAGCGCTACGCCGCCGGCAGCGGGGCGGGGACACCTTCCTGTTGACCCAGGAGCTGCGGCAGGACGCGCGCCTCAGCCGCCGCGCCACGGTGTGGGAGCGGGCCGAAGGCGGACCGGCGCGCTCAGGCGCTGATCAGGAACGGTTGACCGATCAGGATCTCGGTGCCGTCGGGGCGCCAGGTGCGCCATCGTCCGTCGGGTTGTCGCTCTATGCGGAAGCCGTGGTGGACCTTGGTGTGGTGGCGTTCGCAGAGGAGGGCGCCGTTGTCCAGGCAGGTGTCGCCGCCGTCGATCCAGTGGATGACGTGGTGGACGTCGCACCAGTAGGACGGGGCGTCACACCCGGCGAAGACGCAGTGCCGGTCCCGTACCTCGATCGCCCGCCGCAGGTGCGGGGGGAAGAGGCGCTTGCTCTGGCCGACGTCGAGGGGCTGGCCTTCGGGGCCGATGACGATGCGGGTGACGTTGCCGTCGCAGGCCAGCCAGCGGGCCTTGGCCGCGGAGATGATCCCGCCGAAGGTCGTCCGACCGGCGCCGGCACCAGCGCCTGACGACGTGTCCATCAGGTCGTCGAGGTCGATCAGCACGCCGACGTGCGGCTTGTGCCCGCGGAGCATCGGCAACGAGCCGGAGGCCAGGGCGTTGTCGGCGAGCTGGACGAGGGCGTCGCCGGCCTGCCGGGCCCGGCTGCGGGTGTCCCCGGCGGGGCGGGAGGCATGCTGGATCGACTCGACCGCGGTCTGCACCTTCTCCCCACCGACAGCATCCAGCCTGCCGTGGATGGTCACTGTGCCGTCGGTGTGCTTGGTGAAGGTCAGCGATCGCTGCTCGGTGGGGTCGGGTTCGATGCCGTCTGGGTCCAGCCGCGCCAGGTAGTGCCCGACCGCTTGGCGCAGGTCGGCATGCGAGCGGGTCATCGCCACGTCGGTGAGCAGCGCGTCGATCGCGGCCACGTCTACGCCCTGGGCTTCGGCGCGAGCGAGATTCACGTCCGACACGACCGGGGCGAGCACCGTCACTACCTCCACGCTCACCGCACCGGCCGCCGCGGCTGCCGCCAGCACCGGCAGCCGCTCCAGGGTGCGGCCGGCGTGCACCAGGCGGCTCGATTCCCGCTGCGAGAGCCGGTGGTGCCCGCGCAGCCAGGAGGCCATCGTCGCTTTGCCGTCGCGCTCGGCTGCCTGCGTGAGTTCACCCTCGCGGACCGTGCGGGCGACCTCGGCATCCAACCGGTTACGAGCCACCACCAGCGACCCGGTCCGCTCGATCACCGCCGGCCCGAACGAGGACTTCAGATCCTCGGCGGCCAACGCCCGCAGAGCGCCGTCCAAGCACTCCCTCGGCGTCTCGCAACTGGTCGAACACATGTACGAAGGATACCGCTGCGCCAGTCGGCCCACCACCTGTTTCCCCAGCTCAAAGCCTTGTCCAGAGATGTTGGCAAGGCCTTGACTGCAGGCCGGCACCACGCCCGCGCGAGCTCCCTCGCGACGCGGGCGACGCCGGCAGCAGTTGGCACAGCGCCCCGCGGGCGCCGGCGTGGGCCGTCCCACGCAGTCGCGGGAATCACGGCGGGCGCCGCTGCGCTGGTCGGTAGCGTGGCAGGCGTGAAGAAGGTGGCGGTCCTCGACTACGGGTCGGGCAATCTGCGCTCGGCCGAGCGCGCGCTCGCCCGCGTGGGCGCCGACGTGACGGTGACCTCCGACGCGCACACCGCGCTGGAGGCCGACGGCCTCGTCGTCCCCGGCGTCGGCGCGTTCGCCGCCTGCATGGAGGGCCTCAAGGCCGTCGACGGGCCGCGGATCATCGACCGCCGCCTGGCCGGTGGCCGTCCGGTGCTCGGCATCTGCGTCGGCATGCAGATCCTGTTCGAGCGCGGCGTCGAGCACGGCCACGACGCGGAGGGCTGCGGCGAGTGGCCCGGCGTCGTCGAGCAGCTCCAGGCGCCGGTGCTGCCGCACATGGGCTGGAACACCGTCGACGTCGCCCCGGGCAGCGTGCTGTTCGAGGGCCTCGAGGGCGAGCGCTTCTACTTCGTGCACTCCTACGGCGTCCGCGACTTCACCCTCGGCCAGGACGAGGCGCCGTCCCCGCTGCCCAAGCCCAAGGTGACCTGGGCCGAGCACGGCGACCGGTTCGTGGCCGCGATCGAGAACACCGCGCTGTCGGCGACCCAGTTCCACCCCGAGAAGAGCGGCGACGCCGGTGCGCAGCTGCTCACGAACTGGCTGAACAGCCTCGACTGATCAGGGCAGCGCGAGCAGCCGGAGCGCCAGGAACCCCGGCCGCCGGGCGAGCTTGTCGTACTCCGCGGGCCAGCGCTCGCGCATGATCTCGGGCGCTCGCGGCTCGACGAGGCGCTGGATCACGAAGCCGGCATCCGTCGCGGCCGCGCAGAGGTCGGACAGCGGCTCGCGCCAGAACTGCACCTCGTGCCGCCCCGACAGCATCGACCAGGCGTCGGTCTCCAGGACCCGGTCGAAGTAGGACCCGCCCTTCCGCAGCCAGTCCGTCGTCGGGTGCTGGGTCGAGAGGACGACGGCGCCGCCGGGTCGCAGCACGCGACGCATCTCCGCGAAGGTCCCCCGGCGGTCGGCCACGTAGTGGATGGCGAGCGCGCAGAGCACCACGTCGACGGAGTCGTCGGGGTAGGGGAGCGGCTCCTCGAGCCGGGCGACGCGGAGCTCGGCGCGGTTCCCCACCCGCTCCCGGGCGAGCTCGACCATCCCGGTGCTGGCGTCGAAGCCGAGCACCTCGGCGCCGCGCTCGAGCAGCGCCTCCGCGTACAGGCCGGGCCCACACCCGGCGTCGAGCACCCGCAGCCCGGCGACGTCCCCGAGCAGCTCGAGCACGGTCGGCCGGTCGTAGTGGGCGTTGTAGGCGTTGTCCTCGGCGTGGGCCAGGAACTCGCCGGCCATCCGGTCGTAGGGGTGCCACAGCTCGTCGGTCACCCGCCGACCGTAGTGGCGCGGATCACCACCGGCCGCGGTGCACGACCTCGTCGACTCCGCGGCGGCCGCGCTTCAGCGACGGCGAGCGGCGGTCACCCTCGCCCGGGTAGCCGATCGACAGGCAGCCGACCGGCCGGTACTCGGCCGGCACGTCGAAGGCCGTGCGCAGCGCCGCGACCTTGTCCGCCGGGACACCGAAGAAGCAGGCGCCCAGCCCCTCGTCGACGGCGGTCAGCAGGATCAGCAGCGAGGCCATCCCGGCGTCGACGTCCCAGTAGGGCACCGGCCAGCGCGCCTCGTCGCGGTCGGTCCAGCCCTTGTCCGGCTCGGCGTACCGGTCCAGGTAGGCCTGCTTGTTCGAGAACGGGACGACCAGCAGCGGCGCCCGCCGCATCCGGGTCAGCCAGGCGTCGGGAGCGTCGGCGTCGGTCGTCGCCGTCCAGAAGCGGTCCCGTTCCTCGTCGGTCTCCAGCACGAGGAACGCCCAGCCCTGGCTGAAGCCGGCCGAGGGGGCCCGGATCGCGTGCGCCAGCAGCCGCTCGCGCACGTCGGGCGGCACGGGCCGGTCGGGGTCGTAGTCGCGCACCATGCGCCGCCGCCGGACCACCTCTGCGAACTCCACGCCGACAGCCTGCCGCAGGCCCCCGACGGCACCGCTCCTAGGCTGGTGGTCGTGCCGAAGCTGCAGCTCCTCCCCGCCGTCGACGTCGCCGACGGACAGGCCGTCCGCCTCGTGCAGGGGGAGGCCGGTAGCGAGACCTCCTACGGCGACCCGCTCGAGGCCGCCCTCCAGTGGCAGCGGGACGGCGCCGAGTGGGTGCACCTGGTCGACCTCGACGCCGCCTTCGGCCGCGGGTCCAACCGCGAGCTGCTGGCCCGCGTCGTCGGCGAGCTGGACGTCGACGTCGAGCTCTCCGGCGGCATCCGGGACGACGAGTCCCTGGCCGCGGCCCTGGCCACGGGCTGCCGACGCGTGAACCTCGGCACGGCGGCGCTGGAGTCGCCGGAGTGGTGCGCCCGCGCCATCGCCGAGCACGGTGACCGCATCGCCGTCGGCCTGGACGTGCGCGGCACCCGGCTGGCCGCCCGCGGCTGGACGAAGGAGGGCGGCGAGCTCTTCGAGACCCTCGCCCGCCTGGACGCCGAGGGCTGCGAGCGCTACGTCGTCACCGACATCACCAAGGACGGCACGCTCAAGGGCCCGAACCTGGAGCTGCTGCGCGAGGTCTGCGCCGCCACCCCGCGGCCGGTCATCGCCTCCGGCGGGGTCAGCTCGCTGGACGACATCCGCGCGCTGGCCGGCCTGAGCGCCGTCGGCGTCGAGGGCGCCATCGTCGGCAAGGCCCTGTACGCCGGCGCCTTCACGCTGCCGGAGGCGCTGCGGATCACCGAGGAACTCGCGTGAGCGTGACGCGGCTGGGCTCGGGCAGCCCGTGGGAGGCGGTCGTCGGCTACAGCCGCGTCGTCGTCCGCGGTGACACGGCCTGGGTCAGCGGCACGACGTCCACCGTGGACGGCGAGGTCGCGCACCCCGGCGACGCCGCCGCCCAGACCCGCCAGGCCCTGGCGATCATCGAGCAGTCCCTGGAGCGGGCCGGCTTCACGCTGAACGACGTCGTCCGGACCCGGATGTTCGTCACCGACATCTCCCGGTGGGAGGAGGTGGGACGGGTGCACGGCGAGGTCTTCGGCGACGTCCGGCCCGCCACGACGATGGTGCAGGTCGCCGCCCTCATCGACCCCGCGCACCTGGTCGAGATCGAGGCCGACGCCGTGCGGGGGGTGCCCGCGTGAGCCTGTCCGTGCGCGTGATCCCGTGCCTGGACGTCGACCAGGGCCGGGTGGTCAAGGGGGTCAACTTCGTCGACCTGCGCGACGCCGGCGACCCGGTGGAGATGGCCCGGGTCTACGACGCCGAGGGCGCCGACGAGCTCACCTTCCTCGACATCAGCGCCAGCTCCGGCAACCGGGAGACGACCTACGACGTCGTCCGCCGGACCGCCGAGAGCGTCTTCATCCCGCTCACCGTCGGCGGCGGGGTGCGCACCGTCGAGGACGTGGACAAGCTGCTGCGCGCCGGCGCGGACAAGGTCGGTGTCAACACCGCCGCCGTCGCCCGGCCGGAGCTGATCGCCGAGATCGCGCACCGCTTCGGCAGTCAGGTGCTGGTGCTCTCGGTCGACGCCCGCCGCGTGCGCGACGGTGCGGCCACCGACTCCGGCTTCGAGATCACCACCCACGGCGGACGCCGCGGCACCGGCCGCGACGCCGTCGAGTGGGTGGTGCAGGCCGCCGCGCTCGGCGTCGGCGAGGTGCTGCTCAACTCCATGGACGCCGACGGCACCCAGGCCGGCTTCGACATCGAGCTCATCCGGGCGGTGCGCCGCGAGGTGACGGTTCCGCTCATCGCCAGCGGGGGAGCGGGCAAGGTCGAGGACTTCCCGCCGGCGGTCGAGGCGGGTGCGGACGCCGTCCTCGCCGCCAGCGTCTTCCACTTCGGCAAGCTGCGGGTCGGCGACGTCAAGGCCGGGCTGGCCCGCGCGGGCATCCCGGTCCGGTAGGGGTCGACGCCCGGCGACCGGGCGAGCAGGGTGGGGAGCCCGACCCCGGAGCGCCCGCCATGCACCTGCACCGCATCAGCACGAACCTGAACGTCGACGACGCCACCACCGGCCACGAGTTCTACGAGGAGTTCCTCGGGCTGGAGAAGCAGTTCGACATGGGCTGGGTGGCCAGCTTCCGGTCACCGTCGAACCCGAGCATCCAGGTCACGCTCGTCGGCACGGACGCGACCGCACCCGAGCAGTCGTCGATGAGCGTCGCGGTCGCCGACGTGGACGCCGCCTATGCCGAGGCCCAGCGGCGCGGGTACGAGATCGTCCACCCGCTCACCCAGGAGCCGTGGGGCGTGCGCCGGTTCTTCGTCCGCGACCCGCACGGCGTGGTCGTCAACGTCGTGGGTCACGCGGACTGACACCGCTGGGGACCCGTCGTGCGATTCCGCTACAGCCTGACGACGAGGGCCACGCCCGAGCAGGCGTTCACGGCGTTCACCGACTTCGGGGAGCGCCGCCTCGACGTGTGGCAGAAGACCCTGGATCCGGCGAAGTACGAGGTGCGGGAGCGAGGTGAGAACTGGGCCGTGGTCCGCGAGGGCAGCGCGGGCGTGCGGATCTGGGTTCTCCTGCGCTACGAGTGGCAACCGCCGGGGACGGTCCGCTGGACGCTGCTGGACAGCGACCACTGTGCCGCCGGCCGAGGTGAGGTGAGGATCAGCCCCGGCCCGGACGGCGGCAGCCGGGTCGACGCCGAGATCGACCACCGGCGCCCGCGCGGGCTCCGGGGCCGGGCCATCCTGCTGGCGCAGCGGCTGATCGGCCCGGTGGCCTTCCCGCGGATGTGGCGGGCGGCGCTCGACCGGGTCGCCGCCGCGGGCGGCTAGGCGGTCAGGACGTCGTCACCCGCGCGACGTCCCGGCGGCCCGAGGCCCACAGCAGCAGCTCGAGCGGCTCGCCCTCGACGGTCCGCTCCCCGGCGCCGATGCGCGCCGCCACCTCCGGGCGGTCCGTGCGGCGCAGCACGACGCCGCCCCGGCCGGCACCGCGCCGCGCGTAGAGGGTCGCGGGCAGCCACAGCCGGTCCTGGACTGCGGCCGGCAGCTCGCGCGGCGCCCACCCCGGCTGCGCCCGCCGCACGTCCTCGTGGTGGATGGCGAACTCCGGGTCGTTCAGCCGGTCCAGGCCGGGCCACGTCAGCGGCGACCAGCGAGGCGGGCCCGTGCGGACGCGGTCGACCAGCTCCGCGTACGGCAGGCGCTCACGGGCGCCGTCCTCCACACGGTGCGACCAGCTGCCCAGGCGGCCCAGCCCCGGCAGCATCTCCAGCGCGTAGCCCGGCATCGCGTCGGGCCGCCGGTCGCGGACGGCGAGGTGGGCGGCCAGATGCGCGGTGCTCCAGCCGGAGCAGCAGGTGGGCGCGTCCGGGCCGAGTTCGTCGAGCAGGTCGGCCAGCGAGCGGCGCTCCTGGGCAGCGAGCGAACCGGCAGTGGCGGGGGAGGTCATCACCCGACGCTACCGACACCGCGTCGGCGGAATAATCCGAATTGCGTTCGGTTGCCGGGTGAGATCGCCGTAACATCCCAGAGCCGGAACCGAACCACCCCGAGGAGACCTGTGCCGCGCCGCCGTCGAGATGCCGTCGTGCGGCGAGGGATCCGGCACGTCGGCCGCGCCATCGCGCTGCAGCCCAGGATCTTCGCCGCCGCGCTGCTGGGCAGCAGCCTGTTCGCCGTCATGACGGTGGCCAGCGCCTACGTGATCGGCGAGATCACCGATCGCGTCATCCTGCCGTCCTTCGACGAGGGCAGCGCCTCGACCGCCGCGCTGGCCCTCGCCGTCGCGGCCATCATCGGCGTGGCCCTGCTGCGGATCGTCGGCATCATCGGGCGCCGCCTGCTGTCGGGGATCATGCAGTACCGGCTGCAGGCGCAGATGCGCCGCGAGGTGACCGGGCAGTACCTGCGTCTCCCGCTGTCGTGGCACCAGCAGCACCCCACGGGTCAGCTGCTCTCCAACGCCAACTCGGACGTGGAGGCGGCCTGGTTCTTCGTCGCGCCGCTGGCCTTCGGGCTGGGCGCGGTGATCATCATCGTGATCACCGGCGGGGCGATGGTCGCGACCGATCCGCTGCTGGCGCTGATCGGTGTCGTCATCTTCCCCCTGGTGTTCGTGATCAACGCGCTGTACTCGCAGGTGATGAGCCCGCGCCAGCAGCGGGCCCAGCAGCTGCGCGCAGAGGTCAGCGAGATCGCCCACGAGAGCTTCGACGCCGCACTGGTGGTCAAGACCCTGGGCCGCGAGGAGTCCGAGACCGAGCGGTTCAACGCTCGCGCCGGTGAGCTGCGCGACGGGCTCATCTCCGTCGGCCGGATCCGTGGACTGTTCGACCCGCTGATCGAGTCGCTGCCCAACCTCGGCACCCTGGCGGTCCTGCTGGTCGGTGCGCACCGGGTCGCCGACGGCGCGATCGACGTCGGCGAGCTGGTGTCCATCGCCTACCTGTTCACGCTCCTGGCCCTGCCCATCCGGGCGATCGGGTGGGTGCTCGCCGAGCTGCCGCGCGCGCTGGCGGGCTACGACCGGATCACCCCGGTCCTCGAGGCGACCGGCGAGACGCCGTACGGGCCGGAGGACGCGGCCACGGCGAGCGGCGGTGCGGCACTGGGACTGCAGGGGATCGGCTACACCTTCGCCGGGGTCGAGCGCCCGGCCGTCCGCGACGTCACCTTCGACGTCCCCGCGGGCGGGACCGTCGCGGTGGTCGGGCCGACCGGCTCGGGCAAGTCCACCCTCGCCGGGCTGCTGGTCCGGCTCGTCGACCCCGCCGACGGGACGGTCCTGCTGGACGGGCTCGACATCCGCAGCCTGCGCGAGGGACAGGTCAGCGACCAGGCCGCTTTCGTCGCCCAGCAGGCGTTCCTCTTCGACGACACGGTGCGCGGCAACATCACCCTCGGTGGCCCGTACACCGACGAGGACGTCTGGGCGGCGCTGCGGGTGGCCGCCGCCGACGACTTCGTGACCGCCCTGCCCGACGGCCTCGACACCCACGTCGGCGAGCGCGGCGCCTCCCTGTCGGGCGGTCAGCGGCAGCGCCTGGCGCTGGCCCGGGCGATCGTCCGCCGGCCGCGGCTGCTCGTGCTCGACGACGCCACCAGCGCCGTCGACCCCGCCGTCGAGGCCCGCATCCTCGACGCGCTGCGGGCCAGCGACGCCCCGGCGACCGTGGTGGTCGTCGCCTACCGCCAGGCGACCATCGCGCTCGCCGACGAGGTCGTCTGGTTCGAGCACGGCCGTGCGGTCGCGCGCGGCAGCCACGAGTACCTGCTCGGCGAGGTGCCGGGCTATGCCGACCTGGTGCGCGCCTACACCCAGGCCGAGGGGGTGCCGGCATGACCGTCACGCTGCCCGACGAGGACCGCCGCGAGGGCGCGATCCAGACGCTCCGCCGGGGCCTGCGGATGATGCCCGAGTTCCGGCGCGGGCTGCCTCTGACGGTCCTGCTCGCGGTGCTCGCCACCGCGGGGCGGGTCGTCGTCCCCATCGCCGTCCAGCAGGTCCTCGACCGCGGGATCGGCGCGGAGGGCGGTCCCGACCTGGACTTCGTCACCTGGGTCGTGCTCGGTTGCGCGGTGGTCGTCGTGCTGACCGCCGTGGCGGTCTACCGGATGAACCTGCGGCTGTTCCGCACCACCGAGACCGCGCTGGCCGGCCTGCGTGTGCGGGCCTTCCGCCACGTGCACGACCTGTCCGCGGTGCACCAGCAGGCCGACAAGCGCGGCGCGCTGGTGTCGCGGGTCACGAGCGACGTCGACCAGTTGTCGCAGTTCATGCAGTGGGGCGGCGTGCTCGGCCTGATCAGCTTCGGCCAGCTGCTCGTGGCCACGGTCGTGATGTTCGTCTACTCGTGGCAGCTGACGCTGGTCGTCCTGGTCTGCTTCGTGCCGCTGGGGATCGCGGTCCGCTGGTTCGCCGCCGAGCTGGCGGTGGTCTACGGCCTGGTCCGCGAGCGGATCGGCGACCTGCTGGCGGCCGTCTCCGAGTCCGTGGTGGGCGCGTCGACCGTGCGCGCCTACGGCGTGCGGGAGCGCACCGCGGAGCGCATCGACGCGGCGATCGACCGGCACTACCGGGCGGCGGTCGACGCGCAGCGGGTGGCCGTGGGGGTGTTCGTCAGCGGCGAGCTCGCCGCCGCGCTCGCCAATGCCGCGCTGGTCGTCGCCGGGATCTACCTGGGTCTCGCCGGTGACATCTCGGCGGGAACGCTGGTGGCCTTCCTCTTCCTGGTCACCCTCTTCGTCGCGCCGGTCCAGACCGCCAGCGAGGTGATCAACGAGGCGCAGAACGCGCTGGCCGGGTTCCGGCGGGTGCTCGACATCCTCGACACCGAGCCCGACGTGCGGGATCCGGCAACGGCCGCGCCGGAGAGCAGCCTGCACCTGCCCGACGGCGTGCTCGGCGTCCGCTTCGACCACGTGACCTTCCGGTACGCGCCCGGCGCCCGGAAGGCGCTCGACGACGTCGACCTGACCATCGCGCCGCGCCGGCGGGTGGCGATCGTCGGTGAGACCGGCTCGGGCAAGACCACCTTCGCCAAGCTGGTCACCCGGCTCATGGACCCGGTCGAGGGGCGGGTGCTGCTGGGGTCCGACGACGCCGGCTGGGTGCCGTTGTCCGACGTCGCCTTCGGGTCGCTGCGCGCGCGGGTCGTGATGGTGCCCCAGGACGGCTTCCTCTTCGACGCGACCGTCGCCGACAACGTCCGCTACGGCGCGCCGACGATCAGCGACGCGGAGGTCACGCGCGCGTTCGCCGACCTCGGCCTGACCGACTGGGTCGAGGGCCTGCCCCACGGCGTGACCAGCCCGGTGGGGCAGCGCGGTGAGTCGCTGTCGGCAGGTGAGCGCCAGCTCGTCGCCGTCGCCCGCGCGTACGTGGCCGACCCCGACCTGCTGGTGCTCGACGAGGCGACCAGCGCGGTCGACCCCGCCACCGAGCAGCGGCTGACCCGGGCGCTGGACACCCTCACCGCCGGGCGGACGACGCTGACCATCGCGCACCGCCTGTCCACCGCGGAGCGGGCCGACGAGATCCTCGTGGTGGACGCGGGACACGTCGTGCAGCGCGGCAGCCACGCCGAGCTGGTCGGCACCGACGGCACCTACGCGCGGCTGCACGCCTCGTGGCGCCGGTCGTCGGCCGGCGAGCCGGAACCGGTGGCCTGACCCCGGTCGGCCCTAGGCTGCGCCGCGTGTCCGTACCCGCCGCTGCCGCGACGCGGCTGCCGCCCGCCCTGGCGATCGTCGCCGCCCCGCTCGCCGTGCTCAGTGCGTTCGCGCCCGGGTTCTTCTTCCTGGTCGCGCTGGGCTTCTCCGGCGGGAACCTCTCCGGACTGGAGTGGCTGCTGCTGGTCGTGCCGCTCGGACTCTCGCTGGGCCTGCTGACGGGGGCGGTGCTGCTCCTGCTCGGCCGGTCCTGGCGGGTCGTCGCCGTGTCCGGCGCGGTGCTCGCCCTGCTGATCATCGGCGGCACGCTGTTCGGCGGCTGGGCCGAGGACGCGCTGGGCTTCGCGCTCGCGACCGGGCTGTTCCCGGCGGCCGCCGCGGTGCTGGCCTCGCTGCCCGGGGTGCGGGCGTGGGTCGCGGCACGGCGCGCGACGTCGTAGCACTGCAGTGTTGAACGCGAGGGGCCCAGGATCGCCGCTGTTCTGGGCCGCTCGCGTTCAACGCTCGGTTGCCTCAGCTCGACGACCTCTCAGCTGCCTGGACCGCGTTGCGGAAGAGCATCGCGACGGTGGTGGGCCCGACGCCGCCTACGCGCGGGGTGATCGCCGAGGCGACGTCCGCACATCGCTCGTCGACGTCGGGCAGCAGCCGTCGACCGGAGTAGCGCACCCCACCTCCGATGACCACGGCTCCGGGCTTGACGTGCTGCGGCCGGACGATGCCGGGCACGCCCGCGGCGGCGATGAGCACGTCGGCGCGGCGTGTGTACCGAGACCAGTCCGGGACGCCGGTGTGCACGACGGTGACCGCGGCGTTCGCGGTCGGGCGCTTCTGCGCGAGCAACGTGGCCAGCGGTCGCCCGAGGGTCGCGCCCCGGCCGAGGACGACGACCTCCCGTCCCGCGATCGGGATGTCGTAGTGCGCCAGGAGCGCCTCGATGCCCGCCGGTGTGCACGGCCGGGGAGCGGGTCGGCCGAGGGCGAGCCGCCCGAGGTTGAGCGGGTGCATGCCGTCCACGTCCTTGTCCGGATCGACCTCGGCGAGGGCGGCGTCGTAGTCGAGGGGTGACGGGACCGGGTGCTGGATCAGCAGCGCGTGCACCGCCGGGTCGGCATTGAGCGTGCCGATGACCCGGTGCAGGTCGTCCTGCGTGGCGTCGCCGGGGAGGTGGACGTGCGGGGACGCAAAGCCGAGGGACCGTGCCGTGCGCTGCTTGATCCGGATGTAGCCCGCGCTGGCGTCGTCGTCCCCGACGAGGACCGTTGCGAGGCTCGGCGTCACCCCGCCGGCGCGCAGGCGGGCCACGTCGGCGGTGATCTGCTCGAAGATGGCGTCCGCGCCGGGCTTGCCCGGCAGCATGCGGGCCGTGGTGGTCGACGGCTGGTCCATGGGCTCTCCTCCATCGGATGAAGCCCAGGCGCGCGGCGGACGTCGGTCGACGAGGCCGCTCCCCGGTGGTTCCCCACCTCGAGCGCCAGTCACGGCCCGCCCCCACGATAGCCGCGATGACGCACTCTGCGAGGTGGGTCGTGCCCGGTCCGGCGGCGCCGGGGCGCCGCGGCCCGCTAGCGTCGGGCCCGCTAGCGTCGGGCCCGTGAACCCGAACGGCAGGACCGAGGCAGACGTCGTCGTCGTGGGCGCGGGGCTCGCGGGGCTCGTGGCCACCGCCGAGCTGGCCGACGCCGGCAAGCGGGTCGTGCTCGTCGACCAGGAGCCCGAGGCGAGCCTGGGCGGCCAGGCGCACTGGTCCTTCGGTGGGTTGTTCCTCGTCGACTCGCCCGAGCAGCGCCGGCTGCGGGTGCACGACTCCCTCGAGCTGGCCCGTCAGGACTGGTTCGGCACCGCCGGCTTCGACCGCACCGAGGACCACTGGCCGCGCCAGTGGGCCGAGGCCTACCTGCAGTTCGCCGCCGGTGAGAAGCGGGCCTGGCTCAAGGAGCAGGGCGTCGGGTTCTTCCCGGTCGTCGGGTGGGCCGAGCGGGGCGGCTACACCGCCACCGGCCCCGGCAACTCGGTGCCGCGCTTCCACATCGTCTGGGGCACCGGCCCCGGCGTCGTCGCGCCCTTCCTCCGCCGGGTGCGCGCCGCGGTCGAGGCGGGCACGGTCGAGCTGCGGTTCCGGCACCGCGTCTCCGGGCTCGTCGTGACCGACGGCGCGGTGTCCGGCGTGCGCGGCGCCGTCCTCGAGCCCAGCGACGTCGCCCGCGGGGAGGCGAGCTCGCGCACCGAGGTCGGGGAGTTCGAGATCTCCGCGCAGGCCGTCGTCGTCACCTCCGGCGGCATCGGGGGCAACCACGACCTGGTGCGGCGCAACTGGCCGGCCCGGCTGGGGCCCGCGCCGCAGCGGATGCTGTCGGGCGTCCCCGCGCACGTCGACGGACACATGCTCGAGGCGACGCAGGCCGCCGGCGCCAGCGTGGTCAACGAGGACCGCATGTGGCACTACACCGAGGGCATCGCCAACCACTCGCCGGTCTGGGCGCAGCACGGCATCCGGATCCTGCCCGGGCCCTCGTCCCTGTGGTTCGACGCGGTCGGCCGGCGGCTGCCGGTGCCGCTGTTCCCCGGCTTCGACACCCTCGGCACGCTCGAGCACATCGGCACGACCGGGTACGAGCACACCTGGTTCGTCACCACGAAGAAGATCGTCGAGAAGGAGTTCGCGCTCTCCGGCTCGGAGCAGAACCCCGACCTCACCGGCAAGGACGTGAAGCTGCTGGTCAACCGGGCGCGCGCCGGGGTCTCCGCGCCGGTCCAGGCCTTCCTCGACAAGGGTGAGGACTTCGTCGTCGCCACCACGCTGCCCGAGCTCGTCGCCGGCATGAACCGGATCACCGGCGGGACGCCGCAGATCGACCTGGCCGACCTCGAGCGGGAGATCGTCGCCCGCGACCGGGAGATCGCCCACCCGTTCACCAAGGACCTGCAGGTCACCGCCATCCGCGGCGCCCGGAACTACCTGGGCGACAAGCTCATCCGGGTGGCCCAGCCGCACCGCATCCTCGACCCCGAGGCGGGGCCGCTGATCGCCGTCCGGCTGAACATCATCACGCGCAAGTCGCTCGGCGGGCTGGAGACCGACCTGTCCGCACGGGTGCTGCGGCCCGGGGGCGAGGTCTTCCCCGGGCTCTACGCGGCGGGCGAGGTCGCGGGCTTCGGCGGCGGCGGCATGCACGGCTACCGCTCGCTGGAGGGCACCTTCCTGGGCGGCTGCCTGTTCTCCGGGCGCACGGCCGGCCGCGCCGTCGCGGCGGCGCTGTGAGCGGGCAGGGGCGTGAGCATCGCAGCGAGGAACGAGCGAGGAGCGGAGCGGCCCGCGTGAGCGGACCGGTGTCACTGTGAGCGATCCCTGGTCGGACCCCGACCGGCCGGCCGCCCCGCCGTACGCGGGACCGCCGCGGACCGCCCCGCAGCCGCCGCCCTACGGGCAGCCGCAGTACGGCCCGCCGCAGCAGCCGTGGGGCCAGCCGCCGTACGGCCAGCAGCCCTGGGGTCAGCCGCCGTACGGGCAGCCGCCGTACGGCCAGCCGCAGTGGGGGCCGGGCCCGTACGGACCACCGCCGTGGGGCCCGCCCCGCCCGGTGGAGCGCACGCCCGGCCAGGTGATCGGCGCGGCGGTGCTGGCCTTCGTGCAGGCCGTCGTCGTGCTCATCGCCTCGCTCTACGTCTGGTTCTTCGCCTCGATCGCCGACATCGCCTCCAGCGGCCGGCCCGACGTCTACACCTCGGAGACCGCCCGGCGGCTGGCCACCGAGGGCACCGTGCTCGCCGTCGTCCAGCTGGTGTCGGTGCTCCTGCTGGTGGCGGGCGGGGTGATGGCGCTCAACCGGCGCACCCCCACGGGGTACCGCCTGCTGGCGGGCGCGCACGTGGTCCAGGTGGTGCTCGCGCTGTACTGGGCCGGCCGGCTGCTCGACGTCCTCGGCGACCTGCCGCGGGCCGACGGCGAGGGGTCGCTGGCGGCGTTCGCGCTGTTCTTCATGGTCGGCCCGGCGGTCTCCCTCGGCCTGCTGCTCAGCGGCGCGGCGCGGCGCTGGTTCACCGCCCCACCGCCCTGACCGACGGGCACGGCAGACTGGCGGCATGTCCGACGTCGCCTCTCCCGCGCTCGACCCCGAGGTCGCAGCCCTGCTGCGCCACGACCCCCTCGGGCTGGTGACCGCGGTCGTCCAGCAGCACGACACCCGCGAGGTGCTCATGGTCGCGTGGATGGACGACGAGGCGCTGCGCCGCACGCTGACCACCGGCCGGGCGACCTACTGGTCGCGCAGCCGGCAGGAGTACTGGGTCAAGGGCGAGACCTCCGGTCACCGGCAGTGGGTCCGGGAGGTCCGGGTGGACTGCGACGGCGACGCGCTGCTGGTCCTCGTCGACCAGGAGGGTGCGGCCTGCCACACCGGCGAGCGGACCTGCTTCTTCCGCGCGCTGCCGTCGGTGCCCGGTGTCCGCCCCGGGACGGCCGGCGCATGAGGTTCGGCGTCGCGACGCCGGCGCGCGAGGAGTTCACCTCCGACCGGCCGATGGTCCCCGTGGTCCGCAAGCTGCTGGCCGACAGCGAGACCGCCGTCGGCATCTACCGCAAGCTCGCCCGCAACCGCCCCGGCACGGTGCTCCTGGAGTCGGCCGAGCAGGGCAAGCGCTGGGCGCGCTACAGCTTCGTGGGCGCCCGCAGCGCCGGCGTGCTCACCGAGCGCGGTGGCGTCACGCAGTGGCTGGGGGAGGAGATCCCCGGGCTGACCGACGACCTGCCGGCCGATCCGCTCGCCGCCGTCCGCACGCTGGCCCGCCGGCTGCGGTCCCCGCGCACGCCCGGCCTGCCGCCGCTGACCGGCGGCCTGGTCGGCTACCTGGGCTACGACGTCGTCCGGCGGCTGGAGCGGCTGCCCGAGACCAGCACCGACGACCTCGGCATGCCCGAGCTGGCCATGATGCTGGTGACCGACCTGGCGGTGCTCGACCACGCCGACGGCACCGTGCTGCTCATCGCCAACGTGTTGTCCGGGGGTGGCGAGGGCGGGGGAGGTCGGAGCGGGGAGGGCGGGTACGACGACGCGATCGCCCGGCTGGACGCGATGGCCGCCGACCTCACCCGCGCCGTCCCGCCGGGGGTGGCCGTGCTGGGGGAGCCCCACGTCCCAGAGGTGACCAGCAACATGGCGCCCGGGGTGTACGAGGCCGGCGTCGAGCGGGTGCGCGAGCACATCCGGGCCGGCGACGCCTTCCAGGTGGTGCTCGCCCAGCGCTTCGAGGCCGCCACCACCGCCGACGCGCTGGACCTCTACCGGGTGCTCCGGGCCACCAACCCCTCGCCGTACATGTACCTGCTGCGGTTCGAGGGCCGGGAGACGCCGTTCGACGTCGTCGGCTCCTCGCCGGAGGCGCTGGTGACCGTGACCGGCTCCTCGGCCGTGGTGCACCCGCCAGCCGGCACCCGGCCCCGGGGCGCCACCCCGGAGGAGGACGTCCGGCTGGCCGAGGGCCTGCTCGCCGACCCCAAGGAGCGCGCCGAGCACGTCATGCTGGTGGACCTCGCCCGCAACGACCTGGGCCGGGTGTGCGTGCCGGGCTCGGTCGAGGTGCCGGACTTCATGCGGGTCGAGCACTACAGCCACGTGATGCACCTGGTCTCCACCGTCGCCGGCGAGGTCGCCCCGGAGCACGACGCCCTCGACGTCTTCGACGCGACCTTCCCGGCCGGCACGGTCTCCGGCGCCCCGAAGCCGCGCGCGATGGAGATCATCGAGACGCTGGAGCCGACCCGGCGGGCGCTCTACGCCGGCACGGTCGGGTACGTGGACGCCAGCGGCGACATGGACATGGCGATCGCGATCCGCACCGCCGTCCTGCACGACGGGCGCGCCTACGTGCAGGCCGGCGCGGGGGTGGTTGCCGACAGCGACGCCGCCACCGAGGAGGCCGAGACGCGGCACAAGGCGCGGGCGGTGCTCTCGGCGATCGCGATGGCCGAGGGGCTGCGGGAGCTCCCGTGAGCGCGCCCGGACGCAGGGAGCTCACCACCGCCGTCCTCGGCGCGGTGCTCGCCGGTGCGCTGGCCCTCTCGGCCGGTGGGCAGGCCTGGGCGGCGGTGACGGCCGAGCGCCGGGCGCCGCTGCCGCCGGTGTCGGCCGACCTGTCCGGCGCCGACGCCGCGCCGCTGGTCCCCGCCGCCGGGCTGGTCCTGCTCGCCGCTGCCGTCGCGCTGCTGGCGGTGCGCGGCGCCGGTCGCGTCGGGGTCGGCCTGCTCGCCGCCGTGGCCGGTGGGGCGCTGGCGTGGTCGGGGCTCCGTGCCCTGACCGGCGGTCTGGACGATGCCGGCGGCGACCTGCCCGGGCTGTCGGGCGGCACGGTCAGCGGCACCACCGCCGACGTGTCGACGACGTGGCCGCTGCTGGTCGTGCTGGCCGGGCTCGTGGCCGTGGCGACCGGCGCGTTCACCGTGCTGCGGGGCCGCACCTGGCCGGCCATGGGCCGCCGCTACGAGCGGACCGGTTCCGCGCCGGCGGCGGGGGCGGCTCCGGCCCGCCCGCGGACCGACGAGGACCGTGCGGTCGACGCGTGGAAGGCGCTGGACCGCGGCGAGGACCCCACCGATCCGCGCGACGTATAGCGGAACCGGGGAGAACCGCCCGCACCGCCCCCTGACCGGGACCGGATCGGCGTCGGCTCTAGAGTGAGCACACCGATCCGGCTGGTGAGGGGACGACGTGCGACAGGCAGTGGAGACGAGCAGCGGGTGCGCATCCGCGCCGGCAGGAGCGATCGCGTGACCGTTCTCGACGAGATCGTCGCCGGCGTCCGCGAGGACCTCGCCGCCCGCGAGGCGCTCATCCCCCTGGCCGAGGTCAAGGCCGCCGCCCTCGACGCCCGGCCCGCCCTGGACGCCCTGGCCGCGCTGCGCGCTCCCGGCGTCGGGGTCATCGCCGAGGTCAAGCGCCGCAGCCCCTCCAAGGGCGAGCTGGCCGACATCCCCGACCCCGCCGAGCTGGCCCGCCAGTACGCCGCCGGTGGCGCCCGGGTCATCTCCGTCCTCACCGAGCGGCGCCGCTTCGGCGGCTCGCAGGCCGACCTCGACGCCGTCCGCGCGGTCGTGGACGTGCCGATCCTGTGCAAGGACTTCGTGGTCAGCAGCTACCAGGTGCACGAGGCCCGCGCCCACGGTGCCGACGTCGTCCTGCTGATCGTCGCCGCGCTGGAGCAGAACGTGCTCACCGGGCTGCTCGAGCGGGTCGAGTCCCTCGGGATGACCGCGCTGGTCGAGGTGCACACCGAGGCCGAGGCCGACCGCGCGCTGGCCGCGGGCGCCGCGGTCATCGGCGTCAACGCCCGCGACCTCACCACGCTGGAGGTGGACCGCTCCACCTTCGAGAAGATCGCCCCCGGGCTGCCCTCGGAGGTGGTCAAGGTCGCCGAGTCCGGCGTCCGCGGCCCGCACGACCTCATCGGCTACGCCGCGGCCGGGGCCGACGCGGTGCTCGTGGGGGAGGGGCTGGTGACCGCCGGCGACGCCCGCCAGGCGGTCGCCGACCTGGTCACCGCGGGCGCCCACCCCGCCACGCCGCGCACCAGTCGCTGACCCCTGCGGCCGCTGCCGCGCTGACACGCGGGACACTGGAGGGCATGACGACGACCAGCCCCCCGCAGCCCGGAGATCTCTCTCTTCCGGCGCGTCCGGGCTGGCCCGACGCGACCGGTCACTTCGGCGTGTTCGGCGGCCGTTTCGTGCCCGAGGCGCTGATCGCCGCGCTCGACGAGCTGACGGAGGCCTACGAGGCCATGCGGGTCGACCCGGTGTTCCTCGAGGAGTTCGCCCGGCTGCAGCGTGACTACACCGGCCGGCCGAGCCCGCTCACCGAGGTGCCGCGGTTCGCCGAGCACGCCGGCGGCGCGCGGATCCTGCTCAAGCGCGAGGACCTCAACCACACCGGCTCACACAAGATCAACAACGTGCTGGGCCAGGCGCTGCTGACCAAGCGGATCGGCAAGACCCGCGTGATCGCCGAGACCGGCGCCGGCCAGCACGGCGTCGCGACGGCGACCGCCGCAGCGCTGATGGGCCTGTCCTGCACCGTCTACATGGGCGAGGAGGACACCCGCCGGCAGGCGCTCAACGTGGCCCGCATGCGGCTGCTCGGCGCCGAGGTGATCCCGGTGACCACCGGCTCCCGCACGCTCAAGGACGCGATCAACGAGGCGTTCCGCGACTGGGTCACCAACGTCGAGACGACGAACTACGTCTTCGGCACCGTCGCCGGCCCGCACCCCTTCCCGGCGATGGTCCGCGACTTCCAGCGCGTCATCGGTGACGAGGCCCGGGTCCAGGTGCTCGAGCGGGAGGGCCGGCTCCCCGACGCCGTCCTCGCCTGCGTGGGCGGCGGCTCCAACGCGATCGGCATCTTCACCGCGTTCATCGCCGACGAGGGCGTGCGGCTGCTGGGCCTGGAGGCCGGCGGCGACGGCGTGGACAGCGGGCGGCACGCGGCGACGATCACCGGGGGCACCCCCGGGGTCCTGCACGGCGCGCGCTCGTTCCTGCTGCAGGACGAGAACGGGCAGACCATCGAGTCGCACTCGATCAGCGCCGGGCTGGACTACCCGGGCGTCGGCCCCGAGCACAGCTACCTGCACGACATCGGCCGGGCCGAGTACCGGCCCATCACCGACGCCGAGGCGATGGAGGCCTTCGCGCTGCTGTGCCGGACCGAGGGCATCATCCCGGCGATCGAGTCGGCCCACGCGCTGGCCGGCGCGATGAAGCTCGGCCGCGAGCTCGGTCCGGACGCCCTGCTGCTGGTGAACCTCTCCGGTCGCGGCGACAAGGACGTCGAGACGGCGTCGGCCTGGTTCGGCCTCGGCGAGAACGGCGCGCCGACGGACGAGGACGACCGTGCCGTGGAGGCCGGCCGCGGGGCCGATCCGGGCCCGGGCATGGACACCGACCAGCAACCCACGGAGGGCGCGGTCAGCAACGACCGGGTCGTCGCAGGCCAGGACGCGGGTGAGACGGCATGAGCCGGCTGGCACAGCGGATCGCCGCCGCGAAGGCCGAGGGCCGGGCGGCGCTGATCGCCTACCTGCCCGTCGGCTATCCCGACGTCGACGCCTCGATCGCGGCGATGGTGGCCGCCGTCGAGGCCGGCGCCGACGTGATCGAGATCGGCGTCCCCTACAGCGACCCCGGCATGGACGGCCCGGTCATCCAGGAGGCCGTCGAGGTCGCCGTGCGGGCCGGCGTCGGCCTGCGCGACGTGTTCCGGGCGGTCGAGGCCGTGGCCGCCGCCGGTGCCGTCCCGGTGGTCATGACCTACTGGAACCCGATCGAGCGCTATGGCGTCGAGCGGTTCGCCACCGACCTCGCGGCGGCCGGGGGAGCGGGGCTCATCACCCCGGACCTCATCCCCGACGAGGCCGGCGCGTGGATCGCCGCGGCGGAGCGTGCGGACCTCGACCGGGTCTTCCTCGTCGCCCCCTCGTCGACCGACGTGCGGCTGCGCTCGACGACCGCGGCCAGCAGGGGCTTCGTCTACGTCGCCTCCACCATGGGCGTGACCGGGGCACGGGCCTCCGTGAGCGACGCGGCCCGGGTGCTGGTCGCCCGGACCCGCGAGGCGCGGCCGGACATCGCACTCTGCGTGGGGCTGGGCGTCTCGAACGGCGCGCAGGCCGCGGAGTTGGCCGCCTTCGCCGACGGCGTCATCGTCGGCTCGGCCTACGTGCGCGAGCTGCTCGAGGGCCGGGGGGCCGACGGCGTCCGCGCGCTCACCGCCGACCTCGCCGCCGGGGTCCGCCGGGCCGGGGTGCCGGCATGATCGTGCTGGCCTCGATCCCGAGCCCCTCGCAGGGCGTCTGGGAGCTCGGACCCGTCCCGCTGCGCGCCTACGCGCTGTGCATCATCGCCGGCATCGTGGCCGCCGCGTGGCTGACCGAGAAGCGCTGGATCGCCCGCGGCGGCGCCCCCGGCGACGTGCTGGACATCGCGACCTGGGCGGTGCCCTTCGGCATCGTCGGCGGGCGGATCTACCACGTGATCACCAGCCCGCGGCCCTACTTCGGAGAGGGCGGGGACCCGCTCAAGGCCTTCGCCATCTGGGAGGGCGGCCTGGGCATCTGGGGGGCCATCGCCCTCGGCGGGGTGGGTGCCTGGATCGCCTGCCGGCGCCGCGGCATCCCGCTGCCCGCGTTCGGCGACGCCCTGGCTCCCGGCCTGCTGCTCGCCCAGGCGATCGGGCGGCTGGGCAACTGGTTCAACCAGGAGCTCTTCGGCGGGCCGACCGACCTGCCCTGGGGTCTGGAGATCGACCGGGTGAACCGGCCGGAGGAGTACCTCGACGTCGCCACCTTCCACCCGACGTTCCTCTACGAGCTGTTGTGGAACCTGGCCGCCGCGGCGCTGGTCATCTGGGCCGACCGGCGCTTCCGGCTCGCCCACGGCCAGGCGTTCGCGCTCTACGTGCTCGCGTACTGCACCGGCCGGCTGTGGATCGAGCTGCTGCGCACCGATCCGGCGGAGACGTTCGCCGGGGTCCGGCTCAACGTGTTCACGGCGGCCGTCGTCGGGCTGCTGGCGCTGACCTACCTCGTGTGGCAGCGCGGCCGCCCCCGCGAGGTGATCACCCGCGGCGAGGAGTTCGCCGCCGCGGAAACCGCCTCGTCGGACGGCCCGCCGGCCCCCGCGCGCACGCCGGTGCCGGCCGACGAGGACCGCCGTGACGACGATCACCGGCCCGGGGGCGAGCGCTGAGAACGCCGTCCGGCGGCGGACCGGACATCGACCGCCGGGAACCTGCCGACCCGCCCCGAGAGGACGTTTATCACGCTGGGGCTCGTGTTGCGGCTGTGTACCCTTCCTGCGAACCCACCGGCGATCCCGGGGGGGTCGCCATCGTCGGAACCGGGCCAGCGTCGCCCCGCGCACGACAGCCCGTTCGGCCACCACCCGAGGGGCTCGCGAGCCGGTCGTCGGCCCGGGGTACGTCCCCCGCCGGTGGCCGCTCTCCCTCGCACGTGCCGCCAGCTACGCCACCCATGACCACCGGCCCGGGCCTCCAGCCCCGTCCGTCCCTCTCGCGAGGGCCGGATGCCGCCGACGACGGGAGTGACATGCCCGACCTCACCGCCCCCGCCGAGAAGCCCACCGTTCCCGGTGCGCAGGCCGCTCCGCGCGGCACCGCCGTCCCCTTCTCCGCCGTTCCCGCTGCCTCGGGTCTGTACGACCCGGCCAACGACAAGGACGCCTGCGGCGTCGCGTTCGTCGCCGACGCTCGTGGCCGGCGCTCGCGCGACATCGTCGCCAAGGGCCTGACCGCGCTGCACAACCTCGACCACCGCGGCGCCGCCGGCGCCGAGCCCAACTCCGGTGACGGCGCCGGGATCCTGACCCAGGTGCCGGACGCGCTGCTGCGCGCCGTCGTCGGGTTCGACCTGCCGCCCGCCGGCGAGTACGCCGTCGGCATCGCCTTCATGCCCGCCGACGACGCCGAGCGCGCCGCCCGCGTCGAGGAGGTCGCCCGCCTCGCCGCCGAGGAGGGCCTGACCGTCCTGGGCTGGCGTGACGTGCCGGTCGACCCCGAGGGCGCCGACCTCGGCCCCACGGCGCGCGCGGTCATGCCGCACTTCGCGCAGCTGTTCGTCGCCGAGACCATGGGCGCGCGCGCCGACGCCGAGGCCTTCGGCGGGAACGTCGAGTGCAACGGGGTCACCCGGCTCGAGCGGCGCTCCTTCGTGCTGCGCAAGCGCGCCGAGCGCGCGGCCGTGGACGCGGGCAGTTCGCTCTACATCGCCTCGCTGTCGTCCCGGACGATCACCTACAAGGGCATGCTGACCACCGACCAGCTGCCGCTGTTCTTCCCCGACCTGCGCGACGAGCGCTACGAGTCGGCGATCGCCCTGGTGCACAGCCGCTTCTCCACGAACACGTTCCCGAGCTGGCCGCTGGCCCACCCGTTCCGCTTCATCGCGCACAACGGCGAGATCAACACGATCAAGGGCAACCGCAACCGCATGCGGGCCCGCGAGGCGAAGCTGGCCACGGAGATGTTCGACGGCCCCGCCGGCCCGGCCTCCGAGCTGGGCCTGGACCGGATCTTCCCCGTCACCGCCAGCGACTTCAGCGACTCGGCGACCTTCGACGAGGTGCTGGAGCTGCTGCACCTGTCCGGCCGCTCGCTGCCGCACGCGGTGCTGATGATGATCCCCGAGGCGTGGGAGAACCACGACGAGATGGACCCGGCCCGCCGGGCCTTCTACCGGTTCCACTCCTCGATCATGGAGCCGTGGGACGGACCCGCCGCGGTCTGCTTCACCGACGGCACGCTCATCGGCGCCGTCCTCGACCGCAACGGCCTGCGCCCGGGCCGCTGGTGGCACACCAAGGACGACCTGGTCGTGCTGGCCAGCGAGGTCGGCGTGCTGGACATCCCCGCCGCCGACGTCGTCGCCAAGGGCCGGCTGCAGCCGGGCCGGATGTTCCTCGTGGACACCGCCTCCGGGCGGATCGTCTCCGACGAGGAGGTCAAGGGGGCGCTGGCCGCGGAGAACCCCTACGAGGACTGGCTGCACGCCGGCCTGGTGCACCTGCCCACGCTGCCCGAGCGCCGCCGGTCGCGGCCCAGCCACGAGTCCGTCGTCCGCAGGCAGGCGCTGTTCGGCTACACGGAGGAGGAGCTGCGCATCCTCGTCCAGCCGATGGCCGCCTCGGGCGCGGAGCCGATCGGCTCGATGGGTACCGACACGCCGATCGCGGCGCTGTCGGACCGTTCGCGGCTGCTCTACGACTACTTCGGCCAGCTGTTCGCGCAGGTGACCAACCCGCCGCTGGACGCCATCCGCGAGGAGCTGGTGACCAGCCTGGGCCGCACCTTCGGCCCGGAGCAGAACCTGCTCAAGGCCACCCCGGCCTCGGCCCGGCAGGTGTTCCTGCCCTTCCCCGTCATCGACAACGACGAGCTGGCCAAGATCCTGCACATCGACGACGACGGCGACCTGCCCGGCTACGCCGCCGTGCGGATCACCGGCCACTTCGACGTCAACGGCGGCGGCCCCGCGCTGGCGACGGCGATCGAGGAGCTGCGCACCAAGGTCTCGAAGGCGATCGCCGCCGGGGCGCGGATCATCGTGCTCTCCGACCGCGACTGCGACGAGAAGCGCGCGCCGATCCCGTCGCTGCTCATGACCGCCGCGGTCCACCACCACCTGGTGCGGGAGAAGACCCGCATGGAGGTCGGGCTGGTCGTCGAGTCCGGCGACTGCCGCGAGGTGCACCACGTCGCGCTGCTGCTCGGCTACGGCGCCGCCGCGGTCAACCCGTACCTGGCCTTCGAGTCGATCGAGGACCTCATCCGCGACGGCGCGCTGACCGGCGTGGAGCCGGCGCAGGCCGTGCGCAACATGGTGAAGGCGCTGGGCAAGGGCGTCCTGAAGGTCATGAGCAAGATGGGCATCAGCACCGTCGGCTCGTACACGATGGCGCAGATCTTCGAGGCCGTGGGTCTGTCCCAGGAGCTCGTCGACGAGTACTTCACCGGCACCTCGGCACCCCTGGGCGGCGTCGGCATCGACGTGCTCGCCGAGGAGGTGGCCATGCGCCACCGCCGCGCGTTCCCCGACAACCCCACCGAGACCGCGCACCGCCGGCTCGAGGTCGGCGGGGAGTACCAGTGGCGCCGCGAGGGCGAGGTGCACCTGTTCAACCCCGAGACGGTGTTCCTGCTCCAGCACGCGACCCGGTCCCGGCAGTACGACGTCTTCCAGAAGTACACCGACACCGTCGACGAGCTCAGCCGGGAGGCCGCGACGCTGCGCGGCCTGTTCGAGCTGAGGACCGGCGTCCGGCCGCCCGTGCCGATCGACGAGGTCGAGCCGGTCAGCGAGATCGTGAAGCGGTTCCAGACCGGCGCGATGAGCTACGGCTCGATCTCGCAGGAGTCGCACGAGACGCTCGCCATCGCCATGAACCGGCTGGGCGGCAAGTCCAACACCGGTGAGGGCGGCGAGGACCCGGACCGCTTCACCCCGGACCCGAACGGCGACCTGCGCCGCTCGGCGATCAAGCAGGTGGCCAGCGGCCGGTTCGGCGTGACCAGCGAGTACCTGGTCAACGCCGACGACATCCAGATCAAGATGGCGCAGGGTGCCAAGCCCGGCGAGGGCGGCCAGCTGCCCGGCGGCAAGGTCTACCCCTGGGTGGCGCGCACCCGGCACTCGACGCCGGGCGTGGGCCTGATCAGCCCGCCGCCGCACCACGACATCTACTCGATCGAGGACCTCAAGCAGCTCATCCACGACCTGAAGAACGCCAACGACCAGGCGCGGATCAACGTGAAGCTGGTGGCCGAGGTCGGCGTCGGCACGGTGGCGGCCGGCGTGAGCAAGGCGCACGCCGATCTGGTGCTGATCTCCGGGCACGACGGCGGGACGGGCGCGGCACCCCTGACCTCGCTCAAGCACGCCGGCTCCCCGTGGGAGCTCGGGCTGGCCGAGACCCAGCAGACGCTGCTGGCCAACGGCCTGCGCGACCGGATCACCGTGCAGGCCGACGGCCAGATGAAGACCGGCCGCGACGTGATCATCGCCGCGCTGCTGGGCGCCGAGGAGTACGGCTTCGCCACCGCTCCGCTGGTCGTCTCCGGCTGCGTGATGATGCGGGTCTGCCACCTCGACACCTGCCCCGTGGGCGTCGCCACGCAGAACCCCGAGCTGCGCAAGCGGTTCACCGGCCGCCCCGAGTTCGTCGTCACCTTCTTCGAGTTCCTGGCCCAGCAGGTGCGCGAGTACCTCGCCGAGCTCGGGTTCCGCACGCTGGACGAGGCCGTCGGCCACGCCGAGCTGCTCGACACCCGGCAGGCGGTGGGGCACTGGAAGGCCTCCGGTCTCGACCTGGCCCCGCTGCTGGTCGTCCCCGAGATGCCCGAGGGGACGCCGCGGCGCAAGGTGCGCGACCAGGACCACGGGCTCGACGTCGCGCTGGACCAGACGCTGATCCAGCTCTGCGAGGGTGCGCTGCTCGACGCGCAGCCGGTGAGCCTCGAGCTGCCGGTGCGCAACGTGAACCGCACCGTCGGCACGATGCTGGGCTCGATGGTCACCCGCCGCTTCGGTGGTCAGGGCCTGCCCGACGGCACCATCGACCTCACCTTCGGCGGATCGGCCGGTCAGTCGTTCGGCGCCTTCGTGCCGCGCGGCATCACCATGCGGCTCTACGGCGACGCGAACGACTACGTCGGCAAGGGCCTCTCCGGTGGCCGGATCGTCGTGCGGCCCTCCCGGGAGGCGACGTTCGCCGCCGAGGACAACGTCATCGCCGGCAACGTCATCGGCTACGGCGCGACGAGCGGCGAGATCTTCCTGCGCGGCCGGGTGGGCGAGCGGTTCTGCGTCCGCAACTCCGGGGCGCTGGCCGTCGTCGAGGGCGTGGGCGACCACGCGCTCGAGTACATGACCGGTGGCCGCGCGGTGATCCTGGGCGCGACCGGGCGGAACATCGCGGCCGGCATGTCCGGCGGCGTCGCCTACGTGCTCGACCTGGCCCGCCACCGGGTGAACGGCGAGATGGTCGACGTCGAGCCGCTGGACGGCGAGTCCGCGCAGTGGCTGCGCGACGTGCTGGTGCGCTACGCCGAGGAGACCGAGTCGCCGGTGGCCGGCGCGCTGCTGGCCGACTGGGGACGCTGGTCGGCGCAGTTCAGCGTGATCATGCCGCGGGACTACAAGCGGGCGCTGGACGCGCAGCGCATGGCCGAGGCCAACGGAACGGACGTCGATCTCGCGGTTATGGAGGCAGCTCGTGGGTGAGACGCGCTACGACACCGAAAGTCTCACGTCACTCGCGCAGGAGGAGGCAGCTCGTGGCTGACACCACCGGATTCCTGAAGTTCGACCGGGAGCTGCCGCCGCGGCGTCCCGTCGAGCTCCGCATCCGTGACTGGAAGGACGTCTACACGGCCCGCCAGAACGGCGAGGACCCGCTCTTCCCGACCCCCGAGGTGCGCAAGCAGGCGGCCCGCTGCATGGACTGCGGCATCCCGTTCTGCCACCACGCGTGCCCGGTGGCCAACCTGATCCCCGAGTGGAACGACCTGGCCCGGCGCGACGACTGGCACGACGCCATCGAGCGGCTGCACGCGACCAACAACTTCCCGGAGTTCACCGGGAAGCTGTGCCCGGCGCCGTGCGAGGGCTCCTGCGTGCTCAACCTGCAGGAGTCGCCGGTCGCGATCAAGCAGATCGAGTGGGAGATCATCGACCGCGCCTGGGACGAGGGCTGGGTCGAGCCGCAGTCGCCCACCGAGCGGACGGGCAAGAAGGTCGCCGTGATCGGGTCGGGGCCGGCCGGTCTCGCCGCCGCCCAGCAGCTGACCCGGGCAGGGCACGACGTCACCGTCTACGAGCGGGCCGACCGCATCGGCGGGCTGCTCCGCTACGGCATCCCCGAGTTCAAGATGGAGAAGTCCGTCCTGGACCGGCGGCTGGACCAGATGCGCGCCGAGGGCACCCGCTTCATCACCGGCGTCGAGGTCGGTGGACCGGCCGACGGCGACCTGTCCACCGAGCAGTTGCGCGCCGAGTACGACGCCGTCGTCCTGGCCGGTGGCGCCACCATCGGGCGCGACCTGCCCGCGCCCGGGCGCGAGCTGGCCGGCATCCACCTGGCGATGGAGTACCTGCCGCTGGGCAACCGGCAGGCGCTCGGCGAGCTGGACGACCCGCCGATCAACGCGGCCGGCAAGCACGTGGTGATCATCGGTGGCGGTGACACCGGCGCCGACTGCCTCGGCACCGCGCACCGCCAGGGAGCGGCCTCGGTCGCCCAACTGGAGATCATGCCGGCGCCGCCGGACCGGCGGGACCAGGACGCGAACCCGTGGCCGACCTACCCGATGATCATGCGGGTCTCCAGCGCCCACGAGGAGGGCGGCGAGCGGCTCTACTCGGTGAACACCGAGCGGTTCCTGGGCAACGAGGACGGCACCGTGCGCGCTCTGCTGCTGCACGAGGTCGAGCGGGTCGAGGGCCGGTTCCAGAAGATCGAGGGCAGCGAGCGGGAGCTGCCGGCCGACCTGGTCTTCCTGGCCATGGGCTTCACCGGCGCCCAGCGCGAGGGGCTGCTCGACTCCCTGGGCGTGGAGATGGACCAGCGCGACAACGTCGTCCGGGACGCCGAGTTCATGTCGACGGTCCCCGGCGTCTTCGTGGCCGGCGACATCGGCCGCGGTCAGTCGCTCATCGTGTGGGCGATCGCCGAGGGCCGGGCCGCGGCTGCCGCCGCGGACACCTGGCTCACCGGCGCCTCGGCGCTGCCCCGGCCGGTCACGCCGAACGCCGTCGCCCTGCGCTGAGGTCCGCCGGAGGCGGGGGATGTGACCCCCGCCTCTGGCGGCGCACGGCGTCCTGGGTCGACGCTGTCGCCTCGCGCTGCTGCCACTAGCGTTGCGGTCATGTCCCGCCGCGCCAAGATCGTCTGCACACTCGGTCCGGCCACGAGCTCCCCCGAGCAGGTCACCGCCCTCGTCGAGTCCGGCATGGACGTGGCTCGGCTCAACTTCAGCCACGGCGCGCACGCCGATCACGCCACCGCCTACCAGCGGGTGCGCGAGGCCTCCGACCGCACCGGGCACGCCGTCGCCGTCCTGGCCGACCTGCAGGGTCCCAAGATCCGGCTGGGCACCTTCGCCGCCGGGCCGGTCGAGTGGCCCACCGGCAGCCAGATCATCATCACCGTCGACGACGTCGAGGGCACCGCCGAGCGCGTCTCCACGACCTACAAGGACCTGGCCAACGACGTCTCCGTCGGGGACCGGCTGCTGGTCGACGACGGCAAGCTCGCGCTCACCGTGCTCTCCGTGCACGGCCCCGACGTCACCTGCCTGGTCATCGAGGGCGGGCCGGTGTCCAACAACAAGGGGCTGTCGCTGCCCGGCGTGGCCGTCAGCGTCCCGGCGCTGTCGGAGAAGGACGAGCTCGACCTGCGCTTCGCGCTGCGGCTCGGCGTCGACTTCATCGCGCTGTCCTTCGTCCGGCACGCCGACGACGCCGAGCTGGTGCGGGAGATCATGCGCCAGGAGGATGTCGAGGTCCCCGTCATCGCCAAGCTGGAGAAGCCCGAGGCGGTGGATCGGCTGGACGAGATCGTCGAGGCGTTCGACGGCATCATGGTCGCACGCGGCGACCTGGGCGTGGAGCTGCCGCTGGAGCAGGTGCCGCTGGTGCAGAAGCGCGCCATCCAGTCCGCGCGGGAGCGCAACAAGCCCGTCATCGTCGCCACCCAGATGCTCGAGTCGATGATCGTCAACTCGCGCCCGACCCGTGCGGAGGCCTCGGACGTCGCCAACGCGGTGCTCGACGGCGCCGACGCGGTGATGCTCTCGGGCGAGACCTCGGTGGGTGCCCACCCGATCGCCGCCGTCCGCACCATGGAGCGGATCATCGACGCGGTCGAGAGCGAGCACATGCCCGTGCCCGACGTCGTGCGCCGCTCGCGGTCGCGCTCCGGGGCGATCGTGCGCGCGGCCAAGGACGTCGGCGAGGCGCTGGACGTGAAGGCGCTGGCCACCTTCACGCAGACCGGCGAGACCGCGCGCAGGCTCTCCTCGCTGCACCCCCGGCAGCCGCTGCTGGCCTTCACGGTGGATCCGGCGGTCCGCAGCCGGCTCGCGCTCACCTGGGGTGTGGAGACGTTCCTCGTCCCGGAGGTCGCCCACACCGACGACATGGTCGCCCAGGTGGACTTCTCGCTGCTGTCGATCGGCCGGCTCAAGGTCGGCGACCGGGTGGTGGTCGTGGCCGGCAGCCCGCCCAACACCGTGGGCTCGACCAACCTGATCCGCGTGCACGAGGTGGGTACCGACTCATGACCGGCGGCGACGAGAACACCCAGGCGGCGGCGCTGATGTCCGTGCTGGCGCTCGAGGAGCGCGAGCCCGACCTGTACGTCGGGAAGACGCCGGACACGACGATGCAGCGCATCTTCGGCGGCCAGGTGGCGGGTCAGGCGCTCATGGCAGCCGCCCTGACCCTGCCGGAGGGGCGCACGGTGCACTCGCTGCACTCGTACTTCCTCCGCCCGGGCGACCCGAACGAGGAGATCCGCTACGCCGTCGAGCGGATGCGCGACGGGCGCACCTTCAGCACCCGCCGGGTGGTCGCCTGGCAGCGCCGCGGGGACAAGGACGCGGCGATCTTCGCGCTGACCGCCGACGCCTCCGCGGGGGAGGCCGCCTACGCCGAGCACGCCCTCCCGATGCCCGACGTCCCGGCCCCGGAGAGCCTGCCGACGTTCCTCGAGCTGCTGGCCTCCCGCGGCGAGGAGGCACGCGCCGCGATGAGCATCGGCATGGCGGTGGAGCAGCGGATGCTCGAGCACCCCTTCCACCGCCCGCCCAAGACCTACCCCGACACGAAGTCGTGGGCCTGGATGCGGGTGGCCGGCCGGCTGCCCGACGACCAGGCCGTGCACGCGGCCGCCCTCACCTTCGCCAGCGACCTGAGCCTGCTCGGTGCCGGCACCGCGCGCATGGGCGGCGGCTGGGGGAGGACGGCGGGCTCGAGCCTGGACCACGCGGTGTGGTTCCACCAGTCGTTGCGGGCCGACGAGTGGTTCCTCTACGAGACCGACAGCCCGGTGGCCTCCCACGGGCGGGCGCTGTGCTTCGGCCAGATCTGGGCCGCCGACGGCACCCACATCGCCACCGTCACGCAGCAGGGGCTCATCCGCTCGCTCTGAGGTCGAGCATCCCGGTGCCCGCCCGCGCTCACTCGGCGGGTGCGGGCTCCTGGGCGCTCTCGTCGTCGGCGGGCTGCACGGCCTGCCGGGCCTCGGCCGCGATGCGGTCACGCTCCGCCTGGCGGGCGGCGGCCTGCTCGGCGGCCTGGGTGGCGAAGTCGGCGGCCAGCCAGTCGTGGCCCTCGCGCAGCAGGGTCCACACCCGCTCGACGTGCGCTCGGGTCGTCGCCGGCGCGCCCACCGCGATCCGGAGGACGGCGCGACCCCCGACGGTGGTGTGGGTCAGGAACACCTCGCCGCCGTCGTTGAGCCGCTCGAGCAGGGTCATGGTGGCGACGTCGGCGTCGACCCCGGCCGGCCAGCGCGGCGTCAGGCAGACCAGCGACAGCGGGTGCGGGCTGAGCACGTCGAACCGCTCGTCGGCCTCGGCCCAGCCGGCCAGCTCCTGGGCGAGGGCGACCGAGGTGCGGATGTGCGCGCGCAGGCCCTCGGCGCCGTACCAGCGGAGCACGAACCAGAGCTTGAGCGCCCGGAAGCGCCGGCCGAGGGGCACCTGCCAGTCGCGGTAGTCGACGACGGTGCCGGCGTCGGTGGCGGCGTTGCGCAGGTACTCCGGGAGGATCGACAGGGCCCCGGTCAGGGCGGCGCGGTCGGCGACCCAGAAGAGGGTGGCGTCGAACCCGGTGAGCAGCCACTTGTGCGCGTCGGTGGTGTAGCTGTCGGCCCACTCCACGCCGTCCTGGAGGGCGCGCAGCTCGGGGACGACGGCGCTGACGCCGGCGTAGGCGGCGTCGACGTGCAGCCACGCGCCGTGCTTCTGGCAGATCGGGCCGATCGCGGCCAGCGGGTCCATGGCGGTGGTCGACGTCGTGCCGACGGTGGCGCAGACCAGCACCGGGGTGTACCCGCGGGCGACGTCGCGCTCCATGCGGGCGGCGAGCGCGGCGGGGTCCATGGCCAGGGCGCCGTCGACCTCGACGATGCGGACCGCGTCGCTGCCCAGGCCGGCGATGCGGACGGCCTTCTCCATCGAGGAGTGGGTCTCCCGGGAGACGTAGACGGTGGCCCGCTCGGGTTCGACGCCGCGGCGGACTGTCGCGCCGCCGCTGGCGCGGTGCAGGGCGGCGAGCAGCGCGACGAGGTTGGCGCCGGAGCTGGAGTCCTGGACGACGCCGCCGCCGGTGCCGGTGGAGCGGAAGGACGCGGGCAGCCCGAGCAGCTCGGCGAACCAGTCCATGACGTGCTGCTCGAGCTCGGTCGCGGCCGGGCTGGTCACCCACGACATGCCCTGGACGCCGAGGCCCGCCGAGACGAGGTCGCCGAGCACGGAGGGCCCGGAGGTGTTCGCGGGGAAGTAGCCGAAGAAGCCCGGGTGCTGCCAGTGCGTGAGGCCGGGGACCACGACGCGGTCGAGGTCGCCCAGCACGTCGGCGAACGGCTCGCCCCGCTCCGGGGGCGCGTCCGGCAGCGCGGCCCGCACATCGCCCGGCGCCACCGTCGAGCGCACTGGCAGGGACTCCACCCGCGCCCAGTAGTCGGCGATCCAGTCCACGACCTCGTGGCCGTGCTGCCGGAACTGCTCAGGAGTCATGTGCGGAGCGGGCTCGGTCACATGGCCACCGTATGCGGCAGGTCGAGCGGGGCCCGGAGGGTCCCCGAGGCATGTCGCGACGCAGGACGAAGACGCTGGAACGTGAGGCGCCCCGCGAGGCGCCGAGAGGAGCGGGGCCCGGAGGGTCCCCGACGATCGGCAGGGACACGCTCGCCGCAGCCGGGGAACGGCTCGTGGTGGCGGTGTCGTCCGGAGGACGACGATCAGGTCCAGTGCCCCCGGTGCGACTCGAACGCACACTGCGCGGGTTTTGAATCCGCTCCCTCTGCCGATTGGGGTACGGGGGCGTGCCGGTCGGGCCGGCAGCCGGATCAGCCTAGCGGGGGCCCGGTGGGGGCCGACGTGGCTAGGCTCGCCCTCGTGAGCAGCGCGCCGGCCAGGGTTCTCATCGCCGAGGACGAAGCACTCATCCGTCTCGATCTCAAGGAGATGCTCGAGGAGGAGGGGTACGAGGTCGTTGCCGAGGTGGGCGACGGGCAGCAGGCCGTGGACCGCGCCATGGAGCTGTCGCCGGACCTGGTGATCCTCGACATCCAGATGCCGGTGCTCGACGGGTTGTCCGCGGCGGAGCAGATCGCCTCGGCCCGGATCGCCCCGGTGATCGTGCTGACCGCGTTCAGCCAGCGCGAGCTGGTGGAGCGGGCGCGGGACGCCGGTGCCATGGCCTACCTGGTGAAGCCGTTCTCGAAGAACGACCTGGTGCCCGCGATCGAGGTGGCCCGTGGCCGGTTCGCCGAGATGGCCGCGCTGGACGGCGAGGTGCGCACGCTCGAGGAGCGGCTCGCGGCCCGCCAGGCGGTGGAGAAGGCCAAGGGCCGGCTGATGGCCGAGCGCGGGCTGACCGAGGCCGATGCGTTCCGCTGGCTGCAGCGCACCGCGATGAACGAGCGGACGTCGATGAGGGCGCTCGCGGAGCGGATCCTCACCGACGGCGTCCCCGCGGAGGCCGACCCGGCCTGACCGCCGAGTGTGCCGTCGCTATAGCGACTCCACCGGGGTGGTCACCTGTCGATCGTCGGCCCTCGGACCCCTGCGCCTACGAAGCAACGGGAGTGTCGTGGAGCCGCGCTGCGGCCTCCGATCCACCGCGGTCCGCGGGCATTCCCGGGCGCGATCACGAGACGGTCACGAATCGACCTCTGCCTCTCAACGTGGCACGGGGGGCGCCCTACTGTTTGCCAGCCGCTCCCACCGGGACGGCACAACGACCACCGGCGCGGCCGAACAGCGGCCCGCCGATCTGGCTCTGGAGGACATGTGCGTTTCTCGGTCAAGACGGGCGCGCCCCTGCTCGCCCTGGCGCTGGCACTCAGCGCCTGCGGCACCTCGGGCGGCGACGACGAGGAGGCCTCGAGCGGCGGTGGCGAGGCCGGTACCTGCGAGGACGTCGCGATCGGCTACTTCGGTGCCCTGACCGGCGCCGCGGCGAACCTCGGCATCAACATCCGCAACGGCGTCCAGCTCGCGGTGGACCAGTTCAACGAGGAGAACGCCGACTGCCAGGTGTCGCTGGAGGAGTACGACTCCGCCGGTGACCCCAACCAGGCGACCGGTCTGGCCACGCAGGCCATCGGTGACGACTCGGTCATCGGCATCGTCGGCCCCGCCTTCTCGGGTGAGTCCGACACGGCCGGCCCGATCTTCGCCGAGGGCGGGCTGCCGACCATCTCCGCGTCGGCCACCAACCCCGACCTGAGCCAGAACGGCTGGGACACCTTCCACCGCGTGCTGGGCAACGACGCCAGCCAGGGCCCGGCGGCGGCGACCTACATCGCCGACGTCATCAAGAGCGAGAAGGTGTTCGTCGTCGACGACGCCTCCGCCTACGGCGCCGGCCTGGCCGAGATCGTCGAGGAGAGCGCCGGTGACGCCGTCGTCGGCACCGACACGATCCAGACCGGGCAGACCGACTTCTCGGCGACCGTGACCGCCATCCGCAGCTCGGGTGCCGACTCGGTCTTCTTCGGCGGCTACTACGCCGAGGCCGGCCTGCTCGTGCAGCAGATGCGTGCTGCCGGTGTCGAGGCGACGTTCGTCGTCGCCGACGGCGTGAAGGACCCCGGCTTCATCGAGGCCGCCGGTGACGCTGCCGAGGGCACGATCATCACCTGCCCCTGCCTCCCCCCGGAGGAGGAGCAGGAGTTCTACGCCGCGTTCGAGGAGGCCTTCGGCGCTGCGCCGGCGACCTACTCGGCCGAGGCGTTCGACGCCGCCAACGTGATGCTCGAGGGAATCCTCGAGGGCAACACCGACCGTGAGTCGCTGCTCGAGTGGATCAACGACTACTCGGGTGAGGGCATCACGAAGACCATCACCTTCGACGAGGACGGCGAGCCGGAGAACATCTCGGTCTGGGCCTACAAGGTGGAGAACGGCGAGATCGTCGCCGACCAGGAGATCGAGACCAACTGATCTCCCGCTGACCCACAGGGCGCGGCCGGGCTCTCCTCGCTGAGGAGACCCGGCCGCGCCTACCTCTGCCGCTCGGAGGCCCAGTGTCCTTCCTGTTCAACAACTTCGTCGAGCTGACCGTCACCGGTCTCGTGCTCGGCGCCGTCTACGGCCTCGTCGCGCTCGGCTACACGCTCGTCTACGGCGTGCTCCAGCTGATCAACTTCGCCCACTCCGAAGTCTGGATGTTCGGCAGCTTCGCCGCGGTCTGGGTCACCGTGGCACTGGGCGTGGCCCCCGGCAGCGCGATGCCGGTCGTCATCGGTGTCCTGCTCCTCGCCCTGCTCGCCGCGATGACCGTGAGCGGTGGTGTGGCCCTGCTCCTGGAGCGGGTGGCCTACCGCCGGCTCATCCGGCTCGACGCCCCCAAGCTGGTCGCGCTCATCAGCGCCATCGGCGCCAGCTTCGCGCTGGCCGAGATCATGGGTCTGCGTGACCGCGTCGCCGGCTGGATCGGCCTGCGCGACACCCTGGACCCCTACGTCCGCTCGGCGCGCGACAACACCCGCTTCCAGAACCCCCTCGAGACCGAGGGCCTGTTCACCGTGGGCGGGTACACCGTCAGCAACGTCGACGTCATCATCATCGTCAGCGCCGTGCTCATGATGGTGGCGCTGGACCAGTTCATCCGCCGCACCCGCACCGGCCGCGGCATCCGCGCCGTGGCCCAGGACTCCGAGGCCGCGGCGCTCATGGGCGTCAACCGCAACCGGATCATCCGCGCGACGTTCCTCGTCGGCGGGATCATGGCCGGTGCGGCGGCGCTGCTGTACCTGATGCGCTTCGGCGTCACCCGCTGGAACGCCGGCTTCCTGCTCGGCGTGAAGGCGTTCACCGCGGCCGTCCTGGGCGGCATCGGCAACGTCCGCGGGGCGCTGCTCGGCGGCTTCGTGCTCGGCCTGGCCGAGAACTACGGTTCGGCCCTGATCGGTTCCGAGTGGCGCGACGTCGTCGCGTTCCTGCTGCTGGTCGTCATCCTGCTGTTCCGCCCCACGGGGCTGCTCGGCGAAAGCCTGGGGAGGGCCCGCGCATGAGTGAACCGCACATCCCCTTGCGCGAGGGCTCCACGGCCGGCGGGGTGCCGGCCTCGACCGTCGGCCAGACCGACGACATGGGGCGCAACCGCTTCGGCTGGGACCGGCTGGCGCTCTCCCGCCGGGTGACCGCGCTGCCCCGGCCCGCGAAGTGGGCGCTGATCGGCCTGTTCGTGGTGCTGCTCTACCTGCTGCCGCTGCTGGAGATCCCGATCCTCAGCACGCCCGACACCGACTTCGGCGCCGTGCTCTTCACGGTGGCCAGCTACGTGCTGGTCGCCCTCGGGCTCAACGTCGTCCTCGGCTACGCGGGTCTGCTGGACCTCGGGTACGTCGGCTTCTACGCGGTCGGCGCCTACACGGTGGCCGTGCTCGGATCGCTCCAGGCGCAGTTGTCCTGGTGGCTGCTGATCCCGCTCGCGGTGGTGATCACCACGATCTCCGGCATCCTGCTCGGTGCCCCCACCCTGCGGGTGCGGGGTGACTACCTGGCGATCGTGACTCTCGGGTTCGGCGAGATCATCCGGCTGACCGCGCTCAACACGGAGTGGCTGGGCGCGGCCAAGGGCATCACCGGCGTGCCGCGCCCGCCGAGCGTGGAGCTGTTCGAGCTGCCGCACCTCCAGTGGGAGGGCGCGACGGCGGTCATCGACCTCGACGACAAGACGAAGTTCCTCGTCTTCGGCGTGGCCGACCAGGCGCCGTACTACTGGCTCGCCCTCACGGTGATCTTCATCGTGCTGGGAGCCGACCGGATGCTGCGGCTGTCCCGCGTCGGTCGTGCGTGGGAGGCGACCCGGGAGGACGAGGACGCCGCCGAGCTCATGGGCGTCCCGACGTTCAAGTTCAAGCTGCTGGCCTTCGCCTGTGGCGCGTTCATCGGCGGCCTCTCCGGCGCCCTGTTCGCCTCGCGGCAGGGCTTCATCAACCCGGAGTCCTTCCAGCTGCTCCTGAGCATCCTGTTCGTCGCCGCCGTCGTCGTCGGCGGTGCCGGCAACCGCTGGGGCGTCATCATGGGCGCGATCGTGGTGGCCTACCTGCCGGAGCGGTTCCGCGGCTTCGAGGAGTGGCGGCTGCTGGTCTTCGGCATGGCCCTGCTGATCCTGGCCAACTTCCGGCCCCAGGGGCTCATCCCACCGCGGCGCACCAGACGTGCCCAGGCCGTCGACGAGCAACTCGACGCACTCGAGGAGGGGACCGATCGTGTCTGAGATCCCCGTGGCCGGGCAGCCCGCCACCGGCGAGGGTGCCGCGCTGCTGTCGGTCGACGACGTCAGCATCCAGTTCGGTGGCCTCAAGGCGCTGGACCACGTGAGCTTCGACGTGCGCGAGGGCGAGATCCTCGGGCTCATCGGACCGAACGGGGCCGGCAAGACCACCTGCTTCAACGTGATGACCGGCGTCTACCAGCCCACGTCCGGCGAGGTCCGCTTCGCCGGCTCCCCGCTGGGCCGGCGCAAGCGGTTCGCGATCACCCGCCTGGGCATCGCGCGCACCTTCCAGAACATCCGGCTGTTCGGCAACATGACGGCGCTGGAGAACGTCCTGGTCGGCGCGGACGCCCATCACCGCACGAACGTGATCGACGCGCTCTTCCGCTCCCCGCGGCACCGCCGCGAGGAGCGGGAGGGCGAGGAGACCGCCCGCGAGGTGATGAAGTTCCTCGGCCTGGAGCGGCGGGCCGACGAGCTGGCGCGCAACCTCTCCTATGGCGAGCAGCGCCGGCTGGAGATCGCCCGGGCGATGGCGACCAAGCCCCGGCTGCTCTGCCTGGACGAGCCGGCCGCCGGGTTCAACCCGGCGGAGAAGGCCCAGCTCATGGACCTCATCCGGCGGATCCGCGACCGTGGCCTCACCGTGCTGCTCATCGAGCACGACATGAGCCTGGTCATGGGTGTCAGCGACCGCGTCGCCGTCCTGGAGTTCGGCCGGAAGATCGCCGAGGGCGTTCCGGCCCAGATCCGCAACGACCCGGCGGTCATCGCCGCCTACCTCGGCACCGAGGTCGACGATCTCGACGACGAGGAGGCGAACCTCTGATGCTGCTCGAGGTCGAGGGGCTGTGCGTCAACTACGGGCGCATCGAGGCCATCCGGGACATCACGTTCTCCGTCGAGCAGGGGTCGGTGGTCACCCTCATCGGGGCCAACGGCGCCGGCAAGACGACGACGCTGAAGACGCTGTCGGGGCTGCGCAAGGTGCGGGCCGGCTCGGTCCGGTTCCAGGACCGGGACATCACCCACATGGCCTCGCACGAGCGCGTGCCGCTGGGGATCAGCCAGTCACCCGAGGGCCGGCGGATCTTCCCGGGCATGACCGTGGTCGAGAACCTGGACATGGGCGCCTACGCGCGCGCCGACCGGGCGAAGACCCGGACGGCGGACCTGGAGCGGGTGTTCACGCTCTTCCCGCGGCTGCTCGAGCGGCGGGACCAGGCGGCCGGGACGATGTCCGGCGGCGAGCAGCAGATGCTGGCGATCGGGCGGGCGCTGATGTCCCACCCGACGCTGCTGCTGCTGGACGAGCCGTCCATGGGCCTGGCGCCGAAGCTGATCCAGCAGATCTTCACGATCATCAAGGAGATCCGGGAGCAGGGCACCACGATCCTGCTGGTCGAGCAGAACGCCGCCCAGGCGCTCAAGATCGCCGACCGCGCCTACATCCTGGAGACGGGCGAGGTGGTCCGCACCGGGACCGGTGGCGAGCTGGCCGCCGACGACAGCGTGCGGGCGGCCTACCTCGGCGGCGACGTCTGACCCGCTGAACCGGCCCGTCGGGGCCCGGACGTCTCCGGACGTCCGGGCCCCGACGCGTTTCCGGGCCGCCTCCCCGGCTGGCACCGCCCGGGCCGTTCGCTCACCGTCCGGTCGCATCTCGCACCGCGCGTCCCGCGCGTCACACGAGGCGGCGCGCCGTCGTCACGGCCCGTATCAGGCGGTGCACTCTGCGGTCAATTCGCAGGGGGAGGCAGCTGTGCCAGGATCCGCATCGCGGTCCACGGTCGTCACGCGCGTGGCTCGTCCCGACGACCTGTCGGTGATCCTCGAGCTGGTCCGCCAGCTCCGGGTGGAGTCGCACACCGAAGAGGTGCTGACCGGGCACCCGCCCGTGCACGCCGCCGGTGCGGGCTTCCGGCGCCTGCTCGAGGACGGCGGCCACCGCGTCGTGCTCGCCGTCCTGCCCGGGCCCGACGGGGACGCGGACGCCGGGGTCGGCGTCGGGCTGGCGGTGCTGGGCCTGGATCCGCTGTCGCTCGTGCTGGGCACGCCGCAGGTCACCGTCGACACGTTCGTGGTGCACCGGGAGCACCGGCGCGCCGGCGTCGGTGCCGCCCTGCTCGCCGCGGCGGCGACCTACGCGCGGGCGAACGGTGCGGCCTACGTCGTCGCCGCCGTGCCGCAGGAGGCCGACCGGCAGCGCTTCTTCGCGCGGATGGGCTTCGCCCCGTTGACCACCCGGCGCATCGCCTCGGTCAACACCCTCGGCCGCTCGCTGGCCGCCTGGCAGCGCCGCCGGCTGGGGATCCTGCCCCTGCCGCGGCGGGTGCCGGCCATGGCCCGGCGGCGCAGCCTGCCCCCGCTGCCCTCGACTACTGCGGGCCGCTGAGCGTCATGCAGGTCAGCCGGGCGGTCGCCGTCGGCCGGCCGTCGTCGTCGGTGACCTGGATGAGGAAGGTCGACAGCGTGCGGCCGCGGCGGACCGGCGTGCACACCGCCGTCACCGTGCCCGACGTCGCCGCCCGCAGGTAGCTCGCGTTGAGCTCGATGCCGACCACCTGCTTGCCCGCGCCGGCGCCGATCGCCGCGGCCACCGAGCCGATCGTCTCCACCAGGGCGCAGGTCGCTCCGCCGTGCAGCAGGCCGAACGGCTGCTCGTTGCCCGCCACCGGCATGGTCGCGACCAGGCGGTCGGGGGTGAAGTCGACGATCTCGATGCCGAGCTTGTCGTCCAGCGGGCTGCGCATGCTGCCGGGCAGCCATTCAGGAGGAGGAGTGGTCACCCCGGCACCGTAGCCACCGGCCCTGCGGGTCGGCCGGTCCCGGGTGTCGGTGCCCGCACCTAGGATCGACGGCGATGTCCGCTCCGGTCTCCACCTCAGCGCCCGCCGTCCCCACGATGCCGGGGGTCCGTCCGCGGCTCCTGCTCCTCGACGGGCACTCGCTGGCCTACCGCGCCTTCTTCGCGCTGCCGGTCGAGAACTTCTCGACCACCACGGGGCAGCCGACCAACGCCGTCTACGGCTTCACGTCGATGCTGATCAACATCCTGCGCGACGAGCAGCCCTCGCACCTCGCCGTGGCGTTCGACGTCGGCCGCAAGACGTTCCGCAGCGAGATCTTCGCCGAGTACAAGGCCAATCGCGCCGAGAGTCCGACCGACTTCCGGGGCCAGGTCAGCCTCGTCCAGGAGGTGCTCGGCGCGCTGCGCGTCCCGGTGATCACCGCTGAGGGCTACGAGGCCGACGACGTCATCGCCACGCTCACCGTGCAGGCGGTCGAGCAGGGGATGGACGTGCTCATCGCCACCGGCGACCGGGACGCGCTGCAGCTGGTCAACGAGCACGTGACGGTGCTCTACCCGCGCAAGGGCGTCTCGGACATGACCCGGTTCACCCCGTCCGCGGTCGAGGAGAAGTACGGCCTGACCCCGACGCAGTACCCGGACTTCGCCGCGCTCCGGGGCGACCCGAGCGACAACCTGCCCAGCATCCCCAGCGTGGGGGAGAAGACCGCCGCGAAGTGGATCCGCGAGTACGGCTCGCTCGCCGAGCTCGTCGACCAGGTCGACACCGTCAAGGGCAAGGTCGGGGAGAAGCTGCGCGAGCACCTCTCCTCGGTGATGCAGAACCGCCGGCTCACCGAGCTCGACCGGGTCGTGCCGCTGGAGATCGGTCCGCAGGACCTCGCCGTCCAGGCGTGGGACCGCAACGAGGTGCACACCCTCTTCGACAACCTGCAGTTCCGGGTACTGCGCGACCGGCTGTTCGCCACGCTCACCAGTGCCGAGCCCGAGGTCGAGGGCGGTTTCGACGTCGAGCTCGACGAGCCGGCCGCCGGCGGGCTGGGGGAGTGGCTGGACGCGCACACCCGCACCGGGCACACCGGGGTGATCTTCCGCGGCACCTGGGGTCGCGGCACCGGCGAGCTGACCGGCCTCGCGCTCGCGGCGGGCGACGGGCACGCCACGTTCGTCGACCTCGGCCCCGAGCTGGACGCCGCCGACGAGCAGGCGCTGGCCGCCTGGCTCGCCGATGCCGCGGTGCCCAAGGTCGTGCACGAGGTCAAGGGGCCGCTGCTGGCGATCTGGGCCCGCGGCTGGGAGGTCGCGGGCATCACCAGCGACACCGCGCTCGCCGCCTACCTGGCCATGCCTGGGCAGCGCTCCTTCGACCTCGGCGACCTTGCCGTGCGCTACCTGCGCCGTGAGCTCAAGGACACCGCGGAGCCCGAGGGCCAGCTCACGCTGGACGGGCTCGGCCCGTCGGAGGACGACGTCGCCCGCGAGGCCGCGCACGCCGACGCGCTCAAGGCCGTGGCGGTCAACGACCTGTCCGAGGCGTTGGAGACGGTGCTGGGGGAGAAGGGCGGCGACGCGCTGCTCGGCGGCATCGAGCTGCCGCTCACCCGGGTGCTGGCCGCGATGGAGTACCGGGGCATCGCCGTCGACCTGGACTTCCTGCACGACCTGCAGAAGGAGTTCGCCGACGGCGTCGCCGCGGCCGCGGCCGAGTGCTACGCGGTGATCGGCCGCGAGGTGAACCTCGGCTCGCCCAAGCAGTTGCAGGCGGTGCTCTTCGACGAGCTCGGGCTGCCGAAGACGAAGAAGAACAAGACCGGGTACACCACGGACGCCGATGCGCTGACCTCGCTGCTCGCCTCGACCGGGCACCCCTTCCTCGAGCACCTGCTCCGGCACCGAGACGTCACCCGGCTCCGCACCGTCATCGACGGCCTGATCCCGATGGTCGACGACGCCTCGCGGATCCACACCACGTTCCAGCAGACGATCGCCGCGACCGGCCGGCTCTCCTCGACCGACCCGAACCTGCAGAACATCCCGATCCGCACCGCGGAGGGCCGGCGCATCCGGCAGGCGTTCGTCGTCGGGCAGGGCTACGAGTCCCTGATGACGGCGGACTACAGCCAGATCGAGATGCGGATCATGGCGCACCTCTCCAAGGACGAGGGGCTGATCGAGGCCTTCATGTCGGGGGAGGACCTGCACTCCTTCGTCGCCTCCCGGGCCTTCGACATCCCGATCTCCGAGGTCGACCCGGAGATGCGCCGCCGGATCAAGGCGATGAGCTACGGCCTGGCCTACGGGCTGAGCGCCTACGGGCTGTCCGGGCAGCTGCGCATCTCCGTGGAGGAGGCCCGCGAGCAGATGCACGCTTACTTCGAGCGCTTCGGCGGCATCCGCGACTACCTCGACGGCGTCGTGGACGACGCCCGGCAGACCGGCTACACCGAGACGACCCTGGGTCGGCGGCGCTACCTGCCCGACCTCACCAGCGACAACGGGCAGCGCCGGCAGATGGCCGAGCGCATGGCGCTCAACGCACCCATCCAGGGTTCGGCGGCCGACGTCATCAAGGTCGCGATGCTGAACGTGGAGAAGGCGATCGCCGCCGAGGGGCTGCGCTCGCGGATGCTGCTCCAGGTGCACGACGAGCTCGTGTTCGAGGTCGCGGCGGGGGAGCGGGAGACGCTGGAGGCGCTGGTGCGGCGCGAGATGGCCGGCGCTGCCGAGCTGTCGGTCCCGCTCGAGGTCTCGGTCGGCTCCGGCCGCACCTGGGACGAGGCCGCGCACTAGGGATGGTGCCCGGGGAGCTCGCGGCCCGGTCGCTGACCTACGGCCCGGCCGGGGTGACGGCGCCGGGGGAGCAGCAGTGGTCGGCGCCCGCCGGGCGCCGAGCCTACGAGCGGTCCGTGTTGGTCGGCCAGGGCGACGAGTGCTGGGGGCAGGCGAAGGCGGCGCTGCTCTCCTGGGGGGTGAAGACCCGCAGTGGCTTCGCGGTCGAGCCCGCGTCCGGGGCCGACCCGGGCGTGCGGAACGGCGCCGACTACTGGCTCCTGGCCGCTGTCGGCCCGCTCCGGATCCGGGAGCCGGCCCGCGTGATCGCGGTCGTCGACCGGCCGGACCGCTGCGGCTTCGCCTACGGCACGCTGGAGGGTCACCCGGTCTCGGGCGAGGAGGCCTTCGTGCTGCACCGTGACGAGGACGGTGTCGTCCGGCTGACGCTGCGGTCGGTGACCGCACCCGGCTCCGGTCGATGGCGCCTGGCCTTCCCCGCAGTCCTGGTGGCCCAGCGCCGGTACCGCCGCCGGTACGCCCGCGCCCTGGCCGAGGGCTGAGGCCGTGACGACGACCCCGGTCGCGCACCGCGGACCTCGACGCAGAGTCTGACCCTCGACTAGAGGCCCAGAGCTGCGTCCCGGACCGCCCCGTCGAGGCGTTGCCAGCCGTGCAGCACCCGCCCCGTGACGGCGTCGAAGCGGAAGAAGCTGCCCTGGCCGGGCTGGTCGTAGCGGCGGTCGACGGGCACGCCGAGCAACGAGCACAGCAGGAGCGCACCGACCGCGCCGTGGGCGACGACCGCGACGTCCCCCGTGGCGCCCGCCACCGCCCGCTGCACCGCGGCCACGAAGCGCCGCTGGGCGTCGACGGCCCGCTCCCATCCCCGCACGCTCTCCTCCGGGCGGGCGAAGAACGCGTCGGCCACTGCCTCGAACTCCTCGGGCCGGAGGTAGCCGGTCGAGGACCGGTCGTTCTCGCCGAGCTCCTCGTCCACCCCGACCGGGAGCCCCGCCGCGTCCGCCAGCACCTCGGCGGTCTGCAGCGCCTTGCGCTCCGCGCTGCTGACCACACCGGTCAGCGTCGGCACCCACGGCTGCGCCACCAGATGGGTCAGACGGGCGCGACCGGCGGCGGACAGGCCCCACTCCGGAACCGGCACGGCGGGGTCGACGGCGACCTCGGCATGTGTCACCACGTAGATCTGCACGCCGGCAGTCGATCGTGCGCCGGCTGCCGGCGGCAGGTCCGAGCCCCTGCGGATCAGCTGCCCTGGTTCACCGGTGTGATGTCGTCGGCGACCAGACCGTGCGCCTCGCGGTGCACCGCCGCTGCCGCGTCAGCATCCGGTGCCTCGACGAGGCAGAACACCTTGCCGCTGGCCTCGTCGAACCAGTACTGCTTGTAGTCCACGCCGTACCGCGCCTGCACCTCGAGGTCTCGCTGGTGCGCCCCCTGGACCGCCTCGGCGGTGAGCCCCTCGACGTGGTTGTGCACGTCCATGAACAAGGCCATGTCTGCTCCCTCGGGGAGGTGGCCGGCTCCGGGCGGGCCGGCCGACGGGCCCAGTGTCCCCGCGTCGGGGCGCTGCGGACAGACCGATCGGCGCGATGCGTCAGGCGGGCGTGCTGCAGACCAGGATCAGCGTGCCCGGGACGAGGGCGCCGCGCTCGGGGGACCACTGACCCCAGGTCTGGGTCCGGCCGGGCGTCCACTCCGGCTCGACCAGGTCCTCGAGCACCAGCCCCGCGCCGACGACGGCCCGCGCCCAGTCGCCGACCGTCCGGTGGTGCTCGACGTAGACCGTGCTGCCCGAGCCGTCGGTCTCGACGTAGGGCCGCCGGTCGAAGTAGGACGAGGTGACCTGCAGGTCCTCGGGGTCGGGGGAGTCCGGGAAGGGCCAGCGCATCGGGTGGTTCACCGAGGCGACGAACCGGCCGCCCGGCCGCAGCACCCGCGCCACCTCGGCCAGCACGGCCCGCGCGTCGGCGACGAAGGGCAGGCCGCCGAACGCGGAGCACGCGAGGTCCATCGACGCCGTGGCCAGCGGCAGCGCACCGGCGTCGGCCTGCAGCAGCGGGACGGCGAGGCCGGTGGCCCGGTTCAGCTCGACGGCGCGGGCGAGCATGCCCGCGGAGACGTCCAGCGCCACGACGTCGGCGCCCTCGCCGGCCAGCCAGCGCGCGCAGGGCGCCGAGCCGCAGCCGATCTCGACCACGCGCCGCCCCGCGACGTCCCCCAGCAGCCGGGCGTCGGCCTCGCGCAGACCCTCCGGGCACCAGAGGAAGTCGGCGTCGCCGAGGTCCGAGCCGTGCTCGGCGAGGTAGGCGGGCGCGGCGGCGTCCCACCAGTGCCGGTTGGCGCGGGCCGACTCGTCCTGGCCGGCCGGGCGGCGGGCCACACCGCCGGCCGCGGGGTAGCCGTCGCTGCCGAGGGGCAGCCCGCTCCGGGGCGGCGTGGATGCGCTCATGACACGCCGATGGTGACACGCCGCCGGGGTGGCAGAGGGGCGCGCACCCAGGTGGACCCGGACGTGCCCACGTCCGTACCATGAGGAATGCGCCAGAGGTCTGTCGTGGTTTTCCCCACACGGAACGCCAGAGTCGGCTCTCCCCGCTGAACACCCCGTGGCCCCGAGGCCACGGGTTCCCCTGTCCCTACGCATAAACCGTCCGGAGCAACCAACCACATGACCTCCACTCAGGTCCGTCCTTCCAGCACCCCCCAGGTCGCCATCAACGACATCGGTAGCGCCGAGGACTTCCTCGCCGCCATCGACGCGACGATCAAGTACTTCAACGATGGCGACATCGTCGAGGGCGTCATCGTCAAGGTCGACCGGGACGAGGTGCTGCTGGACATCGGCTACAAGACCGAGGGCGTCATCCCCTCGCGCGAGCTCTCCATCAAGCACGACGTCGACCCCAACGAGGTCGTCAAGGTCGGCGACGAGGTGGAAGCCCTGGTTCTCCAGAAGGAGGACAAGGAAGGGCGGCTGATCCTCTCCAAGAAGCGCGCACAGTACGAGCGCGCCTGGGGCACGATCGAGGCCAAGAAGGAAGCCGACGAGGTCGTCACCGGCACCGTCATCGAGGTCGTCAAGGGCGGCCTCATCCTGGACATCGGTCTCCGCGGGTTCCTCCCGGCCTCGCTGGTCGAGATGCGCCGCGTCCGCGACCTCCAGCCCTACGTGGGCCGCGAGCTCGAGGCGAAGATCATCGAGCTCGACAAGAACCGCAACAACGTCGTGCTCTCGCGTCGCCAGTGGCTGGAGCAGACCCAGTCCGAGGTCCGCAGCGAGTTCCTCAACAAGCTCGCCAAGGGCCAGGTCCGGACGGGTGTCGTCTCCTCGATCGTCAACTTCGGTGCCTTCGTGGACCTGGGCGGCGTCGACGGCCTGGTGCACGTCTCCGAGCTGTCCTGGAAGCACATCGACCACCCGTCCGAGGTCGTCGAGGTCGGCCAGGAGGTCACCGTCGAGGTCCTCGACGTCGACCTGGACCGCGAGCGGGTCTCGCTGTCGCTGAAGGCGACGCAGGAGGACCCGTGGCGTCAGTTCGCCCGGACCCACCAGATCGGGCAGGTCGTCCCGGGCAAGGTCACCAAGCTGGTTCCCTTCGGTGCGTTCGTGCGCGTCGACGAGGGCATCGAGGGCCTGGTGCACATCTCCGAGCTGGCCGAGCGCCACGTGGAGATCCCGGAGCAGGTCGTGCAGGTCGGCGACGAGCTCCTGGTCAAGGTCATCGACATCGACCTGGACCGTCGCCGCATCTCGCTCTCGCTCAAGCAGGCCAACGAGGGCGTCGTCGGCGACGAGGAGCAGTTCGACCCGGCCGCCTACGGCATGTCGGCGTCCTACGACGACCAGGGCAACTACATCTACCCCGAGGGCTTCGACCCCGAGACGGGTGAGTGGCTCGAGGGCTTCGACGAGGCTCGCGAGACCTGGGAGCGCCAGTACGCCGAGGCTCAGGCCCGCTTCGAGGCGCACCGCAAGCAGATCGCGGCGGCCAAGGAGGCCGACGCCGAGGCTGCGGCCGGTGGCAGCTACTCCAGCGACGACGCTGCTGGTCCGGACGCCCCGGCCAGCACCGGCGGCACGCTGGCCAGCGACGAGGCCCTGGCCGCGCTGCGGGCCAAGCTCGCCGGCGGCGAGTAAGCAGGAACAGCTCTGAACCACCGAGGCCCAGAACCGGACAGGTTCTGGGCCTCGGTGGTTCACGCCCCGCCGTGGGCAGCGCGCACGCGAAAGGCCCCGTGGACGGCGTCCACGGGGCCTCTACGCGTGGGTCAGAGGCTGAGGATGATCGCGAACGCGGTGCGCGGACGACCGCCGTTGCCGGCGAGGAACGTCCAGGTGTGCCGCCCGGCGGGGGGAGTCTGCACCAGCCAGCGCAGGAAGGCGTTGCGCGGTCCGCTCTGAGGGCGCTGGAACGCCATGCGCTCGCGCACCGCGGGGATGTCCGCGCACGGCACACCCGCGGGGGAACCCGTGCGGTGCCGGCCGGCGCCACGGGAGGTGGCGCGGGTGGACGGGGAGTCAGCAGCGGGCCTGTGACGCGACATGGTGGGGTCCTGCCTCTCTCGGCGGGGGAAGATCGCCGTGGCCGAAGTTAGTGCTGTGACTGGTGGGACTCGTGCGACGCGCCGAGGGCCCTGGCCCGTGTTACCTGTCCGTGATGTTCCGCGCGTCCTGTCGCTACTCTGCGCACATGCTGCGGATCGGACTGACCGGTGGGATCGGCTCGGGGAAGAGCACGGTGTCGGCGTTGCTGGCCGCGCGCGGGGCGGTCGTCATCGACGCCGACCGGATCGCGCGGGAGGTCGTCGAACCCGGGACCCCGGGCCTGGCCGCCGTCGTCGAGGCGTTCGGGAACGGCGTCCTCGCCGCCGACGGCTCGCTGGACCGCCCGGCGCTGGCCGCCGTCGTCTTCTCCGACCCCGCGGCCCGGGCGCGGCTGGACGCCATCGTCCACCCGCTGGTGCGCGACCGGGCCGTCGAGCTGGCCGCCGGCGCACCGGCGGACGCCGTCCTCGTCAACGACGTCCCGCTGCTGGTCGAGACCGGCCAGGCGGGCTCCTACGACCTCGTGCTCGTCGTCGAGGCCGGGCTGGACATCCGGCTGGCGCGGCTGGGGGAGCGCGGGCTGCCCGAAGCCGACGCCCGCGCCCGCATCGCGGCGCAGGCGACGGACGAGCAGCGCCGCGCGGCGGCCGACGTCGTGCTGGACAACAGCGGGACGCGCGAGCAGCTGGCCGAGCAGGTGGAGCGCTTCTGGGTGGAGCGGGTCGAGCCTGCCCGCGGTTAGCCGCCCGTCGTGGACGAGCCGGCGCACCTGACGGCGGCGCGGAGCGGCTACGACGCCGTCGCCGGCGAGTACGCAGAGACGTCCGCGCCGAACTCGCGCAGGCCCCGCTGGACCGGGCTCTGCTGGCCGGGTTCGCCGAGCTGCACCTGGACGTGCGCGGCATCGATCTGTCCTCGGCGATGGTCGACCTCGCACGCCGTGAGCATCCGCACCTCGGCTTCGACGTGGGGGAGATGGGCAGCCTCGACCGGCGGGACGGCGAACTGGCCGGCGTGGTCTCTTGGTACTCGCTCATCCACGTGCCCGGACCGGACCGGGGGGCGGTGCTCGAGGAGTTCCACCGGGTGCTCCGGCCGGGGGGTACGTGCTGATCGCGTTCCAGGTCGGGGACGACACCCTGCACCTCACCGAGGCGTTCGGCCGGGCGGTGTCGCTGGACTTCCACCGGCTCCAGCCGGACGACGTCGCAGGGCTGCTGGACGGCGCGGGGTTCGACCCGGCCGCCCGGATGGTCACGGCCCCGGAGCCCACCAGCGCGGCGGCCCCGGTGCCGCAGTGCGTCCTCATCGCCCGACGGGCGCCGTGAGGGCTGCGCGGCCCGGGAACGAGAGAACCCCAGGAGCCTGATCGGCGTCCTGGGGTTCTTCGGTGGGCGATACTGGGATCGAACCAGTGACCTCTTCCGTGTCAGGGAAGCGCGCTACCGCTGCGCCAATCGCCCGGTCCGGTCGTGCGACCGGTCCCTCCTCCGCGCTCGTGCTCCGCGGAGGAGAACGAGGTGGAGACGGGATTTGAACCCGTGTAGACGGCTTTGCAGGCCGTTGCCTCGCCTCTCGGCCACTCCACCGCACGCGGGCGCTGATCTCGCGATCAGCGCCCGAGGTTCCGAGCGGATGACGGGATTCGAACCCGCGACCCTCACCTTGGCAAGGTGATGCTCTACCACTGAGCCACATCCGCGTTGCAGGAAGAACGTTACCTGACGGATTTTCGGCGTCCAACGAGGGGGTCCCCCCGATGTGTCGCCCGACGTCCGGCGGTGACGTTTCTGCAGGTCAGTGCCCTGACGGGTCCGCTCCGCCGTTGGACAGGAGCACGTGCAGCTCGTCGTCGAGGTGGAGCAGCTCGCTCTCCGACCCCGACGGGACGAGTGCCTCGGTCTGCCGCAGGAAGCCGGCGACGACGGCTCGGGACAGCTCGAACAGCGCCTCGCCCGACGGGGCGCGCAGGTGCAGGAAGAGCACGTCGCTGGCCGAGTGCGCGGGCCAGACGCGCACGTCGCCCTCACCCGACGGGCGGTCGAGGCCGACCTGGAGCAGCTCGCGGCTGACCAGCCAGGCGATGCCCTCGTCGGTGTCGACGGCGCCGCTGTCGTCGCCGATGTCACCGAAGGCGATCCGGACGGCGAAGGGGTCCGTCGCGTCGTAGCAGAGCAGCGCCGGCACCTCGGTCCACGATTGCGGACCGATCAGCTGCAGCGTGATGGGGGACGTGTGACCGGGGTTCCAGCGGCTGGTCATGTCAGGTCAACGACGTTCCGCTGGGGGAGTGACGCAGTGAGTCACTCCTGTCACACCTGTCGCACCGGCCACGCTTGTCGGTCATGGAGGGGTGTGTGTCCGCCGAGGACCGTTCGGAAACGGGTTTGTGGCAGTCGGGGCCGATGAGGTTGCCGAGGAGCTTTCGTGCCCCGGGTCCGACGTAGGCTGCGGAGATCGCGCGCGGGACAGTGCGCGACGGCGCACCCGGATCGTGGAGGTGACCCGCTGAGCGGACAGGAGACCGTGGCTCCGCCGGACCGGCACCCGCAGCGCGAGACCGGGAGCGAGCGGCGGGCCCGGTACGACACGGACGACGTCAACAGCCTGCGCGAGCGCGTCGCGGACGCGAAGTGGCGGCGGCGGCTGGCCGCCCGCCGCAGCACCAACCATGCCTACCGGGTCGCCGTCGGCGTGGTGGGCGGGCTGATCGTCAGCGTCGGCCTGGTCACCATCCCGCTGCCCGGGCCCGGCTGGCTCGTCGTGATCGCCGGCCTGTTCGTCCTGGCGAGCGAGTTCACCTGGGCCGAGCGGCTGCTGGAGTTCACCAAGGCGCAGGTGAGCCGCTGGACCGACTGGGTCACGAGGCAGCCGGTCTGGGTGCGCGGGCTCCTGGCGCTGGCGACGGCGGCCTGCGTCTACGGCGCCCTCGTGCTTGCGCTGCACCTCACGGGGGTTCCGAGTTGGGTGCCGGGGTGGGTTCCGCTCTGGCGGTGAGCGTCTGGCAGAATGACGGAGCGGTCGCGAGCGACCGTGCCGGGCGATTGGCTCAGTGGTAGAGCGCTTCGTTCACACCGAAGAGGTCACTGGTTCGAACCCAGTATCGCCCACCGGCACGCAGGGCCAGGTTCCCCGGAGACGGGCAGCCTGGTCCTTCGTCGTGTGCGGGCCCTGGCTCTCTCAGCGCGTCCGGTAGTGCGCGTGGATCAGCCCGCCGGCGAAGGCGCGCGTTCCGACCAGGTCGAGGTCCAGGCGCACGCCGTCGGGGAAGAAGCGCGTGCCGCCGCCGACCACGCTCGTGGTGATGAACAGGTGGTACTCGTCCACCAGGCCGGCGGCGATCGCCTGCGCAGCCAGGGTCGGGCCGTCGACGGAGAGGTCCTGCTCGGATTCGTCCTTCAGCCTGCGCACCGCGCCGGGATCGAAGGTCCGCTCGATCCGGGTCCTCTCGCTCGACACGGACTCCAGCGTCGTGGAGTAGACGACCTTCTCGGCCGCCTGCCAGTCGCGCGCGTACTGCACGATGTGCGGCGGTGCCTCGGGTTCGGCGTGCGCGGTCTCCCAGAAGACCATCGTCTCGTACATGCGCCGGCCGTAGAGGTACGTGCCGAGGTCGCGGAAGAGGTCCCCGATGTAGGTGTGCACCTCCTCGTCCTCGGCTCCGGCGCCGAGGTCGCCGTCGGCCGGCACCGCGTACCCGTCCAGCGAGGTCACCATCCCGTACACGAGCTTGGCCATGCGTCTCCTCCGGATCCGGGCGGGTGCTCCGCCCCGTCCCGTGTCCTGACCGACGCGCAGGTCCGATCTCATCGCCGTCGCGTCAGCGGTAGCGCACCACCCGCACCATGCCGTCCTCCATGTGGTGGTGGTTGTGGCAGTGGAACAGCCAGTCGCCCGGGTTCGTGGCGAGGAAGTCGAAGCTCAGGACGCCGCCGCGCGCGGCCACCGTCGCGGTGTCCTTGACCGGACCGCGGCCGGTGGGCGTCAGCACCTGGAAGTGGTGGCCGTGCAGGTGCATCGGGTGCCACTTCGCGCTGGTGTTGCGCATCGTGATGCGGACCCACTCGCCCTCGGCCACGGGCAACGGATCAGCGTCGGGGTAGCTCTGCCCGCCGATCTGGGTCCCGGAGAGCTCCAGGTCGTACACCCGGTCGGGCGAGCCTGCGGGCAGCGTCAGCGGCTCCCGGGCCAGCAGGTCGGCGTAGGCCACCAGCCGGCCGTCCAGTTCACCGGGCCGCTGTGCGACGGCGGGCGGCGACGACGCCGGGCTGCCGCCGTACCGGAGGACGGCCCGGCCCCAGCCCCCGCGGCCCTCCGCCTGGACGCCGACCTGCCAGGCGCCGCCGCGCTGCGCGGACTCGACCAGGACGTCGTACCGCTCGCCCATGCCCAGCCGCAGGGCGTCGACCGGAATCGGCTCGACCGGCATCCCGTCGGTGTGCGTGACCGTCAACCGGTGCCCGGCGATCGCGAACCGGAAGCCGGTGTCGGCCGCGATGTTCATGACGCGCAGCCGCAACCGGTCGCCCGGCCGGGTCTCGAGCACCGGTGGGTCCTCCGGCGGCCGTCCGTTGACCAGCAGCAGGGGATAGGACCGCCCGCCGAAGGAGACCGCGTCGCCGCCGTCGTCCTCGGCGGCGGACCCGTGCCCGGCGTCCGCGCCGTGCCCGCCGTGGGCGTCCATGCCGTCCCGCCAGTCGTCGAGCATCAGCGTGTACTCGCGGTCGTAGGAGAGCTCCTCCGACCGCGGCTCGACGACGAGCGGTCCGTACAGCCCGCGGTCGAGCTGCATCCCGACGTGCGCGTGGTACATGAACGAGCCGGCGGTCGGCGTCTCGAACTCGTAGGTGAAGCGCTCGCCCGGAGCGACCGGGTCCTGGGTCAGCCCGGGGACGCCGTCCATCCGGTTCGGTGGCGCCAGGCCGTGCCAGTGGATCGTCGTGTCGTCCGGGAGCTCGTTGTCCAGCTCCACCCGCAGGCGGTCGCCGGCCCGGAGCCGGATCTCCGGGCCGGGCAGCGTGCCGTACCCCCACGTCGGGATCTCGGAGCCGGCCAGGTCCACCCGCATCGGCGCGGCCGTCAGCCGCAGGCCCCCCGGGGTCGAGGTCGAGGGGCCTGCGGCCGTCGGCTGCCGCGCCGAGCAGCCGGTGACGAGCGCGAAGCCGGCCGCTGCGGTGAGGCCGAGGAACTGGCGCCGGGTGGCCGGCGCGTGCGGACCTCCCGTCACTCGGCCGTGAACTCCGCGAACATGCCCATCGTGAAGTGGGGTGCGCCCATGCCCGGCATCTCCATGCTCGTCGTCCCCTCGGGGATGAAGCAGGCCGCGCCGTACCGGCCCTCGTCCATGCGCATGAAGGTGGTCTCCGACTGGCCGGGCTCCACCACGGTGACGCCCTTCAGCTCCAGCTTCGAGAAGACCTCCTCCTCGGGGAGGGTGAGCAGCTCCTCGATCGGCTCGGTGACGTCGTCGTTGATCCGGGCGATGCCGATCTCGTGCAGCTCCGTGCCCTCGTTCGTCAGGGTCACCGCCACGACGCCGGCGGGCACGGACTCGGGCAGTCCCTCGTACTCGTAGTCCACGCCGGTGGCCTCGACCTGCTCGTAGCCGCACTCGGCGAGCATGTACTCGTCGATGTTGTCGTCGGCCTCCTGGAACTCCGGGCCCTCCATCGCGGAGGGGTCGCCGCTCTCGAGGGCCTCGCGGACGATGCCTGCGGCAGTCGTGACGTCCTCGGAGATCTCCTCGGGCGCGGTCTCCTCCACGTCGGCGAGCAGGGGCTCCACCGTGGCGCCGAACTCCTCCAGCGCGGCCTGCTGCTCCTCGGGCGGTGCCGTGTCGTCCACCTGGGGGCCCATCGAGAACGCGCCCTCGAGGTCGACCGATGCCTCGCAGAACTCGGCGGGGTCGGCGCTCTCCTCGGAGGCGCTGGTCTCCGCGGCCGCAGAGCCGCCGTCGTCCCCGCCGTCGTCGTCCGAACCGCAGGCAGCCAGGGCGGCGGCCATCAGCAGGGCGGCACCCCCCGAGGACCAGCGACTCAGCCGTGTCCGTCCCGTCATGTCTGAACCTCGCCTTCGACCTGGGCGGACGACGCCCTGCCGGCCGCCATGACCGGAGAGGTTCCTGGTCGGCGCTGTCCGCAGGGTGCTGCGCGTCACTCCCGCGGACCCGCCCCGCCCGCGCGTCCGCGAGCCGGGACCGTTCGTGCAGGCCCGTGCACATCCCGTGCACGACGGTGGGACCGGACGCTCCCGGCGCCTAGATTCGGCTCGTGACGACGACGACGACGGCCGGCCGCGTGGCGCGCCTGTGGATCTACCCGGTGAAGTCGCTCGGGAGCACCGCCCGCGACCGGGTGCGCCTCGACGTCGCCGGACCCGAGGGGGACCGGGTCTGGTCGGTGGTCGACGCGGCGACCGGCGAGACGGTGCGCGGCAAGCACGCTCCCGGGCTCGCCGCGGTGCAGCCGACGGGCCATCCCGACGCCGACGCGCGCGCCGTGTCCGACGTGCTCGGCCGGGAGGTCCGGTTGCGCGCCGCTCAGGGGTCGGCGGCCGACGTCGCGGCGGTGCACCTGGTCTCGCGGCAGGCGATCGAGCGGGCCGCGGCCGGCGACGTCCCCGAGGGGTGCTCGGCGGACGACCCGCGCGCCAACGTGCTGCTCGACCTGGCCGACGGCGGCGACGAGCGCACCTGGGTGGGGCGCACGCTGCGCATCGGCGACGCGGAGCTGGCCGTCACCCGGACGCCGAAGCACTGCCTGGGTGTCTACGCCGAGGTGCGACAGCCGGGCGAGATCGCGGTGGGGGACGCCGTTCTGCTCTAGCGTCCGGTTCGTGCTCCGCCGCCGATCCGCCGCCCTCGCAGCCATGGTGCTGCTGCTCGCGGCCGGCTGCTCCGAGGCGCCGGCCGACCCGTCCTCGGCCGACGTGCCGTCGACCGCGCCGACCGCGCCGACCGAACCGTCCGCGCCCCCGGCGCCCGACAGCGTCACGCTGCTCGCCACCGGCGACGTGCTGGTCCACCAGGACGGGGCGCTCACCGACGGAGCGCGGCAACCGGACGGCAGCTACGACTTCACCGGGGTGTTCGCGCCGGTCGCCGGGCTGATCGGCGGGGCCGATCTGGCGATCTGCCACCTCGAGACGCCCGTCGCCGCCGCGGGCGGGCCGTACCGCGGCTATCCGAGCTTCGCGGTGCAGCCGGAGATCGTCGACGCCCTCGACGCAGCCGGGTACGACCTGTGCTCGACCGCGTCCAACCACTCGCTCGACGACGGGTTCGACGGCCTCACCCGCACTCTCGACGCCCTCGACGCGGCCGGGATCGCGCACGCCGGTACCCACCGCAGCGCATCGGCGAGCCGGGAGCCGACGATCGTCGACGTCGGAGGCGTGCGGATCGGGCACGTCGCCGCGACGTACGGCCTCAACGGGGTGCCGCTGCCACGAGGGCGCGAGTGGGCGGTCGACGTCGCCGCCGTGCCGGATCTCGGCGGGGTGCTGGCCGCGGCGGCCCGGGCACGCGCCGCGGGGGCCGACGTCGTCGTCGCGAGCCTGCACTGCTGCCGGGAGTACGACAACGACCCGACCGAGGCCCAGGTGGCCGCCGTCCGGACGCTGCTGGCGTCCCCGGACGTGGACCTGGTGCTCGGTCACCACGCGCACGTCGTGCAGCCCGTCGAGCGGATCGGCGGCGAGTGGGTCGCCTACGGCCTGGGCAACCATCTCGCCGAGCACTCGACCCAGGGGTACCCGACGGAGGACTCGGTGGCCGCCCGGTTCACCTTCTCCCGCGGCGCGGACGGGCGGTTCACCGTCTCGAAGGCCGAGGCGGTGCCGCTGCGGATCGAGATCGGCGACGACGGCGTGCGCATCGTGCCGGCCGACCCGGAGAGCTTCACGCGGATCGCGGGTGTCCTGGACCGCAGGGGTGCGGTGGACGCCGGACTGGAAGTCGTCCCGGGCTGAGCCCGGTCGCGCACTAGGCTCCCTCCCGGTATCCGTTGCACCCCGATCTGCCTCGTCCCACCCTTCCCACCCTTGGAGAGCTCTCGTGTCGACCCCGCCCTCGCCTCCCGCCACCGCGACCGTGCGGGTGCCGGCCGGGACGACGGCGATGCAGGCGCTCAAGGACGCCGGCGTCCCGCTCAAGGGCCCCGACGGCGCCGTCGTCGTCCGGGACGTGGCCGGCGGTGACCTCAAGGACCTGACCTGGGCCCCGGACGCCGACGCCGACGTCGAACCGGTCCCGGCCGCCAGCGCGGACGGCCGAGCGGTCATCCGGCACTCCGCGGCGCACGTGCTGGCACAGGCCGTGCAGGAGCTCTTCCCGGGCACCCGGTTGGGCATCGGCCCGCCGGTGGAGAACGGCTTCTACTACGACTTCGACCCCGAGCGGCCCTTCACCCCCGAGGACCTCACCGCCCTCGAGAAGAAGATGACCGAGATCGTGCGGGCCGGCCAGAACTTCTCCCGGCGGGAGATCAGCGACGCCGACGCGCAGGCCGAGCTCGCGCACGAGCCCTACAAGCTCGAGCTGATCGGGCTCAAGGGCGGCGCCGGGGAGGCTCCCGCCGAGGTCGACGGCGCCTCCGTCGAGGTCGGCGGCGCGCAGCTGACCATGTACGACAACCTGGACCCGCGTTCGGGCGAGCGGGTCTGGACCGACCTGTGCCGCGGGCCGCACCTGCCGCGCACCAGCACCATCCCGGCGTTCAGCCTGACCCGGAGCGCGGCGGCGTACTGGCGCGGCAGCGAGGAGAACAAGCAGCTCCAGCGGATCTACGGCACCGCGTGGGAGAGCAAGGACGCGCACAAGGCCTACCTCGAGCAGGTCGCCGAGGCCGAGCGCCGCGACCACCGCCGCCTGGGCGCCGAGCTGGACCTGTTCAGCTTCCCCGACCAGGTGGGGTCGGGGCTGGCGGTGTTCCACCCCAAGGGCGGCATCATCCGGCGGGAGCTGGAGAAGTACAGCCAGCGGCGGCACGAGGAGGCCGGCTACTCCTTCGTCAACACCCCGCACATCACCAAGGGGCACCTGTTCGAGACCTCCGGGCACCTGGACTGGTACGCCGAGGGCATGTACCCGGCGATGCACCTGGACGAGGAGCGCGACGCCGACGGCAACGTCAAGCGGCAGGGGCAGGACTACTACCTCAAGCCGATGAACTGCCCGATGCACAACCTGGTCTTCGACTCGCGCGGCCGCTCGTACCGGGAGCTGCCGCTCCGGCTGTTCGAGTTCGGCACCGTCTACCGCTACGAGAAGTCGGGCGTGGTGCACGGGCTGACCCGCGCCCGCGGATTCACCCAGGACGACGCGCACATCTACTGCACCCCCGAGCAGATGGCCGGCGAGCTGCGCGGCCTGCTCGACTTCGTGCTGGGGCTGCTGGCGGACTACGGCCTGAGCGACTTCTACCTCGAGCTCTCCACCCGGAACCCGGAGAAGTCGGTCGGGACCGACGAGAGCTGGGAGGTGGCCACCGAGGCGCTGCGGCAGGCCGCGCTCGACTCCGGCCTGGAGCTCTTCCCCGACCCGGGCGGCGCCGCGTTCTACGGGCCGAAGATCTCCGTCCAGGCCAAGGACGCGATCGGGCGCACCTGGCAGATGTCGACCATCCAGGTCGACTTCAACCTGCCCGAGCGCTTCGGTCTGGAGTACACCGCGGCCGACGGCTCCCGCCAGCGGCCGGTCATGCTGCACCGGGCGCTGTTCGGGTCCATCGAGCGCTTCTTCGGCGTCCTCACCGAGCACTACGCCGGCGCCTTCCCGGCGTGGCTGGCCCCGGTGCAGGTCGTCGCCATCCCGATCACCGACGAGCAGGTGCCCTACCTGGCCGACGTCGCCGCGTCGCTGCGGCAGCACGGCGTCCGCGTCGAGGTGGACGACTCCGACGACCGGATGCAGAAGAAGATCCGCACCGCGAGCAAGCAGAAGATCCCGTTCGTGCTGATCGCCGGGGCCACCGATGCCGAGGCGGGCGCGGTCTCCTTCCGCTACCGCGACGGCTCCCAGCGCAACGGCGTCCCGGTCGACGACGCGGTGCAGCAGGTGGTCTCGTGGATCGCCTCGCGGTCCAACGTCGACCCCTCGGCCGCCGACGAGCAGGCCGCGACCGTGGTGGCCGGATGAGCGAGGCCTTCGAGCACCTGTGGACGCCGTACCGGATGGCCTACATCCGGGGCGCGGGCAAGCCCACCGGCGCGCACGACTGCCCGTTCTGCGCCATCCCGGCGATGAGCGACGAGGACGGACTGATCGTCGCCCGGGGCACGACGGTGTACGCGGTGCTCAACCTGTACCCGTACAACGCCGGGCACCTGATGGTCGTGCCGTACCGGCACGTCCCCGACTACACCGACCTGACCGACGCCGAGGTCGCCGAACTCGGGGCGGTCACCCAGACCGCCATGCGCGTGGTCCGCGAGGTCTCCGGCGCGCACGGCTTCAACATCGGCATGAACCAGGGGTCGGTCGCCGGTGCCGGGATCGCCGACCACCTGCACCAGCACGCCGTCCCGCGGTGGGGCGGGGACACCAACTTCATGCCGGTCCTCGGGCTGACCCGCGTGCTGCCGCAGGTGCTGGGGGAGACCCGCGACCTGCTGGCCGCGGCATGGCCCGAGCCCGGCACGGGGACGCGGCCGGCTCCCGCGCAGCCGGGTGGGCAGGCCTGATGCTCGGCGTCAACGCGCGTCCCGCCGTCGCCAAGGTGGTGGCCCCGATCGTGCCCGGGCTGGTCCGCGTCGGGATCACCCCGGACATGGTGACGATCACCGGGACCCTCGGCGCGGTCGCCTCCGCGGTGTTCCTCATCGGCTCCGGGCACCTGTTCTGGGGCGCCTTCGCCGTCTGGATGTTCGTGATGCTGGACATGCTCGACGGCGCGCTGGCCCGCGCCCGCGGCGGCGGCACGGTGTTCGGCGCGGTGCTGGACTCGGTCGGGGACAGGGCCGCCGACGCCGCCATCTTCGGGGCGCTGGCCTGGTGGTTCTCCGGCGGCGGGGACAACCGGCTGTTCGTGCTGCTGTCCCTGATCTGCCTCGTGCTCGGCGTCCTCACCAGCTACATCAAGGCGCGCGCCGAGGGCGTCGGCCTGTCCTGCGACGTCGGCATCGTCGAGCGCACCGAACGGCTGATCATCGTCCTCGTGGGCACCGGCTTCACCGGACTCGGCATCCCGTACTCGCTGCACGTGGCGCTGGTGGTCCTCGTCGCCGGCAGCGCGGTGACCGTCGCCCAGCGGATGGTCGCCGTCCGCCGGGGCGCCGCCGGGGCCGCGCTGCCCTCGTCCCCGCCGCAGCCGTGACCGGGCCCGCGGGGCTGCGCAGCCGGATCACCGGACGGCTGACCGACGCGGGGTACGCGGCCGGGTGGCGGGCGGTGCGGATGCTGCCCGAGCCGGCCGCCCGGGCGGCCTTCGACCGCGGCGGCCGCTGGGCCGCGCGCCGGGACGGCACCGGGGTGCGCCAGCTGCGGGCCAACCTGCGGGTGGCCACCTCCGGGGCGCTGTCCGAGCCGGAGCTCGACGAGCTCACCGCGCGCGCCATGGCGTCCTACGCGCGCTACTGGCAGGAGGCGTTCCGCCTGCCGACGCTGGGCATCGACCGCATCCGCCGGGACACCGAGGTGCCGGGGATCGAGCACATCAGCCGGGCGCGCAGCGAGGGGCGGGGCGTCGTCCTGGCGCTGCCGCACAGCGGGAACTGGGACGCCGCGGGCGCCTGGCTGGCCGACTGGCTGGGGGAGCCCTTCCTCACCATCGCCGAGCGGCTCAAGCCCGAGTCGCTCTACCGCCGGTTCCTCGAGTACCGCGAGAGCCTGGGCATGAAGGTCACCCCGCTCACCGGCGGCCCGAAGCCGGGCTCCGAGGTGCTCCGCCAGTGGCTGCTCGAGGGCGGTGTCAGCTGCCTGCTCGTCGACCGCAACTTCGGCACCGGGGGCGTGCCGGTGGACTTCTTCGGCCGTCCGGCGGTCATGCCCAGCGGCGCCGCCCTCCTGGCCGCCCGCACCGGCGCCGCGCTGCTCCCCGCCGTCCCCCGCTTCGACGGCGCCGGCTGGCGGATCCGGGTGCACCCCGAGGTGCCGGTGACCGGGGAGGGCCGGCTGGCCACCCGGGTGACCGACGCCATGCAGGCGGTCGCCGACGTCTTCACCGCCGGGATCGCCGAGCACCCCGAGGACTGGCACATGCTGGGCCGGATCTGGGCCGACGTGCCGCCCGACCCGCCCCGACGGGTGCTCCCCGCCGCGACGACCCCGGCTGTCCGCTGATGCGCATCGGCCTCGTCTGCCCCTACAAGTGGGACGTCCCCGGCGGCGTGCAGTACCACGTGCGCGACCTGGCCGAGACCCTGCGCGGCATGGGCCACCACGTCGAGGTGCTCACCCCGGCCGACCACGAGGAGTCGCTCACCGATCCCTGGATCACCTTCGCCGGCCGCGCCGTCCCGATCCCGTACAACGGCTCGATGGCCAGCGTGCAGTTCGGGCCCGTCTCGGCGGCGCGGGTGCGCCGGTGGCTCCGGGACGGGAAGTTCGACGTCGTCCACGTGCACGAGCCGGCGCCCCCGTCGGTGGCCCTGCTGGTCTGCATGATCGCGAGCGGGCCGATCGTCGCGACCTTCCACGCGGCCACCACCCGGTCGAAGGTGCTGGCCGCCTTCGGCCCCGTGGTCCGGCCGTGGCTGGAGCGGATCAGCGGCCGGATCGCGGTGTCGGACTTCGCCCGGCGGGTGCAGGTGGAGCACCTCGGCGGGGACGCCGTGATCATCCCGAACGGGGTGCACGTCGACGCCTTCGCCGACGGGCCGCTTCTCCCCGCAGCCTCCGGTGCAGGCCCCACGATCGGCTTCCTGGGCAGGTACGACGAGCCGCGCAAGGGGCTGCCCACGCTGCTGGAGGCGATGCGCACCGTCGTGGCCCGGCACCCGGGCGCGCGGCTGCTGATCGCCGGCCGCGGAGATGCCGACCAGCTCCAGCGGATGGTGGGGGAGGACCTGCGGCCGCACGTCGAGCTGCTGGGCGAGGTCTCCGAGGCGGACAAGGCCGCGTTCCTCCGCTCGGTGGACGTCTACTGCGCGCCGAACCTGCTGGGGGAGTCCTTCGGGATCGTGCTCATCGAGGCCCTGTCCGCCGGTGCGCCGATCGTCGCCAGCGACCTGGACGCGTTCGCGCGGGTGCTCGAGGGCGGCGCCGTCGGCGTGCTGGTGCCCCGGGGCGACGCGGCCGCGCTCGGCGAGGCGCTCGCCGACCTCCTGGGCGACCCCGAGCGCCGGGCCCGGCTCTCCGAGCGCGGCGCCGAGGTCGCCCGGGCCTACGACTGGCCGGTCCTGGCCCGGCGCATCCTCGCCGTCTACGAGACCGTCGTGCTGCCGGGCGGGGGCGGGGTCACCGCACTGGACGACGACATCCCGGCCGGGCCGCCCCCGGATGCCGCGCCGCCGCCTGATGCAGCGCCGCGGGGCTCCCGCTGGCGGGGGAGCGACCGCTAGCCTCCGCCCCATGGGTGCGCAGGCGTGGATGTGGACGGCCCTCGCGGTCGTCGTCCTCGTGCTCCTGGCCTGGACCGTCTGGTCGCTCGTGCGGCTGGGCCGCCTGGAGAGCCGCGTGCACCGGGCGCGCACGGCACTGGAGACCCAGCTCGGGCGCCGCGCCGGGCTGGCCGCGGAGCTGGCCCGCGAGTACCCGGACGCGCTCGGCCCGGATCGTGCGCGCGCCCTCGCGGCGGCGGCGGGAGGGGCCCGGGTGGCCGCGCCGGAGGACCGCGAGGCGGCCGAGAACGCGCTCGGGCGCGAGCTGCGCGAGCTCCCCGCCGAGCTGCCGGGTGTCCCGGCCCCGCTGCAGGCCGACCTGGCCGGCACCGGTACCCGGGTCGTGCTGGCCCGGCGCTTCTACAACGACGCCGTCCGGGACACCCAGGCGCTGCGCAGCCGGCGGTTGCCCCGGGTGCTGCGGCTGCACGCGGGCCGCCCGCTGCCCCGGTTCTTCGACATCGACGACCGCCCCGACGTGCTCACCGGCACGAGCGCGGGAAGCCCGTCGGCCGACCGGCCGTAGGATGGAGGCCCCACACCTCCCTCCGAGCCGATAGGCCATCCCCGTGTCTGCGCAGACCCCCTCCACCGGTACCGATCGCGTCAAGCGCGGCATGGCCGAGCAGCTCAAGGGCGGCGTCATCATGGACGTCGTCACCCCCGAGCAGGCGAAGATCGCCGAGGACGCCGGGGCGGTCGCCGTCATGGCGCTGGAGCGGGTGCCGGCCGACATCCGCGCCGAGGGCGGCATCTCCCGGATGAGCGACCCCGACATGATCGACGGGATCATCCGGGCGGTCTCGATCCCGGTGATGGCCAAGGCGCGCATCGGCCACTTCGTGGAGGCCCGCGTCCTGCAGTCCCTCGGCGTCGACTACATCGACGAGTCCGAGGTGCTGACGCCGGCCGACGAGGCCCACCACATCGCCAAGTCCGAGTTCACCGTGCCGTTCGTCTGCGGCGCCACCGACCTGGGCGAGGCGCTGCGCCGGATCTCCGAGGGCGCGGCGATGATCCGCTCGAAGGGCGAGGCCGGCACCGGCAACGTCGTCGAGGCCACCCGGCACATGCGCTCGATCCGCGCAGGCATCCGGGCGCTGGGCACCATGGACGAGACCGAGCTGTTCGTCGCGGCCAAGGAGCTGCGCGCGCCGTACGACCTGGTCGTCGAGGTGGCCCGCCTGGGCAAGCTGCCGGTCGTGCTGTTCACCGCCGGCGGCATCGCCACCCCCGCGGACGCGGCGATGATGATGCAGCTGGGCGCCGAGGGCGTCTTCGTGGGCTCCGGCATCTTCAAGTCCGGCGACCCGGCGCTCCGCGCGGCCGCCATCGTGCAGGCGACGACCTTCCACGACGACCCCGACGTGATCGCCAAGGTCTCCCGCGGTCTGGGTGAGGCGATGGTGGGGCTGAACGTCTCCACGCTGCCGGCCGACCAGCGCTTCGCCACCCGCGGCTGGTGACCCGGCCCCTCATCGGGGTGCTCGCGCTGCAGGGCGACGTCCGGGAACACCTGGCCGCCCTGCGGGACCAGGGTGCCGGGGCGGTCGCCGTGCGGCGGCCCGAGGAGCTCGCCGCCGTCGACGGGCTGGTCCTCCCCGGCGGGGAGTCCACGACGATCGCCAAGCTCGCCCGCCGGTTCGGCCTGCTCGACCCGCTGCGCGCCGCAGTGCGGGCCGGGCTGCCCGTGTACGGCAGCTGCGCGGGGATGATCCTGCTCGCCGACCGGCTGCTCGACGCGCCGCAGGACCAGGAGACGATCGGCGGTCTGGACGTCACCGTCCGCCGCAACGCCTTCGGTCGGCAGGCGGACAGCTTCGAGTCCGAGATCGACCTCGCGGGCCTCGGTGGGGGCTCGCTGCACGCGGTGTTCATCAGGGCGCCGTGGGTCGAGGAGGCCGGCGACGAGGTCGTCGTCCTCGGCAGGATCGTGGGGGGAGCGGCCGACGGTAGGATCGTCGCGGTCCGCCAGGGGAACCTGGTGGCCACGAGCTTCCACCCCGAACTGACCGGGGACCGCCGGGTGCACGCGCTGTTCGTCGACATCGTCCGACGTCGGGTCGCCGCGCGCCCAGCCCAGCAGGCCGGCGTCGCCGCCGGAACCGAGGAGGAGATCTCATGAGCGGCCATTCCAAGTGGGCGACGACCAAGCACAAGAAGGCCGGCATCGATGCGAAGCGCGGCAAGCTCTTCGCCAAGCTGATCAAGAACATCGAGGTCGCGGCCCGCACTGGCGGCGGAGACCTGTCCGGCAACCCGACGCTCTACGACGCCGTCCAGAAGGCGAAGAAGAGCTCGGTGCCGAACGACAACATCGACCGCGCGGTCAAGCGCGGGTCCGGCGCCGAGGCCGGCGGCGTCGACTACCAGGGCATCACCTACGAGGGCTACGGCCCCAGCGGCGTCGCCGTGCTCATCGAGTGCCTGACGGACAACAAGAATCGCTCGGCCATGGAGGTCCGCACCGCCATGACCCGCAACGGCGGGAACATGGCCGACCCCGGCTCGGTCTCCTACCTCTTCTCCCGCAAGGGCGTCGTCGTCGTGCCGAAGTCCGACGGCGTGGATGAGGACTCGGTCCTGCTCGCCGTCCTCGACGCCGGCGCCGAGGAGGTGCGCGACCTCGGCGACAGCCTCGAGGTCGTCAGCGAGCCCGGTGACATGGTGGCCGTGCGCACCGCCCTGCAGGATGCGGGCATCGACTACGACTCCGCCGACATGGGCTTCCTGCCCAGCGTGCAGGTCGAGCTCGACGCGGACGGCGCGGGCAAGGTCTTCCGCCTCATCGACGCCCTCGAGGACCTCGACGACGTCCAGAACGTCTACGCGAACTACGACGTGTCCGACGAGGTCATGGAGACGATCGACGCCTGACGGTGGTGGGAGCATCGCAGGGAGCGCCAGCGACCGAGGAGCGGACCGGCACCGGAAGGCGTCCAGAGACATCGACGCGTGACGGCGGTCCGGCGCGTCGTGCCGGGGCTGTCGGGTGTGCGGGCTAGCGTTCGGATCGAACAGGTGTTCGTGCGAAGCTAGGAGCGTGGCCATGCGGGTGCTCGGCATCGATCCGGGGCTGACCCGGTGCGGCTGGGGCGTGGTCGACGGCCGCCCCGGCGCCCGGCCGACGGCGATCGGGGTGGGCGTGATCCGCACCCTGGCGGAGCTGGACCTGGAGCTGCGCCTGCTCGAGCTGCACACCGCGGTGACCGCGCTGCTGCGCGAGCACCGGCCCGACGTGATCGCCATCGAGCGGGTCTTCACCCAGAACAACAAGGGCACCGCCATGGGGACCGCGCAGGCCGCTGGCGTGGCCGCGCTGGCCGCCGCGCAGGCCGACCGGCCGGTCGCCTGGCACACACCCAGCGAGGTCAAGGCGGCCATCTCGGGCAACGGCCGCGCGGACAAGGAGCAGGTCACCCTCATGGTCACCCGCGTGCTCGGCCTCACCGAGGCGCCGAAGCCGGCGGATGCCGCCGACGCTCTCGCGCTGGCCGTCTGCCACGTGTGGCGCGGCCCGGCCCAGCAGCGGCTGCGCACGGCCGCCCTCGCCGGCGGCATCGGCGCGCCCGTCGTGCAGCGCACGCTGCCCCGCTGGCAGGGGGTGGCGGCCCGATGATCGCCAGCGTGAACGGCCGGGTGGCCGCGGTCTCGCCCGACGGCGCGGTGGTGGAGGTGGGCGGGATCGGCCTGGCGGTGCAGTGCACGCCGGGCACGATCGCCCGGCTGCAGGTGGGCGAGAACGCCCGGCTGTCGACCAGCCTGATCGTGCGCGAGGACTCGCTGACCCTCTACGGGTTCGCCGACGACGACGAGCGCCAGCTGTTCGAGCTGCTGCAGACGGCGAACGGCGTCGGCCCGCGCCTGGCCCAGGCGGTGCTGGCCATCCACCCGCCCCGCGAGGTGCGCCGCGCGGTCTCGCTGGCCGACGTCAAGGCGCTCATGCAGGTGCCCGGCATCGGCAAGAAGGGCGCGGAGCGGCTCATCCTGGAGCTGCGCGACCGGCTGGGCTCGATCAGCACCGACACCTCGCTGGACGGCCCGGCGCCCGCCGGCCTCCCGTCGGTGACGCCCGTCGCGCCGTGGCGTGACCAGCTCACCTCCGCCCTCGTCGGCCTGGGCTGGTCGGGCAAGGAGGCGGAGACGGCGGTCGTCGAGCTGGCGCCGGTCGCCGACGCCCAGATCGTGGAGACCGGGTCGGTGGAGGTCGCCGTGCTGCTGCGCCGCGCCCTGCAGCTGCTGGGCCGGGCATGAGCGCCCCGTTCGACCGGTCGCTGACCGGGGAGGTGAACGGCGACGTCGGCCAGGACTGGGCGGTGTCCCCGCAGGCCGGTGACGAGGAGCGGGTCGTCGAATCGGCGCTGCGCCCGCACTCGCTGCACGACTTCATCGGCCAGCCCAAGGTGGCCCGGCAGCTGGCCCTGGTGCTGGAGGGCGCGAAGCGGCGCGGTCGCCCGCCGGACCACGTGCTGCTCTCCGGCCCTCCGGGGCTCGGCAAGACCAGCCTGGCCCTGATCATCGGCTCGGAGCTGGGGACGGCGGTCAAGATCACCAGCGGCCCGGCCATCGAGCGCTCCGGCGACCTCGCGGCCATGCTGTCCAACCTCTCGCCCGGTGACGTGCTGTTCATCGACGAGATCCACCGCATCGCCCGCCCGGCCGAAGAGCTGCTGTACATGGCGATGGAGGACTTCCGGGTCGACGTCGTCGTCGGCAAGGGGCCCGGTGCAACGGCGATCCCGCTGGAGATCAACCCGTTCACCCTCGTCGGCGCCACCACCCGGGCCGGCCTGCTCACCGGACCGCTGCGCGACCGCTTCGGGTTCGTGGGGCAGATGGAGTTCTACGAGCCCGCCGAGCTGCAGCTGGTGCTCGCGCGCAGCGCCGACCTGCTGGGCGTGGAGCTCACCGACGAGGGCTCGGCGGAGATCGCCGGGCGGTCGCGCGGCACGCCGCGGATCGCCAACCGGCTGCTGCGCCGGGTCCGCGACTACGCCGAGGTGGAGGCCGACGGCCGGGTCACCCGCGCCGTCGCCGAGGCCGCGCTCGCGCTGTACGACGTCGACCACCTCGGGCTGGACCGGCTCGACCGCGAGGTGCTCGAGGCGCTGGTGACCAAGTTCGGCGGCGGCCCGGTCGGCGTCGCCACCCTGGCCGTCGCCGTGGGGGAGGAGCCGCACACCGTCGAGGAGGTCTGCGAGCCCTTCCTCGTCCGCGCGGGTCTGCTCGCGCGCACCCCCCGTGGGCGGGTCGCGACCGAGGCGGCCTGGCGGCACCTGGGGCTGGCGGTGCCCCGCGGCGGGATTCCGCTCGGCCGGGTCACAGCAGACCCACCGGGCGCAGGCTCGTCGTCAGAGCCGCTCTTCGACGCCTAGACTCCGGGACGCTGGCGCGCACACGGAGAGGCCGCGGCCGTGCGCGCCCCTACCGGGTCGCCGCGTGCCGTGGTCCGGATGCGCGCAGGCAACCGAGTACCCGAGCGGCCCCTCGGGCCGCACCCACCGCGGAGCAGCACGCGCGGTAGAGAGGCACACCTGTCGTGGAGTTCTTCCCTCTGATCATGCTGGTCCTGCTGGCCGTGCTGCTGTTCGTGCTCCCGGCACGCCAGCGCAAGACGATGCAGGCCCGGGCCCAGGCGCTCCAGGAGTCGCTGACCGTGGGTGCGCCGGTGATGACCACCAGCGGCATGCACGCCACGGTGGCCGGGCTCGGCGAGGGCACCGTGGACCTCGAGCTCGCGCCCGGCGTCGTCGTGACCTTCGCCCGGCAGGCGATCCTCGAGATCCGCCAGCCGGCCACGGGGATCCCCGGCGACGACGCTCCCGGTTCGGCCGGGGGACGCCCGGCCGACGACACCCTCTGATCGGGGAGTTCCCGTGGCCAACCGCTCGTTGCCGGCCCGCCGGTACTTCGGGGCGTTCGTCCTCATCCTGGCCGTGCTCTACGGCCTCGTCTTCTTCGCGGGCTCGGACCGGACGCCCCAGCTCGGGCTGGACCTGCGCGGCGGCACGACGGTCACGCTGACCGCCCGGACGCCCGACGGCAACGCGCCGGACCGCGAGGACCTCGAGCTGGCCCGCCAGATCATCGAGCAGCGGGTGAACGGCCTCGGCGTCGCCGAGGCCGAGGTGGTCACCGAGGGCGACTCGAACATCGTCATCTCCGTCCCCGGCGACGACGGCGACCAGGCGCGCGAGCTGGGCGAGACCGCCCAGCTGCGGTTCCGCCCGGTGCTGAACATCCAGCCGGCCGATCAGGCGCCTGCCGAGGACGCGGCTCCCAGCGACGGCGCCGAGGCGACCGAGCCGGCGGCGCCGACCGACGGCGCCGAGCCGACGGACGGCGCCGAGCCCACCGACCCGGCCGAGCCCACCGACCCGGCCGAGCCCACCGACGCCGCGGCGCCGACCGACGGTGCGGACACCGCGGCGCCGACCCGCGCCCCGGACGCCCCGGCGATCACGCAGGAGGAGGCGCAGGTCGCCTTCGACGCGCTGACCTGCGGCGGTGCGGCCACCAGCGACGTCGCGCGGCCGGACGACCACGTCGCCGCCTGCGGTGAGGACGGCGAGTTCAAGTACCTCCTCGGCCCCGCCGTCGTCGAGGGCACGTCGGTCACCGACGCCTCGGCCGGCACCCGCGCCGGCACCGGCGAGTGGGTCGTCAACCTCGACTTCAACCGCGAGGGCACCCGCGCCTGGGGCGAGTTCACCTCGGCCAACATCGGCAACTCGGTCGCGATCACCCTCGACGGCCGGGTCATCTCCGCGCCGACGATCAACTCCGCCATCCTGGGTGGCGGCACGGAGATCACCGGCAGCTTCGACCAGGAGTCGGCCACCGAGCTGGCCAACCAGCTGAAGTACGGCGCGCTGCCGTTGAGCTTCACCCAGGCCACGGCCCAGTCGATCTCCACCGAGCTCGGCGAGGAGCAGCTGCGCGCTGGCCTCATCGCGGGCGCGCTCGGCATCGCCCTGGTCTTCGTGTACTCGCTGCTCTACTACCGGGCTCTGGGCCTGGTGATGATCGCCAGCCTGGTGCTGTCGGGCGTCGTCGTCTACGGGGTCCTGGTGGTCCTCGGCCGCGAGATCGGCTTCACGCTGAGCCTCGCCGGCATCGCGGGCTTCATCGTGTCGCTCGGCATCACCGCCGACTCGTTCGTCGTCTACTTCGAACGGTTGAAGGACGAGATCCGGGAGGGGCGCAGCGTCCGCTCCGCGGTGCCGCGTGCCTGGGTCCGGGCCCGGCGCACCATCCTCTCGGCCGACGCGGTGAGCTTCCTCGCCGCGGCGATCCTCTACGTGCTCGCCATCGGCGACGTGAAGGGCTTCGCGTTCACCCTCGGCATGTCCACGGTCCTCGACCTCGTCGTCGTCTTCCTCTTCACCCACCCGCTGATGTCGGTGCTGTCGCGGTACCGGTGGTTCGGCAGCGGCCGGATCTCCGGCCTGGGGCAGGTCGACAAGTCGGGCTGGACGTCGTCGTCCCGCATGGACCGCGAGCCGGTCGGTGCCGCAGCCGGCGCCCCGGCACAGAACAGGAGCAGCTCATGACCCGCGACGCGCTGGGCGAGGCCCGGGAGCCCGGGGACGAGCCGGTCCCGATCGGGACCGAGGCCGACGAGGCCCGCGACGCCAGCGATGCCGGCAGCGAGGCCGCCGCCGCCATGGGGGACGACGACCTGGCCGAGGCCGGTCTGCCGCGCGAGGGCGCCGGCGACCGGTACCGGATGCCGCGTGCCTCACTGGCGCACCGGCTCTACAACGGTGAGGCCGGGCTGAACGTCGTCGGCCGCAGCCGGCTGGTCTACAAGATCACCGCGGCGGTCGTGCTGCTGTGCCTGGCCGCCATGCTGTTCCGCGGCTTCAACTTCGGCATCGACTTCGAGGGCGGCAACAGCTTCCGGCTGCCCGGCGAGCAGTCGCAGCTCACCGAGGTGCGCGAGGCGGCCGAGGAGGCCGGGGCCGACGTCGCCTCGGCGCAGATCGTCGGTGGCGACACCGTGCTGCTGCGCACCGGGGCCCTGGAGGGCGACGCCGAGCGTGCCGTGGTCGAGGCGGTCGCCGAGGCGGCCGGTGTGGAGCCGTCCCAGGTCAGCCCGGAGTCGGTGAGCGCCGACTGGGGCCGGGACATCACCCAGCAGGCGCTGGTCGCGCTCGTCGTCTTCCTCGTGGCGGTGGTCGCCTTCCTGGCGGTGCGCTTCCAGCTCAAGATGGCGATCGGCGCGATGGCCGCGCTGCTGCACGACATCATCGTGACCGCCGGCGTCTACGCGCTGATCGGCTTCGAGGTGACGCCGTCCACGGTCATCGGCTTCCTCACCATCCTCGGCTTCTCGCTGTACGACACCGTCGTCGTGTTCGACAAGGTGGACGAGAACGTCAAGGACCTGGACAAGTCGGCCCGCATGACGTGGAGCGAGGCGGCCAACCTCGCGGTCAACCAGACGCTGATGCGCTCGATCAACACCTCGATCATCGCGCTGCTGCCGGTGGCCGGTCTGCTGTTCGTCGGCGCCGGGCTGCTCGGGGTCGGCACGCTCAAGGACCTGGCGCTGGTGCTGTTCGTCGGGCTCGCGGCGGGCACCTACTCGTCGATCGTCCTCGCGACGCCGATCGTGGCCGACCTCAAGGAGCGCGAGCCCGAGGTCCAGGCGCTGCGCCGCCGGGTGCTCGCCCGTCGCTCCTCGGCCGCCCGCCAGGGCGGCTCGGGTGCTCCGGCCGGTCCGGTGGCCAGCGCGCGTCGCGGCCGTCGGCCGGCTGCCGGTGGTGGCACCGCCGTCGCCGAGCTCCCCGCCGAGGTGCAGGCCGACGTGGTCGTCGAGTCGCCCGCGTCGGTGCGCCGCGAGTCGGGTGCCACGTCCGCGCCGCGGCCGGGTGCCCGTCCGCAGCGGCCGTCCGGGAAGAAGCGCCGGTGACGGCGGCCGCGGCCGGGGAGCAGGTGCAGCAGCCGCTGGACGAGCTGATCGCCTCGCTGACCGTCGACGTCCCCGACCACCCCGAGCCCGGGGTGCTGTTCCGGGACCTGACGCCGGTGTTCGGCGACGGCCCGGCGTTCGCCCGCGTGGTGGAGGGGCTCGCCGCGCCGGCGGAGTCCGACCCCCGGGCCGCGGCGATGGCCGGCACCGACGACGCGACCCCCGCGTTCGACGTCGTCGTCGGGGTGGAGGCGCGCGGCTTCCTGCTCGCCGCCGCCGTCGCGCTGGCGGCCGGGGTCGGCGTCGTCCCGGTGCGCAAGGCCGGGAAGCTGCCGCGGGAGCGGATCTCGGCCGACTACGTGCTCGAGTACGGCACCGCGACGCTGGAGCTGCACGCCGACTCCATCCGGCCGGGGCAGCGGGTGCTGGTCGTGGACGACGTCCTGGCGACCGGTGGCACCCTCGCCGCGGCGGTCGAGCTGGTGGAGCGGGTGGGCGGCGTCGTGACCGCGGTGTCGGTCGTCGTGGAGCTGGCGGCGCTCGGCGGACGGGAGCGGATCGCGCCGCACGCCGTGCACGCGCTCTGGACCACCTGACCGGGGGAGAGAGCCCCGCCGGGTGCGGCCCCGCCACGCCCGGCGCGGCTAGCATGGACAGGGACCTCCTCTCCTCGAACCCCGCGGGAGTCGCCGTGGCCTCCGACGTAGCCGCAAATGCGGCTCCTGCACGTCCCGGGCCGCCCGGCACCCCGCCGGATTCGGCGGCGCAGGGTGCGGTCGCGACACCCGCGCCGGCCCACCGGCCGCCCCTCCCGGAGCGCCCGGCCGTGCGCCGGCCGGACGACGTCGGCGCCGAGCCCGGGGACGGCGACGCCGGCACGCCTCGTCGCCGCGTGCGCGACCGGCTGGCCCGCCGGATCGTCGCCGGGCAGCGCAGCACCGTCGTCCGCCCGGTGCTCGAGCCGCTGGCCGCGCTGCACCGCCAGAGCCACCCCAAGGCCGACCTCGTCCTGCTGCAGCGGGCCTACGACGTCGCCGAGTCCGCGCACGCCGCGCAGAAGCGCAAGAGCGGCGATCCCTACATCACCCACCCGCTCGCCGTCGCGACGATCCTCGCCGGCCTCGGCATGGACACCACGACGCTGGTGGCGGCGCTGCTGCACGACACCGTCGAGGACACCGGCGTCACGCTGGACTCGATCACCGCCGACTTCGGCTCCGAGGTCGCCCACCTGGTCGACGGCGTCACCAAGATCGACAAGGTGAAGCTGGGCGACGCAGCCCAGGCCGAGACGATCCGCAAGATGATCGTCGCGATGGCCCGCGACCCGCGGGTGCTGGTCATCAAGCTCGCCGACCGGCTGCACAACATGCGCACGCTGCGCTTCCTCCCGCCCGAGAAGCAGGAGAAGAAGGCGCGCGAGACGCTGGAGATCCTCGCCCCGCTGGCCCACCGGCTGGGCATGAACACGATCAAGTGGGAGCTCGAGGACCTCGCGTTCGCGACGCTGTACCCCAAGCGCTACGACGAGATCGTCCGGCTGGTCGCCGAGCGGGCGCCGTCCCGCGACACCTACCTGGCCGAGGTGACCACCACCGTCCAGGAGCAGCTCAAGGCGGCGAAGATCGAGGCGGTCGTCACCGGCCGGCCCAAGCACTACTACTCGATCTACCAGAAGATGATCGTCCGCGGCCGCGACTTCACCGACATCTGGGACCTCGTCGGCATCCGGATCCTGGTCGACTCGGTGCGCGACTGCTACGCCGCGCTGGGCATCATGCACGCGCACTGGCAGCCGCTGCCCGGCCGCTTCAAGGACTTCGTGGCGATGCCGAAGTTCAACATGTACCAGTCGCTGCACACCACGGTGATCGGGCCGCACGGCAAGCCCGTGGAGCTGCAGATCCGCACGCACGACATGCACCGCACGGCCGACTACGGCATCGCGGCGCACTGGAAGTACAAGGAGAGCGCCCGGGCCGGGGGCCGGCCGAGCGCCGGCGAGTTCGGTGCGCCGCCCAAGGTCGGCTCGCCCGACGACATGCTGTGGCTGCGGCAGCTGCTGGACTGGCAGCGCGAGGCGCAGGAGCCCGGCGAGTTCCTCGAGACCCTGCGCTACGACCTCGGTCCGCAGGAGGTCTTCGTCTTCACGCCCAAGGGCGACGTGGTCAGCCTGCCGGGGGAGTCGACGCCGGTCGACTTCGCCTACGCCGTGCACACCGAGGTCGGGCACCGCACGATCGGCGCCCGGGTCAACGGCTCGCTCGTGTCGTTGGACAGCAAGCTCTCCAACGGCGACGTCGTCGAGATCTTCACCTCCAAGTCGCCGACCGCCGGGCCCTCGCAGGACTGGCTGTCCTTCGTCGGGTCGTCGCGGGCGCGCACCAAGATCCGCCAGTGGTTCACCAAGGAGCGCCGCGAGGACGCGGTCGAGGCGGGCAAGGAGGCGCTCACCCGCGCCATGCGCAAGGCCGGGCTGCCGCTGCAGCGGCTCCTGGGCGGCGAGGCGCTGAGCACCCTGGCGAAGGACCTCCGCTACGCCGACGTCACCGCCCTGTACGCGGCGGTGGGGGAGAACCAGATCTCCGCGGCCTCGGTCGTCGAGAAGCTGATGATCGCGCTCGGCGGCACCGAGGGCGCGGTCGAGGACATCGCCGAGACGGCGATCCCGACCAACCGGCCGACGCCCCGCCGCTCGTCCAGTAGCGACCCGGGCATCGTCGTGCACGGCATGACCGACGTCTGGGCCAAGCTGGCGAAGTGCTGCACGCCGGTGCCCGGCGACAAGATCCTGGGCTTCGTCACCCGCGGCGGCGGGGTGAGCGTGCACCGCACCGACTGCACGAACGCCGGCGACCTGCAGCGCAAGCCCGAGCGGCTGGTCGAGGTGGAGTGGGCCAGCGCGCCGGGCTCGGTCTTCCTCGTCGCGATCCAGGTCGAGGCGCTGGACCGGCACCGGCTGCTCTCCGACGTCACCAAGGCGCTGGCCGACGAGCGGGTCAACATCCTGTCCGCGTCGGTGCAGACCAGCCGCGACCGCGTCGCGATCAGCCGGTTCACCTTCGAGCTGGCCGACCCCGCCCACCTGGGTGCGGTGCTGCAGACGGTGCGCAACGTCGACGGCGTCTTCGACGTGGAGCGCGTCACCGCCTGATCGGCCCCCCCTGCGCTGGGATCAGGTGACCTGATCATCGAGCGTCCTCCCTCACCGCACACCGTGAGGGAGGACGCAGCGCGGTGAGGGAGGACGGGGCCGAGGCCGTCGAGCTGAGCTATCCGGCGAGCGTCATGGCCGTGATGGTGACCGGCTCGGCCGGGGCGCCGTCCTGGCCGCCGTCGGCGACGCCCTTCGCGGCGATGGCGTCGAGGACGCCGAGGCCGGCCTCGTCGATCGTGCCGACGACGGTGTAGTTCGGGTTGCCCTCGAGGCTGTCGCCGTAGACCAGGAAGAACTGGCTGCCGTCGAAGCCCTGGCCGGAGTTGGCCATGGCGATCGTGCCGCGGGGGTAGGTCTCGTCGCCGGTCGCCGCGGTCGGGTAGTCGAACGCCGCGCCGCCGCGGCCGGTGCCGCTCGGGTCACCGCACTGGAGCACCTGCAGGCCGGGGCTGGTGGTGAGCCGGTGGCAGCCCGTGCCGTCGAAGAAGCCCTGCTCGGCGAGGTAGCTGATCGCGCCGGCCGCGCAGGGGGCGGCGGCCCGGTCGAGCGTGAGTCCGATGTCCCCGGCGTCGGTGGACATGGTGAGCGCCTGCGTGCCGTCGGTCGGCGGGTTCCCGTCCGGCAGCCCGACGTCGGTCAGGTTCGGGTTCACCCCGGGGTCGGTGGCGACGTAGTCGCAGGTGCTCTCCGGCGCGGCGGCCTCGGGGTCCTCGTCGTCGCCGGAGAACACGCCGCTGATCAGCAGGACGGCGGCGACCACCACGACGGCGGCGAGGGCGGCGAGAGCGATGCCCAGAGTGCGGCGGCGCTTCTGGGCCTGCTCGGCGCGGCGCTCCAACTGGCGCTGGAGGTGGCGCTGGGCGGCCTCGCGGCGCTGCTTGTTCGTGGACACAGTGGGACTCCTCGGACGGACGGCTGCTCGGCGGGGCGGCGGCCCGGAAGAAGGGGCGCCGCTCGACGCGGTCGACGACGGAGTCTAGGTGGGCGGGCTGTCATGTCCCTGAATGCACGCTGCCCTGGCACGCCCGCTCACGAGCGGGCGCCCGCGTAACCTGCACGGGTGCTCATCCGCTCGTTCCCCGCCGGTGCCTTCGGGACCAACTGCTATGCCGTCGCGTCCGGCCCCGGGCAGGAGTGCGTCGTCGTCGACCCGGGCATGGACGCCGTCGAGCCGCTGGCCCGCATGCTGGCCGACGACGGGCTCAAGCCGGTCGCCGTTGTGCTCACCCACGGCCACCTCGACCACACCTTCTCCGTGCTCCCGGTGTGCGAGGGCTACGACATCCCCGCCTACCTGCACCCGGACGACTTCGGGATGCTGTCGGACCCGATGCGCTGGCACGGCCCTCAACTGGCGCCGTTGCTCGGCGGGCTGAAGCTGCCGGATCCGAGCGACGTGAAGCGACTGGACGACGGCGCGGTGCTCTCGCTGGCCGGCGTCGACCTGACCGTGCGGCACGCGCCGGGGCACACCCAGGGCTCGGTGATGTTCTCCCTGGACCTGGGCGAGGCGCCGGGGCTGCTGGCCGGGGACGTGCTGTTCGCCGGGTCGGTGGGCCGCGTCGACCTGCCCGGCGGGTCGTGGGACGCGATGCTCACCTCGCTGCGTGACGTCGTCCTCCCGCTGGACGACGAGACGATCGTGCTGCCCGGCCACGGCCCGGCGACGACGATCGGCCGCGAGCGGGCCACCAACCCGTATCTGGCCGAGGCCGCTGCGGAGCCCAAGGGGCGCGGGCTCTGATGGCGGACCTGACCGCACCCAAGGGCACGTTCGACACGCTGCCGCCGGACTCGGCCCGCTTCCTGGCCGTCCGCGACACCCTCACCGCGCCGCTGCGGCGGGCGGGCTACGGCTACGTCGAGACGCCGGTGTTCGAGGAGACGGCCGTCTTCTCCCGCGGGGTCGGTGAGTCCACCGACGTGGTCACGAAGGAGATGTACACCTTCGACGACCGCGGCGGCCGCTCGCTGACGCTGCGCCCCGAGCTCACCGCCGGGCTCATGCGCGCCTTCATCGAGCACCGCCTGCACATGGGCGCGCTGCCGGTGAAGCTGTGGACCGTCGGTTCGGCGTTCCGCTACGAGCGGCCGCAGGCCGGGCGCTACCGGCACTTCACCCAGGTGGACATGGAGGCGCTCGGCGTCGACGACCCGGCGCTGGACGCCGAGGTCGTGGCGCTGGGCGTGCAGGGCTTCCGCGACCTGGGGCTGACCGACTTCGAGCTGCTGCTGACCTCGCTGGGCGACGCCACCTGCCGCCCGCAGTACCGCGAGCTGCTGGTGGACTTCCTGGCGAAGCTCGACCTGGACGAGGAGACGCGGCGGCGCGCGGAGATCAACCCGCTGCGCGTGCTCGACGACAAGCGCCCCGAGGTGCAGGCGCAGCTCGGTGACGCCCCCCTGATGGTCGACCACCTCTCGGACTCCACGAAGGCGCACTACGACGCCGTCCGCCAGCACCTGACCGACCTCGGCGTGACCTGGACCGAGGCACCCCGGCTGGTCCGCGGACTGGACTACTACACGAAGACGACGTTCGAGTTCGTGCACGCAGGTCTCGGCGCGCAGTCGGCGATCGGCGGCGGTGGCCGCTACGACGGGCTCTCCGCGGCGCTCGGCGGTCCGGACCTGTCGGGCATCGGCTACGCGGTGGGCGTCGACCGCACCCTGCTCGCGGTGCAGGCCGAGGGCCTCGACCTCGGCGCCACCGCCGGCGTGCAGGCCTTCGTCGTGCCGCTGGGCGCGGAGGCGAAGCGGCTGGCCGTGCGGCTGGTCGGGCAGCTGCGCTCGGCCGGGGTCGCCGCCGACACCGTCTACGGCGACCGCGGGCTCAAGGGCGCGATGAAGGCGGCCGACCGGTCGGGTGCCTCGCACGTCCTCGTCATCGGGGAGCGCGACCTGGCCGAGGGCGTCGGGCAGCTCAAGGACATGCGCACCGGCGAGCAGACCACCGTCCCCGTTGCCGAGCTGTTCGACGCGCTGAAGCGTGCGACGGTGGGGGAGTGACGATGGAGCAGCGGCCGCTCGGGCGGACCGGCGCCGAGGTCGGCGTCGTCGGCCTGGGCACCTGGCAGCTGGGCGGCGACTGGGGCGACGTCCCCGAGGACGCCGCCGCCGAGGTGCTGGACGCCGCCCTGGACGCCGGGGTCACCCTGCTGGACACCGCGGACGTGTACGGCGACGGGCGCTCGGAGGTCCGTATCCGGAAGGCGCTCGCCGCGCGGTCGGACCGGCCGTTCGTCGCGACCAAGGCCGGCCGCCGCGCCGACCCGTTCGAGGCGGAGCAGTACACGCCCGAGAACCTGCGCGCGTGGATCGACCGGTCCCGCCGGAACCTCGGCGTCGAGACCCTCGACCTCGTGCAGCTGCACTGCCCGCCGACCGCCGTCTACTCCGATCAGCGGGTGTACGACGCACTCGACTCGTTCGTCGACGACGGCTCGATCGCCGCGTACGGCGTCTCGGTCGAGACCGTCGCCGAGGGGCTGACCGCGCTGCAGCACCCCGGCGTCGTCTCGATCCAGCTCGTGCTGAACATCTTCCGGCGCAAGCCGCTGGAGGAACTGCTGCCGGCAGCGGCCCGCGCCGGCGTCGGCGTCCTGGCCCGGGTGCCGCTGGCCAGCGGGCTGCTGACCGGGAAGTACGACGAGTCGACGACGTTCGCCGCCGACGACCACCGGAACTTCAACCGTGGCGGCGAGGCCTTCGACGTCGGCGAGACGTTCGCTGGAGTGCCCTTCGAGGTCGGCGTGGCCGCCGCCCGCGAGGTCGCCGCGATCGCCCGCGACGTCGACACGGGCGCCTTCGCGCTGCGCTGGGTGATCGACCAGCCCGGCGTGACCGCCGTCATCCCCGGCGCGCGCAACGTCGAGCAGGTCCGCGGCAACGTCGCCGCGGCCGCCCTGCCGCCCCTCACCGACACCGAGCTCGCCGATCTCGAGCGGCTGTACGACGAGCGCATCCGCGCCCACGTGCACGACCGCTGGTAACCGCCCTCCCTCTCTGCTCGATTCCTCCCACCCACCACCCCGAGAGGCCACATCCCTTGCTCCGCACCCACGACGCCGGCGCCCTCCGCGCCGCCGACGCCGGCACCACCGTCACCCTCGCCGGCTGGGTCGCCCGTCGCCGCGACCACGGTGGCGTGGTCTTCCTCGACCTGCGCGACGCGTCCGGCTACGTGCAGGTCGTCGTCCGCGAGGAGGAGGCGCACCACCTGCGCAACGAGTACTGCGTGCTCGTCACCGGTGAGGTGCGCCGCCGTCCCGAGGGCAACGAGAACCCGGAGCTGCCCACCGGCCAGATCGAGGTGGCGACGACGGAGCTGCGGGTGCTCTCCTCGGCCGCGCCGCTGCCGTTCCCCATCGAGACCGACCAGGCCGCGTCCGACGACGTCCGCTACAAGTACCGCTACCTCGACCTCCGCCGGCAGGGCCCCGCGCGGGCCATGCGGCTGCGCTCGGAGGTCAGCCGGGTCGCCCGCGCCGTCATGCACGAGCACGGCTTCGCCGAGGTGGAGACGCCGTCGCTGACCCGCTCGACGCCCGAGGGCGCGCGCGACTTCGTCGTCCCCGTGCGGCTGCAGCCGGGCAAGTGGTACGCGCTGCCGCAGTCGCCCCAGCTGTTCAAGCAGCTGCTGATGATCGGCGGTCTGGAGCGGTACTACCAGATCGCCCGCTGCTTCCGGGACGAGGACTTCCGCGCCGACCGGCAGCCGGAGTTCACCCAGCTGGACTTCGAGATGAGCTTCGTCGACCGCGACGACGTCCTGGCGATCGCCGAGGACGTCGTCCGGGCGCTGTGGCGCGAGCTCGCGTCCTACGAGGTGCCCGAGATCCCGCGGATGACCTACCGCGAGGCGATGGACCGGTTCGGGTCCGACAAGCCCGACCTCCGCTTCGGCATCGAGCTCACCGAGCTCACCTCGTACTTCGCCGACACCCCGTTCCGGGTGTTCCAGGCGCCCTACGTCGGCGCCGTGGTCATGCCCGGCGGCGGCTCGCAGCCCCGGCGGGCCTTCGACGCCTGGCAGGACTGGGCGAAGTCCCGCGGCGCCCGCGGGCTGGCCTACGTGACGATCGCCGAGGACGGAACGCTCGGTGGCCCGGTCTCGAAGAACATCTCCGAGGCCGAGCGCGACGGGCTGCTGGAGGCCGTGGGCGCGAAGCCCGGCGACTGCGTGTTCTTCGCCGCGGGCCAGCGCCGCTCCTCGCAGGAGCTGCTCGGCGCGGCCCGCAACGAGATCGCCAAGCGGCTGGAGCTCATCGAGCCCGGCTCCTGGTCCTTCCTGTTCGTCGTCGACTTCCCGATGTTCGAGGAGACCGAGGACGGCGACTGGACGTTCATGCACCACCCGTTCACCTCGCCCACGCCCGAGTGGCGCGACCGGTTCGCCGAGGACAAGGGCGCGGCCCTGTCCGACGCCTACGACATGGTGATCAACGGCAACGAGGTCATGAGCGGCTCGGTGCGTATCCACGACGCCGACCTGCAGGAGCGGGTGTTCGAGACCCTGGGCATGTCACGCGAGGAGGCCCGGGAGCGGTTCGGCTTCTTCCTCGAGGCCTTCGCCTACGGCCCGCCGCCGCACGCCGGCGCCGCCCTGGGCTGGGACCGGCTCACCGCGCTGCTGACCGGCGTGGACTCGATCCGCGAGGTCATCGCCTTCCCGAAGACCGGTGCCGGCTTCGACCCGCTCACCGGCGCGCCGACGCCGATCAGCGACGCCCAGCGCCGCGAGGCCGGTATCGACGCCCAGCCCGAGGAGCCCACGGAGGCCGACCCGTCATGAGCCTGCGCGCCCGCACCCTGCTCGGTCCCGGCCCGTCGAACCCGTACCCGGAGGCGCAGGTCGCGCTCGGCTTCCCGCTGCTCGGCCACCTGGACCCGCTGTTCCTGCAGGTCCTGGACGAGACGTCCGAGCGGCTGCGGCAGGTCTTCGGCACGGCGAACCGGCGCACGCTGCCGCTGTCGGCGACCGGGTCCGCAGGCATGGAGGCGGCGTTCGTCAACACCGTGGGGCCGGGCGACGTCGTCGTCGTCGCGGTGAACGGGCTGTTCGGGCAGCGCATGGTGGAGGTGGCGTCGCGCTGCGGCGCCGAGGTCGTGGCCGTGGAGCACGAGTGGGGGCAGCCGATCGACGCCGACCGCGTGCTGGCCGCGCACCCGGCGCCGAAGCTGATCGCCGCGGTGCACGCGGAGACCTCGACCGGCGTGCTCTCGGACCTCGAGCCGCTCGCCGCCGGCAAGGGTGACGCGCTGCTGCTCGCCGACTGCGTCACCTCGCTCGGCGGCATCCCGGTGCGGCTGGACGAGTGGGGCGTGGACCTCGCCTACTCCGGGTCGCAGAAGTGCCTCGGCGTGCCTCCGGGGCTGGCGCCGTTCACGATCAACGACCGGGCGTGGGCGCGCCGGATCGAGCGGCCGCAGAGCTGGTACCTCGACCTGGGGCTGCTGGGCGGGTACGCGGGCGAGGCGGCAGGGTCGGGGCGGACGTACCACCACACCGCCCCGACCGGGATGGTCGTCTCGCTGCACGCGGGCCTGGGCCGGATCCTCGAGGAGGGGCTGGACGCCGTCCACGCCCGGCACGCCGAGGCCGGCCGGCTGCTGCACGCCGGGCTGGCCGAGCTCGGGCTGGAGCTCTTCGCCGACGAGGGCTCGCGGCTGCCGGAGCTGACCACCGTGAAGGTCCCCGACGGCGTGGACTCCGCGGCCGTCCGGGCCGAGCTGCTCGAGCGCTACGACCTGGAGATCGGCGCGGGTGCGGGAGCCTTCGCGTCGTCGGTGTGGCGGATCGGGCTCATGGGCCCCAACGCCGCCCCCGACCGCGTCGCCCTCGTCCTCGCCGCGCTGAAGGACGTCCTGTCCCGCTGACCCCGCCAACTCCACATGGGCGTGGGCGGGAGGGGCCCGCTGGGGCGGCCCCGGTGCCAGACTCGCGGCGTGGTGCCGACGCGCTACGCCCGCAGCGGGAGCCTGTCCATCGCCTACCAGGTGGTCGGGCAGGGGCCGCTCGACCTGGTGGCCGCCCCGGGGTTCATCTCGCACCTCGACTGGAACTGGCAGGAGCCCGAGCTGCGGGCGTTCATGGAGCGCCTCACCGAGTTCACCCGGCTGATCCTGTTCGACAAGCGGGGCACCGGGCTGTCCGACCCCGTACCCGGCCCCGCGACGCTCGAGGAGCGCACCGCCGACCTCGCGGCCGTGATGGACGCCGCCGGCTCGGAGCGCGCGGCCATCCTCGGCATCTCGGAGGGCGGGGCGATGGCGATGCTGTTCGCCGCGCAGCGCCCCGAGCGGGTCTCCTCGCTCGTGCTCTACGGCGCCTTTCCACGGATCACCGAGGCGCCCGGGTTCCCCTCGGGGGTCGACGCCGGGGTCATGGCCGGGATGCTGGACCGGCTCATCGAGCACTGGGGCGAGGGTGCGGGGCTCAGCGCCTGGGCGCCGAGCCGCCGGCGGGACCCCGCGCTCCGGGCGTGGTGGGGGACCCTACAGCGACTGGGGGCCAGCCCCGGCATGGCCCGGGGGCTGGTGGGTCACTACCAGGATCTCGACATGCGGGACGTGCTGCCGGCCGTCCGCGTACCGGCGCTCGTGCTGCACCGCCGCGGCGACCGGATGGTGCCGATCGCCGTGGCCCGCTACCTCGCGGAGCACCTCCCCGACGCGCGGCTGGTCGAGCTCGAGGGCGCCGACCACCTCTTCTTCGTCGGCGACACCGAGACCCCGCTGGCCGAGATCGAGGAGTTCCTGACCGGGTACCGCCCGGCGCCGACGCCGGTGAGCACCGTGCTGGCCACCGTCCTGTTCGTGGACGTCGCCGGATCCACCGAACTCGTCGCGGACGTCGGTGACGCCGTGTGGGCCGGCATCCGGGAGCGCTTCCTCGGCCTGGCGCGCGACGCCCTGCTCCGCTTCGGTGGCGTCGAGGTCGACGTCGCCGGTGACGGCCTGCTGGCGACCTTCGACGGCCCCATCCGGGCGATCCGCTGCGCGCTGGCACTGCGCGAGGCCACCGACGGCGCCGGGCTGCGGCTGCGGGTGGGGGTGCACGCCGGGGAGGTGCAGCGGCTCGCCGGCGGTCAGGTGGCCGGGCTCGCCGTGCACATCGGCGCACGGGTGATGGCCGAGGCCGAGCCGGGCGAGGTGCTGGTGTCCGGCACCGTCAAGGACCTCGTCATCGGCTCGGGGCTGGCCTTCGCCGACCGGGGGACGCGCCCGCTGCGGGGTGTGCCCGGCACCTGGCCGCTGTTCGCCGTCGCCGGCTGAGACGCGGGCGTCGAGTCGCTGGTCAGCGCCGACCGCCGGGCGTAGCGTCCGCGGTGCTCCGCGTGGACCTGCGGCTCCCGCGGTGCCCGACCTCGCCCCCGCGCGGAGGAGCCGTCATGGGCCGACCGGTGCTGCTGGCCGTGGACGACGACGCGCCCGTGCTCGCGGCGGTCGAGCGGGACCTGCGCGACCGCTACGCCGAGCACTACCAGGTGCTCACCGCCCCCTCGGGCGACCAGGCGCTGGACCTGCTGCGCCGGCTGCGGCTGCGCGAGGAGCCGGTCGCGCTCCTCCTGGTCGACCAGCGCATGCCCGGCATGACCGGGGTCGAGCTGCTGAGCGCCTCGCGGCGGCTCTACCCCGACGCCCGGCGGGTGCTGCTCACCGCCTACGCCGACACCGATGCCGCCATCCGGGCGATCAACGACGCCGGCGTGGAGCACTACCTCCTCAAGCCCTGGGACCCTCCCGAGGACCGGCTCTACCCCGTGCTGGACGACCTGCTGGAGACCTGGCGGCGCCCGGCGCCGGTCGCGAACCTGCGGCTGATCGGTGACCGCTGGTCGGCAGAGGCCCACGAGTTGCGCCAGTTCCTCGCCCGCAACCTCGTGCCCTACCGGTGGATGGACGTGGAGGCCGACGGACAGGCCCGCGAGCTGCTCGAGTTCGCCGGCGCCGGTGCCGGCGAGCTGCCGGTCGTCGTCCTCGACGACGGCGAGGTGCTGACGACCCCGGACCTGCACCAGCTCGCCGCCCGCATCGGACTGCACGTGCGGGCCGAGCGGGACGCCTACGACCTCGTCATCGCCGGAGCCGGCCCCGCGGGGCTGGCGGCCGCGGTCTACGGCGCCTCCGAGGGCCTGGCGACGCTGCTGCTCGAGTGCAACGCGCCCGGCGGGCAGGCGGGCACGACCAGCCGGATCGAGAACTACCTCGGCTTCCCCGTCGGGCTCTCCGGCGCCGACCTCACCCTCCGGGCCCGGGAGCAGGCGACCCGGTTCGGCGCGGAGATGCTCGTGCCCGCGGAGGCGGTGGGGTTGCTGCGGGCCGATCCCTACTCCGTGCTCAGGCTCGCCGACGGCGGGGAGGTCAGCGCCTCGGCTCTCGTCATCGCCTCCGGCGTCACCTACCGCACGCTGTCGGTCCCGGGCGCGGCCGAGCTCTCCGGCCGCGGGGTCTACTACGGCGCCGGGCGGGCCGAGGCCGCCGACCACGCCGGAGGGCGGGTGTTCGTGGTGGGCGGCGGGAACTCCGCCGGTCAGGCCGCGGTCTTCCTCTCCGCCTTCGCCGCCGAGGTGACGCTGCTCGTCCGCGGCCCGGACCTCACCAGCACCATGTCCCGCTACCTCAGCGACCGGATCGAGGCCTCCGACCGGATCACGGTCGCGCCGCGGACGGAGGTGGCCGGAGCCGTCGGGACGCAGCGGCTGGAGGCGCTGCGGCTGCGCAGCGGCACCGAGGAGCGGGAGGTGCCGGCGGACGCAGTCTTCGCCTTCATCGGGCAGGCGCCGCGCACGGGCTGGCTGGACGGTGCGGTGCGGCGGGATGCCCGCGGCTTCGTGCTCACCGGCGCGGACCTGGGGGCGTCCCCGCCGGACTGGCCGCTGCCGGTGCCGCCCCTCCCGCTGGAGACGTCGGTGCCTCGGGTGTTCGCCGCCGGTGACGTGCGCTCCGGCTCGGTGAAGCGGATCGCCACGGCGGTGGGGGAGGGCGCGATGGCGGTGAGCTTCGCCCACGAGCGCCTGGCCGGGCGGTGACCGGCCCGGTCGACGACGTCCCGGCCGACGACGTCGTGGCCGCGCTGCGCACCTCGCCGTTGTTCGCCCAGCTGCCCGACGACGACGTCGCCGCGCTGGCGGCCGGCGGGCGGACGCTCGAGGTGCCGGCGGGCGCGGTGCTCATGGCCGAGGGCGCGCCGGCCGACGCCATGCTCGTCGTGCTGGACGGGCAGCTGGAGGTCACCCGGGGCGGCGGGGGCGGGCCGGCGGTCCTGCTCAACCTCTGCTCCCGCGGCGACCTGCTGGGCGAGCTCGGCGTGCTGCAGGGGGTGCCGCGGTCGGCGACCGTGCGGGCGCGCACCGCGGCGCGGGTGCAGCGCATCGACGTCGACGCCCTCGACCGCCTGCTGGCCCATCCGCACTCGGCGCGGGCCCTGCTGCAGGCGACCGCGCGCCGCCTGGCGCGCGAGGAGGGGCTGCTCCGCCAGCGGGAGCGGATGGCCGCCCTCGGTGGGCTCGCCGCGGGCCTGCTGCACGAGATCAACAACCCGGCGGCGGCGGTGTCGCGCAGCGCCGCCCGGCTGCGCCGCCTGCTGACCGAGCAGCGGCGTACGGGGCCGCTGGACGAGCTGGCCGGCCCGGCGCCCGCGGACTCCCTCGCCCGTGCCGACGCGGCCACCGCGCTGGCCGGCGTCCTCGCCCGCCTCGCACCGGGCACCGGCCGGGCCGCGGCCGAGCAGCTGGCCGCCGCGGGGATCGCCGCGCCGGCGCTCGAGGTGGCGCTCGCCGCGCTGCCGGGCGAGCACCGGGCGGCCGAGCTGCGGCGGTTCCTCCGCGAGCACGAGGTGGGCAGGCTGCTGGAGGAGCTCCTCACCGGAGCCGAGCACCTCTCCCGGATCGTGACCGGGGTCCGCCCGCTCGCCTACGCCGCCGACCAGGGGCTGACCGAGGTGGACCTGCACGCCGGCCTGGAGCAGGCGCTGGTGCTGCTGCGGCACAAGCTCCCACCCGGCGTCCGCGTGGTGCGCGACCTCTCCCCGGACGCCCGCACCGTCCGTGGCCGGCCGGCCGACCTGGCCCTGGTCTGGATCAACCTGCTCGACAACGCGGTCGCCGCCGTGGGGACCGACGGCACGATCACCGTCCGCACCGCCGACGCCGGCGACCGGGTCCTCGTCGACGTCGAGAACACCGGCCCGCCGGTCCCGCCGGAGGTGACCGAGCGCGTCTTCGACGCCTTCTTCACCACCAAGCCCGTCGGGGAGGGCACCGGGCTCGGCCTGACCACCGCGCTGGCCGTGATCGCCCAGCAGCACCACGGCGAGCTGACCCTCACCTCGGCCGACGGGGTCACCCGCGCACGGGTCGTGCTGCCGCGGGGGGACGACGACCCGGCGGAGCTCAGGGCCGCGCGTCGGCCAGCCGGTCCTGCCGCCGCCCGATGAGCAGCCCCCGGGTCAGCGCCGCCAGGTCCACCAGCCCCACCAGCGCGCCGTCCTCCACGACGGGGGCGTAGGCGACCGCCGCCTGCAGCATCCGCTCGGCCGCCTCCGGCACGGGGGTGTCCGGCGACAGCCCCACCATCACCGGCAGGTCCAGGTCGACCAGCCGGATCTGCTCGAGATCGCGCCCGTCGGCGACGGCCTGGGTGACGTCGCCGTCGCAGACCAGGGTGACCGGAACCCGGGAGGAGCTGTCGGCGAGCACCACGAGTGCGTTGTCGTGCGACCTCTTCATCAGGTAGGCGGCCGCGGCGACGTGCGCGGTGCGCTCCACCGTGGTCACCGCCGGGCGCATGACCTCGCGGACGGTGAGGTCGGGGGCGGAGGGGGAGGGGGGCATCTCGGGCTCCTCGTCGGTCGGGTCAGCGGGATCTGCGGTGCGGCACGCCTGTGCCGGGCGCGGGCCGGGGCACGGGCAGCTGCAGCAGGTAGGCGGCCACCGGGTCGGTCTTGCCCTTGACCCGCAGCTGCGGCGTCGGTGCGAGCGGGGCGTCCTCGCCGATGAGGGCGCGGGTCCGCGCGCCGACCAGGACGCCGCCGACCGGGGCGGCCGCCTGCAGCCGGGCGGCCACGTTCACCGTGTCGCCGACGGCGGCGTAGACGACGTACCCGCGGCCCCCCATCTCGGAGACGACGACCGGGCCGCTGTTGACCCCGACCCGCAGCCCCGGCCAGTCCTCGTGCGACTGCCGGATGCGGGCCACCTCGGCCTGCAGCGCCGCCGCCGCCTCGACGGCCCGGCGGGCGTGGTCGGGCTGGTCGCCGCGCCGGTTGAAGGTGGCGAAGATGCCGTCCCCGGCGAACTTCTCCACCTCGCCCCGGAACCGGCGGGAGATCAGCGGCGCGGCGACCGCGTAGTAGGCGCGGAGCATCGCGGCCACCTCGGCGGGGTCGCGGTCCTCGGCGAAGCCGGTGTAGCCGGCCAGGTCGCCGACGAGCACGGACACCTCCTGCCGCTGCTCGCGCGTGCCCGGCAGGTAGAGCGGCCGGAAGCGCTCCTCCCGCCACTCCCGCTGGGCGGCGACGAAGACCAGCAGGAACCCCACGACGATCAGGGCGTGCCACACCCACCAGGAGGGGTGGAAGCTGCGCTCCCCGGCGACGGCCACGCCCAGCAGCGCCTCGGCCAGCAGTCCGTAGCAGGCCACCAGGCTGAGGACGAGGAAGCCGGGCTGCTCGCGGTGCACCCACCACAGGCGGACCGCGCCGGTCGCGTAGGCCAGGGCGGCCGTCGCGGCGGCGATCTCCAGCGCGTCGCCGCTGGGTCCCTCGCCGGTGATGACGTCGATCGGCGGCCAGTTGCCCAGCGACCAGATCCCCCAGAGCAGCAGCGCCGCGACGACGGCGGCGCGCAGCCACGGCCGGGCGCGCATGACGGCGGGACCGGCCCACGGCCGGATGTCCACGTAGGCCGAGGCCAGCGCGAGTGGCGCGGCCAGCAGCAGGCCCACCGAGATCGCCACGGTGAACCCGGGCAGCGCCCGGTGGGTGAGGACGTGCTGGGTGCCGGCCGCGTGCAGGGCCATGAAGCCGCTGGTGGTCAGGAAGGCCAGCGAGAGCAGGAACACCCGGGCGTCACCCCGGAGCTTGGCCGCCTCCCCGGCGACCACCGAGAGGCTGGCCGCGAGGCCGCCCACCACGAGGAAGACGGCGAAGTGCAGGTCGGGTCCGCGCCACTGCACGGCGGTGAGGTCGGGGCGCAGCAGCAGGACCAGCCCGACCAGCGGGAGGCACAGGCCCAGCACCACCAGCGCCCCGCCGGGGCCGAGCGACAGCGCAGCACCGCGGACGCGCTGGAGGCGTCCGCGGCCCGGAGCGTCGGAGGGCAACAGCCCGGCCGGGGCCACCGGCCGAGTCTGCGCCGGGCCCCGCGCCGGGCACCAGGGACTTTGGCCCGCCCCCGGGCTCAGCCGGCCAGCCGGGCCAGCTGCTCCGGGCTCAGGCGCAGTTCGGCAGCGGCGGCCGAGTCCTGGATCGACGCGGCCCGCGAGGCGCCGGGGATGAGGACGACGACGTCGGCCTGCGCGAGGTGCCACGCCAGGGTCACGCGGTACACCGAGACGTCGAGCTCGGCGGCCACCTCGGCGAACGCCGGTGCCGTCGTGTCGAGCGAACCGGCGGCACCGACGCCGCCGAAGGGGCTCCACGGGAGGAACGCCAGCCCGTGCGCCGCGCAGTGCGCCAGCTCGTCGGCCGAGTGCCGCCAGCCGGGGGAGAACTGGTTCTGCACGCTCACGAAGGCCTCGCCCACGATCGCCCGGGCGGCGTCGATCTGCGCGATGTCGGCGTTGGAGACGCCGACCATCCGGACCAGCCCGTCGTCGGCGAGCTGCCGCAGGGCGCCCATCGACTCCTCCCACGGAGTTCGCGGGTCGGGCCGGTGGAACTGGTAGAGCCCGATCGCCTCGACACCCAGCCGGCGCAGGGAGTCCTCGCACGCGCGGCGGAGGTACACCGGCGACCCGTCCAGCCCCCAGTCGGTGCCCGACCGGGTGTGCCCGCCCTTGGTCGCCACCAGCACGTCGGCCGCGCCGGAGCCGTAGGCGGCCAGCGCCTCGGCCACGAGGGACTCGTTGTGCCCGAACTCCGCCTCGTCCCGGGAGTAGGCGTCGGCGGTGTCGATCAGCGTCACCCCCGCGTCCAGCGCGGCGTGCACGACGCCGACGGCCTCCTCCCGGGAGGGCCGGGGCTTCTTCGTGGAGAGCGGCATGGCCCCCAGCCCGATGGCGCTGACCGTCATGTCCCCGATGCGTCGCTGCTGCACGAGGGGTGTCGTGCCCCGCGGGTAGCGTCGGGAACCGTGACGACGTTGTTCGACCCGGCGCCGGACGAGAGCGGCGCCCCGGCGGTCGACCCGGGCGCGCCGCTGGCCGTCCGGATGCGCCCGAGGGCGCTGGACGAGGTCGTCGGCCAGCAGCACCTGCTCGGCCCGCGCGCGCCGCTGCGCCGGCTGGTGGAGTCCGACGAGCCGATGTCGCTGGTGCTCTACGGCCCGCCCGGCACGGGCAAGACCACCCTCGCCCACGTCATCTCCCTGGCCACCAAGCGGCAGTTCGTGCAGCTCTCGGCCCTGGACTCCGGCGTGAAGGAGGTGCGCGCGGTGATCCAGAACGCCAAGCGCGAGCTCACCTTCTCCAGCCGCCGCACCGTCCTGTTCATCGACGAGGTGCACCGCTTCTCCAAGACCCAGCAGGACAGCCTGCTGTCCGCGGTCGAGGACCGGATCGTGAGCCTGATCGCCGCGACCACCGAGAACCCCTTCTTCTCGGTCGTCAGCCCGCTGCTCTCCCGCAGCCTGGTCCTGGCGCTCCAGCCGCTGGAGGACGACGACGTCCGGACGCTGCTGCACCGGGCGCTCACCAGCGACCGGGGACTCGACGGCGCCGTCACGCTGGACGCGGAGGCGGAGGAGCACCTGGTCCGCATCGCCGGCGGGGACGGCCGCAAGGCGCTGACCGCGCTGGAGTCCGCCGCCGGGGCCGCGCAGGCGGTGGGCGCGACGGAGATCGACCTGGCCACGCTGGAGACGGCCGTCGCCCAGGCCGCGGTGCGCTACGACCGGCAGGGCGACCAGCACTACGACGTCGCCAGCGCGCTGATCAAGAGCATCCGGGGCAGCGACGTCGACGCCGCGATGCACTACCTGGCCCGCATGGTGGAGGCGGGGGAGGACCCGCGCTTCATCGCCCGCCGGCTGGTCATCTCCGCCAGCGAGGACATCGGCATGGCGGACCCGACGGCACTGCTGACCGCGGTCGCGGCCGCCGACGCCGTCGCCTTCATCGGGATGCCCGAGGGGCACTTCCCGCTCGCCCAGGCCGTCGTCCACCTGGCCACCGCGCCCAAGTCCGATGCCGTCACCAAGGCCATGGGGGAGTCGGTGGCCGACGTCCGCGCGGGCCTGGCCGGCCCGGTGCCGCCGGGCCTCCGCGACGGGCACTACGCCGGGGCGAAGAAGCTGGGGCACGCCCAGACCTACGTGTACCCGCACAGCCATCCCGACGGCGTCGTCCCGCAGCAGTACCCGCCGGACGCGCTCGTCGGCAGGGACTACTACCGGCCCACCGGCCGGGGTGCGGAGGCGAGGCTGGGAGAACGGCTGGCCAAGCTCCGGGCGATCCTCCGGCGCAGCCGCTGACGCAACTGCCGATGAGGAGCGGGGACGCAGAACGGCCGACCCGCCCCCGCGACTACTGTGACCTCTCCGGGCGATGCCGGGAGCACCCGGCATCGCCGGGCGAGCGGCCGGTCGCCGAGACCCCCAGACGAGGAGCACGTGTGTCCGCAGGAGAGATCGCCGGGCTGGTCGCAGCCGGTGCGTTGGTGCTGCTGGTGGTGCTGGTCGCCGTCCCGCTGCTCAAGCTCGGTCGCACGCTCGACGAGACCACGCTGACCATCCGGCAGGTGCGCGAGCAGAGCGCGCCGATCCTGAGCCAGGCCAGCACGACGGTGACCCACGTGAACAGCAACCTCGAGCGGGTCGACGACATCACCGGCAACGCCGCGAACGTCTCCAGCAACGTCGCCGCCCTGACCAGTGTCGTGGCCGCCACGCTCGGCAGCCCGCTGATCAAGGTCGCCGCGTTCTCCTACGGCGTGCGCAGCGCGACCCGGAAGAAGCGCGAGGGCGAGGCGCTCGCCGAGGCCGCCCGCCGCGACAAGGAGGCGCGCCGCGCCCGTCGTGCCGCGCGGCGGAGCGCCTGATGCGCCGGCTGTTCTGGCTCGCCATGGGCATCACCATCGGCGCGCTCGTCGTCCGCAAGCTGAGCCGGGCCGCCGAGAAGATGACCCCCGCGGGCATCGGCGCCTCCATCGCCGACGGGCTGCGCGACCTGGCCGACGCCATCGGTGACTTCGGCGCCGACGTGCGCGACGCGATGGCCGAGCGCGAGCAGGAGCTGCGTGCCGGCACGGGCCTGGACTCCCCGCTGCCGACCGGCGACCAGGTGCAGCTGCCCGGCCGCGGGGCGCACAGCGCCGATTGATCTCCCCGGTCCGGGGTTCCGTCCCGGCCCGGCAACCGTCCGCCGACCTGAGAAGACCTGATGCAGACCGCCGAGATCCGCCGCCGCTTCCTGGAGCACTTCGCCACGCGCGGCCACACCGTCGTCCCCAGCGCGTCGCTGGTGTCCCCGGACCCCTCGCTGCTGTTCACCGTGGCCGGCATGGTGCCGTTCATCCCGTACCTGACCGGCCGCGAGCCCGCGCCGTTCGCGCGGGCCACCAGCGTGCAGAAGTGCGTGCGCACCCTCGACATCGAGGAGGTGGGCAAGACCACCCGCCACGGCACGTTCTTCCAGATGAACGGCAACTTCTCCTTCGGCGACTACTTCAAGGAAGGCGCCATCCAGCTCGCCTGGGAGCTGCTCACCGGCTCGGTCGAGGCCGGCGGTCTGGGCTTCGACCCCGACCGGCTCTGGGTGACGGTCTACCTGGACGACGACGAGGCCGCCGAGGCCTGGCACCGCATCGCGGGCCTGCCGGTCGAGCGCATCCAGCGGCTGGGCAAGAAGGACAACTACTGGCACACCGGGGCGGCCGGCCCCGGCGGCCCGTGCTCGGAGATCTACTACGACCGCGGCCCGGAGTTCGGCCCCGAGGGCGGCCCGCTGGTGGACACCGGCGGCGACCGGTTCCTGGAGATCTGGAACCTCGTCTTCATGCAGTACGAGCTGACCGACGTGCGCAGCAAGGAGGAGTTCACCGTCGTCGGTGAGCTGCCCAACAAGAACATCGACACCGGCATGGGCCTGGAGCGGGTGGCCTTCCTGCTGCAGGGCGTCGACAACATGTACGAGATCGACGAGGTCGCGCCGGTGCTGCGGCGGGCCGCCGAGCTCGCGGGGGTCACCTACGGCAAGGACCACGAGGCCGACGTGCGCCTGCGCGTGGTCGCCGACCACGTGCGCAGCGGTCTCATGCTCATCGGCGACGGCGTCACGCCGGGCAACGAGGGCCGCGGCTACATCCTGCGCCGGCTGCTGCGCCGCGCCGTCCGCTCGATGAAGCTCCTCGGGGTCGAGGACGCCACGCTGCCGGAGCTGCTGCCGGTCTCCCGCGACGCGATGAGCGCCAGCTACCCGGAGCTGGCCACCGACTTCGCCCGCATCTCCTCGGTGGCCTACGCCGAGGAGGAGGCGTTCCGCCGCACCCTCACCTCGGGGACGGCGCTGTTCGACACCGCGGTCGCGCAGGCCAAGCAGGCGGGCACCCCGTCGCTCTCGGGCGAGCAGGCGTTCAGCCTGCACGACACCTTCGGCTTCCCGATCGACGTCACCCTCGAGATGGCCGCCGAGCAGGGCGTGACCGTCGACGAGGCGGGGTTCCGCGCGCTCATGAAGGAGCAGCGCGACCGGGCCCGCGCCGACGCCCGCGCCAAGCGCACCGGCTCGGTCGACGTCCTGGCCTACCGGCGGCTGCTCGCCGACCACGGGCCCACCGACTGGCAGGCCTACGAGACCCTGCGGACCGACTCCCGGGTGCTCGGCATCGTCTCCGACGAGGACGACGACGCCGCCGCGCGCCCGGTCGGACCCGGCGAGATCAGCCGCGTGGTCCTCGACCGCACGCCGTTCTACGCCGAGTCCGGTGGGCAGGTCGCCGACGCCGGCATCCTCACCTGGGACGGCGGCCGGGCCGAGGTCATCGACGTCCAGCGCCCGGTCAAGGGCCTGGTCGCCCACCAGGTGCGCGTCCTCGAGGGCGAGCTGACCGAGGGCGCCGAGCTCACCGCCGAGGTGGACCGGGAGTGGCGGCTGTCGGCCTGCCAGGCGCACTCGGGCACCCACGTGGTGCACGCCGCGCTGCGCCAGGTGCTCGGCCCGCAGGCGCTGCAGTCGGGGTCCTACAACCGCCCCGGCTACCTGCGGCTGGACTTCGCCTGGCAGGGCGCGCTCACCGCGCAGCAGCGCACCGACATCGAGGACGTCGCCAACGCCGCCGTCCGCGCGGACCACGCGGTGTCCGCGTCGTGGATGACGCTGCCCGAGGCGCGCGCCTTCGGCGCCCTGGCGCTGTTCGGCGAGACCTACGGCGAGCAGGTCCGCGTGGTGGAGATCGGCGGCCCGTGGTCGCGCGAGCTCTGCGGTGGCACCCACGTCCGGGGCAGCGCGCAGATCGGCACGCTGGCGCTGACCGGGGAGTCGTCGGTCGGTTCGGGCTCGCGCCGCGTCGAGGCCGTGGTGGGCCTGGAGGGCTTCCGCTACCTGGCCCGCGAGCGCGACCTGGTCCGCCAGCTCGCCGAGCTGCTCAAGACCCCGCAGGACGGGCTGGTCGAGCGGGTCGGCGGCATGCTCTCGCGGCTGCGCGACGTCGACCGGGAGCTGGCGGAGCTGCGCGGTCAGCAGAGCCTCGCCGTCGCCGGGCAGCTGGCCGGCGACGCCCGCGACGTGGGCGGGGTGGCCGTCGTCACCGGCGCGCCTGCCGGGCTCGCGGGCGGCGACCTGCGCACCCTGGCCCTCGACGTCCGGGGCCGGCTGGGCGAGCGCCCGTCGGTCGTGCTGCTGGCTTCGGAGTCCGGTGGCAAAGTGGCTCTCGTCGCGGCGCTGAACCCGGCCGCCCTGGCGCAGGGGCTGTCGGCCAACGACGTGCTGAAGGCCGCGGCGGGTCCCGTCGGCGGTCGGGGTGGCGGAAAGGCCGACGTCGCCCAGGGGGGCGGCACCGATGCTGCGGGGATCCCCGCCGCGTTGCAGGCCGGCGAGCAGGCGGTTGCGGCCGCCACGGGAAGGTGAGCACCGTGCCCACGACCGAGGACAACGGTTCCGAGTACAACCCCGACGACACCGGTCCGGTCGGGAGCCGGCGGCGCGAGCTGCCGGCGGTCCCGCCGGCCCGTCCGCGTCCGCCGGCCGGCCAGCCGGCGCACCACCCGACCACCGAGATCGACCTGAGCCAGGGCTTTCCGCCGGTCACGAACGAGACGACGGAGATCGACCTGTCCGGCGGCTGGCCGGCGCACCTCAAGGTGCCACCGAAGCCGACGGCGTCCGGTCCGTCGGGCCGCGTGCTCGGCGTCGACGTCGGCACCGTGCGGGTCGGGCTGGCGCTGTCCGACCCCACCGGCACCCTCGCCAGCCCGCTGGAGACGGTGCACCGGGCCAAGGACGGAGCCGATCTGGACCGCCTGGCGGCCCTCGTGGTGGAACACGAGGTGACCGAGGTGGTGGTGGGGGAGCCGAGGCATCTGTCGGGTGCGTCGGGCGCGTCCGCAGCGGACGCCACTGCCTACTCTCAGGCACTGGCCGACCGCATGGCGGATGTGCCTGTGTACCTGATCGACGAAAGGCTTTCGACCGTGACCGCAGCCAGTCACCTGCGTCAGGGCGGCATCGACAGCCGCAACCAGCGCTCCGTGATCGACCAGGCCGCCGCCGTGGTCATCCTGCAGCAGTACCTGGACAGCCGGCGGGCCCGGTCGTGACCACGCCCGGTGGTCCGGGCCGGCGGGGGCGACACTCCGCCGGAGACGGCACCGGCGGATTCCCGTCCCTGCCCTGGACCGCCGGCCCGACGGCTCCTCCCGGTGTCCCGCCGCTCCCCGGCGGCTCACACCGGGGCGACGACCGGACCGGGCCGCTGCCCGAGCCGGAGTGGTGGTCCTACGGCTCCACCGCTCACCCCGACCACCCCCGCGCCCGGCACGCCGGCGGGGACGACGAACCCGCCCGGCCGGCCGACGGGCCCGGCCCCCAGCACCCCTCCGCCCCCCTGCCGCCGCTCCCGACCGGCGGCTGGGGCCGGCTGCAGCCGCGTACCGACGGCCCGGCCGACGACGACGCGACGGTCGCCCAGCGGTACGACCCGCCCGCGGACCCCGACGCCGACGCCGCGCACCACGGCGGACCGGACGAGCAGCACGGGCACCCGGCCGACGGCGACACCGACTCGTGGGACCGCACCGGCGGCCTCGAGGTCATCGGCACCCACGACGACGCGCGCCACCACGACGGACACGACCACGACGACCACGACGGGAACGACCACGACGGGAACGGGCGGGGCGGCGCGACCGCCGTCGCGGCGCCGAAGCGCCGCCGCCGCAGGCCCGTGGCGGTGCTGCTCAGCCTCCTCGTGCTCGGCGGGCTGGTCGTCGGCATCGTCCTCGGCGTCCAGGCGCTGCTGGGTCTCACCGAGGCCGAGGACTACACCGGCGAGGGCACCGGCACCGTCGAGATCCGCGTCACTCAGGGCGACACGCTCAGCGACATCGCCCGCACCCTGGCCGAGGCGGACGTGATCGCCTCGACGCGGCCGTTCGTGAACGCCGCCGAGGGCCGCCCCGAGGCGACCGGGATCCAGCCGGGCGTCTACGGCCTGCGGTCGCAGATGAGCGGCCAGGCGGCGCTGGACCTGCTGCTCGGCGAGGGATCCCGGCTGGTGACCCGCGTGACCATCCCCGAGGGGCTCACCGTCGCCCGGGTGCTCGAGCGCGTCGCCACCGAGACCGGGCGCCCGATCGAGGAGCTGCAGGCCGCGGCGGCGGACGGGGCCGCACTCGGGCTGCCGGCGTACGCCAACGGCCAGCTGGAGGGCTACCTCTTCCCGGCCACCTACGACGTCGACCCCGACCAGACCCCGGCCGACGTGCTGCGGGCGATGGTGCAGCAGTTCACCAAGGTGGCGGGCAGCCTGCAGCTCGAGGCGCGGGCGGCCGCGCTGGGCCGGACGCCCGCGGAGATCGTGACCGTCGCCTCGATGATCCAGTCCGAGACGCGGCTGGACGAGGAGCGGCCGGACGTCGCGCAGGTGATCTACAACCGGCTGGGCCAGGGCATCCCGCTCGGCATCGACGCCACCCTGGCCTTCGGCCTCGGCAAGAGCGGCAACGACCTGACCGTCACCGACCTGCGGACCGACAGCCCCTTCAACACCCGCACCCGGGTCGGGCTCCCGCCCACGGCGATCAGCTCCCCGGGCGAGGCCAGCCTGGAGGCGGCGCTCGCGCCGAGTTCCGGCGACCTCCTGTACTACGTGCTCGAGAGCGACGAGGGAGCGCACTTCTTCACCTCCGACTACGCGGAGTTCCAGGCTGCCCGGCAGCGGTGCGCCGAGGCCGGTCTCGGCTGCGGTGGCTGACCGGCCGCGGCGGGCGGCGGTGCTGGGCCGGCCGGTCTCGCACTCGCTCTCGCCGCTGCTGCACCGTGCGGCCTACGCCGCCCTCGGGCTCGACGACTGGCGCTACGACGCGCTGGACGTCGGGGCCGAGGACCTGCCCGACCTGCTGGCCGGGCTGGGCGACGAGTGGTGCGGGTTCTCGGTGACGATGCCGTGCAAGCAGGCGGCGGTGGACGTCGCCGACGTGGTGGAACCGCTCCCGCGACTGCTGCACGCGGCGAACACGCTGATCCGCCAGGACGGCGGCTGGCGGGCGGAGAACACCGACGTCGCCGGCATCGGCACCGCGCTGCAGGTCGCCGGCGTCGAGTCGGTCGACCGGGTGGCCGTCCTCGGGGCCGGCGGGACCGCCGCCGCGGCCGCGGTGGCGCTCGCCTCGCTCGGGGCCCGGCACATCGACGTCGTCGTCCGCGAGCCGGCCCGGGCCGACGACCTCGTCCGCGTCCTCGACGTGCTGCAGGTCCCGGTCACCGTCTCGCGGCTCGAGGGCGCCGTCGTCGACGCTCCGGTCGTGGTCAGCACGGTGCCGGTCGCCGGGCAGCCGGCCGTGAGCGCGCTGCCGTGGCGGGCGGGGCAGACCGTCCTCGACGTGCTGTACGCGCCGTGGCCGACCCCGCTGGCCGAGCGGGTCACCGCCGCCGGCGGCACCGTGATCGGGGGTGCGGAGGTGCTGTTCTGGCAGGCCACCGTCCAGGTCGAGCTCATGACCGGCCGCCCGGCTCCCATCGCCGAGATGCGGCGCGCCCTGGACGCCGCGCTCGCGCGCGACTGAGCCCGCCGCCGTGGAGCTCTCGCGGCCGGCGCTCGCCGTCACCGTCCTGCTGACCGCCGTCGTGGTCGGGCCGTGGCTGGCCCGGATCGCGGTCCGCCTCGGGACGCGGGACGACGCCGCACTGCCCAGCCCGCTGCGGACCGGTGCCCTCACCGCGGTGTTCGCCGCGTTGCTCGCCGGCGCGGGCGAGCTGACCGGGCTGCGGCCGGTCACGGTGGCGCTGGCCTGGGCGGCCGGCGCCGCGGTCGTGCTGGGCGCCGCCGACCTGATCGGCCACCGGCTGCCCGACCGGGTCACCTATCCCGCCTATGCCGTCTGCGGCACCGCCCTGCTCGTCGACGCCGCCGTCGAGGGCACCTGGACGGCGCTGCTCCGGGCGGGAGCGGCGGCCGTCGTCGCGGGCGGGATCGCCGCGCTGGGCTGGCTGGTCTCGCCGCAGGGGCTCGGCCTTGGCGACGTGAAGCTCCTCGGGCTGGTCGGCCTGCTGCTCGGCTGGTTCGGCTGGGGAGTGCTCATGGCCGGGGTCTTCCTCGGGCTGCTCACCGGTGCGCTGGTCTCGGTGCTCCTGCTCGTCACCCGGCGGGCGACCTGGCACACCGCGGTCCCGTTCGGCCCGCCGCTGCTGGCCGGCGCGGTCCTCGCCCTGGCGACGGGAGCGATCCCGCCCGGCTGAGCGGATGGCGCGCGGGGGAGGCGGCGCTCCTACTGGCAGAATCGCCGGCATGTTGCGCTGGTTGACCGCAGGGGAATCGCACGGTCAGCAGCTCACCGCGATCCTGGAGGGGCTGCCGGCCGGCGTCGAGGTGCAGACCGCCGACCTCGACCGCGAGCTGGCCCGCCGCCGGCTGGGCCACGGCCGCGGCGCGCGGATGTCCTTCGAGCAGGACGAGGTGACGCTCACCGGCGGAGTCCGGCACGGGCGCACCCAGGGCGGGCCGATCGCGGTCCAGGTGGGCAACACCGAGTGGCCCAAGTGGTCGACGGTCATGTCCGCCGACCCGGTGGACGCCGACGTGCTGGCGGGCCAGGCCCGCAACGCCCCGCTCACCCGCCCGCGCCCCGGCCACGCCGACCTCGCCGGCATGCAGAAGTACGGCTTCGACGACGCCCGGCCGGTCCTCGAGCGGGCCAGCGCCCGCGAGACCGCGGCCCGGGTGGCGCTCGGCGCGATCGCCCAGGCGTTCCTCCGCCAGGCGGTCGGCGTCTCCGTGGTCAGCCACGTCGTCGCGATCGGCCCGGTCACCGCCCCCGACGGACTGCTCCCCGGGCCGGACGACAACCCCGCGATCGACGAGGACCCGGTGCGCTGCGCCGACCCCGCCACGAGCACCGCGATGGTGGCCGAGATCGACGACGTCCGGAAGAACGGTGACACCCTCGGCGGCGTCATCGAGGTCGTCGTGCACGGGCTCCCGCCGGGCCTGGGCAGCCACGTGCACTGGGACCGGCGGCTGGACTCGCGCCTGGCCGGCGCCCTCATGGGCGTGCAGTCGGTGAAGGCGGTCGAGGTGGGCGACGGGCTGGAGACCGCCCGGCGGCGCGGCTCGGTGGCCCACGACGAGATCGTGCTCGCCGACGGCCCGGACGGCGCCAAGCGCGTGCAGCGGCTCACCGACCGCGCCGGCGGCATCGAGGGCGGCATGACCAACGGCGAGGTGCTGCGGGTCCGCGCCGCGATGAAGCCGATCAGCACGGTGCCGCGCGCGCTGCAGACCGTCGACGTCGCCACGCAGGAGCCGGCCGTCGCCATCAACCAGCGCAGCGACGCGTGCGCGGTGCCCCGCGGCTCCGTGGTGATGGAGGCGATGGTCGCCCTCGTCCTGGCCGACGCCGTCCTGGAGAAGTTCGGGGGCGACTCGGTCGCCGAGACCCGGCGCAACGCGCAGGCCTACCTCGACTCCCTCCCGCTCCGGTGAGCGGGCCGCTGCTGGTGCTCGTCGGGCCCCCGGCGTCGGGCAAGACCACGGTGGGCACCGCCGTTGCGGCCGCGCTGGGCGTGTCCTTCCGCGACACCGACCGGGACGTCGAGATCGAGACCGGCTCGAGCGTGCCCGACCTGTTCGTCGAGCACGGGGAGCCGCACTTCCGCGACCTCGAGCGGGCCGCGGTCGCCCGCGGGCTGGCCGAGCACGACGGCGTCCTCGCGCTGGGCGGCGGGGCCGTGATGCACCCCGACACCCGCGCGCTGCTGGTCGCCCACGGCCGTGCCGGCGGCCGGGTGGTCTGGCTCGACGTCGACCTGGGCTCGGCGGCCAAGCGCGTCGGCCTGTCGCGGGACCGTCCGCTGCTCGCGGTGAACCCGCGCGCCATGCTGCGCACCATGCTCGAGGACCGCGCCCCGCTCTACCGCGAGGTCGCCACGGACACGGTGACCACCAGCGGCCGGAGCACCGACGACGTCGTCCACGACGTGCTCGCGCTGGTCCGGGGGGAGGACCGATGAGGCAGGTGCAGGTCGCCGGCGAGCGGCCCTACGAGGTCCTCATCGGAGCCGGAGCGCAGACCCGTCTCGGCCTGGTGCTCGAGGGCACCGCCAAGGCCGTCGTCGTCCACGCGCCGCCGCTGGCCGCCGCCGCCGGCGCGGCCGTGGAGACGCTGCAGACCGCCGGCATCGCCGCCGAGGCGATCGTCGTCCCCGACGGCGAGGCCGCGAAGACCGCCGAGGTCGCCGCCGGAGCCTGGGAGGAGTTCGGCCGGCTCGGGCTGACCCGCACCGACGCCGTCGTCGGGCTCGGCGGGGGAGCGGTGACCGACCTGGCCGGCTTCCTCGCCGCCACCTGGGCGCGGGGCGTGCGGGTGGTGCAGGTGCCCACCAGCCTGCTCGGCATGGTCGACGCCGCCGTCGGCGGGAAGACGGGCATCAACACCTCGGCCGGCAAGAACCTCGTCGGCGCGTTCCACCCGCCGGCCGCCGTGCTCGCCGACACCGACGCGCTGGCCGGCCTGCCCGACGCCGAGTTCCGCTCGGGCCTGGCCGAGGTCGTCAAGTGCGGCTTCATCGCCGACCCCGAGATCCTGCGGCTGCTCACCGAGGACCCGACCGGCCGCCGGGACACCGAGGAGCTCATCGCCCGCGCCGTGCAGGTGAAGGCCGACGCGGTCGGGCAGGACCTGCGCGACACGGGGGTGCGCGAGTTCCTCAACTACGGCCACACGCTCGGCCACGCGATCGAGCGGATCGAGGACTTCGGCCGGCGTCACGGCGAGGCCGTCGCCGTCGGCATGGTGTTCGCTGCAGAGCTCGCCGGGCAGGCCGGGCTGCTCACCCCCGACGAGGTGGAGCGGCACCGCACGCTGATCGACGCGATGGGCCTGCCGGTCCGCTGCGCCGGGGACTGGGCCGCGCTCCAGGCGATCATGCGCGTGGACAAGAAGGCCCGCGGCGCCACGCTGCGGTTCGTCGTCCTCGACGGCATCGGCAACCCGACGATCCTGACCGACCCGGACCAGGCCTGGCTCGACGCCGCGTGGGCGGCCGTCACTGGAGGAACCGCATGACGATCCAGGTGCTCAACGGCGCGAACCTCGGACGGCTCGGCACCCGCGAGCCGGAGATCTACGGGACGACGACCTACGCCCAGCTCGTGGACGTCATCGAGACGACGGCGCGCGAGCTGGAGATGGACGTGGTCGTCCGGCAGACCGACGACGAGGGCGAGCTGCTGCGCTGGATCCACGAGGCGACCGACGCCGGCGACCCCGTCGTCCTCAACCCCGCCGGCTGGTCGCACACCTCGGTGGTGCTGCACGACGCGCTCGCGGCGCTGACCGGACCGCTGGTCGAGGTGCACATCAGCAACATCCACCGGCGCGAGGCGTTCCGGCACCACTCCTACGTCTCCGCGGTGGCCGACGGCGTCATCGCCGGGCTCGGCGTCGAGGGCTACGTGCTCGCGCTCCAGTGGATGTCGCTGCGGGGCCATCGGTGAGCCTGGCCGGGGTGGAGGGGCGGGACACCAGCAGAGCCCAGCGGCGCGACGTCCTCCGCGCGACCGCCGCCGAGCGGGGCCTGGACGCCGTGCTGGTGACCAACCTGCTCAACGTCCGGTACCTGACCGGGTTCACCGGCTCCAACGGAGCGCTCCTCGTGCGCACCGACGGGGCCGATCTGTTCGGCACCGACGGCCGCTACACGACCCAGGCGGCGGCGCAGGTGCCCGACGTGGAGGTGCTGGTCGACCGCGGCACCGTCCCGGCGCTCGCCCGGGCCGCGGTGCGCACCGGTACCGGCCGGCTCGGCTTCGAGTCCTCCGACCTCACCGTCGACGCGTTCGAGCAGCTGCGCTCGGTGCTCGCCGACGCCGCGGCCGGCGGCACGGTGCCGGAGCTCGCGTCGGTGCGCCGGGCGGTCGAGGCGCAGCGGGCGATCAAGGACGACGGTGAGGTCGAGGCGCTGCGGCGGGCCTGCGCGGTGGCCGACCGGGCCCTGGCCGAGCTGATGGCCGAGGGCGCGCTGCGACCCGGGCGCACCGAGCTCGAGGTCGGCCGCGAGCTCGACGCCCGGATGCTGGCGCTGGGTGCCGAGGCGCCGTCGTTCGAGACGATCGTCGCCGCCGGCCCCAACTCGGCGATCCCGCACCACCGGCCCGACGCGACCGTGCTGCAGCCCGGCGACTTCCTGAAGCTGGACTTCGGCGCCACCGTCGAGGGCTACCACTCCGACATGACCCGCACGGTCGTGCTGGGGTCGGCCGCCGACTGGCAGCGCGAGATCTACGCCCTGGTGGCCGAGTCGCAGGCGGTCGGCCGGGCCGCCCTCGCCGTCGGCACGGAGGTCGTCGCGGTGGACGCCGCGTCGCGCGACGTCATCGCCGCGGCCGGCCACGGGGAGCACTTCACCCACGGCCTCGGGCACGGCGTGGGCCTGGAGATCCACGAGGCACCCGGCATCGGCCCGCTGGGCGCGGGTACTCTTGCCGCCGGCATGGCCGTCACCGTGGAGCCGGGCGTCTACCTTCCCGGCCGCGGCGGTGTCCGGATCGAGGACACCTTGATCGTCACGGACGACGCGCCCGAACTGTTGACCCTCACGAGCAAGGAACTGCTGGTTCTCTAGATGGCTACCACCAACGACCTGAAGAACGGCATCGTCCTCAAGCTGGACGGCCAGCTCTGGACCGTCACCGACTTCCAGCACGTGAAGCCCGGCAAGGGCGGCGCCTTCGTGCGCACCACCCTGAAGAACGTCCTCTCGGGCAAGGTCGTCGACAAGACGTTCAACGCCGGCCTGAAGGTCGAGACGGCCACCGTCGACAAGCGGACGATGACCTTCCTCTACAAGGACGGCCCCGACTTCGTCTTCATGGACGGCGACACCTTCGACCAGATCACCGTGCCCGCGGCGACCGTCGGCGGCGGCGCGGACTACCTGCTCGAGAACACCGAGGTCATGGTGGCGGTGCACGACGAGGTGCCGCTGTACGTGGAGCTCCCGGTGACCCTCGAGCTCGTGGTCGAGCACACCGACCCGGGCCTGCAGGGCGACCGCTCCACCGGCGGCACCAAGCCCGCCACGCTGGAGACCGGCGCGCAGATCCAGGTCCCGCTGTTCATCTCCACGGGCGAGAAGCTCAAGGTCGACACCCGGGACGGCCGCTACCTCGGCCGGGTCAACTGAGCCAGAGGTCCTCCTCATGGCTGCCCGTACCAAGGCCCGCAAGCGCGCGGTCGACGTCCTCTACGAGGCCGACGTCCGCGGCCGCGACCGCCGCGCGCTGCTCGCCGAGCGCGTCGCAGACGGCAATCCGCCGGTCCCCGAGCACTCGATCCGCCTCGTCGAGGGCGTCGACGAGCACGCCTCGCGCATCGACACCCTGATCGACACGCACGCCTCGGGCTGGTCGATCGACCGGCTGCCCGACGTCGACCGGGCGATCCTGCGCATGGCGGTCTACGAGCTGCTCTGGGCCGACGACGTGCCCGACGCCGTCGTCATCGACGAGGCGGTGGAGCTGGCCAAGACGCTGTCCACCGACGACTCGCCGGCCTACGTCAACGGCGTCCTCGGCGCCATCCTCGCGGCGGAAGTTCCTACTTCGTCCTGAGCCTGGAGTTCCGCGTCGCGGGGCCCGGAGGGTTCCCGACGCGGAACTCGGACGCGCTCGTCGCCGGTGGGGACGGCACGTGGCCGCGGTGTCGTCCGGAGGACGACGATGTCATTGCAGGTCGCGGCGGGCGAAGAGCACCGCGCCGGCGGCGAGCACGACCACGGCGACGGCGCCGAGCAGGACGCCCGCCTGCAGGTGGCCGAGGTAGTACTCGACCGGCTCCGTCGACCCGTACCTGTCCGGCTGGGCGGGGTAGAGGTAGATCGTCGAGCCGCCCTGCTGGACCAGCGCCAGCGCGTTCTCGGTGAGCAGCCAGGGCTGCCACCGCGGGCGCAGGCCGCGCACCAGGTTCTCCACGATCACCAGGTAGACGAAGGCGATGCCGAGCGCCGCGCCGGTGTTGCGCACCAGGTTGGTCAGGCCGAACGCCAGCAGCGCGGCGATCACCGTGAGCAGCACGCCGCGGGCCTGGGTCTGCAGCAGGTCGCTCCAGAAGCCGGCCGGCAGCCCGCCGTCCCGTCCGACGACGGCGCGGAGGACACCCGACATCGCCAGCCAGCCCGCCTGGGCCACGACGCCGATGACGACGGCCGCCCCGGTGAGGACGACGAGCTTCGCGCCCAGCACCTGCATCCGGCGGGGCACCCAGAACAGCAGCGCCACGATCGAGCGCGTCGACCACTCCGCGCCGATCCACGTCGCGCCGACCAGCGCCGCCACGACCGCGGCGAGGGCGGCGAAGCCCAGGGCGCCCGGGGGGCCGGCCGAGCCGAGGTCGAACGGGGCCTGGTCCAGGTACCACGAGAGCTGGTAGTCGTCGCGGGTCTGTTCCGGGCCGCAGAAGTCGTCGGGGGAGGTGCCGGCCGGGATGTCGGCCTCCGCCAGGCACTCCTGGCGGAACTCCTCGTTCATCGCGAGGTCGGCGTCGATCTGCTGCTCGGCACGTGCGATCTCGGCCGGCTCCGGGTTGCCGAACTGGGTCAGCGCGATCCCGGTGGCGACGACCCAGCCGACCACGGCGAGGACCAGCACCACCTGGATGAACCGGCGGGACCGGAACCGGTGCAGCTCGGAGCGCAGCAGGTCCCCGAAGCGCGAGCGGGGCAGATCCGGCCCGGCGGGCCGGGCGGACGGCTGCTCCACGACGGCGCTCACGGCTGCGCCTCGTCGGGCCGGTCGCCGGTGAGGGCGAGGAAGGCGCCCTCCAGGTCGGGGGTCACCCGTCTCAGCTCCTCGAGGTAGAGGCCGGCGCCGGCCAGCACGCGGGTGATCTCGCTGGGCGCCGGGACGCCGTGCACCAGCAGGGCGCCGTCGGCGGGGGAGACGGCGAAGCCCGCGCCGGTCAGCACACCGGCCGCCGCGGCCGGGTCGGCGACCTGGACGAGCACGTCCCCGGAGCCGCGGCCGGCGAGCACCTCACCCACCGGGCCCGAGGCGACGCAGCGCCCGCGCGCGAGGATCGAGACCCGGTCGCAGACCTGCTGGATCTCGGTCAGCAGGTGCGAGGACAGCAGGACGGTGGTGCGCCCGTCCCGGCCGAGGCGGCGGATGAGCTCGCGGACGTCACGGATGCCGGCGGGGTCCAGGCCGTTGCTGGGCTCGTCGAGGATCAGCAGCCGCGGCGCCTTGAGCAGCGCCGCCGCGATGCCGAGGCGCTGCTTCATGCCGAGGGAGTAGCCCTTGAACCGGTCCTCGGCGCGCCCGGTCAGGTCGACCAGCTCCAAACACTCCTCGACGCGCGTGCGGGGCAGGCCGGCTGCCTCGGCGAGCAGTTGCAGGTTGAGCCGGCCGGTGAAGCCGGGGAAGAACAGCGGGGTCTCGACCAGGGCGCCGACGCCGCCGATGACGTCGGGCAGGCCGGCCGGCACGGGGGAGTCGAGCAGCCGGATCTCACCGCCGCCGGGATCGGCCGCGACGAGTCCGAGGAGCACGCGGATCGACGTCGTCTTGCCCGATCCGTTGGGCCCGAGGAAGCCGTGCACGCCCCCGGACTCGACCAGCAGGTCCAGCCGGTCGAGCGCCTTCTGCGGCGGCCGGCCCCGCCGGCGGTAGGTCTTGGACACCGCGGTCAGCTGCACGGCCGGCATGGGTGGCTCCCTGCTCCGCGGCCCAGCGCCGCGGGTGGCAGCAGCTTGCTACAGGGAGGGGCCGTCCCGGCGCATGCGACACCCGGAGGATCACGGCGCGGGCCCGTGCGAGAGTCGCCGGCATGGCGGGTGGAGCGACGTCGGGCCGCGCGGTCGTGCTCGAGACGGAGCGCCTGCTGCTCAGACCATGGCGGGTGAGCGAGGCGGGAGTCCAGCGAGAGCTGTGGACCGAACGTGATCCGCGGGTGCCGCCGCACCGTCGGATCGACGTGGACGGACGGCCGACGGTCGCAGATCTCGAGGAATGGATCCGCAGCCACGAGCCGTCGTCCGTCGGGTTGCTGGCGGTCGAGCGCAAGGCCGCTCGCGACGTCGTCGGCTACTGCGGACTGGTCGAGAGCGGACGAGGGGCGGCGGACGAACCGGAGCTGGCGTTCGAACTGCTGCGGCGGGTCCGGCGTCAGGGATACGCGACCGAGGCTTCGCGAGCAGTTCTGGACTGGGCGAGATCATCCGGATACGAACGCCTGTGGGCCACGGTCTGGGACTGGAACACCGCGTCACGCCGGGTGCTGGCCGAGCTCGGGTTCACCGAGACCGATCGGAAGGAGGTGGACCCGGTCCACGGCACCACCCTGTTCACCACGCTACGGCTCTGACAGCGGGGAGCGCTGCACGCGAGAGGCCCAGAACGTCTGGCGTCCTGGGCCCCTCACGTCCACGTCTCGCAGCGGCGCGTCAGCGCGGGGCGCGGCGGCGCTCCCAGTCGGGGTTGAGCTCCTCGTCGTCGTCGTCCGGGCCACCGAAGCCCACGACGCTGTCCATGCCGGCGGAGATGACCCCCCACTCGATGAGCCGCGAGGTCAGCTCGTCGGGGCTCATGTCGTAGATGATCGCCAGCGACTTCAGGTCCTCGGCGCGGATGGAGAGGACCTTGCCGTTGTAGTCGTGCCGCTGCGCCTGGATGGTCGAGGCGTAGCGGGCCAGCGGGCCGGCCTCGTCGGCGGGCAGCGAGCCCAGCGACTCGAGGTTCAGCACGATCTTGCTGCTGGAGGTGACCGCGGAGCTCGGCCGCGGGTCGGGCAGCAGCTCGGACACCGGCACGCCGTAGAAGACGGCGAGCTCGGAGAGGCGCTGGACGGTGACCGCGCGGTCGCCGCGCTCGTAGGAGCCGACGACGACTGCCTTCCAGCGGCCGTGCGACTTGTCCTCCACGCCCTGGAGGGAGAGGCCCTGCTGGTTGCGGATGGCGCGGAGCCGGGCGCCGAGGGCCCGTGAGTAGTCGGTGCTCATCGCGTTCCTGCTCACTGTGCGTCGTCTGGGGGTGGTCGTGATCGTCACTGAGCGTACTGGTCGCGCGGCGCCCGCAACACCCGGTCGGGCGTCCCCCGTTGAACTCCGGGCGCCCCACCTGCGGCTCCGCACCGGCGCGGGGGCGCCCGGGCCGGTGCAGTACCGTCGGGGCAGGTCCACCCACTCCTTTAACGACCCGTCCAGTGAGGCGGGGAAGGAGGCCTGATGGCCAGCTCGACCCAGCCTGCCCGGAACGGGGCGCCGTCGGTCGGCGACCCGTCGGCAGGAGCTCTCCTCTCCGCCGCCGACGTCGCCCGCATGGTCGACCGGATGGCCCACCAGCTCATCGAGCGGGCCGCCGCGGATGCGCCGGACGACGACCCCACCGGCCTCTCCGGCCTGGTCCTCGTCGGCATCCCCACGCGCGGCGCCCCGCTGGCCCGCCGCCTGGCCGCCCGCATCGAGGCGTTCTCCGGTGTCGCGGTCGACGTCGGCACCGTCGACATCACGCTCTACCGCGACGACCTGCGCCGCCGCGGCGTCCGCGCCCTGGAGCCGACGGTGCTGCCCGACGGCGGCATCGACGACCGGCTCGTGGTCCTCGTCGACGACGTCCTCTACTCCGGCCGGTCCGTGCGCGCGGCGCTGGATGCCCTGCGCGACCTGGGCCGGCCCCGGGCCGTGCAGCTGGCGGTCCTCGTCGACCGCGGCCACCGGGAGCTGCCGATCCGTGCCGACCTGGTCGGCAAGAACCTGCCCACCGCGCGCAGCCAGAAGGTGTCGGTGCGGCTCGAGGAGATCGACGGCGTCGACGAGGTGCTCGTGACCGACGGGGGCGTGCAGTGAAGCGGCACCTGCTGGAGGCCGCCGACCTCGACCGCGACGACGCGACGCTGGTGCTCGACACCGCGGCGCAGATCGACCAGGCGCTGGCCGGCCGCGAGGTCAAGAAGCTCCCGACGCTGCGCGGCCGCACGGTGGTCAACCTGTTCTACGAGGACTCCACCCGCACCCGAATCTCCTTCGAGCTCGCCGCCAAGCGGCTCTCCGCCGACGTCATCAACTTCTCGGCGAAGGGCAGCAGCGTCTCCAAGGGCGAGAGCCTCAAGGACACCGCGCTGACGCTGGAGGCCATGGGCGCCGACGCCGTCGTCGTCCGGCACTGGGCCTCGGGTGCGCCGCACCGGCTGGCGCACTGGGTGCGCGGCAGCGTGGTCAACGCCGGCGACGGCACCCACGAGCACCCCACGCAGGCGCTGCTCGACGCGTACACGATCCGGCAGCGGCTGGGCCGGCTCGAGGGCGTGCGGGTGGCGGTCGTCGGCGACGTGCTGCACAGCCGGGTCGCCCGCTCCAACGTCGGCCTGCTGCACACCCTGGGCGCCGAGGTCACGCTGGTCGCGCCGCCGACGCTGCTGCCGGTCGGCGTGGGCAGCTGGCCGGCCGAGGTCTCCTACGACCTGGACGCCGTGCTGCCGAAGGTCGACGTGGTGATGATGCTGCGCGTGCAGGCCGAGCGGATGAACGCCTCGTTCTTCCCCAGCGCCCGCGAGTACAGCCGCCGCTACGGCCTGGACGCCCGCCGGATGGGCGCGCTGCACGACGACGCGATCGTGATGCACCCCGGCCCGATGAACCGCGGCATGGAGATCGCCGCCGAGGTGGCCGACTCCGCCCGCTCCACCATCGTCGAGCAGGTCGCCAACGGCGTCTCGACCCGCATGGCCGTCCTGTACCTGCTGCTCGGAGGTTCTCCTCAGTGAACGCGTACCTGATCAAGGGGGCGCGTCCGCTGGGCGGCGACCCCGTCGACATCCTGCTGAAGGACGGCCGGATCGCCGCGATCGGCGACTCCCTCGCCGCGACCGGCGCCGAGGTGGTCGAGGCGGCCGGCCTGATCGCGCTGCCCGGGCTGGTCGACCTGCACACCCACCTGCGCGAGCCCGGCCGGGAGGACGCCGAGACCGTCGAGACGGGCAGCCGCGCCGCCGCGCTCGGCGGGTTCACCGCCGTGCACGCGATGGCCAACACCGACCCGGTGGCCGACACCGCCGGTGTCGTCGAGCAGGTCTGGCGCCTGGGCCAGGAGGCAGGGCTGGTCGACGTCGTCCCGGTGGGCGCGGTGACCGTCGGCCTGAAGGGCGAGCGGCTGGCCGAGCTCGGCGCGATGGCCGATTCCGCCGCCCGGGTCCGGGTCTTCTCCGACGACGGGCACTGCGTCGCCGACCCCGCCCTCATGCGCCGCGCGCTGGAGTACGTGAAGGCCTTCGACGGCGTCGTCGCCCAGCACGCCGAGGAGCCGCGGCTCACCGTCGGCGCCCAGATGCACGAGGGCGACCGCTCGGCGTCGCTCGGCCTGACCGGCTGGCCGGCCGCCGCGGAGGAGGCGATCATCGCCCGCGACGTGCTGCTCGCCGAGCACGTCGGCGCGCGGCTGCACGTCTGCCACGTCTCGACGGCGGGCTCGGTGGAGATCCTGCGCTGGGCGAAGTCCCGCGGCGTGCAGGTCACCGCGGAGGTCACCCCGCACCACCTGCTCCTCACCGACGCCTGCGCGGAGAGCTACGACCCGGTCTTCAAGGTCAACCCGCCGCTGCGCACCGACGCCGATGTCGAAGCGCTGCGGGCGGGGCTGGCCGACGGCACGATCGACGTCGTCGGCACCGACCACGCCCCGCACGCGGTGGAGGACAAGGAGAGCGAGTGGGCGCAGGCCCGGCCCGGGATGCTCGGGCTGGAGCAGGCGCTCTCGGTGGTCATCGAGACGATGGTCGAGCCCGGGCGCCTGGACTGGGCCGGCGTCGCCGACCGCATGTCGGTCCGTCCGGCCGCGATCGGCCGCCTCGCCGACCACGGCCGTCCGCTCGCCCCCGGCGAGCCGGCCAACCTGGTGCTCGTGGACGCGACGGCCCGCGCCTCGGTGGACCCCGCGGCGCTGGCCAGCCGCAGCCGCAACAGCCCCTATGCCGGCCGGGAGCTCCCCGGCCGGGTGGTCGCGACGTTCCTCCGGGGCGTCCCGACCGTGCTCGACGGAAAGGCACAGAAGTGAGTGACGCGATCCTCGTGCTCGAGGACGGCAGGACGTTCCGGGGCGAGGCCTACGGCGCGGTCGGGACGACGCTCGGCGAGGCGGTGTTCGCCACCGGCATGACCGGCTACCAGGAGACGCTGACCGACCCCAGCTACGCCGGCCAGATCGTGGCCATGACGGCCCCGCACATCGGCAACACCGGCGTGAACGGCGAGGACGACGAGAGCCGCCGCATGTGGCCGGCCGGCTTCGTCGTGCGCGACCCGGCGCGCCGCACGTCGAACTGGCGGGCCACCGGCAGCCTCGACGACCGGCTCGTCGCCCAGGGCATCGTGGGCATCAGCGGCATCGACACCCGCGCGCTGACCCGCCACCTGCGCGACCGCGGCGCCATGCGCGCCGGCATCAGCACGGAGATCGGGCGCGACGAGCTGCTCGCCCGCGTCACCGCGAGCGAGCGCATGGCCGGCGCCGACCTCGCGCCGACGGTGAGCACCGCGGCGGCCTACGTCGTCCCGGCGGTGGGGGAGAAGCGGTTCACCATCGCCGCCCTCGACCTCGGCATCAAGACCGCCACCCCGCGGCACCTGGCCGCCCTCGGCGTCGAGACCCACGTGCTGCCCTCGACGGCCACCGCCGAGGAGCTGCTGGCCGCCGGCCCGGACGGGGTCTTCCTCTCCAACGGCCCGGGCGACCCGGCCGCCGCCGACTACGCCGTCGCCGCGGTGCGGGGCGTGCTCGACGCCCGCCGCCCGCTGTTCGGCATCTGCTTCGGCAACCAGATCCTGGGCCGGGCCCTGGGCCTTGGCACCTACAAGCTGCGCTTCGGCCACCGCGGGCTCAACCAGCCGGTGCTGGACCGGGTGAGCAACACGGTGCGGGTGACCAGCCACAACCACGGCTTCGCCGTGGACGCCGCGCTCGACCGGCCAACCGACACCCCGTACGGGCCGGTCGAGGTCAGCCACGTCGGGCTCAACGACGACGTGGTCGAGGGGCTCCGGCTGCTCGAGACGCCGGCCTTCAGCGTGCAGTTCCACCCGGAGTCGGCGGCCGGCCCGCACGACGCCGCTCCGCTCTTCCAGCGGTTCGTCGACCTCATGGAGGGCAACCACAGTGCCTAAGCGGACCGATCTGAAGCACGTCCTGGTCATCGGCTCCGGGCCGATCCTCATCGGCCAGGCCGCGGAGTTCGACTACTCCGGCACCCAGGCCTGCCGCGTGCTGCGCGCCGAGGGGCTGCGGGTCAGCCTGGTCAACAGCAACCCGGCGACGATCATGACCGACCCCGAGGTCGCCGACGCCACCTACATCGAGCCGCTGACCCCGGAGTTCGTCGAGAAGGTCATCGCCAAGGAGCGCCCCGACGCGCTGCTGGCCACCCTCGGCGGGCAGACCGCGCTCAACATCGCGATCGGCCTGTACGAGAACGGCGTCCTGGAGAAGTACGGCGTCCAGCTCATCGGCGCCGACGTCGACGCGATCAACCGCGGCGAGGACCGGCAGCTGTTCAAGGACATCGTGCGGTCGATCGGCGCCGACGCGCCCCGCTCGACGGTGTGCTCGACGGTCGAAGAGGCCATCGCCACCGCCGAGGAGGTCGGCTACCCGGTCGTCATCCGGCCCAGCTTCACCATGGGCGGGCTGGGCTCGGGCTTCGCCACCGACGAGGCGATGCTGCGCCGCATGGCCTCCCACGGCCTGGCCGACTCCCCGGTGCACACCGTCCTCATCGAGGAGTCGGTGCTGGGCTGGAAGGAGTACGAGCTCGAGCTGATGCGCGACCGCAGCGACAACGTGGTGGTCATCTGCTCGATCGAGAACATCGACGCGATGGGCGTGCACACCGGTGACTCGGTGACCGTCGCCCCGGCGATGACGCTCACCGACGTCGAGTACCAGAAGATGCGCGACGTCGGCATCGCCGTGCTGCGCGAGGTCGGCGTGGACACCGGCGGCTGCAACATCCAGTTCGCCGTCAACCCGGCCGACGGCCGGCTGGTCGTCATCGAGATGAACCCGCGGGTCTCCCGGTCCAGCGCGCTGGCGTCGAAGGCCACCGGCTTCCCGATCGCCAAGATCGCCGCCAAGCTCGCGATCGGCTACACCCTCGACGAGATCACCAACGACATCACCGGCGTCACCCCGGCGGCGTTCGAGCCGACGCTGGACTACGTCGTCGTCAAGATCCCGCGGTTCGCCTTCGAGAAGTTCCCCGGCGCCGACCCCCGCCTGACGACGACGATGAAGAGCGTCGGCGAGGTCATGTCGATGGGCCGCAACTTCGCCGAGGCGCTCGGCAAGGCGATGCGCTCGACGGAGACGAAGGTGGCCGGCTTCTGGACGGGGCCGGAGGAGACCCGGTCGGCCGAGGAGCTGCTCGACGTCCTCCGCGTGCCGGTCGACGGCCGGCTCTACGTCGCCGAGGCCGCGCTCGCCGCCGGGGCGACCGTCGAGCAGGTCGCCGAGGCCAGTGGTTTCGACCCGTGGTTCGTCGACCAGATCGCGCTGGTCCGCGAGGTCGCCGACGAGGTCCGCGACGCGCCGTCCCTCACGCCGGAGGTGCTCCGCCGGGCCAAGCGCTTCGGTCTCTCCGACCGGCAGATCGCCGCGCTGCGCCCCGAGCTCGCCGGTGAGGACGGCGTCCGGTCGCTGCGCTGGCGCCAGGGCATCCGGCCGGTCTACAAGACCGTCGACACCTGCGGTGGCGAGTTCGCCGCCCGCACGCCGTACCACTACTCCTCCTACGACGAGGAGACCGAGGTCGAGCCGCGCGAGAAGCCGGCGGTGCTGATCCTGGGCTCCGGGCCGAACCGGATCGGGCAGGGGATCGAGTTCGACTACTCCTGCGTGCACGCGGTCATGGCGCTGCAGGACGCCGGCTACGAGGCGGTGATGGTCAACTGCAACCCCGAGACCGTCTCCACCGACTACGACACCGCCGACCGGCTGTACTTCGAGCCGCTGACCTTCGAGGACGTCCTCGAGGTGGTCGAGGCCGAGCGCGCCGCCGGCCCGGTCGCCGGGGTCATCTGCACCCTGGGCGGGCAGACGCCGCTGGGCCTGGCCCAGCGGCTCAAGGACGCCGGCGTCCCGGTGCTGGGCACCTCGCCCGAGGCGATCGACGACGCCGAGGACCGCGGGGCGTTCAGCCGGGTGCTGTCCGACACCGGCCTGCTGGCCCCCAAGCACGGGATGGCCACCACGTACCCGGAGGCCCGCGCCATCGCCGCCGACATCGGCTACCCGGTGCTGGTCCGGCCCTCCTACGTGCTCGGCGGCCGCGGCATGGAGATCGTCTACGACGACGCCACGCTCGAGGCCTACATCGCCAAGGCGACCGACGTCAGCGTCGACCACCCGGTGCTGGTCGACCGGTTCCTCGAGGACGCCGTCGAGATCGACGTCGACGCGCTCTACGACGGGACCGACCTCTACCTCGGTGGCGTCATGGAGCACATCGAGGAGGCCGGCATCCACTCCGGCGACTCGGCGTGCGCCCTGCCGCCCATCACGCTCGGGACGGCGGACCTGCTCAAGATCCGCGCCGCGACCGAGAAGCTGGCCGAGCGGATCGGCGTGCGCGGGCTGATGAACGTCCAGTACGCGATCAAGGACGACATCCTCTACGTCATCGAGGCCAACCCCCGGGCCAGCCGCACGGTGCCGTTCGTCTCCAAGGCGACGGCGGTGCAGCTGGCGAAGGCCGCGGCGCGGATCGCGGTGGGGGAGACCGTCGCCGGGCTGCGCGCGGCCGGGGTCCTGCCCGCCACCGGGGACGGCACCGACCTGCCCGAGGGGGCGCCGATCTCGGTGAAGGAGGCCGTCCTGCCCTTCCACCGGTTCCGCGACCTCGAGGGCCACGGCGTCGACACCCTGCTCTCCCCGGAGATGAAGTCCACCGGCGAGGTCATGGGGCTGGACACCGACTTCGGCACCGCCTTCGCCAAGTCGCAGGCGGCCGCCTACGGCTCGCTGCCGACGGAGGGCACCGTCTTCGTCTCGCTGGCCAACCGGGACAAGCGGGGCGCGATCTTCCCGGTCAAGCGGCTGGCCGACCTCGGCTTCCGCATCCTCGCCACCGCCGGCACCGCGCAGGTCCTCCGCCGCAACGGCGTGACCGCCGAGGTGGTCGGCAAGTTCAGCGAGGGGCCGGGCAACGTGGTCGAGGCGATCCTGGCCGGGGACGTCGACATGGTCGTGAACACGCCGTTCGGGGCGCCGGGCAACAGCGGCCCGCGGCTGGACGGCTACGAGATCCGCACCGCAGCCGTCTCCGCCGGCATCCCGTGCATCACCACGGTGCAGGGGCTGGGGGCCGCGGTGCAGGGCATCGAGGCGCTGCGCCAGGGCGGGATCGGCGTCCGCAGCCTGCAGGAGGTGCACGCCGCGCTCGCCGCCGGCGTCGCCGCCGCGGCGGGGGCGCCCGCGTGACGGCCCCGCACCCGAGGACGACGGCCCTGACGACGCCGGCGCCGGTCGCCGACGCCCCGCCGGTGCAGCGCACCGTCGAGGTGGTCGGCGCCCGCCCGGTCGACGCCTACGTGGAGCTGCGGCTGGCCGCCCCGGAGATCGCCGAGCGGGCCCAGCCTGGGCAGTTCGTCGCCTTCGCCGTCGGCGGGGAGACCTCCGGGCTGCTGCTGCGCCGCTCGATCGCGATCAGCACCGCCGCGGACGGCGTGGTGACCGTGGTCGTCTCCGCCGCCGGGCCCGGGTCGACCTGGCTCACCCAGCGTCGTCCCGGGGACACCGTCGACGTCGTCGGGCCGCTCGGCCGGCCGTTCCCGGCGCCCCCGGCGGGTGCCCGCGCGCTGCTGGTGGGCGGCGGCTACGGCGCCGCGGCCCTGGTCGGCCTGGCCGCGCAGCTGAAGGAGGCCGGGCACGAGGTCGCCGCCGTCGCCGGTGCCGCGTCCGCGGACCGGCTGTGCTCGGTGCAGGAGCTGACCGAGCTCGCCGACACCCTGGCGGTCACCACGGACGACGGCAGCTCCGGTCGCCGCGGCCTGGTCACCCTCGCCGTCGACGAGCTGCTGCCCGGCTGCGGGGTGGTCTACGCCTGCGGCCCGATGCGCATGCTGCAGGCCGTCGCCGACGCAGCCACCGCCCTGGGCGTCCCCTCCTACGTCGCCGTCGAGGAGTCGATGGCCTGCGGCATCGGGGTCTGCATGACCTGCGTGCTGCCGGTCGTGGGGTCCGACGGGCTCACCCGCCTGTCCCGCTCGTGCACCGAGGGCCCGGTCTTCGGCGGGGACCGCGTGCGGTTCGACGACGTCGGCACGCTGCCCTGGGACGTCGTCGGCGCCGATGCGATGGGAGTGACCCGCCCGTGACAGCCGTGGAGACCGCCGTCGACATGTCGACCGCGCTGGGCGCGGTGCCGATCCCGAGCCCGGTGCTGACCGCCTCGGGGTGCTCGGCGTTCGGCCGGGAGCTCGAGCCGTTCGTGGACCTGACCGCCATCGGCGCGGTGGTGACCAAGTCGGTGCAGCTGCGGCCGCGCTCCGGGCGCCCGACGCCGCGGATGGCCGAGACGCCGAGCGGGATGCTCAACTCGATCGGCCTGCAGGGCCCCGGCATCGACGGGCTGCTCGACGGCGAGCTGCCGTGGCTGGCCGAGCGCGGCGCGCGGGCGTTCGTCTCGATCGCCGGCGTCCGCGTCGAGGACTTCGCCGAGCTGGCCACCCGGCTGCGCGGGGTCCCCGGCGTCGCCGGGCTCGAGGTGAACATCAGCTGCCCGAACGTGGAGAGCCGCGGCGAGGTCTTCGCCTGCGACCCGGTGGCCGCCTCCGACGTCGTGGCCGCCGTGCGCGCCGCCGCGGACCCGGCTCAGCCGATCTACGCCAAGCTCAGCCCCGACGTCACCGACATCGTGTCCGTGGCCCGGGCGGTGGTCGACGCCGGCGCGGACGGCCTGTCGATGATCAACACCCTGCTGGGCCTGGTCATCGACCCGGACACCATGAAGCCACTGCTCGGCGGGATCACCGGTGGCCTCTCCGGCCCCGCGATCCGGCCGGTCGCGCTGCGCTGCGTGTGGCAGGTGCACGCGGCACTGCCCGAGGTGCCCATCCTCGGCATGGGTGGCATCCGCAGCGGGCTGGACGCGCTGCAGTTCGTGCTCGCCGGGGCGTCCGCGGTCTCCGTCGGCACCGCGGTCTTCAACGACCCCTCCGCACTCGGCCGCATCCACGCGGAGCTGGCCGCCGCACTCGAGACGCGCGGGTTCGCCAGCCTGCGCGAGGCAGTGGGGTACGCACACCGATGACCCGGCACGCGCAGCAGACGCAGACGTTCGGCGAACGGCTCACCGCGACGATCGCCGCCCGCGGCCCGCTGTGTGTGGGCATCGACCCGCACGCACCCCTGCTGGAGAAGTGGGGCCTGCCGGACAGCCCCGACGGGCTGGCCCGGTTCACCGACACCGTGGTCGACGCGCTGGCCGGCTCGGTCGCCGTCCTCAAACCGCAGCTGGCCTTCTACGAGCGGCACGGCTCGAAGGGCCTGGCGGTCCTGGAGGACGGCGTCGCCCGGGCGCGGGCCGCCGGAGCGCTGGTGCTGCTCGATGCCAAGCGCGGCGACATCGGCTCGACGATGGCGGCCTACGCCGACTACCTGCGCCCCGAGCACCCGCTGGCCGTCGACGCGATGACCGTCAGCCCCTACCTCGGTGCCGGCTCGCTGGAGCCGGCGGTCGCGACCGCCCGGGAGCACGGCGGTGGGCTGTTCGTCCTCGCCCGCACCTCCAACCCCGACGCGGGCTCCCTGCAGCTGGTCGGGACGCCGTCGGTGGCGCAGCGGGTCGTCGACACCGTCCGCGGCTGGAACGCGGAGACCCCGGGCGGCTCGTTCGGTCTCGTCGTCGGGGCGACCCTGGACGAGCTCGACGTCGATCTCGCCGGCCTCGGCGGGCCGGTGCTCGCACCCGGCCTCGGCGCCCAGGGCGGCTCGGCCGGCGACGTGCGCCGGCTGTTCGGCACCGGCACCGTCGTGCTGCCCAGCGTCTCGCGCGACGTGCTCTCCGCCGGACCGGACGTCGCCGGGCTGCGTGCCGCGGCGCACCGCTGGGCGGAGTCGCTGACCGCCTGACCGGCGTGTCGGAACCACGGCGTGTCGCCGCTCCGCGGCCCTGCCGATCGGCCAGGTAGGGAATCGGGACGGGATCGTCCGAATCCCGCGTTGACCTGCATCGATCACGCTCGGTGAACGGGATGCCCACCTGCGTGCCAACGGCGCCGGGCCATTCCGGGACCGGCGCGCTGCCCGGTGTCGTGACCTGCGGATTTGCTCCATACTGCGCGGATCGCGAGGCTCAGGGCCGTACGCCGAAAGTCCCCTGTGAATCCGCGAACAGCACCGCCGGCACCGACGCCGGCGACAACACGATTGGGTTGCACCATGCCCCTTCCCGAACTGTCCCCGGAGCAGCGCGCCGCCGCACTCGAGAAGGCCGCCGCGGCCCGCAAGGCGCGGGCCGAGCTGCGCGAGCGGCTCAAGAGCAAGGGCGCCACGGTCGGCGACGTCCTCAAGCAGGGCGAGACCGATGAGGTGATCGGCAAGATGCGTGTGTCGGCGGTCCTGGAGTCCCTCCCGGGAGTCGGCAAGGCGCGGGCTGCGAAGATCATGGAACGCCTGGAGATCTCCCCGACGCGGCGCGTGCGGGGTCTGGGCGCCAACCAGCGCCGCGCGCTGGAGACGGAGTTCGGCGCCGACCAGGCCGGCTGATCCCCGTCCCGCGCACGCACGACCGGACGAGGACGACGAGTGGTATCGAACGCACCGGCACGGCTGACCGTGCTCTCCGGACCCTCCGGGGTCGGCAAGGGCACCGTGGTCGCCGAGGTCCGGCGGAGGCACCCCGACGTGTGGGTGTCGGTGTCCGCGACCACTCGCCGCCCCCGTCCGGGTGAGGTCGACGGTGTGCACTACCACTTCGTCGAGCCGGCCGAGTTCGACCGGCTGATCGCCACCGACGGGTTGCTGGAGTGGGCCGAGTACGCCGGCAACCGGTACGGCACCCCGATGGCCCCCGTGCGCGAGCGGCTGGCCGCCGGCTCGCCCGCGCTGCTCGAGATCGAGCTGCAGGGTGCCCGCCAGGTGCGGGCCCGTGCCCCGGAGGCCCAGCTGGTCTTCCTGGCGCCGCCGTCCTGGGCGGAGCTGGTCAGCCGGCTGGCCGGCCGGGGCTCGGAGCCGGCCGCCGTCCAGGAGGCCCGGCTGGCCATCGCGCAGGCCGAACTGGACGCCGCCGGCGAGTTCGACGTGGTGGTCGTGAACGACGACGTGGCCCGCGCCGCCGATGAGTTGGTAGGCTTGCTGACTGCGCCCTCGCCCGGACTCGTGCCGGGGGAGTAGCGCCCACGAGGAAGAGCACCGCCGGTCTCTTCCTCCCGCTGTCGAATGAGGAGCACGCCCGCCCGTGTCCGGAGTCGCACCTGCCCCCGAGGGCATCACCAACCCGCCGATCGACGAGCTGCTCGAGCGCACCAGCAGCAAGTACGGCCTGGTCATCTTCGCCGCGAAGCGCGCGCGCCAGATCAACGCCTACTACAGCCAGCTCTCCGAGGGCCTGCTGGAGTACGTCGGCCCGCTGGTCGACACCGCGCCCCAGGAGAAGCCCCTCTCGATCGCGCTCCGCGAGATCAACGAGGGTCTGCTGACCCACACCGCCGGCGAGAACTGAGCCGGCCGGCCTCCCGGCCACCCCAGAACTGATGACGACGCCCCCGGTCCCGGCCGGGGGCGTCGTCATGTCTGCGGCAGGATGAGCGCATGAGCCGGATCGTGCTGGGCGTCAGCGGTGGCGTGGCCGCGTACAAGGCGGCCCTCCTGCTGCGTGCGTTCACCGAGGCGGGCCACGACGTCCGCGTCGTCCCCACCCCGGGCGCGCTGCACTTCGTCGGGGCGGCGACCTTCGAGGCGCTGTCCGGCAACCCGGTCACCACCGACGTCTGGTCCGACGTGCCCGAGGTCGCGCACGTCCGCATCGGCCAGGAGGCCGACCTCGTCGTCGTGGCGCCGGCCACCGCCGACCTGCTCGCCCGCGCCGCCGCCGGCCGGGCCGACGACCTGCTCACCGCCACGCTGCTCACCGCGCACTGCCCCGTGGTCTTCGTGCCGGCGATGCACACCGAGATGTGGCTGCACCCCGCCACCCAGGACAACGTCGCCACGCTCCGCCGTCGCGGTTCGATCGTGCTGCCGCCCGCGGTCGGCCGGCTCACCGGTCCCGACTCCGGCCCCGGCCGCCTCCCCGAACCGGTCGACGTCGCCGCCCTGGCGGCCGTCGTCCTCGCGGGCGGGGCGTCGGCCCTGGCACCGGACCTGGCCGGCCGCCGCGTGGTCATCAGCGCCGGCGGCACCCGCGAGCCGCTCGACCCGGTCCGATACCTGGGCAACCGCTCCTCGGGCATGCAGGGCTGGGCACTGGCCCGGGTGGCGGCGGCCCGCGGCGCCGAGGTGGTCCTGGTCGCGGCGAACGTCGACCTCGCTGCGCCGTTCGGTGTCCGCGTGGTCCCCGTCGGCACCGCCGAGGAGCTGCGCGAGGCGATGCACGCCGAGTCCCGGGACGCGGACGTGGTCGTCATGAGCGCCGCGGTCGCCGACTTCCGCCCGGCCAGCGTCGCCGGCGCGAAGATGAAGAAGGACTCGGCCGGCGAGCCGGACTCGGTGCCGCTGGTGCGCAACGCCGACGTCCTCGCCGAGCTGGTGACGAAACGCCGCCCGGGGCAGCTGGTGGTCGGCTTCGCCGCCGAGACCGGGGACGCCGATGCCGACGTGCTCACCCACGCCCGCGCCAAGCTGGCCCGCAAGGGCTGCGACCTGCTCGTGGTCAACGACGTCTCCGCCGGGCAGGTGTTCGGCAAGGCCGACAACACCGTCGTCGTCCTGGCCGCCGACGGCCCGGCTGCGGAGATCGGGCCCGGCCCGAAGGACCTGATCGCCGCCGGCATCTGGACGACGATCGCCGCCCGGACGGCCCCGGCCTGACCCGGCCGGTCCACAGCACCACCCGCGCCGACCGACTCCCGGTCTCGTCCGGGTACCGTGCCCCCACGAGTCGGAGTACCGAGCGGCTCGATGTTCTGCGCCAGCGACCAGTCTTGTGCCCAGCGACCCAGGAGTACCGACATGCCACGCCGTCTCTTCACGTCCGAGTCGGTCACCGAGGGGCACCCGGACAAGATCGCCGACCAGATCAGCGACTCGATCCTGGACGCCATGCTCGCCCAGGACCCCAAGAGCCGCGTCGCCGTCGAGACGCTGATCATGACCGGCCAGGTGCACATCGCCGGTGAGGTCACCACCGCCGGCTACGTGGACATCGCCGAGATCGTCCGCGAGACCATCCTGCGGATCGGCTACGACTCCTCCCGCAAGGGCTTCGACGGCGCCTCCTGCGGCGTCAGCGTCTCCATCGGCGCGCAGTCGCCCGACATCGCCCAGGGCGTCGACACCGGCTACGAGGCCCGCACCACCGGCTCGGCCGACGACGCGATCGAGCGCCAGGGCGCCGGTGACCAGGGCCTGATGTTCGGCTACGCCACCGACGAGACCCCCGAGCTCATGCCGCTGCCGATCGCGCTGGCCCACCGCCTGGCCCGTCGCCTGTCGGCCGTGCGCAAGGACGGCTCGGTGCCCTACCTGCGTCCCGACGGCAAGACCCAGGTCACCGTGGTCTACGAGGACGACCGCCCGGTCGCCGTCGACACCGTGGTGGTCTCCTCGCAGCACGCCGAGGACATCTCGATCGAGCAGCTGCTCGCCCCCGACATCAAGGAGCTCGTCGTCGAGCCGGAGCTGGCCGCCCTCGGTCTGCCCACCGACGGCTACCGCCTCCTGGTGAACCCGACCGGCAAGTTCGTCATCGGCGGCCCCATGGGCGACGCCGGCCTGACCGGCCGCAAGATCATCGTCGACACCTACGGCGGCATGGCCCGCCACGGCGGCGGCGCCTTCTCGGGCAAGGACCCGTCGAAGGTGGACCGCTCCGGGGCCTACGCGATGCGCTGGGTGGCCAAGAACGTCGTCGCCGCCGGCCTGGCCAAGCGCTGCGAGGTGCAGGTCGCCTACGCGATCGGCGCCGCGCACCCGGTGGGCCTGTTCGTCGAGACCTTCGGCACCGGCACCGTGGCCGACGACGTGCTCGAGAAGGCGATCAGCACCGTGTTCGACCTGCGCCCCGGCGCGATCGTCCGCGACCTGGACCTGCTGCGCCCGATCTACGCCCCGACCGCGGCCTACGGCCACTTCGGCCGCACCGACGTCGACCTGCCGTGGGAGCGCACTGACCGCGTCGAGGCCCTCCGCTCGGCCGTGGGCGCGTAACAGCGCTGGACGCACCCGCTCCACCCGACGACCCGGGTCCCGCGCGCCTGCCGCGCGTGGCCCGGGTCGTCGTCGACGTGCCCCTGGCGCACCTGGACCGGCCCTTCGACTACGCCGTCCCCGACAAGCTCGTGGACACGGTGCAGGCCGGGTGCCGGGTGCGGGTGCGGTTCCACGGCCGACTGGTCGACGGCGTCGTCTGGGAGCTCGGGGACACCACCGACTTCACCGGCAGCCTGCAGCCGCTGTCGCACGTGCCCTCCGGCGAGCCGGTGCTCACCCCGCAGGTGGCTCGGCTGGTGCGCACTGTCGCCGACCGCTACGCCGGCACCGCCAGCGACGTGCTGCGCCTGGCCCTGCCGCCGCGCCGGTCGGCCGCCGAGAAGCGGGAGAGCCCCACCCCGGACGCCCTCCCCGAGCCGCCGGACCCCGCCGGGTTCGCGCGCTACACGGCCGGGCCGGCGCTGCTCGACGCGCTGGCCGAGGGGCGTCCCGCGCGAGCGGTGTGGACGGCGCTGCCCGGCGAGGACTGGCCCGCCCGGTTGGTGGAGCTGTGCCGGGCAGCGCTCTCCGGACGGCGCGGTGCGCTGGTCGTGGTCCCCGACGGCCGTGACCTCGACCGGCTCGCCGCCGCGGCGACCGCGCTGCTGCCCGCGCACTCGTTCACCGTGCTGCGCGCCGACGACTCCCCGGAGAAGCGCTACCGCGCCTTCCTGGCCGCTTCGCGCGGCGCGGCGCAGGTGGTGCTGGGCACCCGGGCGGCGATGTTCGCGCCGGTCCGCGACCTGGGCCTGGTCGTGATCTGGGACGACGGCGACGACCTGCACTCCGAGGAGCGCGCGCCCTATCCGCACGCCCGCGACGTGCTGGTCCAGCGGGCGTGGCTCGACGACTGCGCCGCCGTCGTCGCCGGGACGACCCGGACGGCGGAGGGCGCGCTGCTGGTGGAGTCCGGCTGGGCGCACGAACTGGTCGCCGACCGCGCCGTCCTGCGCCTGGCTGCGCCGCGCGTGCAGGCACTGGGCGAGGACTTCGAGCTGGCCCGGGACGCGGCGGCCCGCTCGGCCCGGCTGCCGTCGCTGGCGCACGAGGCGGCCCGGAAGGCGCTGGCCGCCGACACCCCCGTGCTGGTGCAGGTGCCCCGCCGCGGGTACGTGCCCTCGCTGGCCTGCGGGCGCTGCCGGGCGCCGGCCCGCTGCGCGCACTGCGCCGGGCCGCTGGGCATCTCGCCGCGGCCGGGCCCGGGTGGCACGCGGATCCCGGCGTGCCGCTGGTGCGCCCGCCCGGCGGCCACCTTCGACTGCCCGCACTGCCACGGCACCAAGCTGCGCGCCTCGGTGATCGGTGACGCGCGGACGGCGGAGGAGCTGGCCCGCGCCTTTCCCGGGGCGGCGATGCGCACGTCGGGCAGCACGTCGGGGGTCCTGGCGACGGTGCCGGGCGGTGCCTCGCTCGTGGTGGCGACGCCGGGTGCCGAGCCGGTCGCCGAGGGCGGCTACGGCGCTGCGCTGCTGCTCGACTCGTGGGCGCTGCTGGGCCGGGCGGACCTGCGGGCGGGGGAGGAGACGCTGCGGCGCTGGATGAACGCCGCCGCGCTCGTGCGCCCGGCCTCGGCCGGGGGGCACGTCGTCGTCGCGGCCGACGCCGGGCATCCCGTCGTCCAGGCGCTGGTGCGGTGGGACCCGGCCTGGCTGGCCGCCCGCGAGCTGACCGACCGCCGCGAGCTCGGTTTCCCGCCGGTGACCCGGATGGCATCGGTCGCCGGCTCCCCGGCGGCGCTGGCGGAGTTCCTCGCGGCGCTCCGGCTGCCGGAGGACGCCGACCTGCTGGGGCCGGTGCCGGAGCGGCCGCGACCGGGGCAGGAGGGCGAGCGGGAGCGCTACCTGGTGCGCGTGCCGCGGGCGTCGGGCGCCGCGCTGGCGCACGCGCTGGCCGAGGTGCAGGGCGTGCGCAGCGCGAAGAAGGTGCCCGAGCACGTGCGGGTGCAGCTCGACCCGCTCGACCTCGTCTGACCGGCCCCGCGACCCCGCCTACGATCGACCGGTGAGCGTCACCCCGATCCGGCTGTTCGGCGACCCCGTCCTGCGCACTCCCGCGGATCCGGTCGTCGACTTCGACGCCGAGCTGCGGCAGCTGGTCGCCGACCTCACCGAGACGATGTACGCCGCTGGCGGCGCCGGGCTGGCCGCCCCGCAGATCGGCGTCGGCCTGCGCGTGTTCACCTGGTTCGTCGACGGCGAGGTGGGTCACCTGATCAACCCCGACGTCGCCGCCGTGGGCGAGGAGATCCAGGACGGCCCCGAGGGCTGCCTGTCGATCCCGGGCCTGCGCTACGACTGCCGGCGGCACCTGCACGTGGTCGCCTCGGGCTGGAACATGCACGGCGACCCGGTGCGGATCGAGGGCTCGGAGCTGCTGGCCCGTGCCATCCAGCACGAGACCGACCACCTCGACGGCGTCCTGTTCGTCGACCGGCTCGACGAGGTCGCCCGCACCGCTGCCCTCGCCGAGCTGGAGGCCGCCGAGTGGGCCGGCATCCCCGCCTACCTCCCCGTCGTGAAAGTGAGCCCGCACTGAAGGTCCTGTTCGCCGGTACGCCGGCGCCCGCCGTCCCCTCGCTGGAGGCGCTGCTGGCCTCCGACCACGAGGTCGTGGCGGTGCTCAGCCGCCCCGACGCGCGGTCGGGCCGCGGCCTGACCGCCAGCCGCTCGCCGGTGGCCGAGCGCGCCGACGCCGCCGGCATCCCGGTGCTGCAGCCCCGCTCACCCCGCGAGCCGGAGTTCCTCGAGCAGCTGGCCGGCCTGGCCGTCGACTGCGCCCCGGTGGTGGCCTACGGGGCGCTGATCCCGCAGGCCGCCCTCGACCTGCCGGTGCACGGCTGGGTCAACCTGCACTTCTCGCTGCTGCCCGCCTGGCGCGGTGCGGCGCCGGTGCAGCACGCGATCATGGCCGGCGACGAGATCACCGGGGCGGCGACCTTCCGCCTGGAGGCGGGGCTGGACACCGGCCCGGTCTTCGGCACGGTCACCGAGCCCATCGGGCCGCGGGACACCGCCGGCGACCTGCTGGAGCGGCTGTCCGTCAGCGGCGCCCAGCTCCTGGTCGCGACGCTCGACGGCATCGCGGCCGGTGCCCTGGAGGCACGGCCGCAGCCGGCCGAGGGCATCAGCCTCGCGCCGAAGGTGGAACCTGCGGACGCCCGGGTCGACTGGTCGCTGCCGGCGCACGTCGTCGACCGGCGGGTCCGCGGGGTGACGCCGGCCCCCGGCGCCTGGACGACGTGGCGCGGGGACCGGCTGCGGCTCGGGCCCGTCACGCCGGTGGCCGACGCGCCGTCGCTGGCTCCCGGTGAACTGGCGGTGGTGGACCGCGAGGTCCTCGTGGGCACGGGCACCGGTGCCGTGCGACTGGGCGACGTCCAGCCCGCGGGCAAGCGGATGATCCCGGCGAGCGACTGGGCGCGCGGCGCCCGGCTCGCCGCCGGCGACCGGCTGGGGGACGCGTGACCCGCCCGCCGCAGCGTCCGGCCGGTGGCCCGCCGCGCGGGAAGCGCCCGCACCCGGCCACGAAGCGCCGTCCCCTGGACGGGGCCCGGCTGACCGCCTACGACGTGCTGGACGGCGTCTCCTCGCGCGACGCCTACGCCAACCTGCTGCTGCCCCAGCTGCTGCGCGAGCGGAAGCTGGACACCCGGGACGCGGCGTTCACCACGCAGCTCGCCTACGGCACCTTGCGGGCCGCCGGCACCCTGGACGCGATCCTGACCGGCCTGGTCAGCCGCCCGCTGGCCGAGCTCGACCCCCGGGTGCTCGACCTGCTCCGGCTCGGGGCCTACCAGCTGATCGACCTGCGGGTGCCGTCGCACGCCGCCGTCGACACGACCGTCGACCTCACGCGGTCCATCGTGGGCAGCGGCGCCTCCGGTCTGGTCAACGCCGTGCTGCGCAAGGTGGCCGCCGGCGGCGACCGCGCGGCCTGGCTGGCCACCCTCGGGGGCGACGCCGAGCAGCAGCTCGCCCTGGCCACCGACCATCCGCGCTGGATCGTGGACGCCTGGCGGGACGCCCTCGGCGGCGACGCCGAGCTGGAGCCGGCGCTGCTCGCCGACGACGCCGCACCCGAGGTGCACCTGGTCGCCCGCCGGCTGACCCGCGAGGAACTGGTGGAGGAGTCGGGCGGGGAGCCCGGCCCGTGGTCGCCGTTCGCTGTTCGGCTGTCCGGCGGTGATCCCGGCCGGCTGGTGTCGGTGCGCAACAGCCGCGCCGCGGTGCAGGACGAGGGCAGCCAGCTGGCGGCCCTGCTGCTCGCCCGGGCGCCGCTCGAGGGCCCGGACACCGCCTGGCTGGACATGTGCGCCGGCCCCGGTGGCAAGGCGGGCCTGCTGGCGGCGCTCCGGCCCGACGGGGTGCGGCTCACCGCGGCCGACCGCGCGCCGCATCGCGCCGACCTGGTCCGGCAGACGCTGTGGGACGAGGCCGACGTCGAGGTGCTCGCCGCCGACGGCCGCGAGGCGCCGTGGCAGGCCGGGTCGTTCGACCGCGTGCTGCTCGACGCGCCGTGCACCGGGCTGGGCGCGCTGCGCCGCCGTCCCGAGGTGCGCTGGCGCCGCACGCCCGAGGACGTCGCGCCGCTGGTGGAGCTGCAGCTGGAGCTGCTGGCGAGCGCGCTGGCCTCGGTCCGGGTCGGGGGAGTGGTCGCCTACGTGACCTGCTCGCCGCACACGGAGGAGACCGTCGGCGTGGTCGACGTCGCCGCGGCGCGGGACGACGTGGAGGTGCTGCCGGTCGCGCCGCTGTTCCCGGACGTCCCGGACATGGCGCGTGGGGACTACGGGCAGCTGTGGCCGCACCGCCACGGCACCGACGCCATGTTCATGGCGCTGCTCCGCCGCACGGGCTGAGCCGGGCGGCTCAGAGGACCACGAGGACGACGACGAGGACGTAGGCCGCCAGGAGCGCGAGCAGCCGCCGGCCGCCGAGCCAGGGTTCCCACCACGGCACCGGCGGGGGGAACCGGGACGGTCCGGCCGGGTCCGCCGACCAGCGGTGCGCGGCAGCGAGCTGCCGGGAGTGCCAGACGGCGAGCGCGGCGTAGGCGGCGACGAGCACGCCCGCGGCCGGCAGTGCGGAGGGCCGGTCCCAGTCGGTCTGCACCAGCACCGACAGCGGCAGGATCGGGAGCGCACGGCCCATCCACCGCAGGCGCAGGGACCGCCGGGCCAGCACATCCACCCGTGCGCGCAGGGCCGGCCCGGGATCGACGTGCGCGCGGAGTGCGTGCTGCACCCGTGCCGCGGTGTCCTGGCGGGCCCGGAGCCCGGGGACCGTGGCCGCCGCGAGCGGGACGGCGAGCACCCCCACGGCGACGGCGACGAGCAGCCAGCGGGCCGCGGGTCCGTGCAGACCGGCGTAGTCGCCGGTCAGCAGCACCCGGGACGCGCCGAGGCCGATCACCAGCGCGGGCAGGGCGAGCATCGTCCGGCGGCCGCGGCGCTCCACGTCCGCCCAGTCGACCGCCGGTGCCGGTGCCCCGGGCCTGTCGGCGTCGAGGACCCGGTTGCCGGAGAAGGCGACCGGGCGAGCCAGCGCCCGCTGCTCACTCTCGGTCATCAGATCGCCCGACGGCCACGTCGGGCGTCGATCGGACGGTGACGGCGGGGGGCGCACGATCACGCACGGTAGGGCCCCGACGGCGGCCGTGCCCGTTCCGCACTCGACCGTGTGACAGCCGGTGGGGGAGGAGCCCGGCGGCCCGCGGATCAGGCGACGGTCGCGAAGGCCCGGACGGGGAAGGTCGCCAGGCCCTCGGCGGCCACCGGGACTGCGGTGAACACGGCGCCAATGTCGGGGAGTCCGGCCAGCCCGGTGAGGTGCTCGACGACCGGGATGCCGGCGCCCAGCAGCACGGTGTGCGCCGGGCGGGCGCCGCCGAGGGTGTCGTCGATGTTGACCGAGTCGATGCCCACGAGCGTCGCGCCGCCGTCGACGAGGGCGCGGCAGGCGTCCTCGGTGAGGTGCGGGTGGTCGGGCTCCAGGTAGCGCTCGGTGCCCCAGTGCTCGTCCCACCCGGTGTGCACGAGCACCGCGCGGCCGGCGACGTCCAGGCCGGCGAAGACGGAGGCGTCGAGGGCGTGCCCGCGCCCGGCCGCGCGCACGACGACGGCGGGCAGCCCGGCGCAGCGCTCCAGCGGCAGGGCCGCGAGGTCGTGCCCGTCCCGGAACCGGTGTGCCGGGGTGTCCAGGTACGTGCCGGTGTTGCCGACCATCGAGATCCGGCCGATCTGGAACTCGGTGCCCTCCGCGTAGGCGCCGTGCGAGTCGTCGAAGGCCAGGTGCAGCCCGATCTCGGGAACGGGCAGCCCGGGGTAGGTGACCATCCCGGACCGGACGACATGGCTCAGGTCGACGTAGCGCATGCCGGGATCATGGCCGACCGCCGGCGACCTCAGAAGGGCGGCGGGTCGTCGTCGGACCTGTCCGGGATGCGGGAGCCCGGTGGTCGGGTGGTGCGGGCGATCCCGCTGGGCGTGGTGACGGTGAGCACGCCGTCGGCGGTCATGGTGAACCGCCAGCCGGGGGCGTGGGTCTTGAGCCGGTGGTGCCTCCGGCACAGGCAGCAGAGGTTGGCGCAGCTGGTCGCGCCGCCGTCGGCGTGCGGGACGACGTGGTCGAGGTCCGCCCACGCGACGGAGTTGCGGCAGCCGGGATGCCGGCAGGTGCGGTCGCGGGCACTCAGGTAGCGGCGCTGGGCCGGGGTGGGTCGGTAGCGGTCCACCGTGCCCGGCGAGTCGACGATCGGGCATCCGCACCGGCCGTCCGGGTGCTGCGGGCAGCCGCGGCGCACCAGCCGCTCGAGCTCGCCCCGGGTGAGGACCGCGCGCAGGGCGCCGCTGACCGGGTCGGTGAGGGCCAGGTGCAGGGTGCCTCCGGCGGGTGCCTGCAGGCCGCCGGGGCACAGCGCGTCGAGCTGTTCGAGGAGTTCGCGCAGGTGGGCGGCGGTGATCGGCTGCCCGTCCACCTCCGCGTCGCCGCAGGAGTTCCGCAGGGTGGCGAGGTCGGCGTGCACGGTGAGGTGCGCGGTCACCGGCGGCCGGGACTCGTCCCAGGGGCGCAGCACCAGATCGCCGAGCACGCCCACCCGCAGCAGCCCGATCGGGCTGGTGTCGCCGTCGGCCTTGGCCAGCCGGGCGTACCGGTCGACAGCGTCCTGGATCGCCGCCGCCAGGGGCCGGGGGAGGAAGACGCGCAGCTCGGCCATGCCGTCCCGCGCAGGGGTCACCGTCACGTCCGACGCGCGCTGGGCCCGCTTCCGGCGCCGGTCGGCAGCGGTGTCGTCCAGGCGCTCCAGCTCGGCCCGCGCGCGCTCCCGCAGGGTCCGGATGGAGAGCGCCGCCGCGCCCGGCAGCACCGCGGCCTCGATCCGGGCCATCACCGCCGGTTCCAGTTCGTGCGCTGCGTCGCTCAGCTCGGCGGCCAGCCCGCGGGCCCTGGACCAGTCCAGTTCGCCGTCGGCCAGCGCCGCCCAGGTCGCCGGCAGCCGTTCGAGGAGCACCCAGGCGGTGTCGGCGAGCAGGGACGCCGCCGTCCTGGAGCAGTTCAGGACGACTGCCAGCTCGTCGGCGAAGAACTCGCTCACCCTCGTCACCGGCTCCTGGCCCGGACCGGGCAGCCATCCGTCCGCGGATGCCCCCGGCTCGCCCAGCTGCCGGTCGGCCGTGTCCGGCCGCCGGGCGGCCAGCCCGATGACCAGCTCGGCCTTGTAGGCGGCCAGCGCCGACTCGACCGCGACCACCCGCTGCAGCTCCGCGGCGATCTCCGCGTCACTGCGGGCGGCCACCGGCAGCACGTCACCCAACCGGCTCGGCCGCGCCGTCACCCCCTCCGGCAACGGCTGCTCCGGCCACGACGACAGCTCGAGGGGCGCGACCGACACCGCCACCCCGTAGCCGCCGCCCAGATCGAACATACGTATGACGATAGTGCGGGGATCCGACAGTTTCCGCCGGTCAGGGGCCGGTCAGAAGGGGAACTTCCGCTTGGTGTGCTGGACGCTCACCCAGTGGTCGGTGGTGAACTCCTCGATCGCCCACTCGCCACCGAACCGGCCCAGCCCGGAGTCCTTCTCGCCGCCGAAGGCTGTGTTGTTCTCGTCGTTGAGCGGGGAGTCGTTGACGTGCGTCATCCCGGCCTCGACCCGCAGGGCGAACTGGACGCCGCGCAGGGTGTCCTCGGTGAACACCGCACTCGACAGGCCGTACTCGGTGTCGTTCGCGATCGCCAGGGCGTCGTCCTCGTCGCGCGCCCGGATGATCGTCACGACCGGCCCGAACATCTCCTGCCGGGCGCTGGTCACCGAGTTGTCGCCCAGGAGCACGTGCGCGGGGAGCACCGAGCCGATCGGGCCGGTCGGGTCGCCGCCGAGCAGCTGCTGCGCGCCGTCGGCACGCGACTGCGCGATCTTCTCCTGGATGCCCTCGAGCTGGCCGCTGTTGATGATCGGCCCGATGACCGTGTCCGACTCGCGGGGGTCGCCCGCCTTCAGCGCGCGGGCACGCTCGACGAAGCGCTCCACGAACTCGTCGTGCACCGCGTCGTCCACGACGATCCGGTTGGTGATCATGCAGACCTGGCCCTGGTGGAAGAACTTGCCGAAGATCGCCGCGTCCACCGCGTAGCCGAGGTCCGCGTCGTCCAGCACCACGAGCGGCCCGTTGCCGCCCAGCTCCAGCGAGAGCTTCTTCAGGCCCGCCTTTTCCGCGATGCCCTTGCCGACCGGAGTCGAGCCGGTGAACGACACCACCCGCGGGGTCGGGTGGCTGACGATCGCGTCGCCGATGTCGCTCCCCGACCCGATGACCACCGACAGCAGGCCCTCGGGGAGGCCCGCCTCCTCGTAGACCTTGGCCAGCAGCAGGCCGCCGGTCACCGGGGTGTCCCCGGCCGGCTTGAGGACGACGGCGTTGCCCAGGGCGAGCGCCGGCGCGACCGAGCGGTTGGACAGGTGCATCGGGACGTTCCACGGGCTGATCACCGCGACCACGCCGACGGGACGGCGGTAGACGCGGCTCTCCTTGCCCTCGACGTCGGCCGGCAGGATCCGGCCCTCCACCCGGTACGGGTAGGACGACGCCTCGTGGAAGTCGCGCAGCGTGATCGCGTACTCGAACTCGGCGGCCGGGGCTGCGGCGCCGGACTCGCGGATGTGCCAGTCGACGATCTCGTCGCGGCGTTCCTCCATGATCCGGGCCGCGCGGCGCATCACCTCGGCGCGCTCGGAGGGCAGCCGCGCCGCCCAGTCCCGCTGCGCCTCCTTGGCCCGGGCGTAGGCCTCGTCGACGTCCTCGGCGTTCGCCAGCGGGATCTCGGTCAGCGTCTCGCCGGTGTAGGGATCGGTGTCGGTCGCGGTCTTCCCGGCCCGGCCGGCGCGCCATGTGCCGGCGATCGGCATCCGGTCGAAGCCGTCGTAGCGGGCGGGGGCGGAGGTGTCGGAAGCCATGGGCGGGGCCCTACCCGGTCGCGCACGACGGACACGTCCTCCGCGCAGCGGCGACAGTCGCCGTTCGCCGCCCACCTAGACTCCCTGCGTGTCCCGGCAGCCGATGATCGCCCCCAGCCTGCTCTCCGCCGACTTCGCCAACCTCGCGGCCGAGGTGCAGCGCGTCGCCGACGCCGACTGGCTGCACGTCGACGTCATGGACGCGCACTTCGTGCCGAACCTGACCCTGGGCCTGCCGGTCGCCCAGGCGATCCAGGCGGTCAGCCCCGTGCCGCTGGACTGCCACCTCATGATCGACAACCCCGAGCGCTGGGCGCCCGGGTACGCCGAGATGGGCGCGCGCAACGTCACCGTGCACGCCGAGGCCTGCACCGACCCCCGCGCCGTCGCCCGCGACCTGAAGGCCGCCGGTGCCCTGGCCGGCCTGGCGATCAAGCCCGGCACTCCGCTCGAGGACTACCTCGACGTGCTGCCCGACTTCGACACCCTGCTCGTGATGAGCGTCGAGCCCGGCTTCGGCGGCCAGTCGTTCATCGCCGACGTGCTGCCCAAGGCGCGCAAGGCCCGCGAGCTCGTGGACGCGGGGCACCTCACCCTGATCGTGGAGATCGACGGCGGCATCAACGCCGACACCATCGAGCAGGCCGCCGAGGCCGGCGTCGACATGTTCGTGGCGGGCTCGGCCGTCTACGGCGCCGAGGACCCGTCGAAGGCGATCGCCGCCCTGCGCGCGCAGGCCGCCGCGGCGATGCGCGGGTGACCGTCACCTCCGCCGAGCGCTCCGCCATGCTCCGCGCCCGCGAGCTGGGCGCCGCCGTGCTCGGCACGACCAGCCCCAACCCGGCCGTGGGCGCGGTGGTGCTGGCCGCCGACGGTTCGGTCGCCGGCGAGGGCGCCACGCAGCCGCCCGGTGGTCCGCACGCCGAGGTGCAGGCGCTGGCCGCAGCGGGGGAGCGGGCCCGGGGCGGCACCGCCGTCGTCACCCTCGAGCCGTGCGCGCACACCGGCCGCACCGGCCCCTGCGCCGACGCCCTGATCGCCGCCGGCGTGGCCCGCGTCGTCGTCGCCGTCCCCGAGCCGACGGAGCTGGCCGTCGGGGGAGCCGACCGGCTGCGCGCTGCCGGCATCGAGGTCGAGCTCGGTGTCGAGCAGGACGAGGCCGAGCTCGGCGCCCTGGGCCCCTGGCTGACCGGCGTGCGCGAGCAGCGGCCCCAGGTGATCTGGAAGGTCGCCGCCACCCTGGACGGGCGGGTGGCCGCCGCCGACGGCAGCAGCCGCTGGATCACCGGCGAGCAGACCCGCGCCGCCGTCCACCGGCTGCGGGCCACCTGCGACGCCGTCGTCGTCGGCTCGGGTACGGCGGTGACCGACGACCCCCAGCTCACCGTGCGCGACGCCGACGGCCGGAACGCCGGACGTCAGCCGCTGCGGGTGGTCGTCGACCGCCGGGGCCGGGTGCCGGAGACCGCCCGCGTGCTCGACGACGCCGCACCCACGCTCGTCAGCCGGGCCGCGGGCCCCGCCGAGCTGCTGGCCGAGCTGTACGAGCGCGACGTCCGCCGCGTGCTGCTGGAGGGCGGCCCGACCCTGGCCGCCGCCTTCCTCCGGGCCGGGCTCGTCGACGAGGTCGCGGTCCACCTCGCGCCGAAGCTGCTGGGCGCCGGCCCCTCCCTGGTGGGCGACCTGGGAATCACGGCGATCGCCGATGCGCTGCAGTTCGAGACCGTCGAGATCCTCCCGTCGGGTGGGGACGTGCAGCTCCGGCTCAGGCCCACCCGGCACACTGGGGGACGACAGTCCGTCCGGGAAGGGAGCTGAGGTGTTCACCGGCATCGTGGAAGAGGTGGGCACGCTCGTGGTCCGCGAGGAGCAGACCGACGCCGCCCGGATGGAGATCCGTGCGCACAAGGTGCTCGAGGACGTCGCCCTCGGCGACTCCATCTCGGTCAACGGCGTCTGCCTGACCGTCACGCACGTCGAGGACGGCGTCTGGACCACCGACGTCATGGCCGAGACCCTGCGCCGCAGCAGCCTCGGCAAGGCGGAACAGGGCAGCCGGGTCAACCTGGAGCGCGCCGTCACCGCCCACACCCGCCTGGGCGGGCACATGGTGCAGGGGCACGTCGACGGCGTCGGGACCGTGCTCACCCGCGAGCCCAGCACCCACTGGGAGGTCTTCCGGATCGGCCTGCCCGCGGACCTGGCCCGCTACGTCGTCGAGAAGGGCTCCATCGCCGTCGACGGCGTCTCCCTGACCGTCAGCGCGGTCAGCGCCGCCAGCGACCCCGAGCCCTGGTTCGAGGTCAGCCTCATCCCCACCACCCTCCGCGAGACCACGCTGGGCACGCGCGCCACGGGGGACCCCGTCAACCTGGAGGTCGACGTGATCGCCAAGTACGTCGAGCGACTGCTGGAGGCACGTCGGTGACCACACCCTTGACCCGTCTGGACAGCATCGAGACCGCGATCGCCGCGATCAAGGACGGCCGCCCGGTCGTCGTGATCGACGACGAGGACCGCGAGAACGAGGGCGACCTGATCTTCGCCTCGGAGCTCGCGACCCCCGATCTCGTGGCGTTCATGGTCCGGTACACGTCGGGCTACATCTGCGTCGCCGTCACCGAGGCCGACGCCGACCGGCTGGACCTGCCGCCCATGCACCGGGTGAACCAGGACCGCCTCGGCACCGCGTACACCGTGACCGTGGACGCCCGCGAGGGCGTCACCACCGGCATCTCGGCGGCCGACCGGGCCACGACGATCCGGATGCTGGCCGCCGAGGACGCCACGTCGCGCGACCTCTCCCGCCCGGGCCACGTGGTGCCGCTGCGCGCCAAGGACGGCGGCGTGCTGCGCCGGCCCGGCCACACCGAGGCCGCCGTGGACCTCGCCGTGCTCGCCGGGCTGCGCCCCTCGGGCGTGCTGTGCGAGATCGTCAGCGAGAAGGACCCCACCGGCATGGCGCGCGGCGAGGAGCTGCGCATCTTCGCCGACGAGCACGACCTGGTCATGGTCTCGATCGCGGACCTGATCGCCTACCGCAAGCGCTTCGACAAGCTGGTCGAGCGGGTCGCCGAGGCGGTCGTGCCGCTCGCCCCCGGCACCTTCACCGCCGTCGGCTACCGCAGCTCCTACGACGAGCGCGAGCACGTCGCCTTCGTCTACGGCGACATCGGAGACGGCGAGGACGTCCTGGTCCGCGTGCACTCCGAGTGCCTCACCGGCGACGTCTTCGGCTCGCTGCGCTGCGACTGCGGCCCCCAGCTGCAGGCCGCGCTCCAGGCCGTCGCCGACGAGGGCCGCGGGATCGTGCTCTACATCCGCGGCCACGAGGGCCGTGGCATCGGCCTGCTGCACAAGCTGCAGGCCTACCAGCTGCAGGACCTCGGCGCCGACACCGTCGACGCCAACCTCGACCTGGGCCTGCCGGCGGACGCCCGCGACTACGGCACCGGCGCGCAGATCCTGGTCGACCTGGGCGTGCACACCATGCGGCTGCTGACCAACAACCCGGCCAAGCGGGCCGGGCTGGAGGGCTACGGCCTCAAGGTGCTCGGCCGCGTGGGGCTGCCCAGCCACGTCACGACGCAGAACCTCGGCTACCTGCGCACCAAGCGGGACCGGATGGGCCACCTGCTCGACATCATCGAGCCCGGGGTGGAGGTCGCCGGCGAGCCCGTGCACGCCGACCCCATCCCGGCCAACGTGCCCCTGCGCGTCGACGAGCAGCCCTCGTGAGTGGATCCGGGGCCCCCGTCGTCGAGCCGGTGGACGCCGCGGGCCTGACGCTGGGCATCGTGGCCACGACGTGGCACGCCGAGATCACCGACAGCCTGCTGGCGCGCGCCCTGGCCGGCGCCCGGGCCAGCGGGGTCGCGGAGCCGACCGTGGTGCGGGCGCCCGGCGCCGTCGAGCTGCCGGTCGTCGCCCAGGCGCTCGCCGAGCGGCATGACGCCGTCGTCGCCCTCGGGGTGGTCGTCCGCGGGGGCACGCCGCACTTCGAGTACGTCTGCGACGCGGTGACCGCCGGCCTGACGCGGGTCGCGCTGGACGCGGGCACCCCCGTGGCCAACGGGGTGCTCACCTGCGACACCGAGGCGCAGGCCCGCGACCGCGCCGGGCTGCCGGGCTCCGCCGAGGACAAGGGCTGGGAGGCCGCGGTCGCCGCCCTGGCCACCGCCCTGACGCTGCGCGACGTGCGCCGCCCGCAGCACACCACCGGGTTCACCGTGACCCCTGCCGGAGGCCGCTCGTGAAGACGTTCGACGCCCTGTTCGCCGAGCTCGCGGCCAAAGTCGCCGACGGCGACCCCGCCTCGGGCACCGTCGCCGCCGTGCGCGACGGCGTGCACGCCGCGGGCAAGAAGGTCGTCGAGGAGGCGGCCGAGTCGTGGATGGCGGCCGAGCACGAAGGGGAGGAGCGGACGGCCGAGGAGATCAGCCAGCTCCTCTACCGGGTGCAGGTGCTCATGCTCGCCCGGGGCCTGACCCTGGACGACGTCTACGCTCACCTCTGATCTTCCCGCGTTTCCCGCCCTTCCCGAGGAGTTCTCCCGTGCTGCGCATCGCCGTGCCCAACAAGGGCGTCCTGAGCGAGCCGGCGGCGGAGATGCTCGCCGAGAGCGGCTACCGCATGCGGCGGAGCACCAAGGACCTCGTGGTCTACGACCCCGACAACGACACCGAGTTCTTCTACCTCCGGCCGCGGGACATCGCCGTCTACGTCGCCGCGGGCACGCTGGACGTCGGCATCACCGGGCGCGACATGCTGCTGGAGACCGCGCCGGCCGAGGGGGAGGGCCCGACCGCCGTCGAGGTCATGCCGCTGGGCTTCGGCCGCTCGTCCTTCCGGTTCGCCTCACCGGTCGGCTCGGGCATCGAGTCCGTCGACCAGCTCGCCGGCAAGCGCATCGCCACCGCGTACCCGGTCCTGCTGCAGCGCTCCCTCGAGGAGTCCGGCGTCAAGGCCGACGTCGTCAAGCTCGACGGAGCCGTCGAGACCGCGTGCGCGCTGGGTGTGGCCGACGCGGTCTGCGACGTCGTCGAGACCGGGACGACGCTGCGCGCGGCGGGGCTGCACATCATCGGCGAGCCCGTGCTGGCCAGCGAGGCGATCCTGGTGGGCCGCGAGGGGGCCCAGGAGATCCCGGCGGTGGCCCAGCTGCGGCGCCGGCTCCAGGGCGTCCTGGTGGCCCGCCAGTACGTGATGCTCGACTACGACTGCCCGGACGAGATCCTGGCCCGCGCCACGGCGATCACGCCCGGCATCGAGGGCCCCACGGTCAGCCCGCTGCAGCGGGGAGGCTGGTCGGCGGTCCGCGCGATGGTGCGGCGCAGCCAGACCAACCAGATCATGGACGAGCTCTACGAGCTCGGCGCCCGGGCCATCCTCGTCACCAGCATCCACGCCTCCCGGCTCTGATCCCGGGGCACTCTCCGGGGCCCTCGATCGTCAGGACGGACATGCGCCGACTGCTGCTGCTCCTCGTGCCCGTCGCCGTGCTGGCCCTCTCGGCGTGCGGCTCCGCCGACGACGGCGAGGACGCGGCCGCCCCGACGAACCCGGTTCCGGAGGGGACGAGCGCACCCGACCCGGCGGGGGGCGGGATCTCCCAGGCCGACAACGACCTGCAGCTGGAGATCGACCTCGGCGACGGCAGCCTCCCCGCGACCTGGACGCTGACCTGCGTCGGGTTCGTGGAGGGCAGCCATCCATCGGCGCAGGCCGCCTGTGACCACCTGGCCGGCCTGGAGCGTCCCTTCGCCCCGCTGTCCGATGACGTGATGTGCGCGCAGGTCTACGGCGGGCCGGAGACCGCGCGGGTGCTCGGCCGCTGGGGCGGCGAGCCGGTGGACCTGGCGCTCTCCCGCGTCGACGCCTGCCGCATCGCGCAGTGGGACGCCCTCGTTCCCCTGGTGCCCGCCCCCGCGGGCTGACTCCCCGCAGCCGACCGCTCAGCGCCCCCGCGTGGTGCGCTCGACCAGGTCGATCGCCGTGCACAGGCCCAGGGCCGTGGCGCGGCTGCCCGTCGGGCCGGAGGTGAGCATCGCCTCCACCGCCGGTGCCAGCGCGCCCTCGCCGACCAGGGCGTGCAGCACGGCGGCGTACTCGCCGCTGACCCGCCCGGCGGCGGCGTGCCGCAGCAGGGCCCGGGACAGCTCGGTGGTGCGGCAGGCGGCCAGTGCGGTGACGCCGGCGGCGAAGCGGGGCGCGGCGGGGTGCCCGAGCAGGACCAGCCCGGCGACCGTGCCGGCCATGACGTCGTCACCGGCCGGCGTGAGGCCCGGGCCGACGCCGATGAGCCGCGTGGCGGTGCGCAGCGCGGCGTCGAGATCCGCGCGGCGGACCGCTCCGCGCAGCGCCGCCAGCGGCCCGCCGGGGCCGGTGGGCAGCCCCGGGAGCGCGAAGGCGCTGTGCGGGACCCCCTCCCCGTAGAGGGTCGTGCGCAACTGGCGCACGCCCTCGGGGAGCAGCGCGGGACGGACGCTGGGCAGCCGGGGGCGCGGGTCCCACCACGCCGCGGCGCTCACCGTGAGGTCGCCGACGACGATCCGGCCGCCCCCGACCTCGGCCGCGGCGTTCGGTGACACGAGCGGACGCCCGGAGCTCGGACGGAACAGGATGCAGCCCAGCGGGTGGCGTGCCGCGTCACTCGTGAGGACGGCGACGACGTCGCCGTCGCGCTCGCCCGGCACGTGCAGGTACACGCCGGTCGGGGTGTTCGCGACGATGCGGGCGCGGCGGACCGGCCCGCGCAGCAGCGCGGTCACGCCGGTGCTGGCCGCCGCCGGCACGGGGGTGACCTGCCGCGCCGGGTGCGAGGGGTGTGCGGTGGCCGCGGCCGACCCGCGGGGGAGGGGGATGGTGGGGACTCCGGCTCGCGCGGCGCGGCTGGGCGCCGCCGTCGTATGCGAGCGGGTGTCACGGCCGGTGGTCTCGTCGATGGTGCGCATGGTGGCCCTTCGCCGGAGGGGCGTCGGACGGGGTCGGAGCGGCCCCGCCCGGGCTCCGCTCGGCTCGTCCGCAGAGGGCAGGTGCCGCCGGGTTCCGGGTGACGGCCTAGCATCGCTGCGAGCGGGTTGAGCGGGCTTCGAACCTATGCGGCGCGTCGCACGCCCTCTTATGGCGAAACTCGCCAAGAATGGATGTCGCCGTTCAAGGAGTCCTGACAGACTTCCGCGACTCGACGGCCACGTTGGCGACTAGAGAGGGACGCATCGTGACCCAGAGTGACACCTCGGCGATGTCGGCCACGCAGCGTGACGGAACGGTACCGTTTCGACGTAACTGGGCGGTCGAGGAACCGGCGCGCGCCGACCCGTCCCGGACCGAGCGCGGCAGCTGGCAGGAGCGCATGGGACTCACCATCGAGGACGTGCTGGACCTCCCCGGGCTGGCCGGATCGTCGGTGGTCGCAGGCGCCGGAGGGCTCGCACGCTCGGTCCGCCACATGGTCGTGGACAACCCGGCCGACCCGCTGGCCGCCGCGGGGGTCGACGTCCTCGTCGTCCTCGGCGCCCGGCTGCCTCCCGCCGATCCGGTCAACTGCCGGGCGCTGGTCGAGCGGCTGGATTCGATGGGCACGGCCGCGCTCGCCTACCGGCGCACGGAGGGGCCGCCGCCGGTGCCCGCGGAGGTGCTCGCCGAGGCCGATCGCCGCGGCCTGCCGGTGCTGGCCCTGCCGCAGACGGTCCGCCTCGACGAGATCGTCTCCGAGGTGCTGGGCGCCGTCGTCACCAAGCAGGGCGAGGCCCTCGCGCTCTCCTCCCGCATGGACGACCAGTTCATGGAGGTGGCGCTCACCGGTGGCGGTCTCGCCGAGGTCACCCAACGGCTCGCCGTGATGCTGGAGGGCGCCGCGGTGCTGGGCCTGGGGCCCGACCGCGAGGTGGTCACCAGCGCCGGCCCCCGGGACGACGTCGCCGAGATCAGCGACTGGCTGTGGCTGCTGGACGCCGCCGCGGACGACGCCCTGGCCGAGCTGACGCCCTCCCGCCGGCTGGCCGGGGTGCGGGCCGACCGCACCGTGGTCACGCCCGCCGACGTGCTGGCCGACGCCGACCTCTCGCCGGCCGACGGCATCCTGCTCGTCCCCGGTCACCACGAGCTGCCCGGCGGCGTGGGGGAGTACGCCGTGGCCCCGATCATGGCCGGTGACCAGCGGCACGGCTGGCTGGTCGCGGTGCACCGGACCGGGGCGATGATGGTCGGCGCCGGCGGCGTGCTGGAGCGCGCGGCGGTGATCGCCGCCCTGTCGGTCATCCGCCTGCAGGCGGTCCACTCCGTCGAGCTGCGCTTCCAGGGGGACCTGGTCCGGCGGCTGGTCGGCGGCTCGGTCGGGCACACCGAGCGGACGCTGGCCTACACCCGGTCGTTCGGCTGGCGGCTGGACGGCCCGGTCGCGGTGCTGGTCACCGCCACCGAGACCGTCGCCGACGCCGCCGGGGATCCCACCCGTGCCCTCGACGTGCTCGACCGGCTGGCCGACGGCTGGCGGTCGGCGCTGGAGTCCGAGGTCGCCGGGGCCGCCGTCGCCGGGCTGGCGACAGAGATCGTCACCCTCCTGCCCCTGGACGGCCGGACCCCCGACGAGGTGTCCGCGCTCGTCGCGGCGGTCAGCTCACGGGTCAACGGACGGCTGCGCCGGCTGGGCCGCGTCCTGGGCACGGGCATCGGCCGGCCGGCCGGCTCGCTCTCGGAGCTCGCCGAGGCGCACCGCCAGGCGCAGCGCGCGCTGGGCGTCGGCCAGGAGATCCAGGGCGGCGCGTCGGTCACCCACTTCGACCAGCTGGGGGTGTTCCGGCTGCTGTCGCTGATCCCGGACAGCACCGAGCTGCGGTCCTACGTCGACGAGGTGCTCGGCCCGCTGGCCGACGCGACGGACGCGGACTCGGCCGACCTGCGCGAGACGCTGCTGGTGCTGCTGGAGACCAACCTCAACGTGGCGGAGTCCGCCCGCCGGCTGCACTTCCACTACAACACGATGCGCTACCGGATCGGCAAGCTGGAGCGCATGCTCGGGCCGTTCACCAGCGATCCCCACCTGCGGCTGAACCTGCTGCTGGCGCTGCACGCCGCCCGGATGAGCGGGCTGGACCAGCCCCACCGCCCGCCGCTGGAGGCCGGCATGACGCCGCCGCCGGACGACGGCCTCGACGCGCTGCTCTGAGCACGGGCCGACCGCGCCGCGCCGTCCTCCCTCGCCGCAGCGCGTCCTCCCTCACGGTGGGCGGTGAGGGAGGAAGCGCCATGATCAGGTCACCTGATCATGGCGTGGGCAGCGGTCAGTCGTGGAAGACCTCGATGGCGGCGCCGATCTCGACCAGCCGCTCGTAGAGGTGCTCGTAGCCGCGGGCGATGATGTCGACGTTGCGCAGCACCGAGGTGCCCTTGGCCGCGAGCATCGCCAGCAGGATGCAGACCGCGGGGCGCAGGGCGGGCGGGCAGACCACCTCGGCGCTGGACCACCGGGTCGGCCCGTCGACCAGCACGCGGTGCGGGTCGAGCAGCCGCACGTCGGCGCCCAGCCGGGTCAGGTCCGAGAGGTGGATGGCCCGGTTGTCGTAGACCCAGTCGTGGATCATCGTCGAGCCCTCGGCCTGCGCGGCGATGACCGCGAAGAACGGCAGGTTGTCGATGTTGAGGCCCGGGAACGGCATCGGGTGGATCTTGTCGATCGGCGCCCGCAGCTGCGAGGGGTGGATCGTGATGTCGGCCAGCCGGGTGTGCCCGTTGTCGGCCAGGTACTCCGGGGAGACCTCGTAGCGCAGCCCCATCTCGGCCAGCACCGCCAGCTCGATCTCCAGGAACTCGACCGGCGCGCGCCGGACGGTCAGCTCCGAGCAGGTGACGATGCCGGCGGTCAGCAGGCTCATCGCCTCGACCGGGTCCTCGCTGATCGTGTAGTCCACGTCGGCATCCAGCACCGGGCGGCCGTGCACGGTGAGCGTCGTCGTCCCGAGGCCCTGGATCTCCACCCCGAGCAACTGCAGGTACAGGACGAGGTCCTGGACCATGTAGTTGGAGCTCGCGTTGCGGATGGTCGTCGTGCCCTCGGCGCGGGCCGCGGCGAGCAGCGCGTTCTCGGTGACGGTGTCCCCGCGCTCGGTCAGCACGATGGTGCGGCTGGTGGCGCCGGTCGGGGTGACCGTGGCGTGGTACTCGCCGGCCCGCGCCTCCACCTCGAGCCCGAAGGGCCGCAGCGCGATCATGTGCGGCTGCACGGTGCGGGTGCCGAGGTCGCAGCCGCCGGCGTAGGGCAGCTCGAACTCCGGCGCCCGGTGCAGCAGCGGGCCCAGGAACATGATGATGCTGCGGGTCCGCCGCGCGGCGTCGGCGTCGATCCCGGCCAGGTCCAGCTCGTCCGGGACGACGAGGGTGAGGTCGTGCCCGGCGTCGTCCCAGGTCGCCGAGACGCCGATCGAGCGGAGCACGTCGAGGATCCGCTCGACCTCGACGATGCGGGCCACGTTGCGCAGCGTCGTCCGGCCCCGGTTGAGCAGGGCGGCGCAGAGCAGGGCGACGGCGGCGTTCTTCGACGACTTCACCGCCACGCTGCCGCTGAGCAGCCGGCCGCCGGTGACCCGCAGGTGGGTGGGACCGGCCGGGCCGACGCTGATCAGCTCGCTCTCCAGGGCCGCGGAGAGCCGGCCCAGGAGCTCGAGGGTCAGGTTCTGGTTGCCCTGCTCGATGCGGGCCACCGCGCTCTGGCTGGTGCCCAGCCGGTGGGCGAGCTGCTGCTGGGTCATGCCGCGGTGCCGCCGGGCGTCACGGACCAGCGCGCCGATCCGGCGCATCGCGGTGTCGGGGGAGAGGTCGGTCGCCGTCACCCGACCACATTATCTCGTCTGTGAGATACCGAGTTCGCGCCGGGCCGGGTGCCGGTCGGAGACTTTCCGGGCCAGGATGGTCCGATGGACGTCCTCGTCACCGGCGGCACCGGCCGGCTCGGCTCACGCCTGGTCCCACGGCTCCGGGAGGACGGCGTCATCGTGCGGCAGATGTCGCGGCGGGGCACCGGGCCGGGCGGGGTGCGGGGCGACCTCGCCACCGGCTTCGACCTGCCGGCGGCGCTGGCCGGGGCGGACGTCGTCGTGCACGCCGCCAGCGATCCGCGCGGTGATCCGTGGCAGGTCGACGTCGCAGGCACCCGCCGGCTGGTGCAGGCCGTGGACCGGGACCGGCTGCGGCACCTCGTCTACGTCTCCATCGTCGGCGTCGACCGGATCCCGTTCGGCTACTACCGGGCGAAGTTCGCCGCCGAGCAGGTGCTGCTCGCCTCGGGGCTGCCGGTCACCCTGCTGCGGGTGACCCAGTTCCACGACTTCGTCGACGAGCTCCTCGACACGGCCCGGCGCGGGCCCGTGCTGCCGGTACCGATGGGCTGGCGCCTCCAGCCGGTGGACGTCGGCGAGGTCGCGGCGCACATCGCCGGTCTCTGCGCCGCCCCGGCGTCGGGCGGGGTGGTCGAGTTCGGCGGACCGGAGGCGCTCACCGCGGCCGAGCTGGCCCGTGCGTGGGCCGCCGAGCGGGCACCGAACGCGCGCGTGGTGGCGACGCCGGTGCCCGGCCGAATGAGCTCGGTGCTGCGGGACGGCGCCGCGCTGCCGAGCGGCGGAGCCCGCGGCCGGCGCACCTACGCCGAGCACCCTGCGGGGCTGACCGCGGCGTTCCTGCCGACGACCGCATCCGGACCGCCGTCCCGGTGCGGTGTCCGGAATCCGCCGGAGAACCGTCGGACCGGTCGCCTACCGTGCGCTCGTGAGCTCTCCGGCTGCCCCGCCCACGGGCCGCACCGTCCTGGCCGTGGGCGTCACGGTCCTCTCCTGGGCATCGGCCTTCGTGGCCATCCGCGGCGTGGGGGAGGACGTGTCACCCGGCGCCCTGGCGCTGGGCCGCCTGCTGGTCGGCACCGCGGTGCTCGCCGTCCTCCTGGCCGGCCGCGGATGGGTGGCCCCGGACCGCCGGGAGTGGGCGCTGCTCGCCGTGTGCGGCATCGGCTGGTTCGGCGTCTACAACGTCGCGCTCAACGCCGCCGAGCAGCACCTCGACGCGGGCACCACCGCGATGCTGGTCAACATCGGGCCGATCCTCATCGCCCTTCTCGCCGGCTGGCTGCTGGGCGAGGGCTTCCCGCGCTGGCTGGTGGTCGGCGTCGCGGTGGCCTTCGTGGGCGTGCTGCTCATCGGTCTGGCCACCCGAGGCGCCGACGTCGACCTCGTCGGGGTCGCGCTCTGCGTCGTCGCCGCGGTGACCTACGCGATCGGCGTCGTCGCGCAGAAGCCGCTGCTGGGCCGCCTCCCCGGCCTGCAGGTGACCTTCACCGCCTGCGCCATCGGCGCGCTCTGCTGCCTGCCGTGGGCGGGTGCGCTGGTGCGCGACCTCGGCACCGCCTCCGCGGGCTCGGTCGCCGGCATGGTCTACCTGGGCGTGGTGCCGACGGCGCTGGCGTTCAGCACCTGGGCCTACGCCCTCACCCGGATGGACGCCGGCCGGCTCGGCGTCACCACCTACCTGGTGCCGCCGCTGGTGATCGCGCTGGGCTGGCTGCTCCTGGACGAGGTGCCCCCGGCCCTGGCCGTCGTCGGAGGTGCGGTCTGCCTCGCCGGCGTGGCGCTGTCCCGGCGCGGCACCCGCCGCCCGCGAACCCCGCAGCCCGAGGCCGTGGTCGCCGGCTGACCTCCGCCGTAGGTCGCGACGCGCGCATGGGGTAGGCAGGCACCAGTCACCAGGCACCGTGCACACGACCGGGAGGTACGACGGTGGAGCAGCAGCAGTGGGCGACGGTGGTGGAAGCGGCCACGCGGGCGCCCTCGATCCACAACACCCAGCCCTGGCGGTTCACCGCCACGGCCGACCAGCTCGACGTGTTCCTCGACCGCGCCCGCGCGCTGCCGGTGCTCGACCCGACCCAGCGCCAGCAGGTGATCAGCTGCGGCATCGCCGTCGAGTTCGCCGTCGTGGCCCTGGCGGCGGCCGGAGTGCTCAGCGAGGTGGAACTGCTCACGGACGACGCCGATCCCGACCACCTCGCGACCGTGCGGGTCATCGGCGCGATCGTGCCCACCGACGAGGACGCCGCCCTCGCCGCGGCGATCGGGCACCGGCACACGGTGCGCGACCCCTTCGAGCCCCGGATCGTGCCGGCCGGCCTCCTGGACCGGTTGCAGGCCGAGGCGGCGGCGTTCGGCACCTGGTTCAAGCCGGTGACGCGCTCGGAGGAGGAGGTCGCCACGGTCTTCCTCATCGACCGGGCGGAGGAGATGGAGCAGGGGGACCCCGCCTACCTCGCCGAGCTGCAGCGGTGGGTGCGCACCGACCCGGGCGCGGTCGACGGCGTGCCGGTCGGCGCGGTACCGGCCGGGGATCCGCACGGCCGTCCCTCGAACTGGTCCATCCGCGACTTCGTCGTGGGTACCCGCGGCCACGATGCCGGGGCGCCGGTCGACCCGGATGCGCCGCCACCCGACGTCGAGCGGCCCACCGTCGTGCTGATGGGCACCGACGGCGACGACCGGTACGCCTGGCTGCAGGCGGGCCGGGCGCTGGGTCGGGTGCTGCTGGTGGCCACCGCCGACGGTGTGGCCGCCTCGCCGCTCACCCAGGCGCTGGACTGGCCGGCCACGCGCACCCGGATGCGCTCGCGGCTCTCGCTCGTCGGGCATCCGCAGATGCTGCTGCGCATGGGCTATCCACGGGAGGGGACGGCGGCCGGTTCCGTCAGCGGACGGCGGCCGGTGGGCGAGGTGCTCACGGTCTCGCCGGCCGGCTGAGCACGGGGCTCGGTCGGCGCGGCTCGGCGGCGCGGCTCAGTCGGTACGGCCGGTCGACGCCCACGGGTCGTCGGCGTCGAAGTCGTCCGCGGGGGCGCTGCCCTCGGACCGCCGGGCGGCGGCCTCCACCGCCGCATCGCGCTCACGGGCGCGCTCGGCGGCGGCGGCGCGGGCGGCGGCCCGCTGCTCGCGGCGGGAGGGCCGGTCGCCGTCCCCGGGCGGGGTGGCGTCGCCGGACCGCCACAGTGCGGCTCCCGCCACGGCCAGCCCGATCGGCAGCACGTAGGCGGCGGCGCGCTCGGTGGCGCCCTCGGCGAGGACGTCGACGCCGGTGAGGAAGAACGCCGTCGCGGCGGTGCCCACCAGGCCCAGGACGACCAGCGTCGAGCCCAGGAGCTCCGAGCGCGGGCGCAGGGCGTAGGCCAGCGCGATCAGCCCGAGCGCGCCCCCGACCAGGTAGAGGGTCGCCCCGACGCCGTGCCAGGTGTCGGAGCGGTCCGACGGCAGGACGCCCACCAGCAGCACGCCGACGGCGGCGAGGCCGAACAGGTAGGCCGCCACCCGGCCCGCGCCGGCCCGCAGCGTGGGCAGGAGCAGCACGGCGCCGCCCAGGATCAGCGCCGCCTGCACCACGAAGGAGGCGTTCATCGCCTGGTGGCCGGGCCAGGTGGTGGCGCCGAGGTCGCTGATGACGTCGTCGGCGCGGGAGTAGCCCTCGCCCCGGAACTGCACCACGGTCTCGACGACGAAGAACTGCAGCGTCAGGAGCCCGGTGAGGGCGCCCCAGCGGAGTCGGTCGGAAGTCACGGTGCCCATGGTCCCAGCACGGGAAGGCCCGCCCGAGCACCGTGCCGAGCTGTTCCGCGGTCAGCCACGAGGGGTTGCTGCCGGCGGGCATGCGCAGCACCTCGGCGTCCCGGAAGAGCGGGTCGTGCAGGAGCTCGGCACGCTCGACCGGGCCGGCCAGCCGGGTCAGGCGGACGGGGAGGACCGGGCGGTCGTCGCCGGGGTCGTCGGGCTCCCGCGGCGGGGCGGTGACGGTGCCGACGGCGTGCACACCGGGTGCGACGCGACCGCTGACCCACAGCACCACCGGCTGGCCGGGGGAGACGAGCGCGAGCCGGTAGGAGCGCCGGACGCAGCGGGTCAGTTCCCGCTCGGCGTCCGGCGCCCACTCCGGGTCGATCTCCGCCGGGGCCCGGGTGCTCTTGATCAGCCAGCCGGCGACGTCGCCGGCCTGCAACCGGGCCACGGCGGGGGAGCGGGCGGAGTTCAGTCGGTGGCCGGGTGCCGCTCGGCGCCCAGCGGGTCCGCGTCGTCGGAACCCACGGCCTGGCGCTCCTGCTCGGTGCGGTGCGCGAGCACCTCGTCGTCCGGGTGCGGGTCCTTCGCGTGCTGCGTGCGGTCTCGGGTGACGTTCTCCTCGGGGACGATCACGTCGTCGAGGTTCGGCTGGTCGGGGGAGGTCATCGACGTGCTCCGTCCATCGGCGTTCCGGTCCATCGGTTCCACGGTCCTCCGGCCCATAGCCAGGGACCGTCCGGCCCAATCCCGCGACCGTGGTCAGCGCGGTTCGAGCCGGGCGGCCGGCAGCCAGCTCTCGACCAGCATCGGTCCCGCCGGCCCGGGCACCGCGTAGGTCACCCGGCCCTGCCAGCCGCTCTCCTGCTGTCGCCACTCGACGAGCAGCCCCGGCCAGGTGCCCGGGGCGTCCGGCGGGTCGTGGACCCAGCAGTGCCGCCCCTCGCCGCCCCGCCCGGGGGGCGGCGCGGCAGGACGCGCGGGAGGCGGCACGGGAGCGTCGGGCACGGCGCCGGAGAGGGCCGCGCGCTCGGCCAGGGACCGCCCCGACCCACCCCGCTGCATCCCTCCGGCCACCCGACCAGCATCGCACGGATCGAACGTGTGTTCGATACATGGGCAGGGCGGGTCGGAGCCTCAGTCCGTCCCGCGCGTCACCCCGTCGGCGAGGGTGCGGACCACCGCCCGCAGCAGAGGGTGCCCGGGCAGGTCCTCGACCGGGACCGGCAGGGGCAGGGACCAGTTGGGCCGGCCGCCGGCACCGGGCATGTTGGGCCGGCGCGGCGCGCCCACCGCGTCGTCCAGGGTCGCCGACAGGAGCAGGGACGGCGCCTGGGCGAGGAGCTGGTGCGCCCGCTCCACCGCCGCCTCCGCCGACGAGCCCTCGGCCACGCCCGGCAGGTGCTCGAGCAGGGAGGAGCGGCCGCGCGCCAGCTCCTCCTCGGTGCCGGTGCCCTGCTCCCGCTGCTCCGCGAGGTCCGCGCCACCGACCAGCCCGGCGACCGTCGGCAGGTCGTGGGTGGTGATCGCGGCCATCGCCTCGGCCGGCCAGGTCGCGGGCTCGTCGTCCTCGAACCACAGCAGCCGGTAGGAGAGCACGCCGTGCTCGGCCATGGCCTCCCGCACGCCGTCCTCGACGGTGCCGAGGTCCTCGCCGACGACGAGGGCCTGCGCCCGGTAGCTCTCCAGCGCGACGATGCCGAGCAGGTCCTCCGCCGGGTAGCGCACGTAGGCGCCGTCGGCGGCGGTGCCGTCGCGGGGCACCCACCAGAGCCGGAACAGGCCCATCACGTGGTCGATCCGGAGGCCGCCGGCGCCGGAGATGGTGGCGCGGATCGACTGGATGAACGGCTCGTAGTCGGCGTCGCGCAGCCGCCACGGGATCAGCGGCGGCGAGCCCCAGTCCTGCCCCTGGCTGTTGAACGCGTCCGGCGGCGCACCGACGCTCACGCCGTCGGCCAGCACGTCCTGCCACGTCCAGGCGTCGGCGCCGCCGCCGGCGAAGCCGATCGGCAGGTCCTGGATCACCGTCATGCCGTCGGTGGCGGCGGTCAACTGCAGCTCCAGGGCCCACTGCAGCCAGGCGTGGAAGGCGACGACGGCGCCGTGCTGCTCCACGTAGGTGGTCAGCGCCGGGCTCCCCGGGCGCCGCAGCTCCTCGGGCCAGGTGTGCCAGTCGGCGCCGTGCTCCTCGCTGATCGCCGCCCAGGTGGCCCAGTCCTGCAGGGTCTGTCCCTGCTCCTCCCGCCAGCGCCCGAACGCCTCGCCGCCGCCGTGGGCGAAGAAGATCCGCATGAGCACCTCGCGCTTGCGGGCCCAGATGGCGTCGCGGTCGATGAGCTCGCCGTCGTTCAGCGCGCGCCCGGCGTCCTCCTCGAGGTCGACGGTCTCCGCCCCCGGCACCTCGGGTACGCGGAGGTAGATGGGGTTGAGGAAGCGGCGGGTGGCCGGCAGGTAGGGGCTCGCCTCCTGCTCCGGGACGGGCGCCACGGCGTGCAGCGGGTTGATGAGCACGAACCCGGCGCCCTGGTCGGCGGCCATGCGGCGGATGCTGCGCAGGTCGGCGAGGTCGCCGATGCCCCAGCTCTCCCGGCTGCGGGCGGCGTAGAGCTGCACCGCCCAGCCCCAGCTCCGCTGCTCGGGCAGCCAGCAGCGGCCGGGGGAGACGATCAGCCGGCGACGGCGGCCCTCGGGGGACTGGAACCAGTGGTAGCCGAGCGGGAAGTCGGCGGGGAGGGAACCGTCGACGGACCGGACCTCGCCGTCCTCGCAGATGACGTCGATGGCGTCGACCTCGAGGGCGTCCCCGGGCCGGGCGACGATGGGTGCGCGCTCCTCCAGGTCTGCCGGGGGCCTCCCGATGATCTCGCGCAGCCGGTCGATCGTCTCCTGCGCTACCTCGTGCTCCTCGTCGAGCGCGTCCAGCCAGCTCGCATCGATGCCCCAGTCGTCCGTCGTCGGTGTGCGTGTCACCGGGTGATCCTCGCCGGGCGCGGGGCAGCGCGCAGTCTCAGGAGCGGGAGCGTGGGGCAGCTCGCTTCGTGGCCGGCGCGGCAGCCGGATCCTCCGGCCAGGGGTGGCGCGGGTACCGCCCGCGGAGTTCGCTGCGGACGGCGGGGTAGCCGGTGACCCAGAAGCCGGCCAGGTCGGCGGTGGTGGCGACGACGCGGCGCGCGGGGGAGAGCAGCTCGAGCCGTAGCGGGCGGCCGGCCACCAGCGGCGCGGTCGCCCAGCCGAAGACCTCCTGCACCCGGACCGCCAGGGTCGGAACGGTCGGATCGGTGTAGTCGATCCGGATCCGCGAGCCGGTCGGGACGGTCACGGCGTCCGGGACGACGGCGTCGAGGTCGCCGGACAGCTGCCACGGCACCAGCGCCCGCAGGGCGGCGACCAGGTCGATGCGGGCCAGGTCGGCGCGCCGACGGGCACCGGAGACGTCGATGCCGGCGAGCAGGGCCTCGTCGTCGACCGCGGGCCACGGCTCGCCGAGCCCGGCGTGCGCGGCGGCCAGCCGGGCGCGCAGCCGCGTGGCCGCGGGCGTCCAGGTGAGCAGGCCGAGGCCCTCCCGGCGCAGCCCCTCGGCGACCGCGGCCGCCGCCGCGGACGGATCGGGATCGCGGGCGGGGCGCTCGGCCAGCACGATCGCGCCCAGCCGCTCCACGCGTGCGCTGCGGACGTCGCCGTCGCGCCAGGCCACCTCGTCGCCGTCGGTGTGCAGCGGGCCGCCGGCCTCCAGCGCGGTCGCCTCGTCGACCGCGACGGCGGACCGCACCCGCGCGTCCCTGCGGCCGGGGGAGCGGTCGGCGACGGCGACCGCCAGCCACGGCGCCCCCGACAGCGCCGTGCCGGGCGGCAGCTCCGCCCCCGTCCCGGCGGCCATCAGGTAGGTGCCGCCGTCCGGCCGCCGCCGGGCGAGCCGCTCGGGATGGGCCAGCCCGACCACGAGACCCGCCGCGGTGTCGTCGGGGATGCGCGGCGGAGCGACGTCGTCGACCGAGCGCTCGAGCCGGGTGACCTCGTCCTTCCAGCGCGCCGTGGCGCCGCGGTCGGCACCGGAGCGCAGCTCCCGCCAGGTCGCCAGGAGGTCGTCGCTGCGGATGGGCAGGTCCGCCGACAGCAGCGCGACCACCTCGGCCGCGCGCCGGCGACCCACGAGCGGAGCGCCGTCGAGCAGGGCGCGGGCCAGCCGCGGGTGCACGCCGACGGCGGTCAGCGCGCGCCCCCGGGCGGTCGCCCGCCCGGCGTCGTCCACCGCGCCGAGGGTGCGCAGCGCCTGGCCCGCGACGAGCAGCGCGGCCGGTGGCGGGGGATCCAGCAGCGCGAGGCCGGCTCCGCCGGGCGCCCCCCAGCAGGCCAGCTCGAGCGTGAAGGCGGTGAGGTCCGAGACGGCCACCTCCGGCTCGTCGTGGGCCGGGAGCCGGTCGTGCTCGGCGGAGGTCCAGCAGCGGTAGACCGCACCCGGGCCCTCCCGCCCGGCGCGGCCGGCGCGCTGGGTGACCGCGGCCCGCGACGCCCGCACGGTGACCAGCGAGCCCAGCCCGCGCGCGAGGTCGGCACGCGGCACGCGGGCCAGGCCGGCGTCGACGACCACGCGGACGCCCGGCACGGTCAGGCTGCTCTCCGCCAGCGCCGAGGCGAGGACGACGCGACGGCGGGGGCCGGCCTGCAGCGCGGCGTCCTGCGCGGCCGGCGGGAGCCGCCCGTGCAGCGGCAGGACGTCGGCGTCCAGCCCGCTCAGCTGCTGGGCGACCGTGCCGATCTCCCCGGCACCGGGCAGGAACACGAGGACGTCGCCGGTGCGCTCGGCCAGCGCCCGGCGGACGGTGGCCGCGACGTGCGCGAGCAGCCGGGGGTCGACGCGCAGGCCGTGCGGCGGGTCGACCGGGCCGGTCGGCGGCGCCCAGACGACGTCGACCTGGTGCAGCGTCCCGGCGGCCGCCACGACGGGAGCCGGCTCACCGTCCCCGATCAGCTGGGCGAGCCGCCCCGCCTGCGCGGTGGCGGACATGGTCAGCAGCTGCAGGTCCGGGCGGAGGGTGCCGCGGACGTCCAGGGCGAACCCGAGCGCCAGATCGGTGTCGAGGTGGCGCTCGTGGCACTCGTCGAGGACGACGGCGGAGACGCCGGCCTGCTCCGGATCGGCCTGCAGGCGGCGGACCAGCAGCCCGGTGGTGACCACCTCGACGCGGGTGCCGGCGCTGCGCCGGCTGTCCCCGCGCACGCTGTAGCCGACCCGGTTCCCGACGGGCTCGCCGAGCAGGGCGGCCATCCGGCGCGCCGCGGCCCGGGCGGCCACCCGGCGCGGCTCGGCCACGACGATCCGGCCGGGCAGGCTGCCGGCCAGGGCGAGCGGGACGAGCGTCGTCTTGCCGGTGCCGGGCGGGGCGACGAGGACGGCGCTGCCGCGCGCTGCCAGGGCGTCGGCGAGCTCGGGCAGCACGGCGCGCACCGGCAGGTCGGTCCCCGGCGTCCCGGGCGGTGGCAGCACGGGCCCAGTGTCGCGGAGGCGGCTCACCCCATCGGGGGCGGTCGCTCGCGGGCCGGCTTCAGCGGGTGCTCCGCGACGCCGACGTCGGGGAGGACTGCGACGGAAGCGGGACGCGATGGAGCACGGAGCCACGGGACGGCGGCGGCTGCTGCCGTACGCCGCCTGGGCGGCCGCCGCGTCGGTGCTGCTCGCCGGTTACGGCGCGATCGCCGGCACCCTGGCCGCCCAGGTGGTCTACCTGGTGGTGGTCTGGACCGCGGCAGCGATGGCGTGGTGGTGGCTCCGGAGGGCGACCGAGCGCCTCGCCGCGGTCCTCATCGCCGTCGGGCTGACGTTGTCCTCGCTCGGCGACCTCATCTGGCAGTGGCTGGTGTGGGTGGGTCGCGAGCCGGACGTGTCGGTGGCCGACCTGGCGTACCTGGCCGGCTACGCGGCCCTGGGTCTCGGGCTGACGGTGCTCGCGCGGAAGGCCGACCAGCCCGGCAGGCAGCGCATCGACAGCTGGATCGACGCGACGGTCGTGTTCGTCGCCGCCCTCCTGCTGATGTGGCACCTCTCCATCGCCGAGACCGTCGGCGACGACTCCGTGTCGCTGGGCATCCGCGCGGTGTGGACCCTGTACCCCGCGCTGGACGCGGCTCTGATCGCGCTGGTGTTCCGCCTGGTCATGGCGGGGGGCCGGACCGATCGTCGCGCGCTCGCCCTGGCCGGGGGAGCGATGTGCTGGCTGGTGTCCGACCTGGGCTACCTGGTGGCTTCGGACCAGGCCTCGACCACCGGGCTGCTGGACGGCGGGTGGATGCTCGGCGCGGTCCTGCTCGCGGTCGCCGTGCAGCCCGGCCGGTCGACGGCGCCCGTGGAGGCGACCGCGGTCCGCGGCGACGGGATCGGCCGCCTGGCGGTGTCCCTCGGGGCGCTCCTGGTGCCCGGTTCGCTCGAGTTGGTCAACGACCTCACCGATGCCCCGGAGAGCCCGCTCGCGATGTACGCGGCGACGTTCGCGCTGGTGGCGCTCGTCTTCGCCCGCACCGTGCGGCTGCTGCAGGCCGAGGGCCGTGCCCGCGAGACGGTGCGGTCCCGGGCGCGGCACAGTGCCGCGCTCGCGGCGCACTCCTCCGACGCCGTCATCGTGGTCGACCGGTCCGGTCGGCTGCGCAGCGACACCTCCCGCCTGGCCGGCCTGCTCGGGTCGGCGCACGCCGGCGACGGCGGCCTCGCCGACCTGCTGGCCAGCACCGGCCTGCGCATGGAGGAGGCGCGCGTCGTCTTCGAGCGCGTCCTGGCCGCTGGTGGCTCCGTCGTCAGCGCCGAGCTGCCCCGCCAGGTGGACGGGCAGGAGCTGTGGCTGGGGGTGCGCCTGGTGGACCTGACCGACGACCCCGACGTCCGCGGCATCGTCGTCCACGCCACGGACATCACCGAGCGCAAGCGGGCCGAGCAGACCCTCGCCCACCAGGCGTTCCACGACGGCCTCACCGGCCTGGCCAACCGTGCCCTGTTCGCCGATCGCGTCGAGCAGGCGCTGCGGCACAACGCGCGGCGGGGGGACGCCGCCGCGGTCGTCTTCATCGACCTCGACGGCTTCAAGCACGTCAACGACACCCTGGGTCACCACGCCGGCGACGTGCTGCTCCAGCAGGTGGCCGAGCGGCTCTCCTCCGCCGTCCGCACGGGGGACACCCTGGCCCGCCTCGGCGGGGACGAGTTCGCGATCCTCGTCGAGCAGATCACCGGCCCGGACGAGGCACGGGCGGCCGGGGACCGCGTCCTGACGGCCCTCAGCGGGCCGGTCCGCATCGGCAACCAGGTCGTCGCCGTGTCCGGCAGCGTCGGTGTCTCGATCAGCGACGACGACGCATCCAGCGACTCGCTCGTGCGGGACGCCGACATCGCGATGTACGCGGCCAAGTCGGCCGGTCGCGGTCGGGTCGTCGTCTTCGATCCGAGCATGCGGGCGGCCGTGGTCGAGCGGCGCGAGCTCGAGCGCGAGCTGCAGGGCGCGCTCGCGGGCGGCCAGCTGAGGCTGGTCTACCAGCCCGTCGTCGGGCTGGCCGGCTCCACCGTCGTCGGGTTCGAGGCGCTGCTGCGCTGGAGCTCCCCGACCCTCGGCCCGATCTCGCCGGACCGGTTCGTGCCCGTGGCGGAGGATCTCGACCTCATCGGTGAGATCGGGGCCTGGGTGCTCCGCGAGGCCTGCGCGACCGCGGCCGAGTGGCGCCGCCGGTCGGGCGGTAGCGAGCTCACCATGGCCGTCAACGTCTCCGCCGTGCAGCTGGCCTCGCCCGACCTGGTCGGGCAGATCACCGAGGCGCTGGCCGCCAGCGGGCTGCCCGCGTCGGCGCTGATCCTGGAGGTCACCGAGACCGCCCTCGTCCGCGACCCGGACGGCGCCGCCGAGCGGCTCGCCGCGTTGCGGGCCCTGGGCGTGCGGCTGGCGCTGGACGACTTCGGGACGGGCTACTCCTCGTTGAGCTACCTGCGGCAGTTCACCGTCGACGTGCTGAAGATCGACCGCTCGTTCATCTCGACCATCCAGAGCGACGAGCTGCCGCCGATCGTCCGCGGTCTGATCGACCTCGGGCGCACCCTGGACCTCGAGATCGTGGCCGAGGGCGTCGAGACGGCGGTGCAGCGCGACCAGCTCGCCGCCGCGCGGTGCGAGCTGGCGCAGGGCTACCTGTTCGCCCCGCCCCTGGAGGCCGACGAGGCCGCGCGGCTGCTCCTGGGCTCCCCGCCGCTGGCGGCCGCCGCGCGCTGAGGCAGGCGCCGGCCCCAGCGGGCGGGCGGCACACTGGGTCCGTGACCCGCTGGCTCCTGGTCCACCCGCCGCTGCTCGGCCCGGCCGTGCTCGGTCCGCTGGCCGGCGCACTGCGCCGCTGTGGGGACTACGTGGCGCTGCCCGACCTGCGGGCCGCGGTCGACCCCGCCCAGGGCTGGCCCGCGCGCTGGCGGGACGCCGCCGCGGCCGCCGGGCCGGCCGACGCCGTCCTGGGTTTCTCCGGCGCCGGGGTGACCCTGCCCGCCGTGGCCCTCGCCGTGGGCGCCCGGCGGGTGGTGTGGGTGGACGCGCTGGTGCCGGCCCCTTCCGGGGCCACCGAGGCGGACGAGGAGATCCGGGGCCTCGTGGCCGGGATGGTCCGCGGCGCCCGCATCCCCGACTGGACGACGTGGTGGGGTCCCGGCGCCCTGGACGAGCTGGTGCCCGACGAGCGGGTGCGCGCCGCGGTCCGGGCCGAGGGCCACGAGTTGCCGGCCGACTTCTACGACGTCGCCGTCCCGGTGCCGGAGGGCTGGCCCGAGGACGGTGCCCGCTACGTGCAGCTGTCCGCCGCCTACGACTCCGCCGCGGCCGAGGCGCGGGCCCGCGGCTGGCCGGTCACCGGCGACGGCGGCGGCCACCACCTCGACGTCGCGACGTCGCCGGAGCGGGTCGTGGAGCGGTTGAGGTAGCCGCGACGGGTGGACCTGGGTAGGCATGCCCCATGCCGGTCATCGGATTCCACAACTCCCACGAGCAGGTCCACCCCGCGGAACTGCTGAAGGCCGTCCAGCACGCCGAGGAGGTGGGGTTCACCGCGGCGATGTGCTCGGACCACCTGACGCCCTGGAACCCGCGGCAGGGCGAGTCGGGATTCGCGTGGTCGTGGCTCGGCGCGGCCATGGCGACGACGTCGCTGCCGTTCGGCGCGGTGAACGCCCCGGGGCAGCGCTACCACCCGGTGATCGTCGCGCAGGCGATCGCGACGCTGGGTGCGATGTTCCCCGGCCGGTTCTGGGTGGCCCTCGGGAGCGGCGAGGCGATGAACGAGCACGTGACCGGCGACGTATGGCCGCGCAAGGAGCTGCGCGACGCCCGGCTGCGCGAGTGCGTCGCCGTCATCCGCGCGCTGCTCGCCGGCGAGGAGGTCAGCCACGACGGGCTGGTCACCGTCGACCGGGCCAAGGTCTACACGCTGCCCGAACTGCAGCCGGCGCTGATCGCACCGGCCGTCAGCGTCGCCACCGCGCGCAACGGCGCCGAGTGGGCCGACGGGCTGGTCACCATCAACCAGCCGCACGAGAAGCTGCGCGAGATGGTCACCGCCTACCGGGACGCCGGCGGTCAGGGGAAGCTGATCATCCAGGTGCACGTGTCCTGGGACCCCGATCCCGACCGGGCGCTGGCCCTGGCCCACGACCAGTGGCGCAGCAACGTCTTCCCGCCCCCGCTGTGCTGGGACCTGGACAGCCCCGAGGCGTTCGAGCAGGCCAGCGCGCACGTGACGCCGGAGGGGGTCACCGACTCCGTCCGGGTGTCCGCGGACCTGGGGCAGCACACCGCCTGGCTGCAGGAGTACCTCGAGCTCGGCTTCGAGGAGATCTACCTGCACCACGTCGGCAAGGAGCAGCGCCCCTTCCTCGACGCGTTCGGCGAGCACGTCCTCCCGGAGCTCGGCGTGACCGCGCCGGGCCCCGTCGTGGCGGTGCGGGCATGAAGATCACCGACACCAGCGACCTGTGGTGGAAGAACGCCGTCGTCTACTGCCTGGACGTCGAGACGTTCATGGACTGGAACGCCGACGGCATCGGCGACTTCGCGGGCCTCGCGCAGCGGATCGACCACCTCGCCGACCTCGGCGTGACCTGCCTGTGGCTGATGCCCTTCTACCCGACCGCCGAGCGCGACGACGGCTACGACATCACCGACTTCTACGGCGTGGACCCCCGTCTCGGCACGCACGGGGATCTGGTCGAGGTGATCCGGACGGCGAACGACCGCGGCATGCGGGTGATCGCCGACCTCGTCGTCAACCACACCTCGCGCAAGCACCCGTGGTTCCGGTCGGCGGAGTCGTCGAAGGACTCGCCGTTCCGCGACTTCTACGTGTGGCGCTCCGACCCGCCGCCGGACACCTCCGACCAGGTGGTCTTCCCCGACCAGGAGGACAGCATCTGGACGCTGTCGGAGAAGACCGGCGAGTGGTACCTGCACAAGTTCTACAAGGAGCAGCCCGACCTCAACGTCACGAATCCGCGGGTCCGCGACGAGGTCGCCAAGATCATGGGCTTCTGGCTCCAGGTCGGTCTCTCCGGCTTCCGCGTCGACGCCGTCCCCTTCTTCCTGGAGACGGCGGGCGCCGACGGCGGCGCGTTCCCCGAGCCGCACGACTACCTGCGCGCGCTGCGCTCGCTGGTCGGTCGGCGGTCGGGCAGCGGCGTGCTGCTGGGGGAGGTCAACCTGCCCTACGAGGAGCAGCTCCAGTTCTTCGGGGGCACCGACGGCGACGAGCTGACCATGCAGTTCGACTTCGTCGGCATGCAGGCGCTCTACCTGTCCCTCGCCCGGGGGGACGCGGGGCCGCTGTCCACCGCGCTCGAGGGGCGGCCGGCGCTGCACCCCGACTCCCAGTGGGCGACCTTCGTCCGCAACCACGACGAGCTGACCCTCGACAAGCTCTCCGACGACGAGCGCGCCGAGGTGTTCGCCGCCTTCGGCCCGGAGGAGACGATGCAGGTCTACGGCCGGGGGCTGCGGCGCCGGCTGCCCCCGATGCTGGACGGCGACCCGCGGCGGGTCCGGATGGTCTACAGCCTGCTGTTCTCGCTGCCGGGCACCCCGGTGCTCTTCTACGGCGAGGAGATCGGCATGGGGGAGGACCTGGACGCCGAGGGACGGCTCGCCGTCCGCACGCCGATGCAGTGGACGTCGGGCCGCAACGGCGGCTTCTCGCCCGCCGAGCCCCGGAAGCTGCCCGGGCCGGTGGTGAGCGGCGGCTTCGCCCCGGAGTTCGTCAACGTCGCCGACCAGCGCAACGACCCGGACTCGCTGCTGTCGTTCATGAAGCTGCTGATCCGCCGGTACCGGGAGTCGCCGGAGCTGGGCTGGGGCGGCTTCACGGTCCTGGAGCATCCGTGCCCGGAGGTGCTCGCCCACCTGTGCACCTGGGACGACGGCGCCCTGGTGGCGCTGCACAACCTCTGCCCGGAGCCGCGGACGGTGCCGCTGACCCTGGAGGACTGCGGCGCCGAGCACCGCCTCGTCGACCTGCTGCAGCCGGGCAGCGCGCCGCTGGACGAGCGCGGGCGGGTGGAGCTGCTGCTGGAGGGCTACGGCTACCGGTGGCTGCGGGTGGTCGGCGCGGACAGCCGCCGGCTGGTCTGATCCGGCGTCAGGTCAGCCGGCGGGCCATGAGGACGTCGTCGACGTAGCGGCCGCCGAGGAGGAACTCCTCGCGCAGCACGCCCTCGACCTCGAAGCCGGCCGACTCGTAGAGCGCGCGGGCCGCGGTGTTGCCGCCGAGCACGCGGAGGCCGAGCTTGCGCACGCCGCGGCGGGCGGCCTCCTCCGCGGCGGCGTCGAGCAGCTGCCGGGCGACGCCCCGGCGCTGCGCAGGCGGGTCGACCGCCAGGCCCTGGATGTGCAGGACGTGCTCGTTGGACGCCAGCGGGGTGGGCCGGCCGAACTGGGTGTAGCCGACGACTCCGCCGGCGTCCTCGGCGACCAGGACGTCGCCGGGCGGTCGGCGCTCGAAGAAGTCGGCGTCGTCGGCGGGCAGCGGCGCGACGGCGTTCTCCGGGGACCAGGTGGCGCGGTCGAGGAAGACCAGCCGTGGCCCGTCGGCGGGAACTGCGGGCCGGATGCGGATCACTCCCGCAGTCTGCCCGATCCTTCCGGCGCGGCATCACTGTGCGTCACCGGGCCACCGGGGCGGCCTCCCGCACCGGTGGGACGGCCGCGCCTAGCGTGGCGCGGGAGGTGATCAGACATGGATGAACGCAACGGAAGCACGACCACCGGCCCCGGCACCGCGGAGATCCCGGTGGTGCGACCCGCCGGGGCGTCGGCCGCGCCGAAGAGCGCCCGCAAGGCCGCGAAGGCAGCCGCGCCCGCGGCCACCCCGGCGGCCGCGCCCGACGCCGGCGTCCCGGTGGTGGCCCCGGCCGACGTCGCCGAGGCCGTCGCCGCGCCCGAGCCGGCCCCCGCCGACCGGGAACTGCCGCCGGGAGCGCAGCCGACCGCGCCCGTCAGCGTGCGGCCGTCGCCGCGCATGCCGCGCCGCGGCCCGCTGACCGTCATGGGCCCGTGGGCGCCCGTCGCCGGCGGACTGCTCGGCCTGGTGCTGGGCGGGATCGTCGCGGCCGTCCTGGGCGGGGTGGCGGAGAGCTACGACCAGCGGCTCTCGATCGTGTTCGTGGTGCTCGGCCTCGGCATGCTCGGCACCGCCGGCACGCTGCTCGCCGACGAGGTGCGCATCGTGCGCCAGCAGGCCCGCGACGCCGTCGTCCGCCCGCAGTGGGTGGAGGCGACCGCCGGCCTGGTGAACGGCCTGACCCCCGCGCGGCTGCTGACGCTGGCCAGCGTCGTCGTCCTGGTGCTGGCTGCGTACGTCGGCCGGGGCTGACTTCCCGACTGCGCGCTCAGCGGGGTTCCCCTGACCCCGGAACCCCGCTCAGCGCGCACTCGAGCGGCTATCCGTAGGCCTGGATGCCCAGGTGGACGGCCAGCCCGAGCCCGGCGACGGCGATGACCGTGCGCAGGGCCTTCTGCGGGGCGCGGCGCACCACGCTCGGCCCGATCCGGCCGCCGACGAGGAACCCCAGCGCGAGCGGCAGCGCCGCCGACCACGCGACGTCGGTCAGCACGATGAACCCGATGGCCGCGACGCCGTTGGCCACGCCGAGGACGGCGTTCTTCATCGCGTTGCCGCGGGGGAGGCCCTCGCCGGTGGTGAGCAGGTACATCGCGAGCAGCAGCACGCCGGCGGCCGCGCCGAAGTAGCCGCCGTAGATGCAGACGGCGAAGGTGCCCAGCGGCAGCCAGCGCGGATCGGGCGCCGGGTGTTCCGCGCCCTCGGCGGCCAGCTCGCGCGCCGGGCGCTGCACGAGGATCGCCGCCGAGGCGCCGGCGATCAACCACGGGACGATCCGCTCGAACGCCTCCGTCGGCGTGAGCAGCAGCAGCGCCATGCCGGTGGCACCGCCGAGGACGGCGGCGATCAGCAGCGGCCGCAGCCGCCGGCCCTGCCCGCGCAGCTCCGGCCGGGAGGCGCTCACCGAGCCCACCGCGTTGAGCACCAGCGCCACGGTGTTGGTGACGTTGGCGGTGACCGGCGGGATCCCCGTGGCCAGCAGCGCCGGGTAGCTCACCAGCGAGGCGAGGCCGGCGATGCTGCCGGTCAGGCCGGCGCCGATGCCGGCGAGCACGAGGAAGCCGAGCTCGAGGGGGCTCATCGGTTCAGCAGCACCCCGATCGCGATCAGCCCGAGGACGACGATCGCCGTCCGCAGCACGGGTTCGGGCAGCCGGCGGCCGTAGCGGGAGCTCACGTACCCGCCGACGAGGGATCCGGCCGCGAGCAGCCCGGCCGCCGTCCAGTCGACCCGGTCGGTGGCGACGACGACGTAGGCACCGGCGGCCACGGTGTTCACGGTGAGGGTGAGGACGTTCTTGAGCGCGTTGAGCCGCTGCAGCGACTCGCGCAGCAGCAGCCCGAAGATGCCGATCTGCAGCACGCCCTGGCTGGCCGCGAAGTACCCGCCGTAGGTGCCGGTCAGGTAGGCGCCGCCGAAGAGGGCGGCCTTCCGGCCCGGGCCGACGTGCTGCTCGACCTCGTCGGGGGAGCGGCGGTGGGCCAGCGCGCGCTGCACCAGCGGCTGGACGGCGACGAGGGTGACGGCCAGGCCGATGAGCACCGGGACGACTGCCTCGAAGGTCGAGGCGGGCAGGTGCAGCAGCAGGAACGCGCCCGTGAGCCCGCCGAGGATCGAGGCGGGCAGCAGGCCGAGCAGCCGCCGGCCCTGGCCGCGCAGCTCGCGGCGGTAGCCGAAGGCGCCCGAGGCGTTGCCGGCGATCAGGCCGAGGGAGTTGCTGATGGTGGCCGGCACCGGTGGGATGCCGACGGCCAGGAGGACGGGGAACGAGACCAGCGTCCCCGAGCCGACGACGGCGTTGATCCCACCGGCCGCCAGCCCCGCCGCGAGGACCGCGACCATCTCCCACCCGCTCATGCCCGCATCGCGGCGAGCCTCGCACGGAGGCGGCCGGCACTGCCGCGCACCGAGGAGTCGATCAGCTCACAGTTCGCCTAGTACCGCGGCACGCAGCTCACCGTGGCTTCAGCAGTTGCCCGAACAGCTCCGTGTACTGCACCAGCGACCGCGTCCCGAGGTAGTTGGCGGTGACCCGCAGGCGGCCCGCGCGGCCGATGCCGGCAGCCCGGGCGCCGTCGCCCACCAGGCCGGAGACGGCGCTGCCGTACGCGGCCAGATCCGCCGGGTCGTCGACGAGCAGTCCGGAGTGGGGATGCTCGATCTGGTCCTGGATCCCGCCGATGCGGCTGGCCACCACCGGGCGGGACTTCCACATGGCCTCGGCCACCGTCAGCCCGAAGCCCTCGGCGATCGACTTCTGCACGATCACGTCGGCGCGCCGCTGCAGCGCGTTCACCATCGCGGCGTTCTCCTCCAGATCCGCCATCGGCAGCGACACGAGGTGGACCCGCTCCTGTGCCGCGGCCGGCAGCCGGGCGAACAGGTCGCGGGCCTCGTCGAGAACCTGCTGGCCTTCCGGGTCGTCGGCGACCGCCTCGACCGACGGCCCGGCGTAGACCAGGTGCGCGTCGGTGTGCGGGACGACGTGCTGGACGAAGCCGGAGATCACACCCAGCGGGTCCTTGAGCCGGTCCCAGCGCGACACCTGCAGCACCACGGGGTCGGTCCTGGTCAGCGGGCGGCCCTCGTCGATCTCGGCCCGGCGCTCCACGCGCCCGGGGGACCCGTCGATACGCGTGAAGCCGGCCTCCGCGAGGTGCCTGCCGTCCTGCTGGAGCCCGCCCACGGCGAGGACGGCCTCCACGGTGTCGTCGGTCAGCGTCTGGTTCTTGGCCGAGAACGCGTCGATGGACGGCGGGATGAGCACCGTCCGGGCGGGATCCAGGTCCGCCCAGACGTACTGCGGGCGGGAGAACACATAGGCGTCCGCCTGGCGGACGTAGCCGCGCAGGAAGTTCCACGCCTGTGTCGCGACCGGGCCGGGCCGGTCGATGCCGACGTGGCACCGCCAGACCACCGGGACCCCGAGCGCCTTGAGGACGGGGATCATGCCCGCCGTCTGGGGGTCGTGGAGCAGCACCACGTCGTCGGGGGAGACCCGCCCGGCGAACTCCTCGGCGTTGGCCCGCGTCGTCGCCTCGTACACCTCGCGCGCGGCGTCGTCGAGCGCCAGGCCGTCACCGGCGGCCCCGTGCAGGAAGTTGTGCAGCCGCTTGGTGACGGTGAAGAACTCCGGACGGCCGGAGATGACCTCCCACCGTGCGTCGACGCCCTGCCCACGGGCGTAGGCCAGCAGGGACTGCACCATCTCGGCGACCCCGCCGCCGCGCGCGGTGGAGTTGACGTTCCACAGCGCCCGGCCGGCGAACAACTCGCGCGCCCAGCGAGCGTGGTCGAGCACCGAGCGGTACGTCTGCGCGTCCAGCACCGGCTCGAAGCGCTGGAGGGGGATCGAGGCGACCGGCACCGATGTCAGCCTGGGCATGCCCCGAACGGTAGGTCCGGCGCGGCTTCTCGTGTGGACCGCGCATCCCGGAGCCGACGACGGTCCCTTGATCACCTCACACCCACGGTGGGTGAGAGCGCTCGAGGACCAGCCCTCGGCGTGCGGTGATCTTCGGCCACGCGTTCGCGCGTGAACGCGGTGACGGGTCAGTCGTTGCAGCGTCCGAGCAGGATGTACGAGGGGTCGCCGGCCACGCCGACGGCGTACAGATCGCCTCCCCCGGCCGCCGAGGAGTACACGCTCGGCTGGTCCTCGTCCCCGACCACTTCCGCGCGGCTGAACGCCCGCATGGCGTCGATCTGCTCCGCGTACCCGCGCATGACCGGAAGCAGGTCGCCGGTCACCCGGATCATCGCCTCCCAGCCACCGGTGGCGCACGTCGACGGGAACGGGTCGAAGACCAGCTCGCTCCCCTCCACGATCAGGAGCGGATCGTCCTCGTTGACCGCCAGGTCGGGGGCGACCACCTCGGCGTCCGTGAGCGGTGCGACCGGGCCGTCCTCGACGGGTGAGCGGGGGGCGGTCGGCGCCCCTGAGAATTCGCCGCCCGAGATCTCCAGGTAGCCCGAGCCATCCGGTTCGGCGAGGCCGCGAAGGCTCATGGACCTGTAGGGCGGGCCGTCGCTCTCGTCGATATCGGAGCCGTAGGCGGAGCACTCGACCTCGAACGGCGTGTCCTCGCCGACGGAGCTGTTCCACCTCTCGGGGTCGTCGCTGCACCACTGACCGTCCGGCCACCACCCGGGCGCCGTGACCGGATAGCCGAGTTCCCCGGCCTGCCGGGCATAGCCCTCGAAGACACGCTCCATGTCCTCGTCGACACGGAGGAACACGTGCAGACCCTCGTCGCCGGAGGGGAACACCGTGCCGACCAGGCCGGACCCCGGCTCGATCTCGAACCCGTCGGCGAGCGCACCACTCGTGCGCACGACCTCCTCGGGCTCGTCGGAGCTGCACCCGCCGAGCGCCAGGACGCACGCCGCCGCCAAGACTGCCCCCATCGCGTGGTTGGCCTGCGTCATGCCTCCGCCGCAGGGGGCGCCGTCGGCGCAGGGAGCGCGCTCCGGTGGCGGGCGCGGCGCAGCGGCACCAGCACCGCCGCGGCGATCACGGCGACGACGACCAGCCAGGGCAGGAGGACGCCGAGGACGACCACGGCCGCGCCGCCGGCGGAGACCAGGGACTTCCACCCGGTGCCGAGCGCGTCGACGAAGCCGTCCGGGCCGCCCGGCGGGGCGACGCCGGGCTGCTGCAGGTGCAGGCGCAGCGTGGACAGCTCCACCTGGTCGGCGAGGAACCCGCGCTGGGACTGCAACGACTCCAGCTGTTCCTGCCGCCCGGACAACGCGCCTTCGGCCGCCAGCAGGGCCTCGACGCTGCCCGCCTCGTCCATCAGGGCCTGCAGCCGGGCCACCGACGTCTGCAGCGCCGAGATCCGCGCGTCGAGGTCGACCGTCTGCCCGGTCACGTCCGAGCGGGACACTGACACGCTGGCCACCTCGCCGAGGTCCTCGAGGTCGGCGAGGACGTCGGTCAGCGCGTCCGAGGGCACCCGCACCACGAGGTCGGCGGAGGAGCCCTCGTCGTCCCCGGTCGCCGCGTACTCGGTGCGCTCGTCGACCCGTCCGCCGGCGGACTCGACCTGCTCGCTCACCTCCTGGGCGGCGTCGGCCGGATCGTCGACGACGAGCGACGCGCTCGCGGTGGTGATCACCTGCCGCTCGTCGACGGCATCGCCCTGGCCGCCGCCTTCGTCAGCGACGGCCCCCGCACCTCCGCCGTCCGCGGTGCTGCTCGACTCGTCGCTGGACGTGCCGCCGCAGCCGGCGACCAGAACCAGGGCCAGGGTCACGGCTGCGCTGCCGAGAAGGCGCCTCATGGCGGGACCGTAGGGCTACCGGTACGCCGCCGACCAGCATCGATGCCCGATCGTGACGCAGCAGCGGGACTGCGTGCCAGGTCTGCGCGCTGTGTCCCTGAGGGCGGCCTTAGGGACAGCGACCCAGTTGCGTCCTCGGGCCTCCACCCTGTGTCGCCAACGCTGACTGCTGTTCTGCGTGTGATGCTCGCGCCATGAGCCAGACGTACGGATCGCTCGACTTCGAGCGGGAGATGTACTGGGCCGTGCATGAGGAGGAGTGCCTGGCCTACCTCGCCAAAGGTGTCACGGACTACCTAGGCCCAGGTCTACTCGACGTCCACGGCCCGTGGGAGCCGTCCGCCTGCTCGGCACGCCTTCTCGACTGGTTCGACCGGGGACTCATCGAGTTGTATGACGACCGCGAGGGGCATCCAAGCTATCGCCCCGATCGCCCCGGTCACCCCAGTACTCGTAACGGACCCACGGGGATCATCCCCTGCGCCAGGGCGCGGATGCTGCTTGAGGCTTGGGCTGACTGGAGCGAGAGCGACGAGACTTGGCTCTGCACCCGGCTCGTATCGACGGACCGAGGGGAACAGGAACTTCAGGAGCCGGTAGGGCCGATCGTCTGAGATTGCCTGACCGTTTGGTGTCCCAAAGTGGGCCGCTCAGAGACAGCAGCCAGCCCTGCGATCGACCGTCCGCCACTACCCTTGCCCGGCGGTCGCATCGTCAAGGGCCTATGGGAACGCAGGCGCTCGCACCACCTCGGTGGCGCGAGTAACTCGCATAGCGAGCGAGCCGGTTCGAGTCCGGCATTCGGTGCGACCGCGCTTGCGTGTCAGCGACGGTGCGGCCTCTCGGCCGTTGGAGAGGACCGGCTAGCCAAGCGGACACGCCGTTGCCCCTGAGCGGGCCGCTCTGACACACCTCGTCAAGCGGTGAGGACGTTCCCGCGAGAACGTGGTCAAGCCGAATACCTTGACCGCGCTTCCGCGGGAGCGTTCCGCGACGCCCTGAGTCTCCCGGGCGTCGTGCCTACGGTCCGCCCGAGCGCGAGAAGGCCCGGGCGACGTCGTCCGCGGTGGTGAGGAGTTCGACGACCAGGGCGACGCCGACGAGGAGCACCATCGCCAGGCAGCCGAGCCAGGCCCACCACGCCACTCTCGCCATCCCGGTCAACCCGTGCTCGATCGGGAGCGCGTCGTCGACCGGACCGCTCGTCTGCAGGTCGAGCCAGCGGTTCAACTCGGCGCACTCGGCGACCCCCACGGACGGCCCGTCGAGCTGTCCCACCTGGTACACGACGGCAGTGAGCGTCCGGCCGCTGGTGAGAATGACTCGTAGACCCGACTGCCTGAACGCCCCGTACGGGGGCGGCGGCTCGAAGCCGGCCACGTCGCCCGCCGGCACGGATCGGTTCCCCCGGAGTCCTCGCACCGTCACGCGGCCCGGCGTCACGATCAGTGCCGTGCGCACCAGCCGGTAGGCGACCAGCAGCCCCAGGGCGAAGAGGCCAACACCGAGGGCTCGCGCGCCTGATGGGTCGGTGGCTGCGATCTCGCTGCCCAGCCCCGCGGCGATGACCGACGCCATGAACAGGACCAGGGCGGCCAGCACCGTCCGGCTCCGTCGGGTGTAGACCCGGCGAAGGCCGTCCGCGCTCACCCGCACGGCGGGCGAGCGGGGCGGATCGGAGGGCTGCGCGCCCGCGCCGTCCACCGGGGTCAGTCCTTGCGGCCGGCGTCCACGAGGCGGAGAACCGCCGAGCCCTCCTCGTCGGAGGCCTCCAGGTCGACCTCGACGTCGAAGCCCCAGTCGTGGTTGCCGTCCGGGTCGTCGAGGATCTGCCGGACCTTCCAGACGCCGGGCTCGGACTTGTCCCAGATGAGCATCGCGGGCCCGCGGGCGTCGCCACCGGTGTTCAGCTCGGCGTGCTCGGCGAAGTACCCGCGCACGACCGGCTCCCAGCGGTCGGCGTCCCAGCCCGAGCCCTTGTCCAGCTCGCCCAGGTCGTACCAGCGGCGGCGGGCGATGAGCTCGACCCGGCGGAACAGCGCGTTGCGCACCATCGCGGTGAACGCCCGCTCGTTGCCGGTGAGGGGACGAGGCCGGGCCGGCACGGCGACCTCGGCGATCGGCCCGTCGTCCGGATTGGTCAGCGACTCCCACTCGTCCAGCAGCGAGGAGTCGACCTGGCGCACCAGCTCGCCCAGCCACTCGACGAGGTCGGTGACCTGCTCGGTCCGGGCGTCGGCCGGCACCCCCGACCGCAGCGCCTTGAACGCATCGGACAGGTAGCGCAGCACGGCACCCTCGGAGCGGGTCAGCCCGTAGGTGTTGACGAACTCGCGGAAGGTGAACGCCCGCTCCCACATCTCGCGGACGACGGCCTTCGGCGACAGGTGCGCGTCGGCCGCCCACGGGTTGGTGCGCACGTACACCTCGAAGGCCGCGTCGAGCAGCTCCTCGAGCGGCTTGGGGTAGGTCACCTCCTCGAGCAGCTCCATGCGCTCGTCGTACTCGATGCCCTCGGCCTTCATCTGCGCGACGGCCTCGCCCTTGGCCTTGTTCAGCTGCGCGGCGAGGATCTGCCGCGGGTCGTCCAGCGTCGCCTCGATCACGCTGACGACGTCCACCACGTAGGTGTCGCTCTCCGGGTCCAGCAGGTCGATCGCGGCCAGCGCGAACGTCGACAGCGGCTGGTTGAGCGCGAAGTCCGGCGGCAGGTCCAGCGTCAGGTCGTAGCGGCGGCCGTCGGGCTCCGGCTCGGGCAGCCGCTCCAGGACGCCGGCCTGCAGCAGCGACCGCGCGATCCCGATCGCCTCGCGGATCAGCTTGAGCTGCTTCTTGCGCGGCTCGTGGTTGTCGGTGAGCAGCCGGCGCATCGCGACGAACGGGTCACCGGGCCGGTCGACGACGTCGAGGACCATCGCCGTCGACACCCGCATGTTGCTGGTCAGCTTTTCCGGCTCGCCCTCGACCAGCCGATTCATCGTCGCCTCGCTCCACGGCACCATGCCGTCGGGCACCTTCTTGCGCACCAGCTTGCGGCGCTTCTTCGGGTCGTCGGCGACCTTGGCGAACTGCTTGAGGTTCTCCACCTCGTGCTCCGGCGCCTGGACGACGACGGTGCCCGCGGTGTCGTAGCCGGCCCGCCCGGCGCGGCCGGCGATCTGGTGGAACTCGCGCACCTGCAGCAGGCGCGTGCGGACGCCGTCGTACTTGGACAGCGCGGAGAACACGACCGTGCGGATGGGCACGTTGATGCCGACGCCGAGCGTGTCGGTGCCGCAGATGACCTTGAGCAGCCCGGCCTGGGCCAGCTGCTCCACCAGGCGCCGGTACTTCGGCAGCATCCCGGCGTGGTGGACGCCGATGCCGTGCCGGACCAGCCGGGACAGCGTCGTCCCGAAGGCGGAGGTGAACCGGAAGCCGCCGATCATGTCGGCGATCGCGGCCTTCTCCTCCTTGCTGCACACGTTGACGCTCATCAGGGCCTGCGCCCGCTCGAGAGCGGAGGCCTGGGTGAAGTGGACGACGTAGACCGGCGCCTGCTTGGTGTCCAGCAGTTCCTGGATCGTCTCGTGCATCGGAGTCGTCGCGTAGTAGTGGTGCAGCGGCACCGGGCGCTCGGCGTTGGCGACCAGCGCGGTCGGCCGTCCGGTGCGGCGGGTGAGGTCCTCGCGCAGCGTCGTGACGTCGCCGAGGGTGGCGCTCATCAGGAGGAACTGGGCCTTGGTGAGCTCCAGCAGCGGCACCTGCCAGGCCCAGCCGCGGTCCGGGTCGCCGTAGAAGTGGAACTCGTCCATGACCACGAGCGCGTTGCCCACGCCATCGGTGCCGCCGCCCTCGCGCAGCGCGACGTTGGCCAGGATCTCCGCGGTGCAGGCGATGATCGGCGCGCCGGCGTTGACCGACGCGTCACCGGTGAGCATGCCGACGTTGGCCGCGCCGAAGACGCCGCAGAGGGCGAAGAACTTCTCGCTGACCAGCGCCTTGATCGGGGCGGTGTAGTAGCTGCGTCGTCCCGCGGCCAGGGCCGCGTACTGCGCTCCGGTGGCCACCAGCGACTTGCCCGAGCCCGTCGGTGTCGCGAGGACGACGTTCGCGCCGCTGACCAGCTCGATCAGCGCCTCCTCCTGCGCCGGGTAGAGCGTCGTGCCGTTCGACTCGGCCCAGGCGGCGAAGTCGGCGAACAGCTCGTCGGGGTCGGCGCCCTTCGCGCGCAGCGCGGCCAGGTCGTCGACGTCGTCGAGCAGGGGAGGGGCAACGGTCCCGGTCATGCGGCGATCTCGGTCATCAGGGGGACAAGCGTGCCCGACGGCCCGGACGTTCCCGCGACCCCGTGCCGTGCGGGCCGGGCGACGGGACAGGGGTGACGGCAGGGGTGACGGAATGTTGCGGAACGAGAGAAATCCGGTAGAAAGGTGGAAGGTGAACAGCAGGTGAACAGGAAGTGGACACACGATGCGTACGCAGGACTGCCCGGAATGCCGGTGGGTGCAGGTCGTCGACGGCACCGGTCGTCGTCGGTTCGAGATGCGCTGGCAGCTGCCGTCGCCGGCTGTGAGCGCGTCCGCCGTTCCGCTGTCCCGCGCCGCCTGAGCCCGATCGGCAGGTTCCCCGCACGCCTCGGCGGGTAGCGCGCGGAGGCCGGTCCCGGTGAGCACGCACCCGGGCCGCCCCGCTCAGCGCCCCGGAGGAGAGCCATGTCGTCGCCCCGCCCCGAGTCCCAGCCCGCCCAGCAGCAGACCCCGCCCGGCACGCTCGGGGAGATGGACCCGAAGCCCGACCACGGCGAGGAGAGCTACCAGGGCTCCGGCCGGCTCGCCGGCAAGAAGGCGGTCATCACCGGGGGTGACAGCGGCATCGGCCGCGCCGTCGCCATCGCCTTCGCCCGTGAGGGCGCCGACGTCCTGATCTCCTACCTGAGCGAGCACGAGGACGCGCAGGACACCGCGCGCCACGTCGAGCAGGCCGGGCAGAGGTGCGTGCTGGTGCCCGGCGACCTCGCCGACCGCGCGCACGTCAGGACGATCATCCCGACGGCGGTCGAGGAGTTCGGCCGGGTCGACATCCTGGTCAACAACGCCGCGTTCCAGATGACGCACCCGACGCTGGAGGAGATCTCCGACGACGAGTGGGACCACACCGTCGCGGTCAACCTGTCGGCGATGTTCCTCCTCTGCAAGGCCGCCATCCCGCACATGCCGTCGGGCGGCTCGATCATCAACTCCTCGTCGGTGAACTCCGACATGCCCAGCCCCGACCTCGCGGCCTACGCCATGACCAAGGCCGGCATCGCCAACTTCACCGCGAGCCTGGCGCAGATGTACGCGGACAAGGGCATCCGGGCCAACAGCGTCGCCCCCGGCCCGATCTGGACGCCGCTCATCCCGGCCACCATGCCGCCGGAGAAGGTGGAGAGCTTCGGCGAGCAGGTCCCCCTGGGCCGCGCCGGGCAGCCCGCCGAGCTCGCCCCGGTGTACGTGCTGCTGGCCGGCGACGAGGCGTCCTACGTCTCCGGGGCGCGGATCGCGGTCACCGGCGGCAAGCCGATCCTGTAGGCGTGCGGGGCGACCGGGTCACCCGGCCGCCCCGAGCGCAGGGGGCACGTGGGAGGGCCGGGACAGCTGTGTCGCGGGTGGTGCGCACAGACACCGATACCGGGCCGCGTCGATTACCGTCCGTTCGGCTGTCCTGCCGTCGCGTAGTCGTGTGGTGACAGCGCGTCCGACCACTGCGGCCGACGACGCGAAGACCCGGCTGTCCCACTGCCACTCCAGGCTCCGAGGGGCGCCCCGCGACACCCGAGGAAGTCCATGCGAGGAAGCGTCCTGGCACCCCAGGCGGACGAGGCCGACGCCACCGTCCGGATGCCGGCAGTGCGCCACGACGGGCCCGGGACCGCGCCGACGGCGGGAACCCCCGCGCCGGCCTTCCGCGCCGACATCCAGGGTCTGCGGGCGGTGGCCGTGGGCCTGGTCGTCCTCTACCACGCGGGGCTGCCCGGTCTCACCGGTGGCTTCGTGGGCGTCGACGTCTTCTTCGTGATCTCGGGCTTCCTCATCACCCAGGGTCTGGTCCGCGAGCTCGAGGCGCGCGGCACCGTCTCCCTGAGGAGCTTCTACGCCCGCCGTGCCCGACGGATCCTCCCGGCGGCCACGGTGACGCTGCTCGCGGTGGGCGCCGCGGCCGTCGTGCTGCTCCCGCGGACGCAGTGGGTCCAGATCGGGCGCGACCTCCTGAGCAGCGCCGGCTACCTGGTCAACTGGGACCTGGCCGACCGCGCCGTCCAGTACTCGGCCCGGGACCAGGCGGCCTCCCCCCTGCAGCACTTCTGGTCGCTGGCGGTGGAGGAGCAGTTCTACCTGATGTGGCCGCTGACGATCCTCGCGGTCGTCGTCTCCGTCCGCCTGCTGCGGCGGCGCTCCGGTTCGGCGCACCTCGGGATGACCCGCCGGCACCTGTGGCTGCCGCTGGCGCTCATCGCCGTCCCCTCGCTGGCGTGGTCGGTGCACCTGACCGCGGCCGACCCGGGCCCGGCGTACTTCGTGACGACGACCCGCGCCTGGGAGCTCGCGCTGGGCGCGGGGCTCGCCGTCCTGCCGGCGACGGCCGTCCTCGGCGGGGTGCTCGCCCGCGTCGTCGGCTGGGCCGGACTCGGCCTGATCCTGCTGGCCGCCACCACGTTCGACGGGGCCACGGTGTTCCCGGGCGCGGCCGCCCTGCTGCCCACGCTGGGCGCGGTGGCCGTGCTCGCCTCGGGCCTGTCCGGCGCCCCCCGGACCCAGAACCCACTGCTGTGCACCCGCCCGCTGGGCTGGGTCGGCGGCCTGTCGTACTCGCTGTACCTGTGGCACTGGCCGGTCCTGGTCATCGCCGCGGGGGTCACCGGTGAGCCGTTGCAGACCTGGCAGGCGCTCGCCCTGGCCGTCCTCTCGGTTCTCCCGGCCTGGCTGAGCCTCCGGCTCGTGGAGCAGCCGGTGCTCGGCGCCCGGACGCTGCGCGGCGACGACGGCCGCACGTTGCAGCTCGGCGCGCTCTGCATGCTGATCGCGATCGTCGCCGGCCTCCTGCTCCAGCACGCCGTGCTGCGGCAGGGCCAGAGCGGAGCGGCCGCGGTTCCCGGCGACGCGGCGGGCGGCCCGTCGCCGACGCTCGGCGCCGGCGCGCTGGCCTGGGATCCGTCCGCGGGTGAGCCGAGGGACTCCTTCCCCTCGATCGTGCCCACGCCGGTGCAGGCCGCCGTCGACTGGGCGCCCGTCGCGCGCCCGGAGTGCACCGTCGACCAGGCGGCCAACCAGACCGTCCGCTGCTCGCTCGGCGACCGGAGCAGCGACACCACCATCGCGCTCGTCGGGGACTCGCACGCCGAGCAGTTCATCGCCGCCGTCGAGGGTCTCGCGGAGGCCAACGCCTGGCGCCTGGACGTCTACACCCGGGGTGCCTGCCCGTTCGCGGCCGTGACGGTGGATCTGGAGGCTGCCGACTACACCGGATGCGACGAGCGCAACGCGGAGCTGACGCGGACGCTCCTGGCCGATCCACCGGACGTCGTCCTGACGGGGACCTCGCGGTACCTCGTGCGTCGCGACGGGCAGAGCCTCGGGCTCGAGGAGAGCAAGCCGCTCATGGAGCAGGGTTTCCGGGATGCGTGGGAGCCGCTGGTGCAGGCCGGCATCCACGTCCTGAGCATCCGCGACCTCCCGCGGCCGGACATCCTGGTGCCCGACTGCGTGGAGCAGCACTCCGACCGGCTGACCGAGTGCGCGGTCGAGCGGGCACCCATCCTGTGGGAGGACGCGCCGGAGGTCACGGCGGCCGAAGGGATGAGCGGTGTCGAGGTCATGGACCTGACGCCGTGGGTGTGTCCCACCGACCGGTGCCCCGCGGTCATCGGCGGGACGATCGTCTACCGGGACGGCAACCACCTGACCGCCACCTACTCGCGCACGCTCGCCGGTGCCTTCGGGGCACGGCTGGGCAACGTCCTCGGCTGATCCCGGGGCAGTTCTAGGGTCGGGCGGTGCTCGAGGACGCGGCGACGACGGGCCTGGCCACCTGGCGTGATCCCGCGTGGCGGGCGGACGCCCTGGCCTGGGCCGGCGAGCAGCTGGGCCGTGCCGGGCTCGCCGTCGACGGGGAACCGGAGCAGCCGCACATCCGCATCTGGTCGACGGCGTTCCGGCTGCCCCTGCGCGGCGGGGGAGCGGCGTGGCTCAAGGCGCCCGGCGCGGGCTCCGCCTCCGAGGTCCGGCTCTCCGGAGCGTTCGGCCGCTGGGTGCCCGACGCGGTGCTGGTGCCGCTGGCCACCGACCCCCCGCGCCGGCTGCTGCTCCTGCCCGACGGCGGCGAGCGGCTGCGCACCCACGGCAGCGACGCCGCCACCTGGGCCGCGCTGCTCCAGGCCTACGCCGCACTCCAGCGCGAGCTGGTCCAGCACGCGGGGAAGCTGCTCGAGCTGGGTGTGCCCGACCTCCGGCCGGCCGCGCTCCCGGGGCTGGTGGCCGACCTCCTCGACGACGACGACGCGCAACTCACCGGTCGGCCCGGAGGCCTGGACCCGGCCGTCCGCGCGCGGGTGCGGGCCGACCTCCCCGCCTACGCCGCCGCCTGCCGCGAACTGGCCGCAGGCGTGCCGGCCACCGTGCAGCACGACGACCTGCACGACGGCAACGTGTTCGTGTCCGGGGACCGGTACCGGTTCTTCGACTGGGGCGACGCCTCGGTCGCCCACCCCTTCCTGAGCCTGCTGGTGGCGCTCGCCTCGGCCACCCGCGTGCTCGGGCTGCCCGCGGGGTCACCCGTCCTGCGGCGGCTCCGCGACGCCTACCTCGAACCCTGGTCGGATGCCGGCAGCCGGCGGGAGCTGCGCGAGCAGTGCGACCTCGCGCTGCGCGTGGCACCGCTGGCCCGGGCGCTCACCTGGCGGCGGATCCTGCGCGGCGTGCACCCGGACGAGCGGGGGGACTGGGCCGCCAGCGTGCCCGAGTGGACCGCCGAGCACCTCGCACCCGGGCCGCTGGCCGCGGCGCCGTCGTGACCCTCGGCCAGACTGTGCGCATGCCCGCCGTCGACGACGCCGCCGGTGACCTGCCGGTCACCGGGTCCCTCGTCGTGCCCGCGGCCGCGCTGTCGTGGCGGTTCTCGCGGTCGTCGGGGCCCGGCGGGCAGGGCGTCAACACCGCCGACTCGCGGGTCGAGCTGTCGGTCGCGCCGCTGGAGCTGCCCGGCCTGACGGATCCGCAGCGGGCACGGCTGGGCCAGCGGCTGGGGGACCGGCTCGTCGACGGCGTCCTGACCATCGCGGCCAGCGAGCACCGCCAGCAGCTGCGCAACCGGCAGGCCGCCCGCGAGCGGCTGGCCGCCGTGCTGCGCGCCGCGCTCGCCCCGCCGCCCCCCGCCCGGCGCCGCACCAAGCCGACCCGCGGCTCGAAGGAGCGGCGGATCGAGGCGAAGAAGCAGCGCGGCCAGCTGAAGAAGCAGCGCGGCGGCTGGGACTAGGCCCCGTACCAGCGCAGCACCCGCAGGGCGCGCAGCGTGTTCCAGCGGCTCGGCATGCCGTCGCCGTCCTCCAGCGGGAAGTGGACCGCGCCCGGATGGGTGTTCTCCAGCAGCCAGGTGCCGTCGGGCTGCTGCTTGCTCCGGACCAGCGCGACCGCGTCGTCCAGCCGAGGGTCCGGCTCGCGCCCGGCCGCGCGGAGGTGCTCGAGCCCGCGGAGGACGTCGTAGTGCCAGCGGGGCGGGAAGGAGAAGGTCAGGTAGGCGGGGTCGGCCACCTCGCCGGTGCTGCGCCGCCGGAACAGCGAGCGCTCGAGCAGGTACTCCTCGCCGCGCCGCCGGGCGACGGCCACCGCCGGGCTGCCGTGCCCCGCCCGCTCGTGCGCCAGCAGCCCCTCCAGCACGTTGATGGTCGAGTGGAACGACGACCGGACCGACCCGTGCTCGGCCCAGCAGTTCCAGCCGCCGTCGTCGAGCTGGTCGCCGAGCAGCCGGGCGACGACGTCGTCCACGTCCTCGCCCAGCCAGGCGCCCACCGCCACCGTCCGGCCGTTGATGCAGGACTCGACCTCGCCGTCGAAGAACCGCTCGGCGTCGTACTCCCAGCGGCAGTTCTCCCGCACCAGCGCCGCCGTCTCGCGGGCGGCGGCAGACCGCGGATCCAGGCCGAGGTCGCGCAGCAGCACCAGCGTGGGCAGGGTCGCCGTCCACGGCTGGCCCTCGTCCTCGACCCGCTCCCAGCCCATGGCGGGGAAGCAGGCGCCACCCGCCCACCGACCGTCGGCGTCCCGGAGCGCGAGCAGCCGGGCGCCCCAGCCCTCGGTGGCCACCCTGGCCCGTTCGGCGGCGACGACGTCCGCCGGTGCGTCGCACAGGTCGCGCAGCACCTGCCAGCGGATCGCCGGATCGCCGTCCAGCAGCCACTCCTGCACCGTCATGGCCGCCGAACGTAGTGCGCGGACGTCCTCGCGGAAACTCCTCGGTTCAGCTGAGCCGCTGCTGCAGGTGCACGGTGACCTCCTCGCCGGCCCGGCTCTTGCCGATGGCCGAGCAGATCGCCGCGCGCAGTGGCAGCCAGTGCGGTCCGGTGCCCGACGGCATGAGGGTCGCGGCGAAGGCGTGCCCGTCGGCGGTGCCGGTCACCTTGACGGCGCGCCGGGTGCCCAGCGCCTCGGCCGAGTCCGGGACGACCAGGTAGGTGGGGAAGGCGCCGTCCTTCTCGATGGGGGCGGTGAAGTGCAGGTCGAGCGTGCGGGGGGTGGTCATGCCTCCATCGACCGCGGGGGCGGCGACAACTCATCGATGCGCCGTCCGAGGAATGCGCGCTCGCGCTCGTTGCCGGCCAGGGCGAGTGCCTGGCGGTAGGCCGCGACGGCGTCGGCCGGCCGGTCCAGCCGGCGCAGGAGGTCCGCGCGCACGGCCGGGAGCAGGTGGGAGCGGGGCAGGTCGAGCTGCTCGACGAGTGCCAGGCCCGCTGCCGGGTCGGTCAGCTCGGCGACCGCCACCGCGCGGTGGAGGGCGACCACCGGGCCGGGTGCCAGTGCCAGCAGCTGGTCGTAGAGCGCCACGACCTGCGCCCAGTCCGTGGCGGCGGCCGTGGGGGCGTCGCTGTGCACGGCGGCGATCGCGGCCTGCACCTGGTAGGTCCCGGGTCGGTTCCGGCGCAGGCAGCGGCGGACCAGTTCCTGCCCCTCGGCGATCAGCGCCCGGTCCCAGCGCGTGCGGTCCTGGTCGGCGAGCAGCACCAGGTCCCCGTCGGCCGACGTCCGGGCCGGGCGCCGGGAGGCCGTGAGCAGCATGAGCGCCAGCAGGCCGGTGACCTCCGGCTCGTCGGGCATGAGCTCGGCCAGCAGCCGGCCCAGCCGGATCGCCTCGGCGCAGAGGTCGTCGCGCACCAGGTCGGCGCCATCCGAGGCGGCGTACCCCTCGGTGAAGACCAGGTAGACGACGGCGAGCACCGCGGGCAGCCGGTCGGGCAGCTCGGCCTCCGTCGGCACCCGGTAGGGGATGCCGGCGTTCCGGATCTTGGCCTTGGCGCGCACCAGCCGCTGCGCCATCGTCGCCTCGGGCACCAGGAACGCCGCGGCGATCTCCGGCGTCGTGAGGCCACCGAGCAGCCGCAGGGTCAGCGCGACCCGTGCCGGGACCGCGAGCGCCGGGTGGCAGCAGGTGAAGACCATCCGCAGCCGGTCGTCGGTCACGGGTCCCTCCTCGCGGGGTGGGGAGTCGTCGCGGAGCCGCGCCGCCTGCACGTACCGCTCGGTGCGGGTGCTCTCGCGCCGCATCCGGTCGATGGCGCGGTTGCGGGCGGTCGTGACGATCCAGCCCGGCGGGCTGGGTGGGATGCCGTCGGCCGGCCAGCGGGCCAGCGCCGTCACGAAGGCGTCCTGGACCGCCTCCTCGGCGGCGTCGATGTCGCCGAGGAGGCGGGTGAGGACGGCGACCGCGCGGCCGGAGTGCTCGCGGAAGACGCGCTCGATCTCCGGTAGAGCCATCGCGCTCATCCGGCGCCGTCGTAGAACGGCCGCACCTCGATGGGGATGGTGGTGGCGCCCACGAGCTTTCGGCCCCACGCCAGCGCCGCATCGAGGTCGGGGGCGTCGATGACCGAGAAGCCCCCGACGTGCTCGGTGCCCTCGATGAACGGGCCGTCGGTCACGAGCACCCCGCCGTCGCCGGGGCGCAGGGTGGTGGCCGTCGAGGGCGGGTGGAGGCCGCCGCCGAAGACCCAGACGCCGGAGTCACGCATCTCGTGGTGGACCGCGTCCACGTCCGACATGATCTTCTCCAACGCTCCCGGCGCCAAGCCCGGGCCGGTGCTCGGTTCGACGACGGTCAGCAGGTAGCGCGGCATCTGGTTCCTCCTCGGTCCGGCCGGCCAGGTGCCGGCTCGCACCCCTTGTACGAACCGATCCTGCCGGGATCGACAGCCGTGAGGGAGAGAACTCAGCCGCCGTCGAGCATCGCGCCGAGGATGCGGGCGCCCTCGCCGAAGCGGGAGGGCTCGGGGCCGGCGAAGCTGAGCCGCAGGAACGGCGCCGTCGGCTCGGCCGGGAACCACTCCGTGCCCGGTGCGAGGACCACTCCGGCGGCCTCGCAGTCCGCGATCAGCCGGGACAGGTCGGTGTCGTCGGGCAGCCGCGCCCAGAGGTGCAGCCCGCCCGCCGGGACGTGCTCGACGAGCACCTGCGGCGCGTGCTCGGCGAGGGAGGCGACCAGCAGGTCGCGGCGGGCTCGCAGTTGGGTGCGCAGGCCGCGGAGGTGCCGCTCCCACGCAGGCTGGGTGACGACGTCGAGGACGGCGGCCTGCAGCAGCCCGCTGACGTACATCGACTCCGCCGCCCGGTCGGCGAGCAACCGGTCGCGGGCGGCGCCGCGCGCGACGATCGCGGCGACGCGGAGGGCTGGGGAGACGCTCTTGGTGAGCGAGCGCAGGTGGACGACGTGCCCGGACTCGTCGGAGGCGGCCAACGGGGTGGGCGTGGTGGTGATGCCGAAGTCGCGTGCCCAGTCGTCCTCCAGCAGGAAGGCGCCGTGCGTCCGGACGACGTCGAGCACCTGGCGGGCGCGCTCGGGCGACCACTGCGCGCCTGTGGGGTTGGCGTAGTTCGGCTGCGCGTAGAACAGCCGGGCGCCGGTCTCGGCGAAGGCGCGGGACACCTCCTCCGGATCGGGGCCCTCCCCGCCGCTGGGCACCGGCACGATCCGCACGCCGGCGCGGGTGGCGGCCTGGATCGCGCCCCAGTAGGTCGGCGACTCCATCAGCACCGGCTGCCCCGGACCCGCCAGGGCGCGGAAGGCGGCACTCAGCCCGCTCTGACTGCCGGGCAGCACGATCACGTCCCGCGGCGTCGGCGGGGGGACGTCGGCCGCGGTGACCGCGCGCAGCTCGGCGGCGAACCACGCCTGCAGCTCGGGCAGGCCCGCGGCCGGTGGACGCGACAGCGCGGCGTCGCTGCGCGCCGCCCGGACCAGCGCGGCCCGCACCAGCCGTTCGGGCAGCAGCTCCCGGTCGGGGAACCCCGAGTGGAACGCGATCACGTCGTTCGGCGTGCTGCGCAGCGCGGCGGGCATGCCGGGCGACGGCGCGGCGGGGGAGCGCAGGGCCGCGGTCTGCCAGCCGTAGTCCGCCGGGCGTGCGGCCCGGACCGCGCGGACGAACGTGCCGACGCCGGGGCGGGTCTCGATCAGCCCCTGCCCGGCCAGGGTGCGCAGCGCCTTCTGCACGGTGACCGGGCCGGCCTGGTGACGGGTGGCCAGGACGCGGGTGGGCGGCAGCTGGGCGCCGGGCGGCGCGGTGGAGATCCAGGCCCGCAGCTCGCGGGCGATCCTGTTCCCGCTATCGTCACCCATGTCGACGCAGGATAGCGCTACCGCCTCCCGTTCCCTCGCGATACCGGCACCCCCACCGGCTGCCGGGCTGGCCTGGGGCCTGCTCGGAGTGCTCGCCTTCTCGTTCACGGTGCCGTTCACCCGTGTCGCGGTGGACGGGCTCGCGCCGCTGTTCATCGGGTCCGGCCGGGCGGTGGTCGCCGCCGTCCTGGCCGGGGTGGCCCTGGCGGTCACCCGCCAGCGCCGGCCGAGCGGCGCCCAGTGGGCCCGCCTCGCCGTGGTGGCCGGCGGTGTCGTGGCCGGCTTCCCGCTGCTGACGTCGTTCGCGCTGACGACGACGCCGGCGAGCCACGGCGCCGTCGTCATCGCGCTGCTGCCCGCGGCCACGGCGGTCGTCGCCGTGCTCCGGACGGCCGAGCGGCCGCCGACGGCGTTCTGGATCGCGACCGCCGCCGGCGCGCTCGCCGCCGTGGGCTTCGCCGCGGGGTCGTCGGGGAGCCTCGGGTCGCTGCACCGGGCCGACCTGCTGCTGTTCGGGGCGGTCCTCGCGGCCGCGGCCGGCTACGCCGAGGGGGGCCTGCTCGCCCGGGAGCTCGGCGCGTGGCAGACGATCTCGTGGGCGCTGGTCCTCGGCCTGCCCGTGACCGGCGCCCTCGCGCTGGTCTCCGCGGTGCAGGAGCCACCGACCGGCACGCCGGGCCAGTGGGCCGCCTTCGGCTACCTCGCGTGCATCAGCATGTTCCTGGGGTTCTTCGCCTGGTACCGGGGCCTGGCGATCGGCCCGATGGCGCGGGTCAGCCAGATGCAGCTCGTGCAGCCGGTGCTGACCCTCGTCTGGGCCGGCCTGCTGCTGGGGGAGCACCTCTCGGCCGGCACGCTCCTCGGCGGGGTCGCCGTCATCGCCTGCGCGGGGCTGGCCCTCCGCGTGCGGTCCGCCCCGCCCGCGACGCCGAGCCGGTGACCCGCGCGCGTCGGAAGGTCTCCGTTCGGCGGCAATCGGGTTGCGGCCTGGAGCGGCTTGCTGGCCGGCCACCACGATGAGCGCGTGACCGCTCGCGGCTGGGCTCCGCTCCTCGCGCTGCTCGTGCTCGCCACGTCCGCGTGCGGCAGCGACGACCACGAGCGGTTGCTGACCGGCGACCACGACGGGCTGCAGGCGGGGTGGGAGCGCGACCAGGAGCTTCCGGCATCGGTGATCCGGATCTACGAGGGCGAGACCCACTGCGACATGGACAGTGCCCTGATCCTGGAGATCCACTGGCCGCCGGACGGCGGCACCGAGAACGCCGGGCACTCGTTCGTGCGCGACCCCGAGGGGGTCTTCGCCGAGCGCACCGACGGGTCGTTCGATCCCGATGCCGAGCTGCCCGACGACGCGATCACCACCGGCTGGCAGCACGGCACCGGGGTCGCACTGTGGCTGGCGGACGACTTCTCGACGGCCTACGCCGTCGACGGGGACAGCGTCGAGGCGTGGCCGGCCCTCACGAGCGGCTGGATCTGCGCCTGAGCGGGCCCGGCGGCGGTCAGCCGGCGGCGACGTCCCCGCCGTCCGCCCGCGACCGGGGCACCCGCCCCATCAGGTAGAACTCCTCGTTCGGCATGGTGGCGGTCAGGTGCACGAGCCGATTCGACATCGCGAAGAACGCGCTGATGGCGCCGACGTCCCAGATGTCGTCCTGGGTCAGGCCGTGCGCGTGCAGCGACTCGAGGACCGCAGGCGTCACCGTCCACGGCTCCCGCGTGAACCGGATGGCGACGTCGAGCACGGCGCGCTGCCGGTCGTCGATCTCCGCCTTGCGCCAGTCGGTGGCCACCTGGTCGGCGAGCCGCGGGTTGCGGGCCCGGATGCGGAGGATCGCGCCATGGGCGACGACGCAGTACAGGCAGCGGTTCTCCGCGCTGGTGGCGACGACGATCAGCTCCCGGTCCGCCGTGGGGAGCCCCGGGGTGTCCTTGTCCATGAGCGCGTCGTGGTAGGCGAAGAACGCCCGCCACTCCGCGGGACGGCGGGCCAGGCTGAGGAAGATGTTCGGCACGAAGCCGGACTTCTCCTCGACCTGGTCGAGGCGGGCGCGCAGGTCGTCGGGCAGCGAGTCTCGCGGGGGGACCTCGAACATGACCGCGACCCTAGGGCGCACGAGGTCAGCGCGGCAGGGGCTGCCGGGCCACCACCCACAGGGGGAGCTCGTCGTCGGAGGTCCGCAGCTCCTCGGTGACCTCGAACCCGAAGCCGCGCAGGAAGCGCACGTTGGCCCAGGAGAAGACGGCGGCAGCCGCCACCTCCTGCATCGTGTCGCAGCGGACGACGACCGGCGCGAGCACGGCCGCAGCGAGCCCGCGTCGGCGGGACGACGGCCGCACCCCGAGGTGGGCCAGCCACCAGTGCGGCTCCGACGGCCGGGCGGCGCCGACCAGGGCGTCGGTCTCGGCCACGATCCGGGCGCGACTGCCGGCGATGTGGGGGAGCTCCTGCGCCAGCGCCCGGGCGACGTCGTCCGGCAGCGGCGCGGTGCCCGCCGGCGGCTGCCAGGCGGCGACGGCGTCGACGTCGTCGGTGACCCAGGTGCTGCCGGTCGCCACCCCGCGGTGCCCGGCGTCCAGCTCGTGCAGTCGGGTGAGCCGCTGCATCCGGCCGTCGTCGGGCAGCGCCCAGCGGGTCCAGCGGGAGTCGGCCAGCGCGACGGTCAGCGTGGCGGCGATGCGGGGGACGTCGCGGTTCTCGGCCGGGCGGACGTCGGGGCCCTCCTCGTCCGGGTCGTCGATCCGCCGGATGGTGGGTCCTGGGGTCACCCCGGCATTCGACCACGCCCCGGACGCGACGACGGGGGCCGCCCCCGGGAGGGACGGCCCCCGTCGGGGGTGCGGGTCGCTCAGGCGGTGAAGCCCGCCCGGTCGATCTTGCGGTGGTAGCGCTCGCCGAGCTTCCCCCCGAGGATCGCGCCCAGCAGGGTGGCGACCAGGACGGCGACCAGCGCGATGATGCCGCCGGTCGTCGCGGTGCCCTCGTCGATCGGGATGCGCGGCAGGTCGAGGCGCTCCAGCACGTTGTACTCGGCGCCGAAGAGCAGCCCCGCGACGGCGAGCACGAGCACGACGGCCAGGCCGATGACCCACACCGCGATGCCCTGACGGGCGCCGTCGAAGCGCGCCATCCGGCCGGCCACGTAGCCGCCGGCGAGGTAGGCGAGGAACAGCACGACGAGCAGCACGATCCCGCCGGCGAGGCCGATGGTGTCGGCCTGGTCGGCAGCCTCGTCGGTGGAGTCGAGGCCCTGGGTCAGCCCGATGGCGACGCCACCGGCGCTGAGCAGCGCGACCAGCAGGACGGCGAGGCCGTTGGCGGAGAGCCAGCCGAAGAAGGCGGCGCCCCACTTGAGGCCGCCGTAGCGGGACCGCTGCGCGTCGACGGCGTCGCGTGCCGCGCCCCGGGTCGCCGAGGCGCCGGGGGTGTCGGTGGACGTGGGGTCGGGTGAGGCCATGGGGAGGTGCTCCAGAGGGAGGGGCGGTCGGTGGCGGAGCGGCGGCGGCGCGGGTCGGGACCCGCGCCGCCGCGAGGATCAGCTCCGGCGAGTGGTGGTCTCGTCGTCGAGCTCGATCTGCTCCTTGCGGACCGTCTCGTCGACAGTCTCCTGCTCCGTGACCGTCTGGGTGTCCAGGCGCACCCGCTCGACCGGGACGGCCTCCTTGTCCACGACGGCGCGCTCGGCGTGCAGGACGACCTCGTGCTCCTCCTCGGAGATGGCCGGCCCGTCGAGGGCACTGCCGACGTTGGCGTCGGTGATCGGCTCGCGCTCGAGCCGGATCTCCTCGTGGGTGACCGGCACGGTCTGCGTGACGTTCTCGCTGACCACGTACTTGCGCAGCCGGGCGCGGCCGGCCTCCACGCGCTCGGTGCCGACGCGGAGGTGCTCCTCGGAGCGGGTCATGGCGTCGTCGGTGGTCGGGCCGGAGGTGTCGTGGCCGACCGTGCCGTGGGTGTTGGTGCGGTCCGTCGTCGTCGTCGTGGTGTCGGCGAACTGCGTGCCCGTGCCGACGCCGTAGTAGCGGTAGAGGTCGGCCTCCTCGTCGGGGGAGAGGTGACCGTCGGTGTCGATCTGCGGCGCGTTCTTGACCTTGTCCTTGTCGTAGGGCAGGCGGAGGTCGCTGCCGGACAGGTCGGCCTCGGCGAGCGGGACGAAGGACTCCTTCGTGCCGAACATGCCGGTGCGGACGGTCGCCCACTCGGGACGGCCGGTCTCGTCGTCGAGGTAGACCTCGCCGACGGTGCCGAGCTTGCCGTCCGCTCCGTGGGCGGTGCTGCCGATGACGGTGCTGAGCTGCTGTTCGGTGATCACGTGCGCTCCTCGCGGGTTCAGGGCTGGGATTGCGGGTCGCTGTCTCTCCCCGGGGGTAGGTGCTCACCGCCGAGGGTCGCTTCCAGCCATGCCCGGCCGTTTACGACGTAAACAGCCCGCTGCACGTTTAGCCGATCAGTCGCGCGTGTCGCCCCGCCGCGGGGTCCGGCCCTCGCGCAGCACCAGCTCCAGGCGCTCGAGCAGGTTCTCCAGCGCCTCCTCGAACTCCGCCGCCGACTCGTCCAGCGACAGCAGCGGCTCCAGCCGCACGACCGTCGGGTACTGGCTCAGGTCCACCGCCTCCTGGGCCGCCGGAACGCCGTCCGGCTTGTCCTCGGCGTTGACCGCCACGCCCTTCTGCGAGACCTCCAGCAGCAGGTGACCGAGCAGGAAGCTGGAGTACGCCCGGTACGCCGACACCGCCGCCTCCTGGCTGAAGCCGCTGTCGATCAGCGCCACCAGGAACGACTCCACCCACCGCAGGCTGCGCAGCGGCGGCCGCACCCACGGCGCCGCCGGGGGACGGGTGGCGACCAGCGGGAAGACCTCGGGATGGGCCAGGGCGATCCGGCGGACGCCGTGGGCCAGGCGCTGCAGGTAGTCCTGCCAGCCGTGCCCGGGCTGGAGGTGGACGTCGGGGTCGCCGTAGAGCTCGTCGATGACGGCCTCGACCACGCCGTCGAGCAGGTTCTCCCGGCTGGGGACGTAGCGGTAGAGGGCCATGGCCTCGACGCCGAGGTGGGCGCCCAGCCGGCGCATGGTGAGGGCGGCGAGGCCCTGCGCGTCGATGAACTCGACGGCCGCGCCGAGGATCCGGCGGCGGTCCAGCGCGCCCCGCCCCGACCCGGGGGTGGCGGCCGTCAGCACTGCGGCCGCTCCACCGCGCCCCTCCGGGCTGTCGGGGTCGGCGTCCTCGCGGGGCTCGCTCACGGCTGCCCTCTTCTCCTCGATCGCGACTGTTCTCCGACGATCGTGCACCCCGGGCTGCTCACCGCGGCGGCCGAGGTCGTGTGAGGTCCTGTGCACCCAGCGTTGACGCCGTCGTGCACACGGGGAAACGACCGCCGCCGAGGCTCGTCCCGTGCCCGCCGCCGTCGTCCCCGAGTCCGCCGAACGCGGCGCGGGGTCCGTCCGCGCGACGGCGACGCACTGCCCGTACTGCTCGCTGCAGTGCGGCATGGCGGTCACCGCCGGGGACCGCCCGGCGACCCTCGTGCCGCTGGACTTCCCGACCAACCGCGGCGGCCTGTGCTCGAAGGGGTGGTCGTCGGTCGAGCTGCTCGACCACCCGGAGCGGCTGCTGCGCCCGCTGGTCCGCGCGACTCCCGGCGACCGGACCAGCCCGCTGGTCGAGAGCACCTGGGACGACGCCCTCGGCCGGGTGATCGAGGCGATCGGGCGCACCCAGCGCACCTACGGCCGCGACGCCGTCGGCTGCTTCGGCGGCGGCTCGCTCACCAACGAGCAGGCCTACCAGTTCGGCAAGTTCGCCCGGGTGGCGCTGCGCACCAGCGCCATCGACTACAACGGCCGGTTCTGCATGAGCTCCGCGGCCGGCGCGGCCAACCGGGCCTTCGGCCTGGACCGCGGCATGCCCTTCCCGCTCAGCGACATCGCCGGGGCCGACGTCGTCGTCCTGGTCGGGTCCAACCCCGCGGACACCATGCCGCCGGCGATGCAGTGGTTCGACGCCGGACGCGAGCGCGGCGCGCAGCACGTCGTCGTCGACCCCCGGCGCACCGCGACCGCCCGGCACGCAGAGCTCCACCTCCAGCCGCTCCCGGGCACGGACCTGGCCCTGGCGAACGGGCTGCTGCACCTCGCGATCGCCGAGGGTCTGGTCGACGAGGCGTACGTCGCCGAGCGGACCACCGGCTTCGACGACGTCCGCGCCGGTGTCGCCGCCTACTGGCCCGACCGGGTCGAGCGGCTCACCGGCGTCCCCGTCGAGCAGCAGCGCCGCACGCTCCTCACCCTCGCCCGGGCGGAGAAGGCGATCATCCTGACCGCCCGCGGCGCGGAGCAGCACCGCAGCGGCACCGACACCGCGCAGGCGTGGATCAACCTGGCGCTGGCCCTGGGGCTGCCCGGCAGGCCCGGCAGTGGCTGGGGCACGGTCACCGGCCAGGGCAACGGGCAGGGTGGGCGCGAGCACGGGCAGAAGGCCGACCAGCTGCCCGGCTACCGCTCGCTGGCCGATCCCGCCGCCCGCGCGCACGTCGCGGCCGTCTGGGGCGTGGACCCCGACGATTTGCCGATGCCCGGCCGCAGCGCCTTCGAGCTGCTCGACGCCCTCGGCACCGAGGGCGGCGTCCGGACGCTGCTGGTGCTGGCGTCGAACGTCGCGGTCAGCGCACCCGACGCCCGCCGGGTGATCAGCCGGCTGCGCGACCTGGACTTCCTCGTGGTCAGCGACTTCTTCCTCTCCGAGACCGCCGAGCTCGCCGACGTCGTGCTGCCCAGCGCCATGTGGGCGGAGGAGGCCGGCACGATGACCAACCTCGAGGGCCGGGTGATCCGCCGGCGCCGGGCGCTGGACCCCCCGGCCGGCGTCCCGGACGACCTGCAGCTGCTCGCCACCCTGGCCGAGCGCCTGGGCGCCGGCGCGCTGTTCAGCGGCGACCCCGAGACGGTCTTCGGGGAGCTGGGCCGGGCCAGCTCCGGCGGGACGGCCGACTACGCGGGCATCAGCTACGCGCGCATCGACGACGAGGACGGCGTCTTCTGGCCGTGCCCGTCGCCGGAGCACCCCGGGACGCCGCGGCTGTTCACCGAGCGCTTCGCCACCCCCGACGGGCGGGCCCGCTTCCTGCGGGTCGAGCACGTCGAGGCGCACGAGCCGCCGGACGGCGAGTACCCCTACGTGCTCACCACCGGCCGGGTGCTCGCCCAGTACCAGTCCGGCACGCAGACCCGGCGCTCGCGCAGCCTCTCGCTCATCGCACCGACGCCGCGCGCCGAGCTGCACCCCGACCTGGCCCGGCGCCTGGGGATCGCGCAGGACGACGTGGTGGAGCTGGCCACCCGCCGCGGCCGGGCGCGCTTCCACGCCCAGGTCACCGACGCGATCCGGCCCGACGTCGTCTTCGCGCCCTTCCACTGGGGCGGCGGGTCCAGCGCCAACGCGCTCACCGACCCCGCGCTCGACCCGACGTCGAAGATGCCCGCATTCAAGGTCTGCGCCGTCGCCGTCACCCGCGTCGGCGGGCCCGAGGAACTGATCCCGCCCCCCGACGCCGCCACCCAGCCCCGACCGACCGCCCACCGTCCACCGGCCGGCACCGAGCCCCGCAGCCCGTCCCGGAAGAGGAGCACCCGCGTGAAGAGCACACCCCGTTTCCTGCACGGCGTCTACCCGATCAGCGGGGAGGGGCTGACCAAGCCCGGCCCGATCGACGCGGCGCTGCGCTACACCGTCCCCTCGGGCTGCTCCGCCCAGGCGCTGTACTTCCGCGGCGGCAACTCCACCGGGGAGCTGGTCTACGTGCTGCTGCTGCGCGACGGCGAACCGATGCGCTGGTTCCCGATCGGGGCGAAGGCCGACACCCACGTGCCGCTGCGGGTGGTCGAGGACCTGCCCGGCGGCTCGGTGATCGAGCTGCACGCCGCAGCACCCGAGGGCGTCACCGGCGAGCTCGTGCTCGACCTCGGGCTGGTGGAGGTCTGATGCGCGGGCCGGAGTTCCGGGTGCTCGGCGGGCGCCCCGAGGGCGTGACCTCGCTGCACGTCGACGACGAGCTGGAGACGCGGAGCCGGATCGTCGTCGTGGGCAACGGCATGGCCGGGGCCCGGTTCGTCGAGGAGGTGCTCGACCGCGGCGGGGACGAGCAGTTCTGCATCACCGTCCTGGGCGACGAGCCGCACGGCAACTACAACCGGATCATGCTCTCGCCGGTGCTGGCCGGGGAGTCGCACGAGGACGAGATCGTGCTCAACAGCCACGACTGGTATGCCGACAACGGGGTCACCCTGCGGGCCGGTGTCCGTGCCGAGCGGATCGACACCGCCGCCAAGCAGGTGCACGCCGACGACGGCTCGGTCACCCCCTACGACCACCTGGTCCTGGCCACCGGCAGCTACTCGTTCGTCCCGCCGATGAACGGCGTCCGGAAGGACGACGGCTCGCTGCTGCCCGGCGTGTACGGCTTCCGCACCATCGACGAGACCCGGGCGATGCTCGAGGCCACCGGCCGCTGCCGGCGCGCGGTGGTCATGGGCGGCGGTCTGCTCGGGCTCGAGGCGGCCCGCGCGCTGCAGGGGCACGGGCTGCAGGTCGAGCTGGTGCACGCGATGCCGTGGCTGATGAACGCCCAGCTGGACGCGGAGGCCGGCGCGATCCTGAAGCGGAGCGTCGAGTCCCTCGGCATCACCGTGCACCTCGACGTCCTGGCCACCGAGGTTCTCGGCACCGAGCACGTCGAGGGGGTCGTGCTCAAGGACGGCCGCCGGCTGGACTGCGACCTGCTCGTCGTCGCCGCCGGGGTGCGCCCGCACACCGACGTCGCCGTCCGGTCGGGGCTGGAGGTGGAGCGGGCGATCGTCGTCGACGACCAGCTGCGCACCGACGACCCCGACGTCTACGCCATCGGCGAGTGCGCCCAGCACCGCGGCTCGGTCTACGGCCTGGTCGCCCCGGCGTGGGAGCACGCCAAGGTGCTCGCCGACGTCCTCACCGGCACCGACCCCGACGCCGAGTACACCGGCAGCCGCACCGCCACCAAGCTCAAGGTCGCCGGCGTCGACGTCGCCGTCATGGGGGTGAGCACCCCCGAGCGGGACGACGACGAGTTCCTGGTGATCTCCGAGCCCAAGCGCGGCGTGCACCTGTCGGTGGTCATCCGGGACGACAAGCTGGTCGGCGCGACCCTGCTCGGCGACACCCGCAAGGTCGCCTTCCTGACCCAGGCCTTCGACCGGGGCGCGCCGCTCCCGGAGGAGCGGATCCGGCTGCTGGTCGACCTCTCCGACGGCGCGGCGGAGATGGGCGTGGCGGAGATGCCCGCCGACTCCCAAATCTGCAACTGCAACGGCGTCTCCAAGGGCGACATCTGCGGCGCGGTCGCCGACGGCTGCGGCAGCGTCGGCGCGGTCATGGACCGCACCCGCGCCGGCAAGGGCTGCGGCTCGTGCAAGTCCCTGGTGAAGCAGATCGTGGAGTGGGCCGCCGACGGCGAGGTCACCGAGGACGCCTCCGCCTCCTGGTACGTGCCGGGCATCCCGCTGGCCAAGCCCGAGCTGATGGCCGCCATCCGGGAGCAGGACCTGCGTAGTGTCTCGGCGGTCTTCGCCGCGCTCGCGCCGGCCGGCAAGGAGGACGCGAAGTCGAAGATGGGCCTCACCTCGCTGCTCAAGCTGATCTGGGGTGCGGACTTCGTCCCGCAGAAGGACGGCGAGTTCATCAACGACCGGGTGCACGCCAACATCCAGCGCGACGGCACGTTCTCCGTCGTCCCGCAGATGAAGGGCGGGGTGACCACGCCCGCACAGCTGCGCCGCATCGCCGACGTCGCCGAGAAGTACGAGGTGCCGATGGTGAAGGTCACCGGCGGCCAGCGGATCGACCTGCTCGGCGTCCGCAAGGAGGACCTGCCGGCGATGTGGTCCGACCTCGGCATGCCCAGCGGCTACGCATACGGCAAGAGCATGCGCACGGTGAAGACCTGCGTGGGCTCGGACTTCTGCCGGTTCGGCCTGGACGACTCCACCCAGCTCGGCATCGACCTGGAGACCCGGTTCCAGGGCATCGAGAGCCCGGCGAAGATCAAGATGGCCGTGGTCGGCTGCCCGCGGAACTGCGCCGAGGCCTACGTGAAGGACGTCGGAGTCGTGGCCGTCGGGGGCGGGAAGTGGGAGGTCTACGTCGGCGGGGCGGCCGGCGCCACGGTGCGCAAGGGCGACCTGCTGGCGACCGTCTCCTCCGCGCAGGAGGTCATGACGCTGACCGGCCGGTTCCTGCAGTACTACCGGGAGAACGGCAACTGGCTGGAGCGCACCTACGACTTCGTGCCCCGGGTCGGGCTGGAGGCGATCCGGGCGGTGCTGGCCGACGACGAGGCGTGCACCGACCTCGACGCCGGCATCCAGCGCTCGATCGACGCCTACACCGATCCGTGGGGTCAGGACGCCGGTGAGCCGGCCACGCCGGGTCAGTTCCGGACGTCGCTGCCGCTGGTCGACCTGCCGATGGTGCCGGTCCGATGAGCCTCACCCAGACCGCCGCTACCGACAGCCCGGCGATCGGGACTCCGACCGAACACGTCGTCGGCCGGCTCGACGAGATCCCGATGGGGGAGGGGCGGACCTACGTCGTCGCCGGCGTGCAGGTCGCGGTGTTCCGGCTGCGCGACGGCTCGCTGCACGCCACCCAGGCGGCCTGCCCGCATGCCGGGGGACCGCTGGCCGACGGGCAGACCGACGTCGACGTGCTCGTCTGCCCGCTGCACCTCTACGCCTACCGGTGGTCCGACGGCGGTTCGTCCGGGGGCGCCGGACCGCTGCGGCTGTTCCCGGTCCGCGAGCAGGACGGCGACCTGCTCGTCACCGCCTGACCGGACTTCCTGCACCGAAAGTCCGCTCCCCAGCCGGACTTTCTGCACCGAAAGTCCGTGGGGTCAGCGGTCGGCGGGGCGGGCGCGGACGTGCATCCGCTCGCCCTGCGGCCCGAACAGCACGAGCCCCTCGGCGGGCTCCGGGAACGGGTTGGAGAGGGCGTGCGGCACGCGGGTGTCGAACTCGACGACCTCGCCGGCGCCGAGCACGAAGTCGCGCGGGCCCAGCAGCAGCCGGATCCGGCCGGACAGCACATACAGCCACTCGTAGCCGTCGTGCACCTTCTGCTCGGTGTCGCCGACGCGCCAGCGGGGCGGGAACTCCATCTTGTAGGCCTGCGGCCCGCCGGTCTGGCGGGACAGCGGGATCAGTGTCGTGCCGTCGTTCTGGATCGGACGGCCGTGCACCCGGGGGTCGTCCGGTGCCGGGGTGTCGACCAGGTCGTCCAGCGCGACGCCGTAGGTGCGGGCCAGGGGGAGCAGCAGCTCCAGGGTGGGACGGCGGCCGCCCGACTCCAGGCGGGACAGCGTGCTCACCGAGATACCGGTGGCGTCGGCGATGTCGCCCAGCGTGGAGCCCCGGTCGGTGCGCAGGGCGCGGAGCCGCGCGCCCACGTTCTGCAGGACGTCGTCGTCGGTCATGGCCGCCAGTTTGCCATACCAGCAATGCTCCTTGCCGGAGTCGCACGGGTGGGCGGACAGTGACCGGCATGGACGAGCGATACGACGTGGTGGTCATCGGAGGCGGCGCGGCAGGGCTGAGCGGAGCGCTCACCCTCTCCCGCGCCCGGCGCAGCGTGCTGGTGGTGGACGCGGGGGATCCCCGCAACGCACCGGCCGGGCACGTGCACAACTACCTCGGCCGGGAGGGCATCCCGCCGGCGGAGCTGCTCGCGATCGGTCGTGGGGAGGTGGAGAGCTACGGCGGCACGGTGGTGCCCGGCCGCGTCACGGGGCTGGACCGCGACGACGACGGGTTCCGCGTCGACCTGGACGGCGGCGGACAGGTGCGGGCGCGGCGGTTGCTGCTGGCCACCGGGCTGGTCGACGACCTGCCCGACCTCCCGGGTGTCGCCGAGCGGTGGGGGAGCACGGTGCTGCACTGCCCGTACTGCCACGGCTGGGAGACGCGGGACCGGGCGGTGGGCATCGTCAGCACCGGTCCGATGGGCGTGCACGCCGCCACGCTGTGGCGGCAGTGGACCGACGACGTCGTCCTCTTCGTGCACACCGGCACGGAGCCGAACGACGAGGAGCTCGAGCGGCTGGCGGCCCGTGGGATCCGGGTGGTGCGCACCGAGGTGCGCGGCCTGGAGGGCGGTGCCGACGTGCGGCTCGTCGACGGCGAACTCGTGGCGCGCGACGCGCTCGTCGTCGCGACGCGGATGGTCGCCAACGCGGAGCTGCTGGCCGGCCTGGGTGCGACGCCGGTGCCGATGGAGATGAACGGCGCCGTCCTGGGCACCTACCTGCCGGCCGACCCGATGGGGCGCACCGACGTCCCCGGGATCTGGGTGGCCGGCAACGCCGGCGACCTGAGCGCGCAGGTGATCGTGGCGGCCGCCCAGGGGCTCCGAGCCGGAGCCATGATCAACGCCGACCTCATCGAGGAGGACACCGCGCGCGCGGTGGACGCGCAGCGGAGCGTGGCGGCATGAGCGAGCACGAGCACGGGGCCGGGCCGGCGCGGGAGCCCGCGATCACCCGCGAGGGCTACGAGGAGCTGTACGGGTCGGCGCCGGCGGTCTGGACCGGCCGACCGAACGGCCAGCTCGTCGCCGAGGCCTCCGAGCTGCCGCCCGGCACCGCGCTGGACGCCGGGGCAGGGGAGGGCGGTGACGCCCTCTGGCTGGCCTCGCGCGGCTGGCGGGTCACCGCGGTCGACTTCTCGCCGGTGGCGTTGGGGCGCGGTGCTGCGAAGGCGGCCGAACTCCTGCTGACCGACCGGATCGAGTGGCGGCACGAGGACCTCGACGCCTGGACGCCGCCCGAGCGCGCCTTCGACCTGGTGACCGCGCACTACCTGCACTCGTCGTGGACCGACCGCGACGCGCTGTTCCGCAGGCTCGCCGCCGCGGTGGCGCCGGGAGGCACGCTGCTGGTCGTCGGGCACCAGCAGGGCGAGGCCTGGGGCTCCGGGCACGCGCACGCGCACGAGGCGGGCGCCCTCTACACGGCTGAGGACGTCGCGGCGGTGCTCGACCCGGACGAGTGGGCCGACGTCGTTCCCGAGACGCGCGACCGCGATCCGGGCGCCGCGCACCGCACGGGCAACCCGGTGCCGGACACCGTCCTGGTCGCGCGACGGCTGTAGGGGCGCCGGCAGGTGACTCAGGAGCGGGGGAGGCCCAGCGCGGCGAGGGCCTCGGCGACGGCGTCCTCGTGCAGCAGGTCCAGCGCCAGCAGCCGGTGCAGGAGCACGCCGCGCCGGGTGAGCCGCAGGTCCGCGGCCCGCAGCCGGGGCACGGTCGAGCCCGGCCGGGGCGCGGTGAGCGGCGGGTCGAGCAGTCCGGCGCGCTGCAGGTCGGCGACGTCCTCGCGGGCGCCCCACTCCGACCAGCCCCGCGGCTCGTCGGGCAGGGGAGCCATCGGCAGCGGCACCCGGTCGCGGCGGCCGACGGCGGCCAGCAGCCCGAGTCGGCGCCAGCTCAGGTCGTCGGCCAGCCGCAGCGCCCGGCCGGCGACCTCGGCGTCCAGGTCGGGGGAGCAGGCGGCCTCGGCGAGCAGGTAGCCGAGGTGCCGCACCCGCCGCTCGTCGGCGGACCGGCGGGCCGCGGCGACGACGGCCTCGGCCAGCTCGTCGGCGGCCGGCCGGCTGCCCGGGCGGGCGGCGAACCAGCCGTCGGACCGCGCCGGGCGGCCGGCGCGGTGCTGGGTGGCCGCGTACTCGACGGCGAAGGCCAGGGCCGCGCCGGCGCGGACCCGCTCACGGGGCACGGGTGCGACCGCGGCCTCGGTCGCGGCGGTGCGCAGGCAGGCGGCGAGGGAGGCGTCGACCTGCACCAGCGCGGCCGAGGGGTCGAAGACGACCGTGGCCGCCGCCCGGCTCATCGAGCCGGCCACCGGGGCGCCCTGCTCGATCAGGGTGCGGCCGGGCAGCTCTGCGGTCTCCTCGGGGGCGGTCACCCCGTGATCATCGCCAACCGGACGCCGGTCCTGCACGCCGGCGGCTCCGACCTCACCACAGCGGGGCAGCGCCGGTGAGCGGAACGGAACACGAGATCAGCCGCAGGGCGACGCCGGGGAAACCCGGAGCGGTCACCGTTCCCGCATGGCCGCTCCCACCCAGACCCGACCCACCGTCGTCTCCGCACCGCCGCCGCGGGGCGGCGGCAGGTGGATCGACGACTGGCGCCCGGAGGACCCGGAGTTCTGGGAGTCGACCGGCAAGGGCGTCGCCCGTCGCAACCTGTTCTTCTCCGTGTTCAGCGAGCACGTCGGCTTCTCCATCTGGAGCCTGTGGTCGGTGCTGGTGCTCTTCCTGCCCGAGCCGGTGTTCGGGATCGACCCGGCCGGCAAGTTCCTGCTCACCACCCTGCCGACGGCGCTGGGCGCCTTCGTGCGGCTGCCCTACACGTTCGCCGTCGCCCGGTTCGGCGGCCGCAACTGGACGATCGTCAGCGCCGCGCTGCTGCTCGTGCCGACGATCGCGACCGCCGTCGTCCTCGAGCCCGGCGTCTCGTACGGCACGCTGCTGCTGGTCGCCTGCCTCGCCGGCGTCGGCGGCGGCAACTTCGCCAGCTCGATGGCCAACATCAACGCGTTCTACCCCGACCGGCTCAAGGGCTGGGCGCTCGGCCTCAACGCCGGCGGGGGCAACCTCGGCGTCCCCGTCGTCCAGCTGGTCGGGCTGCTCGTGCTGGCGACGGCGGGTGCCGAGCACCCCCGGCTGGTCCTCGTCGTCTACATCCCGCTGATCGTCGCCGCCGCCGTCGGTGCGGCCCTGGTCATGGACAACCTGACGACGGCGCGCAACCAGCCGCGGGCCATGCGCGAGGCGGCCCGCGAGCCGCACACCTGGATCATGTCCTTCCTCTACATCGGCACCTTCGGCTCGTTCATCGGCTTCGGGTTCGCGTTCGGCCAGGTGCTGCAGAACCAGTTCACCGACTCCTTCGCCACCCCGCTGGCCGCGGCCTCGCTCACCTGGCTGGGGCCGCTGCTCGGCTCGCTGATCCGGCCGGTCGGCGGTGCCCTGGCCGACCGGTACGGCGGCGCGCGCATCACGTGCGCGAACTTCGTCGCGATGGCCCTGGGCGCGCTCGTCGTGTGGACGGCGAGCCAGGTGGAGTCGCTGCCGCTGTTCGTCGTCGGCTTCGTGCTGCTGTTCGTGCTCAGCGGTCTCGGCAACGGCTCGACCTACAAGATGATCCCGGCGATCTTCCGGTCGCAGGCGCTGCAGCGGGTCGCCGACGGTGGCGACGCCGAGGCCGCCGACCGGCACGCGCTGCGGATGTCGGGTGCGCTGATCGGCATCGCCGGTGCGGTGGGCGCGTTCGGTGGCGTGCTGGTCAACCTGGCCTTCCGGCAGTCGTTCATGACCACCGGGACCGGCGACTCGGCCTACCTGGTGTTCATCGCGTTCTACGTGGTCTGCGTCGTCGTCACCTGGGTCGTCTACCTGCGCCCGCAGGCCGCGCACTCCGTCTGATGTCGTCCTCCGGGCTCCACCGCGGCCAGGCGACGACTCTCGTCCCGTTGAGCACCCACCTGATCCGCGACGGGGAGCCTCCGGCCCCGCCCTCGCGGATCAGACCTGTCGGTGGGTGGTGCCAGGATCCGGGCATGGCGATCGAGGTACGACCGGCGAGCGAGTTCGACGACGTCGCGACGATGCTCGGGCCCAAGCGGCCGGACGCGCAGTCGTGCTGGTGCCTGAGCTACCGGCTGCTCAGCTCCAAGGAGAACCAGGCGCTGGTCGGCCCGGCGCGGGGCGAGCGGGTGCGCGAACTGGTGCGGGAAGAGCCGCAGCCCGGGGTGCTGGCCTACGACGGCGACGAGGTGGTCGGCTGGGCCGCCGTCCACCCGCGCGCCGACACGAGCTTCGCGAAGAACCGCCGGATCCCGCACGTCGACGACCTCGACGTCTGGGCGCTGTGGTGCGTGCGCGTCCGGCCCGGTCACCGCGGCCAGGGCATCGCCCACGAGCTGGTCACCGGCGCGGTCGAGTTCGCGCGGGCCCACGGCGCACCGGCGGTCGAGGGCTACCCGGTCGACAACGACGGCGCCAAGGTCGACCTGACGATGGCCTACGTGGGCACCCGCTCGCTGTTCGAGCGCGCCGGCTTCACGAAGGCCGCGGACACGACGTCGGTGCTCAACGGCTTCCCGCGCGTGATCATGCGGCTCGATCTCCGGTAGGGCGGCGCTCAGACCGCCAGGCGGTAGCCGCGCTTCACGACGGTGGCGACCAGCGGCGCGCCCAGCGCCGCCCGCAGCCGCGCCACGGCCATCTCGACGGCGTGGCCGTCCCCGCCGCCGGGCAGGCAGTCGACCAGCTCGGCGCGGGGGACGACGGTGCCGGGCCGGCGGGCCAGTGCCCGCAGCACGCCCATCGGCCCGGGTGCCAGCTCCACCACCCGGCCGTCGACGACGGCGGCGTGCCCGCGCACCTGGAGGGTGTGCGCACCGACCTGGCGCACCGGGTCGCGCTCGGGCAACCGGGCGACGACCTCGCGGGCGAGCGCGCCCAGCCGGGCCCGCTCGGGCTGCCGGGTCGGGATGCCGACGGCCTCCAGCGGGCCGGCGGTGACCGCGCCGACGGCGACGGCCAGCACGCGATCCCGCAGCGAGTCGACGAGCTCGTCGCGCCGGCCGAGCTCCGCGGCGACGGCGAGCAGGCTGGCCGCGGCGGGCGCGCTGGTGAAGGTGACCGCGTCGACGGTGCCCGCGAGCACGGCGGCGACCAGCCGGCGCACCGGTGCGACGTCCTCGGGCAGCACCCAGCGGTAGACCGGCACGGTCAGGACCTCGGCGCCGGTCGCGCGCAGCCCCTCGACCAGGTCGGGCAGGGGATCGCCGTGCAGCTGGACGGCGATCCGCCGACCCTCCAGAGGACCCTCGGCGCCTGACAGCAGGTGGGACAGCACCTCGGCGGAGGACTCCGACTCCGGCGACCACGCGTCCACCAGGCCGCCGCCGCGGATCGCGCCGCGCGCCTTGGGCCCGCGGGCCATCACCCGGGCGTCGCGCAGGTGCTCCACCAGCGGCAGATCCCACGCGTCGGCGGCCTCCAGCCAGCCCCGGAAGCCGACGCCGGTGGTCGCGACGACGAGGTCGACCGGCGCCTCCAGCACCCGCCGCGTGGCAGCCACCAGTTCCGTGTCGTCGGACAGCGGCACGATGCGGATCGCCGGTGCGTAGACCACGCGGGCGCCCCGCCGGTCCAGGAGCGCGCCGAGCTCCTCCTTGCGGCGGGCAGCGGTCACCGCCACGGTGTAGCCGGCCAGGGGCAGCTCGGCAGCGGTGCCCGGATCGGCATCCGATTCGCTCACGTCGTCCCCCTCGTGGCCGGCGGTCGGCCCATCGTGCGTGCCCGGCGTTACCGGCATGTGTCGTCCAGGGGTGCGAAGCGCCCGGACGTGAGCGGAGTCACCGGAGCGCCGTCCACCCGGAGGTGCGCGCGGCGGCGGGTGTCCTCGCGGGCGAACTCGGCGGCCTCGGTCGCCAGCCAGCGGTGCCAGTGCGGAGCCATCGCCGTCCCGTCCCGCGCGAGCCCGCGCTCCAGGCGCAGCGGGGCGGGCGCCTCGACCCACACCCGCAGCGTCGTCCACGGGTCGAGCCGGCGCGGGGAGCTGCCGCACCCCTCGACGACGAGCACCGGCGCCGGACGCACCGGAACCGGTACGTCGTCGAACCGCCCCGCCGTCCAGTCGAAGCGGGAGTATGCCCCGGGTCGTCCGGCGGCGAGCGGCCGCAGCACGCCCGCCTCGAGGCGGGCCACCGCACCGGTCAGCGTCCAGCCGGCGTAGAGGTCGTCCATGTGCACGAGCTCGGCCGCGTCGCCGAGGGCCGCCACCAGCCTTCCTGCGAACGTGGTCTTGCCGGAGCCGGCGGGCCCGTCGACGCAGACCAGCCGGGTCCCGCCCAGCAGCGGGGGAGCGGCGAGCAGGTCGGCGGCCAGCCCGCCGAAGGTCAGCGCGCGGCCGGCGTCCACGTCGGCACCGGTCCGCCGCTGCCGACGACGAGGCCGCGGCTGGCCAGCAGCCGCAGGTGGGCGTCGGTCTCGGTGACGGCGAAGATCCGCATCCGCCGCTCGTACTGCTCCCACGGCCGCGACCAGGTGAGGTGCGCGGCCAGCTGCCAGGGCGTGGAGTGCGGGTGCGTCGCGATGGCGGCGAGCAGTTCGGCGAGGCGGTGCTCGTGGTGGGCGGTGAGCGAGTCCACCCGGTCGGCCAGCCCGCGGAAGCGCCACTCGTGCGCCGGCAGCACCTCGACCGGGTCCAGGTCCCGGACGGCGGCCAGCGAGTCGAGGAAGTCGCGCAGCGGATCCCCGCCACGGGCGTTGGTGGAGATGTTCGGGCTGATCCGGGGGAGGACGTGGTCGCCGGAGAAGAACAGTCGCGTGTCCTCCTCCGCGAAGCACAGGTGCCCGGGGGTGTGCCCCGGCGTGTGCACCGCGCGCAGCCGCCAGCCGGGGAAGTCGGCGTGCTCGCCGTCCTCGAGCAGCCGGTCGGGCACGGCCATCGACGTCCAGCTGCCCATGTTCTCGGCCGGTCCGACGTCGGCCACGGCCTCGTCCCGGTCGGCGCCCAGGCCGACGAGGAACTCGATCTCGGTGTCCACCGCGGACTGCGCGCCCGCGGTCGTGAGGCGCCGCACCGCCGTGGCATCGGCCGGGTGCATGGCGATCCACGCGCCGCTGGCCTCGCGGACCCGGCCGGCCAGCCCCAGGTGGTCGAAGTGCAGGTGGGTGACGAGCGCTCCGCGTACGTCGGAGACGTCGCCGCCGATCGCGGCCAGGCCGGCGGTGAGCGCCGCCCACGACTCGTCGCTGCCCCACCCGGTGTCGATCAGCCCGAGCCCGCCGCCGTCCAGGGCGAAGGCGTAGATGCTGTTGTAGCGGAGCGGGTTGTGCGGGATCGGCACCGGGATCGACCACAGGTCCTCGCGCAACTGCTCGACCGGGGGCAGGGCGCGGGCCTGCCACGCCTCGTGCTGGGCGGTGCCGGAGATCTCCACGTCCGGGCACTCTGCCAGCCGCGACCCCGGCGCCGGCTGTCACCATGGGGGCATGTCCGGTCCCGCCACCGCCACCCCTGCTGCCGTGAGCGCCGTGCCGCGGCGGTTCCGGCTGCTGCTCGTCGTCCTGGCCGGGGTCGTGCTCGCCGTGACGGTGGTGGTCGTGGTGACACTGCCCTCGACGACGAACACCGTCGTCGACTACGGGGTGGTCGACCAGTTCGCGCTGGCCGGCATCGGCATCCTGCTCGCGGTCGGCGTCCTGCTCCTCGGCCGGTCCCGCGTGGACGCCGACGCCTCGGGCGTGCGGGTGCGCAACCTGTACGTGAAGCACGAGCTCCCGTGGCAGGCCGTGCGGGCCGTGCGGTTCGACCGGAAGTCGGCCTGGGGTTCCCTGGCGCTGGAGAACGGCGACGAGGTCTCGATGTGGGGGCTGCAGGCGGTCGACGGCGAGTACGCGGCGCGCGTGGTCGAGCGGCTGCGCACGCTGCACGCCGCCGCCCGGGCGAACGATCCGGTGCGCCCGCCACTGCTCTACGACAACTGACCGCCGGACGACTGATCACGGTGTCGCGCGGCCCGGGAATGACTCCCGCCGCACGGACGCTGTAGGGTGGGCGTGCCTCCCCCCGCTACATCGAGGCGCGCGAACCAACCAGCGGCCCCGCCCCGGGCCGCTGATCCAAGAGGAGCCCGCTCCCACCTGACGCCGTCCAGGCACTCAGGTCCCCGGATCGCGAGAACCGACCCTGGTCGGCGCTCGCATCCCGCATCCGTCCTCGGACGTCTGCGGACCCCGGAGAGTGGGCCCCGTGAGCAGCTGCTCGCGGGGCCTTCGTTCTCTCCGCATCCCGGGACGGGCGGCTCCTCACAGGCAAGAGCAGAGGAGAGGCCATCACCGAGCCCCGCATCAACGACCGCATCCGCGTCCCCGAGGTCCGCCTGGTCGGACCCGAGGGCGAGCAGGTAGGCGTCGTGTCGATCGGCGAAGCGCTGCGTCTGGCCCAGGACTCGGAGCTCGATCTCGTCGAGGTCGCTCCCATGGCCCGGCCGCCGGTCTGCAAGCTCATGGACTACGGCAAGTTCAAGTACGAGGCCGCGCAGAAGGCACGCGATGCCCGCCGGAACCAGACGCTCACCGTCATCAAGGAGATGCGGCTGCGCCTCAAGATCGACCCGCACGACTACGAGACCAAGAAGGGCCATGTCGTCCGCTTCCTCAAGGGCGGCGACAAGGTCAAGATCACCGTGATGTTCCGTGGGCGCGAGCAGTCGCGACCGGAGATGGGCTACCGGCTGCTCCAGCGGCTGGCCGCCGACGTCGCCGAGCTGGGCGTCGTCGAGTCCAACCCCAAGCAGGACGGCCGGAACATGGTCATGGTGATCGCCCCGCACAAGAACCAGGCCGCCACCGACGCCGCGCGACGCACCGCGAAGCAGGAGAAGGCCTCGGCGTCCGAGCCGGCGAACGACGAGCAGACCGCACAGGCCTGATCGATCGCCTGCGTTCGACCGCACGACCGAAGACGGCGGGTGCCGGCCGGCAGCTGCACGCTGCCGCGGGCACCGACATCCAGACGAAGAGGACCAGAGACATGCCGAAGATGAAGACCCACAAGGGCACCGCGAAGCGCGTGCGCGTGACCGGCTCCGGGAAGTTGGTGCGCGAGCACACCAACAACCAGCACAAGTTCGAGGTCAAGTCCTCGAGCCGCAAGCGCCGCGTGAGCGGGATCGGCGTGCTGTCCCCGGCCGACGCTCCGCGGATGAAGAAGCTCCTGGGCCTCTGAGCGCCCCCTCACCACTGACCTTTAGAAGAACAGGAGCACTTCCGTGGCACGCGTGAAGCGGGCGGTCAACGCCCAGAAGAAGCGCCGTAGCGTCCTCGAGCAGGCCAGCGGTTACCGCGGGCAGCGCTCGCGGCTGTACCGCAAGGCCAAGGAGCAGATCCTCCACTCGGCCACCTACAACTACCGCGACCGGAAGGCCCGCAAGGGCGACTTCCGCAAGCTGTGGATCACCCGGATCAACGCCGCGGCGCGTCAGAACGACATGACCTACAACCGGTTCATGCAGGGTCTGAAGCTCGCCGGCATCGAGCTGGACCGTCGCGTCCTGGCCGAGCTGGCCGTCAACGAGCCGGCGGCCTTCGCCACGCTCGTCGAGTCCGCCCGGGCCGCGCTCCTCGCGAACCCCGAGGCGACCGGCGCCGCTGCCTGATCCAGGCGACACCGTCCGACGCCGTCGGTGCACGACCCTCCGGGGCCGGGCACCGGCGGCGTCGGTGTCTGTGCGGCCGGGAGAGCCGAGAAGAGGAGCGTCGAGCATGAGCGAGCTGCTGACCGAGCGGTCGGCGCGGATCGTGGCCGCGCGCAAGCTGGTCCGCCGCGCGGGCCGGGACGCCGCCGGCCTGTTCCTCGCCGAGGGGCGGCAGGCCGTCGTCGAGGCGCTCGCCGACCCCGACGGCGTCTCCGAGGTGTTCGCCACCGAGGCCGCCGCCACGGCGCACCGCGACCTGCTGGCCGGCGCCTCCGTGCCGGTCCGGCTGGTCACCGAGAAGGCGGCGGCGGGCCTGTCCGAGACCGTCACCCCGCAGGGGCTGGTCGCCGTCTGCGCGCTGCGCGACGTCCCGGCGGACGACGTCCTCGCCGCGCCGCCCGCGCTCGCCGTGGCGCTCGCCGAGCTCGCCGACCCGGGCAATGCGGGCACCGTGCTGCGGACGGCGGATGCCTGCGGCGGCGGTGCGGTGGTGTTCGGCGCCGGCTCGGCCGACCCCTACGGCGGTAAGGCCGTGCGGTCCAGTGCGGGCAGCCTGTTCCACCTCGACGTCGTCCGGGGTGCCCCGCTGGAGGAGTTCCTCCCCGGGTGGCAGGACGCCGGCGGCACGGTGCTGGCCGCCGACGGCGGGGGAGAGGTGGCCCTCGACGAGGCGGCGGCGGACGGGCGGCTGGCCGGGCCGGTGCTGTGGCTGTTCGGCAACGAGGCCCGCGGCGTGCCCGCGGAGCTCGCCGCCCTGGCCGACGCCCGGGTGCGCATCCCGATGCGTGGCCGGGCGGAGAGCCTCAACCTCGCCGCCGCCGCCGCGATCTGCCTCTACACGACCCAGCTCGCCCAGCGCTGACGGACTTTCTGCACCGAAAGTCCCTAGATGAGCTGTGCGCGCTTCCAGAGGCGCTCGGACGAGCCACCGATCAGGCCCTGCCCCCGCAGGAACGACACCAGACCGGCCGACGCCGCGCGCAGCTTGGCCGCGTAGTGCTCGTTGGCCCGCGCCGCGGCCTTCGCCGTCGCGGGGTCGAGGCCGACGGAGGCGTACACCTCGGGCTGGACGAGGTTCTCGGCGACGATCGCCGCCACCGCGGCGACGACGGTGCGGTGCCTGCGCAGCTGCCACGTCGAGAGCTCCGGCGTGCGGCGGGCGACCTCCTCCCGGGCGAAGCGCATGTGCCGGGCCTCCTCGACGACGTGGATCTGGCTCGTCGCCCGGGTCAGCGGCTGGACGCGGTCGTCCTTCATGAGGTCGCGCTGGAAGATGTCGAGGATCTCCTCGGCCACCAGGATCGCGGCGTAGGCGGCCGGGCCGTCGCCCTTGGCGGCGAAGGCCTTGCCGAGGCGCAGGATCTTCTTCGGCGGCTGGTAGGACGGCGCGCCGAAGGTCTCCGCCGTGCGGGCGAACATGACCGAGTGGCGGCACTCGTCGGCGATCTCGGTCAGCGCCCACTGCACGTGCGGCTGGGCCGGGTCGTCGCCGTAGATGTCGCGCAGGACCAGCTGCATCAGCAGGCACTCGAACCAGATGCCGACGCCGGAGATGGAGCAGTACTCGTGGATCGTGAGCGTGACCCGCTGCTCCTCGGTCAGCCCCTCCCACAGCTCGGTGCCGTAGAGGCTGGACCACTCCGGCGAGAGGCCGTAGAGGTGCTCGGGGATCGGCGCGTCCCAGTCGATGTCGACGACCGGGTCGTAGGACTTCTTGGCGGCGGAACCGAGCAGCCGCGCCGACAGCGCCTGCCGGTCCACCGGGACCTTGCGCGTGGCGGAGGCGTGGGCGGCGGTACCGGAGGGCAGTGTTGCGGTCATGAGCGGTCTCCCTCGATCGTCGAGTGGGGCTGAAGGAAAGGTAGCTGTTACGGTGAAACACATGCAACCCGCGGCGGTCGACACGCCGTCGGTCGACGCGCCCGACGCGCCCACGGACGGCCGGCGAGCGCGGTGGACCGAGCACCGGCGTGCGCGGCGGGAGGATCTGGTCACCGCCGCGGTGGAGGCCGTGCGGGTGGCCGGCCCCGAGTTCGCGGTCGAGGACGTCGCCCGCAGCGCGGGGGTCTCCAAGACGGTCATCTACCGCTACTTCAGCGACAAGGACGAGCTGGTCGACGCCGTCCTGGGCCGGATCTCCGACGCGATCCTGCTGCCGCGGCTCATGGGTGAGCTGGTCGCCGACCGCGCCGACGACCGCGCGCAGCTGCACGCGGTCATCGCCGCCTTCGTCTCGCTGATCGAGGACGAACCGGCGCTCTACCGGTTCGCCTACGCCCACGCCGGCCGGTCCGGGCGGGCGGACCTGGTGGCCGCCACCGAGCGGGAGATCGCCGAGGCGCTGGGTGTGCTGATGGGCGAGCGGCTCGCGGCCGCCGGCCGGTCGCCGGACGCCGCGCTCACCTGGGCCTACGGCGTCGTCGGCATGGTCCAGCTGGCCGCGCACTGGTGGTCGGCGGCGCGGACGGTGCCCGCCGCGCAGCTGGTCGACCAGCTCACCGACCTCGCTCACGGCGGGCTGGGCACGCTGCTGCCGCCCGGACGCTGACCGACCACACCCGAGCACCCCACGGAGGAGCCGATGAGCGAGCACGAGGAGCCCGAGGGCTACGACGGCGAGGTGACCGTCGCCGTCGACGGGGAGCCGCCCCGCAGCGCCCGCGCGGTGCTGGGGGCCCGGTTCGACCCGCTGGCCGGCTCGGTGGTGTGGTCCGGGCGGCTCGCGCTGGCGGTGCCGGCGCGCACCCGGCTGGAGCTGACCACGCCGCACGGCAGCGGCCGGGCCGAGGCGACCGAGCCCGATGCGTGGGGCAACACCCGGGTCACCGGGATCGGCCGGCCGCCGTTCCCGGTCGAGCTGCTCGACGGCGCCGCCGAGGTCTGAGCCGGCTCAGCGACGGACGGCGGTCTCGCCGCCCGCGGCGATGCCGAGCAACCCCGGGACGTCGTCGGCGTCGACGGGGCACAGCGCCGTCCCCACGCGGACGCCCAGCGAGACCTGCTCGCCCGCGACGACGAAGGGCGCGCCGACGGCGTCGGCCAGCGCGGCGGCGATGCGGGCCACCTCCGGGGCCGCGGTGGCGGGTGCCAGCTCGGGCACGGCGACGGCGAACCGGGTCGCGCCGAGCCTGCCCACCGGGTCCCCGTGGCGCAGCCGGCCCTGCAGCCGCAGGACGGCGGCCCGCAGGACGTCGTCCGCGGCGTCGGGACCGAACCGCTCGGCGAGGACGCCGACGCCCTCCAGGTCGACGGTGAGGACGGCGAGGAGGCCGCCGCCGGTGCGGGCGTCCCAGGTGGCGACCTCGAGCAGGTCCTCGGTCCGCCGCCGGCTGGGCAGCCCGGTGGCCGGATCCGTCCCGCCGAGCTCCGCCAGCCGGGTGCGGTGCTCGGGTTCGGGGGACCTGGGCGACGGGATCGGAGCCGGCGCCGTCGCCGGCGCGGTCGGGACGGCGCCGGGGCGCGGGGCGACGCGGGAGAGCAGCGCGCAGGCCGCCTCGACCACCGTGGCCCGCTCGTAGGTGAGGGCGTACTCGAACTGGCGGTCCATGTCGGGGCCGGTCGAGCCGAGGTCGCGGGCCAGCAGCGCCACGGCGAAGTGCGGACCCAGCACGACGACGTCCCACTCGTCGCGCACCGGATCGCCGGGGGCGAGGGTGGCACCGCGGACGCCGGGCAGGGGCTCGGCGTCCAGGCCCTCGCCGACCGCGCAGACGAAGCCGGTGGCGGCCGCCAGCTCGGCGTACCGACGCTCGGTCGACGGCGTGACGTGCCGGGCCTCCTGGAAGGTGGACGCGACCACGCAGGTGTCGCCGACGCCCACGGCCTCGCGCTCGAGCTGCTTGCTCAGCTCGACCAGCAGCGACTTGGGCGAGCGGCGCAGCCGGGTGCCGCGGGGCAGGCAGCCGAACGGGGAGTCCGGATCGTCGTCGGTCGCCTGGGGCTCGGGGGCGGGCAGGACCAGCGAGCCGGCCGGGCGATCGGGGTGCGCACCGGCCGCCGGGCGGCCGAGGAACCAGCCCTGCCCGAGGACCGCCCCGAGCGAGAGCGCGGTGTCCAGGTGTGCCTGCGTCTCGATGCCCTCTGCCAGCACGAGCGCGCCGGTGCTCTCGGCGTAGGCGTTGACCGCGTTCATGACCCGCGCGATCGCGGGGCCGGGGCGGCCCTGGACGAGCCGCAGGTCGAGCTTGACGACGTCGGGACGCAGCAGCGGCATGAACGACAGCGACATGGGGTCGGCGCCGACGTCGTCGAGGGCGATGCCCCAGCCGAGGCGGCGGACGCGCTCGACGGTGCGCAGCAGCTCCGCGGGTCGGGCGGCCAGCGCGCGCTCGGTGACCTCCAGGACGACGCGCAGGTCGCCGGGCGCGGTGGCGGCGATGGCCAGCAGGTCGGCCAGCGGCGCCGTGTCGAGCACCTCGGGCTCGACGTTGACGAAGACGGTGGTGGGAGCCAGCAGACCGTGCTCGACCGCGCCCCGGAACGCGGCGGCGCGACAGGCGCCGTCCAGCTCGGCGAGGCGGCCGGCGGCACGGGCGGCGGCGAACATGGCGTCCGGGTTCGCGAGCGGCCCCTCGGGGCCGCGGGCCAGCGCCTCGTAGGCGACGACGCGGTCGCTGTCGAGGTCGACGATCGGCTGGAAGACGCTGTGCACCCCGCCGTCGAGCACCCGGTCGAGGGCATCGGCGAGGGGGGCGGGGAGATCGCGGCGCACATCCTGACATCGGCCGCCCGGGGTCGGAGGGTGAGCCGAGCACGTCGCTCCCACCCCGAAGGGGGAGGCCGCCTCAGCCGGGGAGGGCGATGAGGACGACGGCGGCCGCAGCGGCTCCCACCCCGGCCAGCTGCGTGCCGACCAGGCGTTCGCGCAGCAGGACCAGGGCCAGCAGGACGGTGGTGACCGGGTAGAGCGAGGCGAGCACCGCGGTGACGGCCAGCGGGCCGTCCTGCTGGGTGGCGAGCAGGAACAGCGCGTTGGCGCCCATGTCGCCGACGCCGGCGAGCAGCACCACCGGCAGCCCGGTCCGGGGGACGTGCAGCGGGCGGCCGGCGGCCAGGCCGAGGAGCACGATCAGCGTCAGCGACAGCACTCGGGCGCCGACGAGCGGGGTGAGACCGGCGTCGGCGGGGGCCTGGTCGAGCAGCACGAAGAACACCCCGAAGCCGGCGCCGGCGGCCACGGCCGGTGCGTAGGCGCCGGGTCGGGCCGTGCGCAGCGAGGTCAGCCCGCCCTCGGCCGCCACCAGGAGGACGGCGACCAGCGCCAGCGCGATGCCGACCGAGGCCGCCGTGCCCACGCGCTCGCCGAGGACCAGCCCGGCCAGCACCGGCACGGCCGCGCCGGCGACCGCGGTGACCGGCGCGACCACGCTCATGACGCCGACGGCCAGTGCGCGGTAGAAGAGCACCATCGCCGCCGTGCCGGCCGCACCGGCCGCACCGCCCCAACCGAGGGCGGCGACGGTCAGGTCGCCGGCCAGCCAGGGGAGCAGCGCGAGGAGGGCGAGCAGCCCGACGGCCTGGGAGACCGCCACCACCGCGAGGGCCGGGGCCCGCCGGCTGGCGATGCCGCCGCAGAAGTCGCTGGCCCCGTAGAGGAGCGCCGAGGTCAGCGCGAGCAGCACCGCCACCTCGGCCTCCGACCCGTCCGCTCCCGCGCCGCGGCCGGCGCTCCCGCACCGGTTCTAGCACCCGCGTCCGCCGCGGTTCAGCGCGGGACGAGCCCCCGGCGCGAGGACTTCCGGGCGTACATGTCCATGTCGGCGCTGTGCAGCAGCGCGCCGAACTCCTCGCCGTCCGCCGGATAGACGGCCACCCCGACGCTCGCGCTGATGCGGACCTCGCGGCCCGCGGCCTCCATCTCGACCCCGACGGCCGCGGACAGGTCGTCGGCCACGCGTCGCGCCTCGGTCGCGGCGCTCTCGGGGGCCAGGCCCGGGAGCGCGACGAGGAACTCGTCGCCGCCGAGCCGGGACAGCAGGTCACCGCGGCGCAGCCGGGTGCGCAGCGTCCGCGCGACCGCCTGGAGCAGCTCGTCCCCGGCGGCGTGGCCGAGCTCGTCGTTGACCGCCTTGAAGCCGTTCAGGTCGACGAAGAGCAGCGCGACGGTGTCCGAGCCGCTGCGCGCGTCCCACAGCGCCGTCTCCATCTGCTCCTCGAGTCGCCGCCGGTTGGGCAGCCCGGTGAGCGGGTCGGTGTAGGCCAGCTCCTCGATGCGGGTGAGGAAGGCCCGGTTGCGGTCGCGCTCCTGCAGCAGCGCCCGCTCGGCCAGCACGCGTGCGGTGACGTCGTGCTGCACCCCGATGTACTGCACCAGGACGCCGTCGGAGTCGAAGACCGGGGCGAGGTGGATCTCGTTCCACCACGGCTCCCTGTCGGTGCCCCGGAGGTTCAGCACCGTCTCCCGGCACTCCTCGCCCCGGTCGATGGCCGCTCGGATGCGGGCGACCGCGGCCGGATCGGTGTCCGGCGACTGCAGGAACCGGCAGTTGCGGCCCAGGACGTCGTCGCGGGAGAGCCCGGCGAGGGTCTCGAACGCGTCGTTGACGTAGATGAGCGGCTGGTCGGGCAGCCGCATGTCGGCGATGGTGACGCCGCTGGTCGTGGCGGCCAGCGCGCTGCGCAGCAGGGTGTCGCCGTCCGGCCCGATGTGCAGCCGGTCCGGAGCCGCGCTCGGGGCGGTGGAGGTGTGGGCCGGGCGCTGCGGCGCGGCCGGCAGGGCGGCGCCGGTCCGGGGGACGACGCGGGTCAGCAGGGCGTGCGCGGCCCGGATGACCGTGGCCCGGTCGTAGGTCAGGGCGTACTCGAAGCTGCGCTCCAGGTCCGGGCCGTCGTCCCCGAGGTCACGGGCCAGCAGCGCGGCGCTGAAGTGCGGGCTGAGGACGACGACGTCCCACTCGCCCCGCACCGGGTCGGACGGGTCCAGCGCGGCACCGCGCACCCCGGGCAGGGGCTCGACCGGCAGGTCCTCGCCCAGGGCGCAGACGAAGCCGGTGCGCTCGACGAGGTCGCGGTAGCGCTGGATGGTCGAGGGCGTGAAGTGACGCGCCTCCTGGAAGGTGGACGCGACGACGCAGGTCTCACCCAGGCGCATCGCCTCCCGCTCGAGCTGCTTGCTCAGCTCGATGAGCAGCGACTTGACCGAACGGCGCAGCGGGACGCCGGCCGGCAGGCAGCCGAACGGCGAGGTGTCGACGGCGGCGGCCGCCGGTGCGGGGGCCAGCACGAGCTCGCCGGCCGGGAGACCGGGGGCGGCCCCGGGACCGGGGCGGCCGAACAGCCACCCCTGGCCCAGCGTGGCGCCCAGCGCCCGGGCCGTGGCCAGGTGCTCCTCGTTCTCGATGCCCTCGGCCAGCACGAGGGCGCCGGTCCGCTCGGCGTGCGCGTTGACGGCGTTCATGATCTCCGCGACCGCCGGTCCGGGCCGGTCCTGCACCAGACGCAGGTCCAGCTTGATCACGTCGGGGGACAGCAGCGGCAGGAAGGCCAGCGACATGGAGTCCGCGCCGACGTCGTCGACGGCCACGCCCCAGCCCAGGCTGCGGACGCGCTCGACGGTGCGCAGCAGCTCCGCCGGCCGGGCCGCCAGCGCGCGCTCGGTGATCTCCAGGACCACCCGGAGGTTTCGCGGTGCGCCCTCGGCGATCGCGAGCAGGTCGTCGAGCGGGGCGCTGTCGAGCACCTCCGGCTCGACGTTGACGAAGACGGTGAGCGGGGCCAGCAGCCCCTGCTCCACCGCGCCGCGGAACGCCGCCGCGCGGCAGAGCTCGTCGAGCTCGGCCAGCCGGCCGGCGGCCCGCGCCGCGGCGAACAGCTGGTCGGGCCGCTCGAGCGGGCCCTCGGGTCCGCGGGCGAGCGCCTCGTAGGCGACGACGCGGCCGGTGTCGAGCTCCACGATGGGCTGGAAGACGCTGTGCACGCCGCCGGGGGCCAACGCCGCCTCGAGCGCGCTGCCGGGGTGCTCAGGGAAGAGGTCCACGTCCGGCCATCGGCTGCCGAGCCCCGGCAGGTGAGCCGATGCGGCCGGTCTCACCCCGACGGGGCACGGATCGCGTCCCGAGGCCCACATCGGCGATGTGGCGCCCATGGGCGTCCAAGGGCGCCCGCATCGCCGATCTGGGCGGGACGCGGCGGCGCGCGAACCGAACCCAGGCGCGGCCGGGGGCGGACGGCGGGCAGAATGGCGTCCCGTGTCTGGCGCCAACGATCCCTACGACCCCAAGCAGGTCGCCGCCCTCTCCCCGGAGGCCCTCGACGAGGCCGTCGACGCGGCCCGGACGGCGTTCGCCGGGGCGGCGGATCTCGAGGGGCTCGCCGCCGTGCGGCCGGCCCACCTGGGCGACCGCGCGCCGGTGCTGCTGGCCCGCCGCGAGCTCGGCGCGCTGCCGCCGGCCGCCCGCAGCGACGCCGGCAAGCGGGTGAACGCCGCACGCGTCGCCGTCACCGAGGCCTACGCCGCGCGCCTGGCCGAGCTCGAGGCCGAGCGGGACGCCCGGGTGCTGGCCGAGGAGCGGGTCGACGTCACGCTGCCCTGGGACCGCACGCCCCGCGGCGCCCGGCACCCGCTCACGACGCTCACCGACCGGATCGCCGACATCTTCGTGGGCATGGGCTACGAGGTCGCCGACGGGCCCGAGCTCGAGGCGGAGTGGCTGAACTTCGACGCGCTCAACATCGGCCGCGACCACCCGGCCCGCACGATGATGGACACCTTCTTCGTGGCGCCGGAGGACTCCGGCCTGGTGCTGCGCACGCACACCAGCCCGGTGCAGGCGCGCACGATGCTGTCGCGCACGCCGCCGATCTACGTCGTCGCCCCGGGCCGGGTGTACCGGACCGACGAGCTCGACGCGACGCACACCCCGGTCTTCCACCAGGTCGAGGGCCTGGCGATCGACCGCGGCCTGACCATGGCCCACCTGCGCGGCACGCTGGACCACCTGGCCCGCTCGCTGTTCGGCGCCGACGCCATCACCCGCTGGCGGCCCTCGTACTTCCCGTTCACCGAGCCCTCGGCGGAGTTCGACGTGTGGTTCCCGGAGCACCGCGACGGCCCGCGCTGGGTGGAGTGGGGGGGCTGCGGGATGGTCAACCCGCGGGTGCTCGTCGCCTGCGGCATCGACCCCGAGGAGTACTCGGGCTTCGCGTTCGGGATGGGCATCGAGCGCGCCCTGCAGTTCCGCTCCGGCGTCGGCGACATGCGCGACATCGTCGAGGGCGACGTCCGCTTCACACGACCGTTCGGAGTCGAGCAGTGAGAGTGCCCATCGGCTGGCTGGCCGAGTACGTCGACATCCCCGCCGGGACGTCGGTCGAGGACCTCGACACCGCCTTCGTGCGGCTGGGCCTCGAGGTCGAGGAGATCCACCGCCCCGAGCAGGTCACCGGCCCGCTCGTCGTCGGCAAGGTCACGGAGATCGAGGAGCTGACCGAGTTCAAGAAGCCGATCCGCTTCTGCTCGGTCGACGTGGGTGAGGACGCCCCCAGGGGCATCGTCTGCGGCGCCCGCAACTTCGCCGTCGGCGACACCGTCGTCGTCGCGCTGCCCGGCGCGGTGCTGCCCGGCGGCTTCGAGATCGCCTCCCGCAAGACCTACGACCGGATCTCCGACGGGATGATCTGCTCGGTCCGCGAGCTCGGCCTCGGCGAGGACCACGCCGGCATCCTCGTGCTGGGCGGCGAGGGCGCCGACGTCCCGCCGCCGGGGACGCCGGCCGGCCCGGTCACCGGCCTGGACGACGTCGTCATCGAGCTGGCCGTGACCCCCGACCGCGGCTATTGCCTGGCCATGCGCGGCATCGCCCGCGAGATGGGCACCGGCCTGGCCGCGCCGTGGCGCGACCCGGCGACGGCGACCCCGCCGGCCTGGTCCGGCAGCCCCGCCTGGTCGGTGGCCGTCGAGGACCCCGAGCGCTGCGACCGGTTCTCCATGCTGGCCCTCGACGGGCTCGACCCGACCGCGCCCAGCCCGTGGTGGCTGCGTCGCCGGCTCACCCAGGCCGGGATCCGCAGCATCTCGCTGGCCGTCGACGTCACCAACTACGTGATGCTCGAGCTCGGCCAGCCGATGCACGCCTTCGACCGCGACAAGGTCAGCGGCCCGATCACCGTCCGGCTGGCCCGCGAGGGCGAGAAGCTGACCACCCTGGACGGCACGACGCGCACCCTCGCCGCGGGCGACGACCTGCTGATCACCGATGACACGGGCCCGATCGGCCTGGCCGCGGTCATGGGTGGGGCGACCACCGAGATCGGGAACGGAGGGGACAGAGCCACCACGTCGATCTTGTTGGAGGCGGCGCACTGGGAGCCCACCGGTGTCGCCCGGACGGCCCGCCGCCACCGGCTGCCCAGCGAGGCGGCCAAGCGCTTCGAGCGCGGCGTCGACCCGGAGCTGACCGTGGTCGCCCTGGCCCGCGCCGCCGACCTGCTGTGCGAGTACGGCGGGGCGACCGTCGTCGGCGGCGTCGTCGACCTCGACACCCGCGGCCCCCGGCCGCAGATCCCGCTCGACGCCGGCCGCCCGGCGCGCGTCGCCGGGGTGCCCTACACGCCGATGCAGGTCGTCGAGCTCCTGACCGCCGTCGGCTGCTCCGTCGACGGCGACGGCACCGACCTGCTGGTCACGCCCCCGTCCTGGCGGCCCGACCTCACCGATCCGGCGGACCTGATCGAGGAGGTCGTCCGGCTCGCCGGCTACGACGACATCCCGTCGGTCCTGCCGACGGCGCCGCCCGGCCGTGGCCTGACCGACGTGCAGCGCCGCCGCCGCGCGATCGGTCGCGCGCTGGCCGAGACCGGCTACGTCGAGGCACCGTCCTACCCGTTCGTCGGGACGCCGGCGCTGGACGCCCTCGGCCTGGCCGAGGACGACGAGCGGCGGCAGGTCGTGCTCGTGCGCAACCCGCTCTCGGAGGAGGAGCCGGCGCTGCGGACGACGCTGCTGCCCGGCCTGCTCGCCACGCTGGCGCGCAACCTCTCCCGCGGCCAGCGCGACCTGGCGCTGTTCGAGCACGGCGCGGTGTTCCCCGGTGGGGTGCGCGCGCCGGCCCCGCTGCCGGGCGTGGAGGGCCGTCCGGACGACGAGACGCTCGCCGCGCTGCTGGGCGCGGTACCGGCCCAGCCGTGGCACGTCGCCGTCGCGCTGGCCGGCTCCCGCGAGCCGCGCGGCTGGTGGGGCGCCGGCCGTCCCGCGACGTGGGCCGACGCCGTCGAGGCCGCCCGCCGGGTCGCCGCCGCCTCCGGGGTCGAGCTGACCGTCCGGGCGGGGGAGCGGGCGCCGTGGCACCCGGGCCGCTGCGCCGAGCTGCTCGTCGGCGACGTCGTCGTGGGGTACGCCGGTGAGCTGCACCCGCGGGTGTGCGCCGCACTGGAGCTGCCCGCCCGCACCTCGGTGATGGAGCTCGACGTCGACGCGCTGCCCGCGGCCACGGTCGCCGTCGGCCCCCCGATCTCCGCCTTCCCGCCGGTGCTGCAGGACCTCGCCCTGGTGGTGCGGGACGAGATCCCGTCCGCCGCGGTGGCCGAGGCGCTGCGCGAGGGCGCCGGGGAGCTGCTGGAGTCGCTGCGGCTCTTCGACGTGTACACCGGTGCACCGGTCCCGGCCGGCTCCCGGTCGCTGGCGTTCGCGCTGACGCTGCGTGCACCGGACCGCACGCTGACCGGCGAGGAGGCGGCCGCCGTCCGCGACGCCGCCGTCGCCGCTGCCGCCGCCGCGACCGGAGCGGAGCTCCGTGCCTGAGCTGTCCGGGGTCGCGCTGGTCACCGGGGCGTCGTCCGGCATCGGGCGGCACCTGGTCGAAGGCCTGGCCGCCCGCGGCATGGCCGTGGCCGGGCTGGCCCGCACGGAGGACCGGCTCCGGACGGCGATGGACGAGGTCGCCGCGGCCACCGGCGGGCGCACCCTGGCCGTGGCCGCCGACGTCACCGACCGCGCGTCGGTGGAGGAGGCGGTCGGCGTCGTGCGCGAGGAGCTCGGCCCGATCGCGCTGCTGGTCAACAACGCCGGCCTGATCGACGAGTTCGAGGTGCCGGTGTGGGAGGCCGACCCCGACCAGTGGTGGGACGTCGTCTCCAGCCACGTGCGGGGCGCGCTGCTGACCGTGCGCACCGTCGTGCCGTGGATGGTGCTGCGCAACAGCGGGCGGGTCGTCAACATCGCCAGCGGCATGGGCACGCGGGGCGCGCCCGACTACTCGGCCTATTCGGTCGCCAAGACCGGGTTGATGCGGCTGACCGAGTCGCTGGCGTCGGCGCTCGAGGGCTCCGACGTGCGCGCGTTCGACGTCGCCCCCGGCGTCGTCGACACCCCGATGACCCGCTCCATGCACATGTGGGAGCGGTTCACGGACTGGACGCCGCCCGAGAAGGTCGTCGAGCTGATCGCCGCGATCGCCGCCGGAGAGCTGGACCAGTGGTCGGGCCGCTTCGTGCGGGCCGGCAAGGACGACCTCGACGTCCTGCGCGCCACCACCCCCGAGGACGCCGCCCGCATGCTCCGCCTGCAGCCCTACGGCGACTCCGACCCGCTGGGCTGAGGCAGCCCCGCCGTCAGAAGACCGTGGCCAGCGCCAGCGGGGCGATGTCGACAGCCACCGGGGTGTCCGCGTCCAGCTCGATCAGCTCGCCGTCCAGCTGCAGCGGCATCGGCGCCAGCGTGGTGAAGCCGTAGTGCGTCGCGCTGGGCTGGGGCCCGAGACCGCGGGTCGCCGCCCGGACCGCCGTGGCGAGGACCCGCAACTTCCCGGTCTGCCGCTGGGTGATGACCTCGAACCGGCCGTCGTCCGGCGCGCCGCCGTCGCTCAGTCGCGCGTGCTTGGCCATCTCGTCGATGTTGGCGAACACCAGGCTGTCGATCCGGCGCCGGCGGCCGTCCTCCAGCCGGATGGGGAAGGGGCGGAAGCGGGAGAACCCGCGGACCACGGACGCGATCTCGCGCCAGGAGCCCTTGCCGCCCTTCTCCAGGTCGACGGCGACGACCGGCGTGAGACCGACGCCGATGTAGGAGTGCGCGTACCGGACCTCCGCGGCCTCGCCCGTCGCGACGGTGAGCCGCAGCAGGTCCAGCCGCCGGACGTCGCCCGCGACGATGGCGTCGGCCAGCGGTCGCTGCCGGGTGACCCGCCGGTGGTCGTTGGCGTTGCCGGCCGCCCGCACCGCGCAGGCGGCGGAGTCGTTGCCGGCGTCCATCAACCCGTTGACGACCTCGTTGTAGCCGCCGTCGCCGCTCACCGACACGACGAGCGGGGCCCCTGTCCGCGCGGCCTCCCGGGCCAGGTCGCGAGCGTGCCCGGCGTGCTGGGTGGGCGCGAGCTCCAGCGGCAGGTCCGGCAGGCGAGCCGCGAGCTCGTCACGCAGCTCGGTGGCGGACTCCTGCGCGTTGCCGGTGCTCTGCGGGTTGAAGATGATGACGATCCGGTCGAACGCGGTCACCGCCGGTCTCTGCCCAGGTGGCGCGGCGGTAACCCGGATGAGCGGTCATGCATTGCCGTGTATGGTCATGCATCGTGAGTACAGGGCAGACGTGGACGGTCGGGGTCACCGGCGCCACCGGGTACGCAGGGGGAGAGGTGTGCCGCCTGCTGGCCGCGCACCCGTTCCTCTCGCTGGCCGGGGTGCATGCCAACTCGAGCGCCGGCCGACGCCTGGGTGAGCTGCAACCGCACCTGCTGCCCTACGCCGATCTGGTCGTGCAGCCCAGCGACGCCGCCAGCCTCGCCGGCTACGACGTCGTCGTCCTCGCGCTGCCGCACGGGGAGTCCGCGGCCATCGCCGCCCAGCTGCCCGAGGACACCGTGGTCATCGACTGCGGCGCCGACCACCGGCTGACGGATCCGGCGGCGTGGGCCCGGTGGTACGGGAACGAGCACGCCGGTTCCTGGCCCTACGGCCTGCCCGAGCTGCCCGGCCAGCGGGAGAAGCTGGCCGGCGCCCGGCGGATCGCGGTCCCCGGCTGCTACCCGACCTCGGTCACCCTCGCCCTGGCCCCGGCCCTCGCCGCCGGCCTGATCGAGCCCGAGGTGGTGGTCGTGGCCGCCAGCGGGACCAGCGGCGCGGGCAAGTCCGCCAAGCCGCACCTGCTCGGCTCCGAGGTGATGGGCTCGGTCAGCGCCTACGGCGTCGGCGGCGTGCACCGGCACACGCCGGAGATGATCCAGAACCTGTCGCAGGCGGCGGGTATCCCTGTGTCGGTGAGCTTCACGCCGACGCTGGTGCCGATGAGCCGGGGCATCCTCGCCACCTGCTCGGCCAAGCTGGCACCCGGCGCCGATGCCGGCAGCGCCCGCGCCGCCTACGAGAAGGCCTACGCCGACGAGCCGTTCGTCCACCTGCTCCCCGAGGGCCAGTGGCCCACGACGTCCCAGGTGCTGGGCGCCAACACCGTGGCGCTGCAGATCGCCGTGGACCAGGCGGCTGGGCGATTGATCGTGGTCGCCGCCGTCGACAACCTCACCAAGGGCACGGGGGGAGCGGCGCTGCAGTGCGCCAACCTCGCCCTCGGCCTCCCGGAGACCACCGGTCTCCCCCTCGTAGGAGTCGCGCCATGACCGTCACCGCCCCCAGGGGCTTCAGCGCCGCCGGCGTCGCCGCCGGGCTGAAGTCCAGCGGCGACCCCGACGTCGCGCTGGTGCTCAACACCGGCCCCGACGACGTCGCCGCCGCCGTCTTCACCACCAACCGCTTCCCGGCCGCGCCGGTGCAGTGGAGCCGCCAGGTGCTGGCCGGTCAGCGCTGCCGGGCCGTCGTCCTCAACTCCGGCGGGGCCAACGCCTGCACCGGCCCCGAGGGCTTCGCCGACACCCACACCACCGCCGAGCACGTGGCCGAGGAGCTCGGCCTCGGCGCGATCGACGTCGCGGTCGCCAGCACCGGGCTGATCGGCATGCGGTTGCCCATGGACAAGCTGACCGCCGGCGTCACCGAGGCCGCGCAGGCGCTCTCCGCCGACGGCGGGGCCGACGCGGCACGGGCGATCATGACCACCGACAGCGTGCCCAAGACGACCGTCCAGCAGCGGGACGGCTGGAGCATCGGCGGCATGGCCAAGGGTGCCGGGATGCTGGCGCCGAGCCTGGCCACGATGCTCGTCGTCCTCACCACGGACGCCGTCGTGCCGGCCGAGGTCCTGCAGCCGGCGCTGAAGACGGCGACGAGGCTGAGCGTCGAGCGGGTCGACTCCGACGGCTGCCTGTCCACCAACGACACGGTGATCGTGCTGGCAAACGGCGCGAGCGGGGTCACCCCGACGGCGGCGGAGTTCACCGAGGCGCTGGTCGCGGCGGCCACCGACCTGGCGATGCAGCTGCTCGCCGACGCCGAGGGGTCGACCAAGGACATCGCGATCACGGTCCGCAACGCGGCGTCCGTCGACGACGCGCTGACCGCCGGCCGGGCCTGCGCGCGCAACAACCTGCTCAAGACGGCGCTGTTCGGCAACGACCCCAACTGGGGCCGGGTGCTCGCCGCGATCGGCACCACCGATGCCGCGTTCGAGGCCGATCAGGTCGACGTGACGATCAACGGCGTCACGGTCTGCCGGGGTGGCTCGATCGGGGACCCGCGCGAGGGCGTCGACCTCACCGGCCGGGCGATCACCATCGACGTCGACCTGAAGGCCGGGGGCGAGGAGGCGACGATCTGGACCAACGACCTGTCGATCGCCTACGTCCACGAGAACTCGGCGTACTCGACGTGAGTACCGAGCCGGAGCCGCACGTGACCACGGTCCACGACGACGCGGCCCAGGACCCGACCCCGCCGGACATCGCGCCGGACCAGATGACGCCGCCGCGCCGCATCGGCACGCACCGGGTCATGCGGACCCACGACCCCGAGGGCGACGCCCGCCGGATCGCCGTCCTCACCGGCGCGCTGCCGTGGCTCAAGGAGTTCCACGGCAACGTCGTCGTGATCAAGTACGGCGGCCACGCGATGGTCGACGACGAGTGCCGGCGCGCCTTCGCCGACGACATGGTGTTCCTGCGGACCTGCGGGATCCTGCCGGTCGTCGTCCACGGGGGCGGCCCGCAGATCACCGAGATGCTGGGCCGGCTGGGCATCGAGAGCGAGTTCCGCGGCGGCCTGCGGGTCACCACCGAGCAGACGATCGGCGTCGTCCGCATGGTGCTCACCGGTCAGGTCACCCCCGAGGTGGTCGGGCTGATCAACCAGCACGGCCCGCTGGCCGTCGGCCTGTCCGGCGAGGACGGCGGACTGTTCACCGCCGAGCGCACGCAGGCCGTCGTCGACGGCGAGCCGGTCGACATCGGCCTGGTCGGCGACGTCGTCGAGGTCGACCCCGCACCGGTGAGGGCGCTGCTGGAGGCCGGGCACATCCCGGTCATCGCCACCGTCGCCCCCGACCGGCACGGCGTCGTGCACAACGTCAACGCCGACACCGCCGCCGCGGCGGTCGCCGTCGCGCTGGACGCGGTGAAGCTCGTCGTCCTCACCGACGTCGAGGGGCTCTACGCCGACTGGCCGGACCGCGACTCGCTGGTGCAGCAGATCGACGTCACCGAACTGGCCGAGATCCTGCCCGACCTGGACGCCGGGATGGCGCCGAAGATGGCCGCCTGCCTGCGGGCGGTCCAGGGCGGGGTGAAGCGGGCGACCGTCGTCGACGGGCGCACGCCGCACGCCCTGCTGCTGGAGATGTTCACGACCGAGGGCACCGGGACGATGGTCGTCCCTGCCCTGCCCACACCGATGCCGAAGGAGGGCACAGCACCATGACGCACACGGAGGAGCTGGCCCGCCGCTGGTCGGCGGTGATGATGGGCAACTACCGGACCCCGCCGGTCGCGCTCGACTCCGGTTCCGGCGCGACCGTCCGCGACGTCGACGGGGTCGAGTACGTCGACCTGCTCGGCGGCATCGCGACGACGATCCTCGGTCACGCCCACGCCAAGGTGGTCGAGGCGATCACCACCCAGGCCGCGAAGCTCGGGCACGTCTCCAACCTGGCGATGCACGAGCCCGGCGTCGCCCTGGCCGAGCGGCTGCTCGAGCTGGTGGGCCGCCCCGGCCGGGTGTTCTTCTGCAACTCCGGCGCCGAGGCCAACGAGGCCGCGTTCAAGGTCAGCCGGCTGACCGGCCGGGCCCAGGTCATCACCGCCGAGGGCGCCTTCCACGGCCGGACCATGGGCGCGCTGGCGCTGACCGGCCAGCCGTCGAAGGCCGCGGCGTTCGCACCGCTGCCCGGGGGTGTCGAGTACGTGCCCTACGGCGACACGGACGCGCTGAGCGCGGCCGTCGGCGAGCGGACCGCGATGGTGCTGCTCGAGCCGATGCTCGGCGAGGGCGGCGTGCTGCCCGCGCCCGCCGGCTACCTGGCGGCCGCGGCCGCTGCCGCGGCCCAGGCCGGTGCGCTGTTCGCCCTGGACGAGGTGCAGACCGGTGTCGGACGCACCGGCTCCTGGTTCATGCACCAGGCCGACGGCCTCCGGCCCGACGTGATCACGCTGGCCAAGGCGCTCGGCGGTGGGTTGCCGATCGGCGCGATGCTCGCCTTCGGCGACGCCGCCGACCTGATGACCGCCGGATCGCACGGCTCGACCTTCGGGGGCAACCCGATCGCCGCGGCCGCCGCGCTCGCGGTGCTCGACACCATCCGCGACGAGGGCCTGCTCGAGCGCGCCAAGGAGATCGAGCACCGGTTCACCGCCGGCATCGAGGGCCTGGGCCACGCCGGCATCAGCGGCGTGCGGGGGAGAGGCGCCCTGCTGGGCGTCGTCCTCACAGCTGACGTCGCCGCCGCCCTGGAATCGCAGCTGCGCACCGCCGGCTTCCTCACCAACGCCGTGGCGCCGGGCGTGCTGCGGCTGGCTCCGCCGCTGGTGCTCACCGACGCGCAGATCGACTCCTTCGTCGCCGCGCTCCCCGCCGCTCTCGACGCCGCACTCCAGGAGACCGACCAGTGACCGAGCTCGCGAGGTCACGCATGGGCACAGCACCCTCGGGAACGAGTTCGACGAGCGTCAGCGAGGAGGACTCGTGACCCGCCACTTCCTCCGGGACGACGACCTCATCCCGGCCGAGCAGGCCGAGGTACTGGCGCTGGCCGCCTCGCTCAAGGCCACCCGGCACACCGCCGAGGCGCCCGTTCCGCTGCGCGCCGCCAACGGCGTGCCGCGGGCGGTGGCGGTGCTGTTCGACAAGCCCTCCACCCGCACCCGGGTCTCGTTCTCGGTCGGCGTCGCCGAGCTCGGCGGGTACCCGCTCGTCATCGACGCCACGACCAGCCAGCTCGGCCGCGGCGAGCCGGTCGCCGACACCGCCCGGGTGCTCGACCGGCAGGTCGCCGCGATCGTGTGGCGGACCTTCGGCCAGGAGCGCATCGAGGAGATGGCCGCGGCCAGCCGGGTACCGGTGGTCAACGCGCTCACCGACGAGTTCCACCCCTGCCAGATACTGGCGGACCTGCAGACGGTCATCGAGCGCAAGGGCTCGCTGGCCGGGCGGTCCATGACCTACCTCGGCGACGGCGCCAACAACATGGCGCACTCCTACCTGCTCGGCGGCGCGACCGCCGGCATGCACGTGCGGATCGGCTCGCCCGAGGCGTTCCAGCCCGACCCGGACGTGCTGAAGCGGGCGGGTGAGATCGCGGCGGAGACGGGCGGCTCGGTCGCCTGGACCGCGGATGCCGCGGCCGCCGCCGACGGCGCCGACGTCCTGGTCACCGACACCTGGGTCTCGATGGGCCAGGAGGGCGAGTACGACGCCCGCATCGCACCGTTCCTGCCCTACGCCGTGGACGACGCTGCCCTGGGCCGCGCCGCCGACGACGCCGTCGTCCTGCACTGCCTGCCGGCCTACCGCGGCAAGGAGATCGCGGCCGACGTGATCGACGGCCCGCAGAGCGCCGTCTGGGACGAGGCCGAGAACCGGCTGCACGCCCAGAAGGCGGTCCTCATCTGGCTGCTGGAGCGAAACGCATGAGCCGACGATGACGGCCGCCCCCAGCCGGAGCGCGCGTCAGGCGCGCATCCGGCAGCTCATCGAGGCGGAGTCCGTCACCTCGCAGACCCACCTCGCCGCGCTGCTGGCCGGCTCCGGCATCGAGGTCACCCAGGCCACGTTGTCGCGGGACCTGGAGGAGCTGGGAGCGGTCAAGATGCGGGGCTCCGACGGCGCCCCGGCCTCCTACGTGCTGCCGCCGGAGAACGCTCCGCTGCGCCCGGCGCAGACGGCGCCGGCCCGGCTGACCCGGCTGCTGGCCGACCTGCTCACCGGCGCGGAGGGCAGCGCCAACCTCGCCGTGCTCCGGACGCCGCCGGGAGCCGCGCAGTTCCTCGCCTCGGCGCTGGACAAGGTCGGCCTCCCCGACGTCCTGGGCACCATCGCCGGGGACGACACTCTGCTGGTCGTCTCGCGCGCCCCCGACGGCGGGGCGGCGCTGGCCGACCGGCTGCGCGCGCTCGCCGAGCGCACGCCGGCCGTGTACCCCGAACTGCAGAACGACCTGGAAGAGGACGCCGGCACGTGAGCGAGAATTCCCCTGGATCGCAGACCCGGCTCTGGGGCGGCCGCTTCGGCGGCGGCCCGTCGCCGGCGATGGCGGCGCTGAGCAAGTCGACCCACTTCGACTGGGCGCTGGCGCCCTTCGACCTGGCCGGCTCGCGCGCCCACGCCCGGGTGCTGCACCGCGCAGGGCTGCTCGCCGACGCCGAGCTCGAGCAGATGCTCGGCGCCCTCCGTGAGCTCTCCGACGAGGTGGAGGCCGGCACGTTCACGGCCATCGAGAGCGACGAGGACGTGCACGAGGCCCTCGAGCGCGGTCTCACCGAGAAGCTCGGGGCCCTGGGCGGCAAGCTCCGCGCCGGCCGCAGCCGCAACGACCAGATCGCCACCGATCTGCGGCTCTACCTGCGGCACCACGTGCGGGCGCTGGCCGGCGAGCTCTCCGCGCTGGAGTACGCCATCGTCGGCCTGGCCGAGCGGTACGCCGACATCGCCGCGCCCGGCATGACGCACCTGCAGCACGCCCAGCCGGTGCTCTTCGCCCACCAGCTGCTCGCGCACGCGCACTCGTTCGCCCGCGACGTCGACCGGCTGCGCGACTGGGACAAGCGCACCGCGGTGAGCCCGTACGGCTCCGGTGCGCTCGCCGGGTCCTCGCTGCCGCTGGACCCCGACGCCGTCGCCGCCGAGCTGGGCTTCGACCGGGCCACCGACAACTCGATCGACGGCGTCAGCGACCGCGACTTCGCCGCCGAGTTCTGCTTCGTCGCGGCGCTGATCGGCGTGCACCTCTCCCGGCTGGGGGAGGAGGTCGTGCTCTGGACCTCGACCGAGTTCGGCTGGGCGCGGCTCGACGACGCCTGGGCCACGGGGTCGTCGATCATGCCGCAGAAGAAGAACCCCGACATCGCCGAGCTGGCCCGGGGCAAGTCCGGCCGGTTCGTCGGCAACCTGACCGGGCTGCTCACCATGCTCAAGGGCCTGCCCTTGGCGTACGACCGCGACCTGCAGGAGGACAAGGAGCCGGTCTTCGACTCGCTCTCCCAGCTGCTGCTCCTGCTGCCCGCCGTCACCGGCATGATGGCCACGCTGACGCTGCGCCCCGAGGTGCTCGAGGCCGCGGCGCCGCAGGGCTTCGCGCTGGCCACCGACGTCGCCGAGTGGCTGGTCCGCCAGGGAGTGCCGTTCCGTTCCGCCCACGAGATCAGCGGCGAGATGGTCGCCTTCTGCGAGCAGGCCGGGCTCGAGCTCGACGAACTGGACGACGCCCAGCTCGCCGGCATCGACGAGCGACTCACCCCGGACGTGCGCACGGTGCTGTCCGTGCGCGGCGCGCTGGCAGCCCGCAAGGCCCGCGGCGGAACGGCGCCCGAGCGGGTCGCCGAGCAGCTCACCTCGCTGGCCGAGTCCGCCCGGCAGCACGCCGAGTGGGCGTCGTCCTCACCGGTGGCGGCCGCGCTCTGACCGCTGCGCCGCCCCCGAGGCCCGACCCCTCCGAGCCCGAGCCGGGTGCCCTCCTGCGCGAGGAGGACCTGCTCGGGCCGGTCGACGTCGTGGCGCCGGCGCTGCTCGGCTGCTGGGTGGTCACCGACCGCCCGGAGGGGCGGGTGGCGGTCCGGCTGACCGAGGTCGAGGCCTACTCCGGCGAGGGGGAGGACCCGGCGTCGCACGCCCATCGCGGCCCGACCCCGCGCGCGGCGATCATGTTCGGTCCACCCGGCCGGCTGTACGTGTACTTCAGCTACGGCGTGCACTGGTGCGCCAACGTCGTCGTCGGGCCGGAGGGCCGGGGCTCGGCGGTGCTGCTGCGCGCCGGTGAGGTCCAGGTGGGGGAGGGGCTGGCCCGCGGCCGACGCCCCGCCGCCCGGGTGGCGCGGGACCTGGCCCGTGGACCGGCCCGGCTCACCCAGGCGCTGGCGATCGGCCCCGACGACAGGGGTGCGGACCTGCTGGGCCCGTCGTCGTCCGTGCGGTTGCACCGGGGAGCTCCGCCGGCGGCCGTGTCGGCCGGACCGCGGGTCGGCATCAGCCGGGCCCAGGAGCTGCCGTGGCGGTTCTGGCAGACCGATGCCCCCTCCGTGAGCGTCTTCCGGGTGGGTGGGAAGCCCCGCCGCACCGCCACCGGGCAGGATGGACTCCCGTGACCGGAGCACCTGTGAACGACGTCATCGACGAGCTGCACCGCCGCGGGCTGATCGCCCTGAGCACCGACGAGGCCGCGTTGCGCGCCCACCTCGCCGAGGGGCCGGTCACCTACTACGCCGGGTTCGACCCGACGGCGCAGAGCCTGCACGTCGGCCACCTCGTGCAGTTCATGGTCCTCCGGGCGCTGCAGCGGGCCGGTCACCGCCCCGTCGTGCTGGTGGGGGGTGCGACCGGCCTGATCGGGGACCCCCGCATGACGGCGGAGCGGCAGCTCAACGACCGGGACGTGGTCGCCGGCTGGGTGCAGCACATCCGCGAGCAGGTCGCTCCCTTCCTCGACCTCCCGGCCGAGCGGGACGGTCTCGCCGCTCCGGTCTACGTCAACAACCTGGACTGGACGCAGCAGCTCTCGGCGATCGACTTCCTCCGTGACATCGGCAAGCACTTCCGGGTCAGCCAGATGCTGGCCAAGGAGGCGGTGTCGGCGCGGCTCAACTCGGAGGCCGGCATCAGCTACACCGAGTTCAGCTACCAGATCGTGCAGGCGAACGACTACCGCGAGCTGCACCAGCGGCACGGGGTGACGCTGCAGACCGGGGGCTCGGACCAGTGGGGCAACATCACGGCCGGCATCGACCTGGTGCGGCGGGCGTCGGGTGCGAAGACGCACGCGCTGTCGACCCCGCTGGTGACGAAGTCCGACGGGCAGAAGTTCGGGAAGTCCGAGGGCGGCGCGGTGTGGCTGGACCCCGCCCTCACCTCTCCGTACGCCTTCTTCCAGTTCTGGCTGAACGCCGACGACGCCGACGCGCGCACGTGGCTGCCGCTGTACTCGGAGCGACCGGCCGAGGAGGTCCAGGCGCTGATCGACGAGAGCGTGGAGCGGCCGGCGGCCCGGGCGGCGCAGCGGGCGCTGGCCGAGGAGCTGACCCTGCTGGTGCACGGCCCGGAGCAGCTCCGCCAGGCCGAGGCGGCGGGACGGGCGCTCTTCGGTCGGGACGACCTGGCCTCCCTGGACGCCGGCACGCTGGCCGCCGCACTGACCGAGGCAGGCGCCGTCACGGTGGACGGCGAGCTGCCGTCCGTCGCCGTGCTGCTCCAGCGTTCGGGGCTGGTGGCCAGCCTGTCCGAGGCCCGGCGCACCGTGAAGGAGGGCGGGGCCTACCTGAACAACGAGCGCGTCACCGACGCCGACGCCGTACCGGGCGCCGACGCCTGGCTGCCCGGGGGCTGGCTCGTCCTGCGGCGCGGCAAGCGGGCGGTCGCGGGCGTGCACCGGGGCGCCTGACCAGGCACTCCGCGCCGGGTGAACGCCGGATGTGCCGCATGTGACCGTCCGGTGTCGGGCGTCACTCCGGGGCGGTTTGACACCGCCTGCCGAGGCACGTAACTTTCTCTCTGCGCCGCGCGGACCTGAGGGTCTGCCGGGCCGGGACCTGCCTCTGGCGGTTCACGGAAACCGGCGTAGTGTTGGACATCCAGCCAGGGACGAAGCCCGGAAGGGTCGAGTGTCTGTGCGTCCGCTCTTTGAGAACTCAACAGCGTGCCGAAAGTCAGTGCCAAGTAATACCCCGTGTCGTGGGTCTTCGGATCTGCGGCTGGGATTCCTTT